>NZ_CP022386.1:2382500-2838633 GCF_002302415.1 Capnocytophaga gingivalis | reverse complement strand
TAGTTATAAGAAATTTTATATATTTGCGTTCTAAAAATAGGCCTTGTTTGATTGGGCAAAAATGCAACTTTTTTTTGAATAAAAAAAATTTTTTTGCTTTTTTATGAAATCAATTATACATGTATGATTATCAAATATTTATATAGATTATGAATTCTAATTTCACCTTTGAGATTCGCACCCGATATGGGGAGACAGACCAAATGGGCGTAATATACTACGGTATATACCCCCAATACTTGGAAGTAGCTCGTGTAGAATGGCTTCGCAGCTTAGGTATTTCCTACAAAGAACTAGAAGCTCTAGGGGTAATGCTCCCTGTAGTATCATTACAAATCAACTACAAGAGACCTGCTCGCTATGATGAACTTCTTTCCATTACCCTTACCCTAAGGGAGAAGCCAACCTCCAAAATTACTTTTGACTATCAGATTTTCAATGAGGAAAAGCAACTACTTGCTGAGGCCAATACAACTTTGGTCTTTGTCAACAAAGAGACCTTCAAACCCATAAAATGTCCTGATTTTATCTTAGAAAAAATAGAATTATAGTCTTTTCTTTGACAATTTTTTTGTACATTTGCAGCCCTTCTCCCCTCTTATGATAGAGGAAGAGATAATTGCTTTTCTATGGGACAAAGTTACATAAAATATTTGAATATATAATAGAAAAAAATATATTTTTATGAAAGAAAAAATACAAATGGACATTGTACAAACTGCGCAAAAAATCCTCACCAATTCCTCCTATTTAGATAATTCTGAGCTATTGGTAGTAGAATTGCGCAAGCTGTATGAAGATGCTTTGGTACTCAATTTTTTAGAGAAAAACATGCCAGAGACACTAAAGAACCCCTCCCCTACTTTCTCAGAAGGATGGGCGGATATCAAAGCGCATGCCCCTGAAAAAGAGGTTTTTTTCGAACAAAAAACAGTAGAAAAGCCTATAAGTGAACCAAAAAAATCCCTCAATGATCAAGTGGCCTCTAAACAATTGCAAATAGGGCTAAATGATCGTATTGCTTTTGTTGCCCATCTTTTTGATGGAAATATTGACGAATACAACAAAGCTATAGGGATGATCAATAACCTACATACCCCAGATGAATGTTGGGACTTTATACTGAACAAAGTAAAGCCCTCCTATAACAACTGGCAAGGTAAGGAAGAATACGAAGATCGCTTCTTCTATATAGTATCTAAACGTTTTGGATAATGGGAAAGCTATACCTCATCCCCACTCCTATAGGCAACCTACAGGATATTACACTTCGTGCGCTACAAGTACTTCAAGAAGTGGATCTAATCTTGGCTGAAGACACTCGCAACAGTGGTAAATTGTTACAGCATTTCAAGATTCATGTTCCGATGCTTTCTCATCATAAGTTCAACGAGCATGAGAGCCTGAACAGCCTTATCCGTCAACTGAAGGAAGGAAAACAAATGGCACTGATCAGCGATGCAGGTACTCCTGCCATTGCCGATCCTGGTTTTCTCTTAGTCAGGGCTTGTATAGCTGAAAATATCGAAGTAGAGACACTCCCAGGGGCTACCGCTTTTGTCCCTGCTTTGGTCAATAGTGGCCTACCAAATGATCGATTTGTATTCGAAGGCTTTTTACCCGATAAGAAGGGACGGCAAACACGCTTACTGAAGCTGGTTGAGGAGACTCGTACTATGATTTTCTATGTCTCTCCCCACAAATTGGTCAAGACACTGATGGAGTTCACCACCTATTTTGGAGCTTTGCGAAGAGCAAGTATCAGTAGAGAACTTACCAAGCTGCATGAAGAGACCCTCCGAGGGACACTCACGGAGCTATGTGCACATTTTGAGAAACATCCGCCCAAGGGAGAATTTGTTCTTATTCTCGAAGGAAAGGAATAATATTAGGGAGAGTCCTCTGTGGGACTCTCCCTTATTTAATAAATAATGAGTAGTTATTTTTTTTCACCTCGCATAAAAGCCTCTACAGTATCGACCATAGCACGACTTCCACAGAAGAAAGGAGTACGCTGATGAAGCTTAGAAGGTTCTATTTCCAAGATACGCTGGAAACCATCAGAAGCCTTTCCTCCTGCTTGTTCGGTTAGGAAAGCCATAGGGTTACACTCATAAAGCAAACGCAATTTTCCGTTAGGAGATTGAGAAGTAGAAGGATACATATAGATTCCCCCTTTGATCATATTTCTATGAAAATCAGAGACTAAAGAACCTATATAACGAGAAGTATAAGGGCGATCTTCTTTTTCTTCTTGACAATACTTGATATAATCCTTTACCCCTTGAGGGAACTTAATATAGTTTCCTTCGTTGATCGAATATATTTTTCCTTTTTCAGGGAATTTCATATCAGGATGAGAGAGGTAGTAGCTACCCAAAGAAGGATCCAGTGTAAAACCATTCACCCCTTTACCTGTAGTATATACCAACATAGTAGAAGAGCCATATACGATATACCCTGCGGCTACCTGATGGATCCCTTTTTGTAGAAAGTCTTCTAACTGAACAGGAGTTCCATCAGGAGTAATTCTTCGGTAGATAGAAAAGATCGTTCCTACAGAGACATTTACATCGATATTAGAAGAACCATCCAAAGGATCGATAAGTACGACATATTTGCTTAGTTCTGAGTTAGCTCCGCTTTTGATCTCAATAAAGGTATCATTTTCTTCTGAGGCTATACCACATACAACCTCCCTCTGAGAAAGAGATTTAATAAAAGTCTCATTGGCGATTACATCCAATTTCTGTTGTTCTTCGCCTTGTACATTTTCGTTTCCAGCGGCTCCCAATATATTGGCAATTCCGGCCTTGTTGATAGCCCTATTTACCATCTTCGAAGCAATCTGGATACAGCTGATAAGCCGTGATAATTCCCCTGTAGAATACTTAAAATCACGCTGTTTTTCAATGATAAACTCCCCTAAAGTGGGCAGACTTTTTTCTTCTTTCATACGAATATCTCTTTATATTTTGTACTACAAATTTACAATTTAATTTTTAAACAGATAGCAAATTAATACACATTATAATAGATTTAACTTTTCCACCTCCTTAAGAATCTGTACCTTTGCCAGCCTTTAAAAATTTTTATATCATGATTATAGACACCCATACTCACTTGTATGTGGAAGAATTTGACACTGATTACAAAGAAGTTATCCAAAGAGCCATAGACTATGGAGTTGAGAAATTTTTTCTTCCTGCCATAGATTCCTCCTATACCGATCGTATGCTCCGCTTACAAAAAGAGTACCCAGAACATGTGTACTTAATGAATGGACTGCACCCCTGTAGTGTGAAAGAAAATTGGCAAGAAGAAATCGCAAAGGTAAACGCGCTTGTGAGTGCACATCCCAAGGATTTCTATGCAATAGGCGAAATAGGTATTGACCTATATTGGGATAAAACTTTTTTAGAGGCACAGAAAGAAGCCTTTGCTCTACAGATACGCCTTGCCAAAGAATACCATCTACCTATAGTAATTCATTGTAGAGAAGCCTTTGAAGAAACCTTTGAAGTACTTGAGAAAGAGAAAAGCAATGATTTGTTCGGTATTTTCCATTGTTTCACAGGAAATAAAGAGCAAGCCCTACGAGCTATTTCCTTTGGACTGAAATTAGGAATCGGAGGAGTAGTAACCTTTAAAAACGGAAAAATAGATACCTTCCTTAACGAAATACCCTTGGAACACCTTGTGTTAGAGACTGATGCCCCTTACTTAGCCCCTGTTCCTTTTCGAGGAAAGCGTAATGAAAGCAGTTACCTTATTTATATTGTAAAAAAATTAGCTGAAATCTATAATATATCTGAAAATGAGATTATTAAAAGGACGACTAACAATGCTCTTGAAATTTTTAAGCCCTAAACGTTCGCTCATTGGTATTTTTTACGTAACTTTGCGCTATTATTTAACTTAATATATTTTGACAGATTTTTCTCAAATACGTCCTTTTCACGACAGTGAGGTTTCAGAAATATTAGGATATATCAAGGATAATCCTACTATGCGTCAGTTACTGCACTTTGGCTTTCCTAAGCTCAGTGAGGAAGAACAGATAAAGCTACTCCTCTCTTGCAAGAAAATACGAGATTTTCAGTCAAGAATTATGTACCCCATCATCAAGAATGCCATTAGCAAGAGTGTAACACAGTTCTCAGGTGAGGGGTTCGAGTACCTAAACCCAGCACAAGCCTATCTTTTTATCTCCAATCACCGAGATATTATTTTAGATACTTCTTTTCTCAATGTACTACTCCACGAGAATGGGTTCAAAATGACTGCTTCCGCTATGGGGAGCAACTTAGTGAATACACCATTTTTATTGGCTTTTGCCAAACTCAATCGCAATTTTATCATTCACAGAGGACTTTCCCCGAGAGAGACTCTGGAAAAATCGCAGATTGTATCAAAGTTTATCGGATGCTGTATCATTGAAAAAAATCGTTCTGTATGGATAGCCCAACGAGAAGGCCGCACCAAAGACGGCAATGACCGCACCCAACAAGGAGTCATCAAAATGCTTTCGATAAACTGCCCTAAAGAAATGGCACTAATGGATTACTTCAAGCAATTACATATAGTTCCCATGGCCATTTCCTACGAACTCGACCCTACCGATGTGCTAAAAATGCCTGCCTTACTGGCACAACATCACGGAGTGGAATATATAAAAACAGAGGACGAGGATTACCATAATATAGTACAAGGATTCGTAGGACAGAAAGGAAGTGTCCATATCTCATTAGGAAAACCCCTATATGAAGAACTTGATGAGATTGCAGCCAAAGAAGAACATGCCAACAAGCAGATACAAGCTCTTGTAGAACTATTGGACAGCAAGATATATGCACAATATAAGCTCTTTTCCAGTAACTACATAGCGTATGATATGCTCACAGGAATACACAAGTTTGCCGATAAGTATACCGAAAAAGAACTAAGACAATTTGAGAGACGATTAGAGAATAGAAGTAATTCGGAAGGGAACATTTCTCGTACAAAATTCTTAGAAATGTATGCCAATCCTGTCATTAATAAATTAAAATTATGACTCAAAGAACAAAAATTCTCCTGATCTATACAGGAGGAACCATTGGTATGGTAAAGGATTACGAAACAGGGGTACTCAAACCTTTTCGTTTTGAAAAAATCAAAGAGCGCTTACCCGAACTTTCACAATTGGACAGCGATATAGAACACGTTTCTTTCGATCCTCCTATAGACTCCTCAGATATGAACATCTCCCACTGGGAGAGGATTGCCCAAAGTATTGAGGAAAATTACCAAGAATACGATGGTTTTGTAGTACTTCATGGTAGTGATACGATGGGATATTCGGCATCTGCCCTTAGCTTCATGTTAGAGAATCTCTCTAAGCCAGTGATTTTTACAGGCTCTCAGCTACCTATAGGAGATCTAAGAACCGATGCCCGAGAGAACCTAATCACCTCTATCCGATTGGCCAGTCTTAAAGAGAACGAACAACCAGTGATCAAGGAAGTGTGCTTGTACTTCGAATACAAGCTCTACCGAGGCAATAGAACCACAAAGATTGATGCAGAGAACTTCCAAGCTTTTGACTCACCCAATTACCCTACTCTTGCCGAGAGTGGAGTACACCTAAAAGTGCATGATGAATTTTTATATAAAAGAGAGCGACAAGAGCCACTGAGAATTTTCACCAAATTCGATCCCAATGTTGCCTTTTTAAAAATATTTCCCAATATCACCCAACCCATATTAGATGGAATTCTGAACTTACCAAACCTCAAAGGAGTGGTAATGGAGACCTTTGGTTCTGGAAATGCTCCTACCTGCCAGTGGTTTTTAGAGAGCATAGAAAAAGTAATTAAGAAGGGAGTTGTAGTGGTCAATATTACACAATGTATGAGAGGTTTTGTGCTTCCGAACAAGTATGAAGCCGGTTCACACTTCGAAAATATAGGTGTAATCAACGGAAAAGACATCACCAGTGAGGCAGCTATCACTAAACTAATGTATTTATTAGGAAAAAATATAGATAGTAAATCACTGAAAATCAAATACGAAAAAGAAGCACAAGGAGAAATATCATAATTTTTTACTAAAAAAATTGCTGTATCAGATTTTTGTTGTAATTTAGCGACTTGTAAAAAGATACTTTTAGAGAGGTGTCCGAGTGGTCGAAGGAGCACGCCTGGAAAGTGTGTATACGCCAAAAGCGTATCGAGGGTTCGAATCCCTTCCTCTCTGCTAAAAACCCACTAATAATAATAAAAAAAATGAAAAAAATGTATTCAAAACTGACATTAGCTACCTTATTTTTTATAAATTTTGGAGTTGCTTTTGCTGAAAACACCAATGGAGGTGTCAATCAAAGTTTCAAAGAATATTTCATAAAGGGAGGACCTGCATACATGGCTCCCATTCTTTTATGTCTTATCATTGGACTTGCAGTAGCTATTGAGCGTATCATATATCTTACTATGGCTACTACCAACACTAAGAAGCTATTAACCAATGTAGAAGATGCACTAAAGAATGGCGGTACAGAAGCCGCTAAGGAAGTATGTAGAAACACTCCTGGTCCTGTAGCATCTATTTTCTATCAAGGGCTTGATCGTGTAGATGAAGGTATTGATATTGTAGAAAAGTCAGTAGTCTCTTACGGAGGAGTACAGATGGGTCTTTTAGAAAAGAATATTTCTTGGATTTCTTTATTTATCTCTATAGCACCGATGTTAGGATTCATGGGGACAGTAATTGGGATGATTCAGGCTTTCGAGAAAATTAGTTTAGCTGGAGGTTTGGATGCTTCCCTTATCGCAGGAGATATTCAGGTAGCGCTACTTACCACAGTGTTTGGACTTATCGTTGCGATGATTCTTCAAGTATTCTATAACTATATCGTAGCCAAAGTAGATAGCATAGTCAATGACATGGAAGATGCATCTATTTCACTTGTAGACCTATTGGTATCCTACAGAAAATAATTCACTAACCCCCTAAAATCTCTGTTTTATGCACAAAATAACAAGAATAATAGCGCTTATTTTAGGCGTTTTGGGGCTTGCTCTTTGTGGTTGGCTTATGATTAGCTCAGATAAAGTAAAAAATAGCCTTAGCAACTTTCCTATGAATGGAATGTTTATCTTAGGATATCTTTTATTGGCTATAGGACTGGTAGTGGTAATTTTTTCTGCTACAAAGAATATACTATCTTCGCCAAAATCTATCAAAAAGACATTGCTTTATTCAGGAGTTTTCTTGGGTATTATGATTTTATCTTACCCACTTTCCTATGTTCTTTTTGGTACAGATAGCAAATATCAGTGGATAAGTGCTGGTATTATGGCCACTTACTTACTTTTGTTAATCACACTGATTTCTGTAATTTTTTCAGTTGTTAAAAAATCTTAAAAATGGCAAGACGTTCCATACCCGAAGTAAATGCCGGTTCCATGGCGGATATTGCATTTCTTTTGCTAATATTCTTCCTTGTAACGACGGACATCACATCCAATGCGGGCATAGTCGCCAAGCTCCCTCCAAGAGTCCCTAAACAAGAACAACAAGAACCTCCAATCAATGAACGTAATTTGTTTGTTGTATTAGTTAATAAAAACAATCAATTATTTGTAGAAGATAGATTAATGGATATCAAGGATCTAAGAAAAGCAGCTATTGAATTCTTAGATAATGGAGGTGGTAAAGGAGAGGAAGCTTGCAGCTACTGCCAAGG
Organism: Capnocytophaga gingivalis; assembly: GCF_002302415.1. Classification (NCBI taxonomy): domain Bacteria; kingdom Pseudomonadati; phylum Bacteroidota; class Flavobacteriia; order Flavobacteriales; family Flavobacteriaceae; genus Capnocytophaga; species Capnocytophaga gingivalis. The sequence goes on along the minus strand of NZ_CP022386.1, from coordinate 2,830,907 downwards.
GCAACATGATCCCACTTCTTCTGACAATCCAAACAAAGCTGTTATCTCATTGCAAAATGACCGTGAGACCAATTATGAGACTTACATCACTGTCCAAAATGAGTTAGTAGCCGCTTACAATGAATTGCGAGAAAGAGAACGCCAAAAACTCTTCAAAGAAGAAGTGCCTTATACAGAAATGGATGCAGAATTCAATGCTGCTAAAACTTCTGAGAAAAGAAAAAATGAACTAAGACCAAAATTGGAAAAGTTGCAAGAGCTATTCCCTAAAAAATTGGTAGAAGCAAGTGTTAAAAAAGATAAAAATTAAAATCTATGGCAAAGTTCAATAAGAAAAAAAGTGGTGGTGTCCCCCCTATCTCAACTGCATCTCTGCCTGATATTATCTTCATGCTTTTGTTCTTCTTTATGACCGTAACTCAGACTAAAGATGGTGAAATAAAAGTAGCCAATGATATCCCTACGGCCAACCAAGTACAAAAATTGGATAAAAAAGACCCTGTAATATATGTATACGCTGGGGAACCTTTGCCAATGTACCAAGAAAAATTTGGTAAAAATGCTAAGATCCAAATCAATGATGTGTTTGTAGATGTAGAGCAGGTAGGTACCCCCATCCTCAAATACAAAGAGGGCTTGCAAGAGAGATATAAAGAGGCTTTTATCACTTCTTTGAAGATAGATAAACATACTAAAATGGGTATTATAGGTGACTTAAAAGAACAATTGAGAGACATCAATGCCTTGAAAATCAACTATATTACCAAAGAAGGAAAGCCTTCCTTACTCAATGACTAACAATTAAAACTATTGTTTCTATAGTTAAAACTTGTTTTATAAATCCGTGAAATATTTTTTTACGGATTTTTTTTTATAGCTCTAACATTCAGCCCTTATTTGATAATGAAAATACTTCATACTGCCGATTGGCACTTAGGAAAAAGATTAGATCGCTTTTCTCGTATAGAAGAACAACGTGCTGTAATGGAAGAAATTGTGCAAATAGCCAATGACCAAAAGGTAGATATGGTAATTGTAGCTGGAGACCTCTTTGACAATTTCACCCCTAATACAGATGCGGTTGAGCTATTCTACAAAACACTCAAACAACTTTCCTGTGAGGGAAAACGCCCTATCGTGGCAATTTCTGGCAATCATGACTCCCCTAAGCTCATTGATGCACCAGACCCTTTGGCTCGCGAATGTGGTATTTTCCTCATAGGCTACCCTAATGCCATAGTATCTCCCATAAAGGCTGAAACTTTTGAGATTACTACTTCAGAAGAAGGCTTCTTAGAATTTTGTTTTGAAAAATACCCGTATCCCTTGAGGATACTCCATACTCCCTATGCCAATGAACCCCGCTTAAAGCAGGAATTAGAGGGAGACAAACAGGTATCGCTGAGCCAATTACTTTCGGATAAATGGCATTTTTTGGCGAACACCTATTGTGATTCCTCTGGAGTGAATATCCTTACTGCTCACCTTTTTATGCAACCCAAAAATGGGGAAACCTTAGAAGAACCTGAAGGAGAGCGCCCCATACGTATAGGCAATGCCGATATGATCTATACCGATACCATTCCTCCTCAGATACAATACACCGCCTTAGGACATCTCCACGGGTTCAAGAACATTGGCAGTGAGGAGAATCCTGTTGTGTATGCCTCCTCTCCCCTATCCTATAGCTTCAGTGAGGCTGGCCAACAGAAATATGTGGTTGTTGTAGAGGTAACCCCCGACCAAAGACCTTCGTTCGAGAAAATCCCCCTCACACAAGGAAAGCCCTTGGCTAGAAAGAGCTTTGACAATGTCCCCCATGCACTCGAATGGCTCAGAGAAAACCCCAATACTTGGGTGGAGCTTACCTTAGAGCTCAAGGAATATCTCAAAGCCCAAGAGAGAAAACAGCTATATAGTACTCATGAAGGTATAGTATTTCTTATTCCTAAAATGTCTTGGGAGTTAGGAAAATCTCCCTCTGGAGAATTGTCTTTACAAGATATTAATTTTGAAAATATTACCCCTCTCTTTGAAAGCTATTTCAAATATAAAAACTCAGGCATAGCCCCTAATAAAGAAATTTTAGATTTGTTCAACGAAGTGATTAATACCCCTACAGAATAATGTTACCTTTGTACCTAACCATAGAAGGAATCTACTCCTATCAAGAAAAACAACATATTGATTTTTCACAACTTACTGATGCTGGATTGTTTGGTATCTTTGGAGCTGTGGGCTCAGGTAAGTCCTCTATACTGGAGGCTATTACCTTTGCCCTCTATGGAGAAACTGAAAGGCTAAACAAGGCAGACAAGAGAGGGTACAATATGATGAATCTCAAGTCCAATCGATTTTATATTGATTTTGAGTTCCTTAACTTTGAGAACAAGCATATCCGTGTGACTCGAGAGCTCAAGCGGAACTCTAAAAAGTTCGAAGATGTAAGAACCCCCATTGTGCAATTCTATGAGAGGGTAGATAACCAGTGGATTCCTTTAGAACAAGCCAATCCACAGAAGTTGATAGGACTAAGTTATGACAATTTCAAGCGTACTATCATCATCCCACAGGGGCAATTCAAAGAATTTTTGGAGCTGGGAGCTAAGGACAGAACTGAGATGATGAAAGAAATCTTTAACCTACAAAAGTTTGATCTTTCAGACAATATAGCTAAGCTCAAGAGAGAGAATAACGAACAACTTAGTTTCAAGGAAGGAGAACTCAACGGCTATGAGGAAATCCATGAAGAAGCTATACAAATACAACAAGACAAACTCAAAGTGGAAAAGGATAAACAAAAATCCTTAGAAACGGAATTTGATCAGCTAAAAACACATTACGAACATCTGAGAAGCCTGAAATCGGATTTTGAACTCTTAGAGCAAAAGAGAAAAGAATTTGCTATACTCTATTCTCAAAAAAAATCATTTGACGAATTAGAAAAAAAAGTCAATACCTATGAGAAGATAGAAAAAGTATTCAAAAATCTATTAGAAAACAAAACAAGATTAACAAAAGAGCTGCAATCCTATACTTATAAAAAAGATACAGATACAAAAAAACTCAAGGAAGTACAAGAGAAATTAATCAACATCTCTGACAATATAAATTATCTACAAGAGGCTTATGAAAAACTTTCTGAGACAAAACAGATGGAAGCCGATTTGCAACAAATATTATCAATATTCCCCTTACAAGAGAAACTAATAGAAGAAAAAGGAAGAACTATAAAAGGAACTGAAAAGATAGCAGCTGTAGAAAAGGAACTTAAAGATAAAAAAGACTATAACAACACCATTGAAAACGAGATAGAAAGTCTCAAGAAGCAACGTATAGATAGCCAATTGCTCTTGGAAGTTGGCAATTGGTATGAAAAAAACCATGCCCTTTCTGAAAACAAAAACAAACAACAGCAAAAAATTCAAGGTACCACAGCACAATTAGAAGAAATTACACACGAACTTAGTCTTTTTTCGCTCTTCAAGGAGGGATTTGTTTCCGATTACAAAGAAAAAATCACTATTGAAAGAGATAATATTGAAAAGGAGAAAGATATACTTCGGCAAAAGCTTAACCAACTGGAACTACAGCGCCAATTATCTCATTACACAAAAGAACTTCATGAAGGAAGTCCTTGCCCTTTGTGTGGATCATCAGAACATCCAAGTATTGCCCATTTTGAAGATGTTAGTACTGAGCTTACAGCCACTCAGAAAGCAATAAAAACCCTTGATTCCCAACAAGAGCAGTTACAACAAAGTCTTTTACAGATAGAAAGAACTGTAGATAAAAAACATTTTTTTGAAAAACAATTCCAATCAGAAAAGGAAATAGTCTTGCAAATAGAAAAAGAACAGTTGGCACATCATGCCAAGTTCATTTGGGGCGAATTCTCCAAAGAAGATCGTACTATCTTTGACAAAAAGCGCCAATTTGCCACTACCTTAGAGCAACAGATAGAAACCAAAGAGGCACAGCGCAAAAAAGGCTCCAAAGAGATTGAAGACCTCCAAATCACGATAGAAAAGTACAAAAAAGGATTAGAAAATATCTATAAGGAAATAGCTACCCTTGAGGGACATATAGCCAGCCGAAAAGAAAGTCTCAAAAAGTGTGTCTTTGCCGACTATGAACATAAAGAATATGCACTCATTAAAAAAGAATATGAGCAGATAGCTCACTTCAATGAGCAAACAGAACAAACTTATACGACCCTCACTGAGGATCGAAACCACCTACTACCAGAGCTATCCCAATATGAAGCACAACTAAAAGGCACCAGTGAACTATTGGAAAAATGGGAAAAGGAGTTATTAAGTGTGGAACATACTTTAGAAAGTACTTTGGCTCAAGAGCGTATAAGCCTTGAGGAGGTAACCCAAATACTTAGCTCCCCAATAGCTATAGAGGAGAACAGAAAAAAGATACAAGATTTCAAGATACGCTACGAGGTACTCCAAGAACAAATTCAGGACTTAGAATCCAAATTTGTCCATGTATCCTTTGATCCTAAAGCCTTTGCTGAGATTGAAAAGCAATACACACTCAAGGGGCAGGAAGTAAAAGCACTTCACGAGCAGTGCATAAGAATCGCCAGCGAACTGGAACGTATCACTAAGGCCTTGGTTCATAAAAAGGAACTTCTCAAGTCAGTGACCCAACTTAGAACGCGCAATGAGCATATCAAACTTTTGGAAAACATCTTCCGAGGACAGGGTTTTGTACAATATATATCCTCCATATATTTACAACAACTCTGCCAGCATGCCAATGTACGTTTCCAACGAATGACACGAGGGCAATTACAACTCCAGTTGGGAGAAAATAATGAGTTTGAAGTAATTGATTTCCTCAACGAAGGCAAAAGCCGAAGTGTAAAAACACTTTCAGGCGGGCAAGCTTTTCAAGTATCCCTAAGCCTTGCTTTGGCCTTAGCCGAAAGTGTACAGAGCAAAGCCAAAGCAGATAAAAACTTCTTTTTCATAGATGAGGGTTTTGGTACCCAAGATAGTGAGTCTATCAATATAGTTTTCGAGACAATCACAGGACTACTCAAAGACAACCGCATTGTAGGAATCATCTCACATGTGGAAGAACTCAAGGAGCGCATCCCTCTCTCCCTGACCATTACTAAGGATAACGAAAGAGGAAGTATTATCAAGGGCTGTGAAGGATGAAGAATAAAAAGTGAAGAGTGAACAAACTATTATTACCTGTTATCTGTTACTTATCACCTAATTTTCTGCCCTTTTGTCAGTTATACACCTAATAAAAATAAAATAATATGAATTTTACTGAAATTGAACGCAAATTTTTGGTTGAGAATACCGATTTTATCTCTCAATCATACAAAAGTACTGTTATTATACAGGCTTATCTCAACTCAGACCCTTTACGAACAGTACGAGTACGTATCAAAGGGGAAAAAAGTTATCTCACCATCAAAGGAAAAAGTGAGGATGGCATTAGTCGATTCGAATGGGAGAAAGAAATTCCCTTAAGTGAAGCACATGCACTATTACCTCTGTGTGAGCCCTTTCCTATAGAAAAGACCCGATACGAAGTCCTTGTAGGTCAGTCCCTGTGGGAGGTCGATGTCTTTCATGGAAAAAACCAAGGACTTATTCTGGCCGAGATAGAACTCAAGGACACAGAAGCAACTTTTGAAAAACCCGATTGGATAGGAAAAGAAGTTACCGCTGAAGCCTGCTACTACAATAGCTATCTAAGCAAACACCCCTACAATGAGTGGAAATCCTCAAAAAACACACAAAAGGGCTGACAAATTGACATATTTTTAAAAATGGCACACTTTGTGCAATAAAGCAGACAGATATTATAAATTAAATAAGATCAATATGAGTGTAAAATTAAAACCATTAGCTGATAGAGTGCTTATAGAACCAGCACCAGCTGAAACTACCACTGCTTCAGGTATTATCATTCCTGACACAGCACAAGAAAAACCTCAAAAAGGAAAAGTAGTTGCTGTAGGAGCAGGTACCAAAGAAAATCCTATAACTGTAAAAGTAGGAAATACTGTCCTCTATGGCAAATATGCAGGTACAGAACTAAAATTAGAAGGGAAAACCTACCTTATCATGAGAGAAAATGATTTGTTAGGAATCTTAGAATAATCTAATACAACCTTAAATATGTTCTATACTTTACAACTCAATGCAAAACTGCAACCCTTTGATAGACATGATTTAGAAGATCTCATAGACGAATTTCTCTCTGAAGAGAATTTAGGAAACACCTCTGGTGGGGGCACCCTAATGTCAAAAGAGGGAGAAATAGAATATTGTGATATAGAAATAGAACTCAATGACACTCCTAATATAGTAGAGAGATTACTACAAAAATTAGAAGAGATAGGGATTCCCAAAGGCTCTAAGCTATACAATGAAGACTGCTCCTATGAGGTAGGTTCCTTAGAAGGTTTAGGGCTCTATATCAATGGCACTGATTTGCCAGAACAAGTCTATGAAACTTGTGATATCAATATAGTCTTCGACACTATCTCTGAGACTTTAAAAGATGTTTTGTTTCTTACTTCCTATCATGAAGGAAACAATGATACAGCCTTGTACTTCTATGTAAAAGGAAGTTTTACAGAAGCTAAAGAACGAATCAAAGATTTTGTAACCTCTTATCCTTTGTGTGAAAAGTGTAGAATTATTCAAATCGCTTAAATAAGTAAAAAATTAAAAATAAAAAAACATGGCAAAAGATATAAAATTTGATATTGATGCACGTGATGGCTTAAAAAAAGGAGTAGATGCTCTAGCCAATGCTGTAAAAGTAACTCTTGGTCCTAAAGGACGTAATGTTATTATTAGCAAATCCTTCGGTGCTCCTACCGTTACCAAAGATGGAGTTACTGTAGCTAAGGAAGTAGAACTTCCTGATGCTCTTGAGAATATGGGAGCACAAATGGTTAAGGAAGTAGCTTCCAAAACCAATGACCTAGCTGGAGATGGTACTACTACTGCTACTGTACTTGCACAAGCTATTGTACGTGAAGGACTTAAAAACGTAGCTGCAGGTGCCAATCCTATGGATCTAAAGCGTGGTATTGATAAGTCTGTAAAAGCTATCGTAAATGAATTGGCCAAACAAAGCCAAAAAGTAGGAGATTCTATTGACAAAATTCGTCAGGTAGCAGCTATCTCTGCCAATAATGACGAAGCAGTAGGAGAACTTATCGCCGATGCTTTCAAAAAAGTAGGCAAAGAAGGAGTGATCACTGTAGAAGAAGCTAAAGGTACCGATACTTATGTAGATATCGTAGAAGGTATGCAGTTCGACCGTGGTTATCTTTCCCCTTACTTTGTAACCAACTCAGAAAAAATGATTGCTGAGCTTGATAATCCTTTTATCCTTCTATATGATAAGAAGATTTCAACTATGAAGGACTTGCTTCCTATCTTGGAACCTGTAGCTCAGTCTGGTAAATCACTTTTAATCATCGCTGAAGACATTGATGGAGAAGCTTTGGCAACCCTTGTGGTTAACAAATTGCGTGGTGCCTTACGTATCGCTGCTGTAAAAGCTCCTGGCTTTGGTGATCGCCGCAAAGCAATGCTTGAGGATATTGCCATCCTTACCGGAGGTACTGTTATCGCTGAAGAAAGAGGCTTTACTCTTGAAAATGCAACTGTAGATATGCTCGGTCGTGCCGAACGTGTAGCTATAGACAAGGACAATACTACAATTGTAAACGGAGCTGGTAAGAGCGAAGAAATTCAAGCACGTGTAGGACAAATCAAAGCTCAGATAGAAGTAACTACTTCTGATTATGACAAAGAAAAACTTCAAGAACGCTTGGCTAAGTTGGCCGGTGGGGTAGCTGTTCTCTATGTAGGAGCTCCTTCTGAAGTGGAAATGAAAGAAAAGAAAGACCGTGTAGATGATGCCCTACATGCTACTCGTGCTGCTGTAGAAGAAGGTATTGTTGCAGGTGGTGGGGTTGCTCTCCTCCGTGCAAGAAATGTACTTCATAAAATCAAAACTGAAAACAGTGATGAAGTTACTGGTATCCAAATCGTATACCGTGCAGTGGAAGCCCCTCTACGTACTATCGTAGAAAATGCTGGTGGTGAAGGTTCTGTAGTGATTGCCAAAGTATTGGAAAGCAGAAATTCTTTTGGATACAACGCCAAAACAGAAAAATACGTAGATATGTTCCGTGCAGGTATCATTGACCCTAAAAAGGTAACTCGTGTAGCTTTGGAAAATGCTGCTTCTGTAGCTGGTATGATCCTTACCACTGAGTGCTCTTTAGTAGATATCAAAGAAGATACTCCTGCTATGCCTCCTATGGGTGGAGGAATGCCCGGAATGATGTAATCAATCTGTATCCATACATTCATAATAATCCGAAAACCCGTCAATCGCTTTGGCGGGTTTTCTTCTTTTCATACCTCAAACTCACAGAAAACCAATCTCTTATTCGCATACCTTCTTTTTAACAAATTATTGACAATAAGAACACTATTGTTTCAAAAAAATATAGTACTTTTGTCTCATAAACTCACTATATATAATATTGATAATCAATATTATATTGTATAATATTCATTATCAATCAGCTAAAAGAATTTTCTATGTACTTAATCTTTGATACAGAGACCACAGGGCTGCCCCGCAACTACAATGCACCTATCAGTGATAGTGAAAACTGGCCTCGTGCCGTACAGATTGCTTGGCAATTGCACGATGAAAAGGGAGCTCTTTTAGAACATAAAGACTTCCTAATAATCCCTGATGGCTATACTATTCCCTACGATGCAGAGCGTATCCATGGAATTTCTACCGAATTGGCCACTGAGCAGGGAGTAAGCATTCACAAGGTATTCGAAGAATTCGAAAAAGCACTTTCCAAAACACAATACATAGTAGGGCAGAATATAGGCTTCGATATCCATATCATGGGTGCCGAATTCTATCGGTATGGGGTAAGTACCGTTTTGGACAAACTGCCTATATTAGATACATGTAGCGAGCTTACGGCTGAATTATGCAAAATTCCTGGTGGACGTGCAGGAAAGTTTAAGTACCCCAACCTCACCGAGCTACATGAGTTTCTCTTTGGAACTCCTTTTGCTGAAGCACATAATGCTACTGCCGATGTGGAAGCTACTGCTCGTTGTTTCTTTGAACTCTTACGCAGAAATGAAGGTTTTTCCTCCTCGGCAATCTCCCCAGAGGCTATACTACTTATCCAAGAAAACCACCCCTCCCCTATTTCTCTTTGGGGGTTGAAACATATCAACTTAAAATCGGCCTCTGAAAAACTAAAAAGTAAGGAACAGAGAGGGCTTTCTGACTCTGAGATTAGCGAAAATCTCGCCCTTTTACAATCGGCTCCCTTTGCTCATCTGCACAACCATTCTCAACATTCCGTATTGCAGTCTACTGCATCTATAGCCGACTTAGTAAATGCTGCCGCCAAAGAGCAGATGCCAGCGGTAGCGCTGACTGACCATGGCAATATGATGGGAGCTTTCCACTTCACCAAGGAGGTTGCCAAGTATAACAAAGAAGCTAAAGCCAAGAATGCCCGAGCCCAGGAAGAGGGGAATGCACCTACCCATACCCTACTCAAACCTATCATTGGTTGTGAGTTCTATGTCTGTGAAAACCATTTAGATAAAACAAAGAAAGACAATGGCTATCAGATAGTTCTCTTAGCGAAAAACAAAGAAGGGTACCAAAATCTGATTAAAATGGCATCTATCGCCTATACAGAAGGATTTTATTATGTGCCTCGTATAGATAAAGAAATCGTACAGCGCTATAAAGATCAGGTCATTGCACTCTCTGGAAATCTCCAAGGTGAAATACCCTCTAAGATTCTCAACCAAGGAAACCGACAAGCAGAAGAGGCCTTGTTGTGGTGGAAGGAACTCTTCCAAGATGATTTCTATATAGAACTAATGCGACATGGACAAGAGGACGAAAATCGTGCGAATACTGTCCTTATAGAATTAGCTAAAAAACATGCCATCAAGCTTGTAGCTACCAATAACACTTATTATATCAATCCTAAAGATGCCAATGCCCATGATATTTTGCTTTGCGTAAAGGATGGAGAAAAACAAGCTACCTCCATAGGGCAAGGGCGAGGTTTTCGCAATGGACTGCCCAATGAGGAATATTATTTTAAATCCTCCGAACAGATGAAAGAACTCTTCAAGGATATCCCTGAGGCAATTCTTTCCATACAAGAGATTATTGACAAAATTACTCCTTACGAACTGGCACGAGATATTCTTTTGCCTAAATTTTCCATTCCCAAGGAATTCCAAGTAGAGGATGACCCGACAGGCAAAAAGGGAGAAAATAAATATCTAAGACACCTCACTTATATAGGTGCCGAAAAGCGCTATAAAGAGCTTACTGACGAAATTCGAGAACGTATTGATTTTGAGCTTTCTATTATAGAAAAAACAGGATATCCTGGATACTTCCTTATTGTGGAAGACTTCATCACTGCCGCGCGCAATATGGGAGTCTCTGTAGGTCCTGGGCGTGGATCTGCTGCGGGTTCAGCAGTGGCTTACTGTTTGGGAATCACCAATATAGACCCTATCGCTTACGACCTACTTTTTGAGCGTTTTCTCAACCCTGATCGTGTGAGCATGCCCGATATTGATATTGACTTCGAGGATGACGGACGTGGTCGAGTATTGGACTATGTAATAGGTAAATATGGAGCCAACCAAGTAGCTCAAATATCTACCTATGGCACTATGGCTGCTAAATCATCTATAAGAGATACTGCACGTGTTTTAGACCTGCCGCTGAAGGATGCCGACCAGATTGCCAAACTCGTTCCTAATATTTCTCTCAAAAAAATCTTTTCTCTCCCTGATGAAGAGCTTAAGGAAAAGGTAGGGAGTGATTTCCCAAAAGTCACTGAACTTAAGAAAATTGCACAGGGGCATGATCTGGCTGCCAAGACAGTACAACAAGCTTGTATCTTGGAAGGATCAGTGCGTAATACAGGAATTCATGCCTGTGGAGTTATCATCACTCCCGATGATATCACCAACTTCGTTCCTGTGATGCTTGCCAAGGACTCAGACCTATTCGTTACCCAGTTCGACAACTCTGTTGTGGAGAGTGCAGGACTACTGAAGATGGACTTCTTGGGACTGAAGACCCTAACTATCCTTAAGGATGCGGTATCTTTGATCCAAAAACGACATAACATCACTCTGGATATAGAAGAAATTCCCTTAGATGATGTCCCTACCTATGAGCTCTTCCAGCGTGGTGAGACCATTGGCATTTTCCAATACGAATCCCCTGGTATGCAAAAACACATGCGAGAGCTCAAGCCTACTGTTTTCGGGGATCTTATCGCTATGAATGCCCTCTACCGACCAGGACCTATGGATTATATTCCAAGTTTTATCCATCGTAAGCACGGGAAGGAACCTATCACTTACGACTTGGCTGATATGGAAGAATACCTCAAGGATACCTATGGGATCACTGTATACCAAGAACAGGTAATGCTTCTTTCTCAAAAGTTGGCTGGTTTCACTAAGGGGGAAGCCGATAAACTCAGAAAGGCAATGGGAAAAAAACTCAAGGATGTCTTGGCCGAGATGAAGCCTAAGTTTATCGAAGGAGGAGGTAAAAAAGGGCACCCTGCCGAGACTCTGGAAAAGATATGGAAAGACTGGGAAGCCTTTGCCAGCTATGCCTTCAACAAGTCGCACTCCACTTGTTATGCATGGATTGCCTACCAGACAGCCTACCTGAAGGCAAACTATCCAGCTGAATTCATGGCGGCAGTGCTCTCGAACAACATGAACGATATCAAGTCCATCAGTTTTTTCCTTTCCGAATGTCACCGTATGGGAATCAAGGTACTCAGCCCCGATGTGAACGAATCTGAATATAAATTCACTGTAAACAAAGAGGGAGCTATACGTTTTGGAATGGGAGCTGTCAAGGGATTAGGCAAGGCTGCGGTAGATACAATTGTAGAAACCAGAAAGTCTGGCCCGTACAAGTCTGTTTTTGATATGGTAAAACGTATAGACCTCAAGTCAGCCAACAAGAAGGCTTTCGAAAGCCTTGTTTTAGCTGGAGGATTTGACTCTTTCCCAGAGGTACATCGGGCACAGTTTTTCCACCAAGAACCCTCAGAGAATATGGTTTTCTTAGAGAAAATACTCCGCTATGGTGCCAAGGCACAAGAAAGTGCTAAGTCCATACAACTGAGCCTCTTTGGAGACAGTCCTGAAACCCAATTCCCAGAACCCAAAATGCCCAAAACAGAGGAATGGAGTCCTATGGAAAAACTTCATCGTGAAAAAGAAGTTGTCGGAATCTATATCTCTGGACACCCTTTGGATATCTTCCATTACCAATTAAAGTACCTCTGCAACAAAGAAGTTATAGAGCTCGCTGAAGGAATTGAAAGATTTGAAAATCAAGAAGTTAGATTTGGAGGAATTATTACTAAAATAGAACATAAAACCAGTAAGACCGGTAAGGGCTGGGGGCTCTTCACTATAGAAGACTATAGTGGAGGGGCTGAGTTCCGTATCTTTGGAGAGGAATACCTCAAGTTTCGTCATTTCCTATGTGAAAACCAATTCGTTTTTATCAAAGCACATATCAGCCCGGGCTATGTCAATAAAGAGGGAGTCCGAAGTGCCCCTAAGATGAACTTTACTTTTGTTGATTTCTTAGAAAACACCCTTAGTCTCGTACGTAAGTTGCAGATAGCCACCGAACTAAAAGAAATCAATAAAGTAAATATTGATGCTTTCAAGGAGTTTCTTCAAGAATTTCAGGGAAACACTCCTATAAGTTTCCTTATCATTGGAGAAAATGAGAAAAAAAAAATCGAATTGACGCTGAACTGCCCCCATTCTAAAATAGCTATCAGCAAGGAACTCTTCGATTGGCTTTCTGCCTCTCATATGCCTTATCGTATTAATGACGAAGATCGTTGGCTCAATACCTTACAAGAAGAAAAGCCTACCCTTGCTTTAGATACAGAAATCATAATAGAGGAATTTTCTGAGATTGAATAGTAAGGTTTCTCATTCTTTCGTTTGCTCTTGATTTGCAATATTGATTATTAATTGTGCTTTTGCTTTTTAAGACTTTATAGTAAATATGTTTTCTCAACTATTTTCTACAAGATATTAGCATACAGGACATTAGATAATCTCATATTTCTCTAAGAATAGCTTACAAGTACTTATGAAACCTCAAAGGAGTAATTAATCCTTAAAAAATTTTATTTTTTCAGATAAAGGAAGTATATTTGCACTCTGATTAAAAACAGCAAACAATGATTAGGAAAATAGTATTTTTTCTTTTTTTAAGTGTAGGGATTTCTATGCCCATTTCGGCACAGATACAGAATCTGAATTTGGATCAGCTCTCCTATATCAATGTGGATCAGCTCTCCAATGAGCAGATACAGGCTTTTTGGGATAGAGTACAAGCCCAAGGATACTCTATTACAGACTTGGAAACAGCTGCTCGAGTAAAAGGAGTTCCTGTCTCCCAGATCAATAAGCTGCGCCAACGTATCATGACACTTTCTTCCTCTACAAATAATAAGAAAAATACTACAACCAACAAGAATAACACTCCAGAACAAGAAATCTTTGGACGTACAGGTAAGGAATACAAAAGAGATACCTTGGCACCTACAAAGAAAAGCCGTGTCTTTGGGTATGACTTTTTCCAAAATCCTAAGATTTCCTTCACTCCTACAATCAATGTACCTACTCCTGAGAGCTACATCATCAACACAGGAGATGAACTCTTGGTAGAAGTATGGGGAGCTGCTGAGAGCTCTACTACACAAAAGGTAGATAACCAAGGAAATATTATCCTTCCTATGGCTGGAAAAGTCCATGTAGGAGGTCTTAATTTCGTAGAAGCTAAGGCGAAAATCAATAGTGCTTTACGCAAAATATACGCAGGTATTTCTGCTCCAGAAGGGAGTTATTCCAAAGTATACACTGGAGTTTCTATAGCCAACATCCGTACTGTGAAAGTCAATATCATTGGCGAAGTAGAAGCACCAGGCACTTACTCTCTCAGTGCCCTATCTACCGTCATCAATGCACTCTATGCCAGTGGAGGCCCCACTGAGAATGGTTCTTTTAGAAATATTGAGGTAGTCCGTGGAGGAAAAACTGTTGCTCACTTGGATATCTATAGTTTCTTACTCAAAGGTTCACAAGAAGGGAATATCAACCTTCTTGACCAAGACGTTATCATTGTCCCTCCTTACAAAAACCAAGTGGAAGTGATCGGATTTGTAAAAAGAGAAGGACTCTATGAGGTAAAAGATGGAGAAAAACTTACGGCTCTAATAGACTACTTTGGTGGATTCAAGTCCAATGCATACAAGGATAATCTAATAGTAGAACGTATCGTTGGAGCTAAGCGCGAAGTAAAAGAAATCTCTCTTAGCCAAGCACAAAGTTTTTCTATGCAAGGTGGTGACAAGCTATTGGTACACCGCCTTTCAGATATTTTCCACAACAAACTTAGTATCACAGGTGCAGTATACCAGCCAGGGAATTATGCCTATTCAGAGGGTATGACTGCCTTAGACCTTATCAATAGAGCCGCTGGAGTACGTGATGAAGCTTATCTCAATCGAGCTATTCTCTTTAGAACTATTGATAGAGTGGATAGACAGAGTGTCAATTTTTCTCTTAAAGACATCTTAGATAAAAAGCAAACCATAGCCTTACAACCCAATGATAGTCTACATGTATATGGCAAAGACAGCTTGAGTATAAAACCTATGGTACGTATAGAAGGAGCTGTACGCAAACCACAGAAGTTTCCTTTTGCTAAGGGACTCAAAGCCGAAGATTTAGTGATTATGGCAGGTGGTTTCACTGAAAATGCAGACAAGACACATTTGCAAGTAGCACGACAGCTCAATGATACTAACTTCAAAACCATCAGTAAGGTATATGACATCACCCTTTCTGAGGGAGTCCCCACAGAAACTATAGAGCTGGAGCCTAATGACATTGTTACTGTTCGCTACCAACAAGGATATACTCCTCAGCAGATTGTAAAAGTAGAGGGAGAAGTTTCTTTCCCTGGGTTCTATGCCATCCTTTCCAAAGAAGAACGTATCTCTAACCTTATAGAACGTGCCGGAGGCTTAGCTCCTTATGCCTATATAGAAGGAGCTACCTTGGTTAGAAAAAAGGGAAAGGAAAAAGATGAAAAAACTCAAGAGAAAAGACTCAATGAACTAAAGAAAATTGATAAAGAATTATCCATTATTGAGACAAAAAATACTGATGAGGATAAGAATAAAGACAAAGATACTACAAAGACTAAGAAAGTAAATCAGGAAGAAGATACTGAGGAGGAAGAACTCTCTGAATATCGTGTAGGAATCAATCTAAAGAAGATCATGGAACACAAAGGATCCTACCAAGATCTAATCCTCAAGGATGGAGATGTACTTATTGTCCCTTCTGAAAAACAAACTGTTGAGGTAAAAGGATTGGTACTGGCTCCTTCCTTAGTACGTTATGAGAAAGGGAAATCCACTCGATCATATATCAATAGTGCGGGAGGCTTCTCTGACAAAGCTCAGAAAAAATCGGTGTATGTAATGTATGCCAATGGAGATGTAAAAGGCACCAACCGCTTTCTTTTCTTCAAGAGTTATCCTAAATTAGCTCCTGGAGCTGTTGTTATCGTTCCTGAAAAACCTGAGAAGAAAGGACTTACCACTACTGAAACAGTAAGTATCACCACGGCACTAACCACTTTGGCTATTTTAATCTATAATACATTCAAATAATTATGAGTCAGGATATTCAAAAAGATGATGAAATAGATTTGCTTGCACTCTTACAAAAGATAGTGCAAGGGAAAAAGACAATTTTTAAGTGTTTCTTAGTTTTCTTCGTCATAGGAGTCTTTATAGCCATTTTTTCTAAGAAGGAATATACAGCCACTTCACTTGTACTGGCTCAGGAGAATAATGCGGCTGCAGGAGGAAGTCTCTCTGGTTTAGCCTCTTTGGCAGGGATTAACCTTAGCAGTGGAAGCTCTGACCTTATCTCTCCTAAGCTTTATACCAGTATTGTCCAGAGCATTCCTTTCCAAAGAAAAATGATACAAGCCCATATCAAAGTACAACAAAGTAATACACCTATTACTTATCAGGAATATTACCAAAAATACAACAAGGGAAATTTCTTAGATGTAATACAAAAATATACTATAGGACTCCCCTCTCTTATCGTAGATAAGGTTACTCCTTCTGAGGAAAGTATCCCACAGTATACTGCCACAGAAAAAGACACCTCTGAAGTGTATTCCCTTACTCCAGAGGAGAGTGGTCTTTTTGGGCTTTTGAAAAGTCAACTAAAAATTACCAATAATGAAAAAGACAATACCGTAAGTCTTTCTTTCTCCATGGGAGATCCTGTAGCTGCTGCTCAGATGCTTGAACAAGCAAAAAACTATCTTCAGGAAACTATCATTGAGTTCAAAACACGTAAGGCTAAAAAACAATTAGAATTTATACAAAAGCAATACGAAGAAGCTGAAAAATCTTTCAAGGAAAAACAAATCCGATTGGCAGCCTTTCAGGATAGTAATAGGGGGCTTATCACAGCAGTACCTATGACACGACAGTCACAACTACAATCCGACTATAACTTAGCCTATAATCTCTATGTAGAACTAGCTAAGCAGTATGAAAACCAAAAAATAAAAGTTCAAGAAGATACACCTGCTTTCATTACTATAGAGCCTGTAAGTATTCCCTTGGAAAAATCAAAACCTAAAAAAGGAATGATTATTGCCATTTGGAGCTTTTTGGGGATTGTTATAGGAATTGGCACTATTTTTGCTAAGGATTTTATGAAAGCTATGAAAAATAGATCTGCAGTACCTGCTCAAGAGTAGTCACTGTTTTCGCCAAAAAATAAAATACAAACTTTATTACAACTATTATGAGTTTAAATAAGAATTCTGTTTTAGGATACGCTACCCTTATCATGATTCTATTTGGATTAATTCTCATAGGATTGGGTATTTTTCGTTATGAGGAAGTTGCAGGATGGGGATTTGCTACCACAGGAGCTGGTTTCTTAGCCATCGCTTGGGTATTCGATTCTCTAAAAGGGAGGGTATAAAATAGAATATTAAAATATAAACTAAAAAATGTCTGAATTTCAACCTATTCCAAAGGCTTACATCTGTAACCCTTTGCAACATAAGACCTATTTAATCAATGGAGAGCTTAGGGAGTGGAGAGGTGCTTATGATGAAGTCTATTCCACTATTTCCTCTACTGAAGTGTATGCACCCACATTGGTAGGTAGTGTGCCTCACTTGGACAAAGAACAAGCTTTAGAAGCCTTAGAGGCTGCTGCCAATGCTTTTGGGAAAGGAAATGGCTTATGGGCTACCATGAGAGTTAGGGATCGTATAGAAATCTTAGAGCGATTCACTGAGAAGATGAAGACCAAACGGGATGAAGTCATGCATCTGATGATGTGGGAGATTGGGAAGACTATTAGTGAATCTCAAAAAGAATTTGACCGTACTATTGAGTATATCTATGATACCATAGAGGAGTATAAAAAGTTAGATCGTGATAGTGCACATTTTCAGAAAAGGGATGGCGTATACGCTCATATTCGCCGGGGCCCTCTGGGAATTGTATTGTGCTTAGGCCCCTATAACTATCCGCTTAATGAGGCTTTTGCACTGCTAATACCCGCACTTCTGATGGGAAATACAGTTATCTATAAGCCGCCCAAGTATGGAGTACTACTCATCACTCCTTTGTTAGAGATTTTCAAAGAATGCTTCCCAAAAGGGGTTATCAATATTATCTTCGGACGTGGGCGAGAGATTGCTACTCCTATCATGGAAACGGGCCGTGTAGATGTCTTAGCCCTTATAGGCAATAGCCGCTCAGCAATCGCTCTTCAGGACAAACATCCTCACAAGAATCGCTTGCGACTTATCTTGGGGTTGGAGGCCAAAAACCCAGCTATTATACTCCCTGATGCAGATATAGAACTTGCTGTAAATGAGTGTGTCGCAGGAGCTCTAACCTTCAACGGACAGCGTTGTACAGCTCTGAAAATCATCTATGTGCACAATGCTATCAAGGAAGAGTTTCTTTCTAAGTTCACCGAAAGAGTCGACGCACTGCCTTTTGGAAACCCTTGGGAGCTAAACGTAAAACTCACCCCCCTACCTGAGCCTGACAAGCCGCAGTATATCCAAGATCTGATAGATGATGCTTTGAACAAAGGAGCTAAAATACTGAATAAAAAAGGTGGAGAACGTAGTGAAAACTTTATATTCCCAGCAGTCTTAGCCCCTGTAACTCCTGATATGCGTGTATACCAAGAAGAGCAATTTGGTCCTGTAGTGCCTGTTCGTTTTTTCTCTGATATAGAAGAAGTAAGGCAGGAGATAGCCGACTCTCACTATGGGCAACAGGTGAGTCTCTTTGGGAAAGATATCTATACCTTAGCCCCACTAATTGACAATTTGGTCAATCTCGTATGCCGCGTGAACCTCAATAGTCTGTGCCAGCGAGGCCCTGATGTATTCCCTTTTACAGGACGAAAGGATTCGGCTGTGGGAACCCTCAGTGTATATGATGCCCTCCGCTCGTTCTCCATCCGTACATTCGTAGCATCAAAGGACAACCCTTATAACAACGAGATTTTGGAGAACCTACTCAAAACGGGAATATCTAATTTCGTTCACAACGATTATGTATTATAGAATATTTTGATTTTTAATATATTATCATGAAATTGTTTATCATTGTATCTATTATTTTAGCTCTATGTATTTTAGGTATGGCTATCAAAATATGGGCTAAAAAAGATGGCAAGTTTTCAGGTACTTGTGCCAGCCAAAACCCTCACCTAAACCCCGAAGGGACACCTTGCAGTTTTTGTGGGAGACTCCCTGAAGAGGCAGAATGTCGAAAATCATAAACTATGTAAGTCAGCTATTTTCTCAAGTAGCTGACTTTTATTATACTAACCCCAGATCATGAAGCCTGAAGCCTTTAATTTCCCTTTGTTTCTAATCCTCTTAGGGATATGCTTAGGAATTATTATACAAGATACATGGAGTATCCTACCTCCCTTTGTCTGTATATTACTCTCCTTGGGGAGTATTCTATTCCTTTGGGCTTGCTTCTACCTATTAGAAAAATTTCAAAAAATAGCTATCTTTCTATGTGGATTGTTCATAGGAGCTCTTTGTTATAATATACATAATCCTGCAAGCAGAAAAGATCATTATGTGCAGCTACTGATCCCTGATAAGGAATATACTTTTTCTGGAGTAGTTGAAGATATCAAAGGGAGACAACTTGTAGTATCCTTAGCTGAAGTTAAAGGAGAAAAGTGTAGTGGTAAGATTTCTCTATTTCTGAAAGATTCATTGAATCCCACCGCATGTGGCAAATCTATCCTATGCCATAGTAAGCTCTCGCCTATCCCTGCTTCTGGCGATATTTATCATTTTGATTATAAGAAATATATGCAGTATCAGGGAATCTTCTGGAGAGGATACCCCTCTTACTACAAGCTAAGTGATTATCCCTATTTTTCTATTACCCTATGGGCTAAGCAACTACAGACTAAACTTTCTATAGCTCTTGACAAGGAGCCTTTTTCTAAAGACTCCAGAGCTATACTCAAGGCCTTAGTATTAGGAATACGCACAGATAGCCATTTGGAAATCTATCAACAATATATAGATGCTGGTGCGGTGCATATTTTAGCCATCTCTGGGCTACATATTGGGATTATCACTTTCTTCTTGACCAGTTTACTGACTCTCTTTGTCCCCAATAGGTACAAACTCATTAGGATAGGAATCCTTTTAGGCTGTTTATCTTTCTATAGTCTCCTGACTGGTTTTTCTGCCTCGGTACTAAGAGCTGTCCTCATGTTTGGCTGCTATAGTATTGCTTATCTTATGGAAAGCAGAAGAGCCCGATATGATAGCTTACTACTCTCTGCCTTTATTCTACTACTGTGTAAGCCTACTTTTCTATTTGAGGTAGGATTCCAGCTGAGCTATATGGCTGTACTCTCTATCGAGTTCTTTCTTCCCTATTTTAACAGATATATCTATTTTGAGAACAAATTCTTGAATTTTTTCACCAATATTATCAAGGTAAGTATTGCCGCTCAGATAGGTGTTTTCCCCTTATCCTTATATTATTTTCACCAATTTGCAGGATTATTCCTGCTTACCAATATCCTTATTCTCCCTCTCTTAGGAGGAATATTAGCAATAGGTATCATTGTTGTCTTGCTATCCTATAAGGGATGGGTGACCTCAGGACTTATCTACTGTTATGATACGATTCTCCACCTAATGAATAAAATTATTGCTTGGGTAGCCTCCGTAGAGCATATGGTGATACGCGATGTTTATTTTGATAGAATCCTTCTTTGGCTCTGCTATCTGTGTATTATAGGAGGAGCTATATACCTAAAGATAAGAAAGATAACTTTCTTATACCTTTCTCTATTCTCTCTGTTACTGATGCAAAGTTATCTCTTTTATTTGAAATATGAAAGTATTCATACTGAACAGCTTATTGTATTTCAACAATATAAGAAAACCATCATTGCCTCCCAAGTGGGAAAGCAAGCTACCTTTTATCTGTCTGATACCTTGGAGATTCCTACAAAACTTCTTCAAAATTTCCATACCCAACAGCAGCTACAAGAGATTCATTATGAACCTATTAGAAACATTATCCCCTTTAAGAATGATTTTCTCACCATCATTGATGCTCCATTTTACTTAGATCGCTCCTTCCCTACTGACTATATCTTGCTTAGGAATAGTCCGAAAATCCATTTGGAAAAATTTTTATCCACTATCCAGCCTAAAATGCTCATTGCAGATGGGAGCAATCGTCCTTTTATCGTAGAAAAATGGAAACTTACTTGCCAGAAGCTACACATTCCCTTCCATTATACCAAAGAAGATGGAAATTTATCTCTTTAGTGTATACATTTGGTTTCTCACTTGCTCAAATTCTGTCAAGATTTCTTCAAAAACAGCTTCTACACTTTTCTCCCCGTGAATAAGGCTACTCACCTGCCCTATTTCCAGCTCTCCTTCGTCCAAATTCCCCTCAAACATCCCCATTCGGGTACGCCCTTTTCCCAATAATTCTCTAAGCTTCTCAGGTGTTGCTTCTCCATTGCGGTAAAGCATTTCTATCTGAGCATAGAAAGGATTCTTCAGTAAGCGCACAGGAGATAATTCTTTTAAAGTCAAAATGGTATCGCCTTCTTTCGCCTTAATAACCTCTTCTTTGAAGCGCTGATGAACCGTTGCTTCTTTTGTAGCTATAAAGCGACTGCCCATCTGTATACCTTCTGCCCCTAAGGCCATGGCAGCATACATCCCCCTGCCTGTGGCAATCCCTCCAGCCGCTATGACAGGTATATCCACAGCACTACATACCTGAAGGGTAAGTACTAAGGTGGTAGTCTCTTCTTTTCCATTATGGCCTCCTGCTTCGAATCCTTCGGCCACTAACGCATCTACTCCTGCCGCTTGTGCCTTGAGAGCAAACTTGCTACTGCTGACCACATGTACAACTTTGATGCCTCGCTCTTGTAACTGTGCTGTCCAAAGGGAAGGATTCCCCGCAGAGGTAAAGACCACAGGTACTCCTTCCTCCATAATCACCTCCATAGTATGTGCACTATTTTGATACATTATAGGTACATTTACCCCAAAAGGCTTGGAGGTATGTGCTTTGCACTGTCTGATCTGAGTACGCAATTCCTCGGCCGACATAGAACCAGAACCCAACAATCCCAGCCCTCCAGCATTGCTCACCGCTACCACCAAAGGCCACTGACTTGCCCATATCATTCCTCCCTGAATGATAGGGTATTGTATATTGAATAATTCTGTAATACGTGTTTGCATGACAATAATGATTAATGGTTAATATCTTTTCCTTATAAAGTAGATTAGAATTGCAAAGATACAATATTTTCAAGGGTTTGTCAAGAGTTTATAATAAGAAAGTAGGAATAATTCCTTATCCCTACTTTCCTAGTCAGCAATCGGTGAACATTGTTCATTAATCTTCTAAAAAATATCTTTAAGATGCTTCATGCTATTGGCAATACTATCCTTAGCCTCGGCAAAATCACCTTGTCCTATCTTCTTTATCACATTAGTAGCAAAACCTTTCATCTGTTCGAAAGTGATATGAGGAGGCATCGCCAAGGTATCACGATTGGTATAGATATTTACAAGGGTAGGTCCATCATGCTCAAAAGCCGCTTTTACAGTAGCCTCAAGATCTTCCATTTTACGAACTTCATAGCCCTTTATATTCATCAGATCAGCGAGCTTATCAAAAGGGGGATTTACCATATTGGTCTGCCAATCAAGGTAGCCTGATACCTCCATTTCGAGTTTTACCATCGCGAGCGAACGGTTGTTGAAGACAAATATCTTCACTGGATATTGGTACTGCATCAGGGTAGCCAAGTCCCCCAAGAGCATAGAAAGTCCTCCATCACCACACATAGCAACTACCTGTCTACCCTTAGAAGAGGCCGCTGCACCAATGGACATTGGGAGCGCATTAGCCATCGAACCATGGTTGAACGAACCGGTAAGGTAGCGCTTGCCTGTTCCCTTGATAAAGCGTGCTGCCCATACCACATTCATACCTGTATCCACTGTAAAGATAGCATCATCAGCTGCATATTTGTCTAAGAGCTTAGCTGCATACTCAGGGTCTATCTGGTCTACTTCTGTTTTTTCCTTGGCATAGTCATCCAATGATTTTTCAAGTTCCACATACTCTTTGTGAATTTTCTTTAAGAAACTATCCTCTGTACGAGGAGTCAACTTAGGCAATAGAGCCACAATCGTATCCTTCACATCTCCAGCAAAACCATAATCCACTTTGGCTCGACGACCTATGATATCTGGGCGCTCATCTATCTGAATGATGGTATTTTTCTTAGGCAAGAACTCTGCATAAGGAAAATCCGTTCCCAGCATGATAAGTACATCTGACTCGGCACAAGCATCATATCCAGAACGATGTCCTAACAATCCATTCATTCCTGCTATATAAGGGCTATCGACACGATCGAAGAATATTTTACCTCGGAAAGAAGCTACGATAGGAGCTTTGAGAGTTTCTGCAAGCTGCTCTACCTCTTTCACTGCATATTGGCAACCATGACCACAGTAGAGAGTGATTTTTTTATGCTTGGTGTCATTGAGCACTGCTGCCAATTTGTCAAGCTCACTGTCAGAGGGGCGCACTACAGGTTTGGCTAAGAAAGTCTGTGTAGCAGTAGGAACTTCTTCTAGGTCAGCTCCTGCCACATCGCCAGGTAAGCCCAAGACAGCCACTCCTTTCTCGTTGATAGCCGTTTGTATAGCACGCTGCATCATGGTGGTGAACTGTTTAGGAGTATTAGCTACATACACATATTTGCTACAATCCTGAAACAATAGGAATGGATTGGTTTCTTGGAACCAATGGGTACCAAACTTATGAGTGGCACAAGTGCTGGCTATGGCAATCACGGGATTCCCAGAGCGATTGGCATCATAAAGCCCATTGATTAGGTGTACATGGCCAGGTCCGGAGCTCCCCATACAACAGCCGATACCATTGAGCTCGGCATCCATAGAAGCTGCATAAGCTGCTGACTCCTCATGGCGTACGTGTATCCATTCGAGACGTCCATCCCTACGGATAGCGTCATTGACAGGGTTAAGGCTATCTCCTGTAATGGCATAGACCCTTTTTACCCCTGCTTGTACTAACATTTCGACCAATTGGTCAGATACATTCTTACTCATAATTTTTTATTTCTCTAATTGAGCGACAAAAGTACATATTTTATTCCTCTTTCCAAATTTTTTAAAACAAAATAACAGGAGAACATTTTTGAATGAAGAACAAATAGCTATTTTTAATAGAAGTAAAAACATCTACCTGAAATTCAACACATTAAAAAACAATACAAGATATACAAAATTTAACATTTTTACTTAATTAAAATCAAATATTTTTAGTATTTTTGTGCTTGAATAAACAATATCTGTAAAAACTAAAATTTCTTATGAGAAATTTGTATAACTCGCTGAAAAATAAAAATCTTCTTTAGTGATTTAGAAAACTATGTCCAAAAAAGTAATAGTATCTCATAAAATACAATTCCTAAACCAGTAAAAACATCCATGAAAGCAAAAACTATTTCTCTATTCATTGCCTTTTTAGTGAGTATAATCGCTTGCTACAGTAATGAGGTAAGTGGAACCTATGTATATATCTACAAGAGACCTAATAGCGCTGCTTATCACTATAATCCTCATTGTAGAGGGCTACAACAAAACTCTACAGATGTAGAAAAACTGACAGTAAAAGAAACTGTAGAAAAAGGAAGAAAACTATGTCGCTATGAAGACTAAGGTAGGATATGATATACTTAGAGCAGCTTTTTCATTCTCAGGGCGTATTGGTAGAACAGCATATGGTCTAAGCCTAATTATTTGTATTCTTTTAAGTATACTTATCCTTACAAGTATACTTCAAACTAAAGGGAATACTGCCTTTTTAGTACTTTTATATATACCTATGGGATGGTTTGCCTTAGCCCAAGGTGCTAAGCGTTGTCATGACTTGGGAAATAGTGGCTGGTTCCAGTGGATTCCCTTTTACTATTTCATTATGATACTAAAAGAGGGTGCTAAAGAAGCTAACTGTTATGGTGCGTCTCCCAAACATAAGCGTTCTCAAAAGGACACATTCTTTGAGGATATACCTCCCTCGGATACTGATACTTCTACACATCAAAAGAAAGAGACTTCTTATAGCAAATACAATAAGGATTATAGAAAAAATTATAGTCAAAAATACTAAAAATCTATTTCTCCAAAATCACCTCACTAAGCTTTTGAGTAAGTGCCTTTCTATGATAGGCACCAAGAGAGGTGGGCTGGGTATGGAGTTGATCTGCCTTATAGAGAGCGTAGTATTGGGTAAGGGCTTGCTTAATAGCGGATGTATCGGTTACCGAAAGGGTTATACCCGTTTGGGTCTGGGAGATAATCTCCTTCACATCCCATTGCGAGTAGCCCAAGGCAAGAATCGGACGCTGTGAGGCCATATACTCAAAGAGTTTCCCTGGGATGATGCCTTCTGTCTTGGGATGGTTGATTTCCAAAAGCAGTAACAACTGAGAGCTTCGCTGTAGCGCCAGTGCCTCGGTATGGCTCAGATACCCCTTGTACTCCAAGGAGGAGGTTAGCCCATATTTCTCTATAGTGGCAAAAACTTCCTCGCTTACCTTCCCTGCCAAGCATATACGCAAGTCCTTTCGAAACGCTTCATTCTCTTGCACCATTTCTCCCAATACCTGCCAAAGAGGCTCAGGATTGCGCTCGGAGAGCAAAGAGCCTATATGGGAAAGCAAGAAATAAGGAGATAGCGACACTTCCTCGGTAAAAGTATCATCATAACCATTAGTAATCAACACAATGGGTTTTGGAGTCTTTGCAGCAAACTCCCGCTGGGTGCTGGGGCTGGTTACGATAATAGTATCGGCTGTCTGCAACACCTTTCGCTCTAAGGTAAGGTGCTTTTCTGCTGATTTTTTGGTAAGTCGTAGCTGAGAATGGTAGCCTATATTCGTCCACGGGTCGCGAAAGTCAGCGATCCATCGTAGAGAAGGAAATTTTTCTTTGAGGTGCATCCCTATCAGGTGTACACTATGGGGAGGAGCCGTAGTGATAATGGTATCTATCCCATGTGTGGTAATATAGTCAGATAGATACTTCACTGAGGGGCGTACCCAGAATACCCGCGCATCGGGGATAAAGAGATTGCCACGCACCCATAGCAGGCACTTATCCACCCATGAGAGCTTTTTGGTAGGAATAATCCCCGCACTTATTTTCTTTGTTTTCTCTTTAGAAAAGAGAGAAGCTATGGAATAAGGCTCCCATATTTTTGTTTGGAGTAGGGTTAAGTCTTGTGGAAGGTCATCAGCTATATGTGCATCCACCATAGGATAGGTAGGGTTCTGAGGGGTGTAGATAATGGGTTCTATACCAAAATCACGCAGGTACTTGACAAATTTCAGCCAACGTTGTACCCCAGGTCCTCCCGCTGGTGCCCAATAGTAGGTAATTATCAGCACTTTCTTCATCTGCTCTTCCCTATTCTGTTACTGTCTTTCCACAAGAGCCCTCACTGAGGCCAATTCTTTGTATCTCTTACGGGCTTCTTCGGCTGGAGAGCCAAAATAAGTCTGGTTACCTTCGAGAGATTTGCTAACGCCACTCTGTGCCAAAATGACTGCTTTTTCACCTATGGTCACCCCACTGGTGATACCTACTTGCCCCCATAGGGTAACCCTATCCTCGATCACTACACAACCTGCAATTCCCACTTGGGAAGCGATCAGGCATTCCTCTCCTATGACAGTATCATGCCCCACATGTACATGGTTGTCTATCTTGGTACCTCTCTTAATGGTAGTATCGCCTGTCACCCCTCGATCTATGGTACAGAGAGCTCCCAAGTCCACCTGATCTCCTATCACTACACGCCCGCCTGAGAGGAGCTTATCAAAGCCTTCTGGACGCTTTTTATAGTAGAAAGCATCAGCTCCAAGTATTGTTCCTGAGTGGATAGTCACATTGTCCCCTATTACACAATGATCATAGATAGTAACATTGGCATGAATAAGGCAGTTCTTTCCTATGACCACATGATTGCCTACAAAAGCACCAGGTTGGACTATAGTACCCTCTCCTATCTGAGCAGTAGGAGCGATCAGAGCAGTAGCTCGCTCAAAGGGCTTGAAGAAGCGAGTGAGCTTATTGAAATCACGAAAGGGATCCTCGGAGATCAATAGGGCTTTGCCTTCAGGACAGGGTACTTCTTTGTTAATCAGCACTATAGTTGCTTTAGA
This sequence comes from Capnocytophaga gingivalis, assembly GCF_002302415.1. Taxonomy (NCBI): domain Bacteria; kingdom Pseudomonadati; phylum Bacteroidota; class Flavobacteriia; order Flavobacteriales; family Flavobacteriaceae; genus Capnocytophaga; species Capnocytophaga gingivalis. The sequence goes on along the minus strand of NZ_CP022386.1, from coordinate 2,803,884 downwards.
GTGTAAGGCCTTGTCGTAGTACTTGGGATGATCTACAAAGACGATATCGCCTGCCTCTACCACATGTATCTCATTCATTCCCAATACAGGAAAGTCTTTATCACCTACATAGCGACTACCTATGATGGTAGCTATTTGTTCTAAGGTATAGGGTTGTGGAAATTTCATTTCTTTCTTTTGCTTTTAGGGTACAAAGATACTGAAAATATAAATAGGTAAATAGTGAATTTTTTATTAAAAAATAAGTATGTTCTTTTGTTGATAAAAAACGCTTTTTCGATTGACTTCTACCTAATATTTATTCCTATCTTTGCCCCGTATATCATATGGCTCTTTCTCTGGATGAATAGTAAAAGAAATAAAATATTTATCATTCTCAAAATCAGCTGTATTTTTCTCTTGCCTATTCTCTTACAATCTTTTTCTTTTCATAGGAATAACAACCGAAAAATACAAAAGATTGTCATTTCTCGTCAGGAAAACACACAGCATATACAGCAGGCTCAATATATTACCAATGATGCTGTGGAGAACCTGCTTTTTTCAGCCAAGAATGCAGAGGAATACACCCTACAAGAGATAAAAATCAATGCTTTAGAGAAGATGTTGGCTACCAATCCTATGGTGGAGCATGCGGATATCTACCTCACTATCGATGGAGTGCTCAAGATAGTGATCAAGCAGCGGGAACCCATCGCAAGGATGGTCAGGGGGGGACAGTTCTATTATATGGATATACAGGGCAAGCGTATGCCGCTCTCCGATGCTTCTTCTGCTCGGGTACCTTTGGTTCGCGGGGTAGAAGAGCCTATGTGGGAGGATGCTCATATCATTCTCAAGCATATCTATATGGATCATTTCCTTAGAGAGAATATCGTAGAGCTCTCAGTGAACAAAGGCAAATTCTTTGCGCGACTACGAGGGGCTAACTTCTCAGTATGCTTAGGAAAATCTGATGATATTAATTTAAAATTCAACAACTTAAAAGCTTTTTATAAAAAGGCAGCAAAGGATAATTTCTTGGACAGATACACAGAGGTGAATTTGCAATATTACAATCAGGTAGTATGCACTCATGCCCATGCTGTGGTAGAGGAGGGAAATCAGTAAAAACTTAATAAAATACAAAAGTATTATAAAGAAATAAAAAATGCAAAATAACCTTTCAGATATATTGGGAAATGAAAACAGATAGTAAAATGAATCAAAAAAAATACATTGCGGGAATTGATATAGGTACTACCAAGATTGTGGCAATCGTTGGTAGTGAAAATCAATACGGGAAATTGGAGATCTTAGGCTATGGTAAGGCCAAGAGTCAAGGTATTTCCCGTGGTATGGTGGGAAACATAGGAAAAACTATCGATTCTATAAAACAAGCTGTAGATCTAGCACAAGCCAAAGCAGGGGTAGTGATCTCTGAGGCTTATGTAGGTATAGCTGGACAACATATCAAGAGTAACGAAGCTTCTGACTATATCACACGAGAGAATGCTGATGAGATGATTTCCTCGGAGGACTTGGATGCACTTTGTCATTGTGTGATGAGCAGTAAGAATCGCTACCCTGGCGAGGAGGTAATCCATATCCTTCCTCAGGAGTATAAGGTAGACAATCAGGAAGATATCCATGATCCTGTAGGGATGGTGGGGGCTCGCTTGGAAGGAACTTTCCATATCGTGACTGGGCAGGTAGCTCCTATCAAGAACATCCAGCGCTGTGTCACCAAGTCGGGCATTGAGCTCAAGGGGCTTACCTTAGAGCCTATTGCTTCTTCTGCTTCTGTGCTCAGTGAGGCTGAAAAAGATGCAGGGGTAGCCCTTGTAGATATAGGAGGCGGTACTACTGATTTGGCAATCTTCAAGGAAGGATATATCCGCTATACTGCGGTAGTGCCTTTCGGAGGAAATATCATTGATAAAGATATCAAGGAAGGTTGTGGAGTATTCGACAAACAGGCTGAAATGCTTAAAATCAAGTTTGGATCTGCCCTACCGGAATATACCAAGGAGAATGAGGTAATCAATATTCAGGTATTCAAGGGAAGGGAACCTCAGGAGATACAGGTGACCAACTTGGCTCGCATTATCCGCTGCCGTATGGAGGAAATCATTGAAGCTGTATTCAACGAAATCAAGAATTATGGCTATGACCAGCCTCGCAAGAAACTCATCGCTGGGATTGTCCTCACCGGTGGAGGAAGTGAGCTAAAAGACCTTCCTCAGTTAGTGGAGTATATCACTGGATTACCTACACGCATTGGTCACCCCAACGAACACTTGGCCAATAATACCCCTCCAGAGCTTTCTTCTCCTATCTATGCCACTGCTATAGGACTCTTGCTTGATGGGATTGAGCGTGAACAAAACGAAGGACAACGTATTGACTTTTCTCACCTAAAAGATACCCCTCAACCTGAAGTTCACTCACATCAGGAACCAACCCCTCTCTCCACTCCTGAAGTAGCAGCTCCTGTGGCTATAGAACCAACCCCTGTAGTCACCCCAAAAAAAGAAGAAGAGGAGGAAGAAATCGTAAAACCTGAAAAGAAAACAATTCTCAAAACTATCTCGGATAAGTTCACAGACTTCTTCAAGTCCATGGATTAAGCCTATTATATTCAATCAAATGTTAAATAAAGGATTATAGTTGTACAGCACAATTATAATCCTTATTTTTGTGGCTTAAAGTAAAAATATATAATTTTTTATGAACGAAAAAGATACTTATATCAATAATCTTCAGTCTTTTACAGACAAATTCGCCGATAAGATGATTTCTTACTTACCTAACCTTATTGGGGCAATTATCTTACTTTTCGTAGGAATATGGGTATGCCGCCTTATCCGAAAGTTTATAAGGCGTATCATGGTAAGGCGTGCGGTAGATATTACTATTCAGAACTTTGTCAATGAGCTACTACGATGGGTACTCTACATCATATTAGGGCTGGCTGTTATCCAAAAAGTGGGGGTACCAGTTTCCTCTTTCTTAGGAGCTTTAGCTGCTGCAGGGGTAGCTGTAGGCTTGGCTTTGCAGGGTTCTCTCTCGAACTTTGCTGGAGGAATTATGCTTCTTATCCTCAAGCCTTTCCGCATAGGTGATACCATCGAAGCTAAGGGTCATATAGGAACTGTGGAACGTATCGGTATGTTCTACACCACTATTATTAAGTTTGGTAACGAAAAGCTAATGATTCCTAATGGACCTCTTTTCTCTGACAATATTATCAACTATTCCGAGTCAGAAACCCGTCGTGACAATATTATTGTAGGCATTGGCTATGGATCTGACCTGAAAAAAGCTAAAGAAATTCTCTATACCCTTACAAAGAACTGCCCTACTGCTCTACAAGACCCTGCTCCTGTCGTTTTTGTAAATGAATTAGCGGATAGTTCGGTAAACTTGACGCTACGTGTATGGTCTAAAACAGAGCACTATTGGAATACACATTTCTACCTAATAGAACAAATAAAGTTGACTTTTGATAAGGAAGGTATCGAAATTCCTTTCCCTCAAAGAGATGTACATATTATCTCTAAATAAAATATTTTAATATATGGCAACCATTTTAGTCACTGGTGGTTTGGGCTTTATCGGCTCACACACCACAGTAGCCCTACAACAAGCAGGGCATGAGGTTATTATTATTGATAATCTCTCCAATGCCTCTATCGAAGTTAAGGATAGAATAGCAAAAATCACAGGAAAAGCTCCTATCTTTGAACAAATAGACCTCAGAGAAAAGGATAAAGTACAGGATTTCTTCCTTCGTTACCCCAATATAGATGGAGTGATTCACTTTGCTGCCTCTAAGGCGGTAGGCGAAAGTGTAGAAAAACCACTATTATACTACGAAAATAACATTGCATCACTTATCTACCTGCTTCAGGAGCTTCAGAAGAGAAAGAATACTGCTTTTATCTTTAGTTCTTCTTGTACTGTATATGGCCAAGCGGACAAGCTCCCTGTCACAGAAGATGCCCCTTTCAAACAAGCGGAATGTCCCTACGGCAATACCAAGCAGATCAATGAAGAGATTATCCGTGATACTTGTGCTATAGCTAAAAATATCAAGGCAATATCCCTTCGCTACTTCAACCCTATTGGGGCTCACGCTTCAGCCCTTATTGGAGAACTACCCAATGGAGTACCTCAAAACCTCATCCCTTATATAACCCAGACAGCTATTGGCCTAAGGGAATCTCTTTCTGTATATGGTGATGACTACCCTACCCCCGATGGAACTTGTATTCGTGACTATATCCATGTAGTAGACTTGGCCGAGGCACACTTGGCGGCACTCGAATACATCCTTCAGGGAAAGATTCAGGGTAACTATGAAGTGTTCAACGTAGGTACAGGTAAGGGTAGCTCAGTACTCGAGGTGATCAAGGCTTTTGAGAAGGTCACAGGGCAAGCACTTCCTTACAAAATTGTAGGCCGCCGTGCCGGAGATGTAGTGGCTGCCTATGCCGATACCCATAAAGTCAATGAAGTATTGAAATGGAAGGCTAAACAGACTCTTGAGGAGGCACTCCTCTCAGCCTGGAATTGGGAAAAGAAATTGAGAAATAAGTAATTTTATCCGATGAAAATAACAAAAATACTCTCCTTCACCGCGCTCTCTCTCTTGGGAGGGGCGCTACAAGCTCAAGAAAAATCTTTGGCTACATTGGTCAATGAAAAAGATGCTTTCTTAGTCGATGTACGTTCAGAAAAGGAATTTGACCAAGGCTCTGCCCTCAATGCTGTCAATATCCCTGTGGACAAGATAGAAAAGGAACTTGATCAGTTCAAGGGTAAGTCCAATATTATCCTATTCTGCAGGGCTGGAAGACGTGCAGAAGCAGCTAGAAAACTATTGGAAAAACACCATATAAAAGCAATCAATGGTGGCACTTACCAACAGGTGAAAACCTTGCAAAAAGAAAACCTTATGGATAGGCTCTCCTATCGTACGGACAAACAAACTGTATCGGTTATCAAAAATGGAGAAGGTGTCAAACAAGTTGCCGTAGCGTTGGGCAAAGGAGCTATCCTTAAGAAACACACTACCGATGTACCTGCTTTCTTAGTGGTTATAAAGGGGGAAATTCGCTTCTTGATCAATGGACAAGAAATCCTACTAAAGACTTTGGATACTTACAATATTCCTGCAGAAATAGAGCATGAACTTATAGGTGTTGATGATGAAAACTTATTCATCCTTACCAAGTCCAAGTATTTCAAGGAGTAAATACATTATAATATGAATCAAGGGTTGAAAAATAATAATCTCTGATTAACAGAATGTTATCGCTTTTGCATCGCATCTCCTCCTTTGGAGGAAGTCCGCGAGTTGGCGTAGCGGAGTATGTGTTAAAGAGGAGGTTTTAAATCAACAAGTTAATTCAACCCTTGATCAGCATTTATAATAAAAAAGCTGTCCTTTTCGGACAGCTTTTTTATTAAAATCATATTATTTAGAGATAAACTCTTTTAGTTGCTTGATATACCAATCAAAGTCATCGTACATAATGAAGTGCAATCCCTTGTTCGCATATCTAAGTTCCTTTTTAGGAAGCTTTGCATATTGTTGCTCTATTTTATCCTTTGAGAAGCTAAAAACAGACTCTAACAATACTAATGTAGGCACTTCTATATGTTGTATCTCCTCTCTAAGATCTGTATTAGATAATTCACAAACCATTTTCCCGATTGTCTCTCTATCTGAATCCATGCTCCATTGTATTATTTGAGGGATTCTATCTTTGCTTTCGGTATAGTAGACCATTGATGATGTCTGTGCCTGTTGGAAATTTTCTTTCGGCATACCCACAAATTCCTTAATTATAGGAGTACAATCCTTATTAGGATCCACCTTAAAGTCAACATTGGAGAGAGCTGCAAGAGCTGGTAGTGCATCTACTATTACTATTTTCTGAAGTAGTTTAGGCTCTTTTGCGGCTATTTTCATAGCAAGCATACCTCCCAAGCTATGTCCAATAATAATAGGTTTCTTGATTTTTTCCTTTTTGACATAAGAAATAATTGCTTCTGCCCAATTATCCAAACTTGGATTTTTTACTGGAGCAGTTCCTGCAAATCCTGCCATAGTAAAAAGATAGCAAGTATGATTGGGACTAAATTCCTTAACTGTATCTTGCCATACTTCTGCTGAACAGGCAAGCCCAGGAATAAATAAAATAGAATTTCCTTTATTTCCTATTTTTTGCACTGAGAATGAGGCTTGTCCAAAGCTCAATAAAGGTGATATAAATAGAAAAAAAAGGAAAGTAATAGAAATGTTTTTCATATGAAGAAATATTTATATTTTCTTGAGTTGCTCTTGCATCATTCGGATCTGATCCTTTAGCAAGTTTTGTTTGTCTAATTTCTTAGCTTGGGTTAGGTACTCTTGAGCTTCTCTTTTACGCCTTTTCTGCATAGAAATTCCAGCCAAACTAAGTTTTGCCATTGCCTCATCATAACTCATATTAAGCCCATACTTGAGTGCTGTTTTGAAATATTTTTCTGCTTGAGTAAGATTAGTCTGAGAAGTGACAATACCATAGAGGTAGTTATAATAACCTCTTTGCTTAGGAATAAGGGCTGTTTCTGGATTTTTGATATAGTCAAGCCATTTCTTTGTCCCTGCTATATCCTGTTTGCGAAGTCTTAGGAAGGCCAATAATAAAAATTCATTTTTAAAATAGAAGAGTACAGGGAAAAGAGAAAGCAGTATCAAAAATATCCCATTCCCAATATTTCCTAAGGTAAATTGATAAATAGCAAACGCAAAAATAAGCACCGCCAGCGCTATCTTAATGTATCTGTGAAACATCCAAAAGTAGATTAAAAAAATAGTCGGGATGACTGGACTCGAACCAGCGACCTCACGCACCCCATACGTGAACGCTACCAACTGCGCTACATCCCGAGAAAAACATCGCTGTTTTGCGAGTGCAAAAGTACGTATTTTTCTTTAAATAAAAAAACTTTTTTTCAATGATAAATAATGAATGAAAAACAACTAATAATTAGTCACTTGTCATTCATTATTTATCATTAATTATTGCTCATTAATCATTGAAAAGTGGTCTTCCATGCATGAATTCATTCACTTTTTTAGCAATACTCTCAAGCAGTTTCTCATCATTAGCATGGTTGATTACCTCATCTATATAACCTGCTACCACTTCCATATCGGCTTCTTTAAGTCCTCGTGTGGTGATAGCTGCCGTACCCAATCGAATACCACTGGTTACAAAAGGACTTCTATCATCAAAAGGTACCATGTTCTTATTGGCTGTAATATCAGCTTTTACAAGAGCTGCCTCAGCTTCCTTACCGCTAATATTCTTGTTTCTTAAGTCTATAAGCATTAGGTGATTATCGGTACCTCCAGATACGATATTGTAGTTCTTTTCTACTAAGAGCTGGGCTAATTTTTTAGCATTTTTCTGTACCTGTACTGCATAGAGCAAGAAGGCATCGGAGAGGGCTTCCCCGAAGGATACTGCCTTAGCCGCAATGATGTGTTCCAAAGGACCTCCTTGGTTACCGGGGAATACGGATAGGTCTATCAGAGAGGACATCATACGAATTTCCCCTTTAGGTGTTTTTAGTCCAAATGGATTTTCGAAGTCCTTGCCCATCATAATCATCCCTCCTCTTGGCCCGCGAAGAGTCTTATGCGTAGTTGTTGTTACGAAGTGACAGAAAGGAATTGGATCATTGAGCAACCCCTTAGCAATAAGTCCCGCAGGGTGGGCTATATCGGCCATAAGAAACGCTCCTACACTGTCAGCTATCTCTCTAAAGCGCTTGAAATCAATATTTCTTGAATAAGCAGAATACCCTGCTATAATCATTTTAGGTTTTTCCTTCTGGGCTATCTCCGCTATTTTATCATAGTTCAAGAGCCCTGTCTCCTTCTCTACCCCATAGAAAACAGGCTGAAAGAGCTTTCCTGAGAAGTTTACAGAAGCACCATGAGTGAGGTGCCCTCCATGAGAGAGGTCAAATCCCAAGATCTTCTCCCCAGGAGAAAGACAAGCTGCATATACAGAAGCATTCGCCTGAGACCCACTGTGAGGTTGTACATTCACATATTCCGCTCCAAAAAGGGCTTTAGCACGATCTATGGCGAGTTGTTCCACCTGATCTACTATTTGGCATCCACCATAGTAGCGCTTTCCAGGGTATCCTTCAGCATACTTATTGGTAAGTACGGAGCCAGCAGCTTCCATTACCTCAGGGCTTACAAAATTCTCTGAGGCAATAAGCTCTATCCCTCTGAGTTGTCTTTCTTTTTCTTGCTGGATGAGATCAAAAATTCGTTGGTCTCTTTTCATAGGAAATAATTTATTAATAGGTGGTGCAAATATACTTCTTTTCCCCCAATTATCAAAACTTTTTCCTATATTTATTTTCTAAGAAAAATAACCTGATTATCTTCTATCTTTAGTAGTTGCGAAGGCTGTCCTGCTCCCTGTTCTTCCCTTCGGTAAGGGACTATATAATCCACGGATTTCTTGATCTGCTCACTTATCAGGGAAAAGTTCTTAGGGCTCTCTTCTCCACTTATATTGGCGGAGGTGGAGACAAGTGGGGCGTCGAAGGCATCTATTAGTGCCTTACAAAAAGGGTCTTTTACCACCCTGAAGGCCAAAGAATGGTCGGCAGCCTCTGGCAAATGAGAGTCATATACCTGAGTATAAATCACTGAGGTTGGCCGCTCTTGCTTGTCTAAAAAGGCAAGAGTCTCTTGCGATACTGCCACATAGCGCTGTAGCATCTGGTAGGAGGAGACCAGCAGGATAAAGCTCTTGCGGATATCCCGCTGCTTGATCGCCTGTATACGTTGTATTCCTTCTCTTGAATAGGGGTCACAACCCAATCCCCATATAGTATCTGTGGGATAGAGAATGACCTTCCCGCTTCGCAAAAACGAAAGTGTTTCTTTTACTATTTCATTGATTTCCATAGGTTTATAACCTTTTCTTTAAGCGAAGCAAAGATAACTTTTTTCGCCCAAAAATACTATAAAAAGGTCTCTGTTTATCTTTTTTTTAAGATTTTAAACTTCGTTTCAAAAAAAAACTGTACATTTGCGGCATTTAAAATATTTCATACAATGATTTGTAAAAATCCTATTTTTTATATGGCATTCTCTGGGCTCTTGGTAGCCTGTGGGGGAACTTCTAAGATAGCTTCCTTGCCATTGGAAACTTTAGAAGGTAAGAATATCCCTTCTATTAGTGAAAAACCGAACAAAGATGATCTGAAGACTTGGCCGCACCGTGACTTGCTTACCTCAGGGTATCCTGGTATCTCGTTGGAAAAGGCTTACAATGCCTTGAAGGGAAGAAAGGCTCAAACGGTAATCGTAGGGGTAGTGGATTCTGGAGTGGATATCAACCACGAAGACCTTAAATCTATTATTTGGACAAACCCTAAAGAGATTCCTAACAATGGTATTGATGATGATAAAAATGGCTATGTGGACGATGTACATGGCTGGAATTTCTTAGGAGAAATCAACCAAGAAAATCTTGAGTATGTACGTATCCTCAAGAGTGGCGATACCAAAAACCCTGACTATCAAAGGGCTTTGGATAAATATAATAAGGAATACCAAGATGCACAAGGTAAAGTAGACTTCTACTCCCAGATCAAAGAGAGAATTGCACAGAGTGATGCTCTTATCCAAGCGCACTTAGGAAAAAAGGAATATACCTTAGAGGATTTGGAGAAAATTAATACTTCTTCCGAACAACTACAAGGGGCTATCCGTGGTATGAAGTATCTTCTTAGCAATGACGTTTCTGTAAAAGAAACTTTAGAAGAACTCACCGACGGAATTAAGCACTTTGAGGAACGCCTACAATATGGACTCAATAAGGATTTCTCTCCTCGAAAGACAATTCTTAAGGACAATCCTGATGATATCAACGACAAGTACTATGGAAATAACAATGTAGTAGGTCCTACTGCCGAGGGGGCTCTACATGGTACTCACGTAGCGGGAATCATCGCCGCTGTACGCCATAATAATATAGGTATAGATGGAGTCGCTGACCATGTGCGTATCATGCCTGTACGTACTGTCCCTGATGGTGATGAATATGACAAGGATGTAGCCCTCGCCTTGCGCTATGCTATTGACAATGGAGCTAAGGTAATCAACACTTCCTTCGGCAAGGAGTTCTCTCCTCACAAAGAGTGGGTATATGATGCACTGAAATATGCAGCTCAAAAAGATGTCCTTATCGTAAATGCTGCGGGGAATGATACCAAAAATGTAGATGTACAGCTTACTTTCCCTGATGATAATATTGGTGGAAAAGAGTTCACCGACACTATGATTACTGTAGGGGCTCTTAACTATGAATACAATGAGAACTTAGTAGCTTCTTTCTCTAACTATGGAAAGAATAATGTAGACTTATTTTCCCCTGGAGTGGAAATCTATGCTACAGTGCCTGAAAACAAATATAAGTTCCTAAGTGGTACTTCCATGGCAGCTCCTGAAGTAGCTGGAGTAGCAGCCCTTATCCGTGCTTACTTCCCTAAATTAAAAGCACGTGAAGTAAAACAAATACTTATGGAATCGGGTGTTACTCCTACCGTGAAAGAGGTGCTTGTAGGTGGCCGCGGCGAAGAACAAGAAGCTCAGCGTATGCCTTTCTCCTCTCTTAGCAAGTCTGGAAAAATACTCAATGCTTACAACGCTATTATCTTAGCAGCTAAGCGTAGCAAATAAGTGATTTTATAAAAGAAAAAGGGAAAGACTTTAATCAGTCTCTCCCTTTTTTTATTGAATCCTCTTCTTCAACTCCTCTACAGTCCTATCAGGTGCCTCGGTACTGAATACATAGAGCTTACCTCGCTTAGTTCGTATCAAAAAGGCTTGGCTTGTATCTGCAAAAAAACCACTATAGCGACCTATCTCGTTTCCTTGAAAGAAGCCTATATAACCAAAAAAACCTCCTGAACCAAAAACTCTCATATCCCAAAAAGAAGGTTTGTACCGCACTACATGGGTGATAGCTGTATACTCTATCCTTATTCTCCCAACTAACTTTCTTAGTTCAAAATATTGCGGAGTCAGTCTTACCGAAATAGGAGCATTGATCGCAAATACTACAGAAATGAGGATAAAGAAAATCACATATAGCAAAACTCCACGATTAAGAGAATTTGCTTGAAAATCCTTAAACTCCTCCCATATTATTCTTGCAAAAACAAGACTTACTAAAATAGTAACAATTCTTGTAAACCAACTCCAATGTACATTGATCTTTTGTTCCATATTTTATAATTTTTTATACTATTCTCTGAACACTTTCTCTACTCCATTGAGCTTTCTTAGGCTATCCAAAAGCGAGTTCAGCGCCTCGGTATTCGATACCAAAAGGGTAATCTCTCCCTCAAAGATTCCTCCTTGACTCATGAGCTGTATATTGTTCATTCCCAATCCCTTATGGGTAATATGATTGGTAATCTCGGCTGCCAATCCTTTTCTATCCACCCCTATGATCTTAATTGTAGTTTCATACTCACGTTCGGTGGATTTTACCCACTTGGCGGGAGTGATTCTATAAGCATAGTTGGAGAACATCGAAAGGGCATTGGGACAATCCTTTTTATGTACCTTGATACTACCTCCATTCACCGCTATATAGCCAAAGATCTCATCCCCTGGGATAGGGGTACAACATTTGGAAAAAGTATAATCCAGTACTTGCTCATCTTTCCCAAAGACAATCATATCGTATTGGTCTTTTTTCTCTGGAGCTACATAGGTAGTAGGCTTCTTACGGAAGAAGTTGAAGAAAGCTGAAGTAGTGCTTCGGCTGGCTACAAAGTTCTTAAGCATCTGGTTATTGATCTCGCCTGTAGCCATCTGATAAAAGATATCTTGGCTTGTCTTAGCCTTGAAGTAAGTTACCATATCATTGGTTACTTTCTCATCCAGATTTATTTTGAGCTGTTTGAGCTTTCTGCGGAGGATTTCCTTACCTTCTTCAGCTATTTTCTTGCGATTTTCTTTCAGGGCTCCCTTGATCTTAGCTATCGCTTTGGTAGTGGTAGCATAGTCCAACCAGTTGGCATTGGGCACCGCATTCTCTGCTGTAATGATCTCCACCTGTTCCCCACTCCTAAGCTTATAGTTCAGGGGGACGAGCTTGCCATTGACCTTAGCGCCTCGGGTATGCATCCCTACCTGAGTGTGGATACAAAAAGCAAAATCTAGCGGAGTAGCTCCCTTAGGCAAGGATTTTATCTCTCCATTGGGGGTGAAAACAAAGATCTCATCGGCATAGAGATTCATTTTAAACTCTTGGACAAACTCTACCGCGTTGGCTTCACTGTCTTCCAAGACTTCCTGTAGCCTGTTGAGCCACTGTTCTATACCTCGTTCCTTCTGCTGTCCGTGCTTGTACTTGAAGTGTGCAGCATACCCCTTTTCGGCGATTTCATGCATACGATCACTTCGTATTTGTACTTCTACCCATCTGTTCTTAGGGCCTACCACAGTGATATGTAGGGCTTCGTAGCCAGTACTCTTAGGGGAGGAAAGCCAGTCCCTAAGCCGTGTAGGGTTGGGGCGAAAATAATCAGTTACGATGGAATAAATCTTCCATGCCAAGAACTTTTCTTCCTCATCGGTACTCTTATAGATGATACGTATGGCAAACTTGTCATACACTTCCTCGAAGGGTATCTTCTTGGAAGTCATTTTCTTATAAATAGAATAGATGGACTTAGGTCGTCCTTTGATATAGTAGTCTATCTTTTCCTTGTCCAAGGCGGCTTTCACCGTATCGGAGAATTCTTTTATATATTGGAGTTGCTCTTCTTTGGATTCTTCTATCCTGCTCAGTATGGCGTAATATTGCTCTGGTTCGGTATACTTCAGTCCCAGATCTTCCAGCTCGGTCTTAATATTGTATAGACCTATACGATGTGCCAATGGGGCATAGATAAAGAGGGTTTCGGAAGCTATCTTCTGCTGCTTATAGGTAGGCATAGCATCCATGGTCTGCATATTGTGCAAGCGGTCGGCTATCTTAATAAGGATCACCCGTACGTCATCATTGAGAGTTAGGAGCATTTTCCTAAAGTTCTCTGCCTGAAAGGACACATCGGTATCTCGGCTCAGATCCGATATTTTGGTAAGCCCTTTGACTATTTTAGCAATGGTATCTCCAAACTGCTGAGCAATCTCTTCTATAGTAATAGGTGTATCTTCCACCACATCGTGTAGCAATGCCGAAGCAATGGAGACAGCATCCAAACCTATATCATAGGCTACTATCTTAGCCACGGCTATTGGGTGATAGATGTAGGGCTCTCCACTCTTGCGTCGCTGTTCCTTATGGGCATCTACAGCCACATCGAACGCCTTGCGGATCAGGCGTTTGTCCTCCTCACTCAGTGTTTGGTAGCTCTCCCTAAGCAAATCTTTATATCGCTTGGCTATTTCCTTACTCTCCTCTGGGGTATAGTATTCTGTTTCCATATAATCATTTTAAAGTAAGGGCTATATTACGTTTTTCTTTTTTATAAAACAAGATTTTTAACAAAAAAATCATTATTCATTATTCATTGTTCATTGTTCATTAATCATTAAAAAAGGTTTGGCGTTTTCCAAAAAAATCTTTATTTTTGTACCTTGTTATCAATCATTTATTATAACACACCATGGAACAAAAAAAACGCATTCATTCGGCTTTAGTTTCTGTATTTAGCAAAGACGGTCTGGAACCTATCATCCGAAAAATGAATCAGTTGGGTATCACCCTATACTCTACTGGAGGTACTGAATCCTTTATCAAATCCTTAGGAGTGCCTGTAATCCCTGTCGAGGATATCACTCAGTATCCCTCTATCCTTGGGGGAAGGGTCAAAACACTCCATCCTAAGATTTTTGGCGGCATCCTTAACCGACAGGATAACCCTACGGATCAAGAGCAGATGGCTTCTTACCAGATTCCTCAGATTGACTTAGTGATAGTTGACCTCTATCCTTTTGAGCAAACAGTAGCCAGTGGCGCTTCTCAGCAGGATATTATTGAAAAAATCGATATTGGAGGAATCTCTCTTATCCGTGCTGCTGCGAAAAACTTCAATGACACACTCTGTGTATCCTCCAAGGAGGAATACCCTGCAGTGCTACAAATCCTTACAGAAGCCAATGGGGAAACCTCTCTCTCTGAAAGAAAATCCTTCGCCCTCCGTGCTTTTGGTACTTCTTCCAGGTATGACACTGCTATATTCAACTACTTCAATAGTGACAATACTGCCCAACTGCTCAGAGTAAGCGAAGACAAAGCACAAGTACTCCGTTATGGAGAGAACCCTCACCAGAAGGGTATCTTCTTTGGGGACTTTGAAGCGCTCTTCACCAAGCTCCATGGCAAGGAACTCTCTTATAACAACCTCTTAGATGTAGATGCTGCCGTGAATCTCATGAATGAGTTTGCTCTTCAGGCGCCTACTTTTGCCATCCTCAAGCACAACAACACTTGCGGAATTGCTTCCCGCCCTACACTCTTGGAGGCCTACAATACGGCGCTTGCTTGTGATCCTGTGTCGGCTTTCGGAGGCATCCTCATCGCCAATCGCCCTATCGACAAGGAAACTGCCGAGGCTATCAACCCTTTGTTCTGCGAGGTGGTCATTGCACCAGGTTATGCCCCTGAGGCTTTAACTATATTAGAAAGTAAGAAAAATCGCATCCTCTTACAACAGAAAGAAACTTCCTTACCTACTACCTCCTTGCGCTCTTGCCTGAATGGCTACTTATGGCAAGACAAAGATCTAAAGACAGATACTCTTGCGGATATTACCTTTGTAACTGAAAAACAACCTGATGAGCTTGCCTTGGAGGACTTGCTTTTTGCTTCTAAGATATGCAAACATACCAAGTCCAATACCATTGTTCTTGTCAAGAACAAACAGCTATTAGCCTCTGGTACTGGACAAACCAGCCGTGTAGATGCGCTGAAACAGGCTATTGAAAAGGCTAAGGAATTCAACTTCTCTCTACAAGGGGCTGCCATGGCCAGCGATGCCTTCTTCCCCTTCCCTGACTGTGTGGAGATTGCTCATAAGGCTGGTATCACGTCTGTTATACAGCCCGGTGGCTCTATCAAGGACAACCTAAGTATAGACTATTGCAACGAACACCAATTAGCTATGGTGATGACCGGCATCCGCCACTTCAAACACTGATTTTTAGGTAAAATAAAGAGTGAAGAATTACCCTCTTTGTAATTCTTCACTCTTCTTTTATTTATCTGGCTCACGTCTTCTCTCATGTAACTTTTATCCATTTGTCAGCACAGATTGCTTTTCATTCTTCATTCTTCACTCTTCACTCTCTTTATTATTGCCTTATTAATCCGTTTTATCAGTGAAGGTCCTTCATAGATAAAACCTGTAAAAATCTGCACTAAAGAAGCTCCTGCACGAAGTTTTTCCAATGCATCTTCTGGAGTGTGTATCCCTCCTACCCCAATAATAGGAAAGCGGTGCTGACTCTTTTCTGCCAGAAAACGGATGACCTCTGTAGAGCGTTGGGTGAGGGGTCTTCCACTGAGTCCACCTGTCTCTGCCTTTTTTTCAGAAGTAAGTCCCTCTCTTGTTATAGTAGTATTGGTCGCAATCACCCCTGCTATATGTGTCTGCTCCACTATATCAATAATATCCATCAGCTGTTCATCGGTAAGGTCGGGGGCTATCTTCAGTAGTATGGGTTTGGATTTGGGAAGTTTCCCATTGGCTTCCTGCAAGAGAGTAAGGAGTTTTTGTAATGGTTCTTTTTCTTGCAAAGAGCGAAGATTGGGCGTATTAGGAGAACTGACATTTACTACAAAATAATCCACATAGGGAGCTAAGTGCTCAAAACAATACAGATAATCCTCATGCGCTTTGTCATTCTCTGTCCATTTGTTCTTTCCTATATTCCCTCCTATAATCACGTTCTTATTCTTCTTTAAGCAAGCAACTATTGCTTCTACTCCTTCATTATTGAACCCCATTCGGTTGATGATTCCTTCATCTTCTACCAAGCGAAAAAGACGCTTAGGAGGATTCCCTGGTTGGGGCTTGGGAGTGACAGTACCTATCTCTATAAAACCAAATCCCAAAGAAGAAAGTTCTGAAAAAAGCTCTGCATTCTTATCCAGTCCAGCAGCTAAGCCTACAGGATTAGGAAATTTTATTCCAAAAACTTCCCTTTCCAAGTGCTTGTCTCTCAATCTATAACGCGCTCGAAGTAAAGCAGGAACAAAAGGAATCTTATTGACAAACTTAAGCCAACGGAAGGTGAACTGATGTACCTTCTCTGGATCAAAGAGGAATAACAAAGGGCGTATGATGCTTTTGTACATGACGATTTTTCTTGCAAATATACAACTTTTAGTTGAATTTTATCCGCTTTTTTGTTTCTTTTTTGCTACAAATGAATTATCTTTGCACTTTCTAAGAATTGCTTTTTTAAGCTATTGAAAATGAGAAATTACCTACTCCCTTTTCTTTCTATCATCATAGGAACTTGCATAGTTCTTTGGCTCAAACCCAATAACAAAAATCGTATCAAGCTGCTTTTGGCTTTCAGTGGTGCCTTTTTATTAGGCATGACGGTCTTCACCCTTATTCCTGAGGTGTACCATGGCCTATTGGAAGGAGAGCATTCTCATGAGGATATTAAGAATATAGGACTTTGGATTATTATAGGAATCCTCCTTCAGATCGTCTTGGAATTTTTCTCTCATGGGGCAGAGCATGGACATTTCCATTCTCCTGCCAAGGGGCTCAGAAAACAATTTCCTTGGGGACTCTTTGTTAGCTTAAGCATTCATTCCATTTTGGAAGGATTCCCCCTACATGCACATAGCAATATGGTATATGGAATCTTTATCCACCACCTGCCTATCGCTATGGTGCTGACTATCTTCTTCTTGGATTCTGGCATAGGTATCAAAAAAACAATTATTTTCCTATTCCTGTTCTCCTTGATGACTCCTATAGGGGCTTTCTTAGCCAATACTGTCCCTCAGTTGGTAGCTTATCACACCCAGATGAGTGCTATTGTCATAGGGATTTTCTTACATATCTCTTCGGTTATCCTCTTTGAAACAGCCGAGGGTCATAAGTTCAACTATCAGAAATTGGGCGTAATCATATTAGGATTTGCCTTAGCATTCACCCTATAGTAAGAACAAAGAGTGAAGAACTACAAAAGGTAATTCTTCACTCTTCACTCTTCACTCTTCATTCTTCATTCTTCATTCTTCACTCTTCATTCTTCATTCTTCATTCTTCACTCTATAAGACTCTGACCAGCTCTACATCGAAAACAAGAGCAGCATTAGGAGGAATCACCCCTCCTGCTCCTTGAGAGCCATAAGCAAGGTCGGAAGGAATCACAAGGCGTGCCTTATCTCCCTCATTCAGAAGAAGTATTCCTTCGTCCCAACCCTCTATCACTTGGCCTATGCCTACTGCAAAGTTAAGTGGTTGTCCTCGGTATAGGGAGGAGTCAAATACCTTTCCATCCAGGAGCATCCCTGTATAGTGTACCGCTACCTGGTCACCTTTCTTAGGCTTTTTCCCATTGCCTTTTTCTGTGATTTTATAGTAAAGTCCAGAAGCAGTTTTCTCGAATCCTTCTGTAAGCTGTGCCAAGGCCTCTTGTTGTTTGCGCTTTTCGGCCTCTATACGGGCTTGCTTTTCGGCATTGAACTTCTCAAAAGCAGCTAAAGCATCCCACTCTTCTGCCTTCTTACCTACGCGGATAATCTTTACAGACTCTATCTTGTCATTCTGGGAGATGGTATCTACTACTTTCTGTCCTTCTACTACATAGCCAAATACGGTATGTTTGTTGTCCAAATGAGGAGTAGGACGGTGGGTGATGAAGAACTGACTTCCATTGGTGTTAGCTCCAGCATTGGCCATGGAGAGTATCCCTGGGCGGTCATGCTTGAGGTCTGGATGGAATTCGTCATCAAAGCGGTATCCTGGCGTGCCTGTCCCTGTTCCTTGAGGGCATCCTCCCTGAATCATGAAGTCTGCAATCACTCGGTGAAATTTTAACCCATCATAGAAAGGTACTCCTATGGGTTTGGCACTATTTTTCATTTTTCCTTCTGCCAAGGCTACAAAGTTAGCCACTGTAGCAGGGGTTTTCTCATAAGTAAGGCGTAGGAGTATATCTCCCTTAGCCGTATGGATTTGTGCATAAATCCCTTCTTCTAATTTTGTTATATCCATAAGTAAATGGGTGTTTTGATTTAGAAAATAGCTTTATAAATGGTAGTAAGCCCCATGATGATAATAAGGGAGCCTATGATAAAGAATATCTTTCGGGTATGGAGCTTGGAGGTGATCAAGGCTGATATAGGGGCAGTAAGCACTCCGCCTATGACAAGCCCTAAGGCAATACGCCAATTTATCGCCTCGGGTACAGTGATAAAAATCAAGGTACTCACTACTGTAATGGCAAAATTGGTAAAGGTAGAAACTCCTATTACATAGCGGGGGGTGTGTCCGTTTTTGATAAAAGAACTGGTAACCAATGGCCCCCAACCGCCTCCAGTAAAGGCATCAACAAAGCCGGCAAATAGCCCCAAGGGAATAGTCTTCACTTCTTTGTTCTCTACCTTGCCCCTAAATCCATTGGCTAAGATCTTCACTCCTAAGACAATTGTATAAACAGCGATAAAGGGTTTGGTGAACTTCGCCCAGCGACTGCCTTCGTCTCCCAGATAGAGCAATAACAAAGCTCCTACTACCGTTCCTATAATAGCTGGCACCAATAGCCGCTTAATCAGCTCCTTATCCATGTTCTTGAGCTTGAAGTGGCTGATACTCCCCGCTGCCGAGGTGAAGGTCTCCGAAGCATGGATACTCCCACTGATAGCCCGTGGATCTATATTCATCATTAGCAATATGGTAGCACAGATCACCCCGTATCCCATCCCCATGGAACCAGCTACTATCTCTGCCCCACATCCGGCCAATATCATCCAATAGAAAATATAATTGTCTCGTGACAAGGCCTCTCTCAGCGGAAGAAGGGATTCACTTATATATATGGTGTAGAATACTATCCCTATAAGAAGTAAAAAGCTAAAAAACAGTAACAGCCGATTCCGCTTCTGTCTCTTGAGCAGATGTACCTGTGGGGCATTGTGCTCTTCACCCTCTTTGATATGCTTCATCTAATGATTAATTAGTAGATAATAAATCAAGGGGCAAAGGTATAACTTTTTTCTCATTAATCGGCACTTATTCCAAAGAAAAATATCCCTATCATTTCTCCATTATTTTTACTACTTTTGCACTTTATTTCGCAATGCAATGAAAATATTTTCTTACAATGTAAATGGTATCCGTGCAGCCATGAGCAAGGGCTTTACTCAATGGCTCAAAGCAGCTGACCCTGATGTAATCTGTCTTCAGGAAATCAAAGCCTTAGAGAGTCAAATAGACCTATCTGCTTTAGAAGAGATTGGCTATACCTATCATTACTTTCATTCCGCTGAAAAAAAAGGATATAGTGGCGTGGCTATCCTCTCCAAGACGGCTCCTACACAGGTAGAAGTAGGTGCTGGTATCGATTATATGGACAGGGAAGGACGTATCCTAAGGGCTGATTATGGGGATCTCTCCATCATGAGCTTGTACCTACCTTCAGGAACGAATATCGACCGCTTAGATCACAAACTACAATTCATGGCGGATTTCCAAAATTATATCAACGAACTCAAAAAGACTCATCCCAATCTGATCATCTGTGGGGATTATAATATCTGTCATGAGGCTATCGATATTCATGATCCTGTGCGCAATGCTAATGTATCGGGCTTTCTTCCAGTAGAACGCAAGTGGTTGGACGATTTCCTCAAAAGTGGCTTTATCGATAGTTTCCGCTTCTTTCACAAGGAACCTCACAACTATTCTTGGTGGAGCTATCGTGCCAATGCCCGAGCCAACAACAAGGGGTGGCGCATTGACTATTGCTTGGTAGCTCAGCCCTTAGAAAATCGATTGCTCAGAGCGGCCATTCTCCCCGAAGCAAAGCATAGCGATCATTGTCCTATTTTAGTAGAAATACAATAATCTATGGCAAAGAAACCTACCAATCATCTACTGGTCATACGCCTTTCTGCCATGGGAGATGTAGCCATCAGTGTACCCGTACTGATGGCGCTTACCCAGCAGTATCCTGAGCTTAGGCTCACGGTACTCACCCGACCGCTCTTTGCCCCGCTCTTTGCTCACCTGCCCAATACAGAGGTCTTCCCTATCGATCCTAAGGGACGGCATAAGGGGCTCAGGGGACTGTACCGCCTATTCCGAGAGCTCAAAGCGCTGGGAATTGACAAGGTAGCTGACCTGCATGGGGTGCTAAGAACACATATACTGAGGGGCTTTTTCGCTTTCTCTTCTATTCCTTTTCAGCAGATCGACAAAGGAAGGAAAGAGAAAAAAGCGCTTACACGTGCCAAAAACAAGGTCTTCACTCCCCTACTCCCTACCTACCTGCGCTATGCCAAGGTATTTGAGGCTTTAGACCTTCCTATTGCTTTAGACAGACCTTTCTTTGCTCCCAAGCCAGTGCTCTCTGAGCCTCTCAAAGAGCTATTATCCGATACGCTCAATATAGGTATTGCTCCTTTTGCCTCTCACAAGGGAAAGGAATATCCTTTTGAGAAGATGAAAGAGGTGATCCTATCTCTTTCGCAAAGATACCCCAAGGGAAAAATCCTTATTTTCGGAGGGGGAAGGCGCGAGAAGGAGCTTACAGCTAGCCTTCCTGCACTGGAGAATGTGGAATGTGTGATAGGGCGTTTTTCGTTTGAGGAGGAACTTGCGCTTATTGCACACCTCTCCTTAATGATTGCTATGGATAGTGGCAATGCTCACTTAGCAGCTATGTATGGAGTTCCTACCCTGACCCTTTGGGGGGTAACGCATCCTTATGCTGGCTTCGCTCCTTATGGTCAGCCCTCAGACTACACACTGATGGCTGACAGAGAACAATACCCCCTAATCCCTACCTCGGTCTTTGGTAATAAATATCCCGAAGGATACGAAAAATCTATAACAACCATCTCTTTACATAACATTTTAGACAAAGTAACCTCTATTTTAGAAAAATAAACTACCTTATTTTATTTGTTTTTTTATACTTTTGTCCCTGTAAAAAAATCTAAGTTACTCCATGATACATTTTTTTTATGAGCTTCCTTTTTCTCTACCCAATGATGAGGAAGACTTTCAGCGTTGGATTCAGCTTATTATAGCCTCCGAACGCAAAAAGGAGGGAGATATCAACTACATCTTCTGTAATGATGAGTATCTGCACAAAATCAATGTCGATTATCTCCAGCATGATACCCTGACAGACATTATCACCTTTGATTATGGTAAGGACAACCTACTGTCCAGTGATATCTATATCTCTATCGAGCGGGTGAGGGAGAATGCCCAAGAATTTGGGGTGGACTTCTCCACGGAACTGCTTCGGGTGATGTCCCACGGTATTCTTCACTTATGCGGCTATAAGGATAAGACTCCTGAACAATCACAGCAAATGCGCCAAAAGGAAGAGGAGAAAATGGCACTCTTCCTAAAATAGAAAAAACCTTTGAGGGGCGAACCACTCAAAGGTTTTTTATTTCTTGGAAAGAGAAGGAAATTAATCCTTCATGCGCTCTACATAGGTACCTTTTTCTGTCTCTACCTTGATACGATCTCCTTCGTTGATGAACAAAGGTACATTCACTGTAGCCCCTGTCTCCACAGTAGCAGGTTTGGTAGCATTGGTAGCGGTATTGCCCTTTACGCCTGGTTCTACATGGGTTACTGTAAGAATCACATTGGCAGGCATTTCTACCGAAAGTGGGGTCTCATCCTCAGCATTGAAGATGATCATCACCACTTCGCCTTCTTTGAGCAAATCAGGATAATCCAACATATCACGACGAATGTGTACCTGATTGAAATCCTCTACATTCATGAATACCAACTCGTCTCCTTCTGGATAGAGGTACTGGAAAGAACGGGTCTCTACACGTACATCATCTATCTTGTGCCCTGCAGAAAAAGTATTGTCAATAGTCTTTCCTGTGGTTACACTCTTGAGCTTGGTTCTCACAAAAGCAGGCCCTTTGCCTGGCTTTACATGAAGAAATTCAATAATCTTGTAAATGTCATGATTAAAACGGATACACAATCCTTTCTTAATATCAGCTGTACTTGCCATACTATTTATATAATTAATTTATTTCTTAAGACTTCCGACCATATCCTCTGGACGCACCCATGCGTCAAACTCTTCAGGGGTTACATAGCCCAAACGAATGGCTTCTTCGCGGAGAGTGGTGCCATTTTTGTGTGCGGTATTGGCTATCTCTGCCGCTTTATAGTATCCTATCTTGGTATTGAGAGCGGTCACAAGCATAAGACTGTTATTGACCAACTCTTTGATACGAGCATAATTAGGCTCTATACCCGATGCACAGTGTTCTTCGAAACTTACACATGCATCCCCTATAAGGCGTGCTGATTGTAAGAAGTTCGCACAGATCACAGGCTTGAAGACATTCAGTTCGTAGTGCCCTTGAGTAGCTCCTACACTTATGGCTACATCATTTCCCATCACTTGAGCCGCTACCATGGTTACCGCTTCACACTGAGTAGGATTTACCTTCCCTGGCATGATAGAACTTCCTGGCTCATTGGCAGGAATCAAGATTTCTCCAATACCACTGCGAGGACCTGAAGCCATTAGGCGTATATCATTAGCTATCTTATTGAGTGACACAGCTATCTGCTTGAGCGCTCCGTGAGATTCCACCATGGCATCATGTGCTGCCAAGGCTTCAAACTTGTTCTGCGCTGTCACAAAAGGTAATCCTGTAAACTGTGCTATATACTTGGCTACCAATACATCATATCCTTGTGGAGTGTTGATTCCTGTACCTACTGCGGTACCCCCTAAGGCCAATTCACTAAGGTGTGCCAATGTGTTCTTCAAGGCTTTGATACCATGTTCTATCTGGGAAACATACCCTGAAAACTCCTGCCCCAAGGTAAGTGGAGTAGCATCCATCAGGTGAGTACGACCTATCTTCACTACACCCTTGAAGGCCTCAGACTTCTTCTGTAGGGTGTCTCGGAGTTTCTCCAAGCCTGGAAGGGTCACCTCTACTACCATCTTGTAAGCAGCTATGTGCATGCCTGTAGGGAAAGTATCATTAGAGGATTGGGATTTGTTCACATCATCATTTGGCTGAAGTACTTTTTCTCCTTCTCCTATCTTTCTTCCTGCCAACTGTTGTGCACGATTGGCAATAACCTCATTCACATTCATATTGGATTGTGTACCAGAACCTGTCTGCCAGATAACCAAAGGAAACTGATCATCAAGTTTTCCTTCCAAAATCTCATCACATACCTTGGCGATAAGGTCACGCTTTTCCTGAGAAAGCACTCCCAATTCGCAATTGGCATACGCAGCAGCTTTCTTCAAATAAGCAAAACCATAAATTACCTCCCTGGGCATGGAGGCTGGTTCTCCTATCTTAAAATTATTTCGGGAACGCTCTGTCTGTGCCCCCCACAATTTGTCAGAGGGTACTTTCACCTCGCCCATGGTGTCTTTTTCTATACGATATTCCATCTTGATATATAAGTTTTAATGGTTCTTCCACTTGGGGAAAAAGAACTTTTCTTTTCCACGTACAAAAGTATATCTTTTTTTTTAGACTACCAAATTTTTTTTCTTACAGAATCAAGACTTTTCAAACCGCTCCCTGCCTCTATAGAGTTTCTAAGAGAAGCCATCTCACGAGTTCCTAATTGATTTTTTCAACATAGCTGACATATTAGCTATTGTACCATTTTCAGAGGTCTAAACTTAGGCAACAAAGGTTCTTCATAAAAAGTAAGAATCTTTTTATAGGCATCTTTATCTGTAAGGTTGATGATAAATTCTCTAAAATTCCCACCAGCATAATACACTCCTACAGGAAAATTTGCTAAATATATAGGATATTCACCTTCCTTAGACTCTCTTATATCCCAAAAAACAATTTCCCCATTCTCACCAAACATAAAAGGCTCTGCATTGGCAATCAGATTATAGTTATCAGCATTTTTAAGCATCATAAGAGGGGTCTCAAGGTATTTCTTTAAAATATTTTTCAAATAAATATTTTGATTCTCCAAAGAATCACAGAACGGATTCCCTTTCCCCATTGGAATATAAGTTAGAAAAAGCTCTAACAATAGTCCATATCCCAACTCTTTCGAAAATTCATAGTATGAAGGAGGAATAGCCCAATTCCCTATATGATAACTGGAATCTAAATCATCACTAATAGTGACTATTTCATTCTCTATGGTCAATAGTTCGTTGTACATATTATTATTTTTCTTTAATAATATAAATAGACAAATAAGATCAATAATACAAATAAGATACTATCTATTATAAGAAGCTTAAATTCTTTGTTTTTATACAATGAAATAAATAAGAATATCTTTGCTATAGAGATAAGTAGCAGATGAAATACTCCTTGAAAAACTCCCGCAAGTTTACTCTGATTTCCTTCCAATTCTTGATAAAATTCTATAGGTAATGAATCAAAAAAGAATAGAATGGCAATAAGCAAATACTGATAAATAATAGCCCCCACAAAAGAACTATGCTTATTCCATTTGAATATCCAAAACCATAAAAAAATAATGAAAAATGGAAACGTTGTGAAAAAAATTTCTAAACCTGCTTTTATCATCTTAAAATATTAAATAAGCGTATTGTGAATTACTCCTCCACCAATGGCGCGTTTCGTGCTGCTCGCTCCCTCTATTCATTAGGCTTTAAAAACTCTCACCTCTATAATGGGTAAGAAAAATAGCGCTTGGAATCTTTTGTAATAGGTCGATGAGTAGATTGCTGAGATTTCAACAAAACATCTGGAACATTACCCATTACCTAACTTTTCCTCTAATAAAGAAAGTGTATTCGAATAGTCGTTTTTTAAATAATCATTAAATAATTTTGAATTAATATGTAATTTAATAATATTTATAATCTTTATAATTATTTCTTTAGGTATTATTTCTTCATCACGAATTGTTTTCTTTATTCCTATAAGAAAATTTATTATTGACTTTTTTTTAGGAATTATATTTGGTATTGAGACCAAATAATCCCATCTATATTCCCAGTTATAATACTGAGGAAATGAGAATATAAATAAAGATACATAATAATTAGCTTTTTTATTAGATATTGCTTTTTCCAAAAATTCAAATATTTCATCAGAAGGGGAAAAGTTATAACGCTCTACAATATTACCTAAACTTGATATAACATTTATTAATATGTTTGAATTAGAATAAAAAGTTCTTCCTATTTCAAGTATATCTTTAATTAAAATTCTATCAGTCAATATCGAAGTGTAATATGAAGAATACTCTTTTCTTGGAAATTTTTCAAATTCTTTCATTATTTCCTCTAAGGAAAGTTCATCATAAGATTTCCAACTATATAAATTATATCTTATATTTTCTAATATTCTGATATTCTTTTTCATAACTTAATTGCTATTACATATTCCCCTCTTTTTCATCTACTTTAGTTGTAGTTACATTTTTCATATGATCATCCTCTTTGGTGCATTTCGTGTTGCTCGCTCCCTTACATTCATAAATCAAGAAGTAGAAATAAAGCTTTAACAACACACCTAAAACATTACTTTATGGGGAGAACATTATCCAATATTATCATTATTTTAAATACAGAGCACTTCTATTAAATCCTTTTTAATTATTAGTTTGTGCTCGATTAGTTTATCTGTTATTTCTTGAGAGGCAAACAAACTATAACCCTGTTCAAAATCATATCCGAACTCTAAATTACTTCTATAAAAAGTATTCGGTTTCAGCTTTTGTATTACATCAGCATCCATATACGAAGGAACACTACCATAAACTCCCATATACAAACCGCACTCATTGCATTTATTTTCAAATTCGATGGGGCGTTTTGTCTCGTTAATCACAACTTGTTGGGAACATTCTACCAAATAAAAGCCTTTACTTTTAGGTATGGAATAGAATACAAGCCCTTGCCAATCCAAAACCTCATATAAATCCTTAAATTCTTGCGACACTACCTTAAAACCATCATAACTGCAGGATAAATGGTATTTCTTCCTTTTTATCGTATATGTAGGCAAATGTTTCTCTATAAGATTTCTTTTATCTAAAATCATTTTGCAAGTAGAGCAAGTAATATATTTATGTCTATCTACTTTACTAACTTCCAGCAGGTAGCTATCATTGTCATAAAACTGTAATTCAAAGTATTTCATCATTTACAACCTGTTTTTCTATAATTAAGGATGTTGGACAAAGAAATCAGCCCAAACCTATGGATATTTCTTTTTGTTCTGTGAATAAAATTCTGCCAAAGTGTCTAAATGTTCTTGCCTCATAAAATTTTGTCTTATAACCATTCCTAAGTTTCCTTCCCACTGGCGCGTTTTTTGTAGCTCGTGCCTTACATTCCTATAACAAAAAGTAGAAATAAAGCTTTGACTCTTTTGTGTTTCTCTGACTGGTAAGACATTGAATCTTTAACAACACTCCTAAGACATTACCCTTTTTTCCAGTTAATATATCGTGTGTTTAGTACTTCTTTCCATTCTTCACTTGGACATTGGTTAATAATTTCCAAATATTGTTGTTCGTTTTGCATTAAAAAACTTTCAATGAGTCTTACTAAGTCCCAATGTAAGTCATAGAAAAAACCTTCAGGGAAAATAGAAATTATTACTTTTGCTTCTTCAAGACTAATCGGACTTTCTATGTTAGAAATCAAAGAGTCATATTTTTCTATTAGAGACAAAATACCCTCTGTATCTTCTAATGTTTCTGTGGGCATTCGCCCAATATTTTTTAATTCTAAAACTTCTTTTCTCATAGTTATTAGCAAGTTTTTCAGTATTAACCTTATCGGGTCTTGACTTATATACATATTCACCCACTGAGGCGAGTGTGTTGTTCATGCCTTAATCTCCATTGGCCTAATATAAAGTTACTTCATATTCGTTAAAGTTACTGAAAATCAGAAACTTAAAAATATAAAAAAACATTTTTCAAATAGAAATCATCCAGCCTAATATAAAAAATAACACCCATATAATATGTAACACCCATATAATTATTCCTCCTTCAGTATTTCTAATCTTCTTTTGCCAAAGGTATAATAACAAAGAACTAATCACTACATACACTCCAAACAATATGTAATACAATTGATATTGCCACAGAGGAGGTTTATATATTTCATAATCTGATCGTTGCATCAAATCTTCTGAATCAAACCAGACTCCAGCCATCCAAGAAAACTGAAATATCGCAAAAATATTGTAAATCCAAAATAAAAATATAATTCTATATAGTTTCATTATAAAAAAATTCTTTTCTAACTTAACTCCTTTTTAAAAGATCAGTCAAATAATTTAACAAAGCAGTCCCCACTGGAACGAAAGCAGCGAAGACCTTCCCTGAACCAGAGAATAAAGCAATACATCCAAGTATAGATAATATCAATAAAAGTATTCCCCATATGATAATAGAAAGCTTATTAAGTTTGTAAAAACCATAGGTAAGAACCCATAGAGGAAGTGCTAAAAATATGAAATATACCGAAAAGAAAATTCCTATTGTTGCAGCCAAAGAAAATAAAGAAAATACTACTAATGAAACAATAAAGGGTATAGAAAGGCGCAATTCTGCTTTCTCTTCTTCTTTATCTTTTTGGATTTGTTTTAATATTTCACAATAAAATTGAAACTTATAACTTTGCCTTACTTCTTCTTCCGAATAACCTACATCTCTTAGTCTTCTTATAATCTCTTGAGGTTGGGCATAAGCTCGTATGAGTTCATCTATCTCTTTTTCCATAAAAGGATCTGTCTCAATAACAGTTGTATCTTTATTATAAGACTTCAACAAAGGAATATCAGACTCTTCTTTCATTGCTTTTTTATAAATCTATTTATTGGAAATTTTACTTGTAATTTTTACCATGTCGTTTACCTTGCTGATTTGTAAATTTACAAATCTAATTTTAGGGCAAAAAAAATAAAGGTAACACTTTGAGTATCAAAGTATTACCTTGTTGCTCCCCCTACTGGACTTGAACCAGTGACCCTCTGATTAACAGTCAGATGCTCTAACCAACTGAGCTAAGGAGGAATGAATTTTTATTTGGAAAACCTGATTTCTTTATCAATTTTCCGAGTGCAAAATTACAACATTTTTTGATACTGACAAATTTTTTCTGTACTTTTTTTCTTATTTCTTGAAAATATTTTTTAACTGATTGATTTTCAATATTTATTTTTTGAAAAATAATTTAGGAAACAGCTCTTCGGGAGACTTTTTACTACTCAAAATCCTCAAAGTCGCGCCTAAAAATCCTGTTCCGTAAGCGTAAAATTGCAAACAAACCGCCCAAACTGATAAATATCCGATCTGGCTGCTGTGATTGATTCGCTTGCTATCAAAGAAAATTAGGATAAAATAGGCTATATATATAAATATAAATCCCCATTCTCCTACAAATAATAAAAGTAAAGATAAGAGAAAGCCTATGAGGAAAAGAGTAGGAAACCAATGTACTATCTTCCTTGACTGTGGGTGCCACCTGTTGAGGATCGCACGTGTTTGTCCGAATTTCTTAACTTGTTGGAAATACTTCTCCCAAGAAATGCGCCTTTTGTGATACACAAAGGCTTCCTCTACAAAGGCTGTTTCAAAACCTTTTTGCCACAAGCGTAGGGTAAGATCGGGGTCTTCCCCAGGGTGTATACGACCAAAGCCTCCTGTAGCTTGGAAAGCCCTGCGAGAGAGCCCCATATTGAAGCTACGAGGCTCGAACTTACTCACAGCTCGCTTATTCCCTCGTATCCCTCCGGTGGTCAGTAGCGAAGTCATCGCATAGTTAATCGCCTTCTGGATAGGGGTAAAGTGTTCTGTCGCTGCATCCGCACCCCCAAAACAATCTACATAGTGCCTTCCCAAGAACTCATCCACTGATTCTAAATAATGATCCGGTAACAGACAATCGGAATCCAATATGATAAAGTAATCTCCAGAAGCTCTCTCCATGCCATAATTCCGAGAATCACCTGGTCCTGAATTTTCTTTTTCTAAATAGGTAATTGCTATCCTTGAGGTATACTCCGCCACCACTTCTCGGGAGGAAAGGGTAGAGCCATCTTCTATAACTATTGTTTCAAAATCACCTGCAAATGTCTGTGCGGCTATGGTTTCCAAAAGTTCTTTCACCTCTTCTGGACGGTTATATACAGGTATGATCAGGGAGTATTTCAAGGACATTTCTTTTTGTTAAGGTTATTTCTCAAGGACAAAGGTAGTAAAAACATTTGTTTTTATAAGGCTTTTGAGGAATATTTTTTTTATAAACAATTATGTGTATAAAAATCACTAAATTACCAAAATCATTCTTTAAATAAATCATAATTTCCGCACCTAAGAACTATAATTGTAAATATTATTGTACATTTGCCACAAATTTGAAAAGTCTTAATGCACTGAATATGGGAACTAAAAAAGCAACACCCTCCAAAGGAGCTTTTTCGAGAAAGAGATTGTTAAAATACTTTTGGGGCACTATCCTTGTGGGAATAACCGCAGTGATATTTGTCTTCCTATTAGCCTCATGGGGCGCTTTTGGAGAAATGCCTGATTTCAAGGGATTAGAAAACCCTGAAACAAATTTCGCTACTCGTATCTACTCTTCTGATGGTAAGATATTGGGCAAATTCTACTTCAATGACAACCGTACAGCTGTCACTTACAAGGATCTACCCGAACACTTAGTCAATGCGCTGATAGCCACTGAGGATGAGCGTTTTGAGAATCACTCCGGTATCGATATGCGCGGTACACTACGCGCAATCGTCTTCCTCGGTAGGCGAGGAGGAGCTTCTACCATTACACAACAGCTGGCCAAGCTACTCTTCCATCGTGAGGGGTCTAAAAAAACGAGTGAACGCTATTTACAGAAAATAAAAGAATGGATTATCGCCATTCGTCTGGAAAGACAATATACTAAAAAAGAGATACTTACAATGTATTTCAACCAATATGACTTCAACAACAATGCCGATGGTATCCGCTCGGCTTCTCGTATCTATTTTGGCAAAGAGCCCAAGGATCTCAAAATAGAGGAAGGGGCTATGCTGGTAGGTATGTTCAAGAACTCGTCCTTATACAACCCAAGAAAGAACCCTCAAGGGGTCATCAACCGTCGCAATGTGGTACTCGCCCAGATGGAAAAGAATCACTACCTCACAACCAAAGAAAAGGATTCCTTACAGAAACTCCCCTTACAGCTGAACTTCAATCCAGAAGGGCACAATGAGGGGATCGCTACTTATTTCCGTGAACACCTACGTTCCTTCATGAAGGACTGGGTTAATAAGGAAGAAAACCTCAAGCCTGATGGCTCTAAGTATGACATCTATTCCGATGGACTTAAGATATATACCACTATAGATTCTCGTATGCAAGCCATAGCGGAGGAAGCGGTAAAGAATCACATGAAAAACCTACAAAAGGCTTTCTTCAAGGAGAATAACATAAAGAATAACAAGACTTTCCCCTTTGTAAAACTTTCCAAAGAGGAGATCGATAAGCTCATGGAACGTGCCATGAAGAACTCCGAGCGCTGGGCACAGATGAAGTACTTAGGCCATTCTGAAAAGGAAATCCGTGATTCCTTCTATAAGAAAACACCTATGCAGGTATTTTCTTGGCATGGCACTATTGATACAATCATGACTCCTTATGACTCTATCCGTTACTATAAGGCTTTCTTGCGTACAGCTATCATGTCCATGGAACCACAGACAGGACATATCAAGGCGTGGGTAGGAGGAATTGATTATAACAATTTCAAATACGACCAAGTATACCAAGGGGCTCGTCAGGTAGGGTCTGCCTTCAAATCTTTTGTATATGCAGCGGCTATTGACCAACTCGGTTATACCCCTTGTACCCAGATTCCTGATGTAAAAACCTGTATAGAAGCTGGCAAATTTGGCAATGGAAAAGAGTGGTGCCCTCACAATGCTAATGGTAGTTATAGTGGAAAAATGATGACCCTAAAAGCAGCACTGGCCAACTCGATCAACTCAATCACAGCCAAGCTCATGGACGATGTGGGTCCTGTACCTGTAGTAAAACTCATCAAGGACTTGGGGATCACTTCCAATATCCCTGAACTACCTTCTATCGCTTTAGGTTCTGCTGATATTACCCTATTCGAAATGGTAGGTGCTTATGGGGCTTTTGCCAACCAAGGGAACTACAGAAAACCGGTATTTATCACCCGTATAGAGGATAAGGACGGACGTATATTATATGAATATACTCCAGAGGTAAGAAATGCTATCAACCCTGTAAAAGCCTATACCGTAGTGAAGCTGATGGAAGGGGTTACTCAGTCTGGTTCTGGGGCTCGATTGCGCACCAAAGGAGCTGATGGGTATAACAATATTTATAAGAATGTTATCACTGGCTATCCTTATGCCTTTAAGAACCCTATCGCAGGAAAAACGGGAACTACACAGAACCAATCCGATGGATGGTTCATGGGAATGGTGCCTAACTTAGTAACTGGCGTATGGGTAGGTGGTGAAGATAGGTCTGTCCACTTCAAGGGGATACAACTGGGACAAGGAGCTACTATGGCGCTGCCTATATGGGGCTACTACATGAAGAAAATCTATGAAAACAAAGACTTAGAGGTATCCACTGCCCCCTTCCCTATTCCTAAGGACAAAGACGGTGCAAGTATGATTAGCAGTTCAGACCTTGACTGTAAGGGCAATGACCCTGTAGAGACTATAGGTGATGACTCTGAAATAAACTTCTAAGAAATACTTATATTTCAAGATAGAGGAGATAAGCTCAAGAGCTTATCTCCTCTTTTCTATAGTATATTTATTTTAGAAATATCCTTCTATAACTGTCCACTATCTATCCATAGCAGAAGGGTAAGGACAACGGCATAAATAACCATCAAAGGCCAAGCAAATCGAAGCCATTGGTTATAATTGACATTGACCATAGTCAGCGAAGGAAGTGTCATCCCTGTAGGAGTGATCAGCGCCATCATTCCCATACCGAAGAGGTAAGCGGTCACCACATTGTCCCCCTCTACCCCTACAACTGTTGCCAAAGCCCCCATAATAGGCATAGTGAGCACAGCCATACCGGAACTGGAAGCGATAAATAAACTCAATACCCCAAAAATAAGCATCAGTATAGGTAAGAAAAGCATAGGAGACATCCCCTGTACCAGCTCTGTCGCATAGTAGAGTATAGTACCTGATATCTGTCCTTCGTTCAGGATAAAAGAAACCCCTCTGGCTATACCTATGATAAAGGCTACTCCCAAAAGATCTCTGGCACCTATGAGGAAATGCTCTATGAACTTCTCCTCGCCTGTACGCTGAAGAATTGCTATCACGATAGCTGCTACCAAGAATAAGCCCGTCATCTCCTGAAACCACCACCCCCACTGGGAAACTCCTACAATCATTACTACAAAGGTAAGTGCAAAGATAAATAACTGTATCTTGGTAGAAAATTTCAAACTATGGGTTGTTTCCGGTGTATTGGAGGCATATATTTCAGGTACAGCAGTTCCATATACCAACGATTTTTCAGGATTCTTCTTTACTTTTTCCGCATAGCGAATGATGTAAACAATACTAATGACCAAACAAAGTACCAAAGCCACAGCACGTATGGTAAGTCCAGAAGTCCAATCGACTCCCGCAGCATCCGAAGCGATAATCACCGCAAAAGGATTGGCTGTAGATGCCAAAGACCCCACATTGGCACTTACAAAAATTACCGCCAAAGGCACCAACAGATCATAGCCAGCTGCTAAGAAAATAGGCACCAACATAGGGTAGAAAGCCAGCGTTTCTTCTGCCAAGCCGAAGGTAGTCCCCCCCAGCGCCATCAGGGTAGAGAGCACGATAATGAGAATTCCCTCCTTCCCTCTGAAGCGATGTGCCAGATAGCCCACCCCCTCATTGAGCGCCCCTGAGCTATTGAATACTCCTATAAAGCCCCCTATAAAGAGTACAAAGAGAATCAAGCTCACCGCTTCATATATTCCCTTGATAGGTGCAAAGAGTACCTCTGTGATTCCTTGTGGAGTTGCTTTGCGCTCTTGGTAGGTATTAGGAATAGAGATTGGGTTCTTGATCTTCTGTTCTTTGAACTTGTCAAGAGTAATGGAGATATTGCGACTGGTAAGCGCCTCTTGAGTAGCGGGTACTTCCTGAGTCTTATCTACACTTTGAATCACAAAAACATCTTTACCCTTATCATACCAAAGTGTATCATACCCACCTGAGGGTAAGAGCCAAGTGAGGGTTGCAGCAAAAATCATAACTATCACAAGGACAGTGTAGGGTGTCGGAAATTTTATTTTTTTCATCTTTTATAATAATTTTTCTTGCATAAGAATCATTTAGAGCAACTTATATAGCCCAATACAATCGTACAAAGATAGTAAAAAATAGAGTAAAATCAACAAAAAAACGAAATTATCTTTATCTTAATCTCAAAAGAGAAAGACTACCCCTATTAGGATAGTCTCTTGTATAAAAATAAACAACTATAACCGTTTTAATTACTCCTGTGGCTTGTGATATTCTATGGTACGTTCTGTGATATAAGATCCTTTACCATCAGTATATTGGATACGCTCTATCCAATTTTTGTAAGCATCCGTTTTGAAATGCTGGGTGAGCTTGGAGGTAAGATCCCCCTGTGGATTGAAAGTACGGGTCTCGATAAGTTCTCCCTTAGGATTATAGAAATATTTAAAAGTATACGCTAAGCTTCCATTGAAGTTGTACCCCTGTTGCTCTACCTTTTGATTTTTTTCATTATATTTATAAGTTTCCTTCTGAGCGGGTGCCCCTTGTGCATCATGCTCTACCATTTCAGTCACATTTCCTTTGGTATCATAGGTATAGGAGATCTTCTGTACTTGTTTGTCATTCTTATCAAGGGTAGTACGAGAGGTTTCATTGCCATTCTCATCATAGGTATACACATAGTTAAACTGAGGTTTGTCCTTGTTGTCCATGCTTTTCACCTGAGTGATTTTGCGATTATCATCATAAACATACACATCCTTTTTCCAGAGTACTCCTGCATTATTATACTCTTCTACAAAGAAGAGCTTAGGGTCAGGAATCTCATCATAAGAGAGTTTTTTAGGTTCCTCTTCTTTAGGTTTTTCAGTACCAGCCGAAGGATTCTTAGTAGGATGCTCACTTGCCTTGGCATCATATACATTAACCTCTGTTCTATTTCCTTTGTTATCATAGGTATAGACGAACTTTTTCCAGAGTACCCCTTTGATACGTAGCTCATCCTCTATGAGGCTATTGATTTTTTCAGGTGTGATATGTTCGGTAAAGAACTCTTCCTTTTTAGCAACTTTTCCTTTGTCATCATACTCCCACTTGACCTGATAAGCTGTTTGGTTTTTGACTGTAATTGTTTTTTCCACCATATGATTGGCGGTATCATAGCGACAAGATTCTCTACTGATGAGTGTTCCCTGAGCATCGAAGCTATCACGCTCTAACTGGTTGCCCCTGTTATCATAGCGATATACATAGCGCCAGAGGAGCATTTGCTTATCATCATAGGAAGCTTCTTCAGTTTTTTGACCTTTCTTGTCATAGCGATAGACTACTTTCCCTTTGAAACCCTCTTCTCCTTTCTCTAATGGAGCTACTTTTTTAATTTCCTTTTTTACAGGAGCTACTTTTTTCACATCACTCCCTTCGTATATATAGCTTGCTGTCCACCACACACTTCCATTAGGATAATAGGCGATTTTCTCGGTCATATTTCCTTTTTTGTCATAGGAGATCAGAAAATTTTCCATTCCTTTTTCTATTTCTCCTTTGCCATAATTTCCACCTCCCTTATCCAAAGCCTTGTAAGTAATCACACGGATACTACTTACAGGTCCATTGAGAGATTTCTTATAATTTTCTTTTCCGGTGCTTTGTGCAAAAGCAGCACAACACACCAACCCAGCAATAGAGAGGAGCGACTGTTTCATCTTATAATATATTTACTTATTTCCGAGGTACAAAAGTATAAAATTATTTAGTGAAAACATAAGAATAACATTTATTTAACATAAAAAAGACTACTTTAAAAAAAGTAGTCTTTCGAAAGTCTATGATTTTTGACCTTAATTTGTGTACAAAAATCAATTTTATGGATAATATTCTATAGTACGTTCTGTGATATAAGTAGCCTTACCCTCAGCATATTGAGTAAGTTTTATCCAATTGTTATGGTCATCCAATTCGTATTCCTGAACCAGTTTGGAAGTCTGTTCCCCTTTAGGGTTGGTGGTTACAGATTCTACACATTCGCCCAAGTGATTGTAAGAGAACTTAATAAGGAAAGCCAGTGAACCATTGGTATTGTGTCCTTGCTGTTCTATGATCTGGTCTTTGTCATTGTACTTATAAGTATTGCGCTGGATCAGTTCCCCATAAGCGTCATATTCAGCACGTTCCAAGAGGTGACCTTTGAGGTCATACAAATGAGTAGTCTTTTGAATCATCTCATTACTCTTGTCATAATTGATACGCTCTATTTCTCTGCCCTTAGTATCGTACTTAATAAGTGTAGCGGAAGAGCGGTTTCCCTTCATTATCGACACTTTTCACCTCAATGATCTGACCTTTGTCATCATACACATAAGTATCCTTTTTCCAAAGATTGCCCAAGTTGTCATGTTCGTCGGTATAAAGGAGCTTAGGATTGGGTAGCTCATCATAAGAAGGTTGTTTAGGTTGCTCTTTTTTAGGCTGTTGTGCACCTCCGGCATACTTAGGAGCTTCCTTTTTCTGAGCGTCATAGACATTCACTTCTACACGATTTCCCTTGTTATCGTAAGAATATTTTATCTTTTTCCAGAGTACCCCCTGAGTATTGATCTCATCAATGACGAGCTTATCTAGTTTTTCAGGAGTGATTAGTTCAGTAAAATATTCCTCCTTTTCAACAACTTTCCCCTTGTCATCATACTGCCATACACACTTATAAGCAGTTTGGTTATTCATAGTAATGGTTTTTTCCAAGACTTTTTCATTGGTATCATAGCGATAAGATTCACGAGAAATCAAGTTGGCCTGTGTATCGAAGTTATCTTTTTCCAAGAGATGACCCTTATTGTTATAACGGTATACATAGCGCCAGAGGAGTGTCCCTTTAGAGTCAAAAGAAGATTCTTCAGTTTTCTGTCCTTTTTTGTCGTATCGGTAAACAACCTTACCACGGAATCCCTCTTCTGTTTTTTCTAAGGCTACCTTTTCCTTAGGCTGTACCACCATTTTCTCAGGCACCTC
The DNA here is from genome assembly GCF_002302415.1 of Capnocytophaga gingivalis. Taxonomy (NCBI): domain Bacteria; kingdom Pseudomonadati; phylum Bacteroidota; class Flavobacteriia; order Flavobacteriales; family Flavobacteriaceae; genus Capnocytophaga; species Capnocytophaga gingivalis. The sequence continues at coordinate 2,767,357 of NZ_CP022386.1, read as the reverse complement.
CTTAGGGATATCACTCCCTTCATATACATACTTTTTGGTATACCACACCTTTCCATTGGTGTAATAAGCTACCCTATCGGTTACATTTCCTTTTTTGTCATAGGAAATCAGAAAGTTGTCCATTCCTTTGGCCACACTTCCCTTTCCAAACTTTCCACCTCCTTTGTCTAAGGCTACATAAGTGGTGATACGTACACTCTTGACATTCCCCATCAAAGTGTTTTTGTAATCTTTCTTACCCGTTTGTTGTGCAAAAAGAAAGGTAGAAAAACAAGTAAAGAGTAAAGCTTTTTTTGCTCTTGGTAAAATCAGTTTCATGCTAATTAGTTATTAAATTTCTACATTACGTTTTAGTCTCTATAATTGTTCAGTTAAAAAAATTGTTCTTCTTGCATTAGAGTAAAATAGTATAGAATCTGTAGGTATCTTTATTTTTTTGCAAAAATACGTTTTTTATTTTAATTCACAATCTATTAAAATCCCTTATAGTCTTTTATTATACAATGTTCAAATATAGTAAAATTGATTATCAATGAAATAAAAATAAAGTTAAAATTATATTTAACTAAATATAACTATTTAAAAAAAATAATCCATAATAATTTACAAATAGTAGAAGGAAAAGATTATCTTAATTTTGTCGTATATAAAACGGTTATATAACAATTCTTTATCATTTTTGCAAAAAGATTATATCAATGTATTATTTTGTATTCTTTTTTATTCCATCTACCTAATGGGTTATTATTTTATAAATGGCCTCATAAAAAGTTAAAAAAAGAGGTATTTTTCCCTATTTCGTTCTTTGTATTTTGTAACGAATTTAGAAAAATATTTTACTTCAACTATCCGATTGATAGATTTTTACCTATATCTTCTATTTTTTTACATAAATAGACAGAAAAAAACACTTTCTTTTTTTCTTATCAAGGAAATGTGAAGAGCCTTCCTATAATTTACCGTTTTTTTATATTGTAGCTTTCAGATATAATGCTTATTTTTGCCACGCTGAATTAGCACCCTTAGATAAGATGAAAAAGATATTTCTCCCATTTGTTATTTGTGTGGGAACCCTCTCTATATTAGCTCGACTTTTTTATTTGCAAGTGCTTGAAAAAGAATCCCGTAAGGATAGCATAGCCAGTGATGTAGCCATCGAAGTGTCCTATGACTATCCCGAGCGTGGTTACATATACGATCGCAATGGCAAGCTACTGGTGACCAACCAATCTGCCTATGATATCATGGTCATTCCCAGAGAAGTAAAACCCTTAGACACCTTGGAGTTCTGTAACCTTGTAGGTATTGATATTGTACGTTTTAGGGAAGAGCTTGACAAAGCAAAGAAATATTCCTACCGCAAGCCTTCAGTTTTTGTGAGCCAACTCTCCAAGGAAGAATATGCTCCCCTACAAGAGAAGCTGAGAAAGTTCAGTGGTTTTTTTGTACAAAAACGCTTGCTCAGGCACTATGAGACCTATAGTGGTGCCAACGTATTGGGATATATCAGTGAGGTCAATGATTGGGAGCTCAAGAATAACCCCTATTACTTAGCTGGAGAGATCATCGGTCGGCAAGGAGTAGAAAAACAATATGAGGATTTCCTAAGAGGGAAAAAAGGGGTTCGCTACCTACAGAAAGACAAGTTCAACCGTGTGATAGGCTCCTATAAGAACGGGGCTTATGACACCCTTCCTGTAGCGGGAAAATCCTTAGAACTGACCATAGACAACGATCTACAAAGCTATGGAGAGATCCTCATGCAGTGTAAGCGAGGGAGTATCGTCGCTATAGAGCCCAAGAGTGGCGAGATCTTAGCGCTTGTCTCCGCTCCTTCGTATGATCCCAACCTACTGGTGGGGCGCAAGCGTTCACAGAACTACACCCTACTATACAATGACTCCATAGCCAAGCCTCTTTTTGACAGAGCCCTTTTGGCGGAATATCCTCCGGGGTCAACCTTCAAGCCCTTCACTGCCCTTTTAGGCTTACAAGAAGGGGTGATGACCCCACAATCAGTAGTCTCTTGTAATGGTGGTTATCACTACGGGAACCGAGTAATGAAGTGCCACGCTCATGCCTCGCCACTGGATATGCTACATGCTATTGCCACCTCTTGCAACGCCTATTTTGCACACGAATATCGGAAAATCATAGAGAAATACCCCACCCCAGCACAAGGGATTACCGCATGGGGGAATGACCTAAGGAGTTTCGGCTTTGGGGAATATTTAGGCAGTGACTTCCCTATAGGGCGTAAGGGATATATCCCAGATGCTGCCTTCTACAATCGTCACTATGGAGAGAATGGATGGCGCGCCACCACCAATATCTCCAACGGGATAGGACAAGGAGAAGTCTTAGTCACTCCGCTACAGCTGGCCAATGCCTTATCGGCTATTGCCAACAAGGGGGACTACTACACCCCTCACATTGTCCGAAAGATAGATGGGAAAACCACCCCCTTCACCCAATATACAGAAGTGAAGCATACCCGTGTGGCTCCCCAATACTTCGACCCTATCATCAAGGGGATGAATCTTTCCTACACAGGAGGTACCTCCCGAGGCACTCAGATAGATAGTGTGAATGTGGCTGCCAAGACAGGAACAGCTGAGAACTATATCCGTGTCAATGGCAAGCGTATGCAGCTTACAGACCACTCTATATTTATGGCTATGGCACCTATAGAAGATCCTAAAATAGCTATCGTCGTAGTGGTAGAAAACGGATACTTCGGCGCCCGTATTGCCGGACCTATAGCCTCACTTATGATAGAGAAATACCTCACTAAGAATGTGAAAAGAAAAGACCTCGAGAAACGAATGATTGAGAAGAGCTTAGAAGAGGAATATGCTAAGCCCTACTCAGGACGACCTTTTTCTATTAACCAATAAACAATATTATGCTCAAATATCTTGACTGGATCAGTGTCTTACTATACTTTGCTTTGGTGACCATCGGATGGGTCTGTATCTATGCCACAGGCTATAATGAACATACGACCAACCTGATGGATTTTTCGCAACATGCGAGCAAGCAGCTATTTTTTGTTTGTACCAGTGTGTTGCTTATCCTCTTCATTTTGGCTATAGAAGCCCAATTCTATGAGAATTCGGCAGAGATTTTTTATATTTTTGCTATACTGCTCTTGGTAGGAGTACTCATCTTTGGGAAGACGATCAATGGAGCCAAGGCGTGGTATGCTTTGGGGCCAGTGACGATCCAGCCGGCAGAGTTTGCCAAGACGGCTACAGCACTGCTCTTTGCCAAACAGCTAAGCCATATCCAGACGGATATTCGTCGTTTTAAGGATTTGCTTAACGTGCTAGTAATCATTGTAGTTCCCTGTTTTTTGATCATTTTACAACCAGACCCTGGGAGTACCTTGGTCTATGGGGCTTTTATCTTTGCCCTGAACCGCGAGGGAATGAGTTCGTCCTTTGTCTTTCTGATGTTGTTGTTTCTGAGTGTTTTTCTATCCACTCTCAAGTTTGGCATGGGCAATACAATTACCTTTTTCTCGTTACTTACCTGTATATATGGATATTGGGTAAAGAAACAAAAGGGGCATATTCCCTATAAGAATGTGTCTTTATTGGTCTTGCTATGTGTGCTGACTTCCTTTTCAGCCAATTTTATCTTCTACAATGTCTTCAAACAACACCACCGAGACCGCTTTAGCCTATGGTTGCGCTTGGAGAATGAGATTACTGACAGCCAGACCCTACGCCAGACTGTGGCCTACAACACCCTACAAGCCGAATCGGCTATCTCTTCCGGTGGACTGTCAGGAAAAGGCTTCTTGGAGGGTACCCTCACCAAAGGGGACTTTGTTCCAGAACAGCATACCGACTATATCTTCACCACCTTGGGTGAGGAATGGGGCTTCTATGGTACCACAACTGTGACCCTACTCTTTGCTATACTCTGCCTAAGAATATGGTATCTGGCTGAAAACCAGAGATGCAAATTCTATCGTATCTACGGATATTGTGTAGCAGCTATCTTTTTCATTCACTTCTTTATTAATATCAGTATGGTCATAGGAATCATGCCTACCATAGGGATTCCCCTACCCTTTTTCAGCTATGGAGGCTCTGGACTGTGGGGATTTACCATGCTGCTGTTTATCTTCCTAAGGCTAAATATGAATAAGGAAAAACACTAAGCAATGATCAATGTTCAATGATCAATGATTAATGATATGTCAGAGCACTGTTCTCTGACCTCTGATCACTGATCACTGACCTCTGCTCACTGCTCACTGCTCACTGTTCTAAAAAAATTTCTTTTTCTCTCATACATATAGGAAAAAAACGTATATTTGTTGTGTTTTTTAAGACCTTTCTTCTTTACTTGAATACAAGAGAGAAAGGTGGAGGAATTTTATTTCTTTGAAAAAAGAATAATATTAATTTACTATACATATGAGACAATTCTTTATTCCCCTAAGTTGTGTATTAGTGCTTTCGGCCTGTCACGACAAGGTTCAAAAAGAGGAGAACACTCAAGAGGCATGGGAGCAGATAACCTATCCTGAAACCAAAAAGGAAAATGTGGAAGACACCTATTTTGGAGAAAAGGTCATAGACCCCTATCGCTGGCTTGAGGACGACCAAAGTGCTGAGACCGAGGCTTGGGTAAAAGCCCAGAATGCGGTAACCTTCGGGTATCTACATTCTATTCCCTTCCGTGACAAAATCAAAGCACAGGCCGAAAAGCTATGGAATCATGAACAGCTCACCGCCCCCTTTCGTGTAGGTGAGTATACTTATTATTATAAGAATAATGGACTACAGAACCAAGATGTCCTCTACCGCAAAGGCAAAGATGGCAAAGAAGAACTCTTCCTTGACCCCAATGGCTTTGCTGCTGATGGTACTACTTCGCTCGCAGAGGTGAATTTTTCCAAAGATGGTTCCCTTGTATGCTACCTTATCTCGGAAGGAGGAAGCGACTGGCGCAAGGCTATTGTCATGAATACCCAAACCCGTGAACAAGTAGGCGATACCATTGTAAATATCAAATACTCAGGAGGCTATTGGTACAAAAACGAAGGCTTTTACTATTGTAGTTATGACAAGCCAAAAGGAAGTGAGCTTTCCGAAAAAACCGACCAAAATAAGCTCTATTACCACAAGCTCGGCACTCCACAATCTTCAGATGCCCTCATCTTTGGAGGCAAACCAGAGGAGAAAAACCGCTTCGTAGGAGGCTATGTATCCAATGATGAAAACTACCTTATCATCCGTGGAGAAGAAACTACCTCTGGAGGTAAGCTTTGGATCAAAGATCTTAGAAAACCTAATAGTCCCTTAGTAAATATCCTAAATGACTATTCTTCTGATACCTTTGTTCTTGCCATCAAGGGTGATAAAATCTACTTCCAGACCAACCTAAATGCTCCTAATGGAAAAATCGTGGTGGCAGATCTGAAAGACCCTACTCCCGCACACTGGAAAGACCTTATCCCTGAAACAGAAAATGTCATCACCCCTGTAATAGCTGGAAAATATATCTTGGCTCACTATATGAAGGATGCCATTTCTGAGGTAAAACAATACGACTTCGAAGGGAAGTTCATCCGTGAGATAAAACTTCCTGCTCTGGGTACTGTAACCTTGGAAAGTGCTAAGGAAGAAGAAAATGAAAGCTACTTCTCTTTTGAAAACTTCTATACTCCTTCCAGTATCTACAAACTACACTTGGAAAAAGGAGACACCGAGCTCTATTGGGCTCCGAAAATGGACTTCAACCCCAATGATTTTGAATCCAAACAAGTATTCTACACCTCCAAGGATGGAACCAAAGTACCTATGATTATCTCCTATAAAAAAGGCACCCCCTTGGATGGTACTGCCCCTGCAACCCTCTATGGCTATGGAGGATTCAATATCAGCTACACCCCATGGTTTGCCGTTACCTATGCTATATGGATGAACAATGGTGGCGTATTCGCAGTAGCCAACATCCGTGGTGGTGGGGAATATGGTAAGAAATGGCATGATGCGGGCACCAAGTTCCAAAAACAAAATGTATTTGACGACTTCATTGGCGCTTGTGAGTACTTGATAGATAACAAATATACTTCCAAGGAAAAACTCGCCATCAAAGGAGGTTCCAATGGAGGTCTGCTTATAGGTGCCGTAATGACCCAGCGACCAGACCTGATACGAGTAGCCCTTCCCTATGTAGGGGTGATGGATATGCTCCGCTACCACAAGTTCACCTCAGGTGCTGGTTGGGCTTATGACTATGGTACTTCCGACGATAGCAAAGAGATGTTCGAGTACCTCAAAGGCTACTCCCCTATACACAATGTAAAAGAAGGTACTTGCTATCCTGCTACCCTTATCTTCACTGGAGACCATGATGACCGTGTGGTACCTGCCCACAGCTTCAAGTTTGCCGCACAATTGCAGAGCAAACAATCCTGCAAGAACCCCGTATTTATACGAATAGAAACCAATGCAGGTCATGGGGCTGGTACTCCTGTAAGCAAGATCATAGACCAAACTGCCGACTGGCAAGCCTTTGCCCTTTGGAATATGGGATACAAAAAACTGCCTAACGAGAAATAACCTTGCCCTCTCTAAGAGGCACAAGCTATAATCTTTGGAATACTTCCTTTTTGCTTATTCCCTTTTTTAGAAAGGTGAATAGGGAGAAAGGAAGTATTTTTTTGTAGAAACCTCCCCCCTCTATCAAGCAATCTATCACGAGGGGATAGTATATCTTCTTTTATGACAACTTGGCTAAGTATCGGCACTATCTTAGGCTTAGGACTTTCCTTCGTCTCAGTCGCTTGTTTACCCTCTGTAATGCGTGTTTGTTTTTGCGCTACTGGTTCCTCTTTTCTTGAAACCTTTGGGGTAGTAGTTACTTCCTTAGAAGCAGAAGAAATCAGCTCTTTCTCTGCAGGAGGAGTACTGATCTTTTGTTGAGATTTTTCGGCTGTTTTCTTCTGAGGTCTGTTCCAACCCTCCATAGTAGCCAAGAGCTTGATAGCAGCCAATCTCTCTCGTATGGTAGGATAAACAGTTTTTTCTCCTTGCTTTTGAGCAGTTCCTTGGGCTATCTCCAAGAGTATTTGTATAGCTTGTTCTCTCATGATGGTGTATAAATTAGATTTCTGGGGCAAAGGTACAATCCCCCAAGAGGCAAAGTCAAGAAGACACCCCATGAGAAGTGAGAGGAGAAACGAGAATAATGATCAACAATCAATGATCAATGATGAATGATGAATGCTACAACCCAACAACTAAAATCTAAAACCTTTTTTGTTTTTTCAAAAAAAGTCGTATATTTGTAGCGGTTTTAACAGAAACATTAAAAGCTGTTAATTTAATTATTACATCTATGAGACATTTTTTTATTCCCATGGGTTGCTTGCTTGCTCTTTCAGCTTGTAAGAACAACACCCAACCTGCCCAAACAGAAGAGATGAAAGACTTTGCCTACCCTCAGACCAAAGAACAAGTTGTAGAAGATGACTACTTTGGCGAAAAAGTAGCGGATCCCTATCGCTGGCTTGAAGACGACAGAAGCGCCGAGACAGAAGCATGGGTGAAAGCACAAAGCCAATTCACTACTGATTATCTCAATGCTATTCCTTATCGCAAGACGATCAAGGAACAATTGGAGAAACTCTGGAACTATGAAAAATCCGGAGCACCCTTCGTAGAAGGAGACTATACCTACTACTACCGCAACAATGGTCTGCAAGATCAGAGCGTCCTCTACCGTAAGGACAAGGAGGGTAAGGAAGAAGTTTTCCTTGACCCTAACAAGTTTGCAGCTGATGGAACTACTTCCTTGGCTGGAATCAACTTTTCAAAAGATGGTTCTCTGGTATGCTACCTAATCTCCGAGGCTGGTAGCGACTGGAAAAAGGCGATTGTACTCAATGCTAAGACCAAAGAACAAATAGGCGACCCTATTGTCGATGTCAAATTTGGAGGTGGTAATTGGCGTGGCAACGAAGGTTTTTACTACTCTTCTTATGACAAACCAAAAGGTAGTGAACTTTCTGAAAAAACAGACCAAAACAAGGTATACTACCATAAGTTAGGTACATCCCAAAAAGAAGATGTGCTTATTTTCGGAGGAACTCCTGAGGAAAAAAATCGCTATACCGATGCTTTTGTAACCGATGATCAAAGATATCTTGTTATCTTCGGTGCAGATGCTACCTCTGGCAACAAGCTCTTTATCAAAGACTTGAAAGATCCTAAAGCACCTTTGGTAACTATCCTTAACGACTATTCTTCCGACACTTCTGTGATTGATGTAAAAGGAGACAAGCTCTACCTCTTCACCAACCTGAATGCGCCTAACGGAAAAGTGGTAGTCACCGATATCAAAACTCCTACTCCTGATCACTGGAAAGACCTTATTCCTGAGACCGAAAACGTATTGGATGTGATCACTGCTGGTGGCTATATCCTTGCCAAATATACCGTAGCTGCCCTTACTGAAGTGAAACAATATGACTTCACAGGTAAGTTCATCCGCGATATCAAGCTCCCTTCTATAGGAGTAGCAGGAGGGTTCTCTGCCAAAGAAAACCAAAAAGATACTTATTTCTGGTTTACCAACACTTGTACCCCTACAAGTATCTACAAGCTCAACTTAGAAAGCGGAGAAACGACCCAATACTGGAAACCTTCTATCAACTTTAACTCCGATGAATACGAATCCAAACAAGTATTCTATACTTCCAAGGATGGTACTAAAGTGCCTATGACTATCACTTATAAGAAGACGACCAAGCTCGATGGTACAGCCCCTACCCTACTCTATGGATATGGTGGATTCAATGCCATTACTTATCCTTACTTCGGGGTAAGCACTGCTATATGGATGAACAACGGAGGAGTATATGCCACTGCTAACATCCGTGGAGGTGGTGAATATGGTAAAAAATGGCACGATGCAGGTACTAAATTCCAAAAACAAAACGTGTTCGACGACTTTATCGCTGCCGCAGAATACCTTATCAAAGAAAAATACACCTCCAAAGAGAAATTGGCTATCAAAGGAGCTTCCAACGGAGGTCTTTTGGTAGGAGCGGTGATGACCCAGCGTCCTGACCTTATGCGTGTAGCCTTGCCCGATGTAGGAGTGATGGATATGCTTCGCTACCACAAGTTCACCGCAGGAGCAGGTTGGGCTTATGACTATGGTACTTCCGATGATAGTAAGGAGATGTTCCAATACCTAAAAGGCTATTCTCCTATACATAATGTAAAAGACGGAGTATGCTATCCTGCTACTATGGTATCTACAGCTGACCATGATGACCGTGTAGTACCAGCTCACAGCTTCAAGTTTGCTGCTCAATTACAGAAAAAACAAGCCTGCAAGAATGTACCTATCATTATTCGTATAGAAACCAATGCAGGACATGGAGCTGGTACCCCTGTAAGCAAGATGATCGAAGGATATGCTGATGAACAAGCCTTCTCCCTCTGGAACATGGGATATAAGGAACTACCTAAACAGTAGTCAGTGATCAGTAGTCAGTGAACAGTGATCAGCCTATGACAAATGATAAAAGACAAATGACGAATCTCTTCTAAAGTTTAGGAGGATTCGTCATTAGTCATTAATAATTAACCATTAACAATTGACAATGAATGGTATAGGATTGGAAAAATATACTAAAATTATCGGAAAAGGTATGCATGGAAATCATCCAGCTTATGATAAATATGTAAAAACGCAATTAGATAGATTTAATAAAATAGGTTTAACTCCTGAACAAGCTAATAAGTTCTTACAAGAAGAATTAATTCCTGATTTAAAAAAGAGAATTATAGAAGCCAAAAATTCAGGGATGAACCTAAACGAATATTTTAAAGGAATTAATAAATGAAATACTTTATTATAGAAGAGTCTATTGACTTAGATATTATCGGAGAATATCCACAAGTGTCCCCAACAGAAAATTGTGTGTTAGGATCTCCATTTTCCAATAAAAGACTTTCTTTTGGAGAGATTCCTAATAAAATACCTTATTTAGAATTAGAGTTTAATAAAAAGGCTAAAAAACAACTCTTGATTTTGGAAACTTACACACTTTGAGGGATAGTGTCGCCTTTGCTTTAGCTTTCTTTTATATCAATTATGGGTACATCTAAAGTTGTATCATACTTTTTGAAGCACCACCCAAAAGCTATATCCCCACCCCCGAAGCCTCCCGTCGCCAACAATTAGAAAGAGAACGCATCGGCAAATGGTAACACCCTCTTACCTCTTAACTCTTACCTAAATCCCCGCTAAAACTTGGAAAAATGAATATTTTTAAGAAAATAACAAATGAATTAGGAGTAGATACTCCATTAGATAAAATCATAAAAGAAAAACCTAAGTCTTTTGATATGGATAAATTAAAAGATGCTATGGTAGTAGAAGTAAATGATAAAGTATATCGAGAACAAAAAAGCCTCCCAAGAGAATTTAGTTGGATTTTTTTCATCATTTTTACAATCGGATTCTCTTTTATACTAATAGGAATTTTATTAAATAATGAAAATGTTATTATACATATCATTAGTATAATTATTTATATAATTATTTGTGTGGGAGCAGGGGCTTTCCCTTTATTTGCTCCTTATAAAGAACTTATTTTAAACCGTGAAGAAGGAACTATTAGTATGCCTCGTGCTTTTAAAAAAGAAAATGTGGTTATCTCTTTTGAGGAAGGAGATGGTATTGTTAAATTCACAGCGGGAGGGGGAGCCGCTCCTGATGTTTATTTAGTTTTTTTGCATAAAAATAGAAAAAAAGGCGGACATTTATCGCATTCTGATATCTATGCTTTTTGGGAATTTGTAGTCTGGTATATGGATAAAAACCGCCCACTACCCCCTGGCACTGCCTTTGATCCCTATCGTGAAGCAGATTTCCAGCGCCGTAAAGCCGAGGGGTTTCCTAAACCGCTCTACAAAAGCTATATCCCCACCCCCGAGGCTACCCGCCGCCAACAATTAGAAAGAGAACGCATCGGCAAATGGTAATACCCTCTTAACTCTTACCTAAACAAAGGCAATAATGAATATTTTTAAGAAAATAACAAATGAATTAGGAGTAGATACTCCATTAGATAAAATCGTAAAAGAAAAACCAAAGTCTTTTGATATGAATAAATTAAAAGATGCTATGGTAGTAGAAGTTAATGATAAAGTATATCGAGAACAAAAAAGTCTCCCAAGAGAATTTAGTTGGATTTTCTGTTTTTGTTTTGCTTTTATTTTTATGCCTATAGGGGTATTTTATAATACAGAAAATGGAATAGAACGTATTGTTAGTATAATTATTTATATAATTATTTGTGTGGGAGCAGGGGCTTTCCCTTTATTTGCTCCTTATAAAGAACTTATTTTAAACCGTGAAGAAGGAACTATTAGTATGCCTCGTGCTTTTAAAAAAGAAAATTTGGTTATCTCTTTTGAGGAAGGAGATGGTATTGTTAAATTCACAGCGGGAGGGGGAGCCGCTCCTGATGTTTATTTAGTTTTTTTGCATAAAAATAGAAAAAAAGGCGGACACTTATCGCATTCTGATATCTATGCTTTTTGGGATTTTGTAGTCTGGTATATGGATAAAAACCGTCCTCTACCCCCTGGCACCGCTTTTGATCCCTATCGCGAAGCAGATTTCCAGCGCCGTAAAGCCGAGGGGTTTCCTAAACCGATCTACAAAAGCTATATCCCCACCCCCGAGGCTACCCGCCGCCAACAATTAGAAAGAGAACGCATCGGCAAATGGTAACAAACTTTTAACTCTTAACTCTTACCTAAACAAAGGATATATAATTTTAAACTGAAAATAGATATGAAAAATTTTGAACACTTCTCTGTAAATTGGGTCAAAGGAATGAATATAAATGCCTCTCACTTTATAGATACCGAAAATTTCTTCTTAGAGAGATTAGCAAAAATAACCTCTATTTCTTTCAATAATCTTTATGGGGCTCTCCCTAATAGCCTACTATCTCCTTCCGATATCGAAATACAACCAATAGGAGATAATGCACGTATCATTTTAAAAAAATATTATGGCATTTGCCCTATTTTTTGATGAGAATAATACCACCAAAGTATCTTGTACTACCGAGCATATTTCAGTAACTCCATTCCATAACTCTTGGTATATAGTACTGAGTATAGCTCCTTATCAAAGAGAAAACTTTGGCACTCCTAATCCTAACGAATATCCCTTGCGCTTCCCCTATACACAACCTCCCCTGCAATTGAGAATCCTCAACAAACAAGACGAAGCTCTTCAAAATCCTTTTAGTGTAATTATAGGCGCCCTTACTAAGGAAAAAAAACAAGATTTTAGTATAGACACTCATTATATACCTCCTGCCTTATCAATGGACGCTTATATATCATTACGTGCCTATACTCAAGGTTTCTTGAGAAATTTAGATGCTATCACTCGTGCAGCTAAATATATCATTACCAAAATCACCACACAACCTCATCCCAATACCATCGCACAAAATATATTTACCCTCTGTCAAGAACTACTAAAATATCTTTATACCTGCGATTTTTCTACCTCTTACTACTCTTCACTGCTATCCCTTTTGCAAGTATATCAAAAAATTAAAGAATTAGCAGGTACACTACTCTCTTCTCTATTCTGTATTCACAATAAAGATAAAGAAGAGCTTTTCAAGTATTTTCAGGAGTGGAATGGCTATATGCCTTTTTCTCTCGAACAACTACTACAAGATTTTTATACCCAAAAATACGAGCATAACCACCTACAAAACTCTATGGAAGGTATCCATAACTTGCTTGAGCATCTCAAAAACCTACTAACAACTCTTTCTCAATTAGAAAACATAGGAAAACACCGAGAAAGTATTGTAATCTCTGAAGCTAAATATTAACTTTACTAAATTTATAATGAACAATCTGTAGGAGTTTTTTTGCTTCTTTCAATTATTTTCACTATCTTGCGCTCGTTTTTAACCTCAAAGCTGTTTAAACTTTTTTAGAGAAGTAAAAGTTCTCGAAAATTAGTAATTTTGTGTTTGAGAGAATTCAAGAACTTTGGGCAAAGATACAATAAATAAATGGATTATTCCCTTTTTAAGTGTAGGAAAAAGAGGATTTAAAAGTAATTTTGATTTAGGTTTAATGTTTTTTGATTCTTAAGAGATTAAAAACAGGAGTACAATGGAGAGAACTTCCTATTGAGAGTTATTTTGAAAAAGGTGAAATCTCTTGGCAAAATGTCTATTACTACTTCAACAAATGGAGTAAAGATGGTAGCTTTTAGCGAGTATGGTTGAATCTATTAAGGACGAAGAAAAGAAAGTTAGATATATCTTGCATTCAATTAGATAGTAGTCATACACGTTGTCGCCAAAAAGGAGCGTCAGCAGGTTATCAAGCAAGGAAAAAGTTGTAACCACAAATAGCATTTTTTTGTGTGATAATAAAGGGCAAATGATAGCAATGGGAAGCCCTAAAGCAGGAAATCAGAATGACTTATATGAAATAGAAGAAGTAGTACTAAAAGAAATCTTAGCTTTGTTAGAAGAAGCAGCAATAGAGCATAAAGATCTGTTTCTCAATGCTGATGTAGGATTTGATAGCAAATCTCTTAGAGAGTTTTTAGAAAGCAAAGAAATTATAGCAAATATTAAACCTAATCCCCGAAATGGAGAGCAACCAGATGTTTATTTTGATGAAGAATTGTACAAGAATAGGTTTAAGATTGAACAAGCCAATGGTTGGCTTGACGGATATAAAGGTTTGATAATGAGATATAAGTATCTTGATGTAACTTGGATTGAAATGCTCTTATTAGGGTTTATCTCCAAGTTTCTCAAAAAAGTTTAAACACATTTAATTATAAAAGATGTTAAATAAAGCCCTTACTGCTGTAAGCGAATTAGAAAGCGCTTACCACACTTGGAAAGTTCTTCCTTTAGTTAGGAAAAAAGAGGTTGTCGCTCGTATCAAGGAAAAGCTCCTCACTCATACAGAACAGTATGCCAGCGCCATTACCACCGATATGAATAAGCCTTTGGCACAATCTGTTGCTGAAGTAAAGAAATGTGCTACGCTATGTGAGTATTACCTGAGCCACATAGACGACTTTCTCCGCCCCCAACCCCTGCAAAGCAGCTGGCACGAGAGTTATGTACGCTTAGACCCCTTAGGAGTACTCTTGGCAGTCATGCCTTGGAACTTCCCCTTTTGGCAAGTATTTCGCGTGGCTATTCCCAACCTACTCTTGGGAAATGTATTGGCCGTAAAGCATGCCTCCAATGTTTCTACCGCTGCGGCATTATTAGAAGAAATCTTCCATGATGAATCCTTAGGTTTTCCTATTTATAAGAACCTACCTTTGCCCAGCCAACATGTGGAGGCCATCATCGCCCATCCTGCGATCAAGGGTGTTACCCTCACCGGAAGTGAGTCCGCGGGTAGGTCAGTCGCCCAGTGTGCAGGTAAGCACCTCAAGAAATCTGTTTTGGAACTCGGAGGCAGTGCCGCCTTTATCGTTTGTGAAGATGCAGATCTCACAAAAGCCGTTACCACAGCAGTCAATGCCCGTATGCAGAATGCCGGACAAAGCTGTATTGCCAGCAAGCGTATCTTAGTGCAAGAATCCATAGCCCAATCCTTTATAGAAGCCTTTACCGAAAAAGTAAAAGCCCTCAAACAAGGAGACAAATACGACCTCTCCACGGAAATAGGCGCCATGGCACGGGAGGACTTGGCCATAGAAATAGAAGAAATGGTCAAGCAGAGCCTCGCCGAGGGAGCTACCCTACGCTGTGGAGGGAAGCGTACCGGTGCTTTCTACACTCCTACAGTGCTTACAGACGTGACTCCTACCATGCGAGTATTCAAGGAAGAGACCTTTGGCCCTGTCGCGGTTATCACCACTTTCCGAGATTTTGACGAAGCCATTGCGCTGAGCAACCAGTCTGATTTTGGCTTAGGAGTAGCCATTTTCTCCCAAAATGTAGATTTTGTAAAATCACAAGCCTCTCGCTTTGACGAAGGTGCGGTATATATCAACGAAATGCTCATCAGTGATCCGCATCTGCCCTTTGGCGGCATCAAGAACTCAGGCTATGGCCGTGAGCTCTCCTACTTTGGTGTATGGGAGTTTGCCAATATCAAAACAGTAGTGGTAAAATAATAGGCTCTAAATTTTATAATAAACAATTCTTGCCTATAGACAAAAACTTAGCCCACCCTTGTTCCAAACATTAACGTTATGAAGCGATTTTTTACATTTCTAAACATCTTAGAGCTATTATCGCTTAGCCTTTTCTTGCTCTTTTCTATATTATATCTTTTTGATTTGGGAAGAACAACTATAGGAAAGATACTTTCTGACTACTTAGGAAATACTATTTTGTGGTTGAACTTTATGTATGGAGAGGCTCTGGAGCTACTGACAATCCCTATAGCACTTATTATGCACTTTACCAGTAAAGCACCCTTTACTTATGCTTTATTATATATCAGTATTTTCATTATCAAAATCGCGCTTTGGGTATATATAATGACTCGAGGAGCTATAGGATACTAATAAAATCCCCTTGTAAGTATATCCTTCATACCTACAAGGGGAAATATAATCTATAAAAGAAATATTTGCTATTGGTTATCAAACAACCACTGGAGTATATCCTGTTCTTTCTCATCAAAAGCAATCCCTCTACGAGCCATGACACGCTCTGCTACGGCAAAAGCCTCGTCCAAACGATATTTATCAGCAGAAGTTCCCCAAGCGAAGTTGGGGATATATTTGCTTGGAAATCCAGCAGAGAAAAGGTTAGCAAACACCCCTACAGTGGTACCACTATTGATTTGGGTATTGATAGCCGTTTTCGAATGGTCTCCCATCAGTACCCCACAGAATTGCAACCCTGAAGAAGTATAATCTCCCTTCTGGTAGTCCCATAGCTGTATGGTATTATAAGTATTTTTGAGGTTGGAGACATTGGTATCCGCCCCGAGATTACACCACTGCCCCAATACGGAATTACCTAAGAAGCCATCGTGTCCCTTGTTAGAATACCCCCAAATAACGGAGTTAGAAATCTCTCCCCCTACCTTACTATAAGGACCTATGGTGGTAGCTCCATAGAGCTTAGCTCCCATATTCACGGTAGCGTGCTCACAAAGGGCGATAGGCCCACGCAGGTGACTACCCTCCATCACTTCAGCGTCCTTACCTATGTAGATTTTCCCTTTTTGACAATTGAGGGTAGCAAACTCAACCTTAGCCCCTTCTTCTATGAAGAGGTCTGCCTTATCCCCCAAAAAGCCATTGGTTGGCGAAAGCGGTACAGAGGTACGCCCCTTTGTAAGTAACTCAAAATCAAAATCTATCGCCTTGTCATTGTAGGTAAAAAGATCGGTAGGTTTTTCAAAAACTACCAATGGCTCTTCCCACTCTATAGGAGGTATGGATGAAAGTGTAATACTTTTTCCCACGAAAGCCAACGTCCTCCCTTGATACGTAATAGACTCCCCTACCTCGAGAGAGCGCAATTGCTCTAAAAGTCGAGGAGTAGGCAAGAAATTTGCATAAATAGAGAGGGTAACCTCTTCTGACACACCTGTATAAGGGTACTTCTCTCGCAGGTAATCTGCAGAGAGGTAAGACATTTGTGTTACCCCCAAGAGCCGTTGCCAGCGTTCGGCAAAAGTTAAAATACCTGCACGTAGCTCAGCCGAAGGACGGGTAAAAGTCAAAGGAAAGAAATCCTTTATAATGTTTTTATCCTCAAAGAGAAGTCGTTCTATTTTCATCTTAGTAGTTTACATAATCGGTTATTTCCAACCCATAGCCAGACATCCCTATATAGCGAGAGGGCTCAGAGTTGGTAAGGAGTTTCATATGAGAGATACCTAGATCGATAAGGATCTGAGCACCTATTCCTATATCCTTCACCTGAGAAGAAGGCACTTGTGAAGGGGCTTGCTTGCCTTCCTGAGCCTCCTTGATGGTTTGGATACGATGAAGAAGATTTTGAGAATAAGCTCCTTGGTTGATGACTATGAAAGCCCCTTTGCCAGCCGCATCTATTTGCTGGAAGATACGATTAAGTTCGTTGTCTTTCTTGCACAAAAGATCCAAAATATCATTGCTAATAAAGTTGGCATGAATACGGGTAAGCACCGGTTCGTCCTTAGCCCAAGTACCCTTGGTAAAAGCCAAGTGAATCTGTCCATTGGTAGTTTGTTCATAAGCACGAAGACGAAATTGTCCATAATCCGTATCTATCGAAAAATCTTCTTTTTTGACAATAAGACTATCATGACGCATACGATAGGCTACCAAGTCTTCTATGGAAATAATTTTAAGATTATGTTTCTCAGCTACTTTCACAAGTTGTGGCAAGCGTGCCATAGAACCATCCTCGTTGAGGATCTCAATAAGAATCCCTGCAGGTTCGAGTCCTGCCAAGCGCGCCAAATCGACCGCTGCCTCGGTATGGCCTGTACGACGAAGTACCCCACCTTCTTTAGCTCTGAGGGGGAATATATGCCCTGGGCGACCAAAGTCCTCTGGCTTGGTCTGAGGTTTTACCAATGCCTTAATCGTCTTAGCTCTGTCAAATACGGAAATTCCTGTAGTACAGCCCTCTCCCTTGAGGTCTATAGAAACCGTAAATTGGGTATGGTGCAGTACGGTGTTGTTCTCCACCATCATGTCCAAGCCCAATTCCTTACAACGCTTCTCCAACAAAGGTGCGCAGAGTAAGCCTCGCCCATGCTGAGTCATAAAGTTAATCATTTCAGGAGTCACTTTTTCAGCGGCTGCGATAAAATCCCCTTCGTTTTCACGGTTTTCATCATCTACCACGATGATGATTTTCCCTTGTTTGATATCCTCAATAGCCTCTTCTATGGTATTGAGCTTTATTTCTTGGTCCATTAATTTACTATTTATATTATTATGAAATTTTCTTAAATTACCACAGCCTCAAATCATTACTGCTTTCTGCGTTAGAGAAATTCAGTATCAGGGTAAAGGTCAGTCCCTTAAAAACTGCATCTCGGCGGAAAGGAAGCGAATATCCCACATAGGCCTGATGAATATTGAAAAAAGAAAGCCCTACACGCGGTTGGAAGGCATGGGTATTGAGCGAAGCACCTATTCCTAAGAGGACAAGGCTAAACTCATACCCTATCTCAGGCACTATTTCCATTTTGGACTGCTTACGACCCTCTTCGGTAAAAGTGTTTTGTGCCCCCAAATGTACTCCCGCATAGAGCGAACGGCTTACCCAGTTATACTCTGTATTGAGAGACGCCCCTACAAAGCCCAAGTTATGGGAACGATTGGTATGGGTAAAGGCCGCCCTTACTCCCCAATATTCAAAATCATCAAAACCTTGTGCTCCAGCCCATAAGGGAAGAAACAACAAAAAGAATAATAACTTTCTCATAGAATCCCTTTTAAAGATTTCCCTTGCAAAAGTACAACTTTTTTTCCAATCCCCTACACTTTTAAAAGGATTATTTCTCTAAAAAAATTAACAATTCACTATTCACCATTAATCATTAATTTTTTGTACCTTTGTCCCTGCGAATAAATAATACTAAAAATTATGTATCCACCTGAAATAGTGGCTCCTATGATAGCGGAGCTTGAAAGTGTTGGTTTTGAATCACTTCACAGTGTAGAAAGTGTAGATGAGGCTATTAAGCGCCCTGGTACTACCCTTGTTGTGGTAAATTCTGTATGTGGTTGTGCGGCAAGAAATGCTCGCCCTGCAGTAGTGTTAAGCCTTAAAAATGCTAAGAAACCTGATCACTTGGTGACTGTCTTTGCAGGCTTTGATATAGAGGCTACTGCACAAATGAGAGATTATATGCTTCCTTTTCCTCCTTCTTCTCCAAGCATTGCCCTCTTCAAAGATGGAGAGCTCGTGCATATGTTGGAAAGACACCATATAGAGGGGCGTATGGCCGAGGTAATCGCCGAAAACTTAGAAGCTGCTTATAACGAATTCTGTTAAATAAGAAGTTAGAAATCCAATGAAAGGCCTTTCATTGGATTTTTCTTTATACAATCTAAAATGAAAAAAGCACTAAAAGAAAAATATGAACTCCTAAAAGAAAAGGCTTTTACCATTATCTATGGTAGAGACACTGTTGCAGGAAAGCTTTTTGACCTTATTCTCTTAGGGTTTATCCTTGTGAGTGTTTTTTTAGCCATTTTTGAGAGTATCAAAACTGTAGACAAACATATACACACTCTACTGGTAGTATTGGAGTGGATGATTACCATTTTCTTCACTATAGAGTATATCCTGCGCATCATCTGTACCCCAAAGTGGAAGCGATATATCTTTAGCTTTTATGGTATTATAGACCTAATTTCTATCTTACCTGTATACCTCTCTTTCTTTGTAGTAGAATCCAAATTTTTATCTATTATCCGCATTCTTAGGCTATTACGTATCTTTAGGATTTTAGACTTGGTGCAGTTCACCCAGCAGGCCAATCAGCTAAGAAAGGCATTGAAGAATAGCCAGACTAAGATATTGGTATTCATCTATTTTGTACTGGTACTCTGTGTTATTTTAGGAGCACTTATGTATATGATAGAGCCCCATGACAAGGCCTTTACAAGTATTCCTCGTAGTATCTATTGGTGTATTGTAACACTCACCACTGTAGGTTATGGAGATGTAGTGCCCACCACTACTTTTGGACAAATTATGGCTTCAATCATCATGATATTAGGGTATGGTATCATAGCTGTACCTACAGGTATTGTCACCTCTGAGTACTCGCGTTTCTATAGAAAAAAGGAGGAACAAAAGCCTCATTATTCTCACAGAACTGCCCCCACCAAGTACTCCCATAGCCACACCCATGGTTACTGTAGACATTGTGGAACCTATCCCCTACCCGATGATGCCTTATATTGCCATAAATGTGGGGCAAAACAATGATTCTTTTCACCCTCCATTCTCCAGATTTCACTCACTAAAAGATTGCATTTCTACAAGTTTGCGATATGTGCCATTTTTGGCCATCAGGGAGGTGTGATTTCCTTGTTCTATGATTTTTCCTTTTTCCATCACCACAATAATATCGGCATTTTGAATCGTAGAAAGACGGTGTGCAATAACTACAGAAGTACGATTCAGCATCATTTTTTCTAAGGCATTCTGCACTAATTTTTCACTTTCAGTATCCAAGGCAGAAGTAGCCTCATCCAGTATCATAATAGGAGGATTTTTCAGCACTGCACGGGCTATACTCAAGCGTTGCTTCTGTCCGCCGGAGAGCTTTCCACCCATATCTCCAATATTGGTCTGGAACTTATTAGGTAGATCATTGATAAAGTTGTAGGCATTAGCTACCTTGGCAGCCTCCTCTATTTCTTGGGAAGAAGCATCTGCCTTTCCTATAAGGAGATTATTTGTAATAGTGTCATTGAAGAGAATAGAATCCTGAGAAACAATTCCTATAAGGTCTCTAAGAGAATGAATCTTGATATCGCGGATATCTATTCCATCGAAAGAGATACTTCCCTTATCCACATCGTAGAAGCGAGCAATCAGGTTTGCAATTGTACTCTTTCCACTCCCTGACTGTCCTACCAGTGCCACTGTTTTCCCCTTAGGAATTTCCAAAGAAAAATCCTTTAGGACATATTCGTTGTCATACTTAAACCAAATATTTTTGAGTGAGATAGTTGACTGAAAATCTTTTTTCTCAAGAGCATTTTCCTTATCAAAAATAGGATTAGTAGCATGAATCACCTCCAATACACGAAGAGCAGCAGCATCTCCTTGTCTAAGCTGATAAGAAGCTCTACTAATTGCCTTTGCAGGAGTAAGAATATTATAAGCTAATCCCATATAGGCAATGAACTCTGAACCTCCTAAAGTCTTATCAACCAACACCATAGTACCTCCAAACCATAAGAGAATTCCTATAGCTAAAATCCCTAAGAATTCACTAATAGGAGAGGCCAAATTCTGGCGATAAGAAAGATTGTTCGCATGAGATAGAAAACGCTTAGTAGAGTCAGTAAAGCGCTTTATAAAGACCTTCTGAGCATTAAAGGACTTAATAATACGCAGCCCTGTGATAGATTCTTCTATAATAGAAAGAAAATACCCTTGTTCGGCTTGTATACGTCCAGAATGTTTTTTAAGCGACTTTCCTACTCGTGAAATAGCTAATCCCGCCAAAGGAATAAAAATGAAGACAAAAAGAGTCAATTTCATACTTATTCCACACATAATGATAATAGTGAAGATAATTGTAAGAGGCTCTCTTACAATTAGTTCTAATATGCTAAGATAAGAAACCTGAAATTCATTAATATCGCCTGTGATACGTGCGATTACATCACCTTTTCGTTTTTCTGAAAAATAGGATATAGGCAAAGAAATGATTTTCTTATACATCATATCACGTAAGTCCTTCAGCACTCCATTACGTAAAAGATTAATAAAAATAATGGCTAAGTAATTAAAAATATTCTTCAAAAAGAATAAAAATAATACCAAGGCAATAATATAGGAAAGTGCTTGTACGGGATCTCCTCCTGTATGCTGTGTTACCTGATAGTTCAGATATTCCTTAAAATAGGTATTAGCTTCCGATATCCCCTTATACACTGGTTTTTGATAGATCCTTGCATTGTTATCAAATAGCACCTCCAACATAGGTATTAGGGCTACAAAAGACAAAGAGCTAAAAAGTGCATAGAGAACATTAAAGAAAATATTCAAAAATATATACCTCTTATAAGGCAATACATAAGGATAGAGTCGTTTGATATTGGCTACGTTCATTCAATAATATATAAGAAAATCAATCTTTTACCTAAATCATTTGGTTATTATAAGTTCCATTCTTTGACAATTTTCTGAATCTTGTCTAGAAGTTCTTTCTGTGTTTGCTCAAAAGCTTCAACAGAAGGAAGGGGTGCATTGACACTGAAATAGAACTTGATTTTAGGCTCTGTACCACTAGGGCGTGCTGCGACCTTAGTTCCCTTATCAGTATAATAAATCAATACATTGGATTTTGGAATATCAATTTTCGTCTCCTCTCCTGTAAGAAGATTTCTACTTACGGAAGTCTGATAATCCTCTATACGGACCACCTGCTCTCCTACAAGAGTTTTCACAGGGTTTTCACGGAGATTCTTCATCATTTGAGCAATTTCTTCAGCTCCACTTACCCCCTTCTTCACTACTGAGATCAGATGCTCTTGGTATAATCCAAATTCTTGATACATTTTGAGCATTTCCTTGAAGAAAGAACTTCCTTTAGCCTTAGCTTCAGCGGCAATATTCATCGCCAATAGGGAAGATGTTTCTGCATCTTTGTCACGCACAAAGTCTCCTACCATAAAGCCAAAACTTTCCTCTCCCCCACCGATAAACTGCTGGTTAGGGAAATCCTTAATCATCTTGGCAATCCACTTGAAGCCAGTAAGCCCTTCCTTATATTCTACTCCATATCCCTGAGCTAATCCTCGCATCAGTGGTGTAGAAACGATAGTAGAAGCGATGAACTCATGTCCAGTTTTTTCTCCTTTTTCTTTCCACTTGTCCAAGAGATGCTTAGTCATCATGAGCATAGTTTGGTTTCCATTGAGTAATACCATCTTGCCATGAAGGTCTCGTACAGCGATTCCTATACGGTCACTATCTGGATCCGTACCAAATACAATGTCTGCGCCGACTTCTTCTGCTTTCTTGAGCGCCAAGGTAAGCGCCTCTGGTTCTTCTGGATTAGGCGATTTCACAGTAGGAAAACTTCCATCAGGAGTAGCTTGCTCTTCTACTATGTGTAGTGAGGTATAGCCCGCACGCTCAAAGAGTTTAGGAATAATCGTTACAGAAGTACCATGTAGAGGGGTATACACAATCTTCAAATCTGCTTTTCCTTGGATAGGGAAATTAGCCTTGTCAAGAGAAGCATTTATGAAAGCCTCATCCACCTCTTTATCCACCTTTTCGATAAGAGATTCGTCTGCAACAAACTGAATATCAGAAAACTGAATCTTATCAATTGCTTCCATAATCTCCTTGTCCTGAGGGGGTACCAATTGTCCACCATCTGTCCAATATACCTTATATCCGTTATATTCCGGAGGATTGTGAGAAGCGGTAAGCACCACTCCACTGTGGCATTTTAAGAAGCGAATGGCGAAAGAAAGTTCAGGAGTAGGTCGTAGTTCTGAGAAGAGAAATACCTTAATCCCATTGGCTGAGAAGACATCTGCTACTATCTTGGCAAATTCTTGTGAATTATGACGGCAGTCATAAGCAATAGCCACCCTTACTTGCTCATTGGGATATACCTTTTTTAGGTAATTGCTAAGTCCTTGTGTATTTTTGCCTAAGGTATAGCGATTCATGCGATTGGTACCTATTCCCATGATACCACGCATCCCTCCTGTACCAAACTCCAAATTCTTGTGAAAACACTCTATCAACTCCTCTGGATTTCCTTCAAGGAGCTGACGTACAGTCTCTTGTGTAGCAGCATCAAAGGCTGGAGTAAGCCACGATTGCGCATTTGTTTTACTTTTCTCTAATAAGTTCATAATTTATTATTATTTTCCACTGATTCAATTTCTTATTTTTTCAACTTTTTAAAATCCTCAGGATTAAACAATGTAAGTTGATTCTCTTGCAAACGATTGATGGTATCAAAGATCCTTTGACGAATAGGCTTGGGCAAAGAGTAATAAGAAGCATCTATTTGAGTTTCCCTTCCTATATCATCTGGAGAATCCTGATGGCGAATAGCCGTTTTCTTCCCCTTGTGGTAAGCTAAAATTTTAACCTTTGCACGGTCGGGATCTCCATCGGTAGGAGTAGCCCCATAGACAATGACAGGATCCACATAACCATCCTTGTCCAAGTCGGTAAAAGAAACGAACTTTGTCCAAAACCAAATAGAGAATTCCCATCCTTCCCACTCAGGGCGATAGTCATAAAGTAGCTTTACCTGACGAAAAGCATCTTTATCTTCTATAAGATGAAAGGCCTTAATCTTGTCATTAATAACCTCACCTTCACTATTTCTTCTATAATTCTTTTCTTTTTTTGAGGAGGAATCATAGAGCTTGTTCTCTGTAAATACCCAAAAATGTTTACCCTCCCTATCTTGATAGGTATAAACCTTCACAATAGGATAGGTTATTCCTAATTTTCTCTGTATCTTAGTAGGGAATTGCTTTTGTATCTGCTCATCATCCAAGAGTTGTGCCTGTGAAGGATCTTGAGCATGTGCAAGTAATGTACAAAAAAAGCCCCAGAGAAAGTATTTTCTCATATTCTTAAATCTTAAAATTAATCTTTCATTTGATTTACTTGCTTTATGACGGTATACAGAGAAGCAAACACACCAAAGAGTGCCCCTAATACAGTACCCCAAGGGGATATACTAAGGAATTTTTCGTCTAAATAAGTTCCCAAATAGGTACAAAGAACTATAATTACCGCCATTTGAATACCTATTTGGGAAAATTTGACCCAATTATTTAAGTTCTTTCTTTGCTGGTTCATTGCTAAAAGTAGCCCCTCCTTTCACTCCCATTTTACAAGTCACATTGAAGACTGCCCCTGGTTCTATAGCCAGCTTATCGGTCTGTACTTCTCCTTCTATAACTGCAGTAGTCTTAAGGCTAAGAGTACTTTTTACCACCAGAGTTCCATTGATCGTGCCCTCTACATCGGCATTGGTACAGATTATATTTCCTTTGATAACACCCGTTTTTCCTACTACAAGTCTGCCAGAGGTTTGTATCGTTCCCTCTATTTCCCCATCTATACGGAAATCAGCACCTGAATTTACTTCACCTTTGATTTTGGTACCTGCTACGATGCGGTTACTTCCCGCTACTGAATTGTCTACTGCCATATTTTTTTTATTTTCTTTATTAAACATTGTAAGTTATTTTTTTAAATATTCTTCTTTATTTTTGTACATCTGAAGTATCGCATAATTTTCTGACGAAATTACGAAAAATTCTTTGAAAAACCTATCTTTTTCTTCATTTTTTTCTTCCTGTTTGTTCTTTTTCCCCTTCGGCAGTTTTTCTTGTTGCTTTTCTTGGAAGAAAGCGTTGATCTTTTCGACAAATCTCTCGGCCATCTCTCGTGACATAAAGCCGTGAAGGACAGTCCATTGCTCATTAGCATCGTAGACATCGTTACTCATAGAGATATAAGCAAAGCCATTTTCTTCTAAATAATTCTTAAGTTGCTCTTTCTGAGCCTCATTATCAAAATGCTCTAAGACAATCTTCCAAGAAGAAGCCTTCTGATCTGTATCGAAATCAGGCTTATTTTCTTCTTTTTTAAGTACCTCAAGAGATTCATTCACATAATCAGCCTGTTTGGTATTAGGGTATTCCTTGGCTATAGCCTCTAACTCTCTTACATAAGTTTCTTTCCCCTCCAACCTACCTAAGGCCTTGGCTCGAAGGAGTTCCCAGTCAGGGGCTTGAGGAGAAGTCTTGAAAGCTGCTTTTTGAGCATCAATAGCTGCGATCACCTCTTGATATTGCTGATTATCAAACTGTTGTTGCAACTGAGATAATTGTTCTTGCAATTGTTTTTCATTGGTACTCACCTGACCTGTAACCACCTTAGTATATTCAGAAGTAGGATAAGCAGCCAGTAGCTGGTTTTTGTAAGCTTCTGCTTGAGCGGGGTGGTTTTGTTGGTGTATTTTATATAATTGGTAAAGAGCCTTTTCCCTTAGCTTATCATCGTGTGTTATTGCAAGAAGTTGGGTAAGCCTATCCTTGGCGAGCTTCTCATCCTTAAACTTTTCCCAGTAGAGTTCCCCTACCCCATAGAGAGCCATTTCCTTATCCCTTTCCAATTGCTTCATTTGCTCCTCGGAAGGAAGCTTGCTAAGGTATTCTTCAGGAGTAATTGTTTTGGAAGAAAGACTATCTTTTTGATTTTCAGCTATATTTTCTACAACTAACTGATGAGACCAACGCCAATTATCCACAAGAGGGCGATCCCCAAACTGCTCTTTGAACCCTTGTTTTCCATAAGCAACTGTCTGAGGTGAGTAGAAGTAAAAACCATCCTGAGAAGGCTGTGCCTGATGACGCACTACCTTTCCAAAGTCTGTGATTGCTACAGTATGTTTGCTTTCAGGTTGTTGTAAAGAATCTATATGTTTTTGGAAATAAGCTATTCTCTCCTGTTGAGGCATTTTCATGATATGGGAGAGACTATCGGCCTTAGCGATTGTATTTTCGAAAACAGTTATCTGAGAGAGGTTATCCCTTTTCCTACGCATATAGAGGTATTCAAGTGTATTCTTAGGGATATAGACCAAAGTACTATCATAATGATTGTAAGCCAAAGGATATTTTTTAGACTTGAAGTAGAGTTCGCCCAAATGCTCGTGAGTACGCTTCTTTAGACCTTCATTTTCTTTGTTTTTAGCCAAAGATCGCAAAAAGTAATCAATGGCTTCCTTATCTTTGTTTTCCCCCTCGGCATAGAGAGCATGTTGGAAATATACCAAATCCAGCAAGTTCTTATGCTCATAGAGTTTTTCCATTTTGCCCAACTTCTCTACATAAGCGATCTTTTCTTCAGGAGAGAGTCTCTGAGTACGTGCCTTACCTATCTGAGCCTCCACCCATAGTCGGCGAGGGATATTCCAATTAAGATCGATTGTTTTTTGATAATATACCTGGGCGGAATCCCGCTGAGCAGTGGCCTCGAAGAGCTGTCCTGTGATGAAGAGATAGCGTCCTCTTTGTGCTTTGTTACGAGTCTCCACACTGGCAAGTTTCAGTGCCTGAATGGCTTGAGGATATTGTTTGAGATTGATATATGCCTGAGCGAGAATGGCATGTAGGTTAGCCCGTTCCTTACGCTTAGGTTTTTCTTCTTCAAGGAGTTTTTCAATAGAAGAAATTGCCAACTGTTCCCTTCCCAATTGTATATGTGTTTTCTCCCTCCACACAGCGGCATTGTACCGTTGGTTAGTTTCCCCATAGTTGGTAAGCAAATGATTAAAAGCCTCTAAGGCAGGCAAGTAGCGGCCATTGTAATAACGAGCTTTTCCCAAGAGCATATAGGCATCGTCAATCTTTCTGTTTTTTTGTTTGCCATCGAAAACCATAGAGTGGCGCTGAATAGCCTTGATAGCCTTTTCCTCAGCCCTATCAAAATGAGCATTGCCTTCCCCTTTGAGCTGATAGCCTTCTGAAAGCGCTTCGAGTTCTACAGGGAGAATTTCAAAATAATTTTCAACAAGCTTTTCAGAAAGTTCTTTTTTTCCTTCCTCAAGAGCTAAATTACCATTGTACAAGACATTATACATCGTCGGAATCATACGAAACTGACGATTATAATAGGTATCCGATTTAGTGGTACAGCCTATAAAGAGAGCTGTCAATAGAATACAAGTAAAGAATTTGTGCAACTTCATCTAATGAAATAATAACAAGGCGCAAGTTAGTCATTTTTTTTCAAATAACAAGCAAAATTAAATATTTTATAAGATATGAAACAAAATAAGGTGTTGGAGTAAGAATTCTCCAACACCTTAATCAAATTAAATTAATTAACATGAAAAAACACAAAAACAGTTTTTCAAAACAGTTCTATCCTAAGTACGTCTTTAGGATTTTACTTCTAGAAGTATGCTTGAGCCTACGGATCGCTTTTTCCTTGATTTGGCGTACACGTTCGCGAGTAAGTTCGAAGGTTTCACCTATTTCCTCCAAGGTCATAGGATAGTTTTCCCCTAAGCCAAAGTATAAGCGAATCACGTCCGCTTCGCGAGGTGTAAGGGTTTCCAAGGCACGTTCTATCTCAGTCTTGAGCGACTCATGCATCAGTTCCTTATCGGGATTGGGAGATTCCCCACTGCGCAAGACATCATATAGGTTGGAATCCTCCCCTTCTACCAAAGGCGCATCCATGGAGATGTGTCGTCCGGAATTTTTCATAGACTCCTTTACATCATTCACGGACATATCCAATTCTTTAGCAATTTCCTCAGCAGAAGGGACACGCTCGTGAGTCTGTTCTAAGTAGGCATACATCTTATTGATTTTGTTGATAGAGCCTATCTTATTCAGCGGCAAGCGAACGATACGAGATTGCTCGGCCAGCGCCTGTAGAATGGACTGACGAATCCACCAAACAGCGTAGGAAATAAACTTAAATCCGCGAGTTTCATCAAAACGTTGGGCAGCCTTGATCAGTCCCATATTCCCTTCGTTGATAAGGTCAGGGAGCGTAAGCCCTTGATTTTGATACTGTTTAGCTACCGAAACCACAAAGCGAAGATTCGCCTTAGTGAGTCGTTCTAAGGCTATTTTGTCACCTGCTTTGATACGTTGGGCAAGCTCCACTTCCTCATCAGCGGAGATCAGATCCACCTTTCCTATCTCTTGGAGATACTTATCCAAAGAAGCTGTTTCCCTATTGGTAACCTGTTTGGTAATTTTAAGTTGTCTCATCTATAAATTAATAATTAATTGTCTATTGTTATGAATGAAGATGAATTGTCATTCACCTCTACAGGAAAAAATGTATTAACAAAAATCATTCCAAATTATATTTAATTAATTTTTTTTAACATATAAAACAGATAATATAACTATATTTAGCTACAATGCATTTTTAATAACATATTTTATATTTTTACAAAGCCTATTTGTCAGGTTCTCTGACAAGTAGCTAAAGAAGAGTGACAAAGATAAATATGACATTTTTTCTTATTTTATTTTGAAAGCTTAAAAAAAAACGTATCTTTGTATCCTAATTGAAATTTATAAATTCCACCTCATGTTGATAGCTCCTTCACTTTTAGCGGCTGACTTTGCCAACCTACAAAGAGATATAGAAATGGTCAATGAAAGTCAGGCAGACTGGTTTCATCTTGATATTATGGATGGGCTCTTTGTCCCGAATATCTCTTATGGGATGCCTGTGGTAAAAGCCATCAAAGAACATGCCAAAAAACCATTGGATGTGCACCTTATGATTGTAGACCCTGATCGTTATATTCATACTTTTGCCCAGCTGGGAAGCAACTTTCTTTCGGTACATTATGAAGCTTGTACTCACCTACACCGTACGGTACAAGCTATCCGACAGGAAGGAATGAAAGCAGGAGTTGCTCTAAACCCTCATACTCCTATAGCAGTCTTGGAAGATATCATTACTGATGTAGATTTGCTCCTTATCATGAGTGTAAACCCAGGCTTCGGAGGACAATCCTTTATAGAAAACACCTATAAAAAGGTAAATCAAGCCAAAGAACTCATTACTAAGACAGACTCTAAAGCCTTGATAGAGGTAGATGGTGGTGTCAATGCAACCAATACACCTAAGCTTGTGGCAGCTGGAGCAGATGTATTAGTGGCAGGAAGTTTTGTATTCAATGCTCCTGACCCTAAAAAGACAATAGAAGCACTCAAAAGATCTGTATAAAAACTATTTGGTTGAAGCCTACCCAATTACTAATAAAAGTAAAATAAGTATTGAAAAGAGAGGTTTATATGTTAATTATCTCAACATTCTGAAACTTTTTATGGGTATATAATGATTTTTTACGTATCTTTGCTTTTGATTAATCATTAATTTTTTAAAAAACGAAAAAAAAATAAATATGGAAGTAGAACAAGGGTATAAGATAACATCTGCTCCAGAGTGGGCAAATACCTTAACCGATGCGCAAATCATAGAAATCTGCAAAGATTCTGATTTTGCTACAGAGCAAATAGAAGAAGGGAGAGACTTCTGCTATCTACTTAATAAATACTATTATGTAGATGACCAGAAGAATACCGATTATGCCCTAATGGCTTACACCCTTACCCAACCGGAGAACTTAGAACGTGCTTCGGTGAACGATATGATTTTGGAAGAGAATGAGTACTACGAAATCAATCGTATAGCGGTTATTCGTGAAGGAGAATATATAGATAAGCTCCCTGATACCAATATAAAAGTACTTGACAATGAGAATAATAGCAATGGAGGTGTCATCAGTAAATCCAAGAAAATAAATGTCTCCATCCGTGACCTTAGGCTCTATGATATTCTTATTTTAGAGGATTCACGTACTAAAGTATTTTCAGAAAAGGAGTTTGTCCGTCGTGATTTTGTCAAACATATATTTGTCACTCCTGATACGTATTGGGCTTATGGGCACTACCATTACAAATTCATCAACAATCGTGAGAAAAAAGTAGCCTACAAGGAATTTTTCTTTCGTGATGCTGAGGGCAATGCCTTAGACCAACCTATTAAGTACTTAGAAAAAGGAGAAGTATTGGAGATCAAACACACCAACTATATCAATCCTGTAGATCCCAATAGAGAGATCTTCCCCTTCATCGACTTTGCTACTGAGAGCACTTGGAAAGATCTCTCGAACTATATCTACCCCTTGTATAAGGATGTATTAGAACAATCGGATCTGAAAAGCTTTGCTCCTGACTTGATAGAAAAATTAGACAAACTTGCTACCTTGGATGAGAAGATCCAATTTGCTATTGAGTATGTACAGAATAACATCTACTATACCTACAATGCAGATGAGATGAATGGGCACAAGCCTCAAGAGCCTGCTATTACTTATCACAATAAGCAAGGAGATTGTAAAGCTAAATGTGTATTGCTAAAAACCATTCTTGATTACTTAGGTGTAGAAGCGAGTGTGGTACTGGTAAATTATAACGCAGATTTTTACCTAAAATACTACCTTCCTTCCCTACTCTCCTTCAATCATGTAATTGTCAAGATACACTACAAGGGAGAAGATTATTTTGTAGATGCTACCTCTCGCAATGAGTTTGGTCGATTGGAAAAAAGGACAGTGCTTAGCTTCTGCCACTATATGGAAATCAAGGAAAATGCTACCCTAAGTATCCGAAAACCTACCTATTTTGCACTGCCTTGTATAGATGAGCATGTCAAAGTAGTCGTTCAGGAAGGAAAAGGAAAAATAACCCTTAGAACTACCTATCGCTACAACCGTGCCAACAATATGAGAGGCTACTTCAAACAGACCAATAAGAAGGAACTTATAGATGGTTGGAATCGATTCCTTTTCTATAATCTCAATTACGTAAACGATCGTAGTGAACAGGATATCAGGGAGATATTCAAGGATGTAAGTATCAAGATAGAAAAGGATGACAAGGAGGAAAACGAATTGGTTATCGCTTATGAGGCTACCATCCTAAAGCCTTACTTTACGAACAAAGAAGGCGAAGAGTTCCTTATGTATTTTGACCATAGTGTACTAAAGAAAGATCTTATAGACTTCCGCCACAAGGACAGCAGCTATTGGCACAACTATGACAGTGAGCATTATCTGATAGAGCTCTATGCTGATAAGCCTATCAATACCAAGGAGAAATACACCATCCAAGAGTTGGAGCTCTCCAATGAATTTTTCTCTTATTCGAGCAAAAAGACAATTGATAAGACTTCAGGAAAGGTGGAAATACTCTATAATCCTCTAACAAATATAGAGATTACTTTGGATAAAATCCAAAGTATCCAAGAAGCTTATCACAGTATAGGAGATAGTAACTTTGGTTTAGGCATCGATATCCTTCCAAAGGGATTCTTTGGCAAGATAAAATCTTGGTTCGGATAAATCAGACAGAAATTAAGGTAAAAAAGAGGGGCGCCGCAAGCGGCGCCCCTCTCTATTTATAGTTATGACAGACTAAAACTGATATTTCAATCCTACATTCCATGTACGACCGAAACCAAAGAATACTCTGTTTCTTACATCAATACCTTTGTAAGTATCTCTTGTGTTATTATCTACTACTTGGTTGGTATCCGATTCAGAAATATAAGTAGTATCAAGGATGTTATTTACATTGGCCAATACTGTTACAGCTTGTTTTTGTTTTTTACCAAAGACAAACTTATAAGAAGCTCCTCCTTCGAAAAGGTTGTACTGAGGCAACTTCAAGCTAGATATTTGAGAGCTTCTTACTAAAGAAGTAATATCCAAGCGTGCATATAAGTTATTGACATAGTGCCAACTTAGGTCAATATTAAAGTTTTCGTAAGGAGTTACCACCACTCCAAGGTTGGCTGTCATCTGAGCAGATTCGCCCACTTTGAGCTTATCCAAATCAACATCGAACTGAGAAGAAGACTTCCCTGAAAGTATATATTCTGAATTATCCTCTGTAAGGAAAGTATTCACTCTTGCCCCCCCTTGGTAGAACCAATCTCCTAAGGAGAACATACCATTTACCTTTACATAATCATTGATACGGTAAGCTGCATCAAGCTCTACCCCTTGGTGAATTTCAGTCACCCCAAGCATCTCGGCAAAGTATCGAGTATTACCATCCCAGTTGTCACGACGTACATAACGATCTTTCCAAGAAGTGCGATATACGTTGAGGTTAGCAGAGATACTCTGCCATCTGAATCCATATCCAAGTTCCAAACCTAATATTTTTTCATTGGTAAGATTAGGATTGACAAAGTTCTTATAATTTGGATATACAGAGTTAAAGAAAGGCTGACGAGAGTAGTATCCTACATTGACAAACACATTGTGGTGCTCATCTATATTATAGTTAGCTCCTGCTTTCATATTATAGCCAGGGATACTTTTGTAAGTAGTTGTTTCAGGCTGAGCTGTTTCAGGTCTGTTTTTTAGAGCTAAAGTACCTGGCTTAAGGAAGTGATCAATTCTCTGGAAAGCCTGTATAGAGCTAGACCATTGTGCAAAAGCAGAGAGTTTCTGGGTGGTATACTCCACCTGACCAAAGGCACCTAACCA
Organism: Capnocytophaga gingivalis; assembly: GCF_002302415.1. Lineage (NCBI taxonomy): Bacteria > Pseudomonadati > Bacteroidota > Flavobacteriia > Flavobacteriales > Flavobacteriaceae > Capnocytophaga > Capnocytophaga gingivalis. The sequence goes on along the minus strand of NZ_CP022386.1, from coordinate 2,734,547 downwards.
ACGTACATTACCATCGTTACTAAAAGTAATCTGATTGTCTAAACTCTCTATATTACCTCCGAAAGGATTGAAAGAAGGTTTGTCAGAAAGTGTATAACTAATATTACGAGGGGAGGTTAGGTTCTTATTAGAATTGTCCTGGAAATACTCAGCACCTAAGAGATTGCTAGGTACTTCATAGTGATATCCCTTGTAGTAACGCCCATCGAGACCTACACTGAAAGAGAATTTTTCAGAGAGTTTGTGATTGAAGCTGGTTAAGAAACCAAACCAGTTGTGAGAGTTCACCGCTGCTTTTCTTGCAAAACCTTCTGTTACTCCAGTAGTTCTACCATTTGGCATAGTTACTCTTCTATAAGCATTAGCCACATAAGGAGTTCCATGTACTGCTACTGTTTGGTTAGGAGCAGATACATCCTCTCCACGATTGTAGTTAATAATTCTTTCCATATCAATTTGGCCATCTTCTGTTCTAAAGTTTGAAGCGGTCAAAGTTGTAGGTCGCCCATCCTGTTGGAAAGAGCCTGTCCAAGCAGATCCAGCATCGCGTGTACCAGCACCGCGACCAAAAGAAGCATAAGCTACTGTACTGATGGAAGATTGGTCATCGATATTCCAATCCCAGTTGAGCATCATAACCGGCTTGTGATATACATTCCTACGGAAGTTAAATTCGCTTCCTTTGTAGTTACCCCAATCTGAATTGTAGCGAAGATTAGGCTTACCATCTTCTCCATACTTTAGGTAATCTGCAATAGTAATATGAGTACTTCTCTGGTGGTGCCACTGAGGAGCTCCAGTGAACATGAATTGGAAAGAGTGTTTTTCATTGGGAGTATAGCCCAAAGCAAAGAAATAGTTATAGCTTTCGAAATCGGTACTATTGACATAGGTAGCTCCCGCAGTACGGCTGAGCAATACTGAAGAAGACCATCCTTTCTTGCTTTTTCCTGTATTATAAGCTCCCATTACTTTGTAGAAACCATTATTTCCTAAAGAAGCTGATACAGTTCCGCCTTCTTGCATATCAGAAGCACGGGTTACAATATTAATGGTTCCTCCTACCGAAGCTATGGCAATCTTAGAAGCCCCTAAGCCTCTCTGTACTTGCATAGAGGAAGTCACATCGGAAATACCCGCCCAGTTACTCCAGTACACCTTACCATTTTCCATGTCATTGATAGGCATTCCGTTGATCATTACAGCAATATTTTCGTTACCAAAGCCGCGGATATTAATTTTAGAATCGCCATATCCCCCTCCAGACTTAGTAGCATGCACCGAAGGAGTTTTGTTCAGTAGCTCTGGAAATTCTTGGTTTCCTATTTTGTTCACTATATCAGCTGCACGTATGGTAGAGACAGCCACTGGAGTTTTGCGTTCCTTAGCAATATCCATAAGTGTATTGCCTATCACTGTAGTTCCTGTGAGTTCTTGAGCATCAGGAAGAAGTGTAATCTGAATAGAAGCCTTTCCTTTGACAATGGTGAAAGGGACATCTTGAGTTTTGAACCCAATAAAAGAGACCTCCAATATCCCTTTTTTTTGTGTAGTCTTTAGGGTGAACTTACCATTTTCGTCCGTAGAAGCTCCATGGGAAGTCCCTTTGATGAGGACATTAGCCCCTAAGAGTGGCTCCTTTAGTTCCCCATCAATTACAGTTCCTGTAATAGTTTGCGCTGAGAGTGTTGCTACCATCAAAAAAGCAAACAAACACAGCCAATGCTTACATGTGTTCATCTTTTTAAATAAATTAGTATCTATTGTTATTTGTGTGCAAATATCGCAATTTCCCTCTTAATCCATCTATAACAATATGTTAATGTTCGAACTAACTTACTAACATATAGTGTTGAAAACTTTCAGACATTGTTTACAACTTCCCTTTTAGCCCACAATGCTGCAAACTTTTTATTTATACTGATAAAACAATAAATACTATATATTTTTTTGCTTTTGTTGTAGATAAATAGAAAAAGTTAATCATATTACTCTCACTTATCATGTAAGTATTTTTATTTTTAGAATTTTTTTTTGAAAAAAATTTTGTTATTAGAATATTATATTATATCTTTGCACCCTGAAAGTAAAAATAGATTGTTTTTACTATGAATAATAAATTAATAAGTAAGTAAATAAATTAAAGCGAAATATGAAAACTAATGTGTTAGGCTATCCACGTATTGGAGAAAAACGTGAATTAAAAAAGGCCAATGAAGCATTCTGGGAAGGGAATCTTACAGAGGAAGAGCTCCTTGCCGTAGCGGAAAATATCCGAGTACACAACTGGACTTTGCAAAAAGAAGCTGGTATAGATCTGATTCCATCCAATGATTTTTCTTTATATGATCAGGTTTTGGATTTGTCTTTTACTCTCAATGCTATCCCAGAGCGTTTTGCCCCTACCAAGAGTCTTTCGGAACTCAAACAATACTTTGCCATAGCGCGTGGCTATCAGAAAGACGGTATTGATGTTACTGCCTCTGAAATGACCAAATGGTTTGATACCAACTACCACTATATCGTTCCTGAATTCACCAAAGACCAAAGTTTCTCTATAAAGGTAAACAAACCCTTGAACGAGTATAACTTAGCTAAAAAGCATGGCTTTGAGACCAAACCTGTACTTTTAGGCTTGGTTACTTACCTCTTGGTAGGGAAGGAAAAAGAAGCCGGATTCCACCGCTTGGACTTAGCCGATCGCCTACTCCCTGTATATATCCAAATTATTCAAAGCTTGGTAGATGCAGGAGCCAAAACTATCCAGATAGATGAGCCTTACCTTGTGCTTGACCTTCCTAAAGGCGCTGAAGAGACTTACCGAAAAGTATATACCGAAATCAAACAAAAATTCGCCAATACAGAGTTCATCCTTACTACCTATTTTGGAGCATTAGAGAATAATACTGAACTGGCAGTATCCTTGCCTTTGGATGTACTTCATATCGATTTGGTAAGAGCTACTGCACAGCTTGATAGTGTCCTAAAAGCTCTTCCTCAGAGCAAAAAACTCTCTATTGGTATAGTAGACGGACGTAATATTTGGAAGAACAACTTCGAACATTCATTAGCTCTTATAGAAAAGGTAAGAGAAGTGATCAGTGATGATCGTATCTATATAGGTACTTCTTGCTCCTTGTTGCACTCTCCTTGTAACTTAGAGCTTGAGAACAATGAAAAGGTACTTACTCCAGAGATCAAACAATGGTTGGCTTTTGCCAAACAAAAAGTAAAAGAACTTGCTACTCTTAAAGCTATTGCCATAGGTCATGACCTTAGCCCAGAGGTAAAAGCTATTTTCGAGGAAAACAAAAAAGCAGCAGAAAACCGCAGAACCTCTGCTCTTATCCACAACCCAGCTGTAAAAGCACGTGTAAAAGCAATTACCGATGCTGACAGCAAGCGTAAGAGTGCTTTTGGTACTCGCCAAAAGGTACAAGAAGAAGCCCTACACTTGCCTCTATTCCCTACCACTACTATTGGTTCTTTCCCACAGACCCCAGAGGTACGCTCTTGGAGAGCTTCCTTCAACAAAGGGACTCTTTCTAAAGCTGACTATGACAAGAAGTTAGAGAAAGAAATTGAAGAATCTATCCGTTGGCAAGAGCAAACCGGTATTGATGTATTGGTACATGGAGAATTTGAGCGCAATGACATGGTGGAATACTTCGGAGAGCTTCTCAGTGGGTACACCTTCTCCAAATTTGGCTGGGTACAGAGCTATGGATCACGCTGTGTGAAACCTCCAATCATCTACGGAGATGTATCCCGTCCTGAGCCTATGACTGTACGCTGGAGTCGATATGCTCAGTCTCTTACGAAGCTCCCTGTAAAAGGAATGCTCACAGGTCCTGTAACTATCCTACAATGGTCTTTCGTACGTGATGACCAACCTCGTTCAGAGACTGCCACTCAGATAGCCCTTGCTATTCGTGATGAGGTAGTTGACTTGGAAAAAGCTGGTATCAAAGTTATCCAGATAGATGAACCTGCTATTCGTGAGGGATTGCCCCTACGCAAGGCTGATTGGCAAACTTACTTTGACTGGGCTATCAAGGCCTTCCGTATCTCTGCTTCAGGAGTAGAAGACCAGACACAGATACACACGCACATGTGCTATTCCGAGTTCAACGATATGATAGAAGCCATTGCTGATATGGATGCCGATGTTATCACCATCGAATGTTCTCGTTCACAAATGGAACTCTTAGATGTATTTGCCGACTTCAAGTATCCTAATGAGATAGGTCCTGGAGTATATGATATTCACTCCCCACGTGTGCCTTCTGAAGAAGAAATGTATCACCTGATGAAAAAAGCCATTGCCGTGGTACCTTTCCGCAACCTATGGGTAAACCCAGACTGTGGACTTAAGACACGCCATTGGGAAGAAACTAAGTTGGCCTTGGAAGCTATGGTAGCTACCGCTAAGAAACTTAGAGAGGAATACAAAAAATAATTCAATTCTTTTATTTTCCAGAAATGAAAATAGGCTGAGATTCGCAAGAATTTCAGCCTATTTCTTTTATTTTTTCTTCCAGCCAAAGTAGCCATATGTCTCAATCATCTCGGCGACTCCCTGTGGTAAAGAAGATTGCCAACCATCCTCTCCATTCTTTATCTTCTGAACAATATCACGCGAACGAATCTCCAAGTTCTTAGCATCATAGTTATGTATATCCACCACTTTTTCATTGAACTTGAAGAATTTATACAACTCCTTCATACGAGGAGGTACCTGAATATTATTGCTGGTAATAATCTGTCCTGTATCCTTATCCCGCATCGGATAGAGATAGATTTTGATATCCCTATAGAAGAGCTTACCGAAGGCTTCCAAAATTCCGCCACTCAGATGAGTATAATACTCCTCCTTGAAAATTGCAATAAGATTGTCCGCCCCCATGACCATTCCCATCTGTGCTTTGGTATAATTGGAGAAATACTCAGCTAAGCGATAATATTCCTTGAAGTTGGAGATAAGTACCTTGTAGCCCAAAGAGGAAAGAATACGCGCCCTGTCCATGAAATCTTGTTCGTCCAGCTCCCCTGAAGCTAAGAGATTGGAGAGAGTAATCTCAAAAATCACTTCTGTATTGTCCTTTTCTACTCCTTTTTCCTTGAGGAATAGCTCCAAGGAACGTTCCAACATATCGATATTCACATTGGCTACAGGGCGAAAACTACCCCTAATGGTCAGTATATTTTTCTTGTACAACTCTTCGGCGGGAAGTAGGTTGTTCCCCTGAGCATCGAACATTACAGCTTCGGTCATTCCATTTTTGATAAGCTGTAGACTCATCAAGCGATTGTCTACATTGGCGAACTTAGGACCTGAGAAGTTAATCATATCAATCTCGATAAGATCCTTATCAATATGGTCATACAGATACCTGATGATACTATGAGGCTTATCAGCCTTATAAAAAGCACTATGAATAAGATTGACACCCAACTTTCCAAGTGTTTCTTGCTGAGCACGAGTTTCTATCTGGTGGAAGCGAATATGCAGAATAATATCATTGTACCCCCCTTCTGGTTCTGTTTGGAAGCGTATTCCTACCCAGCCATGACCTTTGTAACGCTTAGCAAAATCAATCGTAGTAACCGTATTGGCATAGGTAAAGAAGAGCTTATCTGGATATTTTTCTCTTGGCAAACGTTCTTCCAAGAGCTTGATCTCATGGGTGAGCATTTTCTTTAGGCGGCCTTCGGTCACATAGCGTCCGTCCTTCTCAGCACCATAGAGAGCATCACTAAAATTCTTGTCATAGGCACTCACCGCCTTGGCTATAGTGCCTGATGCTCCTCCTGCACGGAAGAAATAACGCACTGTTTCCTGTCCAGCACCTATCTCCGAGAAGGTGCCATAGATACGTTTGTTCAAATTGATACGCAATGCCTTAGCACTGAGTGAGGGAATTTCTTCGAAATCGCGATCCCCTTCTATATAAGTTCCCATATACGACTCTTTTTGAGTATTAAAATAAAAGCCAAAGATACGAATATTTCCAGAAAAAGAAAAAATATTTTTTTTGGTTTTTAAGACGCTAATTCAAAAGAAAATAGTACCTTTGTAAAAAAATTATAACAATGAAGTTTTTTATTGATACAGCCAACCTATCCCAGATACAAGAGGCTGAGCACTTAGGTGTTTTGGATGGTGTAACTACCAACCCTTCCTTAATGGCCAAAGAAGGCATCAAAGGAGAAGCTAACATTCTCAAACACTATAAAGATATTTGTGAAATAGTCCAAGGGGATGTCTCTGCAGAAGTTATTGCCACTGACTACGAAGGAATCATCAAAGAAGGAGAAGCCTTGGCTGCACTGCACCCACAAATTGTCGTAAAAGTACCTATGATCAAAGATGGCATACGCGCCATTCGCTATTTTTCTCAAAAAGGAATCCGTACCAACTGTACCTTGGTATTTTCAGCAGGACAAGCACTACTGGCAGCAAAAGCTGGAGCTACCTATGTATCCCCTTTCATTGGTCGATTGGACGATGTCTCCACTGATGGTTTAGGGCTTATTGCCGATATTCGCCTAATCTATGATAACTATGGCTACGAGACTCAAGTACTGGCTGCTTCTGTAAGACATACTATGCATATCATAGAATGTGCTAAGATCGGAGCCGATGTGATCACTGCTCCCCTTTCGGCAATCTTAGGGCTACTCAAGCATCCTCTTACCGATATTGGCTTAGAAAAGTTCTTAGCTGATGCTAAAAAATAATAAAAAAGAAGCTGTCCGAAAAGGGTAGCCTCTTTTTCTTGATTATCGTAGACGAAAACGGATATAAGTAATCGGTTTTCCTTGTGCTAAATATTGCTTTTCATAAGTGGTCTGTATGCTTAGCACTTCAGAAGGTGCTCCCTCATTTCGGTAGATATTATGATTGGCATAAAGCACTTCTTGCCCCATTCCGTGAAGTAGTCCTAAAGTATATCCATGTAGGAACTCACTATCTGTTTTTAGGTGAATAATACCCTCTTTGGATAAAATCTTTTTATACTTGCTTAGGAAATCCTCATTGGTAAGCCTATGCTTGGTACGCTTGTACTTTATCTGAGGATCAGGAAAAGTAATCCATATTTCAGATACTTCCTCTGCTGCAAAAAGATAATCAATGAGTTCTATTTGAGTTCTTAGGAACATCGCATTATCAATCTGCTCTTCCAAGGCTGTTTTTGCTCCTCTCCAAAAGCGAGCTCCCTTGATATCTATTCCAATAAAATTCTTGTCTGGATATTGTTTTGCCAGATTCACTGTATATTCTCCTTTGCCACATCCTAATTCTAATACAATAGGATTTGTATTGTTAAAGGCATCCTTTGCCCATGTCCCTTTAAGAGAAAAATTTCCATTTAAGACCTCTTCCCTATTAGGCTGTATTACATTGGCAAATGTTTCGTTTTCTTTAAAGCGTTTTAGTTTGTTTTTACTTCCCATGAAAATTAATATTCAATGATTAATGAATGTAAGAAATTGAACATTAATCATTATTGGCATTAATATATTATAGTTCTTCTGCTTGTTCTATAAGCAAGGCAATATCAGTTACGGGGACTACTTCTCTTTGTTGGTTCTTCACCCCATCAGTGAGCATAGTATTGCAAAAGGGGCAAGCTGTCACTATGATCTCAGGACGTACCTCCAAGGCCTGAGCAGCACGGGCATTATTTATCTCACCGGTACCCTTTTCGGCTTCTTTGAACATCTGCGCGCCCCCTGCTCCACAGCAGAAGGAACGTGCTTTACTTTTCTTCATCTCCAGAATCTCTGCTTCGAGTTTTTCTAAAATTACTCGTGGAGCCTCATATTCCCCATTACCACGTCCTAAGTAACAAGGATCGTGAAAAGTAATACGTTTCCCCTTGAACATTCCACCTTCGACCTTGAGTCTTCCTTCTTCCAAGAGCTGCTGAATAAGCTGTGTATGGTGCAATACCTCATAGTGTCCTCCCAAGGATGGATATTCGTTACGCAATGTATTGAAACAATGAGGACAGGCAGTTACTATTTTTGTAATACCATAGTTATTAAGCGTTTCTATATTGGTCAAGGCTTGCATCTGGAAAAGAAACTCATTTCCAGCACGCTTGGCAGGATCACCTGTACAGCCCTCCTCTGCACCAAGCACAGCAAAAGAAACCCCTGCCTTGTGAAGAATCTTAGCAAAGGCCTTGGTTACTCGGCGTGCCCGCTCATCAAAGCTGCCTGCACAACCTATCCAGAAAAGGACATCGGGCTTAATCCCTTGTGCGCTAAGCTCTGCCATAGTAGGAACATGAAAGTTCATAGACATCTAATTTTTCAATCGGCAAAAGTACAAAAAAATAATGATTAATGATTAATGTTCAATGACTAATCTCTGACCACTGATCTCTATCCCGAATAAGTATGTACACTCATCTGGGCGGTAGGAAGGTAATTAACGCCAAACCAGCAGATAAGAAGCAAGACAAAGGCAACTCCTACAATAATAAAGCTTTGTAAGGGTTTCTTTTCCTTGTGATTATATTTGTGATGCAGATACACCAAATATCCTAACCAAGTGATAAAAGCCCATGTCTCCTTAGGGTCCCAAGTCCAATAGTGTCCCCATGCTTCTTTTGCCCAGAGAGCACCAAAGAGTAGACCAAAAGTAAGAAATACATAACCTATCTTGATAAGCTGGTCAGTAATGGCAAAAACTGAATGTATTTCCTGTCCTTTCTTATACCGATAGATGCCATAAAAAGCTGTCAGGGAAGCCATACCCAGCATAGCATAAGCAAAGATATAAACGATCACATGCGGGATAAACCAGACACTCTGCAGCGCAGGCATCAGCGCTTTATTCATCGTATCAGGGTGTGTGTAAGTGAGCCCTACAAAAACGGTTCCCATTACAGACGAATAGCTAAGCATCCATTTCTGCCTATAGAGCAGGAAGATTGCATAGCCTATCAGCCCCATAAAAAAGGCATACCATATACGTGTCTCCGCCAAGGTACGCAAAGGAGGGCGTTCCAAGTTCTGCCACAGAAGAATGATAAAGCCTCCTATGACCATCGTAGCCACCAAATGACTAATGACAGCCAAGCTTCGGAGGGCTTTGCTCTTGCTGTAAATAAGTCCTCCTGCTAAAAGCCATAAGGCTATAGTGAGGTAGGTAATAATGTTAAAATATGACCACATAATTTAGTGATTAGTGACTAATGATTAGTGATTAGTTTCTAGAGACTAACAACTGACAACTAATTCCTTTTTATTTCAAATAAGAGCGCTATACCACCAGCAATAAGTAGAAAAATACCCGTATAGACCACTGGTAGCCAAGGGTCGGAGACAAGCTCCACTACGCTAAGATCTGACCAGCGCCCCATACGCTCATCATAACTAAGCTGATAGATACGCCATCCTCCTACACTTATAGGATGATTTACCTCTATTTTCTCCTGAAGAATAGTGTTGCTCCCCTTCTGATAAATAAGCACTTCTGATTCAAACTTACGTGCTTCAGGAGGTGCCATAACAAGGGTATGACCTTTATCTAAGTCTATAGCACGTGGAGGAAGTTGAAAATTCCCTGCGGAGATCCATTCCTTCTTCACTTGGTGCGTACGCAAATCCTCTACTGTGACTAAGGCCGCATTGGTAGCTCCCCACATAGTATGGTTGATATAAGTAGAATCGGTATCTGGTATTGCTTTTTCAAGATACTTATGTAGCGTCACCTTCCAGTTGAGCAAAGTGGCTTGTGCGCCCTCTCTTTCGAGCATGAACCCTATGGGCTTCTCCTTAGGAAGAGAAGTTCCTGTGGTATCTATAACAAAAAGTTTGTTAGGATATATATCAATAGAAAAATTCTTAAGCTCTATGGCTATAGGGAGGCTTACTACCTTATCATCAGCTGTTTTAGCCTGCCACTGAGGAGTATCCTTTTTTAAATCCATCGTAAGGCGTACAATATCCCCTTGCCCTAAGACTCCAGCAAACATCACTAACCAAAGTCCAAAATGATTGAGCAAAAAAGCGATATTTTTACGCTGATAAACCATAGAGCGCTTGAGGATAGAAAACCAAAGATTGGTTAAGGTCAAAAAGAAAACAAGGCCAAAATACCATGTCTTGGTAAGGTCATCTAAGCCCAACTTGCCCAGGATACCTGTAAGTTCCTCAGGCTTTACATTGATACTTCCCAGCCCAATGGTCAGTACCCCAAGTGTTACCACTGTAACAATGGCAAAAGGTGCCGAGGCGAAACGAAGTATAAAGTTGGTCTTGCGCCAAAGAAAATAAATAGCCGTTGTCAGAAAGACAAAGACGGCTCCCCCTACCACATTGTAAGGAAAGCTAAACCAACTCTTACTGATACTGCCTATGGAGAGTTGTAGCACCAGTCCTACCACTACAGCGGTAAGAGAAAAAACAATAGCGAAAGGATAAGACTTCATTAATAATGATTAATGGTTAATGATTAATGATTAATCAAAATATAAAAAGTAAGGGCGAATTGTCATTCGCCCCTAATTATTTGTGCAGTTCGCACTATTTTTGTGTAACTAAGCGACCTTCTTTACGAGCTTCTTCGAGCCATTTAGGAACGATAGTTTTCAAGAATTCTTTCTTAGCTGCTTCTTCCTTAGGCATGTCTAAGCCAATTTCTTTTTGAGCCTTAGCCTTAGTACTGATATCAGGCATTACAAAAGCAGTTTTTATATTAAGCTTGTTTGTAAGATTGTCCATATCGGTTTCTGCTTGCATCGCAAAATTCATACCATCACTAAGTACGCGCATAGCCTCTACTGGAGCGTGGAAAGCAGAGCCGTGAGAAGCAGTGATATAATCCCAACGCCATTGTGATTTGCGCAAAAGAGCTAGGATAGGTTTCATTTGCTCTTCAGTAGCACCATTATCCCACAAGAATTTAGCTTTGAAGTGGTCTTTAGCCAATTGTTTTTCCAAACGATTACGCAAAGAAACTACAGCATCTTGGCGATCATATACGTTCTTTTTAAGTTCTTCTTCGCTTTGGCGGTGACATGTCTGGCAGCTAGCTGTGACATTACGCAAAGGACTAGAGATTTGGTGATCAGTGAATTTCACAGCACCATCAGTTTTGTAAGGCATGTGGCAGTCTGCACAAGAAACACCTCTTTGTCCGTGGATACCGAATTGAGAAATTTCAAAGTCAGGGTGTTGTGCTTTGAGGATAGGAGTACGGCTAAGTTTGTGAACATAGTCTGTCCAGCCAGACTCATCATAATATTTCTCCATATCTTCCACTGTTTTACCTTTATCCCAAGGGAAAGTAAGATATTTCTTATCCCCTTTGAAGTAGTACTCTACGTGACATTGAGCACAAACGAGCGAACGCATTTCTTGGTGAGTCGCTTTGTTGATGTCTTTTCCTTGGCGAGCAAAAGCCTCAGCCAACGCTGGTTGGTGTACTTCCAATTTCATAGTCTTAGTATTGTGGCAAGTAGCACAACCAATAGGGTTCACTATTTCGCTACCCCACTTGTCCCAAGGGGCACTATAGTATTCTTCCAAACCTACTTTCTTCATAAGACGAGGTACATCAGGGCTCTTACAAGTCCAGCAAGTACCTGGCTGTGGAGAGTGGGTAGTCTCAGAAGGAGCTCCTGTACGGAGGGTACGAGTAACATCCTCTATGGCATGCATATGCCCACGTGGTGAAGTATAGTCCTTAGAGAAGGCATACCCAGCCCAAAGGATAACCATTTCAGGGCGTTGTGCTAACATATCGTCGGCACGGCTACTCATATACTTAGAGCGGAAGGTAGTATCGGCAGTAGCTTCCCAAGAGTCATACTGACGAGGGTAAAACTCTTTGTAAAGCTCATTACGGCACTCTTGGTCTTCCAAGTTATTACCACCTTTGGCTATAAATTCGGCCTCATGAGACCTATTCATTATGGAATTAGCTAACAAACCTAAAAGGAACGTCACTATAGCTAATATTCCTACTAGTAACCAATTTTTCTTTTTCATCGTTGTATAAATTAGTTTGTTTTTAATCAATTATTTTTTTCTGTTTTTATTAGATCCTGTATCCACTGTGGGGTATTTTCACCCATATCATCTATGATAGGTACAGGAGAATGAGGCGCGGCATTGAGTCCGCGTACGCGACTGTGGGGCACCTCGCGGTGACACTCCCAGCAGAGCTTACCATTATCGGCATGTGCCATAGGAGCAGTTACTTTACCTAGCCTTACTTCAGAGACAAGAGTGCTATGGCAGCGGATACAGTTCTCCTGTACTACCTTCTGCCCTGGAGCATGCATTTTGATCACCTGTGGTTCAAGTCGAAAGGTGAACATGGTAGCATGCCTTAGCCCGTCATTGGCCTTGAAGTAATACTTACGGAACACATTGTCATGAGGTACATGGCAATCGTTGCAGACCGTATTGCGTCCATGTGAGGAGTGCGACCATGTAGCATATTCCGGCTCCATGATATGGCAGTTCACACACGCCTTAGGGTCATCCGAAAGATAAGAATGCGCCTTGGAAAGGTAAAATATATACCCACACAAGCCTATCACAATCCCTACTAAAGAAGGAATCAGATACTTAAAAATTTTATTTTTTTTAAGATTGCTTTCATTAGAAGACGTTGGCATTTTGATTTTTGTTTTTATATCTTTTCTGCTGCAGAAATAAGTATTTTCTTTCATTCTACAAAATGAAAATAGCTTTTTTTAGTATTTTATTCTTATTCTAAATAAAGATATTTTAACACTTATATGTCCGATTTTCAAAGATTGATTTTTTGCTCTCCAAAAAGACAAGAAGTAACGATTAAGCACCAATGGCTGTTCACTCCTTCATCTAACAAATTATTTCAAGAAAAATATCAAGAATTAAAAAAAATAAATGTATTTTTGCCACAGTTTTTAATATCGTACAAATATTTTCAAGGATGAATACGCTTATAGAAGGGACAACTATACTGATAGACAAGCCTTTGCACTGGAGTTCTTTTCAAGCGGTCAATAAGCTCAAATGGGCTATCATCAAAAAATACCACTTAAAAAAGTTCAAAATAGGCCATGCAGGCACTCTCGACCCTTTGGCTACTGGTTTGCTTATCCTATGTACAGGGAAGCATACCAAGCTGATTTCGTCCCTACAGGATGCCCCCAAGACCTATACTGGTACTATCGCCTTGGGAGCGACTACTCCCTCGTATGATTTGGAAACTGAAATAGATGCTCGCTTTGCAACCTCTCATATCACAGAGGAACTAATAGAGCAAGTAAGAATGCAATTCACTGGGGTGCTCCTACAAGCCCCCCCCCTATTTTCAGCTATTAAGAAAGACGGAAAACGCCTGTATGAACTGGCTCGCAAAGGAGAAGTTACCGAAATACCAGAAAGAGAAATTACTATTCATTCCTTAGCTCTCACTCCTTCAGGGGAGAATACCCTTTCCTTTGAAGTGCATTGTAGCAAGGGTACTTATATACGTTCCTTAGCTCATGACATAGGAAAAGCCTTAGGAAGTGGTGCCCACTTAACCTCACTCAGACGCACTCAGATAGGAAATCATTCCGTTGCAGATGCCCTATCCCCCGATGCTTTTGTAGAACTTTTAAATACCAACATATGAAACTAACACAATTCCTCAAACGCGAATTCCAATCCTTAGGGATGTCACGGCAAGAAACAGCCTTTGTCATCACCCTCTCAATCATGCTCTGTATATTGGTTTCTTTCATTATTGTAAGAGTGAACAACAAGCCCGAAGAGATATGGCTTGAAGTGCCTCCCACTGAAGAAATCACTAAGCTATTGGAAGAACAAGAAAAACTCGAAGATCCCCAAACAGAGGAAGACAAACCCGCTGACAACTCCCAAGTAACTACCCGCGCCTACAACGAAGCCGATTCACGTATAAAACAAGCCGAGGATCTCGAAACCTTGGATGATCTCTTGGCAAAACAAGAGGCAGAAAATGCCTCTGGAGAAGGTGAAAATAGCCCTGAAGAAGGCGAAGGTATTGAACCGCCTAAGGTAGAACCTCACAAGGTCAATGATGGAATGTCTTTCAAGGAATTAGAGAAATACAAAGCCCAACCTAAAGATAAGAAAGCCAATAAGCGTACTCTTATTTCCTACTCCTTGGTAGGAAGAGATGCTGTCTCTGAACTACCTAATCCTGTATATACGTGCGATGCTTCGGGCAAGGTGGTTATCAATATCACTGTAGATGGACAAGGACATGTCATAGAAGCCTCCTACAATAAAAGTGCTTCTTCTACAGCCAATGGCTGCTTGATAGACAATGCTATCTATTACGCGCGAAAAGCTCGCTTTAACAAGGATAGCAAGATCAAACAAATCGGAACCATTACCTATTTATTTCAATGATACGAACTGCTTTTCCCCAGGATGCTCCCTCTGTAGCACCCCTTATGTTTCAGGCTATGTCTGAGATTGTTTTCAAGCTTATAAATCGAAATGACCCCAAGGAGGCCACTCGATTCTTGGAAAGACTTTTTATCCAAAAAAATAACCAATATTCTTATGAGAATACATTGGTCTACGAAAAGGACAATCAGATTCTCGGTTCATTGGTCTATTACAATGGGGCACATATAGCCACCCTCTCTCAAACAGTATTTGACTTTGTTCATTCCTCCTACGGACATCATATCCGCTTGGAGCCTGAGACTCAGGCAGGAGAGTACTACATAGATACCTTAAGTGTATCCCCAAAAGTACAAGGCAATGGAATAGGCTCTTCTCTCCTACTCCATTTAAAAGAACTTCTTAAGGGAAAAACCTTAGGCCTATTGGTTGCCATGGACAATCCTAAGGCTGAAAAACTATACCAACGTATGGGATTCGTGTATGCGGATATGAAAATGTTAGCAGGGGCTCCCTACAAGCACCTGATATACCAATCATAGAGCGTTAATTAATCATTAAACATTACTCCATCAATCATTAGATTTATTATCTTTGCATAAACAATAACTGATTACTTATGAATATAAAAACTTTACAAGAGAAAATAGAGAATGCATGGGAAAACCGCCGTCTCCTCTCCGACGAGGTCACCATGAATGCCATTGACGCCACCATAGACTTGCTTGATCGTGGAGAACTCCGAGTAGCCACTCCCTCTGATAAGGGATGGCAAGTACACGAATGGATAAAGAAAGCAGTTATTCTATACTTTCCTTTCCGCAAAATGGAAACCAAAGAGGTAGGTATCTTCGAATACTATGACAAGATTCCCCTCAAGCATAATTACGAAGACAAGGGTGTACGTGTAGTACCTCCTGCTACCGCACGTCGTGGGGCTTTTTTAGCTTCAGGAGTTGTACTGATGCCTTCCTATGTAAATATCGGAGCTTATGTGGATAGTGGTACCATGGTAGATACATGGGCTACAGTGGGTAGTTGTGCCCAAGTAGGAAAGAATGTACACATCAGTGGAGGGGTAGGTATTGGAGGAGTACTAGAGCCCTTACAAGCAGCTCCTGTAATCATAGAAGATGGAGCCTTCTTAGGGTCTCGCTCCATCATCGTAGAAGGTGTACGTGTAGAGAAAGAAGCTGTTTTAGGCGCCAATGTAGTACTGACTGCCTCCACCAAGATTATAGATGTAACAGGCGAAAAACCTGTAGAATACAAGGGTTATGTCCCTGCCCGCTCAGTGGTTATACCTGGTAGCTATACCAAGCAATTCCCTGCTGGCGCTTATCAGGTTCCCTGTGCCCTTATCATTGGACAACGAAAAGCCTCTACCGACCTAAAAACCTCTCTCAATGAGGCTCTTAGGGATTTTAATGTGTCGGTGTAAATCAACATAATTGTTATATTTTTGTTAATTATATCTTTTTCTTACTACTACGCAAAAACATTGCGCAATAGGGTTCTAACTTTGCACTCAGAAAGAGAAAAAGAACCTCTATAACAAAACAAATTTATAACATATTAGGACAGTAGCTCAATTGGGTAGAGCAGGTAATGGTAAGATTATTTCCATGCGAGGTCAATTACCATTTACTTCTGAGCTTCTAACTCCCGGGTTGTGGGTTCGAGTCCCACCTGTCCTACAAAAACAACTAAGAAAGGTCAAACAGAAGTTACTTCTCTCTTTTAGGTTAAGATTTACTTCTGTGATTACCTTTCTTTTTTTATTGTATCACACTATGGAAAAGACAATCGCCCTACTGAAAGTTGCCCTAAGGCAAAATGCTTTATTCGTCCCTGATCCTATGGTCTCACAAAGAGCCATACAGCCAGGTACCTTGGAACTAGTAGCTGCCCTACGCCAACATGGTTTTGGGGTTACTGAAGAGCTTTTGCACGCTATCAATGGTACTACCAATGAGTATCGTCAGTCAGTTGTCAAGGTGATAAAAAAGGTACTGAATGTAAAACTCAACTGGGCACCCCTTATCAAGAATTGGGAAATACCTACAGGGGAAGGGTTCATTGACCATCTTATCACCGCTTTCTTCAATCAAAATCCAGAACTGATCAAATATGACAATGAGTTTTATGAAGATTATTATTACTATGAAAAGGAAGATGAAAGCTACAAGGACTATGATATCCCTAAGCAAGAACGTTTTTTAGCCTGTGGACACTATATTCCTTATGGTACTTTTCCTTTGTGGCGCTACAACGGTTGCCCTTTCTGTGGTACCCCTTTTGAACTTGGAGAAATAGAATATCAAGGACAAGGTAGCAAACTCAAAATCCTTGATCTATGGCGTGAAGCGGAAGCTGATACCTTTTTCCAAAACCTACTAAGCTCCAAAACAGCCTTGGATGCGACTCAGGCAGATTCGCTTAAATTGCTACTCCCTTACTTTTCAGTAGCTCCTGAGACTCATATTGGTATGAAGGAGACACTTGTCTTGGTGGTAGATAACTATATTGCTCAAGGTAAGGAAGCGGAAGCGGGTGCTTGTTTTAGCTCTCCTACCGATATATTGCGCTATTTGTGGTATAAAAAAACCAGTTTTTTACAAATCGTAGAGCCTAAGACTATCATCAAAAAAGAAGCGCTAAATCACAGCCATATTACCAAATCTTTAGACAAACACCTCTCTGCCAAAGAAAAAGCGCAAAAAGGACTCAAGCTCAAGTACTCTCGCTCCGAATGTGCCCGTGTAGCGCGTTGGCTCAATGCCTTACCGCTTTCAGCGGAAAAGGCATGTGAGATCATGCACCTTAAGCGTGAGATGTGGGTGCGCTTTATCCGTGCCTTACGCTTGGCGGAATACAGCAAGAAGAAGGGTTTCGAACAGCTCGCTACTCTTTTGGACGTATTCTATAACGAACGTTATGAGGTATGGCAAGCCGAACTCAATGCTGCTTACCTAAATATGGATAGTGAAAAGGCTTTTTCCTTGCTTAAACAACGCCCTGGGGTCTTTGCTCGATCTCTCTTTTCCTGCATGTTATGGTTAGGAGCGGACGAGACACTTGAAGCTTTCAAGGAAATCATAGATCAGGTGCCTACTCGCTTACTCTTTACCCTGAATATGTATGCCGATTTGTACTTTAGCAAAGAGGGAAAGCGCAGCGTACAGACTATTTTAGGAACTCGAGTAGAAATCCCTAAGCACCCTTTGGTTGTCGGAAGCTATAATGAGGAGCAATTGGCTGAGATGAAAGCTAAGATAGAAGACCTTTGCTTATGGAGCATCCAACGTCAGTTTGCTAAGGAAGAAAACAAGAACCAATCTATCTATATAGACCCACAACTCTATCATATTCCATTACCTATAGGGGATAGAAGTAATAATGTACATGACTTTAATGCCACCCTTATGGGTACCCACTTCCCATTGGAGGGCAACGAAATACGCCTTTTTATGCAATGGGGGAAAGACCTGCCAGCTCAACACTTGGATATGGACTTGTCCTGCCGTATTGTCTATAAAGACAGAACAGACATCTGCTATTTCCACAATCTTACCACCTTAGGTTGCCAGCATAGTGGGGATATCCGCAGTATTCCTGATAAGGTAGGTACGGCCGAGTATATCAATATTGATGTCAATACCCTACGCCAGCACAAGGCTAAATATGTACTTTTTACCTGCAATGCGTATTCCAATGGTGCTTTGTCGCCTAACTTAGTCGTAGGTTGGATGGATAGTAAGCATAAGATGAAAGTATCCGAACGTACAGGGGTTGCTTATGACCCTTCTGCGGTGATTCATCAGGTGCGTATTACTCAGCCCTTACAGAAGGGACTCCTTTTTGGAGTGTTGGATGTAGAGGCTAAAGAGATTATCTGGATGGAGCTCCCTTTCCAAGGACAAGTAGTGCAAGCACTTTCTATAATTGGGGTAAAAACCCTCTTAGAGAAACTCAATAGCAAGCTCACTATCGGTAACCTACTGGCGATCAAGGCTGAGGCACAAGGTCTACAACAAGTAGATGACCCTTCCCTTGCCGATGAAGTCTATGATATGCAATGGGCAGGGCAAGGTAATGTCAGTAAATTATTTTTAGGGTAATTTCCTAAATATATTTTTCTCTTTAAAGAAAATGTATTACATTTGTGGCAATTTTAAAAGTAATACCATGAATCACAACATTAAACCAGGAGTTGCAGTAGGAAAAGAAGTGCAAGAGATTTTCCAATATGCAAAGCAAAAAGGATTTGCCCTCCCCGCAGCAAATGTTATCAGTTCTAACAGTATCAATGGTGTATTGGAAGCTGCTGTGGCTATGAAAGCACCCGTAATTATCCAATTCTCCAACGGAGGAGCTCAATTTATGGCAGGCAAGGGTCTTTCCAACGAAGGTCAAAAAGCCGCTATATTAGGGGCTATCGTAGGGGCCAAGCAAGTACACCAGTTAGCTGAAGCTTATGGAGCTACAGTTATCCTACATACTGACCACTGTGCTAAGAAATTGCTTCCTTGGATAGATGGGCTATTGGATGCCTCTGAGGAACATTTCAAGGCTACTGGCAAGCCTCTTTTCAGTTCTCACATGATTGACCTTTCAGAGGAACCACTGAAAGAGAATATCGAAATCTGTAAGAAATACCTTGAGCGTATGAGCAAAATGGGGATGACGCTTGAGATAGAACTTGGTATCACTGGAGGAGAAGAAGATGGAGTAGATAACTCCGATGCGGATGAGTCTCGCCTATACACCCAGCCTGAAGATGTGGCTTATGCTTACGAAGAGCTCCTCAAGGTAAGTCCACAATTTACCATTGCAGCAGCTTTCGGTAATGTACACGGTGTATACAAGCCAGGGAATGTGAAACTTACCCCTAAGATCCTAAGAAACTCACAAGAGTATATCTCTAAGAAATACAATGTAGCACACAACACTATTGACTTTGTATTCCACGGAGGTTCAGGCTCTACTCTCGAGGAAATCCGTGAGGCAATTAGCTATGGGGTAGTTAAGATGAATATAGACACCGACCTACAATATGCCTTCACCGAAGGGGTACGTGACTATATGAAGAACAAAGCCGCTTACCTACAAAGCCAGATAGGAAATCCTGAAGGAGCGGATGTACCTAATAAAAAGTACTATGACCCTCGTGTATGGCTCAGAGAAGGAGAAAAGACTTTCATAGCTCGTGTGAAGAAAGCCTTCGAAGACCTCAATAATGTAAATACCTTATAATCGTATTTAAAAGTAAAGAACAAAGAATAAAAAGTAAAAAGTGAAGAATTACTATAAGGTAGTTCTTCACTTTTTCATTTTTCACTCTTCACTTTCAAAGGTTGCCATTGCCTCATAGAAATCCTGCTCATCGATACCAAGATTTTGGCAAAGCCACTTAGCGCCTGATAGGTAGTTCATCCTCTCCTTTCCTGAGATCATAAGAGGCATTTCCCCTTCAGGAGTAACAAGATAGGTAGTTTGTCCATTTTCTATATAATCAGCAGTGACATAGGGCATGAGTCGTAGTTGATTCTCTGTAGCTTCTGCTATAGAAGAGAGCGGGGAATCTTCTTGATTATACACCAAGATTCCACCTTTGGTGATAGTATTGATAAAATCAGCATATACCTCCTTTGAAGTCTCCTCAATATGGCTAACCAAAGCCAAGGTAGGTGCATAGGTATGGAATATTGGAGCCTTATCCACTTCACTATAGGATTCATTGCCTTCTATCAAAACAAATTCCGCTCCTGTAGAAAATCTACAAGAAGGCTTATCCCCTATGGGCGTTTCTAAAAAATAGTCTATTTCTTTGGAGAAATATTCCATTGTATGTAGTACCATAGCCGCTATTTCTTCCCTACCCTGGGTGCCAGTGACAACCACTCGGGTTTTTAGCTTATGAAGTTGGTATAGGAAAGCTCCATAAGAATAAATAGGCAACTGGAGTTCTTGGGCTTTTTGCCATTGCGGATCGGAAGTGGAGATATCTTGAGCTATAACCACCACTTCTGTATCAGAGGTAGGCATTGCCCCAGAGACGCTCTCCGACACCTCATGTAGTGGAGAGAGTCCCTCTATAAGGGCTTGTAAAAAAGGTTCTCCCTGAGTAATAAAGTGTATTTTCATCGTTGTTATTTAGAACTGCAAATTTACAAAAAAATAGCTTTCTATTCTGATTTTTTCTCAATTATATGTTTTATCTTTGCTGCGTAAAACTATATAAAATTATTTTTATGAACAGATTTAGAAAAATGGTAACCGTAGTTACTGCTCTTTTTGCCTTGCAGGCTACTATGGCACAGGATGATGTACAAATCACTTTTGACAAACTTCCTGCCAAGGATGAGGGTATTGTAAAAGCCTATTCCCCTAAAGATGATGTACAAATCACTTTTGACGAACTTCCTGCCAAGGCTCAGAGTTTTGTAAAAACCCATTTCCCTAAAGAAGAAGTCGCTTCAGTATGGAAAGACATAGAAATAGAAATGCTTCGTGTAGAGGATTATACAGTAGCTCTAAGCAATGGAACCAAAGTAGAATTCCTTCCTAATGGAGAATGGAAAGAAATAAAAAAATCAAGAGGTTCTGAAATTCCTGCAAAGATTATTCCTAATGGGATTGCCCAATATGTAAGCCAGAATTACAGTGGTCATCCTATTAAGAAAATCAGTAAAGAACGCAATGGATACGAAGTAGAACTCATTGGAGGAACTTATTTAGAATTTAGCCGAAACGGAAAATTCCTACGTATAGGCGACTAATCAAAAATAAAAAAATCGGGAGTACATCCCGATTTTTTTATTCATTCATACTCATAAGGAACTCTTCATAGTCCTTTGTTTTCTTCATTCTATCTTGGATAAGCCCGACAACTTCCATTATATTCATATCGGATAGGTACTTACGAACAATCCTCATACGCTGGAGTGTATTTTCATCCTCTCTATAATAAAGTGTATTTTCATCGTTGTTATTTAGAACTGCAAATTTACAAAAAAATAGC
This sequence comes from Capnocytophaga gingivalis, assembly GCF_002302415.1. Lineage (NCBI taxonomy): Bacteria > Pseudomonadati > Bacteroidota > Flavobacteriia > Flavobacteriales > Flavobacteriaceae > Capnocytophaga > Capnocytophaga gingivalis. Next base: position 2,713,129 of record NZ_CP022386.1, on the reverse strand, counting down.
TTTCTATTCTGATTTTTTTTCAATTATATGTTTTATCTTTGCTGCATAAAACTATATAAAATTATTTTTATGAACAGATTTAGAAAAATGGTAACCGTAGTTACTGCTCTTTTTGCCTTGCAGGCTGCTATGGCACAGGATGATGTACAAATCACTTTTGACAAACTTCCTGCCAAGGCTCAGAATTTTGTAAAAACCCATTTCCCTAAAGAAGAAGTCGCTTCAGTATGGAAAGATACAGAGATGCTTCGTGTAGAAGATTATACAGTAGCTCTAAGCAATGGAACCGAAGTAGAATTCCTTCCTAATGGAGAATGGAAAGAAATAAAATCAAGAGGTTCTGAAATTCCTGCTTCCATCATTCCTTCAGGTATTAGAGATTATGTAAAGAAGAATTATGCCTCTTCTACTATTAAGGATATTAAGAAAAAACGCTATGGCTATGAAGTGGAACTCACAGGAGATATTGACTTAGAGTTCAACTCCAAAGGAAAATTTCTTAGAGTAGATGATTAATAAAAAAAATCGGGAAAAAAATCCCGATTTTTTTATTCATTCATAGTCATGAGAAACTCATTGTTATCTGTTGTTTTTTTCACTCTATCATGGATAAATTCCATAGCTTCTACTACATTCATTTCTGAAAGATACTTACGAACAATCCACATACGCTGAAGTGTCTTTTCATCCTGCAATAGGTCATCACGACGCGTAGAGGAGTCTATCAGATCAATCGCAGGGAATATACGCTTGTTGGCTATACGTCTGTCCAATTGCAATTCCATATTACCTGTACCCTTGAACTCTTCAAAAATCACATCGTCCATTTTGGAACCAGTATCGGTAAGTGCTGTAGCAATAATAGAGAGAGAGCCACCTTTTTCTATATTTCGCGCAGCTCCAAAAAAGCGTTTTGGACGGTGTAGCGCATTGGCATCGAGCCCCCCTGTAAGTACTTTCCCTGAAGAAGGCTGTACTGTATTATAAGCACGAGCCAAGCGGGTAATAGAATCCAAGAGAATAACCACATCATGCCCACACTCTACCAAGCGTTTTGCTTTTTCCAATACAATATTAGCGATCTTGACATGTTCGGTAGCTTCTTTGTCAAAGGTAGAGGAGATGATCTCCCCTCTTACACTTCTTTGCATATCAGTTACCTCTTCTGGACGTTCATCGATGAGTAATACCATCAAGTATACCTCTGGATGATTGTCTGATATTGCATTGGCAATATCCTTAAGCAGTGTTGTTTTCCCTGTTTTAGGCTGAGCCACAATCATTCCTCGTTGTCCTTTTCCGATAGGTGCAAAAAGGTCTATAATACGAGTAGAAGTAGAACTTCTTCTGCCCGATAGATTGAATTTTTCATTAGGGAATATTGGAGTAAGATTGTCAAAAGACACCATATCGCGTACCGATTGAGGATCACATCCATTGATTTTAAGCACTTTAATCAAGGGATAGTATTTCTCTCCTTCCTTAGGAGGGCGTACAGTCCCCAATACTGTATCTCCAGTACGGAGACCAAAGAGGCGTATCTGAGAAGGAGATACATAGATATCATCGGGAGAAGCCAAGTAATTAAAGTCCGAAGAGCGAAGGAAACCATAGCCGTCAGCAACAAGTTCGAAAACCCCTTCACACTCTACAATCCCTTCAAATTCGAAATCAGGAGAACGGTAGCGATTCTTCTTTTCCTTATCATAATTCTCCCCATTATTTACCTTAGGAGAGGTATTATAAGGAGTATTGTTTTGATTGGTATTATTGTTACTTACAGTAGAATTCTCTATAGGAGCATTGGCAGTTACCTCTTTACGTTCCTGCTTTGGGAAATTATTATTTCCTTTTTTATCTTTATTGGGTGTATATTTCCCTTTGCCTTCACCCTTTCCTTGAGCATCATTTTTTTTCTTTGGAGCAGGAGCACCCGTATCCTTGGCTGGAGTATCTTGTGGTTTTGGAGTATTTTCCTTAGGCAGAGGGGTATTATTTTTAGATTTTTCCTTTTTGGGATGTACTTCTTTTGTTTTAGGCGTTCCCTGTGGAGTAGTCACCTGTGGAGTAGGAGCTTCTTGTTCTTTATTATTTTTTGGAGTTTTTGTTTTTTTCTCTTTTTCCTTAGGCAAGGATTCTTTGGCTGGGGTAATCAGAGAAGGGTTTTCTGCTTGGAAATCTATAATACGATAGATAAGCTCTTCTTTTTTAAGGGTTTTTGTTTTTTTCATCCCTAAAGATTGTGCAATTTCTTGCAAATCAGGAAGTTTCTTCTCCTTTAAATCGGAAATTTCAAACATATATTGGTAAGTTGATATGAGTTGTTGTTGATAGAAAGTTTGCTTATATGAATATTGCAGCCGTATTGTACACTGCTCTTAGATAAGCCATCAAATAAGATAGAATATTTCTTCAAGGATGGTGTCACTTTGGAACTATACAGAGGAATTACCTATCCCTGAAATACTTAATTTTGAGATTGCAAAGGTACATATTTTTTTTTGAAAAAAAATTTTTTATAAAAATTTTTTTCACTATCTTTGCCACTCATAAATCAATAAGATGATACAGCGTATACAAACCATTTATCTATTGATTGTCAGCATCATAAGTGGAGTTTTTTCTTTCTATAGTATAGGAGATTGGACTACTTTGGGGCTCTTAGGAGTCAGTTGCCTGCTGGCAATAACAAGTATTTTTCTTTTTAAGAACCGCCAAAACCAATTTGTTTTAAATAGAATCAACATTTTGTGTAACCTTATTTTACTAGGTGTATTCTCGTGGAGGGTGCTACAATCATCTGGAGAAAATTCTTTTTCTGAGAAAGGTGTTCAGCTCGTAGTTCCATTCATTTCTATCGTATTTTTGTATTTGGCCAATCGTGCCATTCACAGGGACGAAGAATTGGTAAAATCGGCAGACCGCCTGCGATAATACTGAGTAACTTTGTGTGTTGTCCTATCCTACTTAGGTGAGTAGGATAGGATTTTTTTTACACTGAATCAAAAAAAGCCACCCAAAAGGGTGGCCTCCATATAAATATGGAAAAACTATAAACTTAGATAAGAAGCTTTTTTGAATTTTTTAACCAAATCCTTAGGAGCTCCTTTTTGGTTTACCAAAATAGCTATGGTCTTATAGCGAACATAGTCCTTACTTGCGTAAAGATAACCTTTGTTATCATTTTCAGTTCCCCAAGAGTTCTTTACAATATAGTATTCCCTACCATTCTGATCTTTGGCAAGTCCTACGATATGCATAGAGTGGTCATCGAGGGTCTGGTAATTATCAAAAGCCTGTTGGCGCATTTGAGGAGTAATCGTTTTTTCCTTCCAATAAGTATGATAATAATTTTCCTGTTCTGCTGGGTTGAGGTTATCAAAATCTTTTTCAGGAACGATTGCCAGACCATTCTTCCAGCTGAAGAATTTTTCAGATACATCGGCTTCCCAACCTACTGTATAGCCTTTGCTCAAAGCATAGTCAATGGTAGTGATGAAATCCTCCATATTCACATTGAAAGCATAGTCATAGCTCCAGTTGTCAGGTACAGCCATTAGTACATTCTGGTACTTAGGTCTGTCCTCTACGGAAATCATTTCGATGTATTTTTCATCCTCCAAGCCTACATATTCTTTGGCAAAAGAGTGAGCGTCATACATCTTACCATTATACATAAAGGTCTTGGGCACGGCACCTAAGTAAGTATCCATTTTTTTCTCAAAGACTTCCTTCCAATCGCTTGGGAGCTTTTTCATCTTGACAAGCTGTTCCAAGTATGGTTTTAAGTCTTTTTGCATCTCATCGAAATTATTATAGGTTGCTCCATTGATAAGCCCTGTGTAGGCCGACTGAGGAATCACCCCATACTTACGATAGCTATTAATCACATCATGAGGTTCTCCCCCATCGCCCCAGTTGAGCGCGCCATGCATACGTACATAATTAATCGCCTTATCCAAATAGATCTTACGTGCGGTATAGATTTCGGCCAAATCCACAGGTTGTTTTTTCTTCTTCAAGGCTTCTGATTCCAAGAAAGAAGACCCAGCATAGCTCCAGCAAGTACCACTCCAACCCTGATTCTTCACCTCAGTAGCATCCAAGGCTAATATCGGTTTGATTTGGTAATACTTTTGTATATCTGTTCCTTTGTTATTGGCCAATGCGTTGATCAAGTTCTCCTGAGCAAAGGCTTGTCCTGCACCAAGGAGTACAAGAACAGAAAAAAATCTTTGTATCATCATATAGCAATTTAGGTTTTGATATCTCAAACAGTGTCAAGAAAAGATTTTACTAGCTTATATAAGGAGCTTTTTTGAACTTTCTAACCAAATCCTTAGGAGTACCTTTCTGATTCACTATAATGTTCATAGTTTTGTAACGAACATAGTTTTTGCTTACATATAGGTATCCTTTGTTATCATTGCTAGTTCCCCAAGAGTTCTTTACTATGTAATATTCTCTTCCTTTTTGGTCTTTGGCAAGTCCAACGATTTGCATAGCATGATCATCGGTAGTTTCATAGTTATCGAAAGCTTCTTGACGCATCTGAGGAGTGATTTGTTTTTCATTCCAATATACATGGAAATAGTCTTTTTGTTCTGCTTCGCTGAGGTCTTTGTAATCTTTCTCAGGAACAAGTGCTAAACCATTTCTCCAGCTAAAAGATTTTTCAGAAACATCGGCTCCCCAACCTACTGTATACCCTTTGCTTAGTGCATAGTCAATAGTACGGATAAGATCTTCCATAGTGACATTGAAAGCATATTCGTAGCACCAGTTATCAGGAACAGCCATGAGGGTATTGCAATACTTAGGACGGCTTTCGATGGAGATAAGGCTCATGTATTTTTCATCCTGTAGGCCTACTACTTCCTTACCAAAAGTCTCTGGAGTATACATTTTTCCATTATACATAAAGGTCTTAGGTACTGCTCCCAAATAAGAGTCCATTTTTTGTTCGAAGACTTCTTTCCAGTTAGCAGGTACTTTTTCTGAAGCTACAATTTCTTTAAGATATGCTTCTAGATCTTTCTGCATTTCCTTGAAATTGTTCTTAGTAGCGCCATTGATAAGTCCTGTATAAGCAGACTGAGGTACAGCTCCATATTTGCGATACATATTGATCACATCATGCATTTCTCCCCCATCAGCCCAAGTAAGAGCTCCATGCATACGGAGGTAGTTGATGGCTTTTTCCAAATACACCTTACGAGCGGTATAGATTTCAGCCAAGTCTACAGGTTGCTTTTTCTTTTTGATCATTTCTGATTCCAAGAAAGAAGACCCTGCATAGCTCCAGCAAGTTCCACTGTGTCCCTGATCCTTCACATCGGTAACCCCTACTGCGAAAACAGGTTTGATCTGATAGTACTTTTGTACATCTTTTCCTTGATTGTTGGCCAATGCGTTGATAAGATTATCCTGAGCAAAAGCCTGACTGATACTCATTAAAGCGAGTACTGAAAGTATTTTCTCTCTCATAATTAATAATTTAGAATACTATTTATTTGATATTTGTGTAATTTTTCTCGTCCTTTTAAGAAAGCTATTTCCATCAAAAAAGAGCACCGTACGACCTCTCCTCCAAGTCTTTCTACCAGCTTAGCAGCGGCTAAGGCCGTTCCTCCAGTGGCTAAGACATCATCATGTACCAAGACCTTTTCCCCTTGGAGTATGGCATCGGTATGTATTTCTAAGCTACTGTGTCCGTACTCCAAATCATAACTCTCACTGATGGTTTCTGCTGGCAGTTTCCCTGGTTTTCTTACAGGAATAAAGCCCACTTGCAGGGCTTGTGCTAAGAGCATCCCAAAGAGAAAACCTCGGCTTTCGATCCCAGCAACCTTGTCTATTTTCAACCCTTTGAGAGGCTCTATGAGTTGTTGTAGCACTTTCTGAGTAATCTGAGGATTTCTCAGCAGAGGTGTTATGTCCTTGAATACTACACCCTTTTTAGGGAAATCATATACATTTCTTACAAAGTCTTCTATTTCTATATCATTCATTTACTTAACTCTTTATCTCTAAATTATATTTTTATGCAAAGATACGTTTTTTCCTTGAAATAACCTACATGAATCAATAATAATTTATTGTATGAGTCCGTCTACAATACGTATGATTCGCTGGGTCTGTGCAGCAATATCCTCTTCATGGGTTACAATCACAATAGTAGTTCCCCTTTGGTTAATTTCTTTAAAGATTTGCATCACCTCATTAGTAGTTTTGGAATCCAGCTGACCTGTAGGTTCGTCGGCAAGAAGCAAGGGAGCATCGGCAATAAGAGCCCGTGCTATAGCCACACGCTGGCGCTGTCCTCCGGAGAGTTCATTAGGAAAGTGCTTTGCCCAATTGGCAATCCCCAAGGGCTCGAGCTTCTCCATGGCTTTTTGTTCACGCTCCTTCTTGGAAACATTTTGATAGAACAAAGGAAGAGCTACATTCTCTACTACATTCTTATAAGAAATAAGATTAGCCGCTTGGAAGACAAAACCTATATTCCGACTACGATAAGCGGAACGCTCTATACTGTCCAAGTTCTTCATATCCTTATTATCAAACAGATAGGTACCACTATCATAAGTATCCAGCAAACCAATAATATTCATCAAGGTAGATTTCCCTGAACCTGATGCACCCATGATAGAAACCATTTCTCCTTTTTCTATTTCCAAATTGATTCCTTTTAGCACCTGAAGGGTATCATACTCAGTACGATAAGCCTTCTTTATATCAGTTAGCTGAATCATTTTGTACAATTTTATCATCCTTGGTAAGCCCTTGAGTTATTTCTGTATATTTACCATCAGAGATACCCAATTCGATATACTTTTTCTCTATCTTTTCACCCTTTTTTACCCACACATAAGTAGAATCATTTCTATAAGTAATGTATTTTTCCTCAATGCTAGGTACATTTTTCTTACTACTGAGCACAATTTCCGCAGTAGCTGAGTATCCAGAGCGAATCACTGGCATCTGTGAGTTTACAGGAAATTCAGCCTCAAGGGTATACTTCATAATTCCATTTTCTAAAGTACCCTTAGAAGATATTTTAGTAATTTTTGCCTTGGTATTAAGATCCTTATAAGCATTGAAGGCTAAAGAGATGCTATCTCCTAAATGTATATTCTCCAAATATTGTTCGGCCAATTGGGTACGGAAGATAAATTGCCCCATTTTGGCTAAAATAGCCACTGTAATACCAGAGTTCAGTGTATTTCGCTCTATGACAGAAGCCCCTTCTTCCAAAGGAAGATCTATCACTGTGCCTGAGATACTGGACTTGACGATGTTCGAAGTCTCCTTCTTGCCCACTACCTTGCCCGTTTTCTGGATAGCCAACTGATTCTGAGCGGATAAAAGCTGTTCCCTAGCAGTACCATATTCCCTCTGAGCACTTTCCATAGCTGCTTGAGAGATTGTCTGTGCCTGAAAAAGTTTCTGTGAACGCTCATAAGAGAGCTTAGCTGCATCATAATTGATCTGTGCCATCTTGACATTGTTCTCCAAACGCTCAAGCTCTAAGGTACTTGGTACCAGACTGATAGAAGCCACAGGAGATCCCTCTTGTACCACATCTCCTATCTTGACAAAGATTTTATCCAATACCCCTGAGAGTTGGGATTTTAGCTCGATTTCTTTCACGGGATATACATTGCCTGGGATGTATATCTCCTCTTTGATATCCCTATTTTCAATACTTGTGGTAGGAGTAGTTACCTTAGGGGCAGACTGGCTAAACCAGAAATAAGCCAATATCCCCAATACCAATAGGGCTAAGATAAAAAGAATTTTTTTTCGTTTCATAAAAAGATTTTTTATAAGTTTTGAGTTTTGAATTTTGAGTTTTAAGTTTTTGAGGATTGAAGTAAGAATTATATTTGTCCCCTTCTCCCCTTCCCCTAAAGAGGAAACTTATTATTTTTCACTTCTTCTCACTTCTACCTTTTCTCGCTCTCCGAAAAGGTTCAATCGGCGTACCCAAGAAGTTTTCTTATATGAGATAAATATATCTATCGCCAAAAGAGCAAAGGCAATAGCTAAAAACCACTGGAACTGATCCTTATAATCGGAAAACACCTGAGATTCGTATTCATTTTTCTCTATGGTATCCAATGCTTTTTGTAAGGCATCCAAAACCTCCTTGGTATTGGCACCATTGAAATATTTTCCTCCTCCTTCTTGTGCTATTTCCTCCAAGAGAGCTTGGTTCAGCTTGGTGATAACCACCTGTCCATTGTTATCTCTTTTAGCCACTATCTGCCCATTCTCACTCACAGGAATTGTAGCCCCTTGAGCTGTTCCCAATCCTATAGTAAAAAGGCGTATTCCCTTATCCTTAGCCTCCTGTATAACCGTATCCACCCCCTGCTGGTGATCCTCTCCATCGGAGAGAATGATAAGTATCTTGGAGGTCTGAGAACTCTCTTCAAAGTAATTGATAGCCATCTGGATAGCCTCTCCTATAGCTGTTCCTTGGGAAGAAAGCATATTGGTATTGATACCCTCCAGAAATATCTTGGCTGAGGAATAATCAGAGGTCAGTGGCAGCTGTGGATAAGCCTGTGCTGCATAAGGAATGAAAGCCACTCTATCGCCATGGAGTACCTCTATAAGCTGGGAGATGATATGCTTTGCCTTTTCGATACGATTGGGCTTGACATCTTCGGCAAGCATACTCTTGGAGACATCAATAGCAAAGACAATATCCACCCCTTCCCTCTTGACTGTCTCCAACTTAGTCCCTACCTTGGGATTGGCAAGAGCTATGACGATGAAGACAAAAACCAAAGCAAAGAAAACCAACTTCACCCATGGCTTAAAAAAAGAGCGCTGAGGCACCAAGCGGGCGAAAGTAGCTTTCTGCGCAAAGTGCTTACTGGCTTTTGCTTTCCAAAACTGTACTCCAAAATAGAGTAACACAATCAAGGGAAGTAGTAATAATAAATAAAAATATATCTTTTCTTCTATGTGTATCATACAAAACTTCTAAAAATAGTATGTCTTAATCCAAATTCGCCTACAAGAAAAACCAAGGCTAAAATAGCCCATAGGCGAAAGTTTTCCTGATGTTGGTAGTATTTTAGTTCTTCTATTTTAGATTTTTCTAACTTATCAATCTCAGTGTAGATCTGTGCTAACTTGTTATTATCGGTAGCCCTGAAGTACTGTCCTCCGGTAATTTTTGATATTTCAGCTAATAATTTTTCATCTATCTCCACAGGTACCATATCATACTGAAAAGAGCCATCAGGATTATAAGCCACAGGAGAGAGCGCTTTTCCATTGGTCCCTATTCCTATAGTATAGACACGGATACCATATTCTTTGGCCAATTCAGCAGCGCTAAGTGGGTCTATCACCCCCGTATTATTGACCCCATCGGTCATTAGGATAATCACCTTACTTTTGGTCTTGCTATCCTTAAGCCTATTGATGGCTGTACCCAAGCCCATTCCTATGGCTGTACCATCCTCTATTTCTCCCTGCCTAATCTCCTTAAGAGCTTGTAGTACAATAGATTTATCAGTCGTAGCAGGTACTTTTGTATAGCTTTCTCCCGAATAGACAACAATCCCTATACGATCGGAAGCACGCTGCTGGATAAACTGAGCAGCAACTCTCTTAAGCGCTTCTATTCTATTGGGTTTAAGGTCTTTGGCAAGCATACTGGAGGACATATCTATCGAGAGGATAATATCAATCCCCTCAGTGGTTTTTGTCTTGGTAATTTCTGAAGAAGAGCGAGGGCGTGCCAAGGCAATTATCAAGCAAACCAAGGACAACCCTCGAAGGATATACAATATAGGTCTTAGCCGTGTACGCCATGTAGGAACAGACCTTACTCCCTGCAAAGAGGAGAAAAGTACAGAAGGAATTTCTTTTTTTCGCCCAATCCACAGCCACCCCACAAGAAGAGGAAAAAGTAGAAAAAGCCAAAAAAATTCAGGATTCACAAAGGTTATATCTTTCATTTCTATTTTATGGAAAACATCTGTGTTTTCAAGGTTCAAAGTTACTATTTTTTTTGGAAGTTTTCAAGAAAAAAATCATTTTTTTTCCTTACTATACTCCCTAAAAAAAGCTACCCTTGTAGGATAGCTTTTGTTCTTGAAACTATTTAAAATTAGTTTACTGCATTAGATAGTTCAGTTCCAGCTTTGAACTTCACTACTTTTTTAGCAGGTATTTTGATAGTTTTACCTGTCTGAGGATTTCTTCCTTCACGGGCAGCTTTTTCAGTTACTGACCAAGAACCAAATCCTACCAAGGAGATTTTATCTCCTTTTTTTAAGGTTTTTTCTACAGTTGCTAAAAAAGCTTCTAAGGCCTTTTTTGCATCGGCTTTTGAAAGTCCAGCCTCTTGTGCAATAGCGTCGATGAGTTCTGTCTTGTTCATAAAATTAAATACTTAAATCGTTAAATACAGTACAAAAGTAATATTTTTATTGAGAAAACAATCACTTCAACAAGAAAAATATTTGAAAATGAGCAACTTTATCTTTTTATTTGTTTTTATTATATGTTTTTATGAACTAAAAGCATACATATCTAAGCAAAAAAATCCCCCTCTGTGAAGTGAAATCCGTTCAAAAACTCCTGAGCAGTCATTCTTTTTTTGGACGGAAACTGCAATATTTCAATCTGTAAAAACCCTCCTCGGACAGCTACTTCTATTTTTTTATGCTGCAAGCGAATACTTCCTATCTTAAGAGTATGGGGCTCGTCTACAGGAGTAGCTTCATAGATCTTTACCGCATATTCCTCTCCCTGATGATGGAGTAATGCCCATGCTGTAGGATAGGGAGCCATACCACGCACAAAACGATCTATCTCCCAGAGGGATTTTTCCCAAGGAATACGGGAGGTTTCTTTGTGTATCTTGGGGGCTTCCTTAGGCATCACCTCCTTAGGTTGAGGCTTAGCTACGGCCTGCCCTGAGGCAATGAGAGCCAAGGTCTGCACCACCAGATCGGCACCTACTGTCATGAGCTTATCATGAAGTGTTCCTGCGGTCTCACGTGGAGCGATAGTCACTTCCTCCTTCAAGAGAATAGCCCCAGTATCTATCTGATCATCAATGAGAAAAGTAGTCACCCCTGTAGTGGTTTCTCCATCAATAATCGCCCAATTAATAGGGGCTGCCCCTCGATAGTCTGGAAGCAAAGAAGCATGTAGGTTAAAAGTACCTTTGGAAGGCATCTGCCAGACAACCTTAGGAAGCATACGAAAAGCCACTACCACTTGTACATCGGCCTGAAACTCCTTAAGTGCTGCCAAAAAAGCCTCATCCCTGAGGGAAATAGGCTGCAAAACCGGAATCTGCTGAGAGAGTGCATACTTCTTGACAGAGGATTCTTGCAACTTCTGCCCACGCCCCGCAGGCTTATCGGCTACTGTTACCACGGCTACTACTTGTAACCCTTCCTCTACCATTCTTTGGAGTACCCCAGTTGCAAAATCAGGAGTCCCCATAAATATAATACGTAAATCTTTCATCTGTAATTAGTTGTTGGTGATTAATGATTATTGGTATTCATCATTAAAGAATTCCATTAAGCTTAGAATGTAGCTTGGTTGTTTGTGTATCTGTAAGACTGGCTACATAGCAAGTAATGGCCAATATCTGCTCATAGAGTTCCTCTTCTTCTAAGAGATAGCGAGTAGGAACCGTCTTAAGAATAATATGGTCATAAGAAGAGGTCGTTCCATGCCACTTGTGATAAACCGCTGTAAAGTAGACCCTTAGTAAATGCTGAAGAATTGCATACCCTGCCAGCTCCTTCTCTACCACTTGAGGGGACTGATAGATATTGCTTACACTCAGGTCAATGATATCCTTAATCTGGTGCTTATACTTACTCTTTTCCAAAAGAGAAGTAGTAAAATCACCCCTAAGGAGGCTTTCCTCATTTTCCTCAAAGAGTGCCACCGCTTCTCCTATAAGGGTCCCTATAGAGAGCGCCCTGAGGTAAGCGATTCTATCCTGTTTATGAGAGAGCTGATAGTATTTTTCGGTGATATTCTCAGGCTTAATCTTGCTGCCACGTATCAGCTGAATGAGATACTCCAAGGCATGTTCCTCGGGAATCCAACCTAAATTGATACCATCCTCGAAATCGATAAGAGTATAGCAGATATCATCGGCTGCCTCGACCAAGAAAGCCAAAGGATGACGTACATAGCGCAGCGCATCTCCCTCCACTATTGCCTTGAGAGAAAGTTCTTGGGCAACTTCGTGGAAAAAAGCCTTATCCGATTGGAAGATATTATACTTCTTGTCATAAACGGCTCCTGAGGGTTTTATAGGTAAGGATTCCTTAGGATATTTGATAAAAGTCCCCAAAGTAGCATAAGTAAGGCGCAAGCCCCCCTGTACCCCAGCTCTGCTTTCAGTAAGTATCTTAAAACCATTGGCATTGCCCTCGAAACTACATAGGTCAGCATATTCACGATCGGAAATCTGTCCCTTAAGTAGACTCCCCTCATGATAGCGAAAGAAATCTCCTATAGCTTTTTCACCACTATGTCCAAAGGGAGGATTCCCTATATCGTGGGCTAAAGCTGCCGAGGCAACAATGGTACCAAAATCATTCATTTGGTAGCCCAACTCTTGTAAGTGAGGATACTTCTGGAGTACCTTTGCCCCTATGGCACGCCCTAAAGAGCGCCCCACAACGGAGACTTCCATACTATGGGTCAAGCGTGTATGTACAAATCCAGAACCAGAGAGGGGAATCACCTGAGTCTTGTCCTGTAGACTACGGAAAGCTCCAGAGAAGACAATGCGGTCGTAATCCACATCATAGCTTAGTCGTGTAGGATCTTCTTGCTCTCGTGAGCGGGTTTTAGTATCTCCTTGTTTACGCAAGGAAAGTAGATGTTGCCAGTCCATCATTTGAGTTTTTAATTTTGAGTTTTTAATTTTGAATTGTAATAACTGTTTACAGCTTACTGCTCACTGCTCACTGCTCACTGCTCACTGCTCACTGTTCACTGATTAATAGGATATATTTTAGGATGCTTAATTGCTTCTATCAGTGAGGTGGCTCTCTGGGCTATAGTCTTATCTTCGGAAGTAGTGAAGTGCTGAAGCAAAGGGACATTTGCTTCTAATAATTCCATAATAGCCACATGGTAATAGTGTCGGTCTAAGGATTTGACAAGTTTTAAAAACTCTTCATCCATAGTGCCATCATAAGCATCATTGAATAGTTTTTCTTTGTAGGCTTCATATTTGGCAACTTTTCCTTTAGTAGCTTTAAAATCTTTAGCTTGTGGAGACTGAGAGCTATAATTTGCTGCCTCAAAAAGTGTGAGCATATCACGTAATAGTATAGCTTTGTCCGCTTTATCCTCTTCTAACAAAGCGAGATAAAATCTCATTCCCCAAGGAGAGAGCTTTATCGTCCACGCTTGTGATTCAAAACTATAGATAAGATTTTGATAGTCTTTTTCAGTGGCTGCTCCATCAAGTATTTTTACTATACTTTGCTTTACTATATTGGCATTGGTTTCGTAAGGAGTACCAAATCTTCGCCACGGGAAATTTTTAATTAGCTGTTGTAAATCCATTTGTTATTATAGTTTTAAGAGAGTACCTTCCCAAATGCCTCAGAGAATTTGGTAGGGGTAAATTCAATAATTTGATAGGCAGCTATTCGATGCTCGTGAAAAGGATCTTGAGCAATGATGTCCAGTATTTCTTCCTTACTGCCAGCTTTACACAAAATTACCCCACCCTTGCGAGGCACCTGTGCTCCTGAAGCAACAAAATGTCCTGAAGCATAATGTTTATCTAAATAAGCACGATGGGATTCTAAGTGTTTTTCAACCTCTGAAAGGTCTTTTTGATACGTTAAAATAATGATATACACAATCTTTAGTTTTTAGTCGTTAGTTCTTAGTTGTTAGTTCTTCACTCTTCACCACATACCCAGCTGTGGGCACTCGCTGGTTACATTCTTCACTTTTCACTCTTCATTCTTCACTCTTCCCCACATACCCAGCTGTGGGCACTCGCTGGCTTCATTCTTCACTCCCTAAGGCGTTGTATTGGCTACTTGTAATACTTTTCCGTTAAATACTTCACCCCCATTCAAAGCAAAATTGGCGATGTAGCGCGCCATTTGCTGAGGGGTGATATTAGCTTTATAATCAGGGAAGGCTTCGGTGAGCATCTCAGTCTGTACGGCTCCTAAGGCTAAGGTATTGAAAACGATACCACGCTCTTTGTACTCTTCGGCTAAAAGCTCCGATAGGGTAATAAGAGCACCTTTGGAGGAACTATATGCTGCTAAACCACCGAACTTCAAGCTTCCTTGTATACCTCCCATACTACTAATACTCACCACGTGTGCGCCTTTCTCCATAAAAGGCAGTAGTTGTTGTGTGAGGTGTGCTACCCCAAATACATTCACCTTATACACTTCTAAAAAGTCGGTTTCTGTAAGGGCTTCAAAAGGTTTGTTGATGAGTTTGCCTGCGTTGTGAATCAAGATATCTACCTTTTTCCATTGCTCTTTTACAAACTGCGCTACAGCTTCTCTATCCGTAGCTAAGGTAATGTCAAAAGGAAAACAATGTACTTTGGGTAATTTCAATGCTTCTATGGGAGCTGTATGCCGAGAAAGAGCTAAGATGTTATGCCCTTGCGATGCCAACTGTTGTACCAGTTCAAAGCCTATTCCTCGGCTGGCACCTGTGATGATGATGTTCTTCATTGCTTTAAAAGTTGTGCAAATATACAACTTTATTTCTTTTCTGAAGTTATTGATTGGTATATATCTATTCCAAGGTGTTTTTGTACAAGCTGTACAAAGGTTTCTTCCTTTTCTTCAGAAAACCAATATAGTGCCGCAATAATATCGCGCAATGCTACTGCTTCCCGCCAATTGTCATAGGAAAACAATTGGGTATAGCGACGTATTTCCCCCGGATCATAGCCCTTGCGGAATACCTCTTGGAGTCCTTGTATAAAGCGCTGTTTTACTTCCAGTTGCTTAGGAGTTAGCTCTATGGGAGCCTCTGTTATCTTACCTCGGAATATATCCCACAACTCAAAGAATTTATCCAAAGCCTCGCCTTCAGTTTCTGTTACCAATTCAAGAATTCCTATAGTTCCTCTGGTATCAAATATACTATATCGCTTTTGTATCCAGTGTTCAAAATCTCGTAATTCCTCATCAGTTTCATCACTCTCTTGGTGAATTTCATACCCTCCAAGAAACGCATTAAAGCACCGAAGACTGTATTTGGATAAATAAGCAGAGGGATTTTCCCTGATAAGTTCCATCAGTTCTATAGTGGTCATTTCCTTATAGGATACTTTAGAAGATGGTGATGGGGAGCAGGGTTTTATATGACCTGAGGTATAGTCTTTGTAGCATTCATCAAACAAGGTAAAGAAAAAATGTACCGCTTCTTCTTGAGTATCACATAGCAAAGAAAGCTGTTGTGCCCATAATTGTTCTTCTTTTAAGGCATATTTTTCCTTTAGCCAAGGATAGAAAACCTGTTGTAGGAATACCAACCCCTCGTCTTCACTTTTGGGCTGAAATGCCAAGCCGTCAAGAAAGGCTTTTAAGGAAAAAATATCATATTCCCCAATATACATTGGTGGGCGCTGTCCCATATATCTAAGAAGGTCTAAGGTAGTGATATCTATCATAATCAATCTTGTTTTATATTCCCCATAATGAAGCCTGTAATCTACGAATATGAGGGTCTTCTACTACATCAATAATAGCTAAAATATCAGCAGGAATACGGATGTGATGAGTGAGTAATTCGCCTAATATATTTTGAAGCGCTAAAAGATATTCATCATAGGCAATGAGTTTTTGGGCATTTTCAAGTGCTTTAACGATAATTATATTTGAGGAACACTCCTCTTTCAGCTGACTAATAAACTCATTGGTAACCAACGCTATAATATCTTTCTCTGGGTGGTATATATCAATATTTAATTCCTCTTGAATAATTGTAGAAGCTTCTTTTTCAGTAAGAGGAGCTGCTCCATATATCCAATTATCGTCCCACATCTCCAACATTTCAATAACATCAAGTAAGCCATCAGGCATATTCATTTCTGCCCTTAAGCTAAATTGATAGTTGTAAAGAGCGACTTTTTCCGCATTATAGCCTTCTTTCCAAAGAGTTTGTAAGCCTTGGATATAATAGACAATAGCTTTTATTTCTTCTGAAGTCATTTTGTCATATTTAATTAACACAAAATTGATATAACAAAATCTCCCTACCAATAGCACGAGCTTGTTGTTTTGGATAGAGAGTGATAATATACAAAATTTTAGTAGATAGTAGTCAGTTTTTCTTGTAGAGATGTCCTCTTATTTCATCCGTAGAAATAAAAAAATGTCCAAAACCTTTTTCTGTCATCCCCAAAATAAGTTCTTTGTCTCTTGACCAAATTCGATGTTTGTACTGAAAGTACATAGCAATAAAAGGATAATCATCTTCGTCAATATCCTCTACAATAGTAAGTGCTTTTTGTATATTTTTCTTAGCTAATGAACTTAATGGAATAATTTTTACCCTTTCTAAAAGAACTTTTAGCTCTTCTAACAATTGTTTTTTAGTTTTGGTGTTTTTTATCCGTTTTTGTATATCAGTTATATGTTCCTTTACCTCTTCAATGATGTAATCAGGTGACAAAAATTGCATATTTCTATCTTTAAGTATGGCTGCTATAGTTCCATTAGGTGTTATTAGCGAACTATAGAAGATATTACTATCAGCAATAACAATCATTATTTTTTCTTTTGAGAAGGGAGTATTATGTTTTTTTCCTTAGCCAGACGGTGGGCTACATTTCTATTGGTTTCTTTAGAAAGTGCCATAATAAATTCATAATCTTCAGGGCTTTCTTCTTCAGAAGCAGCCTCTACAAGGGTTGATTTTGACTTTGTAGCAGTCTTCTTTGTTTTTGTTTTGGTCTCCTTAAAGGAAACAAAGCTAAATGTTTTAAGAAGTTCCACAAGGGCTGTGGCTTGTGGGTGACTCTCATTAATGGTAAAGGTCATAAGTATAAGATTTTTATTTTGTAAGGCAAAGATACAAAAATTATTCCAATGTAGCGATTAGCGATTCTTTTTTCTTACCTAAAAGATTTTATTTTTCATAATTATTTTTACTTTTTGAAAATTGGTTTAGAGCACCTACCTCATAACTCTCTGTGTATTTATCTGTCTTCCCTCCTACCTCTTTTATGGTGGTAACAACCTCACTAACAATTTCATTCTTATAAAAATACTCTCGGATATAATAGAAATCTTTGTACAGTGGATCTTTTATTTCAGAGTCTTTCTTAAGGAAAAACTCTAAACGAATGGGTTTCTTTTTATCATTGAACTGGATTTTTACCCAAACAATACTTTTATAGTTTCGATCACTTTCAAAAGGGAGTCCTGTATTGGAATAGTAATTAGCATAAGAAGAACGTCCAAAAATACCTGTTTCAAACTTTAATTGATTGTCAAAGAATGTTTCATTGGGTTTGATTTTTCTTTCTCCTATTAGGTATTTTATTAAGGTATTATCATACAACAAATCATCCCAACTATCAACAGACCTTATGTGCTGTAGTAAAAAATGTTCTCCTTTGAGTTTTTTAGGATTTTCATAATCTATTTGGCTTGAAAGTCTATACCCATATCCATCAGAAGTATAGAGCTTAATGCCTGTTTTATAGAATGCAAGCGAATCACGAGAAATATCTTTCTTATCTAAAGACCTATAAACACGTGCATATTCTTTTCCTTGGGGGGTAAGATAATACAAAATCCGCTGCTGCCATCCTTGTTTGTCTGTGTATTTCACTACTTTCTTTTGAGAATAAAGAAAGCCAAGAGAAAACAAAGATACTATTACAAGAATGTTTTTAGTAGTTGCTTTTATTTCTTCTGAAGTCATTTTATAACACTTAGTTTTTCTGGAGCATTAATAGGAATTCTTAGTCGTAAGTTAAGTTCAGAATGAGCGATTATATGGTTTGTATCCTCAAAATAAGCTTCCTTAAAATATTCACTATTATCCAAAAACAAAAACCATAAGAGTTCGCTACTCTCTTTATTGATAATGTAAATAAAACCATCTCCTTCCCAACTACATTCACCTCCATACACTTCATATTGATCATTTTCTGCCACCTTTTGCGGATAGAGATTAGAAACATAATCCGCTTCATTATACTTAAAATAACTATCTAAAGTAGATTGACACAATATACGCAGGTGATATTCTTCCCCTAACCATTGCCCTTGTAAAACAAGCATATCGCCATTGGGGTAAGCAATAGATTTGATCGTGGGGTAAGTATAATTTTCAAGAATATTTTTGATATATGGATGCATATTTATTTGAGTATTTTAGTTAAATCTTCTGACAAACGAAATTTTACAAGTACCCACAGCCAAAAGACTCCTACAAGCAAGGATTTCAAGCCAATATTCACCAGCGGGTGAAATGGGAAGTCCCAAAAGAAAAAGCCTCCTATCGCCACCAAACCAAAGAGAGTAGTCTGCAATGTTTCCTTATAAAAAGGTTGTAAGCCATACTTGCGATATACAAAAACCGACTTGAGTAGGTTATACGAACTAAAGGCAATCAGAGTTGCTACGCCTGCCCCATTGATACCATAAAGGGGAATCAGCCACCTATTCATCAGAACGGCACCTATCACTAAAAAAACGCCCAAAAATAGCACCGTGCGATAGTAGGGAGAATTGAGCAATACGGCATTGCTAAAACCTACTAAGGCATCGGAGAGCTTTACTACGGATATGATGATAAGCACCCAAAGCCCTGTGCTGTAATCCTTATCGGGCAAGAGGGCATAACACTGCTGAGCATTTACCACAATAAGCACACAAATGACCATGCTCACAAAGTAAGTATTTACCGTACTACGCTTATAGAGGTCTGCAAGCTCTTGGGGCTTCTGTTGGTTCATAAACTGTGCCGTGAGGGGACTTACGATCTGGTACATACTGCGGTAAGGAATAGCAATCACTGTGGCAGTAAAAATAGCCACATTATACACCGCAATCTCACTAATAGGCAGGTATTGGTTGAGCATAAACTTATCTATGTCCATCAATACAGAAGCTACCGAACCTGATAAAATCACAAACAAACTGTATAAAAAGACTTCATTTTTGCCCTGTGGTAGCCCCCAAGCAAAGGTAGGTCGGCGTACATAAAAAGCAGAAACAAACATCAAGAGCATACGCAGGGCATACACCCAAAACACCCCATACATTAGCTGATGAAAATCAATAACACCAAAGTAAATGGCTACTAATAAAAGCATCACCCCTACCCTATGGAATACTTCTTTGAGGAAATTGCCAAAGACTGTTTTGAGTTGTACCCGCATCCACGCGTAAGCTATCTCAAAATAGGCCATAGCCACCGCCGTAAGGAATATTAGCCACACATACGGGCGCACTTCTGTATTCTTTGCTGAAAGCCACTGAACAATTTGCTCATATGCCATACTTCCCAAAAGAGTAGCAGGAAGAATCACCAGTAATGGCAAAAGGCAAAGCATTAGGTTGAGTTTGCCTTGTTCTTGCCTATCGGTATAAGCGGAGTAATAGCGTACCCAAGTATTGGACACCCCAAAGGCTATCAGTGGAGAGAGAATCGTAGCAGTGGAAGTAACATAACTCACCAAGCCATATTGTGCTTTGGAAAGAAAGTAAGTAAATAAGAAAAGGGTGTTCAGTGCCCCTATGGCAAACCCCAAATAGGTAGCCACTACATTCTTAAATGATTGTCGGAGTACGATGCCCATAATCTTTTTCTTTTAGTAATACTTTACAAATTTCTTATCCTGTAAGGCGGTGAGTTGTTCCGCTATAAGGGTATTCATATAGTCTTGGAGCTCTTCCCTGCTGTTATAAGTAGGTTGGCGATCCTCCTTGGGAAATTCAAGTGTTTTGTAGTCTACTTCTTCATTGATGAGTTTTACCCGTGAAGCGTCTATGATTAGGTTCATACGATATGAAAACTCATAGGAAGTTTCTTTCTCTGCTATACTCTTCTGAAGATATTCCAAAGTATTGTTTAGAAAGTAAAGTGCCAAATAATCTTGGAAATAGTAATCATACATATCTTGAAAATCAGGTAAGCCTTTGTAATCAGTAACGCTTTTAAAGTGTAGGAAACACGCTTTGCGTTGTTCTGTTGTGATGGTAGGCACTTCGGCGATGAGCGCAAAAGAGCGTTCTATGGGGTACCATAGGTTAAAATTCGCGGCAAAAGGCACTGCAAGTACTTCAGGCAAGAAAGCTAATAAACCTTCGTATTGTTTGCTTACAAACAGACACTCCACGAGTTCGACAACAGTTTGTAGGTCTTTACTACTTTTGAGTGAAAGCTTTTTGCGGAGTTTTTCAAGGAGTTTTTGTTGTTTTGCAGTAGTGCAATAAGGTGCTAAAATTTCTATATTCATAATGATCTAATAATTTTTTAAATAAGCTACTAATTTCTTTTCTACAAATTCGGTCATAGTATCAGCTTGTTTGATGACCTTGGGTTTGGCGTATTCGTGGGCAAAGCAAAATATCTGCTGGGTGTCGGGAGCATAGAGCAGTTTGTCGCCATCGCCATATTTCCAAAACTCCCCAAGCACTAAATAGTCTTTGCCATTGAATACATCGGTATATAAGTCAGTAAAGCGGATTTCTACCCCTTCCAACCTAAGCTCCCCTATATGCTGGAAGAATAAAGTAAGTTCCTCAGAGAAAGTAACGCCCAAGTCTTGGATCTTTTGGGTAATCTCGGCTAAGGGAATGCCTGCGGTAACCACATTATATTCATCAAAATCCTTCAGTACCTGCTTGGTAAGTTTGGGATATACTGCCGAAAGTCGCTCCCAATCTTCACGAGTAGCCGTTTGTGAGCTTGTATCCTCTGTTTTTTCTCTTTTCTTTTTGAGTTCTTTAATAGAAGTGGAAACTGCGACAACAAGCTCCGTATCAGTAGCCTCTGTGAACCATTTTTTTAGAGGAACCATATAGTTTTTTAATCCTGCTTTCTTCAAATAATCAGGTAGTGCTTTGGGATTTGTTTTTAGAAAATAAAATTCTATCATATTGCGAATGAGGAAGTCCTTGCTAAAGTGCATCGTTTTCCCACTCTTGATATAATCCATCTTGAGAATGCTAAAGTTCAAGAAATGATCGTCCGCCAATGCTACTGGAGCGATTTCCTCCAAGGTAACACCTGCATCTTTTAGTGCTTTATGTGTGTAATTCAGAACAGTAAAACTCGGCATTTCTTCCTCGAATACCATATCTATAATATCACAAAGCTTACCTAATATCTGCTGATACTTTTCAGAAGCAATTAACTGTTCCAATTGTTCTTTGTCTTTTTGCTCTATGGACATATTTGTAATGTTTTAATTGTTTTACCCCTCCAACTCCTTTGGATTTATCCCCAATATCTTCTGCCACGCTTGAGCGTTCTCTGAGGTGGGATCTATGCCTTTGCCTGCAGTATAAAAGGGCTCCCATTGCCAATCCTCACCTCCAGTACAGCCCACAGAGGCGTAGTTCATTAGGAATTCCTTAAAATTATCAGCTAAATAAGTGCCGAGATTGCTTGCACCATCGTGGCTGAGATATACAACCTTACCATAGTTCTCTGGTTCTAACTCAATAGCGATATAATCACCGTTAACATTGATATGAAAACACAATTTGTTGTACCAAATGCGGTCTTCTGGGTCTTCGTAATTAGGGAAAACATCAGCTGCCCATTCCTTGCGATGTTCCTCATAATCTAAAAGCAAATCCAACCCAAAGAGTAATTCCCCGCAATAGATGTGCGCCAAGGCATCGGGTATTATAGATTCATCTTCAATAGTTACATCATTCACATCCCAATAAAACTCCAAATGAGTAGTGTTTTCCAAAAGCACTTCGCGGAAATGAGGAGGCAATGTATAGCCTAATTGTGTCTCTACTGCTTTGATTTCCTCCTCGGTAGCGGGTTTTTCTATTGTAAGAGGTTCTGTAGCCCCACCAAGAGCTTCTATTTTACTAAGAAATAAGTTTAGACGCTTTTTAAAAAGCTCAAAATTAAAGGGTATCGCCATAATGTTATTTATTTATGAAACTAATTGTTTGTTTCCTTCTTATCTTCAAGTCTTATTGTATTGACTTTGCCTAATTTCTTGGATTTCCATACTCTTTCGGCTTGGAATTTGTTTAATCCTACAAAAAGAGAAGCATATTGTAATATCTCTTCCTTAGAAAATGCCTGTTGACTGATAGCAAACCAATTATCTCCATTGATAAGGCTCAGCTTGAGGTGAAAAAGTTTTTCTCCTGCTACTTGCCCTTTTACTTTGTCTACAATACGAGCGGCTGGGATTATAGTAACTTGTACTTTATCTATGGCAGGCATTTCTCTTCTTGTCACAGCTTCATTGCCATTGTGAGCTAAGGTATCTGCTTGTGTTTCTTGGTAATCATCCTTTACAAATAATTGCCATAGGTCGCCATTTTCCGAAAAGTATTCTATCCATTTCATCTTTTTGTTATTCATTTTCTTACTTTTTATCCCTCCAACTCCTTTGGATTTATCCCCAATGCCTTATACCAGGTTTTTGCGTTCTTTGAGGTAGGGTCTATGCCTTTGCCTTCGGTATAGAAAGGCTCCCATTGCCAATCCTCGCCTCCAGTACAACCCACAGCAGCATAGTTCATCAGGAATTCTTTAAAGTTATCGGCTATATAAAGCCCGTGATTCTCACTACCATCGTGACTAAGATACACAACCTTGCCATAGTTTTCTGGCTCTAACTCAATAGCTATATAATCGCCGTTGCCTACTTGGAAAAAGGACATTTTATTATGCCAAATGTGGTCGTATTCTTTATCGGAATTTGGATATGCTTCCCCTTCCCAGTCTTGGCGATCTTCCTCATAGTCCAAAAGCAAATCCAGCCCAAAAAGCAACTTTCCACGAAAGATTTCAGCTAGTTTATCAGGTAAAGAAATCTCTTCCTCATCTATAATATCATTAATATTCCACCCAAACTCCAAATGGGCAGTGTTTTCCAAGAGTACTTCACGGAAATACGGAGGCAATGTATAACCTAATTTTGCTTCTACGGCTTTGATTTCGTCCTCGGTAGCGGGTTTTTCTATCGTAAGAGGGTCAGTCTCACCACCAAGGTCTTCTATCTTTTCTAAGAATAGGTTTAAACGCTTTTTAAAAAGCTCAAAATTAAAGGGTATCTTCATTTTTTCGAGGTTATTTATTATTTTTTAAGATGGTTTCTAAGGGTTCTGTTAGCAAAGTGATTTCAAAAGGGTCGTGCCTAAACTCATAAACATTCTTATCGGCATCTATCCCGATAAAATTGCCATCTCCATCGGTTATATCCTGTACGTGATAGTAGGTTTTGTCGTTTAAAGACACTTCGTATAAATCATTAGGAGTTATATATTGCTGTTCTTCTTTGGAAAGAAGTTTTTCAATAGGGCTATCATCTAAATACTTTATACGAATGCGGGAAGTATCTATCCCTACCGCCTCAGCTTGCCATTTTAGAAAGTCGTTATTAGCTGTAATATACACCAATAACAATCCATAAGCTACATTCCAACTCACCACACTACTTTTGCCTGTCTCAACTGACTGTATTACGATATTTTCAATTAAGAAATTCCGTCCTTTTTTATCTTCATACTTGTTGAGCAAAGGAATATCCAAACGCAGTTGATAGCGCTGTCCTTCGGGCTTCTTTATTCCTTTGATGATTCCTTCTGTAAGTTGTTTTTGCAGGAAATGAAAACGCTGAGGCAGTGCAAGACTTATTTTTACAAATAACTCTTGCATTGCAGGAGTAAAAGTAGGCTTCTTTTTGAATAGATTACCTAACATATTTCTATTTTTTCAGTGTAACTAATACTTTTTACCCTTCCAACTCCTTTGGATTTATCCCCAATACCTTATACCAAGTTTTGGCGTTCTTTGAGGTGGGGTCTATGCCTTTGCCTTTGGTATAAAAAGGCTCCCATTGATAATCATCGCTCCCAGTACAACCTACAGCAGCGTAGTTCATCAGGAATTCCTTAAAGTTATCAGCTATATAAAGCCCGTGATTCTCACTACCATCGTGGCTGAGATACACAACCTTGCCATAGTTCTCTGGTTCTAACTCAATAGCAATATAATCACCGTTACCTACTTCTTGAAAACACATTTTGTTGTTCCATACACGGCTATACTCCTCACTTTTGGAAGGGCAGACATTTTTTACCCAACCTTTTCGGGATCTTTCATTATCTAAAAGTAAATCTAATCCAAAAAGTAACTCTCCTGAAGAAATATTATCTAATTCATCAAGTAAAAAATCTTCGTCCTCTTCGGTAAAATCATCGATATACCACCAAAATTCCAAATGAGCGGTATTTTCCAAGAGTACTTCTCGGAAATGTGGAGGTAATGTATAGCCTAATTTTGCCTCTGCAGCTTTGATTTCTTCCTCGGTAGCGGTTTTTTCTATTGTAAGAGGGTCAGTCTCACCACCAAGGTCTTCTATCTTTTCTAAAAATAGGTTTAAACGCTTTTTAAAAAGCTCAAAATTGAAAGTTGATGTCATAATGATACTTATTTTATAAGATTAATTATTTGTTTTTATTTCCCAAAAGCCATTTCGCTTACCATTTTTGCGTTCGATAAGCCCCTTTTCTACCAGATTTGCTGTAATAGTCTTTACAGTGCGTTCCGATTTTCCTATATGCTCAGCAATAACCTTTTGAGTGGAGGTAGGATTTTGTTGTAAGTATTGTAATACCGCCATTTCCTCCAAAGTGCAATTCAAAGTGCAAATTTTGCCCTTTGGAATTTGTTCTTTTGCACTTTGAAATTCGTCCCCTACTAATAGATACCTATTTTTAAGCTCGTTTTCTTCGCCTAAAATTAGGTTTCTAAAGAAACGTTCTATATATTCAGTAGTTGCTGTTATCCCTTTAGCAAGGTTGTTGTAATTGGCACGGACTAAGGCATTACGAAAATACCAAGAATGATAGGCAAAGGCTTCATTGCTCAGCGCAAAGCCAAAAGTACGTAAATATTGAATCGTGAAAACTGCCGTTGTACGTGTATTTCCCTCACCAAAAGGGTGTATTTGCCAGAGTCCTGAGACAAATTTAGCTATGTGCTTGATAGCTTCCTCCACAGGCAAGCCTTGATAAGAAAAACGCTTTTCTTGCTCGAAATCATAGTCTAAAGTCTCGCGCAAATTGTGTGCACTGGCATAGAGAACCGTATCTCCACCCAGTACCCACTCCTTTTTAGTAATATTGTAGTCGCGCAATTTGCCTGCAAACTTGTAAATACCGGTGAATAACTTGCGATGAATGCCTATATATGCCACTGGGGAAAAGCTAAAAGCTGACTCGGTAAGCAATTCGGTGATGCGCGCCGAAACTTTGTCGGCTTCCTCAGTGCGTTCTTCTCCCTGCTCGTGGCGTACTGTCTTGGACTGATAATAACTATCAATGAGGTGCTTAGCCTCCTCTATAGTAATATCCCCCTCGATGTGTTGCTTAGCCGTTTGCACGAGATAATCCGAAGGTTTCAATCCATCTACCGCCTGCAAGCCGATAGCCGTCTGCCACGCCTCCCCTTTTTCACGACGATGGGGTTCAGTTTCCCTTATATATTGCTCGAAGTCATTCATTGTACTACTTTTTTAAGTGCTAAAGGTAATTAACTCTTACTTTTCTAACACTAATTTTTTTCAAATTATTTCTAATTGAGTAGCATTGCACTCATTATGCTCCAAATTGTCGCAGATGATGGTCAAAATGCTTCCATTGCAGGATTCCCCACTCGTCAGGAGTGAGTTTGCCAAAGAAAGAATGCGGGTGCTGACTGCATTTTTCCCTTCCATTGTTATAAAAAAGGGTGATCAGCTCTTTAGCTCGTTGCTTTTCTTTCTCAAAATCCTCCATAGAAATGTCTGTGATGACATACATCTTATCAGTGGGGGAATTTTTAGGCATAGGCTGGTCGTTGATAAACCTTTTCTTTACCAATTTTCCTATAAGCCTACCGATAAATACCCGCTTGGGGAAGTTTTTCCCTAAAGGAGTTTCTAAAGAAACATTCAAGTGGGCTAACATTTGTACAATGTTCATCTTTCCCCACTGACGTACGGCATCTACTTTCAGATTCTCTAACCGATTGAGTATTTCGTTCTTATCTGCTTCGTTATATAAATTTTTCATTTGTTTGTTAGGTTTTATTAGTTCTTTTTTACGCCTATAAAAATATCTACTTCGGAGGCATCACCTTGCTGAGACTTCTCGGTGTAGCACTCATAGTCATATATATAAGTGCGATTGAGCGTGGCGTCGTTGTCCCAGATATGTTGCCACATCGCCCCTACTGCTTGAGGCATTGCGCCTTTGGCTACAAACTTTTGAAAGGTTTGTTCAGGGAATTCTCTTCCCTCTAAGCCGTCGGGAATCGTGCTGAGTGTGGTAACTTCTACTCCTATTATACAAGTATAAGGCTCGGTATAGTCCTTTTGGTAATCGGTGTAGATGCTGTAAATGGCATCGCTTACCTTATTGGGTATTTTTGCCAAAAGTTGCTCGCTAAAAAAGCGTTGCCAAAGGTTTCCGATGTCCTGCATCGCCTGTCCGTTCTGATTCGTAGTGCGTACACTAATTCCTATTATTTTCATTTTTTTTGTATTTAAATAGTTTTTAATAAATTCTTTTTAACTCCTTACAAACTTGCCGATACTCTCTAAAAGTTGAGGTTTGTCTTCCAAAGCGATTTTAGCGATGGCATAAAACTCACGTACCCACTTCTCGAAGGCGGCAAAAGCGGTGTCTTTGTCCTTAGTAGCCTGCTGACTTTCACCTCTTTCGAGGACATAAGTGGCTTCGGCTTGCTTTACATCGGCGAGGGCGGTGAGCTGGGTTTCGATATGCTCAGCAGTGATTTTAAGTTTGTTGAGCGGAGTGAGCAAATCGGGTTTGGCTTTGAGTTCTTTGTAGAACGCCTCGATGTCTTCAAGGAGCTTATTGGTACGCAAAGGCGCCACTCCCTTGATATGAAGGGCAATAAGGATTTTAGGCTCCTCTTTGTAGATGATTTTAGCCTTCTTGCGGTCGGTAGCGTAAACGTTTTTAAAGGCTTCGAGCTTTTTGGAGAACTCGTTATAGGCGAGGGTCTCCTCGGAGCTCTCGCGCTTGTTGGTTTCGTACATCTGGGCGGCGGTATCGTATAGGGCTTTGCCTTGTGCGATTTCCTTATCGCCATAGCCGTACTCAGCTAATTCCTTTTTCAGGACATCATTTTTGGAAATATTCTCAAAAATGAAGGAATAATTCTTGAATTTTTCGAATGAGATGTGAAATCTGTTCATAACTTTACTTTTTTAAATTATTTTGATGTGTTATTACCTAATTTGGTACTGCCTATGCTTTATTTTGCATTGCCCATACTTAATATTCGGTCGCCTGAGCTTAATATTGTAGTGCCTACACTTTATTTTGTATTGCCTGAACACAATATTAAGTTGCCTGTGATTGATATTGAGTTATTACCAAATAAAAATATTACTCAAATAAACAATCCACTATTTTTGGCAGATCGTTATACAAGTTCCATTATAGGGTTGGTGGGGTATATTGAGTTTATTCTGAAAACTTATGCACATTAATCAATGATTTTCTCTTCTGTTAACTTTTCTTCAGAATCAGCACTTTCAATGGGAATAATAAGCTCTCCATTTTCAAATGAATCATCTTCAAATTGAGTAACTATCCAACGAAATTGTCTTTTTCCGTTTATATCTATTTCTATTGCTTTTAGAAAAGCTCCTGTAGTGAATATTTCCATCTTAATTATTTATGGGTTCCTTCTTCAAGAATTTGAATATTGGTATTAAATAGCTTGGGTTGGTTATAAGGAGCTATGCGATTATTAGCAAGTGTTATATATTCTTGTGAAATATCAAAACCTATGTATTTTCTATCAGCTTTTAGAGCTGAAATTGCCGTTGTTCCACTTCCTATAAAAGGATCTAATATAATATCCCCTACAAATGAATAAAGTTGAATTAGTCGAAAAGGTAACTCTTCAGGGAAAGGTGCAGGGTGTCCTATTTTTTTAGCACTTACCGCATTCATTGTCCAAATAGATTTTGTCCATTCCATAAATTGTTCTTTAGAAATAGTATTTTCCTTTTTACCTTTTTCACGTTTGTAATCTCCTTTTGAGAATACTAAAATATATTCGTGAATATCTCTTAAAGTAGGGTTTGCTGCACTCTGCCAACTTCCCCAAGCGGTCGATGGGCTAGCACTTGCAGCTTTATTCCAAATAATTTCACCTCGCATATTAAAGCCTATTTCTATCATCATTTTTGAAATATAATCAGATAAAGGAATATAGGGCTTTCTTCCTAAATTAGCCACATTAATACAAGCTCTACCTCCATTAACTAATACGCGATAAGTTTCGGTAAATACATTTTTAAGCAAACTTAAATATTCGCTTAATGAGAGGTCATCATCATATTCTTTTGATACATTATAAGGAGGGGAAGTTATCATTAAATGTACTGAATTATTAGGAATACTACTCATATTCTCTGAACTACCTAAAATAATAGTATTTTCCAAATAGTCAGGAAAAATATTCTCATTTTTATCAAGTACTTTTTTTTCCTCTAACTCTTTATATAATTTAGAATCATAAAACTTTGTGCTGTCGTGATTTATTCTTCCACTTGTTCCAAAAGTACTTGTTTGAGTTCCGTTCTGTTTTTTCATATTTTTATTTTTGGATAAGTGATAAGAATTTTTCGGCTTTAAGTATATCAGAATTTTCTTTGTTAGCTATAGTGATTATTTCTCCTAGTTTAGCCTTTGATAACATTGAAGAGAAATAATTCATATCATTTTTTGTAAGTCCTTTACAGAAGCTAGAAAGTTCTTCATAAGAGAAAAATGTTTGAAATCCTTTTTCAGGTGAATTTTTCAAAAAATCACCTTTTATATTTGGATTTAATGAAATAAATCCTTGAACTACTCCAGATTTTTTTAAAAAATCTACTTTTTTAATGTAACTTTGTGTAATTGGAGAGTTACCTATAATCAAAATAGGTATTTTTGTAGAAGCTATTCCCGAAACTCTAATATTTATAGATTTCCCAATAGCTTTTAACATACTGTCAGAACGTAGTAGAGAAGGATTTCCCTGATGTGTGTGATAATCTCCTATACAAATTATATCATCAATATTTTTATATTGATAATTAGAGACTACACTCATTTTTATTTCACAAATGAGTTTTATATTTTCTGCTTTTTGCTGTACTTCATTTGTTGTACAGAAAGCTAAATCTGCACTAGTTTGTCTTGATAGCCCTAATTCCTCACAAACTACACTATTTACTGCATATAAGTTTAAACTTTCTGCTATAGGAGCAAAAAAATCTCTAGCCCATTTCTCAGTAAAATTCCCTATTAAAGCATTTCTGCTTTGTAAGGCTTTCCCTTCTGCACTTTCTCCTTTAGGAGCATAAGCATATTTACCTGATTTTAAACTATAAAAGAGTTGTTCAGGAGAAGCAAAACTTTTCAAAGCTTCTTTGAAAAACTGTATTTCTAGTTCATTTTTCCAAAAATCCATTTTTGTCTTTATTTTAATTTGTTTGTTAAAATTACCCTTGTATCTGAATTTATAATTCAGTTATAGTTAAAACACTCTGGCAAAGCTCTTCTAATCTCCTTTTATACAACGAACTTTGCCAAAGTGCTGTGATTAACCATTCATCATTAACCGTTAATCATTGTTTGTACATCTTTTCTCTCAATTCCTGAATATTTTTGTCGTCCATATACTCATCAAAGGTCATATAGCGGTCGATAATGCCACTAGGGGTAAGCTCGATGATACGATTGGCGACGGTTTGTGAAAATTCGTGGTCGTGGGTGGTGAAAAGCACAGTGCCTTTGAAGTTTTTCAGGGAGTTGTTGAAGGCGGTGATGCTTTCCAAATCCAAATGGTTGGTAGGTTCGTTGAGCATTAGCACATTGGCACGCAACATCATCATACGGCTGAGCATACAGCGCACTTTCTCGCCTCCTGAGAGCACTTTGCAGTTTTTGAGGGCTTCCTCGCCACTGAAAAGCATCTTGCCCAAGAACCCGCGCACATATACTTCCTCTCGTTCTTCCTCTGTTTTTGCCCATTGGCGCAACCAATCCACCAAGGAAAGGTCTTGAGTGAAGAAATTGGAGTTATCCACGGGCAGGTAAGACTGCGAGGTAGTGATGCCCCAAGCAAAGGTGCCCGCATCGGGCTTGAGGTTGCCGTTGAGAATCTCATAAAAGGCAGTAGTGGCACGCGAATCCTTAGAAATTACGGCTACTTTGTCGTCTTTGGCAAGGTTGATGTCTACATTTTGGAACAATACCTGTCCGTCGATAGACGCGGCGAGGTTTTCCACGTGTAGGATTTGATCGCCAGCCTCGCGGTCACGCTCGAAAATGATGGCAGGGTAACGACGAGAGGACGGTTTGATTTCCTCGATATTGAGTTTCTCCAACATCTTCTTACGAGAGGTTGCCTGCTTTGATTTTGCCACGTTGGCACTAAAGCGCGCGATAAATTCTTGCAACTCTTTGGCTTTCTCTTCCGCTTTTTTGTTCTGTTGCGCACGCTGACGGGCTGCCAACTGGCTACTTTCGTACCAAAAAGTATAGTTACCCGAATAATGATTGATTTTCCCAAAATCTATATCGGAGATATGAGTACAAACAGCATCGAGGAAGTGGCGGTCGTGGGAAACGACAATCACTGTATTGTCATAGTTTGCCAAAAAGTTCTCCAACCAACCGATAGTCTCAAAGTCAAGGTCGTTGGTAGGCTCGTCCATTATGAGTACATCGGGGTTGCCAAAGAGCGCTTGCGCTAGAAGCACACGTACTTTGAGCTTACCGTCCATTTCGGACATTAGGGTATAGTGCATATCCTCAGAGATACCCAAATTGGAGAGCAGGGCTGCCGCATCACTCTCGGCATTCCAGCCGTTCATCTCATCGAACTGTATTTGTAGCTCACCGATGCGTTCGGCGTGTTCATCGGAATAGTCTGCATAGAGTTCGTCCATCTCTTTTTTGACTTTGGAGAGGACTTTGTTGCCCATAATCACAGTGTCTAAAACGGTGTATTCGTCATAAGCGTAGTGGTCTTGTTCGAGTACCGACATACGCTTGCCCGGTTCGAGGATCACGCGCCCCGAAGTAGGTTCTTGTTTGCCTGAAAGAATTTTTAGGAAAGTAGATTTGCCTGCTCCATTGGCACCGATAATGCCGTAGCAGTTGCCTTGTGTAAAGGTTACGTTTACCTCATCGAAGAGGACGCGTTTTCCGAATTGTACGGATAAATTGGATACTGATAACATTGTTAATGATTAATGTTTAATGATTAATTAAAGATCTACGGTAAATATCACGTTGAGTTGCTTCTCTAAAGCATTTTTATAGAACTCTAAAAGTCCTTCGCTCCAGCCTAACAGATAGTTGAGGTTGTCTTCATCTTTGGGAAGAGTATATTCTTCTTCTGGGATTGTATCAAAGTTATTTTTAATAGTTTCTTGTAGGTTATTGGTTTCCAGATAAGCCACAATATCTTTGATAACTTCGGGCTTTTTGAGCGAAATAACATAGTCATTGTGGTCTAAAATCAGTTCCCCACCGAAAACAACATTGTAAGGTACTTTGTTTTCTTCATTCCACGTGCCTTCCCCAAGACAAAACTGGACTCCTTCCCACGCTTTGTCAAGTTCAAAGGCTTCAGAAGTATTAAACAGTTCTTCTTCTATTTCTTCAAGCATATAGTCGTACATCTGGTCTATATCTTGTGCTTTTAATTGTTCTAACGCTTCATCAGTAATAGCGTAAAGCATTCCTAATCGTGCCATATCGTTTATTCTAAAGTTTAAAAAATGCAAAAGTACACAATATTTGTAAGATATGGAAATAGTTGTGATTCTAAAAGAAAATTATTCTCTTAGTTCTCTCTCCATTTTTCTTACAAAGCGGTGGAGTTCTTTACTCTTATAAAAATCAAAACAATCCAAACAAATAAGATTTGCCTTAGGATCTCCCATTTCATTCTTTAATGATCCGCTAGGAAACTCAAACTGTGTGTTTTGGATCACGAAATCCTTTGTCTTTTCTAACCCCTCTAACCCATAATGAAAAAATACAACCCCATCTATATGGTCCTTCGGAAATCGAAAGGTACTATCTATTCGATTGTAATTATGCTCCATACATAAGTAGAACGCATATTTTTTGAGTAGTTTTATACGATCTCTTTTTGTCAAATCTGGCAAAGTAGGCTTACAAGAAGACAACAAAACAACTATAATAAACGATATTACTTTGATAATTTTCATAAGCTGTAATTTATTTTTTGGCTGTGATTATCAGTGCCAAGTATTCAATTACTTTTAATAGTAAGTGATTTCTCTTTTGATAACAAGATAGAGTCCGTAGTCATTATAGAATTCCTTACGTATCCAATTTCCTTTTTTATCAATTTGATATTTCATAGTAGCTGTTTCTCGTCGTCCATGGCTGTCTATATTTTCCATTTTCATAGGAAAAATCCCCTTATCATACGTTCTTACAGAAGCAAAAGTGTATTCATTAGGAGAAAAGACAGTAACTTCTTCTTCAATCATTCTATTTTTATTATCTAATTTCTTCTTAACTATGAAAATAGGGTTGTTATTCTCATCAAAAACGCTTTCTGAAAGGCAAATTCCCCTTTCATTATAAGTATAAAGCGTTCTTTGAGCCATACTACCCAAATGATTGTAAATAGTATCAGTTACGTACTCATTGTATTTATTCAAATGACGGACTTGCTTGCTCTTTAAACTTTTCAAAATATTATCGTGGAAGTATCGAGTTTCTATTTTGTGATCTTTGTCAAACTCAACCTCAATAAAAATAGTTTTAAAAGTTTCTTTGTTAATTTGCTCTTCACTTTGCACCCATTTATTATCTTTATAGGACACATTATTTACAAAAATAGTATCGTTATTATCATTAAAGATGATGTTTTTGGTATAATATCCTTCTCTGTTAAAAAAAATAAGAGCATTTCGGTCATAAGTACTCAGCATTATTCTATTATTAGTCTTTTGATTAGTAGGATTTTCCTTTATAACTTCAGGAATAATACGAATACATTTCACTTTTCCTTTCAATTCTAAGAGTTTTATCTTATAATATTCCTGCCCATAAGTAGTTGAAGCCATAAAAAGACTCACAAAGATGATAAAAATGTGTTTCATTGTGTAAAAATTTAGTAATATACTTTATTTTTCTGCTACGATAATCAATGCCATAGAAGCATTGGGATCAAAAGAATCTTTTTTGAAATTACCATATAGATTGATGGCTTGAAATCCTATTTGAGTAAGCCATTGGGTAAGTTCGTCAGCGAAAATAGGCTGTAACAG
Organism: Capnocytophaga gingivalis; assembly: GCF_002302415.1. Taxonomy (NCBI): domain Bacteria; kingdom Pseudomonadati; phylum Bacteroidota; class Flavobacteriia; order Flavobacteriales; family Flavobacteriaceae; genus Capnocytophaga; species Capnocytophaga gingivalis. The sequence goes on along the minus strand of NZ_CP022386.1, from coordinate 2,679,570 downwards.
TTCCTCATTTTCTATGGTATCGTCCAAAATAGTCTTGAAACGAATTTTCCCTTCCTCATTGAGATAGTAAAATCGCTCAAACTTCACCTTATCGTTAACTATTAAGGGAAGATTACCGAGGTAATCGTCTTGTTGCTGGGCAAAATATTTTTCAAAATTGACCAATTGCAGGACAAGTTTACCCCCTTGGGAGAGTTGTCCATAGGCTTTTTGCAAAAAGAGCTGCACAGAAGTTTTACTATCGAGGTGCGGTAGCGTATTACCAATACAAACGATATTGTCGAAGATAGCCAGTTGGTCAATATCAAGCATATTAAGTGGTTGTACTACAATGCCTTTCTTGGCAGCTTCGGTAATGAGTCGCTCGCTAAGGTCAATACCGGTAACCTCGTAACCTTGTGATAATAAGTAAGCAGTAAGATTGCCGGTGGCAGCACCTACATCAAGAACGGTTTTGCCACATAGTTCACTAGCAAAGAAGGTTTGGTGAGTTGGTGATAGCGGAAAGATATAATCGTATTTTTCCGCAATTTCATTGTAGAATTTTGACATAATGAATAATGTTTAATGATTAATGTTCAATGATTAATGTTCAATGATTAAGGAGTATTAGGAAGCACTACTCTCAGGTAAAACTCTTTAAACTCAGATAATCTGCTCATGATTGTTTTTTAAAGCAACAAAGATACAATTTTCCTCTCAAAGTTCCACTCTTTTCTATAGGAAAAAATTCTTTTTTTTCGTAACTTTGCATTCTCTTATCTTGACAGATCTTATGAACAAAAAAATTACCCTAATTGATTGGGGATTAAAGGACTATAAGGAAGCTTGGGAAGAACAAGAGAAGCTCTTCCAGTCCACTATCGACCTGAAAGTGGCCAACAAAAACCTCCCCTCGCCTATGGAGACTCCTAACTATTTGATTTTTGTAGAACACCCTCATGTACTGACTCTTGGCAAAAGTGGAGTCATGGAGCACTTGCTCATGAGTGAGGAGTTCCTTAAGGAAAAACATATTTCTTTCTATAAGGTGAACCGCGGAGGGGATATCACTTACCATGGCTTAGGGCAAGTGGTAGGGTATCCTATCTTGGACTTGGACAATTTTTCGCCAGACATTCACCAATACTTACGCTCCTTAGAGGAGGTGATTATCCTCACTCTTGCTGACTATGGTATCAAGGGGGAACGTAGCAAGGGAGAAACAGGTGTCTGGATAGAAGTAGGTACCCCGCGTGCTCGCAAGATATGCGCCATGGGGGTAAGAGCTTCTCGCTGGGTGACCATGCATGGCTTTGCCCTGAATGTCAATACCGACCTAAGCTACTTCAACTATATTGTCCCTTGTGGTATTGCCGATAAGGCTGTAGCTTCGCTTGAGGGCGAGCTGGGACATCAGGTGTCACTACAGGAAGTGCGAGAGCGTATCACCCAGCATTTCTTAGAGATATTTTCGGCTACATTGGCCTAAGTACTACATACTCTTATAGCGGTTGAGTATCTTAAGTTGCTCTTTGTCAAACTGATAAGGGTCGTTTCGAATAATAAGTTTACCTTCTTCGTCTATCCAAGCGGTAAGGTAGGAGACATCAATAACAAAGTGTTGCTTAGGGCGTATCCTACGCTGGTCACGCCCTGTGGTCATGGCTTCTTTCACCTTCTCAGCATCCCATTCTTCAGAGCCTCTGAGCAGTTTCGTAGCCAATCTTTCTGGGTATTCCACACGGATACATCCATGGCTATAGGTACGTTGAGTATTGCCAAAAAGGCGCTTGGAGGGAGTGTCATGTAGGTATATACTCATATCATTGTAGAGGACAAACTTGACCAAGCCCAACGAATTGTTCTCAGAGGGAGCTTCTACAAAGTAAAATGCCCGCTTGCTGATGCGTTCGTCACGCCAATTGACCGTCGCAGGGTCTATTTCCTTATCATTCTCATAGAGCTTATAACCACGCTTGGCATATTTGAGGGAGTCTCTACTACTTATGATATTAGGTATCATCTCCTTACGTACAATGCTTTGAGGCACAGACCAAGTAGGACGGAACTCCACATACCTTAAGCTATCAGAAAAAATAGGAGTGGGAGTCTCTGGATTGCCTACCACTACACGGGTTTGGAAGACCAAAGAATCCTTATGGAAGAGGCGCAAGCGATATTCGGGTATGTTCACCAGGATATAATCCTCTCCTAAGTCCTTATTATGCCAGCGCAAACGCTCCATATTCAAGAGCAGTAAGTCTCTTTTTTCCTTGGCTGTCATTAACAAATAACCCATTGTTTGGGCACCTGGCACCCCATCTGCAGGAATTCCAATACTTCTCTGAAAATCTTTTACCGCTTCCACCAATAGTGAATCCACCTGCTGAGGATTCTCTTGTATAGGCGATTCATATCCCTTATGTTTCAGACAAGCACGTAGGGCTAAGATGGTACTATCGGCATAGCCTATAGTATAGCTCTTGAGATCTGTGATAGCAAAAGGGGTTAGTACTTCGGCGGTATCCTTTTCTAACTCTCTATAGCGCTGAGCCATCGCCTTATAGAAAGGTTGTTGGGGCTGTAGGGCTTCTATGATCTGAGAGAGGTTGTCATTGTCCTTGAGCTTGAGGAGCAGCTCCACATTGTCCAATAGCGGACGGGTACGCTTCCATACACGCTTCTCATCCCCTACCTTAGGAACTCTTCCTCGGGTAAGGTGACGGGTAAATAGCAGAAAAGAAGCAGTAATCTCCCTATCGGTCTCCTCCAAGTCTGTCAAGGATAGTGTCCCCTTATATAGGGAATCTACTTTTTGAGAGAGCTCCTTTTGGCGGTAGTTCTCTGGAAAAAATCCATAATCCGAAAGTGCTGTAAGTACCTGTATATAAGAGGTAAAAAGAGGTGAAGGCTTATTCTGATAGAGCCAACGGGTTTGGTAATTATACTTTTTGTAAAAATCAACTACCTCTCGCTCTATGGCGGGCTTGTACAAGGGATCCTTGATGGTTACCTTCTTGAGGGTAGCCACTGCGGTATCTTGCAGGGATACAGACTGATAGGATTCGTTAATCTCCCTATCAGCAAATTCGTCTACTACAGCTTTGCTGTTTTTTTCCTTACATCCTATAAGAAGTAATGAAAAGAAAAGAAAACACAAATGCTTTAACATGTTATTATTTTTTTGGGCGCAAAGATAATGATTTTTTTAAGACTATAATCAAAATTTTGGCATGTTTTTTGTGTAAATATTTCTATCCTAATTTTTTAAAAGAAAATTTATGAAAAAACTCCTATCTTTTCTCATTTTATTCGGGGGATTATCTGTAGCGATGGCGCAAAAAACAATAATCCCAGAAGTAAAAGTAGTCAGCGAGGACAATGTTCATCCTATGCAGCTACAAGACCTCTCGGTGGATATTCTCGTAGTAGGGCAAACGGCCGTAACTACGATGGAAATGACTTTCTACAATCCTAACAATCGTGTGATGGAAGGCGAGTTTGAGTTTCCCCTCGCTGAAGGGCAGCAAGTCTCTCGCTTTGCCTTGGATATTGACGGCAAGCTCCGTGAGGGTGTAGTCGTAGACAAATCCTTGGGACGCAAGGCGTTCGAGGATATCGTCCGCCGTGGGGTAGACCCTGGTCTTTTAGAGAAAACGGAAGGAAACAACTTCCGTGCTCGTGTATATCCTATGCCACGCAAGGGCTCTCGCCGTATCTTGATTGCTTTTGAGCAAGAACTCTCCCAAAAGAACGGACAGGATTTCTACTTCCTTCCTATTGCCAATGCGGCGAAACTCAAGAAGTTAAAGATTCGTACCGAGGTGGTCTCTCGCTTTGTCAAGGCCGATATCCAAAACTCCCTACAACTGGACTTTACCCAAAGCCGCAACAGCTATCTCAGTGAGGTGGAGAAAACTAACTTTACTTTGAACAAAAATATAGCACTGCTCTTTCCTAAGATAGACAAACCACAACTACTTACCGCTTCCCAAGGGGATAAAAGTTACCTCTATGGAAATATTGCTTTGGAAAAACAAGAACTAAGGGCTAAAGAAGCTCCGAAAACCTTAGGAATCCTTTGGGATGTTTCTTCTTCAAGCGAAAAAAGGGACTTTGCCAAAGAATATATGCTCTTGGACAGCTATTTCAAAGAAGTAAAAAACATAAAAGTAGTTCTCACTACCTTCCACATCTACGCTTCTAAACCTATTTCTTTTGAAATCAAAGAAGGTAACTGGCAAGCTCTCAAGGATCATTTGGATAAACTTACCTATGATGGGGCTACCGATGGCAATGCCATGACATTTCCTGCTGGAGCAGACGAATACTTTCTCTTCTCCAATGGTATTTTTAATTTTGGCAAGGAGGCATTCCAAATCAACAACCTCGTTAAAAGACTTCATGCTCCTGTGTGTGTCATCACCTCTGAGCTGGTGGCCAATATGGACAAACTACAGTACTTAGCAGGGGCTACAGGAGGTAGTTTTATCAACCTCTCCTCTCAAGAACTACTCGATGCAGTCAAGGCATTACGCTATCAGTCCTTCCAACTCTTAGGATATAAGGTAAAAAGTGGGAATGTAACTGACTTATATCCTCAAAAAGGAGCGTTGGTAGGGGAAAACTTTACTTTCTCTGGAGAACTAAACTCGGATGAGGCTACTTTGGTGGTGTCTTTAGGGTATTCAGGAAAGGTTGTCGTAGAAAAAGAGGTTACTTTTTCTAAAAATAACTCTGCCTCTGCTGGAGAATTTGCTCTTTTACGCCGTATATGGGCAGAAAAGAAGATTACCCAACTCCAAAGAGAGGGAGCACAGACCAAGGAAATTGATGCGGTAGGGCGCCAATATGGTATCGTAACCGAAGGAAATTCTCTGATCGTATTGGAAACAGTAGCAGATTATGTACGTTATCAGATCACTCCTCCCGAGGAGCTCCAAAGAGAATATTACCAACGTTTAAATAAAGAAAAACAGGATAAGGAAAAGGCAAAGAAAGAACATCTTGACCATATTGTAAAACTATCTGAAGAACAAAGCAAATGGTGGAATACTTCTTTCCCTATTACAGGCACCAAACCTAAAAAAGAAACTACTGTTACAGCAGAACTTCAGGGGAGGGTGGCTGGTATATCTGTGCAAAGAGACGCTGTAGGTATTAGAGCTGTAGCTTCTGCAAATAGTGAACAACTATCTGAAGTGTCGGCAAGTGCCTATAGTCGCTCCTCCAGAAAAGAAAGACGCCAGAGCAGAAACGCGGATAAAGCAATGGTACGCTCCGATAGCCATGAGCAGGAAAGTATGTATGAAGACTATAGAGATGAACTTTCTGCCAACACCTCCAAAATAACTCTCAATAATTATAATCCTGATACCCCCTACCTAAAGGTGATGGAGTATGCTGATCCTGCCAAAGCGATAGAGACTTACTATAAGCTCAAGAAGGAATATGGGCAAACACCTTCTTTCTATGTGGATGTGGCGGATTACTTCTTCAAAAAAGGGGATACCGAGCAGGCTGTTTTAGTGGTATCCAACTTGGCCGAACTGGGCTTGGAGGATGCCCAACTACTCCGTGTATTGGGCTACAAACTCTCTTCCTACAAGGCTCATAAGGAAGCTATAGAAGTATTCCGCAAGGTGCTCTCTATCCGTGAGGAAGAACCTCAGTCTTATCGTGATTTAGGACAAGCACTCGCCCAAGGGGGAGAATATCAACAGGCGGTAGAGACCCTATACAAGGTAGTAGAACGCCCTTGGGATGATCGCTTTAGGGATATACAACTAATCGTAATGAACGAAATCAACGATCTTGTAAATACACAAAAGGGTATCCGCACTTCCTTTATCGACAAGCGCTTGCTCAAGAAGGAACCAGTAGATATTCGCGTGGTACTCACTTGGGATACGGACAACTCCGATATGGACTTGTGGGTTACCGACCCCGAAGATGAAAAATGCTACTATGGACATAGACAAACTTACTTAGGAGGGATCATAAGCCAGGACGTAACAGGAGGCTATGGACCTGAAGAGTTTATGCTCAAAAAAGCTCCTAAGGGCACCTATAAAATAGCGGTAAATTACTATGGAAATCGATCCCAAAAGCAGCTTTTCCCAGTAAGCCTTCGTATTACTTTCTTTACGCACTATGGTACTCCTCAAGAGAAAAAACAGGAAACTACTGTACGCCTCTCCAACCAAAGAGAAGTCATAGAAGTAGGAAGTTTTGAGTTTTAAAAATAAATTGTATGAGACAATTTTTAATCCTTTTAATAGCCTTATGGGGACTTAGTTCCTGTACAACTAATGCTACTTTTACTTTCCATAAGAACCAAACAACCTCTCTCTTAGCAGAAGTAGATATGGAAGGTATCCTCAAGTTTACAGGAGATAGTATAATGAAGTCTTTTACTAATAAAGAACTTTCGAAGAACTGGAAAAGTCTTTACCAAATAAGTAAAGAAAAAGGGGAACCTATAACCAATAAAGATACTATAGAATTGGCCAAAAGAATGTTCCTCAAAGGACTTTACAAAGGTGAGGTACCTTATGGATTTGCCCTCAAAGCCGATCACATAAGTCAAAAGCAATGGAGTGGAATGGAAAAAATTTCCAAGAGTGAAAATACTAAGTATGGAGATTTATTTGCTTCTGTTTTCAAGTGGGATGGAAAAACTCTTATATTCGATCCTCAAGAACTTACTAAGATCGGTAGAAAAGAAAAATTAAACTCTCCTGAAGAAGAAAGTAGTGAGACCTCAAAAGAAGAGATTAAAGCCACTTCTGATGAAACATCCGAAGCAGCTACCTCTTCTGAGACTGGACAAAAAATAGAGAGCCCTTTTCAGATGAAAATCAATCTCTTTTGCAAGTTCGATCGAAAGATAAAATCTATTCAAGGAACTCATCCTTACCTCCAACAAATAGATGAACATACATTACAATTTAGTTTTAATGCATTAGACACACATCCAAAAGAAAGAGGAGATTCCAAGATTATTATCATTACTAAGTAAAAACAAAGTGCGTAAAATGAAAAAGGTATAGCTAAGTTTGATTTTAGCTATACCTTTTATCTTTTGTATTACCTCTTTTACTTATCGTCTGTGGGTAGCTCTTCGGAGGGTATCTCTTGAGGAGTTTCGTTTGCCTTGGCTAAATAGTTTGGCAAATTAAGTCCTGCCATATTGAAGAGATCGTTGAGCGGTGGTACAGTCTTCATCATACCAGAGACAAAGTTGGCAGTAGAAGTATTACCATTTTCCCCCTGACCTGAATCCCAAACAGTAATCTTATCAATCTTGATATTCTTAACTGCTTCCACTTGGGTTTTTACCAGTTCAGGAAGCTTTTCTATGAGCAACAATTGGAAGGCTTTGGTAGGATCACCTCCTGCAGCACTTACCACATCCTTATATCCTTGTGCCTGCTTGGTGAGGATTTCAAAGAGACCTTTCGCTTCGGCTTCCATTTTCGCATAGATGGCATCGGCTTCCCCTTTGGCATTCTCACGTAAGCGGTCTGCTTCCGCTTGAGCTTCTATAATGACGCGTTGCTTAGCGATTTCAGCAGGGACAATGATATTGGCTTGTTGGGTAGCACGCTCTCTTTCTGCACGAGCCGATTCGGCTTTCTCTTCAGCAGAATAGGCTTCTTCCAAGGCCTTAGCCTGCTGTACTTTCTCTGCTGAGATAGCGATACGCAAGGATTCTGCTTCTTTTTCCCTACGAAGGGCATCAGAATTGGCAATCTCTATCTTAGCCTCGTTCTCCCCTTTGATGGCGGAAGCATTAGCTTCAGAGATTTTGATACGGCTATCACGATCCGCTTCTGCCTTCCCTATGGATTCATCTTTCTTAGCTTCAGCGATACCCACCGTTTCATCCTTTTTGGCCTGAGCGATACTAATTTCCTTATTTTTTTGAGTAATAGCGATTTTTACATCCCTATCTCTTTGTGTTTCTGCTATTTGTGTATCACGCTCTCTATCAGCAAGAGCTTTACCAGTCTCCCCTATCTTTTCTTGTTCAGCTACACTAATCTTAGCTTCATTGATAGCCTTAGCTGCGGCTTCCTTACCAAGGGCTTCTATATAACCTGACTCATCTTTAATATCGGTTACATTGACATTGATGAGTTTCAGACCTATTTTTTTGAGCTCACTATCCACATTTTTAGAAATGTTGTCAAGGAACTTATCTCGGTCGGAGTTGATCTCCTCAATAGTCATAGTAGCAATCACCAAACGAAGTTGCCCGAAGAGAATATCCTTGGCCAATTCTTGAATTTGTTCAGGAGAAAGCCCTAACAAGCGCTCTGCAGCAGCATTCATATTCTCTGGCTCGGTGGAGATAGCTATGGTAAAGCGACAGGGCACATCCACACGGATATTCTGACGGCTCAGTGCATTGTATAGATTGGCCTCGATAGAGAGTGGGCGCAAGTCCAAATAGGCAAAATCCTGAATTACAGGCCATACAAAAGCCCCTCCTCCATGTATACAGCGTGCAGAAGAGCCTCCCGTACGCCCATAAATAACTAATATCTTGTCCGAAGGACAACGCTTGTAACGCGCAGTAAGCGACACAATCGTTACAAATAATACGACTGCAAATATCGCAATCAAACTAATTGGTGATGAAAAATCCATTTTATTTAATTGTTAATTATTAACTACTTAACCCTATCCTCTATTCATTCTTCTTTCTTGACTACCCTGCGATCTTCTGTACAAAAACAATAGCGTCCTTTATCTTGACTATTTGTACCATAGCACTGGAGGGAATGCGTTCCCCTTCGGTCATGGCATCAAGCTCACGAATAGAGCCGCGAATACTTAGAGTAATCTTCCCTGTTCCTGACAGATATTCTGGGATAGGTACATATACCTGTGCCACCTTGCCAAGGGTTTCTTCTATCTTAAAAGAATTGTCTTCAGCAAGCCTCATAAGAGCCTGTACCGTGAGAAAGAAAATATAGACAAAGAGGCATCCCACCAATACGGCAAAGATAGTAAGCGTTATTTTGTTATCTATGACCTCATAGAAAGAAATACCTGTCCAGCTGAAACCTAATAGAAAGTTAATGAGATTTCTTAGTGAAAAGAGCTGAAAAGGTGCATCTGCTCCAGAGAAATCTCCGTCAAAATCGGCCGTCAAACCATCTGAGGCATTAGCCCCAACGAAAGTCATAATTGTCTGAATGATAAAAATAATAGATACAGGAATGGCTATAAACCAAAATCCTTGTAAGTAGGTATCCATCATTGAAAATATTTCCATAAATTTATTTTTTAATCGGCAACAAATGTACAAAAAAAATTATACTTTACAAAATTTTCTCACTTTTTATTGAACTATAAAAAAGAAAATTCTTTTTTGTTGGATTTTATTTATTTTTTCACTACCTTTGCTCTTATTCTCCCCTTAGAACATGTAAGGAGAAAAAATAATTGTAAATTATTCTATTTCAATATTTTATGAGTGAGAAAGATTATCAATTTAGCTATAAAACATATTTATTAAGCGAGGCTAACGAAAAGGATAAAGCCCTTATAGAGAGTGCTTTTCAGTGTAGAACCAATGCCTATGTTCCCTACTCCCACTTTGGGGTAGGCGCCGCTATATTACTTGACAATGGACAAATTGTTTTGGGGAATAACCAAGAAAATGCAGCCTACCCTTCTGGCTTATGTGCCGAACGTACAGCTTTGTTCTATGCCAAGGCCAATTACCCTGAGGCGAAAATCATCAAAATAGCCATCAGTGGTGATCATATGGAGCACCCCAAGGGGGAGATTACCACTCCTTGTGGCAACTGCCGTCAGGCATTATTAGAATACGAATGCACACAGGGAAGCCCTATCACTGTACTCTGTGTAAGCTCCAAAGGAAAGGTTCTGGAGATTCCTTCTGTGAAGAATCTTTTGCCTTTCTGTTTTGACTTTTTCTATGACTAAACCCTTGACTAATAAGAATATTATGACACAATATATACCCTTTGAGGATACAGGATATTTCTCTAAGTTCATCACGGACTACCTCGCTCAAAAGGAACCTCTCAAATGTTTGTATCACCGCTTCCCTTTGACAACAAATTTCTTAGAACAGATAAAGGAAAAACAAGCACATTTCCCAAAGGAGCACAGAACTCTTCTTTTTCAAGTACTCAAGGAGCAATATCAAAATCTATCCATATCTGAGAAGACCCATAGCCATATAGAGGCACTACAACAGGAGCATACCTTTACCATAACTACCGGACACCAACTAAGTCTCTTCACAGGACCTTTGTATTTTATTTACAAAATCGTCTCGACCATTGTTAGCTGTCAGCAACTCAAACAACTATATCCTAACTACACCTTTGTTCCCATCTACTGGATGGCTACTGAGGATCATGATTTTGAGGAAATTAACCATTTTACTTTTCAAGGGCAAAAGCTCTCTTGGCATTCTAAAGAAGGTGGTGCAGTAGGTACTTTCTCTACAGAAGGATTGGATAAAGTGGCCAGCGTTCTCAATATTTTATTAGGTAAAAGTCATCAAGGAGAATCTCTCAAGCGACTTTTTGAAAAGGCTTATATAGAACATGCTACTCTCGCGGAAGCTACTCGCTACTTGGTCAATGAACTATTTGCTCCCTACGGATTGGTCATCATTGATGGCGATAATCCTAAGCTCAAGGGATGCTTAGCTCCTTATCTCAAGCGAGAACTCTTCGAGCAGCTCTCCCAAAAAGAGGTGGAAAAAACACTTTCTTATATCAAACAAACAGACAAGAGTTACCCTGAGCAGGTACACCCTCGTGAGATTAATATTTTCTATCTAAGCAAGGGGATTCGAGAACGTATTGTCAAGGAGAATGGGGTCTATAAAGTACTCAATACCCATATAGAATTCACCCCTGAAGCACTCGAAGAGGAACTAACTCAGTTCCCTGAACGCTTCTCTCCTAATGTGATTCTACGCCCACTGTATCAGGAGATTATACTACCTAACTTAGCTTATATAGGTGGAGGGGGAGAGATTGCCTATTGGTTGGAGCTCAAAACTATGTTTGCCGCCTATGGAGTGCCTTTTCCTATGCTTATGCTACGCAATTCGGTACTCCTTGTAAGTGACAAACAGCGAAAAAATATAGAGAAATTAGGGCTTTCTTATCATGATATTTTTCTCAAAAACAATATATTAGAGAATAAAATCACCCAAAAGCTCTCAGAATATCCCATTGACTTCTCCTCTCAAAAACAGACGTTAGAAAAACAATTTGCCGACCTATTGGAAATAGCTCTACATACAGATAAGTCTTTCTTAGGTGCCGTAAAGGCTCAGCAGAAGAAGCAACTCAAGGGATTGGAACAGTTAGAAAAGCGCCTGCTAAAGGCTCAGAAGAAGAAGTACAAAGAGCAGTTGGAGCGAATTCTCTCGCTACGTATCAGTTTGTTTCCGAAGGAATCCCTACAGGAACGGGTGGACAACTTTAGCGAATATATGATCCAGACCCAAGGTCAGCTTATAGAAATGCTTATCAAGCACCTCAACCCGTTTGATTTTCGCTTTGTTATCCTATGCTATGATACTTCCTATCGAGAGGGAGAATGTATAGAATATTTTATATAAAAAACACTCAAAAATAGAACATTATGAAAGTAACTTACTTGGGACACGCTTGTGTCAATATTCAAATAGAGGAGGCTCACTTCCTCGTGGATCCTTTCATCAGTGCCAACCCGCTTGCTGGACACATTGATATCAATAGTATTGAGGCTACCTACATCCTTCTGACACATGCACATGCAGATCATATTTTGGATGCTGAGGCCATTGCTAAGCGAACCGGTGCCCCTCTTATCACCAACCCTGAAATTCTTCACCACTACCGCAAGTTAGGGCTTGATGGGCACGATATGAATATAGGAGGCTCTCACCGTTTCTTGGACGGGAAGGTAAAGATAAAAATGGTCAAAGCCGTTCACTCTTCTTCTTTCCCTGATGGAAGCTATGGAGGAAATCCCGCAGGATTTCTTATCAACTACAAGGATCAAACAATCTATATCTCAGGAGATACAGCCCTTACCATGGATATGAAAATCATTCCTCATCAGTATAAAGTGGATTTAGCAATTCTTCCTATTGGTAATAATTATACTATGGGCGTACGCGATGCACTTACTGCTGCCAAATTTGTAGAAACAAATAATGTATTAGGGGTACATTACGATACTTTTGATGTTATAAAGATTGATAAAGAGGCTTCAAAAAGAAAATTCAGTGATGCACATAAGAGATTGCATTTGTTAGAAATCGGAAATTCTTTAGAAGTAGATGATTTGATATAATTATACAGTAAAAAATATTATAAAATCTACAAAATAGCTATATACTACTATAAAAATAAAGGAATGAATTACAATTCATTCCTTTATTTTTATTTTTCACATAAGTAAAAAGGTATTTTTATTTATAAAAACCCCATTTATCTATATAATTCCATACTTCTGTAGGTAAGAGAGGTTTTACATTTTTATCTAAAGCAATATCTTCTCGTATAGCCGTTGCCGATATTTCTATAATAGGTGTCTTCACATATATGATATGTTCATTTCCCTTCAATAATTCAGAAACTTCTCCTTCGCTAATACGTGGATATACATAAATAAAATAACTTTTTAGAATAGTTTCATAATTCTTCCACTTAGTAAAGGATTTCAGATTATCCTCTCCCATAATCAATGCAAAAGTATACTGAGGATACTTCTCTTCCATATAGATGAGTGTATCAATGGTATAATTAGGTTGTGGCAGATAAAATTCTATATCACAAGGACGCAATTTTTCGTACTCTTTTAAGCAAAGAGAAACCATTTCTAACCGATTGGCATTATCCAAGAGTGTTTTCTTTTCTTTAAAAGGATTCTGCGGAGTCACAACAAACCATATCTCATCCAGATCACTGTGTTCTACTAAGTGATTGGCCAAAATAAGGTGTCCTATATGTACAGGATTAAAGGAACCAAAGTAAAGTCCTATTTTTCGTTTCATAATGAGAAGAGTGATAGGTGAATTTATATTATTGATTGAGGAAATTGCGAACCATTTGGAGGGCTTCTGCTACACTCTGCGAGAGATCATCATTGATAATAACCTTATCGAAATGGATTGCTTGTTCCATCTCATATTGTGCTTTAGCAATACGCATTTCTATCTTCTCCACGGTCTCGGTATTGCGATGCTCTAACCTTCTTCGTAATTCCTGAAGGGTAGGAGGCTGTATAAAGATAGAAAGTGCTTGTGCTCCAAAATGTTTTTTAAGGTTGATCCCTCCGAAAACATCCAGATCAAAGATAATATTCTTTCCCTGGCTGGAGAGCCTATCTATCTCACTCTGATAAGTACCATAATAGTTTCCAGCATACACTTCCTGCCATTCCACAAAGGCATTCTCGGCTATTTTTCTCTTGAAATCCTCTACGGTAATAAAATAATATTCTACCCCATCCTTTTCCGTTCCTCGGGGAGCACGTGAAGTTGTAGAGATGGAAAACGCTAAGTTCAGGTCTGCCTCTTGCAGAAGATGCCGAATAATCGTAGATTTCCCACTCCCTGAAGGAGCTGAGAATATGATAATCTTAGAATTCATAATTATAAAGTTTTAGGGAGTAAAAGAATAAGCGCTAGAGATCAGCCTCTACTATCTATTACCTATTTTACACTTGCCTACTTACTTATTATCTAAAAACTAAAAAAGGGTTTCCTTAATCACTTAAGGAAACACCTTTTAACTAGTATTATAGGAAAATTATACGAGGGAAACTCTTTTAAATCCTGTAATTTCTACATTGTATGCTTTTACGTAGTCTGCTACCTTTTTGCTTTCATCCTTGATATAGTATTGGTCAAGCAATGCTTTTTCAAGGTCAAGAGTAGTATTGTCATCGATAAAGCGTTGTACTTTTCCTGGAAGGATTCTATCCCATATTTGTTCTGGTTTTCCTTCGGCCTTAAGTTCAGCCTTAGCAGCTTCTTCTGCTTCTTTAAGTACTTCAGGAGTAAGCTGAAGGGCAGAGATATATTTAGGCACATGCTTTTCTGTCTTTCCAAGACGGCGAAGCTCTTCGTTGTCTTTAATAATAGCTGCGATACGTGCTTCTGTTTCGCTAGCTACATAAGCAGGATCGAAATCCTTGCTTGAAAGTACAATAGCTCCCATAGAAGCTACCTGCATACATACATTGCGAGCCACTTCGTGAGCTTTGTCAATCGCAGCAGAAAGAGAAACTAAAGCAGCAATTTTGTTACCTGCATGGATATAGAAATCTACATAGTTTCCTTCCAATGTCTCAAACTGACCTATTTCTATTTTTTCTCCGATCACCCCTGTTTGTTCTGTAAGCTTGTCTGCTACAGTAATTCCTTGGAAAGGAGCAGCGAGGAAAGATTCTTTGTCATTATAGTTAAGAGCCAATTCAGCTAATTGGTTAGCCAAGGCTACGAAAGATTCATTCTTAGCTACGAAGTCTGTTTCACAGTTAAGAGAGATAATAGCACCTTTGGTATGGTTTGCATTAACTTTTGCAATAGCAGCACCTTCAGCAGACTCTCTATCTGCGCGTTTTTCAGCTACTTTTTGTCCTTTTTTGCGAAGTACTTCAATAGCTTTATTGAAATCTCCTTCTGCTTCTACTAAGGCATTCTTGCAGTCCATCATACCAGCACCAGTAGCTTGTCTGAGTTTGTTTACGTCTGCGGCAGTAATTTTTGACATTTTTCTATATTTTTTTAAAAAGTGATTATTTAAAATAGGCGTTTTAAATAATCACTTTATGAATTTAACAATTTAGTTTTCAGCAGGTTTTTCGTCTGCTTTTTCTACTTTTTTATCTTCAAGTCCTTCTTTGATAGCTTCCACTACATAGGAGAGGATTTTTTCGATAGAGCGAGAAGCATCGTCATTGGCAGGGATTACATAATCCACCTCACGAGGGTCGGAGTTAGTATCCACCATAGCAAAAATAGGAATGTTTAATTTTTGGGCTTCTTTGACAGCGATGTGTTCTCTTAAAGTATCTACTACGAAAAGAGCTGCTGGAAGGCGTGTCATATCCGCGATAGAGCCTAAGTTCTTTTCGAGCTTTTCTCTAAGACGAGTGATATGTAATTTTTCTTTTTTAGAGAGGGTATCATAAGTACCATCTTTTTTCATTTTGTCGATAGAGGACATCTTCTTAACTGCCTTACGGATGGTAACAAAGTTGGTAAGCATACCACCTGGCCATCTTTCGGTGATGTAGGGCATTCCTACGGAAGTAGCTTTTTCAGCTACGATATCCTTAGCTTGTTTTTTAGTAGCTACAAAGAGAATCTTTTTGCCAGAGGCAGCAATTTTCTTAAGAGCTTCATTAGCTTCCTCTATCTTAGCAGCTGTTTTGTAGAGGTTAATCACGTGGATACCATTTCTTTCCATATAGATATATGGTGCCATATTAGGGTTCCACTTTCTGGTAAGGTGCCCGAAGTGCACTCCAGCTTCTAATAGGTCTTTTACTTCTATTGAATTTGCCATTTTTTTTAATAGTTTACGTTCCGTATGATTTAGCAATAAATGGTGGTTGAATATCTTATGCCCATTGTATTTGGATGCTAAACTAACTTCCTTATGCGACAAGGAAATACGGCAATAAATAAATGTTGAATATAATATTAACGTTTTGAGAATTGGAATCTTTTACGAGCTTTCTTCTGACCGAATTTTTTACGCTCTACCATACGAGGGTCACGAGTGAGCAATCCTTCTGGCTTAAGCACCGCTCTGTTTTCGATATCCACTTCGCACAAAGCGCGGGAGATCGCAAGGCGGATAGCTTCTGCTTGTCCAGTGATTCCTCCTCCGTACACATTGATATTAAGATCGTAAGCATCTTCCAATCCTAATAGAGCAAATGGTTGTTTTACCTTGTACTGAAGGGTAGGAGTGGTAAAATAATTAGCCAAATCTCTTTTGTTAATGGTGATTTTTCCGCTTCCTTCTTTCATGTAGATACGAGCCACAGCGGTCTTTCTTCGTCCAATTTTGTGAATTACTTCCATTATTTAAGGTCATTTAGGTTAATAGAAACAGGCTTTTGCGCATCGTGATTGTGCTCACTACCTGCATATACTTTAAGATTACGGAATAGAGCCGCACCCAATTTGTTCTTTGGCAACATTCCTTTTACAGCTTTTTCAATGATTCGTTCAGGGAACTTAGAGAGCACCTGTTTGAAAGATTGAATACGTTGTCCACCAGGGTATCCTGTATAGCGAAGATACTCCTTAGTTTCTGTCTTTAGTCCGCTAAGTTCTATTTTCTCAGCGTTGATAATAATCACGTTATCACCACAGTCTGCGTGCGGTGTATAACTTGGCTTATACTTCCCTCTAAGAAGCTTTGCTACTTTAGAGGCAAGACGCCCTAATTTCTGCCCCTCAGCATCCACTACAACCCATTGTTTTTCAGCGGATTGCTTGTTCACTGAGCGTGTTTTGTAACTTAATGTGTCCACACTTAAATTATTTTAATTAAACATTCCTATTGTGTTAGCCCTCTCATTTTTTGGGATTTCTAACAGCGTGCAAAGGTACAACAATTTATCAAATCTGCAAATTTATTTTTTTATTTTTTACTCGCCCGCCAATTCCACCTACAATGTGGAAGTTTTTGTTGCCAATTCCACCCTCAAGTGATTTTAGTTCTTTTCTTTCATATAAAACTTACCTTTGCTCAAGGAAGCTTCATCAAAGAAACGAATATCCTCTATCTCAATGCGATATATGATATTATAGGGCGCCTCAGGTGGATTATAGGATAGTATAGAAAATACTACTTTCTTGTGTGTCTGGGGATTCTGATAAATATAGTTACTCACTTTGGTATCCTTGGCTTGGAAAATAGTATCATAGAAAACACGCCCCAACTTCTCTGTCAGCAGAGGAAAAGAAATAGGATATGTAGCCCTTTCATAACTCACTTTTCCTGCTTTGATACTATAGGGACTATGGAGGGATAGGTCTAAGGTGTATGTGCGCGCTGCTGCTCTTTTATAAGATATTAGCTTGGCATTATTATCATATTTTTCCTCATCCAAATCTATATAAGCTACTTTTTCTTGGGTGAATCCTGCAAAGCTGCTTTTCTTTTCCTCAAGAAGAAGATACCTTTTTTCAGGGGATATACTTTGAAAAATAGCATATATCTTTTCCTCTGAAGGCTCTTCTTGGGTTACCTGCTGGCAGAAATCAAGTAATATCTCTATCAACTCTTTAGAATTCTGTGCCCTTATAGGGAGACAGACATACAAAAATAAAAGTATCCATATTCCTTTTTTCATTTTATACAATTGTCTTATGAAAACCTATAACAAAAAATAAGAATAATCTACACTTTTTAATCCAATAACTTTTTTAGTTTGTTCATCAATCAAATAATCAAAACTTATAAAAATATTCTTATAGGACTTATCAGCCCCCCAATGGGGAATAATTTCCTTGATTTCGTCTTCCTTAAGCTCAAAAACGATTGTAGGAGTCCCCATCAGGTTTACAAAGTGCTCTCCATAGATAGGTTTCAGTATTTCTGAAAGCTCCTTAGGAGTAGTATCTTTATGAATAGGATGCCCCTCTACCAGCATATATCCATCTATCTCAGGCATTCTCTTTACTGCATAATAAAAAGGGTAAAGATCTGATAGTTCCTCTCTCCCTTCTGCATAAGGTCGAAAATAGATAAAGAACTTTTCCATAGTAGAGTAACGCATACCCCATACAGGAGCGGTATTCCAAACAATATCCCCTCTTTTATTATAGGAAGGTTCTCCCATTCGTTTTATGAAGTGAGTAACAGAGTCCAACTTCATCAGTTGGTCGTTGTAATATATTTTATATCCTTTGATCTCAAAACGATGTTTTTGTTTTTTGAAAGCCTCAAGTGCTTCCTGCTCGGTAAGAGGTTTTACATTTTCTTTTGAGGATTGTTGTCCATTACAAGCTATAGCTAAAAGAGCTATAAACAAAATAAGTAATTTTCTTTTCATTTTATACAATTGTTCTATAGTGAGTTTAAAAAAATAGTTTGTAAAACTCA
The DNA here is from genome assembly GCF_002302415.1 of Capnocytophaga gingivalis. NCBI lineage: Bacteria > Pseudomonadati > Bacteroidota > Flavobacteriia > Flavobacteriales > Flavobacteriaceae > Capnocytophaga > Capnocytophaga gingivalis. The sequence continues at coordinate 2,661,463 of NZ_CP022386.1, read as the reverse complement.
GGTTATTTATTTAAGTTTCGCAAGTTGCTTTTTATACCTAACAATCTTTTTATTGAATTGATAATCAATTATTTATAAAAACATTCCCCCTACCCCCTCCAAAGGGGGAGCTCAAGGTTGTTAAAAAAACAAAATTTGTTTGTCAATCTTAAGAAACTAAGTTTTTATAACTCATTGAGAATTTACAACTTACTAATTCCCCCTCTGGAGGGGGTTAGGGGGAGGTATTGAATATCAATAAGTTATAGAACTTGCGAAACTTGAATTATTTATTTAATCTTTCTATCTTTTTAGGGTTGTACCCAAGGGCTTTTCCTATTTTTCTTTGCAGAAAAGGGGTTGCTTTCCCTGCAAAAATAAGTTCATCTCTCCTATATATACTTGTCCCTTTGGTGGAAAAGGTAAATATTAAGACCATTTCTTCCATCCCATTTTTATAGAAATAGAAAGTATCACTAACATCATCTAACAGAGGATATTCTTTATTAAAAGAACATTTTTTCTGTAGTGCCCTGAGCAATTGCTTTCCTTCTTTAAGAGATACTTTCTGTCGTTTTTCAAAAATTTGTTCCTCAGGCAACCCTGGTATATCGGGAGCTGTTTTCCGAGTGTATCCAAGACTACTTACCACAACGACACTATCGACTTCCCCTCTATAGAGCTTTTCTCAATTCATTTCTGTGGAAAGCTGACCAAAGCTAACATTACAAATGAGGAAAAAGATAGGTAAGAAATTGTCTTTATTCCATTTTATTTTAAACATTTTCCTGTTATTTTTTACTAAGCTCAAAATAAAAGGACAAAAATAAAATTTATCCTTTAATTTACAACACAACCTCTCATAATTAACAAATAAATAACAAAAATAGCCAATATATAGAACACTCCTAAGGCTGCTTGTAATTCTAAAAAAAATTGTACTTTTGTACTTTCAAATATTGATACAAATGAACTTATATCCATTTACTTTCACCCCTATCTTTAAGGAACGTATTTGGGGTGGAGAGAAACTCGAGAAGGAACTTCATAAGCCTATCCATCAGCCTCTTATAGGGGAGAGTTGGGAGGTCTCTACGGTGAAAGGCGATATTTCTGTCATCGACAATGGTGCTCTAAAGGGTACTTCCTTACAGACACTCATAGAGCAAGCACCTGAGGCTCTCTTAGGTCGTGCGGTATATAAGCGATTTGGAACAGACTTCCCGCTGCTCATCAAGTTCATCGATGCAGCTCAAGATCTTTCCATACAGGTACACCCCGATGATGCTTTGGCAAAAGCCCGCCATAACTCCTTTGGAAAGACGGAGATGTGGTATATCATGGAGGCTGACCCTGAGGCTTCCATTATCATTGGCTTTAATAAAAATGTAAGTCGTGAAGAGTACCAAACCCACTTGGCGAATAAGACTCTTAGCCAACTGCTTCACTATGAGAAGGTAGGTCATGGAGATATGTTCTTTATTCCAGCAGGAAAAATCCATGCCATAGGAGCGGGGGTACTGCTGGCTGAGATACAGCAAACCAGTGATATCACTTATCGTGTATATGACTTTGATCGCAAGGACAAAAATGGCAACTATCGAGAACTCCATACAGAACTTGCTTTGGAGGCTATTGATTTTGAGCAAAAAGATGATTTCCGCAAGTCCTACTCCAAAAAGGAAAACACTATCAATCCTGCCGTGTCCTCTCCTTATTTTACTACAGATTACCTAAAAATCACTCAAGAGACTCCCTTGGAACTCTCTGGAGATTCTTTCCATATATATATGGGAGTAGAAGGAAAAGGAAGCCTGCACTATGGAGATACTGAGCTGATTTTGGAAAAAGGAAGTACCGTACTTGTACCTGCCGCTTGTACTGCTATTACGCTCAAGGGAGAGGTAGAGGTATTGCAGGTTCATTGTTAAAACTACCCTTGTGATGGAAAAAATTATCTTAGGGGTAGACCCAGGTACTACAGTGATGGGCTTTGGCATTATTCAGGTAATGAAGAATCAAATGAAGTTTGTCCAAATGAACGAACTCATCCTAAGCAAATATGATGATCACTACCTAAAGCTAAAGCTCATCTTCGAGCGTACTACCGAACTTATCGACACCTATAAGCCTGACGAGCTCGCGATAGAAGCCCCCTTCTTCGGGAAAAATGTACAATCCATGCTCAAACTGGGGCGTGCCCAAGGGGTAGCTATGGCAGCAGGCCTGGCGCGCCAAGTACCTATTACTGAATATGAACCTAAGAAGGTAAAAATGGCTATCACTGGCAATGGAAATGCTTCTAAAGAACAGGTAGCCAAAATGTTACAACAACTACTTCACTTTAGAGAACTTCCTGAACACTTGGATGCCACCGATGGTTTGGCCGTAGCTGTCTGCCATTTTTTCAATGGGGGAAAGACTGAGAAGAATAAGAGCTACTCCTCTTGGGAGGCTTTTGTAAAGCACAATGAGAACAGAATTTCTTAAGCCGAATGTATAGTCTCTATATACATATCCCTTTTTGCCGACAGGCTTGCCATTATTGCGATTTTCACTTCTCCACAACCCTCAAGCGAAAACCTCAGATGGTCAAGGCATTGTGTAAGGAATTGGAGCTAAGGAGAGTTGAAGCCTCTACGCCCTTGCAGACCATCTATTTTGGTGGAGGAACCCCCTCAGTACTTACCTCTGTAGAACTTCAGGAGATTTTTTCTACCATTCACAAGCATTACCGCATAGCTTTGGGGGCAGAAATTACTATGGAAGTCAATCCGGACGATTTCTCTACCCCTAAGAGTGAACTCTCCTTAGAGTTATTAAAAGAATTAGGTATCAATCGGTTAAGTATCGGAGTACAATCTTTCTTTGAGGAGGATCTTCTTTTGATGAATAGAGCACATACGGCTGAGCAAGCTAAGGATTTTATTGCTCAGGCTGTACAATATTTTGACAATATAACACTTGACCTTATCTATGGGATTCCTGGTATGACACTTGCTCGCTGGAAGGAGAATATCCTCCAAGCACTTTCCTTTGGGATTCCTCACCTCTCGGCTTATGCCCTTACCGTAGAGCCCCGAACAGCCCTCTATCAGTTTATCAAAAAAGGAAAAATCCCCCCTACCAATGATGGGCAAGCCAAAGAGCATTTTTACTTACTAAAAGACCTCTTAGAAGCCAAGGGGTTTATCCATTATGAACTCTCCAATTTTGGCAAAGAAGGCTATTTCAGTCGCAATAATACCGCCTATTGGGAACAAAAACCCTATATAGGCATAGGCCCTTCTGCTCATAGCTATACAGGAGAAGAGCGCATGTGGAATATCTCTCACAATATCAAGTATATAGAACAAATTTCTCAAGGGATATTGCCTCAGGAAAGGGAAACACTTTCTCTGAAAGATCGTTATAATGAGCGTATCATGACGGGGCTTAGGATACAAAAGGGCATCTCTACAGAGGCTATCGAAAGGGACTTTGGGGAGTTCTTTCTAAATTATTTAAAAAAAGAAGCCCTTCCCTATATAGAGAAAGGCTTATTGGTATATCACAATGGGCATATCATCACCTCTGAGAAAGGATTGTTTCTCTCCGATGGTATTGCCAGTGATCTGTTTATGCTTTAGAAGGTATACTTGAGTCCTACCCCCAATATCTGTTTGAACTGAACACGTGCTCCATAGAGGTGTTTTGTACCATTGGGGAGTATCTCTTCTTTGAACTTGATATCATCATCATACTTCAAGTGAGTACCCACACGTGCTTGTAGATAGTTATTGATCTTCATATCTACAGCAAGTTGCCAGTCTACATCTATGTTGCCAAAACTTTTATCATATTGTGTATAGAAAGAGAATTGGTTGGTCATCTGTACATTTTCGTATAGATCGACCGTATGCTTTCCTGAGAATAGGAAACCTACTTCCACCACCTGCTGTTTGGCATGTTTTAGCAAGTTACCGGCAGGATCATACTCGGCAGGATCCAAACCGAAAGAACCCTTATCGGCCAATTTCTGATCCATTACAAAGGTAGCCTTCATAGTAAGAGGAGAGATAAAGAGTGTTAGCTTTGTCTTCTCTGGAGCATATTCGAAACCGACCCCTAAGTACAAGTATCCTGGCGCCATAAAACGAGAGATAGGATCCGCATCGGGCTTTTTAGGATAGTCATACCCATCGCTGAACTGGGTATTGAAAGTGATTTTGCCCGAATAGTACCAATCTCTGAATCCAGTACGATAACCATAGGACGAAGAAAGAGATATCTGGTCATCGGTCTTTCTCAGTTGCTCTCCTGTTTGGATATTCACTCCATAGTTGGCAGTGAGTTCATTATCCCAAAAGTATTTTTCTACAACATAGCGGCGACGGAGCTTCACATCGGCAAGGAAAGATACAGAATTGACCCCACCGGCATTCCAGTTGGAGTATGCTGCCTCACTCATATTAAGGCCAAAAGAATTGAAGCTATACCATCTTTGTCTCTGAAGGCGGATTTTTTCAAAAGCATAGTCCAAATCCTCTTTAGGAAAATCCAATTCCTTGGGAGCTATAAAGGCAGGTTTCATCTGTAATTGCACCTTTCTTACTTGTGCTTGTAGGGAAAAAGAAAATAAAAGAACAAAAGCAAATACTACCTTTTTCATTTCTTCGATTTTTATTTAAAGTTTGTGTTATATAGTGTTCTTAGAAATTATAAGTAAAAGAAAGTCCTACATAGGAAACACGGTAAATATCCTGCTGCATAAAGGGCTCTATGGCCAGATTTTCATCTACATTGAATTGCTTGAGGTGGGCATCTACATTAGCTTCTATGATATTCAGTGCATAAAAGCCTATAGCAAAGAGCATGGCCATCTCTTTGTTTCTCTGATATAGGTCTTGAGCACGACGTAGAGCATCGGTACTCAGGCGTGGATTTCCGTCGGTACGTCCTTGATAGAACTCATCGTCGGTACGCCCATCCAAGCGCTGTTTGTAAGCTGTACGATATCGCTGCAACTCATTATCATTCTTGAAATACAAATAGGTAGGAATCCCTATAGCCAAATACACAATAGGAATCTTCCAATAGCTTTTGTTATAAGCCTGACCTAAGCCTGGCAATATAGCTGAGTAGAAAGCAGCTTTGGCTGGGGAGAGGGGATCTGTATTCCATGTCTTAGGAACAATAGCCTTGGCGGCCACTATGGTATCCTTCATCTTTACAGAAAGAGTGTCGGACTGTGACCAAGACTTTGCTGTCAAAAGAAATGCTATTACTATCCAAAAACTAAGCCTCACCGTGTAATATTTTTTGTATGCGTTCAAATTCTTCTTCTGTTTGAAAAGGAATTTCTATTTTTCCTTTACCTGTTTTATCCATTTTCACCGATAAGTGCTTGCCAAAGCGTTGGCGCAACCCATCGACCTTCGCTGCCACCAAGGGAGGAAGGGAGGCTGTAGTCTCTTTGGATTGTTTTGGAGTAATGACAGCTACCTTTTGAGGATTTTTAAGCTGTTGTACTGCCTGTTCAGTATCGCGTACTGAAAGGTCTTGGGCTATGATACGGTTGTATAGTTCCAGTTGCTCTTCTTTATCTTCTATATTGATCAAGGCACGTCCATGCCCCATGGAGATAAAGCCATCACGTATCCCTGTCTGTATAATGGGGTCAAGCTTGAGCAAGCGCAAGTAGTTGGTGATCGTAGAGCGCTTCTTCCCTACCCTTTCGCTCATCTGCTCTTGAGTAAGGCTAAGCTCCTCTATCATACGGTTATAGCTCAGAGCCACCTCTATAGGGTCTAAGTCCTGTCGCTGTATATTCTCCACCAATGCCATCATGAGAGATTCCTCATCATTGGCTATACGGATAAAGGCAGGGATGGCAGTAAGTCCGGCTATTTTGGAGGCTCGCCAGCGTCTTTCTCCGGAGATAAGCTCATACTTATCTGTGGCTATCTTTCGTACGGTAATAGGCTGAATAACCCCCAATTCCCTGATAGAAGAAGCCAATTCCTCAAGGGCTTCCTCACTGAAGACTGTTCGGGGCTGGTAGGGGTTTTCTGTAATCTGATCTAGGGGAAGCTCTAAGATATTGCCAATGAGCTTCTCTGCATGTGCATCGGTAGCTGATTGTATATCTTCGGAAGGGAGCAATGCTCCTAATCCTCTTCCCAATCGTTGTGTTTTATTGGATTTTGCCATGCTATGCCTTGGTATTCTTTTTAATAATTTCTTCAGCTAAGCTGATATAGTTCGCAGCTCCTTTGCTTGCTGCATCGTAGCTAATAATTGTTTCCCCGAAGCTGGGAGCCTCACTCAAGCGTATGTTCCTCTGGATAACAGTCTCAAAGACCATTTCACTAAAGTGCTTTTGTACCTCTTCGACCACTTGGTTCGATAGGCGCAAGCGCGAATCATACATCGTGAGCAAGAGACCTTCTATATCCAATGCTGGATTATGGAGCTTCTGTACACTCTTGATTGTATTGAGAAGCTTTCCTAAGCCCTCCAAGGCAAAATACTCACATTGGATAGGGATAATCACCGAATCCGCAGCGGTAAGTGCATTGAGGGTTAGCAGTCCTAAGGAAGGAGCACAGTCTATAATAATATAATCATATCTGTCTTTGATAGGTGCGAGAGCCTCCTTGAGCTTATACTCACGGCGGGACTTATCGACCAGTTCTATCTCGATAGCTACCAAGTCAATATGTGCGGCTATCAGATCTAAATTGGGCGAAGAGGTAGGAAGTATGGCACTTTCTGCTGTAGCAGAATGCTCCAATACATCGTAGGTTCCTCGCTCTACTCCTTCTACCTCTATCCCTAATCCAGAGGTAGCATTGGCCTGTGGATCGGCATCTATTAGGAGTACTTTCTTTTCCAAAACACCCAAGGCAGCCGCTAAATTGATAGAGGAAGTAGTCTTACCCACCCCTCCTTTTTGGTTGGCTATAGCTATGATTTTGCCCATAATATCTTGTTCTTTTTTCAGAGGGTAAAAGTACGGCTATTTTTGCGATTGACAAAACAAAGTTATTAACACGGCTGTTAAAAAACCGCAAACTGGTATGAGCTTGTAACTCATACCAGTAATCTTATTTTCCCTTATGCTGTAATCATTCCTCCATCTATTCTCAGTACTTGTCCTGTGATATAGGAACTCATATCTGAGGCTAAAAACACACAAGCATTGGCTATATCCTCGGCAGTTCCGCCTCTCTTAAGAGGGATAGAATCACGCCAGCCTTGTACTACCTCTGGAGCAAGCTTAGCTGTCATTTCCGTTTCTATAAAACCAGGGGCTATGGCATTACAACGAATATTGCGAGAACCCAATTCCAAAGCTATTGATTTGGTAAAGCCTAAGATCCCTGCCTTAGAAGCGGCATAGTTGGCCTGACCAGCATTTCCTTGTACGCCTACTACACTGCTCATATTGATAATATTACCACTGCGCTGCTTGAGGAATACCTTCTGTACCGCCTTGGTCATATTAAAAATAGACTTGAGGTTCACGGCTATAACTTTATCAAAATCAGCCTCACTCATACGCATCAGTAGGTTGTCTTTGGTAATTCCGGCATTATTGACCAATATATCAATTCCTCCAAAATCCTCCAACACTTGGTTCACTAAGGCTTCACAAGCCTCAAAATCAGCAGCATTGCTCTGATAAGACTTTATTTTAACTCCTTTGTCTTTTAGTTCTTGTATCTCTGCTTCTGCTTCTTCAGGTGCTGTTCCATAGAAAGTAAAAGCTACATTGGCTCCTTGTTCTATAAAGGCTTTTACGATCCCAGCCCCTATACCACGGCTACCTCCGGTAACAATCGCGGTCTTTCCTTGTAATAAATTCATTTTTTATATATTTATACGTTATATTCTTTATTCTATCGGTTGGAGACTGAAAAAATATCTATCAAAATCCTCCGCGCGATATTTTCTTTTTATCTTAGGATGATTCATTTCTATCTGCACAATACTATCGGAAAGAAATTCATACCTCCCGTAATAAGTAGTGTCTCGAATCATTTCATCATCCAAATATTCTGAAAAACACAATTCTCCTTTATCAAAAAGCATCTTAGTTGCCACATAGTATGCCCTTCGCTGCTGATAATATACTGCTTTTTTTATACTATCAAACATTTTCCACCTATCATTTAGCCTGAGTGTAGCCGGAATATCTCCTGTATCTGTACAAAGAAAGCCCATAAGCTGCCCCTCTTTTGTATAGATGACTTCTCTCTCTGTATTGTCTAATACTTCTTTTAAGGTTATTTTTTCTCCTATACGCTTTAGATAAATATCGTTTGCAGGCCAAAGGGTTCCCCTGCGATTTCCACCTCCATAACGACTCATCATAACAATCACATCAGGCTCGTAACCTTCCTTTTTAACCTCTTCACTTATATAGACTGGCGGTGCTTCAAATCCGATAAAGGTAAATTCGTGATACCTTTTCTCCGGAAGTCTAAAATATCCTTTCTTATCGGTAAAGACCTCTCCTACTTGACACTTTTCTATAGGATTTCCTTGGTAATCCAGCACCCGACCTGTGATGATAGGTCTTGCCATTCGCGAAACCAAACACGAAGTACATAAGATACTTACAAGAAATAGCACATAGTTTTTCATAGGTTACCTCCTTGATTTTCGTATCATATACACTGCCAATAGGGCGAACATAGCATTGGGTATAATCACCGCCATAAGGGGGGTAATCCCTGACTTTTCGGCCATGATTCCAAAGATACGTTCGAAAAAGACATAGGAAAATCCGATAAGTACTCCAAAGGCTAAATTGACTCCCATACCTCCTCTTTTCTTGACCGATGAAACCGCTACTCCTATAATGGTTAATATAAATACGTTAAAGATAGCTGCCCAGCGACGATAATATACCAGCTCATAAATGCGGATATTAGGAGACCCCTTTTGACGCTCCTCAGCAATAAACTTGTTCAGTTCAAAGAAATTTTTAGTCTCGGCGGCATACTCTATCGGGAGTAAGTCTGTGGTCTTGAAGTTCAAGAGAGTATCCTTCTGATACACCTTCTCATAGATATCATTCCAGTCTCCTACCTTGCGATGAGTATAGTTATAGAGGCGATAGGTCTTTACACTATCATTCTGCACCCACTCTATGGAATTGGCAGTAATCTTATCGGTCATCCTCAGCCCATCGAAACGCTCCAAGACAAAGTTCGCCCCTTGGTTTGTATTGGCATCGAAACTACTGACATAGATATACTCATTCTTATTCACCTGATTGTATAATCGACTCCCTTTGCTATAAAGATCCTTAGAAAGATAAGTGCCATAGAACTCATTGTACACTCCACTGGAATAAGGTACCACGAACATCCCCATCACCAGTACAAAGACCGAGAGTATTGTCGCTCCATAGAAGTAAGGTCTGAGGAATCGGTTGTAGGAAATTCCCGAACTGAGCATGGCTACAATCTCCGTTTTTTCGGCTAGCTTGGAGGTGAACCATATCACCGAAAGAAAGAGAAAAATAGGAAAAAGGATATTGGCAAAATGCACCACAAAGTTGGCGTAATACTTGATAATCGCCTCGGTGGGGGCATGGTTGTCCGTCATCTTCTGGTTCTTCTCCGCATAATCCACCAAAATACCAATGGGGATAAACATCAGAAAGAGCGCCGAATAGGTTAAGAAATAGCGCTTGAGTATGTATCGGTCAATTATTTTCATTCCTTATCAAATTTCGCTATTTTATAAGCGGTTGTTCATTTGTCTGACCATTTGGTCTTTCCACTGGGAGAAATCTCCTTCCATGATATGTCGTCTCGCCTCACGCACCAGCCAGAGGTAGAAGCCCAAGTTGTGAATGGAGGCTATCTGCTTGCCCAAAGATTCCTCAGCAGCGAAGAGATGGCGCAAGTAAGCTTTGGTATAGTAAGTATCTACAAAGGTATAGCCATTCTCATCGATGGGGGAAAAGTCATTTTCCCATTTTTTATTCTTGATATTAATAGTTCCATGAGCGGTGAAGAGCATCCCGTTACGCGCATTGCGAGTAGGCATTACACAGTCCATCATATCCACTCCCAAGGCAATATTCTCCAATATATTAATAGGGGTTCCTACTCCCATGAGGTAGCGAGGCTTGTCCTTGGGGAGTATATCACAGACAATCTCGGTAATCTCATACATCTTCTCAGCAGGCTCTCCTACCGAAAGCCCCCCGATAGCATTGCCATCAGCCCCCTTAGAAGCTATATACTCAGCGGAGATTTTGCGCAAATCTGGATATACAGAACCCTGAACGATAGGAAACAAAGATTGATTATATCCGTACTTAGGAGCATTCTCTCCCAAATAGGCAATACAACGGTCTAACCAGCGATGGGTCATATGCATAGAGCGCTTGGCATACCCATATTCGCAAGGGTAAGGGGTACACTCGTCAAAGGCCATAATAATATCAGCTCCTATACTGCGCTGGATCTCCATGGATTTTTCTGGAGAAAAGAAATGATAGGAACCATCGATATGGCTTTTGAAACGCACTCCTTCTTCTTTTATCTTTCGAGTACTGGAAAAAGAATATACTTGATACCCTCCACTATCGGTAAGGATATTTCTATCCCAATGCATAAACTTATGCAAACCTCCTGCCTGCTCCAGTATAGAAGTAGTAGGACGCAAGTAGAGATGGTAGGTATTTCCTAAAATAATATCTGCATTGATATCCTCGGTAAGTTCACGCTGTTGTACTCCCTTGACAGAAGCCACTGTCCCTACTGGCATAAAGATAGGAGTTTCTATCACACCATGATCTGTGGTAATACGTCCTGCACGTGCCTTGGTGGTGGTATCTGTAGTCTGTAATTCAAAATTCATATAGTACCTTATTTTCAGGGTGCAAAGATAGTCAAAATTTAGCTTTTAGAAAAGTTGTGTAATAAAGTAAATAATAAGCCCTACTGCCCCGCCTACTAAAGTACCATTAACACGGATGAACTGGAGGTCTTTGCCTACCTCCAATTCCAATTTTTCACTCAACTCTTTGCCCTCCCATTGTGCTACCGTAGCTGAAATGAGATGTCCTACTTCTTGTTTGTTTCTTAGTACAAACTGATAGGCTGCCTTCTGCACCCAAGTATCTATCTGAGATTGTAAGGTGGTATTGGCTCGTAGCTCCTCGGTGAGGTGAGAGATTCCTTTGTGCAGCAATCTGGTGAGTTGTCCCTGCCATTGGGGAGTATCAAGCTGTTGGACAAAACGGTAAAGTTCCTGAGTAATTTCTGCTCGGATAGGATGAGTGGTATCTTGTGCCATCTTCAGTATATACTGATAGAGCCCCTCGGCAACCTTCTGGGCGATAGCCTCTCGGATAAAGGCAGGAACAAGGAGGGGAAACTGATCATCTATCTCTCGCTCCAGAGTCTTTCGATGGGTATCAAGATAGATAGCCACCTTCTTAAGCCCCTCGGTGAGCATCCCCTCATGCTTATGTTCCTCAAGAAACTGCTCCAAGAGGGCACTTACTTTGGTATGCAGGGGATAACTTTCGAGAAAAGTTGTTAGCTGAGTGAGGGTACGCTCCTTAGAGAGCCATTCCAAGAGAAAAGAGGAAGGTTTTATTTTGATGATATAAGGGCGTACTTGGCCTGAGGAAAGAAAGTTTTCTACTACAAAGGCTCCTAAGTTCTCCCCTATATCGTTCTTTCTCTCCTCTATAAGGTTGGTATGTGGGATATTCAGCCCCATAGGTCGGCGAAAGAGTGCTACCACGGCAAACCAGTCTGCGAGTGCTCCTACCATAGCTGCCTCCGAAAAAGCCTTTAGATAGCCGACCCAACTCCACTGAGGTGCTTTACGCTGACAGATAACAGCTGTTATATAGAGGGCTAACATTAGTAGTAAAAGTCCTAAGGCAAGGTTCTTATGCTGCTGGAGCTTTTTTTGTTTAGTATCTTGATGCATTGATTAGGATATACTTATATTTTATTCCTCATAGGAGGGCTCTGGGTAGTCCAAGTAAGTAGCCTTATACCCTTGTTCTTCTTTGGTCAAAAGTATCTTGTAATTAGTATAGCCTTCTTGGAAATTTCTATGCATTTTAAGCACGATTCCATCAGAAGTTAGTGCTGCATTAAGTACTTTCTCTCCGCAACCTTCGTCATTACAAAATTCTAAAAAATCTACTTTTTCCCTTGAAGAATGATCATAATTAAATACCTGATGAGCGATATCATTTTTCTCCAAAGTAACCAAGCCCTTGAAGCCATCTATGGAGACCAATACTACAGGGTCAAAAGGAGAGCCACAGCCTGTAAGCTCATCTGTAAAGATAGGTTGTCCATAATATTCTGTTCGATAAATCCGAATTGCCTGTGAAGCGCCAAATACTTTTTCAAAAGGCTTCTCTAAGAGCTTATAGGCACGCCTTCCATCCAAAATAAGGGGTTCTCCATTGGGCAATTCAGCCTTTACAAAATGATACTCATTACAATATTCTTGAGTATCATTATACATTAGCTCCGAAATAGCCTTGATTGTAACAAACTTCCGATCCAGATCCATGCGATACTCCAAGAATTTCCCTTTTTTATCATAGGTAGCAATAGTATCCCCCATAAGGATAGCCTCCCCTTTCTCTCTTTTGAAGGTAATATCACTCACCCCATCGGGAATATTGGGGCTATAATCAGGCTCTATATCCACATTCGGATAACCATCATCTTCTTGCGAATAATCCCCTGCTACAATCGGCGGTTCTATTAGCTCGTCCGAATCAGAGGAAGATGATTTAGAAAAAAAGTTGCAACTTGCCAAGCATAAGGCAACTATAGTATAAATTATTTTTTTCATGTTCAATTTGTTTTTTCTGTTACCAAAATAGTTTCCCAGCCGTCATAACCACCGTGTGTATCCAAGGCTATATCTATCAAATCCCAAGTGTCACCATCTATATCCACAGGTGTATTTTCCTTGGAGAGGATCAGACAATAGCCTAAATCTTCTTGCGACTCCTCGCCCTCTTCTGGTACTACTTTTTCACTACTATACACGGTAAAGGCTAAAGTCGCTGCTTTTTCTATAGCGTTAAGCATATCCTGCTCAGTATCAAAATAAAGCCAATGCTCTATAGGGCGTGGCACCTCCACTTGGTCATCATGTTGCTGGCATGCGGAAAGAATCTCCCGATTGTAGATCATTTGTTTTTCGTAGATATTGGGGTACAAGCCTTTTAGAAAGAAATTCCAGGGCTTATCCTCGGAAGACTCCACCTGATAAGTGTAGCCTATCTCACTATCCCAAGTAGCGCTTAAGCGTTCTTGCAGTGCCTCAGGTGCTTGTGAATAGAAATACCAAGTAACCTCTCCCTGCACGGTAAGCACAGCCACTAGTATATCCTTATCTGACTGCAAGGGGCGTAGTATTTGGTCCTCTATGGCATAAATCGTAGGACGCTCTTCATCGGAAGAGAAGCCATTTTTGTCAGGATTTTTTAGCTCTATTGTAATCCTTACGCAATAGGAAAAACCTTCCAAAGGAGCTACTTCATTAAGGGCTAAGTTCAATCGGAACACCGCTGGATCATCGTCAAGCCAGCTTCGGTAAACGTTCCATTCTTGAGGAATTTTATTTGTCATTTCTTTTAGGTTTTAGGGATTAGTTGTTAGTGATTAGTCGTTTTTACTTTTTACCTTAATTACTACCACCATCCTCCTGAAAAGGTTACTCTCATCAGGAAATAATTACCCTTAAGAGAGGGGGTTACTCCTGAGAGGGTCGGGTTCTGCAAAAAATACTGGAGACTCAGTTGTACGATATGCCGTTCCAGCTCAAAGGTATTCTGTACACCTAAGGCGAAGACCATACGTGTTTTCTCGTTCTTATCCAAGTCTTTTCTATCCTTTAGTCCCTCATCCTTGGGATTGAAACTTACCCCACAGCCTCCCACAGAAGCCAAAGCGCCAAGGTGATAGTAGTCATTTTCAAAGAAAGGATAAGAGTATTCCAAAAGCACAAATACGCCTGAGAGGCTATTCTTCTCGGAGGTAAAATGTTCATAGATAGGAGTGGAGGAAAACGTTCCTTTCGCATAGTCATAGACATATTTTTTCTCTCCTGTGTCTCGCTGATAGTGGACTGGATATTGTCTTTTTGTAGCCATTAAAAAGCCTGCGGTAAGTCCCAAAAAGCTCCCTTCATCTGCTAGCTGTAGGCTCAACGATATAGGGTTTAGCATAACCCCTGCCTGCTGATTGTCTCCCAAAGGGAGCGCCGCTCCTACTCCCAAGCCCATAAAAAAACCATTTTGTGCCACCATAGTCCCTGAGAAAAGCAGAAAAAACAAACTAATAGATATTCTTTTCATAATCGTTAGATCTTAAGTTCCAAAGCCCCAACCTTGGCCAAGACATACTTGCCTATGACATCAAATTCCAGATTGACCTTGTCCCCCACCTTGAGAGTATGGAAAGAAGTATGCTCATAGGTATAAGGTATCACTGCCACTGAGAAAACACCTTTTTGTGAATTTACTACCGTCAGACTCACTCCATTGACGGTAATAGAACCTTTCTCTATGGTCATATTGCCTACTGACGGGTCATAATGAAAGGTAAAGACTCGGCTCCCCTGAGCGTCCTCTATGGAGTGGCAAAGCCCTGTCTGATCTACATGTCCTTGTACAATATGTCCGTCCAAGCGGTCACCGAGCTTCATAGCACGTTCGAGATTGACCCTGTCACCTACCTGCCAAGTACCTAAAGAAGTTTTCTGTAGGGTTTCATCAATGGCTACTACCTCATACACTTTTCCTTCTATTCCTACTACTGTCAGGCACACGCCGTTATGAGCTACACTTTGGTCTATCTTGAGCTCTGGAGCAAGCTCACTCTCTATAAAAAAGTGGCGATTTTTATCTTGAAGAGAAATTTTTGCCACACGACCAATTTTTTCAACAATTCCTGTAAACATTTTCAATAATTTTATGTATTTTTGCACCTTCAAACGCACGCGCTGAAAGACGATGCAAATTAACAAAAAAATGAGCGAAAAAACAAATATTCGTATAGGAGTTTCCATAGGGGATCTCAATGGGGTAGGTTTGGAAGTGGTAATGAAGACATTTGCCGATGAGCGTATGTTGGACTTCTGTACACCTGTACTCTTTGCTTCCAACAAGGTGATTGCCTTTGGAAAAAAACAATTTGGGATTGATTTCACTTACAATGGTATAGTTCACCTCAATTCCATTATCGATCACAAAATCAATGTCATGAATATCTGGCGGGAGCTACCACCCATTCAGTTGGGGGTTCCTACTCCCGAGAGTGGTCAGTGCGCCTTGGACTCTCTTTCTGCAGCAGTAGCTGCCCTGAAGGAAGGGGTTGTCGATGTACTGGTTACAGCTCCTATCAATAAGAAAAATATACAATCCGAAAGTTTTCACTTCCCTGGCCATACAGACTACTTGGCTCAGGAATTGGAAGGAGATAGCCTGATGTTCATGGTCTCCGATGAGCTTCGTGTAGGCTTACTTACCGATCATCTCCCTCTAAAGGATGTCGTAAAAAACCTCAGTCAGGAATTGGTAGAGAAGAAAATCCGCTTGATGGAAGCCTCTTTACGTATGGATTTTGGAGTTATTCGCCCCAAAATAGCAGTATTGGGTATCAACCCTCACTGTGGCGACCAAGGGGTCATCGGCAATGAAGAGGAGAAAATCATTCACCCTGTGGTACAAAAGCTCTACAAAGAGGGAATTTTAGTATTTGGCACTTATAGTGCTGATAGCTTCTTTGTATCTGACTACAAGCACTTTGATGCGGTTATAGCTCCTTATCATGACCAAGGACTGATCCCCTTCAAGATGATGTCCTTTGGCAAGGGGGTCAACTTCACCGCTGGACTTTCCAAAATACGTACCTCTCCTGATCACGGCACAGCTTACGCTATTGCTGACAGGGGCATAGCTGATGAAAGCTCCTTCCGACAAGCTGTCTATACCGCCATCGACATCTTCCGAAGACGTAATGAGAATGAAGAGCTTATCGCCAATGCACTGGATGTTAATAGCTTAGACAAAGGATTCCTCTCTAAGGAGAAAGGAGACTAACAATAATTGTCAATTGTTAACTCAAAACTCTAAATTAAAAACTCAAAAACTAATAACTATCTTATGGACTGGTTTTTTAATCTGATGACCAACCACGAAAGTGTTGCCTATACTGTCATAATTTACAGTATAGTCATTGCTGTAGGGGTAGCTCTTGGGAAGGTACGCATAGGAGGAGTATCCTTCGGTATTGCTTGTGTACTCTTTGCTGGGATTGCAGCCTCTCATTTTGGCTTCACTGTGAATGGTGAAGTACAGCATTTTGTAAAGGAATTTGGCCTTATTCTGTTTGTTTACACCATTGGGTTACAAGTAGGACCTGGTTTCTTTGCTTCTTTCCAGCGAGAAGGAATTAAGTTCAATGCCTTGGCTGTACTGGCTGTAGGGCTATGTATGCTTACTGTCATTGCCCTCCACTACCTCACAGGGATAGATATGCCTACTATGGTAGGGATTATGTCCGGAGCGGTAACCAATACCCCAGGACTGGGAGCTGCTCAGGCTACTCTAAGTGACCTCTCCCCTACGGCTTCTGACTCAGTACTCTCCACTGGCTATGCTGTGGCTTATCCTTTTGGGGTATTGGGAATTATCCTTGTCATGCTCGGTATGAAAGCTTTTCTTAGAATCAATATAGAAGCTGAAAAACGCCTACATAGTTTCAAGCACAGAGGAGAACATTCTACCATAGTGCGAATAGCTTTCCAACTGGAAAATCCCGCACTTTTCGGAAAAAAACTAAATGCTATTCGCCAGACATTGGATTTCAACTTTATCTGTTCAAGAATTTCAAAAAACGGAGAAGTAATCCTAGCTAATGACCATATAATTCTAGAAAAAGGAGATATTATTCTCTTTGTAGTAGATAAGCAATATACTGAAAAACTCAATAACCTCATTGGGGCTGTCGTCAAGACTGAAGAATATTTCACTGAAGCTGCCAAAGAAAAGAAATTTATTTCCCGCCGTATCAATGTTACTCAAAAAGAGGCTTATACCAAAAAACTCTCTGAAATGAACATATATGAGCGTTTTGGAGTCACTGTTACGCGTGTATACAGAGCTGGTATTGAGTTTGTAGCCTCCCCTGATACCAAATTACAGTTTGGGGATACGATTACCATCGTAGGGGATGAAGAACGCATAAAGACTGCTACCAAGGAATTTGGTAACTCAAAGAAGCGCCTAAGCACCCCTCATATAGCTGAACTCTTCTTAGGAATCACCTTAGGGGTACTCTTAGGAAGTATTCCTTTCAATATTCCAGGTATTCCTGTACCTGTCAAATTAGGTTTAGCAGGTGGTCCTCTTATCGTCGCTATCCTTATCAGCCGCTATGGCGGACGCCTTTCGGTAACACACTATGTATCCCAGAGTGCAAACCTAATGATACGTGAGATTGGGATTGTCCTCTTCTTGGCCAGTGTTGGCTTGGGTGCTGGACAGAACTTTATCAAAACCATTACCGAAGGGGACGGACTATTATGGATGGGGTTAGGAGCGATCATTACCTTAGTACCCCTTGTGGTCACCGCTTGGATTTCTCGCTGGAGAGGAAAACTCAATTATTTAGAGACTTGTGGACTTTTGGCAGGCGCCTCCACAGACCCTCCTGCTTTGGCTTTTGCGAATGATTCCACCGCCTCCGATGTACCGGCTCTGACCTATGCCAGCGTATACCCTCTGACAACCTTCATGCGTATCATGGTCGCTCAGTTACTGATTGTTTTCTTTGCATAACACACAATAATCCTAAAAAAATACTCCCTATTACTTAGAGCAAATAGGGAGTATTTCATTTTTTACCAATCGGTATTTTTCTATTTCTTCAGCAGAGGCTACCTCCGTGCATGGCAAGGGCAACACCGAAAAGCCTATACTGCGCAACTTGTCAAAATAATCCATACCATAGATCCGCACATGGTCATATTGACCAAAAATACGCGCCCGCTCCTTGTCATCGGTAATAGAATCATCGGCAAAGGTCTCGGCTCGCTCTATCTCTTGGGGCACTTGGAAGATTCCCCAACCTCCCTTCTTGAGTACACGGTAGAGCTCTCGCATCGCTTGGGTATCATCTGGTATATGTTCTAAGACATGGTTGCAAAGTATCACATCAAAGGATTCATCTTCAAAAGGCAAGGCGCAAATATCGGCTTTGACATCAGCCAAAGGGGAGTAAAGGTCTGAAGTGATATACTCCAAGTTGGCTTGTCGCTTAAAGCGCTTATAAAAAGCCTGTTCTGGGGCTATGTGCAATACCTTGAGCGGAGCTGAAAAGAAAGAGGTTTTCCGCTTGAGATACAGCCATAGCAACCGGTGGCGCTCCAGTGATAAGGTAGAGGGCGAGAGCACCCCCTCACGCACCTTCCCATAACCATAGGGCAGAAAACGACGGAAGCTACGTCCATCTATAGGATCCGTATAGCGACTCCCTTTATAGTAAAATGCCAAAAGAGGCCTCACCCAATAGCTGGCACGGATCAGCCACGGACGTGGGATTGTATTGAGAAGGGTCTTAATCAGGCGCATTACTTATACAAAAATTCGTCCTCCTCGTGGCTTTCTATCCCCAAGGCTTCATAAATATACTTAAAGGTAGAGAGCAATTTAGGCTTACCATCTACAAGGGCAACATCGTGCTCAAAGTGTGCTGAGGGCTTACCATCACGGGTGAGAATCGTCCATCCATCACGCAGCTGGTTGATGTTCTTAGTTCCCATATTGATCATAGGCTCTATGGCTACTACCATTCCTTCTACAAACTTCTTTCCGCGCCCTCGCCTTCCATAGTTAGGCATCTCTGGGTCTTCATGCATCTTGGTACCTACCCCATGGCCTACCAGCTCGCGTACTACTCCATAGCCATGTTTTTCACAGTAAGTCTGTATGGCATAGCCCACATCCTCTACCCTATTGCCGAGCCTAAACTCACGAATGCCTATATAAAGTGATTCCTTGGTTACTTTCAGCAGTTGTGCTACCTCTGGACTCACCTCTCCTACTGCAAAGGTATAGGCATGATCTCCATAATAGCCATTCTTCAGCGCTCCACAGTCCACCGAGATGATATCTCCTTCCTGCAAAGGCTTGTTGTTAGGAATTCCATGCACTACCTGTGCATTAGGACTTACACAAAGAGTATTGGGAAAACCATATAAGCCCAAAAATCCAGGCTTGGCATCTTGCGAACGTATATATTCTTCAGCCAACTTGTCTAAATACAAAGTAGTTACCCCTGGTTTTATCTCACGGGCTAACATCCCTAAGGTACGAGAGACCACTTGTGCACTCTCATACATAATCTCTATCTGTTCTTTTGTTTTTATTTTTATCATCGAATAGCACTTTACAAACATGCAAAATTACGAATTTAATTATCAATTATTAATGATTAGTGATTAATTAACTTTCCTATAACTTACAATTCATGAGAATATATTATTTTTGCACGCTGAAAAATACTATTTAAAATTAGTTTAAATAAATTATTATTTATGTACAAATATTTATTGTTATGGGGATTGCTATTGTGCTGTATCCCTTCGCTATGTGCCCAAGAGACAATTACGGTACGCGGACGTGTTACCGATACACAAGGGAGCCCTCTTTTAGGGGTTAGTGTTATATTGGAAGGAACTACCAAAGGGGCGTCTTCCAATAAAAAAGGCTTCTATGAGATTCATCGTGTGCCTCTTGGCTCACAGACTTTTATCTTTAGCTCCATCGAGTATGAGACTGTCAAAAAGGCCTTCGAGGTCACTCCCAATCCCTCAGGCAGCCACACACACTTGGATATTGCCCTACAGGAAGAAACCCAAAAACTGCAAGAGGTGGAAATCATCGGACGAAGAGAGAGCTCCTACAAGAATACCTCTTCCTTCTCAGGCACCAAAACAGCTACCGCTATTCGTGATATTCCTCAGACAATCAATTATGTAACCAAGGAGGTAATCCTCGACCAAGGTGCCTCCACTGTGAATGATGTGGTAAAGAACATCAGTGGAGTAAGCCAATATACCACTTATAATGATTTTAGTATCCGTGGGTTCCGAACTACAGGAAACTGCAATTCGGGTAACCTCCTCAATGGAATGCGTGCCCAAACAAGCCTTTGGTCTTCCTCGTCCTTGGCCAATGTGGAACGTGTAGAAGTCATCAAAGGTCCCGCCGCAGCGCTTTTTGGCAATGCCGCGCCTGGGGGAATCATCAACCGAGTTACTAAAAAACCGCTCTTGGAGCGCCAACATACCATTTCAGTAAATACTGGTAGCTGGGGTACGCTCAAGACTTATGGCGACTTCACTGGCCCCCTTGAACGAAAGCAAGAGCCTGCTCTACCGCCTGAATCTTGGCTATGAAACCACTGATGGATATCGTGATCTACAAGGACGCAACACCCTGACCATTGCTCCTTCCTTTTCCTTTATCCCCAACGAAAAGACCCGATTCAATGTGGATATAAGCTATCAACGCTTGGATGGTAAGGTAGACCGTGGGCAGACCATCTTCGGTGATGCTGACCTCTACTCGGTACCTATTACCCGATCTCTCAGTGCCACCAATGACTTCCTCAGGGAAACCCAAATGAACATCACCCTCGGGCTTACTCACAAGATCACTGAAGATCTTTCCTTCAATAGTACCTACCTGAATTCCTCCTATAGCGAAGACCTCAGAGAGCATAACCAAGCCAATAGCTACTATATGCAACAAGGAAATAAAATCAACACAGGAGATCAAAGCAAAATCCTTATGCAAGCACTGCTCAGAGAGCGTACCTTCCGCAACAATAGCTTTAATAACTACCTGAACTACACCTTTACCACAGGTGCCCTGAAACACACCCTCTTGGTTGGCTATGACTACTTTCAGGTAGAACTACTCCCCGGAGCATCACAGCTTACCGCAGGAGGCTATTTGCTTAAAAATGGAAAAACCACCACTACCTTTGACCCTGCTAAAATCAATACCTATGTAGTGGATGCCAATGGCAAACCTTTGACCAATGTGGCTGTATTTGACCTAAACAACCCTACTGCTGGCAATGTAATGAAAGAGACCAACAAATACATCTTTACCGCTGGTAATACCAAACCCACCCTACAGACCTCTCATGGGATTTATCTACAAGAACAATTGGAAATCAGCATGGTAAAAGTCCTCTTAGGTCTTCGTAAGGAGTTCTTCGTGGACTATACCAACTATAAGGAAAACAATGAGGAAAAGATAGAACAACAAGCTCTTATTCCCCGTATAGGCTTGGTAGTGACCGCTACTGACAACATTAATTTTTACTCTACTTGGCTCAAAGGCTTTGAACCTCAGTCCGCTTCGATACAGGCAGACCCTGACCGCTATGGAGGCCCCTTTGACCCTGTCTATAGTGAGCTCTATGAGGTAGGGGTCAAGACGGATTGGTTCCAAAAGCGCCTGAGTGCTACTGCTTCTGCCTTTAAGATTATCCAGCAGAATTCCCTCTACCCTGCTTCCCCTGCTGTACCTGGTAAGCCTGACCTAAGAATGCAGATCGGAGAAGAGGAGTCCAACGGATTCGAGTTTGACCTCGCAGGAGAAATCACCCCCAACTGGAACATTTTAGCCAGCTATGCTTATATAGATGCCCGTATCACCAAGACCGCTTCCAATAGCGAAAAGGACTTCGATATGCAACGCCCCTCAACCCCTCGCCACTCTGGGAATATCTGGACAAAGTATATCATCACCGAAGGGCCTCTCAAGCACTTAGGCTTTGGGGCTGGGTACAACTTTGTTACCGAACGCTATGGACAAGTAGGTCGCCGTGCCAATACCACCGTATACCCAGGTTATGGTCTGGTGAATGCAGTACTCTACTACAAGATTAACCAAATACAGTTCCAACTGAACCTCAACAACATCCTAAACAAAACCCACTGGGTAGGCGGCTACGACAAGCTACGTTCCTTCCCTGGAGCCCCCCGCAATGTCAATATTTCTATCTCTTACAAATTTTAATCCTCTATTTCAGTAAAAAAGGTTACCAAAATGGCAACCTTTTTTTATTGCGTAAATCTTACTCCTAAGTAGGTTTTTCCTTGACTTTTAAGGGGAAATGTAGTATCTTTGCAGCGGATTAATAGGAAAACTAATTAGTCTATGAACTGAGATAATAATCGGTTTTTTAGTATAAATAAAAATCAACATTCTATGAATCGAATCATACAAGAAGGTATAAAAAGAAACCTCATCTCTATTTCAGAAGATGAGAAAACAATAACATATATTCATCAGAATAAAAGTAGAAACTTCACCAATCCAGAGGAAAAGGTGCAAGCTGAGGCTTTTGTTTTGTTGGTTATTCAGTATAATTACAAGCCTGAACGAATAGGAATATTTGTTTCTGTGCCAATGGGTTCTAGTACAAAGGAAGCTGATATAGTAGTGTATAATGATGATGAATGCACAGAACCTCATATTTTAGTAGAGTGTAAGAAAGCAGATATTACAGATCCAGCATTTAATGAAGCTGTAAATCAAGCCTATAGCTATGCCTATGCAATGGCAAACAGTGTAAAATATGTTTGGGTAACTTGTTCAAATAAAAATAGTTATTTTCAAGTAGATAAAACAAGAGAGTCAAGAATTGAAGAAACTGATATTCCTTCGTATGGAGTAAAAAAATTAGCTAATTACAGATATGTGTATAAGGCAGCTCAAATATCTCAAAAAGAAGGAGAACAAAAGTTTGAAGACTTAAAAACTATTGAACAGGAAGATTTAACAAGTAGATTTAAAAAAGCACATGATGCGCTTTGGGGAGGAGGACACCTTAATCCTTCAGAAGCTTTTGACGAATTGGATAAACTTATTTTCTGCAAAATATGGGATGAACGGAAGATCAGAAAAAAGGGAGACCCTTATGATTTTCAAATTATAAAAGTAGATCCCTCAGAAATAAAGAATTATGACAGTTTAAGTAAAGAACAAAAACCAAAAGCTATAGCTGATGAGGAAAATAAACGTCTTTTAAATAGAATTAATGACCTTTATAATGAAGGTAGAAAGAAAGACCCTGAAGTTTTTCGTGATAATATCAGGCTTGCACCTGAAAAAATCAGGACAGTAGTAGGATATTTACAAGGTATTAATATTGGAAAGACAGATTTAGATGCTAAAGGGAGGGCTTTTGAGACCTTTATGAATTCTTTCTTTAGGGGTAATTTTGGTCAATATTTTACTCCTCGTGAAATTGTAAAATTTATTGTTGATGTATTACCTATTACAAATGAATCTTTTGTTTTAGATACCTCGTGTGGTAGTGGAGGATTTCTTTTATATGCTTTGAATAAAGTAAGAGAGCTTGCTAATAGAGATATACCTGATTACAAGGAAGATGCTGACGAAAGGGAAAGGCATTTTAGGTATTGGCACAATTTCGCTGAAAAGAATTTGTATGGTATAGAAATTAATGAGCAAATTTCAAGAGCCGCCAAAATGAATATGATTATTCATGATGATGGACATACCAATGTGATTACTTCTGATGGGCTTTTAAGCCCTGAAGAAATTCAAAGAAACACGGAAAACAAAGGTTTTAAATACAATCATTTCGATTTTATCATTACCAATCCCCCTTTTGGAAGTATTGTTCGCCAGACAGAAAAAGCCTATTTAAAAGAATACAAATTAGGTAAAAAAGAAGAAGACTGGTTAGCTGTAAAATCAGCTCCTGAAACTGTACGCGAAAACCAAAGTACTGAAGTCTTATTCATTGAGCAATGTTATAATTTTTTAAAAGCAGGAGGCTATTTGGCTATCGTTATTCCCGATGGCATCTTAACCAATAGCTCTCTGCAATATGTACGTGATCATATAGAAGAGATTTTTAGAATAGTTGCTGTAATTTCTATGCCTCAAACGGCTTTCTCAGCTAATGGGGCAGGTGTAAAAAGTTCGGTATTATTTTTAAAAAAATACACTGAAGATGAAACTCAGCAAATTAGGAACTTAAAGCAAAATTCAAAACATAACTTACTGTTCTCATATCAGTACAAAGAGCAAGTAACACAATTAGAAAAAGAAAAAAAACAAGCTATAAGTGCCCTTGAAAAACAATATAAAGAAAAATACCCTTCTCTTGACAAAAAAGGATTAGCCCCTCTTATGGCTGAGGAGAAGAAAGAAATACAAGAGGAGTTTTCAGAAAAAGTAAACAACCTTAAAGAAGAATTACAAGATGCTTTCTTAACAGAGAAACAGAAAAAGCTAAAGGACTACCCTATTTTTATGGCAATAGCTGAAGAGATAGGTTATGATGCTACAGGCAAAAAGATTGCTGTGAATGAATTGGAGGTTATAGGGAAGGAATTAGAACGATTTATAAAATTCATTGAAAATAAATAAGCTATGATAATACGAGGTATATTAGATAATTCACTTAGTGGACAATTATGTATCAGAGGTTTTGCTCCTATTAAAGAATTAGCCCAAATTTCTTGTGCGGATTATAACTATCAAAGAAAACCTATTGAGGGAAGAGATGATATTATTACTTTTTTAGAAACAGAGACATATTTGTTTTTCCCTGAGATTATTTTAAGCTATAAAATTAGACACGATTCTGTTAAAAAATCAAATAATAGTCCTTTAATAGCTATTCAATCAGGAAATAAATATAAATCAAATAAAGATAATGTTGAAATAAGAATAAAGAAAATTTTTAATTCACCAACTGATGAAGGAGTAAAAATTATTGAGCTTATTATTGCTGATGAATATATTAATTCTAAACCTTTTCATAGAATTGATGGCAACCATAGGTTATTAGCAGCAGAAACATCTACTGCTGATAAGGTTGAGAGAATGGTTGCGCCTTTTTGTATTATTTTAGGAGAAGAATTTTATGATGGAGATAGGTTAATCGAAACTCAAGACACAAAAACTTTTGACAAGGCAACTAAAATATTTTTTCACAACATAAACACTAAAACAATTCCATTAACATCAGAAGAAAATTTAAAAGTAATCATTGATGACAAAAATAATTTTCCAGATACCGAGTTAGAGATAATTTTAGGAAAAGCTGGAATTAAAACAAGAGAGTTGATGGATAAAATGAAGGCTGATTATTTTAGTGGCATCAAACATATTATTTCAAATCAGTACAGAACTTACTGCATAGATTTTTTTAATGTATTATTAGAAAACAGCAATGAAATAGACCATATAGTTGATGATGTTCTTGATGCATTAAAATGTATTGATGTTCTGTATTTAGAAAATGAAAAATTAAAGGATAATTCAAGCTTTGGACTCCTCACAGCATTTCTATATTACAAAGTTACAGATAATACAAGTAAATTTGAATTTTTTAAAAACTGGGTAATCAAAAACCATATTTTTGATATTAAAGAAATCAAAGCAGAGAGTATTATCAAAATATTTGACAAAATAGTAGAGCAAGAAATAAAAGTTTTTGTTGCAATGCCTTATTTTCAAGGGGATCCAAACATTGTTGCAGAATATAATACAATATATGGAAACGTAATCAATGAAATAAGTAGAGATTACGGAGTAAAGATTTCTCTTTATCCTATAATGCAAAATAGAGGAGAAACTCAAGACCAGATACAAGATATTATAAATAAAATTCAAAATTGTCATATTTTCATTGCTGATATCTCTAATAATAATGCAAATGTACTATATGAGACTGGTTGGGCGAGAGCTATGAAAAAACCTACTCTTCTATTCAGGGAAGAATCTTCAGATTCTCCTAAATCAGATTATGCTAATGACACATATCATATCTATAATGATAAATATAGATCTAAAAGCTTATCTGAAATAGCAAGAAGGAATATCTTAGAGATATTGAATAAAAACTACGGTATACCTTTAAAATAATATTTTATATGTTTAAACTATCAGAAAACATAGATCCTAATAAGGTTTTTATTGTTAATCGTTCGGAATTGGAGGGGAGAATTGACCCTCACTTTCATAAAAAGGAGTATAATATTATAAAAGAAAAACTATCATTAATACCAACTTCATCAATTAGAAATGAAAGTGTTAAAATATTTTCAGGAATAACTCCTTTAAGCGGAGGAGACGCATATACAGATAAAGATAATGGAATCCCTTTTGTGAGAAGTGGAGATTTTTCAGAAGATAATATTATAGATTTTAACAATTTAAATTTTATAAAACCCGAAATACATAATAAACTTATGAAAGGCTCCAAAATCTTAAGAAATGATTTACTTATTGCAATTGTAGGGGCTACAATAGGAAAAGTAGGTGTTTATAATTATGATTTTGAAGCCAATATAAACCAAGCGATTTGTGGTGTAAGATTTAAAGAAAATATTAATCCTCATTTTATTCATGTTTTTTTTCTAACAGATTTAGGTCAAAAAATATTAGATAGAATAAAGAGACCTGTAGCTCGAGCCAATATTAATTTAGAGGAAGTAGGATCTATTTCTATTCCATTACTAGATATTATAACTCAAAAAAAGATAGTTTCTTACTTCTATAATAAAATAATACAAAAGCAACAAAAAGAAGCTGAAGCTCAAAGGTTATTGGATAGTATTGATGATTATCTTTTAGGAGAGTTAGGTATTACACTACCCAAAGAAGAAGAGCTTTTACCACAAAACACTGATAAAAACAATAGCTATAACTTAGACAATGATAATCCGTTAGTAAAAAAGGGGCGTTTGTTTTTGACAAATCTATCAGAAGTAACTGGGAAACGAATTGACCCTGATTATAATTCTAAGTACTTTTATTGTTTATTTCAATCTTTAAATAATTCAATATATCCTTTTGAAAGAATTAAAAAGTATTTAAAAGCAATAAAAACAGGTACAACACCTAATCAAAAGTTAAATGCTTTTACAACCGAAAAGGGAATACCTTTTTTAAGAAATACAAATCTGAAAAAATATGAGATCAATATTGAAAATACAAAATATATTAGAACCAAATATAAGGATTTTTTGACTTTCTCTTATAAGGAAGAAGTAATTATGTGTATTGCAGGAACTATAGGCATATCTTCTGTAAATATTTATGATATACCCATTTCTATAAATCAAAATGTGTCAAGTCTAAGATTTAGTGAAGAAATTAATCCTTTTTTTATTTCATATTGGTTTAATACAAATATATTTCTTTCCTTAGCTAAAAGAGCCTCTTCTTTAGCTACAATACTTTATTTAAATAATGATAATCTAAAATCATTACCTATTCCTATTCCTCCCTTACAAAAACAAAATGAAATAGCTACCCATATCTCACAAATACGAAATAAAGCTAACACATTAAAGCAAGAAGGAAAAGAAATTTTGGAACAAGCTAAGCAAGAAGTAGAGCAAATGATATTAGGGAACTAATTGCCTAATATCATTTGTTCAATATTTCTTTTTGCTGTTTCTAATGTATTAATTGCTTCTAATTGTAGTTTTTTAGCTTCCTCTCTAATAGCTGTAATTCTATTAGCAATTTCTGTTTGCTTCTGAATGTCTATTATTCCATTTTCAGAAATAGGAATAACAATATTTTGGTTAAGATAAGTACTCATAATAAGGTTTTTAATCCCATTAGTTTGGCTTTGCATCGCTTCCGTGAGTCTAATATTATGCATCATCTTTAAAAAGCAAAACAAATATTTAGGATTGATTTTTTTATTATCAACTCTTATTTTATGAATAAAATTGCTATAACACAAAATATTATCTTTAATTATATTTTGTGTTATAATGGCTATTCTACCAACTGGTTGGTCTGGACTTCCTCCTGATTTTTCTATTAATAAATCATTTTCTTTTAAATCTATTTTGGATAAAATACTTTTCTTTATTAAGCGGTATTTTACTCTTGAATTATCTAAATTCAAATTGTATTGATTATCAAATTCAGTAGCTCTAATTACTAAACACTTTTGATACTCTTCATTATCCTCAATCTCCTCTTTTTCATCAATTCCCCAATTACCTGCTATACTTTGAATAATGAATGATTTCAAAGGCAGTAAAATGAACTTTTTCAAATCAATATTATCAATGCTACTTTTTAGTAATTTTGTCTTAATATCATAACCTTTGGGGTCAATTCGTTTCCCAGTTACTTCTGATAGATTTGTCAAAAACAAACGCCCGTCATTGTTTTATTATTTTTGATTATATTTATGAGTTTAATCAAATTTACTTATACAATGATTTATGGATATATTCGGGTAAGTTCCGATAAGCAAACTATAGAAAACCAACGTTTTGAAATTAGTAATTTCTGTGAGAAAAACAGCCTAACTATTGATGTTTGGGTAGAAGAAACTATTTCAGGTATGACAAGAGTAGAGAATAGAAAACTCGGTAAACTCCTTAAAAGAATGAAGAAAGGTGATGTCCTTATTTGTTCAGAACTGTCGCGTTTGGGACGTAACCTTTTGATGATTATGGGGGTACTTAATGAGTGTATGAACCGCGATATTCAGGTCTGGACGATCAAGGATAACTATCGCTTAGGGAGCGACATCAATAGCAAGGTGCTAGCCTTTGCCTTTGGACTATCTGCCGAGATTGAGCGCAACCTTATTAGTCAGCGTACTAAGGAGGCTTTAGCTCGTAAAAAAGCTGAGGGAGTGGTATTGGGTCGCCCTAAAGGAAGTAAGTCGGCTAAGACAAAACTCACAGGGCAAGAAAAACGCATCAAAGAGCTATTGGACAAGCGGGTGTCCTACTCCGCCATTGGGCGTATTCTCGGTGTACATCGCCTTACTGTCAGCAGTTTTGTAAAGGAAAAACTTTAAAAAAACAAAAAGTGAATAGTGTTTTTTTCACTATTCACTTTTCTCTAAATTAGGCTAATATCTGTGTAGCACGTACAGTGTTCACACGGCCTTGGTAGCTGATAGGCATAGCGCTAAGGCTGATGACAATATCACCTACTTGCACGTGTCCCTCTCGAGTAGCGATACGGTTGATGTCCTCTATAGTCTCATCGGTGGATACATAACGATCATAGTAGTAGGTCGTTACCCCCCATAATAGGCTGAGCTTGGTGAGCAGGCGTCGGTTGGAGGAGAAGACCAAGATATGAGCACTGGGGCGCAAGGCAGATATCTGAAATGCCGTATATCCACTACCTGTAAGGGTGGAAATAACCTTAGCATCCATATCATCGACAAGCTTGGCAGCACTCAAACATACAGATTGAGTAACAAAACGTTCATTGCCCTCACGTACTGGTGGGATACGAGGTACATTAATAAACTCAGAATCCTCTACACTATTGATAATGCTAGACATTCTTTCGATAACCTGTACTGGATATTTCCCTGTGGAAGTCTCGGCGGAAAGCATCACTGCATCGGCACCGTCTATGATGGAGTTAGCCACATCGTTTACCTCAGCACGGGTAGGGGTCAGACTCTCTATCATGGTTTCCATCATCTGGGTAGCAATGATTACTGGAATACGTGCTTCCTTGGCTTTACGTACCAATTCTTTTTGGCGAAGGGGTACTTCCTGAGCAGGAGTCTCTACAGCCAAGTCACCACGAGCTACCATCAGTCCCTGGCAGTTGGCGATAATCTCATCTATATTGACTAAAGCCTCTGGTTTTTCTATCTTGGCAATAATGGGAATATTCTCAGTAGTGTGCTGCTTGATCAGTGTCTTGAGGTCTTCTATATCCTTGGCATGTCGTACAAAGGAAAGTGCTATCCAATCCACCTCTTGTTCTATGGCAAAGATAGCATCTTTGATATCTTTCTCAGTAAGAGCCGGTAAGGAAATGTTAGTATTGGGTAGGTTCACTCCTTTTTTGGATTTGAGCACACCTCCTTGGAGTACTTTGGCTACTACTGTATCTTTCTCATTGGTGGAAACCACCTCAAAGATAAGCTTACCATCGTCCAAAAGTACACGTTCCCCAACTTTTACATCGCGGGGGAACTGGGCATAGTTCATATAAGCACGCTCTTTATTCCCTACAAAAGGCTCGCCTGTAATGAAGGATATCTGATCTCCATTCTCTACTACCACATCGTCCTCCATCACTCCTACACGGAGCTTAGGCCCTTGCAGGTCTCCCAGTAGAGCTACATGGGTCTTGAGTTCTTCTTCTATAGCACGTACTTGGGCTATACGTTGCTTTACCTCGTCATAGTTGGCATGAGAGAAGTTGATACGGAATACATTAGCCCCTGCTAAAATCATCTGTCTGAGAATTTCTGGGCTATCAGTAGCAGGCCCTAAGGTAGCTACTATTTTAGTTTTTTTTCGTCCTATCATACTATATATTTAAAAAATTAATTTTGATTTGATTTCATTGAGTTTCCGCTGCTCTTTGGCTGGGATTTTCCCCTCAGGAAAAAGGGCTATCTCGTAGAAAAAGTCTATCCAACGAAGCTCCTTTAGCAGTGTTGTCGCACTAAGAGGCTCCTCCAAGGGGGTGATTCTCAGGAAATAATCTACTTTAGGCAATTCTTTTATAAGCAATTGATTTTCTTCTACTTGCAAAAACATCCCTACAGAGACTTCTTTGCGTACTTTGTTGGTTATCAGGTACCACTTTTTCTCTCCTTCATAGGAGAAAAACGGAAAAAAGGTATCAAATTCCTTGTCATACAAGTCTTTCCTTTCACGCTTAAGGCCGATATGAAGGGAGGTATTGAGCCAATAGGCCATCTTGCAAGGAGCAAATCTCGCATGTAGGGCAACCAGAAGCTCTTCCTCTTGGTAAGACTCAAAGTCCCATTCTAATACTAAGGCCATGACAAAAGAAAAAGGTTACAGACTATCTCCCTCTGAAGAGGTCTCTGGCAAATGTAGAATCTCTACACCAGCTTTTTCTAAGAACTCTATCCCGCTGGTATCTCTATAGGAATCCTTGTACACTACACGGACAATGCCAGCTTGGTGTATGAGTTTGCTACATTCCCTACAGGGCGACATGGTGATATAGAGCGTCGCTCCAGCACAAGACTGGGTGGAGGCCGCCACCTTGAGAATGGCATTTGCTTCAGCATGGAGCACATACCATAGGGTATCCCCCTGAGCGTCCTCACAACAATTATCGAAACCTGTAGGCGTACCATTATACCCGTCAGAAATGATCATACGGTCTTTGACGATGATAGCCCCTACTTGCTTTCGCTGGCTATAGGAGAGTTTTGCCCACTCCTGAGCCATACGCATATAGGCGCGGTCGTATCTTTCTTGTTTTTCCATATCTGGCAGCAAAGGTACTACTTTTTGAAGAATATCGTTACGTTATTAAAGAATTTATTTACTAACGGATGGGCATGATTTCAGCTACCAATTTAGGATACATTTTCTGGAGCTCTCCTCCACTCTTGGGTTCCCTGTCCATAGCAAATTCACCAAAATCATAGTTCAGCTCTGGCCATTTCTGATATACAGTATCTTCTATGATTCCCTCATCACTATCCGGACGAGCTTCTTGATTGGCATCATCGGCTACATAGAGCAGACCTTCTGCCCAAGTTTCCCCTATATTAAAGTGATATTTACCTGATACAAAAGTTTCTATATCTTTGGTGATATCGTCATAAAATTCTTTTCCTTTGAGCAGTAGCCAACAACGGAAATAGATAAAACCATCATCAGAAACATAGCCATCAAAACTATAATTATCTCCCTCTTTTTCATATTCATTTCCTAAAATGATATAAAGTTCCGCTATAGAGGCTGTATAAAGAGATATAAGTTTCTGCTCTAAAGTTTTTTGAAATAGAATCAATTTCTCTTCGCTATATTTAGATAAGTAGGTGGCGATTTTTTCTAAATGTTCTTCCAGATCATAGGCTTTCCAATCTTTTTTATTGTATTTGTAGCTCTTTTCTATAGCTTCCCAAAAGAAATAGTCAGCCTTTTCCTCTTCAGAGTATTCTCTTTTCTCAGGAGCTGCTTCGCCTTCGGCAAGTTCGGTATAGCCTTTCTTGAGTTTTTGTGCGATGAGCTTTTCGCTTTCCTTGGTACATTCCTCAGCTGTAGCAAATTCCTTTACAGCTTCACGCCCTGCGGTACCTGTTTTTCCATAAACGACAGTTTGGGTAGTACCTTCAAACTCAATATCCCAAAACTTATCCGATTTGGCATCTTGATATACAAATCTTCTTTTCATATATTCTTAATTTACAATTTATTATTAATTATTTGGAGCTTTTTAGCCAACTCAATATGAACTAAGTGGTGCTTGCCATGCCATACACTCTTGGCTATTTCTTGTTTTATAGATATCGTTTGTCCACTCTGTGGGTGCCGGTAAGTCTTTTCAAAATCCTCTGGGGTGAGGGCTCTCAAGAACTTCCACCAGCGCCAGTGTACTCCTTCTATGATACGTAAGGAGGGAGATATATAAAAGTCTTTTGCCTCAGGAATCTCTGCCCACAAGGTTTCTTCGTAGGGTTTTACCATAGGGTTTTCCTCTGTCAGAGCGAGCTTACAGCGAATAAAGCTATTCATATCCACATCGGCTAAGTGATGCACTATCTGAGCTATTGTCCAGCCCCCTTCTCTATAGGTAAGGTTGAGTATATTCGGCGGACATTGCTTTACTGCTTCCTCTAACAAATAAGGAAATCGCCTGAGTTCTTCTATATAAGTGGTTATATGCTTCTGAGTAATTTCCTTAGGTAGCTCAAAAGCACCTATAGGATATTTAATTTCATCCATATTTATATACGATTACCATTAGTCATTCGCTTGCCATTATTTATCATCATTAAAAGCCCTCCTAAGAGCAACGCCACAAAGACAAACAACCATTTCCCTATTCCATATATTGTATATCCAAACACTACAAATTGTGTTATCTCCATACAATAACGTCTATCATCTTCAGGGCAGAGAAAATAAGTAAAACTCATCATTGTAAACCAAAAAGTGGTGATATAAAAAATAAAAATGAGCAAAACCCCTAAGATAAAGTTCTTTAGCCTGCTATAGAGATGAAATTTCACCTTTTGCCCTACAAAATAAGCCAAAACCAAAGTAGGTATATAGAGCGCTGTAATAGCGGCATAGGTGCGTATGGCACCCATTGAGGTAACGTAAGTATTTGATTTTTGGTTTATTACAAAATGCATAAAGAGACAAAAAAGCACATACTCTACAAGCAAAGACAACAATATATACTTAGTAGGGGTTTTCATATTATGACTAACTTTGCGCAAATATACGAAATAATAAGCAATGATGAATGATTAATGAATAATTTTTTTTAATCTTTTACCTATTACCTTTTACTTTTCTTTTTAAAATTGTATCTTTGTCCCGACAAACCCATTAACCCTTATTCTTATGGAAATCAAAGATTTACTTTCTATAGCGCATACTTATGGATGTCCTGTGTATGTGTATGATGCTTACAAAATCAGATCTCAGTATGAGCGACTTATCAAGGCTTTTGCCGCTGTGCCCAGCCTTAGAATCAACTATGCAATGAAAGCGCTGTCCAATGGCTCTATTCTCAAGCTTATGCGAAAGCTGGGAGCAGGCTTAGATACAGTTTCTATACAAGAAGTCAAGTTAGGCCTTCATGCAGGTTTTGCTCCCGAACAGATTATCTTCACTCCCAATGGGGTCTCTATGGAGGAGATCGAGGAGGCTGCTTCTCTGGGGGTACAACTCAACATAGACAACCTTTCCATCTTGGAGCAATTCGGCAGTAAGCACCCACAGGTACCTGTATGTATCCGCATCAATCCACATGTTATGGCTGGGGGCAACTCTAAGATTTCGGTTGGGCATATAGATAGTAAGTTTGGTATAAGTATTCACCAAATACCTCATATTCTGCGTATTGTAGAGAATACCAAAATGCACATCAATGGGATTCACATGCACACAGGTAGCGATATCTTGGATATAGATGTCTTCCTCTACGCTGCTGAAATCCTCTTTGATGCCGCCAAGCACTTTAGAGAACTGAAGTTTATTGACTTTGGTAGTGGCTTTAAAGTACCCTATAAGGAAGGTGATATTCAGACAGATATAGAAGAACTGGGTGAGAAGCTCAGCCAGCGCTTCTTGGAGTTCTGCAAGCTCTATGGGAGAGACCTGACCTTGGCTTTTGAACCTGGAAAATTCTTGGTCAGTGAAGCGGGCTTTTTCTTGGTAAAGGTCAATGTAGTCAAGCAAACTACCTCTACCGTTTTTGCCGGAATTGATTCGGGTTTCAATCACCTGATCCGCCCTATGTTCTATGGAGCTACTCACTTTATAGAAAACATCTCTAACCCAGAGGGAAAGAAACGCTTTTACTCGGTGGTGGGCTACATCTGTGAGACAGATACTTTTGCCTCTAACCGACAAATTGCGGAAATCTCCGAAGGGGATATCCTCTGTTTTAGGAATGCAGGTGCCTACTGCTACACTATGGCAAGCAACTACAACTCACGTCCTCGCGCTGCCGAAGTCCTCTGGATAGATGGGCAAGCCAAGCTCATACGCAAGGCAGAAACCCTTGAGGACTTACTGCGCAACCAAGTAGAGATTGATTTATAAAATATCAAAAGGCTATCTCATAAAGGGATAGCCTTTTTTACAAACAGATATTTTCTTTGATGAAACGTTTATTTTACTTTTTCTACAATTGCTTTGAAAGCCTCTGGGTGATTCAAGGCTAAGTCAGCGAGAACTTTACGGTTAAGTTCTATCTTATTAGCCTTAAGAGCTCCCATGAACTTTGAATAAGACAATCCATAAGGACGAACCCCTGCATTGATACGAACAATCCACAAAGCGCGGAAAGTTCTTTTCTTATTACGACGGTCTCTGTAAGCATATACCAACGCTTTTTCAACCGCGTTCTTGGCAACTGTCCAAACGTTCTTTCTGCGGCCAAAGTACCCTTTGGCTTGCTTCATTATTTTTTTTCTACGCGCTCTACGCGCAACTGCGTTTACTGATCTTGGCATAAATTTCTAATTTTTTTTTTTGTAGTAGGCGACTTTACGTTCTTTTTGAGCCATACTCCAAGGTGAGACAATTATTTTTAACCTGGAAACAATTATTTTAAGCCTAATTGTTTCTTTACACTAGCCTCGTCATTAGTATGTACTAAGGTAGCGTGTGTAAGAGCTAACTTACGTTTTTTAGCTTTTTTAGTCAAGATGTGACTTTTGAAAGCGTGCTTTCTTTTGATTTTACCAGAGCCCGTTAGTTTGAAACGTTTTTTAGCACTGGACTTAGTTTTAATCTTTGGCATTTTGTTACTTAAAAATTAATGAGGAAAATATCTGTTATTTTGTTATTTCTTCTTGATAGGAGCGATGAACATCGTCATACGCTTTCCTTCGAGCTTAGGCATCTGTTCTACCTTTCCATACTCTTCCAAGTCCACCGCTAAGCGCAAGAGGAGCTCTTGTCCCTGATCTTTGTAGACGATTGAACGGCCTTTGAAGAATACATAAGCCTTTACCTTAGCACCTTCTTTGAGGAATTTCTCCCCATGTTTTTTCTTGAACTCATAATCGTGATCATCGGTCTGAGGACCAAAGCGAATCTCCTTGATTTCCACCTTAGTTGCTTTGGCTTTTAGTTCCTTTGCACGTTTCTTCTGCTCGTAGAGAAATTTCTTATAGTCTACGATTTTACACACAGGAGGCTGGGCATTGGGAGAGATCTCTACCAAGTCCAATTCCATTTCTTCTGCAAGCCGTAAGGCTTCCTTTGTAGGATAGACACCTGTTTCCACATTGTCACCTACCAAACGCACTTCGGGGACACGTATGTCTCTGTTGATCCGATGTGAAGTCTTTTCTTCACCAGCGCTCTTACTATTGGGTACTTTGTTATTAATGGCTTTTCAATTTTTAGGTTAAACTTCTATTGAGAAAGGTCGTACATTTTTGTTTATTTCTTCTTGTATCAAGGTGATAAAATCAGCTATCTTCATACTACCTAAGTCTTCGCCTCCATGACGACGTACCGAAAGAGTACCATTCTTTTCCTCTTCTTCTCCTACGATGACCATGTAAGGGAATTTCTGTGTTTCTGCTTCACGAATCTTCTTCCCAATAGTCTCGTTGCGATTGTCCACATGAGGGCGCAAATCTGCTTCTTGTAATAAATTGGCTACTTTGTGGGCATAGCCTTCATATTTCTCACTGATACAGAGAATATTCACCTGTTCTGGCACCAACCAAAGTGGCAAGTTTCCTGCGGTATGTTCCAGTAGGATGGCGACAAAGCGCTCCATACTACCAAAAGGTGCTCTGTGGATCATCACTGGTCTATGCAGTTCATTATCAGCTCCTTTGTACCATAGGTCAAAACGCTCTGGTAGGTTATAGTCTACTTGGATAGTTCCCAGTTGCCAGCTTCTGCCTAATGCATCTTTGACCATGAAGTCAAGCTTAGGACCATAGAAGGCAGCTTCTCCAGTTTCTATCACATAGGTTAGATTCTTTTCTTTAGCGGCATTAATAATAGCATTCTCTGCCTTTGCCCAATTCTCATCGGTTCCTATATATTTGGATAGGTTCTCTGGGTCTCGCAAGGATACCTGTGCGGTAAAGTTATCAAATCCTAAGGAACCAAACACATAGAGTACCAAGTCTATCACATGCTTGAACTCAGCATCGAGCTGCTCTGGCGTACAGAAGATGTGGGCATCGTCCTGAGTAAAGCAGCGCACACGAGTAAGTCCATGTAGTTCCCCACTCTGTTCGTAGCGGTATACAGTACCGAACTCCGCAAAGCGCTTAGGCAGATCCTTGTAGCTCCATGGGTGAGAGTTGTATATCTCACAATGGTGAGGACAGTTCATTGGCTTGAGCAAATATTCCTCTCCTTCGTTAGGGGTAGCAATAGGTTGGAAACTATCTTTTCCGTATTTTTCCCAGTGTCCTGAGGTTACATATAGGTTCTTATGTCCTATGTGTGGGGTTACCACTTGTTCGTATCCCGCTTGTTTCTGTGCTTTGCGCAAGAAAGCTTCTAAGCGTTCTCTCAGGGCAGCTCCTTTAGGCAACCACAAGGGCAACCCTTGTCCTACCTTGTTGGAGAAAGTAAAGAGCTCTAACTCCTTACCGAGCTTGCGGTGATCTCGCTTCTTGGCCTCTTCCAAGAGTGTAAGATACTCTGTGAGATCTTTCTGCTTAGGGAATGAGATACCATACACTCGTGTAAGTTGTGGATTGTTCTCATTACCTCGCCAATAAGCACCTGCTACACTAAGTATCTTTACAGCTTTTACAAAGCCTGTGTTAGGCAAGTGCCCTCCTCTACAGAGGTCAGTAAAAGTGCTATGATCACAGAAGGTGATACTGCCATCTTCTAAGGCTTCTATCAGTTCTGTCTTATACTCATTCTTTCCCTTATAGTAAGAAAGAGCTTCTGCCTTGCTCACTGGGCGCATCTTGAACTCATACTTACCACGAGCTATCTCAAGCATCTTGGCTTCTATCGCTGGGAAATCCTTGTCTGTAATTGTATTTCCATTGAAATCCACATCATAATAAAAACCATTGGCAATAGCTGGCCCTATAGTAAGCTTGATATTAGGGTATAGTTCCTCCAAGGCTTGCGCTAATATGTGCGCTGAAGAGTGCCAAAAGGCTTTCTTTCCTTCAGGACTATCCCAAGTATATAACACTAAACTTCCGTCCGTCTCAAGGGGCGTAACCGTCTCTATAGTCTTACCATTGTAGCTGGCTGATATCACATTACGAGCCAAGCCTTCACTAATACTTTGGGCTACTTCAGCAGGGGTGATTCCCTTCTTGTATTCCTTGACAGAACCGTCAGGCAGTGTAATTTTTATCATGGGTGTAATAGTTGTTAAAAAACTCGGCAAAAATAAGATTTTTTTTAGTAGTAACCAAATTATTTTCGCAATTTTTTCTACACTCCCTTTTTATATGGTTTTTTGCTAAAAAATCTCTTAGTTATGGTTTAATATATTTTCTTCTTTTTCTTATGTTTTTTCAAAAAAATATCACTACCTTTGTACTGTTTTTTATGAAGATATGGCCAACTTTTACAATGAAAGCTCCCTGAAGGAGATTATCCCTGCTCTCTTTAGCCAATACAACCTTAACTATGGCCTTGACAAGGTACGTGTGAAGGAGGCTTGGGTGGAGATTGCAGGTATGGGAGTGGTGAAATATACCGAAAATGTACGTCTGCAAGGAGATAAATTGTTCATTTCGCTAAACAATGCCTCCCTGAGAGAGGACTTAAACCTCCGCAGAAGTGAATTAGTCCAACTCATCAATGATTTCCTGAAAAAGGAAGTGGTAAAGGAGATTGTCATTTCATAGTCTCCTGTTTTTCTTTTATCATTGTAACTAAATTATTTAACTATGATATATAATTTTGACGAAATTATCGACCGAAGAGGTACCGATTCTCTAAAATTGGAAGCTCTTCTCCCTCGCTGGGGACGCGAAGACTTGATCCCTATGTGGGTAGCCGACATGGATTTCAAAACACCTCCCTTCATCGTAGAAGCGGTAAAAAAACGTATAGAATGCGAAATCTTTGGCTATACTGAAAAACCCTTAGCTTGGTATCAATCTATAATTGATTGGCAAAAAAAACGCCATCAACTCTCCATTGATAAGGAGATGATTTGTTTTATCCCAGGAGTGGTGCCTGCCTTGGTCATGGCTATTGAGGCTTTCACTCATGTAGGCGACAATGTACTTATACAACCGCCTGTATATTACCCTTTTGCCGCAGCTATCCGCAATACAGGACGAAAAGTAGTCACCAATCCTCTACTACTCCAAGAGGGACAGTATCATATCGATTTTGAAGACTTTGAAGAAAAAGCTAAAACTTGCAAGCTCTTTATCCTCTGCAATCCTCATAACCCTGGGGGGCGTGTGTGGACAAAAGCCGAATTGGAACGCTTGGCTGCTATCTGTCTCAAGTACAAGGTACTGATGATCTCTGATGAGATTCATGCTGACTTGACACTTCCTTCCTATCAGCATGTTTCCTTAGCAAGCCTCTCCCAGGAAGTAGCAGACAACTGTGTTACTTTTTCTTCTGCCAGCAAGACCTTTAACATGGCAGGGCTTGCCAGTGCTTATGCCATTATCCCCAATCCAGAGATTAGGCAAAAATTCTTGGACAAAACCGTAGGCTATATGCTCACCGATGGAAATATTTTTGCTTTCCAGACAACGGTCGCTGCCTACCGAGAAGGAGAAGAATGGCTCAGCCTACTACTGACTTATGTGCAAGGGAATATTGATTTTCTAATCCAGTATATTGATGAACACTTGCCTAAGGTAAAATACCTTGTTCCTCAGGCTTCCTACTTGGTATTCTTGGATTTCAGAGCATTAGGCCTTTCCCAAAAAGAATTGGTTGCTTTCTGTACCAATCAGGCTCACTTAGCCTTGGTCGATGGTAGTGTCTTCGGCAAAGAAGGTACGGGCTTTATGCGTATCAACTTAGCTTCTCCACGCTCAGTAATCAAAAAAGCACTTGACCAACTCAAAGAGGCTTTTTCTAAATAGAATTAGCACTTCTCAGATACAAAGAGTGAGTTAGACTTTGTCTAACTCACTTTTTTCATATAATTACCTTTTCTTATTTTTCACTAATACCCAAGTATTTTGAGCATTTCTTCCGCTTTTTGTTGTTCCATAAATAGGCGCGTAGTGAGCGCTCCATCCTTATTCCTATCTATAAGAACTATTTTAGGCTGAGGGATCAAGCAGTGTTGCAATCCTCCTACCCCTCCTATAGAGTCTTGGTAAGCTCCTGTATTGAAAAATCCTATATACAAAGGCTTGTTTTTGTTATACTTAGGTAGGTAAATAGCGTTCATATTCTGCTCACTATTATAGTAATCATCGCCATCACAAGTGAGTCCTCCTAAGAGCACACGCTCATATTCATCATTCCATCGGTTGATAGGGAGCAACACAAAGCGCTTGTTAATTGCCCAAGTATCGGGAAGGGTGGTAATAAAGGAGGAATTGATCATATTCCATTTCTCACGGTCATTCTGTTGTTTCTGGTACATGATTTCATAAATGGCTCCTCCTGCCTCTCCTACTGTAAAGCTACCAAACTCAGTAAAGATATTTGGTACAGGCACTTTCTCCTGGTCACAAGCTATCTTTATCTGTCGAATGATCTCATCTACCATATAGGCATAGTCATATTCGAAAGCCAAAGAGGTCTTTATCGGAAATCCTCCTCCTATATTCAAGCTATCCAACTCTGGGGCTACTTTCTTAAGCTGTATATACACTTTCAAACACTTGAGTAGCTCATTCCAGTAGTAAGCATTGTCCTTAATCCCTGTATTGATAAAGAAGTGTAACATCTTGAGGGTTACCTTCTTATTATCTTTTATCTCTTTGTTATAAAAAGGTACAATATTCTTATAGCCTATCCCTAACCTACTGGTATAGAACTCCGAACGAGGATCCTCTTCGGAGGCTATACGGATTCCTATATTGTAATTTTCCTTTATTTTTTCATCAAAAAGATTGATCTCTTCATAGTTGTCTATGATAGGCATACACTTATCATATCCTCGATTGATAAGATCAGCGATACCATCTATATAAGCATCACGCTTGAAGCCATTGCATAGGATATAATTTTCCTTGCTGATAAGCCCTTCACTGATGAGGTTATTGATGATATTAATATCAAACGCCGATGAGGTCTCCATATGAATATCATTCTTGAGAGCCTCAACCATCACATGCTTAAAATGAGAACTCTTGGTACAATAACAATAGTTATAAGCACCCTTATACTTATGCTTCTTAATGGCTTTTTCAAACCATTTTTTAGCTCTTTGGATATTCTCTGATATTTTAGGTAGATACATGAACTTCAGTGGTGCCCCATATTCACGCACAAGTTCCATTAGGTCTATATCATGAAAGCGAAGTTCGTCCCCCTCCAAAGTAAATTCATCTTGGGGGAAATAGTAGGTTTGATCTATCAGATCTATATATTTATTTTTCATTTTATTTACGTATTTATTTTAATTGTTGAAAATTAATGGGTACTGAATAAATAGAAAATAAAATT
Organism: Capnocytophaga gingivalis; assembly: GCF_002302415.1. NCBI lineage: Bacteria > Pseudomonadati > Bacteroidota > Flavobacteriia > Flavobacteriales > Flavobacteriaceae > Capnocytophaga > Capnocytophaga gingivalis. The sequence goes on along the minus strand of NZ_CP022386.1, from coordinate 2,620,348 downwards.
CAAATTCTTAGGGAAAAAGTCCTCTTATCTATTCTCTGTAGTGGCTCCTTTGTTATTAAAATAGGAAAAAGAACAGAAGCTCTACACCTAAGCAGCTGCAGAGTCTTTCTTATGGAAAAAGAAATTGAGGGAGGCTCAATAAGTTTCTTCATTGATTATCAAGCAATTAGATTATTATTTACCTAAATAATATATCTCCTATAGAGAGCGCAAATATACTACTTTTCTTCAAATATGAAAAGTTTTTTTATAAAAAAACCACCCTCATGCGAGGGTGGTTTTCAAAATACTAATATTTTCAATTATTTCAATTCGAATGTTACACGACGTGCTAACTGACGAGCGTTAGAAGAATTAGCATTAACTGTCTTATCTTCTCCTTTTCCTTCGAAAGAAAGCTGTGAAGCATTGATACCTCTGTCTACTAACAATTGTTTGATAACTTCAGCACGTTTAGCAGATAGTTTTTGGTTGTAGTTTTCGCTTCCTTTTTCATCAGCATAACCTACTGCGTTCACACTTGCACCAGAGTTTTGTTTCAAGTAGTTAGCAACAAAGTCCACTGCCCACAAAGATGATTTTTGAGGTTTTGAAGAGTTGAAATCGAAGTATACATTGATGTATCCTTTTTCGATAAGCTCACGAGCAGCATCTCCTGTAGCATATTTGTTTTCAGCATTGGAACCATATTTTTCATTAAGATAGTTTTCCAATTCGTCTGGAATACGGTTTCCGTTAGTATCCACCATTCTATCTTCTTTTTCATCCAATTTTTTAGCCAAGTTTGCTACATCGCTTTCTGCTTTTGCTATACGATCTTCAGCAGCTTGTAGTTTTCTTTCAAGCTCTTTTCCTTCACTATACCAGTCTGCGTGGATCATGTGACGACCCAAAGCTACTTGAAGACCAATAGTTCCGGTAAAGTTTAACCCTTTGAAACCATCGTGAGTAGTATTGCTAAGACCATCGAAAGTTTTGTTTTGTCTAGCATACCAGTATACAGACCCATCAAACAATAAAGCTACACGATTGCTAAGACGAACTTGTGGAGTAACACCAAAGGTAACGAACCCTAAGTTGTCTGCTTTGTCAAAATTATCACTTTTCAATTGGCCAATTCCTACACCTGTGTGTACCAATAGACCAAGATCACGAGTCCAATCTTCGAAAGAAAGCACACGACCTACATTGGCCACTGCTTGCAAGTTTACATTCCATAGGTTGGAATTGAATTTAGGAGAATTATCACCTTCTACGAACTTATCGTATCCTCCTCCTAATCGCAAACCAAACTTGTTATTGAACATATAACGAACACCTCCGTTAACTGTAAAGAAGTTTGGGGTTTTTGTCGCATATCCTGATGTAAATTCGCGAACAGGTTTGTTAACCCCTCCATTTACATCTATCGACCATTTGTTGTATTCTTGAGCGTTTGCTCCCAAGGCTACAAGTGCTGTCAAAGCTAAAATTTGCTTTCTCATAAATGTGATTTTTAATCCTTAATTAAATTTCATTAATGTAGGGGCAAAGGTATAACTTTTTTTCATTTCAACAAAACTTTTCTTTAACTTTTTACCCCTCTTTCAGTATTTTATAATTTCTTTAGCTGTTTTCTAATAAATTTCACTTATTTGCAAATCCTCATAACGCAGTATGTAAACTGCTCTATTCTCATATCCTCCTCCCTTTGCTGCATTCTTTACATATTGGAATTTGTTCTCCTGATAGGAGGTTTCTCCTATATTGGCTTCTTTGATAAAATTCCCTACCAAACTAGTTCGCAATACTGCATCCATCGTGAGATCAAATCCTCTAAAGGCATATTTGCTAGGCGATATTTTATAGGTCTTGAGGTATTTCTTTATAAAAGGATTGCTCTCACCTGCATATCTATTGGCTGCTGGATAGGTGAATTTCAGTGCTGATAGCTGGCTATTGGATATACTATTGTGGTCATAAGCATCTCCCTTATCCAAAGTAGCCATAATAATATTATAGTTCTTATTCTTCCCATTGATTCCAGCTATGTTGTATAGTATACGTATCGCATCAGAGAGGAATACCACATCATCTGATGATACAAAAACTATATTTGTCGCCTCTTTGTTCAATGCACTTTGTATACCTTGTATATTATCTACATTTTTAGCCTGAGAAAAAGAGGATAATAGTTTTTCATTCATATCCTTACTCTTGGCATCGGATAGTAATACAATATTGGCATCTGGATATTTCTGATTGATAAAGCTTATCATGCTATTCTGTTGTACCTCTATTGTAGGGACTGTCTGGAATACATTGGGACGGAGTTCTATATTTCTGTTGGAAAGAGGTGCCAATATAGCAATATTGTCGGAGGTGATTGTCTCCGATAGAGCATTGAAGGCTGAAGGAGAAAAGGGACCTATAATCACTTGTGAGCTCTTCAGACCTTCACTGGAGGATATGGCTTTCACTCCTTGAGCATTCCCATTGCTATCATACACATTCACCGTAAGGGAGAATCCCATTTTCTGCAGAGAATCCAAGGCCATTAGAGCTCCTGAATAGAAATCTGAGGCTATGGCTGTTATTTTTTCTTTCTGCAATTTGATCTTAATATCAGCTATATTCCCCGCCTGTATTCCATTGACTCTAAATGGCAATACGAAGGAAACTGTCTTGATATTGGAGGGATTCATGCCGGATTTTATCTTAGGATTTGCATCAGTGGCATTGCCTGTGGCTACATCTGTTTGGGAGGCTCCTCCTAATGTAGCTACATAGTCTAAGAAATTGTTCTTAGGTATCCAGATCTGGGCTTCTAACTTGATTCCGTCTTTGAGCTCCGGATTGAGCTTTTCCAGCTCTTTCTGTGAAAGGCCAAACTTGCGTTCTAAGCTCATAAACCCTTCCCCTTTCTCTACTTGATAAAGTACCAAAGCCTTGTCTGTAGTCACTTCTGGAACACCTGATTTCCCTGCAGGTACCCATATTTCCATCCCTTCTTTTAGCGGATTGGGCAGGTTGGGGTTGAGTCGTTCTAGGGTTTCTTGAGTTACTCCATAGTTCTGAGCTATACGCCATAAGCCTTCTCCTGGCTTTACGATATATTTGGTAAGTCCTTCCTTGCCTTTGGATATTTCTTTAGGGGCATCTCGGTAAAGAGGAATCGTAATTTCCTGTCCTTTGCGCAACTCTTTCTTGTACAATACCATATTGTAGCGACGTAGGTCATCTTGTGTAATATGGAACCTCTGCGCCAGTCCATAAAGTGTTTCTTTGTCTTTTACTGTATACTTCTCAAAACCAGTAGGTTGCTTTTTATTAAAGTAGCTTATTTCATCTCCAGGTATGATAAGCAGCATTCCTTTCTGTAAGCCTTTTTCCAAAGTGGGGTTTAGGGACTTTATATCACTGGGGGATACACGGAATACCTTGGCTATACTCTCAAGAGTATCTCCCTCTTTTACTGTATAGCTATTGTGTTGTTTAGGTTGTGCCCATAGGCTAAATCCTGTAAGTACACACAAAAATAATAGTATTTTTCTCATTCTTTATGTTTTTTTACAAATATCCTAATTTTTCTCTTACACGTTGTAGGGTTTGCTTTGCCACTTGTGAGGCTTTTTCAGCACCTTCTCTGAGTATTTCATCCACTTGAGAAAGGTGATCCATATAGTAGGCAAACTTCTCTCTGGGCTGAGCGAATTTTTCTAAAATAAGCTCATATAAAGCAGTTTTAGCATGTCCAAAACCATAATTTCCTCCTCTGTAATTGGCTGCCATCTGGGCGGTCTGTGCTTCTGTGGCTAATAGCTTATACAGGGCAAAAACATTACAATTGTTTGGATCTTTAGGCGCTTCCAAGGGGGTACTATCCGTTTGTATAGACATGATTTGTTTTTTCAATTCTTTATCTGACAAAAAGATATTGATATAGTTCCTTCGAGATTTGCTCATCTTTTCCCCATCAGTTCCTGGAATAATCATAATATCTTCTCGAATACTTTCCTTAGGGAGTACAAAGGTCTCTCCCATCTGGTAGTTAAAGCGACCAGCTACATCGCGAGCAAACTCCAAATGTTGTAATTGATCCTTACCCACAGGAACTATCTCTGCATCATAGAGTAATATATCGGCGGCCATGAGCATGGGATAGGTAAAAAGACCTGTATTGACATCCTCCAAACGATCGGCCTTATCCTTGAAAGAATGTGCTAAGGTAAGTCGCTGATAGGGAAAAAAGCATTCCAAATACCATGCCAATTCCGCAGTTTGCGCTACATCACTCTGGCGGTAAAAGGTAACTCGCTCATAATCCAATCCAAAAGCCAACCAAGTAGCTGCCACTTCATAGGTGTTTCTCCTAAGTAATGCGCCATCTTTGATCTGGGTAAGGGAGTGCAAATCTGCTATAAAAAGGAAAGAGTCATTTTGGGTATCCTTTGCCATTTCTAAGGCGGGCAATATGGCGCCTAACAAATTCCCTAAGTGAGGAGTTCCTGTGCTTTGGATACCAGTAAGTACACGTGCCATAAATTAATATCTCTGTGAATATGGTGCAAAAGTACAACTTTTAATTCATATAAAAGTATTTTTAGATAAAAATAACGTATATTTGCGCCTGAATTTTTAAAGGTTGTTTTCTATTCTATTATTTACTTTAACTATGCAAAATAACGTCAATATACAGAACAAACGTGCACGTTTCGAATACGAACTCTTAGATAAATATATTGCGGGTATCGTCCTTAGGGGTACCGAGATCAAATCTATCCGCTTGGGAAAGGCCTCCATCGCTGAAAGTTTCTGCGAGTTCAATGAGAAGGGAGAACTCTTCGTGATCAATATGACTATTGAGGAATATGCTTGGGGTACTTACTACAATCACAAGCCTAAAAGTGAAAGAAAGCTACTACTGAAAAAACAGGAACTCAAAAAGTTACACAAAGAGGTCAAAAACTCGGGGCTTACTATCGTGCCTCTAAGGGTATTTCTCAGTGAAAAAGGATTCGCTAAAATGGAAATTGCTCTGGTAAGGGGTAAAAAACTTCATGACAAGCGTGAGACGATCAAGGAAAGAGACAACAAGCGTCAGCTGGATCGTATCAAAAAGGCTTACCAATAGTTATGAGCAGTCCATTTCGCTTCAAACAATTTTCTATCTCTCAGGAGTATAGTCCTATGAAGGTAGGCACCGATAGTGTATTACTGGGAGCATGGACGCCTGCTACCAATCCTACTTATATATTAGATATAGGAGCCGGAACGGGAGTGCTTTCCCTGATGATGGCTCAGCGCTTCCCTCTCTCCCATATCCATGCGGTAGAGCTTCACTCTCTATCGGCCAAGGAATGTAGGCTGAACGTATCTCTCTCCCCTTGGCATCAAGCTGTTGAAGTTTTCGAAATGGATATCCGTGATTTCGCCTCGAAAAGTGCTACTGCTTATGATCTTATCATCAGCAATCCTCCTTTTTTCTCCGAAAACACGCTCTCACCCGACAGGGTACGAGCTATGGCTCGTTCCAATGAGTATCTTCCTTTCTCCGATTTACTCTCTTGTATCCCTTTGTTATTAGCCCCTCAGGGCTTTTTCTCTGTGATTATTCCCTACAGAGAAGAGGAGTCTTTTTTACAAATAGCAATGGAAAACGGCCTCTTCCCTACTCAAATCCTTCATGTTCAGGGGAATTCCCTCTCTCCTATAAAGCGAAGCCTACTTTTATTACGTGCTCAGGAAAGCCCTTTGCCTACTGCTGAAAAGCTTATTATCGAAAAAGAACGTCATCAATATACACAAGAATATCAAGAACTTACCCGAAATTTTTATTTACAATTCTAAATAAATTCTTAAAATATAATTCGTATTCAAAAATAATTCGTAATTTTGTGCTCATCTCAAGGGGTGCTGTAAAAAGCTGAGATTATACCCATAGAACTTAGGCTGGTAATGCAGTCAAAGGAAAAAAATGAAGTCTATCTAATTACTATATCACTTGGCTTATTTTTGCACTTGGGTAGCAAAGATAGGCCTTTTTTTATTATCTAATGACAAATAATGCCCCTTTATTTGTAAAAAACGCTTTTTTTACAATGAAAAAAACATTGTTTTGTGGGGCATTAGTTCTTTCGCTTCCCTCTTTTGCTCAAGAGATGCCCGCTATCAAGGATTCTCTCTCAGAGAAACCTATCTCATTGGATGAGGTCGTGGTACAAGGTATCCGCGCCCGAGAAAACACTCCTATAAGTTTCTCCAATGTGTCTAAAAAAGAAATCCAACAAAAAAATAGTGGGCAACAGCTACCGATCTTGCTGGGCAACCTGCCTAATGTGGTTTCTTATTCTGAAGATGGGGCAGGCTATGGTGCCACTGCACTCTTTATTCGTGGAAATGACACTTATCGAACCAATGTGACTATCAATGGGATTCCTTACAATGATGCTGAATCTCAAGGGGTTTTCTTCTACAATCTCTCTGATTTCGCCTCCTCTGCCGAAAATATCCAACTACAGCGAGGAGTAGGTACTTCTACCAATGGGGCAGGTGCCTTCGGGGCTAGCCTAAATATCCTTTCTGATGCCTCATCGGAAAAACCTTATGCGCAAATTGCCAATTACCTCGGATCTTATATGACCCATAAGCATGCCATTAAGTTCTCTACAGGAAAACTCAAGGAGCATTTCGAACTGGCCGGACGCTTCTCCAAAATCAATTCTGATGGGTATATCGATCGGGCTTCTTCTGACCTTAAGTCTTATTTCCTTCAGGGAGCTTATAGCAATAACAACACATTGATTAAGGGATTGGTCTTCGGAGGTACAGAAAAGACTTACCTTACTTACAAGGGGATATCTGCCGAACAATTACAAAAGGATAGAAGGTACAATCCCGCAGGAAAATATACTGTTGGTGGACAAACATTTTTCTATGATAACGAGACTGATAACTACCAACAAGATCACGCCCAACTTCATTGGACTCAAAAGTGGGATGAGCATTGGAATACCAATCTTTCTCTCCACTATACCAAAGGAAAAGGATACTGGGAACAGATGGACAATTGGGGGGACAGTAAGGGAAACTTCGTGATTCGCTATCAGCTGGACAATGATTTCTATGGTACTGTATTCTCTGCTAACTACCGCAAACAGGCTATTGAGCTTGTCTTAGGGGGAGCCGCCAATGTATACGAAGGAAATCACTATAACGAAACCGTTTGGACTGAGAACGCTACTAACCCTTACAGAGACATCTCCGATTGGGTATATGGGAACAAGCAGGAAGTATCTGCCTTCACCAAGCTCACTTGGCAGATAGCTCCCAAGCTAAGCCTATTCGGGGATATTCAATACAGAAGAGTCAATTTCAGATCAACTCTTAAGAAAACTCAAGTCAATGAGTCTATTCCTATGCTCAATCCTAAAGCAGGGATTAGCTATTTTCTCTCCCCTGCCAGTACTCTCTATTTCTCTTTTGCTCATGCTACCAAAGAGCCTAACCGAAGTGATTACAAGGAATATGCTAAGAATATCAAGAAGGGAGCTGAACTTCCTCGCCAGGAAAAGGTCAATGACTTCGAGCTGGGATGGCGCTATATCTCTGAGAAAGTAAAACTCAATGCCAATGTATACTACATGCTCTATAAGGATCAGTTGGTGCTCACTGGTGATATCAGCAATACGGGCTATTCCTTACGCAAAAATAGTGGGAAAAGCTATCGTACTGGGGTAGAAATTGATGCTACTGTAGCACTTGCCCCTCGCTGGGAGTGGACTCCTAATATGTCTTTTAGTAAAAATAAAAATATTGACTATACCATTCAGGATCCCAATACACCTACTCAGAAGATTAACTTAGGGAATACTGACATTTCTTTCTCGCCTGATTGGGTTGTGGGCAATACAATCTCTTTCACTCCTATTGACAACTTCCAGATTAGTCTGATTTCCAAATATATAGGAGAAAGATACTTGACCAATGAAAACCAAGAGAATGCCCTGCTTGAAGATTTTTTAGTACATTCTCTTCACCTCTCTTATGAACTTCTTCCCCAAAAGTTGTTTAAGTCTGTGCTTTTTTCTGTAACAGCCAACAATTTACTTAACAAGAAGTATGTAGCTCATGGAAGATATGCTTCTGGTAAACCTTTATATTTTCCTGCTGCTGAGCTCAATAGCATGGTTGGAATCACCTTTACTTTCTAAAATAAAAACGAAAGCACTCTAATCAAGCGCAATAAAATGGCGTCTCTACGCTTAATCACCATCTAAAGATGGCTTTCCTGTAGAGACGCCTTTTATTGCGCATTTTTTTATTATCTTAGCTTACTCTTAAAACTCTTCTCAGGATTCTCCTTTCTCCAACTGGGACTGGAACTCCTCTATAGCTGGCTTGATGGTACTTTCTGGAAGATCATCTATGCGAATATACATAAGCCCATCTACTGCATTGTTAAAGAGTGGATCCACATTGAAAGCGATCACTTTGGCATTCTGCTTTATATACTTCTTAATGAGTACTGGCAAGCGTAGGTCGCCTGGTTCCAATTCGTCTATAATTTTGTCGAATTTGTTAAGGTCAGACTGGGTCTCATCAAAGATAAAATCCTTATCAGCATCCTTGAGCTTTACTTTATATTCCTTCTTAGGCTTTACATACTGAGCTATATAAGGGTCATAGAAATTGGATTTCATGAACTCTATCATCAGCGATTTGGAAAAGTCCGAGAATTGGTTGGAGATACTCACACCTCCCAATAGGTACTTATGTTCTGGGAAATGTAGTGTTGTCAGGGCAATCCCTTTCCAGAGTAGGAATAGTGGCATCGGCTTTTGTTGATACTCACTCACTACAAAAGCACGCCCCATCTCTATAGTCTGCCGAAGCATGGTATGTAGCTCAGAATCAAATCGGAACAAGCTATGAGTATAAAAACCATTCACCCCATACATATCGAAGAAATCACTCCCTAAGCCCATACGATAGGCGCCTACTATTCGCTTGGTGTCACTCTCCCAAAGGAAAAGATGGCGATAGTAAGTATCATATTCGTCCAAATCAATAGAGAGGTTGGTACCCTCCCCTACTTCACGGAAGGTAATTTCTCTTAATCTACCTATTTCATGAAGAATATTAGGAATATACTCAGCCTTGGCTAAAAATATCTCATATTCTTTGTGTTGCAATAAGCGTGTACCCTTCTGCTGGCGTAGAGCTTCTATTTCCTTTTCCAATAGTTCCTCAGCTATAGGAGGGGCTACTTCCTCAGGATCCTTATTAGTATTGACCTTTATCATCGAGGCAAAGGGTCTAAAATGCTTCTTCTGCTCATAAGTATTCGAGAGCAGATAGGTCTTCTTGCGAAGGAAATTGGAGAACTCATACAAGTCCTCTATTTCATCCTGTGTCTTAGGCAATATAGGACGCCCTATACGGATTTTTATACTCTTATTCTTCTGGGTAAGTAGCTCTGAAGGGAGCTTAGCTGTACGCAATATATCACTCTGCTTAGCCAATTGGTAGAACAAGGGACTATTCTTAGCATGGAAATAGATAGGGATAATAGGCACATTCGCCTTTTTGATAAGCTTAATAGCCGATTTGTCCCAAGTCTTATCCACATAAATATTCCCACTAATCTGCGTAGAAACCTCTCCTGCGGGGAACATTCCTAAGGGTTTTCCCTCTGCTAAGTGCGCCATGGCTTGCTTAAAACCTTGCAGGCTAGAGGAAGCCTCCTTATGATCCTCGAACGGATTCACTTGGAATATATAAGGAGCCAAAGGTTCTATCTTGGAAAGCAAAAAATTGGCTATTATTTTATAGTCTGGCCGCTGCTCTATGAGCATCTTTAGGAGTATGATTCCATCCAATCCTCCTAAAGGGTGGTTAGAGATAGTAATAAAAGGTCCTTCCTTGGGGATCTTTCTGAGGTCTTCCTCTGGAACTTCATAATGTACCTTGAACTCCTTAAGCAATGCTGAAAGAAACTCTACCCCTTGCAAATGCTTGTTCCTATCATATATTCTATTCAATGGTGCCAAGCGTAGTAGGTGTAAAAGCCCCCATCCCACAGAAGTCCCTACAAATCCTAACTTATCTATCTTGATAGCTTTCGCTAACTCTTTCGCTGTGATTAACCCCATATGTTGTTATAAATCTTTTGATAATGTCTCTCTAAAATAGATTTTTTGTATGAGAAAAACACACTGTTTTTCAGATTGCAAATATAAGAATTTTTTATCAAAAATAAGCCTTATTGTTTTATTTTTTATAGAAAAAACTTTGTCAAAGCATAAAACCCTTGACAAAGTTCTCTTGTAATATACTTGAATCCTATTGTATTATAGGTAAGATTTTATCTTATCTGCTACCTCTTGAAATTCTTCATTTGTAAGGGTTACCTTTTCCTCAAAGGTCATTTCTTTCATCCTCGAGATAGGAATCAGGTGTATGTGTGCATGATGCACTTCCAGTCCTACTACTGCCATCCCTACTCGTTCACAAGGAATAGCTTTCTCTTGAGCTATTGCTATCTTGCGGGCAAACTCTAATAGGTGATGATATAGTGTCTCATCCAAGTCAAAAAGCTTATCTACTTCTTTCTTGGGAATGCACAGAGTATGTCCTATTGCATTGGGGTTGATATCCAAAAAGGCAAAACAATGTTCGTCTTCTGCTATCTTATAACAGGGTATCTCCCCGTTGATAATTTTAGTAAAAATAGATGCCATGGTTATTCTTTATTAGCGGGTTATCTCTATAATTTCCATCTGAAGGGTACCATTAGGTACTTTTATCTCAGCTATATCACCTACAGACTTACCTAAAAGCCCACGTCCTATAGGAGAACTTACCGAAATCTTCCCTGTCTTTAGATCGGCCTCACTTTCAGCAACCAAAGTATAGGTCATTACGGCATTATTGGCTTTGTTCTTGAGTTTTACTGTCGAGAGAATCAATACTTTTGAAGTATCCAACTGTGATTCATCTATCACACGGGCACTGGCGACAAGCTCTTCCAACTTGGCTATCTTCATCTCCAGAAGCCCTTGAGCTTCCTTAGCAGCATCATACTCAGCATTTTCAGAAAGGTCTCCCTTATCTCTAGCTTCTGCTATAGCTTGTGAGGCTCTTGGGCGCTCTACATCTCGTAGCTGATCTAGCTCTGCCTTAAGTGCTTTTAATCCTTCTTCTGTATAATAAGCTACTTTCATAATTTATTTCTTTTTTAGTTTGACAAATTAATAAAAAAATGACACTCCAGCAAAGTTCAATTAAGCAAAAGACTAATCCCTCTCTGTCTGGAATGACGTAAATAGTAAAAAATCAGCCCTATAGCTAAAAACTATGGGACTTGATTTCTTCGGGGCAAAGATACAAACTTAAATCTATTCCACAAGGAAAAAAGTAAAAAAATTACACTTTGCCGATTCCTCAACCTCTTACTCTATATTTAGCCCCCAATTATTATACTCTTATTCTAATTCTTTTTTAGGTGTTGAGTACTGACCTCTGTTACTTATAGTGTATTCGGTAGCGTATTCGATAACGTATTCGGTTCGTAAAATATAGAGAATTTTAGTCATAAAAAAAGAGTGATTTTTAATACAAACCACTCTCTTTCAAAGATTTACATTTTGTAGCGAAGACGGGATTTGAACCCGTGACCTTTGGGTTATGAACTGAAAATGAATTAATTTCGTTTTTCTTTCACATTGAAAATCAATCACTTACAAAGTTGAAAAAGAGTGATTTGTATTCGGTTATCGTATTCTTATTTTTTATGTATATATCTGATTTACAATTTGTTATTGAATAATTTTTTTATTAAAAATATCTCCATATCCTAAAAGTAACCACATGGGGTTTATTTCTGGCATTTTAAGCATAAGGGTTTCTAACAAGCTGGCAGGGACTTCCTTATTCCCTGCTATGTAGATAAGAAGGGTTGCTCTCTTAATTCCTAAGATAGAAGCAAGAGTATCATAGCTAATGTTTCTTACCTTACATATTTCATCCAATCGGAGACCTACTCGCTCTAAAGCAGCCCGATCGTGAGAACCTTCATAGCGGGAAAGATCGTCTTTTATCCAATTTACAGGCTCTAAGTAAGGAGCGTCTGCTCCATCCTTGAGCATGTTCCCCTTTCCTGTAAGTAGCCAATTGGCGTTATATTTAGGGTATTTTTTTAGTAGTTTTATCACCCATTCCACAGAGATAGAGGAATGTTTACGAATAGCACGAGAGAGTACTCCTTGACTTGCTCCTATTTCACTTTCTAAAGAGGTTACGTTAATTCCCTCATTTTCAATTAACTGACTGATGTTGTTGAAAAACTTTTCCATAGCAAATGAAAATTATCATGTTTAACTTTGTTTATAATGAAAATTATCATTAACTTTGTAGCCGAATTGTAGCCTATTAATGATTCTCAAAAATAATAAAAAAAATGAAACCATCCAAGAAACTTATTGAAAAAATTATTGCAGATAATGATTTTTCATTAGACATAGCTAAGGCTTTAAAAAAAAGACAATATGCTATTATCAATCGTGCAAAACGCAAATCAGAATTATTGCTTTTGTCCGCTTGTATAAAAGTATATAAGGAATATGGCCTTTCAGAGGAAGATATTTACGCAAAAGACGAAGAAAATGACAGCTGAGACTGTGTTGATCGTGTTCAGAGAACTTAGCACAGAAGAAAAAAAAAGATTTATTAGCCTATTAGCTAATGAAAATTTTCCTCTTAAAAATGTTCGTAAGAAACGGAAACCAAAAGTATGGGATGAAACTGAGATTATCGAAAAATTAGAAGTGCTCTTAAAAAAAGAGGTACTACTGATTGCTATTATAAGTACAATTATAAAATAAGAAAAAAATGAAAGCAAAAGATTTAGAACAAGGAAAATATTACTCCACATTGGAGCTTAGAACCAATGGAGATGTCTTAAGACAGCGCTGGTGGTATATCATCCTTAGAGAAGGTAATAATATTAGGGCTATGGTGGTGGAAAAGCTAATGGATAATCCTATGAGCTTTTATTCGGACTTAGAGGTGTGGTATAGTGATGCCTTTTTTAAGGATATCTCTTTTACGGAATGTGAAAAAAAACACTTTACTTGGGCAATAGAGGATATCATAACAGAATTACAAGCGATAGAAAAATGATGAAAGCATATACTATTATCAAGCAGGAAATAGAGGCGCTTTTTGGCGTGCAAGGGGTGATCCTCCGTATATACGAGGGGGAAGTGCAGTATATTGTGGCCTTTGCCGATTTTAAGAAGATTGGCCAGCTGCGGGAGATTATCCCCGTGGCGGATTGGCGGATGGACTTTTTAGGCAAGCAGGGCGTGATCTGTATCAGCTACCCTGCTGATATGGAGCTGATCCGTAAGGAAATGGAAGAGAGGATGTTTCCCTAAGTAAGTGAAGAGTGAAAAGTGAAGAGTGACTAATCAAAACCTATTTATTACCCTATTCTTATTCTCTAAAATTTAAGCAATGCCCTATATTAAAAATGAAATCATAGATAAGATATACGAATGTGACTTGTGTGAAGCCATAGGCCGTATATATCACGAACCTTCCTATAAGATTCTATCCAATGGCACCGCTAAGGGGCTGTCTCCGTTTACCAATGAACGTACGCCGAGCTTTGTGGTGTCCAACGTGAAGGGGATATGGAAGGACTTTGCCAGCGGCCGCGGCGGAAAGTCTGTTATAGAGTTTATCCAAGCCTATAAGGGTATGGACTTCCCCGAAGCGGTGAAACTGGCTTGTGAGGTGCTCAATATTCCCATAGAATACGAAAAAGAAACCGAAGCACAGAAGGCCAAACGCCAAGAGAAAAAAAGCCTTGGGGAAATTATTGCCTTTGTCAAAGAAAATTATAAAAAAAATTTGCCAAAGTTGTCCCTCGCTCAACAGTATATGCAGGAACGGGGGTTTTCGCAGGAGATTTTGTCGGACTTTGAGATTGGGTACGCCTTGGCGGGGATGTATGAAGTCTTGAAGGAACGCGGGCAAGTGAGTGAGGGGGTAGCCCTTGGGGTGCTCAAAGCGTATCAAAACGGGGGGTATTACGATTTCTTTAAGGGGCGTATCATCTTCCCTATATCGGACAAGCATGGGCATTGTGTGGGATTTGGTGGGCGTGTGATGCCCTCGGAAGCGAAAGAGGGCGCGCCTAAGTACTTGAACAGCCCAGAGAGTGAGGTGTTCCACAAGTCGGAGCTTTTGTACGGCTTCCACTTGGCTCGTAATAGCATGGCACAGCGCGGGGAGGTGTATTTGGTAGAGGGATATACGGATGTGATGCGGATGCATCAGATAGGGTTGCGTAACTGTGTGGCTACCCTTGGGACAGCCCTGAGCGCACAGCACCTTGATCAGATCAAGAAGCTCTGTAAGAAGCTCATCATATTCCGCGATAGTGACAATGCAGGGGCAACAGCTGCCTACAGAGACATGGGGCTGGCCTTAGAAGCGGGCTTGTTTGTCGAGCGGGTGGTGTTTGCCTCCGAGGGTAAGGAGGATCCCGACAGCATAGGTCAGCGGGAGGGCGCTGTGGCGCTGATAGAGGCGGCGAGGTGTGATGCGGTGCTGCACTATTTGCAAGGGGCGTATGAGGAAGCCCTTGGTCGGGCTGACACCAAGGGAAAGAAGGTGATCCTTATGCCTGAGGATAAGAAGCGGCTTAGTGACCTTGCCATGGAGCTTATCGGAAAAATCCCCGATGTGGTGACCCGTGATGCCTATATGGAGCAGGTAAAAGCACGCTTTGGGATTAAGGTAGCCATAGAGAAGCCCAAGGAGGAGAAGACATACCTTGAGACACCTCGTTTTAGCATTTCGGACTTTTTGGATGAGATAGACCTTTTGGAAAGATATCAGTTTCCGAAAGAGGTGGAGGATCCGAGCGTGTATAAAAATGAGATATTGGAGTATGGGGTGTTTCAGCATGCCAATCGTATCTATTGCAGTACGGATAAGGGGAATGCTTTCTATGATATTTCCAACTTCTCCATAGAGATCATACAGCACATGCAGGACGAGCAGTTTCCGATGAAGCTGATACGGATCTGCAATGTGCATGGGGTGGAAAAGATATTTGACGTGCTATCGGAAAAGATAAACACCCTTAACTCGTTCAAGAATGTGGTGACCTCGTATGGTAACTTCTCCTTTTCGGGCTCGGCAGCGCAGCATGAGCGCTTGTTACGGTACCTCTTTGACCGTATGGGTACGGGGCGCAAAATAGACGTATTAGGATGGCAGGCGGAGGGCTTTTGGGTGTGGAATAACAAAATCGTTATCCCAGGATTGCGGGAAGAGGCGATCAACTCGGAGGGGCTTTTTAAGTATCAGCATGACAGCTACTACATTCCTTCGGCTAACAAGAACTTTGAGAAGAATATGTACAAGTATGGGGCGCAGAAGAAGTTTAGGAGTATTCCCACGGAGGTGAGTTTGCCGCAATACCTCAAGCAGCTGTATAAGGTACATAGGGGGCATGCCATTACGGGGATCCTCTTTGGTATTGGTTCGCTGTTTCAGGACATCGTGGTGAGTTGTACGGGTTTTTTTCCGATTCTCTTTTACTTTGGCCCTGCTTCAACGGGTAAGGATAATATATGTGAGGCGATACAATCCTTTGTTGGGCAACCACAGACGGCGATACAGTTGGAGGGGTCGGCCTCGACGATAAAGGCACAGATCCGAGAGTTTGCCCAGTTCAGCAATGGGATTTCGCAGCTCTCTGAGTACAAGCGGGGCAATCCGCAAGTGGATGGGATCATCAAAGGTTTGTGGGATAGGCGCGGGTACAAGCGTGGGAGTATAGAGAGCAGGGTTGCGGTGGATGAAGTGCCGATTATCTCCTCCACGCTGCTTACTGGGAATGATAGCCCCGATGCAGAGGCGCTTATTACCCGCCTTATCTGGGAGGAGATGAAGGTGCAGGAGTTTAGCGAGGAGGCAAAGGCTTCCTATAACAAGCTCAAAGACATGTGCAGGCGCGGGGTGTCGGGGATCTCGGACTGGCTGCTGCATAAGCGGGCTGTATTCCAAGAGCATTTCTTAGAGGTGTATCGAGAGAAAAAGCGGCTGCTAAGTGAGCGGGAGGCGATCAAGGGGGTGCCTGTGCGCATGATAGATAACCTTGCGGTATTGTACGCCGTGTATGGGATCTTTGAACGGGAGGGGATTTTTCCCTTTTGGCAGGAGGATATGGAGCGGCATTTTGATGCGCTGATAGAGAACCAAAGGCGTAAGATAGAGAGCGATTCGGTATATCAGCGGTTTTGGGATTGCTTTATGGTTTGCATGCGCCTGACACAAGGGGAGCGCCTGCAAGTGGATACGAACCTACGGGCTGAGGGCGGGAGTATATACTTTAACTTCAGTACTGTATATAGTATCGTACAGCGCCAATGGTTTGTCCAGTACCGAGAGCAGGCGCCTGGCAAAAGTGAGATGCGCCGACAGCTCAGGGAAGACAGCAGCTATATGGGTGAGGAGAAGAGTATTCGTATTAACACCAACATCAACAGCCCTACCAGTGCTATGAAGATAGACATTGGCAAGTTACGTATTCGTGAGGAGCTCTTGGCAGAGATAGAGGTGCAGTCCCTTCGTACAGCTTCCCCTTTTGCCCCTGCGGCTCCCACAGAGAGTGAAGAGACTATATTTTAAAAACTAAAGCTATGATAAAGTATCATGTATTCGACAGTATGCGAGATCTATTGCCTATATGGGCATATTTGAAGAAAAGCTACACCTATGTGGTGGGCTTGTACCGCGAAGGTTCCCTTATAGGCTGTCATGTGGATTCTCCAAGGAATCCTGTAGGATTAGAGCAATTGGTAAAAAGTGTCTTTGATATATTTCCTCCACGATTGGAGGATATACAGAACTATGTAGAGAAACATGCTACCCGTATAGAATACAGCTACGAGGATTCGGTAACAGGGTATGATGAGGAAGAACGCCCCATTAAGAATGTAAGGATAAAGGGTAAGAGCGAAGAGCTACCACTAACAGATGAAGAGTAACCAGTGATAAATAAAAAAGATATGGAAATAAAACTATTACTACCAAAGTATTTACTGAAATACATGCGCAAGATGTATGGAGAACCGTATCAACTCAAGAGTGATAATGATGTAGGCTTGTATCTCTTGCATATCTTGGAGCGCAAGAGTATGGCCTCAGAGTATAAGTATCACCCCCGTAGTGGAGAGTTACATGCTTATCGGATCGCGGTGAATGCTTCTCAGTATGAGAAGAAGGGGTGCATTCTCTCTCAGGAGAAAATAGGCTTAGTGCTCAAGTATATAGACCAACACTTCCGGAGAGAACTGTACACACAAGCAGTGGTGAACTATCATCAGTTTCAGATCCCGTACAAAGACACCATCCTAAAGCGCTTGGAGATGTACGATATAGAGGAAAGCGACCTGATGTATGAGACCCTCCGCAAAGACTTTAACAGAAAAAAGGGGAGTATAGAGGAGAGACTAATTAAGAATGAGGAGTGAAAAGTGAAGAGTGAAAAGCTCTCACCAGTAGGCAAAAAGTGAATAAGTAATATTAAAAATTTAAAATAATGCCCATGTATTTTATTACAAAGAAAGAAAGTGAAACTGGTAAAAAGTTTCAAAAGATAATGGACAAATTAGATATTTGTCATAAAGATCAAAAGGCATTAGCCGATAAATACGGTTTTACCTCATGGAGGCGTTCTTCTTGGGAAGCTGCAGGAGGGATCTCCTCTGTAACATTCCACAAATGTGCAATTGTAGATGTCAAATTATGGAAGTTAGTTAATAAAGGCAAGAACGAATATAAGCCTCGATTGAATACCAAAGAGGGGAAAGCGCTACAAGCCGAGTTCAAACAAGCCACTGTTATCACCAAGGGAGAACTCAATGCCTGTATAGGTTGGGGGGGAGATTTTATTAACTGTATAGGACTTGATTGGAATAATGATGAATACTTTTGCTTTTTTATCGAAGAAGATTGGACAGATGTTCCCATTCCTGCTGATTGCACAGAGATAACGACCTCTAAATACAGAGAACTTTTTAAAAGGAAAAATGATTAACGGTAAATTTGTGAAAGATGAAAGATAAAATATTAGGGAAGCTCTCTATTGAGCTGATAAAAAAAGAAGATGATAAATATAGTGTTGCGCTAACATCAGAACTCAATGACACACAAATAGGTGTGATAACAGAGATATTATATCGGGCGCATAAAGGGGAATTTGAAGAAAAAAGTCGTAAACTGACAGAGAAGACAATAGACGACTTATCAAAGATTCTGTATGTATATGACCGAAAAGTAAAAGGTGAATGGATACCTTATAAAGAGTTACAAGTGAACCCCCTAACCCTCGAAGTCCCCGAAGGGGGGGACGAGGGACAACGATTAAAAATTATAGAGGATGAAAATCATTGACCTTTTCAGCGGGATTGGGGGCTTTGCGCTCGGCTTTCAGAGAGCAGGCTACCAATTCACAGAGCATTATTTTAGTGAGATCGACAAACACGCCATCGCAAACTATAAACACAATTTTCCACATGCAAAATACATCGGAGACATTACCACTCTTCACGGAGGAGACTTTACAGACATTGACATTATCACTTTCGGATCGCCTTGCCAAGATTTCTCACTTGCTGGAAGAAGAGAGGGGCTTAAAGGAGCCAAAAGTAGCCTTATCGCGCACGCAATTGCCCTCATTGCTCAGCTCAGACCAGGTATTTTTATCTGGGAGAACGTTAAGGGAGCTTTCTCCTCAAACGCTCGTGCAGACTTTTGGGCTATTATCCAAGCGTTTGCCAACATTGGGGGTTATAGACTTGAATGGCAATTGCTTAATACGAGCTGGCTTTTACCCCAAAATAGAGAGCGGATATACCTTGTCGGACATCTTGCAGGAAGAAGTATCCCAGGAGTATTTCCTATCCGAGAAGATGATTTCCTTTATTCAGAAAAAACGACAAGTCAATTACAAGCCCAAATTAGTACCACTCTCAAAGCCAACGGCAATATGAATGCTGATGATACTTATATACAAGTAGGTACTTACCGAACACACAACGACGGCAAGGGATTTCGTGAAGTGAAAAAAAATATTGCCCCCACTATTCCAGCAAGAGCGAGGGAAGATGGTAGTGGTATGCCAGTAATACGCCAACTTCCACGAGGTAAAAATAAAGGAGCAGACCTCAAAATCTGCCCTACTATATCGAGCAACGCCTTTCAAGAGAATAATTTACTTAATGGTGTGCGCCGCCTCACGGAAATCGAATGTGAACGTTTGCAAGGTTTTCCAGATAACTGGACACAATATGGCAATTATAACGAGAGAATAAGGCGTATCTCAAAAACACAACGATACAAGCTAATCGGCAACGCCGTAACCGTGGATATAGTAGAATTAATAGCTAAACGATTAAAATTTTTAGTAGATGAATTTACACCTTACACTCAAGAAAAACTGGTTTGACCTTATTCTCTCAGGAGAGAAGAAGGAGGAATACCGAGAGATCAAGCCTTACTGGGAAAAGCGGCTTATCGGAAAGAAATATGATAGGATCATCTTTCGCAATGGCTATGGGAGCTATGCGCCATGGTTTGTTATTGAACTGAAAAGGATCACCCAAGGCACAGGAAAGAGTGAATGGGGTGCAGAAGAAGGCAAAAGATACTTTGTACTTAGTTTAGGAGAAATAATTTTTAACAAATAAGAAGAGGATGAAAACAGTATTTAAAGAAGGAATGGAAGTTTATGACCAATTAAATTTTCCTAATAAGAAAGGGGTAATTGTAGAGATAAGTAATGAAGAAAATGATCCTTATCCTGTAGAAGTATCTTTTGAAAATGAAGCAGGTCGAAACAACTATACCCCAGATGGTCGTTTTAGTAAAAAACATATTCCAACCCTTTCTACTAAGCCATATGAAATAGTGTTAGAAGGCTTTGAACAAAAAGCACCTCCGCTGACTTTTGAAAAAGCGGAAAAAAAATTGAAGTATGATAGGGACAAATATGCTTATTTTAATTTGGAAGGTATAAATATACTTTATCCTAAGAGTGTTAGTCCAGAAGTGTTTGAAGCTCTTAGACAATTAGTTATTCTTAGAGACTACTACAATGAGGGGTGGCAGCCTGATTGGGAAGATGATAAGAATAAATTTTGTATCTCGGTAGAGAAAGAGAAACTTTGTTTGGAGTTATGGCTCAATACTAGTAGAGTGCTTGCTTTTAAATCACATGAAATAGCCTACAATTTTCTGGAAGAGCAGAAGGAATTATTGGAGAAAGCCAAACCTTTGTTGTAATAGAATTAAACTTGTGAAGCTATGAAAATATACATATCAGGAAAGATAACAGACACGGATATTGAGCAGACACGGGAGAAGTTCCACGAGGCATGTCAGTACTTGATTGCGATGGGACAAACTCCTGTTTCTCCTCTTGAGAATGGGCTGCCCATTGATAGCCCTTGGGAACAGCACATGCTCAGAGATATAGAACTCCTTATGGGGTGTGGAGGTATATTCCTCCTCCCTGACTGGAAGGAAAGCCGAGGGGCTCGTATCGAGCATGCTATCGCTAAGGAATTAGGATTACTGATTCTATCCATGTCATAACTAAACAATAATAGGAAGGAGGTAAAAATCATGAATAACAATCCACATCCACTAAGTAGGCAATTGGGGGAAGAGCTTTCTCAATGGCTCGTTGAGGTAGCTGAAAAGATCTCCGCAGAGAAGAATTTTCAAAAAAGGCTATCAAGATTCCCAAAAGAGATAAAAAAAGCTAAGCTCTTAGATTCAGATGATCAGGAGTTTTTAGAAGAGATTTTTGATTACATGCTGGATCTATCCTTTATTGTGAAAGAAAATAAAGAGGAGTTAGCGGATATCTATGAGGCTTACAATGGATTGTAAGCGGTTACCTGCTTAAAGCGTCCTTTCCTGAATGGGAAAGGGCGCTTATCTTTGCCTATAATCTAAAAAAAATGAGTTACGAATTATGTAATATAGGGGAGGATTTCACGCGGGAGATCCGCCATGTGCTGCTCTTTGACGCGGCGAACTTTACCTTTAACCAAAATCTGAGGGCGCTCACCCCCGATCCGAATGCTGCCCTTGTAAAACTACGAGTGGCTCACCCCAGCGGCTATAACCGTAAGATAAGCCTTAAGGAGCAAAACCACAATGACTACTTCGATATGAAGGTTACCTTTCCCATATACGAGCTGAGCAAGGAGGTACGGCTGAAGCTGATATCCATGCACAAAAAGCGTAAGTATGTCGTTGCCTTGGTGTCGGCTCAGGAGATGCTCGTGGTGGGAAACCATAGGGAACCCTTTAGCCTTACCATAGATGACGACATCGTGGATAACGGTACGGGGAAGGATCTATTTACCATTAGCCTGACAGGGCAAACCATCATTTTCCCAACGCTTGGGAAGATTACGGAGAAGTTCAGAGTGCTGATGTTCTTGCCGCCGATTAATTAGTGGTTAGTTGTTAGTTGTTAGTGGACAGAAGTCAGTAGTTAGTGGTTAGTGGACAGTAGAAAGAGGGGTATAAAAGCTGTCCTTTGGGGGGAGGAAGGGGTGTATTACCTTTGCGGAGGACAGAGGTCAGTGACTAGTGACGAGTTACAAGTGACTAGTGACTAACCACTAATAACTAAGAACTAAAAAAATGATCCTATCAATAGAAAAAGAATATTTGCTCTCCATTATTCCTGGGCTTGTAAAAGGGTTTAAGGATAATGCTTTTGCAGCTTCTGAGAAGTTAGAGGCGGATTATGAGGCTAAGCTGGAGGTGCAGGCGCGTAGTGGGAGTGCCAGCGGACGGGATACTTTCCCCGTAGTGGTGGATATATACGGGGCGATCGTTAAGCATACGTCCTATGACTATATAGGTACTCAGAGCTATGGGCGCTACCTTCGGCAGCTGGACGCGCACCCAAGCGTCTCGGCTATCATCTTGGATATAAACAGCGGCGGGGGTATGGTCTCAGGCACGGCGGAGCTGGCACACATCATCAAAGGGATAGAAAAGCCTATCGTAGCGTATACCAATGGGTATATGTGTAGTGCAGCCTATTGGATTGCGGCGGCCTGCGATAAGGTGGTGAGTAGCCCCTTTGCTGATGTCATAGGAAGCATTGGCACTATGCTACATACGCAAGACTACTCGCAGCTATTCGAGAAGTGGGGCGCCAAAATCTATGAAGTGTATGCCCCAGAGAGCAGCGAAAAGAACAAGCTATGGCGGGACTTGGTAGCAGGAAATGACACCCTTGCTAAGGAGCGCCTCAGCGAGCTGGCTAAGGGCTTTATTAGCTCCGTGCAGGGGTACCGAGCAGACATCAAGGACGACGGGCGCGTGTTCAAGGGGGCTGTATATACCCCTAAGGGCGCACTGGAGGTCGGCCTTGTAGATGAAATAATGAGTTTGGAAACTTTAATAAACGAGATATGAAATACGTATTGTTATCGGCGCTCTTGGGGAGTGCCTTAGAGGAAAAAAAGCCGCTCTTTGGGGGTGAGGCCTATGTAAGCCTTACCGCTTCGCAGCTGGCCAAGGTGGAGGCAGCCCTTGCAGAGAAGAAAGAAGCTGCGACTGCGGAGCAAGTGGTCGCCCTTGAGCAAGAGATTGCCACGCTGAAGGCTGAAAAAGAAAAAGTCGCCACAGAAGGCAAGGCGCTGAGTGAAGCCCTTGGCGAGGCGATGGCGCTGAATGACCTTAAGAGTAACGGGGACGCAATCGCTGACATTGCTGCCCTTGGGAAGACTTGCAAGGAGTACGGAGAGAAACGCCCAGTACATACCCAGCCAAGTAATGACGGGCGTGAACAGCAGAGCGGGGACGAAGTAGTGCGAATGGAAGATGCACACAATCAGCTGTAAGAACAATTTAGAATAACAACTTAAAAGCAAGAATATGGCAAGAAATATTGACATTGAACAAATCAAAAATGAGTTGGTTCGTTATGGAAAGAAAAATCCTTTTGAGCTACAAGCGGCGATTCTTTCGGATAAAATCCTACTGAACCAATTTGCTAAGACTTTGCCAAAGATCAAAGGGGAGTATCATATCCCTTATGTACTAATGACGAACGTGGTGCAAGCCTTTTCGGATACTTGGACTCCGTATGGTAAGGTTTCTTTTGGCAAGAAATTGCTTAAGAACTTCCAACAGAAGATGAACTTTCAGATCAACCCATACGAGGTGTATGATAGCTGGGTAGAAGAACTATACGAAGAGGAGAAGAAACCCAATGAAATGCCTATCAGCAAGTACATCATGCGTATGGCGCAGGATAAGATCATCTCCGACTTGAATGTGGTTTCAGTTGTAGGGAAGTACGATTCTACTCAGGTGGGAAGCACTACTCCTGACTACACCAAGACCATGGATGGGATCAACGAGGTAGTTACCAGAGCTGTGGCGGATACAGAAAACCCCGTTTTCTTGATCCCCGTGGATTCCTCCGCTACCATAGTGGATAGGGTAACGAAGTTTGAAAAAGGGTTGCCTGACCAAGGGAAAGTAAGCACTATCTTCCTCTCCTTGGAAGAGTTCAACGACTATGTAGAGGCGCGTGAGACCCCTGCCAACCAGTACATAGACTTCAAGGATCCACAGCGTGGAAAAACAAAGTTTGGCCGTACCATAGTGGGAGTACCAGGACTGAAGAAAGGGCGTATCATAGCGTGGTACGATGGGAACTTCTTCCGCTTGTACGATCGCAAAGACAATCCCGCACTATTGGACGATGTGCAGGTGCAGGACTATGTAGTGAAGCTCTTCTCTCAGTGGCACTTGGGCTACGATTTTGCGGTGAACCAGTACCTATTCGTAGAGACTGCTGATGCCAGCAAGCACAGAGGCTTGAACAATGATTCACAAAACAAGCTGTTCTATCCAAACCTATTTTTATAATTAAATAGATAATATATGGCAAAAGATAATAATGATAACAGAGAACTGACCCTTGAGGAGCGCGAGGCGCTCCTTGAGGATCGCTCTTCGGAGCTGAGCGCCCGCGAAGCAGCTGTGGATCGCAAGGAATCAGAACTGAATGACATCGGTACGGAGTTGGAGGCACGAGAAAAAGCCCTTGACCAACGTGAACAGTCCCTTGACGAAAGGGAAAAAGCCCTTGCCTTGAGAGAAGCTTCTCAAGAGGGTGCAGGCGCCCCTGAGGTATCAGAGGAAAAGAGAGAGGGGCATGCCTTTTCTTTCCGTGGAAAGAAGTACCAGTTTGCAGACGATGCGCCCTTGCAGATCCTATTCGGTGGGGAGCGCTACACTCAGGAAGAGTTGGCCGCAGACGAGGAAGCACTCGTGCAGCTCATAGGCGGGGGAAGCGCTCTTATTGTAAAGAGTGAAGAGTAAAAACAAATAACGAATAAACTTAAAAGATAAAAGAAATGGCAACAAATTGTTTTGATAATGCTCCGTTTGAGAGCTTGGATAGCTGTCCTAACGACGAGGTGAGCGGGGGTATCAGTACGCGTGTGCTATATGCCCCTACAGCCTTCCTCGACAAGTGTGTCCTCCCTCCTAATACGGGGGAGCTGGGCAAGGCTAACACCATAGAGGAAGGAAACCTAACCCTTGTCACTGGGAAGACATGGAAGGGGATAGACCTACAGATCAACGAGAACGAACTAAAGATGAGCCTTGTGGGCAACGCGGGGAACAAGAAGGCAAAGACAGACCTTGAGGCAAAGATTCCACGCTTTTCGGACAAGGTGCTCGACTTTATCGGCCGTTACAAGAATGTGCCTATGACCTTTATTGTGCCTGATGCTGTAGGTACTTTGTGGGTAGTGGGAACAAAGATTAACCCTGCCTTTATGGATTCTGCTGATGCTACTACAGGCAAGAAAGCCGAAGACGATTCAGGGGTAACACTGAAGATCACCACCAACTCCAAGTTGTACAAGTATGCAGGAAGCATTGCTGAGGCATAATGATTAACGATTAACGATTAATGCTCAATGATTAATGGCAAAGGATCAAGAAAATAAGAACATGGCGACTACTTCCCCCTTAGAACAGGGGGAGGTAAAGCGCCTAAAGCCTAATCTGGAAGAGTGCTTCGAGGTGCTGCTCCCTGGAGGGCGTGTATACTACACTGGGGAGAAGGAAGTACAAGCAGGGTTACAGATCATAGACCTCTCGCGGGTGCCGTACAATGCCTTGGTACTATACATCACGGGGTTTAAGTACTTGGCGCTGAAAGAGGGGGCTGTGGCGCTCTTCTCGGAGCTGGGCACAGCGACCCTTGAGAAGCTCATCGCCCAGAAGCGGGAGCACTACCCTAAGGATGTGCCGTACTTGGAGCGGGCGCTGAAAATGAAAAGAGGAGTGACTAATGATTAATGTTCAATGATTAATGACTAACTACTGATCACTGATCACTGACCACTGATAACTGACATTATGGATTATAAAGCTCAATATAGGGAATTGGTTAATGACTTGGAACGCCTTGGAGGAGATCTTCGAGGCGTTCCTCGCTACTATTCCTTAGAAGCAGAGGCAAAGGTAAGGCGACTTATCAAAGAGCGATCCGCTCAGCCCACTTGTGCGCCTGAATCACAATCCACCCCCACAAGTGGAGAGCCCCCGCAAAAAAGCGAGGAGCCAGCAAAAAAAACGGATTGGATTGCCGATTATCCTGTGGCGCTACATGGGGTGTATAGGGCTAAGCAAGAGGCGTGGCTCCGTGCCTGTTCGCTGAAACTTACACTGAATGCCGTACCTATGGAGGACGAAGGCAAAGCATGCGAGATACAGCGGCAGCTATGGCAGCTCTTTGAGGCAATGGACAACTGCGATGTGGTACTGCAATATTGGCGTGATCATAAGAAGATCCTTGAGCCAGTCCAAGAGGATTACAGCCGCCTTACCCCTATGGAGCTTGTACAGCGCCGCAACACATTGCGCAGTAATATAGTATCACGTGAAAAGAGCTTGGCCAAGTGGGAGGAACAAGCAAAGAGTGAAGAGGGCATGACTGTGAGGAGCTTATGGGTGCTCAATGAGAAGATCGCCAGAAAGCGCGAGGAAGTGGAACAAATGAAACTACAAGTGAAGGAGATAGAAGCATTGATAAATGCCAATAATGATTAATTTCCAAGACAATACACCTATGAAAACACTTGTAACCACTTATCATTTAGCTACTTAAAAAATATTTCTTTTTTTCGTAGAAAACATTTGGTAGTTTCAAAAAAAGTTGTACCTTTGCAATGTTCCAACAAGAGCAACACTTGTTTAAAGTTGCAAAATACCATTATAAACCCATATCCGTGAAGGTGTCGTATAGCCGTAATGCTATACAAACAAATGCGTAAGCTCTTGTTGGAACAACACCCACTCACGGATTTTTTATTTTTATCTTATGTTCCAACAAGAAAAAACAACCGTAGATACTATGCCTGTAATGGAGGCGTTGTATCCCCAAAAACCACAGGCGCCCCGCTCCAAGGGGTTATTGGAAGACCTCTACGAGGAGGTAGCCAAGGAGTATTTTCAAGAAATTCTTCAGGAAGCTCGCTGAGAATGTGTGATCAAGGTAGGTTCCAAGAAGAACAGCTATACCGGAAAGATTACCGATGAATGGCGTATCTGTGCGCTCCATCAGGAGGGCAAGGGAAAAACCTTTGCCACAGCTGTACTCTCGCTCTATGGGGCTATCACTTATGCTAAAGTAAAGGAAGGAGGTGTGCTATGAAAGGAAACACACTACCACGCCCGCTGAATGAAGTACTCGGGAGAAAGCTCGCTTATTGGATCGCCGAGATAGATGGCAGGTTAGACCACGAGGATGATTTTCAGGAAAAACTCTTGCAGTTCCCTAAGCTATTGGAGGACTCAACTTTTTTTGACAAGGAAGAGGAAGCATTTATCAAAGATATGTTTCTGCACATGCTCTCGCTGACCTTTATCGTGCAGCGGCACAAGGAGGAAATAGAGTTATTCTGCGAGGAATACAACAATTTAGGCTGTTAATAAGAAAGCATATGGAAGATTACACAGAAGAGATTCGGGAGCTGATAGGGAGGTATTACAGCCCTATAGCGACCACCGATAGCTGGGTATGTACTTATAAGAGTACCCTTGAGCTGCTGGCTATGGTAGTGGGGGTGATCCCCACTACCCCAGTAAGCGAACACGATATCTACGAGCTGATGAAAGAAATAGGTTTTGCCATAGAACTGGTGGAGCAGGAACAAGGAGAAGCCTTCTTGTGGAAGCTGTATAAGAAGAGTGAGAAGTAACAAGTGAATAACAAAAATTAAAAGCAATGGAAACAAAAGTAACAGACATAGAATTGCGTAAAAAGCAATTAATAGCCGAGGAAAAGGAGTATTGGATGGTTGTCGGCGGGCTTGGAGTGCTCATAGGCCTTGTGGCAGGCTTGGTGCTATGGATAGCGGGGGTAGTGCCTTGGTGGGGTGCCTCGCTGATCCTTGTGGCCACAGTGGCGTATTCCTCCTATACGGATGTGATCGGAAAGCGTTCGGGCGATCGCATACAAGCCATACAGGACGAGGCAGGCTTTGCCGCTCTCAAGCAGCGAGATCAGGAACGAGAGCGAGTAAGGAAAGGGGCATTTTGGCTTATTTTTGCAGGAATGTTTGCCTTTGGGCTATACCTATTTAGTCAGTATACCGATGCAGCGCTGGGTATGATTATTGTATTTACATACTTTGGCGTATGCTTCCTTATCGCGAGGTACTTATGGCGAAAACTTTTATAGTGACCAGTGACAAGTGAAAGAGTCCTTTCCTGAATGGAAAGGGCTCTTTATTTTTGCAGTGGTCAGTAGTCAGTGGACAGAGGCTGACAGCTGACCACTAATAACTAACACCTATAAAAAATGGCAAAGAGAGTAACGACGGATTTGGTCATCACGATCAATGGAAAGGAAGTATCGGACAGTTTCACGGGGATTTCCAAAGTGGTAAAGGATCTGGAAAAAGATCTAAAGAATCTTACTCCTGGCACGGAAGACTTTAACAATAAAGCAGCAGAGCTAAAGGAGGCTAAGGCACATTTGGAGCGTGTAAAAGGAGAGATACAACAGGCTACAGCGGCGCTTGATCAGGTGACAGGGAGTGCCGAGCGAGCAGGCTCCGCCCTTGAGGCAGCGGGGCGCAAGAGTGAGGGCTTTTGGTTGGGAATAAAGCAGATAGTTACAGGGAACCTGCTTACAAGTTTTCTGGGGACGCTTGCAGGCACGGCTAAGGATTCGGTGGGGGAGCTGTTGGAAATCTCCGATGCGATGACGGGGGTGGAGAAAACCTCAGGGCTTGCTGCTGAGAAGGTACGCGAACTGTGGAATGACTTCGACGAGCTGGACACCCGTACAGGAAAAAAGGAGCTGCTGGATATAGCCCAGATCGGAGGGCGCTTGGGGATTACGGACAAGGAGCAGCTCAGGGAATTTACCGAGGAGATAGATAAGATCTACGTTGCCCTGGGGGATTCCTTCCAAGGAGGATTGGAAGCGGTAACCACCAAGGTAGGAAAGCTCAAGAACCTATTCGAAGAAACCAAAAATCAGAACTACGGGGAAGCGCTGAACGCGATAGGCTCGGCGCTGAACGAGCTGGGCGCCAATGGTACGGCCAGCGAAGAGAATATATCCGATTTTGCTACCCGTATAGGACAATTACCCAACGCACTCAAGCCAACAATCGCGCAGACCTTGGGCTTAGGGGCGGCATTCGAAGAATCAGGAATCGACGCGGAGATCGCCTCCAGTGGGTATTCGCGATTTATGAGCGTAGCGGGTACCAATGTGGAAGCGTTTGCCAAGCAAATGCGGATGTCGGCAGAGGAAGCCAGAACGCTCTTTGAGACCAAGCCCGAGGAGTTCTTCTTGCGATTCGCCCAAGCCATGAAGGGATTAGGCGCGGAGGGTACAGCGGAGGTACTCAAGGGTTTAAAGCTGAACACACTGGAAGTACAGAAAGCCATAGGGGCAGCGGGTGCCAATGCAGATCGCTTTCGGGAGATGATGAGCTTGGCAGGGGAGGCGATGGAGGAAGGTACCTCCATACAAGAGGAGTTCAACAAGGTCAATAACAACACCGCAGCCATCTGGGAGAAGATCAAGAAGGTATGGAAGGAAACCTTTACCAGCACTTGGATACAAGGTTTTTTCTCCTATATTATCCAAGCACTGGGCTGGCTTACTGGGGTCACGAGCAAGGCAGGCGATGGAGTGAAGGTATTCAGGGAGCGCATTGCCTTTTTGCTGAAGACCTTAGGGGTATGTACTGCGGCTGTGGTGAGCTATAAGGCAGCGGTGAGCATTGCCGCGGTGGCCACTAAAGAAGCGTGGCAGCAGTCGCTGCTGTATAATGCAGCGCTGAAGGTGAAGACGGCGTCAATGCAGGCGGGCAGAGCTGCGGCGCTGCTGTTTTCGGCAGTTATACAAGCTCTTTCCTTGAACTTTAAAAAGGCAGGAGAATCCATGCAGGCCTTTAACGCTATTACGAAAGCCAATCCTTGGGGATTGGTTGCGGCAGCGATAGGGACTGTAGTGACATATATGGTATTATTCAATAGAGAGCAGAAGCAGGCGCTTACAGGACAGAAGTTACACAATGATGCGATAAAGGAAGCTAATGTACAAACTGCGGTGGAGGTGAATCACTTACAGCAGCTATTGGCTGTTGCCAAAGATGTACAGAAGCCATACGAGGAGCGCCGTAGGGCTGTGGCGGAGCTAAACCGATTGGTTCCTGAATACAACGGCAACCTTACAGTAGAGACAGCACAGACAGAGGAGGCTAAAAAGGCATTGGATAGGTATGTGGAGAGCCTAAGGACTGCGGCCAGAGAGAAGTACCTCAAAGCGATTGTGGATCAGAAAGCCGAAGCACTGGCCAAGGCGGAATATTCGAGCCTTGAGGAGAATATCTCGTGGTATCAGAAGGCATGGAATAGCGTCAAAAGTATGGGGAATATGACTATGGCTGCCCAGAACAATATCGTTAGTTCCTTGGAAAATCGCAGCAAACGTATCAAAAATGCCGAGCAAGAACTCAAGACTGCCACAGACCAATTGATGAAGGAGCAGGCTAAGAAAGTAGAGGGCTCCACAGCGAGCACAGATACCCCCGATACGCCCGTAGTAGGAAGCAGCGGAGACAAAGAGGGCAAGGGCAAGGCAGCCAAGGCAAAAGACTATACCCAAGAGTATGAGGCGGCCAAGCGTGCCCGCTTACAAACAGAGCAGGAGCTACAGAAGGAGATAGCCCAAGGGCTGGAGGAAAGCCTTGATAAGCAGTTAGCCACCACGGAGCAGAAATACAATGAGAAGAAGTTCAAGCTACAACAAGAGAACGCCACTCTGGAACAGGAAATCAGCACCCTTGCGGCGGAAAAGAGCAACGATCCCAATCGGGAGAAAGCCATAGCCGAAAAGCGTAAGCTGATGGAGCTCAACAAACAAATAGAGGTCGCTTACGAACAGCAGAAGGAGCAGGAACTACTGCAAGTCAGGGAGAAATACCACGCCAAGGAGGCTGAGCGCAGGGTCAAGGAACGAAACCGAGAAATAGAAGCCCTTCGCCGCCAGAAATCCGAGGAAATCATAGAGATACAGAGCTTGGAGGAAGCCAAAAAGCAACTAAGAGAAAACCTATCAGCGGGGGAACTCTCACAGATTAAGACACTCGAGGACGCTAAAAAAGCCCTAAGAGCACAAGCCGAGAAAGAGCTATTGGCACTGAGCCTGAAAAACTTTGAGGAGCAGAAACAGATCCTTATGAGCTACCTATCCACCCTTACAGGGGAAGCCAAGGAGAAACTGGTCGAGGACATCACCCAGATAGAGGACAAGATAGTCCAAATCAAAGAGAAGCTGGACAACATCAAGAACAACAAGGATACTAAAGAGAAGAATGCCGCAGACAAGGAGCTGGAGAAGGTGGATGTATTGGGATTCTCGGCCAAGGACTGGGAGGATACCTTTTCCAACCTTGATGTGATGAGCAACCGCTTTAAGGCTGTGGATATGGCTGTAGGAGCGATGAATAATGCATTTAACATGTTCTCCCAACTCCAACAGGGGCTCAACCAAAAGGAAATGGCTGCCTTTACCAAGAATCAGGAACAGAAGAAAAAAGCTCTACTCAACCAGCTCAACCAAGGGTATATCTCACAGGTACAATACCAAAGGGAGCTACAGCGCTTGGACGAAGAAGCCGATGCCAAGAAGAAAGAACTTAGTGTAAAGCAGTTCAAAGCCCAAAAGGCAATGAATATGATGACTATTATTGCCAATACAGCAACAGGGATCATGCGCGCTTATTCGGATACGGGACCTATAGCAGGGAGCGTATTTGCTGCAATTGTAGGAGCTTTAGGGGCTGTACAATTGGGGATTGTAGCGGCGCAGCAGCCTCCCAGCTATGCCAAGGGAGGATATACCAAGGGCTTAGGATTTAAGGACGAAAGCGGGCAGGAGGTAGCCGGAATAGTACACGGGGAGGAGTATGTGGTACCCCAGTGGCTCAAGAAAGATCCCGAAGTGGCGCAAGTGGTGGAATGGCTCGAAGCCAAGCGTTTGGGGCAGTCGCCCCAGGGCTATGAAGCAGGAGGCGAGGTGAAGAATACCAAGCAGGAAGCCCCTACAAGTGAGAACAGCGTCCCTGCCGTAGGAGTGCCTACAGGACTTACCGAGGTGCTCTCAAGGCTCAGCACTACCATGGAGAAGATCCAAGGGGAAGGTATAGAAGCCTATATCGTAGCCGACGCTAAGGCAGGAAAGGAACTCCGAAGAGCGATCAAGGAGTACGAAGCACTGCGAGAGCGAAACAAGAGATAGTGATTACTAAGGGTTTAAAAAAGTCCTTTCCTATATGGAAGGGGCTTTTTATTTTTGCCTTAGTAGAAAATTAAAAGGTATTGATTCAATGGAAAAAATCTTTGTAACCTTGTGTATTCTTTTTGGAATATACATATTAGTATTTGTGATGATTATGGCCGACCTATGGAGTGGCATTCGGAAAGCTAAGAGCTTGGGCGAGGAACGTAAATCTTACAAATATAGACGTACTGTGAAGAAAACAGCTCAGTACTACAATGTATTGATTGCTCTTTCAGTAGTAGACAGCATGCAGATGAGTGCTGTGTGGTACTTTGAGCAATATTACGGGAATCAGCTGTGGTTCTTTCCCTTTATGACCCTTGGGGGTGCCTTTTTACTCTGCCTGATAGAGATAAAGAGTATCTATGAAAAGGCTGATGATAAAGAACAATTTGACAAAGCTGGACAAGTGATGGGAAAGATCATCCTTAACCGCGGGGATGTAGAGGAAATAGCTTCTTCCATCAAGGAATATCTCAATGAAAATGATAAAACACCCATAAAAAACGAATAACCATGCCAACACCTAAGTATAAAGTAAGGCCTGACACAGGCGAATTGCAGGAATACCTCTTTGAGTACAACGGGATTTTAGCACTTAAAAACTTCGTAGCACGTGTGGACGGAGAGCGCCTGATCCTACACAGCGCAGAGGATATGAACTTCTCTATCTTGGACGCCTTGGTCAGTGAAGTAGAGATCAATGGAGTTGTATATGACAATGCCGATGCAGCCCAGCAGGCACTACAGCGCTTAACCTTCAATACCAACAGACCGGTGATCATGACCCAGCGCGAGCGAGAACTACTCTTGGGAGCGCTCCAAAGCGGCAACTATGTAGGTACAGCGGCGGATCTGAAATCACTCATTGACGGCAAGGTAGATAAGGAAGCGGGCAAGGGGTTATCCACGAATGACTTTACCAATGCCTATAAGCAGAAGCTGGACACCCTCGAAGATTACGATATAGAGCTGGACGAGAATACCACAGAGTTACGATTCAAGAGGGGAAGTAATGTAGTAAGGCGTATCTCCCTAATGTTTCTTGACGATGAAGGTACCAAGTTGGTATACAACAAGCCTGAGAAGACCTTAGAGTTGAGAGACAAGCGCAATAACCTCCTCACCAGTATCCCCGTGAGCCACTTTGTCAGCAATATTCCTGATGGGATCGTGGTGCAGAATGGAAAGATTAAGCTCATGGCCGGAAATAATGTTATTTTCGAGAATGCTTTTTCCTACAATGACTTAGCAGATAAGCCATCATTGGATTTTATCCCTACCTCTTGGAACAATAGAGGAGGAAAAGAAGTTATTAAGACGCAAATAGATGACTGGTTGCGTATCAATGAGAACGGCAGCCATCCCAACGGTACTTATTTCGGCGCGTATCGCATCCGTACAGATAAGGGAATACAGGTAGGAGAAGGTGGAAACAAATTCCATGTGAGTGATGAAGGAAATATTGACATTAAAAATAAAACAAAAATCGTTGTAAGAGATAATGGGAATATTGCCTTTGGAAACATGGATTTCAACGATTTGGTTTATGGAGAATTCAAAGGTATAAAGATTTGGGGTCATGATAGTGATGATAAGGTAATTTTAGCTGGTGGTGGAGTTAAAAATATAAACGAGATAGCTCCTTCTTATAAGACTATTACAGATGCTCACAAATTCCTTGATAAGGATGGGGCTATACATTTTGGATCAGGTAGTGGTATAGCTAATGCCCCAGGCAGTTCTTACTATGAGATGTTAGGACTTACCCATAGTTCTAAGGGCAGGGGATTTATCATTGCAAAAAACTTGGATGTTAATGATCGGAAATTATACATAAAACAGGTCATTTCTGGCAGCTATACAGATTGGTTTGAATTGAATGGAAGCATTGATAATATATCTATCCGTAACTATATAGAGTGTAACCATAACCATAATGGTTCTGTAATTTTTGTTGAGAATCCGTTAACTATTCAACTTAAAGATTTAATCTCTTTAGATTGTGTGTCTTTTCGAAAAGTCTTCGCTGGTGGACAAGTAACCTTCACTTGCGATGGAAAACAAATCATCTACACGGGAGATAATGCCTTCAACGGGGGTGATGGCTCTACAGCGGTAGTAAGTATATGGAACAACAAATGTTACATAGACATTCGAAATATATGATGAAAGTAATGAACAATCTCAAGGGTAGCGACAAGCTCCTACATAGTAAGTACGGGAATATAATATTTATTGCCACTTCCCTTAGCGCTCTGATATTCTTACCTGTTGTGAAATCCTTACTTATAGCCGCTATAATATTAGGGAGTATTGGGCTATGTAAGGAGCTCTACGACAAGTATATCAAGAAGACATTCATTGATTGGTGGGATATCGTGGCGAGCTTCGTGCCTTATCCTATAATTAAATACATTAACAGATGAATGCGATACAATATTTTGATTGGGGGGGGATTAGTCAGCCTTCTATTGGGAGTGTAACATTGCTTGGAAAGGGAGATAGGAAAAATTTCATTGTAGAAGTGGGTGAATATCCTATAGGAAGTATAGATTTAACTAACAATCAAAGGAAATATTATGCTAATAGAAGCAATTTTATAGGATTAATATTAGATGGAAGGGTTAGAGAATATTTTTTAATTCTCCCTACTAATAATTATATATTACAAGGTCATCCTCCAAGAACATTTTTAGACACTAATCTAATTCATTTAGAATATGATAGGGAATTTTATAGAGACTATCAACTAACTGTGTATGAATCAGGATTACCTGTTTTATTTTTATGGATAAAAGACCCAGTGTCTTTTAAGCAAAACATTCAAACAAGTTCATTTAGGAAAGAAACACATTTTGTAGTGAATTTTCCAGGCAAAGGAGAATATTCTTTCGACATAATATACGATGGAAGTAAATAATATTTGATTATATGACACCAAAAGAATTCGTAAAAAAATACAAGCCTTTTGCTCTCGAAACAGAGCGTAAGACGGGGATTTCTCACCTTTTTATATTGGCTCAATCAGCCTTGGAGACTGGTTGGGCTAAGAGTATCCCTGATAATAATATGTTTGGTGTGAAAGCCAAAGCAGGCACGCCGACTGAGAAACGTCAGCTGGTTCAAACCACGGAGATCCTCGCCAATGATAATGCTAAGTTCCCTGTTATTATTAGCATAGAAAAGCGCCATGATGGCAGGTTTAAGTACATTGTTAAGGACTGGTTCCGCAAGTACGACAGCCCAGAGGAGAGTTTCACTGATCACGCCAACCTATTCATGAACAACAAGCGATATGCCAAGGCACTACTGGTAAGGAGTGACCCGTACAAGTTTGCCGAGGAAGTTGCAAAGGCAGGTTATGCCACCGAGCCTACGTATGCCGAAAGACTCAAGGGGGTGATAATAACAATTGAGAAGAATGACCAATGAAAATTACCAATGAGAAAGAAATTGTATTTACTATTAGCTCTTATGGTGCTATTAGGGTGCAGGAGCAAGAAATCAAGCCGAACCGATCACAGAGAAGATCAGCAAATCGAAAGAAGGGAAGAAAAAGACAGCCTCTCTCAGGTAGAAAGTCATCAGCAAGTCGCTACTTTTGACCTCCAACATTCGCAATCTTACGAGCTCTCTCTTGAAAATGATAAGGACAGCATAGAGGTGCAGCGAGAAAGACGCATAGTAAAGAGGCTCGATGGGGAGGTATCTCATATCGAGGTACTCAAGGTCAAGGGGGGAAAAGCTACCCTAAGGGTAAAGCAGGAGCAAGCGCAGCAAGCAAGGCAGGTAGTCCGTAGGGAAGAGCGAAGAAGTGAAGGGCATTTCTCTCAAAAGAGAAAGGAGGTACATACTTCTCATACTATGGAGCGAGAAACTCTTCACCAAAGATGGGGACTTGCATGGTGGGTAGAGGGCGTATTGTTGGTGGTGGTCTTATGGTTGGGCTATAGAATAGTAAGAAGATGGATAGGATAGAGTTTCACTGTGCAGGGAGTTACTCAGAGCTCAGCCCTTGGCAACGAGAAGAAATCTGCCTACGTATGGAGGACGATCGGCGTGACTTTCAGGAGCTATATCGGGAGATGGTGCTAATCTTGCTGATGGGGGATCCTTCAAGGAAAAACAAAAAGCGAGTACAGCGGCTGCTCTCGGAAATCTCTATCGAGCAGCTCCTCCCCTTGGGAAAGTTCCTGCTCACCGATAGGGACTTGTTCTCCTTTCCTGATATCTGGGATGGACTCACCACTCCCCTGCCTCGATTGAGTAATTGTACCATTCGACAATTTTCCGTGGCGGACATGCTTTTTTACCAATACAGCAAGAAGCGTGAGGAATTGTATGCACGCCAGCTGGTGGCAAGTCTCTACTGCTGGGGCGCAAGTGAGTTTGACCCCTTGCTACTCCCTAAGATTGCGGAGGTAACCGATAGTATTTCCTCTGGCACGCGGGCTGCGATTGTTTTTGCCTATCGATGTACCAGGGAGTACATCATAGAGCGCTATCCTGCTGTATTTCCTAAATCCTCTTATAGGGAGGATACTCCTATATTCAGGCGACAGGGGGATTATACCCCCTTCTCCAAGATAATAGCGGCCATGGCGATGGACAGCACCCAACCCTTGGGCAATTGGCATGAGTGCAGCGCGACGCGTTTGTACGATTTTTTAGAAATATTGAACGAATCTATTCTCAGAAGTAAGCAAACATGAGAGATCTCTTTGTAACAGATACATTCGAACTGGACTTGAGCCGAATATCTATCTCCTATCAGGAAGAAAATCCGCGGTTCAAGGATACTTTCTTTACTCAATTCTCCCTCCCTTTTGAGTTCTATATGAATGCAGATCTGAGGGTCAAGATGGGTAATTATACGGCTATCAATGCCCTGCGGCTAAAGAAGAAGCATGAGGGCTACCATGTGATGGATGGAAGAGCCAGAAAGGGAACTTTGGAAATTCTATCCATAGAAGGAGAGCTGGTACAAGCGCAGATAGAATCAGGGTTCGAACAGCTGCCGAACTTTGAAAAGAAGCTATGTGACTTACCGCTGGCCAAGGTAGCTGTAGACAATATCTATGAGCATGCCAATGTAGTCTGTAGAAAGAGATACCCAGAGGTAGATTATAATTTTCCTCGTGTAGTTTATAACAAGGATAACAGCCAGAGTGGCTGGGAAGCATTCGAAGGATTCTTGAACCACACTCATAATGGGGCTTTTATCAATAATAGTGAGGATTCTGGCAATAGGGTAGTCCGCAATATCATTCACCCTATGCCTTACCTACTCTATGTTCTCAAGAAAGGTTTTGCCGATGCGGGATATACACTTGCCGGAGATATTCTCACCGATGAGGACTTCCTCCAGCAGGTGATATACTCGGGAAAGGAATATTACAAGACTTCAGAGCAGCAAGAGGTCAATATGACCCCGCAAAGGGATAGCCTTACCCAGCAGCGCGAAGTGAGCGGAGTAGTATTTGGGAAGTACCAATCCGAGACTACTTTGGACAAGGTCGGAAAGTGGCGCTTGGTCTGTAACAATGCTCATATACTAACCCATGGAGAGCCATTTATCTATCGGGTGAAGCTGGATGGTGTGGTGATCCGCGAGGGGGCTATCAGTGAGCGCCAAAGTACCTTGAGCTTTACTCAGGTAATTGCCATAGAGACAGGGGGCTCCCATCAGCTCCGTTGTGAGTTCGAGGGGGCTTGGAATAGCCCCATTGAGCTATACCTGAATATCATTGCCCAGCATGACGCTCAGGGGAATGTGATTGAACAGGTGATTAACAACAATGAGGTAGACCTCAAGCGGGCTGTCCCTGATATTACCTTCGGAGACTTGGTCAAGACTATTAAGAACTGGAAGAATTACGATCTGGAGATTCAGGGGGACAAGATCTTTATGAATCGTATCCACACGGAGAATCGCCTACAGATGAAGGACTTTCGTCCCTTTGCCATCAAGGATCCTAAGAAGACACTCACTACCAAGGAATCTTACCTTATTAAGTTTCCTGATATGGACGAGGCTAAGTTCAACTATCCTGCGGTACTGATCGACGAAAATGGCATGCAACTCTCACAAGGGGAACAACAGGGGAGCTCTCAGGTAAATATTGAGGGCTACTGCCTTCCGAAAGTTCTTTACAGGGGAGAGCATTCCTGTATTCCACGAAAGAATGGGGGTAATGTATTAGGACTTATCTGGTATAATGGCTTGCGGTATGGCAACAAGAATGAGGGCGAGACCAGAGAGGAACTCCTGCCCCCAAAGGTGACCAAGTACTGGGAAGAATGGTACAAAATGCGCTTATCCTCCTATGAGCTCTCATGGAGCTTTATAGCCAATAAGAATCAGATACGGGAGTTTGCTCTAAGGGATACGCTGTATGTGTATGGCCAGCGTTTTTTTATCAAGTCCATCACCAAGAACACCCTTAGCCGCGAATGCTACCAAGTAGAAATCAATCTAATCAATGTATAATGGAACGAGAAAAAGAAATAGGGAAAAAAGCTGCTATCTTGCTCAAGGGCAGTTTACAAGGGGAAGTCTCTACCCGCTTTAGTGGTCATCTCTCAGGAGGGAAAGCGTCCCTACAGGCTGCTACCGCAGTAGCACGCATGCGCTATTCCAAGCGGGCTGATGGCACTAAGCAGGCGTACCTCAAGGGAATTGCTATCAAGATGCCACGGCATGGATTTATCCAACATTACGGGATAGAAGCCTCCCGCGTAAGGGCTGGAGGCACCCGCACCCGTGAGAAGCCCAAGCAAACTACCTACTTTTTTAGGGCTCACTTATATTCTAAAGGAATGAAGGATAAACCTTTTATTGATGAGGCAATAGAAGCCAGTGAGGCTGTCGCCTACTTGGCTGAGGAACTCCCTAAGCAGCGCGGAGAAGAACTCCTTATCTTTATCAAACAACAATTAGAAAAACAATAATATGGCACGTAAATATATCGCAAGAAGTTATCATATATGGCACCCCTTTAACGAGGAAAAACCTACAGTTGCTAATTTCGAAAAAGAAGAAGAGATCATAGAGTGGGACTTCTCTGAGAACCCTATCTACAAGACTTGGAAATCAGGAGAGCCTATCCCTAATAATGACAGAATGTCTGTTATATTTCCTGAACTCTTCCTCCTCCCTGACTTCAAGGGATACTCAGGCAAAACAGAGTTATTTGTCTCTTGGGAAGAATACCTAAAGAAAAGAAAAGCAGAGGAAAAATACCAACCCAGCAAGAAAACCAATAAAACACAAAAAAAATGGGTGAGAGGAAATAGCCCCGGAGATCATTGGGAATTTAAAGATGTACCTATCTATGAGCCCCTAAGTGACGATGAAATATACCAAGAGTGGAAAAGATATGCGGAAGAGTGGGAAAAAGATAAATATATCTTTAGCATCTCTATTACTCCGAATGAATTTGTGGAGATATATGCCGGGAATCAGGACCTAAGAAATATAAAACCCTCTTACTCCGATCGTATTCTTTATTCATGGATAAGGCGGATCCGTGGACGTGGATTAGAATATTTGCTGCGGTATAAGAACTTCTCCCAGCTCCCACAGGGAGAGACAAAGCTCACCCTTACCTTTACAGCTTATGCTGTTAATAATGGAAACAACATAGAGTTGGAGAAAAGGGAGGTGCCCATTACCCTAAAGCGAGAAGGTATCGGAGGAGGAAGCGGCAGCGGGGGAGGTTCTAAGGATACCTATACACCACCGGTGGTCAATATGACCCTGAACAATGCCACTCGGGAACTCTTTGTCGAACCGATGGCGGAGACGGGAGAACTATTTCAGGTAGCACACTTTATACGTAATATCAATAGTTTTTTGGTTCTACACCAAAAGTTCGGAGGGGTAGTGCATGATAGTGAGGGCGCCGATCATTGGCAAAGGCTATATACTTTTGAAAATGATGGACTCTTCAAGGTAGAAGTAGATAACGATGATCTGTGGGCATGGGCTAAGTTCTCTCTATCGGAGAACTACAAGCGTACAGGGATAGTTCAGGGCTTCGACTTTAGCCATGATCAGGTGATCGTCAAGGAGGATAACTGGCTTTTTCAGCGGGTATTCTCCATAAGGCTGAATGTTATTAATGACCTTACTTCTTTTTCATTCGACAAAAAACATTATGAAGCGACTTTGTATCGTGAAAAAAGAGAAAGGTATGAGAACTCTTTCCTTATTAAAAATGCCAATAGGCTTACCTATACGATCACCCCTTCGGCTGGGTTGGAGATCGTGGAAGTGAAGCACAATGGAGAACCCTTTGTTTTGGTTAAGTTCCGCTCCAAGAGTGCTGAGACTTTCCCTCTCGGGCTTCAGGAGGAATATATTACGGTCAAGAGCAACAGGGACTCCACGCAAATTGTTACGGTAGACCTCACCATCAAGACTAATCTGGATTTCGAACAGAAGGATATATACTTCTGTTTGGATAAGGATATTCTTACAATAGCACAGACGAATGAAAATTCGGAATTTGCCCGCGCTAAGCTGGTGATGAATTTCTCAGGATATGGCCGAAGGGTGACCACCACTCAGGAGTATGAGTATGTGTTCTTTAACAACATGGCCAAGATTGACCTTGGGGAAGAAATTCAGGATTTCTTCGAAAACTTGCCTGATCTGAAAAGGCTATATATCAATAACGAAAATACAGCGCTCCCTGTGGAGGTGATGAAAGCTACTGAGGTAAATGTTACTATTGTGGAAACCAACTTCAAGGGGGAGGAGTTCAAGACTCACAAGTTATCTTCCCTGCGATACCTCCCTGGTAGGACACCTCTCTCCTACCCTTACCTGACTAATGTAGGGTTACGCTCTACCTATACCGATTCGCTAATCTCGGTAAGTGCTCTTACTAAGGCTTTTAAGAGGAATGACCTTGGGAAAATTGCTTCTAATAGCGTTGATTCTTCTGGATTGGTGGACGATTACGGGGTGGCTAATCTCTGTTTCTATCGAAAAAATGCCAACCGCTTTTTCGGAAAGAATACGATTATCAAGAAGAGCACTCTTTCGTTGGAGCCTAAGCCTGAGCCTAATGGGGAGCCTATTACGGTACTTTTTCAAAATCAAAATTATTGCCCTGATTGGTTCTCTTTTTCTGGTGAGAAAGAACTGCACATCAATTATGAGAATACCATCTCACAGCATGCCGAGAAGGACGAAGAGTTCAAGGCTTTGGTCAAGGAAAAAAGGACTTTCAAGCTCAACACAGGGTGGATATTCCCCGAGGAGGTGGAGCTGCTATGGGAGCTTATCAAGTCCCCTCAGTGCTTTATTAAGGCTAATGATACGGATTGGGTCAAGGTGATTCCTATCTCTCAGAAGCCTCTATCCTATGATAACACACGGAACCTACACAGCTATGTAGTGGAGTTCCAGAGAGCCAGTATCCAATAACTAAATGATGATAAGATGGAGTTAGTGAAATTCGACAAAGAGGGTACTTACCCTCGTATCTCAGCTTCGCATATTGATGAGAGCATAGAGCTTACCCCTGCCGAGCAGGAGATCAAGGCGCGACTTAGGCATATTCACGCCCTTAGGATGACTAATAAGTATTCCAAGTATCAGGCCATACAGATACACATGCGGGAGATGAAGGTGAGCCAAGCCACTGCCTATAGGGATTATAACTGGGCTATGCAGATCTTTGGGGAATTGGACAAAGTGGATGTACAGGCTGAGCGCATGATCTTAGCGGAGTGCTACTGGCAGCTCTACCTAAAGGCTCTCAAGAAGGGCGATCTGGAGCAGGAGCGTAAGGCGCTGGATTCGTATAAGTCGCTGTTCAACTTCGATAAGGAGGAGAAAGAGATTAACTTTGAGAAGATCTCCGCTCATGAGTACCATATCAAGATGAGCCGCAAGGGTATGCGCATGCTTAGAGAGGCTATCGGTACAGGGGTGGTGGACTTCAACGAACTCCCCGCTGAGGAGATAGACTATGAAGAGAGTGAAGAATGAAAAGTGAAAAGTGAAGAATGCTAATAAAAC
Source organism: Capnocytophaga gingivalis (assembly GCF_002302415.1). Classification (NCBI taxonomy): domain Bacteria; kingdom Pseudomonadati; phylum Bacteroidota; class Flavobacteriia; order Flavobacteriales; family Flavobacteriaceae; genus Capnocytophaga; species Capnocytophaga gingivalis. The sequence continues at coordinate 2,578,379 of NZ_CP022386.1, read as the reverse complement.
CAGTTAAAGAGATCTACCTTAACCCCATGCAGATGGCAGCCGTGGAAGCCAATAGGTACGGACGGGTGAAGAATATTTGTATCGAGGCGGGGCGTGGTACAGGCAAATCAACTATATTAGGGTGGTTTGTCAAGGAAGCCGTTCGCCAAATGCCTCGAGCGACGGGGGTACTGGTAGGGGCTACTTTTGTACAGATCAAAAGCCGTACTTTCCCCTCTACCAAAGAGGGGCTGGAGATGTTCGGCCTATACGAGGAGGTGGATTATGTAGTGGGCAAAAGTGGCAAGAGCTTAGGATATACAATGCCTTTCCAAGCTCCCAACTCATGGAGCAATGTGGTGCATTTCTCTAATGGGTTTATCTTAGTATTGGTATCCTTAGACGACCCCAACTCGGGGCGCGGGCTGAACTCTTATATTGTCATAGGAGACGAGGCGGCACTCTTGGAACACGATCGCCTCTTCAACAACGTACTGACCACAAACCGAGCTAAGAAAGTAGAGTTTGACCGCGCTTCGCTGCTCAACGCTACGATATTTACCTCATCGGTAGCGCTGACCAAGACGGGCGAGTGGTTCACCAATCGGGAGAAATTAGCTATTGAGAAGCCTCAAGAACATTGCTTCATTAAAGCCAATGCGAAGGTAAATAAGGAGAACCTCAAGCCCAATTGGATTCAGGAGATGTACGAGCAACGGGTATCGGATATGCTCTTCAATGCGGAGATCATGAACATACGCCCGCGTAAGGTGGCCGATGGATTCTATCCGCAACTATTGGCCAATAAGCACTACTACAAGTACAAGTATGCTACGAATCTTTTAGATGATTTTACCCAGAGCTATACCCCAAGCTGTACGTATGACACGGATTTGATTAAGGGCATTCCCTTGGAAATATCATTGGACTTCGGAGGGCGTATCAACTGTGCTGTAGTTGCCCAAGAGAGCACGCTCACCCATACGCTGAGTATCATTAAGGATTTCTTTGTCAAGAACCCGCAGAAGCTCTCTGACCTTATAAAGAAGATCATAGACTATTACGAGCCACACAAGGCTACCTGTAATAAGGTCTATCTATACCACGATCGCTCAGGCTTTAAAAGTGAAGCCAATAGCAAGACGACTTTGGCGCAGGATGTGGAGGACATGCTCCGTACAGCAGGCTGGCAGGTGTATAACAAGACACCCAACACGAACAATCCAAGCCATATCCTCAAGTTCCGACTGATTAACGAAATCTTAGAGGAGAGCAACAAAGTACTCCCATTTGTCCGTATCAATGAGGATAACTGCCCCAACCTAATCGTATCCATGGAGAATGCAGGACTCAAGCAGAAAGAAGATTCCTTCGAGAAAGACAAAAGCTCGGAGCGCTCTACCTCCATTCCTCAGGAACATGCGACCCACCTATCGGACTGCTTCGACTACCTTGTATGGTGGAAGTATGCTTATCTGATAGACAACGATCGCCACGATTCGTATATTATAAGTTCTGTTTAAAAGAGAAAAGCACACCTAATTAGGTGTGCTTTTGATTTTAAATTGCTTTAATCTTATTAAGCGTATCAATGTAATAATCCTTGAGCTTTTGCAGATCTTCGTCTGTGAACTTATTGCGCCCTATCTGAGCTCTCTTATGGGTCACGGTAGATATGGCTTTGCCAATGACAGAGGAAACCTGCCTATCTGATAACTCTAATAATTCGATGATATATAATACTTTTTCTTGTGTAGTCATAATCCTTGCATTTGTTTTAGTTCCCAGTCAAGATAATTCTTATACCACTGCCACGCTTCTTCAATGAATTGTTCTACTGATATAACAGGGCCATATATCCCGCCTATACTTATTACATTGTTCTGGACAACAACTAACCTGAATTGCTCCAACATATCATACACATATAACCGCTGGGGCATGGCTCTGTAGGTATCATTGAGCCTTACAATCTCGCTGTTCTCCTCAATTACCATTATCAGGCTCATATAATGAGGGGAATATATATAGGTAAGGTCAATATTAGGTACGATAGGGTTACATGCTAATAAGAACTTAGGTATAACCATATCAGCTACCTCATATTTTTGATTAAAAATATCGTCTACATTCATAATTTTTTTGCTTGAGGTTAAACAAATTTATATTTTGTCAAATGTAATCTACCCCCTCCGACTTTGAACTTAGTGACTTTTTCTCCACAATAATCAATAGGTTCGTCAAGTGTTATTGTAGATGCTTGATGCCCATCACAATCGTACTGATGAGCACTATACCCACATGTCATCTTAGGGAGTTGCCATACCCCCCAATTCATGGAATTGAGATACAATAATATTCTTCTAATATTTTCTATAGTTACATCAAAAACTTTGCCCTCTTTAATTTCGTTTTCGAGCGCACGAAAATCGGCTTCAAGGCTTTGTTTAGCTTGCTCGTTCTGCTTTTTTTTCTCTTGGTGAGCATTCTTGCAAAACTCACAATATTTAGTATAGGCTTCAATTATGCTCTGTGTAGTAACTTCACCATCTATCTCAATGCTGAATGTCGGGTGGGATGTAAAGTTTTGCGCCTCTACAGTTTCAAAAGCCACTTCATTAACTTGTGGATAACCTTGCTCTTTTTTTTGAAAAGTAACATTATCAGCTACAATGTAAGTGTAGCGTTTTGTTTTGTAAAAATCTAATTTCATTATTCTTGAATTTTAATTGTTATACTATTTATTAATAAATTCTTTTGCGCTTTCAAAAGTAAATTTCTTAGAATAAAACTCTTTTGAGTACTTTTTGTTTGATTTTACAAAAGCATAATAGTCTTTTAACAGCTTCTTGTTTGACTTTACAAAGTCAAGCACTTCTTGGCTACCCTCTTTATTGGCTGATAACTTAGCCTTACTTGCTTGAGCCTTGCGCTCTGCTGCCTGCTCTCTTCTCTCTATCTCATTAGAAAGGTTCTTTACATACTCTTCATTCTTTTGCAATTCGTAAGCGATTACCCATAGTTGTTTATCAGAGAAGAAGTCTTTTAAGTTCTCAGTGATGATCTTATGAGCTAATGTACCTTGAGGTAAGCTCTTAGTTATTCTATCTCTTACTGATTGAGCTACCTGTCTGCTGTTCTCTTCTATATAATCACCTATTGAACTAATGGTAGATACACTTGGGTTAATGTAGCTTACATCATTATATATGTCTTTGATTGTAATAGTTCTCATTTTGTTTGAATTTTATTTGTTATACTTCTTTCTTTTTGACATTGCAAAGATACGTATTATTTTTTAATGCGCAATGAAAAATAATATTTTTTTACTCTTGCAATAAGTTAAATTTTTCTTAATTAAAAAAGAGGTTGTTTTTTAAAAAAAAAGCGGAAGCAGATGGCTCATTCATATTTCACTCCGATTTTTAAAATTCAAATTGTAAAAACAATTAAGGCGGCAGGGGGCTTTTTTTGCACACTATGAAAATGAAATTGATTTTTAGACTTTTAACATTTTGAAAAACAAAGCAGTGAATGCAAAAATAATGATAAAGCACCCTGTTTTTTCCCGCTGGGGAATGTGTCCTTTATTTATCCTGATAGTTTTTTGACCTTTGCAGCATGGTAGAAAAGATTTTTTTAAAGGACGCTTTGGCAGAAATGCGGAAATTGGACACAGAGAAAAAGCCGATACCCTTTTCCTTGGCAGTACGCACCTATAACAAGCAAAATGGGTTTGGTGGAAAGCTCCTGATATACCATAATGCGACCCTAATGCAACAGCCCAAGGCAAAAAAAGACTTTGAGAAAAACCCTAACCACTGGGACAACAAGACTCGAAATATTAAACTTGCAGACGGCACAATAAAGAAAATTATTATCCTGTTTATAGTGGCTTTTAATGGGAAAGAAGTAGTTTATTAATACAAAAAATATGGAGATACACAACTTGCAATTGTATAATGCCAATAACTTGGAGATTATGGCAACCCTACCCGATGAAAGTATTGATGTGGTGTGCATAGACCCTCCGTACTTGTACTTGAAGAACCAAAAGCTGGAACGCCCTTTTGACGAGCAAAGGTTTTTTGCAGAATGCAAGCGGTTACTTACCAAAAAAGGCTTTATTGTGATGTTTGGTAGGGGTACTTCCTTTTATAGATGGAATACGATATTAGATGGATTGGGCTTTGTATTTAAAGAGGAGGTGATTTGGCATAAAGGGTTTCCTACTGCGCCGACTTTACCAATACAACGCTTCCATGAGACAATTGCTATATACACAAAAGAAAAAGGGAGTATTAATGCAGATGTAAAAGTCCCTTACTTAGAAGTAAAACAGCATAATATAGATACTTTGGTGGGTGATATTAACCGAATTAAGTCAGCATTGAATAATACAAAGGAGTTGGATTTCATGAAAGAATACTTGAGAACGGGACATATCAATGTAAGTAAGAAAAGAAATGACAAGACCAGTGGATGTACAATCTCTAAAAATTCAATTGGTATATTCTCTATACCTACAATGTGCCTGAAAGCAATCAAAGAAGGAATGCGAGAAAGCTCTATTATCAAAGTGTATTATGAAAGGTTTAAACGAATTCACCCGACACAGAAGCCTGTGCGGCTTTTGGAAAGGCTTTTGGCGCTGGTGATTCCTAAGGATAAGCCACGAGAGGAGGTAGTGGTGGCGGATTTCTTTGCAGGGAGTATGAGCTGTATGGAAGCGGTGCACAATATGGGAATGAAAGGGATCGCTACCGAAATAGACCAAGAATATTTTGAGAAAGGAAAACAAAGGATTATGCAACTGCAACCCAAACTTTTAAACGAAGCGTAAAAAATAGTATTATGAGTAAAGATTATGAAGCATTTGTGGAGAAATTTAAGCCTAAAAAAACGACGGATGATTGCTATACTCCTGCAAATGTATATGAAGAAGTCCTAAACTATGTAAGAGAAACATGTGATATAGAAGGTTTGGAAGTAATAAGGCCTTTTTATCCAGGGGGAGACTATGAAAGAGTAACATATACAGAACAAACAGTAGTAGTAGATAATCCTCCTTTTTCAATAATATCACAAATTATAAGATTTTACAATGAAAAAGGAGTAAAATATTTCCTATTTGCACCACACCTAACCCTTTTTGGCACGAACCAAAAATATACAGCAATAGTTGCATCGGCAGATATAACCTATGAAAATAGGGCAAGGGTAAAAACTTCCTTTGTTACTAATATGATGGGCGATTATAAGATTATAGGAGCACCAGATTTGAAAAAAAGAATAGAGACTATACAAAAGAAAAAGCGTGTATCGATCCCTAAATACAGATATCCTGAAAATGTGGTTACCGTATCCCGAATTGCTTGGCTTGTAGAAAAAGGTGTAGGTATAAGGATAAAGGGAAAAGACTTGGTTTATTGTAGAGGATTGGAAAGTCAAAAGAAATATAAAAAGGGCATATTTGGTTCAGGATTTTTGACCTCTGATACAGTAGCAGCAGAGATCAAAGCAGCAGAGATCAAAGCAGCAGAGATCAAAGCAGCAGAGATCAAAGCAGCAGAGTTCAAAGCAGCTGTGGATGTTATTGAATGGGAACTATCAGAGCATGAAAAAGAAATAATAGATTCTTTAACAAAAGAGAGATGGAAAAAATAGATAACGATTTATATATACTCTCTAAGAGTGGGGCGGCTGTGCTCTTTGATAATAAGCATGGCCTTACTGCGCCCAAGGCTAAAAAAGACTTATCCGATACGGATAAGTACTCGGTGTGGGGGGATGATAACCTTTACCCGCAGCAACTGACCGAAAAGCTCAATAAGACAGGGGCGGCCATAGGCGGGCTGGAGGTGCTGATCTCGGCTCATTATGGGTTGGGATTCCGCTTATACCAAGACGTGGAGACAGAAGAAGGAATCGTAACTAAGGAACGCACACGTAACTCTTTCCCTGAGTTGAACCAGTTCTTTAAGGCTTGCCGCTGGGATATTACCATGTCCGAGATCGTGGAAGACTTTGAGACCTACGGGATTGCCTTTGTGGAGTATTTGCTTTCGCCCAATAGGGAAAAGATCGTATCCATAAAACGGCAGCAGGCAGCTCATTGCAGGTTGGGCGTACCTCCTGAAAAAGGCTATGTGGATAAGGTGTATATCAATACCTCGTGGGGTGGTACCTTGGACGAGGAGCTAACGGAGGAAGTGCCCTTTTACTCAGATATGCATTCGGTGGAGAGTCTTAAGGCGTATTGCAAGGAAAAGAAGGTGGATAAATTCATCGTGCCAGTGATGCGTACCCTTACCACGGAGAAGAATTACCCGAAGGTTAAATGGCATAGCTCCTTTGCCAATGGCTGGGTGGATGTGGTGCTCTCGGTGCCTACCTTCAAAAAGTACATGTTTGAAAACCAATTGAACTTGAAATTTGTTATCTATGTGGCGGATGACTTTTTCTCTCATAAGTTTGGCCGCAACGAATGGCAGGAGATGAGCGATGTGCAGAAAGAGCAAGAGCGGCAGAAGACAATCAAGGCGATAGATGAGCACATGAGTGGGAACAAGGCAGCGGGGCGCTCCTTCCTATCGCCTTTCTTTCGAGATAGCTCTGGGAACCTGATACGCGGTATAGAAGTGGTACCCATAGATGACAAGATCAAGGACGGCAACTTCCTGCCCGATGCCAGCGCGGGGAACTCGGAGATACTTTTCCCAATGGGGGTAGATCCTTGTTTGCTCGGGGCGGGTATCCCAGGGGGGAAGAACCTCAGCGGAAGCGGCTCGGACAAGCGGGAGGCCTATACGATCCTCTCCACTCGTATGCCGATCAAGCGTTTGCGTACCTTGGAGATATTCGAGCGGATAAGGGACTGGAACGGCTGGGACGATAGCCTATACGGCAATTTCCCCAATATCAACCTTACGACCTTGGACAAGAATCCTAATGGGCAACAAGTAATCGTAAATTAGGGGGGGTAAAATATACGTGATTTTGTTTCGTTTTTTTGCACATGTTTTTGTACTTCTTTTTGACATGATAAAATCGTGCGACAAATGTTACACATTTTGAAAAAAGTTGTATCTTTGCAGCGTTAATCAAAATGACTACTCATATGAAAGAGATCTTTAATATGAAAGAGATCTTTAATATAAAAGAGCTCTTCAAGTTAATAAGAGAAAGAACTAAACTATTGTGGGTTTCTTTTAAAAGAATGATAGATATACTTTTTACAGATGAAGATTCTCTAATCAGTCCAGAAGGGAGAGAAATACTCTCAGATCCTAAAAAAAGTGAAATCTTTTTTAAGGCATTGAAAGAAGCAGATCAAGAGAGAAAGGAAAAAAACTCAGCAGAACTCATAGAGAAAAAATTGCAATTTTCAGATGGGAGTATGACCGTATTTATATAAAATCTTATGTTACCTGAAGTCGCCTTAAGCTCAATTCTTCTTATAGTCATAGTATTATTTCCTGGTCTTATATTTAGGAGGTTTTACTATTGGTCAAAATTTACTAAACAATTTGTAAAAGGTGAATGGAGTGAACGTATAGTAACTAGTATCTTTTGGGGAATTATTTCACAGGTGATAACACTACTACTTATTAGTTATATACTTTCTATACTTCAAATAAAGTTGTTAGAAAAGGATATCATAGAAAAAATCAGAGATTTTTCTTTTGCAAATATGGATATAGAGGAAGCCAGGAGCTTACTTTTCTTTATATTAGGCTATATCCTATTTTCAATTCTTGTAGCAGGACTTCTTGGTCTTATTCTATACAAATTTGTGCGATGGTTTGAGATAGATATAAGAATAGAGGCTTTTCGCTATTCCAATCAATGGCATTATATTTTTCAAGGAGAGGTTCCTAAGAGCAAAAAGAAAGTGCTTTTTCCTTGGGTAGATGTAACTTTGATTACTCAGCAGGAGGATGGAAAGCAGAAAATGATACAAGGAGTACTAAAAGATTACCAAATAAATGCTACCTCAGGAGATTTGGAATACTTGTACTTGGAAAAAGCGGAACAATATAGCCATACACAAAAAGATTTTAAGAAGATCCTTAGTGATATATTTGTTATTCCTTCTCAGAATATTGTAGATCTAAATATTAGATATAAGTATAAAAATGAGGAAAATAATATAGAAAAGGTAGAGGATGAAAAGAATATAGAAACTAATAAAGGGGATCAAAAGAATGTAGAAACAAAACAAGAGGAGGAAAAGAATATAGAAAAGGTAGAAAAAGAGAAAGAAATAAGAGCAAAACAAAGAAAAGAACTTTTTTTAGCAAGGTTTACGCTTTTTATGATTATTGTCTATATACTTTTCCCATGGATTATAGCAAAAGAAGGTGTAATCTGGTGGAAAAAAATACTATCTTATTTCCCATTATTTATTTGTTTTATACTTATTACAGGAGGGTTTATCCATATAGTCAGTGGGAAGAGTAAAAACTGGTTTTTTACAATTATGGTAATATTCCTATTTTCTTACTTATGTTGGAGGGCAGCTTCTCTATTACTGTTATAACAAAGGCATTGATACAAAAACAAGTCCTTTCCCAAGCGGGGAAGGACTTTTATTTTTGTAAGAAAAAAAAGGATATGTTTGAACGAATTGAAGAGATTAAGGCGTATATCCATGTATCGAAGTATTTGGATATACAGATTTTAAAGCCGTATATAGCTACGGCCATGAGTGAGCGGGTGCGTCCGCTAATAGGTAAGGTGATCTGGGAGAAGCTCACCGATGATTCCTTTGTTATGCCTCGCAAAGCGGAGATATACGAGGGGGTGAAAAAGGCTGTGGCCAACTATGCCATTGCCTATAGTATTCCCTTTGTCAAAATGCACCTGTCCAGTACGGGCGCCAATGCATACCAAGATAATAAGATGGAGCGTTCGCCCTGGTGGGATGTGCGAGACTATGGGCTGAACGCGGTACGCATAGGGGATCATGCTCTGAATAGTGCTGTGGCGCTCTTGGCCACGAGTACCCTTGGGGCGGAGTTGCCCTTTGCCCGTGAGGTGGCGGGTTCGCTCTTTGGCAGTCCGCGGGAGCTGTCGGAGCTGTATTCCATAGGGGATTCGTACGAGATCTTCTTGCGGCTGTTGCCCCTGATGCGGGATATATGGGAGCTATACATAGCCCCGCAGCTGTCGCCCTGTGTGCTCTCGGATATACGCGGGGATGAGACGGCGCTGGGGCTGCTTAGGAAGATCGTAGGTTACTACACCTTGGCCGATGCTGTCTTTATGCAGGGGCTTACCTATACCACTTCGGGAATCGTGCTGCAATGGGAGCAGCTGCCTTGGCAGAAGTCCATGCTGCTAAGCGACACCCAGCTAAAAGCCCTTAAAGAGGGATTCCTGGAACGGGCGCAAAGATATAGGGACCTACTATTACAATATATAAAGGCACACCCTGCATTGTTCCCCTGCTACCAAGGAGAGCCACTCGTACTTAGGGAGCCTGTGGCCAAGAAGTCGGGACTCTATTTCTAATGATTAATGCCAGCAGAGAAAAGAGAAAATGGAAAAGTGCATTTTTTTTTGAAAAATACACTTTTGCGCTAAAAAGTGCTGTTTTTTTTTCCTACATTTCCTACAAAGGGTTAATAAACTAAATATCAATTATTTAACCCAAAAAAAGCGTAGGAAAAGGCGTAGGATTTGTAGGAAAATGAGGATTCTGTAGGAAAGTGTAGGAAAATGAAATGCGGTTTTCCTACAAGAATTTAAGGGAAATTAACGCTAAAAAACCCCTTTGGAAAAATATTTATCTTGATTTTCAGCAACTTATGTTTTTTGTAGGTTTTGTAGGAAATGTAGGAAAAAAAAATCGGGGTTTTTGGAAAAAAAACGAAAAAATAAAAAAAAAACGTATGTATAAGAAGTTGAAAGATTATTTTCATCACTTGGCCGATAAGCATGTGATGATACAGGAGCACGTGGGGTATTTCTCCCGTGAGATTATCGAAAAGCAAAGTAGCTTTGCTGGGATCGCTTCTCCATTCTTGGCAATCTATGATTATGAATTGGGCTTGGACGGGGGCGAGCTGAACACCTTGGGGCGTCGTAAGCTCGTCTTTAGTATCGTGTATGCCGATGCGCCACACGATGATTTTGAGGGGCAGCAGGAGAAGATAGACCAAGCGGAGCGTATCGCCTTGCAGCTCTTGGCGCGTATCAGGTGGGACAGTCACCAGCGGGATCATTTCCTATATGGTGCCTTTGAAAAAGACTTGACGCGTATTTTCCCTATCGAGGAGCCACAAGCACACTTGTACGGGGTAGATGTGGAGGTGCATTTTAAGACCAAGGCGCCCTTAGAGGTCAATGCAGCCGACTGGGAGGATACGTTCTTGACGTGTTAGGTGTTGGATAAGAGAGCGTAAGAGAGATTTAAGAGAGGTTTTAGGATTGAAGCCCTTTGTTTGTAGGCTCTTAGGATTGAAAAGTAAAGAGAGAATTAAGAGAGCAGAAAACTAAAAGCCCCCAAAAATGGGGGCTTTTTTAGGCGGCAAAGTAAGGATTTATTCCATATTCTGTGATATAATCAGAAATTCTATCAATATCGCTAAGCTCTGTATAATCTATAAGTTTAGTGTTTCGTAATTCTTGCCAGAGCTTGTGATTTTCTTTGAGCTCTTTAGAGGGTTCCTCTCCTACAAGGAAATATTTCCCTCTTTTGTTTTGGGCACTATCCAATATCTTAGTAAGAGAAATAAAGCTATTGATATTGTTCCCCAGTGTTTGAATACTTTTCTGTAAGTTGAGCATATTTCCAGCAAAAGGGGCATCATTTTTCCCTAAGAAATTCACCTTTGTACTTATAAGGAGTTCATCAATGTCATTGTTAGTTATCTCAATATCAATATTTACTTTTTCGGAATTTCTCTCATAGAAAGCGATGGACTGAGGTTTTTTTAAAATATCTATATCCTTTGCTTTGTCTATTTGTGAGGGATAACGAAAGACATACATTTCAAAGAATTTTTTAAAAATATCCTCATTAAGAGTAATATCTACATTGGTAGTTTCCCCGAAGCAAACTAAGTTATTTGTATATTTATTTAGATATGACAAATATTGCTTGTTAGCCCAAGTTTTAAAAAATTCATTTTCTGGGAAAAGCGTTTTTTCTTGTTCAGGATAGAAATTTTTATAAATAGATTTTAAATATTGTTTTACCACAAGGAAAGAATCATTAGTAAATAAGTGTTTTACTTTGTTTAATTTTTCCTCTGAATAATTAAAATAAGCTTCCTCACGACCTACCATGATGAGTCCTATACTAAATCTATCTTTAGATAAAGTATTAGAGGAAAGGTATATAGGGCAGAGTAAAGTATTCATTGCTTAGGAATTATAAGTGTTTGTATATATGTTCTGAAATTCTTATCGCAAATATTGAGCCAATTTTTAGAAAAGAGTTCATTTATCTTTGTTTCATATTGGCTTATATTGATATTCCATTTCGGAGGAATTTGTTGATATATATATTGCTTAGTTCTTTCTTACAACTTTCGACTAAAGAAGGGAAAAGACTCAACAGAGAATCCACTTTTTTAACGATTTGGGTGTCTTTTTTGAATAGAAGTACAGCTAATTCAGAATTTAAAAGGGTATCCTCTTCTGTTATATTGGCAAGTCCTTGGGTGTAAGCAATAGAGGAATTGAAAATTTCGGTGTTATCAATAATATAGAAAAGGGTATATCCTCTTCCTCCTTCAATGGTTTTTAGCAAAAGATTGTAATTTCCACAATTTCTATCTTCATTAGAGAGCCAGATGTCAAAAAGAGAAATTTTTAGTAAATCATCTTTATTTTCTATTTTTCGAACGACTTCTTTATTACCTAACATAGAGGAATTGACGTCAAGAGCATCTATTAAAAGCTGGGATCCAAAACATTCTTTTTCAAAAAATCTTCGTTCTAAGCCCCTTTTATCACTAAATTTTTGTACATGTTTGTCATAGTCTATCTCAATTAAAGCGCTTTCAGGGATACAAATATCCCACAACTTAGCAAATTCGTAAGCTAATAATTCATTGAAAAGTTTTTGAATATCTCCATATTTACATACCCATTGTTTATTGTCATCACCCATGATTTCAATAGGTCTACTTCCTTGTGTATCATATCTTTTCAGAATAGTTTGTATACTTTTTACTCTTTTCAATTGTACAAATTTAATAACAAAAAGAATCTATTTTTGTATCTCATTTTGCAGGTACAAAATGTAAGTGCAAAAATATACAATTTTTTTATATTATAAATAGGGGAAGGTGTTAAAAAAAATATTTTTTCCAAAGTTGTCCTTTTGATTTTTTTTTGTATCTTTGCTGTGTGTTTTTAAATAAATCAAGATGAAAAAAATTTTGTTTCTTCTCTTACTAATTACATGGTTTAGTAGAGCACAAGAAGGAGACCCAAGTCCTTATCAATTTACGGAGGTTATTAATGTAAAATCTTCTTTGTCAGCAAAGCAATTACAAGCAAATGCAAAAATTTGGTTTACAGAAACCTATAAAGATCCACGAGAAGTGATTCTTTTAGATGATCCTGACAATCATATTTTGCTTGGAAGAGGTGTAATGAGATATAGTAGTAAAATTTTTGTAGGAGGAACAGGAAGACAGGGGTGGATTATGTATGATATCAAAATAATGTGTAAAGATGGAAAGTATAAATATGAATTTACAAATTTTGTTCATACAGGAAAGGGATATAATTTAGGACTTATCACAAATGAAAAATATTTATCTACTTTTACAGGATCAGCGGCTGGTGGAGAAAAGTATAAAACAAAAGTAACTAATGAACTAAGAGAATTTATAAAAAATGATATAGAACCATTGATTGAGCGCTTAAAAAGATATATGGATAAGGCCTTACCTACACAAGAGGATTGGTAAGGAATAAGATTTTTTTACTTTATAAGTAGCCCTGCAATTTCTTGCAGGGCTTTTTTATTGTTTAGTAAAGGGTAAAAAAATTTTTTCAAAAAACATTTGGAGGTTTCAAAAAAAGTTGTACCTTTGCAGCGTTCAAACTTTGCGGCTTTTTCGTGTCCGCATATCACATAAAGATTTTCGAATACTCACAGCGTGAGGGTGTAGCTATATAGTAATATATAGCAAAATTTGCGGATATATCCGGCAAGGTTTGAACAGCACCTACTCACGCTTTTTTATTTTTTATACTATGTTCAAACCTCTAACCTCTCACCATGTAGCATTGACTATATCGTGGGCAGCTGGTCGCACGGATCGGCTTTTTCTTCAAAGTTCGGGCTGCATAAAAAGCCCTGATGATTATGAACCTGTGGACGATCCTGCGGTGGTGGATGTCATCGCACGGGAATGTTTTCACTTTTTGCTCAAGGATACCGCGTGTAACTTCCTGCTTGCCTATCGTGATGGGCAGTGGCATGTATCCACTTCTGCGGGTACTACTTCTGACCTCTCGTTTCCGATTGCTGTGATACACGCTTATGGATCTTATTACATTTCCCAAAACCAAAAAGAAAGGAGGGCTGCGCTATGAGAATGGATAACAAATTACCACGCCCACTGAATGAGCAACTGGGGATAAAGCTCTCTGGATGGCTCTTCGAAGTAGCCAACAAGATTTCACAATCGGAGGATATACAGGAAAGGCTGTTTCAGTTTCCGGATCTGTTAGAGGATAGTTCCTTCTTTGATGAAGAAGAAAAAACGCTGGTCAGGTTCGTATTCTCTCGGATACTGTCGCTGTCTTTCATTACTCAGAAGCACTTGGAAGAGATCGAGGAATTTTACGAGGAATACAATAATTAATGATTAATGCCAGCAATGATTAATGACGAGTGACTAATGACTGACCACTGACGACTAACCACTGATCAGTTGGGAGTAGTCCTCTGGGAGCTCGGCGTCGATGTCACGGAGGTACTTCTCAAGGGCTGCAAAAGTAGCATGTCCTGTGATGAGCATTAGGCGGCTCTTGGTCTCAAGGGGTGGGTACTGCTCGCGGAGCTTGCGGTATAGTTTGGTAATGGAAGTATGTCGGAAGGAATAGAGCCCGTAGTCCTCGCCCAGTGAAAAATGTTCTTTGACTTTTTTGAATCTTTTGCTCCAGTAATCTCTTTTGTTCGTTTCGGAGGTTTCCCAAGGGCCTAAGCCCTCGGGGGCAAAAAGGAAATGGTTGGGGTTGGCACCCTTGAGGTATAGGAGTTCGGAGAGGAGTATTTCGGGAATGATTTTGGTTTTTCTGGCTTTATTCTTTGCCTCGAAGGTCAAGCGTTTCTCTTCTAAGGATATATCTTTGACTTGTAGGCGGCAGACCTCGATAGGGCGCAGAAAGTTATAGCTAATAAACTTGATGAAGAGCAGTAGCTGTGGATCATGTTGGCCAATGTATTCGAAGAGGGTATCCTCTTGTACCTTGGTATAGGTTTTATTGCGGTGTGGATCGGTCTTAAGTACTGGAATAGATGAAATGAAATTGTTAGGGACATGCTGGTTATCCTCTAAGTACTTGAACAGGATAGAGAGAGCAGCACGGGTATTATTCCTGTTCTTAGGACTTGTCTTAAGGAGAATATCGTTAAGGAAATTGGTAGCTGTTTTTTTGGTAATAGCGGTAACAGCTCGCCCTTTGAAGTTATTTTGTTCGAGCCATTTCTCAAATGTACGAATACGATATTGGTGGTTCTTGAAAGAGCTTTCTTTCATAGTAGCCTGAGCATGTGTCAGTGACAAATCGAAAGCCTCATGAATGGAGAGGAGCTTGTTCTCGGTGTATTTGTCCTCATAAGGATTGAATCCCTCTCTGAGCTTGCGCTCCAGTATATCACGGAGTCTCCTGATTACTGTACGCCTCTGGGAAAGGGTTTTGAAAGATCTATTGATTTTTAGGTAAATGGGATTTTGCCGAACGAGCTTTCCTGTATGTGGGTGCCGATAGGAATAATAAATATACCAGCGCTTGGAGAGATCCCCTCCAGCGTCGTATATCTTAGGCTTTGTGAACTGACCTTTGTTACTCATATCGTATTCGAAAGTGTATTCGGTAGCGTATTCGGTCTGTAAAATTTTGAGTATTTTATCCATGAAAAGAGAGGGTTTGTAGGATACAAACCACTCTCTTTCAAAGATTTACATTTTGTAGCGAAGACGGGATTTGAACCCGTGACCTTTGGGTTATGAATCCAACGCTCTAACCAACTGAGCTACCTCGCCATTATTTTTTTCAGGTTGCAAAATTACACTTTTTTTTGGTATATCCAAAATTATATTGAAAAAATTTATACCTTTATAATATTTTGATTATCAATATATTACAAATATAATTGCTTTATTATCCGAGAAACAACCTTAAATCTACCGAAAAAATAGGAATTTTTTTACCCCTTACATAAGGAAATTTGTTTTTCCCTTCTACTTTTTTTACTTATCTTTGCAGTCTCATTTGCAAACAAAAAATCCGAGTACTTTCGTAGCTCGGACTTTCGTGAAAAAACTAAACAATTATAAGATTATCTTCTATAAGTAAGCTATATCTTTAATAACTCACTTTATTATTTCAACACTTATGAAAAATTGTAGTATATAATACCTCTTTATTTCAAGTGCAAAGATACGAAGGTTTTTTGAACCAACAAAAAAAAACAATGATAAAAAAAAGTTAAAAATAATTCTCTTCGTTTTTTTGTTTAAATCTGTTAATACTATTGCATTTTGAAAGGTAAAATGATAAAAATATTTAAAAATATTTTTCTTTATAGGAAAAGATGTAATTTTGCTACCGAAAACTAATAAAAAAAGATATGTTATTATTACAAGCAAATACATTAGCAGATGCTGGACAACCTTCTGCTGAGGTGCAAGAGGAGAGTTTGTCTATAATGGACCTTATTTTCAATGGTGGTCTGGCCAATACCATTATTATAGGTATCTTGTTTCTGATGTTAGCCATGAGTCTTTACATTTATTTCGAGAGAAGTTTTGCCATTGGTGCCGCCAAGAAGATTGACAGCAATTTCATGAATATTATCCGTGATAATATTTCTTCTGGCAGAATAGAAGCAGCTAAGAATCTCTGTTATCAATATAATAATCCTGTAGCTCGCTTGGTAGCCAAGGGAATTTCTCGTATAGGAAAGCCTATTGACGATATCCATAAAGCTATTGAGAATGCTGGATCTTTGGAGGTATATAAGTTAGAGAAGAATGTATCTCTATTGGCTACCCTGGCTGGGGTAGGTCCTATGATTGGTTTCTTGGGAACGGTTGTGGGGATGGTCATGTCTTTCCATGCTATGGCTACCAGTGGCGGACAGGCGGATATGAGTATCTTAGCTGGAGGTATCTATACCGCCATGACAACTACTGTCGCAGGACTTATCGTCGGCATTGTCGCTTACTTAGCTTATAACCACTTGGTTATGAGAATCAATAATGTCACTCAAAAACTTGAGGCTACCACAGTAGACTTCTTGGATATGTTGAACGAACCTGTTTAGAAAATGAGTATCAAATCAAGCAATAAAGTAACGCCAGAATTCAGTATGTCCTCCATGACGGACATCGTTTTCTTGCTCTTAATTTTCTTCATGCTTACGGCGTCCAACAATCCTAAAGTCTTGGATATGTTGTTGCCTAAAGCCCACGGAAAAACTTCTGGCATTCAGAATGTGGCGGTGAGTATCAATAAGGATTTGCAATACTTTGTCAATAACAAGCCTGTAGACACCTCTGATATGGAAAGTGAACTGAAAAGTGCGCTCTCAGGGGTCGAAAATCCTACTATTATCCTTCGGGTGGAAGAGAGTGTTCCTATTGAGAATGCTGTCTTGGTAATGGATATTGCCAACCAAAATCAGTATAAACTGATACTGGCAGTACGTCCTAAATAATTATTATTATGGTGTTAGATACAGTTCATAAGCAAAAATCTTTTGTTCTTACTTCGATAATCATGACTTTGATTATCTTATTGTTATTGGTATTTAGGATGAGCCTCACCTCCATCCCTCCTGAGCAGGAGGGAGGCATCGCTATTACTTTTGGAACAGATAAAGTAGGCCGTGGAGAAATCTCTCCTGCTCAGCCCTCGCAAGCTGTATCTCCTCCTGATCCTTCTCCTACTCCCCCACAGCCTACCGAAACAACTCCTCAACCTGCTGAAAATGTGCTCACTCAAGATACTGACGAGGAAACTGTAGCTATTCCTAAAAAGGAAACTAAAAAGCCTAAAAAAGAACCTCAACCTGAAAAAAAGAAAAAAGAACAGAAACCTGAAGCCTCCACTACCAATGCCCTGGCCAATGTGCTCAACGCTTCTAACAAAACCTCTGCTCAGGGAAAAGGAAATGGCAATCAGGGGGATGATAATCTTGATGGCTACAAAGGTGACCCTAAGGGAGACCCTTATTCTAATAGTTTCTATGGCGGGGATGGCTCTGGTGGCAATGGTAAGGGATGGGGACTCAATGGCCGCCGATACATAAGTGGAGAAAAAATATTCCAAGATTGCAATGAATCGGGATTCGTCGTAGTACAGATAGAAGTCGATAGATCTGGAAAAGTAATTCGCGCCAAAGCTGGTGAAAAGGGTACTACCAACAAGGCGCCTTGCCTATTAGAGGCTGCTCGCAAGTCGGCTCTTACTTATAGATTTAATCCCGATGACAAAGCTCCTCAGACTCAGATCGGTTTTATCTCTATGCATTTCAAACTGGGAGAAAACAAATAATTCTTTGAATATTATTAGGTTATTCCAATATTTTGCAGTACATTTGTCTCATTATAAAAATAAATTCTAATATTCTATATACCAATGGCTTATATTGATTATTATAAAGTTTTGGGGGTGGATAAGTCCGCTTCCTCTAAAGAAATTAAGAAGGCTTACCGCCAGCTGGCACGAAAGTATCATCCGGATATGAATCCTAATGACAAATCGGCAGAGCAGCGCTTTAAGGAAATTAATGAGGCTTATGAGGTATTGGGCAACTCCAAAAACCGAGCTAAGTACGATAAGTATGGTAAGGATTGGCAACATAGTGAGGCCTTCGAAAATGCACAACGACAAGGAGGAAATCCTTTTGGAGGATTCGAAGGGGCTACTTATACCAATGAAAATGATTTCTCGGATTTCTTTAAGGAAATTTTTGGCAAGGAAGCTGGATTTGCCAGAAGTAATTATGGATCCGCTTATGGAAAGTTCAAGGGACAAGATCTCCAGACTGTAATCTCCCTCTCTCTCGCAGAAGCCGCCACTACACATCCTGTAACTTTTTCAGTCAATGGTAAGAATATCCGTATCACACTCCCTGCTGGTGTCCAAAATAATCAACAGATAAAACTCAAAGGATATGGTACTGAAGGAGTCAATGGAGGACCTAATGGAGACTTGTATATCACCATTCATATACACCCAGATCCTATCTTCGAAAGGGTCGGTAATGACTTGAAAACTAAAGTGACTATTGATATGTATACGGCTATCCTCGGCGGAGAAGTTCAGGTCAATACTCTTTCGGGGAAGGTAAAGCTTAAGGTAAAACCTGAAACTCAGCCAGGCACTACCGTACGCCTCAAAGGAAAAGGATTCCCTGTCTATAAGGAAGGAGCTTTCGGAGATCTCTTTATCACTTACACAGTAGAACTCCCTAAGAATCTCTCTGACAAGCAAAAACAATTACTTGAACAAATGAAAAAACTACAAGAAAATGGAACAACCGCTTAGAATTTCAAAAACTAAAGTAATTAGAACTTACAAAATCAAATCTTCTTTTTTCAATGCTTTAGTCGATAATGGATTGATTAAAACCGAAGTAATTGATAGGGTTACTTATGTACACTATGACCAATTAGCTTCCTTAGAACGCTTTGTCAACTGGCATTATGACTTGGAGATCAATGTGCCAAGTATGCAGATCATCCACCGCCTTTTGGAGCAAATTAAGACCTTACAAGAGGAAAACCAAAAACTAAAAAGAAAATAATAACCAAACCCAAAAATCTAATTATGAAAAGAATAGTTATCTTATGCACTTGCCTATTATTATGGATAGGTTGTAGTCGCTCTTTTCCCGTAATCAAGGGAGATAACTCAATCATCTCCAAAGAAAGAAACCTCCCCTCTTATAGCCAAATCAACTTAGAATGTAGTGCAGATATTATCCTAACAAAGGGACAAGTAGGGAATATAACTCTTAAGGCTTCTCAGAACATAGAACCGTATGTGATTACTGAGGTAACTAATGGAGTACTTACCATAAAACTATCTCCTGATTTTTCTTTCCAGTTTACAAGAAAGTTAGAACTTTATATCCCTGTGGATGAGTCCTTGAGCAAAATATCTGTTTCAGGATCGGGAGATATTAGTTCTCGCGAACAATTACATGTTAAAAACCTGACTTGCAAGGTTGTAGGAAGTGGTGATATAGATCTTTCTCTACAAGCGGATTCTTTGTCTGTCTCTATCAAGGGTAGTGGTGATATGGATATCAAAGGCACTACTGGGACTCTTGATGTAACCATTGCTGGCAGTGGCGACTTCCAAGCTGATGAACTCATAACCAAGCAAGCTACAGCATCCATCAGTGGTTCTGGCGATGTGGAACTTTATGTAACAGAACTACTTTCTGCCATTATCCGAGGATCGGGAGATATTACTATCAAGGGAAATCCTAAGAAAGTAGATGTCCAGACCAAAGGCAGTGGTAGGGTAAGATACCTATAAACTATACTTCACTCCTTTTCTTCAGAAAAGACATCAGGAAAATTCCTATTCCTATAAAAGCACTAAGGCGAGCTATATAATCTCCATAGCGAACATATGTAGTTATGTTCTCATTGGCAAGTACAGTTCCCCTTAGTGCTCCTTTTTTCCCATATCCTAAGGATTGGATGATTTCACCTCGCTGATTGATAAAGGCAGATATCCCCGTATTGGCACTACGGGCTATGCTCTTACGTGTCTCTATGGCTCTTAGGCGTGTATAGCTTAGCAGTTGCTTGTGTCCTTGGGTATCTCCCCACCAAGCGTCATTGGTGAGTACTCCTAAGAATTGGGCACCTTGCTTTATATATTCGTTCACATAGGCTCCATAGATGGATTCATAACAGATCACAGGTGCTACTTTCTCTTGGGATACACTACTTAATACACTGGGAATCTTTTGGGTCGTTTTCACGGCTACTGTGCCCCCTAAATCAATCATAATATTGCCCAGAATAGGTCTTAGCACAGATTGCAAGGGCATATTTTCTACTCCTACGACCAATTTCGACTTATGATGAAAGCCCATAATACCATAGGTATTGAGCAAAAAGGCGCTATTGTAATCATTGAACCAATAGTTTTGCTGTGGGTTATAGTTGCTCTGTGCCCCTACCTTATTCTCATCGGTAAGTACTTGATAGATCGCCGCTCCCATAACCCAATTCAGTTGGGGATATTTCTCCAATAAAGGGTGCATACTGGCCACTTCTTTTCCTCGGGAGATATCGTCCAAATGGTATACACCTTGCGAAATTACAGTCTCTGGAGTGAGTACAAAGTGAGTCTGTAGAGTAATTTTTTTCTCTGCTAATTCCTGCAATAGGGTTATAGTCTCTTCATTGGTAAGACTGTATTTCTCCTCATAGGGGTCTATATTGGGCTGTAGGACAACGACTTCTATAGGCTTCCCCTGCTCTGTATAGTGCGAATATATACCCAAAGAAATGATTATAGGCAAGAGTAGCAACAATCCTATGCCTGCTATTCGCTTGTAAAACAATTTTTTATCCTTCTCCTGCAAAAAGAAACGCAAGGTATGGAATAACAACACATTGACTACCAACACCCACAGACTCCCTCCAAAGATTCCTGTATATTCGTACCATTGTATCCAACTAATATTCTCTGAAAAAACATTCCCCAAGGAAAGCCAAGGCCAAGAGAAATCCCAATGATGATGGAATTTCTCAAAGGCAATCCATATAGTTATAAAAAATATAATGCTTATCTTGGTGCTATTTCTCTTGGCTACTATATGATAAGCCAGAAAAACTAAGCTCATCAACAGGCTATTGACCAAAAAAGCAAAGAGGGAACCCACTACAGTGGAGTTCCATATCCACCATGTAGTTAGGGTGTTCCATACCAAAAAACTAAGGTAGGAGCAGAGAAATACTTTACCTTTGCTTGCCTTCCCGGTACTACGTAATTGGTATTCTACCCACAATAGGGGAACCCAAGCTACAAAGACTAATAGGGATATACCATAGGTTGGCCAGGCAAGGGCTAACAATATGCCTGTCAGAAGTGCCAAGAATAAGTGTTTCATAGTTTTTACTAATTGTTCTTTAGAAATGCCTTTACTTTTGCCAAATAGGGATAGGGGGTGATATCTTCTTTGAAGAAAGGAATAATCTGTCGTATCTCTTGATACCACTTTTGGGTAGTGCTGGAGAGTTTGTCCTGATAGCCCAGTATATCTATGGCTTGTGCGATAGTAATAGCTTCTATAGCCAGCACCTCAAGGGCGTTTTCTATGACTTTATGAGTAAGGGTGGCAGCATTGGTACCCATACTTACTATATCTTGATTGTCATTGTTGTTAGGAATACTGTGTACATACATGGAGCTTGATAGAGTCTGGTTCTCTGCCGTTGTGGAGGTCGCAGTGAACTGGATTCCTTGCATGCCAAAGTTGAAGCCTAACTTGCCTGCATTGACAAAAGCAGGAAGTATCTCATTGATTTTTGGATTCAGTAGGTAGTTCAGTTGTCGCTCACTGAGCATACTAAGGCGGGTAATGGCCAATTTGAGCTTGTCCATTTCCAAGGAAATATAATCGCCGTGAAAGTTACCTCCATGGAACACTTGTTGGCTTTCCATATCTATAATAGGATTATCATTAGCCGAATTGAGCTCTCGAGTGGCTACTTCTTTGGCTTGGGATAGGGTCTCATAGATAGGCCCCAGTATCTGGGGAACACAGCGTAGGGAGTAGTATTCCTGTACCTTATCTTTGAAAACGGTTTCTTTATGTTCACCTTTGTATAAGTGGTCAGCACGCTTTCTTGTCAGCTGGCTGTCTGTGAGGTAGTCACGCATCTTGCGTGCTATAAGTTGTTGTCCTTCATGTCTCTTGGCGGCATTAAGCTCCTCTGAGAAATGGTCATCATAGCTCCTTACCAGCTCATTGATGGCACAGGAGAGCTTGACAGACCAATTCAGCAAAAGTGTAGCATAATGGATATTCACCAAGGCAATACCTGTCATCACTGAAGTTCCGTTCATCAGAGCGATGCCTTCTCTAAGGTGTATCCTTAGGGGCTCAAGTCCTTCTTCCTTGAAGACTTCTTGGGTAGGGCGTCGCTCTCCCTTGTAGAAGACTTCTCCTTCTCCTATAAGCACTAAAGCCAAGTGGGCTAATTGTACCAAATCGCCACTAGCACCTACACTCCCATGCTGAAAAATTAAGGGCGTAATATCTCTGTTGATGAGTTCTTTCATCAGGTATATCAGGGAAGGATGCACCCCTGAGCGACCTAAAGAGAGAGTATTGAGCCTACAGAGTATTGCCGACTTTACAACTTCCGGAGAAAAATAGGCTCCCATACCAGAGGAATGACTGCGTATAATGTTGTATTGTAGGGCTAACTGATCTTCCTCTTCTATTCTATACTGAGCCATTGGCCCAAATCCTGTATTTACTCCATAGATAATCTTATCTTTGGAAAAGTTTTTTAGAAATTCATAGCTCTCTCTTACCGTTTTCTCTGTCTCTGCGGAGATTTCTACTTTTTTATGATCAAAAACGATCTTTGCAAATTCTTCAAATGAAATTGAATATGATTCCATGTTATAGGTTTGTCTGCTTTTTCTAACAGGAGCAAAGTTAGTGAATAAAACTATATCAGGCAATAGGGTAGAAAAATTTATTTTTCTTTTAGTGCTTTTTCTTTGTCGCTAATGAAGTTTTTTGTATTTTTGTCCCTTGTAAAACTCTTAATCATAGCCTCATGAATAGATTATTCTTACTTCTGTTCTTGCTCTCCTGCTTCGGTTGGGCTCAAGAAAAAATCTACATCGACAATAGTGGAAACCCTGTCTCTCAGGACAAGGCATCTCTCTATCGTACCATCTCTGAAAAACAGGGAATTTATCACATCAAGGATTTTTACCTCAATGGCAAGCTCCAAATGGATGCTTTTTCTAAAAATAAAGACTTTAGAGGAATCGAAGAGCTTGTGGGCAAATTCACTTTTTATCTCGAAAACGGGAAAATAGAAATCCAAGGAGAAGAGAAAAAGGGGGAACTCAAGTATAAAATGTTCGATGAAAAAGGTCGTATAACAACCCTCTATAGTAAGGATGCTAAGGACAATGAAATCTCTCAGTCTTATTATTATCCCGAAGAAAAGGATAACTTCAACATTGTTTATTTTCAAGAAAATGGGGAAATAAAAAAGATCGTTCTCTTTGATAAGGATCTCTCCAAGATTCGTATAGAGCGCTTCACTCAGGACAATGGCAACATACTCTCTCATTATTATGACGAGCGTGGTAAGCTCATCGGCTCTCGCCTGACTAAGGATGATGACTCGCCCGCCGAAGGTACTGAAGTAGAATACTATTTCAACCCCGCTCAGGTGAGAATGATTACTCAGTGGGATAACAAGGGTAATATTACTACCAAAAAGGAATTCTATCGTTCCGCAAAAGTATTCTCTGAAAGAACAGTCCGCCAGAAAGATACTATCATTACTTTCCTTAACCCTAAAAAAAAGAAAATGGGAGAACTTCTTATCAAAGAAGGACATCCTTACCAAGGAGTAGCTTATAACTTGGATGAAAGTGGAGTGCTTCAGGGAAAAGAGGATTACAAATTGGGTATTCTAAGTGAAAGTACCTTTTTTTACAAAAATGGAAATGTCAAACAAAAGGTGGACAACGATATCCATGGAAGTATAAGCAAGATTACATACTTCAATAAGAACAAATCACAAAAGGGAATCGTCTCCTTCAGAAATGAAACGCCTTATGAGGGCTACCTCTATGACAATTTGGAAAAAAATGAAAGCTATGTATTCTACAAAGAGGGGGAAATAAATGAAATAAAACAATTAGATGATACTAACCATCTTCGTTTTTACAAAAAAGTACAAGAAAATGGCGAGGAAATAGGAGATATTTATAATAAAAAGGGCGAGAAAGAGTTTCATTATATCATCAAAAAAGAAAAAGATAAAGACAGCTATGATATAAAGACTACCATATCATTCAAACAATTCAAAAATGGTAAAGAAATTCATTCAGGAGTCATAAAAGATGGTATCCTTAGTCAAGGAAGTATCCGATTGAATAATCGATATTACGAAAATGCTGATTATATCTACAAAATAGTAGATAATAAGATTGTAAAAGATCATTTCTATAAGGATAAGATCTTCAAAACAGAAATTCTTTACTTGGATTACAAAAAGGAAGAAGATAGTGTGTTCCATCCTTACTTAGATGGTTTCGAAATTAGCGAAGAGGATTTCCAACCTTATATGAACAATCCTACTTTCTACCATCCTATCATGGAATCTTCTAACAGATACTAAAGATAAAATGCCTAAGGGTTTATTATATTTCCTTCTACAAGCCTTTTTATCTCTATGCGTCTTAGACCGGACTGTCTTGTACGCAATAAAACTAATATCCTAATCATTATACGATGATAAAAAAAATTCTCAAAATATTCATCTTTTCCCTTCTTTTGGGAGTACTCTTGGCTGGAGGCGCTATCTATTATGTGCTACTCTCTCCCAATACAGATTTCAAGGAAAAGAAGTTCATTCTGTATATCCCTACAGGTAGCTCTTACCAAACGGTCATCGATAGCTTGTATCCGAAGCTCTCTCATGAAAACACTTTCTTCTGGGTGGCTAAGTACATGGGATATACCGAACACGTTCGCCCTGGGCGCTATGTGGTTCATAAGGGAATGAACAACTTGGCTTTAGTACGCATGCTCCGAAATCGTAGTCAGCCTATCAAGGTCTCTTTTAACAATCAGGAGCGCTTACCCCTCTTAGCCGCTCGTATTGCTCAGGAGATTGAAGCTGATAGTGCTTCCCTGATGAAGGCTACCCTCAACCCTTTCTTCCTCTATGAGCATCAGATGGACTCTCTCAATGTATTGGGACTTTTTATCCCCAATACCTATGAGTTTTATTGGAATACCTCTGCCGAGGAGTTCGTCCATAGAATGGGAAAAGAATACAAGGCTTTTTGGAACGATTCCAGAAGAGAAAGGGCGGATTCTTTGGGACTTTCTCCCAAGCAGGTCTCCATTCTTGCCTCTATCGTACAGAAGGAATCGTATAGGGTGAGCGAGCGTCCTACTATCGCAGGGGTATATCTCAATAGGTTACGCCAGAGAATACCTCTTCAGGCCGATCCTACTGTGATTTACGCTATCAAGGAAACTTCAGGCAATTATGATACGATTATCAAGCGGGTCTATCTTAAAGACTTACAAATAGAATCTCCTTATAATACCTACCTACATCCTGGTCTTCCTCCTTCTCCTATATGTATGCCGGATATCTCTTCTATCGATGCCGTACTCCATCCCCAACAACATGATTATATCTTTTTTGTCGCCGATACAGCACGATTAGGCTATCATAAGTTTGCAAAAACTCTTCAAGAGCATAACAAAAACCGCGATGCCTACCGAAAATGGCTTGATCGGAAAACAATGAACAGTAAAGTAAATAGTGAGCAGTAGAGAGACTGTCCAGAAAGTCCAAAACATTATTTTTCAAAATTTTATTCTATCAAAAATCAGTTGTTTTAGATCCTGCTGTAGGGGTGATTTGCAAATCGCCCTTCATGAATAAGACTTTTCGGACAGCCTCTTGGTTCTCTTCCCTACCCTTGTGAATATCTTTTTATTTTTTGTCTTTATTTTTTTATTACTTTTGCGAAATCTTTATCACCAATAACATTTCGATACTTTTATGCACAAGATTTTTTTACTACTAAGTATCTTTTCTCTCCATCTGTACACCCATGCTCAAGAGTTTGATGTAGGGGTCAAGGGAGGAATCAATTATGTTTCTCTCAGAGGAACCACTTCCGAGGTATCTACTTTCAAAAGCAAACTCGGAGTATATGTAGGAGCTTATGGCGAACTCTTCCTTGGGCGTATCTTCTCCCTACAACCCGAAGTACTCTTCTCCAGAGAGGGGGCTCGTTGGCAGCGTGAAGGGCTTCTGCCTTCTGGAGATACCTATAAGGCTTCTCTCAATACGGATTATGTCAATGTCCCTATCTTGGCCAATGTCAAGCTCCATGAGAAATTCTCCCTACAAGCCGGCCCTCAGTTCGGATTCCTTGTAGTAAAACCAGAAATAGGATCTGAAGAACCTATCTTCGGTGGAGAAAACTACTTGGACAAAGGGATCTATCGTACCTTCGACTTCGCTGTTGTCTTAGGATTCAAAATACGCTTTACTGACAATATTGCTGGGGAACTACGCTATACCAACTCCCTGACCAATCTCTTTGATAAAAAACACCCCGCACTTGAGGCTGCTAACTTTGGAAATAATAACAACTTCAGACATTCTTATTTCTCCTTTGGTGTAGAGTATCGTATCAAACAGCTTACTATTTTCTAAACAACAAAGGGAGCCTTCTTCAGGACTCCCTTTGTTTTTCTTTTGTCTCAAGCGATTATGCTCCTACTGGAATACGCTCGTCTATCAGGCGAAGAGCAAACTTGCTTTCTTTCTCATTGACAAAGTCAAACCAAGAAAGAATATCTCGTACCAAACGCTCTTCTTCCAACTGTTCTTCCACAAACCATTGTAGGAAGTGTTCACTGGCATAGTCTTCCTCTTTTCTAGCCAATTTCACAATCGCATTGATAGAATCGGTAACTGCGATCTCATGATCCAAGGTCTTCTCATACACATCTCTCAAGCCTTTGAACTCTTTGGGGATATCCTTCACCTCTGGAGAGAAAGCACGTGCTCCATTGTCATTTAAAAAGTGAAATATCTTTAGCATGTGACCACGCTCCTCTTCAGCATGTTCTAAGAAAAAGGCAGCACTCTTAGGAAAGCCATTCGCTTCACACCATGAGGACATTGCCAAATAAGTAGCACTTGCATGTGCTTCCATTCCTACTTGTTCCTGTAACAACGCTACTACTTTTGCGTTAAGAACAGTCTCTCTTCTTGTTGATTTAGCCATAATTACTATATTGTAAATTCAGGGTGCAAATATATTACTTTTTTGTTGAAAATAAAAACTTTTTTAATTATCATTAATCATTGATTATTAAGATGTTATTTTTTTGTTAAATTATTCATTTTCCTCATTTTTGGAACAATATTAGCTATCTGATGGGAAAATCTATTACCCTTATGAGACATTTCTTGGTATGCCTTTTGACCTCTCTATTACTGATAAGCTGTCATAAAAAGAAAAAAGAACAGTATTTGCCTGATTCTGTGGGAAGTATCAACTCTCTGACTATCGTTATGGATCCGCAACTCTGGAGTGGAGTCGTAGGGGATAGCCTCAGGGAATATTTTGCCTCTCCAGTCGAGGAGATTGCGGGTGCGCGAGAACCTCTCTTTGATATCCAACAGATTCCCTTGGAGGTGTTCGATGGTATGACCCGTGCCGGTAGAAATATCTTGATTGTCTCCACCGATACACGCAATGGATTCGATATCCGCGACTCTCTATATGCCAAGCCTCAGAAAGTCGCTTTTATCATTGGACAAACCACCGATGACCTCATCAGTGAAATACAAAAATATGCCCCTAAGATTATCCATACCTTCAAGGAAAATGAAATGCAAGAGGTCAGAAACCGTTTCCAAAATACGCTCAATAATACCAAGCTAATAGAGAATACTTTAGGAATACAACTCTCTTTTCCTTCTCTGTACAATATTGTCAAACAGGAAAATAACTTCTTTTGGTTAGAAAGAAAAGTCAAGAATGGTACTGCTGATATCCTTATTTATGAAGTCCCTAAAGGAAAAATCTGTACACATAGCAACCTCTGTTCCGAGGATATTATCCAGATGCGTGACTCCATAGGAAAGCGCTATGTGCCAGGCCCTCAGGAAGGTATGTATATGATTACCAGCCCCGCCTTTGCGCCTACCTATACCAAAACCCAGCTCAATGGCTATCCTACTATCGTAAGCAAAGGACTCTGGGAAGTAAAAGATTTTATCTTAGGAGGCCCTTTCTCCAATTATATTATAGAAGACCCTAAGAGAGATCGATGTGTCGTTATCGAAGGCTTTATTGCCGCCCCAGGCACCTCCAAGCGAGACTTACTCTTCGAATTGGAAACAATTATAAAGTCTGTAAGATTTATCTATTGATTACATTGATTAACTGGTTTTTGCAATTTAGCAACACAGCTGAAACATTAGCCTTAAAATTAATTTATCTTATGATGGAAATATCTAATCCTTCAAATGATGTTGTAGCATTTATTTGTATACGATGAGAAGAAGTTTCAATCTTTAATGCGACCACATTTCCAGTTTCATCAAATAAATATCTCATATCAATTATTCTTCCATAGTTTTCTATAGGAGAATGGGACATTATGCAGAAAATATCTTCATCTTCTAAATCAAAATTACAATTTATCTTTGGTGTCTCTACAAGTTTGATGTTACCATCATTAGAAGATATTTCTATTATCTTTCCATTATCCAATTTAAGAAAACACCACCAAAACATAGGTTTAAATACAGATATTTCTCCCTCTCGTTCTACAAATCCCGATAGAAAAATATCTTCAATCAATAGATTATTATATTGCGTCATACATTTACTCTTTATACATAATTCCTAAGTCAAGTCCTTCCCTCTGCTGGTGCGAGCTTTCAGCTCGTGCCTCTATAATTATTTTATCTTTTTACATTGTACTGCTTGGTAATCATTATGATTTATAGTCAAAAAGAAATGGTTTGCGAATTTATCAAACGGAAATTGAGAGTTAGAAGTGACTCTAACTCCTTTTTATAAGTATGTATATTATCAAAGAAATTCCTTATAGCATCTCGGAATTCTGTCTTGTTCCGATAGAAACCCGTATTGATTACTTTTTTTCGTAAGAATTTCCACAAGCGCTCTATTAAATTGAGGTTCGGAGAGTATGGAGGCAAGAAAATTTGCTTAATTCTATTATCTTCTACCCAGTTTTGAAGCTCTTTATTGTGATAATAGCGAACATTATCGGATATAATATAAATATTTTTAGCGTTTGGATGCTTTTTAAGAGCTAATTCGTAAAGTTCTTTTGTTGATTCTGCATTAACGCATTCACAATCAAGAGCTATTACATCTGTAACATCATAAGCATTAAGCAAACCATTGATATTCACTCTATCACGCCCACTAACTGTTGGTTGTTGAAACTCTTTACCTTTCTCTATCCAAGCATAAGTGGAACGGCTGTTGTGTGTAGGATGAACACCATCGGCAAAATACACCACATCCCCTTCTTCCTTTTCTTAAAGAATTTTAGAGAGCGCTTCAGCAAATAGTTTTTGTTTTAAAGGATCCGCCTCACAAGGCACTTCGGTTGTTTTCTTATAGGAAAAACCAATTCTGTTAAGTAAATCAGCCATTCCTTGTGGAGTATAGGTAACTTCAAAAGTGTCTTTAACCCATTGAGATACTTGTTTTGCATCTGTATAAAGATGTGTGCGTAACTCTTGTTTTAAGGATTCTATTTGAAAAATATTAAGCAGACCTTGATAACCTCTATAACGATTCTCAAGGAGTTTATCTAGTCCTCCTTCAAGATATAAGGAACGATAACGATAAATAGTAGAAATATCTATACCCAAGCAATCAGCAACAAAAATAGGAGTATTGCCCATAGAAAGCATCAAAATGCAGGTAACTCGGGCATAATCCGAGCGACCTTGCAAGTTGCGTTGGAGCTTTCTAAGTTCCTCTATTTCTGTTGGTGACAGTGTTAGTTCCATAGACAGTGCAAAGATAATATATCTTTTATTTATTCGCAATTTAAATTTGTTTGAAAATATTTTGCTAATCAAAAAAATATCCTTACATTTGCGTCATTAATTTTTAAATGATAAAGTTATGTTGCATTTTTTCAAATCCATCAGAAGATCAGTAAAACACTGGTACATTCCCCTTATATTAGGGATTTTGTTCATTCTTTGTGGTATAGGGGTAATTATATCACCACAAGATTCTTATCTTACCCTTTCAATACTCTTTAGTCTTTCGTTCTTAGTATCGGGGATAATTGAAACCTTCTTTGCCCTACAGAATACTAAAAATCTTAATGGTTGGGGCTGGTATTTGGTAAGCGGACTTATTTCATTGATAATGGGTATCTTTTTACTTATGTATCCTGCCCTATCAATGTTTATATTACCATTGGTAGTAGGTTTTACGTTGCTATTCCGTTCGTTTGAGCTACTTGGTTTTGCCTTCGAAGAAAAAGAAGCAGGCGTACTGAATTGGGGGAACTTAGCCATAGTGAGCGTATTGAGTATTATCCTCTCGTTCATTTTGATTGCTAATCCTATCTTTACAGGTATCTCATTAGTAGTATTCACAGGTTTAGCATTTATCTCCACAGGTATTTCATCTGTAATACTTTCGTTCAATCTGAAAAAGTTAAAAGGTTCTGCTCAAAAGTTATCAGATGATTTAAAGAACCGCATAGATGACCTCGAAAAAGAAGTGAAAGAAGCTACGAAATAACAGCAAATTAGTAAAATACCACTGGCACAAGTCTATAGTTATACCTATGATTACAGAGCTATAGTGCTTTTTTGCAGAAAATACCTCCAAAGAATTAAATACTCTTTGGAGGTATTATGATTTTATAATTGACGCGCCTACGTCCAATATCCAGCACTCTTTTTAAGAGTTATCTTTATCTTATCTTTTATCTTCAGTAATTGGCATTATTGGCTTTGTGGTATTAAAAGAATACTCCATTGGTAAACCCATACCACCGCAATACCGTTTCGCCCCACAAGAGTATCATCAACCAACTGATAAACATCATCGTAATACCAAACTTGAAGGTGTCGCCCCCACTGCTGGCGCGAGCTTGTAGCTCGTGCCTACTACCCGCTGGCGCAAGCTTGCAGCTTGTGACCAATTCAAAATTCAGAATTCATAATTCCCCTTGATGGGCTAAACGTTCAACAACATATCTGATATATTATTCAAAACTTGAATAAGTGATTTTATACAAATATGAAAAAATATCATAATTAAAATGGAATAATAGGTCTCCAACCTCTAATATTATGACTTTATCATTGATAGATTTCTTAAAGTTCCACTCAATTTTATAACGTTCTAATTCCTTAATAAAAGTATCTATTCCATTGTTTTTTATTTTATTACCACCCGTTGTGCATTTTGATTTAAAAAAATAAAAAAAGTTGTTCATTTGATTAAAAAATCGTATGTTTGATTGAATTCCAAACAATTAAATATAATGAACAACTTGGAGCAAAGTTACAAAAAAATTCTTGAAGTATTATCAATATTCTCTCGAAAGAAACTAAATTAAAAGTAAACGCTATTTAGCTTTAATATCCTCACTGATAATCAATAGGTTTAAAAAATAGCGTCCTAAAGGGACTTCCTATTGAGAGCTGTTTTGAGATAAATTCCTCAAAAAAGTTTAAAGACGTTTTTAAAAAAAATTGTTATTTCAAATAAAATGCTTATTTTTGCACACTAATAATTTAAATACAATAGTATATGTATAATTTATTAAAAGGGAAAAAAGGTATCATCTTTGGTGCCTTGGACGAAAACTCAATAGCTTGGAAAACAGCCGAACGCGTACATGAGGAGGGAGGACAATTTGTCCTTACCAATGCTCCTGTGGCTATGCGTATGGGAAAAATAAACGATTTAGCAGAAAAAACGGGTGCTCAAATAATCCCCGCTGATGCCACCAATATGGAAGACCTACAGAACTTAGTGGTCAAAGCCATGGAAATATTGGGTGGAAAATTGGACTTCGTGCTACACTCTATAGGAATGTCTGTGAATGTTCGTAAGAATATTCCTTACACTGAGTCCAACTATGAGTATTATGCCAAAGGATGGGATGTATCTGCTCTTTCCTTCCACAAGGTATGCCAGACCCTTCACAAGAATGACGCTATGAATCAGTGGGGTAGTATTGTCGCTCTTACTTATATTGCAGCTCAGCGTACTTTCCCT
The DNA here is from genome assembly GCF_002302415.1 of Capnocytophaga gingivalis. Classification (NCBI taxonomy): domain Bacteria; kingdom Pseudomonadati; phylum Bacteroidota; class Flavobacteriia; order Flavobacteriales; family Flavobacteriaceae; genus Capnocytophaga; species Capnocytophaga gingivalis. Next base: position 2,546,126 of record NZ_CP022386.1, on the reverse strand, counting down.
GACTACAATGACATGGCCGACAACAAGGCTTACTTGGAGTCCATAGCTCGTAGCTTTGGATATTTCTACGGAAAAGACAAAAAGGTTCGTATCAATACTATCTCTCAATCTCCTACCGCCACTACTGCTGGTCAAGGGGTGAAAGGTTTTGATGGCTTCATCACCTATGCCAATCTGATGTCTCCTCTGGGCAATGCCACTGCCGAGGATTGTGCTAACTATACAGTAAGTCTCTTCAGCGACCTTACCCGCATGGTTACTATGCAGAACCTATACCACGACGGAGGTTTCTCCAATGTAGGAGTAACTCCAGAGGTTATCGCTTCTATGAACAAATAATCCCTAAAGGATATACTACTAAAAACTATCATTACGAACAATGATAGTTTTTAGTTTTTAGTCGTTATACCCTGACAACTAAAAATTAAAAACTGAAAACTAAAAACTACCATGGAGCCTTTCAGCAAAGAAGTTTTTGATCTATTCCAACAAAAGTTAAAGGTAGGCAACCGGCGTGGTGTCCACCTCAATGCCATTGCCAATAACTCCCGCTATAAGTTCGACCTATCGCGACTTTCGGCTATTTTCAAGAGCCTTCCTGAGCGCTTTGTCTTGGATCTGCTCACCCTGAGAAATCTCAAGTTTTCTTTCTCCCTCTATGATACTCCTTCCACCGATATGGATCATCGTTCCTATAATACAGAATCTCAAGGGAAAAAACTCTTAGAGAGAGAGGACGACAAGGAGCAAAAAGGTAGTCCCAATGAAGGGAAAGATAGAGAAAGTATCTTAGAAAAGCTCTCTACAAGTATGGACAACCTTATTTTTCAGAGTGAGGCTATCTTACAGGAGAGAGGGATCAATGCCTTGGGATTTGGTTTTCCTATCTTGGTCAGAAGAGACCTCACCGATGGTCAGATCACCGTGGCACCTGTTCTTATCTGGTCGGTCAGAATACGTCCCTCTTCTCAGATGAGTACTTGGGAGATCAGCCGAACCGAAGAGGATCCTATCTATATCAATGAGGTTCTGATCAATCACCTACAGAATGACTCCCATATCACCATCCCTCCTATCCCTGAGGAGATGCTCGAAGATGGCAAAATTGATAAAAACGAACTTCACAAACTCTTAACCGAGCTCTTAGCACAGCTCAAAGTCAATCAAAATCTTGATTTCTTGGAGAATAACTATGCCGAAATCTCTCCTATCCGTTCCAAAGCCTATTACGAAGACCTACTCCCTGAAAGAGGACAAGCCCTTATAGAAAAAGCTGGACTATTCTCTCTTTTTGAAGTACAGAAACAAAATATTATCAATGATTACCAGACCCTGAAGGAGAGTTTTGAACCTAAGGAAATAACCCTAAAGGAAGATTTCCAATCTTTTTCCTCTGTAGCTACAGACCCCTCTCAACAGGAAATTTTAGAAGGACTCCGTACTCAATCGCGTATCCTTATACAAGGGCCTCCTGGAACTGGAAAAAGTCAAACCCTCACGGCGCTGCTGGTTAATGCTCTGGAAAACCAACAAAAAACACTGGTCGTTTGTGAGAAACAAACCGCTTTGGAGGTACTCTATAATGCCCTAAAAGAAAAAGGATTAGAAAAATATACTATCCTGATCAAAGACAGCATCACCGACCGAAAATTGGTGGTAGATGCCTTGAGAAACACCTTGGATAGCAATACCTTCAAGAATCCTATAGAACCTTATCCCCTGTCTCTTCAAAAGGAACAAGTGGCAGAAATAAGCGCCCTGAAGAATCAGATCAACCTACACCATTCCTTACTCTTCTCCCCTATCCTTTCCCAAGAGAATTGGACAGACCTCGCCGGAAAAATCCTTGAGTATGAAGGGACAAAAACCTCTATAGACCTCACTTCTCTTCCACTAACCTATCAGGGAGAAGAATATGAGGGTATAAAAAAGATGCTTGAAAAAGCTCAAGAACGCTATATGCCCTTTGCCCCTTATAAGGAAAGCTATCTGTATAATGCCAAGACGCTCATTGAGAAGTCTATTTCTCAAAGCCAACACTATATAGAAGAAGCCTTTGCCTCCTATAGCAGCCAATGGGAGCAGATTCTCTCTATATATCAGGACTATGAAAAAGAATATAAGAGATTGCGCCAAGAAGAGTTCTCTGCTCAGATAGAAACGCTAAATGAATATATCAATGAGATAGAGACTCTTACTGCCATGCTCTCCCCCGATGCTGATCAGTACCATAGAGAAAGAACCAATAGCTTCTTCTACAGAATAGGTGCTTTATTTTCTTCCTCAAAAAAACAAGTCCTTAAGGAGCAGAAAAGGCTTTTATGGCTCTTTCAGGAAATCAAGAAAATAAGTGTCCACCCTAACTTTTCTTTTCTTTTCCTCTCTGATAATTTGTATTCGAACAAAGAAAATATACTTTCCTACCGAGGAGAAATAGAAAAAGCAAAGCAAAACTTCGAAGCAAATGTCTCCCAAGCTTTTGAAGCATTGGATGTATTGAACTTTTTTGAGAAAAAATACACCAACCCTACCTTTGAAAGGCTTCTTAGTGCGATTCACACACTAAAAGAACAGATAAAAAGAGAGCATTATACCTCCTTTATCGATCTAGGAACGACCTTTTTCGAATTTCGAGATAGGATCATAGCGCTCCTTACCCAGCATGCTCAGTACCAAGAAGACAAGAACAATCCCTTCTTGATAGGTTATGAGTGGTTTTCTTTCTATGAGCCTCTAAGTGACTTGCACAAAAAATGTATAGGGCTGCTTGAGAGCGCCAAGGCCAACCATTGGGAGGCTTCTTTCCTATATGCTTACTACAAGGCTTTTTTACTCAAGAAATCAGGAGAAAACCCCGTTTTTCACCCAAGCACTTACGACGAATTAAGGAAGAAATTGAGAGGTTTCTCGCTTTCCCAGACGGAGATAATCCAAAGATATTGGGACAGTGCCCAGCGGCTTGCGGTCAAGAATTTTGAGACCTTGCACAAAGATCTCAGCGTAGCCAATCTATACAACAAGCGTAAGAGTGAAAAGCACAACCGGCTTCCTCTTAGGCAAATAGCCCAAAAAGATATAGACCTACTCACCAGTTTTTTCCCTATTATCCTCACCACTCCCGATACTTGTTGCAACCTTTTCCAAGGAACCTATTTTTACTTTGATTATGTTGTCTTTGATGAGGCCAGTCAGCTGAAATTGGAGGACAACCTACCGGCTATCCTCAAGGGAAAGACTGTAATCATAGCAGGTGATGAACATCAGATGCCTCCAAGCAATTATTTCAGTAAAATCTTCGAAGGCAACTACGAAGATGAGGACGATATGGAGGACGAAGATGACCTCTTGGTCAAGAACTCCCTACTCTCAGTGGAGTCTTTGCTCGATTTTGCTCAAGAATACAAGTATGATAAGCATTATCTAAACTTTCACTATCGTTCCCGACACCCCTTCCTCATTGATTTCTCCAATGTAGCTTTCTACAGAGGGAAATTGCGCCCCATGCCGTCCTTAGCCCAATACACACCTATTGAGTTCTACCAAGTAGGCGGCACTTTTCACGAACATATCAATGAGCAGGAAGCCGAAAAAATCATTGATATTCTGAGAAATATCCCTGAAAAATCCGATGGCACCTATCCTTCTGTAGGAGTTGCCACCTTCAATATCACCCAGCGCAACTTTATCCGAAAGCGCCTCCTTTCCTTGCGCAATGACCCTCGCGAAGAAGCCTTTGCTCAAAAGCTAAGCCTCTTGGAAGAAGCTGGACTCTTTATCAAAAACTTAGAGAATATACAGGGGGATGAGCGTGATATTATCCTTCTCTCAGTAACCTATGGTAAGAAGAAAGATGGCAAGTTCATACAGAGTTTCGGCCCTCTGAACCATCAAAAAGGGTACAAACTCCTCAATGTAATCATCACACGTGCAAAGGAGAAAATATATGTGTGCAACTCCATTCCTCAAGAATTTTTCATGAACTATGCCGAAGCCTTAGCCCAAGAACAGTCCAATAACCGCCGTGCTGTCCTATATGCTTACTTGGCGTACTGCAAAGCCGTTAGTGAGAACAATGAGTCCGAGCGACAGAAGATATTATACTCTCTATCCCTATATGGGAATATAGAAAAAGAGAAGACCTCCTTGGGGCAACTCCTATTCAAAGAAGAAGTATTCTTGTATTTACAAGAAAAATTCCCTTCCCTCTCCCTAAGCAAGGACAAACCTTTTGGAGGATATACCATAGACATCTTTATAGAAAGAGACAAGGGGCAACCCATTGCTATAGAGTGTCTTAGCAAGGAAATCTATCAGAACGAAATGGGATACTTGGAGGATATACACAAGGAGCAAATCCTTGGCAAGGTAGGGGTACTCTATATGCGTATCCATGCTAATATGCCTATAAAAAATTACCTAACAGCCCTTGAAAAACTCTTAGCAAACACATGAACCGAAAAGTCATACTCACTCAAGATGGTTCCTCTACCTTGGAGATAGAAGGATGGGACGAACACTATCATTCCACTCATGGCGCCATCACCGAAGCCTATCATGTATTTATCCACAATGGCTTAGCTCTATTTGAGGGAAAGGAAATACACCTTTTGGAAATAGGATTAGGAACTGGGCTCAATGCTTTTATCACTTTCTTAGAGCATGAGCACTTAGGACAAACTCTCTTTTATGAAGGAGTCGAGGCCTACCCTCTCTCGGAGGAAGAGGTACAAAAACTCAACTATGTCGAGAGGCTACAAGTACCTGACAAAATGGATATTTTTTATAAGATACACCAATCTCCTTGGGGAACATTCCAAAAGCTCAGTGATTCCTTTTCTCTGAAGAAACGACAACAATTCTTTCAGGACATCGACGACAAGGAGCAGTTTGACCTTATTTATTTCGATGCTTTTGGAGCTCGTGTACAGCCCGAACTGTGGACAATGCCTCTCTTTGAGAAAATGTATCAAGCCCTCAGAGAAGGAGGAATCTTGGTCACCTATGCCTCCAAGGGAAGTGCCCGAAGAGCCATGCAAGAGGTGGGATTCCAAGTAGAAAAACTCCCTGGTGCCATGGGAAAAAGAGAGATGGTCAGGGCTTACAAAAAATAAATTGAGGTATCAAAATAATTCCATATATTTGCACTCTGAAAATTAATGTATTATGGAATTATTTAAGGGACAAAGCCTCTTAGAGTTTACTGAACGCTTTAAAACAGACTTAGATTGCGAAGAATATTTAGCTTCTTTAAAGTGGGAAAAAGGGTATTGATGCCATTGGCTGTTTAACAACAGTTAGTGGAGACAATAATGATCCTGTGAAGAACTTATTCAACTCTATAAAATACTGGAATAATGTAAAAATAATTCTTGAAGAAAGAGAAGTAAAAGAATCTAATTGGAATAACAAAAATATAGGAGAAACAAAATGGACTGGAAAATTATAATACTTTTTTTAATAGTAACTTTTAATAGCTATAGTCAAAAGATAGAAGATTATACAATTTTTAAAGACGGCGAAGTTTATATTAACTTCCGTAAATATACGCAAGAAATAATGCCTCAGATAGTTGCTGAATTAGAAAAATACAACTATAAAAAACCTTCTGAAGAGCACTATAAGCAAGTAATAAAATATTTTATCAATAAAGATCTACTACCGCAAAATATAGTGGTGTTGAATGATGATCTCAAGCCATTTATTGCTATTCAAGATAAAGGAATCATATATAAAGAAGGAGATGAAGTAGATGTAGATGGACTTATGTTATTTCATTTTAATCAGTATCTCTTCCATAAAGATCTAAAGTCCTTAGAGTGGCTAAAAGATAATTATGCAGATTTGTTAGGAAGTTTTATAATTTTTTTTGATGTTTATAGAGATAAGACACTACTAAAATGGTATCTTGATAGAAAAATTAATGATGAAACTGCTATACAATCGTTATTTTATTATCGGAAAAATACGCGCCAATTCATAAGAAAAGAGATGGTGTTAGCGGTCGATAAAATGTTACGGGAAACTCCTAACCAACACGATTTTGCTATTAATGCGGCGAAATACTATGTTCAAAGATATTCTCACGACTTCGATAACCCCAAGGAAATAATTGATTTCCTATTTAATTCTTCAAGAGGTTATTATATAGAAGACCCTGATGGTTACTCCAATATAAGGGCGGATAAGAGTACTTCTTCTAAAATTCTAAGTAGAATAAAATCAGGCGAAAAAATAGATGTATTAGATGATACAAGCAATTGGTATTTGATAAAAACTAAAGAAGGATTAAAAGGATATGTACACAAAAGTAGAATAAAAATTAAATAATTTATCCTGAAAACCCTTACCTTCGCAAAACAAACAAACAAGATAGAACAATGAACAATCTACTCACCCATTATCCTGTAAATTGGATTATGATCACAATGATCAGAAGTTTTTTAATAAATATCAGATTGATATAATGCAAAGTGAAACTAAGAAATATTATGCCAAAAAATAAATTATTATATCTGTTTTTTTTTACCTTTTGTGCTTGCAAACCTATAATAATATATAGGTTGCCTCCTGAATATGTAATTATTATAGATAGGAGAGCTACAGGGTATGACATAAGTGTAGATCATTTTGTTAGAGATTATTATTTTAATAGCAACGGAAAATTCCTACGTGTAAATGATACAATAGTACCTTCTGACTATCATATATATAAATGGTTTTATATAGATAATAAAAGAATTGAACTTGAATGTATTAAAATCATAAATGGATATTTAGAAGGCATATATACAATAAATCCAAATATGCCTTTAAAAGAAATCTATTATAAGAAAAGTAAAATGGCGGGAAAATATATAGTATATAATACAGATAGACAAATATTATATCGGACATATTTTACAAATGGGAATGGTTATTGGAAGGATTATTACTATAAAGAAGGTAAAATAAGAGAAGAAGGAAAAGTTGTGAACCACTATAAATACGGCGAATGGAAATATTATAATGAAAATGGAAAAATAGATAGCATTAAAGCATACCAATTAAGCGATTCCATAGATGTTCGATTTCCTCATTGTTTATTTAATAAAAATGAACCTTGCTATTGAGAGAATATGGTTATCCAGTTCAAAGTCAAGCTGACATCCTTTTTTGTTTATTTCCCCTCCTTCTCCACCAAATGCCTCAGCTCAGGGTCATTGGCGATACGTTCTTTTTCGCGTTCAATAATTTCAACGACATCTAACTTTATTTGGCGGTAATTGGCTTCTACCTGTTCTTTGGTGGTGTCGTTGCCATTAGCATCAGTAAAGGAGAGGACTTCAGGGATTTTCTGGTAGGCTTTGGCCTCAGCGGCTACTTTGGCGTTGTCTACAACTATCTGTGCGTGGAATATCTTCTGGTCAATGCGCTCATCAAAGTTGTCAGAGACTGCCCCAACGAACATCCCTTGGGTAAGATTAGCAATCTTGCTGGCAAGGATAAGACTATCCAACTGAGTGGATATAGAAGTAGAAGTATCATTGCGGTTGATGAATTTACCATAGGAGGAAAAGAGGAAGGAAAACAAGGTAGAAGTTATGACACAAAGAAAAAGAAAGTTCTTTGTGCAATGGAACTTACTGACCCAAGGCAAAGTAAAGCGCTTTTATGCATTTAAAATTCCTGACTATTCCTCAAAATCATTACGAACAATATTTGACAAACACATTAGTAAAACAGCACGAGTTACTACTGACCAGTGGAAAGGGTATAAACCTATAAGAGACTTTGATATAACTCAAATTCCTAGTAATAATGGGAAGAATTTTCCTACATTACATAAGGTAATACATCAAGTAAAGTCTTGGATACGAGGTATATATTCTTGGTTTTCAGAGTTTAATATAGACCGATATTTAGCGGAATACAGTTTTAGAATTAATCGCTCACAAAATAAAAATACTATCTTTAACAGATTAATGAAAAGAATTGTAGAACGTTCTCCCATTTCTCAAAGTCAATTAGTATGTAGCTAAATAGACACCTCAAAAATATATTGTAGGACAAGCAGAAGGGAGAGCTATACAAGTGGTTGTTGAGAAAAGAGGTAAAGTAGAAGAATTAAGAACCTTAAAAAATCAATAAGATGAGTAAGATTATAAATTTAGTAACAATTGTTTTGTTATTTATTAGTTGCAACAACACTTCTAAGAAATTAGAGATGCTAAAAGAAGGCACATTTATTTATGAGAGAGAAAGAGTTCTTGAGAAAAAAAATATTACAGTTGAACAATCAAAAATAGAAATGATAAGAGAAACTAAATATGTTGTTGAAGAAAAAGTTATTTACGATAGTTTAGGTATTTTGCAAATATATGATGGTGCTGCAGAGGGTTTTATTATTCACACAAGAAATAAAAGTGATGGAAATATTATATTCAAAAATAGGGGGTATAGTAATAAAATATTAATAAATAGAAAACTGGATTGTCTTATAGATGGGAAAGATACAATTAGAAATTTTGAAGTATTTTTAAAAGATCAACTCATAATGGTCTATCCTAAAGAAGATGATAGAATTTATGTATACAAATTTAAATAATTAATTGAGGCGTCAAAATAATTTCATATATTTGCACTCTGAAAATTAATGTATTATGGAATTATTTAAGGGACAAAGCCTCTTAGAGTTTACTGAACGTTAACAAATTAATGAAAAGAATTGTAGAGCGTTCTCCCGTTTCCCAAAGTCAATTAGTATGTAGCTAAATAGACCCCTCAAAAAATATTTAATCCACGAAGGATTTTCGTATGAATTTAAATTGTAACTTATGAAAAAAATACATTTATTAACTATAATTATTTTAACATTTTTAAGTTGTAAAGAAAGAATAAAAATGGAAAAAATAGCAAATTTATATAAAGAAGTTAAATATCATGAGCAAGCTATTAGTTATCAAGCAGAGTATTTTATAGGAGGTTGTAATTTTGAAATACTAATTAATGGCTTCCCTATTGAGAGATATTATGGATTGGGAAATGGTGCCTTAAGCGCAAGTGTCCCCATAAATACAGAAATTTTAAAGAGTGGTTTACAATCTTGGAAAATTAGAATTTTTCCTATACACATCAATGGAATTCCACAAAAAATAATAGAAGGAGGGGCAAGAGTCCAATTAAAAATACAAGCTATTCGTTTTAAAGATAATGGAGATATTGAAAAGATTTCTACACCTGTGATAGATTTCGAAGCTCCACTAAAAAAAGAAAAAGAAACAGGAAAAAATATATTTGTAGATATGGGAAAACCTTATGTAGAATATTGTGGAACATTTCAGGCTAATGTCCCATATCAATTAAAAGGATGGCAAGATGGAGAAAAATTTGATTTATCTGATAGCTTAAATCTAAAAAAAGAAGTTCTAAACAAGTTTAATGAACTTAGAAATATGATTATCAATAAAGAAGAAAATAAATTTGAAGAGAGTATTTTATATAAAGAAAAAGAAGTAGCTCAAGCTTTATTTATGACAGAAAAAGAAAGTAAGGATATTGCAAAATTTTATACAGCTGCATTTGATGGAACTCTACAGAATTTTAATATGACTTCAATTGATAATGAAGAGTTGGTTTATTATTGTGAAGATAGAGTAGTCACATTATTATTTACAGCAATGAAATGTCCTCGTTGTAAAGGAGAGCCTGTACTAGTAGGAAGATATGAAGAGGAAAATAGAAAAAAAGTAAGAATTTTCCCTATATATTTATATCGCCCAAAAGGTAAAAAAGAATTAGAAGTTATAAGATAAATGAAAGGCACTTACTACAAACCCCGATAGACTTCAAGGCGTTGATAGAGAAACGCGACCTTGCTAAGACCACGTTAGAGACCTCTGTTGATCAGCAACTCTTCCTATTAGCCACAACAGCTTGGGGAGAGTGCAAGTTTGATGAATTTACCATAGGAGGAAAAGAGGAAGGAAAGAATTTTCCTACATTACACAAAGTAATACACCAAGTAAAATCTTGGATAAGAGGTATATATTCTTGGGTATCAGAATTTAACATAGACCGCTATTTAGCTGAGTATAGTTTTAGAATTAATCGCTCACAAAATAAAGATACTATCTTTAACAAATTAATGAAAAGAATTGTAGAACGTTCTCCCGTTTCCCAAAGTCAATTAGTATGTAGCTAAATAGACACCTCAAAAAATAAAAATTCTAACATAAAAATTTTTTTCTAAGAATTATTTGTTTTTTTAATAAATAGTTGTACATTTGCACACGGAATTGGTAATTAAAGAGGTAGAGGGCAGTTAAGTCCTCTTTTTTTATAATAATATGAACTTAAAAGAAAAAGTAAAAGAGCTGATTGATAAGCACTTAGAAGAAAATCCTTCCTTATTTCTTATCGAATATAGCATTGGAAAAGACAACCTTATTAAAGTGATTGTGGATGGAGATCATGGGGTAAATATTGACGATTGTGTCGCTCTAAGTCGCGCTATTGAGCATAATTTAGACCGAGAAGAGGAGGATTTTTCCCTTGAAGTAAGTTCCTGTGGCATATTCGCTCCACTGACCCAAGAGAGACAATATACCAAAAATATAGGTCGCGAAGTAGAAGTAAAGACAGCTACAGCTACCCATATAGGTGTGATCCAAGAGGTAAGTGATGGAAAGATCACCCTACAGGTCACCTCTCGCCAACCCAAACCTCAAGGAAAAGGAAAAATAACTGTAACCGAACAATTTTCTCTCCCTATAGAAGAGATAAAAGAAGCAACATTAAAAATAAAATTTTAGATACTCTATGGAAAATAATCTTGACTTGATTGAATCCTTTTCAGAATTTAGAGACGACAAGCTCATAGACCGTGAAGCCCTTATGTCTATTTTGGACGAGGTGTTCAAAACAGCCTTAAAGAAAAAATATGGTTCTGATGAGAATTTTGATATCATCATCAACCCTGACAAGGGAGATATAGAAATATGGCGCAACCGTATCATCGTGGACGATGGAATGGTAGAGAATCCCAATGCTGAAATCCCCCTAAGCGAAGCCCTCAAGATAGAATCCGATTTCGAGGTAGGGGAAGAAGTCTCTGAAGAAGTAAAGATAAGTCAGCTCGGCCGCCGTGCTATATTAGCCCTGCGCCAAAACCTTATTTCCAAAGTACATGAGTATGACAACAATACTGTTTACAAGAAGTTCAAAGAACTTATAGGAACTATATACACCGCTGAGATACACCATATCAAGGGAAAAACTGTAATTCTTTTGGACGACGAAGGCAATGAGATTCTCCTTCCCAGAGACAAACAGATTCCTTCTGACTTTTTCAAAAAAGGAGAAACAACCAAGGGTATCATAGAATCGGTTGATTTCAAAGGAAATAAACCCTCTATCATTCTCTCAAGAACCTCTCCTGTATTCTTGGAACGCCTTTTCGAACAAGAAATACCCGAAATTGCCGATGGACTTATCACCATCCAGAAAGTGGCTCGTATCCCTGGAGAAAAAGCTAAAATAGCTGTAGATACTTATGATGACCGTATAGACCCTGTAGGGGCTTGCGTGGGAGTCAATGGAGTGCGTATCCGAAGCATCGTTCGCGAATTGGGCAATGAAAATATCGATGTTATCAGCTATTCAAGCAATACCAACCTCTTTATCAGCAAAGCTCTTGCCCCTGCCAAAATTACCTCTATCACAGTCAATGAGGAAACCAAGCGTGCCGAGGTATTATTAGCTTCTGAAGAGGTATCCAAAGCTATTGGTAAGGGCGGAAGCAATATACGCTTAGCTAGCCTACTTACTGGTTACGAAATAGATGTATTCAGGGAAGGGGCTGAAGAAGATGTAGAACTCTCCGAATTCGAGGACGATATAGAACCTTGGGTTATCGAAGAATTCCGCCGTATAGGACTTGATACTGCCAAGAGTGTATTAGAATACAGCGCGGAAGAACTCGAAAAACGTATAGACTTAGAGCGAGAAACTATCGAAGAAGTATTGCGTGTTCTTAGAGAAGAATTCGAAAACTAATATATTTACCATAGAACAATATATACAAATATACACAAACCAACACACATTTTAAAAACAAAACGAGCTTAGAAAAATTTATGGCCGAGGATAAAAGATTAAATAAAGCAGCAAAAGAATACAACATCTCTACCGACAGAGTGGTTGAATTTCTCAAATCGAAAGGACACACCATAGAAGATGTCAATCCAAATACAAAAATCCCAGCAGACCTGATTGTGCTGTTGGACAAAGAATTTGGCTCTGACAAGAAAAGTCGAGAAACGTCCAAAGAGATTACTGAGGAACAACGCAAAGAAAAAGAAGCTATCAAACAGGAACTCTTAGAAAAAGAGCGCAAGGAAAAAGAAAGACTTCAGAAAGAACAGGAGATTATTCGTGCAAAAGCAAGTGTACCAGGAGCTAAAATCGTAGGTAAGATCGACTTAGACCAACCTAAGAAAGAAGCCCCTAAGGAAACTCTTGCCCCATCTGCAGAGGAACCAGCTCCTATAGTCTCTACCAAAGAGAAAAACTCCCAGGTGAAGGTAGAGCAATCTGCACATGAGGAACATCCTGACAAGCACGAAAAAAACAAAGACAAACACAACCATAAGGATAAGAAGGACTCTAAAGAACCTATCTCAAAACAAGAAAAGGATTTCAAGAAAAAAAGTCAAGAACTCCTCTCTGGCAAGCCTGTCCCCTCTTCCAAAGATGCTGCTAAAAAAGAAGAGAAAAAGCCCCAGACTGAGCCTGAACCAGGTGTTATAGAAACTAAGTACACCAAGCTGACAGGCCCTAAGCTCGTAGGTGAAAAAATAGACTTGTCTCAGTTCGAACGGCCTAAAAAGAAAAAGAACGGCAAGGATAAAAACAAGGATGGCGCCGCCTTGGACAAACAAGCTAAGCGCAAGCGCAAACGTATTTCTTCTGAAAAAGAAAATCCGGCCAATCCTAATGCTCAAAAGAATGGCAATAACAACGCCGCCAATAACAACAAGGATAAAAACAAAAAGAAAAAAGAAAGTAAGATTTTCATAAAAGCTGAACCTACTGAGGAAGAAGTACAAAAACAAGTACGTGAAACCTTAGAAAAGCTACAAGGAAAATCTATCAAATCCAAAGGGGCTAAGTATCGTAAGGAAAAACGCGATAGCCACCGCCATAAGACTGAGGAGGAACAAGCACTACAAGAGAAAGAAAGCACTATCCTAAGAGTAACTGAATTTGTTACGGTAAATGAGCTTTCTACAATGATGGATGTCCCTGTGAACAAAGTCATCGGAGCTTGTATGTCCTTGGGTATCTTTGTAACCATGAACCAACGCTTGGATGCAGAGACGCTTTCCATCGTTGCCGATGAGTTCGGCTATCAAATAGAGTTCTCCACTGCCGATATAGATGAGGCTATTCCTGTAGAGGAAGATCGCCCTGAGGACTTAGTACCACGTGCTCCTATTGTAACTGTAATGGGTCACGTAGACCATGGTAAGACCTCTCTACTTGACCATATCCGCAATGAGAATGTGATTGCCGGAGAGAGTGGGGGTATCACCCAGCACATAGGTGCCTACTCTGTAACTCTTAAGCGAAGTAAACAGCGTATTACCTTCCTGGACACCCCTGGACACGAAGCCTTTACCGCGATGCGTGCCCGTGGGGCTCAGGTTACCGATATTGCTATTATCGTAATCGCTGCCGATGACGATATCATGCCTCAAACCAAGGAAGCCATTAGCCACGCTCAGGCTGCTAATGTACCTATTATATTTGCTATCAATAAGATAGACAAACCCACCGCTAACCCTGAAAAAATAAAAGAACACTTAGCCAATATGAACCTTTTGGTAGAAGATTGGGGAGGTAAGATCCAGTCTCAAGACATTTCTGCCAAACAAGGAATAGGAGTCAGTGACCTATTGGACAAAGTCCTTTTGGAAGCTGAAATTTTGGAACTAAAAGCCAATCCTAAAAAACATGCCTTGGGTACCGTCGTGGAAGCTGCGCTGGACAAAGGACGCGGATATGTCTCCACTGTACTGGTACAGGAGGGAACTCTTCGAGTAGGTGATTACCTATTGGCGGGTACTCATTCTGGTAAGATTCGTGCTATGCATGACGAACGTGGAAAGAGTGTCAAAGAAGCCATCCCTTCGACCCCTGTAACCATCTTAGGACTAGATGGAGCACCACAGGCAGGAGATAAGTTCTATGTATTCGAGGACGAAAAAGAAGCCAAACAAATTGCTGCCAAGCGTACCCAACTCCTCAGAGAGCAGTCCGTACGTACTCAGCGACATATCACTTTGGACGAAATTGGTCGCCGTATAGCCCTTGGAGACTTCAAGGAACTCAATATTATCCTCAAAGGGGACGTGGATGGATCCGTAGAAGCTCTTACCGATTCCTTCCAAAAACTCTCCACTGAAGAGATCCAAGTATCTATTATTCACAAGGGAGTGGGAGCCATCACCGAGTCCGATGTACTCTTGGCTTCAGCGTCCAATGCAATCATCGTTGGGTTCAATGTACGACCTATGTCCAATGCTCGTGCCTTGGCCGAGAAGGAGGAAATCGATATCCGTACCTACTCTATCATCTATGATGCTATCAATGACCTAAAATCTGCCATGGAGGGTATGCTTTCTCCTGAAATGAGAGAAGAAGTTACTGGTACTGTAGAGATTCGTGAACTTTTCAAGATTTCTAAGGTAGGTACCATTGCCGGATGTATGGTTACTGATGGAAAAATATACCGCAACTCCAAGATACGCCTCTTGCGTGAGAATGTAGTAATCTACACCGGAGAACTCTCCTCGCTCAAGCGATTCAAAGATGATGTAAAAGAAGTCAGCAAAGGTTATGATTGTGGTCTCCAGATCAAGAACTACAACGATATCAAGGAAGGCGATGTCATAGAAGCCTTCCAAGAAGTAGCTGTCAAGAAAAAATTATAATTATTATGAAAATATCCGCTACTATAGCCAAGGATATAGCAGGAACGCTGCTTGATATTCATGCCATTAAGCTCAGCCCTAAGGCTCCCTTTACGTGGGCTTCTGGGTGGAAGTCTCCCATCTATTGTGACAATCGCATGCTCCTATCCTATCCTGAGGCTCGAAACAAAGTAGCTCTTGCTATGAGCGAATTTATTAAGGAGAAATACCCGCAGGTACAGCTCATTGCCGGAGTAGCCACGGGAGCTATAGGTATAGGAATGCTCGTTGCCGATAGGCTTGGATTGCCCTTTGTATATGTACGCCCAGAGCCTAAAAAGCATGGGCGCGGCAACCAAATAGAAGGTAGCTTCAACCCTAAGGATAAAGTAGTAGTCATAGAAGATCTCATCAGCACTGGTATGAGCAGTATAGGAGCAGTAAGAGCTCTAAAAGCTCACCAAGTGGAAGTATTGGGAATGGTAGCTATTTTCTCCTACCTATTCGATATCGCTCAAGAGAATTTCTCCCAAGAGAATATAACCTTAGATACCCTCAGCCAATACGATGCCCTCTTGGAAGAGGCCAAAGACAGAGATTATATATCCCAACAAGAGATAGAAACCCTGGCTAAGTGGCGCTTAGCCCCTGATAAATGGAATTAGTATGAAAATCACCTCCCCTACTGTATCGGTAGCCCTTCCTATAGCGGCTGTCTATGAGAAATTAGAGAATGTATCCCTCTTCCAGAGGCTCATGCCTGAGAACTTAGCTCAATTCTCGTCCTCCGAGGACAACACCTCTTTTTCCTTTACCCTGAAGGGGATGCCCGAGATTTTCTTGGAGAAAAAGAAACTTACTCCTACCTCTGAACTCGTATATGGAGCGCCTGAGGGAAAGCTCCCCTTTACTCTTAGTATAGCCCTAACTTCTACTTCTGCGCAACACTCAGATGTAGTCTATACTTTCGAAGGTGAGTTCAACCCTATGCTGGCTTTGGTGGTAAAAAGCCCTATCACCAAGCTGCTACAAACCATGGCCGAGAAAACAAAAACACTATGAAGAAACACCGAAACCTCATGCTCAAGTATGGAAGTATGATGGGGGGTGTATCCATAGCCCTCACCCTACTTCAGCACCAACTACAAGCCTACAATGGAGCCCCTTGGACTATATTTGCTTTCGGTATTTTACCTATTTTATTCCTTACCTTTTTTATTTTTTTAGGTATTTACCTAAGCAAAGAACGTAGTTTCCGCCAAATGATAAAAATAGGACTGGGTATCTCTATTCTTTTTGCTATTATTGCTGGAGTATTTTGGGTTATTTTTATCCAATATATAGACCCTAACCACTTGGATAGGGTCAATCACTTACAATTGGAAGCCTACCAAAAACAATTCCCCTCAGCCGACCCTCAGTCCATAGCTCAGATGCAACAAGATATGGAGCGAAACAAATTACCTTGGATACAATTCAACCTATCGGTAGTCTCCAATATGTTTTTTGGCTTAGTTATTTCCTTATTGGGAAGTTCATTTTTCAAAATTTTCAATAGAACTTAAAAACAAATCCATGCAGATATCGGTTGTCATTCCGCTATTCAACGAAGAAGAATCCTTACCCGAACTACACCAGTGGATACAGAAGGTGATGGACAAGGAGCAATTCTCCTATGAAATCATTTTTGTAGATGATGGCTCTACCGATCATTCATGGGAAGTGATCCAGCATATATGTGCTTCTGATAGCCATGTGAAAGCCCTACGCTTTTTAAGGAACTACGGGAAGTCCCAAGCTCTCAATGCGGGTTTTGCAAGAGCCGAAGGTCAGGTGGTCATCACCATGGATGCCGACCTACAGGATAGCCCTGATGAGATACCCACCCTCTATCAGATGATTCAGAAGGAGCACTATGATCTGGTCTCTGGCTGGAAAAAGAAGCGCTATGACCACAAGTTCACCAAGAATCTCCCGTCCAAGCTCTTCAATTGGGCTGCTCGCAAGGTCTCTGGACTTACCCTACACGACTTCAACTGTGGGCTGAAAGCCTACCGTAAGGAGGTTGTTAAGACAGTCGATGTCCGTGGGGAGATGCACCGATACATCCCCGTACTGGCGAAATCGGCAGGATTCGATCGCATTACCGAAAAAGTAGTTCAGCACCAAGCTCGCAAATATGGCAGTACCAAATTCGGAATAGAACGGTTTATCAATGGCTTTTTAGACCTATTGACTATTGGGTTCCTTTCTAAGTTTGGCAAGCGACCTATGCACCTCTTTGGTGCCTTAGGGGTACTGATGTTCTTCATTGGTTTTTGCTTGGCCTTTTACTTAGGGGTTGACAAACTCTTTATAGACCCTACAGGAAGACTCATCACCAACAGGCCTCAATTTTTCCTTTCACTTACAGCCATGATTATAGGAACTCAGTTCTTTTTGGCTGGCTTCTTAGCCGAATTAGTGCTAAGAAGTAGAGAGAGCGAACCAAGATATCATATCAAAGAAACTATTAACTAAGAAATAATCACTTTATGTACAGAATTTGTATTCTTTCCCTACTATTGTTCGCCTGCAAGGGCAATAATACCCCAGAGAACACTCCTACAGAGGAACCAGTTACAGAACAGAGAGAACAAACCACACAAGCTCCCAAGGAGCAAGATAGCCGCCAAGGTATCCTATACAATGGTATTCTCCCCACCCCCGATGGAAAAAATGTAGATACCACAGTTATCTTGGGGGAAAATAATACCTATACCAAGACCGAACGTTATATAGAAGATGGACATAGCCAAAGTGAGAAAGGGCGTTTTCAATGGAATGGAGAAGACAAAACCATTGTCCTTATAAGTGAGAATGGTTCTAAAGCTATCTACAAAGTAGATGCTCAAGTGCTCATCCTCCTTCCTGACTCCGACAAAAAGATGACCCCAGCGGAAGAAGAGCGCTACACCCTACACCAAAAATAAGAAAAAATGGCTATCCCTGTCTATTGTATGCCTGGTATGGCCGCCAGTTCGCGTATTTTCGAACACCTCGAGTGGCCTGAAGGGTATCAAGTACATCTGTTGGAATGGGACGAACCCCGTCCTAAGGAAGGTCTCTTGGACTATGCCGCCCGTATAGCCCAACAAATCACTGCTCATAACCCTATCCTTATAGGGGTATCCTTAGGCGGGGTACTGATGCAAGAAGTAGCCAGACTGCTGCCAAGCTATCGGTGTGTCGTTTTAATCTCCTCTGTCGCCTCCCCTCAGGAACTCCCCTCATGGATGCGCCGTTGTAAAAAACTAAAACTACACCATATTCTTCCCTTAGCCCGAATGATACGTTTTGACTTTTGGAAACACACCAAGCGCTACAAAAAACTATATATTCACTATATAGGTCTCTCAAGTCCTACCTACTTGGCATGGTGTGCGCGTGAGTTGCTCGATTGGGAAGGACAACCTCTTGATAAGGATAAAATCATTCATATACATGGCGATAAGGATTTGGTATTCCCTATCCGATACATTGGCGATTGTATCCGAGTGAAGGGGGGTACCCATATCATGATCGTCAATCGTTTTCGTTGGTTTAGAGAACATTTTCTTCCAATAATTAATTCAAAAATCTCCCCTACAGAAGAGTCCACCCATACTCCTATATAGAGGGTGCCAGAGCACAATACTATCATAGAACAATTTAAGATAAAAACCTCTGAAAAATCAAAAAAAGAAAGTTATTGCCAAACGTGAAAAAAAGTAAAATATATTTTTGTGATCTAACAAAAAAAACTTATTTTTGCACCAAATTTTATATATAAAATGAGTGTTATCTACATGCTCATATCCATTAGTACTATAGTAGTCGGTCTATTCTTATTCTTATACCTTCGTGCCATTCATAAGGGGCAGTATGATGATGTAGAGAGTCCTGCTATACGTATGCTCTTTGAAGATGAATTAGTAGAATCCTCACCTAAAGAAAACACCTTAGAAAAAACACATACCTCTTACCACAAGAAGGATACAGAAAAGCAAACAACAACTTAAAATTTGCTAAATCATTTTTTATGGAAATGGAACAATTTTATTACGACAACAAAATTGTTAAGAACTTCCTTTATGCAACCCTCTTTTGGGGTGTTATAGGAATGAGTGTGGGGCTACTATTGGCCTACTATTTTCTATTTCCTACACTTACCGAAGGGATCTCTTGGCTAAGTTTTGGTCGATTGCGACCACTGCACACCAATGCTGTGATCTTTGCTTTTGTAGGAAATGCTATTTTTGCGGGGAGCTACTACTCCATGCAGCGCCTACTGAAGGCTCGTATGTATAGTGACTTCCTAAGCAAGCTCAACTTCTGGGGATGGCAGTTGATCATCTTGGGAGCGGCTATTACTTTCCCTATGGGGATAAGCACCTCCAAGGAGTATGCTGAGCTTGAATGGCCTTTTGATATTGCCATAGCTATTGTATGGGTGGCTTGGGGTGCCAATATGATTGGAACCCTTATCAAGAGAAGACAGCGCCACATCTATGTAGCGATTTGGTTCTACTTGGCTACCTTTGTAGCTGTAGCTTTGCTACACATTTTTAACAACTTAGAGTTCCCTATTGCCCTTACCTCTATGAAGAGCTACTCCGTATATGCAGGAGTACAAGATGCTTTGGTACAATGGTGGTATGGACACAATGCGGTAGCCTTCTTCCTGACAACTCCTTTCTTAGGACTTATGTACTACTTTGTTCCTAAAGCGGCTAACAGACCGGTATATTCCTACCGCCTTTCTATTATCCACTTCTGGAGCTTGATATTCATCTATATGTGGGCAGGACCTCACCACTTGCTCTACACCGCTCTTCCTGAATGGGCTCAGAACCTTGGAGTAGTATTCTCTGTAATGCTCGTGGCACCTTCTTGGGGAGGTATGATCAATGGGCTACTTACCCTACGTGGTGCTTGGGATAAGGTGCGTACCGAGCCGGTACTTAAGTTCTTGGTTGTAGCCATTACCGGATATGGGATGGCAACCTTTGAGGGGCCTACCTTGGCGCTAAAGAATGTAAATGCCATAGCCCACTTTACTGACTGGATTATTGCTCACGTACACGTAGGTGCCTTGGCTTGGAACGGGTTCCTTACCTTTGGTATGATCTACTATCTTGTCCCTAAGATGTGGAAAACCAACCTATACTCTACCCGCCTTGCCAATGCACACTTCTGGATAGGTACCTTAGGAATTGTATTCTATACCATTCCTCTCTATATAGCAGGATTTACACAAGCCTCCATGTGGAAACAGTTCTACCCTGATGGAAACTTGGTATATGGTAACTTCCTTGATACTGTCAATGCTATCCTACCTATGTATGCTATGCGTGCCATTGGAGGAACGCTTTATATCAGTGGGGCTATCATGGCTATTATCAACGTGATTCAGACCATCCGCCAAGGACAGAAAGTAACGGACGAACTTGCCGAAGCTCCTGCCTTAGCTCCTATTAGTAAAAAACGCGTGGCTGGTGAAACCCTTCACCACTGGCTCGAAAGAAAACCTGTACAAATGACCATCTGGGCTACTATTGCCGTAGCCATAGGAGGTGCTGTACAGATCATCCCTACTCTCTTAGTAAAAGAAAATATTCCTACCATAGCCGAAGTAAAACCTTATACACCTCTCGAATTGGAAGGCCGTGACCTCTATATCCGTGAAGGTTGTGTGGGTTGCCATACTCAGATGGTTCGTCCATTCCGTAGTGAGGTAGAGCGTTATGGGGAATACTCCAAGGCTGGAGAATTTGTATACGATCGTCCGTTCTTATGGGGAAGTAAGCGTACAGGTCCTGATTTGCATCGCTTAGGAGGCAAATACAACAACAACTGGCACTTCAACCATATGTTAGACCCAAGAGAAACCTCCCCAGGTAGTATCATGCCTTCTTATCCATGGCTTATCAAAAATGAATTGAACACCGATAGGCTCTTACAGAAGATGCGTACCTTATCTAAATTGGGGGTTCCTTACAACGAAGATGATTTCAAGTTTGCCCAAGAAAACTTAGCCGTACAAGCCAGAGCTATTGCCAATAGCCTACTGAACGACCCTAACTTCGTGGCCAATTATGAAGCTTCTAAGAAAAACGCCGAAGTTCGTGGGGAAAAATTTATCCCTATCGAAAAACGTGAAATCGTGGCTATGATAGCCTATTTACAACGATTGGGGGTAGATATCAAAGCAAAGAAAGAAAACGCTGAAAAATAATTCGTTATGATGAAGTTTATCAAACACCACATGGCTTCCATCGAAGGTGTTTCACTTTACCCGATTATTTCTTTAATTATTTGCTTTACTTTTTTCATCATCCTATTCTGGTGGGTACTCTCCTACAAGAAAAAGGATCTGAATGAGATTAGTAACCTCCCTTTTAACGACGACGATCAAAACAACAACATTTTATGAGAAATTTATTAGCATTAATACGTATTCTTATCATTGTAGGTTTTGCTGCCTTATTGTTAGAATATATATATGGAACAGAAGAAGCATCTGCTATTGTTTCTATGGTTCCTATCCAAGCATTTTTAGGGTTCCTCACCTTGATACTTATTGCTATTGAGATGATCCGCTACCGCTCTGAGGATATTCTTGACCGCCTGCTCACCGACTCTCAAAAACAACAAAGAGAGCTTGCAGAGCAAAACAGCTGGTGGGGGCGCTTTGTAGCCAAGATGCTTGACCAAAAACCTTTAGAAAAAGAATCTGAAATTATCCTCGATCATAACTATGACGGGATCCAAGAGCTGGATAACAACCTCCCTCCTTGGTGGACTTATCTTTTCTATGCTTGTATCATCTTTGCTGTAGTATACCTATTCAAGTATGAAGTATTTGGCGGGCTTAGTCAGAAAGCTGAATATGAGCAAGAGATTACCGATGCCCAACATGCGATTGAGGCTTTCAAAAAGGCCAACCCTGGCATGATTGATGCCGATAGCGTTACAGAACTTACCGATGCAGCCAGCCTACAGGAAGGAAAAAGTATCTTCCAAGCCAACTGTATCATGTGCCACGCTCCTGACGGTGGTGGAGGTATAGGTCCTAACCTTACCGATGATCACTGGATCCTTGGAGGAGATATCAAGAATGTATTCCACACCATCTCCGAAGGAGGACGTGAAGGTAAAGGTATGGTTGCCTGGAAGGCTACCCTCACTGCCAAACAACGCCAACAGGTAGCCAGCTATGTACTCTCCCTACAGGGAAGTAGCCCTGCCAGCCCTAAGGCTCCTGAAGGAGACATTATTTGGAAAAAATAACAATCAGTGATTTTATAGAAAAGTGCTTGTAGTTCTAAGGTCTACAAGCACTTTTTTTTGTAACATATTCAGTCTCTATTGTGCAATCTGTGACAAAGCAAATAGCGGACACAGTCTTACCATGCGCTCTGCTCCTTCTTCAGTATCGGTATAGGTGAACGTTCCAAAGTTCTCTCTTACTGCTGTCGATTTACCCACCTGACGGGCACCCCTTAACAACAAAGGTTTGCGAGCAGGGCGTAAAGCCCATTCTTTTAGATAGCTATCTATTAATCTTGGGTAATACATTTTATAAGTAGTTATATATCAGAGTTCAAAGATACAAAATTAAAATTATCCAAAGAAATAATTTGCCATTTTTTGTAAAAATCCAAAGAAATAATTTGCCAGTTTTTTCAAAAATCCAAAGAAATAATTTGCTTTTTCTGAAAAAGTTTCAAAGCACAAATCACCTACTAAAAGTTTTTCTTCTACTAAAAACAGTTCGCTTTTTTATTAACAAATGTGTTTAAACTTTTTTGAGGAAATTGAACGAAAGACATATCTAATTTTCTTTTCTTCTTGCTTAATAGATTCAACCATACTCGCTGAAAGCTAACATCTTTACTTTCCTACACTTAAAAAGGGAATAATCCAATTATTTATTGTATCTTTGCCCAAAGTTCCTGAATTTTGGTGTTCTTTTTTTCTCAAACACAAAATTACTAATTTTCGGGAACTTTTATTTTATTATAGGAAAAAGTTTAAACAGCTTCAATAATGGACTATTCTCATTTAGTAAAAGATCCTGTATCTGGCAACGCACGAAGTCCTATAAATCGTTTTCAATTATGGAAATGGCAATGGGAAACTATACGAAAACATTATTTATTAAAATAAATCTCTTATGAGGAAAATATTATTATACATTGTAGTATTAACAATAAATCATATGATGGCACAAGAAAACAAAAATTCTTTAAAAGATACGATTATGTTCGAAAAATTTGATTTTAACCTATGGAATACAAGGTACAAAGATTTCGAGAAAGATCCTAAATATGGAGATTATTACAAATTAAAAGATGGTTCTTCTTTCCGCCCTTTTTATGGAGGAAAAGGCTATATCTTTTATGATGTAATTCCTCCCCTACCAGCCTATTACCATTACTTTTATGATTATTATGAAAATGGAAATCTTAAAGCCTATGGTAAATACGCAGGTATGCAGGTAGTAAAAATAGGTGTTTGGCATTACTTTGATGAGAATGGCAAAGAAACTCAGGTAAATGAAGAAGCAAAATTAGGTAAATGGACATTTAATGCTATTTTAGAGGTATTACATAAAGATGCCGTTATTGATCTCTACACAGGTAAAAATAGGGATTGGAATAAATTATATATTGAATTTAGAAATAATAACAGAGAGGTAGCTGTTATCGTTTTTAAAGAAAGAATAGATGTTTTGATAGATACCTATTATGAATATATTTTTGACTGCAAAACAGGAAAGTACACTCGTGAAGAGTATGAACGTTATAATGAAAAAGCTAAGGATATGCCTACACTTCCTCCTCTAAAAAATAGCAAAAAGAATAAACGTAAAAGAAAAAATAGCATATCAATAAGTGAGGAAGAGTACCAAGACCTTCAGATTTTACAATGCAAAACAATTAATAATAACAATAAAGCTGAATGTTTAAACGATAGAGTTATGTTTGAATATTTTGATTTTGAATTACACAATAGAAACTATGAGGGATATGATAAGGAAATCGGAAATCCTCATTTCTATAAAGCAAAAGATGGTAATTTATTTAAAGGGGTAAACTTTGGAGGAGAAAACATATACTACATAGTAATCCCCAAAAAACCAGCTTATTATAGGTATATGTATTATTACTACCCTAATGGGAAACTACGAAAGTATGGAAAATATGCTGGGATGGGAGGAAATACTATGATTGGAACATGGTGTTATTATGATGAAAATGGAAAATTGGAACAAATAGATGAAGAGAGAAAATTTGGTAAATGGAGTTTTGAAAAAATATTAGGTATATTAAACAACGACTCTTCTATTAATTTAGAGACAGGAAAAAATAGAGAGGCTGACAAGCTATATTTTGAATTTGATAAAATAAAACATATATGGATAGTAACTGTTGTTAAGAAAGTTTTACATGATATTATTGATGTTTATTATGAATATATTTTTGATTGCACAAGTGGAAAATATGTTCGGAAAGAGTATGAAAGATATAATAATGCTGCTGGAGGATTTGAATTGCCTCCATTAAAAAACAGCAAAGAACAGCAAGAAAATTCAACCTCCCTCTTCATAGAAGAAACCACACCTGCCAAAGAATTAGGCGTACCTTACAAGCAAGGGGGGATTACCCTGCTGGCACTTACCGCCTTTATAACGATAGGGCTTTCACTAAAAAAGAGTGGGAACTATATGTAAAAACACACCCTTGGTGGGAAAGGTTATTCCTAAGCTAAATTTTAAAGATTAATCATTATGCCACAAATCATCACCAATACCGCAATACTCAGTTGCGATCAAGGTACAGCAACGAGTAAACTCAATGTTACAAGTCAAGATTTTGTAACTATTGAGGGTAAAGCTATGGCTACTGAGGAAGATAAACAGGCTAATGTCAATATACTGCCTTTTAAGCAAAGATATTTTGATGATAGGCTAACTACGACAGCTTATTATACCCCTAATAAGGCAGTAGTAACTACAAGCCGTATAAAGCCATTTGTGATAACACACGAAGTATACCATAGTTTGGGTTTACCTCATTCCTTTGAGAATAGAGATCATATTCCTCAAACTCTTCAAGGAGGAAATAGAGAAATACAAAGTAATGGAGAATATTCATTTGGATATAAAACAACAACCAATATTATGGATTACTCAGATCACAGGAATAATCTATTCTATTGGCAAATAAAAATAGTTCGTAGCAAAGCGGCTCCAGAACCTAACAATTATAGACCTGAACAGTTATGAAAAAATTGATCACAATTAGTTGCTTCTTTTTTGTAGTGTGCCTTAGTAGTGCACAAAATATTTATGAGTTAAAAATTGATAAAAAAATGGATAAGAACAATCGCCCAACAATAGATAGTGGATTTGATATTCTTCATTTAGAAGAATATAAGGATTTTTTGATTAAAGATGAATATTCCAGTTTTAAAACATATGAAAAAAAAACACCTAATGGGATTATAATATTACGGGAAGGAGACGATTTCCTTTATGAAAGATATTTTAATAATTCAAGTTATTGTATATTTAAGATATATGATACAAAGACATTAAAGATTAGATTAAAAAGGCTGTCAGTAGAACCAACAAGTATTGCCTTAGGCAAAGAGTATCACTATGATAGTAATGCTACCCTTATCAAAACCATTGACCACGATAAGGGATGGAATTTTAGTTATGAAGATGTGATTAATTATTTATATGACAATATAGAAGATGAAGTAAGAATATACATTTCTTCTATCAAAAAAAGAGTATACCAAAATAGAAATTATTGGCAAGTAGAAACTAATACAAGGTTTTGGAAAAACAATCATTTTTTGCGTATAGATGGAAATACGGGTGAGATACTGTGTCATCTTGTTTTGTATGCAGAAGAAAACGATCCTGCAATAAATGTGCTTAAAACTATTGTACCTAATAAGATAGATAAACTTCCTCCTGAAGAAAATAAATATCTTCATTGGATAGATGAAAATGGCAAAAAGTATCAAACCCCAGACACAAGGCGGAAAGTCAATGGCATTTCATATACCGAAGAAGAATGAAAAGCCTATGAGGAAGAACAATGGCAGCGCCATCGGAAAAACAAAGGAAAGAGTTGGTTAGAAAAACTATTTAGTTAAGATATTATGCCACAAATCATCACTGATACTGCAGAACTCAGTTGCAATCAAGGTACTGCAACAAGTAAACTCAATGTTACAAGTCAAGATTTTGTAACTATTGAGGGTAAACCCCTGCTAGCGCGAGCTTGTAGCTCGTGCCTACTATAATAAGAGCGTGTCGCTCATTCCTTATCAATTACTTCCTCCTTACTTGCGTAACCAATGTTTAAACTCACTTGTTAATTTTTTCTCTTTGAGCAAAGATATCATTTCAAATTGGGCTTTAACCTCATTTTGAACCAAAGCATCTTGAAATCCTTTCTTAGATAATATATCCTTATCTTCATCTTGTAGCATTATATCAATTACATTGATAATTGATTGAGAAATATTGTCTTCAAAACCTCTTACACCTGACTGACAATATCTTAAAATATCATCTAAAGAAACTATCAACTCATATATTTCCTCTTGTTGATAATCTGTCGCATCTAAATCTGTTTCATCTATGTCGTTAAGCCTTTCGTACAACGAATTAATTTTACTCATATCCATTTGTTCCTTTTCATCAACGAGATTCCACAAATAACTTATGATTTCATTTATCAATAAAACCTCTTCATCGGTCAAAAAAACTTGAATATGATTTTTACATCTTTGAAATAAACCTTCACAAAACCAACTACCCCAAAAAAGCAAATTATTTTCGGGTATCTCTGAGGTTTTTTCTTCTATTTCTTTTGAATACGAACTAAAATCTTCATATATTATAGAACCATTTGACTCTGAAAAATTTTCTTTTATTTCCATACTTTTGTTGAACTTTTTTATTATACTTACCTATACTTCTGTGTTTTGAGTAATGTACTAAAACGCATTACTTACCAGAACAAACACAAACCCATACAAAAACAGAGCATCTACCAAAATAAAACTATTGTATTAAGGTTTATTTGTAAACTCTTTATCAAAAACCTCTTTTAAAGGTAATGATAGAATTATATCCAACTTTTTCTTATTAGGTTTAATAATCTCTCCTGTTTGTCCATTAACCCAATAAGTATTATTCAGAAAGTATTCTCCTGTTTTATGATTATACAAAATTGTGCTTGCTGAAAATATATAATATCCATCATAGATGATATTCAAATTAACTTTGATCTTATTCTTCTCAGGATGTTTCTCAAAAAAGTATTTTGCAAAAAGATCTGCCGCCTCATCTGTATTTATCCTATTCTTTTTTTCTTTTTGTTTGTACTCTTCTGTTCCAAAGCAGAAAAAATCTTTGGATACTACTTTACAAGAAAATACACAGAAAAATGTAATTACAGCTATTATTCTAATCAATTTGTTCATAATGTTTTATGCAATATTATTTATTATTTAAGTTTCGCAAGTCGTTTTTAGGCTATAATTGGATTTATAATTAATAATCAATATATTTCAAAATAAACCTCCCCCTACCCCCTCCGAGAGGGGGAAAGCCAGCGAGTGCTCACAGCTGGGTATGTGGGATGCGTTGAAAAAGATAAAAATTGTCTATCAATCTAGAAAATATCCTCTCTCTAACTCCTTGAGAATCTTAAACTATCTCATTCCCCCTCCAAGAGGGGGTAGGGGGAGGTTTTTGAATATCAATAAATTACAGAACTTACAAAACTTAAATTTTTTATTTAAGTTTCGAAAGTCGTTTTTAGGTTATAATTCTATTTATAACAAGCTAATAATCATCAACATACAAAAAACCTCCCATGAGGCTATCCGAAAAGTCCAAAATATTATTTTTCAAAAGTTTAAATCGAATATTTTCAAAGTTTATTCTATTGAAAATCAGCTGTTTTAGATCCTGTTGTAGGGGCGATTTGCAAATCGCCCCCCCATGAATAAGCCCTTTCGGACAGCCTCTTTAAATTCGTTAAAAAGACGAAAACTGTTTGTCAATACGTAAAATTTTTTCTCTATAACTCATTGAG
Source organism: Capnocytophaga gingivalis (assembly GCF_002302415.1). Taxonomy (NCBI): domain Bacteria; kingdom Pseudomonadati; phylum Bacteroidota; class Flavobacteriia; order Flavobacteriales; family Flavobacteriaceae; genus Capnocytophaga; species Capnocytophaga gingivalis. The sequence continues at coordinate 2,518,024 of NZ_CP022386.1, read as the reverse complement.
AATCATAAACTATCTCATTCCCCCTTTGGAGGAAGTCGCGAGAGCGAGTATGTGAAGAGGGGGAGGTTTTAAAAATCAATAAGTTATACAATTTTTGAACCTTAAATTACTCATTATATTAATTGTTTATGTGAATCGCTCTTTTGAATATTGTTTTATTGCAGAAGTAAGTTTCTCTATAGTATTACAAATTTGCTTTTCACTAAATAGTTCCTCTACTTTTAGCAAATTTGCAGCTACCTCATCTTGGTAAGAAAGTTCTTTTATTTCTTCAAATCTTTTCTCTGGATATAGAACTTTTAAAATATAGAAAAAGTCAAAGGAAACCTTTTTCTCTAATAGTTCTTTTGTTGTAACTGCTATTGATAAAACACCTTTTTCTATTGAAAAATTAAAGATAAGCCCTACTTCTGGATGGCTACAGGTCAAAGATGAAAACAACAAACCTCGATCTTCGACAAGTTCATTTCTATACCCTTTATCATATAATAGGCTATATTCTTTACCTATTTTATTTCTTATATGTAACATCGTTCAGAAATATAACCTTTGTATTACCTAATCAAGAAAAAAGATACTATTTCTTTTAATCCTTCTATATTCCCAGAAAATAGTACCATTTCTTTTTCCTTCACAATATACTTATTTTCTGATGGAGCATAACAGACAAAAACCTTTTCTCCTTTGTAATTAGATAACTCTATGAAGTCTTCTTCTGCCTTCATATCCTGTATAAAATCGTATAGGTTCGCTATTTTCTCATAATAATTTTTACTATTTTTAAATCCTATTCTAGGGATGTGAAGCCTTGAGAGTATCAAAGGGGCTATCTTTCTATCCCATACAGTTGGATTGAAAGCCAAATTTCTTGCAACAACTTCTTTGGTATCTTCTCCTGTAAGTTCGGAGTGATGAATAGGGTAAAACCATATTATTTTTTGATGCATAACAGCATCAAAACTCTTAAACCAATCATGGTGTGCACTATCAATGAATATAATACTGTCAAAAATTCCGATAGTTTTTTGAATGCCCACTTTACAATAACTAATGATTGTGTTTTTCTTTAAAGCCTTATCCACCTCTGATAAAACGGTATCTATCACCTCCTCATTAAAAGGAGATTTTATAGAGGTCAGATATATATGCTCTTTAAAAATTCTTGCATAAATACGGCTTTCTTTTCCACTATTATACTTTATGAACCCTACTGTCCAATTGGGCAAGTGGTATTCTTCTGTCCTTTGGAACTTATTTAAAAATTCCATTAATTCCTTTTTTTTCATCTTTCTTTATTTTTGGAAGCTAATTCTTTTCCCATTACAACTAATGCCTTTTGTAAAAGCCAAATGAATGGCAAGCCTACTACTCTCTAATATATATTCATACAGATTGCTATAATTCTCAAAATTAGGCTCTAATACATAAAAGTTCTTATCATTCAGTGGCACATAAAAAGCCTCTTCTACTTTTTTAGAAACCCCATACAAAGCTCCCTTTTCATTAGGTATGGCAACAGAAATAGAAAACTCAAATTCTTTATCCGAAGGGTAGCGCATTGCACGTTTAAAGACGCCTATTCCATTAGTAGAGCGTAAAGTTACCCTTATCAAAAGCTTCCAATCCTCTAAATCTGCAACATTAATCCTCGAAATAATAGATTTTACATACTCATTTAATCCCTCTCGCACAGAGTCTATATCCACATCCTCACTCAAACGAGGGATTTCAATCTGTAGAGAAACTTTAACTTTTTCATCCATAACTACTTTTATAACAGAAGTCCATTAGTGATCATTATTCATTATTCACTCTTCACTCTTCACTCTTCTTGATAACTGGATAGTTATGAGTAGTATACTCCTTATAGGAGGCTCCTTTGAGCATACAGTCCATAATTCTATGCATATAGTCCGCTATGGAGGGGTTAGTCGTATTGAACAAGAAGGTAAAGACCACTTCTTCCTCAGGATATACATAGAACCAAGCATATCCCCCTATCCCATTGCCTATATGCCCGTAATAGGTACGCCCTTGCCAGTCGGTAGTTGCCTGCCAGCCAATGCCATAGCCTGTATCTTTTCCGGTATTGAGCTGTTGGGAGGTGAGCATTTGCTCTTGATATTCTGGTTTTAGAAAAGCCTTGCCCAGCACTGCCTGTCCCATTAGGTTTACATCATAGGCAGTAGAGAGGAATCCTCCACCTCCGAGCTTAAAGAAGTTATTCACCTCTGTAGATCTTTTGAATTGTTTCTTCTTATCAGGAGAATACGGTATCGACTGGTTCGGGGACAGCCCTCCCATATCGGGAAAAGTATGCTTCATCCCTATAGGCTCCAATACATTGTGGGTTACATACCATTCGAAAGGTTCCTTACGTGCTTCCTGCATAGCCAAAGAAACAAGGTTCATATCATAACTATTGTAGTAATATTGTGTCCCAGGTTCGAAAAGCAAAGGGTCTTCTGCAAATACGCTTATTCCTTCCTTGATGCTCATAAAGCGGTTGAGAAAGACTTCTTTCCCTTTGTAGGCACGTATCCCTGCCAAGTGTCCCGCCAATTGTTTTACGGTAAAGTCATATTGTTTTTTAGGAAAATAAGGGACATAGTCATAGAGCGAACAGTTCCAGTCTATCCAGCCCTGTTCCTGCATTTTGGTCAGCGCCATCCCTGTCAAGGGCTTGGAAACACTGGCGATACGGTACAGGGTCTCGCGGGGGTTCACCCCTACTTTGTTCTCTATATCGGCATAGCCATACCCCTGTTCCCAGATGGGAAAGCCTCGCTTGGTCACACATATGGACATACTCGGAGTATAGTGCTCCTGTAGAAGGTAATTGACTACCAGCTCCGATTGTTGGATTGCTTTTTCCAAAGAATTTATCTTGGAAATATCTTCTGCAAAAATTTGTTTTTGAGTAATGGGTTGCGCAAATAATTGCTGAAAAAATGTAAAAATAGACATTAGTGCTACTATTTTTGTTCTCATATTGCTTATTAGGTGCTTTATTTTCTTGAAAAAAACGCTCCAAAGATAGGATCTTCAAAGCGTTAAAATATTTTTTTAATATGTTCTTATTTTACTAAATCATTGAGTACCTCTACAGCCTCTTCTACATAGATATCCTTTTGAAGATTTTCATGCCAACGATCACGTCGTATCTTCACATCTTCATTCTCTTTAGCTTTCTCTTCTTCGGAAGGCAGTGAGGAGAATTGTAAGGATGATTTGTATTCGGTCAGTTGCTTGAACTTCTTGATCATCGCCTCACTTTCATCTATTTGTTTCTTATAGGCATTGTACTCAAGCGAATAGGTATTCTCATCTCGTTGTTTCTGTACCCAGCGGGCATTCTCATCTATGAGCTTGAAGAGGGCTCCCTCTTCTATACGCTTCTTGCTATTGGCAATAGCGGTAGGAAAGTTCTGGTTTTCACTCCAGCGGGTATAGTTGGCCTTAGGTATCTCATCCCATGGCATAGGGTTCTCCATTTCTCTCTCTCCTACTTTTATGTATTGGTAACGATCTGGAATCACCACATCGCTATTGACTCCCTTCAGTTGGGTAGATCCTCCATTGATACGGTAGAACTTCTGGCGAGTGAGTTTGATAGCTCCCAAGTCTCCCAAGGAGCTATTGCGTATCTCGCGGTTTAGGTCTATCAGCTCTTGTACTGTACCCTTGCCGTAGGATTGCTTGCTGCCTATGATGATGGCACGTCCGTAGTCTTGCATAGCAGCTGCCAAGATTTCTGATGCAGAAGCGGACAATTCATTGATAAGAATCACCAAAGGTTTATCCCATTGGGTACTACTGTCGGTATCGCTGAGTACTTGTATATTTCTCTCGGCATCTCTCACTTGTACTACCGGGCCTTCTTTGATAAAGAGACCTGCTATTTCGACTACTTTGGATAGGGAGCCCCCACCATTGTTGCGCAAGTCTACGATAAGCCCATCTACATTCTGCTTCTTGAGCTTGGCTATCTCCAAGGCCATATCCGAAGCGGAGTTACGCTCACGGGTATTGTTGAAATTCACATAGAAGGAGGGTAGGTTAATGATTCCATAAGTATGGTTTCCTTGCTTGATTATAGCGGATTTGGCAAAGGTTTCCTCTATCTCTACCACATCACGCTTTATGGAGACTACTTGTATACTTCCATCTACACGCTTTACAGTAAGGCGAACTTCAGTACCTTTTTTCCCTTTGATAAGCTTCACTGCATCTTCCAAGCGCATACCTATCACATCCACAGGATCTTTACTACCTTGTCCTACCTTGAGGATCATATCTCCTACTTCTAAGAGCTTGCCTTTCCACACAGGACCTCCCATGATAATATCGGAAATACGGATTCCATCGGATTTCTTCTGTAGTACAGCACCTATCCCTTCGAACTTTCCAGATATATCTCGATCGAATCGCTCTTTGATATCTGGTGCCATATAGCTCGAATGCGGGTCTGTAGCCTCTACATAGCTATTGAGGTAGATGCCAAACCAATCATCTGAAGTTAGGTCTTTGTAGGAAACAAACATCTCTTCAAAGGCTTTCTGAGTAGCCTCTACAGCTTCTGCTGTAAGTTCCTTGTCTCCCTTAGGGGTATAGTTAGCATCTTTCTCTTTCTTATCTTGCTCTTCTTTTTGCTTGATAATCAAGTTCGAAAGTATAGAATATTTGATAAGCTTTCTCCAGCGCTCTCTCAGCTGCTTTTTGTTCTTGGTATAGGGGATCTTCTCATAATCCAAGTCGATAGTTTCATTTTTGGTAAACTCGTACTTTTCTTTGAGAAGTTCCTGTGATAGTTTGTTTGCCTCTTCTATACGTTGGCGCAAGCGGTTATAGGTCAGGGTAAAGAAAGAAATATCCATCTTCTTGAGATCATCATCAAGCTTTGTTTCACTCTTCTTGAACTCATCTATATCCTCTTGGATAAAATAACGCTTCTGAGGGTCTAAGTATTGGATATAGCCCTTGAATACACGCTTGGAGTAAGCATCATCCAAAGGTTGCTGGTCATAGTGGCCTCGAGAGACCATATACTGAATGATCTCCATCAGGAGCTTTTCCTTATCTCCTGTATACTCAAATTTTTTATCTGTAAAACTACAAGATGCAAAGGAAATTATTCCTAAGAAAAATAGAATAAAGATATTTTTTTTCATGGATTTGTTTAATAATCGGCAAAGATACTACTTTATTATGAGAATAGAATGTATTTTTATAGTTTTATTTTTTTTTAACACCTTAAGCCCCAACACTGACCACTGCTCGCACCAGCATAGGGCAATTTGCAAATCGCCCCTACCACAGAACACAACAACCCTCATACCAATATCAGCAATCTCTCCTCACTCTTCACTGTTCACTCTTCACTCTTCATTCTTCACTCTTCACTCTTCATTCTTCACTCTTCATTCTTCATTCTTCACTCTTCACTCTTCACTCTTCGCTCTTCATTCTTCACTCTTCACTCTTCACTCTTCACTCTTCATTCTTCACTCTTCATTCTTCACTCTACAAACGGGTATAGGTATCATTTTGTGTTGGTTTGCCCTATTCAGCCGCTTAAAAATAGCCAATACTTGGCTTTGCCGTGGGGTAAGGTGAGTCTCCTCTGCCCCACTCTCTACCAATCGCATTGCCCATTCCAATTCGTCATAGGTAGCACCAAGCTGGTCTTCGTCGGTACGATCATCTCCGAAAAGCCCATCGGTAGGGGCTGCCTGAAGAATCTCTGGCAATACACCCAAGTAGCGCCCTACTTCATATACTTCGCTCTTATATAGGTCGCCTATAGGGCTTACATCTACCCCACCATCACCATATTTGGTAAAAAAGCCAACCCCAAAATCCTCTATCTTGTTACCTGTCCCTACTACCATATAGCCTTGTAGACCTGCAAAGTAGTACAGAGTGGTCATCCTAAGGCGAGCTCGGGTATTGGCAAGCGCCAAAGCATTGTTCTCTGCGGGAGGAACTTGGGCGACAAAGGTATCGAATACAGGGGTCAAATCCACCTCTAAGCTACTGACATTCGGATATTTATTCTTTAGAAAGGCTATGTGATTGCGCCCTCTACTTACCTGATTCGCAGCCTGATGGATCGGCATTTCCAAGCACAGTACGGGCTTACCTGTCTCTGCACATAGGGTGGAGACTACAGCTGAGTCTATCCCGCCTGAGATTCCTACAACCATCCCTTTTATCCCTGTCTGCACAAGGTAATCCTTAAGCCATTCTACAATCTGTTGCGTTACTTTTAGGGTATTCATTCTCGTTCGTTTAGGGCACAAAAGTAGCGATTATTCTCCAACATTCCAAGAAGATTTTTCTTTATTTCCGAGTGATAACAACCGCTTGGGTTGGGGTCTCTCCATTGATACGATCTCCTATCCCATAGTAAGTTACCTCAAGGGAAATATCACCTACACAGTGGCGGATAAAGTCTTGAAACTCTTGGGGTGTCCATTCAAAATGGTGATCTTCATGCCTTAGGCTTTCTGGATCTTCGTCAAAGTAATATTTGTTGAACAAGCTATTGGGGGTGGTGATAATCATCTTGTGGAAATTCAAGCTCAGACAATGCTTTACCAAGGCCTCGGCTGCCTCGGGGGTATTGTGCTCTATCACTTCGGTAAGGATGATGTTCACTGGGTTTTTATACTCATAATCAGCCCAATCGGAAAAGAAATAGAGGTTATCGGCTTCCATTCGTTCTTTCAATAGTGCAGCATAATCTCCTACTGACTTGTCCGTATCGGTAGCAAAATAAGGGTGACTATAATTGTAGTTTCTCCTCATAAAGCGGCGATAGTACTTGAGCTCTCCACACCCTATGTCCAAGATCGGGTACTCCATCCCCAGCTCTTTGACTATGAAGTCCATACGACTACCATGGGTATCGGCAAACTGGAAATCTATATCCAAGCCTTCCGCCTTGAAATACGCCTCGAACATAGGCTTGATTTCTGCAAATTGGCGTTCGCTCTTGATGGCTCGCTTGATAAATAGGTAGAAAACAAAGTAAGGAACCTGTGGGATATTGGTCAGAATTCGGGCATACTTTTGGGCGAAATGGTCATCTATATAGGTGTATTCTCCATAGGTATTGGTAATATGGGTGGTTACAGCTATAAAGCTCAAGAGGTTCATGGCTTCAAAGACACTCTTCCCCTCTACTCTTAGGCTCAGATTGTTACCCACTATTGGGGTTATGTGTATGTTCTTGAAATACCGCTCCATCATAAAGTGCCCCTTGCTATACCAAGTGGAATTGGCATATAGGTTCTTTACTTCTATGGTACAGGGATAGGTGTCTACCTCGGCTCGGGTACGCTCTAACCATTTGATCTGTTGTGACCAATAGACTTGTTTTTCCTGCAAAAGTTCTTTGAAAAACTCATTGCAGATATGTAAAATCACCAAGGGGGAACAATAGCTTTGGAAGTCTATCTGATTGCTTTCCTCTGGAAGATAGCTATAGCGTGTATCCTGAAAGACTACATCATACTGATACGCACTGACGGCATTGCCTATAAGCTGCCCATTGCGTAAGCTCTTCGCGTAGATTCCCAAGTCGGTATGTGGATTCTTATTGAGCAAATCCAACAAATGTGGGTTCTGGGAGTGTATTTGTAAAATCATAAGTATATATATTCTTGTTTGACAGGGCAAAGGTAATTATTAATTGCGCAATGTTCTTACGTAGAAGAATTTTTTTTCTTCAAAGAAAAGAAAAAATATATTTGCCAGAACAAAAAATAGTTGTATCTTTGCGCCCGTAAATGAAAGGAGGTGTTATACTATGCTAATCATACCAGTAAAAGAAGGAGAAAACATTGATAGAGCTCTAAAGCGCTACAAGAGAAAGTTCGACCGAGTAGGAATCGTTCGTGAACTTCGTGCACGTCAGCACTTTACTAAGCCCTCCGTACTTCGCCGTAGCGTAATCCAAAGAGCGGAGTTCATCCAACAACTAAGAGATGCTGAAGAAATATAAATTTCTTTATAATAGAAAATCCCTGTCTCACAGGGATTTTTTTGTATAAAACAAAAATGAATCCATGAAAAAATTTGCTTTGCTATGCTCCTTTTTGGCGCTTGCCAGTTGTGAAAATGATGATATCTGTGATGACTCTGTAGTAACTCCTCGCCTTATTGTACGTGTGTATGATAAGGATACCCCTACCCGTACCAAAACGGTCAATAGTCTCCTTGTCGTGGGGAATAATCAAAATACCCCTACTCAACCCATCACCACCACGGATTCCTTAGTTCTCCCTCTAAAACTCTCCTCTGGTGAGTCTTCTTTTATCTTGGTAAAGGATGCCGCTGTGGATAGCTTAGGACGCATCACTCGTGGAAGTCAAGTAGCACTGAAAATACAGGCCAATGCTTCCCAGTTGTTTGCTAATAAGGGCTGTGGATACAAGGTGGTATATGACCAAGTCTCCGCCTCTATCGACTCTATTGCAGGAAATACACGTTGGATTGATCGAGTACAAGTAATGTTTAGAAAAGTTGAAGATGAAAAAAAAGCTACTATTCGTATTTATTATTAGCCTCTTATCTGTATCTTATGGATTTACTCAGGAGAACAAACTAAAACCGGTGGATTCTCTTACTAAAAAGGATAAAATCAAAGAAATTCCTTCTGAAAAGCTCGAAGGTATAAGCCCTGACAAGATATACTATCAGCATTATGGCTTGCGTATAGGCACGGATATTTCCCGACCTATCCGCTCCCTCTTGGACAAAAGTTACCAAGGGCTGGAACTCGTAGGCGATTACCGCCTGAACTATCGCTATTACTTGGCTGGAGAAATAGGCAAAGAACGCAAGGTCAGCGAAAACAACTATTTCGACTTCACTACCAATGGACAATATATCAAGTTTGGTATCGATTATAATTCGTATACCAACTGGTATGGTATGGAGAATATGATCTATTTCGGGGCGCGCTATGGCTTTTCTATCTTCAATCAGGAGGTGACCCGTTACAGCGTACATACCCTTCGCAATTATTGGAATGAATCTCTCATAGGTACCCAATCGGATATACTAACCTCTTACCAAGGGCGCACCGCTCATTGGCTCGAAGGTATCTTAGGTATCAAAGTAGAACTCTTCAAGCACTTCTATGCAGGAGCCTCCCTAAGATTCAGCTTCTTACTCTACCAGAATAAGGACAACTTCCCCAACTTCTGGATCCCTGGGGTACAGCGTGTATGGGAAGGAAGCAATATAGGAATCAACTATAACTATACCCTTTCCTATATGATCCCTCTCTACAAAAAAGCTAAGGAAAAAACCTACAAAAATGACAAATGATTAATCAGCAATGATTAGTGGGACATTCTCTGCCCTATCACCCATTTTTATACTTTATTTTTCATCCTTCATTTATCCAAACAACCACTCCCAAAAGTGCTTCTTATCCTTATTTAAGTTTTGAAAGCTATTTTAGTTTATAATTTATTGAGGTGTCAAGTTAAGGGCATACCAACTGAGATTGGAAAATAGGTTTTCTTTCAATCAATCTTTTTATTAGATTGTTAAAGATAGTATCTTTATTTTGTGAGCGATTGATTCTAAAACTATACTCAGCTAAATAGCGGTCTATGTTAAATTCTGATACCCAAGAATATATACCTCAAATCCTCTCCTTTACCGATGCCAACGGCAACGACACCACTAAAGAACAAGTAGAAGCCAACTACCGCCAAATAAAGTTAGATATCATTGAAATTATTGAACGCGAAAAAGAACGTATCGCCAACGACCTTGAGCTGAGGCATTTGGTGGAGAAGGAGGGATAAATACTGTTACTTAGATATAATGATTTTCTCCACAAAATCTATACTACCAACCTCATCAGGAGAGCGGTAATCGATAGATCCTTCATTAGTCATACGATTAAAGGTAATATGAACTTCGTAAGATCTATTCCTCCTACTCCATTGTTTTGAATCACCAGGGTCATCATAGTATGCACCTTCAAGCCCCAATTGTTTTACCATTTTATCCCAATCAGTTGCTTTTAGTTGTGAGAAATCACAAGTATTTCCATTATAAGTGATTTTTCCTTTAAAAGCACCTTTGGGAAGACTTCTTGTGTAATCTTCATAGTCCTTTTTCTCTGCTGCTATGGCTTTTGGCTGGCTATTAGGTTTATTTTTGCTAAAAGGACTCCTTATGGCTCGCATAGGTAGAGGGAATATACAAATTCTTGCAATAGTATCGCTTGTACCTCGTGTAGAAATATTAAAGCCTAATTCATCCCATATATAAAAAGTAGATAGCACTTTCTCTGGGTATTCCTTCACATACAGGCTATCATACATTCCTTGTGCTCTTATCATCTCTTTTTCTGAGGAGTATTCGGTGGCGCTTATATCTACATTCTCGTAGTCTTCTTTACTCTTGAAAAAACGAATACCACCATCATCTTCACTATACCAATAAGCCAGAGCTCCTTTTTTCCAATACCAACGCTTTGAAATAGAGGTGTTTTCAATCATTTCTTCTTTTCTATAAGGTACATTGATGATTCCTATCAACTCCTGTATTGAGTTTGTTAAAAGGAACTGCTTCCCGTTGTAGTACAATATAGTATCTTCTTCCACACGGAAGTGATTTCCTGTATCAGAAGTGTAGTTTTTAGTACTGAGTGTATCAATATTAGGACTGTTAGATGAATATCCTGTAAATTGTTGGCAACTAACAGATAGAATAGAAAATAGGTATATAATATTTCTCATATTACAATATAATTTTAATGATTATGATGGACTTTTGTATTTAATAGATTAGAATCCATATTATTTTTTTTCCATAATACTTTAAGTTTGTTTCTTAAGAAAATTATTCCATCTGCATTATTTTTTATAGAAAAATCTAGAAGATTTTCATTGTTATTAGTATGTCGACGAAAATTGGAGAAGGTGTGATTTAAACCTAAACTATGCATTAATTCGTGGGCTATAGTTGTTCTGTTGGCATCACCATAACACATTGAAATATTTTTATCAGACTCACCTAATAGTTCATCTTCTTCCACAAAACGTGGTTTTCCAAAAGTAATACTCATAGTTTTATTATTTTTAAAGATTAGTATTTTAATCCATTACGCATATAATGCTTGATTTTTGTATCGCTATCAATAGGAGTACCCTCACTCCTAATTATTTTTGAATTCATAACAACTCCTTTTTCCATATATACAAAGATATAATAATAATCGTGGCAATATTTACTATAACACATTGTGTATAATTCAATTGCGATATAGGTGTTGTTATTCTGTTTTTTAGACCAAAGCCACATAGGTATACAACTATAAATTTCATCAATTTCCTCTAATTGTATAACTTGATTATTAATCTTTAAAAAAGGATTGTTTTTTAATTTTTCTTTTATAACATGAGTACATTTATGATAACCTAATGAACCATTTGCTGTATTAATGCATAAATAAATATGATCACCCATAATATCTTCATCAACGACATAATAGCTATCACCATCATCTGACTCACCCCAACAACAAGACTCGGATATGTCTTTTGAGGAATATGTCTTCTTATTCTGAGCAAAAATAACACATTGAGTTAATAGTAATAAAATAATAAAACTTTTCTTCATAATTCTTTATAACCTAATTCTGTTGTTTTATAGAATAATGTTGGCAAACCTTTTTTAGTTTTATGTATAAGGTTTGTCCTTCTTGTGAGGCACTAATCTGTATGCGTATCCCATTAGGAGTAACAGCGTGGCACTCTTCAAGGGTTAGTTGCAGCTGATTGTAGTGATCCATCAGCACGTGCATCTTTACCGCATCGCCTTCCATAGGTTGTAAGCCATAGTTAAGGTCTGTGGTTTGCAAGGCTATGGCATCTCTAACGCTATCGGTAACAAAATCCTGCACAGCAATAAAATGGCTGCTGCTTAGCTTCATTCCGTCTATCCAATTCACAGGATAATGGGTGAGTAGATTGTTCATTGTATAATTTCTATTTTTATATTATTTTTATGAATATATCCTTTTATTCCATCTGTTGTTATAATTAATAACCAATCGTCTTCGTCTTCAACTACTCTTACTTCTTCTCCGTTTCTTATCTTACTTATAGTATAGGAAGATGAATTTGCTTCTTTTTTTATTTCTATATTTCTTTTCTTTCCATTAATATAATAGTAAGTATCATATTTTTTTAGGAAAGATTTTAAACTTTCCCTATTGTCATGTCTCATAGTAGTATCTGCTATAATCTTTTCTAATATTCCCTTGACCTCTTTGTCTTTTTTTTCTACAAGATAAACGAAATAGGGTCCTGAAATATTATTATATGTTCTATATTCATCTTTCACTTCATTTAGAGCATGTTTATAAAAACTATCTTTGATCTTTTCTAATATTTTTAATTTACGAGCTGTTGTATCATTATCTCCAAATGTTATTTTTATCATTTTTGACAAATATAAATTCCGAAAATCCCATTCTGATAAGATATTGTCAAACTCATCATCTCCAATGTCTATTTTTTCTGCATTATGATACAAAAAAGTTATTAATTCTTTATCTTCTATCGTTTGACTATAGCTATTAAAAGTTACTATTAAAAAAAGTATTATAATTTTCCAGTCCATTTTGTTTCTTCTATATTTTTGTTATTCCAATTAGATTCTTCTACTTCTCTTTCTTCAAGAATTATTTTCACATTATTCCAATATTTTTAAGAGGCTTTGTCCCTTAAATAATTCCATAATACATTAATTTTCAGAGTGCAAATATATGAAATTATTTTGACGCCTCAATTAATTATTTAAATTTGTATACATAAATTCTATTATCTTCTTTAGGATAGACCATTATAAGCCTATCTTTTAAAAACACTTCAAAGTTCCTAATTGTATCTTTTCCGTCTATAAGGCAATCCTGCTTCTTATCTATTAGAACTTTATTACTATATCCTTCTTCTTTGATAACAGATTTTCCAAAATCATTATCTCTTGAATAAACGATAAAACCCTCTGCAGCACCATCATATATTTGCAAAATACCTAAACTATCGTAAATAACTTTTTCTTCAACAACATATTTAGTTTCTCTTATCATTTCCACTTGTGATTGTTCAACTGTAATGTTTTTTTTCTCAAAAACTCTTTCTCTTTCATAAATAAATGTGCCTTCTTTTAGCATCTCTAATTTCTTAGAAGTGTTGTTGCAACTAATAAATAACAAAACAATTGTTACTAAATTTATAATCTTACTCATCTTATTGATTTTTTAAGGTTCTTAATTCTTCTACTTTACCTCTTTTCTCAACAACCACTTGTATAGCTCTCCCTTCTGCTTGTCCTACAATATATTTTTGAGGTGTCTATTTAGCTACATACTAATTGACTTTGAGAAATGGGAGAACGTTCTACAATTCTTTTCATTAATCTGTTAAAGATAGTCTCTTTAACAATCTAATAAAAAGATTGATTGAAAGAAAACCTATTTTCCAATCTCAGTTGGTACGCCCTTAACTTGACACCTCAAAAGTTAGATGTCGTTGAAATCATTGAACGCGAAAAAGAACGTATCACCAACGACCCTGAACTGAGGCATTTGGTAGAGAAGAAAGGGGAATAAAGTTTATAAACTTCCTCTTATTTTCTCATAATACTCCATCACAAACTTCAAGTCTTCTGGAAGTGAGTTACGATCTATAGACCATAGTATATCTGGATTTGTGTTATTCTTGTTAAAAAATAATGCAATATAAAAAAACTCCTCATCACAAATAGGTATATAATTTAAAAAATTAAAATTATTATTATCTAAATATTTGTAAGGTATCTTTTCAAAAAAAAACTCATTATTTTTAGTGATACTTTTTTTAATATTTGATTCTATAACAAGAGTATCCTTATATATATTTTCAAATAAACAAACACTATCTCTAGTTAGAAAAATACCATTGATTGTATCATTTATACTAAAAGCCCGATCAGAGGGAATGTGATAGAAGGCTATTTTAGAAACCTGATGTTTAGTTGTTTTAAATTTAATAAATTTCTTATTGTAATATATATCTGTTACACCGCAAGAATTAGTACAAAAAAGAAAAAAATAATAAGATAAAAATAAATACTTCATAAGACTAATAATTAAAAATTAAACTTCTATCTCTTCTCATTATTTCCCATTGCCATTTAAAAAAGAATACATCTTTCCTTTGAAATCATTATCGCTTGAATCAGGAGCATTTACCTTCTTCCACAAAACGTGGTTTTCCAAAAGTAATACTCATAGTTTTATTATTTTAAAAACTTAAAACCATTGTTGCTCATATATGACTTTATTTTCTTATCCGTGAGTTCGTTGTGCGGTCCTACTACTATTGCTTTGACTTCTTTAACCTTATTGTCATATAGATGCACAAAAATATAGATATAAGTTGTGCAATTCTTTATATAACAAGCAACACGCATTTCAATGGCTACATAAGTATCCTTTCTGTTTTTTGAGCAATGTATAGCACGAGGAATACAATAGTCTAATGCAAGTTCCTCTTTGTCAAACCTCACTTGCTGCTTATTGATGGTTAGAAAATATCCGTTGTCTATACTGTGTTTTGGGATAGTAGGACACTCTGGCTCTCTCCTTCTAACATTCTTCGTATCAATAAGCATATAGATGTCATTATCTAATGCTTTGATGTTTATCACATACCTGCCAAAAGAATCGTTTAGAAGCCCCCAACAATAGGGATTATCAAACAAATCTATTTTAGCATACCTCACATTTTGCTGTGAATATGCTATATTAAAAAACAGAAACAAACAAAGAAATCTCATTTTATTATTTTTAAAGATTAGTATTTTAATCCATTACGCATATAATGCTTAATTTGTTTATCAGATAAGGGGGATTCTGTATCTATTATTTTATAATTATTTATCTTATTATTATGTAAATACATTAAAATATAATAATATGAATTACAAGAACTGCTATAACACAATATATAGAGACGAATTGCTATGTAAAAATCACTCTTATATTTTTTACACCACATCCAATCTGGCACACAATAATCTATTGCATCAATATTCTTTAGCTCAAGTTCTTGATTATCTATGTGTATAGATAAATTTTCTATTTTTTTACTAATTGAAATTGTACATTCCTGTTCTCTTGCTTTTTCATTCCTTGTAGGAAGTATCATATAAATCCTCTTGCCTTGAATTTGAGTGTTAAGATGGTAATAATTAATATTCCCTATTGTGCTTCCCCAGCAACATATATCATATATACTTTTTTTCTGGAAAACAGATTTATCTTGTGCACTTACAACTTGAATGAAATTAAATATTATAATATATAAAATTCTAACATTCATAGTTTTATTATTTTTAAAGGCGTTAATATTTTAATCTATTACGCATATAATGCTTGATTTGTTTATCAGATAGTTCATCACAGCTCAAGTATAAAATCTTGTATTTACGAAAGGTATTGTTGTATAGATATAAAAAAATATAATAGTTCTCATATACCTTTGTATACCCTCGTATTGTTAATTGTATGGCAATATAGGTATCCCCATTTTCTCTTTTATAATAGATCCCTATAGGGGTGCATAACTCTACCCTATCTATCTCATCTAATGTTATGGTTTTCTTATTCACAACTAAAAATGGATTTTCAGATAATGTAGTCTTAGCAATATTACATTTATTTGCTGTTCGCCTATATGGGTTCTCAGTGTCAAATAGCATATAGATATGTGTACCCAAAATGTTTTGGTCAATTTCATATCTATTTAGGGTGTCATTTATAATTCCCCAACAATAGTTATTGATAAGACTCTTGTATCCAAAATTATTGTTTTGCCCTTTCATATATTGAAATATAAGGACAAATAGCAATAATAACTTATATTTCATCATAAACGAGTATTTTCTTTAGTTGTTTTGTAAAATAGTGTAGGTACATATGCGGATTTTTCATAATGTATAGAAACAGACACAAAATAACAATCTTCTTCAGAGTGACTATTTTCCCAGTTCTCAAAACCATATTTCTTATTATTTTAAAAACTTAAAACCATTGTTGCTCATATATGACTTTATTTTCTTATCCGTGAGTTCGTTGCGTAGCTCTCCTCCTATTGCTTTGACTTCCTTAACTTTATTGTCATGTAGATGCACAAAAATATAGCTAAAAGTCGTGCAATTCTTCATATAACAAGCAACACGCATCTCAATAGCAACATAAGTATCCTTCTTGTTTTTTGAGCAATATATAGCAAGAGGAATACAATAGTCTAATGCAAGTTCCTCTTTGTCAAACCTCACTTGCTGCTTATTGATGGTTAGAAAATATCCGTTGTCTATACTGTGTTTGGGGATAGAACACTCTGGCTCTCTCCTTCTATCATTCTTCGTATCAATAAGCATATAGATGTCATTATCTAATGCTTTGATGTTTATCACATACCTGCCAAAAGAATGGTTTAGAAGCCCCCAACAATAGGGAGGATTATCAATCAAATCTATTTTAGCATACCTCACATTTTGCTGTGAATACGTTATATTAAAAAATAGAAATAAACAAAGAAATCTCATTTTTTTATTTTTAAAGATTAGTATTTTAATCCATTACGCATATAATGCTTGATTTTTGTATCGCTATCAATACGAGTACCCTCACTCCTAATTATTTTTGAATTCATAACAACTCCTTTTTCCATATATACAAAGATATAATAATAATCATGGCAATATTTACTATAACACATTGTGTATAATTCAATTGCGATATAGGTGTTGTTATTCTGTTTTTTAGACCAAAGCCCCATAGGTATACAACTATAAATTTCATCAATTTCCTCTAATTGTATAACTTGATTATTAATCTTTAAAAAAGGATTGTTTTTTAATTTTTCTTTTATAACATTAGTACATTTATGATAACCTAATGAACCATTTGCTGTATTAATGCATAAATAAATATGATCACCCATAATATCTTCATCAACGACATAATAGCTATCACCATCATCTGACTCACCCCAACAACAAGACTCGTATAAGTCTTTTGTGGAATATGTCTTCTTATTCTGAGCAAAAATAATACATTGAGTTAATAGTAATAAAATAATAAAACTTTTCTTCATAACTTTTTATAACCTAATTCTGTTGTTTTATAGAATAATGTTGGCAAACCTTTTTCAGTTTTATGTATAAGGTTTGTCCTTCTTGTGAGGCACTGATTTGTATGCGTATTCCATTAGGAGTAACGGCGTGGCACTCTTCAAGGGTTAGTTGCAGGCAGTTGTAGTGATCCATCAGCACGTGCATCTTTACCGCATCGCCTTCCACTGGCTGTAAGCCATAGTTAAGGTCTGTGGTTTGCAAGGCTATGGCATCTCTAACACTATCGGTAACAAAGTCCTGCACAGCAATAAAATGGCTGCTGCTTAGCTTCATTCCGTCTATCCAATTCACAGGATAATGGGTGAGTAGATTGTTCATTGTATGATTTCTATTTTACTTATAAGTAGTTTTATACAAATTATTTAGTATATCTTTTAAAAAAAAGATTATTGTAATAAGGAGGAAGTATTTTAGCATATATTATATCTATTAATTTCCATTTCTTATAAGTAGGGTCATACATGTATATACAACATTTTGCTTTTTTCTTAATAGAAATACTTTCTTCTGTACAATTGTCCTTATTTACTAAATATTCTTTTTTTATTTGACAAGAGAAAATGAAGTACTCGTTAAATTTATCTTTCAGTAGTTTATAAATTTTTTTACTATCACTATCTAAATCAATGTTTTCAAAATCCCCTTTTGCATAAAACATTTTTCTCCAATATATTTTCAGATCATTCTCTTTAGGGATAAAGTGGATTGTAAAATATCCCTCATTAAAACAATCTATGTAGGACATTATAGGATGATCAGAAATATTAGATTCATCTATAATTAATGAATAAATGGCCTTCTCATATTTTTTATCAAAAAAATCAATTTGTGAGAACTTTAAATTTTCCTCTTTTTCTGATACAATCTGAGACATTAATACAGATGTATAAAAGAAAAAAAGCACAATAATTCTATTTAATTGCATTTCCATTTTTCATCGAATTTAGTTTTCCCCTGCTGGCGCGTTTCTTGTAGCTCGTGCCTAGTATAATAAGAGTGTGTCCTGCTGCTTAGCTTCATTCCGTCTATCCAATTTACAGGATAATGGGTGAGTAGATTGTTCATTGTTCTATATTGTTTTATTTTGAAATTCTTCTTAATATTTTGCTATTGGAATAACTACTTTTTATACTCATTTATTATATTTACATAATAATTTAAGGAAGGAATAATTGAAAAATTATTTTTTTCTTTTTTTATAAATTTCCACTGATTATTTTCATATAGATATATTTCATTAACAGCATTTTTAGATAATTCAAAATCTCCAGTATTTTTATCTATATGTTTTATATATTTATTACTTAAAAACACAACTAAAATATAGTAATTACCTCTTCTTTTATTAATAATTTTTTCAATGTCTCTGGAGTTTTTCAAATAGGGGTTGTTATTTTTGAAAAAACCTTTGTTATTATAAATACTCCAAAAAAAACGTTCTTTCTTTGTTTTCCCTATAAAATTAACAGAAAAAAAACCTTGCTTAATTTCCCCACTATAACTTGGAAATAACTCTCCCTGACCCAAATCAGATAATGAAATACTATCCTTTTTATTCCTTTCGTCTAAAAAATTTATACATGACAGATCTATAGTATCTCTCGTCTCTTTAATATTTTCTTTATAGCTCTCTATAAAGAAAGATTCTTTTGATATAAAGAAAGATTCTTTTGATATAATGATATTACAAATCCCCAAATATAAAACTATATTTAAAACTATTCTCATCTTGATATTATGTTACCTTGTTTTGTGTCATCAAATTTTGTTTTCATACTTTTACGCTGAAGCAATTCTAACTTCATATTATTTTTCAGGTTTATTCATTTCATATTCCTCCCATAAATCTTGATAGATTTGGTACATATCATTTAGTTTTGACAACTCTTTATTAGGGTAGTGATCTTGAATATCTATTTTATCATGAAAGTGGGTTTCGATATGTACTCTATACAAAACGGGTATATCACCACTATTAGTTAGAATTTGGAAATAGCATTTATCCATATAAGGAGACCAAAGATCAAGGGTTATAGTATCTAAAACTTTTACAGTGTTTATATTTAAGATATAAGTCCCAAGTGCATCTAAATAAACAGTGTCTTGTAGAAATAGTTTATATTTTTCTCCTTTTGAATAAATTGTTAAACAGTCAATATTTTTGTATTGATGCAATTCAAACCCTTTAAAGATTGTGTTCTTTTTTAGTTCTTTTGTGTGCTGATTTTTATCTGCTCCTTGATTAGTACAAGCAAATAGTAAAAATAAGCTACTTATGATTAGTACAGTTTTCATAATTTAATATTTTTGCAAAAAGTTTAGTATATTTAATTCTGTCATCTAATTCATTATCTCCTCCATTGATTATTTTGGTAACCTTTCTAATTGTCCTCTCATCAATTCCTGTTATAACGTCATTAATCTTATATTCTTTCCAAAACCAACCTGCACAGCCAACAGCTTTTATCATTACCGTAGAAACATCTTTCCTGAATTTTTCAACTTTTTCCATTGCAGCAATCAAATCATCTACATCTTTTCTAAACTTGTCATCCTTACCTTTTTCAATATATCTTTTATCCTTTTTACATTGAAGCTGTTTAAACTTTTTAGAGAAGTAAAAGTTCCCAAAAATTAGTAATTTTGTGTGTTTGAGAAAAAAAGAACACCAAAATTCAGCAGCTTTGGGCAAAGATACAATAAATAATTGGATTATTCTCTTTTTAAGTGTAGAAAAAAGATTTAGCTTTAATAAAGGAAAGCAACCAGATGTTTATTTGATGAAGAATTGTACAAAAATAGGTTTAAGATTGAACAAGCAAATGGTTGGCTTGACGGATATAAAGGTTTGATAATGAGATATGAGTATCTTGATGTAACTTGGATTGGAATGCTCTTATTAGGGTTTATCTCCAAGTTCCTTAAAAAAGTTTAAACACGTTTGTTGTGTATTTCTAAAAAATGTTGATTTTATAAGATAAAATTCTAAAATAGAGGGTTGGGATTTTTACTGCATAATCTGGGATTAATAATCTTTTAGAAACTCTTTTATATCTTTTTCTTTTATTAATGGTATAAATACTTTAAGACGTCCTTCTAATTTTTTCTTGTTGTCCTTAGTCGTAAAAGTAGGTTCTTTTTCATCTATATCACTATAATTAAAATATTTGACATCTATTAGACCTTCCTTTTTATCAGAGTCATTTTTTGATAGCAATATATATTCTTTTCCAACATATATGTAGAGTTTTTGATATTTACCTTTATAATAGTGCTTCACTAAGTTAATTTTATTTTTCACTACAAGGTTACCCTCTTCAAAGAAAGCTTTGTAATACTCGTCTTTATTTACAATAACTTTATACTTTCCTCTTAAAGGTTCTTTTGTACGTTTATCGATTCTAATATAATCATACATAATACTCCCATAGCCTTTAGTAGGAATAAGTCTCTTAACAATTTCTATATCTTTATTGTCTATTTTATTTATAAATAACTGACTATATAGATTCTGAGATATAAAAAAAGTAAATACTATTAAACCGAGTGTTTTTGTTGTCTTATTCATTATCAATTGGTTTTAAATCAGAGTCTTTTATCATTGTTTCCCATTGCTAACAAGCGAAACTAAAAATCTTTTAGAAACGCTTTTATATCTTTCTCTTTTATTAATGGTATAAATACTTTAAGACGTCCTTCTAATTCTTTCTTGTTGTCCTTAGTCGTAGAATTAGGTTCTTTTTCATCTATATCACTATAATTAAAATATTTGACATCTATTAGACCTTCCTTTTTATCAGAGTCATTTTTTGATAGCAATATATATTCTTTTCCAACATATATGTAGAGTTTTTGATATTTACCTTTATAGTAGTATTTCACTAAGTTAATTTTATTTTTCACTACAAGGTTACCCTCTTCAAAGAAAGCTTTGTAATACTCGTCTTTATTTACAATAACTTTATACTTTCCTCTTAAAGGTTCTTTTGTACGTTTATCTATTCTTATGTAATCGTACATAATACTCCCATAGCCTTTAGTAGGAATAAGTCTCTTAACAATCTCTATATCTTTATTGTCTATTTTTTTTATAAATAACTGGCTATATAGATTCTGAGATATAAAAAAAGCAAATACTATTAAACTGAGTGTTTTTATTGTCTTATTCATTATCAATTGGTTTTAAATCAGAGTCTTTTATCATTGTTTCCCATTGCTAACAAGCGAAACTAAAAATCTTTTAGAAACGCTTTTATATCTTTCTCTTTTATTGTTGGCATTATAGTTTTGAGAAACTCTGTAACTCCATTTTTTGAAACATACATATTAACAGCATTCTTCTCATCAAAATCGCCATTCTTAAAAGTCTGGATTCGTATTATATCATCGTTATCTATATTGCTTTTTGATAACAATATGTAGTTGTCCTTGAAATAAAAATAGAACTTCCATAATATACCTTTATAATAGTATTTAACTATATTGACCTTATCTTTAATGACAAGATTTCCCTTCTTAAAATATGCTATATAGAATTCATCTTTATCTATAATTACCTTGTATCTACCTCTTAGAGGTTTTTTAGTTACTTTATGGACTCTTATGTAATTATATTCGATGGTACTATACCCCCTTGAGCCTGTTTCCTTTGAAGGAATACTTTTTTTGATAACCTCTATATCCTTGCTATCTATTTTCTTCAAAAACTGGCTATATAGATTCTGAGATATAAAAAAAGTAAATACTATTAAACCGAGTGTTTTTGTTGTCTTATTCATTGAAGCTGTTTAAACTTTTTCTTATAATAAAATAAAAGTTCCCAAAAATTAGTAATTTTATGTTTGAGAAAAAACACCAAAATTCAGGAACTTTGGGCAAAGATACAATAAATAATTGGATTATTCCCTTTTTAAGTGTAGAAAAAAGAGGCTCATACTATTACAATCACAATTATCAATACAACCCCACACTTTGGAAAAGTTTTATTTATGTGGGCGTTTGCAGCACATACCCAGCTATCGCTGGCTTTCCTACATAACATATTCTAAAAGTAATTGATTGTCAGGTTTATAGACTTTGGCAAAGGTGTGAGCCACACGGGCAATTAAGGACTTTGCAAAAGTGTAGCGACTCACCTGAAACCTATTCCCTGAAACCTGAAACCTGACACCTAATTATAAATACCACTCACTATGGCAAAGGTTTGGGTGTGTGCTCGTAAAATAGAGGTGAGTTGTGGGGAATACCCTCCTCCCATTGAGCATTGTACGGGCAGGTGATACCGATGACACGTTTCAAAAACAAGGCGATCACGTTCACCGCAACCTTCTACGGTAAGCGATAACTCACCTAACTTATCGGTTGCCAGCACATCTACCCCTGCTTGATAAAACACAAAATCGGGTTGATGGGCTTCTATGAGCTGTGGCAAAATGTTGCGCAATATATCTAAAATTGTACAAAGCCAATGGGTAGCGCTTCTTTATGTGAAAGTGTTAAGTGTAAGAAATTGTGTAAGTAAGGTTGCGTATGCACCAAAGCCGCTGTAGCTTGTGTAGCTTTTTCGGGGGTGTGGAAGTTGGAGGCGCTTGCAATGCCTTCATAGAGGAGTTGTTGAGGCAAGAGGGCATACTTTTCCATCGGGAAACGATGGTTTTCGGGCACTGGATGATTGTATAATGGGTGATAGGCGATGTACATTAGGTTAAGGATAAAATAATTTGTGTGTTTTGTAGTATTCGGGGATGTATTCACAGCCTTCTATACAATTGCCTAAGGAATCTAACAGAAAGCAGGTCTCGATAGTGGTTTCTTTGGTAGGAAAAATACGCATTGAATCATCGCCTAATAGGTTGATAACATAAAAATCAATAGGGATAACGGTTTTTCTGTTGAAGTCGATAATGCCCTCTTTACCGTCTTTTACTACACGGATGTATTTCAGGTCGGAATCTTCCACTTCATCATAGATAAAAGGGATGATAACTTTGTTATTTTTATCGATATAGCCCCATTTGCCATTTTTCTTTGCGGCACAATAGTCGTCCGTAAAAAAATCATCTAATTCATCATACGCAAAGGGAATTATTACTGTCCCTTCGGTGTTGATATAGCCCCATTTGCCGCCTTTCTTTACTAAACACAAAGTTGGAGAAAGCCATTTTCCTTGATGAAAAGCTTCGGCTTCATCATAGATAAAGGGAAGTTCTTCTTCTGCATCTCTGTTGATAAAATCTCTGTTGATAAATCCCCACTTATCACCTTTTTTCACGGCTGCCATTGAGCCTGAGAATGTTTTGGCGCCATCGTAGATAAAAGGGATAACCACAGCTCCGTTTTCGTCTAAATAGCCGTATTTACCGTCTTTTTTAGCCCAAAGCCAATCCAAATTAAGGGATACACCACTTTGTATATCTTCATATTCAACGGGAATAAGCACTTTGCCATTGTGGTCTACCAAGCCAAATTTATGGTTCTTTCTTACTTTTACAACGCTATTTTCGCAGAGGGGCTCTACCCAATCATAATTAGCTTTCCAACTTTGAGAGGGCGTAGGTTGTACATCATTAATTTTCTTATCAGTTGTGGGGGACTGACATCCGAGAAAATTTAGAGATAAAAATAAGGAAAACAAGACTATATGTTTCATTTATCAAAAGAATTAATTGCGAGCCTAAGTGTAAATCCTTCGAAAACGGGATTTTCTCTAAAAGCAACAGCATAACCTATTTTAGCATCAACAAAATTGAAAACCGAAAGTCCTATATGAGGTTCTATAGCGTGGGTGTTGATAGCGAAACCTCCACCTAAAATAATCATACAAATTTTCAGCACCTACTTCGGGGATGATTTGCACTTTTGAAGGCATATCACTATGAAAGCCTATATGCGTACCCCCATACAAGGATATCCCTGCTAAATCGGGTTCAGTATTTAGAGAAGCTCCGACAAAAAATAGGTTATGAGAGCGATTGGTATGGGTATAGCCTAACTTTGCCCCCAAATATTCAAAATCCTGAGCTACAACGGCACAGGGCAATAAAATAAATAGAAAGAGTAAGTGTTTCATTATTTTTGTTGCTTTTTCCATTCTTCTTCACTTAAGGGTTGATAACCCGGACCACAACTGCCTTCATATTCACATTCTGATAAATAACATTCAGCATAAGCGGCTTTATCCCACCATTCTTTAAACTTTGGCAGACCGAAATACTGTTTTTCCTTTAACCAACGGTCATTTCCATTCAAAAAATAACGCAATCGCCCCATCGGAAAATAAATGAATTGAGGTGTCAAGTTAAGGACATACCAACTGAAATTGGAAATAGGATTTCTTTCAAGCATTCTTTTTATTAAACTGTTAAAGATAGTCTCTTTGCTCTGTGAGCGATTGATTCTAAAACTATACTCAGCTAAATAGCGGTCTATGTTAAATTCTGATACCCAAGAATATATACCTCGTATCCAAGATTTTACTTGGTGTATTACTTTGTGTAATGTAGGAAAATTCTTCCCATTATTACTCGGTTTTTGAGTTATATTATAGTCCTTTATAGGTCTATAGTCTTTCCATTCATCAGTCTTATATAAGCTGTTTTACTAATGTGTTTGTCTAGATATTCTTCGCAATCTAAGTCTGTTTTAAAGCGTTCAGTAAACTCTAAGAGGCTTTATCCCTTAAATAATTCCATAATACATTAATTTTCAGAGTGCAAATATATGAAATTATTTTGACACCTCAATAAGGATTTTTAAAAGTCAAACCAATGCAAATTATCTGTAAAAAGAGTTATAAAGAAAATAAGTGCTAATAGTATGATGATAAATGGTATGACATCCATTAATAAACTGATAGTCAGCGGTACAGAATCAACTCTTTCTTTTTTAGCATTATTGCCAATCATTTTTTGTAATTCTTCTATTTTTAATTTGTATTGTTTTGCTACTTCTTTGCTAAAAGGATTTTCCGAGTAAATAAAATATATTGTGCCATTAATGCGCAACATACGTCCTATTTTACCTTTCAAACTTTTGAGATAAAAAATCTTTACTTTTTCAAATTCAGTTAATAATTGCTTGTTATTGCGTGTGTAAATAAACTCTCGTTGATTTTTATTATTTACTTCAATAATAAGTTTTCTACTTCTGAGTTTAACATATCCAAAAGTACATAAAACTAACATAGGTAAACATATACGAATGACTAAACCCCAGAACTTCTGAAGTTCAGATGTATAGAACATCGGTAGAAGGAACAAAATAATAAATACTATAAAAACTATAATCCCCTCCCATAAGGATATTGACCAAAACTCGAATGTTTTTGATTTGGCAGATACACTCATAATAAGGATTTTTAAAAGTCAAACCAATGCAATTTATCTGTAAAAAGAGCTATAAAGAAAATAAGTGCAAAAGGAAGGCATATAAGTAGTGTGCCATAAATAGTCCAGAGCATTAGAAATGGTATCCAATCGATAGGTTTGCGGTTAGGATTATTACCTATTACACTTTGTAACTCTTTAATATTCAAATCGTATTCCTTTATCTTTTCTTTACCAAAATCTTCCGTATAAATATAAAACAGTTCGTTTTTAATTCGTATCATAGACGCTGTTCTACGCTTATACAACCTTATATAAAAAATTTTGTTTTCGTTACAAGGAACTACCAATGATTTATTATTGATTCTGCAATTAAGTTTTTCATTATCAATTACTTCAATAGAAAGTTTTTTAGACCTTATACGACAATATCCCAAAACACAAAAGCACAGCAAAGGAACATATATACGGATAATGATGCCTGCCCATTTTTGAAAATAAAGAGAGGGGAAAATAAACAAAAAAGCAAATGCCCCAAAAATTATAAAACTCTCCCACAAAGGCAGCACAGAAAACTCGAATGTTTTTGATTTGGCAGATACTCTCATAATAAAGATTTTTAAAAGTCAAACCAATGTGTATTGAAGCCGTCTCGACTTTTAAATAATTTGTGAAAAACATAAGGATTCCTTATCTTTGTATTTACAAACCCAAAAGACAAGTCATCCCTATATTAGAAATTTTAGACAAAGATACGATAATAAATGAAATAATACCTCATCTTCCTATAGAAAAAAGAGTGTTGATGGAAGTCATACACCTGCTATTTGTGGAGGAGAACAAACAGCAAAGTAATGCTTGGTGTGATTCTTATCGCTCTATATTGAATCATTTTGATACAGCTATTAGTAGCTGGAAAGGATTTAATTACTTATCCTTTATAATTATAGGGCTCAAAAAATTTAATACAAAAAGTCAAGATGAACTTCATAGTCAAATAGAAATAATCCAAAAAATCGACTTAAGAAAAGACAATATCCCCCCCTGTTCTCTGCTCTCCGTTCACTGTTCTCTGCTCACTGCTTACTGTTATCTGTTATCTGTTATCTGTTCACTGTTCACTGTCCCTCCTGTAAATAGTCTAAAGCATGGTTACCTTCATGAAAGAGCAAGTCCAAGATACTAAGGTTTGGGATAAAACCATGTTTGTCCGAGAAAATCTGGTAATAAGGTGTCTGTGTACCTTCATAAGGACGCTTGGCATCAGTAAGATAGCGAAAATCCTCATACTCTGGGTAGTTTTCCTTATAGGAAGTTGTCTTCTCCCACTCCACAGAAGCATGTAAGCAATCCAAAAGCACCTCTATCGTCTTGAGATTCAAGTCCAATAGAAAAGTATGCTTTTGGGTAAATATAGGTACAATCTTATCCTCGTAGTACTCAAAATAAGGAGAAGTACGATAAGCTGTCTGTAGCGTTTTCCAATGTTGTTTCTGCCAAGCTACATTGTTATCTACCCGCACCTCTTTATAAAGCTGTCGCCCTGTCTCCCCTCCAGTGTGTAGGATAGGTACCGTGAGGATTTGCCTACCATTCGCCCCATAGATATACGTGCGATTGCGATAGGTCTGCTTTTGGTAATTATCCGATACTTCCAAAATACAAGGGGTCGTTACCAATAGTGAAAAAGAGGCTATCGTAGGGAAATAAGTAGGGTGTAATAATGCCTTCATGTGCTGTTATTTCTTTACTTTTCCTTTTTTGTATTTCTTCTTATATACCTCATAACCAATATAGCTAAGTACTCCTAAGCCCAATACCCAATAGAGGTAAGAGACGGGTTCTCCCTCACCATTGACAGTGGTAAAGAGGCGGTTCCAGCGAATTTTATTCAAGCCTGAGGCATTGCTATCCCAGCTCATCCAGATAAGTACTGGCTTACCTACCACATGATCAAAGGGCACAAATCCCCAATAGCGGCTATCTTCGGAGTTATGACGGTTGTCCCCCATCATCCAATAGTAATCCTGGCGGAAGGTATAAGAGGTCACCTTCTGCCCATTGAGTAGAATATCCTCTCCTTGTACCTGTAGGGTATTTCCTTCATACTCAGTGATAATACGCTTATACAGTGGCAGATTCTCTGTGGTGAGCTGTACGGTTTTGCCTTCAGCAGGGATCTCCACAGGACCAAAGTTATCTTCACTCCAAGCATAGTGCTTACTATGAGGGAATATAGCAGGATTGTACTCCTTAGGACTTATCATCTTGGTCACACTCTCTACATGAGGGGTTTTCTGCAATTTCTGGGCTACTTCTTCGGTGGCGGATTGTACGACAAACTCGGTATTGCTCCTAAATCCAGAAGCATCCGTTACTCCAAAGTTCTGGAACAGATAAGCAGGAAGCAACTGCTCAGCTGTATACTGCCCTCCATAGAGGCTTACAAGATAATTCTGAAACTCAGGAGATACACGTACTATATAGGATGTCTGCAACTTAGCTCTCACCGGATAGATTTCTTTCTGCCCATTGATATACACATCCCCCTCACGTATCTCGAAGGTATCTCCCGCTATGGCCACGGCTCTTTTTACATAGTGAGATTTTTTATCTACCGGCTTATATGCGTGATAACCAGAAGGATCGCGGAAGAAACGCACCGTATCAGTAGGCCAGTTGAATACTACTATATCATTACGCTTGATCTTCTGCAAAGCAGGCAAGCGCAAGTAAGGCAACTGAGGCTTAGGCAGATACGACTTCACTCCTACCAAAGGTAAGGTATCATGCACCATAGGGGTAGCAAGAGGGGTCATAGGCAGGCGTGCCCCGTAATGGAACTTACTGACAAAGAGAAAGTCCCCTACCAAAAGGGTCTTTTCCAATGAAGAGGTAGGAATTGTATAAGGCTGGATAAAATAGGTATGTATAGTAGAAGCTGCCACTACAGCATAGAGAATCCCATTGAGCCAAGAGGGTACATTCTCGGCGATTACCGCCTCACTTTTTCCTATATATTGAGTTTTAGGCTGATACATCACATAAGCAATAAAAAGCCCTAAGGTCACTACTGCCAAGAGGGTATAGCGCTTCTGGCGGTAGCCAAATACATGCAACCACTCATAGGCCAATACCACAGCCATAATATTGCCTATTACAGGCAAATATACCAAAAATACCCACCACCAAGGGCGCTCAATAATCTTCAGAAGAATAAGCATATTCCATACAGGTACAAAGGCTTGCCACCCTTTGTAGCCTGCCTTCTGGTAGCCTTTCCACAAGAAAAGCCCTTGTAGGAGCTGAACTCCTAAAAAAATAGTTAGATAGGTCAACATGAATATTTCTTTTAGCGCACAAAGATAGCATTATTTATGCTTTTACGCAAAAAAACTACTTAGAAATTTTCCAAGTAGTTTCCTCTTAAATTAAATTGCTATGAGTTATGAAGCTGTTTGTATCTTTTTTTCCAATTCAATAGCTTTAGGGAATAGGATATTATTCTCCAAGTGGATATGACGATGTAGGTCATTTTCGAATTCTTCCAACATTGCATAAGTAACTTTATAGGTGTTACAAGCATCGGCAGGAGGAGTATATCCTTGGGTAATTTCAGCTATTTTAGCAAAACGATCTCCCTCAATAGTATGATCGTGCTTCATCATTTCAATAGGGTTTTCCACTGTACCAAAGTGAGAAGGCTCCAAAGGGGTACCACTCTGGGCAGCTTGAGCCAATTTCTCAATAAAGGGAAAAAGCACACGCTCTTCTTTTTGGAAGTGTTCCCCTAAGTCATGAGCACTTCCGGTAAAGAGTGCATTTACCTCAAAGAGTTCTGGGTGTCTGTCTCCATGCACCTTGCAAAGCTTATCCAAGAATTGCAATAACATAGGAGTTTTTTCCCTTACATATTCGTGGTGTATCTTTACAATATAGTTAGCCAATAAGTCTAAAGGCCAGCTACTTACATCTACATTATCTCCTTTTCCAGAAGGCAAAGCAGAGAGCTCATCTATGAGTTGTTGTTCCATAACTTTTTTCTTTTCACAAGCCTCTTCTATGGTTCTTCCACCACGACAGCAGAAATCTATTCCGTGTTTTTTGAAAATAGCAGCCGCACGAAAATCTTCTGCTACTATCTCCCCAATTGTTTTATTTGTAAAATCCATTATTTTTTATTTTTTGCAAAGGTATAAATTATTTTCCAATTACCTATTATAAAAATATCTTAAAGTCTTTTTTTAACTTTTTATATAATAGAAAAACATCATCAACTATTTCACAATCAATGAATTTAAATAGAATTTTAAACAATAATTAACGTTCTTATTTTTCGCTGAAAACAAAATAAATCAAAAATAAAAACTATAGTTGATTACTTCTCTATCAAATTGTAAAAAAACAGATAGAGGTTATTCTTCAGATAACCTCTATCAAATTATTGCAAAAAGCCAATTACTATATAGCTAAAAACACCTTATCTATAGCTTCCTGATGGCGTGCTTTGTGGCGCATAGGGCTTCCTGGAGCTGGTGCAGAATATGCATTGGCCGCAGCCAATCTCCATTTTACTATATCGAAATTCATGAGCATATAGCCATAAGCCCCCATGTTCTTAGGTTCTTCCTGAGCCCATACATAATCGGTCACATTTGGATAGCGTGCAATTATAAGCTTAAGCTCTTCTATAGGGAGTGGGAAAAGCTGTTCTATACGTACCAAGGCTACATCCTTACGACCCAATTTTTCTCTTTCTGCCAAGAGGTCATAGTAAAACCTTCCTGAACAGAAAGTAAGGGTACGTACTTCTTCTGGATTCACCTGAGAATCATCCAATACTTCTTGGAAATATCCTTGAGTAAGTTCTTCAACAGAAGAAATCACCAATGGATGTCTCAGTAAGCTCTTAGGAGACATCGCTACAAGGGGCTTTCTGAAAGGAGCCTTGAGCTGACGGCGAAGCAAGTGGAATAGGTTGGCTGGAGTGGTACAGTTGGTTACATACATATTCTGGGTAGCACATAGTTGTAAGTAACGCTCCAAGCGAGCTGAAGAGTGCTCTGCTCCTTGTCCTTCATAACCGTGAGGCAAGAGCATTACCAAACCACTTTGGTTTTTCCATTTGTCCTCACCACAACATATGTATTGGTCTATCATAATCTGAGCACCATTGGCAAAGTCACCAAACTGAGCTTCCCAGACAGTCAAGGTCTGTGGAGCAGTAAGGGCATACCCATACTCGAATCCTAACACCCCATATTCGGAAAGCAAAGAGTTATATACATGGAAAGTTCCTCCGCCTTGTTCTTTTATACGGGATAGAGGAATGATACTTTCTTCTGACTCTTCCTCTTTGACTACAGCATGACGGTGAGAGAAGGTACCACGACCTACATCTTCACCAGAGAGGCGTACATCATGCCCTTCGGATAAGAGAGTTGCAAAAGCCAAGTGCTCAGCCATCCCCCAGTCTACCTTATTTTGTTCAAAATAAAGATTATGACGCTCTTTGATAATCTTAGTTATCTTATTGATAAACTTCTTATCCTCAGGAAGTGTAGTGATAAGCTGGGCTAAAGCATCCAATTTTTCTCTCTCATAGGCAGTACTTATCTTAAGTAGCATATCCTGCTGAGAAGCAATATGCTCCAATCCCTTCCACTCATTCTGCATGATAGGTGTGATGATCGTAAATTCCTTTAGGCGAGAAGCCTCCAATTCTGTATCCAGATGATTGCGGAAAGTCTCCTGATAGGCTTCTATCTCCTGAGGAGTGATCACTCCTTGTCTTACCAAAGATTCTGTATAGATCACTGTCGGATTGTTATGACCCCCTATAATCTTATACAAGGCAGGTTGTGTGAATCGAGGTTCGTCCCCTTCATTATGTCCATATTTTCTATAACCAATTACATCGATAAAGACATCATGCCCAAAAGCCATACGATACTCCATAGCCAAAAGCATAGCACGTACTACCGCTTCGGTATCATCGGAATTGACATGCAGCACAGGCGATTGGAATCCTTTAGCTACATCTGTACAATAGGTAGTAGAGCGAGAATCCGAAGGATTGGTAGTGAACCCTATTTGGTTATTAATCACTATATGAACTGTTCCTGAAGTAGTATAACCACGAAGGCGCTCCATCTGCATTACCTCATATACAATTCCCTGTCCAGATACAGCCGCATCGCCGTGCATAACGATAGGCAATACCTGAGAAGGATTATCAGCATAGTGAAGATCTTGTTTAGCGCGTGTAATTCCTTGTAGGACAGCACTTACTGTTTCTAAGTGAGAAGGGTTGGGCGCAAGGTTCAACAATACTTCGTTACCCTTGGCTGTAGTACGATGGGTAGTAAGCCCCAAGTGGTATTTTACATCCCCATCAAATTCGGGATCTAAATAATCCTTACCATCGAATTCAGAGAACACATCTTGAAGATTTTTCCCTAAGATATTGATAAGAACATTCAGACGACCACGGTGCGCCATTCCTATGACTACTTCTTTTACCCCTCTTTGGTCAGCAGCTGCCTCAATAAGAGCATCCAAGGCAGGGATTACCGCTTCATTTCCTTCCAAAGAGAAGCGCTTTTGACCTACATATTTGTTATGGAAAAAGTTCTCTAAAGTAGTAGATTCGGCTAATTTCTCCAAGATACGTTTCTTTTGCTCTTTGGAGAACTCAGTAGTATACTCTCCTGAATATATTTTTTCTTGGAACCATTTCTTTTCTTCCTCATTATCCAAGTGCTCAAACTCTATGGCGATACTCTTAGTGAAAGTATCTTCTAACTTTTTCAAGATTACAGAAAGAGGAGAAGGTGCCAAATGGATTTCCTTAGCGGCATCAAACACTGTGGAGAGATCAGCCTGAGAAAGGCCAAATTTTTCTAAGGATAGGGATACCTGTGGCGCTTTACGCTCCTTGAGCGGATCTATCTGAGCAAGCAGATGTCCTTGGCGCTGGTAAGCCTTGATCAAATTAAGTACTTGCAATTCTTTCTCTACCTTGCCAGAGACTGGCACGGGAGCAGCTTGAGGGGAAGAAGCTACTGAGGAAGCCGCAGGAGCAGCTACCGTAGAAACTTCTTGAGGAACTGATTCCTGAAAGAAATCATCTCCATAGCTCTCACGAGCAAAATCAAACCCCTGGAAGAATGCTCTCCAACTGGCCTCCACCGAGTCGGGATTCTCCAAATATTGGTCGTACAAATCTGCAAAGAACTGTGTATTTGCAGCATTAAGAAAAGAATATTTGTCCATAAGGAATCAAGATTTTATAATAAAAATTCTATATGTGATATTTACGGGCAAATATACAAAAAAATAATGATAAAAAGCCTTTTACTTTTAGTTTTTTTTCACTGAAGATTTTCTCACCAAATCAAAGGTTCTACTATCCTTTTCAGAGGGCATATCATCAGAAGACTTCTCTCCACTCTGCCTTAAAATGCAAGACTTCTTCTTTGGTTTTCAGTACCTTTATTTCTATGGGGTCATAACTTTTTAGAAAACAGTTCATTTTACAAACTTTCCATCAAAACTACTCGGTGCGCCTACTTGGCATGTTTGAAGCGATTGTGTGTCCATAGGTAGTACTGAGGTGCTTTCCGTATCTGATACTCAAGCATTTGGGTGAAAACATCAGTAATCTGGTGCTCAGGAGTCTGTTGCGGTTCTTCACTGATAAGAGTAAAAGTAGCCTCATAGTAGCCTCTTTTGACCTTCTGTATATCACAGAAGACCACAGGGATATTGAACTGACGAGCGATACGCTCTGCCCCTGTGAAGACGGGCACAGTAACCCCCATAAAAGGGCGCCAATAGTTCTTAGGAGAACTCGATGGAGATTGGTCAGAAGCCAAGCCGTAGGCACAGAGCATTCCCTGGTGCTGCTGGCGACGTATCTCCTCTATCGCCTTGTAGCGAGAGATGAGGTAACTGTGGAATCGCTCCCTGAGACGGCGTATATATCGGTCAAAATACTTATTGGTAATAGGCGTATAGAGTGCATAAGAAGTGTGGGGTATCTGCGAAGCCAAAGAGAGCAACCACTCATAACTATTGTAGTGCCCACACATGATGATAAAGCTTTTCCCCTTCTGGTGAAATTCCTCCAAAATTTCCTTGTTGGTATAGGTCATTCTTCTGTGCATTTCCTTTTGAGAAAAAGACATCGTTCTGACCATTTCCAAGAAAATATCGCAGAAATGATGATAGAATTTCTTCTCTATTTCTTTGATTTCCTCCAAAGATTTTTCTGGGAAAACACGTACAAGATTCCCCCTTACTACTCTCTTGCGATAGCCAATAACTCTATAGATAAGAAAGCAAAACCCATCCGATAGGCCATAGAGAAGCCTATCGGGCAGGCGAGAGATTATCCAAAGAAAAGGATAAGCAAGGTAAAAAGTCAGCCATTGCATAGGGCAAGGAGTATGGTTATACTTCGCGGGTGATATCCCACTGTTCGAGATACTTGGCCACTCTTTGGACAAACATACCCCCAAGAGCTCCATTCACCACTCTATGATCAAAACTGTGAGAGAGCATCAGTTTGTAACGGATAGCGATGACATCCCCTTCAGGTGTTTCCACCACCGCAGGTACCTTTTGAATGGCGCCGATGGCTAAGATTCCCACTTCAGGCTGGTTAAGGATAGGCGTACCGAAGAGGTTTCCAAAAGCCCCTATATTGGTCACTGTATAAGTACCTCCCTTGACCTCTTCCGGCTTGAGCTTGTTCTCACGGGCACGCTTGGCCAAGTCATTAACCGATTTAGCCAATCCTACCAAGCTTAATTGATCCGCATTCTTAATTACTGGCACGATAAGATCTCCATTGGGCAAGGCTGTAGCCATCCCTATATTGATATTCTTTTTCCTAAAAATACGTTCACCATCGGTAGAGATATTCATCAAAGGAAAATCCTTCAATGCTTTAGCTACTGCTTCTATAAAGATAGGAGTAAAGGTAAGTTTTTCTCCTTCGCGGCTTTCGAATTGTTTTTTGTATTTATTGCGCCAGTTCCAGATACGAGTCACATCCACCTCGATAAAGCTGGTTGCATGAGCCGATATATGCTTGCTCTCGCTCATATAGTTGGCAATAAGCTTGCCCATACGAGTCATCTCGATCACCTCCACATTGTCATCGACAGGAGAAGGTGTATAGGAAGTTGTCGCCAGCGGTGCTTGCTCAGGAGCACTTACAGGTATCTGTAAAGAGGCAGCAGGAGTAGCTTGAGCCGCCGGAGTAGGAGTAGCCTGAGCCGCTGGGGCAGGAGTAGCCTGGGCTGCAGGAGCCTCTTTTTGAGACTGGGTAGCGGCTAAGTTCTTTATAAAATCGTCAATATCAGGATATTTTACTTCATGAGTTTCTGCTACTTTCTGCTCTGTGGCTGCCTCTTTTTCCTCTTGAGCAACCGGTAAAGCTTCTGATGTAGAAGAAGCAGGAGTAATTGTCGCTGGATCAGGAGTAACCGCCACTTGCGCTTGTTCTCCCTCTTGTCTTGTTCTATTTTCTAAATAGCGAAGAATATCATACTTAGTGATGCGTCCCTGAGCCCCTGTTCCCTCAATAGAGGCCAATTCCTCCTCTGATATATTTTCTTCTTTGGCAATGGTTCTTACCAAGGGAGAGTAGAAATCCTTTTGAGTATCTTCCTGTGAAGTAGCATCCGCAGAGGTATCCACTTGAGTAGGCACATAAGGTACAGCAGGCACTACCTCTTGTAGTTCTTCCTCTGAAGTAGCTGCGGGTAGGGCTATCTCCTGAGGCTCCTCAGGAGAAGAAATGTTCTCTTGCTCAGGTTCCTCTATAGGCAATAGTTCCTCAGAAGAAGGAGTAGCCTCAGGCAGGGCAATAGTAGGCTCCGATGCGGCATTTTGCTCTATTGTTTCGATCACTGCCATGAGCTGTCCTACCTTTACCACGGTTCTTTCCGGAGTAAGGATTTCGGTGAGGATTCCCTCTACATCACTGGGAATTTCAGAATCAACTTTGTCAGTGGCTACCTCCACCAAGATATCATCCAAGTGTATGGTATCCCCTACTTTTTTAAGCCAAGAAGAGACAGTAGCCTCCTCAACGCTTTCTCCCATTTGTGGTAATTTTAATTCGTACCTTGCCATTTTTTTTAATTGTTAATTGTTAATTGTCAATGATTAAAGCAATAGACTAAAGATTCATTTGATCTATTTTTTATTGTTTTACTTCTATTTGTTTAAGCATTGCTTTTACAACTTTATAAATAGTTTTTAAGTTCTGACTTAGTAAAACCCAACGACCTCCTCCTACATCACCTGAAAGGGGATGCGGTGTAGGATACTCCTGCCGAGGGTTACCTCATCGGTATATTCGAGTTCGTCCCCTACGGATATGCCTCGGGCAATGGTAGAGGTGGTAATATCCAAGCCTTCTAACTGTCTGTAAATGTAAAAATTGGTTGTATCGCCTTCCATGGTATTGCTCAAGGCAAAGATAATTTCCTTGACAGAACCTTCTTTTACCTTTTTGACCAAGGAGGCGATGGTCAGCTCATTAGGCCCCACTCCGTCGATAGGAGAGATTTTTCCCCCGAGCACGTGGTAGAGCCCGTTGTACTGTCCGGTATTCTCTATAGCCATGACATCTCGCACATCCTCCACCACACAGAGCAAGGAGCTATCCCTATGGATATTGGCACAGATGTCACATATTTCCGTATCAGATATGTTATGGCACTGCTTACAATAAGTAATCTCATTGACCAAACTGACCAAAGATGCTGCCAAGCGCTCGGTTTGTGCAGGAGGTTGCTTGAGCAGGTGTAAGGCCAATCGCAGGGCGGTGCGCTTTCCTATTCCTGGCAGTTGTGAGATCTCATAGACTGCATTTTCCAATAATTTGGAAGAAAAATCCATCATGGTACATTACAATTAAGAGCGCAACTGGGCACCCACTTGCTGCTGGAAGGCAGCCAGTAAGGACTCCATTGTCTTATCTATCTGCTTATCCGTAAGGGTTTTATTGCTATCCTGTAGGAGGAACCCTACGGCATAGCTCTTCTTGCCCTTAGGGAGTTTGTCCCCTTGATATACATCGAAGAGGAATACCTTTTTGAGTAATTCTTTTTCTGTCTTATGGGCGATATTATAGATCGCTCTGAAGGAAACATCCTCATCCAAGAGCAGTGCCAGATCGCGGCGTACTTCTGGATACTTAGGGATTTCCCTATAAACAACCTTCTTAGCCAGATGTTCAAGAGCTACCTCCCAGCGAACATCGGCATAGTATACCGCTTGCTTGATTCCGAAATGATTCAAGATATTTGTCCTGACTATCCCTAAGGAAGCCAAAGTCTGTTGTCCCATTTTTAGAGTTATTCCTTCTTGGAATATTCCTTCTGTGGTAGGCTCTTCCTGATAATCTACGATTCCCAAGCGGGAGAAGATAGCTAAGAGGTAGCCCTTGAGCTGGTAGAAGTTGGTCTTCTCAGTAGGGGTATTCCATGTCTCGGGATAGGTATTTCCAGAGAGGAAAAGCGCCAAGTGCTTAGGCTCGGTGTAGCTCTGCTCTACCTTGTGATAAGTTTTACCAAACTCAAACAGCGCCAAGTCAGTGCGCTTACGGTTGTTATTGTAAGCGATGGTTTCCAGACCTGAGAAGAACATGCTCTGTCGCATCACAGCCAGATCCTGGCTAAGTGGATTGAGCAATGTCACCCTCTGGGCTGGTTGAATATCCTCAGAAAGTGTCTCGTACTGAGCTGTAGTAAGGCTATTGTTCATTATCTCGAAGAATCCCTGAGCTACGAGCTGGTCAGCAATAATATTTTGTACATTGAAATCTTCATATCGGTTGGCATGTGCCATAGAAGCACTCACCTTGGAAGGAGCTTCAACATTGTTATAGCCATATACACGAAGTATCTCTTCTATCACATCCACATCGCGCTGTACATCGACCCTATAAGAAGGCACCGTAAGCCCCATACCTATCTCGGTAATGCTATTAATCTGGATACCCAGAGAGTGTAGAATACTCTTGATGACATCGCGAGGGATCACCTGGCCGACAAGTGCATCCACTTTTTCATAGGTGAGGAACACTTGGAAATCCTCTATTTTTCTGGGATAGAAATCAATCACATCGGAAGAAATCTCACCTCCAGCCAATTTTTTGATCATAATAGCGGCTCTGAGCAGCGCATACTTACAGTCATCGGCATTGACTCCCCTCTCGAAGCGGAAAGAAGCGTCGGTAGAGATTCCATATCTTTTGGCAGTTTTGCGAATCGCCACAGGGTTAAAGTAAGCACTTTCCAAGAAAATATGAGTAGTATCTTGACTTACCCCTGAGTTGTTACCTCCTAATACCCCCGCCAAGCAGAGTGGTTTGTCTACATCGCAGATCACCAGATCCTCGGCTGAAAGGGTTCTATCCACCCCATCCAAAGTTTGGAATTTTTCACCCTCAGAGGCATTGCGGACAATGATCTTCTTACCTGAGATACGCAAGGCATCGAAGGCATGTAGGGGCTGCCCCAAGTCGTGGAGGACATAGTTGGTCACATCCACTATATTATTCTTAGGAGTGATCCCTATCGCCCTAAGCCTGTGTTGTAGCCAAGCGGGAGAAGGAGCTACCTTGACATTGGAGATACTCACTCCACAATAGCGAGGTGCCAATTCCTTGTTGTCCACCAAGACATCGATTTTGAGCAATCGGTTTTCTACAAAGAAATCTGTTACTGAAGGAGTAATAATTTCCTTATTGGTACCCCTCTGCAAAAGTCCTGCTCTTAGATCACGGGCTACGCCTAAGTGACTCATCGCATCTGCACGATTTGGAGTCAGGCCTATCTCAAAAATAGTATCGGAGACAATATGAAAAACCTCACTACAAGGCTTGCCATTGGGCAAAGAGCTATCCAATACCATAATACCCTCATGACTCTCACCCAGACCCAATTCGTCCTCCGCACAGATCATTCCATGACTCTCTTCCCCACGGATTTTGCCTTTCTTAATCTTGAAAGGTTCCCCTTGCTTGTCATAGAGAGTAGTCCCAATGGTGGCTACAGCAACCTTCTGTCCTTGAGCTACATTGGGAGCCCCACAGACAATAGGTACTACGCCTCCCTCGCCTAAATCCACCTTGGTAAGGCTTAGCTTATCGGCATTGGGGTGCTTGGTACACTCAAGTACCTCACCTACCACCACGCTAGCGAGCCCTCCCTTTACACTCTCGTAAGAGTAGATGCCTTCTACTTCCAAGCCTAAATCGGTAAGAATCTCGCCTACCTCTTGGGCTGGTAAATCAATCTTGAGGAAATCTTTTATCCAGTTATATGAGATTTTCATAAAATGATACTATATTTTTTGGAATGGCAAAGTTAGTATATTTTATTGTAATGAGAAAATTTTTTTGATTGAAGTTGCTAACTGATAATACAAAAGACTGATTATTAATTGTTAATGATCAATGGTTAATGATCAATGGTTAATACTCCAACACTGGCGAGGGGGCTTGCAGGTCTTGTTAGTAACAAAGAATTGCTTCATAATACTTGGAAGGAGATTTGTCATGTGGTGGGGAAGGCGAATTGATTCTCTTGTTGGAGGGCGAATTGACTCTCTTGTTGGAGGGCGAATTGACTCTCTTGTTGGAGGGCGAATTGACTCTCTTGTTGGAGGGCGAATTGACTCTCTTGTTGGAGGGCGAATTGACTCTCTTGTTGGAGGGCGAATTGACTCTCTTGTTGGAGGGCGAATTGACTCTCTTGTTGGGGGGCGAATTGCAATTCGCCCCTACACATGTGTGACACAACACTGGTATTAGGTATTTGTTGGTTACATTCTTCACTCTTCACCACATACCCAAGCTCATTCGCTTGGCTACACTTTTCACTCTTCACTCTTCACTCTTCACCTCATACCCAAGCTCATTCGCTTGGCTACACTTTTCACCACATACCCAAGCTCATTCGCTTGGCTACATTCTTCATTCTTCATTCTTCACTCTCTTTACCATTGTAGCAGTTCTGAGAGGGGAATCTTGCGGGGAGGTTGGCGGCACTCCACCGAGCCCGTGAGAGCATCGGGGGCATCGTCATGAGGGTTGGTTCCCTCCTTGAGGTAGCCCATGAGGTCACGGGCAAAAGTCGGAAAGCGTTTCTTCCAATCCAAGGGCATGTGTACTAACTGCTGCACTGAGGACGAGGCAGAAAAAATACGCGCTATCTTGTTCTGTGATTGATGGAAGGGATAGAAGCGGGTAAAGTTGTTCCCCATCTGCTGAGCACGTTCCTCCAGATTATGAGCAAAGAGTCCTCCGCCGTTGTTACTCTCTATATGGCAGCGCTCCACCTGATGCTCCAAGAGCTTATGGGCAATCTCCTGCTCGGTTACCTTCATTGGATCCTTGGTATAGAGTACATCTACAATAAAATTCCCTTCTTGCGCTTCTTTGTAAAAGAGCGCACAGAGGTAGTCGGCACCGTTATCAGCAGCGTCGATATAAGCCACAGAGTAAGTACGTGAGGGAATCTCGGTATAGCACTGAAACTCCTCATACATAAGCCCTTGTGAAGGTTGCGGGTTCTGCTGGTAAAGACTCTCGAAGACAGCCCCATTGCGCTCCTTGATCTGTAGGAGCTTTTCCAGATTGTGCCGTTCTGGCCAGAACACCTCTCCCTCTGCTCTGGGGTCAAGAGGGGTGGGCGGACTGTCCTTGATAGCAGGAAAACTCAGCAGTACCCACCCGTGCGGGTTGTCTGTAGGGTGGTAGATACCTTCCTTCTGCAAGAGACGGCCGGCGAGGTCATCCTCATGCCAGCGGGTGAAAACCAAGAGCTGTTGGCTGGAGTTGTGCAGTCGGGTAGAGGCTACCGTATCGTACCAGTCGGCTATATTCTGCCGTATCAGGGGCGACCATGCCGCAGCGGCATCCTTGTAGAGGTCATCCATGATAAGTATATCCACTGGTTCTCCTGTGAGAGAGCCGCCGACTCCTATGGTCTTGAAACTCCCCTGATAGCCCACTATCTCGCACTCGTCGGCATTGCGAGCGTAGCTACGGCTCTTTCTTGCTGGATGGGAAGAGGGAGAACGTGCAAGAGTCGCTTGTGGAAACAACTCATGATAGGTATCCTCGTCCATGATACGCTGGAGTTCACGGTTGAACTTGCGTGCCTTGGTAGCATTGTAGGAGACGATAGCTATGCGCTTGTTGGGATTACACCCCAAGACAAAAGCCGGCAAGCGGCGGGTAGCTCCCTCGCTCTTGCCATGCTGAGGCGGCATGGTAATCATCAGCTTTTGGATACGCCCCAAGGCAAAATCAGTGAGTTTTTCGTAATAAGTCCTGTGAAAAGGTGCTGGCTTGAAGTAAGGGAGCGTTTTCTGGGTAAAGGTCAGGAGGTTGAAGACAAGGGGTTTTTCTTCCAATAATAGGGGGTGCTGGGTAGCAGGTGTTATATATTGTGTTTGTTCAGGAAGGGTGGGTTGGGATTGGGTAGGTTGTGAGGCAAATTCGGGTTGGGCGAATTGCAACTCCGCTTGTTCTCGGACTTTGCCCCTACCGCATGGGGTATCATCGTGCATCAACGCTTCTTTTCCCTCTTCATTCTTCACTTTTTTCTCTTCACTCTTCAAAAACCACCCTTCCATTCTCCCCAGTAGAGAGATAGCAGTAAGGCTCTCGCGGAGGGAAGCCACATGGGTCTTCCCACCACGTTCTATTTCTTCGCCATTGACGATTTTCCATAGGAGGTCTGTTGCTGAGGAGCGCATTTCTTTAGGGAATATGAAAAGTAAAGCGTGAAGAACGAAGAGTTGGCTCATTC
This sequence comes from Capnocytophaga gingivalis, assembly GCF_002302415.1. NCBI lineage: Bacteria > Pseudomonadati > Bacteroidota > Flavobacteriia > Flavobacteriales > Flavobacteriaceae > Capnocytophaga > Capnocytophaga gingivalis. The sequence goes on along the minus strand of NZ_CP022386.1, from coordinate 2,476,638 downwards.
TTCATTTTTCACTTAATTTGCAGCAAAGATACCACATGGAGAAGGCGAAGTCAAGGGAGATTGCTGTGAGAAGTGAGAAGAGAAGTGAGAGGGGGTTAGGGATTGGGGATTGGGGGGATTTTTGAATTGCTAAAATAATAATAATTTATTCTTGAGTATTTATCTTTTTTGTAACTTTGCACTCTTTAAAAAATAATTTATAGAAAAATGAAACGATTAGGAATTTTCTTGCTTTTAGCAAGTACCCTTGCTTTTGGCCAAAACCAGAACAAAAAGACAGGTTGGGATGCTGCCAAGCTCAAAGGAAAAGTAAAGACTTACATCATAGAAGACTATCGTATAGATGAAAATGGGAAACCCTTCAGAGGGAATACAGAGCTACTCACCGAGTTCGACCCTAAGGGACGTACTACTAAGATGCAAGTCAAGAATAATGGAATGATCATGTCCTACCACGATACCTACAATGACCAAGGGTATCTCATAGAATCCATATCCAAGGATGAGGACAACAAGAAACTTTCCTCCAACCTATATGAGTATGATCAAAAGGGAAACCGCACCCGCCACGACCTACTCACTGCCGAAGGAAACCTTTTCATGAGTACCTTCTCGAAATACAATGATAAAAACCAACTTATAGAGAAATCCAGCTGTGTAGGAGGGGTATGCGATGAGAAGAGCGTATTTACCTATGATGACAAAGGATACCTTATCCAAGAGGAGAAATATAAAAAAGATGAGCTCTCGGCCAAGACCCTCTATAAGAACGATGCCAAAGGGAATCCCCTAGAGCGCCTCACTTATGATGCTGAAGGTAAACTCCTAAAAAAGATAACCTCTACCTATGATAAGGAGGGTAATGAAACTGAGAACATTGTCTACAAAGGAGATGGTACCATAGCCCAGAAGAAAAACTATGTATACCAGTATGATAAGAAGAGAAACTGGATCAAAAAGACTGAAAGTGAAAACGGAGAACTCTCTCTGATCATTCAACAAAAATTTGAATACTACAAATAAAAAAAGCTGCCTATGGGCAGCTTTTTTTATAAGATTAAAGGCAGTTATTCGTTAGGGAAACGTACTTCCTTAGTATTCTGCCCGCCAGTGAGCCCCACTTCGGTACTTCCTTCGGTAGGATAAAGTACATAACCACTATTCTGCTTCCAAGAAACAGTATAGGTACCCAAAGCCCCAATATACCTTTTAGTAGTCTTTCCTTCTATCACATAGGCCTCACCATTGACTTCAACTGTATAAGGATTTCTGGAGGTATTGATAAGAATAATAGTCCCTGCCTTAGACTGTCCTGGGTTTACAATATTGGCATTGCCACTGTTATTATTGTTATTATTGTTCCCATTATTACCGCTATTGGTTGTTACCCCCAAGGTAAGGTTCACCTGTTGACTTTCGCCAGGCTTGAGAGTTACAGGAACCACTTTTTTTAGACTTTCCTTAGAGACTTCTTTTCCAAAAATATTTTTCTTAGTTTCGGTGTAATATACCACAAAACGGTATACTTCCTGATCGTCCTTAATATCCAAGCCAGAGAATTCTGCTTTTCCTTCGGCATTAGTAGCCGATTCTTTGGCATGGAAAGTAGAGCCTGCTCCCCAAGCAAATTCGTTGAAGGCATAGACCACCCACTCTTTCAGAGGAGTTCCATCGGAATCCCTTAAAAGGACAGTAACATCGGTTTTACCTTCCAATTTGTTACGTTCTTCTTTGCTACAAGAGAGGGAAGTAAGCGCCAAGAATAGTCCTAAGATCCCAGCCGCTACCTTTGTAATGATTTTCTTCATATTTTGAATAATTTTTAAGTAAGGGCAAATGTCTTTGAAAATAAGGGAGAATGGCCACACATACTCAGCTGTGCCAGCTCGCTGACTTTGCCCCTACAGATGAATGTTTTTAATGGAAAGTTACTGTTGCCACTTTCTCGCTACAAGAGGTTGTTACATTCCTTTGTCCTGTAGTAGGATAAATCGCATAACCACTTATTTGTTTCCAAGAAACCTGAATTTCTTGATTAAGAGGAACCTTAACTTCAAGATCAGCTCCTCCTCGTACAGTACGTTCTATACCATTAACTTTAACAGTATATGGATTATTTCCATTAGATCTATTTTGAACTATGATTGTTCCTTTAGAAGAAACTTCATAATCTACAAAGACAAATCTGGCATCTGTTGTTGTTATAAAACGTCCTGTCTTAGTCTCTCCACAAGGAGTCTTGGTAGTATAAGAATAGTTTCTATTGGCATCCAATTGGAAAGTTGCACGACCATCTGAGGTACGCTTAGTCTGACCTGATACAGTAATTTCTACATCATCCCATAAGCGATTGTCTATGTCAGTTACAGAGAAGGTCACATCTACTTTTTGAATCACAGTAGTGAAGCTAATAGTAGCTTCTTTTACTTGTTCATCCACTACAGTTAAATCCAATTCTTTGTAATCATTATCCAATAGAACAACCACTTTATAAGATCCTGCAGAGATAGAAGCATTAGCTAGCCCTTGAGCATCTGTAGTCACCTTAGTAGCCCCTTCTAATGCTGTCAATGCTGAGCTTTTGCTATAGGATAGTATTCCTTGTGTAGCTTTCCAACCATTAAAATTTATCAATTGAACACCTGTTGCGAAGTATACATCCTGATTTTGCAATGGGCTACCATCCTTAGTCACTGTGATTTTAGCTCCTGTTGGCTGAATAGCTCTTAAAGCAATAGATATAGCGTTATCCCCTTCAGTAATAGTGTGTTCTACGAGTTCAGAAAGGAATCTATTAGTACGAGGATCCATCACTACAAAGTAAAGCTTTTTACCAATATATTCTTTTACATCGAAATCCACTTTTCCATTTGTAATTTCTTTGATTCCCTTATTCGTAATTCCCCCTGGTCGGGGATCTTGATCATAGAAAAGCACTTTTGAACCAGCTACTTGTGTTCCTGTAATAGTAACTTTAGCTACAGCCTGTTTCTCAGAAGAAGCCACAGGAGTATAAGTAGTATTAATTCTTTTGAAATATTCCTTAGTTGTTTTACCTGCTTCTGTTGTAGTGAGAACTAAGAAATCACCTTCTTTACTTACTTTAGTCTTAAGATCACCTATAGTAAGATTATCACCCTGAAGTGTATAAGCACTTTTCTTAGGAGCTGTAGGATTACATTCCTCCCCTCTATCAGCCCAAATACTTACTTCTGTCTTTGAAAAAGAGAAATTTCCTAATTTGTAACATTTCAATAACGCTTGATGAGCTGCTTCTGTACTTGTTGACAATTTTACATTATTGATTGCTACATCTTCCACCTTCCAAGTTCCTTGTAAGAAATCAGTGGTTACGGCATTTTGCGATTGTTGTTGTCCGCCTCCTGTTTGTCCGCCTCCCGTCTGAGTTTGGGTTTGGGTAGATGACGTGGAGTCATCACTCTTAGAACAGCCTACAGTGAAGGCTGTAGCAAGGCAGATAGCAGCCAAAAACGTGTAATTCTTTTTCACGAGTTATAAAAGTTTAATTTTTGTTCCTACTCTGTTGAAGGTTTTTCGGATTCCACCTATAATTATTAGTTATATTCGAATATACAATAAAAAAGTCAGCCAACCTATGGAAGACCCATAAACTGGCTAAGCGTTATAAATAGCACACATGTAAGTGTTAGCTACATATACTAAAGTATTTATGTGCTGTGCTGTGCTGTGCTGTGCTGTGCTGTGCTGTGCTGTGCTGTGCTGTGCTGTGCTGTGCTGTGCTGTGCTGTGCTGTGCTGTGCTGTGCTGTGCTGTGCTGTGCTGTGCTGTGCTGTGCTGTGCTGTGCTGTGCTGTGCTGTGCTGTGCTGTTTGCATTACAAAGATACGAATTTTAATTGAATTATACAACTATTTAACAATAAATTATATCTAATTTTCAAAAACTATTAAGTGATATCCCAGCAGAGAAATCTTTCTTATTTTCAATGGGCAAATTTAGTATTTATTTTCTTATTATTAAAGAGAAAAATGTTAAATTTATTAGTCTTTTTTTCTTTTTAATACTCTTCTATCCGAAAATAAAACTACTGACAAAAAAAGAGGCTACCCGAAACGAGCAGCCTCTTTTTTTGTTAGATTACCATCCTGGATTTTGTTTCCATTTTCCTTTTTCATAAGTAATATCGGTAGCAGGAATAGGCCATGTCATTTTGTAATATCCTGCAGAGATATTCAACTGATGATATTCGTTGGCAGGAGAAGTGAAGATGGCATCAGTATTCTGTGGTGTACCACGTACCACCCCTAATCCCCAACGCTTGATATCGTGAAGGCGGAACCCTTCGAAAGCTAACTCACGATTACGTTCGTTCTGTATTTCAGTCAGAAGCACATCCCCAGTGGCTGTTAGCGCAGTGGTCAGTCCACGAGAAGCGCGGAGACGGTTGAGGTATACAAGAGCGTTAGCCTCATCCCCATTGCGGTAAGCAGCCTCGGCTGCGATAAGATATTGCTCTGCTATACGGAACAATTTCGGTTTGTGCATATAGGTAGGCAGCCCTGAGGGATTGCTCTTTAGGTTGCTATTATCCGGATACTTGTTTACCAAATAGATATTGCTATATACAGTATTTCCATAATCGACAAAGAGTTTTTGGAAATAAATACTTTTTCTATAATCCGCTGTATCGAACAGATCTACAAAAGACTGTGTAGGGATATAGCTTGGGTTATAGAGGAAGCGGCGCAAGCGACGGTCGAAGTTATTAGCCCCTATATAGATATCATTGGCCTTGGGTAACTCAGTGACAATGCTAACATTGCCTGTGGAGGAGGCAGCTGCATAAATCTGGACAATACTCTCCACTGTAGCATCCTCAGCCCAGATATTTTTAAGGGTAGCGGAAGAAGTAGCCAAAGGATAAGTACCTGCATCAATAAGAGCCTTAGCTGTCTGATAAGCTGTTGCCCACTCACCTTGGTAGAGTAACACACGTGCCTTGAGCGCTTTAGCAGCATCTACAGTAAAAGTAGTAGAACCTACCTCTCCTGCTGTATTGGAAAGATACTCCTCGGCCAAAGCAATATCACTAAGGATAAACTCATAGGTTTCCTTCAAAGAGCTCGGTGCAGGGAAGTCTGCTACCTTAGGCTCCCTTAGGATAGGGAGTCCATAAGCAGAAGAAGCATCATACGCCCCACAGAAGTGAGTAACCAAGTAGGTGTAGAAATAAGCACGCCCTAAATAGAGTTCGCCCATATTGCGCTTTATTTGTGCTTTTTGAGCAGTCTCTCTATCCTTTTCTATTGGAATAGAAGGGATTCTCTGGAGAGAGAGATTGATATCCTGTATTGCCTTGAAATGAGCCAACCAGATAGCCGCAGTCGTCTCATCGGAAGAAGTGAAAGTATTCCCCCAACGGTGAAGCGCAGGAAGTTTTTCATTATCACGGCGTACTGCATTGAGGAAATCAGCTTGTATGTCCGTGCTTATCATGGCATTTCCGTAGGTATTGTCGCGCAAGGCTCTGTACATACCATTGACCCAATACTGAGCATCTTCGACATTGAGGTAAGCCTTTTCGTCACTCAGATCCACATAAGGCTCTTGATCGAGCTTAGCACAACCTTGCAGAGAGAGTGCTAAGAGAATAAATAATGGTAATTTGTTATATATTTTCTTCATATTTTTTTAGAATTTAAGTTCGACACCAAAAGTAAACTGACGAGAAGGAGGGTATCCTCCTATAGATATAGGTTGTGTAAATTCTGGATCTGCTCCTTCGTACTTGGTTATCGTAAAAACATTACGAGCAGTACCATAGAGGCGTACCCCTTGGAAGAATCCCACTTGTTCTATCACTTCCTTAGGCAAACGGTAACTTAGGGTAATCCCCTTTAGACGAATAAAATCTGCATTTTGGATAAGGCGAGAATCACTTCCCTGTACGAAAGTCGCTTCGGTAATTTTAGGATGGCGAGTAACATCCCCCGGTTGTTTCCAATAATCAAATACATTACGGCTTAGGTTTCCATTAGCAAAAGTGTTAGGGTTCTCTATATAGATCATATCCCTATTCTCTACCCAACGACCTATGGAGAAGGAAAAATTCATATCCAAACTAAAGCCGCCATAAGTAATATCCCATCCGAAACCACCATTGACTGGAGCATGCATCTTCTTACCTGTGGTCTGTCCCAAATTCAAGTTATATTCTGTAGTTATCTGAGAGTCATCGGTTTGTTTTTCCATTTTATCCTCTCCTGGTTTATACCACTCGATAAGTCCTGTATCGGGATTAACTCCCTTGTGTAGCACTGCTGTATACTCAAGAGCTTTTCCTACCTTGAATCCAATTTTGTCACGAGCATTGACCAAGGACTGTCTTCCATCGAAAATTTCAACAATCTTTTGTTGATTATAGTTGAAGTTAAAATAAGGGCGTATACTAAGGTTATTTGCCTCATTGTAATACACACGTGATGATATAGAGAGGTCTATCCCTTGGTTTTGCATTCCGCCGGTATTGCCATAGAGTTGTGTATATCCACTGGAACTATTGTTATCACGGTAAGAAAGCGCATCATAGGTACGACGGTTATAGTACTCTACATTAAGCGAAGTATTGTAAAGGAATACCACATTGAGCCCTACACTGGTTTTTGTCTGTTCCTCCCAACGAATGTCAGGATTTCCTAACCTACTAAGGGTATATCCTGTCTGTCCTTGGTATAGAGCCATTGGACTTATTACGTTGAGGTTACTATAGTTAAGTCCTCCTGTATTTCCAGAGAGTCCTGTACTGAAGCGCAAGTTAAGATCGGTAAGCCATTTGACCTCTTTGAGGAAATTCTCTTTTTTAAGTTTCCACATAGCCCCTACTGCCCAGAAGTTGGCATAGCGATTGTTGCGTCCAAAATTAGAAGAGCCATCACGACGGCCTGAAAGATCTAAGAAAAAGCGCCCTTGATAGTCGTACTCCAAGCGAGAGAAAAATGAGTTAAAAGCACTCACCATCTTGTTATCTGCTATAGAGAGATCTTTATTTCCATGAACCAACATAGACAATCCATCAGAAGGCTGTCCTCCGGTATTATTAGTCAAAGTCTTGCTGATATTTTCAATAGATTCTTGCCCAAGCAAGGCAGTAAAATGATGAGAATCCCCTAAGAGAAACTTATATTCCAAAGTATTAGTAAAAGTTTTCTTATAAGCCTTACTCTCGCTGAGCTGTGTATAAGGAGTCATCTCATAACCGAACTTATAATCAGTAAAAGAATGTAATTGTTTGGATTGAGATTCTCCAGAGCTATATTGTATCCCTGCTTGTGTTTTGAATACTAAGTTCTTGATAGGTTCCACCGTCAAGTATCCTATGGGCATCACATCGATTCCATAAGAGCCATAAGGATGTTTTTCAGCATCGTACTCAGGGTGGTAGAAACCTGTAGCACGACCGGTAATTCCTCGGATAAAATTCTTTCTTGACCCATCAGGGTTATAAGGGGTATAGAGAGGCAAGGCCAAGACCCTTCCTCCTACTACAGAAGAGCGTCCCCCTTCACTTTCGGTATAGCTCATAGAAAGAGAGACTCCTGCTTTGAGCCACTTGTTGATACGTGTATCTATACTTGAATTGAGGTTATAGCGGTGATAGTCCAAAGAAGGAGCGGTAGATCCCTCTTGCTTGAGATGTCCCAAGGAGAAGTAATACGCCATATTCTCGGTTCCTCCAGATACAGAAACATCTGTACGTGAAGTGGGTACAAAATCACGGAAGAAAATCTTATCCCAGCGTGTGTTATAAGGATTTTCTTTCAATATCTTTTCGATAGCAGCATCGGTATCGCCTGACACCCCTGCTGCAGAGCGAATTGCACCAGGGTCACGCTGAGCCCAGAAGTCCATATACTCACGAGGAGACATCATGTTGTCAAAGAATTTACGACTGGCACTGGTGATAGCATTGAACCCTACTTGATGGCTGATGGAAATACTCGCTGGTTGGTTGTACTTACCACGCTTGGTTGTAATAAGAATCACCCCATTGGCAGCACGCGCTCCATAGATAGAGGTAGAAGCAGCATCCTTGAGAACAGTAATACTTTCAATATCATTGGGGTTGATACTGGACATGATATCATCATCCACTTGAACTCCATCCACGATAAAGAGGGGATCCTGTCGAGAAGCATTCCCACGAAGTGCCGCTTGGAAGTTGTTAAACCCATGGATGAGCACCTTGGAGGTAGTTCCTGGTCGGCCAGAGTCAGTGGTTACCACCATCCCCGATACACGGCCTGCAAGTGCATCCATGGCATTGGCCGTCGGAGTTTCAGCCATTTCTTTTCCTTGTATGGTCTCTACTGAAGCTACTGTCTTACTGGCTACCTTAGGTGCCCCATAACCGGTGAAGACAAGCCCTGTATCGATCTCCTGAACATCGTCCTGTAGGACAACATTGATCACCGAAGATTTTTGAGTTACCTTCTTCTCCACCTGCTTCATTCCTAAAAAGGAATAATAAAGTATATCCCCTACATTGGCCTCGATGGTATAAGCACCCTTATCATTGGTAGTAGCACCCTTACTTGTCCCTTTGATAAGAATATAGGTGCCCATAATAGGATCTCCTTGTCCATCTTTTACCGTTCCTGTAACGGTTACTTTTTGCGCTAAAGCCCCTTGTATAGCTATAAAGAGAAGCGCAAATACATAGAAAATTCTTAGTTTCATTTTATTTTTTTAGAGGCTGCAAATTTCTATAAAAAAAATGAAACTAACAAATATTTCTTTATTTTCTTTTATTAATAAAAAAAATCTCTTTGTTTTTTAAGAAAAATAGATAAGAGGTAATAAGTAATTTAAGTTCCGCAAGTCGTTTTTAGAATACAATTAAGATTATAAATATTTATATTACAAACAAAACCTCCCCCTATCCCCCTCCGAGAGGGGGAAAGCCAGCGAGTGCTCACAGCTGGGTATGTGGGATGCGTTGAAAAGGTAAAAACTGTTTGTCAATACGTAAAATTTTCTCTCTATAACTCATTGAGAATCATAAACTATTTATGGAACTTACGAAACTTGAATAAGTAACAAGTTCCCCCTTTACGCTGATGTGCTTCTTGTAGTAAGCGCCTATTATAGATGAAGCTAAAGGCTTCCCTATGATACACTCGTACCAAAATGAGGGAGAATTGTGACAATATAAAAGCAAATTATAACAATGAAAGGACGAATTACACCAATTCAAAGATGAATTGCAATAATATAAGGGCGAATTGCAATTCGCCCCTACAGTGTGCAACTTTATCATATACTCGGCGTGAGCACTCGCTAACTTTACCTATTACCTGTTAATATAAGGGCGAATTGCAATTCGCCCCTACAGTGTGCGACTTTATCATATACCCAGCACGAGCACTTGCTGACTTTACCTATTACTTGCTAATATAAGGGCGAATTGCAATTCGCCCCTACAGTGTGCGACTTTATCATATACTCGGCGTGAGCACTCGCTGACTTTACCTATTACTTGCTAATATAAGGGCGAATTGCAATTCGCCCCTACAGTGTGCGACTTTATCATATACTCGGCGTGAGCACTCACTGACTTTACCTATTACCTGCTAATATAAGGGCAAATTGCAATTCGCCCCTACAGTGTGCGACTTTATCATATACCCAGCACGAACAGTCGCTGACTTTACCTATTACCTGTTAAGGTTTATTCCCTAATACTTGTAAGTAAGATTTAGGTTGAAGTAGCGGCCATTGCCATGAGCATATTCGGCATCACGGGCAACAAGCATAGAGGCAGGGGTATAATACACCTTATCGGCGAGGTTCTCCACTCCTAAGCCTATAGATAGATTCTTATTGAAGGTATAACCTGCACTGAGGGAGAAGAGGTCTATAGGAGAGACTACCCCTTCGCCTTCGGTATATACTCCTTGGTTATTAGGAGTAAAGCGGTCACGGCTGCCTGTGTGTAGGTAATTGACCTGAAAGTAGCTCTTAGCAGTTGGGGTAACTCTTACATAAGCACTTGCCTTAGGCGCAGGAATAGAAGTACCACTCATATAACCGTCCCAAGGGCCATCCTCGGTAGATTTCTTTTCCCCTTCGAAAGAGATGAAGCTACCGCCAAAGGTAAGCCAGTTGGTAGGGAAGAAATCTGCATTCACCTCAAAACCATATACCTTCTGTGGGCTCCTATCCACTACCCAGAAACCACTTACTGACTTGAGGTCGCTACCGAGCTTGGAATAGGTATAGAAGTAAGAGCCGCTCAGGTGTACATATTTACCTATTTCGGAATAAGCCCCAATCTCATAATTATCCGTTTTGACAGGTTCTGTGTTGATCTTAGAGAGTACATCGGCCTTAGCAGCGCGGAGGGTACGGCCTAAGTCAAAGATAGAAAATCCTTGAGAATAAGAAGCAAAAGGCTGGAAGTACTTGAGCTGGTTGTAAGCAATCCCCACATTGGGAGAGAGGTTATTGTAGGAGAGTTCCCCACCTTTTACATAGACACGAGGATCGGTATTTTTGAGCCTAAGCACCTGATAGTCTGGCACAGCCACGTCTATATAATCATAGCGTAGTCCTGCCTTGAGTACATAGTGGTTGAAGAAAGTCGTTTTGGTTTGCAAGAAAGGAGCTGAGTTGTAGGAAGTCAGTTCAGGCATCCAGTAACGCCCATCTACAAGGGGCTGACTGGTCTTATCAATCAAGGCATCTATTCCATAGAGCAGTTGGGTAAAGATGTTCTCCCCAAGGAGCAATTTGGTCGTAAGCTGGGTACGGATTCCGTATTTCTCCCCTTTGACAGTTGCTTGTCCGCTGGAGCTTTCCCAACGTGGACTCTTGGCATTATGCTTGCGATAATCAAAAACAGCATACTGGTGTTGGGTGAAGGCAGAAAGCTCCAAGTCGGTATGGGCGAAGATATTATTGGAATTGAACTTCACGTAAGCATTGTGATTGTAGCGCATCCCCTCATCCTGAGCAGCGGGATCCTTGCTACCATAGACTCCAATACGAGGGCTCTGCAAATACTTTCCTCCAGAGGCAACCAAAGGAGTATGTTGCAGGCTCTGGTAAAAGTTATACATGACCTCTACTGTGTTATCCTCATCGAACTGGTAGCCAAGCTTTACCAAACCATTATAGGTACGTACATCGCCCAAGCCATAGCGAGGAGAGATGTACTCCCCTGCCCCATCCACAGCCGAGCCTGTCTGTGTAAGAGCACCGTCAAGTAGGTAAGAAAAGCCCTTATAGTTACCCGAGAACTGCTGATTGAAGCGGTAACCAAAGCCTCTGTTTTCCTTGAAAGAATCTCTGCCCGAAGCCCCTAAGGAGGTCTGCCCACTGAAAGCTACCCCTTTAGGTGCTTTCTTGGTTACGATATTCATAATCCCCCCGATGGCACCATTTCCATAAATAGCTGTAGAACCTTTCACAATCTCAATACGCTCTACTGCCGCAGGGTCTATAGAGCGTATATCGCGGTCGGTGGAGCGCAAGGGCGTAGATTGAGGAATCCCATCGATAAGTACTAAGAGTGCACGCCCGCGTAAGTTCTGATAGCGGTTATTGGTCGTATTGGTAGAGAGCGCCATGGCTGGCTCAATCATTCCTATAAGATGCGACATATCGGGTGCAATCTTAATAAACTGTTGGAGTTTCTTTTGGTCAATAATCGTCACATTGGCCACCGCATCGGTTTTCTTTTCCTCTATACGATTGGCAGTGATTACGACTTCCTCTAAGCCTAAGGTATCTTTCTCTATACCATGCGTTTTGGGTTGTTGCGCATAACTAATTGCAGAAAAAGACATGGCAAAAATCGCTATTTTCTTCATAAAAACAATTTATATATTTGGGTGCAAATATATAAAATTATTTAGAAATAAAATAAATAAATTTAATTTACCAATTAGCTCATTCTCTCATTACTTAATGGGTGAGTAGAAATAACGATGTTCGTAGATAAATTTGTAGTCTCCAGAATTTTGGGTTCGGTACACTTTTTCAGAGAGAATGGCTTTCTTAGGCTTCCGGTTTTCATAGTTTTGCTTCCATTTGTCTAAAACTTCCTCATAGAGAATATCGGGGGCATAGGTATACACTCTTTTTTCTTCCTTTGTAAATCCTACTTTGGGATCCCTTAGCTCATACAGTTCTATTTCACTGATATTCCCTGAGTTATCATAAGAAAATTTTTGCTTATCTTTGTAGTTATCCATTTCTATATACAGCTTTTCTATGACTTCACCTTTCTTATTATACTTCTCTTGAGGAGCTACCTTTTTCTTGGGATTTAGCTCCTGCATAGAGAAATAATGCCACAGTTTAGGAGGGTCATAGGTAATAACTTCCCAACCTTTTTGCGTTTTCTCTCCATTCTCTTCCTTTTTGAGATATAGCTTGCCATCTATATTCTCAAAATAAGAAGTTCTAAGGATTTTCCAGTCTCCTATTTTATTTTTACGATACATTTTCTCTTGTATTTCCGCTCCCCTATATACATAATGAATCATTTCCTGCTTCTCCCATTTCTTAATGGCTTCGTCATACGTATAAACCGTCTGACTTAGTAGGCTATCCAGTGGACTATACTCACAGATATATTTAGTCCTATCCCCCCATTCTCCTTTTGTCTCGTCTATCATAGTAACCGTTCTTGTCTTGGGATCATAGGACTGATGAAAGGTCTTATATACATATTCTATTTCGTTAGAATAGAGCTGGATTTGCTGGATACTATCTAACTGCCAGCGCTTCTGCTGCGCTTGCAGGGAGAAACAAAGCAATAGAGAGATTATTGAAACTATCTTCATAAAAGTTTTGAGTTTTGAGTTTTGAGTTGCTATTGTTGGTTTAATAATTTACTGGCTTGCTCATCAGTTAATGGACACATTACCCCTGTTCCACCTAACTCGGCAAGCCAATACCCCTGAACATTCTTAAAGAGATAGAAATTAGTTTCATGTTTGGTATACACACCACTGCCATTTCGATGACCTGTATAAATAGCTAAGAGATCTACATTCTTGTTTTTGAACAACCTTATAGTGCCATAATAGCAATAATTCTTATCGGCTAAGAAACCATTGCCCAACGTGGTTAAAGTAGGGGTATCATATCCCTTAACAACCTGTAGTTTTTCTTCTCCTATCCATCTGTCGTAATAATACACTTTGTTCTTATCTTTGTAGAAGCTACCTCCCAAGCGTACAAAAGTATTGGCATCTGCCTTCTGAGGCGTTTGAGCAATGTATATCTTATTGTTAGCTTTGTACAAATCATAGTCAAAAACCTCTTGTATTTTATTCTTTTTACCCGTAGCATTATTCACCAAGAGCAATTTTCCTTCTTTGAGATCTTCTATTTCTTTTGGAGTCAGATTAGGTAAATACTGTTCTTCACCTTCTTCAAAAGGATAAAAAGCCTGATTGAGATAGATCACATAATCTCCTTTGTCAGAATCATAGAAAGTATTCTTCCCGAATATAGGAGGTTCTGTATAATGAAAAGGCATTTTTTTATCGTCAACATAATAAATGCCATTTTTATCATATTTAAAATTCGAATTAGGAATCATCTCAAAGGTAGGAGCATCGTAATCTGTTTTGTAATTAATTCCCGCACTTTCTAAATAGACAGTTTCTCCATCAGAAATATATTGGCTATCTAATTGGTCAAAAACACGTATATTAGCAAAATTTTTCTTTGCTATAAGCACTTGATATCTCTCATAGAATATATGATCTTTGTCCATAGCATAGTGCTTTGAGAGAGGTCTAAGTGTCTTGGCATCAACTTCCTCCATTTCTATCCATTTAAGACTTCCTAAACCAAAATCAGGCCTATATAGCACATATTTTGAGGTTTTAAAAAGTATATTGTTTATATTTTCTATTCTTTCCCCTTTGTATAAGACAGGCTCTCCCTTATAATAAGTATTATTTTTATCAGAGATTAGTTCAAAATATTTATTTGTTCTCACAGAAGGGCTATGAGAACCTACTATTTTATTTTCGTAATAATAGAGGTAATCCTTATCCTTAAAATAACAGCCACTAAAATACTCCACCGCCTCAAAGGAGGTTGGGTCAGCTACCTCTATTTCTTGAGTCCCTAAAAAAGCCTTTTGATTGGTACGCCATAGATATTCCACCCCCTTATAGACGCCTCCTTCCCCTCTGGGGCGTTCCTTCTCCCCTACTACCTTAAATCCTGTAGTATCAATAGGAAAGAAAACACCTTGGTAATAAATACCATTTTTGTCCATCGCAAATCCATCTATCTTAAGCTGAAAAGAAGGCATATCTGCCGAGAATTCATGGCGCGTATCACAGGTTTGGTATATCAGCCTATTTTGGTTTAGGATATACCCCTCTACATATCGGCAACCACTATTCCAGTTTTGCGATACGTCTAAGCTACTCACCTTAGTGGCATCGGTAACTTGTAGGATTTCTTTTTGGGCAAAAAGATAGGGGCTTACACAAAAAAGCCATAAAAGTAATATAAAAAATCTCATAATAGTTTCGAGTTTTGAGTTTTGAGTTTTGAATTTTGAGTTTTGAGTTTTGAGTTTTGAGTTTTAATTAATTATTGGCAAGTTATATTCAGTTCCTAAGAACTCAACAAAGACCCCGCCTCCTATCTTGACCAACCAATAACCTTCAGCGTTTTTGAAGAGATAGAAATCAGAGGCAGGCATAGAAGGATGACTACAATAATGACGATGCCCTTGGTAAGAAGCTAAAAGTTCTGCTTTGTCACTCTTTATAAGCCGTATAGAAAGATAATATACATAATCCTTATCCTTTAGGAAGAATCTATCAAAAGCAGCCTTCAAAGAAGCTATATCATATCCCTCTATAAAAGTTATTTTTTGTTGGGCAGAAAAATACACTCTATTTTTATCTTTTCCTAATGAATTATATTGTCCTGTATATAGATATTTGAAAGTAGCTTCGTCTGCACTCTGGGGATAGGATTTTTTTGAGGTTTTCTCCCATAACTGATGTGGATAAATATTTCTTCTTTTGACTTCTTCTATCTGCTCTTGTGTGAGGGTATACACTTTGTCCTCCCAATAATCATACACTTGATTATTATAAAAAACATTTCCATTGAGATAAGATAGATTCTTTCCTAACCTAACAGGCACTTTATAATCAAAAGGAATTTTCTCTGACACATCATGACTTTTGTAGACCCCCTTTTTATCATATAGATAATCATCGCCTAATATTCCAAATGTCTTGGCATCAAGATTTATTTTTTGATTTCGCCCTCTGAAAATATCCACTCCATCAGTAATATATTCATTAAAAGCTCGAATTCTTCTTTTGTTTTTGATAGGAACAAGTAAGGTATCAGCCTTATAAGTTCGGGCATAATAGACATTTTTCTTATCCATCGCATAGGTTTCGGATAATCCCTTAAGAGAATGTACATCCACAAAATCGGGAAGCTCTACGAATTCATTCTCATAAGTATCTTTATTATTTTTGAATATAAGCGCATAGTGAGGTGTTTTAAAGATATTACTTGTGAGCTGTGTTAGGCTCTCCCCTTTGTAGGTGAAGACTTCTCCCTTGTAATAAGTATTATTCTTATCAGCGACAACCTCTGAAAGAGAATATGAGGGACGAATACTCTGAACATCGGCTCCTTCTACTCTTTTGCCACGATAGTATAGATAGTTCTTATCCCTATGATATAAATCATTAAAATATCTCAGACTTTTGAAAGTATGAGGGTCTGCCTCTGGGATTTCTTCTGTATTGAAATATACTTTATGATGGGTTCTCCAAATACAATCTTTGCCTGAGGGGAAGTACTCCCCCTGAGCAATAGGCTTATCCATAATGGCAATCAAATGACACCCAAAATCAGAAGGAAAAAACTTTCCTTCAAAATAGACACCATTTTTGTCCTTGGCAATAATATTTTTATCCATAAGATAATTGTTCCAATCATCTAATTGAAAAGTCTTCATATCTGGATGGATTATTTCTCTTGACTTTCCTTCTTGATAGATTACATAATTATCATTGATAAGATACCCTTGGTTATAGATAGGCTGTACCTCTGCTTTGAGCCCTTCTTGTATCTGAGCAGGTTTTATATAAGCTGTATCCGTATCCTCTTGAGCCACTGCTGGATATATCCCTATACAAAAGAGGAAAATATAGACTACCTTTATCATAGTTTTGAGTTTTGAGTTTTGAGTTTTGAGTTTTGAGTTTTAAGTTGTTATTGTTAATCTTTACTTTGGCGTATTTCTTTAAATTCTGTACCTAAGAACTCCACATTTACAAAATATTGTGTATAGTAATAGAAATCTCCTTTGTCATCAAACTCATATTCAGTCATTTTTTCAGGACATACAGACCAATATCCTTCTGCATTCTTAAACAAATAAAAATCAGGCAGCTTGTGCTCGTAGGCAGCTCCTTGGTAAATAGCCAAAAGCGATACCTCTTTGCTTTTGAACAACCTTTGTGTCTTATAATAGAGATAATCCTTATCCATAAGAAAATCCCCAAAAACGGGTTGTAGTGTTGAGTTATCATAACCTTTTACTACATGAACCCCATCTTGGCATAGATAAACATGGTTCTTATCCCGATAAAAATTAGGGGCAAAGTAAGGATCAAAAGTAGCCATATCCACTCCTTGTACAGGCTTTTCCATATAATACAATTGGTTATCCGCTTTGTAATACTTGCTATCATAGGACTCTTGTACAAAAAGTACCTTCCCCTGATGTGACCTATGTACATGTTTGCCTTGTTTGAGTAGCTGAACTTGTTCTTGTGTAAGTCCTTTTACATATGGATCATGCCATAGTGAATATTCTTTAGTTATATATAGTTGATTTTCATAGATAATATAATCTCCTACACTAAAGAGATTCTTGCCATATACGGGCGTTCTTTTTATCTTGAAAGGTAACTTCTTCTCCCAGGCATAGATACCATACTTATCATACTGATAGAGATCATAGGAGCACTGAAAGATTCCGAAAGTAGCAGGATCATATTCCCTGACTTTTTGCTCCCCCCTATACAGATACCTGCCATCGTATATATAACGCTCATAAGCCTTTACCTTAGACAGGTCAAGCTTGGTGGTAGGCATCTGACAATAGGACGATTCTTCTACTAAATAAAGATGGTGCTTATCTATCATAAAATTAAAAGAAAGTTCTCTGAGTGTTGGAATATCAAAATCTCCTGTAATAGGGGTGAAAATGACTTCCTCTTCACCTGAAAAATCAGCTTGTAGTACCTCCTTGGTCGTTTTAAATAAGAGACCTGAGAGTTGTTCTACACTTTCTCCTTGGTACATGAGTGGTTTTCCTTGGTAGTATATATGATTTTTATCATAAATAAAATCTTCGAAAAACCTTCTTTCCACATTCAAAGAAGATATATCAGCACCTTCTACCTTTTGGTCATAGTAATAGAGGTTGTTTTTGTCCTTGAAATATCTACCCCAAGCTTCTCCTATGGGTTCAAAAGTGGCGGGGTCAGCCAAAGAGAGTTCTTTTTTGGCAAAAAAGATTTTCTTATCTGTACGCCAAAGATAACCATGGTTATCCTTGTATGTTAAGATCTTAAAGCCTATGGCATCAGTACAGATAAGGTTTCCCTTGTAATACACTCCATTTTTATCTATAGCAAAGCCCCCTTTTCTCTTAAAAGAAGCCAAATCAGCCGTTACAAGTCTTCTAATCGTATCACAATCCTGATAGGCTATATATTCCTTATTGATTATATAAGTCTCAGGCACATACTTACACTTCCCAGGGTGAAGTTGTCGAGGTGTTGTATCTGCATCGGTTACGATTATGGGATCAAAAGCACCCATTATAGGTGTCTGATACCTAACCATAGGAGATTTAGCACAAGAGACAAGTAATAGCGTACAAAGTAAAAGACGGTTCATAAGAGTTTTGAGTTTTGAGTTCTGAGTTTTGAGTTATTATTAGTCATTTTTTAATTCACTCATTTTTAGTTCTGTACCCAAAAAGCGGATTACATTTTCGTCACCTAACTCGGCGAGCCAATACCCCTGGTCATTCTTAAAAAGATAATAGTCGGTAGTAGGGGTGCGATCCTGACTACATCCCATACGGTAGCCTGTATAGCATGCTAAAACCTCTACATTTTTATTTTTAAAAAGCCTTGTAGTGCCATAATAGTAATAATCCTTATCCATCATAAACCCATTGGAATCTCCCTTGAGTGTAGCTACATCATACCCCTCTACCATCAGAAAATGTGCTTCTTTCTCACTCCATCTGTCATAGTAGTATATGTGATTTTTATCCTTATAAAAATAACCCGTTAAGTACTCAAAGGTAGCTGCATCTATGTCTTTTTGTAGCTCCTCTCCTATATAAATATGCCCGTCCACTTTATAAAGATTATAGTCATACTTTTCCTTTTTTTGAGGAGGTTCCTTATGAGGAGGTAACAAATCCTTAAGCGAGGTCTTTCCTTGTTTGAGTATTTCTATCTGTTGGGAGGAGAGATCCTTTATGTATATACTATCACCACTGTCACGATAGTAAGCCTGATCTTCATAAATAAAGAGATTTTTTTCATCTATATAGAAAAGATTTTTCCCATACTCAGGACGCTTTGTATAGCGAAAAGGTAGTTTTTTACGCCAATTATAGATTCCATTCTTATCATACTGATAGTAATAATGCCCTGGAATGACCCTAAAAGTAGCTGCATCATATCTTTCTTTAGGCTCTCTCTCATGATAAACGGTAGAACCCACCACAACAAATTCGGTAAACGCTCTTATTGAGGAGAACTCTTCCTTGGAAACAGGCATTCTGAATCCTCTATCTGGTACAGAATAAAAAGAAGGAATATAATACAGATGATTCTTGTCTATCAGATAAGAGTCTGAGAGTGTTCTAAGGGTTGGGATATCGAACGGTTCCGAATGCAATTCTACCAATATGGAATGGGTTTGCTTATCTTCCTTACCATCATAACCCAATACATATTTAGAAGTTTTGAAGATCTTAGAGGTCATTTGCTCTACCACCTCTCCCTTATAATAGAGGCGTTTTCCCTTATAATAGACATTTTTACCCTCATTGAGGAGTTCGTCTCTACTGAGTTTTTCATTGACGAGATTAGGGTCTACTCCTTTTATGATTTGATCATAATAATATACGTGATTCTTGTCCCTAAAATAACAATACGTAAGCGCTTCAAAGGTCTGAGGATCAGGAACAGAAAGCCGTTTTGTTCCAAAGAATACGCCCCCATTGGTACGCCAATAATAGGCAGCAATACCATTTACATACCCCTTTATCTCCTTAACCTCTCGACTTGCCAATACCCTAAGTCCTGTGGTATCTACTTTTACGAATTGCCCCTGATAATAGACCCCTTTTTTATCCACTGCGAAACCATAACCCCTATATTTTATTTGGAAGGTCTCCCTATCGGGACGGAAAGTAACTGCTGCATCGCAAGCCTGGTAAATCATATAATCCTTGTTATAGATAAACCCTTCGTTATATTTACAACGTGCCGATCGACTTTCTAACTTGAGGTGTTCCACTGGCTTGGCATCTGTAAGCTGTATCTTACGATATTGTGCCGTACTATGCTGCATTATAGTCAGTACTAATATCCCATATAAAACATATTTCATAAAAACATCTTCTACTTTGCGACAAATATACTCATTTTTTCTTAATTTTGTACCCTGATAGCCGATTATTTTATGACTTACCAGAATATTCATATCAACAGTGCTGCCCCTGGGGATTTTGCTCAAGGAGAACATACTACCCTATACTATATCTTTCTCTTACAGGGAGATAGCCACTTTAGTGTCGACTTCAACGAATACCATTCCCAAGGCTATTCCCTACTGTTTCTCTCCCCTTACCAGTATTTCCAATGGAAGGAGAGGGCAGCAAAAATGGACTTTATTGCCTTCCATGGAGATTTCTATTGTATAGAGTACCACAAAAAAGAGGTGGCTTGTAACGGCTTATTATTCAACAACATATACCAACAACCCCACTTTGAGGTCTCTCAGGCGGTTTTTGGAGAATTGGAGAGTCTCTTGAAAAAGATGCAAGCCATTGCTTCAGACTCCAATCCTTACCAAATTGCAGTACTTAAGAGCTATTTGCAACTAATCTTGGCCATTGGAAGCCGAGAGAAACAGCATTTTTTGAGCCACTTAAAAGAAGAGAACCCACTGCAAAACCCCGTGGCCAATTTCCAAGAGCTTCTGGAAGCCAATTTCCTCAAGGAAAAGGATATCAGCTTCTATGCAGCGGTGTATCACCTTTCGGTGAGTGCTTTCTCCAAGCGTATCAAGCAGTATTATGGGAAGACCCCATCGGCACTGCTAAGGGAGCGCTTGGTTCTGGAGGCCAAAAAACTGCTACACCTCACCCATAAGTCGGTCAAGGAAATCGCCTTTGAACTCTGCTTTGAGGATGCTTTCTACTTCAGCCGCTACTTCAAGAAGGAGGTCGGGGTTTCCCCTAAGCAATTTCGAGAAAATGTAGGAATTTCGATCGTGGCAAAATAATCTATGCTTGTGGTAAAAAAGTCCATTCTTATATGGAAAATACATTGTATTTTTGCACCCTGAAAATAATATAGTCATGCAAACATTATTAGAAAAATTGGCTGGATTACAGTCACAGTTTATCAACTTTATTCGCATTGCGATCTTTATCGTAATGGCGTGGATTGGAGGCTTAAAAGTATGTCAGTACGAAGCCGACGGGATTGTTCCCTTTGTTACCAATAGCCCTTTTATGAGCTTCTTCTATGCTAACTCAGGTAAAACCGCTATCGATGAGAACGGTGTTACAGGAGAGGCTAACAAAGGCAAAGAAGTAGCAGAATACAAATTGCACAAGAACCCAGAGGGGAAAATGGTGGCTGCCAATATAGAATGGCACAAGCAGAACAACACCTATATCTTCTCCTATGGCTTAGGTACCGTAATTTGCCTAATTGGTTTGCTTACTCTTTTAGGTATATGGTCTCCTAAAATCGGGCTTATCGGTGGATTGCTTACTTTTGGTATGTCCATCGTTACCCTTTCGTTCCTTATCACTACCCCAGAGGTATATGTACCTAACTTAGGTGGTGATATGCCTACCCCTAACCATGGCTTCCCTTACCTATCAGGAGCAGGACGCTTGGTACTGAAAGACATTATCATGTCGGCCGGTGGACTTATTGCTGCTTCTGACGCAGCAAGACGCCTCTTGGGAAAGAGCAAATAAAAAACCATTAAGAAATAAATAGCCCCAAACCGCTCGGTTTGGGGCTATCCTTTTATACATTATGATAATTATTTTCTGGTAGGTAGTGGGTAGGTACCTTCTACAAGGATGCTCTTATCTACATCTTGGATATTGCGATGACCAGAGAAAGCCATAGTGGTATCCATTTCATCATAGAGGATTTGTAGGGCACGAGTTACCCCCTCTTCTCCATAAGCACCCAATCCGTATACTGGAGCACGGCCGAGCATGATTCCTTTAGCACCCAAAGCCCATGCCTTAAGCATATTCTGTCCTGTATAGAAACCAGAGTCTATCCATACCTCTGTCTGGCTACCTACAGCGCTTACAATATCTGGTAAGGCTTTGATAGAAGAAATAGTATCGTCCATCTGACGGCCACCATGGTTAGAAACGATGATAGCATCGGCACCGTATTTGACAGCTTCTTGTGCATCTTCTGGGGTCATAATCCCCTTGAGGATAATAGGGCCTCCCCAGAGTTCCTTAATCTCAGCTATATCCTTCCAGCTAAGGCTTGGGTCAAACTGTTCTTTAGTCCAAGAAGAGAGAGAAGAAAGGTCGGATACATTCTTGGCATGGCCGGCGATGTTGCGGAATGTCCAGCGACGGTTACCAAATACATAGCGCAATCCCCAAGGAATTTTAGTAGAAAGATTGAGTATATTAGGAATGGTAAATTTCGGAGGGGTAGAAAGACCATTCTTGATATCACGGTGACGGTTTCCAAGTACTTGCAAATCCACTGTAACCATAAGGGCAGAACACTTAGCTTCTTTGGCACGACGGATGAGATCCTTCATGAACTCACGGTCACGCATCACATAGAGCTGAAACCAGAAAGGTTCCACACCAGCCTCTACCAAGTCCTCAATAGAACAGATGGACATAGTAGAAAGGGTGAAAGGAATCCCAAACTTCTGAGCCGCTTTGGCCATATGGATTTCCCCATCAGCCCACATCATTCCCATAAAGCCCACAGGAGCGGTCATAGCAGGGAACTTCACCTTTTGTCCTAAGAGTGTAGTCTCAAGGGTACGGTTGTCCATATCTACCAAAATCCTCTGTTTGAACTTGATAGGATTGAAGTCTGATACATTCTCACGGTAGGTGGATTGTGTCCAAGACCCTGTATCCACATACTCATAAAACATTTTAGGTACATTGCGCTTACACACCACGCGTAAGTCCTCAATGTTAGTCATTTTTGTTAAATCTCTCATTCTATAATTTTTTTATACAATTGCTTCTATATCAAGAGGAAAAATTTCACCAAAGGAAACCACCCCCTCTGTTTCTCGCTGCAAATGTAAGAAATTATTTTGGTTTATGTCATATTTATTTCAAGTTTTTAACTCAAGTTTTGAAATTTATATAAGTTACTGATTTTCAAAATCTAACCCCTACTAATTTCCAAAACCTAACCCTACCCCCCTCGATGAGGGGATAGCCAGCGAATACCTACAGCTGGGTATGTGAAAGTAAGTCATAAATTCTCAATGAGTTATAAAAACTAAGTTTCTTAAGATTGACGAGGCTTTAATGTTCGATTTTCAGTTTGTTGTAGGATGATTCCCTTTGTTAATACCCTTTGCGATAGGTAGTCTTACGCCTTTGCTTGAGCGGATCTCTGACTTTGGAGCGGAACATAGTGAGGAAAATTCTAACAATCACAATCACGAGTGATAAAGCAAAAAATATACAAATCGCTTGTATCCATAGGGGCAGATCCTTGGTAAGTGCCCCATAGATAAGTCCCGCACATAGCCCCATAGTCATAGTGAGAAACACCCCATAGAGCAACCCTTTGGCCAAATAATTACCATAATTCTTCATAGGCTTGTCCGTAAGATAGCCGTAAATTCCCCAATAAGCGAAAACTGCAATGACGAGAAATATAATCACCCCAATGGTTTTCACAACAATAAAGACATCTGTTACGATGATCTCATCTGTGGAAGCCTTATAGCGAATGTTATAAGAGGATTCTCCATTTACCTCAGCAGCAAAAGGCAATGCTCGTTCTAATTCCCGCCCTGATTCTATGGTAAAAGTAACCACGGGGGTACCCATTTCTACATATCTTGTGCGTTTATTTGAATCTTTTGTCTCGCTCATATAGGTGTTCTCATACCTTACCACCTGAGCGGTATAGGGCTTAAAGTCACTATCGGAAGCCAGCTGATAGAGTTCCTTCACAGTGCCTGCCCCTAAAAGCAGTATAAACGGGGTAAGCCCCACCAATAGGGAGATAGGCACCCAGATAAAGAAGGCGGTAAAACAACCCGCTTTTGCTTTATTTTTATCCTGAGCCTTACGGTTGCTTTTTCTAATAATCAGATAAGTAATTCCTACTGAAACCGCCAAAAACAGTAAGACAATGATTCTATTGAAAACTATTTCATCCATAAGTGATAATTATTGATATATCCTTCTTTTAGAAGGTTTTTCACATTCAGATACAAAAATGGTTTTAGGCTCTACCTTGAGCTTTTTAAGGTCTGTCTGATAACATTTGGGTTGTACAAAGTCAAACCTATAATACCCAATATCATTCAGGGTATCCTTGTAGATATTTTTATCCTTATCATACACTAAGAACTCCCAATTAACAGGCTCAGGATCTACAGTACCCTCTTTTATATTCATAAAAAACGCCTTAGGTTCTTCCAAATTGGAGATACTGAGAAAGTCGTTAAGCTCCTTATCCTCCGTCTTCTCCTTAGCAAATATAATTTTTTTGAGATCCTCTATAGGGATTTTATCAATCTTTTCTTTGAGTTCTCGTATATACTGTGTACTTCCCTCCACATCTCCCCAATTTAGGAAAAGCAAACACTCATGTCCTTCCTTGGTTACCAAGGCACCTACTCCATCTATCTGATATACTGAAGGTTTCTGATAAGAGATAAGAAAGTCATTATTATTCTGTAGATCAATTTGATAAGTATTTTTCAGCTCTCCCAAAAAGGGAGCAAAACTAAAGTCTTGTATATCCGTAATCAAAGAAAAGGAATTACCCATCTCTTTTCTTGAAAAGGTATGTATATAGCGAGAAGAAAGGCAATTGGGGTTGTCATTGAAAACTGAATAGGTTTTTCCATTCTCAAAGCGGATAAAATTCTCCCCATCTTCAAAATTGGCGAAGCGAATACGGACTTTATCTTTCCCAATAGAGTCATTTCGCTGCCCATACACGACAAATAGCGGTTCCTTCTTTGGCTTGAAGCGGATGATACCGTCCTTCTGAACCTCATAACTCCCTGGTACAGCTGTCATATAGCCCCAAAGGACAAATAATCTGTTAGGCAAGAGCATAATACCTCCTCCACGCCCTCTGTAATTGCCTGAAATATCTTTTTCTTGGGCATATACAAGGCTTCCTAAAGAAAAGAAAACCAGTAATAAAAGTATTTTTGTTTTCATGATATTAGTTTTAAAATTTTATCTTTCAACTATTTGCAATTACAATTTCTCTAAATATTAGCTAATTAGCCTTTATTTTTTTCTTTGGGAAGGTCATTCACACTCGGAGACAAAGATAGTTTTAGGTTCTACCTTGAGCTGCTTCGGGTCTGTGATACTTCCCTGTGTATTGACCTGTAAGTATAGCCTGGTTTCATCATCTTCAAAAGGTGCTGAGGCTTGAATCTCCCCTATCACTGTACCATCTTTCTTTAGGAAAACAAGTGCAGTAGGAGGCTCTATATTCTCTGCATAAAGGAAAGAGATAGACACCTGACTAATATCTTTAGGATTTTCTTTAGGGACGAAAAACCTTTTAAGATCCTCTTTAGGTACCTTCTTCAATCTTTCCTTAACCATTTTTAGCTCTTCCTCTGGCCATTTTCCTCTATGGAAAAAAGCCCCTTTCTCCCCTTCTATCTCCATAGGCACGAACACTATATCTGCTTTCAGATGGTTAAGTTCCTCATAGGAAATCAAGAAATCATTATACGCTCCCAAAGAAAATTGTAATGTATTCTTAATTCCCTCTCCCTCAAAGAAATAAGACGCTTTTTCATCATAGTATCCTATATGATGTATAAGGGTAAGCGTATTGCCTACCTCCTTTCTGTCAAAGGTATGTATATATTTGTAAGAAAAACAGTTAGGGTTATCATTGAACACACTATAAGTTTTTCCATTCTCATACTGAATATAGTTCTTCCCCTCTTCAAAATTGGCAAAACGAATACGCACCTTATCCTTCCCAATGGAATCATTATGATACCCATATACCAAGAACAAGGGTTCTCTCTGAGGCTTTAATAAGTAGACCCCATCGGGTCTCTTTTGGTAATAGCCACGAATAACCGTCATATAAGTCCAAGCGGCAAAAGTCTTATTCGGAAAAAGCATAATACCCGATTCGGGTTGCTTATAGCTCTCTATTAGCTTTCTGTCCTGAGCTGAAGAGCTGTTCGCTACGAAAAAGAAAGCCAGTAATAAAAGTATTTTTGTTTTCATAAGCATTTTAGTTATTATTCAGGAAACAATGGTGAGATTTTTATTTTTAGTTTTTTCATATCTATTTCTGATTTTTTTGTATCTATAAGATCATATTTGTGATATGTCCGATCTTGTTCTGCCTCTTTATATATATTTTTTTCCTTATCATAAGTAATTTCCCCCATATATTCATAGGGAGAGGTACCCTCTCTTTCATATTTTTCTCTAAATATAGTATTGGAATCCTCTATCCCTAATTGAGATTGTACCGTCTTCAACATTTCTTTTTCATTTTCATCTTTTTTTCTGATATAAATATAGTTTTTTATTTCTTTTAATGGTGTTTTTTCTATATTAGAGCGTATTTTTACAAGTGCTTCTTTATTCTTTTCTAAGGTTTCTTCTTCGTTCATTAAAAGAAGTATCTCCATTCCATCTTTATTGGTAAAAGCAGCTATACTTTCCCCTTGATATAGAGAATAACTATGACAGAAAACGATATAATCATTATAAGCTGGATTCATACCTACTTCATAAGCATTTTTTATACCTAAAAACTTCTTATTGTATTCTTCAAAGAGACTTTCCCCTATAAAAGTAATAGATTTCCCTACCTCTTTTCTATCAAAAATATGTACCAAATCATTCTCTTCGTTGGAAACAGAGTAATATCTTCCCCTCTCCAAGTGAATATAGTTCTTTCCCAGCTGAAAATTCACCAGCTCCACCCGTATTTTATCCTTGGATAAGTCCTTATCATTGCGCGCATAGACCAGAAAAAGCGGTTCTTTCTGAG
Source organism: Capnocytophaga gingivalis (assembly GCF_002302415.1). NCBI lineage: Bacteria > Pseudomonadati > Bacteroidota > Flavobacteriia > Flavobacteriales > Flavobacteriaceae > Capnocytophaga > Capnocytophaga gingivalis. Next base: position 2,450,066 of record NZ_CP022386.1, on the reverse strand, counting down.
GTTGCAACCATATCATCCCATCTTTTTGTACTTGGTAGTCTCCCTTTACCCCAGCCAAGGGATTCCATAGTAAGAACTTCTTATCAGAGAGCAAGAAAAGCCCCCACTTACGCCCTTGGTAGAAACCTTCAAGCTGGTTATTTTGAGCCTGTATAATAAAGCCTCCTAAAGAAAAGAAAGCCAGTAATAAAAGTATTTTTGTTTTCATAAAGGTAATGGATAACTAAGCAATCGAATATCAGTAATTATAGAAAGGGTAAATCCCTTAAAAAGAGGTGCTTTCGCCCAAGGAATGGCATAGCCAGCATCTACCCGTAACAAATTAAAGAGAGACAGTCCTACACGTGGAGTAATTGCCTCAGTGGAAAGAGAGACCCCATAGCCCAGCAACAGGTGATAGAACTCAGCCCCCACTTCAGGGACTACTTTATGAGAATCTCTGCTCGCAAAATGAACTCCTGCATAGAAGCCCCCGCCGCAAGCGATACAATCATTGTGGAGCATCAGCCCCGCAAAGTATGAACTCTTAGCATCGGCATAGGTATAAGCCAGCCTTGGGGTCAGGTTAATCATTCCCTGAAAACAATCACAGGAAGGTGGATACCTCCTTGGCGGAGTAATAACAAGGCTATCACTCTGAGCAAAACCTATATAAGAGAAGAAGAGAAAGAGAAAGTACTTTTTCATAATAATAAACCTTAAAAAACACTATGCTATAGCGCGACAAATATATGAAAAAATCCTGAAAAAGAAGAGAATTTTTCATGACTTTATTGCTATGTTTATTTTTTTGACTACCTTTGCAAAAAATATAACTAATGAGTGCCATTGTAGCCATTGTAGGACGCCCAAATGTAGGCAAATCCACTTTTTTCAACCGTCTTGTACAGCGCCGTGAGGCTATTGTAGATAGCATCAGTGGGGTGACCCGTGACCGCCATTATGGAAAGACCGACTGGAACGGACGTGATTTCTCCGTGATAGACACTGGGGGATATGTAGCCGGAGGCGATGACATATTCCAAAAAGAAATAGACAAGCAAGTAAACCTCGCCATAGAAGAAGCCGATGCCATTATCTTCCTAACAGATGTGGAGAGTGGTATCATGGGTACCGATGAGGAGATTGCCCAGCTGCTACGCCGTAGCAAAAAACCTACTTTCCTGGCAGTGAACAAGGTAGATAATACCAAGCGCGCTATTGATGCCAATGAGTTCTATGCCTTAGGATTTGAGGAGATCTTCCCTATCTCCAGTGTCAATGGTAGTGGTACAGGCGAGCTCTTGGATGCCGTAGTCAAAGTACTCCCTGAGGAGGAAAAAGTGGAGGAAGAGCCCCTACCCCGCTTTGCCGTAGTGGGACGCCCCAATGCGGGAAAATCGTCCTTTATCAATGCTCTTATAGGGGAGGATCGCTATATCGTTACTGATATAGCTGGCACCACCCGTGATGCTATTGATACGCGCTACAATCGCTTTGGCTTTGAGTTCAACTTGGTGGATACCGCAGGGATACGCCGCAAAGCAAAAGTCAAAGAAGACTTGGAGTTCTACTCGGTGATGCGCTCAGTACGCGCCATAGAACACTCCGATGTATGCCTACTCTTGGTGGATGCTACTCGTGGCTTCGAGGGACAAGATGCCAATATCTTTTGGCTGGCACAGCGCAACAAAAAAGGAGTGGTTATCCTGGTCAATAAATGGGACTTGGTAGAGAAAGATACCCATACCACCAAGCATTTTGAGGAAGGGATTCGCAAGATCATCGCCCCCTTCACCGATGTGCCTATCATCTTTATCTCTGCCCTAACCAAGCAACGTATCTACAAAGCGATAGAAAAAGCAGTAGAGGTGTATAACAATCGTAGCCAGCGTATCAAAACCTCGGTACTAAATGAGTATATGCTCCCTATCATCGAGGCTACTCCTCCACCGGCTACCAAAGGAAAATATATCAAGATCAAGTATTGTATGCAATTGCCTACTGACCTGCCTCAGTTTGTCTTTTTTGCGAACCTTCCCCAATATATCAAGGATCCTTACCGCCGCTTTGTGGAGAACAAGCTCAGAGAGAAGTTTAACTTCGAAGGGGTACCTTTGGATATTTTCTTTAGAGAAAAGTAGAGAGTTTTGAGTTTTGAATTTTGAATTTTGAGGTTTGGGTAAAAAGTGAACAAGAAAAATAAAATGAGTAAGAAAACTTATTTTGCAATGATTAATGAAGCTATACAACAAGAGGGAAAAAAGTAACTATTGAAGAACTTAGGCAAAGATATTTAAAATAATGAAAGAGGAAATAGAGTTAGAAAAGGAAAAATATACATTTGAAGAAACTAAAAAATTTCTTGATCATTTAGAGATTTTAAAAATCTCTAACAAAATAAAATAGGATAAAAAATATGAGAATTATTTTGTTCATCATTTTAGTCCTTGTATTTTATATCTTATCGATAGTAATGTACAAGAAATATCATGGCAAGAAATTACTATTCTATTATCTTGCATGCCTTTTAGGTGCATGCATAATGTATATGCTTAGTTTAGTTCTAGTCGCAAAGTATAGTACGGAAATGATGGATGTTTGCCATGATTTCTACAATTCTATACTTGTTATTATTATGACAAATTTAATAATCATTATAATGGAAGCTCTTGTAAGTTTCCTCATTAAGTTTATGATGAGTTTCCATGTAAAATACAATGGTTTTGTTATGAATGATGAACGTATTCAAGTAATAGATAAGTTCAAATCCTTATTCATAAAATGGGGTAGAATCCTTTATCTAACAGGGTGTATAATTTTAATTACAGGATGTATGTTTAGTTAAAGGAGGTTCCTACTGTTTATTGTAAAACTCTCATTATAGAAACGATTTATGAAAGATATAAATAATTTAAGTTTCGCAAGTCGTTTTTAGGTTATTATAAATATTGTAAATAATTAATAATCAGTTGTTTGTAAAAAACCTCCCCCCACCCCCTCCAAAGGGAAAGTCCGCGAAAGCGGAGTATGTGTCTTTAAGGGCGTTAAAATAGCCTAATTTGTTGTCATATTGGAAAAATTTTTCTTCTATAACTTATTGAGCCTCTACTACTTACTACCCCCTCAAGGGGGGATAGCTAGCGAGTGTCCACAGCTGGGTATGTGAGGGGATGTTTTGAGAATCAGTAAGTTATAGAACTTGCGAAACTTAAATAAATAATAAAGAAATGTTTCCCATCCAACAATCTTATTCAAAAGAAGAACAGATTAAGCGTTATTGGAAATGTAACTATACAGCTGCAGAATCACAATTAGCGTATTGGATTCTGCTACCTAAGGACGTAAAACCTGTACAGATTAAAAAGCAACCTATAGAAGGACTTGACATTAATAATATCGGGCAATATGTTAGTGTTGACAAAACCTGTTCGATGTTAGAGGTCTCCGTATATTATGAACATTGTTGGTATGAAATGAACGCAGCAGATTGGCTTGTTAAAAAACTTGATCTGATGGGAGAAAACATTCTTCACTACAGGAAAATTAATGGGACTTCAACAGGAACTTATGCTGATATTCTCACGTCAAAGAAAACAAATAAAGGTGAGAGTGTAATATCTCGCTTTTCTGTACTAAAAGACTATGATCCTGATTTTTCAGGAGCTAATTATTTTATGGCAAAAGCATCTTGCTTTAAAGAAGATTATCAAGGAAGGATGTTGGATATGCTCCAAATCACAAATAATTGGGATTTGATAAACAAGACGAATTGGAACATGGCAGAAAATTTACAACCCTTTAGTTTCAACTTCAAACAAAATAATTTCACATTTTATTTCCCAACATCATGGAAGATGTTCAAGGACAGCAATCATGATAATTTGTCCGCCCAATCTATTCGTTTTCTTCTTAAGCATGAAGACGAAGGAAAGAATATAGGTGTAGTCAATATATATTTGTATGCGAAGACAAGCAAAGAAAATTTTGAAAGCATCACCTCGAACATAGAAACACGTTTAAAAAACATATCAGAATTTGAATGCAAAATACAAAAAAAGGTAGCTGATAATATTCTAAATCCAAAATTAGAAAAAGCATGGTACATTCAAGGAGATTTAGAATACCCTGAAAAACAATTCAGAGCTTTTCTCATGTCATATCTTATACAAAGTAATAGCGGCATCTGTTATATTGAATCAATTGGACCAAGACCCAGCTTAAATAATTATTATTGGGAAGCAGGCAAACGATGTATAGAGTTAATAGTCGAATCATTCAATAACTTGGATTTCTCCAAGGAATAGAATTTGTAAAAGGCTCTTATCCGAGGTATTGATTGTAACGACCTCCTTTACTATCATATTTCATCAATTTGGAGTTTTTAATAATACCAGCTGTGTCTATTTCTTACAACTCCATCACCGCCTGTGTTGGTAATGTACAAGTTCCGGAGGAGAACACGAGTGAAAATGGTAGTGTATATAAAGTGTCAGGAGAAACAGACGCCATTGGTAAAGATATTCCTTTCTCCTGCTCCTTATATCAAACCCACTGAAGTGATTTGTGAAGGAGCACAACGAGAAGTTTTCGACCTTATACAAGAAATCACTTTTTCAGACAATACATTGATTCTAAAAGGAATCTGCAAAGAAAACCAATACTGGATGGAGTACTATATCACAGAGGATCAATGGGTATTACTATAGATATACCACTTTTTTTGTCTCAAAAAAATCCTCCTCAAAGACCTCAGAAAGGTTATAAACAGTAGCAGAAGGGAAAGCCGCCAATTCCTCGGTAAGATCGCCCCCTTTTAGGTAGAGGATTCCTCGCTTATCGCCCTTATGGGTTACAGGCTTGAGCAGATGCTTGGTGAACTTGTAGAAGTCAGCCATTTGGGTCACAGCACGGCTTACAATATAGTCATATTGCCCTGTAAGAGTCTCTACACGAGCCTGCTGGTAGGTGACATTGGAAAGAGACAAAGCAGAGGCTACTTCCTCTACCACCTTGATCTTCTTACCTATGGAATCCACCAAGTGGAAAGACACCTCTGGATAGAGAATTGCCAAGGGAATCCCTGGGAAACCTCCCCCTGTACCTACGTCCAAGACCTTTTGCCCTGCCGAAAGAAGGTGAATCTTGGCAATCCCTAAGGAATGAAGCAGGTGATGAAGAACAAAGTGTTCCATATCCTTACGAGAAATCACATTAATACGGGCGTTCCACTCCTTATACAGGCTTACAGCCTGAGTATATTGAGCCACTTGTGTAGGGGTAAGTTCAGGAAAATACTTGAGTAACAACTCCATAAAGACAAAGTATTAAGAGTGCCAAAAGTAGCATAATATTTCCAATCCTACAAATTTTCAAGAAAGATTTTAAAAATATTTGTACATTCCAAAAAATAATAGTACCTTTGCCCCGCTTTCTTTTATGGGAGCTTTATCAAGTAAACGTTTAATTTAAGATATTAATATTCAATCCGATGAAAAGAACATTTCAACCTTCCAAGAGAAAAAGAAGAAATAAACACGGCTTCAGAGAACGTATGGCTACGGCGAACGGACGTAAAGTATTGGCACGTCGTAGAGCTAAAGGAAGAAAAAAACTTACTGTTTCCTCTGAACCAAGACATAAGAAATAATGTTTATAACTTTCTGTAACAAGTAAGGTGCCATCTGACTATAGATAGCACCTTTTTACTTTTTTCTTATTATTTATTTTATGAAATCTATCGCAGAAATTCGCCGTGATTTCCCTATCTTAGAGAGAAAGATAGGAGGTAATCCCTTAGTATATTTTGACAATGGAGCGACCTGTCAAAAGCCCCAACAGGTAATCGATAGTATAGTACAGTACTATACCACCTACAATGCCAATATCCACCGAGGGGTGCATACCCTCAGCCAAGAGGCTACAGAAGCTTATGAGACAGCCCGCAAGAAGCTCCAAAAGCATATCAATGCCGCCAAACCCTATGAGGTACTTTTCACCAGTGGCACCACCGAGGGAATCAACTTGGTAGCTACCTGCCTGACCCCTTTTGTAAAGGCTGGAGAAGAGATCTTGGTACTGACCACTGAGCACCATAGCAACATTGTCCCTTGGCAGCTACTTGCTCAGCGTACAGGAGCTGTGGTACGCCCCATTCCTGTGGACAAGGAGGGTATGATCGTGATGGAGGATTTCAAAGCGATGCTCTCAGAACGCACCAAGGTAGTGAGCTGTCAGCATGTATCCAATGCCTTGGGCAATGTACACCCTGTCAAAGAAATCATCCACTTAGCCCACAGCGTGGGAGCTGTTGTCCTTATCGATGGTGCCCAGAGCTGTCCACACTTTTCCATAGATGTACAAGACTTAGATGCAGACTTCTACGCCGCCTCTGGACACAAAATGTATGCTCCTACAGGCATTGGTTTTCTCTATGGAAAGGAAACCTGGCTTGAGAAGCTCCCTCCCTACAAAGGCGGAGGTGATATGATCAAGACCGTCTGCTTTGAAGAGACAACCTACGCCGACCTCCCCTATAAGTTAGAGGCAGGAACCCCGAATATATGTGGAGGAATCGCCTATGGAGTTGCCATAGACTATATGCATTCCTTAGGTATGGCCGATATTGCTGCTTATGAGCACAAACTGCTGAAGTATGCCCATGAGCAGATCCAAGGCTTGGGCGGCATCACCATCTATGGTACCCATGATCTGGATCGCAAAGCTGGTGTCATCTCCTTCAATGTAGAGGGTGCCCATCCTTACGATGTAGGAACACTCCTTGACCAGATGGGCATAGCCGTGCGTACAGGTCATCACTGCGCCCAACCTGTGATGGATTTTTATCACATCCCAGGGACTATACGCGCCAGCTTCGCCGTTTATAATACCCTTGAAGAAGTTGACCGCTTAGTTACAGGTCTTCAGAAAGCTATGAAAATGCTTTTATAATACTCCTAACTACTTAGTAATAAACAACTTTTGAAATTTTTTAAAAAATAATTGATTTTTGCTTGCCAATTCAAAAAATAGTTGTAACTTTGCCCTGTCTTAAAAATCGCACGCGGGTGTGGTGAAATTGGTAGACACGCCAGACTTAGGATCTGGTGCCGTGAGGTGTGTAGGTTCGAGTCCTATCACCCGCACTAAGCTCTCAGAACTTCTCTGAGAGCTTTTTTATTATAGTCCTCTTCGAGCATGATAAACGCTTTTGAAACACATCTTCAGCAACACTTCCCCCTGCTATGGCAAAAAAGAATCATCTTGGCCATCAGCGCAGGGATAGATAGTGTTGTATTGGCACACCTACTCCATGAGCTGGGGATACCCTTCCTTATGGCACATTGTAACTTCCAACTTCGGGGAGAAGAGAGTGAAGGTGACCAACACTTTGTAGAGACCCTTGCCAAGGAACTCTTAGTACCTATTGCCATCAAGCGCTTTGAGACCAAGACCTATGGCAAGGCACATGGCCTAAATACTCAGCTGGCCGCACGGGTACTACGCTATGAGTGGTTCGAAACCCTACGTCAGGAACAAGGATATGACTATATTCTTACTGCACATCAGGCGAATGATTCCTGGGAGACCTTCCTTATCAATACCTCCCGTGGCAGCGGACTAAAAGGACTTTTGGGCATTCCCGCTGAGAACGCTCATGTGCTTCGTCCTTTGCTCCCCTTCTCCAGAGAAGAAATTCTTGCCTTTGCCCAAGAGAGAGGTATCTGCTGGAGAGAAGATAGCTCTAATGGCTCTGACGCCTATACTCGCAACAAGATACGGCATCACCTCTCCCCTATTCTCAAGGAAATACACCCTAATTTCTTTAAGAATTTCGAAAAAACACAAAACCTCCTACAACTTTCCTATGACTTCCTTCAAGAGAGTGTAGCACAATACCGAAAGGAATGGTTCATAATGGGGCAACCTATTGTCTTTGAAGTAGAAAAACTCAGAGATCACCCTCACAGACGTTTTCTACTATATGAACTCCTCTCCCCTTACGGATTTGGAGATACTGAGATTTTGGAACGATTTTTGCGAGCCTCTACAGGGCGGCAACTAAGCTCAGACACCCATCGCCTACTCTCCAACAGAGGGCAATGGTTGATAAGTCCTAAAGAAATAGATACAGAAACAAGCTATTCTATTGCAGAGGATATGGAAGAACTTAGCTACCCCATAGCCCTAAGAATCGGCTCTACCAAAGCCATAGAGAGAGGGCTTGCTGATACCCTATTCTTGGACAGAGACAAGATACAGTTTCCCCTGCACTTACGCAAGCGAAAAGAAGGAGACTTATTCTATCCGCAAGGAATGGGGGGAAAGCGAAAGACCCTACGCAAGTATTTCAAAGATGAGAAGTACTCCCTTTATGACAAGGAAAACCAGTGGCTGCTTACCGATGCTACCGATCAAATCCTTTGGGTCATAGGCAAGCGTGCCGACGAAAGATTCTTAGCGATAGAAGAAACAAAAAATATCCTGCAAATATCCATCACTTTTTAAAAAACAACTATTTATGAAGAAGATACTCCTTATCCTATCCTTTGCGTCCTTACTTCTCTCTTGTAAAGGGGAAGACCTAAGCCAAAACCCTAACGATCCCTACAAGGAGATAGAGACTCTTGAGCGAGAAAAAGAGAAAGAGCGCCCACAGGTACCCCAAACCTATCAGGAGATCAGAGTACCCAATAAGCTCAAATACTATTACCAAAGCATTAATTTTTCCCAAAGAGGTGAAGCCCTCAAGGAGGATTTAGCTATCCTTACCATAAGCAAACATACCCGTATTTTAGACTATCTACAGCGCCATCCTTATCTGAAGAAAGCCGATGAAGACCTGAACAATCCAGAAAATGTAATTGTCGTATATACAGGTGAATCCCGAGAGAAAAGCCATATCAACCGTTCGGTGAATACTGAGCATATATACCCACAGAGTTACCTAAAAAAATACAGTAACCCTGAACGCCCTATAGGAGACCTACACCACTTGCGCTACTGTGATGGTAATATAAATAGCCAAAGGAGTAACCTCCCCTTCGGCAAAGGAGAGAAAGAAGCTAAAATAGTCAGCAACGGTAAGGCTTGGTACCCTTCCGACGCGTACCGAGGAGATGTAGCCCGTATGATTATGTATATGTACCTAAGGTATAACCTTCCTTGGAATCATGTAAGCAATCAGGGAGTAAGTCTCTTCCTTATGTGGAATGCACAAGATCCAGTATCCCCCTTAGAACTTCAGCGCAACAATGAGATAGAAACAGCGCAGGGCAATCGCAACCCTTTTATAGACAATCCCTACTTAGCCACTCTTATTTTCGGAGAAGTGACGGGGTATACTCCAGAAAATACTTGGAAATAAAAACTCTTTTTCCTTGCCTAAATGGATAAAAAATTGTATCTTTGTCCTACTGAAAAGATAACCTAAAAAAGTAACTTATGAAAAAAGTATTTATCCAACTTTCTTTGGCCTTAGCTCTTATAGCTTGTAGTGGTGAGAGTATTGAGGATAGGCTCATAGAAAAGCCTCAAACACCTCAGGAGACACCTAAAACGCCCGAAACACCTAAGAAACCGGAAACACCGGAAACGCCTAAGCAACCTGAAACTCCAGAGACTCCTAAGCAACCTGAAACCCCAGAAACGCCTAAGCAGCCTGACAACCCTTCAAAGGAGACAGGAGAAATCAAGGTACCTCTGAAGCTAAAAGCCTACTATCTGGGGGTGGATTTCACTAAAACAGGGAATGCCTTCAGAGATGAATTGGCTGCTCATACCATAAAGAAACACCATACTTTCTTAGGGTATGGTCAGCGTAATCAGTACCTCTCTAAAGCAGATGCCGATCCCGCTCATAGAGGAAATGCAATCCTCCTATACACAGGAGAGAGTCGTAACTATTATGCTAGCACTGTAAATACAGAGCATGTCTTTCCTCAAAGTAAACTCTCCAATGCAGGACAACAAAAAGGAGACCTACATCACTTACGTGCTTGTGACAAAAATGTCAACAGCACTCGTGGAAACCTTCCTTTTACCCAAGGAAGTGGGCGTGCTCGCAAGGTAGGAGGTGGCTGGTATCCTTCGGATGAGTTCAAAGGAGATGTAGCTCGTATGGTAATGTATATGAATCTACACTACAACTTACCTTGGGATAGGATAAGCACCGATGGAGTAAAGCTGATGCTCCGATGGAATGCCGAAGATCCTGTATCTGCACTGGAGCAACAGCGCAACAATGTCATAGAAGAAGCTCAGGGCAACCGCAATCCTTTTATAGACAATCCTTATTTGGCTACCAAAATATGGGGTGGCAATCCTGCTGAAAACACTTGGAAATAACTTAATGAGGGGGCTTTTTATAGCTCCCTTTTTCTTATGAGACTAATACCACTGATTCTACTTACCTTCCTGAATGTGCTCTCCTATGGGCAGCACACCCTTTCCTCCTATGAGCCTATTATAGTTCCCAAAAAGCTCAAATATTACTACCAAAATGTCGATTTTTCTAAAAGAGGAGAAGCTCTCAAGGAAGAATTGGCAGTGCTTACTATTGTAAAACACACCCACATTCTTCCCTATAGCAAGCGACATCCCTTTCTGGAGAAAGCTAATGCAGACCCAAAGAAAACAGGCAACCTTTTGCTTATGTATACAGGAGAGAGTCGCTCAAAGGAATTTGTTCAGAAAAGAGGAAATCCAGAAGGCACTATCAATACCGAACACATCTACCCACAAAGCTACATCAAGAGACTTAGTCATAGTACAGAAGAACCCTTGGGAGACTTACACCACCTACAATATGCCGATAGGAGTAAAAATTCCTCACGAGGGAACCTACCTTTTGGTGCGGGAAAAGGACAAGCAGGCAGGGTTTTTCAAAGGAAAGCATGGTATCCGTCCGATGACTATCGTGGTGATGTGGCACGTATGGTGCTGTACATGAATCTGAGATATAATCTACCTTGTGAGCAAGTAAGTGTGGGAGGGATTTCTCTCTTACTCAAGTGGAATGCTGAAGATCCTATATCAGTTTTAGAAATACAGCGCAACAATGAGATAGAAGCAGCGCAGGGCAATCGGAATCCTTTTATCGACAATCCCTACTTAGCCACTCTTATTTTTGGAGAGGTTGAGGGGTATACTGTGGAGAATCTTTGGAGATAAGTCTTTGCTCATTTTTCCTATAGAGCCAGTAGCCTATATGAGCCGTGGTGATTCCCACCAAAAGCCCCACTAATATATCTGTAGGGAAATGTACCCCTAAGTACAATCGGCTATAAGCATAGGGAATAGGCCATAGAAAGAGCCAAAAAGCCACCTTCATACGTTTTCTAAAGACAAGATACAAAAAAGTGGTCAAGGCAAAACTATTGCTAGTATGTCCTGAGAAGAAGCTATACCCCCTTTCTGTCAGGAGGATACGGAGCTGAGGGATCAACTCTGGGGTATGTAGTGGGCGTAAGCGAGCTACCAGTTCCTTAGTAGTATTGGTAATGAGTACTGTAAAGAGAAGAGTTCCTATAGCATAACCAAAGATACGCCATGCTTTTTTTTTCTCAAAGAAATAGAAATTAGCCCATAGGATAAGTGCAAAGAAAGGCACCCAATGCCAAGCATTAGTAATAGCTAACCAGAAAGCATCCCAAGGGATAGACCCTGTCTGATTAATGGCTACCAGTAGTTGATAATCCTGTTGTAAGAGATCCTTCAAGGGCAAGAGAATTATAAGGTGAGTATAACAAAAAATCCCTGAGCTAAAGCTCAAGGACTTCCGTGCCTACGACTGGATTCGAACCAGCACGCCCTAACGAGCACCACCCCCTCAAGATGGCGAGTCTACCAATTTCTCCACGTAGGCAAAATAAAACCCAATATTACTTTTAGCTACAACAACTAAAATATAGTGACCCGGGTGGGCCTCGAACCCACGACCCCAACATTAAGAGTGTCGTGCTCTGCCAACTGAGCTACCGAGTCATAAAATCTTCTGTGTGACCTGGCTGGGGCTCGAACCCAGGACCCCAACATTAAAAGTGTTGTGCTCTACCAACTGAGCTACCAAGTCGCCGCGTAAAATTTAAAATCTCTCAAAATGAAAAAATGTGACCTGGCTGGGGCTCGAACCCAGGACCCCAACATTAAAAGTGTTGTGCTCTACCAACTGAGCTACCAAGTCCTAAACTATCTCCTAAATAAGGATTTTAATGCGGGTGCAAAATTACGGATTTTTTCGATATAAACAAGCAAAAAAATGATTATTTTTGCATTTTATTTTTGCACATATCGCAACACGCTATTACACTGATATTTATGAGTAAAAAAATTATTCTTTTAGGATACATGGGTTGTGGAAAATCGACCATAGGAGCCCATATAGCGACCTCTCTTTCGCTTCCTTTTCAGGATTTGGATGTTTTTATAGCCGAGCAAGAGGGAAAAAGTATCCCAGAAATCTTCCAAGAGAAAGGAGAAATCTACTTCAGGCGACAAGAGCAAGAACACCTCAAGAGACTACTTGCCCTCCCCTACCCTATGGTGGTCGCCTTAGGCGGAGGCACTCCCTGCTATGGCAAGGCGATGGAGCTGGTTCGAGAGGCGACTCCCTATAGCTTCTACTTACAACTGCCTGCCAAGGAGCTCGTGGCACGACTGTCCCTGCAACAGGAACAGCGCCCGCTTATCAGAGGAATTGCCAAGGAAAATTTGGAAGAATTTGTCAATATTCACCTCTTCGAACGGGCAGCTTTCTACACACAAGCAGCCTTTGTGATACCCTGCCTAGGACTTTCTGTAGAAGAGATTGAGGAGAAAATCCGTCAAAAAATAAAATAATTCACAAAACACTTGACAACCTCTGTTAAATATCGTACCTTTGCAGGCTTAATGTTATTGACCTATAACGATGAAATTATCTAGCTTTAACTTCAACCTACCTAAGGAACTCCTTGCCGAATACCCCAGTGAGAATCGTGATGAAGCACGCCTTATGGTCGTTCACCGTAAAACAGGAGAAATAGAACACCGTCTGTTCAAGGACGTAATCGAATATTTCGATGATGGAGATGTATTTGTACTGAACAATACCAAAGTATTCCCTGCCCGCCTATACGGACATAAGGAAAAAACCAATGCTAAGATTGAGGTTTTCCTCCTTCGCGAACTTAACAAAGAACAACGCTTATGGGATGTCCTAGTAGACCCTGCGCGAAAAATACGTATTGGAAACAAGCTGTTTTTCGATCCTGAGGAAGAATTGGTAGCTGAGGTGATTGACAATACTACTTCTCGTGGGCGTACACTTCGCTTTCTCTTCGATGGATCCTACGAGGGCTTCCGCAACAAACTCTTAGAACTGGGGCATACCCCACTCCCTAAGTATATCTCTCGTCCTGTAGAGCCCGAAGATGAGGAGCGCTACCAGACTATCTATGCCAAATACGAAGGAGCTGTAGCAGCACCTACTGCTGGACTACACTTCTCGAAACAGCTGATGAAGCGTCTTGAGATCAAGGGAATCAACTTTGCTGAACTTACCTTACATATAGGTCTGGGTACCTTCAACCCTGTAGAGGTAGAAGACCTCTCCAAGCACAAGATGGACAGTGAGGAGATTATTATCCCTCAGGAGGCTTGCCAGGTAGTGAACAAAGCTAAGGAAGCGGGCAAGCGTGTATGTGCTGTAGGAACAACAGTGATGCGTGCCATGGAGAGTTCCGTATCCTCACACAACACTCTGAATCCTTTCATTGGGTGGACGAATAAGTTCATCTTCCCTCCTTATGATTTTGGTGTTGCCAATGCAATGATTACCAACTTCCACACCCCTAAATCCACCCTACTAATGATGGTTTCCGCCTTTGCTGGACACGAACTCATCATGGATGCATACGAGGAAGCTGTCAAAGAAAAATACAAATTCTTCTCCTACGGAGATGCAATGCTTATTATATAATTGATGAAACAATTATTTCTTATAGCCCTTTTGTGTATAGGGCAACCCTTTATCTGGGGGCAGACCCAAGCAGAAGAAGTAGCCAAAGAAAAGGCAGCACTACCCAAACCCTATAATACAGAGGAAGATGGGCTTGCCAAAATAGAAGAACTGCTTGTCGAGTGCCAGAAACAAAACAAAAAACTCCTAATCCAGATTGGGGGTAATTGGTGTGTATGGTGCCTACGGTTCAATCATTTGGTTACCACTGACAAAGAATTGAAGAAGATTTTAGATAAGAAATACATTTACTATCATCTGAATTATTCTCCTGAAAATAAGAATGAAAAAGCCTTTGCCAAGTATGGAAACCCAGGAGAAAAATACGGATATCCTGCTTTTTTAATTCTTGACAAACATGGAAATCTTCTTGCTACCCGAAAGACAGAAGACATGGAAGAAAGTAAAGGCTATGACCGTATCAAGGTAAAAAAATTCTTACAAGGACGCCTCAACTAATCACTCTGATTTTTAACGTTTATTTTAAGATAAAAAAGTATTTTATTTTACAATAAATATGTACCTTTGTACCCTAATAAAAAATTATTTTTATGGCAAAAATAACATTTCATAATGAACCTGCTACTACTGCAGGAGAACTGCCTAAAGTAGGCAGTATAGCAGCCAATTTTGTTGCTGTAGGGAAAGATCTAAAAGAAAAATCTCTTTCCGATTACCAAGGACAACGTATAGTGCTTAACATATTCCCCAGTGTAGACACTGGAGTATGTGCTGCTTCTGTAAGACGCTTCAATGAGGAAGCAGGCAAGCTTAGCAACACAAAAGTGCTTTGTATCTCAAAAGACCTACCTTTTGCTATGGCTCGCTTCTGTGGCGCAGAAGGGCTTACCAATGTAGAAGTACTTTCTGATTTCCGTGGAGATTTTTCCAAAAAATATCCTGTAGAACTTTTGGATACTCCACTAAAGGGCTTACTCTCTCGTGTTGTCATTGTATTGGATGAAGAGTATAGAGTTATCTATACCGAACAGGTAGAGGAAATCACCGACGAACCTGATTACAAAGCTGCTTTAGAAGCCTTGAAATAATATAGTCAATCATATTTAGGTTGCGAATAAATAGAACAAGAGATTAATTCTTTATTTGCTCTTTTTCAAGGGCGAATTGCCATTCGCCCCTACACCTGCTCACGCTAATTTTTCGCAAACCATTTCTGTTTGACTATAATTAAAAATAGAGGGAGCTCATTAAGCTCCCTCTATTTTAATCTTTATGCTGGTAGCAACTACAGGTAGTATCTCCACAGCAGAAAGTGCTAGCATCTATCTCCAGAGTAGTATGCTGTATCCCTTCATGAAAAAGGGTATGCTTGAGCTGTTTCTTTATCTCCATAAAATCCTCCAAGGACACCCCTTCTTCTACCACCAAGTGGGCTGTTAGGGCATTCTCCGAGCTACTAAGTGCCCATATGTGCACATGATGTACGGAGGATATCTTAGGGTGCTTGAGCAGCACCTCCTGTATATGCTCATTGGAAAGCTGGTGAGGAACTCCATCCAAAATCAGCTTGATACTTTCCTTCAGAAGAGACCATGTAGAGAAAAGGATCACAAAAGCAATAACAAAACTAATGATTGGGTCTATTATATTCCAGCCTGTAAAGGAGATTATAGCTCCAGAGACAATAACTCCAAAGGAAACTAAAGCATCTACCAATAAATGTAAGAAAGCCCCCTTAATATTAATATCGTCCTTCTGTCCTTTATAAAAAAGGAAAGCAGAAAGCCCATTGATCAGTATCCCTATCAGTGCCGTGATAATAATCATAACGCCCTGCATCTGAGGAGGGTGGGAAAAGCGTTCAATACTCTCCACCCCTATCTTAATAACAATCAAGCAGAGAATTACTGCATTGACAAACGAGGCCAAGATAGAAGCCTTCTTATATCCATAGGTATAGAGCTTGGTAGCACCACTCTGAGCTAACTTCATTCCCAATAGAGAAATGATAAGAGTTGCCACATCACTCAGGTTATGGCTGGCATCGGAGAGTAAGGCTAAGGAGTTGATTCTAATTCCTATGACAAACTCTATCAGGGTATAGAGGGCATTGGCTCCTATACCTACATAAAAGGCCTGATTGATACGTTTCAGATCAGGTACATGATGATGGTGGTGACCATGATGGTCATGTTCATGATGTTCCATTGTATAGTAATCAGTGAGCAGTGAGCAGAGGTCAGTAGCTATTCGAGTTCATTTGCTTGGCTACATTCTTCGCTTTTCACTCTTGATTCTTCATTAATTAACGATGGTTCCGACGGCTTCTCCTGCCACTACTTTTGCTAAATTGCCTTTTTTGTTCATATCAAAAACGATGATAGGTAAGTGGTTTTCTTGACTAAGTGTAAAGGCAGTCATATCCATTACCTTAAGATTCTTGTCTATAGCTTCTGTGAAAGTAATATGATCATACTTAGTAGCGTCTGGATCTTTCTCTGGATCAGCAGTATAGATACCATCTACACGGGTACCCTTTAGGATCACATCGGCATTGATTTCTATGGCGCGGAGTACTGCTGCCGAATCGGTAGTAAAGTAAGGATTTCCTGTACCAGCCCCAAAGATAACCACACGACCTTTCTCCAAGTGGCGTACTGCTCTACGGCGGATAAATGGCTCAGCGATAGCCTCCATGGTAATGGCTGTCTGTAAGCGAGTAAGCACCCCCTCGTCCTCCAAGGCACTTTGTAGCGCTAAGGAGTTGATCACCGTTGCGAGCATCCCCATATAGTCGCCTTGTACTCTATCCATACCATTACTAGCACCGGCTACTCCTCGGAAGATATTCCCTCCACCTATGACCACTGCTATTTCAGCTCCTTGTGCTACCACTTGTTTGATTTCTATGGCATATTCCTTCAATCGTGCAGGATCTATCCCATGCTGACGGTTGCCCATAAGGGCTTCTCCACTTAACTTAAGGAGGATTCTTTTATATTTCATTTGGTTACTTTTTTCATTAAGGGTTATAGAACTATAGGGTTATCGCTAACTACCCTTCTTCATTCCTTGAATTTGATTGGACAAAGGTACAACATCTTTGTAAGATAACCAAAAAAATATAAGCCAATTTGCTAATTAGCCAATTGACAAATGTGTTAATTGGCTAATCAGCTCATCGACTTATCAACTAAAAATCATTAGAAACTATGGAAGAAAGTAGCATCGCCTTGGGTGGTACTGAGTACCTTGATTTTTTGAAGAAGAAAAATACATTAGAGAGTTCAAAAAAATAAATCACAAAAAACACTTCCATTTTCCAATAAATTCTTACCTTTGCCTAAAAAAGATGACACTTTCTGAAAAAGACCAACAATATCTTTGGCACGCCTATACCCAACACAAAACCAGCGACACCCCTATTGCTATTACCAAGGGAAAAGATGCCCTACTGTGGGATGAGAATGGCAATACTTATATAGATGCTATTGCCTCATGGTGGGTCAACCCCTACGGGCATAGCAACGAACGCTTGGCCAAGAAGGCCTATGAGCAGCTCACCTCTTTAGAGCATGTGCTTTTCGGGGGCTTTACCCACCAGCCTGCTTGTGACTTGGCAGAAGCTCTTTTGAAGATCTTACCTAAGAACCAGAGCAAGGTCTTCTTCTCCGACAATGGTTCCACTGCTGTAGAAGTAGCTGTAAAGATTGCCCTACAGTATTACTATAACCAAGGAGAGAAACGTACCACCTTTATCGCCTTTGAAGAAGCTTTCCATGGGGATACTTTTGCAGCGATGGCTGTATCGGGTATTTCCCTATATACCACTGCTTTTCAGGGGCAGCTCTTGGACGTAGTGCGTATCCCTATTCCTGAGAAAGGCAAAGAAGAGGCTTGCAAGAAGCGCCTCTTGGAAATACTCTCTCAGGAGAAGTGTGCAGGTTTTATCTTTGAACCCTTAGTGATGGGAGCCGCAGGTATGCGTATGTATGCCCCAGAGGTATTGGATGAGCTTATCCAAATCTGTCGTGAGCATCAGGTACTGACCATAGCCGATGAAGTGATGACAGGCTTTGGGAAAACAGGGAAAAACTTTGCTTGTGATTACCTGAAGGAAATGCCCGATATGATTTGTCTCTCAAAAGCACTCACAGGGGGAACTATTCCGCTTTCAGTAACCACCACCACTGAGGCTATTTATCAGGCTTTCTATAGTGATGATATCAGCAAAGCGCTCTTCCACGGACATACCTTTATGGCCAATCCTACGGGCTGTGCGATAGCCTTGGAGAGCCTTAAGATTCTTGCAGAAGAAGAAATGCAGGACAACCTCAAGCGTATCCATGCCAAGCATGTAGCCTTTGCTGCCAAAATGGACAAACATCCTAAGGTAGCACGTACTCGCACGCTGGGGGTTATCTTTGCTATGGATCTGAAAGTACCCGATACAGGAGAGTATTATGGAACTATTCGTAACGAACTCTATCGGTTTTACATCGACCATGGTGTAATCCTACGCCCTGTATACCATACCATTTATATATTACCCCCTTACATCATGACTGACAAACAGCTCGATAGAGTGTATGAAGTAGTAGAAGAAAGTATCACCCATCTTAGTAAAAAAGGATTGTTATAACAGCCTATGAAGCAAGTACCTACTAAAATATCCCCACCCCTTAGCATAGGACAACGTATCATCGCTTTCAACAAAGGCTTACAGTACACAGGCAGCCTTCCTGAGGGTTTTGCAGTGCTGAATCCCTATTTAGACAATCCAGAAACCCTAGAGGTGATGACTGCTTTTTATAATAGGTTCTATCATGATGAGGCACCGCGCAAGTTTATCATTGGAATCAATCCCAGCCGGCACGGGGCGGGGGTTACAGGGGTACCCTTCACTGACACCAAGCACTTGGAGAGTGATTGTGGCATTCGCATGCAGTCGGCACGTACTCACGAGGTCTCCTCAGTATTCGTCTATGATATGATAGCTCAATATGGTGGAGTGGAGGCTTTTTACAAAGATTATTACATCAACTCTCCCTTTCCGTTGGCCATTGTTCGCCGAAATGCACAAGGGAATTGGCTCAATGCCAACTATTACGATGACTCTGAGCTCTTTACCCTCACACGAGAGTATATGATAGAGACCCTCAAGAAACATATAGCCTTGGGGCTTGATACCCAAAAAGTATATGTCTTAGGCAAGAAAAATGCTACTTTTTTAGAAAAACTCAACAAAGAAGCCTCTCTGTTTGAGAAAATGGTAGTTTTGGAACACCCTCGCTATATAGAACAATATAAATCCAAGGAAAAACAACTCTATATAGACAAGTTTATCACCTTATTAAAAACCTGATTATATGAAAATCCTAAATGAATTAGACGAATTAGTCTCCGCCGAGGTCATCTCCGCTGAAGTTGCTGAGCGTATTCGCAACTATGCTCAGGAGCGAGCAAGGAGTTCGTCCTCACATAGACTATTGCTTATCTTTGGCTCTTTAGGCGCCTTACTGATAGGGTTGGGAGTGATTGTCCTTTTAGCTCATAACTGGGACGAACTCCCGCGCTGGACAAAAACTTTCATTTCCTTCCTTCCCTTACTGGCAGGACAGGCAGCATGTGGCTACCTCCTCTTTAAGAAAGGTATCCACTTGTGGCATGCCGAAGCTGTAGCCATCTTTACCAGTCTCTCTGTAGGAGCCGCTATTGCCATGATACATCAGGTATACAACCTGCCGGAGAGTTCCTTTGCCAACTTTCTATCCCTATGGCTACTCTTAGCCCTTCCGACCCTCTACCTGATGCGTTCGCGGGCTACCGCCGTTCTCTATTACATTGGCTGTTGTGTACTGGCTACATTAGGCTCCGACAAAGAGTGGACTACCTTCTTTATTGCCCTCTTAGCCTTTGCCTTAGCACTTCCCTTTTACCTCTGGCATATAAGAGAGAAAGCCTCCAGCTACATTACAGGAATCTTCCACTGGGCAGGAGCGGCCTTTGTAGCATGTATTGTTTGTTCTTTCTTGGACAACATTGACTTCAATAACGACTATGCTTTCTGTTTGGTCATGCTCGCTGGTGCCTATCTTATCATAGGAAAATACCTACAATCCTATATTTATTACAATGCCTACAAGGTATCAGCCATTTGTGGGTTGGCTATTTGTTTCTTTGTCAAGGAAATATTCTATGTAAACCACCCTCCTAAGACAATAGTCTCCACTATACTTTTGTTTGCCTTTGTGTATTTACCATTACTTATCAAGTACTATTCGTTAGATAAAAAAGAGCAAACCTTTGACCTTATCCTATTCTACCCTATCCTATATATATTGCTTGCTTTCACACAAATAGCTTACCTATATGACTTAGCTATTCTTGCCCTTGGGAGCTACTATCTGTGGAAAGGCTTCAAGAGCGAGCGTACCCTACTGGTCAATTTCGGACTTGTAGTGATTTCCGCCCAAGTAGTCTACCGCTTTTTCGACTCTTCCCTATCCTTTGTACTCAAAGGAATTGTCTTTATCCTCTTAGGGATTAGCTTTTTTGTGGTTAATTATCTCATCCTAAAACAAAAGAAAAATGCGTAAGAAACACCTTATCATAGCCTTTACCTTCATGGTATTAGCACAGTTGGCTTTTCCTCTGAAAATGATTTTAGAGAGAGAATTTATCCTTCTCAAGGGAGAGACCTTCCTCTTCCAGATTGAGCCCCTTGACCCTTATGATGCTTTTCGTGGGCGCTATGTAAATATCAGATATCACAATAACAAAGTAGATCTACCTATAGAATTGCAAAATCTCAAAGACATAAAAGAACTTTATGTCACTGTAGAAAAAGACAATTCTGGTATGGCTTTTTATGGAAAGATAACCAAGGAAAAACCTACAAGCACCAATAGTTATCTTTCTCAAAAGACAGACCTTTTCTACGAATATAGCTATACAAATATGCCACGCAACTTATGGATAGACCTTCCCAATCGCTACTATATGAATGAGAACAAAGCCCCTATCGCAGAGCGACTCCTTAGCGAAGCCTATGCTGAGGTAGTAATCTACCAAGGACAGGCCATTCTCAAGGGAATACAAGTGAAGGGAATGCCTATAGAAAAATATATTAACACATTAGGAAAAGATAAATCCCATTAAGAAAACACCTGTCTTTCTATGAAAAAATTCTCTTTAGACACACTCAAGCAAGAAATATTCAGCAAAAGATCCTTTCTCTGTGTAGGATTGGATGTGGATTTGAATAAAATTCCTCCTTTTCTCCTCAAGGAAGAAGACCCTATTTTCGCCTTCAACAAGGCAATTATTGATGCTACCTACCCCTATACTATCGCCTACAAGCCCAATATTGCCTTCTATGAAGCCTATGGGGAAAAGGGCTGGCTGTCACTGAGAAAAACCATTGAGTACCTCAACGAACAACACCCTAAGCTCTTTACCATTGCTGATGCCAAGCGAGGTGATATAGGCAATACCGCTACGATGTATGCCAAGGCCTTTTTCGAAGACTTACAATTCGATAGTGTGACGGTAGCCCCCTATATGGGGCAGGACTCTGTAGAGCCTTTTCTTGCTTTCGAGAACAAAGCAACCATCCTTTTGGCTTTGACCTCCAATAAGGGGGCTTTTGATTTCCAAACACTTACTACCGAAGGCACTCCACTATACCAGCAGGTACTCACCCGTTCGCAACAGTGGCATAATGCCCAGAACCTCATGTATGTGGTGGGAGCTACCAAGGCAGAGTACTTAGCCGACATTCGCCACATCGTTCCTCGAGCCTTCCTACTTGTACCTGGAGTAGGTGCCCAAGGAGGCAACCTACAAGAGGTATGTAAGTATGGGCTCAATGATGAGGTAGGGTTGATTATCAATGCTTCTCGTGCAGTAATCTATGCCTCACAGGGAGACGATTTTGCCCAGAAGGCAGCTGAGGCAGCCCATAACCTACAGGAGGAAATGGCCACTATCCTACAACAAAAATATCCAAATCTATGACTTTTTCTGAAGAAAATTATCTAAAAATCATCTATCACCTCAGCCAAGAGCTCCAAGAGGAAGTAACCACCAATGCCATAGCCGAAGCTATGCAGACCAAAGCCTCCTCGGTGACGGATATGCTCAAGAAGCTACATGAGAAAGGCTGGGTGGATCACAAGAAATACCAAGGAGTTTCCCTAACCGAAGAAGGAGAAAAAAACGCTCTTTTTATCATTCGCAAGCATCGCCTTTGGGAAGTGTTTTTGGTAGAAAAGCTCCATTTTTCCTGGGATGAAGTGCATGAGGTTGCCGAACAATTAGAACATATACAGTCTGATAAGCTCATAGAAGAGTTGGACAAGCTCCTGCTCTACCCTGAGAAAGATCCGCATGGAGACCCTATTCCTGACAAAAGAGGCAATATGCCCATATTCAAAAGTGAACTTCTCAGCCTACTGAAGAAAGGAGAATCGGGGCAATGTATTGGTGTGAAGAATACCTCCAAGGAATTCCTACAATACCTGAACAAAATGGAGATTTCTATCGGGAAAAACATACAAGTAACAGAGATACACCCTTTCGACAATTCCATTGAAATTCAGTTAGATAACAAAACAATTAACATCTCGGCTATGGTAGCAGAGAATATCTATGTTAAAAAAAACAAATAAGTCCTATTTTTCTTTTTTATTTCCCAAAAAAAAACTACTTTTGCCGTCCTATTCAAGATAAAATGTTACGAAAAAAATTATATCTGATCCTCCTTATAGTGGCTGCTATTGCCGTTGGAGTTTACTTCTTGTGTTTCCCATCAGGAAAGTACCGATTTGTCAATCAGGAGATTATACTTGATGATTGTGATGGAGAGGATTGTGCTGAAGTCTCCATCAACTACCTGCTATGCAAAAGCCCCAGAGACTTTGCCAAGATATTCAATGACTCCCTACAGCGACAACTCATCAGAAAGCTTATAGCTAAGGACACCCTAATGGATGTAGAAGAAGCAGGAAACCTCTTCCTCTCCCAATACAAGTCCGATAAGCAACAGTTTGAAGGAATCACCCCCTATCAGATCCAGATTGTAGATACCATTACTTTCCAGAACCACTCCTTGGTATCACTTCAGCGCTCTGGTTCAGAATACTTAGGAGGTGCTCACCCTATTGATTGGATTACTTACTGGAACTTCAAGCCTACTGGAGAAGTATATACCCAAGAAGACCTCTTCACAGACAAAAGGAAAATATTAGATCTGGCCGAAAAATATTTTAGAAAAACATTCAATCTTTCAGAGAACCAAGAATTGAAAGATGGAGGGTTCGTATTCCAAAATGATATCTTCGCCCTCCCCAAGAATATTGGATTTGACAAGGATAACCTTATCCTACTATACAATCCGTACGAGATAGCGCCCTATAGTACAGGGATTATGGAAGTGAAAATACCTCTGAATGAAGTGATTCCTTGGCTATCTTTTAACCTAAAAGACGACAAGAAATAATGACACCTACCAAGAAAATATATTACTTAAGTTCCTGTGATACTTGCCAACGCATTCTTCATGAATTGCGTACCTTAGAAGACTTTATCTTCCAAGATGTAAAAGAAGAACCTATCTGTGAAAATGATTTAGACTTTCTAAAAAACTTTACAGGTAAGTACGAGCTCCTCTTCAACAAAAGAGCCAAACTCTACAAAGAAAGGAACCTAAACCAAAAAGAACTCACTGAAAAGGATTACAAAGACCTTATCCTAGAGCACTATACTTTTTTAAAACGACCTATCGTGGTTATTGACGATCATATTGTCTTGGGCAATGCTACCAAAATTATAAAGGAAACACGCAAACATTTATAATTTTTTCCATCTCTTTACCGAACTTTATAGACAAGGAACTCAAGGGTTCCTTGATGTTCGTTTGTGTACCTAATAAATTAATCCCTTAGAAAAATTATGAATACTATCTCACAGTTGAATATTCCCACTGTAAACCTACCCCGCATTGTTGTCATTGGGGCAGGATTTGGAGGTATCAATATAGTAAAACAATTGAACTTCTCCCAGATGCAGGTGGTACTGATCAATAAGACCAATTACCATACCTTCCAACCACTACTCTACCAAGTAGCTACTGCAGGTTTGGAACCCGATTCTATAGCGCATTCTGTACGCTCTATCTTCAAGAAAGAGAATCAATTCCATTTTCGCATAGCAGAGGTAAAGAAAATCAATCCCGATAAGAAAAATATAGAAACCGACTTAGGTGAGCTCTCCTATGATTATTTGGTAATTGCCACTGGTTCTCAGACCAACTTCTATGGAAATGCCAATATTGAGAAATATGCCATGCCCATGAAGACTGTCCCTGAAGCAATTGATATGCGTAGCCTTATCATTCAGAACTTGGAAGCCGCTATTCTGACCAATGACTTAGAAGAGCGCAATAGTCTGATGAATTTTGTCATCGTAGGGGGAGGTCCTACTGGAGTAGAACTTGCCGGAGCCTTTGCTGAACTCAAGAGCCATATCCTCCCGACAGACTATCCTGATTTGGACATTCGCAAAATGAATGTACACCTGATTCAGGCGGATCCTCGCTTGTTGGTAGGGATGGGAGAAAAATCCAGCCAAAAAGCCAAAGAATACTTAGAGAAAATGGGAGTTACTATCTGGTTCAATACCTTTGTAAAAGACTATGATGGCTCCAATGTAGTGACCAACACCCACCATTTCGAGACCCGTACCCTTATCTGGACAGCAGGGGTAAAAGGAAGTACCATAGAGGGACTTCCCCAGGAGAGTCTCCAGTTTGGTCGCTATATAGTCAATGAATTCAATGAAGTAAAAGGCTGTGAGAACATCTTTGCCATAGGCGATATAGCTTGTATGATCAGCGACAAATACCCTAAGGGGCACCCCATGGTCGCACAACCAGCGATCCAGCAAGGGAAACTCTTAGGAAAGAATCTCAAGCGAAAGATCAGCAACAAATCCATGACCCCTTTTAGCTATTTTGACAAAGGATCTATGGCCACTGTAGGGCGCAATAAGGCCGTGGTAGAAGTCGCTGGTATGCGCTTCTCCGGCTGGTTTGCCTGGATTCTGTGGATGGTAGTGCACCTGGCCTTCTTGGTAGGGTTCCGCAACAAGATGGTTGCCTTGGCCAACTGGATTGTGCAATACTTCCAGTACAACAAAGGGGTGCGCCTGATTATCCGCCCCTATAAGTCCGCCTACGAAAAAGAGCAAGAAAAGAAATCACAACCCAACCCATAATCCTAAGAAAGAGGCCTTCTTGCGAAAGCCTCTTTCTTATTTTCCTTTCGATAGTATATAAATAATTCAACTTGCTAGTTATTGATTATTTTAAATAACTAGCAAGTTGAATTATTTAATAAATTTCAAATTCAGTTTTACCTTTTGGGATATGTAAAAGATAATCTAATTTAGCCTCTATCCATTTTCCTCCTCTTTTAAACTTACACATTAATGCAGAAGCTCCTTGAAAACTATCTTTCTTTTTGCTTTTTAAGCCTACTAATCTACCCTCTCCATAAAAAACTAACTCATAATTTTCCAATGGATAGAACTCTAAATTGTCTGCTCCTGCAATAGAAATATGTTTCTCCCACCCCTCTTGCACTTCTTCTTCATCAAAATATTGGGCAATGGCTAGGTCTTTCATTCCATTAAATGAAAACTGAGCAATTCCATCTAAATCTCGCTCTTTAAATGATTTTTGAATCATTTGATAAGCTTGTAACACTTTTTGTTCCAAGAGCTTCTTGTCAAAATTTCTCAAATCTTGACTATCTTTCCAACCTTCTATTTTATAAGGCACTTCGGGGAGCGTAAAGGTTACTGTTTGCTCAAAATATTCTTTACCAGCATATTTGAAAAAACCATTCTCATCCTCTGGAGTCTGATATATGAATAAATTACTTTGTCGTTTTTCTATTGAGAATTCATTTTGTTGGTTGTCATAGCTACCTATTCCTAATTTAACAGCTGAATTGTTCAAAAATTCTCCAAATTCTTCTGTAGCATACATCCTTAGTTTTATCGTTTGATTTGAAAAATTCAAAAGATATGGATTTATTGTAAAACTACTAGACCCTCCTTCTCCATAGTTTTTATAGGCTAAGATATCATTTATATACAATTCAATGTAACAATGACCAAACTCAAAATATACTTCGTAGATAGGTTCATAATTATAATGACTAACTTGTTTTGCAATCTCTTCTACAAGATTGTTGGCAGTGATGTTTGGATTTTGTGTTATCATAGTTTTTTGTGAACAGCTTTGTAAGCTGAGTAATAAAAATAGTGTTAATATTGCTTTTTTCATTATGTTTAAGATTTAAATAATTCAACTTTAGAAATAGGGGGAATCAAATTTTTCAATTAACGTAAATGGTAGATATTTTCACTTATCAATGATATCTCCAAAAAGATAACTCTTAGCTTTTATTTTTCCCAAATAAGTACCTTTTATGCTTGAACAATGTAAAGACAAGTCTACAAGGAGGGATAAGCTCTACACCTGCATCATCTAACTTTTTAAGCATAGCTTTCCCATTTTGCACCATTTTAGAGATTTTTTTGATTTTGCCAACCAAATTTCTTCCTCGTGTGAGGTAGATAAGCAATAAATCTATAATAATGTCAATTACTACTAACTGGAATATCGCAGCAGCAGCTACATACCTAGTATAATTCAACTTTCTAGTTGAAAAGTTCAAAAAATAAAAAACAACTCCAATGCTTTGTAAAGGCAAAATTACATCAATTTTTTGTATTATCGATGATATTTTAAAGAAATTAATCATTCTGAAGATATTCGCAGAAAAGTGTCTGATAGTGAGATTATTACAACGGCATTTATAGCTGCTACAAATTTCTATGGGAACTATCGTTCGGCTATTAAATTTGTTAAACAATATAACCTATTCCCCAATATGTTAGAAGAAAGTAGTTTTAATAGGCGCTTACATAGTTAATGGCAGATGTGAAAGCCCTAGATAAGATTACAGAGATTTTCCACCAGAGGCAAAACTTTATGGGGATAGTGCTTATACAGATTATCAAATGGAAGATTATCTACTTGAAAATAAAAGTGTTGAATTAAAAACACAACGAAAAAAGAATAGCAAAAGACCCGACTCAAAAAAACAAAGTAGACAGAAATTAGATATGAGAAAGCGTGTAGAAGTAGCTATAAGTGATATTAAAAAAATGTTTCCTAGAACAATACATTCTGTTACTTTAAAAGATTTTTTAATAAAGGTTACAATGTATATTTTTGGATTACAGTTATTTAAAATAATCAATAACTAGCAAGTTGAATTATTAATATCACTGTATCACTTCTTCTTATTCTAATTATAAAAATAAATCGAAATAGGTAGCGCGGATAGATTCTACCAATATCGCTTTGCTCAACCCTACCAATCCTATTAAAGTACATTTGATAGGTGTAGGAAGTACGGACTCACAAGTAGCCACTGCTTTAGCATATATCAACCATGCTTTAGTTGCTTTAGGCATGTAGGGCTATGAGTAATCCTTTGGGACAACGACCTTAGTAAATCCTACCAATCTCAGCAGACCGCTCTTTTAGGGTTTGTGAGTTAGGAATATGCAAATCCCCTGCCCTAATAAGCTATATCAATTGCTCTTTAGGTACAGATTGGAGCCCTATTATAGAAAGCTCCTCTGAAATTATAAGGTAGAAGTTTTTTACTTAAAATTAGAGGATAGTTCTTGCATATTCAAAAAATATAAGTACCTTTGCGCCCGTATTTAGTACATAATATCATTAAAATTATCTAAATTATCAAACGATGAAGAAAATTATGTTTTCGGCAATAGCCCTCTTGAGCCTTGCCACTTATGCACAGGAAGAAACAACCAGCACAGAAGCTCCTGTTTCTACCTCGACTGACACCCCTGCAGAAAAAACATGGACACGTGCAGGTATTATCTCCCTATTGTTCAACCAAGCAGCTTTCAACCATGATTGGACAGGAGGAGGAACCAATAACTATGGAGGAAACCTAAACCTCTCCTATGATGCCAACTACAAAAAAGGTCTTTGGACATGGGATAACAAGCTCCTTATTGACTATGGTCTTACCCGTGTAGATGGTGATGCTTTCTCTAAGAAAACGAATGACCGCTTTGCCATCACCTCCCTATTAGGAGCACAGACCAAAGAAGACTCACAATGGTACTACTCTTTCTTCGCTAACTTCCAAACACAATTGGACAAAGGGTACAAATATGGTACAGATGCCCAAGGAAACCAAACCCGTACAGAGTACACCCGCTTTATGGCACCAGGGTACTTCTCTTTCGGTCCTGGTATGTTGTGGAAAAAGAGCGACAACCTAAAAGTGAACATTGCCCCTGCTACTTCTCGCCTTATCTTCACTGCTAAGAAGTTTACTGAAACAGCAGACCACTTTGGGGTAGAAAAAGGAAAGACCTTGCGTTATGAATTTGGTGCAGCTGTCAATGCCTATGCTAAGTTCGACCTCATGGATAATATGACCCTTGAGAACACACTTAACCTATATAGCAACTACCTTGACAAACCAGGAAATGTGGATATAGATTACACTTTCAACCTAATGATGAAAGTAAACGACTACATCTCTGCCAGCTTAGTATTCCAAGCTATCTATGACGATGATGCCGTGAAAGCTTTCCAGATCAGAGAAGCCTTCGGAGCTGGACTTACTTACAAGTTCTAAGAGAAGCATCCTATATAAATAAAAAAATCCTTCCTTGCTCGGCAAGGAAGGATTTTTTATACAATGAAAAAAGTTCTTTAAAACTGATAAGTAACTCCTGCTTTGAAACCTCCAGAAGTAATAGAATTACCGGCATTATTCTCTACGAAGAGTTCGGCATTCACTCCGAAGTTATCTGTAAAGAAATAACGTCCTCCTGTCTGTACACGTAAGCCTAAGCCTGAATCGTAGTCAGATACCCAGTAACGATTATATCCACTATAATCATTATTCCAAGAATAAAAACCAAGGCTCACCCCAGCATACACATCTACCTGAGAAGGTAAGCGGAATAACTTATCGAAGTGATAATTTCCGTTGGCAAGTACCCCAAAGTTGTTATAGCGTACACCCGCTATTTTGTCGGTACGGTAGAAGAGTTCTCCCCCTACGGTTATCTGAGGAGCTACCCCAAAATCCAACCCTAAGTAGACAGGGATACCCCATCCTGTGAAACCGAAACCACCATTGAGTTGTACACCTCCTCTGTCCAAGGAAGCTTGTTGTGCAGATGCACTACCAATAGCTAGTATAAGACTAGCCAAGATTAATAATTTTCTCATTTCTTTTCTTTTTTAAGCGTCGGGCAAAGGTAGCATATTTTTTTATATTACCGTCCTTATCTTCGATAATTAACAAGAATACAACTGTTATTAAGAAATAATTTCTATAAAAAAATATGGCTATCTATCCTAAAATAGACAGCCATATTCACTAAGACATCACAAATAGAGTCCTTACGCAACACTAAGCAAGTAAAACTCTAATTCGTGTAATTACTCGTTTTGAGTAGTGACCTATATTAATAAGTTTCTTTTTCTTCATGAGGACGCTTTCCGAAGATATTTTCCAAGTCCTCCTTAAAGATAACTTCCCTTTCCAAGAGCAATTCAGCCAAAATAGTAAGTTTCTCCCTATTTTCCTGTAGGATAGAGATAGCACGCTGGTATTGTTCTTCTATGATACGGTTTATTTCCTCATCGATTACCTGAGCTGTTTTCTCACTATAAGGCTTGGTAAATCCATATTCTTCGCCTGTAGGGTCATAATAAGTCAAGTTACCAATCTTTTCATTAAGGCCATATACTGTAACCATAGCGCGAGCCTGCTTAGTCACCTTCTCTAAGTCACTGAGAGCGCCAGTGGATATTTTCCCGAAGATAATCTGCTCGGCCGCGCGTCCGCCCAAGGCAGCACACATCTCATCCTGAATCTGATCTGTACGGACGATCTGTCGCTCTTCAGGTAAGTACCAAGCGGCTCCTAAGGAGCGACCACGAGGGACAATAGTTACCTTAACCAAAGGAGCTGCGTGCTCCAAAAGCCAGCTTACTGTCGCATGACCTGCTTCGTGATAAGCGATTGCCTTCTTCTCCTCTGGAGTAATAATCTTATTCTTCTTCTCCAAACCTCCAATGATTCTATCGACAGCATCCAAGAAATCCTGTTTGTCCACCGAGGTCTTGCCACGGCGAGCAGCGATCAGTGCCGCCTCATTACATACATTGGCGATATCTGCCCCAGAGAAGCCAGGAGTCTGTCGGGCTAAGAAGTCCAAATCCAAGTTCTCGGTAATCTTGATTGGGCGTAAATGTACCTTGAAAATCTCCTTACGCTCGTTCAGGTCGGGCAAGTCTACATATATCTGTCGGTCGAAACGCCCAGCTCTGAGCAGTGCCTTATCCAAGATATCTGCACGGTTGGTAGCGGCAAGAACAATCACATTGGTTGTAGTACCAAAGCCATCCATTTCGGTAAGCAGCTGATTGAGTGTATTTTCTCTTTCATCATTAGCGTTGGTAAGATTGTTTTTCCCACGAGCTCTACCTATGGCATCAATCTCATCAATAAAAATGATAGAAGGCGATTTTTCCTTAGCCTGACGGAAAAGATCCCTCACACGAGAAGCCCCTACTCCGACGAACATTTCGACAAAGTCAGATCCAGAGAGCGAGAAGAAAGGCACCTTAGCCTCACCTGCTACCGCCTTGGCAAGAAGTGTTTTCCCTGTTCCTGGAGGACCTACCAAGAGAGCCCCTTTAGGGATTTTCCCCCCTAAGGAGGTATATTTTTCTGGATTTTTCAAGAAATCCACGATTTCTTGTACTTCCTCTTTAGCTCCTTCTAAACCAGCTACATCCTGGAAAGTAATCTTCTTATCCTTTTCTCCATCAAAGAGGCGAGCACGAGAGCGTCCTATATTGAAAAACTGACCGCCACCCATACCGCCACCTGCGCGACGCATGAGGAAAATCCACAATCCGACAAAGAGCACCAAAGGCAATACTACTGTGATAAGAATATCCCCTAAGAAATTCTGTTCTGTCTTATAGATAAGCTGTGTATTGGAGAGGTTGTTCTCAGCAACAATCTTATTGAACCTATTTTCAAAATTCTCCAATACCCCTACTTCCATTTTGTACTGAGGCACCTCGGACTCTGCTCCCCCCTTGAAGAGAGAACTCTCGGGGCGTACCGACTTATGATCTGGCTTTTCTAAAGCTTCAGGGAATAGGTAGATACGAGCTTGGTGCTTATTGACCACCACCACTTTGGAGATATCTCCATCCTGTAAGAATTTTTCGAATTCTGTCTGAGGGATTTCCTCTGGTTGTTTCCATAACCCAGAAGAAGAGAGCGGGTTAAGGATAAAGAATAAAATAATAGCAAGTCCCGCATAGAACCAAAAGGCCGAAAAGCGAGAGGGTTTGTTTTCGTTCATAACTATTCATTCGTTTTTATATGAGTAATTTTAGCATCACCCCATAGGCCTTCTATATCATAGTATTCGCGTATAGGTTTTTGGAAGACATGCACCACTATATCCACATAGTCCAAGAGAATCCACTCAGCATTCTGTTCGCCTTCTACATGCCATGGTTTCTGAGGAGTTTGTCTCTGTACTGCTCCAGAGATGGCCGACACTTGAGTATTGGAGCCCCCTGTGCAGATGACAAAGTAGCTACATACTGCATTCTCAATGGATCTAAGGTCTAAAATAGTGATATCCTGACCCTTTACTTTTAGTATTCCTTCCAGTATGGAAGACAACATTTGTTCTGTGTTATTTTTTTCTGACATTCAATTTTTTTAATTACTTTTGCAAAGCGACAAAGGTATAACATTTTATGGAAATTATCAAACTTAATGCCACAAATTCTACCAATACATATCTAAAAAATCTCTTAAAAGAAAAACAAGTAAAAGACCTGAGCTGTATATGGGCTCTCTCACAGACACAAGGGAGAGGACAACAAGGAGCTAAATGGATTTCAGAACCAGGTAAAAACCTAACATTCAGTATTTTGAAAAAGTTTGAGAACCTCTCTTCTGAATACCATTTCCTGCTGAATATGGAAGTATCTTTAGCTATTTTTCGTACCTTAAAAAAACTATATATTCCTGACTTGGCTGTCAAGTGGGCAAATGACATTTTGTCATCAAAGAAGAAAATCTGTGGAATCCTTATAGAAAATACCCTACACAAAGAGCAAATTAGCTCCTCTATTATAGGCATAGGAGTGAATGTAAACCAAGTATTTTTTAACGATTTGCCCAATGTATCCTCTTTACAAAAAATCATGGGACACCCTTTTGACTTAGAAGAAGTATTGCTTCTTATATGCCAAGAGTTGGAGGTATCACTCAAGAGCCTCTCCCCTACTCGCTTTGAGACCATGTTGGACGAATACCACACCCACCTGTTCCGCAAGGACAAGCCCTCCACCTTCGAATATCCCAATGGAGAACGCTTTATGGGCTACATCAGGGGCGTAAGTCATAATGGGCAACTCCAAGTAGAACAGGAAGATGCCCTAATGAGCTCCTTCTCCCTTAAAGAAATCAAATTACTCTACTAACCTCTTATCTTATGAAATGGATCTTCTGTATAGTAATGATTGTCTTTGTTACCCTCAGTGGTTACCAGTTCCAGTGAAGAGTAGAAAAATGAAAAGTGATTAGAAATTAACAAAAGGCCATTAACCATTAACAATTAAAATTTGTATTTTTGCACCATCAAATCAACTTTCATGGAAGAAACAGATATTATCATCATAGGGGCAGGGCCTACGGGACTTTTTGCCGTATTTGAAGCAGGTCTTTTGCGCCTTAAGTGCCACCTAATAGACACCCTACCACAGCCAGGGGGGCAGCTTACAGAGCTTTATCCAAAGAAGCCTATCTTTGATATTCCTGGCTACCCCAGTGTAGGGGCTGGAGAACTGATAGACAACCTCATGGAACAGATCAAACAGTTCCAACCTGAGTTTACCCTATCGGAGACAGCTGTAACCTTAGAAAAACAAGCCGATGATACCTTTATCGTCACCACCGACAAGGGTACCCAAGTAAAAGGTAAAGCGGTGGCTATCGCAGGAGGCTTAGGAACCTTCGAGCCACGCAAGCCCGAGATCAGCAATCTGGCTGATTATGAGGATAAGGGAGTAGAATATTTTGTAAAGAATCCTGAACGCTTTGCGGGTAAACGAGTAGTGATTGCTGGAGGAGGAGATTCTGCCCTTGACTGGAGTATCTACCTATCCAACATCGCACAGTCGGTGACCTTAGTGCATCGCCGCAATGAGTTCCGTGCAGCCTTGGATTCGGTAGAAAAAGTCAAAGAACTCAAAGCAGCAGGCAAGATCAACCTTATCACCCCCTGTGAGGTGGTAGGCCTAAAGGGAGAGGAAAAACTCTCAGCGGTAGTCCTTGAAAAAGAAGGCGTACAAGAGGAACTCCCTACCGACTACTTTATTCCCCTCTTTGGACTTACTCCTAAGCTAGGGCCTATCGCAGATTGGGGATTGGAGATAGAAAGAAATGCCATCAAGGTAAATAATGCTCTTGATTACCAAACAAATATAGAAGGGGTCTATGCCATAGGCGATGTAAATACCTACCCAGGAAAACTCAAGCTAATCCTATGTGGTTTCCATGAAGCTACCCTGATGTGCCAAGGGGTCTATAACCGCCTCTACCCTACCAAGAAGTATGTACTGAAATACACCACTGTAGCAGGTGTTGATGGCTTTGATGGCTCCCGTAAAGAAGCTGAAAAAGCAGTCATTCAATCTATTTAAGTGAGCAGTGAACGGTAAGCCGTGAGCAGTTACTCTGTTCACTCTTTTTTATTGGAATAAGACAGGGTAAATTGTGTCCTATATGATAGAAGATGTAAAATGCAATAAATTGCATCTACAGAGTAGACACAGTTTATTGCATTCTATAAGGGTTATCCCTGTTTTATTCTTCACCGATTGCTTTTACAATTTCCTCTATAGGGTAGGAAGTTTGCTCGCCTGTAAGCATATTCTTCAGTACAGCCTTTGCATTACTTAGTTCCTCTTCGCCTATAAGTATCACATACCTTACTTGCCTACTATCGGCATAGGACAATTGTTTCTTAAGCTTAGTAGATTCTGGATAGAGTTCTGCCCTATAACCTTTTGCGCGTAATTGTTGTATTACCTTGAAAGACGCCAACGCCTCTTTTTCTCCAAAATTGATACAAAGCACATCGAGCGTATTATCCAAAGTCTTGGGGAACAAATCCAATTGTTCTAAGACAAGGTATATCCTATCCAAACCAAAAGAAATACCTATCCCACTCATGCCCTTAAGACCAAAAATCTCAGTGAGTTCGTCATAGCGCCCTCCACCGCCTATAGATCCTAAAGCAACCTCTTTGGGTGCGGCTACCTCGAAAATAGCCCCAGTATAATAGTTCAGACCGCGAGCGAGTGTTACCTCCAACTCCAGAGCAGCCGTTTGTAAACCCAATAGCTGAGTCTGAGTATAGATAAACTCTAAGTCAGCTATTCCCTCCAGTCCTGTAGGAGAAGTAGAAAGAATGTCCTTGAGTTGTGCTATTTTCTGAGAGAAATCCCCCTCAAGAGAGAATACAGGCTGTATCTTGGCAATAGCCTCAGGAGTAATTCCTCTTTGGATCATTTCCTCTTCGACTTTCTCCTTGCCTATCTTATCGAGCTTGTCCAAGGCTACTGTGAAGTCAATCAACTTGTCTGGAGCTCCAATAATTTCGGCAAAGCCAGAGAGAATCTTTCGGTGGTTCATCTTGACAGTAACCCCTTTCACTTGTAGGTCGGTAAAGACCCTATCATAGAGCTGTACGAACTCCACTTCCTGCCAAAGCCCCCTTGCGCCTACCACATCAGCATCGCACTGATAGAACTCACGATAGCGCCCTTTCTGAGGGCGATCTGCACGCCATACGGGCTGAATCTGATAACGCTTGAAAGGGAAACTTATCTCGTTCTGATGCTGTACTACATAGCGAGCAAAAGGTACCGTAAGATCATAACGAAGTGCCTTTCCACTTATATAAGACGCGAGCTTAGCACTATTGGCTGACTGATATACCTCGGCAGGGACTTCTGAGAGGAAATCTCCTGCATCTAAAATTCTAAAAATCAATCGATCTCCTTCCTCTCCATATTTGCCCATAAGCGTTTCTGTTTTTTCAAAACAGGGAGTCTCTATAGGTTGGAATCCAAATTGTTCGAAATTCTTTCGGATTGTTTGTACAATATAATTGCGCTTGGCCACCTCCGAAGGAGAGAAGTCACGCGTTCCCTTGGGTATGCTTGGTTTTTGCATTGTAATAGTTATTGTAACAAAAAACAGCTAATTTGCATTAACTGTTTTTTGTCTGATACTGAAATTTAACTTTTATAACATTAATCTACATTGTCATGTAAGAAGCTATTGTTCTCACGAATCTGAGTTACATTGTTAGAGTCTAAGCTAATGGTACTACGTGAGACAGCAGGAGCCTGAGAGGAGGACGAAATATCAACATTTTTCCTCATATATGCAGGAGTATTCTCCAAATCCTCCAATCTATAATTATTCTGATTAGAGAACTGATGGCTCATATTTTTGAAAGTTGTTCTTCTGTTAGCCGCATTTTCTTTCAGAGCTGCGAGGTAAGCATTTTGGTTTTCTTCCTTAGGCTGCTCCTTAGGCAAAGTAGTTTCTTTCACACGTATTTCGGCTCTGAACTCCTCGTCGATTTTTTCCTCTGGCTGTGGAGAATGGGCTTGAATAAGCATTTCTTCCACCTCCAGATAATCATTGAGATTGTGTACTATCTTGGCATCCTCTTCTGCCATAGCTGACATTATTGCTTTTTGTTTTGTAACAGATGCCTGAGGGCGTTGAGGTTCCATTACAATTACCTCTCTTTCCACCTGCAAAGGTTGTACTGGCTGAGGCTTAGGCGTTGTTTTTTTTTCTTGATATATTACAAACTCTTCCTGAGGAGCTGCAACAAAGCGCTCTACTACCTCATACTGCACAGGCACTCTATATAGAGAGTCATCAATGGTTATAGAATTAGTTTTTTTTTCAGGAGCATGGAGAGTGATCCCTACTTCACTTCTAATTGGCTGAGAGACTGTAGCCTGAGGTGTAGTAAAGGAAGTCACACTTTCACTCTGAGCTTGTTGCTTTCTCTTTAGAGAATTTTCAAAAGAAATATCGGTAAAAGAAGAAGTAGTATCCAGTTCCTGAACAAAAGGTGTATTTTCATCCAAGGAATGGACTATTTTCTTAGGTTCTACATCAATAATCTCATGTTGTTGTTCGGTAGAGAAACCAGTGGCTACGACTGTAACCATAACCTTGTCCTCGAGGGCTTCTTCTTCGCCCATACCCATGATAATATTAGTCTTGTAACCGGCAGCCAATTCCTGACTGTTACCTGCCTCCTTCTGGATATACTCATTGATTTCAGCCACTTCATCCATGGTGATCTCCTCTTTTCCATAGAGGATAAGTAGGAGGACATTCTTAGCACCAGTGATTCTATTATCATTAAGCAAAGGAGATTCTAAGGCACTTTTTACAGCATCCATAGCACGATTGTCACCTGTTCCGTAACCTGTACCCATGATAGCAGTACCACTATTGGAGAGCACTGTATGTGCATCCCTTAGGTCAATATTCACTTCGAAATCCTTGGTAATCACCTCGGCAATTCCTTTGGCTGCAATGGTAAGCACCTCATCAGCCTTAGCAAAACCAGTCTTTATTCCCAAGTTGCCATAAGTATCTCTGAGCTTGTTATTATTAATAACAATGAGAGAATCCAGCTGTTTGCGGAGATTTTCGATTCCTTTTTGCGCTTGAGCCAAGCGGATTTCCCCTTCGAACTTAAAAGGACTGGTTACGATACCTACAGTGAGTATCCCCATATCTCGACAAATCTTAGCGATAATAGGCGCCGCTCCTGTTCCAGTACCGCCACCCATACCTGCGGTGATGAAAGCCATTTTGGTATTGGTACCCAACATAGCTTTTATCTCCTCGATACTTTCCATGGCAGACTGTTCTCCTACTTCAGGATTGGATCCTGCACCGAGTCCCTCAGTCAGTTCAATCCCTAAGTGGATTTTGTTCACTATGGGGCTCTTATCAAGTGCTTGTCGATCCGTATTGCATATGATATAGTCGACCCCTTTGATATTTTGCTTATACATGTAGTTTACGGCATTGCCACCGCCGCCGCCTACACCAATTACTTTGATTAGGTTTTCCGCATTCTTTGGAAGATCAAATGTCAGATTATCGAATTCTATCCCCATAATTTTTTTGCTGTTTTTTTATAATTGCGCCTATACCGCCTTGCAAAGTGATGTATATTATAGCTCATACACTGAGTGTGCTGACCTATATATACCTGATTTGCAAATGAGTATAACAAATATTATTCTGTATATATACTTTTGCCCATTGACAAAATGACTCGGTGCAAAATTATTGTTTTTTTCTCACTTATCCACAAAAAAATGAAAATTGTTCATAACTTTTATTGTGTTAAAATTAAGTGTTAATATTTGTTTAATTACACGAGTTTATTTGACAGTATTTTAAAATCACCCCCTTAGTTTCCTTGTTTTATTAAGAAACACCCCTATAAAGAAATGAGATGAGGTATCCTACAAAAGGATACCTCATCTGATCTATTTAGTACTTTTAGTCTCTTTTGAGATACAACCAACCACTCTTGGTTTGAGTCTGGTTATTGCTGTTTTCGTACTCTAAGATATAGTAGTAAGTACCTTGTGGTAGCTTCTTACCACTCTCTATCGTAGAGCGTCCGTTAGAATAACCTGTGAATGGATCCGCATTGGTATAGCCTTCCTTCTGGTATACCAAAACTCCCCATCGGTTGAATATCTTCAAGGTATTCTTTCGATAATTCTCAATACCTTCTATCCTAAAGCCATCATTCTTACCATCACCATTGGTAGAGATTCCATTGTATATCTCGATAGGATCTTCCTCGGATACCACTATAGTCACTACTGCATCATCACATACAGATAGTTGTTGAGCCATACATAGGTTATACCTTACCTTATAAGTGCCCGCTGGGGCTCCTTGTGGTACTGTAACTTCCCCATTAGATGCAAAGGATACTCCTACAAGACCGCCGTTATCCACCAAAGTAATGGTCACCTGAGTAGGATCTGTGATAGATGCCCCTCCCAGTGTATCATTCTCCAATACATTGCCAACCACAGCTGCATCATGTATCACATTGACAGGATGGGTCGTATAATCATCGTCATTGGCTACCAATGAAGGATGTAGGTTGATAATCGCTTGGGTTGTCTTACAATCTGTTGGATTGCTTACCCTACATATCGTATAATCATAGGTATAAACCCCATCCGGTGTATTAGGCGCAATGGTTATCGTTCCATCAGGATTCATATGCAAGTTAGGGTGACTTGGAGTTCCTGGAGTCAAGGTAACATCCGTACCTATCACCGGTGGCTTCTTACCATCCATCTCATCATTGGTAATGACACTTGGAGTCTTCTGCTCCCTATCCTTGGTATTGGTCAGACTATATTCGTCCTGTTGTGCTACAAAGCTTACCACTTTGATAATCGCCTTCGCACTCGAAGTCTGATTATTATTTGCCCTGTCGATAATCGTATAGTAATAGATATAAGTACCTATCGCTATGCCTTCTTTTACAGTAATACGGCCATCAGCATTCATTACCAAGTGGCTATCCGGTGCTGGCTGACCTTGTGTCCTTTCAATAAGCACATCTGAAGCATTTAAGCCTGTTTTGCTACCTATACGGTCGTTGTTCAGAACACTTGGGGTAAGGAACTCACCCTGAGTACCTACTTCCCATACTCCATCATCCACCGCTTCTATATTATGAATTGTTCCTGGGGCTATGATAATCTTCACCTTAGCGGTATCACAAACCGTTGGATTTGCCTTATCACAAATCTTATAGGTTACCGTATAAGTGCCTGGAGTAGTACCATTAGGAACTACTAATTTCCCTGTTGTAGGATCTATAGCTACTCCTGTAAGACCTCCATCGCTATCAATAGAGATATTCACCTGATCCTTAGTAACTGGATTGCCATTGAGCTTATCATTACTTAAGATATCTATACTTCCTCCTGTACGAGGTATATTCGTATCTGGATCATCATTAGCCTTGATAGTCGGAGCAGGAGCTTCCACCTTCACCGTTACTGTCGCTACATTAGAACAAGCTGTTGGAGTATTCTTATCACAAATACGATAAGTTACTGTATAAGTACCCACTGGAGTATTAGGTTGTACTTTCACCTGACCAGTTGTAGTATCTATCTTCACATTCGCATTAGGCGTAACTTCGCTTATCGTTACATTGCTTGTAGTAGCTCCATTACCATACAGCTTATCATTATTCAATACATTGTATGGAGTACCACTACTATCTTTCACTACTTGTTCTGTAGCGCTTGGTGTCACTGGAGTTGCTGTATAGTCATCATCCTTGGCCACGATAAAGCGGATTTTTGCTTTCTTCTGTGTTTGATTGCCAAAGCTATCCTTAGCCGTAAAGGTCACCTCTATCTCCCCTGCTCCACACAAGTCTGTAGGCTTGCTATAGTTGTTCGTTACCACTGGGGTTGTACATACATCTGTAGCTGTCGCAGCTGTTGTTGTAAGCCAAGTAGTTACCAAAGTATCAAAGTTGGCCGCTGTACAATCCAATACTATATCATCCGCAGTAAGTGATGGAGCCACAGTATCATCTACTGTATAGGTTACTGCTACACGAGCACTCTCACAGCCATCCTTCTCTTGGCTTACATACTTAGTCGTAACTGTTTTTGCAGTTACTTGGCGCTCTACCTTCGGAGAAGCAGCCAAAGCTGTTCCTCCACTGGCAGCATCGTACCACTTGAGCGTATGACCAGCAGAAGCTGTTACCAAAGTAGCCATATCAAACTGAGTACTTGCCAGAGTTGGGCAATCGGTAAGATTAGTTACTGTAGGAGACGATGGTGTAGCCACTTGAGCTGTGATGGTGAAGCTCACCTCTGATGAAGAACAGCCATCCTTAGTCGCTTTTATCTTATAGGTACCTGCAGAGGTAAGACCATTGATAGTTCCATCAGCTGCCACAGAAGCACCAGATACAGTAGTTCCTACGCTGTCAGTAATGGTATAAACAGTTCCAGCGACATGATTGCTTACCTGAGCTACACTTACGGCGGCACAGCTGGCAGCAGACTTTTCTGAGACTGTTGGATCCTGAGTTTGTATCACCTTTACTTGAGCAAGGGCGCTCCTTACAGCTCGTTGACAGCCTTGTCCTTTTACCTCTACGAAATAGTAAGTAGTTCCTACAGTATTGGTAGCTGGAGTATAAGTTTGCTGTGTAGCCCCTGTTATAAGGGTCGCTCCTGAAGGGTTATTGGAAGTATTCTTATACCATTGGTAAGTAATACCTGTATCTGTCCCATTGGTGTTTACAGAAAGAGCCGTTGGTGTTGCCCCCTTACAATAGGAAGTGCTTGCCTGAGGGTGTGCACTAATCCAGAGTGTTCTGATTGATAAGGTCGCTATATCGGACAAAACAGTCACTGTATTACCACAAGAAGGTACTTGGTAAGTATATTTTACCCTATACTTATTTGTACTTCCAGATGCTATACTGTGAACTATTGTTGCTGTACCTCCACTGGTAAGTGTTCCTTGAGCACCAAGAAATGACCAACTTCCCCCATTATTAGTGGAAAACTCCCATCGATAGGTAATATTTCCTGTATAAGGCGCCTTCAATTCTACTTTGGAAGTAAGGGTATAATTTGTGCCTTGACAAGTCACTCCGTCCTGAGGTTGTTCTGTTATCGAGAACACATCCGAAGCGGTAGGCGATGGTAGCTGAGCAGTAACAGTGAAAGTATCCGAAGCCCCAGAGGTACAACCGGCTGCATTCTTAGCTGTAACTGTATGATTTCCTGCTGTAAGTGGAGTGGTAATCAATCCATCGGCAGCTACTGTAAGCTGTGTGCTTCCGTCCCAATAGGTAAGACCTGCTTGGTAGTTGGTAATCTTCGCTTTGCTTGGGGCAGTACAAGTAGCAGCCTCTGTAGTCAT
This sequence comes from Capnocytophaga gingivalis, assembly GCF_002302415.1. Lineage (NCBI taxonomy): Bacteria > Pseudomonadati > Bacteroidota > Flavobacteriia > Flavobacteriales > Flavobacteriaceae > Capnocytophaga > Capnocytophaga gingivalis. Next base: position 2,408,897 of record NZ_CP022386.1, on the reverse strand, counting down.
TATAGGTTTTGCCAGTTGAGTAAGCGATACTGTTACTCCCACCTTATCTGTCTCACAAGTGGTACTGAAGCGACTTACTGTATACGTATCTGTAGAAGTAAGTAGCTCATTATCATCCGTTACCAATGTATTATTCTTATATACTTTGACAAGATTGGTATTGGTATCCACCTGAGTTTTCAGATCTGAGATCTTAGCCCCTTGACAGAGAGTATACGTTTGCCCCCCTGTTGGTTTTTGTAAGACATTTATATTATAGCTAAAAGTAAGTGTATTAGCTCCACAAGTAAGCCCCTCTGCCTTAACAGCATAGGTTCCTGAATGAGCCGCTTGTAGAGAGGCGATCTCCAGCTTAGGTTCTGTAGTTTCTTGAGAAGAACCATCAGGCAATGTCCATACATACTTAGCCGCACCAATAGGACGAAGCTCTATAGAGACACTTTCGCCTTGGCAATAAGAAGCCCTGAGTGGGTTCTTGAGTAAGAGATTGGCTTGAGAAGCATTAGCTATGGGCAATTCGCGCCATACAGGAGCCGCTGTACAAGCAGAATCTATAATTTTCACCCAGCGTGTATTCTGTCCTGGAGCAAAAGTACCTAAGTTCGTAAAAGTCACTTCTGTACCCTTAGCCTCAGTTTTAGTATCTATAAGATTTCCCTCTTTGGTATCATATAGCTCATAGGTATAATTACCAGAACCACTGACTCCATTGATGGCTTTCACGACAATCTTACCTGTATTGTTATCACAACGGTATCCTATATAAGTATTGGGGTCAAAGTTCAGTAAGACATCGTCTACCTTTACCTCAAAAGTACGAGCACAACCCCTTGTCCCGTTGCTTGCGATATATTGTATAACATCTAAGGCATCACTATTATTCGCTGCATTTATCCTTCCTCCATATACAAAAGTATACTTCCCATCAGAATTTTGGTTTCTTGGCAGGGAGAAATACTGATTTACAGAAGTAGGATCACTAGGATTATACACCGCTTTAATATAATTAGTTCCCCCTAATGATTCACTTAGATTACTACTTACTGTCACATCCCCTGCGTTGATACCATTAGGACGCTTGAATAGGTACACATATATAGCTTTGTTTGCATTTTTATATTTTAGCCAATCAAAAGCAGGATTTCCTCTAAAAGGATACACCTTCACTTTAGCACATTCTGTTTCTGTCTCAGGGGTAAGAGCCTTTTCTTGATAATCCGTAGGATAAGTAAGATTAAAAACCTCTTGAGTGATAGGTGCCCTCGAATTGCGCACATAAGTAACTCTTCCACAAGGATCTTCTACCTTTATTTTATACTGTCCTTCTGGGAGTGTAAAATATTTCGTCAGAACATCTTGTTCTGTTGTCGCTAAAATATTAGTAGTGACATTATTTTTATTTTTCAAAGAAATTGTCACTGTTTCATTTAGCTTTATTTTCCCTTCTTCTTCTGTATATCCAGCAGGTGCTTGTAATAAAGTCACCTTATAGCCTTCCATAGGAAGAATTGCTCCAGTACCTTGCCAATTTCTAAACAACACCTCTATATAGCCTTTTGTACTATTAGAACTTCCATAGCATCTTGTGGCAATTGTAAAGCCAGCATTAGGAACTAAAGCATTATAAAAATTATTAAAACTACCTGATTCAGTATATGTTTGTCCATCTCGAGAAGTAACCGTTACTTCATATACTTTTGTTCTATCAAAAGGTTGTCGATTATCCAAAGTGGATAGACTTTTTGTTTCATCCAGTTTGATAGTTCCTGTAGCCACTTGTATACCCGTAACTTTTTCTTTTACCACATAAGTAGCAGGATCACAGAACATATGATTAAATGCTCTTACGGTCATTTGTGGAGCTGTACAAGTACCTCCGAAAGTAAGGCTTGCTCCCATAAAGCGCATATCCCCTGACTCCATAGGTGCATCTTGATTATTACAACCATTATGTCCTTTGATTCGGAAATAAAATTTAGGTCTCTTGTTAAGATCTTCCTTCATATCCTTATAAGTACGCCCATGAGCTCCCATATCATAATATACTACTTTCTGAGAAGAGCTTTTTCCTGCTGGCACAGAAAACAGATCTCTCCACTGTATATTAGGGTGATCCCTATTTCCTCCATAGACATTTTGCAAATCATAATCCGAGTAAGCGGTATATTCATATAAGGCTATAAGTTCTGGTTTTGTAAAGTATTTATAGAAGGGAGAATTGGTATTCCCACCAAAACGGATAGCCGCATAATTACAGTCTTTTTCTCCGGATGCATCCAATATCTCTCTATACACTTGATCACTACCAAAATCGTTATTGTTTCTATTAGGTGCAGGAAAGTCCTTGACCAGCTTTCCAATAGTTGCAGGTACTTCTTGCGTATTAGGAATAACAGGAGCAATTATTTTCCCCTTGTAATTCCCCGCAGGCATATCATAGTCGGTAAACTTTACAAAGGTGATTGCCCCATCCTTATCACCAGCGGTAATGGTAAACTCTGTAGGGCCTGTATACCCTGTAGGGAAGGCCGTAAGCTGTACCTTGTAGGTCTGACCTGCTTTTGGTTTTTGTATTTGGATACGCAGCTGACCGGTAGGGATACAGTTGAGAGAGTTATTGGATGATTGTAAGTTCAGCGTCTCTTCATCCGCCGCTGCTTGTACCTTTCCTCGGCTTCCTTCTGCCTTATCGCCTATATTTATATCATAGGTATTCGCCTGTGAGCCTACAAAAAATAAAAAGAAAGCAGCTGTAAATAAGTATTTTACATACGAAATAATCTCTTTTTTTATTTCCATTTTATTATAGATTTTTTTCATTTTTTTAAGATGGCAAAGGTAGTATAATTTATTGACCTATACAATAGTTTTTTAACTTTTTATTCTAAAAAGTTATCCACTATTAATATGTATTTTTCTTAAAAATTCAAGCTCTGTAAGTTAATGATTTTCGACATATTAGCGATTATTACTCTGCTTTAGGCAAAAAGAAGAGGTATCCCACGGGAGGGATACCTCTTCTTTTTTTAAATCATTTTATGTTATTATTCCTTCTTAAGGTATAGCCAGCCACTGTAGTTATGAGTTTGACCTACACTATCTTGGTAATCTAAGATATAATAGTAAGTACCTTGTGGGAGTCGCTTACCTTGCTCTACTGTAGAGCGTCCATTAGAATATCCATCAAATGGTTCTGCGTTGGTATAACCTTCTTTTTCATATACCAAGACTCCCCAACGGTTGAATATCTTTAAGGTATTCTTAGGATAAGCCTCAATACCTTCTATTGTGAAGCCGTCATTCTTACCATCACTATTGGAAGAAACTCCATTATATATGGTTAGCGGTTTGTCCTTGGTTATTACTATGGTTACCACTGCATCATCACATACAGATAGCTGTTGAGCCATACATAGGTTATACCTTACTCTATAGGTACCTTCGTTAGCTCCCTGAGGTACTGTAATCTCGCCGTTAGGAGCAAAACTTACTCCACTAAGACCGTCATTATCTATCAAAGTAATAGCTACCTTGGTAGGATCGGTTATCTTAGCTCCTGCAAGAGTATCATTGTCTAACACATTGCCCACTACTATAGGCTGTTGTGCTGGATTGACAGGATGCGCTGAGTAGTCATCATCATTAGCCTCAAGTGCTGGATGGAGCTCAATAATTGCTTTAGCTGTCTTACAATCACCAGGGGCACTTACTCTACAGATAGTATACTCATAGGTATAAGTACCATCAGGAGTATTAGGAGCTATGGTTATTGTACCATCAGGATTCATCTGCAAGTTAGGATGACTTGGAGTGCCTGGGGTCAAGGTAACATCCGTACCAATAACCGGTGATTTTCTACCATCTATCTCATCATTAGTGATAACACTTGGAGTATTCTTAGGTGTATTTTTGGTATTGGTGATCTCGAACTCATCCTGTTGAGCCACAAAGTTCACTACTTTGATAATAGCCTTCGCACTGGAAGTCTGATTACTATTAGCTCTATCTATAATTGTATAGTAATAGATATAGGTACCTATTGCTATTCCTCTTCTAACAGTAATACGTCCGTCATCATTCATCACCAAGTGATTGTCAGGAGCTGGTTGTCCTTGTGTTCTCTCAATAAGTACATCAGAGGATACCAGACCTACCTTGCTACCTAAGCGGTCATTATCCAAGATACTTGGGGTAAGGAACTCACCTTGTGTACCTACTTCCCATACACCATCGTCTATCGCCTCTATATAGCGAGGAGCCCCTCCTGTTATCGTAATTCTCACCTTAGCGGTATCACAAAGTCCTGCATTGGCCTTTGCACAGATCTTATAAGTTACCATATAGACACCTACAGGAGCGTTATTAGGTACTACTAAGAATCCTGTATCTGGATCTATCATCAAGACTGTCAATCCATCATTGTCTTCAATAGTAATTCTTACATTATCCTTAGTAGCAGGGTTACCATTGAGCGTATCATTGCTTAGGATGTTTATATTACCTCCTGTACGAGGCATAGTCACATCAGGATCATTTACTGCATCAATAACAGGGCCTGTTACTATAGTAATCTTCACTACTGCTGTATCGCAAACTCCTAGGTTAGCTTTATCACAGATCTTATATGTTACAGTATAAGTATTTGGCGTAGTATTATTCGGTACTACCAACTTACCATCTCCATTTACTGTAAGACCGGTAAGACCACCATTGTTGTCGATTGCTACTGTTACATTATCCTTAGTAGCAGGGGAACTGTTGAGCGTATCATTGGTCAACACCTCTACTATACCACCTGTACGTGGAAGGGTCTTTTCACCATCATCTACCGCATCGATAGTCGAAGTAGTGCCAGTTACTTTGATCTTCACTACTGCTGTATCGCAAACTCCTAAGTTAGCTTTATCACAGATCTTATATGTAATAGTATATGTACCTGGGGTAGTATTGTTCGGTACTACCAACTTACCTGTACTATCCACAGTAAGACCGGTAAGACCACCGTCATTGGTTACAGTTATCGTTACATTGCTTGTAGTAGCTGGGTTACCGTTCAATGTGTCATTGGTCAAGATTGATACTGTTCCGCCTGTACGTGGTACGCTTACCTCTGGATCATCCACTGCATCTATTACAGATGGAACTTTGATCTTAGCGGTTGCTGAATCACATACATTCGAATTAGCCTTATCACAGATCTTATACGTAATAGTATATGTACCTGGAGTAGTATTGTTCGGTACTACCAACTTACCTGTACCATCCACAGTAAGACCGGTAAGACCACCGTCATTGGTTACGGTTATCGTTACATTGCTTGTGGTAGCTGGGTTACCGTTCAATGTGTCATTGGTCAAGATAGATACTGTTCCGCCTGTACGTGGTACACTTACCTCTGGATCATCTACTGCATCTATTACGGATGGAACTTTGATCTTAGCGGTTGCTGAATCACATACATTCAAATTAGCCTTATCACAGATCTTATACGTAATAGTATATGTACCTGGAGTAGTATTGTTCGGTACTACCAACTTACCTGTACCATCCACAGTAAGACCGGTAAGACCACCGTCATTGGTTACGGTTATCGTTACATTGCTTGTGGTAGCTGGGTTACCGTTCAATGTGTCATTGGTCAAGATAGATACTGTTCCGCCTGTACGTGGTACACTTACCTCTGGATCATCTACTGCATCTATTACGGATGGAACTTTGATCTTAGCGGTTGCTGAATCACATACATTCGAATTAGCCTTATCACAGATCTTATATGTTACAGTATAAGTATTTGGCGTAGTATTGTTCGGTACTACCAACTTACCTGTACCATCCACAGTAAGACCGGTAAGACCTCCGTCATTGGTTACGGTTATCGTTACATTGCTTGTGGTAGCTGGATTACCGTTCAATGTGTCATTGGTCAAGATTGATACTGTTCCACCTGTACGTGGTACGCTTACCTCTGGATCATCTACTGCATCTATTACGGATGGAACTTTGATCTTTGCGGTTGCTGAATCACATACATTAGCATCTAATTTATCACAGATCTTATACGTAATAGTATATGTACCTGGGGTAGTATTGTTCGGTACTACCAACTTACCTGTACTATCCACAGTAAGACCGGTAAGACCTCCGTCATTGGTTACGGTTATCGTTACATTGTTTGTGGTAGCCGGGTTACCGTTCAATGTGTCATTAGTCAAGATTGATACTGTTCCACCTGTACGTGGTACGCTTACCTCTGGATCATCCACTGCATCTATTACGGATGGAACTTTGATCTTTGCGGTTGCTGAATCACATACATTAGCATCTAATTTATCACAGATCTTATACGTAATAGTATATGTACCTGGGGTAGTATTGTTCGGTACTACCAACTTACCTGTACCATCCACAGTAAGACCGGTAAGACCTCCGTCATTGGTTACGGTTATCGTTACATTGCTTGTGGTAGCTGGATTACCGTTCAATGTGTCATTAGTCAAGATTGATACTGTTCCACCTGTACGTGGTACGCTTACCTCTGGATCATCTACTGCATCTATTACGGATGGAACTTTGATCTTAGCGGTTGCTGAATCACATACATTCGAATTGGCCTTGTCACAGATCTTATACGTAATAGTATATGTACCTGGGGTAGTATTGTTCGGTACTACCAACTTACCTGTACTATCCACAGTAAGACCGGTAAGACCACCGTCATTGGTTACAGTTATCGTTACATTGCTTGTAGTAGCTGGGTTACCGTTCAATGTGTCATTGGTCAAGATTGATACTGTTCCGCCTGTACGTGGTACACTTACCTCTGGATCATCTACTGCATCTATTACGGATGGAACTTTGATCTTAGCGGTTGCTGAATCACATACATTCAAATTAGCCTTATCACAGATCTTATACGTAATAGTATATGTACCTGGAGTAGTATTGTTCGGTACTACCAACTTACCTGTACCATCCACAGTAAGACCGGTAAGACCACCGTCATTGGTTACGGTTATCGTTACATTGCTTGTGGTAGCTGGGTTACCGTTCAATGTGTCATTGGTCAAGATAGATACTGTTCCGCCTGTACGTGGTACACTTACCTCTGGATCATCTACTGCATCTATTACGGATGGAACTTTGATCTTAGCGGTTGCTGAATCACATACATTCGAATTAGCCTTATCACAGATCTTATATGTTACAGTATAAGTATTTGGCGTAGTATTGTTCGGTACTACCAACTTACCTGTACCATCCACAGTAAGACCGGTAAGACCTCCGTCATTGGTTACGGTTATCGTTACATTGCTTGTGGTAGCTGGATTACCGTTCAATGTGTCATTGGTCAAGATTGATACTGTTCCACCTGTACGTGGTACGCTTACCTCTGGATCATCTACTGCATCTATTACGGATGGAACTTTGATCTTAGCGGTTGCTGAATCACATACATTCGAATTAGCCTTATCACAGATCTTATATGTTACAGTATAAGTATTTGGCGTAGTATTGTTCGGTACTACCAACTTACCTGTACCATCCACAGTAAGACCGGTAAGACCTCCGTCATTGGTTACGGTTATCGTTACATTGCTTGTGGTAGCTGGATTACCGTTCAATGTGTCATTGGTCAAGATTGATACTGTTCCACCTGTACGTGGTACGCTTACCTCTGGATCATCTACTGCATCTATTACGGATGGAACTTTGATCTTAGCGGTTGCTGTATCACATACATTCGAATTGGCTTTGTCACAGATCTTATACGTAATAGTATATGTACCTGGAGTAGTATTGTTCGGTACTACCAACTTACCTGTACCATCCACAGTAAGACCGGTAAGACCGTCGTCATTGGTTACGGTTATCGTTACATTGCTTGTGGTAGCTGGGTTACCGTTCAATGTGTCATTGGTCAAGATTGATACTGTTCCGCCTGTACGTGGTACGCTTACCTCTGGATCGTCTACTGCATCTATTACGGCTGGAACTTTGATCTTTGCGGTTGCTGAATCACATACATTCGAATTGGCCTTGTCACAGATCTTATATGTTACAGTATAAGTATTTGGCGTAGTATTGTTCGGTACTACCAACTTACCTGTACCATCCACAGTAAGACCAGTAAGACCACCGTCATTGGTTACGGTTATCGTTACATTGCTTGTGGTAGCTGGGTTACCGTTCAATGTGTCATTAGTCAAGATTGATACTGTTCCGCCTGTACGTGGTACACTTACCTCTGGATCATCCACTGCATCAATAGTAGAAGTAACTTTAACCTTTACAGTCGCTATATTAGAGCAAGCTGTAGAAATGTTCTTATCACAGATACGGTAGGTTACTGTATAAGTACCCGCTGGAGTGTTCGGTTGTACCTTCACTTGACCAGTAGCGGTATCAATCTTCACATTCACATTAGGAGTTACTTCACTTATGGTAACATTGCTTGTAGTAGCTCCATTACCATAAAGTTTGTCATTTGTCAATATAATATAAGGAGTACCACTACCATCCTTCACTACTTGCACACTTGAACTTGGTGTCACAGGAGTAGAGGTATAGTCATCATCTTTGGCTACGATAAAGCGGATCTTACCTGTTTTCTGGGTTTGATTGCCAAAGCTATCCTTAGCCGTAAAGGTCACCACGATCTCCCCTGCCCCACATACATCGGTAGGCTTAGTATAGTTATTGGTTATCACAGGAGTTGTACAAGTATCTGTAGCCGCTGCTGTAGCAAGCCAATTAGCTACCAAAGTATCAAAATTGGCGGCTGAACAGTCTAATACTATATCAGATACAGTAAGTGTTGGTGCCTGAGTATCATCTATTGTATAAGTTACAGCTATACGTGCACTCTCACAGCCGTCCTTTTCTTGGCTTACATACTTAGTAGTAACCACCTTCGCTATTACTTGGCGCTCTACCTTAGGAGAAGCAGCCAAGGCTGTTCCTCCAGTAGCTGCATCGTACCACTTAAGGGTATGACCTGTAGCTGGAGTCACCAAAGTAGCCATGTCAAACTGCGTACTTACCGAAGTAGGACACTCTGTACGGGAGGTTACTGCTGGTGCAGCAGGTGCTGCTACTTGAGCAGCGATTGTAAAGCTCGCCTCTGAAGAAGCACAGCCGTTCTTAGTCGCTTTTATCTTATAGGTGCCCGCAGCGGTAAGACCATTGATAGTTCCATCTGCTACTACTGAAGCTCCTGTTACTGAAGTACCTGCATTGTTTGTGATAGCATAGGTAATATTATTTGCGTAATTGCTTACCTTAGCCACACTTACAGCGGTACAGCTCGCAGCTGTTTTCTCCACTACTGTTGGTGCAGCTGGTGCTGCTACTTGAGCAGCGATTGTAAAGCTATCAGATGCTGTGGAGCTACAAGTATCTTGTTTAGCAATAATACTATGTGTCCCTACTGCAAGAGGTGTAGTAATCTCTCCACTTGCATTTACTGTGAGCTGTATAGCTCCTTCCCAATAGGTAGCCCCTGTTTGGTAATTGGTTATCTTCGCCTTGCTTGGTGAGGTACAAGTAGCGGCTGTTACTGTAATTGTCGGTTTTGCAAGATTAACAAGTGTCACTGTCACCTTTACCCTTGAGCTTTCACAAGCACCTCCCGCATTGGTTTGAGCTACATAGTAGTCTCCATTGGCAAGAGCTGTAGTGGTAGATAGTGGAGAACCTCCTGTCACTACATTATACCAACGAATGGTAGTCCCCTGAGGCTGCAAGGCAGCCACAGTAGCAGTTCCCCCACAAATAGTTTGGGTAGGCTGCGGAGTAGGTACTGCAGGCTTGATAATATCGGCAATACGAATAGGAGATTCACATCTTCCTGTCTGGGTATAGGTATAGCTATAGTGCTCTGCTGTAATTGGGGTATTGTCGGCCAAAGGTGCAGAAGTAGGTGGATCAGCAGTACCTTCGTATACCTTAAGTTCTTCTGTACGGCGTCCGGGCTCCCCTGCTTTTATCTCCGCCTTAAGCTGAGCTACTGTGGTCGGGCAAGTGGTGATCTTATTGTAATCGCCTTTTAGAGTTGCTGCACTTATCCCAAAAGAGACAACTGCTTTTGGACTGATACACTTACCTGTATGCTGAATAGTATAGTAATAGGTCAAAGTCGTATTAAGAGCTGCTGCATCGGGCTGCTCATCATAACGATTGCCATCCTTCAGATAGATCTTAGCCGAGCTATCTCCTATAGCTGCACGTAGATCCGCTACCTTAGGATTTACGGAACAGAAGGAAACGGTCTTAGCTGGAGCAGGTGTCGCATTGGCTGACTTGTTCAAGATAATAGCGGCCTTATTACTTGGGCACTTACCAGTTTCCTCTAAGGTATATTGGTATGCAGTGATCTGATCCCAGTCAATTGGAGCCGAATCAGCCTGTGGAGTATCTCCTTTGTATATCTTGATATTATTTCCTGAGATCTTAGCCTTAAGATCCGCTATTGTACTATCCTCACAGAGAGAAACAGTAGCAGAAGGTGCTGATGCCTTTGCTTTTTCTACAATAGAAAAACTATAAGGCTGAGAAACACATTTATTATTTTCTTTGACAGTAAAAGTATGTCTGTTAGAAGTAAATACAAAATCAGTATCTGTATATTCACTTCCTGTACTATTATAGATCTTAATGCCATTAGCCATAGCATTAGGATAGATAGCTTTGAGAGCATTCTTAACTTCTGATCCTAAAGCATATGAATAACCATAATTATTCACAAGAGTACACATCATTAAAACCTGTGCCTGCGCTTGTGTCTGCCCACCACTAAGAGTAAAAGTCACAGGAGCTTGGGCTGTTTCACATTCTCCCAATCGCTTACTATAAGTAATACCTGTAGTGCTCAAGATATTATGACGATCATCCAAGGCTTGTCCCCCTTGTTTTATTATTATCTGAGAAGGATTAGCGGAATCAATAAGTCTCTTAAGCTCTCCTACTGTAAGGGCACAAATATTTCCTAATGTTTTAGCAGCAGGAGCGGCTGTAGCTACTTTATTTACCTTGATAGTATACACACTACTTGGACAATAGCCCTCTTTTGTAAGGCGCAGATACAAGTTCTTGCTACTTCCTTCTGCAATCGTTCCTATAGAAGCTGTATTGATCTTTTTATTAGTTTGAGCCTCTGCATTGGCAAGAGTTTCATACCAGGCGAAAGTAGCTCCACTATTTCTTATTTGGTTATAGCCATTTCCATATGCACTGAACATTAAATTTTCTATATCCTGATAAGTTGCTGTTGGCTGACAAAGATTGATATTTGTTACAACCCCCTGAAGTAATAAAGGCTTCTTCACCTTCAAGGTTGCTTCTACTTTTGTTAGCACCTCTCCACAAGAGGACAATATAGAATATACAAAAGTATTTGTCTTACCTACAAAGGTGCTGGTATTGATATTTACTTTTCCATTAGCAGGTACTGGAATAACTCCATTTTTATCCTCTATTTTCTTTATATACAAAGGATTAGAGTTAGTATCTGTAAATAAGTCATTCAAATCAAACACTGTAGTATAGGATGTATTGTCAATAGGATCTGCTGAAATACATTTTTCTATATCATGTTTTTGTATCGCTACAGGAGCAGGTACATTTGCTGGACGTACAAAGGTGTATTCGATAGGATTAGCTGAAATACAAGTGTTTACATTTGCGGAATGAGTTGATTCTAATTTTACAATGTATTTGTTATCAAAATCGTCATTTGTTAAGCTATTTATGGTATAGGATGTTCCTGTATGCAAAAGCGCCGTTGGATTATCTGCACGATACCACTTGACAACAATCTTAGATCCTAAATAAGGAACAGAGAGTGTTGCTTTCTGACCATTACAATAAGAAGTCTTGTCGGCTTCTATCTGTAGAGGTTGGTAATTAGAGACAATCCAGTCAACTGTTTCAGCTCTATTACATGCGTCTGTTACTTTGAATACATAACGGGTATTGGTATCGGCTCCATCTATATCCAAGAAGAAGTTTTCATCATCTCCAGGTCTATTGAGAATCGTTGGATTGGTTTCTCCTGTTTTTTGTTGAGATACCAACGTATAGATATAAGGAGGAGTACCTCCCTTAGGCACAAGCGCTACATGGTATTTGTTACCTACACAACGGAAATTTACTATTTTAGGTTGTTGTAAGTTTCCTTTGTATTCCTTTTCTGAAATGACTTGAATACAATCTGCTAAGCCATTTGCATTCACTATTTTGCGAATTACTCTAAACTTCCCTTGGGTGTTGGTCGTTACGACTGCTTCAGAAGCGCCATGATTTCCTAAGATAGGTAAAGGATTACCATTAGAAGCAGCTGTCACCCATTGTCCTGTGGCTTCATTAAAGCGTTCTACCTGATAGAATGTTCTATACTTAGGAGTGGACTGTAGGGTTCCTTTCACTTTGGGAGTACACCCTTCTTCCCAAGTGATTGTATACTTATCCTCAATAAGTTCTCCTGTAGCGGTATAGGTATTACCACATATATCGGTATACTGATATGTATAGGTGCCTACAGGCATGTCATTTACTTGCCATTCCTGTTGGATTCCTGAGGTATTTCTATTAGTAAAAATATAAGGTAAGGTAACGGGTAATAGTGTGTTATCTCCACTAAAAGCAGTAAGTTTGACTTCTTTAATATTATTAGTATACTGTTTGTTAGCAATAATAATATTAGCGAATCTACTTCCTGTAGGAGTAGACTTACAACTGGCTGTTTGCCAAAAATAGGTTTCAGAAGTTAAGATAGCAGAGGTTGGAATAGTAAGTTCATCCAAGAGTCTGTCCTTGCTACAATCTACAGAAACTGCTCTAAAACGGAATTTGTCTCCTGCTCTTAGGTTGCCTGCAGGTACCAATTCGTAGTGATTTACTAAGGTGTCGAATTTTTTAACATACTTATTAGCCAACTTAGGATTGGTAGTAGCTATTTTATAAAAACCTGCTGCATCAGGATTGAAAGTATTAGGATACTCTTCAAGCACCATATATACTGGATAATCTCTACTTTCTCCAATGTTTCTCATCCCCACTAATATCTTATTGGGGTTACAAGTAGCCTCAGTACTCAATTGTGTCACTACATTTTCCATAGGATCTAAGAGAGGCTTGGTCACTATAGGAAGTGTCTTTGTAGTACCACAAGCTATAAGCTGAGCCTGCATTGTCCAATTTCCGTACTCTAATGGAATATTCTGATAAATACTTTCTTTCCAATAAAGTGTTTTATTACCTGCTCCATTGGATATATAAAAAGCATTTTCTAAATCTGTACGATTAGAAATAGTTTTGGATACTGTATATGTACGAGAAGCAGGAGAAGTAAAATTCAATTTTATGGTAAAAGGATAAGGAAAAGCATCCATTTCCCATATATGTTGTATATTATCAGATGTAAATTCAATTTCCCTAAAAGAAGCATAATTACAAGAATGTTCAAATGGGAAAAAACGTTGTATTGCTTGCAGCGAAAAAAGATAATTTTCTACCACAACAGGCTGAGGAGTCTGCGCTCCACCTCCTACAGCACAAAAGTTTTCTACCAATACACGATATTCACCTGGGGGTACATCTGTAAAAATATTAGAAGTCTGTTTTGGCTTTATAACATGATGGAATGTCTTGTCATAAAGACTGAAATAAAGAGGATATTTCCCGCTGGTGACATTTACTTTTACCTTAGGAAGTACTGTAGGACATAGAGAAGGTATGTATTGAGCCGTGAAAACAATAGGTTCTACCTGCTTTTCTACTTTTATATTTCTGCGTTCTATCTTTTGATTATGATCTGTTTTAAGGACAGCCACGAGATCGTAAGTACCAGCCTTCAAGGTTTGTGCCCCTGAATATGCCAAGCGCTTAATTGCCGAAAAATCATAGCTTGCCTCTGTACTTTTTTTCATATAGAAGTCATAATCATTCGTATTGGCTCCTATCATTTCAAAATAAATACCCCCAGCATCATTACACCACTCATGCTCCACACGTACGGATATAGCGGGAGTTGTCTGAGGAGTAATAGTATAGTTAAATCCAGTGGAATAAGAACATGCACCATTCTGAGCCTTGAGAGAAAAACTACGTGGAGTAGTCACATTCCCTACAGAAATATGTAAAGTAATCTCTGGTGGCGTTCCTGTATAGGTTTTACTATACACAGCCCCTGACTGATCAGTAAGGGTATAGGTTGTGCCTGCCAAAGGATAGCGCACAACAAATTCGCCCACTTCCCCTTGGGTTACTTGCTCAAAGGTCGTAATGCGTGTTTGCTCCAAAGCTTTGAGAATATTCGGATCGCAACTCTGCGCCTGAAGCTTCCCTATGGAAAAAAACAATACAAGAATCCACAAAAAGAAAAATCCTTTTTGTGCTTTTTTAAGTCCTCTTATCATTCTTTAGTTTTTTATAGAATAATTCGGTGGCAAAAGTATTACATTTTTTTCACTCTCACAATTTTCTACCTTTTTTTCACCCTTAAAAGTTATTAACAATTTACATTTATTTATCCTAAAAAAGCTCTTTTTTAATAAAAAAGAGAGGCATCCCCTTCTTAGGAATACCTCTCTTCTATTGAGTTTTGATTTAGTTTTTAGTCTCTTTTGAGATACAACCAACCACTCTTAGTCTGAGTCTGGTTATTGCTGTTTTCGTACTCTAAGATATAGTAGTAAGTACCTTGTGGTAGCTTCTTACCACTCTCTATCGTAGAGCGTCCGTTAGAATAACCTGTGAATGGATCCGCATTGGTATAGCCTTCCTTCTGGTATACCAAAACTCCCCATCGGTTGAATATCTTCAAGGTATTCTTTCGATAATTCTCAATACCTTCTATCCTAAAGCCATCATTCTTACCATCGCCATTGGTAGAGATTCCATTGTATATCTCGATAGGATCTTCCTTGGATACCACTATAGTCACTACTGCATCATCACATACAGAGGATTGTTGTGACATACATAGGTTATACCTTACCTTATAAGTACCCGCTGGGGCTCCTTGTGGTACTGTAACTTCCCCATTAGGTGCAAAGGATACTCCTACAAGACCGCCGTTATCCACCAAAGTAATGGTCACCTGAGTAGGATCCGTGATAGATGCTCCTCCCAGTGTATCATTCTCCAATACATTGCCAACCACAGCTGCATCATGTATCACATTGACAGGATGGGCAGTATAATCATCGTCATTGGCTACCAATGAAGGATGTAGGTTGATAATCGCTTGGGTTGTCTTACAATCTGTTGGATTGCTTACCCTACATATCGTATAATCATAGGTATAAACCCCATCCGGTGTATTAGGCGAAATGGTTATCGTTCCATCAGGATTCATATGCAAGTTAGGGTGACTTGGAGTTCCTGGAGTCAAGGTAACATCCGTACCTATCACCGGTGGCTTCTTACCATCCATCTCATCATTGGTGATCACACTTGGAGTCTTCTGCTCCCTATCCTTGGTATTGGTCAGACTATATTCGTCCTGTTGTGCTACAAAGCTTACCACTTTGATAATCGCCTTCGCACTCGAAGTCTGGTTATTATTTGCCCTGTCGATAATCGTATAGTAATAGATATAAGTACCTATTGCTATTCCTGATTTTACTGTAATACGACCATCATCATTCATTACCAAGTGGCTATCCGGTGCTGGCTGACCTTGTGTCCTTTCGATAAGTACATCTGAAGCATTCAAGCCTGTTTTGCTACCTATACGGTCGTTGTTCAGAACACTTGGGGTAAGGAACTCGCCCTGAGTACCTACTTCCCATACTCCATCATCCACCGCTTCTATATTATGAATTGTTCCTGGGGCTATGATAATCTTCACCTTAGCGGTATCACAAACCATTGGATTTGCCTTGTCACAAATCTTATAGGTTACCGTATAAGTGCCTGGGGTTGAGTTGTTCGGCACAACCAACTTGCCCGTAGTAGGATCAATCATAACTGTGGTAAGTCCTCCATTATCTTCAATTGTAATATGGACATTATCCTTAGTCGCTTGCCCTCCATTGAGCTTATCATTACTTAAGATATCTATACTTCCTCCTGTACGAGGTATATTTGTATCTGGATCATCATTTGCCTTGATAGTTGGAGTAGCAGGTACTGTAATCTTAACAGTTGCTGTATCACAAACCGTTGGATTTGCCTTATCACAAATCTTATAGGTTACTGTATAAGTGCCTGGAGTAGTACCATTAGGAACTACTAATTTCCCTGTTGTAGGATCTATAGCTACTCCTGTAAGACCTCCATCGCTATCAATAGAGATATTCACCTGATCCTTAGTAACTGGATTGCCATTGAGCTTATCATTACTCAAGATATCCACTGTTCCACCTGTTGTAGGTATCGTCTGATCTGGATCATCATTAGCAATAATACTTGGGGTAATTGCAGGTACTGTAATCTTAACAGTTGCTGTATCACAAACCGTTGGATTTACCTTATCACAAATCTTATAGGTTACTGTATAAGTGCCTGGAGTAGTACCATTAGGAACTACTAATTTCCCTGTTGTAGAATCTATAGCTACTCCTGTAAGACCTCCATTGCTATCAATAGAGATATTCACCTGATCCTTAGTAACAGGATTGCCATTGAGCTTATCATTACTTAAGATATCCACTGTTCCACCTGTTGTAGGTATCGTCTGATCTGGATCATTAACAGCATCTATGCTTGAAGTAACTTTCACCGTTACTGTCGCTACATTAGAACAAGCTGTTGGAGTATTCTTATCACAAATACGATAAGTTACTGTATAAGTACCTGCTGGAGTATTAGGTTGTACTTTCACCTGACCAGTTGTAGTATCTATCTTCACATTCGCATTAGGTGTAACCTCACTTATCGTTACATTGCTTGTAGTAGCTCCATTACCATACAACTTATCATTACTCAATACATTGTATGGAGTACCACTACCATCTTTCACTACTTGTTCTGTAGCGCTTGGTGTCACTGGAGTTGCTGTATAGTCATCATCCTTGGCCACAATAAAGCGGATTTTTGCTTTCTTCTGTGTTTGATTGCCAAAGCTATCCTTAGCCGTAAAGGTCACCTCTATCTCCCCTGCTCCACACAAGTATGCAGGCTTGCTATAGTTGTTCGTTACCACTGGGGTTGTACATGCATCTATAGCTGTCGCAGCTGTTGTTGTAAGCCAAGTAGTTACCAAAGTATCAAAGTTGGCCGCTGTACAATCCAGTACTATATCATTCGCAGTAAGTGATGGAGCCACAGTATCATCTATTGTATAGGTTACCGCTACACGAGCACTCTCACAGCCATCCTTCTCTTGGCTTACATACTTAGTCGTAACTGTTTTCGCAGTTACTTGGCGCTCTACCTTCGGAGAAGCTGCCAAAGCTGTTCCTCCACTGGCAGCATCGTACCACTTGAGCGTATGACCAGCAGAAGCTGTTACCAAAGTAGCCATATCAAACTGAGTACTTACTAAAGTAGGACACTCTGTAACTGTGGTTACTGTAGGAGACGATGGTGTAGCTTTTTGATCCGTCATTGTGAAAGGATCTGAAGCTAAGGATTCACAAGTTCCGTTCTTAGCTACAATAGTATGGTTACCTGCTGTAAGAGGTGTTGTAATCTCACCACTTGCATTCACAGTAAGCTGACTTGTTCCTTCCCAGTAAGTATAACCTACTGTATAGTTCGTTATCTTCGCTTTGCTACCCTCTGCACAAGTAGCAGGAGCTACTGTCACAATGGGCTTAGCGGAAGTCAACTTATCTTTTATCTGGAACTCCTGCGATGGCAAGGAGCTACAACTTGGAGAAGTGCTACTAGCTGTTACCTTATAAGTTCCCACAGGTAAGTTTTTGATAGTACCATCAGTATCTATCTGAACACCTGTTTGAGCTGTTCCATTTTTCGTAAATGTATAGGTTAAACTACTGTCATAGTTAGTAATCTGTGCTACACTTATATCAGTACAAGTAGCTGCTGTCTTCTCTGCAACAGTAGGAGTCTTGATACCCTTGGCCACTACTGTAGCCTTCTGACTCTCACAAGTAGCTGCTTGTGTAAGTGTATAATAATAAGTAGTACCAAAAGTAATAGTATCTGTAGCCGCTTTGGCCATAGTAGCCGTTGCGGAATCATATATCTTAATTACCGTAGTGGTAGGTGCTGACAAGGCCGTTCTAAGCTTAGCCTCAAGAGTGCTTACTTTATCAGTATCAGCCCCACAGAAAAGCAATTGCTGTGCTGTGCCTGCTGCTGTAGCAGGAGTTACCTTAATCTTCACCTCTTGAGAAGCCTCACAACCATTGGCACGTCTTATAGTAAGTTTGTAGGTAAACTCTTGTTCTGCTGTAAGCTTAGTACCTACATACTTAAAGGTAGGTGCGGCAATATTGGCATCTGACAAATGAGCCAAGGCTCCTGTGGTCACCGCAGTCCATGTATACCCCTCATAAGCAGGTGCTTGTGTATTATAAGTAAGCACTTTCTCTTCTCCCTCACATACCGTAGCATTTTGTACTAAGCCTGTAAGAGAGGTTGGAGCAGAGACTACTACCACAGCATCGCTACACAAACAAGGGTTTTGGCTACTTCTGATAGAAAGGAGCAAGCGACATAGCTTATCCTGAGTAAGCTCAATTGTATGAGTAACTGTTTGTGAAGCTCCTGGAGCTAATGATGTAATTGTATCTGTAAAATCAGTCAATTTCTCATCAGTAGCTTCATCAATCAAATGATTATTGTCTGTATCATTAAAGAGTCCTACCTTCACATCTCCTGTATAAGTAAGGGTAGAGGTAGCAGCATTCTTTATTTTATAGGAAACAGTCACCTTCTCCTTATTATTTTGGATAAGGGAAGAAAGTTGTACATCCTCTATGGAGAGTGCAGCCGTCACCACAGGTATGGTCACTTCCCCACGGTTAGCGGTTGTCTCTATCGTAATAGCAGGACAAGGAGTCAAAGGACCTGAAGGACAAGCAACTCCAGTTACCGAATCGGTAGTATAATACTTAATTTTCTTTTCTGTACTACACTGAGGTATAGGAGTATTAGCCTTTTGTTTTACCTTAATAGTATATTCAAAGAAATCATTATCACGCATACCAGAAGGGATCTGGATACTCAGTTCTGTATCGCCCCCTGCTACAGGTTTAGGATTAGTACCTCCTGCCAAAGAAGGGTCTGCGAAGGTTGTCTGACTCTTAGCTCCCGCAGAAAAAGAACCTGCTACATACTCGAATCCAGCAGGAATACGCACTACTACACGTCCATTAGTCCCCGTTACAAAGTTCTTAGGAGTGCTTTGGTCTATAATCACATGTCTGCCCTTATACTCTGCAGGAGAGGCAGCACAAGCACTGGCATTACCCCCTACTAAAGTCAAGGAGTTGTTTACCTTATACTTATTAGCATCTACCCCTTGGATACCTGCAATGATAACCTTAGTTTTATCCCCATCGGCTGGCGTACCGCAAAGGTTATTGGCTTCTATATCTATATCAAAAGCTGAACCTGCTGTAAAGTCACAACCTGGTTGTATATTGAAGCTAATCTTAAAATTACGCTTATTCACATCAGAGTTTTCTGTAATAGACCCTGGCAAGCTACCTCCAGGCAATATATCTGTCAGATCAAAAATATATTTATCTGAAGTCTCCGTAGCATGAATTTTAGGAGAGCTAGTTGTTGTATATTTTCGCCCACTATTCAAAGGATATTCCACCTCTACATCGGAGTAAGTAAGACCATTACCCTTCATCATGATCAACTTCAGATCGAAGAGATCCCCTTGGTCACCACTATTGATTGTGTATTGGTATTTTGTCTTTTTACACATTTCAATAGTACCTATTTTATCAGGATGATTTTCTCCAGGGTTAGTAGGATCAGGCTGAATCTGTTTTAAGCTCTTGGCAATCTTGACTGTATAGGTAAGTTTATTATCATTACACGTCTTAGTATACCCTTGAGTAGGATTACTATTACAGTTCCAACCTGCATACAAGTCAAAATTCAAGGTTGCTTGTGTACAGTTGGTTATCTTGTATTTCAAACGAAAACGTCTTTCAGTATTCTTAGCAATCACTCCATCACCTCCTCCTTGGTTTAGGAAGAACATCTTTTCTCCTGTAAGAGAAGCTTCTGGGGCTATCGTTCTCAAGACATTAGTCCCTGTAGCATCCATCTCTTGAAGTCCTGTCACTGTGATTCCTGCCACATCAGGCACTGATACCCAACCATAAGGTGCATCAGAGACACTGGTATTGGTAAGCTTGAAATCAAGCGTTTGCTCCTTTTTATTAGCTATAATATTTACAGGAGTTTGTGTAACGAGGTTGATAGCAGGTTTATCTGAATATCTGATAGGTTCATAATGAGATTCAGAAGCTATTTTATTACCTCCATTAGCTGCATAATGATAATAGAAATCTTCAAATTCTACATCTACAAATACTAATTGATTATCTGTTCCCGCCTGAGTTTCTGTTACGAATGGTTTGGAAGCACAAGTAGCTTGTACAAAGGCTCTCATAGTTGCTTCATAACCATTTTCTACTGAAAGTTCTCCTGGGTGCAAATACCCTGGACTTCCTTTAGAAGGGTTCACATATGTATAGGTTTTATAAGTACCATCATCTGTAACTGTAAAGTTACTCAACAACATTTTCACATTATTGGATCCCTCTGCCCAATTTATATATTTTCTTCTGTACTCATATTCTACATCTCTTACTATATTATAAGCAGAAGGTATTCTAAACTTCACAGTTTTTATAAGACGTGCAGGACGAAACTCGTTCATAAAATAATTACCAGAAGTATTAAAACGTCTTGCCAAATAAGCTATATTACTTCCTATAGGAATTATATTACATGATTTTATAGTATAAGCATTGGTTCCTATAAGAGTATAAGTTTCTGCTATATAAAAAGTAGGTGTTTGTTTAGCCCCACAATGCAATTCATTAGTATGATATCCTTTGCCATTGACATTAGTATCATTGGGATTAGCGAGCATATAGAAGAAAGATTCTCCTGCTGATTGTATATCTTTGACCCTATCCCTATTATTGGCAGTATTGCTATTATCTACTTGATAGGTAGCTATTACCGTAAATTTCTCATTAGCAGCAATTGTTCCTGATGGTAAGGCAGAAGAAAGATTCCAACGGAAATAATTTCCTTGGCTATCTGAAACTTTTGTCAGTACCCCAGAATCTGTGGCTTGAAGTGTTACTGCTGGATTTGAACCTACTTTCACTTCAATTTTTTTAGGTAGAAGCTGAGCCTCTTTAATTACAGCTGCATGATAGTATAAATTGCCACTAGGCAAACTTCCTTGTTGCCCTTCTGCAGTTACTTCTATATCATCGAGATATAATGCTCTCTGGCGTTCAGTCTCTGAAACTTGTGAACGTGTTACTCGTGTAGTCATCAAGTAATCTGTCCAACCATAAGAATTTTCAGCACGTTCAGTTTTTGTGTTGAGCATTCTTGGTCCATTATTACTACAAGTCCCTGGACAAATAGCATTAATCTGTTTTTTGTTACATAGTAATGGTATTTCACAATAAGAACCATTACCATTTTTATCCAAATGAGAAATCTTATATTCTACTTCTACATTGCCTGAGACACAAGGATTTGTTAAAAGCAGATCAAAAGTAACATATCCTTTTTCTGTATTTGTAGTTGTATAAGAGAAAGTTCCTCCTGCTGTTACATTAGGCAAATCTATAGGAGGAGTTGTAGCAGATCCATAATCGTTCCCTTTATAAAACTTAACATTCTGCATACTTACTCCTGCAGGAAGTTTTATTTCATACTTAAAGCGCTTATCATTATTTGTATATGATTGACCTTTTAGTCTTTCTAATGTTATATAACTATGATTTCCGAAGATGATATACCCAAATCTTGGAGTATCTTTGGGAAGCTCTACAGGAAATTTGGCAGCATCTACTACTGACAATATCAGACGTCTGAAAGTATAATTAGTAATTACATGTACATCTGATTTTTTATCAGCACCACAAGCATCCTTATACTGAATATTACTATGAGGAGAGACACTAAAAGCTCTATCATCTTCTTGCAAACACTTTACTCCTTGATTTTTAACCATATCAAAGCGTATCTTGAGTTTAGCATCTTTAGGCAAGTCATCTCTAAAACCATCATTATCTATATCTTTAAGTCCTATATCTTTAGTTCCTAAAGTAGTATTAGACAAAGCTGCTAAATCTTTTAAAGGCACTTGTCTTTCATCTATTTCGTTACCATTAGGGGTCATTGAACTGATAGGTATTTCAGTCCCATCAGTAGCTACAATACGGAAATTAGCAGGTTTGTGATTTCTAAATTTCTTACCTGCAAGATAAGGGGTGATATTTACTTGTATATCATAAGCAGTTGCATTTCCTGAACCACTATTGATATATTGAACTGTAAATGTACCTAATTTATTACCACAAAGCCCATCACCCCATTCAAAATAAGTGTGATTACTATCCTCATCCAATACAATTTTAGGAGTACCAGTGGTTACATTGACAGCTCTTGTTGCTTCATTACTTTCATAAAGTGTAGAGGCATTCTCTCCCCAATATCCTTTATAGACAATAGACATATTACCGCAAGAGCTTACAGTATATTTCTCAGTAATCTCAGCAAAATCATTTTTTTTGAATCCTGCCACTGTAGAAGCTGTAACCTTATACACCTTATCTCCTGAAGGCAAAGTAGCTGCAGGAGTAAGTACAGTACCATTGTAACTTATTTCATTGCTTGTAATCCCTGTAGGATATTTTACTATAAAGAAGATTTCCTTAGTCGCCCCATCCCCAGTATTACGCAATACAAATTTTTTAACACTAGTACCAGAAGCATTGTTATGTACAGGCTCTGCAAGCTGAGGGGTTATAATAGGTATAGGCAAGCTATAAACATTAGATTCTTTAGAATCTGTCAAGCTCGTTGCTGTTGCTTTTACAGTATCCTTGAGCCCTTGTCCCTGATTCTTCAACTGTTGCAAAGCAGCCTTGGTTACTTTTTTCTGAATAGAAAAAGTAATGGTACCTGTTCCAGTAATCTTAAAAACAGGTTTGTTCAATGGAGAAGAAGCCTCGTGAGTAATAGAAAGAGCTCCTGACTTTTTAGTCACAGAACCTGTTACATATTCAAACCCTTGAGGGAGTGTAATTTCCACATCTACTGCAGTTTTCCCAGAAGGCATATTGATAGAAACCTCCAATGAGCCCGCCTGGTAATCCTTATTGGCAAACTCAACCGGAGTTTCTGCTACAGCACCACTAATAATGGTTGTTTGTCCCTGAACGGCTCCAAGAGTAAACAAAGAAAGAAAAAAGAATAATATGTTCATTCTCTTCTTTGATTTTTTTACGCTTTTTGTCATTTTACTATATCATTAACTGTTTGGGCGCAAAGGTAGGTCATTTTTTAATATCACCAACAAATATTTACTTTTTTTTATCAAAAGTTTTCAACATTTATTATTTCTACATGCAAAAACAATGATATTTACCTCTCAAAAAAAGAAAAAGTATTCTTCAAAATACTGATATTCAGATTTTTAAAAAATATAAAAATTTAATATCTTTTTTTCTCATTTTTCATCCTATATCATTTAAAAGAATTTGACAATTATCTAAAATGAAAAGATACAAGAAAAAAAGCTTTTGGAAACTGCTGTTTTTTTGACAAAAAATATATTTTAAATAAAATATACATTTGCCGTATAGAAGAAAGAAAAAAGAAAGGTTATCTTTATTTCTTGTTTTTCAGCCATTTCTCTACATACCGGAATACAATATAAGCGATGATAATTCCTAAAGTATCTGCCAATAAATCCATGACATCTCCACTTCGACCATTGTCCATAAGCTGTTGGGCTATCTCTGTGAAAATAGCATATAAGAGTAAAATAGCCAGATATTTATAAAAATCCTGTCGAGGATAAGTGGCCTCAAACAAAAATCCTAATACACCAAAGATACCAAAATGCACGACCTTATCAGCCCCCTCAAACCAATGAATATCCTTGGGAAGACTATCGGCAGGGCGCAGGAGCATATAGGTAAGCAGTAGTGTATAGAAAAATAGGGTAATCTGTAATAGATTGTGTATCTTTTTGTTAGTAAGAGGCATAAAAGAAGAAAATATAAAATATAATTATGAGGCTGTCCCAGTAGAGACAGCCTCATAGGTAGAAAAATAAGTAGTATTACTTAGCTATATCCACTATTTCTATTTGGAATACCAAATCAGAGTTAGGAGGGATAAGTCCCTGAATACCTTGTTCGCCATAGGCCAAGGCTGCAGGAATGAATACACGTAGCTTGTCCCCTACTTTCATAGAAAGTAAGGCTTCCTTGAAACCAGCTATAAGACTTACTTTTTGGCTATACTCCCAAGGGTAAGGCATATATCCATACTGAGGATCCTGAGCACGCTGAGGATCAAATACTCCATTCTCTTGAGCCACTTCCTTAATATTAGAATCAAAAAGCATCCCTGTATCACGGATATAGCCGGCATAATTGACTAATACCTTTTGTCCATCCTGAGGTTTTACTCCTTTCCCTTCATTAAGAGAAAGTATCTTAATTCCAGAAGGGAGCGCTTTGGCTTGTTTTTCTTGTTCAGAGATCAAAGAGAGGTTTCTCTGTGCTTGCTCCATTCTTATCTTGGTAGCTTCTTGTGCTTCCTCTTCACGTTTTTTAGCTAAGGCATCTTGTTCCTTCATAAAAGCATCAAATGCCTTAGGTGCATCCCATTTCTGAGCGTCCTTTCCTACACGGATAATTTCTATTTTTTTAATAATCACAGGGTTTTTAGGACGGCTATCCTCCTTACTGGTTTGTTCATCGGTAATCTTACTGATGACCTCTTCTCCCTTAACCACTTGTCCGAAGATAGTGTGGCGGAAAGTAAGCCAGTCGGTAGCTACTTCAGTAATGAAGAA
This sequence comes from Capnocytophaga gingivalis, assembly GCF_002302415.1. Classification (NCBI taxonomy): domain Bacteria; kingdom Pseudomonadati; phylum Bacteroidota; class Flavobacteriia; order Flavobacteriales; family Flavobacteriaceae; genus Capnocytophaga; species Capnocytophaga gingivalis. Next base: position 2,383,897 of record NZ_CP022386.1, on the reverse strand, counting down.
TTGACTGCCATTGGTAGCAGGACCAGAGTTGGCCATAGCAAGCTGCCCCTTCTTAGTGAACTTAAGAGAATCTACAAACTCATCAGCAAACTGATAGCCAGGGCTTCCCTCACCTGTTGCGGTACGATCTCCTGCTTGTAGCATAAAGTTCTTAATCACACGGTGTGACTTGGTGCCATCATAATAGCGTTTTCCCTTAAGAGAATCCGCTACATAAGTATTAGTACCTTCGGCCAAAGAAACAAAATTGGCTACAGTACCAGGGGTCGCTTTGTAGAAAAGTTCCACGAGCATATCACCGTGATTGGTTTGAATATCTGCATACAAGCCATCCTTTAGATCTGGATATTTAGCTGATTTGCAAGCTACAAACAACAAAGGCAATAACAATGCCCAAAATTTGACTTTTTTCATAAAATTCTATATTTAATGAACGAAATTACACTAACAAATTAATTTTCTAAAAATTCTTTAGTCACATCCTCCCAATTTTCATAAGATAAAGGAGTATTCTGGTAAAAAGCTTCAAAAAAAGGCAATACATCCACTACCTTAGCATATATCTTACGATAATGAGTAAAAGTATCTTTGATATGATATACACGTGCTTCTATCAGATAAGGACTACGATCTTGTAAAGTATCATCCTCCAAAGTGGTCTGCACATAATCCCTCTTATCTGGATCACTATCATACAGAACAAGAAAACGATGCCCATTAGAAACAAATGCTTTAATGATATCATTAATCCTTTCCAAAGAGAGTGTTACCTTTGTATATTTATTGGTATTCACTTTTTTCATTATACTTCTTACTCAAAATCACACTTAATAAGCCCTACAGACTCAGAAGTAGAAGGTGGTGGTGGAGGAGCTGGGGTTATCTTCAGAATATGCACCTGAGCACGTATGGGCTTATTGACACCTATTTTTTCTTTATCTCCATGATAGCCAAAGGCAATTTCAGAAGGGAAGAAAAAAACTGCTTCCTCATTCTCTTTCAAGAGCTTAATAGCTTGCCGAAGTCCCTGAAAAAGTTCTTGCTTATCCACATAATAGGTAATTACCTTGGTATCCTCCTTGGAATAGATCTCTTTTCCATAAATATCTGAAAGACTGTAGGTGAAATCGACTATATCTCCGAAAGCAGGTTTGTAAGTAGCTTCCTTATTCTCAGCAACATAATAATACTTAAATCCATCCTCAGACTTCAGATAAGTATGTAGCGTATCCTTAGCAATAATAGAGTCCATCACTGCCTCCTGATCTTCCAAAAGTGCTCTATTCTTTTTGGCCGATTCCTTGAGGAAAGTATCTGTTTTGACCATCACAGGACGACGAGCTTCCTTCTTGGCACAAGAGGAGAGCAAAACTAAAAATAATAAGGTAATAATAATT
>NZ_CP022386.1:0-2377500 GCF_002302415.1 Capnocytophaga gingivalis | reverse complement strand
TAGGCAGCTCCTTGCGGTGACCGACTTCAGGTACTCCCAGCTTCCATGGCTTGACGGGCGGTGTGTACAAGGCCCGGGAACGTATTCACCGGATCATGGCTGATATCCGATTACTAGCGATTCCAGCTTCACGGAGTCGAGTTGCAGACTCCGATCCGAACTGTGACCGTCTTTATAGATTCGCTCCTGCTCGCGCAGTGGCTGCTCTCTGTAACGACCATTGTAGCACGTGTGTAGCCCAAGATGTAAGGGCCGTGATGATTTGACGTCATCCCCACCTTCCTCACGGTTTACACCGGCAGTCTTGCTAGAGTCCCCAACTTTACTTGCTGGTAACTAACAATAGGGGTTGCGCTCGTTATAGGACTTAACCTGACACCTCACGGCACGAGCTGACGACAACCATGCAGCACCTTGAAAACTGTCCGAAGAAGGGCGTATCTCTACACCTGTCAGTCTCCATTTAAACCTTGGTAAGGTTCCTCGCGTATCATCGAATTAAACCACATGCTCCACCGCTTGTGCGGGCCCCCGTCAATTCCTTTGAGTTTCACACTTGCGTGCGTACTCCCCAGGTGGGATACTTATCACTTTCGCTTAGCCACTCAGCTTGCGCCAAACAGCTAGTATCCATCGTTTACAGCGTGGACTACCAGGGTATCTAATCCTGTTCGCTCCCCACGCTTTCGTCTCTCAGCGTCAATTGTCTGTTAGTCCCCTGCCTTCGCAATCGGTGTTCTGTGTAATATCTAAGCATTTCACCGCTACACTACACATTCCAAGAACTTCACAGATATTCAAGACTACCAGTATCAAAGGCAATTTCTCAGTTAAGCTGAAACCTTTCACCCCTGACTTAATAGCCCGCCTACAGACCCTTTAAACCCAATGATTCCGAATAACGCTCGCATCCTCCGTATTACCGCGGCTGCTGGCACGGAGTTAGCCGATGCTTATTCATATGGTACCGTCATCAACGTACACGTACGCCTTATTCTTCCCATATAAAAGCAGTTTACAACCCATAAGGCATTCTTCCTGCACGCGGCATGGCTGGTTCAGTCTTCCGACCATTGACCAATATTCCTCACTGCTGCCTCCCGTAGGAGTCTGGTCCCTGTCTCAGTACCAGTGTGGGGGATCTCCCTCTCAGGACCCCTACCTATCGTAGCCTTGGGGTGCCGTTACCACTCCAACTAGCTAATAGGACGCATGCCCATCTTTCACCACCTCAGTTTTAATTATCAAATGATGCCATCCAATAATATTATGGGGTATTAATCCAAATTTCTTCGGGCTATCCCCCTGTGAAAGGTAGGTTGCATACGCGTTACGCACCCGTGCGCCGGTTTCTGCCCCCGAAAGGGCTTCTCCCTCGACTTGCATGTGTTAGGCCTGCCGCTAGCGTTCATCCTGAGCCAGGATCAAACTCTTCATCGTTAAATCTTTAAATCTCTTTTGACTCGTATAAAGCCCGCTTAGTCTAAATCTTTCTGTGCTGTATTATCAATATTTCTTAATGAACTTCTCGCTCTTTTGGCGGGTGCAAAGGTATAACCTTTTTTCCTTTCTACCAAATATTTTTTAAAATATTTTTTTCAGGCTTCTTGAAAACCACCTCGTCGTTTTTGCGGGTGCAAAGGTACAACCTTTTTTTCATTCCACCAAATATTTTTTAAAATATTTTTTTTCTTCTTTTATGAGCGTCGCTCCCTTCTCGAAAGCGGGTGCAAAATTACAACAAGTTTTTTAATCAACCAAATGTTTTTTGAAAAATTTTTTGATTGTTTTTTAAGTGGTTGATTGTCAATCTATTTTATAAACCTTTTTACCAGTCCATTAGTCATCAAAGTTGTAAAAAGCACTATACTAATAGAACTGATAGGCATCAAAATCGCCGCTACTACGGGTTCTAAGTTCCCTGTTACGGCAAAGAACGTACCTATACAATTATATAATAAGGAGAGTACAAAACTCATCTTGATTACTTGCATGGTCTTTTTACTTAGAGTAAGGAATTGTGGAAGCTTCTCTATCTCAGAGGCCTGTAGTATCGCCTCACAGGCAGGAGAAAAAGTATTGCTATTTTCAGCTACCGCACAGCCTACTTGGGCTTGCTTGAGAGCACCAGCATCATTCAGCCCATCGCCCAGCATCATTACTATCTTTCCTTCTTTCTGCAATTGTTCTATATAATGGAGCTTATCAGCTGGACTTTGATTAAAGTGCAGAGATACTTTTGCTGAGAGTTGGCTTTGTAAGAAAGCTTTTTCTGCTTGAGTATCCCCAGAGAGGAGCGCTAAAGTATAGCCCTTGTCCTCTAACTCATGGAAAACGGTAAATATATGACTCCTATAAGGGTTCTTAAAGGTATATTTGCCAATTAATTGTCCATTAATACTCACATATACCGCTGTTTCATCTTTGTTATCCTTATCAGCGACAAACTTAGCCGAGCCTATTTTTATATGGTCAGTACCTGAGGTCGCCTCCATTCCCTTTCCTATCAACTCTTGGTAACTATCCAAGGGGCAAATGCCTACCTGATTATAATAATCATATAGTTGGCGAGATAGCGGGTGGTTGGAGTTGCGTAATACACTTTTGAGCAAAATGAGTTGTTCTGCACTCATAGAAGTTCCCTCATAGCTAATTTCTTGAGTATTACTTTGGGTAATGGTACCTGTTTTATCAAAAATCAAGGTATCTACCTGTGCCATTTGCTCTATGGCCTGAGTATCTTTGAGGTAAAAACGATGTTTCCCTAAGAGTCGGAGCATATTCCCCAAGGCAAAAGGAGCGGAAACCGCCAAAGCACAAGGGCAAGCGATAATAAGCACTGCTGTAAAGGCATTGAACGCCTCGGTAGGAGTGCCATAGAAAAGCCAAAAGGCTAAGGTTAGGAAAGCTATGAGCAGTACAAAGAAGGTAAAGTACTGACTAATCTTGTCCGTAAGGGTCTTAATACCTTCGTTTTTGTTCTTTTGAAAAGACTCATTGCTCCAGAGCTGGGTAAGATAGCTTTGGGAAACAATCTTGGTGGCTTCTATCTCTATAGCGGTACCCTTATGGCGACCACCTGCAAAGAGCTTGTCACCACTGTTCTTTTCTGTCCATTTGGACTCCCCTGTCACAAAGCTATAATCTATCTGGCCTACCCCACGAATAAGTACGGCATCTACAGGAATCAGTTCCTCATTGCGAATGAGCAAGCGGTCACCCTCCTTGATATCATATACCTGAATACTCTCTTCCCTACCCCCCTCTATACGAGTTACTCCTATAGGGAAATAGCTTTTGTAATCTCGCTCAAAGGAGAGAAAGGAGTAGGTGCGTTGCTGAAAGAATTTGCCTATAAGCAACAAGAAAACTAAGGAAGCTAAGCTATCAAAGAAGCCCTGTCCCCTACCCGATATGATATCATAAGTACTACGAACAAACATGGTAAGTATTCCCAATGCCAAAGGAATATCAATGGTCAGAAAACGGTTGCGAATCCCCTTGTAGGCGGAGACAAAATAATCCGTGGCTGCATAGAACATCACAGGTAGGGAGAAGGCAAACATCAGCCAGCGGAAGAAATCCTTATAGCGATTGAACCAAAATTCGTTGTCCTCAAAGAACCCAGGGAAAGATAATAGTCCAATATTCCCAAAAGCAAAACCTGCCACTCCCAACTTGTACAATAGCTGCTTTTGTCCCTTCTTGTCTTTCTTCTGAGAATAATCGTCCAAACTTATATAAGGAGCATAGCCTATTTTGGATAGAAGTATCACCAACTCTTTCAGAGTGATTTTGTCTTTTAGGTAACTAATGCGTACCGTCTTTTTAGGAAAATCAACTAAGGCATGTATCACACCTTCGTGTAATCTCTGCAAATTCTCCAACACCCAGATACACGAACTACAGTGAATATGAGGAATATATAAGGAGACGATTTGTGTATTCCCCTCGTCAAACTCCAGCAGCTTTGCTACAATCTGGGGATTGTCTAAGAAATGGTACTTCTCCCCTGCCTCTTCTGGGCGTGCACCAGGGGTTTGCTCATAGGTATAATATTTGTCTAACTTATTGGCAGAGAGAATCTCATAGACCGTTTGGCACCCTTGACAACAAAAATACTTATCATCAAAGACAATAGGGTGTTTTGGGTCACAATAATTTCCACAATGATAACAAGTCATAGTTATTAGTTATTAGTTTTGAGTTTTGAGTTTTAAGTTTTGAGTTATTAATCGGGTCATATTATTACCTGTTAGCTCTTACCTATTTCTTTTATTAAGAATAGGTAATAGCAAAAACGACAATCCTCCAAAAAGGATAATCATCAGGAATTGGGCAATCCATATCACCCAACCCAAAGCTGTCCCAACGGTCTCAGCTACACCAAAGAGGAGCAATACCTTAGCTATAAAAAGCGGGTAAGCACCCAAACCACCATTGGTAAAGACAATAGCAAAGCTCCCAATGACAAAGGCTGTAAGCACTTGCAAAAGAGATAGATTCTTAGTTTCTTCCATTGAGAAAAATACTATATAGAACATCAGAAAGTACATAATCCAAATAAATAAAGTATGGGCTACAAATTGCCACTTTTTCTTCAAATGTACAATAGAGAAAATTCCTTCCTTGATGCCTGAAAGTAATTGGCGTATCTTCTGTGCTATGGAAGTAGTGGATCGGTAAAGCCAATAGAGAAATGCTACAAACAAAAGCCCTAAAACTAAGAGTATTACTATAATATAGGAAAAAGTAAAATAGTTTTCTAAGAAATGCCATACCAAATCAAACTGAAAAACAAAAACAATGGCAATGAGCAACAGCAAAATACACATATCTATAGCCCGCTCAGTAAGTATGGTACCAAAGGACTTATCAAAGGGAACCTTGTCATACCGATTGATAAGCAAGGCACGAGAGACTTCTCCGGATCGAGGTATGGTCAGGTTTAGCAAATAACCAACAAATACCGCCAAGACAAGGTTATACCGCTTAGGAAAATAGTGCATAGAAGCAAGGGTATACTGCCAGCGAAGCCCACGAGATACATGACTGAGGAAGCCCATACCCACCGAAAGCCATAAATAGGAATAATCAGCCCTAAGGAATTGTTCCTTGATAAGTGCTAATTCCTCTGTACTGAACTGAGCAAAAGCATACCAGCACAAGAAAAGCCCCAATAATAAAGGGAGTACAAGTTGTAAAGTCTTCTTTAGGTAGTTTTTGTTTGTCGTCATTTAGACACATTTTTTGGCTGTGCAAAGATATAAATTAATTTTGTACTTTGTCATCTCAAAATTAATAACTATTTTTGCATCTTATTAGAACCTATTGAAACAGCCTAATCATAAACAAAGAAAAAATCATTACATCTCTTAATATAGAAAAATATTATCCTTGATGTAGATATACTCAGTCAAGGAATTGGAAACGTTTCAAAAAAATGAATTATTTAAAAATACCAACATGAAAAGAACCATATTTTTAGTAGCAACTGCTGTTCTTACTTTAGCTTCTTGTGGAAAAAGTGACGACAACCCAACAACTAATAATCCTGAAAACCCTAAAACCACTGAGGTAAAGAGAATTAAAGAGGTGAAGATTACTTATTTGAAAAGAGAATATGTCCCTTTGTCAACAGAAGATAGTCCTCGTTACCAATATACACTGAAAAATAGTTCTGTGGCTTATACGTATGATGAGCAAGGACGTATCTCAAAAAAGACTATTAAAGAGGAAGGAAAACCAGAAGAAGAAACAACTTTTGAATATCCTCAAGGAAAAATAATTGCAAAATTTAGTAATCAAACACATGAAGAAGTTTTGAATAACATGGGTTATTACAAAGGCTTTAATAACGATTTTGCATATAATGCAAAAGGACAACTGATAGAATCAAGAAGAGGTAAATACACTTGGACAGAAGGAAATATTAGCCAGCTATTTCGCATAAGAAACGTAAATGGTAAAACAGAAACTATAACCACTACTATGACCTATTATCCTAATGAGAATAAGAATAAGTGGTTACTTTTCAGTGACGAATCTGGAGATATTATAGGTACGTATATCTCTTTTTTTGAAGGAGAAATATTGTTACCTATAGGAGTTCATACTAAAAATCTCATTAAATCAATGAAAAAAGAATTTAGTGATGAAGAGTTTGGTTATACTTCATCCAATACTACTGCTTTTAGCTATAATTATGATAATGATGGTTATGTAACAAAAATTGTAGAAAATCGTTTTGGAGTAGCAAATTCAAGTATAGGGACCTCCTCCTATAGCCCAGAAACTGTAAAAGACTTAGAAAAGAAAATTGCTAAAATACAAGATGGCACTTTAAAAAATCTAAGTTACAAACTTATTAGTAATAATAACGGAATTTATAAGTTTGTTATCACTTATAAAAAACATATCACGCAAGACACCAATGGCAAACCTATTGATGTAAAATATGAACAAGAGAGGTATTATGAGTTCTCTTATAAAGAAAAAGATGGCAAAAGAGAGTATTTAGAAGGAAAAGAAATAGTATTTACCAAACAAGACGCTTCCACTATTTACGAAATCAGTTATTATTAAAAAACTCAAACCTTATAACCAACAACAAACAAAAAATGTACAGAACGCATACTTGTGGAGAGTTACGACTCTCACACGAAAAACAACAAGTAACCCTCAGCGGATGGGTACAACGCATCCGCAACAAGGGATTTATGATTTGGGTAGACCTTCGCGACCGCTATGGCATCACCCAGCTTATATTCGATGAAGAACGCACTGATAAAGCAGTCTTCGAGCAGGCGAAAACCCTCTCACGTGAGGACGTGATTCAGATACAAGGTACTGTGATCAAGCGCGAGGCTGCCAATACAAATATTCCTACCGGAGAGGTGGAGATCCTCGTTTCGGCACTCACCCTGCTCAACCACTCCGAAATACCCCCCTTTACCATTGAAGATACTACTGATGGTGGTGAAGACCTCCGTATGAAGTACCGCTATCTCGATATACGCCGTACTCCTGTACGTGATAACCTTATCTTCCGCCACAAGGTAGGCATGATCGTGCGCAACTACCTCTCTGGACAAGGGTTTATAGAGGTAGAAACCCCTGTACTTATCAAATCAACACCCGAAGGCGCACGTGATTTTGTAGTGCCCAGCCGTATGAACCCAGGTGAGTTCTACGCCTTGCCACAATCCCCACAAACCTTCAAGCAGCTACTAATGGTAGGCGGATTTGACAAGTACTTCCAAATTGTAAAGTGCTTCCGTGATGAAGACCTCCGCGCTGACCGTCAGCCGGAGTTTACCCAAATAGACTGCGAAATGTCGTTTGTAGAACAAGAGGACATCATCCAGACCTTTGAAGGATTGGCAAAACACCTCCTCAAAGAACTCAAAGGCTTAGAGTTTGGGGCTTTCCCTCGTATGACCTATGCCGAGGCGATGAAAACTTACGGCAACGACAAACCCGATATCCGTTTCGGTATGAAATTCGGCGAACTCAACGACCTCGCTCAACACCGCGATTTCAAGGTATTCAACGAAGCCGAATTGGTAGTAGGTATTGCCGTACCTGGAGCTAATAGCTACACCCGCAAAGAGATTGATACTTTGGTAGAATGGGTGAAACGCCCACAGATAGGCGCAACAGGCTTGGTATATGTAAAATGCAATGAAGATGGTAGCTTCAAATCATCAGTAGATAAATTCTATAACGAGGACGATCTCAAGGCGTGGGCAGAGCGCACTGGCGCCCAAGCAGGCGACCTTATCTGCATCCTTTCAGGAAAGGCAAACAAAGTACGTGGGCAACTCAGCGCCCTCCGTATGGAACTTGCCGAGCGTCTTGGCTTGCGCAAACCTGATGAGTATGCCCCACTTTGGGTCGTAGATTTTCCACTTTTGGAGTGGAGCGAAGAGGAAGAACGCTTCTTTGCGATGCACCACCCTTTCACCTCGCCTAAACCTGAAGATATTCCTTTGCTCGACAGTAACCCTGGGGCAGTACGTGCCAATGCTTACGACCTCGTGCTCAACGGCAACGAAGTAGGCGGTGGTTCTATACGTATCTTCAACCAAGAGTTACAAGCCAAGATGTTTGAGCTATTAGACTTTACCCCCGAGCAGGCACAAGCACAATTTGGCTTCTTGATGAACGCTTTCAAATACGGCGCTCCTCCTCACGGTGGTTTGGCTTTTGGCTTCGACCGATTGGTGGCACTCCTCGGCGGACAAGAAACCATACGCGACTTTATCGCTTTCCCTAAAAACAACAGCGGTCGCGATGTGATGATTGATGCCCCCTCCCCTATCGATGAGGCACAACTGAAAGAACTCGCAATTCAATTAGCAAATTAGAAACTGAAATTCTTTTAATGACTAAGAAAATCCCAGCTCTATTTGTAGGACACGGCAATCCAATGAACGCTCTTGATGAGCAGAATCCTTTTAACCAAAAGTTTGCCGAAATCACACAGACTTTTGATAAACCAAAAGCTATCTTGTGTATTTCTGCTCATTGGTATAGTGAGGGATTATTTATTATGGGAAACCCTAATCCTCCAATGATGTATGATTTCTACGGATTTCCAAAAGCTCTCAACGAAGTGCAATATCCCGCTAAAGGTTCTCCAGAGTTAGTAGCACAAGTGCAAGAACTACTTGCGGATACTGACCTAAAAGTAGACCCCGAACGCGGATTTGACCACGGCGCTTGGGCGGTATTAAAGTTCTTGTACCCCAAGGCAGATATTCCCGTAGTACAACTGAGCTTAGATGCTACCAAGCCTGCTCAATGGCACGCCGATTTAGCCAAAAAACTTGCTCCCTTGCGCAAACAAGGAGTATTGATTTTAGCAAGCGGGGATATCATACATAACTTGCGCCTGATGAACTTTCGTTATATCAACGATTTAGATGCTGGTTATGATTGGGCTTTTGCCTTTCGTGATCAAATCAATCAAACGATAACCGATAATAACTTAGAGGCGTTAGTACATTTTGAGCAATTCGGAGAAAACGCAAAACTATCGGTGCCCACCCCCGACCATTACTTGCCTTTGCTCTATGTAATGGCTTTGCGAGAAGAAGATGATGAAGTGCTGATTTTCAATGATTCAATCGTAGGAGGCTCTATCAGTATGACCTCAGTACTCGTGGGAGGGAGGTCTTAGATCATAAGAATTAAACCTATAAAAAAGGCTGTTGCAAAGTAAAGTTTGCGACAGCCTTTGTTGTTTTTAGTAATACTCTATTTTTCGTTGTGTTACTTGAGAGGTTAATTTTCCTTCTATTTTATCCTTCAGATAAAGAATGCTTTTAATATAATTACCTTGCTTATCATAAGTGTATTCATACCTGAGTTCTTGTTCTGGTTCAAGGAAGGGTTTCTTTCTAATGGTTTGAATATCTCCTTTTTTATTATAAGTATATTCTCTTATCTCTCCTAAACCCCCTTTTTTTTCCTCATAAATTATACGCCCTTTTGAATCATACCTAATAGATAGTTTCCTTCCCTAATTCAATTTTTGTTTTGCTTATAGAAGAAATTTCTTTTATTTTTTGTCCTCTATCATTATAAGTAATATGATAGTATTTATAAGAAGGAAGAACTACTCTGCCCCATCTCTCTTCTATTACATTCCCTCTTTCATCATACTTATAACAATCTATATATTGTTTTTTATCTCCCGTATATTGAGTAATAGTTTTCTCTTTATAGTTGTAGATAAGAGAGTCTATTCCTGTATCTTCATACCTCCGTGTGCCTATAATATAACCTTCTTCATCAAAATCAATAATAAGAGGAAGACCATTTATTGTACTGAAAAATGTACCTTCTCTTGGCAAAACAGCAGCCACATCCAACTTCTTTGCTGAGCCATCTTCTGCATATTCATAGTAATCAAAGATCTCTTCCAATCGTTTTACTTTCCCACGCAAACCCAATAGCTCCCAATCCGTTTTTTTAAAGTGATTGCCTTGAAAATGCATCTGAACTGTTTTTCCTTTTTGATAGGGATTCTTTACATTTTTTCTCCCACAAGCAATCAGGCTAAGGCTTATCAATAGGAGAAACATAATATGTTTTTTCATAAAAGTCTTTTTTGTATATGGTTTCTATATAATGTTTGTTCTTTTCTATTTTTAAATTTTGCAAATATACATCTTTTTCCCATAACTCACAAATATTTTATATTCTTAAAATAAAATCACTACCTTTGCCCTTTATTAAAAACAATTGCCTATGAACAACAACCATTCCCCTATCGAAATCCCCGAAAACTGGGACTTCTACCGCACTTCTTTCGGCGAGACTCCCGTCTCTATTCGGCTGAATTTAGCGCTGAAGAGTATCGCTCCTATCGCAGATTTTCCTGTGGTAGTGCGTGCCATAGTAAAAATGCAACACCCTTACGATAATGGCTTTTCATCTCAAGAAGAGTTCGAAATCCTTGCCAATATTGAGGACGCTCTTTGCGATGCTATCGAGAGTGTAGGAGCTATTGAGGTAGCTATTGTCACCGGAGGAGGCAACCGCGAAGTCTATAGCTACAGCAAAGACACCGAAACTGTTATAAAAGCCTGCTATAAAGCAATGGAAGCCTTCCCTTCCTATGAGTTTAAATGTCTTTCAGCAGAAGACCCTCAGTGGCAAGAATATTTGCATACACTCTATCCCAATAGTGTAGAAATCCACCAAATCCTCAACCGAATGGTGATTGAACAACTAAAAGAAGGGGGTGATACCCTCGAAAAACCCCGTGAAATCGACCACTGGGTATATTTCGGTGAAGAAAACGAACAAAAAGCCTTTATCGAACTGGTGAAAAGCTCAGGTTTTAAAATCCTTTCAGCCAACTACAACGAAGAAAACAACCCCGAAAGCCGCTATGTACTCAATTTCTCTCGCGAAGACCACATTGAGCACATCGAAGAAATCGTATCTGACCTGATTGAACTCTCTCTCCAATTCAATGGTTACTATGACGGCTGGGGATGCAATATTATTACTGAATAATAGATAAAAAATACTATCTTTGTCCTTTCTTAAAAATCCACTTAATTATGGGATATTATATTTTTACTTACGGAGTGAAAACTCCTGAAATCAAAGCTGTTTTTGGCTCTAAAGATGAAGCCCTTTTGCAAAAGGTAAAAGCCAATGATGTTTTCGAAAACTATGCCGAACAAAACCAAGAAACCTCTCAAGCCCTTATTGATATTATAAAGGGCAATCCTTACACCTTGGAGGGGTATCACTACGGGTATGCTTTCATCGGAATTTGTGCTACTTTAGGGGAAACCCTGCCCAAAACACAAGAAATTAAGTTAGGGTATATAACCGAAGTTATCAACGAAACTGTTGCCGAAGATTATGATATTGAGATTGATATAGAGACAGAGTTATTCCCTGCTGATTATGCCGACCCTTTTCCGCTACCTCTAATAGCCGATTTCCCTATGATAGACCTATTAGACAAGAAAAGACTTGAACATATAGCCTCTTTGTTTGCCAAAGTTCATAAAACGGAGGATGAAATAGAAGCTATGTTAGATGGAGATGATGATGAAAAAGGTTTTGCTTATGAGGCCATTATGGGGCTAAAAGAAAATATCGATTTTTGCCTTAAAAACGATTTAGATATGGTAGTTTTTTGCCATTAACAAAAAACAAAAAGTAACAAAAGGCTGTCACAAAATTTAGTTTGCGACAGCCTTTGTTGTTTTTAGTAGCTTTTTAGTTCGTTGAGGTGAGAAGGAACAGCTATTTTATACCAATCCCATCCATAATAATCTATGAGCAACAGCAAAGCCAAGAGCCTAAGAGGCGTTTGTGCAAAGTACATTTCATCTTTCTTCTTAACAATCCAGTCATACCAATCAGAGTGTTTATCAGTAATTTTTATGCTGTATTTTCTACTGAGTATCTCCTTAATAGCTAATGCCGAAAAGTTGTCCATAAACTTATCTTCCCAGCACTCATCTACTATTTTTCCATTTTCCTTCAAATAACTTATAGCCAATAACGAAAGAGGGTCATTGGCAACAGTAACTTCCTCATTCTTTTTCATATAAATGAGGTAATCTTCATCTTTGTCAAGTAAAAACACTTCATATCCCTTCTGGTAGAGTATCTCTATAGCATTATTGTAAGTATTAGGAGCATCTGTTATAGTCATTTTGAAATATTTTAAAGCTAAAAGTTATCTAATAAGTTCTTTCCTCTATCGTTTGGGTAGATAAAGGATTATCAATTTCAATACATAGGCACCATAAAATAATCTGATTCATACTTCTTAGTTCTTAAAATATATTTTTGGGCAAAAACCTTTAATAATACTCTATTTCTCGTTCGATGACCTTTACTTTCTCTTTTCTTTTCCCATAAACATGGTATTCTATCTGAGTAAGATAATTCCCCTGGCTGTCATAAGTATAGGTATAGCAATATTCTCGAGGCAGGTACACGCCTCCCCCCATATTATTGAGCTCTTTTTGTCCTATGACATTTCCTTTTTCATTGTATTGATAGCGAATCACTTGAATTACTTTCCAGTGGTCTTCTGAAGGATTGAAGTTACTAATGGTTTCCTCCAATATATGTCCTTGTACATCATACAGATAACAGTGCTGAGACCTCAGGGTATCCTGCTGCTTATACTGGGTTCTTATTCTTTCTATAAGCTGATTTTTTGCATTATAAGTAAGTTCATACTTATCGAGTTTCTCTTGTGATTTTCCCTTGGTACTTATTTCTATCAGATTATTTTTAAGATCGTACTTATAGATCGTTTCTTCTTGATAAGAGAGAGCTGTATTCTCAGATATTCTCCTGATGATTCTATCTTCTTGATTATACTCATAGCTAAAGGATAGCTGGACATCTTTGTCAATACTAAAAGAAATAGGTATCCCCTCTTTGTCAAAGAAATAGGTATCGGTAAGGACAACTGAAGGTTTCCTTTCTATCTTTTTAAGAGAAGGATAGACTTGTTTTTGCATAGGATAAAGTGCTGTTTTTATTTTTATAGATTTCACTTCCCCTCGTAGCTCCGTTTCCTTCCACTTAGGTGGTTTGATCACGCCTTGTCCATAGCCCATAAGCCCTGAAAACAAGCACATTATAGTAATGATTAGGGATATTCTCATCATAAAGAAATTTTTTCTTAGGCTATTTCGCGACAAAAATACAATTTTTTTTCAAAAAGATTTGGTCATGTCGATTTTTTGTTTTTACTTTGCAGCTCAAAGTACTTTTATATGGAAGAGCATAAATACTTGGATGACCTAAAGGAAATTCGTCAGATAATGCGCAAATCCACCCAATTTCTCTCCTTAAGTGGGCTCTCAGGGGTATTGGCAGGAATATATGCCCTTATCGGAGCGGGTTTGGCTTTTAGTATCTTGGAGGATCACTACTTGCAGCAGTCCTATGTTATCTTGGAGAGCAATACCTTCAGGAAGCTCATCGGTATTGCCTTGGGAGTACTGGTAGCCTCGATTGTTACCGCTTATTTGCTCTCTGCCTACAAGGCCAAGCGCAATGGAGAAACCCTGGTCAATGCGACCTCCAAACGTGCCTTATACAACTTTGCCCTCCCCTTACTCACCGGTGGAATACTCTGTATACTGCTTCTTAGGAACGGACATTATGGATTGCTTGCTCCTATGACCCTAATATTCTATGGATTGGCCTGTGTGAATGTGAGCAAATACACCTTTGGCGATGTACACTATCTGGGTATTACTGAAATTGTATTAGGACTTTTTGCAGTACAGTTCTCTGGATATGGGCTCCTATTTTGGGTGATAGGATTTGGTATATGCCATATACTCTATGGAGGTATTATGCACTTCAAGTATGAGCGAAACAAAAAAGAATCATTATGACAGAGGTTCTCAAGCGCTATATTGATGCTTCTAATGTTTTTCGCAAAGCAAAGGAACCCCATCAGGGAGCTGTGGCTCTTTACGACTTGTTATACGATTTGCAAGCCAAAACTGAACGTACTAAGGAAGAGGAACGTATCCTTACTGATACTTACAGCCTATTAGAATACCATCTCTCAGCTTATGAGACTTTCTTGCGTATTGCCGACCCTACCAACTATAAGGAGAAAAGCAAGTTAGTAGTTCTGGCGGACAAAGCTCAGACACACAAGGATACTTTTTGTATCAAGGACATACGCAAATCGAAAGCAAAGAAAAAGCAGAAAATTCTTAAAATAGAAGATTTTGAGAAAGTAGAAGATTTTGAGTCCTCATATGAGTATGTACTCCCAACGAGAAAAGTAGTTATTTTCGGCAGAGAGGTAGAAGAAGAGGATTTTTCATTCTTTATAAACAAAGATATTCCTTTAGAAAGCTGTTTGCATAGTATAAATAAATATTTAGAATGGCTTTCGGATGCTAAAGCGACACTCATTAACTATTACAATGAGCATTGTGGGGCATATACACCTGAGGCTGATGACAATTGGTACAACACTTTGGAGGTATATAGCGGTCATTTGGATATTGGGAGTATAGGAATCTCTGCTCATATAAGTGCTGGGGATATTTTCTCCCCTGATCATTTGTTAGAAATAGATTTTGAAGGAAAAGAAATTACCCATATAGGATGGGATGGATAATAAATATACTATGAAGACAAAATTTTTTATTACAACCCTATTATTCCTCATAGGAGGGCTCTGCCTAAAAGCACAAACCAATGATACGGATACCCAAAAGGCTATCGCTACTTTGAAGGAGTTTTACAAAGTAATATATGATGATAATTCATGGAAAGAAGAGCAATTTTTAAAATATGTATCTAAGGAATTGTTCAATAAAGTATTTCCTCCCTCTCCACCAGGTGAAGACAATTCACCAGGGTATGACCCTTTTATACAAGCACAAGACTATGAAGCAAAAACTCTTAATCGCAGTTTGAAAATTACCTCTTTAGGTAATGATAGATATAGAGTATGTTTTTTGCTTTCTGACTGGGAAAAGAAGAAAACTTGCGTAGATTATCAATTGAAGAAAAATAACAAAGGGAAATATATGATTACTAATATTTTAAGTGATAAGAATTTCTATATAGAACCCAAAAAGAAAAAGAATTAAAAGACCCCTTGCTGGTTTTATTACCTAAAATACCTATTATCTAATTTTGAAGTCTCTTTTAGCACATATCAATAAGTCTTTTGACCATCGCATACGCTTGGCAATCATGTCCGTACTGATGGTTAATGAAAGTGCCGACTTTAATACCCTTAAAGAACTTCTGGGTGTTACCGATGGCAACTTGGCCAGCCATACCCATGCCCTTGAGAATGATGAATATATCGCTGTAGAAAAGACTTTTATTGGTCGAAAGACCAATACTCGCTATAGAGCTACTGCCAAGGGACGCCAAGCCTTCCAAGAGCATCTGGAAGCCCTTGAGAAAATGTGCCAACTAAGTACCTCTCCCCAAGAGAATTAGCATCATATTATTTTTTTTATATTTACACTTTGAATTACAAAGCACTTTTAAAATGATTAATGATCAATGTTTAATGATCAATGTTAATAAAGGAATTTATGTCTTGTCCCGAACTATAGCCCTATAACTTCGTGACCTTATAACCTTTAACCCTATTACCCTTTAACTCTGTAACCCTTTAATTCTTAATAAAAATGGATACTCAAAGATCAACTTTTGCAAACCTATTGCAATCCAACACTTTCCGTATGTTCCTTATTGGAACTTTAGCGCTCTTATTACTCATACCGCTATCCTTTGTCAAGGATTTGGTACGAGAGCGAAAATCCCGTCAAGAGCGTGTGGTAGATGAAATCGACTCAAAATGGGGCGGCGCTATCTACTTCTATGGTCCTATCCTGAAAGTCCCTTACAAGGTCTATTCGGATGTAAATCGCACTACCTTCAAGACCTCTTATGCCTATTTCTTCCCTGAAGAGCTGAAGAATAATTCCCAAGTGCAGACCGAGGTAAAGAAGCGTAACAACTACGAATCGGCTGTATTCACCGCCTCTATGGACTTTACAGGTCGCTATATAGCTCCTGATTTCTCCTCCAAAGGAATCCCCAACGAAGATATAGCCTGGGACAAAGCCACCATCCTTATTCGTACGACCAACCTGAGCAGTATCAAGAATATCGTAACGATTACCTTGGCTGGAAAATCCTACCCACTTGAGCCTACCTATGACCAAGAGGGGGAAGATTCTTATTACTCTTGGGAGGACACCGATGCTATGATAGAAATAGAAGGAGAATACTATGGTGGTAGTAGAAGTAGCCATATTTCCTCCTTACAAACAGGCTTTATCCCCAAGGAGGAACTCAACAAGCCGTTGGATTTCTCATTTTCTATCACCTATGATGGTAGCAAGCACATCGCTATTGCGCCTATAGGCAAGACCACCGAGGGGACTATTTCATCCAATTGGCCTAATCCGAGCTTTTTTGGGCATTTCCTCCCTTACAAAAAGCAAATCACTCCGCAAGGTTTCACAGCTTCCTGGCGGGTACTGCACCTGAACCGTCCGTTCTCGCAACAGTCCTTTGGAGAACTTCCTAAAATCAACTCCTATGCCTATTTGGTAAATTTCTTAATCCCTGTAGATCAGTACCAACAGAATGAGCGAGCGGTCAAGTATGGCTTCTTAGTCATTGGGATGACCTTCCTTATATTCTTCCTCTTGCAGAGTATCAGCAAGATAAAGATTCATATTTTCCAATACGCCATGATCGGTTTGGCCTTGGTGCTTTTCTATACCCTATTAGTTTCCATTACCGAACATAGTAGTTTCGCCTTGGCATACCTGATCTCCTCCGTAATGACCATAGGGCTTATCTCTCTGTATTCGGTAGCGATTCTCAAGAACAAGAAGTTTCCTACCTTTATTGGTATTTCTTTGGCTGCTCTATATGGATTTATCTATGTGATTATCCAGCTGGAAAACTATGCCTTATTAGTAGGCAGTGTAGGGCTCTTTGTCATCCTGGCGATCGTTATGTATGCTTCTCGAAAAATAGACTGGAACCAATGAACAATGATCAATGAACAATGATTAATGATTAATGAAAAAATAATCTTTAATCATTGGTTATTAGAAAATAATTCGTATATTTGTGCTGTTAAATTTACTAATTTATGGAAACAGCATTCAAAAACATCGTTATCAAAAATGGGATTTTCTTAGGAATAGCGATGATTATCTTTAACTTTACACAGTATACCACAGGAGTGCTCTACACAAGTAATACAGGCTTGAGTATTCTCTTATGGCTAGTGGGTGCAGCTATGTATGCCTTATTTATTACATGGGGTATCCAGCAATATAAGACAGCCAATAATGGTCAACTCACTGTGGTTGATGGTCTGAAGATAGGGGCCCTTATAGGGGTCATCGCGGGAATATTTTCTGCTATCTATAGTGTTGTCTATACCACTTACTTAGACCCTAACTATTATGAAAAAGTTGTAGAGCTAGCCCTTGAAAAGATGGCTCCTTTGCTTCAAAGAATGTCCGAGGACGAAGTAATGGAATTTCAACAAGGACTTTTTGAAGGCAAACCCACTGTAATCTCTACTTTCATCTATGCCATTATAGGAAGCTCGCTAGGGGGGCTAATCCTAGGAGTGATAATAGGACTTATAAAGAAAACTAAAAATAGTGATTAATAATTGACTATCTCTCCCTTAAAAAATTAATCATTAATCATTATTGCATTAAACATTAATTTTGTACTTTTGCACCATTATTCAAAAAATATATGCAAAAGCCCTTAATCCTTATCACCAATGATGATGGCATTACTGCCCCAGGTATACGTACCCTTATACAGGTGATGAATACCATAGGAGAAGTAGTCGTTGTAGCCCCTGATGCGCCACAGAGTGGCATGGGACATGCTATCACGACTACTTCTTCCCTATTTTGCGAACGTGTCCATACCGATAGTGGCGCCCAAGTGGAATACCGCTGTAGTGGCACCCCTGTGGACTGTGTGAAAATTGCCAGACACGAGATCCTTGATCGTACCCCCGACCTGTGTGTAAGTGGGATCAATCATGGTTCTAACTCCTCTATCAATGTCATCTACTCTGGTACCATGAGTGCAGCTGTGGAAGCAGGAGTAGGAGGAATTCCCGCTATTGGCTTTTCACTTTTGGACATGAACTGGGATGCTGATTTCTCCCAATGTACTGACTTTGTGCGCGATATTACCCTCAATGTACTAAAAAACAAACTTCCACACGGAGTGGTGCTCAATGTGAACATACCCAAGCTCAAGCGAGAAGAAATCAAAGGAGTAAAAGTATGCCGCCAGGCACGTGCTCGCTGGGAAGAGCGCTTTGACCACCGTACCAATCCGCATGGACGTGATTACTATTGGCTTACGGGCAAATTTATCTGTGAGGATGAAGGTACCGATACCGATGTATGGGCACTTGATCATGGCTATATCTCGGTAGTACCTGTACATGCTGACCTTACCCATTACCCAAGCTTAGAACAACTTAACCAATACCCTTTCCATGAGAAGAAATAAATATAAAGAAATAGGTATAGGCTTCTTAGTAGGACTCATAGCCAATGCCTTGGGAATCCTCCTATGGTGGCTCTTCTTCGCCTACCCTACCGACCTTGTCACTATGCTTACCATGGCTTATGAGCAAGAAGTCTTAGGCACTATCATAGGCTTAGGCGCCATACTGAACCTTGTAGCCTTCTTTGGTTTTATCCGCCTAAGACATGACCTCAGAGCCCGAGGCGTACTTATCGCTACCTTCCTTAGCGCTTTTGTAACTCTTGTATTGAAGTTTTTGTAAGAACTAATAATGATTGGCAGACACTTATACTTTATCTCCTCAAAGGAATAGAAATTACTGCTATAGAAACCATTGAACTTGTAGAAGAAATCAAAGTACTCATGCAGCAAACCAAACAGCGCCTACGCAGTGAGTTACCCAAAATATATAGTCAAGACTTGCTTAATAACCTCTTTAAAAATCCTTATACCAAAATAGAATTTTTGGAAAAAGATTTGAATATAAGTAAGCGTACTGCACAGAATTATTTAGATATGATTTCTTCAATAGGCCTATTAGACAAAATTAAAGTAGGGAAAAGCAACTATTATACTAATGAAAATCTAATAAAGGTACTAAAGAGAGAAAAAAACTAACATGGAAAAAAAACGCTATTTTTTTCCATGTAGAGTATAACGTGGAAAAAAAACGCTATTTTTTTCCACGTTAATAAAATCTAAAAAATTATCCCTTAATAAGAATTATCATTTATCCAAAAAACACATTTCGTATAAATGATAAAAATCAGGAACTCATAAAATAATGAATTCCTGATTTTTATTATTTTTGATTATCACAGATTCCCTATAACTCTATCTCTTGGGTACTTTACCTTATAGCTTAGGCGGAAGGTCTTTGTCTCGTTGGGCTTGAGGGTAAGCTCCCAAGTGAGAATATGTGTCTTGTCATCTACAATAGCTTTAGAGCTTTCTAAGAGCTCTACTTCCATCGATTTGTCGGTGGAGATAGGGTACTGATCCTTAAGAACAAGGTCTACTTTCTCTTTTTTGTTGTTACGCAATATAATATCATAAGTGAATATCTGTTCCTTATTCCCTGAGATAAACTTGGTTTGGGACTTATCACTGATCTTTTCACGCTTTACACTGATTTTCCTATCATTCCCCATGGTTACATTGAGTGTCTCATTGGTCTGATTAGGTTCTATATACGTTTTCCCTACATATAACCCTTCAAAAACAATGTTTGCTTCTCCTGAGAGAAGATTATACTTGGAATAATCCTCTACAGCCGCTACCAAATATACTTCCTTGTCCACACGGGGAGCTGTATAGTATTTGTAATCAGCCTTCAGGTCTAACTCTTGTAGGGAAACGCTATGAGCTTTTCCATTAGAAAGAATATCATAAGGAGTATCTATATCAAAAGATACATTTAGCTGATTCTCAGCCACTGTAGTATACTCAGCCACAGAGGATTCCTCTAAAACCATTTTTTCCACATCTGCTCTTTTGAGGCTTGCATCTGCGGTAACTTTAGCATATCCCAGAGGAGCTGCATTTCTGGCGCCAGTATACTCATAAGTTTCTCTGCCAAAATAAAGATGCCATGCCTCTAATACGGGGAATTGGTTGCTTTTGTTAGGGTTGCCACTGGAGAGTGAGAGCTTCACCCCTTTCCAATCCACTCCTGTACTCTGTGAGATTTGCCCCTTGTAAAGCAGGTGAATAGGAGCAGAGAGCCTATCGGCTCTAAGCTCATAGAATGGACGCCAAGTAGCGCGATTGGAGATATAGCTTACTTGGAAATCAGCCTTTTGCGCTACAGGCGACATCAGCTGAAGGATAATTTTTCCATTGGAGAGTTTTTCTTCTTGAGAAGCATTGACATCAAGCTTAGCATTGAGCTTAGCAATAGCTGTAGTAAGTGTTTCTTCTTTTTCCTTAAGGACATCTATGCTATTGAGCAGTTCCGTACGCTTGGCGGTATAATAGTCCATAAGCTTAGGAATATCGCCTATAGCAATCCCATCTTGGCTACCTTTGAGTGTATTGTTTCCATCCAAGAGGCTTATGGTCTTTTCTTCTGTATAGCGCTGGTTGCGAAGCTTCTTAAGTTGTTTTTCCAAGAGAGTAAGGCTATCCTGTACACGCTTGAGAGCAGGGCTATTTTTCTCCACCTCATATTCCTGCATATAACGAGAAGTAAATTGTACCGAGAGAACTGTCACATTGGACGGAGCCAATACCCGTATTGTCTCCTCTGAGAGAGAGTTGGCGACATTCTTAATCACCAGCTCGCTTGTTCCCTTAGGAATATTGGCTGAAGCTGTGTGGGTAAGGTCTACCCCTGTAAAATAAACGGTCGCCTGCTGTATCTTTCCTTGAGTAAAGATAGGTTTTTGCTGCGCCACCATGGACATAGAAAGGGCTACTATAGCCAAAAATAATCTTTTCATGACTGGTTGTGGGTTAGTGGTTTTATAGTATTTGTCATTTTTAGAATTTCCTCTCCTTGCTTATCAAATAGAAGAAGAGTATTCTCTTGTATTTTATAGGAAGTTACCTCTTGTAAAGCTTTAAAGTAAGCACTTTCTATATTTTCCGATAAGCAAAGCATACGAGTAGCTCCAATTCCCGAAAAGGAAAGTGCTGTAGGAGAACAATGCTCTATGGAGGCAAAATAATTATTACATCCTCCATTGCCTGATATACGATTTTCCTTAAGATCTATCTGTAGGCTGGGCAAGGGAATAGAAGCTACAGGCGCTACTCCTCGAAGCGTTTGTAAGGTCCATTCCCCTTGCAGTAGCAAGTGAGTATCTACTTTCTTTTCCATTTGTTGTGGAGCTGCACAAGAGAACAAAAGTAATGGTAATAGGTATTTCATCTGTAATCAATGATTGGTAGCTATTAATAGTCTATGGCTAAGTACTACTTTTCATTTTTTTTCAAGAAAGTGAGCACTTCCTCTCCTTCCTTATTGAATAAGTGTAAATTATCCTGTTCTATTTTATAAGAAACTGTCTCCTGTAGGGCAGTATGGAAAGCCCCATCATACTCCACTTCAGGACAGAGTCTTAGGGTAGAGGCTACTGGAGAGAAAACAAGCTCGCTATCGGTCACGGTAGTAATCATACCTGTGTAGTTATTACAACTATCACTCCCCGAGATTGTTTTTTTCTGCAGGTCTACCTTCATATAGATACTATGGGTATTCTTGACAAGTTTCACCCCTTTTATATGGAGAATTGTCCATTGCCCCTCTAATTGAGGATTAGGAAGTTTATTGGTAGTAGTCTCTGCCTGTGGTGTTGCTTCTTCCTTTTTTGCAGTAGACTGATTCGCACAAGATTGCATAAAGATGGCACTTAATACAAATAAAGTTAGTTTTATCTTATTCATTTTTTTAATTTTTATTCTTTCCACTTTTTACTATCAATAGTCTCTATAAGCTCCTTGTAGCCATCAGCCAAGTCAAACTCAGTTCCTATAGCATCGAAGATAGCATCTTGAGTAAGCACCCACTGGGGTACCTCATCGGGAATCTTTCCATCATTGCTATCAAAATAATCCTCCCTCCACTGTGGACTGTCATAATAAGCTACTAAAGTTTCAAAATCTGGCTGTAAGGCCTTCCACTCTTCCAAAAGAGCTTCAGCCTTAGTAAGAGTCTCTTCTACTCGACTGAGTATCTCTCCCATTCGACGAATATTTTCATACCGTTCCTCTGGGTGTTGCTTATAATAGGTTGATAAATCCATTTTTAATTATTAATTTAGTGATTAGTAATTTAAACCTCAAAAAACTATTTTCTGTCCAAATCCGTGATGAGTAACGGGTTACCTATTTCAAGTTGTCTGATAAGTTCTTCCACTTTTTCTATAGAAAAACTTGCTCTAAGCATTTCTAATTCCTTAGCAGTAATCCCCACAGCTTGCAGGAACTGAACTTTTCCATGAGGAGTATCTATCTCACCCAATTCTGGATCAAGAACAAAAGCCACAGCAGTAATCTGGGTGTCATACTCCAAGCGTATGGGGCTATTGGCAGGGAATACATGGAAAGGTTCAAAGTAATTCCCTGAAGTAAAGACATATTTGGCTATATTTTGTAAAAAGTTTATTGCCCAACCTACATTCTCATCTCCTGATTTTTTCAGGCGAAAGGTAAGTTCGAAACCAAACCCACTATAATCGCCCCCTGCGGCTTCTTCATTATAATACAACTCGGAAAAACCATAAGTAACGAAATGAAAATGTGGCTCTTGATACTCACTATGATAGATACTTATTCCATCCAAATAAGAATCTCCTCCCAACGATGCTGGAAGGTTTGGAGCATAATGCTCAGGTTCTTGATGGGGGTAAAGCGCTTCTAAGGATTTGTCAATAGCCTCCCATCCCACAGCATCATCTTCGGAAAATAGTTTTTTATATGTTGCTACATCCATTTTTATATTGTTAATTATCAATGGTTAATTGTTAATCATTGATCATTATTACTCGTATCTTAGTGCCGTAATAGGTTCTAATTGAGCTGCTTTCCTTGCTGGATACCAACCAAAGAATACCCCTGTAATGGTACACACCAAGAAGGAAATCACTATAGAATAAAAGGTAATACTCACAGGCCAACCTATAAATGTATTGACTACATAAGTTGCCAAAAGGCCTAAGACTACCCCTACCACTCCTCCGGTAATACTAATCAGTACAGACTCTATCAAAAATTGCGCCAAAATATCCTTACCCTTTGCTCCAATGGCCATACGCAATCCGATCTCTTTGGTACGCTCCTTGACCGATACATACATGATATTCATGATTCCTATCCCTCCTACTATCAGGGAGATACTCGCTATGGCTACCAAGAGTATGGTAAGCATCTCGGAAGTGGAAGAAAAGGTGGAAATCAATTCCTGTTGGGAGAATACATTGAAGTTATTTTCCTGATTTGCTGCAATATTGTGTGTACGTTCTAATATTTTCTTAACCTCATTAACCGCATTTTCTGCTTCATTCTCATTGATAGCCGATGCCACAATGGACTGTAGGTAGGTCTGTGCCAATACACGCTTCTGTACAGTGGTATAGGGTGCGATGATAATATCATCTTGGTCTTGCCCAAAATTACTTTCTCCCTTAGCGGCCAATATCCCTATAATCTTAAAGGGAATATTCTTAAAGCGGATAGTTTGTCCTATAGGAGAATCTCCATCAGGGAAAAGGTTTTTCTGTATAGTACGACCTATAACGGCTACTTTTGAGAGATTATCCAGCTCATCCTGACCGAACATAGCACCTTCCTCTACCTCCCATTCTCGAATAGGCAGGTACTCGGTATTGACCCCATAGATGGAAGTTGGCCAGTTATTTGCCCCGACAATCGCCTGACCATTGCCACTGACCACAGGAGTGACATACTTTAGTAGCTTGGCTTCCTTCTTCAGGGCTAAGTAGTCGGTGAGCTTGAGCGATTGCATATCACTATTGTTGCGTACCCCACCAAACATACCTGCCCCAGGACGGATATTGAGCATATTAGTACCCATCTTGGAAATATTCTCTTTGATACTTTTTTTAGAGCCTTCTCCTATGGCAAGCATAGTAATGACAGAACCTACCCCGATGATGATTCCCAACATCGTGAGCAGGGTACGTGTCTTGTTCAGCAAAATAGCTCTCCATGCTATCCGAAATAAATTGTTTAGATTCATTGTAAAAATTCTTTAAGTACTTCTATGACATAATTCACTTCCTCTCTGGTATTGAAAATAGAAAACGAAAAGCGTATATGTGCCTTATCCCTTTCTTTTTCAGGGAGAATCGCCTTGAGCACATGAGAGCCCTGAGAGCTACCACTCTGGCAAGCACTGCCTCGGCTACAAGCGACTCCTCTCATATCCAAGAAAAGCATCACTACATCTGTTTTTTTGGGATCTATAGGCAGGGATACATTCACTATAGTATAAGCACTCTCGGTGAGGTTATCACTCTGCCCATTGAAGCGTACCAAAGGGATTTCTTGGCTTATGCGTTCTATAAAATATTTTTTAAGTCCCTCTATATAAGTGCGTTCCTTATCCAAGTTTTGATAAGCAAGGAGGAAAGCCTCCTCCATACCTACAATATTGTGAAGACACTCTGTACCCGCACGCCTACCTCGCTCCTGCTCTCCTCCAAATAAAAAGGATTTTATAGGTAAGTCCTTGCGAATAAAAGCAAACCCAACACCCTTAGGGCCATAGAATTTATGAGCAGAAGCTGAAATAAAATCTATAGGAAGCGAAGAAAGGTCTATGGGGTAATGTCCCACAGCCTGTACTGTATCACAATGGAAATAAGCCTTATACTTCTGGCATATCTCGGCTACTTTGGCTACTGAAAGCAGATTCCCTATCTCATTATTAACATACATAAGAGAGACTAACACCTTCTCATCTGAAAGAAATTCAGAGAGAATCTTATTCAAATCCTCTATATCGGGAGTGCCTTTAGCATCCAACTTCACATAAGAGACTTGTATACCATATTCATTTTCGATAGAATGTACCGTATTAAGCACTGCATGATGCTCTGTAGGAGAGGTGACTATTTGGGTAATTCCCAAGTCCCTCACGGCTCCCTTGAGTATCATATTGATTGCCTCAGTACCCCCAGAGGTAAATATAATTTCCGAGGAAGATACACCGAGCTCCTTGGCTATATTCTTGCGAGCTTTCTCTATCAAAGACTTGGCAGTACGCCCAAAGCTATGTACAGAGGAAGGATTGCCATAGTATGAAAGCGCCTCTATCATGGCCTCCTTTACCTCAGAGCGTATAGGAGTGGTAGCGGCATTATCTAAATAGACTTTTTTGTCTAAGTTCATTTTGCATTTTTTTACGTGCCCAAAGGTACGAATTAATTTTTATTCTTGTTGAGAATTAACTAATAATCATTTTTTATTTGTATCTTTGCCCCAATATTTGAACGATATGAAAAGAACCTTTCCCTTTATCAGCTTATTGCTCATCTTACTTATTGCTTGTAATGATGGTAATTACACTGTAGAGCGCATTACCTTCACCGGTAGCGAAGCTACCTCCTGTACCAGAGATACTACAGCTACTTTCCTATACAAGACACAAGGTAAAGAAGCCCTTATTCTACAGTTCAGTGCTGGAACACTCAAGAACCAAGTGGACTCGATCACTGGAAATATTGGTAATAACTACAAGCTGTTTTATCGTACTTTTGACGAG
Source organism: Capnocytophaga gingivalis (assembly GCF_002302415.1). NCBI lineage: Bacteria > Pseudomonadati > Bacteroidota > Flavobacteriia > Flavobacteriales > Flavobacteriaceae > Capnocytophaga > Capnocytophaga gingivalis. Next base: position 2,351,687 of record NZ_CP022386.1, on the reverse strand, counting down.
GCACCCTCTCAGTCCTACTTCTGTTCTTCTCCGCCAGCGACCTCTCCTAAAGTCCTCTCTCAGATAGAAGCCCAAGGAGGTACTGTTATTATTGTAACACGTGCAGTGAGGGACACTGTTGCTGGAGTGACACGCTACAATCACCTTGTCCGTATCAAAGACCTATTACTGACCAATGACAATGGAGAGCGCCTGATAGATCAAAATTTTAACTTTGGTAGTTACCAAACCACCCGCTAAGGTTTTTCCTCAGGCATAGCCTCTTGCATTTCCAAGGTTACCTTCCACTGCCCAGCAATCTTGCGTACCTTGAGCTGTTTGTAGGATTCCCCTTCCCTAAGGCTATAGGTTACTATTGCACTATGTTCGTCCGTGGGAACTACTTGTATCACTTGAAAATCAATTGCTGGATTCTCTGGAATCTCCCCTTTGTACTCTTTGAACATCTGTTCTATCTGGGTCATCCTATGGATAACTGTACTATCACCATACTGTTTTGCCTTAGCAAACTCATTCTTATTCACCGCTATTATAAAGTCTTTGGCTACAGCTTCAGGAGTATTTCTATCCTTAGGAGTGCAACCTACAAAAAGCAAGGAAAGCCAAAAGGCTATACATAGATAATATTTCATCTTTTTTGAGGGCAAATGTACAAAAAAAAACTGTACTTTTGCTCGGATTTTTATATTTTTCATCACTATAAAGGATTTTTTAAGCTCTGAAATGGTTATTTTTGACTATTGTCTTACTATAAAAATCCACATACTTTTGCACCAAATTGCATTTTCAATATATTTCAATATGAGCAGATATTTTTTGTTCGCGTGTAGTTTGCTTTTTTGTTTGAGCCTTTCTGCCCAACAAAAGCATACTCTGAGTGGTACTGTCACCGATGCCTCCAATGGAGAAAAACTCCTGGGGGTAAACCTCCTGATAAAAGGTACTCAGATGGGTACTTCCACCAACGAATATGGTTTCTACTCCCTTACCCTACCTGAGGGAGAGTACACTCTACAGGTAGAGTTCTTAGGATTCAAGACCATAGAAGAGCCCTTACTTCTGAAGGGGAACCAACACCGTAATTACAAGCTACAGGAAGAAGGGATTGCCTTGGATGGAATCGAAATCAAGGCACAGCGCACTCCCAAAGCGGATATCCGTACCCCACAAACCAGTGTAGTGAGTGTACCTATAGAGACAATCAAGAAGCTCCCTGTACTGGTAGGAGAAGTAGACATCATCAAGTCACTACAACAGCTCCCTGGGGTGAGCAATGCCGGAGAGGCTTCTTCGGGCTTCAATGTAAGAGGAGGAGCTTCTGACCAGAATTTGATTCTATTGGATCAGGCGACCATCTTCAATGCTTCTCACCTATTTGGCTTTCTAAGCATCTACAATGCCGATGCTATTCGGGATATGAAGCTCTATAAGGGAGGGATGCCTGCCCGCTATGGAGGGCGTATCTCCTCCGTATTGGACGTCTACCAAAAAGATGGTAACAATACCCAATACCATGCTACAGGAGGAATAGGGGTGCTCTCCTCTCGCCTTTTAGCTGAAGGGCCTATTGTAAAGGACAAAGCTTCTTTTCTTGTAGGCGGACGCGCCTCCTATGCCCATCTTTTCTTAAAACTAACAGACAACAAAAATTCGGCCTACTTCTACGACCTCAACACCAAGCTCAACTATAAGCTCAATGACAAAAACAGTCTGTACCTCTCGGGTTACTTTGGTCGTGATATCTTCGACTTAGCCCAAACTATCAAAAACAGCTATGGCAACTCTCTTGTCAATCTACGCTGGAATCACCTATTCTCCGATCAATTATTTTCGAATCTTTCGCTTATCTACAGCGATTATTACTATGGACTGAATGTAGATATCTCGGGATTCAAGTGGGATTCGTGGGTGAGAAACTTCAACCTACTATACGATTTCAAACACTATCTGTCGGACAAGATCAAACTAGGATATGGCTTACAAGCCACCTATTATGATTTCAACCCAGGGGAACTCACCCCTATAGGAGATGCCACCATACGCCATAAGGTACTCCCTCACAAATATGCCTTGGAGACAGGATTTTACGGAGATATAGAACACAAAATCAGCGAGCACCTTACCTTTTCTTATGGTTTGCGCTGGAGTTCTTTCTTTCACTTAGGAAAACGCACCATGAACAAATATCTAAATGATGAGGCTGTCGTTTTCAATCCTGCTCAGCGCATCTATGAGCGTGCGACCCCTATAGGCGAAAAAGAATACAAAAGAGGAGACCTCATTGATGTATATGCACACTTTGAGCCTCGCCTGAGTATGGCCTATGCCCTTGATGACAACCGCTCTATCAAGGCCAGCTATGCGCGTATGGCACAGTACCTACACCTGATATCGAACACCGCCTCCCCTACCCCCCTGGATGTATGGGCTCCGAGTGATTCTTACCTAAAACCCCAGTATTCTGACCAATTCGCCTTGGGATATGCCACCAACCTCAAGGAAGATACCTATAGTATAGAAACTGAAATTTTCTACAAAACTGTCCAAAACCGATTGGACTATATAGACGGTGCGAACCTTATCGCCAATGAATCCATTGAGCGTGAAGTACTCCCAGGACATACACGCGCTTATGGTTGGGAACTATTGGTCAGGAAAAACACAGGAAAATTTACCGGATGGCTCTCCTACACCTATTCTAAGTCAGAACAACAAACCCCAGGAAGGACAGACCAAGAGACGGGGATTAACAATGGAAACTGGTATGCCACCGCCTATGATAAGCCTCACAACTTCTCCCTAACAGGTACCTATACCTTCAACAAGAAGTGGAACGCCAGTGCGGTATTTACGCTACAATCAGGTATCCCTGGCAATTTCCCTGTAGGTAGGTACAAGTATTTCGATGTGTCCATCTCCAACTATAGTGCACGCAATGCTTATCGCTTGCCCCTATACCACCGCTTGGATGTATCTCTTTCCTATACCCCTCATCCTGAGAGAAAATGGAAATCAGAATGGGTCTTTGGGGCTTACAATGTGTATAACCGATACAATGCCTCTTCTATTTATTTTAGAAATAATAAAGAAACCCGACAAAGTGAAGCTGTCAAGCTTTCTATTTTCGGAATTGTCCCAAGTATCACCTATAATTTTACTTTTTAAGCCATGAAAAAAACTATTTTATCCCATAGAATATATCTTTTATCAGCCATATTTCCTCTTTTTACTGCTTGCGAGAAAGTCATAGATCTGGATCTGGATACACAAGAGAGAGAATTGGTAGTGGATGCCCATATTGACTGGGAAAAGGGTACTACTGGAGAGGCGCAAACTATTGAGCTGAGCTATACCCTCCCCTACTATAGCACCCAGACACCCGAAGGAGCTACTGGCGCTACTATCACGGTTACCGATGACCAAGGGAATGTATTCCCATTCTTGGAAAGAAGTGCTGGGGTATATAAAAACACTCATTTTAGCCCTGCTCTACAGCGAGAATACCAACTTTCCATTCTCTATAACGGCAAGCGGTATGAAGCAGCAGATATCCTCAAGGAAGTACCACAACTCACTCAGGAGAATGTCACCCAGACACATGATGGGGGTATCAATCGTGATGAGATCATGCTCCACCTACGCTTCGATGCTGACCCTACCGATAAAAATAACTTTGTACTCCGTATCAAAGCCTCTTCTGATGGCGTAACACGCTTGTATGGATTTGACGGGCGCTATTTCGCCGATGGGCACTTCTTTACCAAAATTGTAAATCGCAGTAGCGACGAAAAGGAGAAATTCAAAAAAGGAGATACCGTGGAAATTACTCTCTTCCGCGTATCGGAGAACTACATGAATTTCATCCGAATTCTCTCGAATAACAGTGCTGACAATGCTGGACTTTTTAGCATTCCCAATCGTGTAAAAGGAAATGTAGTCAATATAGCCGACCCTACCCAAAACCCCTTAGGCGCTTTCCGAGTAAGCCAATACTCGAAAATAGTCTATACCATTGAGTAAAAATAAGAAAAGCTGTCCTTTGGGACAGCTTTTCTTATTAAAAGAAGAAAGGTAGCACATTTTCAATCAATGTGCTACCTTTTAGTGACCTCGACAGGATTCAAACCTGTAACCTTCTGAGCCGTAATCAGATGCGCTATTCAGTTGCGCCACGAGGCCTTTTGTTATTACGGGTGCAAAGGTACAACTTTTTTTTGATTTTGCAAGCGTTTTTTCTATTTTTTTTACATTTTATATATAATCAAATAAATATATTAATTTTTTATTAATTTTCGCTCTGTTTTTGACAATAAAATTTTTTTAGTGAAAAAATTTGCATGTTTCATGCAAAAAATATAGTTTTGCAGCGTAAATTATATTTAGATTAAGAGTAATTTCTGTATGATATACTATTAAAGAAATACTTAACACAAATATATCATCCATTTTCTAATGGATATTAGAAAAATTTTTTAACTAAATCAAACACTTTAGAAATGAGAAAAATTATTTTACTATTAGTAGCTACAACCTTCTCACTGATAGGTTGTTCCAAAGGTGAAGATACACTTGCCAAATCAGACCTTAAAGCTACAATGAGCGCACAGCTTGATCCTGTGCTCGATGGAAGTCTTTATCCTTCGGCCGTCTATAGTATGGCTCAGATCAAATCAGTTGACAAAAACACCCTCACCTATTTTAATCTTTCTATAGAAAGTGAAGTCGAATTCAATGGAAAGATAAGAGTAACAAATGACAAATTTATTCATGAAACTCTCATTGAAAAAAAATTCCAAAAAGGAATGAACAATATTTCTGTAAACTTATTATGGAAGTATGATGACTTTATAAAATTTCAGAATCCTGGAATTACACACTTTAGTTTTCAACTACTTGACCGAGAAGGTAAGTTGGTCACCAATACCGATGTAGAAGTACCTTACCGAAGTGTGAGTGAATGTGTGTTTGCCCTAAAAAATGGAAATCAAGTATTGGATTTTCGTGCTTTCTTTGCTTCTTATGTAAATGAAGATAGTAAGCTTATAGATCCTTTTCTAAGTGAAACCCTAAGAGAGCATAATGAAACATATAAAGCAAAACCTAACGTACAACTTAGTTCAGGCTGGGCAGGTTATCAGTTAGGATCTGACTATGCAGACCTACAAGTGATAGCTATTGTAGCACAACTAATGCGAAAAGGAATGAATTATAGCAACATTACCGATACAAGTAATTCTTCAACAAAGGTTTATAGCCAAAATGTACGCTTTATTAATGAAACCCTTGCCGTAAAAAATGCTAATTGTGTAGATGGAAGCGTACTTCTGGCAAGTATTTTAGAGAAGATTGGTATCCGTTGCTTTTTAGTAGCTATACCAGGACATATGTACTTAGCTTACAGCAGAACAGGGAAAATGCAAATCCCCTCAGCAGATATTCAATATGTAGAAACAACCCTAATAGGTTCTGGTAGTCTTGAAAAAGTTTTTGGTGGAAAAAATGATCAAGACCAAAAATTTATAGGTATTAAAGCAGCAAGAGAATTAGGCCTAAAACCTATTCAATAGTATGAAAAACAAAAAAACACCCTCTTGCTAGGGTGTTTTTTGTGACCTCGACAGGATTCAAACCTGTAACCTTCTGAGCCGTAATCAGATGCGCTATTCAGTTGCGCCACGAGGCCTTTATTATTACGGGTGCAAAGATACAACTTTTTTTGATTTTGCAAGTATTTTCATGAAAAAATATTTTTTACCCCAAAGTATTTATGGGTAAGGTGAGTAACTTTAAAAAACTAATTAACAAAAATATAAGAGGACTATTTTGTATTATATTTCTTTTTTTAATATTTTTGTGCACAATAAAATAATACTATTATGAAAAAAACAACTTTCACAACAATCATTGTCTTATTATGTTTATGTTTTTCTTGTAGTAAAGACAATGATTCCTCTGGAGCAGGCGCCTTAGGGGTTACAGGTAGTGGAATATACTACAAATTTGCAGGTGGGTATGGGTATTATGACCTTCGCTCAGGGAGAAACATTACTGAGATATTCAAGAGCAATATAGTTGATAAGTATGATGTCTCTTGGGATGGCCAGAAGCTATTGGTGGCTTGGGCAAAACGACCTTATGGCCAATATCAGACGGATTATCTTCAATTTACCTATCTGCCTATGCTTGAGAAGAAATCTGGTGCAGCTACCAGTGATGATGATTTCGAGAAGCGTAAAATCAATTCCTTTGACTTCAATGGTTATGATGTAGGCGGTTCTGGGGGGGTAGGTTTTTTCCTCTCGCCTGACGAACGTTTTGTTGCTGTACAAGCCAAAAAATCTACGGGTTATAATAATGATAATCCTGCAAGTATATTGGATAGGAGCAGCGGGCGTTTGCTAAAAGAATTTAATATTGTCGGATATGAGCCGCATAGGATCAATATCGTAGGCTGGTCAAGTGCTGGGGAACTTTTTCTTAGTGTAGGTAATGAACTCATAAAAGCCTCAGAAAGAAATGATTGGAGTATGACCTATGTAAAAAAGCTGCCATTTGATGATATAGAGATGCTCAATATGAACCCACAAGGAACACAATTTGTATTCAGAAGGGGAGATAAGCATATTTGGCTCTATGATATACAAGAGGACTCACACTACCAAGTAACTACTTCAAAGGTAGATGGCATTACCGATGCAAGAACTTATTATTCAGGTGGAGAGCGTCTCCCATCCTTTTCTCCAGATGGGAAGTATATTGCCTTTACAGGACAACCCAGACACTCTGCAGTGCCCTATGCCTATGACCCAGCGGTATTTGGGACTGCAGGGGTAGTCAATATGCTTATCATTATAGAGAATAATGGCAAAACTAGAGATCTTGATGCCGATAATGATGGTACTATATTCTATCCCAAAGCAGGGAAATACCCCATATCAGCAGAGGAACGACTCATTTGGAGATAATAGAGTTATTTCTTTTAGTTTGTACCCATTTATTGATAGAGCTTGTAGTTTTTTGATAAACTACAAGCTCTTTTAATAATTAAGGATGACTATATAATCATCTTCAGATAGGGAGAGTTACTCTACTCTGTAAATTTGTTATAAACGAGTTACACTCTTGTAATTCTGGCTCCGATGGCTTGGAGTCGTTCTTCTATACATTCATATCCTCTATCTATCTGTTCTATGTTGTGAATGGTAGAGGTTCCTTTGGCTGAAAGTGCGGCTATAAGCAGGGCTACTCCTGCACGGATATCAGGGGAAGTCATAGTAGTGGCTCTTAGGCGAGACTTGAAATCATTGCCTATGACCACAGCACGGTGTGGATCACATAGGATTATTTTCGCTCCCATATCGATAAGCTTATCGACAAAGAACAAGCGGCTTTCGAACATCTTCTGGTGTACTAATACTTCTCCTCGGGCTTGTATGGCTGTCACCAGAATGATACTCAGAAGGTCAGGGGTAAATCCAGGCCATGGAGCATCATATACTGTAAGTATGGAACCATCTATAAAGTTTTGTATCTCATATCCTTCTGTATGGGCAGGAATATAGATATCATCTCCCCTTCTCTCAAGGGTGATTCCCAAGCGCTCGAATATAGTAGGTATCAAGCCCAAGTGTTCCCAACCTACTTCCTTGATAGTCAGTTCACTCTGGGTCATTGCAGCCATTCCTATCCAGCTGCCTATCTCGATCATATCTGGCAGGATGCGATGAGTACAACCACCCAATTTCTTCACTCCTCTGATAGTAAGCAAGTTAGACCCTATCCCCTCTATCTGTGCCCCCATTTGTTGGAGCATACGGCACACCTGTTGTAGATAAGGTTCACAAGCTGCGTTGTAGATAGTAGTGGTTCCCTCTGCCAAGGAGGCTGCCATAAGGATATTGGCTGTACCTGTGACAGAAGCCTCGTCCAAAAGGATATAAGCCCCCTTCAGCCCCTGAGGAGCTGTTACTGTATAATAGTGATTTTCATGAGAATAGGTAAAAGTAGCTCCGAGCTTTACGAAACCATCGAAATGGGTATCCAAGCGGCGACGGCCTATCTTATCTCCTCCTGGCTTGGGAACGCCTCCATATCCGAAGCGCGCCAAGAGGGGTCCCAGAATAAGGATAGACCCTCTCAATCGCTGGCTTTGTTTGGCAAATTCCTCAGAAGAGAGATAGTCCATATTGACCTCATCTGCTTGAAAGGAATAGGAGCCCTTGCCCAATTTCTGAATCTTCACCCCTAAGTCTCCCAATAGTTCTATAAGCTTATTCACGTCCAATATATCAGGAACATTGTGTATGGTTACTTTCTCCTGAGTGAGTAGTACCAAGCACAAGACCTGTAGTGCTTCGTTCTTTGCCCCCTGAGGGGTGATACTTCCATATAAGGAATGTCCTCCTTCTATCTTAAAACTTTCCATAATATATAGTATAGATTCTAAGGTTTATTTTCGTTTTCCTTTCCCATAGGACTTCTTACCTACAGGGGGGGAATTATTATTTTTCTTTTGATAATGAGTAGGCTTAGAAGTAAGGTTTTCCTCAAGCACTCCCAAGTCAATCTTCCCATTACTCAGTTCGTAGAGATGGGCAAAGATAATACTATCCTCTACCCCTTCTTTATTCCATGTCAGGAAACACTTTTTCATATGGTTGGCTATAGAGAACTTAAGAGCTTCCTTGAGCTCTCCCTCTTCCCAGCCGACACATATTTGTATCATCTTTAGTATATTGTTTCCATAGAAACGATACTTCATTCGATGCTGAGGCGAGAACAATCGCTGTGGGTTCGGGGTGGTGGACTCTCGTGTTGGCTTCTCAAAAGGAGAGTCTACATCTATCTGAAAATCAGACATTTTAAAGAGCTGATCCCACAGTTTATGTTGGAAATCAGGTACATCTCTTAGGTGAGGGTTCATATTTCCCATGACAGCTATGATAGCCTTTGCCGTATTATTTCGTTCGGTACGATCGGCTATTTTCATCGCCTGCTCTACCATTTTTTGTATATGCCTCCCATATTCAGGGATAATAAGCTCATTACGCTCTGTGTTGTATTCTAAAGCTGATTGTTCCATAATATAATTTATTTAAATAATTTCAACGATAAATAACAAATTACCCCTCGGTAATTCAATTATTATTTGTACTTTTGCTCCTTCAAACAGCTAATATGCAATATACTCTCTCTGAAATAGATAGCATTGCCCATACTTTTGTCAAGGAAGTACTTCCACACTCTCATAGAGTTATTCTCTTTCAAGGGGCTATGGGAGCAGGGAAAACAACTTTTATCCGCAGCCTATGTAAGGCATTGGGAGTCAAAGATATAGTAAGCAGTCCTACTTTTTCCTTAGTCAATGAATACCAAGGAAACCCAGAGAGGATTTTCCACTTTGACCTCTATCGTATCGAAGACGAAGCAGAGGCCTTGGACTTTGGCATAGAGGAATATTGGCAAGGGAATGATTGGTGCTTTATCGAATGGGGCGAACGCATTCCTACACTTTTACCTGAAGCATACAGCGAATTTGTTTTTACCCTTATTGATGATATTACTCGAGACATTTCTATAATACACCATCCTACTGTCTAATACCTTACTTACGATGAACCTACTACGACGTTTTCTTCTTTTCTTTTTAGGGCTTTCGGTGGGAAGCATCTTTGTGATATTTTTTTTCCAACGCAAAGATACCGAATTTTGTTATTTACCCAACTGCCGAGTACTCAAGAGCTTGCGTGCCAAATCCTTAGTCCTTACTGATTCCCTACAAGCACAAGGCTATCAGAAGGAGCAGCTTCTCCCTCTCCTCACAGAGGGTGATGTGGATTTCTCCCGTAGTGATACCCACTCTGCCTGCCGTACCTATGTCATCACAGGCGAAGATACTGCACATACTTCCTTAGAAATCACTATTAAAAGTTGTGAAAAAGAAGTTGTAATTACCTCTATTACGCCCCTAAAATAATCCTTAGTGTAGTCCCCTTATCTTATAGGAGAAATCCCATAGTAGGATTCCTGCGCTCACTGCTATATTCAGCGAATGTTTGGTGCCATATTGTGGAATTTCTATGGCTCTTTGGCAAAGAGAAACTACTGATTGTTGTACTCCTTCTACCTCATTTCCAAAGATAAGTGCATAAGTCACTCCTTTCTTAGGCGAAAAGTGTTCTAATGACACAGCATCCTCCACTTGTTCTATAGCAACAACCTCCACTTGCCTCTGGCGTAGGTTCTCGACTAAGGTAGTTATATCCTGAACATACTCCCACTCTACACTTTCGGTAGCCCCTAAGGCTGTTTTGTGTATTTCCTTATGAGGGGGTGTGGCGGTAATCCCACAGAGGTATATTTTCTGTATACAAAAAGCATCGGCTGTTCTAAAGACAGACCCTATATTATTGAGACTACGAATGTTATCCAAGACAACAATCACAGGAATCTTTGGGGTCTCTTTGTATTGTGCCACACTGAGGCGGTGTAGTTCTTCATTACCCAATTTTCTCATTTCCATATATTCAGAATCGATATACCAATTCTAATCTATGATCACTCAGTGCCTTTTTAGCCCTTTCATAATCAGGAGTAAAGCCCAATATATAGCCACCTCCGCCTGATCCGCAGAGTTTTAGGTAATAATCCCCTGAATCAATCCCTTGTTTCCATAAGCTGTGGAACTGCTGAGGAATCATCGGCTTGAAATGACTGAGCACCACTCGAGAGAGTTTTTTTACATTGACAATCAGGTTTTTGAAATTCCCTTGTAGGAAGTTCTCTATACAGTCGTCCGTATACTTAGCAAACTGATTTTTAAGCATTTGTCTGAACCCTTCATTCTTCATCTTCTCCATAAAGATTTCGACCATGGGGGCTGTCTCTCCTATCATTCCACTATCCAAGAGGAATACTGCTCCCTTGCCCTCTTCGTAGGGGGTCGGGATTCCTGTAGTCTCGATAAGGTTGGAGGAATTAATCAATATAGGGATACTCAGATAGCTATTGAGCGGATCCAATCCTGAAGATTTTCCATGGAAGAAGGATTCCATCAGGGAGAATATCTCTTTGAGTCGAAGCAATTTATCACGTGTTAGTGTCTCAGTAGCTTCTATTTTATCTATCGCATAAGTATCATAAATAGCCGCTACCAGAGCCCCACTACTGCCTACACCATAGCCCTGAGGGATACTACTATCAAAATACATTCCTTGGGCAATATCCTCAGACAGGCGTTCCATATCAAACTGTACCAAAGGGGCTTCTCCCTGAGTAATCTCACTAAGGTAGACGAAATATTTCGCCAAAGAACTATTGGACTGTTCTTGCTCTTTGTTCTGCTCTGAGAGGGGGACTTTTTTGAGAGTCCCATTGTAGGAGTTATAAGGAATAGCCAACCCCTTAGAGTCCTTTATGATACCGTACTCACCAAAGAGTAGTATTTTTGAATAGAAAAGTGTTGATTTCATTAAGGTAAAAGATACAACTTTCTTGAGGGCAAAGATACAAAAAAAGAAAAACATGAAAAATGAAAAAATAAAAAATATTTTCCTTATTTTTGAATGTCTCTAAAAATTTAAAAACTAAAAATTAATTTTCTTGATAATTGATATTTATTTTGTACCTTTGCCGCCTTAGAACACACTTGCTAAATATCTTTTATGAAAAAAATACAGCTCCTTGTCCTACTATGTATCTCCTCTTATTCGGGAATCTCACAGGTAAGGCATTCAGTATCTGATACTTTAAAGAACAAAAGAAATAATACTCAGAGAGTTCAAAGAGGCACCACTCAGGACACTCTGTCCCTGAGCAATATTCGTGAGGGACTTCTCCAGCTTAAAGATGATAACAAAGCCCTAAAATACGACAAAAAATGGCTGGAAGAGCTCTCGAACCAGTCCCTATACTCCACCATGCAGAACGATGTGGAGACTCCACCATCCAATGTCTCTTATGACGAACTCCCTACTGAAGTCCTCAAGGAGCGCTTGGCTCGGTTAGACCAAAAAACTCCTTTTCATATAGAGTACAACCCTGTCTTGGAGAATGTTATCAAGAACTTTCTAAAGAACCGCAGGGCTTCTCTGCAAAGACTGATGAATATCAGCCAATACTATTTTCCCCTCTTCGAAAGAGAGCTAATCAAAAACCAAGTACCTAAGGAAGTCAAATACTTAGCCATCGTAGAATCTGCCCTAAACCCTAAAGCGACTTCCCGAATGGGCGCCAAAGGTCTCTGGCAATTCATGTACTATACAGGCAAGATGTATGGCCTGGAGGTCAATAATTATGTAGATGAGCGCTCTCAACCAGAACTCTCCACCCAAGCAGCAGCGCAGTATCTCAAAAAGCTCTACAGTGTATTCAATGACTGGGACTTAGTCCTTGCCGCTTACAACTCCGGACCAGGAAATGTCACCAAAGCGATGCGCCGTTCTGGAGGAAAAACCAACTACTGGAATCTAAGACCTTACCTACCTAATGAAACCGCTGGGTATGTACCCGCTTTCTTGGCTACTCTCTACATTTTCGAATATGCCAAAGAACATGGATTCCAAGTGGAAAAAAGAGAAAATGTCTTCTTCGAAACTGATACAATACAGGTAAAACGCTCAATCTCTTTCAAGGATATAGGAGATATAGTGGGAATGAGCGAACAGGAAATAGAATTCTTCAACCCTGCTTATTCGCTTAATATAGTCCCTTATATAGAAGGAAAAAAATATGGCGTTCGCCTCCCTGTAGAAGCCATTGGCAAGTTTGTCAATAATGAGGATGTGATCTATGCCTACTTAGACCAAGAGTCCTCCAAGCGCGAGAAACCACTGCCTGAGGTAGTGGCGGCCTCCCAATCTTCGTCCTCTCACAAGGTTACCCACAAGGTAAAGAAAGGAGAAACTTTAGGGCGCATTGCCTCCCGATATGGAGTCTCGGTAAGCCAACTCAAAAAGTGGAACCGACTCAGGAGCAATAGTGTGAAAGTAGGACAACGCCTTGTCATACGTAAGTAATCATACCAAGGAAAGTTAGAGACTAACTTTCCTTGATTTCTTGTTTGCCTCACCTAAATATTGTACCTTTGCACTCTAAAAATCAGCTATGAATAAGATTCAATACCATGATACTATTCTTGACCTTGTAGGAAATACTCCTTTGGTCAGCTTACAGAAAATAACCTCTCCCATGCTTGGACAATTCTTTGCCAAGTTAGAGGCTTTTAACCCTGGTCATTCAGCCAAAGACCGCACCGCCTTGTACATTATCAATGATGCCGAAGAGCGCGGATTACTCACCCCAGGTGGGGTGATTGTGGAGACTACCTCCGGCAATACAGGTTACAGTATCGCAATGATTGCCGCCATTCGTGGCTACCGCTGTATCCTTGCCGTAACGGACAAATCCTCTCCTGACAAGATCGATATGCTCCGTGCTTTGGGTGCTGAAGTACATGTATGCCCAGCCTCTGTCCCTGCTGATGACCCTCGCTCCTACTATGAAGTGGCAAAGCGTATCCATAGGGAAACTCCCAATTCTATCTATATCAACCAGTATTTCAATCCGCTGAACACAGAAGCTCACTACCAGTGGACAGGACGAGAAATCTGGGAACAAACAGCTGGAGAGATCACTCACTTGGTGGCTTGTAGTGGTACAGGGGGTACCCTCTCAGGGATTGCCCGATACCTCAAGGAAAAGAAACCTTCGGTGAAGATTATTGGAGTAGATGCCGATGGTTCTCTTATCAAAAAATATTTTGATACAGGAGAAGTGGACAAGGGAGAACTCCATCCTTATTACATAGAAGGATTAGGGAAAAACCTTATCCCTGGGGCTTTGGATACTTCTGTTATTGATGAGTTTGTCAAGGTAAATGACACAGAGAGTGCCCTAATGGCTCGCAAGATCAGCCGTACCACAGGAATCTTCTGCGGATATACTTGTGGTGCTGCTTGGGTGGCTACCCAAAAGTACAACCAAGAACATCCTTTCTCCAAGGAAAGTGTCGTGGTGGTGGTATTCCCAGACCATGGCTCTCGCTATATGAATAAAATCTATAATGATCAATGGTTGGCTGAAAAATTAAATATCAAAGATTAATCAAAATTCAAAAAATGGACTTTTCTTACGCTAAAGAACTTGAAATCATAGCGCACGCTGCAAATGCTTTTGCCAAACAATATATACTTCCTCATCGTCAAGAATGGGACAAGTCACAGACCTTCCCTATAGATGTATTTCGCAAGGCGGGTGAACTCGGATTCATGGGAATCCTCGTTCCAGAGGCCTATGGAGGCTCTGGCTTGGGCTACCATGAGTATATCACCATTGTCGATGAGATTTCTCAAATAGACCCTTCTATAGGACTTTCTATCGCTGCTCATAACTCACTATGTGTAAATCATCTTCTTACCTTTGCTTCTGAAGAGCAGAAAAAGCGTTGGCTCCCCAAATTGGCCTCTGGTGAGCATATTGGGGCATGGGGAATTACCGAGCACAATACAGGCTCTGATGCGGGCGGTATGCTTACCACTGCTGTAAAGCAAGGAGAAGAGTGGGTGCTCAATGGTACGAAGAACTTTATCACTCATGCTATTTCCGCCGATGTAGTGGTGGTCATCGCTCGCACTGGTGAGAAGGGCGATAAGCATGGGATGACTGCTTTTGTAGTGGAAAGAGGAACTCCTGGTTTTTCTAACGGAAAGAAAATAGACAAGCTCGGTATGCGAGCCAGTGAGACCGCAGAGCTTGTTTTCCAAAATTGCCACATCCCTGACCAAAACCGTATAGGGGCAGTGGGAGAAGGCTTCATACAAGCTATGAAAATCCTCGATGGGGGGCGTATTTCTATTGGGGCTCTTTCCTTAGGTACTGCCAAAGGAGCGGTGAAAGCAGCTATTCAATATGCGAAAGAACGTTCTCAGTTTGGGAAACCCATCATCTCTTTCCAAGCTATTGGGTTTAAGCTCGCTGAGCTCTCCACTGAAATAGAGGCTGCCGAGCTGATGCTTCACAAGGCTGCACACCTGAAAGAGACCCAGCAGCCTGTCACCCAGCAAGCGGCCATGGCTAAGCTATATGCTTCTGAACTGTGTGTAAAGGCTTCCAATGAGGCCATACAAATACATGGAGGCTATGGATATACAACCGATTATCCAGTAGAAAAATTCTACCGTGATGCCAAACTATGTACCATAGGCGAAGGCACCTCCGAAATTCTCAAACTTGTTATTAGTAGAAAACTTTGATTTGGTCATTAGTCACCGCTGGTGCGAGCATATAGCTCGCCCAGCGAAAGACATACTCGCACCTGCGAGGAGACAACTGAAAAACTAAAAACTGAAATATTATGAATAATTTAGCTCCTAAAAAAGTATCAGAGTCACGCTCTGTATCCACCGACTTGGTATTGCCCAATGAGACAAACCATTATGGAAATATGTTCGGGGGGGAACTGCTTGCCCGTATGGATAGGGTAGGAACCATTGCTGCCGTACGCCATTCAGGATGCGTGGTAGTAACCGCCGCAGTCAATTCTGTTTCCTTCAACAAGACCATTCCACAAGGAAGTGTCGTTACAGTCGAGGCTTCTATCTCTCGCGCTTTTACTTCGTCCATGGAAGTATATATAGATGTATGGGTGGAAGATTCTGTAAGTGGAGAACGCATCAAGTCCAACGAGGCTATCTATACCTTCGTGGCTCTCAATGCCGAAGATAAGCCTGTGGCCGTTCCTGAGATTATCCCAGAGACAGATTTGGAAAAAGAACGCTACGAGGGTGCCCTTAGGCGTAAGCAGCTCAGCCTTGTCTTGGCCGGACGTATCAAGCCTCACGAAGCCAGTGAGTTACAATCTCTTTTCCAAGATTTGGAAAATCAATAGCCATAGCGCTCTCCCCATAGGCTTTTCAGATAAGCCCTTAGGGCATTTTCCTTGGGATTATCACAGGGTTCATATAGGGTAGTTCCTTGCAGTTCCTCCGGCATAAAGTCCTGAAAGACAAAATTATGAGGGTAATCATGTGCATAGTGATAGTCCTTCCCATAAGAAAGTTCTTTCATCAGGGCGGTAGGAGCATTGCGCAAGTGTAGGGGTACTGAGAGGTTTCCCTGCTGTTTGACCAATTGTTGTGCCTTATTGATAGCCTTATAGGAGGCATTGCTCTTAGGGGAGCTGGCTAAGTAAATAGCACATTGGCTCAGTATAATACGCGATTCTGGGTAGCCTATCACGGTCACTGCTTGGAAGGTATTATTGGCCACTACCATAGCCATAGGATTGGCATTGCCTATATCCTCACTGGCTAAGATAAGCATACGGCGTGCGATAAACTTGACATCCTCCCCTCCTTCTATCATACGTGCCAGCCAATACACAGCGGCATTAGGATCACTCCCTCGGATAGACTTGATAAAGGCTGAAATGATATCGTAATGTTGTTCGCCTGTCTTGTCATAGAGTACGGTATTCTGCTGTACCACTTGCAATACCTTTTCGTTGGTAATGACTACTTCTTCCCCTTGAGTAAAGGTATTGACTATCAGCTCAAAAGTATTGAGTAGCTTGCGACCATCACCATCGGAAAGTCGCAGAAGGGCTTCTGTTTCCTTGAGGGTGATTTTCTTTCTTTTGAGTTCTACATCCTGCTCTATAGCTCTGGTAAGCAGTGCCAAGAGGTCTTCCTTGCTAAAGGGATTCAGTGTATATACCTGGCAACGAGAGAGCAAAGCAGGAATCACTTCAAAGCTCGGATTCTCGGTAGTTGCTCCTATGAGGGTAACCCATCCACGCTCTACTGCCTCCAGTAGGGAATCCTGTTGGGTCTTATTGAACCGATGGATTTCATCTATGAAAATAATAGGATTACGAGCGGTGAATAACCCCTGTTCTCGTTTGGATTTTTCTATAATATCCCTGACATCCTTAATCCCACTACTGATAGCACTGAGTGAGAAAAAAGCACGCTGACTCTCCTTAGCGATAATGTGCGCCAAGGTGGTCTTTCCAGTGCCTGGAGGCCCCCAGAAGATCAGCGAAGGAGTCACTCCTTTTTCTATCTGCATGCGCAGGGCTCCCTTCTCTCCTACAAGGTGAGATTGGCTAATATAATCCGCAAGATGTACTGGGCGCATACGCTCAGCAAGAGGTCGTGTATCCATAGGTCAGTGGGCTGTAAATGGTAATTGGGATTTTAAAAATAATCATACCCTTTTATAATAGTCTGTGAATGACTTATCACAGGAAATAAAAGACATAAAATAAGTAGTTGCTTCATTGTTTATTCAACTTTTTATCAATGAAGCTGTTTAAACTTTTTTAGGAAGTAAAAGTTCTCAAAAATTAGTAATTTTGTGTTTGAGAAAAAAAGAACACCAAAATTCAGGAACTTTGGGCAAAGATACAATAAATAATTGGATTATTCCCTTTTTAAGTGTAGGAAAAAGAGGATTTAAAAGTAATTTTGATTTGGCTACAATATTTTTATTGATTCTCAAGAGGTTAAAAACAAGGGTGCAATGGAGAGAACTTCCAATTGAGGTCTATTTTGAAAAAGGAGAAATCTCTTGGCAAAATGTCTATTACTACTTCAACAAATGGAGTAAAGACGGTAGCTTTCAGCGAATATGGTTAAATCTATTAAGCAAGAAGAAAAGAAAATTAGATATGTCTTGCGTTCAATTGGATGGTAGTCATACACGTTGTCGGCAAAAAGGAGAATCTACAGGCTATCAAGCAAGAAAAAAATCCGTAACCACAAATAGCATTTTTGGTGGTGCTTCAAAAAGTATGATACAACTTTAGATGTACCCATAATTGATATAAAAGAAAGCTAAAGCAAAGGCCTTTAGATGATTTATTAGTTTCTTAGAAAAACAACAAGTCTTGCGAAAACTACGCTTTACTCTATGTCTCAGACAGCAATTATTATCCTCTATTCCAACAGTATACGCTTTTCCTATTAGATGATTATCTTCTTTAAAAGTAGTTTTAAAGCTTTTCCAATCATCAGTTGCTATAGAATCATAGGTAATATTCAGTTCTTTAAGTTGCTTCCTTAGCTTTTTAGCTGTTCTTAAATCTCTTTTACCCCAGACATAAGTTATAATTTCCTGTGTTTCTCTGTCATAAGCATATATAAGCCACTGTTTGTTCTCTTTTTTCTGAACATAAGTCCAAAATTCATCAACTTCAATATGATCATAATGCTTCTTTTTAGGTGTTATAGAATAACTAGATTTAGTTAAAACAGTAAGCACTTTTCCTATGCTAACTCCCTCTATTTTGGAAATATCTCTAATTCCTACACCTCTAACAAGCATAAGAATTATTTTACGATTAATGTTTGAATGACAACCTTTATAGGTAAGATTATGGTCTCCAATGAATTGACGACCACATCCTTCATTCTTACAAAGATAATTTTGTTTTCCATTTGGTTTTTTGCCATTTTTCACTACCTTTGCACTCTGGCAATTGGGGCAATATAGTTCTATTCTTATTTTCACACAACAAAAATATAACTTTTTGCTCTAATTGTCAATTTTTTACTTCATCATACTTTTTAAATCACCTCCTAAAATTGAACAAGCAAATGGTTGGCTTGACGGATATAAAGGTTTGATAATGAGATACGAGTATCTTGATGTAACTTGGATTGGAATGCTTTTATTAGGGTTTATCTCCAAGTTCCTAAAAAAAGTTTAAACACGTTTATTGATAAAATAGGGAGAGAGGTTATTCCTACAAGATATTTTGATGCAAAAAGTTTCTCAGTAGGAGTAGCTTTAGTTCGTCCCACTAAACTTGATAGATGGTTTGAAATAAACAAGAAAGGTGAGTGTGCAGAGTTTTGTGATGAAGCCCCAGCAGGACACCCCATAGCCAAATAATTTTTAAAAATATTACAAACATGAAAAATATATTACTTTACACTCTATTACTAACTGCTACCCTAACCTATGCGCAAGGTCTGCTACCTGAAGAAAAGGTAAAAAAAGAGCCGTCTGCCCAGCCTGTGCAACAAACAAAGAAGTACGCTTGGAAAGATAAATATTATGAAGGATTAGCAATGGTAAAATTGGATAAAAAATATGGTTTTATAGATAAAACAGGTAAAGAAGTGATTCCTATAAAGTATGATAATGCTAGGGGTTTTTCAGAAGGATTAGCAAACGTTAGGCTAAATAACAAATGGGGTTTTATAGATAAAACAGGTAAAGAAGTTATTCCTATAAAGTATGATAATGCTAGGGGTTTTTCAGAAGGATTAGCAAACATTAGGCTAAATAACAAATGGGGTTTTATAGATAAAACAGGTAAAGAAGTTATTCCTATAAAGTATGATTATGCAGATAGATTTTCAGAAGGATTAGCTTTAGTAATGTTAGATAAAAAATATGGTTTTATAGATAAAACAGGTAAAGAAGTGATTCCTATAAAGTATGATGATGCAAAAAGTTTTTCAGAAGGATTAGCAAGCGTGAGTTTGAATTATAGATATGGTTTTATAGATAAAACAGGTAAAGAAGTGATTCCTATAAAGTATGATGATGCAAAAAGTTTTTCAGAAGGATTAGCAAGCGTGAGTTTGAATTATAGATATGGTTTTATAGATAAAACAGGTAAAGAAGTGATTCCTATAAAGTATGATTTTGTTTTGGATTTTTCAGAAGGATTAGCAAATGTTAGGCTAAATAACAAATGGGGTTTTATAGATAAAACAGGTAAAGAAGTGATTCCTATAAAGTATGATTATACTTGGCCTTTTTTAGAAGGATTATCAAGCGTTATGCTAAATAACAAATGGGGTTTTATAGATAAAACAGGTAAAGAAGTGACTCCTATAAAGTATGATGATGCTGGAATTCCTTTAGAAGGATTAGCAAACGTTAGGCTAAATAACAAATGGGGTTTTATAGATAAAACAGGTAAAGAAGTGATTCCTATAAAGTATGATGATGCAGGAGGATTTTCAGAAGGATTAGCAGCCGTAAGTCTAAATAACAAATGGGGTTTTATAGATAAAACAGGTAAAGAAGTGATTCCTATAAAGTATGATGATGCAGGAAGATTTTCAGAAGGATTAGCAGAAGTAAAATTGAATGATAAATATGGCTTTATAGATAAAACAGGCAAAGAAGTGATTCCTATAAAGTATGATTATGCAGGAAGATTTTCAGAAGGATTAGCAGAAGTAAAGCTAAATAACAAATGGTTCTATATAAACCAAAAAGGAGAATGTGTGAAAGACTGTAATGATGCCCCTGCCAACCACCCCATAGCCAAATAACTTTAAAAAAATGAAGCTGTTTAAACTTTTTCCTATAATAAAATAAAAGTTCCCGAAAATTAGTAATTTTGTGTTTGAGAAAAAAAGAACACCAAAATTCAGGAACTTTGGGTAAAGATACAATAAATAATTGGATTATTCCCTTTTTAAGTGTAGGAAAAAGAGGATTTAAAAGTAATTTTGATTTGGTTACAATATTTTTATTGATTCTCAAGAGGTTAAAAACAGGGGTACAATGGAGAGAACTTCCGATTGAGAGCTATTTTGAAAAAGGGAAAAATCTCTTGGCAAAATGTCTATTATTACTTCAATAAATGGAGTAAAGATGGTAGTTTTCAGTGAGTACACAAAGGTCTGTTTCTCAATGCTGATGCAGGATTTAATCGCAAATATTAAACCTAATCCCCGAAATGGAGAGCAACCAGATGTTTATTTTGATGAAGAATTGTACAAAAATAGGTTTAAGATTGAACAAGCAAATGGTTGGCTTGACGGATATAAAGGTTTGATAATGAAATACGAATATCTTGATGTAACTTGGATTGGAATGCTCCTATTAGGGTTTATCTCCAAGTTCCTCAAAAAAGTTTAAACACGTTTTATTTTTTACTTTCATGAAACAAAATACAACTTTGCTCTAATTCAGTATATTTTTATTTCATTCTTATTTAAAACTCCATTAAGAAAAGTACAGACTTTGCCCAAGTAATTTACTTAAGACAAAGTCTGTTTCTTTTTATTTTCTGAAAATATCCTCTACTTTGTGGAGCAAGGCCGGGAAGGTATCATAACCATCTTCTTCCTTGAAATGACCTCCATGCGGGTAGCGTATCAGTACACTTTCTAAGTTTCTGGATAGGCGATCTATCAGCTCATAAGGAACACTCTTATCGTCCAAGGCGGCAAAGACATAGGAGTTGGCCAATGGGGAGATAGAGGGTTGCTTCCTATAGAGTTCTATAAAAGGATTGAGCTGTGGTAAGCGTTCCAGTGGTTCGTCAAAGCCTGAAACCAAGATAGTGCCTAAAGCCTTAGCGCCTGTATGAGCCAAGTAGGTCAATACAGCCACACAGCCTACACTGTGCCCTATGAGCACTGTCTGATCATCCATGTGGATTTCCTTCTTGAGAAAGTCCAGCCACTCCTGAGCGTCAGGGGCTGTAGGGTTGGGCATAGGCAAGCAATAACAAGAGATGTTTCTCTTGGCCAGCTCTCCTACCAAATAAGCAAACCAATGCTTATCAAGGGCAGAATTGAGTCCATGTACTATATATACTTTCATAATAAATTATTTTTCTGTTCCCATCTCGGCTTCCAGAGCAGCATTCTGAGCGCGGTATACCCCTCCCTCGAGCTTGCTTCTAATAGCGGAGAAAGCCTCCAAAGTACGCTCTATGTCCTCCATAGAGTGAGAAGCTGTAGGGATAAGGCGCAAAAGAATCATTCCCTTAGGAATTACTGGATATACTACTATAGAGAGGAAGATACCATAGTTTTCCCTTAGGTCGTTGACCATCGCCATCGCCTCTGGGATACTTCCTTCTAAGAATACTGGTGTCACACAAGTGTTGGTGTTCCCTATATTGAATCCACGAGAGCGAAGTCCATTCTGTAGGGCATGTACATTGTCCCAAAGTTTCTTTCTAAGCTCTGGCATGTTCTGTAGCATCTCCAAGCGCTTGAGTCCTCCTTTGACAAAAATCATAGGGAGAGATTTGGCAAACATCTGGGAGCGCAAGTTATACTTGAGGTACTCCACTATCTCCTTATCTCCTGCTACAAAAGCACCAATACCAGCCATAGACTTGGCAAAAGTAGAGAAGTACAAATCGATCTGGTCTTGTATGCCCTGCTCTTCTCCGGTACCTGCTCCTGTTTTCCCAAGCATTCCGAAGCCATGGGCATCGTCCACCAAAAGGCGGAAGCCATATTTTTCCTTGTAAGAAAGGATCTCTTTAAGCTTTCCTTGTTGGCCTCGCATACCGAATACTCCCTCGGTGATCACCAAGATTCCTCCACCGGTAGTTTCAGCCAAGCGCTTAGCACGTTCTATATTCTTAGCAAAGCTCTCTATATCATTGTGTTGGTAAGTGAATCGCTTTCCAAAATGCAAGCGTACCCCATCTATAATACAAGCATGACAATCTGCATCATATACGATAATATCATTCTTGGTAACCAAGGCATCAATGATAGAAACCATTCCTTGGTAACCAAAGTTTAGCAAATAAGCAGCTTCTTTTTGGACAAACTTAGCCAAGCGTTGTTCCAATTCCTCATGCATAGTTGTATGTCCACTCATCATACGCGCTCCCATAGGGTAGGCAGCACCATATTCTGCTGCCGCTTCTGCATCGGCTTTACGTATTTCAGGGTGGTTAGCCAGTCCCAAGTAGTCATTGATACTCCAGTTGAGAATTTCTTTCCCTTGAAACTTCATATGAGGACCTAATTCTCCTTCCAATTTAGGAAATACATAATACCCCTCTGCATGGGAAGCCCAGCGGCCTATATTGCCTTTGTTTGTTTTTATGTGTTCAAATAAATCTTTCATTTTTTAATTCTTAAAAAACGGTACAAAAGTACATAATTATTTTGGGTTGGCATACTCTTTTTGGAAAAAACTTTAGTTCCACTTGGCTATTTCATTTTTTTGTTGTACTTTTGCCACACATAATATGTTTAATTTTTGTAAATCATGGAAATAGAACTTGACAACAGTAAAGCGGCTATGTCCAAAAGGTTGAATGAGGTATTCCTGTACATCCGTAAAAATACAGAATACGTAAACCAAACCCTTTTTGCTCAAAAAATAGGAGAACCCCGAAGTAATTTTTCCGCAGCGCTCAATGGCAACGAAAAATATATGACCGAAGGGGTAGTCAAAAAAGTTGTAGCCGCCTTCCCTGAGATTGACAAAGAATGGCTTCTCTCAGGTAAGGGTAGTATGCTTGTCGAGAATGACGGATATGAAAATGATGGCCAATTCCTAAGAACTGAAAGGGAAAAGTATGGACTAACCCTTACCGATATATACGAACACACCCATATCCCTATCAAGAAGCTCAAAGCTTATGAGATGTGGGAGGAAGAAATGCCCCCCAGAACACGTGCTCTCTTGGAACTCTATTTCGATCAAGTAGCCTTCGAGTATGATAGTCAAGAGGATGAAGACTTGGATATCCCTATCCTAAAAACAGAATTGGTTTCTTCCTCTGTCAAGGTTCCTTACTATGATGTAGACTTCGCTGGTGGATGGACTTCCACTGAGCTTTTCAGCCAGACAAAACCCTCCTTTATCATCAGTTCACCCGATTTTGACCGAGCCGATTTTGCCTGCAACCTCATCGGGCATTCTATCTCCAACCGTATCCGAAGTGGCTCTATCATTGGGCTAAAAAAGATTGAAGATTGGCAAACATACTTCCCCACCAATGAACTCTATGGGGTGATTACCAAGAACCAACTCCGCACTGTCAAGATAGTCAAGCGTAGCAAAGAAAAAGGATTTTTGGAACTTATCCCTGACCCTCTACCTCAGTTCAACAACCCTCCTTTCGAACCCGAATTAGTCCCTATGAACTATGTACTCGAGTTCTACCAAGTGGTGGCTTACGCTTTCTTTGAGAGACTTGCCATGTAGAAGTGAAGAAGGTAGCCAGTGAGGGCTCGGAGGGTATGTGGTAAAAAAAATAAATATATTAACACTTAATTAAAACTTGTATTACATAAAAAAACGTAATTTTGCCTTCCTAATTTTCTTTTCGATGAAAAAACTTTATATTCTTACAGGATTGGCATTGCTCCTGGGAGCCTGCCAAGGACAAAAGGTGGCCAACACCTCACACGATGATTTTCTAATCAATGGTAAAATGTATGCCGCATTTTTCCAACAGCAAGCCGCTGAGTACGATGCCTTATGCTATCAGGCCTTCAATGTGGCACGACTGAGATTGGACGAAGCACTCTCCCACCCCTCTGACAAGCCCATCGCTATTGTTTCGGATATAGATGAGACTTTTATGAACACTTCCTACTATGCTGTAGAGTGTGGACGAAAAGGCACTGAATACGAAAGTAAGACTTGGGAGGCTTGGACAGCTAAGGGGGAAGGAACCCCGCTAGCAGGATCCTTAGCGTTTTTCCAATATGCAGCGGAGAAGGGCGTACACATCTTCTATGTAACCAACCGAAAAGAGGTAGAACGTGCCGGTACTACACTGAACCTCAAGCGCTACAATTTCCCAATACAAGGGGAAGATCACCTTATCTTCCGCACTGCGGAGAAAAGCAAAGAAAATCGCCGTCTTGATATCGCTAAAAATTACAACATTGTTCTCCTCTTAGGAGACAATTTAGGAGATTTCGATAAGGATTTCGATGCGACTACTACCCAAGGGCGTGCACAAGCTGTTAATAAGAATCATTCCCTCTTTGGCAAAAAATACATCGTACTGCCCAACCCCTCCTACGGAGATTGGGAAAATGCCTTCTTTGGCAACAAACCCCTAAGTTTCAAAGAGCGTAAAGAGCTTATTCTAAGCAAGCTAAAGAACAAACCTACTGAATAACTTGTTTTTCTAAATTTTCATGATTGGAAAAGTTCCCTCCCTCGTGGGGGAACTTTTCTTTTTGACATCTCCCTTTGGCATATTTTTTGAGAGAATTTCCTGCTTTCTATACTGGAAATGTTCTAAAATAACGTGAGTTCAACATAAGAAAATTACTTTTTCCTTGTAAGAAAGGGATATTTTTAGTAACTTCATGGGCTAAAAATCAAATTTTTAACTAAAAAACATCCTATAAGCAATGGATTTTGAAGTCCTTAAAGAAAAGTTGGATCAAATACATATTTTAAACTCTGTAAGATTGACAATTGGAATAATAATTGATAAATAAAAATAATTTTGTCAGGATTTCAATAAATAAACGACTATATAAAAAATAAGTACTTTTAAAAATATATTAGATGAAATCAGTAACAGAAGAAGTTACCCAATGGGTAGATTGCTATACCCAAAAGTTATTAGACCATGCTTACTATTTACTCTCTGATAGGACAGAAGCAGAAGATATGGTACAAGAGGTATTCCTTACTGCTCTTTCTTGTTTTGATTCTTTTGAAGGCAAGAGTAACCCTCTTACATGGTTAAAGGGGATTTTGCACCATAAGGTTGCTGACTATTATAAAAAGAAGTACAAGGCACAGCATGTTAGCTTTGATTATTTTTTTGATGAGGATGGTTCTTGGAAAAATAATCAAAATTTGGAAGAGTGGGCGGAGGAAGAGCCTGATCTGGTGGCACTATTGGACGATACTTATTTTCATGATACTCTCGAGGATTGTTTAGAGAAGTTACCTCCTAAGTGGAAAATATTGATTAAAATGTGTTATCTTGAAGTAAAAAAATATTCAGAAATATGTCAGGATATCTATATATCACAGACTAATTATTGGAAGACACTTCAAAGAAGTCGTCTACAGCTAAGAGAGTGTTTAGAAATTAATTGGTTTAAAGAATAATGAAAAAAATCCTCCATAAGTTCATCCATTTTATAATCCTTCCATGTAAGGATGCTACTTTTCTTATCGAAAAACAGTTACATACAAAACTCTCCTTAAAGGAGAGCCTACAGCTAAAGGCTCACTTGCACCTTTGTAAGTTATGTTTAGCTTATAGTAAAAAGGCAGCTATTATTCACCAATGGCTACGGAAAAATCTTAATAAGGAGATTATAAGAACCTCTAAGGATTCAGATGAATTAGAAAACTTCAAAAGAAACTTAAAAGAAAAAATACACAAACATTCCTAATACATTCTATTTTTTTGTCAATTTTTTCTTTTAAGAGAATAAAAATAAGAACACCTGTTTTTTTAACTTTTTATCTTTGTCAGTTTTTATGGATTTCTTCTACTAAGAGAATGTAAATTTTTTAAATAAAAATCTTATGAATCACAAAAAAACATCTTAGTTCTCTATAGAATAGGTTATTATACGATTCTCTATGGAACAGCTCTCATCTTGTTATGGATAGGTGTTTTCAAATTTACCCAAGCGGAAGCAAATGCTATTAAGCCTTTATTAACCCATCACTTCCTGTTCTCATGGTTATATCACCTATTCTCTGTTCAAGGAGTATCTAACTTGATTGGTATTGTTGAAATAATTGTTGGGTTCTCCTTTATTTTAGGAACACGCTTTGTATGTTTCCGTAAGATAGCCTTCATAGGAAGTACTATTATTTTCTGTGTAACACTTAGCTTTTTGTTCACTACACCTGGTAAATGGCGCATTATTGAAGGAGTCCCAATTACTGATTTTTTTATCTTAAAAGATATAGCCCTTTTGGCTACTGGATTTATATCACTTAGAAAACCTTGAATAGTAACACTGTAACATTATTAATTAAATATAACATTGTATGAAAAATATTCTAACATTAGTATTGGTCGCTTTATGCACCTTTGTCCTACAAGGACAAACCTCTGATAACACTATTTATTCTTTCAAAGTCAAAGACCTTTATGGGAAAGTATTTGATTTTGCTTCTTTAAAGGGAAAGAAAGTAATGATTGTCAATACCGCCTCAAAGTGTGGGCTTACTCCACAATACAAGTCTTTAGAAGCCCTTTACCAGAAGTACAAGGATAAGGATTTTGTTATTATTGGCTTTCCCTCCAATAGTTTTGAGCAAGAATTAAACAATGAAGCTCAGGTAGCTCAGTTCTGTCAGGCTAATTATGGAGTTACTTTCCCCATGATGGAGATTATAACTGTAAAGGGAGAAAAAATGCATCCGATCTATCAGTTTCTTACTCAGAAAAAATTGAATATGCTTACTGATTCACAAGTTCAATGGAATTTCCAAAAGTATTTGATAGGAAAAAATGGGATGTTAGAGAAGGTGATTTCTCCCAAGACTCTCCCAGACACTCCTGAAATCATTAAATGGATAGAAAAATAAATTACCGTGAGTTCAACATAAGAAAGTTACTTTTTTTCTTGCAAGAAAGGGATATTTTCAGCAATTTAATATTCTAAAAATCAGTCGAACTCACATTAAAATAAAAATATACTATCATGAGAAAAAATCTATTTCTAAGAATTGCCTGCCTCCTTATAGGGCTCTTGGCTTTTCCTACAATCGCACAAACAAATGCAAAAAAAATGAACACCAAAGAAATCTATTTCGCTGGAGGTTGTTTCTGGGGTACAGAACACTTCCTAAAACAAATTCGAGGAGTCGTCGCCACCGAAGTAGGCTATGCCAATGGCAATATAGCCAACCCTACTTACAAACAGGTTTGCCAAGGCAATACCCAATTTGCCGAAACTGTCAAGGTAGTTTATTCTCCGACCGAAGTAAGCCTTTCTCAACTTATTGAGCTCTACCTCAAGACCATAGACCCTACTTCGCTGAACAAACAAGGCAATGACAAGGGGTCTCAGTATCGCACAGGTATTTACTACACGGATAAGGCTGATGCCACTACTATCAAAGCATACCTCTCAGCCCTTGCTAAGGAGTATAGCAAACCCATAGTGGTGGAGAACCTACCTCTGAAGAATTTCTACCCTGCTGAGGACTATCACCAAGACTATTTGGACAAGAACCCTCATGGATACTGCCACCTCTCCCCTGCCCTTTTTGAGATGGCACGCAAGGCAAATGCTAAAAAAACAGCCCCTAAGACCTCCTATACCGCCAAGGACAAGGCTACCCTGAAAAAAGAACTCTCCCCTATGCAATATGAGGTTACTCAAAATAGTGCTACAGAACCGCCTTTTCGCAATGCCTATTGGAACGAGAAGCGTGAGGGTATCTATGTAGATATTACCACTGGGGAACCGCTATTCTCCTCTACAGATAAGTTCGAGTCTGGCTGTGGCTGGCCTAGCTTTAGCAAGCCTATTGACAAAAAACTCGTCAAGGAATACTTGGACAAATCACACAACATGGTTCGCACTGAGGTAAGGAGTAAGCTGGGTAATGCTCACTTAGGACACGTATTCACCGATGGTCCCAAAGACAAAGGCGGCCTGCGCTACTGTATCAACAGTGCTTCTTTGCGCTTTATCCCTAAGGAAGAGATGGAAAAAGAGGGATACAGCTTAGAGCTATTAAGCAAGTAGGCAATAGTTTACTTCCAGATTTCCCAAGCAGCTTCTGCTTGAAGAACAAGCATGGAATAACCATTGATGATAGCAGCTCCTTGTGCTTCTCCCTTAGCAAGGAAGGTTGTCTTTTCTGGATTATAGATAAGGTCATACAAGAGGTGCCTACTTGTAATCCACTGATAAGGAATCGGAGGGAAAGCCTCGGTATGGGGAGAAGTACCCAAAGGAGTAGTATTGACAATAAGGGGGTGGCTCTCTATGACCTCTCTTGTGAGTTCTTGATAAGAAATAGCCTCGGGAGTGGCTTCTCGGGAGACAAGTTGGTAAGGAATCCCGAGCATACTTAGGGTAAAGGCTACTGCCTTACTTGCTCCTCCTGTACCGAGAACCAATGCCCTATTGTGGTGAGGTTTCAGGTGAGGGACTAAGGAATCTCGAAAGCCTATATAGTCAGTATTGTACCCCTTGAGCTCGCCTGAGGGGAGTATTTTAATCGTATTACAAGCCTTAATGGCTACAAGCGCTTCACTCTGCCAGTCAAGCAAGGGAAGCACTGCCTCCTTATAGGGGATGGTTATATTCATCCCTACAAGTGTAGGGGTGGTATGGATAAGCGAAGGAAGATCCTCTATCTGAGGAATATCAAAGTTGATATATTCACAATCTGTAATTTGTTCCTGAGCAAATTTCTCAGCAAAATACCTTCTTGAAAAAGAATAAGATATATTGCGCCCCACTAAAGCAAAGGTTTTCATAGTTTTGAGTTTTGAGTTCTAAGTTTTGAGTTAGTCATTCTTCACTTTTCACTCTTCATTTTTCACTCTTCACTCTTCATTTTTCACTCTTCACTTTTCATTTTTCCCCCTCCCGATAAGTATCATCTCCTTCCAACAATTGCAGATAGCTCTTGTAGCGACTCCAGTAGAGCTTGTCCTGGTCAAGGGCTTGCTTGACTGCACATTGGGGTTCGTTCAGGTGCATACAGTTATGAAACTTACACAAGTGCTTCAGGGCGAAAAACTCAGGGAAATAATCTGCAATCTCCTCTCTCTCGAAGTCCACCACTCCCAAGCCCTTGATTCCTGGGGTATCTATGATTCGTGCCCCAAAATCCAGATCATACATCTGAGCAAAAGTTGTTGTATGTTGCCCCTGTGCATGTTGCTCAGAGAGGGGTTGTGTTTTGAGCTGTAAGGATGGGGAGAGCCTATTGATCAGGGTCGACTTTCCCGCGCCTGAGTGTCCTAAGACCATAGCCGTTTTCCCTTCCAAACGCGCTTTCACTTGCTCTATATTCTTCCCTGTTTGCGCCGAAATCCCGATACATTCATAGCCTATATCTCGGTACATATGTGCCATGTACTTCACCTCTGCCAGCTCATCAGGGGAGTAGGAATCCACCTTGTTCAGCAGCAAAACCGCTGGGATACTATAGGCCTCCGCCGTTACTAAAAAGCGATCGATAAAGGCCGGATAAGTAGTGGGATTGTTGAGGGTTACCACCAGAAAAGCCACGTCTATATTTGCCGCAAGGATATGTGTCTGTTTGGAGAGATTTACCGATTTGCGAATGATATAGTTCTCTCGTGGAGCAATCTCGGTAATCACCCCCTTCTCTGGAGCCTCTTCCTGATGAAAGACCACCCTATCGCCCACCGCAATCGGATTGGTGTTTTTTATCTCTTTCAGGCGGAAGCGCCCCTTGAGGCGACACTCATAAAACTGCTGGTCTTCTCCTTTGACCACATACCAGCTCCCTGTGGATTTGTAGACGATTCCATTCATAGTTTTTAGTTCTTAGTTTTTAGTTTTTAGTTGGCTCCCCCATCAGCCAACACTAAGAACTAAAAACGCTGCAAAGATACAACATTTTAGAAGTAAAGTCAAGAAAAAAGGGAAATTTTATTGATATGCTAACTTTTTCTTTTGGCGCAACTTTTCTTTTTTTTAATTCCTCGACTAAAAATCATTTTCTTTTTTCAAATCATTTTCTTTTTTTACGCTCTCGCTTTTTGTTTCTTTTTTCCAAAAATAGAATTTAAAATGCAAAACTACAAAAATAATGTAATTGGCTCATACAAAGAGGATTATTTTTTGATATGAAGATAAGAGAAGACAGAGTCTTAGATGATTTGGACAGGCTTTTTCAAAATTAGGTTTCTAAATCGTTACCTAATACCTTAAAAAATATTTTTTAAGGTGTAAAAATAATTTCATATATTTGCACTCTGAAAATTAATGCATTATGGAATTATTTAAGGGACAAAGTCTCTTAGAGTTTACTGAATGCTTTAAACAGACTTAGATTGCGAATAATATCTAGCTTCTTTAAAGTGGGAAGATGGATATTGCTGGCGCAAATGTGGTCATAAAAAATACCAAGTCAGAAAAGATTTTTCACGTACTTGTAATATCTGTGGAGATACAGAAAGTCCTACTGCTGGAACACTATTTCATAGACTAAAATTTGGGTTGCGTAAAGCATTTTTATATGTTTCGAAATAACAACAACTAAAGGTCTATCAGCTTCACAAGTTGCTCGTCATTATGAAATTAGTCGTCAGACAGCACATTATTTTATGCAAAAGGTTCGCGAAGCTATGAAATCCAGTAAATTGCACAAATTGAATGATAGCGTTTAGGTTGATGAATTTACCATTGATAAAAACAGCTTATATAACAACTGATGAATGGAAAGGCCATAGACCTATAAAAGACTATAATATAACACAAAAACCAAGTAATGGCAGAAAGAATTTTCCTACACTACACAAAGTAATACACCAAATAAAATCTTGGATAAGAGGTATATATTCTTGGGTTTCAGAGTTTAATATAGACCGTTATTTGGCTGAGTATAGCTTCAGAATCAATCGTTCACAAAGCAAAGAGACTATCTTTAACAATCTAATAAAAGATTAGTTGAGAGAGAGCCTATTTCCAATCTCAATTGCTCTTAACTTGACACCTCAATAGTCTCTCTATTGGTTTTATTTTCTTAGCAGAGGTGCATCGGGTAACCATTCGTAATCAATCTTTCGGTAGTTTCTTAGAATTTTGTATTTATCCAAAGGTACTAAAAACACCGAAATAGAATCTGTTAGTATTCTCTCTTTGAACAAATCCTCTTTAGAAATAAACAAGACTTCTGAGGGGATTTTTATTTTTTTAGGTGATTTAGTGATATATCCTTCTGAAATTCTATAAATATATGTTTTCTGAACCCCTCTACCATAAGCACTATCTACTTTCTGTATATTAGGAGCTACCAACACCAATTGACTCTTTGAGAGGGCTTCCTCATAAGTAAGATGCTTTGTTTCCTCCAAAGAGGTCTCTTCTGCAGGAAATAAATCCACTACATAGTTTCCTCTAACAGTCATCAAAGTCTCTTGTGATAGCTCCTTAGAGTCTGAACAACTCCACAAGAGTAGCGTAGAGAGTATTCCATATAAGACTTTTTTCATATTTTTATAGGTGTTGAACTACAAAAAGAAATCCTTATTAAGAAAAACTTCATAAGGACTTCTTTACTATTTTATTGTATTTGTATCAGGCTTATTCTTGAGCATATTCTGAATCCCACTCATTTCCATCATCTCCTTTGTGTCCGTCTAATTTGATAACGAAACTCTTTGCAGGGAAGTACGGAGTTAGACGAATATCTAACCAAACTCTATCTTTTTGCTGTTTATCTTGTTCAAAACGTACAATCTTAAACTTTTCAATGAGTTTGTCTGGACCTTTAATGCTATCCAAGAACTTCACTATTTGCTTTCTCAAATCATCTTCTGTTTTTGAAGACCAGTTTTCAAAAGCTCTGCGGTTAAGGAAGTCTAACAACACCTTGGTAACATAGTCAAACACACGAACAACAGAGTAAGTTTGTAGTCCGATATTATCTCCTGTAAATAAGGTTTTGGCAGAGAAAGCCATAATTTTACCAAACTCATTTACCATTGGCACCAATCCCATTTTCTCTAATTGTGAGATTTCACTTTTTTTCAAGCTAAAGTGAACGGCATCTACCTCGTTGATACCTCCGTGTTTTTTACCTGCTGATACTTGTGACATCAAAGTCTTGTGGATTTTTCCTGCCAAAGAAGTTGAAGGAGGAAGGAATACATCTTCTTCTTCACCTACTTCTTCTGCTTTTCCACGTCCTACGAGCCAGTTACAAGTCATAATCACATTACTTCTGTGTAACTCACCTCCTGTAAGGTTAGCACTATAGAACAAATCAACTACATCATCTGGTTTGTCTAAATCCACAAAATCTGTAACCAACATCACTTTGTTTTCATTACAGATTTTAGCCCATTTTTCTACCACTTTGTTAGACCCCAAGTAACCAGGGATAGCAAGGATAGAATAGTTATCACGCAAATCTAAGCGGTCATAGTTCAAGCTAAATTCTGAAGCAATATGGTCTATAAATACAGGGTTGTCTAAATCAGTAACTTGTTCCATAGAAGCGTTGATAATATTTACATTATCTACTTTGTCAAGCTCTGTGTTTTTATAGAATTGAGCTACAGTTCTATAGGAAACTTCTAACTCTCTGGTTTGTTCAAGCGTTGATTTTAGGTTTTTCTTTAAGGTTTGTACTGCGTTTACAGATTTCTCTTTACAAAAATCTACCATTTTATCTACAGTATCATTGTTTTCTAACAACTCAATCCATAATTGGATTTTCTTTGCTAAATCTTCTCTTTCCCCTGCTTTGTTGTTGTCAGTCAAAAACATTTGTTTTCTAGCCTTCCTTTCAGGGTTCATATTAGCAATACCATCTACTACAGATTCTACGAAACTAAACCCACCCATCTTAGCTAATGGGTTGGCTCTGTTATCTAATGGTAGATTTTGTGCACTTTGTTGTTGTGAAGTAGCAGTTTGTGTCTGTGACATAATCTTTTAGATTTTTAAGGGTTATTTCTTAGTTTCTAATTCTGAAGCAATTGCTTTAAGAGCTTGTACAAGAGCATCTTTAGAAGCTGCATCGGACAAAGCACCTCTAAGGACTTTATTTGTTTTAAGTTGACGAACAATATTGTTGTATTGTTCCTCCTCTAATTTTAGTTTCTTTAAGAAAGGTGAGTTTTCGACCAATTTCTTAGGGGTGAAATCGCCAACATTCTTAAAATTGAACTCTTCCTTTACAGTAGTTCCCTCGTAAGTTTCGTGCTCTACTGATACAGCAGGTTTGAAGTGAGCAAACACATCTTCTACAGTCTTAAGACCTGTTACTATCTCAGGAGAGATAGCCTCCTCTGAGGTGAGTTTTCCAACCAAGAGAGTTTTATTCTCTTGTATTTCTTGAATAGCCTCGTTGGCATCAACTTTCACTTCGTTACCACCAACTCCGTAATTAAACATTGCCATATTGTTTTTTTTAAAATAGTTAGTATTCTTTTCTCTATCTATATTCTCTATCACTCTATCATTTTGCTCTGTTAATACCTCTTTTTTTGCTGATTTTAAAAAAGGCTTTTTCATAAAGAACATTACCTTTTGAATGAATGACATAGCATAATAGGTTTATGTTTAAAATTGGGCGCAAGATACATCTTTTTTCCCAATAGACAAGTTTTTTATTTATATTTTTTTGAGTTAAAATTGTTATGAAGCTGATTATTAGAACTTTATATAATTGTAAAGTTTTTACTACTGACTCCAAAAATAGATTTTTAGAGTAGCGTTGAGCATTTTAAGGCTCTTTGAAAAGCATATACTTCTTCTTGAAAGTCTCTTTAAATGGGTACGTAATGACAAGTTGCATCTTTCTATATGATTTGTTCCAAATCTAATAACTTTATGAATTGTATTGGGTAATAGTGTCTTATACTGCCTTAAATCATCAGTATATACTCTCCTCGCTTTTGATAACAATAGTGTTTTTAGCACTACATTTAGTGTCCTTTTAGTTCGTTTTCCTACTGAAAAACAAGCAATATTCTTAGTGGTTCTCTCTAAGGTATAAACAATCCATATTTTATTTTCCTTGTTCCTAACAAAAGTACAGATCTCATCTACTTCATAAATACTCTTTGTTGTTATGGGAGGTGCAGGAATACTCTCTGCAATTCTCAAAAAACGACTAAGCAAAGTGGTAGTAGAGATAGAAAGCACTCTTGCGATACTACGAATACCTAACCCCTCGTTAGAAAGTGTTATAATTTGCTTGTCCAGTGTAAGGTTATAAGCATTATACTTATATGTCTGTACCTTAGTTTTTCTACAGGAAGTACATCTCAAACGTTGGTTTCCCCCTTTTGTATAACCATACCTAATAGTAACACCATTATTACAATGTGTACACATATTCTCTTTTCCTACACTCCTAAAGCAAATTATACTTTGTCTCATAAATTTTCAGATTTAAAAAGGCAAAAATACACTTTTAATTTTAAGGAAAATGAGTCCACCAACACATTTGAAACATTAGGTGTAACTTTACAATATTTAGAGTGTATTATAGGCTTAAAAAACGCTTATATCTATAGTGAATAAAGAAAAATAGTGGGGCAGTTCTTTTGTATTGTATTGATTAATAGGCTATTGAAATTTTAACAACATATCTGATACATTACCCTAATTCTGTCTCGCTATCAAGATATTACCTTTTTACTATCTAACTAATGCCGGTTGTTTGTAAATCCAGTTATTCCGTTGGCAAAATTCAAAAAATTTCAAGTTCTCTTTTGGGTCTTTGAAAGTTATATAAGCTATTTTTAAATTTGGCAATTCACTTAATCTACTAAAATCATCTGCTTTCAATAATGATAAATCGGTCATCATTAAAGCTTTCAAATTACTCATTTTAAATATTTCCGAAACATCTGCCAGTTTAGGTAAATGAGTTGTTTGGAACAATTTTATATTGTCGGGATTAATAAATTTGGGAATGGAAGAAACTAAGGGCATATATCTTAACCAAACTTCCTGAATATGCGGCAATTGTCCAATATAGTTTAAATCCATCTCTTTACATTTTTCCAAATATAAAGAGGTAAGATTCGGAAAAACTTCCGTAATTTTCTTGCAGTTTAAAAGTTTTCTATATATCCTAAGTGTTTTAAGTGAAGATTTATTTGTTATGTTATCCAAATCAAAGTCAAAGACAGCACAGGTTTTAAGACTTGATAATTCATCAATAAATGAATGCTGTTTTGAAGTTAATCCATTTTCAAGTTCGAAATGTTTTAGATTTGAAAATTTTCTTAAATCATTCAGAGATATTCCCTTTTTAAAGTTTTTCCGCAATTTCAATACTTGTAAATCTTTAACAAAACTTATGTCCGACAGGGAACTTATTTCTCCGGCGGCAACAAAAATATCAAGTTGTTTGACATTGGCAAGGTTTCTTAATATATGCAAATTACCCGAATAATTTTTAAGATGCTCATCAATCCATAATAAAATAGGTATATTATGTTTGGACAAAACAGTATTTACTTTATCCAAAATTAATTCTTCCGCCGAATTTTCAATATAAATTCGATCATAGTTACTTATTGTTTTATCCAAGTTATCGAGTTCCGAATCGGATATGGAATTAAGTTTTAAATCTTCTTTCATATTTGATATTATTTTGCTTTGCAACCATTACCATTTTCACTATAATGGTCTTTTATTTTTTTATCTATTTCTTCTAAATAATTTTCTCCGTATTTCTGCTTCAACCATTCTATACCATCTTTCCTTCTACCTTTCTCATCTCCTGTTTTTACAGGTTTATTTATATTTTTTACTTTATCAGTTAAATCTTTATTTAATAATAATCTATCATGTACGACATCTTCTACTCCTTGTGCCGTATCTGTATTAGGTATATCTGTAAATATATCTGTGCCTGAATTTACTTTGTCGCTTTTATATCTTGTCTTTGCATCTTGTTTGGCTTTTCCCACATAAATTACATTATTTCTTAAATAGACTGTTGCCAGTCCCAATATATCAACTTCCGTATTTACGTTTTTTACGAAAGCATATAACGTAGGATTATTTCCCGTCAACCGAATAGGGTCTTGGCTAATATAAGTACCGCTTTCAGGCGAGTAATAACGGAAACGATTATAAGCTAACCCAATCTCCTCATCATAATACTGCCCTTGATAAAGGAATGGTATAAATGGGCGTACGTCATCTCCTAAGGAGGACGCTTTAATTTCTCTTTTTACCCGTCCATATATATCTAACTGTCGATTCCACACCTCGTTACCCTCGCTATCAATAGCAAGTATAGGCGTGCCGAGATGGTCGCTAATGATAGAGTAGGCTTTACCGTTTACTAACTTTGCAGTAGGCACAAAACCTTCAAAGACCCACGTAGTAAGCTCTGTATGCTCAGAGTTATCTTTCTTAAAGGTCTCGTGCAGGAGTACGTTCCCGTCCCATACAAAACGGAAAGTAGAACTCATTCTTCTTTTCTCAATACGCCTACCAAAAGCATCGTATCTAAACCTATAGGTAGTGCCTTGTAAATCTGTAACAGAGCGTAACGAACCGTTGGCATTCCAAGTATAGAGTATTCCCTTTCCTGTACTCTTAGGCTGTATACCTAAGTCTCTAAGTTCACCTCCGCTAAAGACTGGACGATAACCTACATCTTTGATATGCTCCTTAAAAATCAAGTTGCCTTCTACATCATAATGATAGTAGTAGGTGCGGTCTTGTTGGAGTTGGCTGTTTTTGTACTTGCGGTCTTTTTTGCTTTAACAACACGTCTGATACATTAGCCACACATTTGGAACATTACCATATTATTTACCATTACCAAGGTTCACCATCTTCATCTTGTATCTTTACGATAGTTTGCCTTTTAAACCAATCAAAAAAATCTTCTACTGATATCTCTATATTTGGCGGATGAGAACTAATTTCAACCATAATATATTCATCTTTTAAAAATATTCTCACATTAAAAGGCCAAGTATTCTTGTATTCTATATCTTGTAACCAAAATTCGTCATTATTGGAATAAAAAAAGGTCTTTAAAGAGTGTATTTTTTCTTTTATTCTTCCTTTGTTTATATGATACCATTCCTTGTCTTCAAATATTATATATACTTCTGCTGCCATTTTTCTAAATTATCTAAATTAAGTTCCATTTGATCTTCCTGTTTTCTCTTCAAAATCTTTAGGATTTTTTATTCCTATATGAGCATCTGATGAATTAAAAGTTACAATTGTAACACCATCATCAGCCAACTCTATGCTTCCTGTTTTACCATGTTTCCCTACAGACTTATGTATATGAGCGTTATTGGCTTCTCTAAAAGATGTGGTTTCAACAGCTCCATATTTGTGAATCTGAACTTCAGAACCATCCTCATGTACCCACCTTTGATTTCGCTCATTAGTAGGATTCTTTAATATGAAATCGTTTTTCTCTAATTGTTTCTGTATGTATGTTATACTTTTCCCTTTAAGCTTAGGAAGTTGTGATACAGCCTTATCGCAATCCAACCCAAACACATCCACCCACCAGTTGCTATCCTTTACATATCCATATAATGTAGGATTTCCCCCAGCCAGTCCAATAGGATCTTGACTTATATACGCCCCAGTCTCAGGTGAGTAGTAACGATAACGATTATAAGCAAGATTAGTCTCAAAGTCGTAATACTGTCCTTGGTATAAGAAAGGTACAAAAGGAAAGACATCATCACCAAGAGAAGAATGTTCGTACTCTTTACGAACACGTCCATAAATATCAAGCTGTCGATTCCATACTTCCATTCCATCGCTATCAATAGCGAGTATAGGAGTGCCGAGATGGTCGGAGATAATAGAGTAAGCTTTACCTCCTTGTAATTTAGCAACGGGTACAAAACCTTGAAATACCCAAGTGATGCGTTTATCCTCTGCAACGGGGCGGTTTTCTACTTGTTTCCATTCGTGCAACAAAACATTGCCATCCCATACGTATTTGATAGCTGCTAATACTCGGTCTTTGGTGATACGCCTGCCTAAAGCATCATAAGAAAAGTAAAGAGACATATTCTTAGGAGCTGAAACACTCTCCAATAGACCATTGGCTTTCCGAGTGTATTTCCACGTTTGGAAGTTTTCTGTTTTTTCTATTAGGAAACCTTCTTCGTCATACTTATAAGTAGCGTTTTTGGTTTTTATCAATCGCGCACTTTTATACACACGATCACTCTTATCTTTAGTTTCGTATAGGTTACCCAATTTATCAGCGGTGCGGAACTGTTCTTCTTTAACAACACATTTGAAACATTAGGAGCTTCTTTACGTTATTTAAAGCACTCTATAGGCTTTAAAAACTCTTATCTCTATGTATAGGTAAAGAGAAATAAGGTTTTAGTCATTTTGTATTTCACTAATAGTTAAATTATTGTCTTTTAACAACACATCTGATACATTGCCAATATTGTTCAAATTATTAAAGTACTTTTCTAATATTGTAATGTTGTCATATTTTTGAGTACGATCTGTGTAAGCAAACCACTTATCAGCTAAATCATCAAATAATCGTTTACCTAAGTTTGTTAAATCACTTTCTTTGATGACTGTGTCAATGTTTAAATTACCTTCTTCATCAAAAGGATTTTTATGTAAGAGCCCTTTTTTATAGCTAAGTTGAAGCAAGTTTCTACAAGCAATAAGTGTATTGTCCTTATCAACTTGTCTTATATATGCTTCTGCTAGTCTCCTTACATTTAATAATACTATATCTTTCATATTTTATTTATTTATTTCATTCTAATTATTTGTGTTGGTACTTGTGATACATCAACAAGATTACCATTTTTATCTTTTACAAAAGTACCTCCACTAGACCTAATTGCATTTTCTTTTCTACTTTGTCGTGTTTTATCTGCTGTCTTACTTGTAACTCCATAAGACTTTATGGCATTACCTTTATCATCTAATATAATAAAATCAATACGTCTTCCTGTTCCTCTATGTGTTACTTTATTTCCATTAGCATCTAGTAATGTTCTTTCTGTTAATACTCTATCCTTCCCATGAATTTCTTCTAATACTCTCCTTAACGTATCCTCTCTTCGTAATCCTTCTTGTTTGTTTTTTATACAAGCCAATCCAAAGATATCCACCCACCAGTTGTTATCCCCTACATATCCATATATATTAGGGTTATTACCTTCCAATCCAATTGGATCCTGACTTATATACGCACCAGTCTCATGTGAGTAGTAACGGAAGCGGTTATAAGCAAGATTAGTCTCAAAGTCGTAATACTGTCCTTGGTATAAGAAAGGTACGAAAGGAGCTACTTCATCACCTAACGAGGGGTGAACAAACTCGTGCCTTACCCTACCGTATATGTCTAATTCACGATTCCACACTTGGTTGCCCTCATTGTCTAATGCCATTATAGGTGTACCGAGGTGGTCTGAGATAATGCTATACGCTTTGCCATTCACGAGTTTAGCTGTTGGTACAAAACCTTCAAATACCCAAGTAGTAAGCTCGGTGTTTTCGGAGTTGTCTTTTTTGAAAGTTTCGTGTAATAAAACATTGCCATCCCATACAAAACGGAAGGTAGAGCTCATACGGCGTTTTTCTAACCTTCTACCAAAGGCATCGTATCTGAACCTATAGGTGGTGCCCTCTAAGTCTGTGACAGAGCGGAGTGAGCCATTGGCATTCCAAGTGTATAAAAAACCTTTGCCTGTGCTTTTAGGTTGTATGCCTCTATCGCGTAACTCTCCACCGCTAAAGACTGGACGATAACCAACATCTTTGATATGTTCTTTAAAAATAAGGTTACCTTCTACATCATAATGATAGTAGTAGGTACGGTCTTGTTGGAGTTGTGAGTTGGTGTATTTTCTATCGGTTTTGTTTTTAGTTTCGTATAGGTTACCGAGCTTGTCAGGGGTGCGGAACTGTTCTTCCTTACGGTCGTAAATGGCACGTACGAGGTAGCCCCTGTCATCGTATTCAAAGGAGGCATCTCGGTCTTTATAAGCATGGTCTATAATATCATACAAGCGGTAATCCACGCCCCACTGGTACTCTTTCCAAAGGAGCGTACCATAATCACTACGGGCTGTTTGGTGACGCATACGACCCAAACGATCACGGCGGGTTTGATTGGTTACATTACCCGTTAATTCTCGTTGGATTTCTAAGCCTAACTTATCGTAGTCTATTTTAGCCTCCCAGTCCCCTGCCGTTATCTTGCTTATATTACTAAGCTTGTCTAACTCGTAGCTAATATCCGCTCCTAAGTTGCTGGTGAGTCTAATACGTCTGCCAAGAATATCATATTCGCTATATACTTCAGTAACTTCCTCGCTATTGGTGCGCTGGGTGCGCTCTTTGGTGATGTTGCCTAATTTATCCCTTTCAAAAGTTACTATGGCATCGGCATTAGTGGCTTCTTTTAAAAATCCTGCTTCGTAGAGGTATTGCTCGCTACTGCCGTCGTGGTAGCTTACTTGGGCTATACGTCCGTTAGGGTCATAGTCATAGCTGGTATAGCGTTTTTTGGTGCGTTGTACTTTGGTTACCCAGCCTGCTTGGTTGCGCTCATATTCTCTGATAAGTCCGTCAAAAGCGGTTTCCTTGCGTACGTTACCATTGCCGTCTAAATCAAAGAGGTATTCCTCGCCTTCTTCGTTTACAATACGGCGCAATTGTCCTTCGGTATCATAGGTAAAGCGTACCGTGCTGTCGCCCTCAGTGCGTTCTATGAGTTTGTTTAAGCCTTTGTAGCGGTAGCGGATGTCCTTATAGGCATCGCTATAACGCACCACATTATCCATCGCATCGTACTTCAATGAGATGTTATTATCGTCAAAGTCTTGTACGAGTTCCACCCTTCCTAAGAGGTCGTAGTGGCGCAACTGTCTTAGCTGGTGGGGGTTGGTGATAGCTGTACACTGTCCTAAGCGGTCGTATTCGTATTCGGTAATACCCTCGTTTGGGGCTTTTATCCGTTTGATATTCTTTTGTCTGTCGTACAGTACCTCTGTAGTAGCTCCCAAGGCATCGGTAAGGGAGTGTAACAGTCCTTTTTCGTATTTGAAGGCTGTGGTGGCTCCCAATGGGGTTTTGCGTTCGGTGAGGTTACCTACCTCGTCGTAGTTCCATTCCCATTTGCCTCCTCTTGGGTCAGTGGCTTCGGTGAGTAGGTGTTTGTTATAGGGGTCGTAGTACTCCATTTGGGTAAGGCTCCCATCGGGTTCTATGACCTTTACCACATTGCCCCACTTATCGTGGAGGTAGCTGGTGGTATTACCCATTGGGTCAGTTTCCATTTCCAGCTCACTAAAGCTGTTGTAATGCGAGTTCCATTCGCCCTTTTCGGGGTCTACGTATTTTATGACGCGTCCGTTGTGGTGGTGGAAGGATTTGGTATAGCCCAAGCTATCTCTTACCAGTGTGCAATGTGGGTCGGAGTAATCAAAGGTATAGTGCAAGAGGTCGTCAGTACCTCGTACTTCTACGCATTTGGCGCCTGTGCCTTTGCCGTCGTAAGTAAATGTCCATACTGTACCATTGCGCCAGATTTCTTTTACCATTAGGTGGTTTTGGTAGGCAAAGTGCATAGGTTGCCCTAAGGCATCGGTATGGGTGAGCAAATCTCCTTCCTCGGAGTAGCTATATTGTGCGATCGCAAAGTGTTCGTTTTCTTGTTTGGGGTGAGGTGCGTATATAGTGGTGATACGTCCCTCGTTATCGGTATCAAAGGTTAAGGTACGTTCGGCTGAGTCTATCAGCTGGGTTAGGGCTCCATTGGCTTTATAGCTCAGCTGTATTTGGTGGCCGTTTCTATCTACTATCTTCTCCAGCAGCTGTTGCTTGCGCTCACTGCCTTTCATTGGGTATTCCGCTTCGGTAAAATAGTAGCACAGTCCTGAGGTGTCTTTTACGTAATAGCGTCCGCTTTCATCCACACATAGGTAGAGTTTTTCCAAGCGGTGGAAAGTGGGTTTGTCAGGACTGTTGGGCAGTTCTATATCTACCCCGCGTCCATCGTTCATTCTGATAGTGGCTACTCTGGCTTCCCAATCAAAACCTATAGCCATATCGTAGGGGTGGTGCCAGCCATAGCCTAAAGGACCTTCGTAAGGGCTATAGCTATACCAAGTGCGTTCCCATACCAAAGAATGACTCCTGAGAGGCTAAAGTCTTCATTATCGGTATAGAAATATCCTTCAGCTACTTCCACAGGGTGGCTTTGTCCTGTACCGAAGTGTTTAGAGAGTTTGGTTTTGGTAGCACAAGAGAAGGGCAGTTTGGAAATTCCTTTTTCGGCTAACTTGCGGAAGCGTTGTCCTAACTTGAGTTTGCCCAAGCCTGCTTTGAAGAGTCTATCGCCTATGGCTAAGGGGTTGATAGGAGTAGGAATGGTATTGACCAGTACAGGTCGGCTCCAAGGGATAGGCAGGATATTGCCAGAAGGGACAAAGAGTTCTGTTTTAGGGTTTTCGGGGTCAGGGGATTTTTTGGTACTATTGCGTTGGCCTTTAAAGAGGTCTACAATACCTATATCCCAGCAGTCATAGTTCAGGTGCATCATCCCTGCCATAGGGTCGCCATCGGCTGTTACAAAGAGGCTTCCTAAATACACCTTACCATTGTCCTTAGCGATTGTGCTATCAAAGCTGGGGTGAAAGCCTGCACCCATAGGGATATGTGGAATCACTCTTGAGGGAGTGCCTGTTATAGCTCGTGGCAATACGCCTCCAATGAACACCGTAGCACTGAGTCCTGCTTTTCCTAAAGCTGTAGATACCAAGCCATCGGCTTGGTTGATGAGTTTATCAGTTTTAGCTTGTGCGGCTTGTTCTGCTTCCGTATGCAGTTCGTTGGCATTGGGTTGTGCTTCTTGTACTGCGCTCATGGCCTCTGCCTTTACCATATTGACCATACAGCTCACCCAGTCTTTGGTTCTAAAAAGTACAGAAATATAAGGGTGAGGCAGGGGGACAGGAGTCCCTGGTGGAACGGTAACAAAGTGTACATCTATCCCCATTACAGGGTCTAACTGCTTGGCTACAGGCAAAAAGGCTTCGCCTTTGAAAGCAGCTAAATGGGTCATCAAGGGCATTATTAAGGACTCTGAGAGTTGCCTTGAGAGGCCTTGTACCACATCAATAGCCGTTTTGATGTCTAAGGCTGCCTCTATGGGGCTTACACTCCCATCGGCAAGTCCTTTAAGGGCATTTACTGCCCCAACAACAGCTTCAGAGCTCTGCAAAAAGTTCTCCTGGGCTCCCTGCAACGCTTGGTCTGTACTCCCTGCGTCGGCTACAGGACCCTCTGTGCCCTTGAGAAATTTTTTGAAATAGCTGTTGCTTGACATCTGTTACTATTTGTTATTTTTTTGTTATTTATTGTCCTTGTATGTAAAAGCTATATAGGAGGAATAAAGTCCTATAACTATAAAGAATATTCCTGTAAAAAAGCCAATGACACGTGCCATATCACGCCCTAAGTAGCGACTTATCTGTCCCATTGTCCAATTGTTTTGGTAATGTCCATCAGGTTCATATAGCCAATTCCAGTCCTTTAAAGCACCTATGATTAGGCAAACTCCAAAGGCGGCAAGCAATAGAGCTACAATACCTCCAAATACAATGGGATTCTTTCCAACCCATTCTTTTAATGTTTCCATTGCGTGTTATGAGTTTATCTGTTCGACTATCTTATTTAAAGTTTCCTCATCAGAGACCTTTTTCCAACTCGATACAATCTCTCTCCACTGTTTACCAAATAGAGGTTCACAAATAGCTTCTATCTCATCATAGCTAAGATACTTTTCATGGTTCTTTTCCATAAATGTATCCACTGCTATACGATAAGAAGAACCGTAAGCTACTTCTTTGCTTAGAACCTTTCCTAATGAAACAGCTACTTTTAAAGCCTCCATTGCTTCTTTGGTTTTGTTACAGTGAAAGCCTGCATTAGCTAACATTCTCGCTGCTTCAATCAATAAGATAGGGTTATCTGATTGCAAGTAAAGTTCATAGGCAGTAATATAATCAGTATATGAGCTTTCCCATTTTTCCTTAATATAATAGATAGTTCCTCTATACAGTAAGGTTTGTGCAAGGAGCGCTTGAGATACTGATTTTTCCAATTGACTTTCAGCGATAACAGCAGTGGCCACAGCTTTGTCAGCATACTCTAAAACTTCTTTATCTTTTTTATAACGCATTTTATCATTAGACAAAATGGTATAAACTA
Source organism: Capnocytophaga gingivalis (assembly GCF_002302415.1). Lineage (NCBI taxonomy): Bacteria > Pseudomonadati > Bacteroidota > Flavobacteriia > Flavobacteriales > Flavobacteriaceae > Capnocytophaga > Capnocytophaga gingivalis. Next base: position 2,307,081 of record NZ_CP022386.1, on the reverse strand, counting down.
CCACCAATTGAGTAAGCCAATAAGGGTCTTTACTCAATAAGTTTTGAGCTTCAGTGATGCATACCTCTCCATACTTTTCGGCTTCGCTCTCTTTTTCTTCTTCTATAGCCTTAGTCATACTTATAAAAGCCTTACGGTATTTAGTGGAGGACTCATCAGGAGGAAGCATAGAAGTTACCTGTTGCATAGCCAAAGGCATGTTTAAGTTTAGAAAAAGTGTATAAACCTTTTGTTTGCCTTCCCTGCTTAAGCTGTCAAATACAGAGTTATTCACTGTATCAGTTACAAGGAAACGTACTTTTTCACTAATGCCATAGTCAAGACACTTAAAAAGCCATTGGATAAAGTTTTTGCTTTTGTTAGTGTTTTTAAGAATAGCTACGGTATAGTTGCCTTCTAGGAGATGGAGAGCTTCGGCTAATTTATTGAAATTAGCTGTAAAAGCACCTGCCCATCCCATTTCTTTTCCCATATTGTAATCTACTTCCCAATCAATTTTTTCGGAAGTTTCCTGTTCGTCTTCTCCTACCTCTTTTTGATTTGTATTCCAAATGGTGATAGTTTCTTTTAATTCCTCTAACAGAGATTTAGTATATTCTTCATCATTGGTATACATTGCATCGAAATGGAAAGCAATATCCATAATATCAGTATCCGTAGCAATCATATAAGTAAAGAAAGTATCTACTATATCCTGCTCATCTCTTTGAGAGAGTATACGCACTACACGTGCTTGGGAGTCCGTTTTTGAAATGTCCCACTCATCTACTATTTGCTCGATACGCTGTTCAATAGGGTTTGTTGCCATTTTCTAATTTAATTTTAGGATACTTCCTTGCACAGAAGTAGGCCCACTTGAGGTTACTGTTGCCTTTGCTTTTCCTTCTATAGTTGTCTTCTTCGCACTTACTGATGAGGTTTCGCCTCCTAATAAGTTAATATTTTTAGAGGCTACTTTTATGTTATCTGGAACGATATCTATAGAATTAGATTCACCAATTTTATTAGATATGGAATCCGTTCCTACCACAAAGATGTTTTTACCTTGGATAACTATTGCACCATCTTGACTTAAAGAAATAGACGAATCCCCTGTGCCCAAAGTTATATTGTCTATAGCACCTATTGTAATCTTGTTGGTACCATCTAAAGTGATGAGATTACTTCCTGTTTTATCTTTGATGGTAATACCTCCTCCATCGTTAAGCTCTATGGTATGTCCGCTTTTACTGCTAAGGCTTTTTACATTATTGCCAGTTCCTCCGCCTCCCCCAACTTTTCCGTGGAAGAGACTACCCATTACATAAGGTCTGTCAGGGTGATTGTGAATGAAACCTACCATCACTTGGTCGCCTATTTCGGGGATAGCTACAAAACCTCTGTTTTTGCTTACTTTCTCACTACCTCCTGCATCAGGAGTCATTACTCGTATCCATTCTGTAGAGCCTTGTTGCCAATCAAAACGCACCTGTACTCGTCCTTTACTGTCCTTATTATCAACTACTGTAGCTGTTTGAGGTTCTGCTATAGGAGTTTTGAAAACAGGACGAGGTAAGAATCCTGTATCAGAAGCTATGGCTTCAAATGTCCCTACATAGTTTCCAATAGAATCTAATGTGTGATGCACTTGAGTAATCATCAACTTAGTTAAGTAGTTGGCCTCTTTGTTGATAGAGTCGTACATCTCCATTTCCGCCACACAGCCTGGGTAGAGGAAAGGAACAGAAGTCTTTCCAGAAGTGATAAACACTTGGGTAGCAATGCTTCCTATGGTACTTTTTTGTGCCGTTTGTATATCACTACCTGTAAGAGCTTTCATAGGAGCTACTTGCAAGGATGCCGTCTTAAATGTATTCTTTGAAATCTCAAAAGCATCTTTTGCCAGTGACGATTTGTGTTCTATAGGAGTTTCTTTGCTAGTTAATGCCTTATCATCTCCGCTATTATAACCATAAAATGAGCGATTGATATGTAAGGTTCTCATCTGTATATCTATCTCATCTACATTTTTACCAAACATCAGTTTGATAGGAGCCTCAGGGGTAGGCAGTTTGCCAAAATGCAATTTCTCTCCATCATAGAAAAATTGTTCTCCATAGGTTTCGGCTACACGAGCTAAGAAATTATAGTGAGTTTCTTCGTATTGACACAGATAAGTAACATTACTATAAGCGGGTTCTACTCTAAAAGAAAAGTTAGAGCCTAATCCCTCTTTGATAGTCTGTTCTACCACAGATTTTAAAGCCACTACTTGTTTTCCTCCAAAACTTTGTGTATGAGGAGCGGCATCTAACAATACTGTAGGGCTTTTCCCTGTTAAGACAATACTTCCTTGATTGTTTCTTTCTCTACTGAAACTTACATTGGTAATAACCCCTACAAAGTTTCTTTCAGGCACATCTTTATCCAGACCTCTGTAAAAGAAAGTGATGGTAATACGTTTACCTAATAGATTCTTTATATGTTCCATCTGGTGATTTTCTGCTTTACCTAATGAATCATAAGCTAATACTAAAGAAAAACTATGATGTTCTACAGCCGATTGTGAAAGAGAAAGATGTTTGTATTTGGTTATATTTACCCCTCCTTCAATCGCTATTTTAATGTCTGTAATGTTGTTTTGGCCTGCGATTTCACTCTTTTGAATATTTTCAGAAGTACTTGGTTGAGGGCTGACATAAGAGGGCTCTGAGGCTGTAGTGTCAGCTTCAGAGGTAGGTACTTCTTTCTTAGGAGTAGCAGCTATTGGAGCAGGAGAATGAATATTTTGAGTGGGCAAAGCATTTTTAGCAGCGTTGGCTTCATTCATATACTTAAAGCCTTCGGATACATATTCTCTCCCTTGATTGGCTGTGTCTTTTACTTTCTTAGCTTCATCTCCCATTTGTTCAGCAGCCATATTAGCTGCTGGTTCTACTAAATCTCCAGTCTTAGGAAGCGTAGTTTTTTTGTTTATCTCTGATGTCATATGAATTGTTTTTTACAAATTTATTAAAACAAAAAAGGCAGTAGCTTTTTCAGCCACTGCCTTTAATACCTTGAAATTAAGCACTTGGCCATACACCTTCGTAAGTAGCACCTCCATAGTTGATAAATTCGGCACTTATTACAAAACTAATGACCATGCTGTTACTATTGACAGCATCAAAATCCAATGTATGCTGGATCACATACCCATTTTCCCAATTAAGGGTAATGAGTGTACCCTCTTCGTGAGATTTGTTAAAGGTAATCTCTCCAACAGTTGGTTTATACTTGCCGTTGAGCAAGCTCTCCAAAATATCAGATTTGTCTGTTGCCTCAATGGTAACATTGATAAGTGCATTTGAGGGGTCTGAAGCCACACGGCCAGACACATCCACTGAACGGCCTACACTGTAGCTAAGCTTCAACACTTTTTGGGCTTCCCCTTGGTTGAACTTCAGTACAGCTCTTGAATTATTCTCTGCCATATCTTAAGAGGTTAAAGATTATACATGGGGCAAAGCTACAAAAGTTTTTTGATTCTCACAAACCTTTGAGTAAGTTTTTTAATTTTTGTCGTAATTCTACGATATAATCATTATATTTCTTTTAACAACACATCTGAAACATTAGGCGCCCCTTTACACTATTTCGAGCGTATTATAGGCTTAAAAAACTCTTTTCTCTATAGTGGATAAAGAAAAATAGTGGGGCAATTCTTTTGTATTTCACTGATTGTAAAGGTGTTGAAATTTTAACAACACATCTGATACATTACCTTCTTCTTTAACAACACATCTAAAACATTAGGTGTCTCTTTACTCTATTTAGAGCGCATTATAGGCTTAAAAAACGCTTATCTCTATGGTGAGTAAAGGGAAATAGTAGGGCAGTTCTTTTGTATTGTATTGATTAGTAGGTTGTTGGAATTTTAACAACGCATCTGATATATTACCTATATCTGATACGTTACCACTTTAAACAAGTATTATACACTTCTGGAAACTCACTTACTGAATATATCTCAGGAGCATAGCATAGCTTTTCTATTTCCTCTTTTAATGACTTTTTTATAACTAAGGCATTTTGATAGCAAAAATAATCATCAGGTAATACATTTCCTAAAACAAAAATATTCCTATCAGTAGGCTTTTTAAAGTGCAAATCAGGATAAAGAAAAGTGTCCTCCCAACCTCTCGCAGCTATTTTTAAGTTGTCTTTAAAGGCAAATAATTCGTTATCAGCCCTACAGAAACGCAATAAATAATAGGGCTGTTTAGCAATATTCTCCCCTTTAGTATTTACAACATTCAAGGTTGCTTTTTCATATTGAGGGTTTAAGCCATTCTCTATCAGAAGATTTAATAATCTATCAGAGAAAACTCTTATCCCTTCATAATATCCTAAGAAATCAAACAACACTTCTTTCTGGCGTTTTACCACTAAAATCAATTCTTCAGGCAATTTGTATTTCTCTTCAGGAGGAAAAGAGAAATACATAGGAGAGTATTTAATCCATTCTCCACGCTTGATTTTAGTAGGGTTTTTAGGGTAAAATTCCTCTGTAATAGTTGTCATTACAGTAGCAGGAACTCCTTTAGGTAACGCATTGGGGGTTGAATAAAACCATATAAACAATTCTTCCATAATACTTAATTTTATGACAATCTTTGACAACCACTTCCTGTTGTCCTTTGTCCTATGTTAGATCTTAATTCGTTTTGATAATCAATTATTTCTTGTTTAGCTCGCTGTCTTGCTTCAGCCTTTTCAAGTTGACTTTTTTTAGGATCATTAGCAATCTTTTCGTATTCGTCTTTTATTTTCTTAATTCTATCTCCTACATTTGTATTATAGGTAGAATGGCTTCCATTATGATAATATAGGAAATTATTTTTATTACCAAGAGCTTCACTACTATTTAGAAATATACCATTACTTGCACTATCTCTTCCAAACCCTTTCCCTTTCATTCCTACTTCATTAAGAAAAGCTCTATTATCATTCCATACTTGTTCTGGAATTAAATGATGTGCTTGCCATTCTGTACTTTTATTTTCTGAAGTAACCAATACTCCATGAGTATCTCCCGCTTTCATTAAATTTCTTCCTAATTGCGTAGAGCTTAAACCAAATATATCTAAATAAGTATTTGTGTCGTGAACATAATCATATAGATTAGCCCCTCCTATTAATCTTATTGGGTCTTGGCTTATATACGCCCCTGTTTCAGGGCTATAATACCTAAACCTATTATACGCAAGATTAGTTTCAAAGTCATAGTACTGTCCTTGATAAAGGAATGGTATAAACGGGCGTACATCATCTCCTAAGGAGGACGCTTTAATTTCTCTTTTTACCCGTCCATATATATCTAACTGTCGATTCCAAACCTCATTCCCTTCGCTGTCAATAGCAAGTATAGGAGTGCCTAAGTGGTCGCTTATAATGGAGTAGGCTTTGCCATTTACCAACTTAGCGGTAGGCACAAAGCCTTCAAAGACCCAAGTAGTAAGCTCTGTATGCTCAGAGTTGTCTTTCTTAAAGGTCTCGTGCAGGAGTACGTTGCCATCCCATACAAAGCGGAATGTGGAACTCATACGGCGTTTCTCTAAACGCCTACCAAAGGCATCGTATCTAAATCTATAGGTGATGCCCTCTAAGTCTGTAACAGAGCGGAGTGAGCCATTGGCATTCCAAGTGTATAAAATACCCTTGCCTGTGCTTTTGGGGTTTATGCCTCTATCACGTAACTCTCCACCGCTAAAGACTGGTCTATAACCTATATCTTTGATATACTCCTTAAAAATCAAGTTGCCTTCTACATCATAATGATAGTAGTAGGTGCGGTCTTGTTGGAGCTGTGAGTTGGTGTATTTTCTATCGGTTTTATCTTTAGTCTCGTATAAGTTACCGAGCTTGTCAGCGGTGCGGAATTGTTCTTCCTTGCGGTCGTAAATGGCACGTACGAGGTAACCCCTATCATCGTATTCAAAGGAGGCATCTCGGTCTTTATAAGCATGGTCTATGATATCATACAAACGGTAATCCACGCCCCACTGATACTCTTTCCAAAGGAGCGTGCCATAATCACTACGGGCTGTTTGGTGACGTATACGCCCTAACCGATCTCGGCGGGTTTCGTATTTTACACCTCCTGTAAGCTGTCGGTAGATTTCTAAACCTAACTTTTAACAACACTTCTGAAACATTAGGTGCCTCTTTACGCTATTTAGAGCGCATTATAGGCTTTAAAATGCTTATCTCTAAGTGGGTAAAGGGAAAAATAAAGCTTTGGTTCTTTTGTATTTTGTATTGAAACTTTAACAATACACGTGATACATCCCTTAATTCTCTAAAATACCTTCTCTTATAATATAACCTGTAACCATTTCTTTTTGTAATTCTTCTATAAGTGGTTGAGAAAGAAATAGTCCGTGCCTTGTATCTATCACATCATATTCCATCTTAATATTTAAAAAAATGGATACAGGATCTGCCATATGTCTATCATATTCAGCGTTTTCATAATCATCTACATTCTCAAACATAACTCTTTGACCTTTTTCATATCTGTAAAAAACAGATTTTTTAAAGTCATACATATTAGCCAAAAGAGTAGGAAAGCCTACTAAAAAATAGTCTTGCGAAAAAGTTGCTATTTTTGCAGGTATCTTGTTGTGAATGGGAAGCCTATATTTAGCAAGAATTTTATAAGCTCTCTCACTTATTAAAAATGAAATATTAAATAGTTGTTCACTATAATTCATAATATCCAATTCCTTGATACTTTTTGTTTTAGGAAAATAAGTAAGATCAAAATCCTGAGGAGGTTCATAAATAACATAACTTCCCCAACGAGTTCGCTCAATATTTTTTATATTGGCTATAAAAAATTCTTTAAAATTTTTCTCCACTCTTTTATCTGTGAAAGAATTTTTATTCTGTTCAACAGCGCATCCCCCATTTCTTCTTCCTGTTGTTTTAGAATCCCAATCTGTACGTATTCTATAATATTTCATAAACTAATTTTTACATTCTATTTTATGTAATCCTTTCTTAAAGTAATCGTTTAGGGTTATTCCCGTTTTTTTAAAATTCTCCAAGGCTTTCTCAATATGATTTCTAAGATTATCTTGTAAGGTTTTTATCTTTTCTAATGTTAATCCTCCTTTTTTTTAATTATTTATCTCTTCTTCAACATAATCATTATATTTTGGATGATTCCCATGGAAAGGTTTATCTAAATCCAATAGATTTGTTTTATCTTGTGCTTTTTTTGAGACATTTTGTATATATCCTTCTATACTTTTAAATAATTCTCTATTATTTCTAAAAACGGCATTAGGTATAAGATGATGAATATCCAACCCAAAAACATCTACTTGTATATTGCTATCAAACACATACGCATACAAAGTTGGATTATTACCATTTAGCCTTATCGGATCTTGACTTATGTAACCTCCAGTCTCAGGTGAGTAGTAACGATAACGATTATAAGCAAGATTAGTCTCAAAGTCGTAATACTGCCCTTGATATAGAAAAGGCACAAAAGGGGTTACTTCATCTCCTAATGAATTGTGTTTATATTCTTTACGTACACGTCCATAAATATCAAGCTGGCGGTTCCACACTTCGTTACCCTCGCTATCAACAGCGAGTATAGGTGTACCGAGATGGTCACTTATGATTGAATAGGCTTTGCCTCCTTGTAGCTTGGCAACAGGTACAAACCCTTGGAATACCCAAGTGATACGTTTATCCTCTGCAACGGGGCGGTTTTCTACTTGTTTCCATTCGTGTAGGAGGACATTGCCGTCCCATACATATTCGATAGCTGCCAGCACTCGGTCTTTAGTAATACGTCTACCTAAAGCATCATAAGAAAAGTAAAGAGACATATTCTTAGGAGCTGAAACACTCTCCAATAGACCATTGGCTTTCCAAGTGTATTTCCACGTTTGGAAGTTTTCTGTTTTTTCTATTAGGAAACCTTCTTCGTCATACTTATAAGTAGCATTTTTGGTCTTTATCAATTGTGCACTTTTATACACACGATCGCTCTTATCTTTAGTCTCGTATAGGTTACCGAGCTTGTCAGCGGTACGGAATTGCTCTTCCTTATGGTCGTAAATGGCTCGTACGAGGTAGCCCCTGTCATCGTATTCAAAGGAGGTATCTCGGTCTTTATAAGCGTGGTCTATGATATCATACAAACGGTAATCCACGCCCCATTGGTACTCTTTCCAAAGGAGCGTACCATAATCACTACGGGCTGTTTGGTGACGCATACGACCCAAACGATCTCGGCGGGTTTGATTGGTTACATTACCCGTTAATTGTCTCTGTATTTCTAAACCTAACTTTTACCAACACATTTGAAACATTAGGAGCTTCTTTACGTTATTTAAAGCACTCTATAGGCTTTAAAAAACTTTTATCTCTATGTATAGGTAAAGAGAAATAAGGTTTTAGTCATTTTGTATTTTACTAATAGTTAGATTGTTGTGCTTTTAACAACACATCTGATACATTACCAATATAGAATACTATTTATAAAGAACTGATATTTATAAACTATCTTCTGTTGGTTTTTGAATACTATCTATATTTTCTTTTATAAAATTCATTAGCGCTTCCTTATCTAAGATGTATTTATCCTTCAATAATCTATCAAACATCTGAGAAAAGCCAGTAAAAAGAGACTCTCTGAAAAAGTCTAATAACTCATTAACGGGAAGAGCGTCTTCTTTAAGTGTCACTGCAATTGTTATAGCTATAAATCCTTTCTTTTTAAAGAACTTTAGATGAGAACAACCTGCAGGATCTCCATAGGTGAAAAAAATCCCATCTATCCTAACAGCAAAATCTAACCGAATTTCTGGAGTTATAAGAAGATTAGGCGCTATTTCTTTTAATTTGTTCCTAATCCTCATAATATACCTCATTAGATATCCATTAGTACTCCCCCCACCTCTTACATATAGTTCTATTCTTGTCATTTTTTACAATTATTTTTACGTTCTTTTTGTATTTCTAACATTTTGTCATAGGCTTTTTGAGCTTCTGGGCTTAAGGGTTCTCCTTTTTTAGCTCCAGCCCAACGTTCCTTATTGTCCTTTCCTGGTATTTTTTCTGCTAATTCTCTTTCTATTGCTTTAATATCTACGATATTTCCGCCATCTCTTACTGGATCAATGTCATCTCTTCCTTTTGTACCATATCGCTCTAATAAATTATCTGTTTTTCCCCATTTTAAAAATTCATCTTCATCATCAAATTTTGCATATAGATAGTTTGTTTCTGTTGATTGGTGAGAATTTCCATGTACTTTATCTTTAACGACAGGAGGTTTAGGATTAGGATTGGGGCCAAACTTCCCATTATTTCTTGGATATGGGTTATGCCATCCAAATATATCTAATCCTGTATTAGGATCCTCTACATACGCATACAAGTTAGGATTGTTACCTGATAGCCTTATCGGATCTTGGCTTATATACGCCCCTGTCTCAGGTGAGTAGTAGCGGAAGCGGTTATAAGCAAGATTAGTCTCAAAGTCATAATACTGTCCTTGGTATAAGAAAGGCACAAAAGGAAACACATCCTCACCGAGAGAACTATGTTTGTACTCTTTACGCACACGCCCATAAATATCAAGCTGGCGGTTCCACACCTCCATTCCATCGCTATCAACAGCAAGTATAGGTGTGCCGAGATGGTCGGAGATAATGCTATATGCCTTACCATTTACTAACTTGGCGGTAGGTACAAAACCTTCAAACACCCAAGTGGTGAGCTCTGTATGCTCAGAGTTGTCTTTTTTGAAAGTTTCGTGTAATAAAACATTCCCGTCCCATACAAAGCGGAACGTGGAAGCCATACGGCGTTTTTCTAACCTTCTACCAAAAGCATCATATCTAAACCTATAGGTGGTGCCTTGTAAATCTGTAACAGAACGGAGTGAACCGTTGGCACTCCAAGTGTATAAAATACCCTTTCCTGTGCTCTTAGGATTTATACCTAAGTCTCTAAGTTCACCACCGCTAAAGACTGGACGATAACCTACATCTTTAATGTGTTCTTTAAAGATAAGGTTGCCCTCTACATCATAGTGATAGTAGTAGGTGCGGTCTTGTTGGAGCTGGCTATTTTTGTACTTGCGGTCTTTCTTGTCCTTGGTTTCGTATAGGTTACCCAATTTGTCAGGAGTACGGAATTGCTCTTCTTTGCGGTCGTAAATGGCTCGTACGAGGTAGCCCCTGTCATCGTATTCAAAGGAGGCATCTCGGTCTTTATAAGCGTGGTCTATGATATCATACAAACGGTAATCCACGCCCCACTGATACTCTTTCCAAAGGAGCGTTCCATAATCACTACGGGCTGTTTGGTGACGTATACGACCTAACCGATCACGGCGGGTTTGATTGGTTACATTACCCGTTAATTGTCGCTGGATTTCTAAACCTAACTTTTAACAACACATCTAATACATTACTCCAATACTTTTTTATAGGTAAAAAAAATAAAAATCCTACTTTCAGCAACCTTGATGGGTTGTTAGTAGCTATTTAAACTATCGTCAACCAACACTGGGGCGTACTTTTGCATGGCTGAAAGTAGGATTCTGTACTACTGGAATATACTTTTGTATAGCTGGAAGTAGGAGAATGTAGTGCTGAAATATGTACTTATATAATGATAGAATGATAGAAATACATTTATACGGCACTCTACCTAAAGAATACCCTCCTAAAAGAGAGCCTTATCAATATGCTTTGCGATAAATTGCTTTTCCTCCTCAATCATAGGATCCAACTTTTCAATAGGATAAGCTTCTGAGCCACCCATTGCTCGCATATACAAAAGTACTTCAAATTGTGCATGATGCCAACTAATTTCTGATTTTAGGTCACCTGAATCTTGTTTGTCTTTTATCTCTTTAAGATAGAAACCTTCTCCATTCATTATTCTTTTAAAAACATCCATATTTACCCTTTGTTCAGCTTCATCTCCAGAATACAAGCAGACTTCTTCCATCGTTTTTCTACATGTTTTCACCTTCTCATTTTCACCTCTCTTGGCATAAATAAGACTCTCTACAGCTAATACTCCATATACATTCATCCAAATAAGCATATTTCCTGTATATTCAAGTTTGTCTATTAGATTAGCTACTTGCAAGGCTAACTCTTCTTGATCTACTATATAAAGAAGAGAGCATAATTCACGGATACTAAACATAGTATCTTTACTTTTAAAACTATACTTCTTCTTGATTTGTTTTACCTTTTTGATAAAGATTTTCTGAGGGCAGGCTACTAATATACTGTCCAAAAGCATTTCTACTTGTGTGTCCATTTTTTTATTATTTAATTTTTAATCTACAATTACAATCTTTACTTTTGAGCCAGTTTTGTTTCCTTCTAAAGCCTTTCCAATAGCAGATCCTACACTTCTATTGTCTGAGGGATTAATATGTATAACACTCGCACCTTTCCCACCTTCTCTAAAAATGGCCATAGGGAATTCATCTCTGTCATAGCCTTTCTTTGTTTCGATTCCTTTAAGAGAATCCTTCCTTCGATCATCTGCTTTAGTAGGATCATAAGTGAATGTATTTTTCCCTGTACTTTGCATATATAATTCTATATGTATTAAGGCTTCATTATTATCACTAAAATTTTTTCGGCTAATAGTAAGTACTAAATTACAATCTCCATCCTCTTCTGTAGCTTTACGAACAGCGCACTTAGGAGCCAGCCCAAAGAAGTCTATGCTTCCATTGGGGTCTCTTACATAGGCATAAATATTAGGCTGTCCGCTTCTTAAGCCAATAGGATCCTGGCTTATATAGGTTCCCGTGCTTGGGTCGTAGTATCTAAAGCGGTTATAAGCAAGACCTATCTCTATATCATAGTATTGTCCTGCTTGTAGGAATGGGATAAAAGGCATAGGGTCATCCCCTAAAGAAGAAGACTTGTATTCATACTTTACCCGTCCGTATATATCCAATAAGCGTGTCCAGACCTCGACTCCCTCACTATCTAATGCCATAATGGGCGTGCCAAGGTGGTCATTTATAATGCTATATGCTTTCCCATTGACAATCTTCGCAGATAGTGTGAGATCCTCAAATACCCAAGTAGTTATCTTGTCCTCTGAGTCTTTGGTATTTTTTCTTAATACTTCGTGTAGTAATACATTGTCATCCCATACGAATTTTATAGAAGAATTCATTCTTCTTTTCTCTATCCTTCTACCAAAGGCATCATACTTAAAGGAATAACGCATTCCATCTACTCCTAAGACAGAGCGTAACGATCCATTCGCATTCCAAGTATAGAGTATTCCCTTTCCTGTACTCTTAGGCTGTATACCTAAGTCTCTAAGTTCGCTTCCACTAAAGACAGGTCTGTAGCCTACATCTTTAATGTGTTCCTTAAAAATCAAGTTACCCTCTACATCATAATGATAGTAGTAGGTACGGTCTTGTTGGAGTTGGCTATTTTTGTACTTGCGGTCTTTTTTGTCCTTGGTTTCGTATAGGTTACCCAATTTGTCAGGGGTGCGGAACTGTTCTTCCTTACGGTTGTATATAGCACGCACCAAATAACCCTTATCATCATAGTCAAAGGCAACATCGCGATCCTTATAGGTATGGTCTATAATCTGGTGCAAACGGTAGTCGATACCCCATTGGTATTCTTTCCAGTGGATAGGTCTTCCTCTCTCGTCGCTGGTTACTTGATGACGTAAACGACCTAAGCGGTCTCTTCGGCTCTCATGTTTTACATTACCCGTTAATTCTCGTTGGATTTCTAAGCCTAACTTGTCGTAGTCTATTTTAGCCTCCCAGTCGCCTGCTGTTATCTTGCTTATATTACTAAGTTTGTCGAGCTCGTAGTTAATATCCGCCCCTAAGTTACTGCTTAGTTTAATACGTCTGCCAAGGATATCGTATTCACTATAGACCTCCGTTACTTCCTCGCTATTGGTGCGCTGGGTGCGCTCTTTGGTGATGTTGCCTAACTTATCTCTTTCAAAAGTTACTATAGCATCGGCATTGGTGGCTTCTTTTAAAAAGCCTGCTTCGTAGAGGTAACGCTCGCTACTGCCATCGTGGTAACTTACTTGGGCTATACGTCCGTTAGGGTCATAGTCATAGCTGGTATAGCGTTTTTTGGTGCGTTGTACTTTGGTTACCCAGCCTGCTTGGTTGCGCTCATATTCTCTGATAAGTCCGTCAAAAGCGGTTTCCTTGCGTACGTTACCATTGCCGTCTAAATCAAAGAGGTATTCCTCGCCTTCTTCGTTTACAATACGGCGCAATTGTCCTTCGGTATCATAGGTAAAGCGTACCGTGCTGTCGCCCTCAGTGCGTTCTATGAGTTTGTTTAAGCCTTTGTAGCGGTAGCGGATGTCCTTATAGGCATCGCTATAACGCACCACATTATCCATCGCATCGTACTTCAATGAGATGTTATTATCGTCAAAGTCTTGTACGAGTTCCACCCTTCCTAAGAGGTCGTAGTGGCGCAACTGTCTTAGCTGGTGGGGGTTGGTGATAGCTGTACACTGTCCTAAGCGGTCGTATTCGTATTCGGTAATACCCTCGTTTGGGGCTTTTATCCGTTTGATATTCTTTTGTCTGTCGTACAGTACCTCTGTAGTAGCTCCCAAGGCATCGGTAAGGGAGTGTAACAGTCCTTTTTCGTATTTGAAGGCTGTGGTGGCTCCCAATGGGGTTTTGCGTTCGGTGAGGTTACCTACCTCGTCGTAGTTCCATTCCCATTTGCCTCCTCTTGGGTCAGTGGCTTCGGTGAGTAGGTGTTTGTTATAGGGGTCGTAGTACTCCATTTGGGTAAGGCTCCCATCGGGTTCTATGACCTTTACCACATTGCCCCACTTATCGTGGAGGTAGCTGGTGGTATTACCCATTGGGTCAGTTTCCATTTCCAGCTCACTAAAGCTGTTGTAATGCGAGTTCCATTCGCCCTTTTCGGGGTCTACGTATTTTATGACGCGTCCGTTGTGGTGGTGGAAGGATTTTTCAATATATCAAAGAACTTATAAAAATATTATTCAGAAACAGTTTTCGTTTCTGCTGGCTTTACTGCTTTTTTGTTAATGAGGGCTTGTGCCAAACGTTGCTTATTGGCTGATATAGTATCATCAATGAGTTTGTTAAAGAAAGTACTAAAATTAGCCGTTTCTGCTGATGGATTGACAATGTGATTCGCAAAAACAAATCTCGCCAATTCCTTATACAAAGCATCGGTTTCCTTGCGGACTTTCTTTACATTGATAGTATTGGTATTGATTTGATTTTCAGCACGTACATCTACTAACTCTTGGTATTTAGCATTGGCTTCTTTCAAGGGAGCTACCGAATGGGATACACCCAAAGTGTTCAAATGCGCGGCAATAGCAGGCTTTTCTAAGTCCTTAACTAAGGCATCAATCGCTTGCGACTTCTGACGGGTAGGCAAAGAGGTAACGCCTTTATAGTTTTTAAACTCTAAATAGAGTATTTGCGCCGCTTCTCTCTGTGCGACTAAGGCGCTTTTCTTTCCTAACCTAAAGGAAGAAAGCAGATACGATAGCAATTCATTGCGTTGTTTGTCTAAACGACGAATGTTTTCAGACTCTTTGCTCGAACGGCTTTGTCTCGAAGCCTCCGTAAGGAGCTCTACGTTCCTTTCAATAGCTGTAACGAGTTCATTTTTAAGCCCCAACTTCTCTGGAGTAGTTGTATTGACCAACTTAATCACCCCTTTTATAAACTGAGCGTACTCATCGTTATTCAGTTTACCAACATTCGGTAACGAAATGTCTATTTTGTAACTCATAAATATAGATTTTTTGTTATTAAAGTTCTATTCGGCAAAGTTAGCAAATAGTTTCGAAATACACAATCCCCTGTCGCACATTTCCGACGACAGCTAAAAAATATTTTACCTATAAGAATGAGGTGAGAATTATAGATTTTATATTTTGTAGCTGTAAGAATGAGGTCGGGATTATAGGTTTGAGGTTGTTTTAATACAGATATCAATATGGTATTTATAGCTTAGAAATTTAAAAATAATTGATCACACCTTCTTGAAACAACCTAATATATAGTCTTATTTCTTACTCTATAATAAATTCAGTATTTGAAAGCTCTAAATGGAATGTATTTTCAGTAAATTCTATGAGTTTCTCTATAGGATAAAACTCAATTGTTTTAATTTTTCGATTCTCTACACTATTCTTAAATTCCTCATTACAAAAAAGAAGAGTATCAAAAAAAGATTGACAAATATAGAAAATAGGTTTTTTACCTAATAGTTCTTTGTTGAAAACAATTTTTGTTGCTTTCTTTATTTTAACTCTTGGATACCTTTCCCCCAAATCTATATTGGGAGGTCTAGTCTCTATGAATTTTGATTTATCAAAATCAATAGCTTGTACATCTTCTTGAATGATAATGAAAAAATAATTCTTTCGAGAGTTTACTACCCCATCTCTATTGACCATTACAACAGGTGTAGAAAGATACTTTATAGGATTATGATTGTCCATAATCTCTTTAAACTCTTCTGAAATGATAAACCCACTTGATGTATAGCAATAATCAAAATCTAATAGCCTATGCTTATTGATAAGATAAAGTTTTTCAGGGAGTTCAGTCAAGTTCATCCAGCCCCCACGCCACTCGTCATCAACAAGAACAGGAGGAAGTGTAGATCCTTTGTATTCTTCCCTTGGAATAAATCGTGTGTGTAAAATCCCATCTAAATAAATAGGGGTTCCTTTTGCGTTTCTATTACGCACCATAAAATAATATTGATTCATATTGTTAAATATTTAAGCAAGTGTGTTACTTCCACCACATTTAGTCTTTTTTACTCCTTTTTTCTTATTTAGGATATCTTTTCGAAGTTCTTCTTGTAATTCTCTTATCTTTTTTACAGCTTTATTTCTAATTTCTTCTTTGGTCAAATCCTCCTTTGCAAATTCTTCCTTTATATCTTTAACCTTAGTTTCTACTTCATTAATATAATCAGGATGTCCTCCACAATGAACAATCATCGCTGGATCTCCTAATTCCGTAGCTTTTTTAGCAGATGAAGGCATTAAGAGTCCATTTTTCGCATCATCTCGTTCTACACCTATGGCATTGAAAAAAGCACTATATTTGTTGTATACTGTTTCAGGTATTAGGTGATGGGCAGCCATTCCATCCCCGTTCTTTCCGCCTAATGCTCTATCTAATTTACGACTATCCAACCCCCAGATATCTATAGAGATATTGGGATCTTTTACATACATATATATGTTAGGGGTGGAACCTAATAATTTTATAGGGTCTTGCGAGATATACATTCCGCTTTCAGGAGAATAGTAACGATAACGATTATAAGCAAGATTAGTCTCAAAATCATAATACTGCCCTTGATATAGAAAAGGCACAAAAGGAAAGACATCATTTCCTAACGAGGAATGTTTGTATTCTTTACGTACACGCCCATAAATATCAAGCTGGCGATTCCATACCTCCATTCCATCGCTATCAATAGCAAGTATAGGAGTACCAAGATGGTCGCTTATGATAGAGTAGGCTTTGTCATTCACGAGTTTAGCTGTTGGCACAAACCCTTCAAAGACCCAAGTAGTAAGCTCGGTGTTTTCGGAGTTGTCTTTTTTGAAAGTTTCGTGCAGGAGTACGTTCCCATCCCATACAAAGCGGAAAGTAGAGCTCATACGGCGTTTTTCTAACCTTCTGCCAAAGGCATCGTATCTGAACCTATAGGTGGTGCCTTGTAAATCTGTAACAGAACGGAGTGAACCGTTAGCATTCCAAGTGTAAAGTATTCCTTTACCTGTACTCTTAGGCTGTATGCCTAAATCTCTAAGTTCACCTCCGCTAAAGACTGGTCTATACCCAACATCTTTGATATGCTCCTTAAAAATCAAGTTGCCCTCTACATCATAGTGATAGTAGTAGGTGCGGTCTTGTTGGAGTTGGCTGTTTTTATACTTGCGGTCTTTCTTGTCCTTTGTTTCATAGAGGTTACCGAGCTTATCAGGTGTGCGGAACTGTTCTTCTTTGCGGTCGTAAATGGCTCGTACAAGGTAGCCTCTGTCATCGTATTCAAAGGAGGCATCTCGGTCTTTATAAGCATGGTCTATGATATCATACAAACGGTAATCCACGCCCCACTGGTACTCTTTCCAAAGGAGCGTACCATAATCACTACGGGCTGTTTGGTGACGCATACGACCCAAACGATCACGGCGGGTTTGATTGGTTACATTACCCGTTAATTGTCGCTGGATTTCTAAACCTAACTTTTAACAACACATCTGATGCATTACCGAAGTAGGAGAATGTAGTGCTGAAATATGTACTTATATAATATAGACCGATCGAAATACATTTATAGGCACCCTACTTAAAGAATTCCCTCCTAAAAGAGAGCCTTATCAATATGCTTTGCGATAAATTGCTTTTCCTCCTCTATCATAGGATCCAACTTTTCAATAGGATAAGCTTCTGAACCACCCATTGCTCGTATAAATAAAAGCTCTTCAAACTGTAAGAGATGATGAAAGATTTCTGCCTTCAAATCTTTAGATTCTTGGTCTTGCTTTATTCTGTCAAGATAGAAACCTTCTCCATTCATTATCCTTTTAAACACTTTCATACTTACACTTTGTTCATCTTCATCTCCAGAATATAAGTATACATCTTCTATAGTTTTTCTACATGTTTTCACCTTCTCATTTTCACCCCTTTTAGCATAAATAAGACTCTCTACAATTATCACTCCATACACATTCATCCAAATAAGCATATTTCCTGTATATTCAAGTTTGTCTATTAGATTAGCTACTTGTAAAGCCAACTCCTCTTGATCCACTATATAAAGAAGAGAGCATAATTCACGGATACTTTGCATAGTATCTTTACTTTTAAAACTATACTTCTTCTTGATTTGTTTTACCTTTTTCACAAAGATTTTCTGAGGACAGGCTACTAATATACTGTCCAAAAGCATTTCTACTTGTGTGTCCATTTTCTTATTATTTAATTTTTAATCTACAATTACTATCTTTACTCTCGAGCCTTTTTTGTTTCCTTCTAAAGCCTTTCCAATAGCAGATCCTACACTTCTATTGTCAGAAGGATTAATGTGCATAACACTTGCTCCCTTACCTCCTTCTTTGAAAATAGCCATAGGAAATTCATCTCTGTCATAGCCTTTCTTCGTTTCGATTCCCTTAAGAGAGTCCTTTCTTTGAGAGTTAGCATTGTTAGGTTCATAAGTGAATGTATTTTTCCCTGTACTTTGCATATATAATTCTATATGTATCAAGGCTTCATTATTATCACTAAAATTTTTTCGGCTAATAGTAAGTACTAAATCACAATCTCCATCCTCTTCTGTAGCTTTACGAACAGCGCACTTAGGAGCCAGCCCAAAGAAGTCTATGCTTCCATTGGGGTTTCTTACATAAGCATAAATATTAGGCTGTCCGCTTCTTAAGCCAATAGGATCCTGGCTTATATAGGTTCCCGTGCTTGGGTCGTAGTATCTAAAGCGGTTATAAGCAAGACCTATCTCTATATCATAGTATTGTCCTGCTTGTAGGAATGGGATAAAAGGCATAGGGTCATCCCCTAAAGAAGAAGACTTGTATTCATACTTCACTCGCCCATATATATCCAATAGGCGTGTCCAGACCTCGACTCCCTCACTATCTAAAGCCATAATGGGGGTGCCAAGGTGGTCATTTATAATGCTATATGCTTTCCCATTGACAATCTTCGCAGATAGTGTGAGATCCTCAAATATCCAAGTAGTTATCTTGTCCTCTGAGTCTTTGGTATTTTTCCTTAATACTTCGTGTAGTAATACATTGTCATCCCATACGAATTTTATAGAAGAATTCATTCTTCTTTTCTCTATCCTTCTACCAAAGGCATCATACTTAAAGGAATAACGCATTCCATCTACTCCTAAGACAGAGCGTAACGAGCCATTTGCATTCCAAGTATAGAGTATTCCCTTTCCTGTACTCTTAGGCTGTATACCTAAGTCTCTAAGTTCACCTCCGCTAAAGACTGGTCTATAACCAACATCTTTGATATGCTCCTTAAAAATCAAGTTACCCTCTACATCATAGTGATAGTAGTAGGTACGGTCTTGTTGGAGTTGGCTGTTTTTGTACTTGCGGTCTTTCTTGTCCTTTGTCTCGTATAAGTTACCGAGCTTGTCAGGGGTGCGGAACTGTTCTTCCTTACGGTTGTATATAGCGCGCACCAAATAGCCTTTATCGTCATAGTCAAAGGCAACATCGCGATCCTTATAGGTATGGTCTATAATCTGGTGCAAACGATAATCAATACCCCATTGGTATTCTTTCCAGTGGATAGGTCTTCCTCTCTCATCGCTGGTTACTTGGTGGCGCAAACGACCCAAGCGGTCTCTTCGGCTCTCGTGTTTTACATTACCCGTTAATTCTCGTTGGATTTCTAAACCTAACTTATCATACTCCATACGAGCCTCCCATCCCTCTGCTCCTTCTGATTGGGAGAGAGCTGGGGTGTGGATTCTGGTGATATTACTAAGCTTGTCTAACTCGTAGCTAATATCCGCTCCTAAGTTACTGCTTAGTCTAATACGTCTGCCGAGAATGTCGTATTCGCTATAGACTTCGGTTACTTCCTCGCTATTGGTGCGCTGGGTGCGCTCTTTGGTGATATTGCCTAACTTATCCCTTTCAAAGGTTACTATAGCATCGGCATTGGTGGCTTCTTTCAAGAACCCTGCTTCGTAGAGGTACTGCTCACTACTGCCGTCGTGGTAACTTACTTGGGCTATACGTCCGTTAGGGTCGTAGTCATAATTGGTATAGCGTTTTTTAGTGCGTTGTACTTTGGTTACCCAGCCTGCTTGGTTGCGCTCATATTCTCTGATGAGTCCATCAAAAGCGGTTTCTTTTCGTACGTTACCATTGCCGTCCAAATCAAAGAGGTATTCCTCGCCTTCTTCGTTTACAATACGGCGCAATTGTCCTTCGGTATCGTAGGTAAAGCGTACCGTGCTGTCGCCCTCAGTGCGTTCTATGAGTTTGTTAAGACCTTTGTAGCGGTAGCGGATGTCCTTATAGGCATCGCTATAACGCACCACATTATCCATCGCATCGTACTTCAATGAGATGTTATTATCGTCAAAGTCCTGTACGAGTTCCACCCGTCCTAAGAGGTCATAATGGCGCAATTGTCTTAACTGGTGGGGGTTGGTGATAGCCGTACACTGTCCTAAGCGGTCGTATTCGTATTCGGTAATACCCTCATTCGGGGCTTTTATCCGTTTGATATTCTTTTGTCTGTCGTACAGTACCTCTGTAGTAGCTCCCAAGGCATCGGTAAGGGAGTGTAACAGTCCTTTTTCGTATTTGAAGGCTGTGGTCGCTCCCAATGGGGTTTTGCGTTCGGTGAGGTTACCTACCTCGTCGTAGTTCCATTCCCACTTGCCTCCTCTTGGGTCGGTAGCTTCGGTGAGCAGGTGTTTGTTATAAGGGTCGTAGTACTCCATTTGGGTAAGGCTTCCATCGGGTTCTATGACCTTTACCACATTGCCCCACTTATCGTGGAGGTAGCTGGTGGTATTACCCATTGGGTCGGTTTCCATTTCCAGCTCGCTAAAGCTGTTGTAATGGGAGTTCCATTCGCCCTTTTCAGGGTCTACGTATTTTATGACACGTCCGTTGTGGTGGTGGAAGGCTTTGGTATAGCCCAAGCTATCTCTTACCAGTGTGCAATGTGGGTCGGAGTAATCAAAGGTATAGTGCAAGAGGTCATCAGTACCTCGTACTTCTACGCATTTAGCTCCTGTGCCTTTGCCGTCGTAAGTAAATGTCCATACTGTACCATTGCGCCAAATTTCTTTTACCATTAGGTGGTTTTGGTAGGCAAAGTGCATAGGTTGCCCTAAGGCATCGGTATGGGTGAGCAAATCTCCTTCCTCAGAGTAGCTATATTGTGCGATCGCAAAGCGTTCGTTTTCTTGTTTGGGGTGGGGAGCGTATATAGTGGTGATACGTCCCTCGTTATCTGTTTCAAAGGTTAAGGTACGTTCTGCGGAGTCTATCAGCTGGGTTAGGGCTCCATTGGCTTTATAACTCAGCTGTATTTGGTGTCCGTTTCTATCTACTATTTTCTCTAGCAGCTGTTGCTTGCGCTCACTGCCTTTCATTGGGTATGCTGTTTCCGTAAAATAGTAGCAGAGTCCTGAGGTATCTTTTACGTAATAGCGTCCGCTTTCATCCACGCACAAGTAGAGTTTTTCCAAGCGGTGGAAAGTAGGTTTGTCTGGACTGTTGGGTAGTTCTATATCTACCCCGCGTCCATCGTTCATTCTGATAGTGGCTACTCTGGCTTCCCAGTCGAAGCCTATGGCCATATCGTAGGAGTGGTGCCAGCCATAGCCTAAAGGACCTTCGTAAGGGCTATAGCTATACCATGTGCGTTCCCATACCAAAGGAATCACTCCTGAGAGGCTAAAGTCTTCATTATCGGTATAGAAATATCCTTCGGCTACTTCCACAGGGTGGCTTTGTCCTGTACCAAAGTGTTTAGAGAGTTTGGTTTTAGTAGCACAAGAAAAGGGCAATTTGGAGATACCTTTTTCAGCTAACTTGCGGAAGCGTTGTCCTAACTTGAGTTTGCCCAAGCCTGCTTTGAAGAGTCTATCGCCTATGGCTAAGGGGTTGATAGGAGTAGGAATGGTATTGACCAGTACAGGTCGGCTCCAAGGGATAGGCAGGATACTCCCTGAAGGGACAAAGAGTTCTGTTTTAGGGTTTTCGGGGTCAGGGGATTTTTTGGTGCTATTGCGTTGGCCTTTGAAGAGGTCTACAATACCTATATCCCAGCAGTCATAGTTCAGGTGCATCATCCCTGCCATAGGGTCGCCATCGGCTGTTACAAAGAGGCTTCCTAAATACACCTTACCATTGTCCTTAGCGATTGTGCTATCAAAACTGGGGTGAAAGCCTGCGCCCATAGGGATATGTGGAATCACTCTTGAGGGAGTGCCCGTTATAGCTCGTGGCAATACGCCTCCAATGAGCACCGTAGCACTGAGTCCTGCTTTTCCTAAAGCTGTAGATACCAAGCCATCGGCTTGGTTGATGAGTTTATCAGTTTTGGCTTGTGCGGCTTGTTCTGCTTCTGTATGGAGTTCGTTGGCATTGGGTTGTGCTTCTTGTACAGCACTCATCGCCTCTGCCTTTACCATATTGACCATACAGCTCACCCAGTCTTTGGTTCTGAAAAGTACAGAAATGTAAGGGTGAGGCAGGGGGACAGGAGTCCCTGGTGGAACGGTAACAAAGTGTACATCTATCCCCATTACAGGGTCTAACTGCTTGGCTACAGGCAAAAAGGCTTCACCTTTGAAAGCAGCTAAGTGGGTCATCAAGGGCATTATTAAGGACTCTGAGAGTTGCCTTGAGAGGCCTTGTACCACATCAATAGCCGTTTTGATGTCTAAGGCTGCCTCTATGGGGCTTACACTCCCATCGGCAAGTCCTTTTAGGGCATTTACTGCCCCAACAACAGCTTCAGAGCTCTGCAAAAGGTTCTCCTCGGCTCCCTGCAACGCTTGGTCTGTACTCCCTGCGTCAGCTACAGGACCCTCTGTGCCCTTGAGAAATTTTTTGAAATAACTGTTGCTTGACATCTGTTACTATTTGTTATTTAATATTGTCTAAACCTTATTTAGTGAAATAAAAAATTAAGAAAAATCAGTGGCATATTTTAGCCACTGATTTAATTCTTTTAAGCACTTGGCCATACACCTTCGTAAGTAGCACCTCCGTAGTTGATAAATTCGGCACTTATCACAAAACTAATGACCATGCTGTTACTATTGACAGCATCAAAATCCAATGTATGCTGGATCACATACCCATTTTCCCAATTAAGGGTAATGAGTGTACCCTCTTCGTGAGATTTGTTGAAGGTAATCTCTCCAACAGTTGGTTTGTACTTGCCGTTGAGCAAGCTCTCCAAAATGTCAGATTTGTCTGTTGCCTCAATGGTAACATTGATAAGTGCATTTGAGGGGTCTGAAGCCACACGGCCAGACACATCCACTGAACGGCCTACGCTGTAGCTAAGTTTCAACACTTTTTGGGCTTCCCCTTGGTTGAACTTCAGTACAGCTCTTGAATTATTCTCTGCCATACGTAATTATGTTTTTAAAAATTTCTGCAAAGCTACAAAGCTTTCTTGGGTTCTGCAAGTTTTTGTACAAGAAAGTGAAAAAATGTCGCAATTCTACTACAAATCCTTTAAGATTTTTATAAGACTAATCTAAGACACTCCATCCTGTTTTATTTTTGGAGTTATTTTTATCAATTTGCTGTTCATTGACAATAATATTTTCTTTTCGTTGTCCTATATAATCCAATTCACTTAGTTTTTTAAAGGTGGCAGAGAGATTATCTAAAAGTAACTTTATATCCTTGAGATGTTCTCCACAGTTATTGTGGTTGTAATTTATCTCTGCTACGGCAGAAAGCAAAGTATCCAAATTATGAGGAGCTACATTACTCCACTCATAAATATAGTTTTGCATTTCTTCCTTCTCTCTTTCAGGGATCAGCATTCTTGCACTATTAAAATGAAAAGCCAATTGAGAGAATATCTCAATCATATAAATAGGAGGCTGATTAAGCACAAGATTTCTATAAGCAAAATAAGTATTACCCAAATGATTTACAATGGTAGTACACAACAATTTAATATTGCTTGCCAAAGAAGAGTTTTGACCTTTTTCTATAATCTTTGAGATAATTACTTTAGTACTATCTTGTAATATGGCTATAGATTTGGCAAAATCAGTGTAATGCACTAAGAGTTTTCTAAAACTATAAAGATTTACACAAGGCGGAATAAAGTCCTCATCAGCAGACACACTTTCTCCTGTGAGCGAAATTTTTCCTATCACTAATGAATTAGCATTTACTTGTCCTTCGTTATAAGTAGTAATAGGCATTACATCTACGATATATTTTGGAGTGGTAAAAGGATGACGTGGAGGTGTTTCTTCTGGGTCTATATCCCCCAAAGGAATCCTCTCATAAGGGTTAACCGCAATGAGAATATAATAACCTTCATCACTTTTATTGGTCGTGTTATTAACTTCTTTAGTAGCTTTAGCAACTTTGGCATCCCCAATCAAAGATTTGATGTTCACCTTGTAATCACTCAGCTCAATCCTCAGTCCAGCAGCAGTTACTGCCGAACAATGATGAATGATTAATTGTACATCATTGGTAGCTGTGTTATAGATTTCGAACACTCTATTCTCTTCATCTTTTTTGTAGGGCTGTGGCAATAGCCCATAGTTAAAATTGTTGATACCTAAGGAACTCGTATCCCTTACAGTATCAATGATAAAATTCTGGTGCTGGATGAAATGTTTTTCAGAAATTTTCATCCCATCAACCCAATTTACGGCAGCGTATTTTATTGGTTTTATCATAAGGACTCTTTTTGATTATCTTCTTTTTTTTCTTTAAGGTTTTGTTTTTCGGACGAGTGAACTCTTTTACAAATGATGATACTATTCTCTAAAAGTCCATTCTCAGTAATATCTTTTTCAAAGTCAATAAATTTTCGTGGATGAAAGAATGATTTCTTGGTGTAAAATATCCAAGAATAACTATCCCCTCCCTTTGCCTTTAAGTGAATAATATCATTAGGATTTTTATTATTATATTCATTTACAGCAATATGAAACCAATCTCCAAACGACACCCCAGTATCCAAGGCTTTAGCTTTTATCCTTGAGCGAGTTTCATCATCTACATCCTTGTACAATTCAATATTCAGCACTTGCATTCTATTGAAATTGATGGTATCAATATTTATATCTTTTGGATAATCTGGAGCTGACCAAGTCTCATAAATAGCCAAAGGAATGTCTAAGAACTGTAGATAAGTATAATAAAAAGCTAAGGGTACTATAAAAATAGAAATACAAGTAGAGGCAATAAGTGCATACTCATCAAAACCACTTACCCAATTGAATATATTGTAGAATAGATACCCTCCTAACAACATTCCTGTAAGTGTTATCAATCCTTCAAAGAGCATAGCAAAAGCAAGACTCTTGTTGTTATGTTTAAAATACTGATGTAGTAAGTTTACATTTAGAATTCCTAAAAAGAAATAGATAACCATAGCAAACAAATACCAATATGGGCTAAAGGTATTATTAGCAACTCCCAACACCCCTAATATTCCCAAACACAAGCCCGTGATAAGAATATAAATAATGAGCGTTTTCCCTTTTATTGAAGAGACTTTCTTCTTTAATACACCTAAAGTAACAGCTAATAGAGCTATTATCAAAGGAGCTAACAGATATTTGATAAAAAAAGCTTTTACAACAACTAATTCCATAAATTTAACTAATTATAAAAAGGTAGAATATCCTAAACGGTTCACATTCTCCTCAGAGGTGAGCGTAAAGGAATCTTGTTTTCTTTCAGTAATAAAAAATTCTTCAACATTTGCCTGAACAGGTAGGCAATAATCATATAACACCTGCAGGAGCCTACGCAAAGGAGCTTCAGGCATATAATGATTGAGAGATTCATAAGGGATTGCTCCATAGTAAATACCCCAATTTCGTTCACCATCTAAGTGACTACCGCTTAATAGTGAACTTTGTCCCAATCGCATCTGTGAAAGTACAAGAGAAGAGGACACTACTCCTATATCTTCAACTCGATTAGGCAAAAAAACAATACGAACAGGAACTTGTAAGAACGCTTTTAAACACTTTTCAAACCACTTTTTATTGCCTCTAATAGCGTGGAAAAAGGGCAGTAGAAACACAAAAATACGAGCTGTTTTCTTCTCAATTGCATTGAGTAAAGGGAATAAATCACTAAGTACTTCCACTAAAAAGGAACTCTCACTACTTATATCATAATTATTCTCTTGCATTAACATTGAAAGCTGCAAGTAGAAAGCTTCATTTTCAAACGGTTGAAAAAGTTTCCTCGCACTTGCCTCAATACGTCTTTGGGTACGTATTCCTTCTATGATGGTATCTACCCCTGAGGAAAAATCTCCCAAGGTAGGAGAATGAAAAACACCATTAGGTAGGTAATCATAAATCCCCTCTTGATAGGTTTCTATATTAAGTACATTTTCATCTAAGCCCAATAAATCTACTGAAATAGATTTGATATCCTTGTGATAAGTCCGTTCATTACCTCCTAATCGTTTCAAAAAAAGGTGATGAATTTCCTTGTAAAAATTAAGTAAATTCAGAGCTATAACTTCTATCTTATAATCAGTATCTAACTCATTGTAAAAAGGCTTATTAGCAATAATCCTATCTTCTATACTTATACTGGATTTTCTTAAACTACTGGTCATTATACTCATACTTAATCATTATTTATTACCCTAACAATATAGGTTATCCCATCAATAGAACGAGATTCTATTTGGGTTTTTATAGCAATAGCCATCTTATCCCAATAGCTTTTACCATAAGTAGCATAAGAGGCTGGGGTGATTTCTATTTCAACAGTTCTGATAAATCCTTCCTTAGGTTTATCGCTGATGATTGTACCTCTTTTCACCTCTACCTTTTTCAGCTCATCTTTAAGCATTACCTTACAGAAATTCTTGATATCTTCTTTAGTGATAATTCTATCACGTGTAGTTAAGGCGTATTTGTAGGCCTCAATGGCATTGGTGCCCTTTTGCTCCTTGCGACCTCCCATTGTATCTGTAAGTAGGGTAATACCACGTAAAGTTTTGGTTGAGGTATATTTAAGAGGATCTAAGGACATACCTGCGCGTAAGTTATTAGCATCATCACATTGAGTGATCCAATAAGCGGCTTTAAAATGGATAGCTCCTTCAAAAGGATTGACAATCACATAGTTTATCTCCTCTGAGGTAATCTTATCAGCATTAGTGGTTTTTTGCTCCAACAATCTCATTTGTTGGGTCATCTTTTTAAGAGCATCGGTAACATCGTCTTTCTTATAAACACTGAAAGCTGATACTTCATCGCGGATGAGTTCTAAAACACTATTCATCATATCAATAGCATTTCGCTCATCAAAACGCTCCATACCTCCTTTACGCACACTATACAATCCTTGACCAATAGTGTCATTTTGCAAAAATGGGATCCCTTGATAAGTCTTCCCCATATTATCCTCTACTTTATCAATATACAAGAAATGTTCGGCACTATCTGTTTTCAAAGGAATATTATTTCCCATAATATCCAAAGCCCCTTCTTCTTTACGCCAACCACGATTGTATATAGGAAATGCATTGAGTAAGACAGAGAATCCCTCTATAATATCTGTTGAAAATTGTGTAGGGAAAGTCAATTCTATCCAAATCATCTTTTCTTTCTTCAAAGTCTTTAATAGAGATTCATTATCCTTTAAGAAAGATAATTTTTCTGGGAAATCCTCACTAATATCTCCTTGTGAAAAACCTGAAAGCTCTATAAACTGATGGTTATAGATGCGTTTTACGTTCTCTTGTATCTGTGTTTTAGGGGTATAATCATAAAAAAGTTCTTGATATTCTGATGAAAATTCTTGAGAAGATTCGTAAGAAAAACCTCCTTGTACTACTAAATCTCTTTCTGAACATTGGGCTTTTATAAAAGGAAGCAGTTTATACACAAAATCAACTTCTTCAAAAGCAGGATTCGCACAATAAAAACGAAGTTTTTCAGGAATATGCTCTTCATAATTGGAAGCATCAATACCTATCCACAGAGAGTTATAAGAAACTCCTTGAGAGATTTTTTCTATAGGTGTTTTTTGGTATTGTTCATCAATAGTAAAGCAAGTACGATGAGTAAGTAATCCATAGACTTGCATCCTAAAAAGCTCTATTGTATCAATAGGAGTAAAAACAATATCTATATTTTTATCTGATTCTCCTTTTACAGTAGAAGCAGACAAACGCTTGAAAGAGAACTCGCTATATTCTTCTAACACTTCTCTTGGTTCAATAGGAAAAGTAATCCCTATAGCATGAGCGGGTTGAGGATAAGTATGTATAGAAGGAGTAAGAAGTTTTGAAAGTTTTTCAACAATACGACTCTGAGTAGTTTGCAAATTGTTACTCAGTTTGAATATTTCAGCACTAAAAGCGTCTATCAAAAGTTTCACAAAAGGATCTATAGAGCTAATACTTTTTAGCCCCCATATCTTTGTTGCATTTTGCAACATACGTGCCTTTATAGCTTCTTTTGAGTAGGAATTAAGTTTGCTTATCATAAAAATAATATGCTTGTAATTATTAGTCTACAGACATTGGACTTAAAAATATTTCTGTGGTAAACTGGAAAGGTTCGCCTGTTTCTACCATCTTAGCAGAAATAGCAATTTTTGCTCTGCGTTTTATCTCACTAAACTTTTTAGTATCATACGAATGTTCTACATAGGCAATGTGAACTTCCACTTTAGGAACTGTGATCCTAGGTTCATAATTGGTAATTTGTTCTTTTAGACTTTTGATAAATATATTTTCCCAATCTACTAAACTTACTGAATTTTCAAATTCTATATCCCATACTTCATTTCCATATTGAGGATCATACCTGTTTTCTCCTTTTCGGGTCATAATCAAAAGCATAATATTTCGGGCAATACTCTCAGCAGTATTACACGTTTCAATAGCATTGTACTCTTTTATAAGACTATCTGGGTCAAAAGGTATTTTGTAATTCTTCTGAAACATAAAGATTAATTCTCTAATGATTTGAGTAATATTTGATTCTTTAATAGTAAGAAATCAGGCATTTTATCTACAGGTAGATATAAATTGCCTATCCCTTTTTCAGTGCATTCTTTTTTCAAAGAAGGATTCCACTCTAATAAATCGCTTATTGTAACTCCAATTTCTTGAGCTACAATTTCCAATTTGAAAGAGGAACTAATTTCGGTAGCTACAAAAGATGGATTTTGAGCCAATGAAGATTTCTCAGTAGGGCGAAAATCCATATCTGTACTCTTATAGTCCATCATCAAAGCTTCATACTCATCAGTAATAATACAAGCTATAAGAAACTTCTGTACATGTTCGGTAGTTTCATTGGGTAAGTAGCTGTAAAAGGCACTATATTTTTTAGACTGACTTTTCCCTATAGCTCTATCTACACATCCTTCCCCACAATTATAAGCTGCTACTACAGTTATCCAATTTTGATACTTAGCATACAAGTTTCTAAGACTCTGAACCGCTACTAAAGTACTTTTGTATACATCATAACGCCCCTCTGGAGGCAAACCATATTGCTTAGCATGATCCTCTGTAAACTGCCATATTCCTACTGCTTGTGCAGAGGAAACAGCATTTTTATCAAAGTTGGATTCTATAAGAGCTAAGTTTCTCATCAGTTTAGGAATTCCATTAGCAACTAAGCTACTCTCTATAAAGGCTACTACTTTTTCATTTTCTCTAAGTAGATAACGATAGAACCTTTCCGTTTTTTCAGGGACTAATGGTTTTGTGAATTCTTGACCATAAATGTTTCCTAACAATAAGAATGAGAAAATAAATCCTATATAATAGTTTCTGTAGCTCATATACTTAACTATCTGAAAAGTAAAAATTACATACTGGGCAAAGATACTACTTTTCTTACATATTACAACTCTACTGATAAAATTTTATTCTTTTTGTATTATCTGCCAACAGATGTCTTTTTTATCATTGTCCCATTGAACAGAAAGAGTGTCACCATACTTTATTTCTTCAGCAACGATCTTTTTTGAAATAGGGCGTGTGAGATGTGTGCGTATAACTCCTGCTATTTGCCTTGCTCCATATTTACTACTAAAGCCTGAAATTGCTAAATTCTTCTTAGCTTCTTCTGAAAGGGAGAGATGTATTCCCAAACGTTCTAAAGAGTTTTCCAAAGGTTTAAGTTGTATACTGAAAATCTTTTCAGCCATTTCTTCAGATATAGGAGCAAATGGGATAATTCCAGTAATACGTGCTAAGAACTCAGGGCGGAAATGTCCGGACATTAGTTGCATTAGCTCTGAGGAAGTAGGGATATGGTGCTGTGCAAATTTCTCAATAATATCAGCACTACCTATATTAGAAGTAAATAACACTAAGGCATTACTAAAATCACCTTCTTTACCTAATTTATCAGTGATTTTCCCTTCATCCATCAGTTGTAAAAATACATCAAATACGGAACTATGAGCTTTTTCTATTTCATCAAAAAGTACTACAGCATAGGGCTGTTGACGTATTTTATTCACAAGCATTCCCCCCTCTTCATATCCTACATACCCTGGAGGTGCTCCATAGAGTAGTGCTGCTGAATGTTCTTCTTTAAATTCGGACATATCAAAACGAATCATAGCTTTTTCATCATTGAACAACAGTTCTGCTATGGATTTAGCAAGTTCTGTTTTACCTGTACCTGTAGGTCCTAAGAAGAAGAACGAACCTATAGGTTGCCCTGCTTTACCTAATCCGCTACGATTTTCAACAATAGCCTCTGACAATATTTTTAAAGCATGGTCTTGCCCTACCACTCGTTTGAGCAAATAGGACTCCATATTGAGCATTTTCTCTTTCTCTTGAGCTTGAATTTTACCTATAGGGATGCCTGTTTTAGCAGCCATTACTGCTGCTAATTCTAATTTACCTACTTTCTCTCGCTTTATTTGTGCATACACAACTAACTCTTCATATACTTTTTCTATCAGAGCTTCTACCTGCTCTACAGTAGCATTAGGTTCTATAGTAGGTTGTTCTTTAAGAGAACCCCATAAAATAGGACTGATACGATTTTGTAGTTGCGCATAGAGCCATTGCAATTCAGAAAGTTTGTCATCTTGAGATAGCTCTTGTTCTTTTAATTGGTCATAAGTTTCTTTCCAACTTGCAAGCTCTTTTTCTGAAAGCTCATTGAGCATTTTGATAGATGCCATTGTCCTGTCTAACAAATCAATGGCTGCATCAGGAAGTTTTTTACCCTTAGCATAACGTTTTGCCAAACGCACGCATTCAGGAAGAGCTTCTTTCTCTACTTCTATCTGATGGTGTTTTTGATAGTTCTCAAGTACAACTTCTATCATCTTTATACAAGCAGCCATATCAGGCTCAAGAATAGTGAGTGCTTCAAATCTTCTATTGAAGGCTTGCTCAGGCTCTATTACCTTGCGGTATTCCTCAAAAGTGGTTGCTCCTATTACGGTAATTTCTCCTCTTGCTAATTCTGGTTTGAGCAGGTTGGCAACTCCTCCCATAGCTCCTTTGCTATCTACAATTGTATGAATTTCATCAATAAATAAAATAGCTTTATCTAACTTCTTACATTCATTGATTACTTTTTTCATTCTATCTTCTATCTCTCCTTTATAAGAGGCACCTGCTGCCAGCAGACTCACATCGAGTTCTAAAAGAATAGCATTTTTGAGACTTATAGGCACATTACCCTTTACAATTTCTTGAGCAAAACCTTCAATAAGAGCTGTTTTTCCTACTCCAGGTTCTCCTATAATAATTACATTGGGTTTAGTTCTCCTACAAAGTACCTCTATTAGACTTCTTGTTTCTTTTTCTCGTCCTATAATTTTATCTAACAAAGCATTTTTAGCTTGGGCTGTTCTATCAATGCAGTACTGATTTAGGATAGAAAGATTTATATTTTTATCAGCTCCTTCACTATATGAAGAGAAAGAGTGTTCCATAGAGGGCGTAAATACATTCAAATGTTGAAGTATTTCGTGTTCTCTTAAAGGTAAAGATTTGAGTTCATTGAATGAAAAGACAACATCGGGAGTTACAATAGCTGTTAAGATACAAATAGGGGTAATTTCGTCTATCCCTAACTTTAACCGTATCTCATCAGCTTCTTCTAAGATGTTATTTACTTTCTCACTGGGTACTACTTCCTCTGGCAGATAAGTTGCCGTAGGGTATTCCTCTATGCGTACTTCTGACCATTCGTAAATATAGCCGGTATCCTTGCCTAAACTTTGCAAAAAACCTATGAGGTCTATATCTTTATGGAGCAATGCCTGTAGCAGATGTGCCCCATCATAACTTGCATTGTAATTTTCTCTTGCTATCTGTCCAGCTATATGAAATAATTCTTTTACAGTTTCATTTGTAAGATTTGTCATATTTATATAGGTTCAAATTTAGAATATTTTCTTAATGGTATATATTTTTTCTGTTGGTAAGTCCTTTGCTCTTTGGAAAAAATCTTCTTTTGTGCCATATTCATCTTTATAAAGGAAATAACCTGTGTTAGCATCTATATAGTAGATTTTATTTACTAATTCTTCTTCCGACATTACTCCGAATTTTACAATATATACGTATCGCCAATCTGTCGGATAGACCTCCCTTTTTTTTCTTGTTACTTCTATATAGTAAGGGGTTCTTCTGTAGAAAAATATATCTACATCAAAAGTTTGTAGGATAATTTTCCGAACATTTTCTATACTTATTTTATAATTTTCGTCGTGATTAATGATTTTAGTAACTTTTCCTTCCTCAAAAAGGTATTCATTTCCTATTGGAAAATCTTGAAAATAATACATTTTCTTCTGGATAGTACCTTTTTTTGTAAAAATAATACATTTTTTTATATTTGATTTCTTATGGCGAGTCCATTCTATAAATTCTTTTTGTTTTGTAAGCTGATGTACAGAAACGCTATCTTTTCTATAGAAATTATATCTACCATCTTTATTATATTTTTTAAACTTTTTTACATCAAAAGATTCAATAAGACTATCTTTTCTATAATCAAAAGATTGCCCGTTGCATATTATCGAGAACAGAGATAAGAACAAAAGCATTTTAACTTTCATAAAATTATTCAAATTTTTTAAATATAGCTATTCTTGCTAAGAGCCATTGCCAACGCCAAGAATTTTTCCTCCCTTCTTCATATGCTATCTGTCCAGCTATATGAAATAATTCTTTTACAGTTTCATTTGTAAGATTTGTCATATTTTTATGGTGCTGTTGTTTCTATATTTGTTGGTGTAAAATAAGACATATCCTCTGGAAGCATCTCTCTATGAAAAATCTCCTCACCTGTGATACCATCTACTTTTACTATTATTTTTTTGATAACTGTGTTTTCAATAGTTATATCATCGCTCCAATAATGATACTCCACTATCCAAAAAGGGTGGTTATCCTCATAATATTTGGAAAGATTGACTCCACATCTTTTATTTGCTTCTCTATATCTAAAATCTCTACGTATATCTACTTGATATTTTATCCAAAATTGGTCTGCTAATTGTTTAAAAGAGAATGGTAAATCATTATTTATAGTTTTAGCTATCTTTTCATTATTATACAAAATTTCTTTTCCTATAAGGATAGATGAATAGTTATCATTCTTGTATTCTATATACAGTCTTTCTCTTATTCCCTCTTCATTGTATTCTGTAATAGAAATATCTCGATGAAATAATACTCTTTCTATTTTATCAAAGAATGTACCTTGGTAGCGTATTATTTCTATATCTACAATTATCTGCTCTATTTCTGTATAAAAATCTAAAAAAGATTTGTAGGAACTAAAAGGGATTGTGCCTCTTCCGTTTTTTTTATTTTGTTCGAAAAAATCTATATTAATTTTATCTGTAAAAAAATGATAAAAATTTGTACCATTTTTTTTATACTTTAAAATAGCGTCCAGATCTTCTTTATATTGAGAGTAAAGTAACCTAAAAAAATCTATGTCATTCATTTTCTAATTTGATTTCATCTATATTGTTATTAATATTCTTATTTACTTTCCTCCATTGCATAAATAAGGAAGAGGAGCGTTCTGTTTTTGTGTAATCCATTAAGTTATTTGTTTTGTTTTCAAAAAAAACTACATCTAATCCCTCTTCAAACGTATGAGGTAATCCAAAACAATGTAAGAGTTCGTGAGTTGGAGCTACTTTTTTATCATAGTGACTGCTGAAAATCACAGATATTTTACCTCCAATTTTTTCAGAATAACCACTTGCTAATTCAATTTTTCCATCCACAATTTTTCCTCCTGCAAAAGGTATAAAAAACATTTTGTAGCTATTATCTTCATTATTATTGATATTACTCTCAAAAAAAGAATATATATTATTAAACTCTATTTTTTCAGTGTTTATAACACGAGAATCTCTTTCCATTAATAGATGATTTTCTCTAATAAAATTCACCAATTTCTCATCCCTTTCATAATCTATATAATCTTTAAAATCAATAATAGGTTCTATATAAAATTGAGCTAAATATTTTTTAATATGGCTTTCTATTTTTTCCTTTTCATCTGTATCTCCCTCCCACTTTTTTATATGAGGGAGTGTTACAACCTTATAACAGATAATGTCTTTTTGAAGGATGTTTTTATTGGCAATTACTATTATAGCTCCCATTAAATTCCCATCTCCATATACACTAATATACTCATTCTTAGAAAAACTTTTCAAACATTTTATATTAAGTTCTATATTTTTATATTCTCCTATGCTTTTATTTAAATCTGTTTCTGATTTGTCTAAGGTAAAAATATTTTCATCATATGAAAATTTATAATTTTGAATTTCTTCTGTTATTTTTATTCGCAAAATTAGTTTAGCCGTTCTCTCAGGCAATAGCGTCATATAAGGAATATAGTATTTCTTTTTTTTATCAATAGGATGGGGAAAATTCTTATATTTTTCCAAAAACTTTTCATACTCATTATTGTCAGAATCAAATATATTCCCCTTTCTTTTAATTTTATATTTTCCTATAATATCTTTATAGATAGTATCATCATTATAAAGAACCCAATCAAATCCAAACTCACCATCGTAATTGTCGTGAGGTCTGAACTCTATAACACCTATCCCTTTAGGTTTTAGTTCTGCAGATAAAGATTTACCTGTTTGATGTAATTTTATTGTTGCTACAGCCATTGTTAGTTGTCGTTTTTAGGTTCTATTATTTTTAGTTTGATGCTATCATTATTACTTTTGAAAGTATAATTCTGCAAAGTATCATTCTCTAAACGATTCCCTTCATACTCAAAATCTACTTTTTCATCTTCAATACTTAAATCTCCCGTTTTGCCTGCTAAGTTTTCACCTCTTACATTTAGATAGATAAAAGTTCCTATTTTAAAATCAATATTTTCTATTTTCTTTCCTGAAGTATCGGTATAGTATAGTTCAAACAAATCTGGGTCTGTGTTTAAAAGTTGTTGCGACTTTTCTTTAGGTCGCACATAATCAAACGTAATAGCATAGTATTCAGAGTTGATGATGTATTTATGATCATAAATACGCTCACGTGTGAAGATTTCAAGGGTGGTTACCATTCCGCGTTCTTGATCATAATCTACTTTGAAACTCGTAGCAAGAGCATCTGTAAGTTCATAATGTAAGAACTCTTGTCCATAAGAGGTTTCATCATAAAAGATAATAGTCCCATTATACCATTGCCCTTTATGCGATTTGTTATCTTTATTCCTACCATACATCCAATCGGCAAAAAAATCATCATCTTCTTCAGTTAAAAAGGTTACTTTAAAAAAATGAGCTATAGGGAGGCTATCAGGATAGCCCCTTTTACAAACTGTCTTGCTATAAGCTGTACTCAATGAGATCAATTCTTTTCTATGCCCTGCTATGTTTAGTATTCCTATCATAATTTCTTTGGTATCATTGTCTTAGGAACAAACTCTTGCCCTACCCAATAGTATGTTTCTCCATTGTACCTTATTCGCATTTTAGCATTATTCTTATGGGTAATAAGGCGAGTTGCTAAAATTTTGTACTGATTGAAATAGGCCTCTATCGTTGTATCGGATATATCTTTGTTATTTTTCCACTCTCTAAGACTCCTATTCATCAAAGGTTCTTGAGGTGCATTCATTCCTGTTTGCCAAGCAATAGTCTCAGCCATCGTTTGTTTGTATATGCGCCCTCTACTTCGTTTGTTGATAGCGGGGTTGAGTTTTTTTACAAAGCGCACATAATAGCGGATCGCCTTTCTGCGATTGAATTTTTTCTCATTACCTACTTTGCTATGAAGCAGAGTATAGTAATGATGCAGTTGCTCAAACTCTTGTTCGCTAAGGAGTATTCCGTTTTCACCTGCTCTCTCTGGCGCATACAGATATCCTTTGAAGAGGAAAGAATTATCTTTGCCTAAGAAGCCTGAAGCCATCGCTGGAGGAATACGTTTTTTGGGAAGTGTTAATGTATCTTTGTACTTATCATACAACGATGTTTTCTTCACTCCAATATCTGAACGAAAGTAAGTGGTAAGTGATTGGTCTATATGTTTGTTGTCAAAAGTGATTTGCCCTAAAAGGCTGTCGATAGAAGATTTTAGTATATTGATAGGCATCATTTCTCCTTTCTTTGGAAAAATAACGTAGCCTTGTGTCATACTTTTTTTAGGATAATCTAAGCGGAATATACCTTCTGCTCCTTGTGAAAGGCTATAATCATTCTCTAAAGAGACATCTTGTGGATTTACTATCTTTTCTTTCTTTAGTTCTGAAATATTTTTAGCACTATTTATCACAAGTTTCTCTGCTAAAAGTACAAAATTGTTATAAGTATCATCAGATTTAGCTTGGGTTTGGAAACATATAAGTCTTGCCTTTACACGAGTAATGGCATCTGCTAAAATACCTGTAGAAGGGTAAGCTGAAGCTGAAGTTCCTACCAAAACTATCATATTGGTTTGGTCTTTAGCCTGAGCCTCATATAGAAGACGGGTGGCTGTTAAGATTCCCTGTTCAACAGGTTGCCCTTTAGTTGTATCTTTGCATTTGAGTTCTTGTAATTTATCATCAAAGAAATCAATTACATCTTCATAATCAGTGGTTAGAGGAGAAGATAAATTACTAACTCCACAATTATCACTTTTATAAACTACTCCAGCCAAACGTATGGTAGAGAAATAGTCCATCTTAGAAAATTGCAATTGTAATTCTTGTAATAACGACTTTAACGTAGGAATATAAAGGCGATTATTCTCACTACCATCTAATACAAAGACTAAGTTCAACTTTCGGTTATTGTACAATATATCTTTATATTTAGGGTAGTAGATAGGGGTTCCTAAGATATTGTATATTTTATTCTGACTGTAATCAAAAGGATTATCGAGAAATCCTACTTCTTTAGGAGTTTGAGATAATTCTTTGATAGTTGTAGGATATATATTCTCTATTCTATTTCTCTGTTTTATTTCTTTAAGTGAAATAGCAGGAATTGACTGTAGAGAGTCTTGTTTTTTATGAAGAAAGATGTCGGCTGAAAAAGTATTTGAAGATAGTTGAATAGCTGTTCTATCACCCCATATTGAGATCATTTTTTTACTAACCCAACCATAGACAGAGCTTTGTATACTATCTACAATAGAGGCAGGTTTTTTACCAATGAGAAGCATTTCTTTATCAGCAGATTCTTTGTATATGTACACTAAATCTCCAATACTTCTTTTCTTAGCTTTTTCACTGAGATTAGGAGTCTTATATACAATTACAGAATCATTTTCTAAAAAATCATTAGGTGTAGTAAAAACCTCTGGATCAGAAACTGTAAGAATTGCTTTAGTAGCAAAACCAGTCTCTGCACTTCTAAGTCCCTTGCTCCACAATAGCAAACGCTCTTGAGGCACCCAGCCTTTTACTTTTATCTTGCTCTTTTTCAGGGTTAGCTTGCCGTCATTGAGTGAGGTAGGAGTGTATTCTCCTACTTTAAACATCCCCTTGCGCTTCTTTAAGACAATAAGCGGTTCTAAGAATCTTAGTTCTTTGTATACTAAAGTGATATCTTCCTCTTTAGTAGGGCTAACACGATTGTTCTCCCTATCAGAGAAAACAACCCAAGTTTGTTTTTGTTTAGGATAACCATTAACCAAAAGAGTGTTATCTATATTCCCATAAAGAGAAGGAGAAGGTGTCCTATATACCTTTAAAGGGGTACATCCTATCACTGAAAGCAAAAGGAGTATCCCTATTAAAAATCTTTTAAGAGATTGTCTATGTTTAGATAGTTTCATTTCATTGACTTTGAATAATATTGACCTTAACAATGCAATTCATTTCCTCATCAAAGGTTACTTTCACCTCTTGAATTGTACTTTTCTTGTCAAACTGCAATCCTGCACAATAATAGTAGAAAGTATTTACTTTGCTTGTATTTACCTTTACAGGGGTATTGTCATTTTTACAAAGGTAAGTGTTGAGCAAATAATTATAATGTTTGTTGAAATCCACTCCTTTGGCTATTTGTTGTAAGTGATGTTTGAAATCATCATCTATTTTCTCATAAATAGTCTCTATAGAGGTAGAGTCTTTCAGTACTTTGAAAGAAGGCAAAATGTTTATCTTATGAGTGATAGGATATTCAGTATCATCTGTATAGAGAGTTACTTGATACTCACCAGGATTTTGATAGGCATAGATAACCATTGGCTCTTTAGCATCAATACTTCCTGTTTCTCCAAACTTCCAGCTGAATAACTTTGCTACTTTAGAGTTAGCTCTAAAGACTACATTTTCAAATTGCATAGCCTCTTTAGGGGCTTCAATAGTAGTGATAGAATCTGTAATACTTCTTTTGATAGTACCTATTACTTGTATAGGAAAAGTCTTGCTATACTTACCATTGAGTGTGAGTTTTACTTGATAATACCCTGGTTTTCTATACATATAATATCCCTTATCATTGATGGAGATATTCCCATCACCGAATCTCCATTCACGAAATGCAGAGAAAGATGTATTATCCTTGAAAAACAAGGTATCTCCTACTTGTAAAGTAGTAGGAAATACATCAGCTTCTATATCAGCCATGTTATGAAAAAAACGTTTTTGTAGCCAAAAGCCTACTAATCCTAATAGGAGTAGGCTTACTACAATGATTGTTATGAGCTTTCCTTTATTTTTCTCTTTGTAATCCATAAATTGCTATCATTATCTATTCCTAAAAATGAACTATTTGCCTCTTAGGCACAAAAGTACAATTATTTTTATAATCAGCAAAAAATATTTTACAATTTTCTTTTTGATAGTATTTTAAAAAAGTTAGGTGTTATAAAAGTCAATCAAAATCAATATCTTAAAGGTTGCAAGTTTTGTGTATGAAAATGTTTAATTTTCCTTTAACAACACATTTGAAACATTAGGTGTAACTTTTACACTATTCAGAGTACATTATAGGCTTAAAAAACGCTTATATCTATGGTAGGTAAAGGGAAATAGCAGGGCAATTCTTTTGTATTATATTGATTAGTAAGCTATTGGAATTTTAACAACATATCTGATACATTACCTCTTCTTTAACAACACATCTAAAACATTAGGTGTAACTTTTACACTATTTAGAGCACATTATAGGCTTAAAAAACTCTTTTCTCTATGGCGGGTAAAGGGAAATAGCAGGGCAATTCTTTTGTATTATATTGATTAGTAAGCTGTTGGAATTTTAACAACACATCTGATACATTACCACACATCTGATACATTACCTTACCATTCTATATTTTCTAATTCATCAATAGGTAAGTTTAATGCTTTATATTTAAGAATAGATTCATCCTTTAAGTAATTAAAATCTTCTTTTCTATCTAAGTATTTCAAAATACATAAAGCTTGTAAAGCATTATTATTTTTTATATTCCATTGAACTAAAAAATCCCAATCACTTATTTTTTGCACCCATTTTTGTCCATATTCAAAAAGAGTGATAAGTTCATCTTTATAAACTTCTATTTCTGAACTATTACTAATATAACAGCTTTGTACCTTTATAGTTTGAAAAACAATATCAAGGTCTCTCCAATTGTAAACGCCTCCTATTATGGGAGCACTTTTTTTGATGTATTTAACTAATCTTTTTTTTACTAAGTCAGGAATCTCACGTTTCCCTATAGATTTTAATTTTATTTGGTTGCTTATATGGGCTATTTCTTCTTGAAGTATTGATAAAGAAATATCTAATAAATAATAATCTTGTCCATTTTTTTTTCTTAAATCAAAAAAATAGCCATAAGAAAGTTGAGCTTCTTTTTTTAATGTGCCTATATAGGCAGTATATTTATTGTCAAAGTACAATCCTGCTTTTAGCATTCTGTCATCTAATATGCTTCTAATTTTATTAATTATAGTTTCCATAGTTCCACTTGAGTTACACTTGTTGTTGTATTATTAGTTTTTTGTCCAATTAAAGGATCATTTTTATTTATAAATCCTTTTTCTCCAAAAGTCCCTTGACCTTTATTTATGAGAGTGTCTTTTTTTATTTGTTTTTTACTTCTTTTAGCTTTACCACTTTTCACCTCTACGTTAATAATTTTACCTGTTTTCTTATTTCGTGCTAATATATCTATATAACGAACACCTCCTCCATCTTTTTTGTCAAAAAATACAGTAACATTTCTACCTATTATCTCTATGTCAGGATTATTTAATAATCTATCATGTATAAAGTCTTCAGCTTTCTTACCATTTTTTCTGTTATTAGCCATTTGAGCACTTGAACATGCTAATCCAAAAATATCTAACCACCAGTTACTATCCTCTACATAGGCATAAATATTAGGATTATTACCTTCCAATCCAATCGGATCTTGGCTTATATACGCCCCAGTCTCAGGACTATAATACCTAAACCTGTTATAAGCAAGATTAGTCTCAAAGTCATAATACTGCCCTTGGTATAAGAATGGTACAAAAGGAAAGACCTCATCACCTAAAGAAGAATGTTTGTACTCTTTACGTACACGCCCATAAATATCAAGCTGGCGATTCCATACCTCCATTCCATCGCTATCAATAGCAAGTATAGGCGTGCCGAGATGGTCGGAGATAATGCTATATGCCTTGCCGTTTACGAGTTTAGCTGTTGGTACAAACCCTTCAAAGACCCAAGTAGTAAGCTCGGTGTTTTCGGAGTTGTCTTTCTTAAAGGTTTCGTGTAATAAAACATTCCCGTCCCATACAAAACGGAACGTGGAACTCATTCTTCTTTTCTCTAAACGTCTGCCAAAGGCATCGTATCTGAACCTATAGGTGGTGCCTTGTAAATCTGAAACAGAACGGAGTGAACCGTTGGCATTCCAAGTGTAGAGTATTCCCTTTCCAGTGCTTTTAGGGTTTATGCCTAAGTCACGGAGTTCACTACCACTAAAGAACGGGCGGTAACCTACGTCCTTGATATGCTCCTTGAAAATCAAGTTACCCTCTACATCATAGTGATAGTAGTAGGTGCGGTCTTCTTGGAGTTGGCTGTTTTTGTACTAGCGGTCTCTTTTGTCCTTTGTTTCGTATAGGTTACCGAGCTTGTCAGGAGTACGGAAATTTTAACAACACATCTGAAACATTAGGTGCCTCTTTACACTATTTTGAGCGTATTATAGCCTTTTAAAATGCTTATCTCTATGATGGGTAAAGGAATATAGTGGGGCAGTTCTTTTGTATTGTATTGATTAGTAAGTTGTTGGAATTTTAACAACACATCTGGAACATTACCAAACATTTAGCTTTCTAATTATATAATATCTCCTACTTCTAAAAATACAACATTACTAAATCCTCTTTTTTCTATATATTTTTTTACATTTTCTGTACATAGTAGAGGATAACTTTTCTCTATTCTGAAAAAATCAAAATTTTGAATTTCCTTTCGTTGAATAAAAATCCCCTTTTCTTTTTCTCTTAATATATGTTTTGCCCCAATAATAGATTCAACTCCTATATAGGAATCTATATATTCTTCACCATTTGCTCTCTTTTCTATTATCACAGTACTTTGAGGCAATATTGGTATATATATTTTAGAATAAATATGTACCAAATCCACCTCTTCTTTAGGTAGCCATCTTAATCTATGGATATTTTTTGCTACTATCTCTTTTGGATTTTTATGCCACTCAAGCTCTCCTATTTCCAATTTCTCAAATCTTTGTTTTAGTTCCATTGCTATTTC
Source organism: Capnocytophaga gingivalis (assembly GCF_002302415.1). Taxonomy (NCBI): domain Bacteria; kingdom Pseudomonadati; phylum Bacteroidota; class Flavobacteriia; order Flavobacteriales; family Flavobacteriaceae; genus Capnocytophaga; species Capnocytophaga gingivalis. The sequence continues at coordinate 2,265,078 of NZ_CP022386.1, read as the reverse complement.
TCTTTTACATATTACATATGAGCTATAGAGAAAATCTGGAACAAGATTTCCTTTAGAAAGATAATCATTCCAAGTAACTCTTATTTGTTCTCCTTGTTCAAAAGGTTGTCTCATCTGAGCGTGAATACTAGCGTAAATGGGATTACATAAAGGTCTTATTTTATATATTTTCATCATTTATTATTTAGACTTACAGTCATTTTGCTTCTTTTTAGGTTTATATTGATCTATCTCGAAATCTTTTGCTATTTGCTCTCTAATAGCTAGTATTTTTTCAGTAGTGACATCTCCTTCTATTTGATTAATCCTATTAATAAATATAGTATTATAATCCCCTCCATTTTTCTTTGATATTTCTGAGTTTGGATTATGAATGTCTTTATGTATATCATCAGGAATATCCCACATATTAGGAGAATTCTTAGTACCTTTTACTCTCTTATCCTTTGCAACTTCTTCAGGCACCAAAGGTTCTGGTCTATAAGTAGACCCATCAGCTCTTTTGCTTTTTCTAGGGTTATATATTCTTCTTGGAATAGTATGATGCTTCGCAAGTCCAAACACATCTATCCACCAGTTGCTATCCTCCACATAAGCATATATATTAGGGTTGTTAGCATTTAGCTTTATAGGGTCTTGTGAAATATACGCCCCAGTCTCAGGTGAGTAGTAGCGGAAGCGGTTATAAGCAAGATTAGTCTCAAAATCATAATACTGCCCTTGGTATAAGAAAGGTACAAAAGGAAAGACATCATCACCAAGAGAGGAATGCTTATATTCCTTGCGTACTCTTCCATAAATATCAAGCTGGCGGTTCCATACCTCCATTCCATCGCTATCAATAGCAAGTATAGGCGTGCCGAGATGGTCGGAGATGATACTATAAGCCTTACCATTCACGAGTTTAGCTGTTGGCACAAACCCTTCAAAGACCCAAGTAGTAAGCTCGGTGTTTTCAGAGTTGTCTTTCTTAAAGGTTTCGTGCAAGAGCACATTTCCGTCCCATACAAAACGGAAGGTAGAAGCCATTCTTCTTTTCTCAATACGCCTACCAAAAGCATCGTATCTAAATCTATAGGTGGTGCCTTGTAAATCTGTAACAGAACGGAGTGAACCGTTGGCATTCCAAGTGTAAAGTATTCCCTTTCCAGTGCTCTTAGGATTTATACCTAAGTCTCTAAGTTCACCTCCGCTAAAGACTGGTCTGTAGCCTATATCTTTGATGTACTCTTTAAAGATAAGATTACCCTCTACATCATAGTGATAGTAGTAGGTGAGGTCTTGTTGGAGTTGGCTATTTTTGTACTTGCGGTCTTTCTTATCCTTTGTCTCGTATAGGTTACCAAGCTTGTCAGGGGTGCGGAACTGTTCTTCCTTAACAACACATTTGAAACATTAGGTGTCTCTTTACTCTATTTAGAGCACATTATAGGCTTAAAAAACTCTTTTCTCTATGGCGGGTAAAGGAAAATAGCAGGGCAATTTTTTTGTATTATATTGATTAGTAAGCTGTTGGAATTTTAACAACACATCTGATACATTACCCAATATTTAGAACGTATTATAGGCTTGAAAAACTCTTTTCTCTATGGTGGGTTAAGGAATATAGATTTTTGTTTTCTTTGTATTTTACTGATTGTTAAGTCGTTATGTTTTTAACAACACATCTGGTATACTACTGGGAAATTAGCAGGGCAATTTTTTTGTATTGTATTGATTTTAAGGATATTGTAGTTTTAACAACATATTTGATACATTACCAATTATGAAGACTAAGTATACAATTTGTCTACCAGTTCCTCTGCCAATTTTCCTGATTCTGTCAGTTCATAATCTTTATCAAAGCCATATATATCAAGATAATCTAATGCTAAATCTCTTATTTTATCCATATCATCTTCAGATAACTCAATAATGACTATATGATTATCCTTATAGAAAACGTTAGTAATTATAGATTGTTTTATTAAACCTTGTAAAAAATAATATTGTTTTATCGTTAATTTCACTCTTTGCATAATTTTTTTGCTTTTTTAGTTGAAGTTGGATTAACAGATATAATTTTACCCGTTGTTGGATTAATAACTACTTCTGCTTTTTTTCCAATAAATCGTTGTGAAGACCTACCTTCACTATCAATTTTAATATCGCTAACCTTTAATGGTTTTTTAACTGCACTAAGAATATCTATGGGTGCTACACTTCTTTCGATTGCCCTGTTAACGCCATGTGAAGTGAATTCCATTATTCTTATTTCAGTAGAAGTAATGACTTCCAACCCAAACACATCCACCCACCAGTTACTATCCTTCACATACCCATATAGCGTAGGATTCCCCCCTGCCAATCCTATTGGGTCTTGACTTATGTATGCTCCTGTTTCAGGTGAGTAGTAACGATAACGATTATAAGCAAGATTAGTCTCAAAGTCATAATACTGCCCTTGGTATAAGAAAGGTACAAAAGGAAAGACATCATCACCAAGAGAGGAATGCTTATATTCCTTGCGTACTCTTCCATAAATATCAAGCTGGCGGTTCCATACCTCCATTCCATCGCTATCAATAGCAAGTATAGGCGTGCCGAGATGGTCGGAGATAATGCTATATGCCTTACCATTTACTAACTTGGCGGTAGGTACAAAACCTTCAAACACCCAAGTGGTGAGCTCTGTATGCTCAGAGTTGTCTTTCTTAAAGGTCTCGTGTAATAAAACATTCCCGTCCCATACAAAACCGAACGTGGAACTCATACGGCGTTTCTCTAAACGCCTGCCAAAGGCATCGTATCTAAATCTATAAGTAACACCTTCTAAGTTGGTGACAGCACGGAGTGAGCCGTTAGCGTTCCAAGTATATAAAAAGCCTTTACCGGTGCTTTTAGGTTGTATACCTAAGTCTCTAAGTTCACCTCCACTAAAGACTGGTCTATAACCTACATCTTTAATGTGTTCCTTAAAAATCAAGTTGCCCTCTACATCGTAGTGATAGTAGTAGGTACGGTCTTGTTGAAGTTGGCTGTTTTTATACTTGCGGTCTTTCTTGTCCTTGGTTTCGTATAGGTTACCGAGCTTGTCAGGAGTACGGAATTGCTCTTCCTTACGGTCGTAAATGGCACGTACAAGGTAGCCCCTGTCATCGTATTCAAAGGAGGCATCTCGGTCTTTATAAGCGTGGTCTATGATATCATACAAACGGTAATCCACGCCCCATTGGTACTCTTTCCAAAGGAGCGTACCATAATCACTACGGGCTGTTTGGTGACGTATACGACCTAACCGATCTCGACGTGTCTGATTGGTTACATTACCCGTTAATTCTCGTTGGATTTCTAAGCCTAACTTGTCGTAGTCTATTTTAGCCTCCCAGTCCCCCGCTTGTATTTTGCTTATATTGCTTAGTTTATCAAGCTCGTAGCTAATATCCGCTCCTAAGTTACTGCTTAGCTTAGTTCGTCTGCCAAGGATGTCGTATTCGCTATATACTTCAGTAACTTCCTCGCTATTGGTGCGCTGGGTGCGCTCTTTGGTGATGTTGCCTAATTTATCCCTTTCAAAAGTTACTATGGCATCGGCATTAGTGGCTTCTTTTAAAAATCCTGCTTCGTAGAGGTATTGCTCGCTACTGCCGTCGTGGTAGCTTACTTGGGCTATACGTCCGTTAGGGTCATAGTCATAGCTGGTATAGCGTTTTTTGGTGCGTTGTACTTTGGTTACCCAGCCTGCTTGGTTGCGCTCATATTCTCTGATAAGTCCGTCAAAAGCGGTTTCCTTGCGTACGTTACCATTGCCGTCTAAATCAAAGAGGTATTCCTCGCCTTCTTCGTTTACAATACGGCGCAATTGTCCTTCGGTATCATAGGTAAAGCGTACCGTGCTGTCGCCCTCAGTGCGTTCTATGAGTTTGTTTAAGCCTTTGTAGCGGTAGCGGATGTCCTTATAGGCATCGCTATAACGCACCACATTATCCATCGCATCGTACTTCAATGAGATGTTATTATCGTCAAAGTCTTGTACGAGTTCCACCCTTCCTAAGAGGTCGTAGTGGCGCAACTGTCTTAGCTGGTGGGGGTTGGTGATAGCTGTACACTGTCCTAAGCGGTCGTATTCGTATTCGGTAATACCCTCGTTTGGGGCTTTTATCCGTTTGATATTCTTTTGTCTGTCGTACAGTACCTCTGTAGTAGCTCCCAAGGCATCGGTAAGGGAGTGTAACAGTCCTTTTTCGTATTTGAAGGCTGTGGTGGCTCCCAATGGGGTTTTGCGTTCGGTGAGGTTACCTACCTCGTCGTAGTTCCATTCCCATTTGCCTCCTCTTGGGTCAGTGGCTTCGGTGAGTAGGTGTTTGTTATAGGGGTCGTAGTACTCCATTTGGGTAAGGCTCCCATCGGGTTCTATGACCTTTACCACATTGCCCCACTTATCGTGGAGGTAGCTGGTGGTATTACCCATTGGGTCAGTTTCCATTTCCAGCTCACTAAAGCTGTTGTAATGCGAGTTCCATTCGCCCTTTTCGGGGTCTACGTATTTTATGACGCGTCCGTTGTGGTGGTGGAAGGATTTGGTATAGCCCAAGCTATCTCTTACCAGTGTGCAATGTGGGTCGGAGTAATCAAAGGTATAGTGCAAGAGGTCGTCAGTACCTCGTACTTCTACGCATTTGGCGCCTGTGCCTTTGCCGTCGTAAGTAAATGTCCATACTGTACCATTGCGCCAGATTTCTTTTACCATTAGGTGGTTTTGGTAGGCAAAGTGCATAGGTTGCCCTAAGGCATCGGTATGGGTGAGCAAATCTCCTTCCTCGGAGTAGCTATATTGTGCGATCGCAAAGTGTTCGTTTTCTTGTTTGGGGTGAGGTGCGTATATAGTGGTGATACGTCCCTCGTTATCGGTATCAAAGGTTAAGGTACGTTCGGCTGAGTCTATCAGCTGGGTTAGGGCTCCATTGGCTTTATAGCTCAGCTGTATTTGGTGGCCGTTTCTATCTACTATCTTCTCCAGCAGCTGTTGCTTGCGCTCACTGCCTTTCATTGGGTATTCCGCTTCGGTAAAATAGTAGCACAGTCCTGAGGTGTCTTTTACGTAATAGCGTCCGCTTTCATCCACACATAGGTAGAGTTTTTCCAAGCGGTGGAAAGTGGGTTTGTCAGGACTGTTGGGCAGTTCTATATCTACCCCGCGTCCATCGTTCATTCTGATAGTGGCTACTCTGGCTTCCCAATCAAAACCTATAGCCATATCGTAGGGGTGGTGCCAGCCATAGCCTAAAGGACCTTCGTAAGGGCTATAGCTATACCAAGTGCGTTCCCATACCAAAGGAATGACTCCTGAGAGGCTAAAGTCTTCATTATCGGTATAGAAATATCCTTCAGCTACTTCCACAGGGTGGCTTTGTCCTGTACCGAAGTGTTTAGAGAGTTTGGTTTTGGTAGCACAAGAGAAGGGCAGTTTGGAAATTCCTTTTTCGGCTAACTTGCGGAAGCGTTGTCCTAACTTGAGTTTGCCCAAGCCTGCTTTGAAGAGTCTATCGCCTATGGCTAAGGGGTTGATAGGAGTAGGAATGGTATTGACCAGTACAGGTCGGCTCCAAGGGATAGGCAGGATATTGCCAGAAGGGACAAAGAGTTCTGTTTTAGGGTTTTCGGGGTCAGGGGATTTTTTGGTACTATTGCGTTGGCCTTTAAAGAGGTCTACAATACCTATATCCCAGCAGTCATAGTTCAGGTGCATCATCCCTGCCATAGGGTCGCCATCGGCTGTTACAAAGAGGCTTCCTAAATACACCTTACCATTGTCCTTAGCGATTGTGCTATCAAAGCTGGGGTGAAAGCCTGCACCCATAGGGATATGTGGAATCACTCTTGAGGGAGTGCCTGTTATAGCTCGTGGCAATACGCCTCCAATGAACACCGTAGCACTGAGTCCTGCTTTTCCTAAAGCTGTAGATACCAAGCCATCGGCTTGGTTGATGAGTTTATCAGTTTTAGCTTGTGCGGCTTGTTCTGCTTCCGTATGCAGTTCGTTGGCATTGGGTTGTGCTTCTTGTACTGCGCTCATGGCCTCTGCCTTTACCATATTGACCATACAGCTCACCCAGTCTTTGGTTCTAAAAAGTACAGAAATATAAGGGTGAGGCAGGGGGACAGGAGTCCCTGGTGGAACGGTAACAAAGTGTACATCTATCCCCATTACAGGGTCTAACTGCTTGGCTACAGGCAAAAAGGCTTCGCCTTTGAAAGCAGCTAAATGGGTCATCAAGGGCATTATTAAGGACTCTGAGAGTTGCCTTGAGAGGCCTTGTACCACATCAATAGCCGTTTTGATGTCTAAGGCTGCCTCTATGGGGCTTACACTCCCATCGGCAAGTCCTTTAAGGGCATTTACTGCCCCAACAACAGCTTCAGAGCTCTGCAAAAAGTTCTCCTGGGCTCCCTGCAACGCTTGGTCTGTACTCCCTGCGTCGGCTACAGGACCCTCTGTGCCCTTGAGAAATTTTTTGAAATAGCTGTTGCTTGACATCTGTTACTATTTGTTATTTTTTTGTTATACCTAAAATCCTAAAATATAGTAATATTACTTATTTCTTGCTATAATTGCATTTTTCTTTTGTGCCAATTGTTGTTCTTTTTCTTTAAAGCCAATAGAGCATTCCTCAAACTGCTGTTCAAAGAGTTTGATATTTTCCGTTTTCTTAGCAGCTATTTTCTTATCTTCAAAGTACATGCGATAGAATTTAGCGATTTGGAGATAGTCGTTTTTACGAGTATCGAACACCTCATTGCTCTGAAAGTAGTTTGCTAAATCGTTGATACTACTTTTGATGTCGTTCTCCACAAAAGGTTGTGGCTTTTCCACCTTTAAGATACTTATCTTAGTAAAGGTATTTTTCAATAAGGGTTCTACAATCTTTTGTTGCTCAGAAAACTTATTTTTCTGTGCTAACAGTTGGATATCCATAACATCTGTTTGTGTAAAAGGTGACTGAAATTTCCTTAGAAACACAAATCCAGATACTAATAGTACGATCAACAACATCCCTAAAAGGTAGAAGAATTGGTATCTTCTTTCTCTTTTTGACAATGATATAGCTCCGTTCATAGTTTTATATTATGTGATTATTCTGCTTGAAACCCACGAGAAGGGTCTTTAGACAAATCTTTTTCAACTTTTTTAATCTTATCAATGCACTCATTCAAATCTCTTAGTGCGTGTTGCTCTTTAGTGTCTATCTCTACAATCTCATTCTTTAAGGTCAGCAAGCTATCTAATTTGGTGAGTAAGAAAGCATAATGGCTAAACTCCGCTATGCTATCTTTACCGATAGTTTTACGAAATTCTTGAATATTCTTAGAGATATAATTTCCTAAAAATACATTATTTTGTACTTTATCAGTATTGAGTAAAGTCATTCGATAGTATATAGTATCGAGTTTGTCATATAGTACTTGTTGTTTGTTTAAAACAGCCTTATACGAAACCACATCCTTCTGAATTATAGCATGTTGTACTGCGTAACTTTTGTAGAAAAAGTACAATGCATTGAAAGACAATAAACTTAAGACAAGAAAGAATAAGAGAAATTTTCTTGTCTCTCGTTGAATTTCAGTTGTATTTTGTTTTTTGTTCTTACCCATAAACTTAAAAATATTTTCTATATTTGCAAAAAAATTATTCGTCTAAAAATAACTATAATGAGTGTTCCCTTTAGAAATACAAAAATAACCATCAGTGATGCAGATTTCTATTTCAAAGAAATTTTGATTAAAAGTCTCATTCCCCCATTTGATACTGTAGTAAAGAACTGTAATAATGGTTATGAGCTTATCCATCAATTGCACCGAAAGGTAGAGGATGTATTTTTTATAGATTTATTCACTCCTATAATGAGTGGATTAGAAGCTATACGATACATCAGACATATAGGCAATACAACTCCTATCATTGCCTATTCCGCCACTTACCAAGAGGATATTGCTAAGATACTATCAGAAATACCCTCTGTATTCTATTGCCAAAAGAAAGTAGCCATTCTCATAGATATTTACCGAAACTATCTTTTAAACCCTATTAAAAAATACGAGGATTATCTACAAGAATGGGCTCAACAACCTGTAGAGGTAATAGCATATATGCAACGACAAGAAGAAAATGCTTATATTCCTTCACTTGTCGAAATCCAAATAATGAAGCTTACCTATAATGGACTTAACAATAGGGAGATAGGTGAATCCTTAAACCTAAGTACAAGAACTATAGACACCTATATAGCCCGATTGAGCAAAAAAATAGGAGCACGTAATAAAGTGGATATTGTTCGATTTTATGTGCAACACGGCTATTACAACTCAAGTGATTGACCTTATGCATTATTGCCTTTTTGTATCAATACAAGACAAAGAACTCAAAAATATTGGACAAATGTATAAAAAATATTTTAAATAACTCACTTTTGGAGTGATTTTTTGTTGTATTTTTATTTAATATGTTTTCAATATTCTGATTATCAGTAGTATTAAAAACTATTGTCTAGTATAGAAATTGGTAGTGTTTTAGATATATCCATAGTTGTTATAAGAGAAAGCTAAAGCAAAGGTCTTTAGATGATTTTATTTGTTTCTTAGAAAAGCAACAAGTCTTGCGAAAAGCTCGTTTTATTCTATGTCTCAATTTACAGTTATTCCCCTCTATCCCAACAGTATATGCTTTTTCTATTAGATGATTATCCTCTTTAAAAGTAGTTTTAAAGCTTTTCCAATCATCAGTTGCTATAGAATCATAGGTAATATTCAGTTCTTTAAGTTGCTTTCTTAACTTTTTAGCTGTTCTTAAATCTCTTTTACCCCAAACATAAGTTATAATTTCCTGTGATTCTCTGTCATAAGCATATATAAGCCACTGTTTGTTCTCTTTTTTCTGAACATAAGTCCAAAATTCATCAACTTCAATATGGCCATAATGCTTCTTTTTAGGTGTTATAGAATAACTAGATTTAGCTAAAACAGTAAGCACTTTTCCTATGCTAACTTCCTCTATTTTAGAAATATCTCTAATTCCTACACCTCTAACAAGCATAAGGATTATTTTACGATTAATGTTTGAATGACAACCTTTATAGGTAAGATTATGGTCTCCAATGAATTGACGACCACATCCTTCATTCTTGCAAAGATAATTTTGTTTTCCATTTGGTTTTTTGCCATTTTTCACTACCTTTGCACTCTGGCAATTGGAGCAATATAGTTCTATTCTTATTTTCACACAACAAAAATATAACTTTTTGCTCTAATTGTCAACTTTTTACTTCATCATACTTTTTGAATCACCTCCGAAAATCGCAGTAGCGAGAGGGAAATCACAGGAAGAGAAGCTCTTTTTCTAAGGAGTTTTTAATATCAAAAAAAGCAGTAAGCGCTTGACTTACTGCTTTTTGAATCATGAAAAAATCTCTGTTCTTAAGCTTCTGCTGTAGTTTCTGGAGCCCATTCATTGCAGAGCATTCCACCAGCTGCATGTGTTCTGTTAGCACAAAGAGCGGTATTGTACTTAGCACAGCTAAGGCAATCCACCTCGTCCTTCAAGCTGGGACGCATATTGAAGCTGTCACAGGTGTGTTTTACTTCCACCTTTGTTTGGTGAAGTTTGCATACGTTTTCTGCTGTCAAATTTTCGCAATTTATACAGCCATTTACAAGTCTGATAGCCATAATAGTTCTTTTTTAGTGTTATTATACTTGGTTGTTGTTTTCTGGGTGCAAAATTACGGCAAGTTCTCTTTAGAAACAAATTAAATAACTCATTTTCAGTAATATGTATTTTGAATAAGTAAAAATTAGTAGCAAGCATGAGAAAAGTGAAAAGTGTAGCCAAGTACTATGTCTTAATTGCACTGCCTCCTAAAGGGCGAATTACACTGCCTTCCAAAGGGCGAATTGCAATTCGCCCCTACGATTGATTAAAACTTTTTTGCTTCTATTAAAATTATTATTCGTATATTTGCTGCCGCTACAATTCAAAATTATCATGATAAAGTTTTTTCTTACTTCATTTCTCACCATAGGCATCAGCCTTAGTAGTTTTGCTCAATGGCAGCAACATATCGACTACCAGATGGACATCCAGATGGATGCAAAAACATTCCAGTACAAAGGAAGGCAAGTAGCCCTCTACGAAAACCATTCGCCTGATACACTGCGTACAGTCTTCTACCACCTATATCTCAATGCCTTTCAGCCCGGTAGCCAAATGGATAAGAACATGCAACAGGTCAGTGACATGCCTGCTCGCTTTATGCACAATGCAGGCACAGAGGCCGAGCCCAAGTATATCAGTAAGCTCTCTATGCTCAAGGACAGCGAACAAGGCTTTATCCGCCTACAGTCCCTCACCCAAAATGGCAAAACAGCTTCCTACAAGGTTATAGGCACCATCCTACAGGTTACACTCCCTGAGCCTATTCTCCCTCATGGGAAAGCGACCCTCACAATGGATTATACCGCTCAGATTCCAAACATAGGAGTGCGCATGGGGCGCAATAGCTCCGATGGGGTTGCGCTCTCCCTCTCCCAATGGTACCCACGTATCTGTGTATATGATGCTCAAGGATGGCACCCTTATCAATATATCTTTGGAGAGTTCTATGGCGATTGGGCTAACTTTGACGTAAAGATCACTCTTGACAAAAACTATCTGGTGGCCGGTACTGGTACCCTACAGAATCCCGAGCAGATAGGCTTTGGCTATAGCAATCTCAAGGACGTAAAAACCCGCCAAAAGACCCGTACTTGGCACTTCAAGGCAGAAAAGGTCATCGACTTCTCTTGGGCGGCTGACCCTGCTTACCAACACGATATAGTAAAAACAAAGCGTGGCGTAGAACTGCACTTTTTCTATAAGAATTTTCCAGAAAACTGGAAAAAGCTACAACAAATCATGCCTGAGGTTTTGGACTTCTACGAGGCTAAGGTAGGTAAATATCCTTGGAGTCATTACTCTTTTATCCAAGCAGGACAAGGAGCTATGGAGTATGCTATGTGCACCTTTATCGAAGGAGGCAAAGCCCCAGAAGCGCTTATCAAAACGGCTTGCCATGAGCTGGCACACACTTGGTTTCAGCATATTTTCGCCATCGATGAGCAACAATATCCTTGGTTTGACGAAGGGTTCACTTGCTTCCTACAACTATGGGCAGATGCCGAGGTAGTCAAAAAGGAGCCTGTAGCCAATTTCTCAGAATTTCGCCACAAGGCTTTCCTTAAGTATGTGAGTGAGAACCAAGAGGAAGACCCTTCCATTCGTGCAGACTTTTTCGAGCGTAGCCGTTCGTATTTTAGCACTGCTTATGCCAAAGGCACCATGTTTGCCTCTCACTTGGATTACATCATCGGGCGCAAAGCGATGGAGCGCACCTTCAAGCGTTTTTACAAGGAATATGCCTTCTCCCACCCCACTCCTGAGAATTTTGTGCGCTGTGCCGAGAAAGAATCTGGCATGCAGCTCTTCTGGTTTCTCAAGGAGTTCATGCACACCACCCACCACATAGGCTATTGTATTGAGAAGGTAGAAGCCAAAGGCGAGAAAACCTTGGTTACCCTCACCAAAAAAGGGCGTATCCCTATGCCCTTAGACCTGATTGTAATCCCCAACGGACAAAAACCTTTCTCTCTGTATATTCCCACCGACCTTACTTTTGGAGAAAAGCCTAATCCGTTTATCAATATGGAGCGTATCGTACTGCCTATATGGAACTGGGCAGAGAACACTTACCAGTTCGAGCTCAACCTCCCCTTCACTCAAGTGAGGAACATCAGTATAGACCCTCAGGAGTTCATGGCCGATCCTAACCCTGAGTGCCATAAGTACTAAACAGTGAACAGTGAACAGTGAACAGTGAACAGTGAGCAGTGAACTGCAAAGTGGCGTAAATGAGTATAAGAGTGAAAAGTGAATTAACAATTAACCATTGACAATTAACAATTAAATTTCGTATTTTTGCGCTCAAAAAAAAATGACTATCACTGAGATACAAAACACTATTATTGAGGACTTTTCCTTTTTAGAAAACTGGGAAGATCGCTATGAATATATGATTGATTTGGGCAAAAGTCTCCCACTGATTGACCCTCAGTACAAGACGGACGAATACCTCATCAAGGGATGCCAAAGTCAAGTATGGCTCCATGCGGAGAATGAAGGAGATATCATCACTTTCACTGCGGATAGTGATGCCATCATCACCAAGGGGATTATCGCTATCTTGATCAAAGCCCTCTCCAATCAGAAAGCAGCGGATATTCTTGCGGCAGATATGAGTTTTATTGACAAAATTGGCCTCAAGGAACACCTCTCCCCTACCCGTGCCAACGGACTGGTGAGTATGATAGAGCAAATGAAGCTCTATGCCAAAGCTATAACCTTAAAAAACAAGTAATTTATGTCTGAAGAAAAAACACCTATCGACACTGAACTCATCGGCGAGAAAATCGTCGAGGTACTCCATACCATCTATGATCCTGAAATCCCTGTAGATATATACGAATTGGGGCTAATCTATGATGTTTTTATCAATGAAAATCACGATGTGAAGATCCTGATGACCCTCACCTCGCCCAACTGCCCTGTAGCAGAAGTACTCCCCCAAGAAGTCTATGAGAAAATAGGCAGTATTGATGAGATCAATGAAGTAGAAGTAGAACTCACCTTTGATCCACCTTGGGGACAAGAGATGATGAGTGAAGAAGCCAAATTGGAACTCGGTTTTCTGTAAAACACTATGTCTATGAAAAAAATAGCTGTCATTCCAGCGCGCCTTCAGGCTACACGCTTCCCCAAGAAACTCCTCGAGGACTTAGGGGGGCGCTCTGTCATTGAGCAAACATACCTCGCCACGGTGGGTACAGACCTCTTTGACCAAGTGTGGGTAGCCACCGATAGCCCGGAAATCGCTGAGAAAATCAAGCATATAGGCGGAGAAGTATTCCTTAGCCAAATCCAGCACAATTGTGGCAGCAACCGCATCGCTGAAGCGGTGGAAAACCTCCCTGCCGATATCATTGTCAATGTACAAGGAGATGAGCCTTTTATCCAAAAGAAAAGCCTACAACCCCTCTTAGAAGTCTTTGACCATGATCCTAAGCAGCAGATCGACTTGGCATCTCTGATGATGCCCCTTACCGATCCCGAAGAAATCGCCAATCCCAACAATGTCAAGGTAGTGGTGGATCGTCAGTCCTTTGCCTTGTACTTTTCTCGTAGCCCGATTCCTTTCGCTCGGGATACAGAGAAAGAATACACTTACAAAAAACATATCGGGGTGTATGCCTTCCGCAAGGATGCCCTTATGGAGTTCTATCGCCTAAGCCCTACCCCCCTGGAGGAGATGGAGAAACTCGAACAGTTGCGCTACTTAGAAAATGGCCGACGTATCAAGATGGTACTCTCCGAGGTAGAAAATATAGGCATAGATACCCCTGAAGATTTAGAAAAAGCCCGAAAATACTGGAAAAATATCTATTAATAAACACCAAATATTTATTCTCAAAAATATGAAAAAAATAGTATTTTTAACCGCACTTCTCTCTATAGTGAGTATAACCAATGCCCAAGATAGGCAAGAGGCTATACGAACCCAAAATGTACAAAAGTCATGGGTTAAGAATATCCCTTTCCAAGCGCTTCCTCTTACAAGAGGGGCTGGAGAGATTATCCAAATAGAACGCAATCCTAAGGATCCTTATCAGCTCTATGTAGCCCTATCTCAGTCCGGAGTATGGTATAGTGACAACAATGGAGCAAGCTTCACTCCTACTTTCTCCGAGACAATGTCTCCGCAGACCATGGCCATGGCTGTGGATTGGGACAATCGTACCTTATGGGTCGCCACTTACCAAGGAGTTTTCATCAAGGAATATGCTAAAGATTGGGTGACGGCTGCTCCTATTGGCAATATGAATGTACGCCAGATTGTCCTGACCTCCCCTACCAATGCTTGTCTGAATGCTCTGGGAGAGGATGGCTCCATAGCGGGTGTACTCTGTACTTCCGACAAAGGAAAAAGCTGGAAACAGACCTTTGCTCAAGTAGGTGTCAGCGAACTAAAAAAATCCCCTTCCGCAGACCAGACACTCTACATGACGGCTTGGGATATAGAAAAAACACCCTATAATATCAACCCCTCTGGGAAAAAATCAGGTATCTATAAGAGCACCAATGCTGGGGATTCTTGGGAACTTATCTCCACAGCAGGCTCTGGATTCCCCCAGGGAAATATAGGAAAAATATCCTTGGCGGTATTCAGCCCGACCTCGCTCTATGCCCTGGTGGACAACCGCGAAAGGGTCAAAGAATCCCTGAACGAAATCAGCCTTCAGGGCTTATCAAGCAAGGATTTTTTAGGATTGGACAACGAAAAAATCAACCAATACATCTATAACCATTTCTTGCAAAATAAGTACAATGCCAACAGCCTTAAGGAAATGGTTCGCGCAGGAATCGCCCCTAATGAACTGACCAAACTCACCGATGCGCTCCCTGCTGTGGTAGGAGCTGAGATTTACTATTCTAATGACGGTGGAAAGTCTTGGGTGAAGAAAAATAACAAACCTCTTACCAATGTTTTCTATAGTAAGGGATATGAGGTAGGGGCTCTGGCAGTAAATCCTCAACAGGAGAACGAACTATACCTCTCAGGAGTGCCACTTCTCAAATCCAACAATGGGGGAATTACTTGGACTCTTATCAAGGACAACCCTATGAACCAAAAGGTATATCAGCTCTCTGCCGATGGCAAACAGATTATCTTGGTTACTAGCCAAGGGGCTTTCCAATCTCTCGACCAAGGACGTACCTGGGCTAAGCAGGAAATGCCTCAGACAGCCTATGTAACCTCCCTTACTATAGGCAAGCCCAACGAAGGCGCTCTATATGCCAATATCCTGAACGGAGGTGTAGTAAAATATACTAACAATCAATGGCTTATGGTAAGTAGCGAGAACGGAAAGCTCGTCACTACGCCTGAGAACAAGTCTTTTCTTGCGCAGCCTTTCGGAGAAATATTACCTTTGCGACAAAGCAGAATTGTTCTCCCTTATGACAAGAAAACCAAACAGCGCTACCCTATCGAAACGACCCTATCTCTTTCCCCTCAGAATAACACTATCCTATATGCAGGTGCCAATGTACTCTTCCAGTCCCTCAACGAAGGGAAGACATGGAAGGCTATTTCTCCTGATTTGACCAATGGGGACAAGGGAGGGAATCTCTCCTATGGCACTATCTCAGCCATCAGTGAATCTCCTTTCCAGTTTGGCCTTCTCTATACCGGAAGTGATGACGGAATGATATACACCTCGGACAATGGCGGGGTCTCTTGGCAAATGATTTATTCGTCTTTCCCTGCTCAGAATCGTGTCTCTTGTTTGCTAGCCTCCAAGCACAAACAGGAACGTGTATATGCTATCCTACAGAACAGCAACCACCAAGCACTGATTTTCCGTAGTAACAACATGGGAAAAAGCTGGGATAACCTCAAGGCCAATCTCCCTGAGGAAACTGCCAATGTAATTGTAGAAGACCCTTCCAACGAACAGGTGCTCTACTTAGGTACCGAGAATGGGCTCTATGTATCTTTCGATATGGGAGAAAAATGGCATGTCTTCAAGGAGAATCTCCCTCGAACTTCAGTAAGCGCTATTGCGATCAATCCTCAGGACAATCAGTTGTATATAGGTACCAAGGGACATGGATTCTTTACGGCTAATATCGCCAGTCTCCGTGAGATACGTGCCGCGGTACAAGACCAACTCTTCTACCCCTTGAAGGATACCTACTCCATCAAGTACTCAGCGCAATGGGGTAATGCTGAAAACCCTTGGGCAGCTCCTAAGGTTCCTGTCCTTTATCTGGAGTCTTTTGCCTCTATGGATGGTACTGAAGTAAAAATCAGTGTAGTAAAGAATAAAATCACCTTGTCCAAATTCTCTTATCAAACCAAAGTAGGGTTCAACTTTATTCCTTTTGACTTGGTTTTCAATGAGGAAGGACGTATCGCCTACGAGAAAAAACTCCTAACTACCTTCAAGAAGGCTGATAATGGTAAGTGCTATCTCCCTAAGGGTACCTATCAACTGATTTTTGAGGTAGAAGGATTCGAACAAGAACGCACTTTAGTGATTGAATAACAAATATTTACCCCCTATGTATAAAGTTTTTTTCGATAATAAAAAAATATGGGTTACCAACAACCTTAGAAAGGCGCGTAAGAAAAAGGGCAAACTCTTTTCTCTTACCACTCTCTCGGTAAAAGATTTTCTAAAAAAAGTAGAAAAGGCTAAGTCGGGAAAATTCGTTTTTTATATAGACAAGGGGGAAGATTTCTTCAGCTATTTCACCTCCGCTCTCATTTGTATAGAGGCTGGAGGTGGAGTAGTACGTAACCCCAAGGGACGTATTCTTTTTATCAAGAGAAAAGGAAAATGGGACTTACCCAAAGGGAAATTAGAAGCAGGAGAGCAGATAGCAGAATGTGCTCAGAGGGAAGTGCAGGAAGAGACAGCCCTTGCCTCCCTACAGCTATTAGGACTGAGGACTATCACCTACCATATATACGTTCAGGATCAAAAATATTGCCTAAAAAAAACCTCTTGGTACAATATGTATAGTGATGCCACTGAAAACCTCTCTCCCCAACAGGAAGAAGACATTGAAGTATGCGCTTGGAAGAAGCCTAAAAAACTAAAAAAGCTACTGAAGAACTCTTTCTCCAGTATCCAAGAAGTGTTCAAAGGCGAATACTAAATCAATGATTAATGATTAATGTTCAATGATTAATGACCTCTGCTCACTGACAACTGTTCACTGACCTCTGTTCACTGACCTCTGTTCACTGCTCACTGACAACTGTTCACTGCTCACTGACAACTAAAATCATGGAAATATACACCAGTCGTAAAAAAAACATTTTCCTGCTTTTTCTCTCTTTGCTCTTTTTGGCAGCAGGCATTTATTTTGTGCTTCATGGGGAAGAAATTGCCGCAGGGAAGAGAAGCCCTCTCTTGGTTCAGGGCATAGGGATAGCCGCTATTGCTTTTGCCTTATTGGCTTTATTCTTTACCATCAAGAATCTACTTAACAAGCGATGGGTACTCCGAGCCAATCCCGAAGGCTTATACTTGAGAATCCGTAATGAAC
Organism: Capnocytophaga gingivalis; assembly: GCF_002302415.1. Taxonomy (NCBI): domain Bacteria; kingdom Pseudomonadati; phylum Bacteroidota; class Flavobacteriia; order Flavobacteriales; family Flavobacteriaceae; genus Capnocytophaga; species Capnocytophaga gingivalis. The sequence continues at coordinate 2,247,896 of NZ_CP022386.1, read as the reverse complement.
TATTTATCCCTTGGCAGGAAATTACAGGTTTCGAGGTTTTCGAAGTCAGAGGAAGCAAATCTGTCCTAATCATGCTCAAGGATCCTCAAGCCTATATCGCCAAGGAAAAGAGCCCTTTTCTAAGGAAAATGATGCAGTGGAACCTCCGCCTGTGTGGTACCTCGGTTAGTATCTCAAGTTCCACCATGCAAATCAGTCACAAGGAGCTTTTGGCACTACTTATCGAATATTGGAATAAATATAAAAAATAAATATACCCGACTGATAATCAATGTGATAATTACTCATTCGAAAAAAAAAGAAAAAAGATAGTAGAAAAATGTTTTAAATATCATTTTTTTTTATATTTTTGTGCCCTATTTGAAAAACAAATATTTACTAATAAATTCAAATTGTATGTATTGGACATTAGAACTGGCTTCCTACTTAAGTGATGCCCCTTGGCCAGCTACCAAGGAAGAGATTATTGACTATGCCCTCCGTACAGGAGCTCCTATGGAAGTAGTGGAGAACCTTGAAGCCCTCGAAGATGAGGGAGAAATATATGAATCTATCGAGGAGATTTGGCCAGACTACCCCACAGAAGAAGATTATCTTTGGAATGAGGATGAATATTAAGAATTTTAAAGAGATGGCGCTCCCATCTCTTTTTTAGTATTATGAGTAATATAGATATTGTTTTAGGCCTCTTTTTAGGTTTTGGTATAGTACAAGGCTTTCTCAAAGGGTTTATTTGGGGAGTAACCTCTCTTATTGCTGTATTTGTAGCTCTATGGGGAGCTATTCACTTTTCGGCTATGGTAGCACCATTTATCAGTGATATTTTTTCTTTTTCTGCCAAGACCGAGCAGGTATTGGCTTTTATCATTACCTTTCTCATTGTCCTTGTTTTGGTCGGGCTGGCGGGGAAGCTCCTGACAAAGATTTTAGAGAGTGTCTCCTTAGGCTTCCTTAACCGTATAGCGGGGGCTGTTTTCGGTATGCTCAAGTGGTCTCTTATCGTAGGAACGGCGCTAATGTACCTGAACGAAGGTGCTATGGAGCTGATTCCTAAAAAAACCACCGAAGAATCTCTCTTCTACAACCCTATTATGAAAACCAATACTTGGATACGCACCTATATTTTCCAGTACAAGGACTCCTTTTCCACTGAGTCCTTCTTGCCTAAATCCCCCTCTGAAAGTTAAAACAAAATTAATTAATTAGTTTTTCTCAGGAAATAGCTGTAACTTGCGCTGTTTTTACACCTCTTGTTAAGAAACGTTAAAATGAACTGGAAAATAATGTCCTCTTTTCTCCTTGTAGGCCTTCTTGTAAGCAGCTGCCAATGGCTAAGCTCCTCCGAGAAGGATCGTACTATTGTAGCCAAAGTGGGTAATTATTACCTCTATCAGGAGGATATCCAAAAACTTCTCCCCAAGGATTATACACTTGAGGATAGTGTACAAATCGTAACCCCCTATATCAATAATTGGGCACTGAAAAAGCTCCTTTTCCTCAAGGCGGAAGAAAATATCAACAAAGAAAAACAAGAAGAATTCGAACACTTAGTCAGTCAATACCGCACGGATCTGTACACTCAGTTCTACTTGGACTTGCTCTCCCAACAGATTGATACCACCATCTCTCGCAAGGAAAGGGAGGATTTCTACGAGGCTAACAAAGAGGTTTTCCGCCTAAGTGAGGACTTGGTACAGCTCAGGTATATCCAGCTATCCTCTACCGAGATAAGCCCTAAGCTTTCAGCGGCTTTTCGTACCTATTCGTCCAAGGATAGGCATTATATAGATTCTCTTGCCCCCCACTTCACTTCTTCCTTTCTGAATGATTCTGTGTGGGTCAGAGCCAGTGAAGTAGAGGAAAAGCTCCCCTTACTCAAGGACAAACTCAAAAAAAGCTATCTCCATCAGCTCATAGAAGAAAGAGATTCTTCTTCGGTATATTTGGTCAAAATCAACAATTTCTTGGAAGCCTCCGACTATGCACCTATGGAATATGCTTACCCTACTCTGAAACAAATTATTTTAAACAAACGCAAAAGCAAATATATCAACACTTTAGAAAAAGAGATTATCAATAGTGCCATTGAAAAAAAACAACTTGAGATCTATGAACAGAATTAGTATCCTTTGCCAATTATTCCTATTTTCCCTACTCTCCACCTCTGCTCTATGGGCGCAATCTCCCAAAAACAAGATAGATGGGGTGGCGGCCGTCGTGGGGGATTACCTAATCTTGGAAACAGATATTGACCGCGCTTTGGTGGAACTCAAATCCCAAAACGTGGATACCAAGAATGTTACCCGCTGCCAACTCTTAGGCAAGCTCATGGAGGACAAGCTCTATGTGAGCCAAGCCATTCAGGATAGTATCAAAATCTCTGATAATGACATTCGCGACGGGGTAAATCGCCGTATCGACTTCCTCGTGGAACAATTGGGCGACATCAAGAAAGTAGTAGATTTCTACCACAAGGACGACGAACAATCCCTTCGTGACGAGCTCTTCGAGATTCTTCGCCAGAACGAACTAAGCTCCCGCATGAAAGCTAAAATTGTAGAGAATATCGAGGTAACTCCCGAGGAGGTGAAGCAATTCTTCAACAAGATTCCTAAGGATGAGCTTCCTACAATCGGCACAGAACTCGAAATAGCTCAAATTGTTATAGAACCTAAAGCCCCTCAGAGCGAGATAGATAAGGTCATAGAACAACTCAAAGAAATCAAAAAAGATGTCTTGGAGAATGGAACAAGCTTCTCCACCAAGGCTATCCTCTACTCTGCCGACAGAGCTACAGGGGGCAAAGAGCTGACTTTCAACAGAAAATCAAGCTTTGCCAAAGAGTTCAAGGATGTGGCTTTCTCCCTCCAAGAAGGAGAAATATCTGACCCTTTCAAGACAGATTTCGGATGGCATATCCTACAAGTAGTCAAGATACGTGGTAAGGAAGTCTCTGTACGCCATATCCTTATGGTACCTCAGATTCCTCAAAACTCCTTGGAAGAGGCCAAAAAGAAAATCAATGATATCCGTGATAAGATCATCAACAAAGAATTTACTTTCGCCGAAGCTGCTAAGAATTTCTCAGATGAGAAGGAAACAAGAGAAGATGGCGGACAGCTGCTCAATCCCGAGGACTATTCTACTAAGTTCGAGCTCACTCGTATGGAACCTCTACTCTACTCTCAGGTAGCTTCCCTCAAGGACGATGAGGTCTCTACCCCTATCATGGACGAAGATAGAACCGGTAGAAAAATGTATAAAATATACCGCGTGACCAATCGTACCAATGAGCATACGGCTGATTTTGTAAATGATTATATACGAATCAAAGACTTAGCGCTGAAGGAAAAACAATTGGAAGCTGTACAAAAGTGGATCAAAGGAGCTATCCAGAAGACTTTCGTCTCTGTCAAAGGAGAGTACCGAAACTGTAAGTTCTCCAACAATTGGTTGAAAAAATAGGCTTTCTTCACTAATATATTATATAGGACATTCGCCCCTTCGATAGGAGCGAATGTCTTTTTTTAATATCCCTCCAAATAAAGTTTATCAAAAGGTTGTTTATGTCATTTTTTTTATTTACCTTTGACATCGGATACAATAACATTTTAAAAAAATTTTTTATATGAAAGTAACTGTAGTAGGCGCTGGCGCTGTCGGTGCCAGTTGTGCAGAATACATTGCACTAAAGAATTTCGCTTCCGAAGTTGTCCTTATCGACATCAAGGAAGGATTTGCCGAAGGAAAAGCTATGGATCTTATGCAGACAGCTTCTCTTAATGGCTTCGATACCCGTATCGTAGGGGTCACTAATGACTATTCCAAAACCGCAGGTAGCGATGTCGCGGTAATCACCTCTGGTATTCCTCGCAAGCCTGGCATGACTCGTGAAGAACTTATCGGTACCAATGCCAATATTGTAAAGTCGGTAGTCGAACAATTGGTAAAACACTCACCTAACATTATTGTCATTGTAGTGAGCAACCCTATGGATACCATGGCTTATTTGGTACACAAAGCCACCAAACTACCTAAAAACCACATTATCGGTATGGGTGGTGCTTTGGACTCTGCCCGTTTCAAATATCGCTTAGCAGAAGCCCTCGGCAGCCCTATCTCCGATGTGGATGGTATGGTAATCGCGGCTCATAGTGATAGCGGTATGCTACCTCTTACACGCCTTGCCAGCTATCGTGGGGTGCCTGTAAGCGAATTCCTTTCTGCAGAGCGCCTCTCTCAAGTGGCTGAAGATACCAAAGTAGGAGGAGCTACTCTTACCAAGCTCTTGGGTACTTCCGCTTGGTATGCCCCTGGTGCGGCTGTTTCCGCCTTGGTACAGGCGATTGCTTGCGACCAGAAGAAACTCTTCCCTTGTTCTGTACTTCTGGAAGGAGAATACGGACAGAAAGATGTATGCGTAGGGGTGCCTGTAATCATCGGCCGTGATGGAGTAGAACGCATCGTAGAGGTAAAACTCAATGAGGCTGAAAAAGCTAAATTCAACGAAAGCACACAAGCTGTACGCGAAGTAAACAAAGCCCTTGAGGGCGTACTATAAAAACCCTTTTATCACAACTAAAAAAAGAGGCTGTCCTAAATCAGGTACAGCCTCTTGTCATACTATTTGAAAAGCTAACTAAGAGCCACAATTGATAAATATTACTGGTGTTCCATCCTCTTCATATCCTTCTATATCGAAGCCTTCAAAGAAGATGTGATCTCCCAAGTCTTTGTTGGACAAGGTATTGTGAATCAACCACAAGAGTTCCAAAGCTCCAAAGGCAGCTCCATCTCCTGAGTAGAGCTCGGCGACGATAAGCGCTTGATAAAGACCATTTTCATCAGGTTCTTCGTCAAAGAGGTTCTCATTGGCCAATATCTCAAAGTCATAGAGCTCTTTTCGGCTCTTTATCCAAGCTTCGTACATGATTTTCACCTTAGGCGAACGGAATATGGTTCCAAAAGGATTGAAATCCTCCAAATCATTCTCTACATCCGAATTGTAGGTCTTCACAGCTTCCCAGAAGATCATCAGTCCTGGATAGGCTTCTTGGGTGAATGCCCAGTATACTTCATCCAAGAGATTGGAATTCTGAGTAGGAGTATAGCCCTCACATACATTCTGGCGATGTACATCTACCACAGGTGGATAAGGAATTTCCTTCTCTGAGAAGAGTTCTAAGAGTGCTCCGCTATCATTCTCCAGCTTGTAGAGCATCTCTTGTTCGTATAGAGGTACTATGCTATAGAAGTTCACCTCCTTACCTGAAGGTGCCAAGTGTGCCACGGCATCCTCTCCGTCCTTATTATCGGCTGCAATGAGCAACATACAGGTGAAGTTAGTCCCTTCCAAAGGCTCTCCTGTAGGTACTGTATGTCCCCAAGCCAAAAAGGTATCTTGCTCTATAGGCAAGCGAGAGAGAATCTTTAGCCAACGGATAGGCCAATAATCTTTCTCATCTTCACTCTTAAGATTCCAAGTAGGCGGCAAGTTAATGCACATCTCAGCATAGGGACTTCCATTGAACCCATCAGGAACATTCATCGCATAAGCGCCCATACCTCCAGTAACTAAGGTATAATAGTTACGCTCGGGAGTTGGTTTTACGATATAGATATCACAATGAATATCTGGAGATACTAACTCATGGAGTACCTCGTCGAATTCTCCTATATTCTCTTGGATATATTCCTCTAAGGATTCTCTTTCTTCCTCGCTATAGTAAGAAGGCTCAAAGTTTCCTCGAGAGAGGAACTCTAAGGCGTCTTTTTCCTCTGAGTATGCCAATTGACCTTTCTTCATTCCTTCTATCATAACATTTGCCCATTGGAAAATATTTGGATAGATAAAGTCCAGTTCACAATCTTCTATCTTCTCAGCAGGAGATACCCCTATAAGCTGCCCGAAGATTCCTTCCTGCTCATCTGGGTCAAAGTCAAAACACAAATAGCTGGGGGCATCCTCTCCTTCTAATTCTTGAACCATAAAGGGCACCCATTTGCGTGAATAGAGACGGTTCTTTATATAGCCTTCTTCTACAAACTCATCTTCTGGAATACGTACTTTTTGCCAATTCTTACCATAATGAGCCTCTAAGTATTGTTCCATTTCATCCTGATAGGCTTCTATCTCGTCCAAGGACACGAAGCGCTGTCCTGCACTATAGAAAGGGGCGCCTGTCTGTCCATCAAAGGTTCTGTGAAGTTGCTTGAACTCCTCGGATAGGGCAAAGCCTAAGCGCTTCTCGAGCGCTTCTATCTTCTGTTCGGTAGCGGGAGCTCCTAAGCGATCTGTCATCTGCGGAGCATACTGTGCTATGGCTCTTTTGTAGTTCTCCAAGATATATTCTACCCCTCCTCTACCTCCTGCTACAGCATCCAATAGAGTAATTCCTTTCTCTTCGGCTATGGAAAGATAGTCCAATAGTTCCTGTGTACCTGAAAGGGAAGTTGCTTTAAGTAAGTGCTTCTTAGCGTTCTCCATATCATTAAGATAGAAGTAAGAATAGCCTATACGATAGTTCCAGCTCTCAGTATCTCCAATTTCTGGCTCAAGGTACTTAAATACTTCTACCGCACGCTGTAGATATTTCTCATTCTCTTTATTGGAATCCAACCAATAGAGGTTGTTGTAAGCTCGGCCTAATTCACTAAGTACTTCGGTGGTTTTGCTCTCGTGTGGAAGATTTTCAATAAAATCAACAATGGCTTGGATATGGTCATCCTCATTCCACTTATCAATTTTTTTTAAGATCTGTTGCTCTGTCATAATTTATTGATTTTAAGTAGATTATAAATTATTTTCTAACATTACTAAACAAAAAATGGCAAGCTACCTACATCGCACCGCTACAACCTTATACCTTTGCTGCGTTCCCACCCTGGAGGATTCTAAGGGAGCTGGTCGTGTAGGACTTGCCGAGTGCAAAGGTACAAAAAAAATAATAATCTGCAACCTTATTCCAATATTTTTTTGTACTTTTACGCAAATTTTTTCTCTGAATCTATTTTATCTTTTTTATATACTTATAAAGTATTAAAAATCAATTGTTTAATTAAAAAATGTTTTTATGACAACCAATCAAACTTTTACCATGATTAAGCCGAATGCCGTAGAAAAGGGGCATACTGGGGCTATTATTGACCAAATCATCAAGGGTGGCTACCGAATTATAGCCCTTAAGTATGTATGGCTCAGCCAAAGGGAAGCAGAGAAGTTTTACGAAATCCACAAGGAACGCCCTTTCTTTGCTGAGTTGGTGGCTTTCATGTCGCGTAGCCCTATTGTAGCGATTGCTTTGGAAAAGGAGAATGCTGTAGAAGCTTTCCGTGAATTTATCGGAGCTACAGATCCAGCCAAGGCGGCAGAGGGAACTATCCGTGCCAAATATGGGGAGAGTGTAGGAGAAAATGCCATTCATGGCTCTGACTCCAACGAAAACGCCCAAAGAGAAATAGGATTTTTCTTCTCTGGGCGTGAGGTATATTAAGTTTCAGTGGTCGGTCTATAATAGACTGACCACTGACTACTAAAATTCTTTTATCAGGTACAGATATACAGGGAAGTGGTCTGAGTACCCACCTGTATAGCTTCCGTTGGCATAGCTACGGTAAGGATAGCCCGCATACTTACCAGAAGGATTGGCCAGCTCTGGACTATTGAATACTCCTGCTTTCCAATATTTATAACCTTCTGCTTCTTTAGCCAAATAGCCATAGGTGAGGACAAACTGGTCAAACAAGCTCCAGCTATCACGATAAGCTAAGGTACCTATTCCCTTTTTGTACATATTCTCCATAGGGTTATACAAGTCCCCTTGTTGTACTTTCTTCTTATCGGCTTTGGTCTTGAGAATCTTTTTGAATCCGGAGTTGGTCGGATCGTCATTGAAGTCGCCCATGCTGATTACCTTTGCCATAGGATTTATAGCCGTTAGCGAATCGAAAATCCTCTTGTTCAGTGCGGCGGCAGCCTCTCTCAAGGGGCGCGAAGCGGCTTCCCCTCCTGAGCGTGAAGGCCAGTGATTGACGATAAAGTGCACTTCCTCCCCATCCATCTCTCCAGAAATGAGTATCTGATCACGAGTATAGCGACGCTTACCGGCGGCATCTTTTATATCCAAAAAGTGCTTGGAGGTTTTTGTAGGCTTGAATACACTTTGTTTGTAGATAAAAGCCACATCTATCCCTCGGGCATCAGGCGAATTGTAATGTACAATGCCATAATAGTTGTCCTTGAGTGCTTCGGAATTGACCAAATCCTCGACTACTTCTCGGTTTTCTACCTCCGCAAGCCCTACAAAGTCAGGAGCTTGCCCAGTCACATCCTTACCTATCTTAGCGATAGTCTGGCCGAGCTTGTTCACATGATCATAGTAGTGCTTACTGGTCCAATGGTCTTTACCGGTAGGGGTACGATCATCATCAAACTTCTTAGGATCATTGATCGTATCAAAGAGATTTTCTACATTGTAGAAAGCCACCGTACGTATCTTGTACGTTTTGTTTTGCGATTGCAATAATAAGCTATTCAAAATCAATAAAATAGTAAATGGTAAATAGATTTTTCTCATGTGAATTACTTTTGTGCAAAGATACGTTTTTTTCTTGAAATATTAAAACAATAGAGCTGTTTTAATACCTCGTGTTTAAGAGTGCTTTTATAATTTCTTTATCAGGTATATATGCTTCTTCTACTTTGATAAGGTCTTTTCCTTCAGGAGTTTCTATCCTTCTATCTATTAATTTGTCTATTACATTATTTTTTAGCAACCTCTTTGATAACTATAAATCGTTTTTATCCTAAGAATAGGTATTTTTGCACAAATATAGAACTAAAAAGCAAAAAATCAATACTTTATATAAATTGTTTTACTTCTGAAATTCTCCTACCATTATGCGACCGCCACTCTCTGGAGAATCTCCACGAAAGAAAATACCCTCAAAGATAATGTATTTGTCCTCAAAGAAACCTACATTCTTATTAAAACCAAACAAACCTACCATAGGAATTTTGTGGGTTTTCCACGTTTTCCCTTTGTCAAAAGAAAAACGCAATTCAGTATGTGTGTGAAACTTTGTATAATCACAGATAAAGTCCTTATAGTAATAGTACTTTTCACGATTCTCTTTGGTTATCTTACGGACAAAGTTTTCCTCAAGATCGTAAACTGTGGTTATTTCTCTTTCCTCATCATCCATATTTTCTATCTTTAGCAAAGAAAGAGGTGTGTTGTAATCCAAATAGTTCTCTGGAGATAAGAAATCATATTTATGTTTGAGTTGTCTAAAAAGTTTGTCTTCTCCTGTAATTACGTTGTAAGTACGAAGCTCTAATATTCCATTGTAATATAGAATATCTCCATTCTGATGAATAGGATAATACTGATAAGCAGTGAGTTTTTTAGGTATCTCATACAACTTTACAGAGTCTTTACTTAATACATCTACTAAAAAACGAATTTCATTCTTTTCACATTTGAGAAATCGACCATCAAAATCATCGTAATAGATTTCATCATCTCTATTATACTTATCTATTTCCTTTATTTCAAAAGTCTTATGGTTAAGGAGGTATATATATCTATTTTTATCCCCAGAAGTCTTTACAATGCTGTACTCTTTCGTATAGGCTGCAATATCATAGACATCATTTCCTTCAAGGATGAGTTCCTTGTAGGATTGCCCTCTATCCGTAGAGATATAGAGTACCGCTTGCCGTTCTGTTGCTGTAGGGTCAAAATTAGGAGTGTCCTTTTGAGCTCCCAAGATAATGACATTCTCCATAGGGGAGAATACCAAACTTAGTTGTTTGTCCGAACCTGGATTGAATCCATAGTTTCTTTTTTTGTACAAATCCATAAAGTTGTATTTGGCAGTCCATTTCATGTTGTTATCAGGGATTAAAGTGGTACAACCGATAACTAAAATGAGCAAAATCGCCAATTGTAGGTCTATTAAAAGTCTATTTTTCATTGTTTTCATAAGATACATATTTTATTTATGGTATCACTTCTGAAATTCTCCTACCATATAACTTCCTGAATTGTATACAAATGAATATCCCATACTATTGTTTTTTTATTAATTGTTCATCCACAGGAGCTGCATAGGGATCAGCTTCCCCTATATATATTTTTTTGGGTGCTATGATAAGATCCTTTCCATTACTCCCTATCAGGCGAGTTGTTACATGAGTGTTATTTCGATTCAGACGAAAGTAAAGTTGCGCTGTTACCTCCTCAGGATGTTCCCCGAAAACCTTTTTATAAGTCTCAGCACTCTGTTCCCAATCAAAGGTAATGATAGCAATATACTTTACTCCATCAATAGCCCTCCTATAAGTAAAACTTACTTCCTTATACAAAGGAAGTTTTCCTATAGGTTCTTGACATACTTTAGGTTTAAGAATAGTCTCTCTTTCAGTAGTAGGTTCTAAATCGGTATAAAAAATAGTATTGGCTTCCCCATTCCAATATTGGAAATCAACATCTCCCATCTTTCCATCAGGGATTTCAAAAGTAGGGTACCATCGGTATTGGGTCTCAGCATAGTGATCCCATAGGTTATAGGGAATAGGTTTCCCTTCATTAGCTTTCTGTACTTCCAGAGGAACTATATTGGGTGCTGTAGCAATACTCTTTCTATATTCCTTATCAAAAATAAGTCGCTCGTGGCTATCCATATCAGAAGTTTCTGTTAGATAGATCTGAGAGGCTTGGAAGCGTCCTACCTCTGTAATAGGGGAATATCCATATCCTACCCATACCACAACAGTGCCTCCAGGAGCTAAGCCCACTACCAGACCATCGTAGGTGATATGGCGTAGTTCCCCATACCGGATACGCTGCTCAAAGCCCTCTTTGAACAGTTTTTCTATCTTTTCATAGTCAAGAGGAGCTTGTAGGTTATAAAAGCAATTCTCTATAAAAGAAAACCATACAATATCTATATTCTTGGGGAGTTCCTTGGAGTAATTTCCTTCATTGGCATAGGCTTCTCCCCAATCAGGTTCTTCGGTCGAGCACCAAAGCTCTCTTATTATATATTGCGGACCAACTTTTCCTGCATATACATGGACAGGATAGCCAATAGGGGCATTCACAGAGATTCCCCATTCGTATTCGGGCTCGTTCATAGCTTCTTCTTTAGGTATATTGTTTTGACAGCTGGCGAGCTGTAGAATTAAAAATAGGAATAAACATATTTTCCTTACAAATGTCTGTGTCATAGTTCTGTTACTTTTTTAGAAAAAGGAGTGCTTTTATAATTTCTTTATCAGGTATATATGCTTCTTCTACTTTGATAAGGTCTTTCCCATCAGGAGTTTCTATCCTTCTATTAATTAATTTATCCATTACAACTTCTTTAGTTCCGTCTTTAATAACTATAAATCGTTTTTTATTATCTTCCTTTTCCTCCTTGGAAGAAAATGATAATATGTAAGCTTTAGGAAAATCGGGATGCTGCTTATAAATCATACGCTTAAATTCAATTTCGGAAGGATTCACAGGAACTTTGTATTCTAAATCTACATTGAATTTTTCTCTACATAAAGCTATTATTTCTTCCAAAGGTGTAGAAAAATCAGCTTCATAATCTATGATACTCTCTACCTTCCCCTCTTTTGTATAGGTGATTTCTTTGCCAATAGGAGTATCTCCTAACGCTGTTTTCTTGGTATATATGACACCTGTATCTAAATAGTACCCACGATATACATGATATCTGTTATAAGAGTTAAACCAATACAAACCTGCATATTTATCACCTTTCCCAAATCTGTATATATTTCCTTTTCCATCAGGATACTGCATTACATAATGCCTTCTCTTTCTTTTCCCTTCTGCTATAATCGTATCTACAAGTGTCTCTATTTCATCCAGACAAAAGAAAGCGTCTCCCTTATACTCTCCGTTTTGATCAAATATACCCTTTTCTGTGGGGTAAGTGGTATTCTTCTGTGCTGAGCAAGAGAACGAGACCAGCAAAGTTATCCCTAAAATCATTGGTGCTAAGAAAGGTCTATAAGGTATATAGCACATACTTGAATCCTATTTTTGCCGACAAATATACAAAATAATTCGTATATTTGCACCTAATTTTTCACTTTATTATGGCAGACGATAAGAAAATCATCTTTTCCATGAATAAGGTTAGCAAAACCTATTCATCGACAAACAAACAGGTGCTCAAGGATATCTATCTGAGTTTCTTCTATGGGGCTAAGATTGGTATTCTGGGGCTTAATGGGGCGGGTAAGTCGTCCCTACTAAAAATTATCGCCGGAGTTGACAAAAACTATCAGGGAGAAGTGGTCTTCGCCCCTGGCTATACGGTGGGTTACTTAGAGCAAGAACCGAAGTTGGACGAAGAGAAAACCGTCATTGAGGTAGTGCGCGAGGGAGTGGCCGAGACAATGAAGCTCTTGGAGGAGTTCAACCATATCAATGATCTCTTCGGTCTGGAGGAGAACTACTCCGATCCGGACAAGATGCAAAAACTCATGGACAAACAGGCGGAACTACAAGACAAGATAGATGCCCTGAATGCTTGGGAGATAGACAACCAGCTGGAAGTGGCTATGGATGCACTCCGCACCCCTGATCCTGATACCCCTATCAAGGTACTCTCAGGCGGCGAACGCCGTCGTGTAGCCCTCTGCCGCCTGCTCTTACAACAACCTGATGTATTGCTTTTGGATGAGCCTACCAACCACCTGGATGCTGAGTCTGTTCTATGGCTCGAACAACACCTACAACAATATGCAGGTACGGTGATCGCTGTAACTCACGACCGTTATTTCTTGGACAATGTCGCTGGCTGGATCTTGGAGCTTGACCGTGGGGAAGGGATTCCTTGGAAAGGTAATTACTCCTCTTGGCTCGACCAAAAGGCAAAACGCCTTGCCCAAGAACAAAAGACAGAAAGCAAGCGCCAAAAGGTACTCGAAAGGGAGCTTGAATGGGTGCGACAAGGGGCTAAGGGACGACAAGCCAAGCAGAAAGCCCGCTTGCAGAACTATGACCGCCTGCTCAGCGAAGACCAAAAACAATTGGAAGAAAAGCTCGAAATATATATCCCTAATGGACCTCGCTTGGGTACCAATGTGATAGAAGCTCGCCATGTAAGCAAGGCTTTCGCAGATAAGCTCTTGTACGACGACCTGAACTTTGTACTCCCTCAGGCGGGAATCGTAGGGGTAATAGGTCCTAATGGAGCGGGTAAATCCACCATCTTCCGTATGATCATGGGCGAAGAAAAACCCGACAGTGGAGAATTCCTCGTAGGGGATACCGTAAAAATCGCTTATGTTGACCAGACTCATAAGAATATAGATCCTGAGAAAAGCATCTGGGAGAACTTCTCCGAAGGGCAAGACCTCATCCTTATGGGAGGGCGACAGGTGAACTCTCGTGCTTACCTGAGCCGCTTTAACTTCTCGGGTAGTGACCAAAACAAGAAAGTGGCTACACTTTCCGGAGGGGAGCGCAATCGCCTCCATCTGGCTATGACTCTCAAGGAAGAAGGTAACGTACTACTCTTAGATGAGCCTACCAACGATCTGGATGTCAATACCCTACGCGCCCTCGAAGAGGGATTAGAGAACTTTGCTGGATGTGCTGTGGTGATCTCACACGACCGTTGGTTCTTAGACCGTATCTGTACTCATATCTTGGCTTTTGAGGGAGACTCTCAAGTGTATTTCTTCGAGGGAAGTTTCTCCGAATACGAAGAAAATAAGAAAAAACGCTTAGGCAAGGAGGTCACTCCTACCCGTATCAAGTACAAAAAGTTAGTCCGATAAAAAGACAAGGACATTGCCACAGAGGCAATGTCCTTTTTTTAACAAATGAACAAACTAATATTATTTTGAAAACTCTACCTTGATGATCACCACCCCGTTGAGTCCTTTTTCTTTGAAATCTTCTGTACGTTTGGCACCTTTCTTGAATACTGTAGTGGAATTAACTTTCGTAATTTTCGAAAGCTCACTTTGCGAATATTCCATTACATCTTTGTAATTGACCAATACCAAAGGGTAAGCCTCTGTTCGTTTTTGATTCTTGTTTATATATGCTTGATAATCACGGAGTGATTTCTTTAGTTTTGCCTTGAGGGTTTCATCCAAGTATTTTTCTCCTCCTTGGAGTGCTTCTGTTGAGGAAGTTGTAGCAGTACTTCCTCCTTGAGCCAATTCGGTATTAACTACTCTCTGTCCTGTACGAAACTCTTCCGATTTACGTTTTTTCTCTTCTTCCTTCGCTTTTTTCTCTGCCTCTTTTTGGGCATTGTAGGCAGCTACTTCACGTGCGTACTGCTGCTTGGCCTCATCTTCTGCTTTCTTCTTGGCTTCCTCCTCAGCTTTTTTCTTTTCTACTTCTTTCTGTATGGCTTGCTTACGCTCAAGTTCCGCCTTTTCTTTCTCAGCTTTTTCTTTGGCTAAGCGAGCTGCTTCCTTCTCATATTCAGCTTTTTTCTGTGCTTGCTGCTCCTTTTCCTTGGCTTTTTTCTCTGCCTTTTCCTTCTCTGCTTTTTGCTGTGCTGCTAATACTTCTTCGTAGTTGGCATCAAAAATAGGTTTCCCTTCTGCTGCCCCAAAGTTATAGTTGAAAAAGAAGACAGGACGGGTATCCTTAGTAGGTTTTGCTTTTCCAAAGAAAGCACACCAAGAAGCATTGATTCTCAGGTAGTACCCCCACCCTTCGAAATAGCGGGTATAAGTATAGTTCTTAAAACCAAATAGCTTGGTATTAAGGTTGTAATTACTTACCTTGAAAGCAGGGCTACTGGTCTCTATATACTTGATTTTATTGCTCTTATCCACCCCAAGAAAATAATCTACTTTCTCTACAGTAGTTTTTTCTTTTCTAAGAAAACCCAGTGGAGTCTCCAGGGTTTCATTCAGGTGAGAATCCTTCCAAGTCTCTTCCAACTTGGGCTGTGCAAAAGTAAAGAAAGAAGCACAGCAACATAAAGCTGTTAAAAATACTTTCATTTGTCTAATAATATAAAATTTTTGATTAAAAACTATTTTATGGCGCAAATATACAAAAAATAAAAATATAAAAATATAAAAACTTTTCCACATTATGTAAAGGTTTTTATATTTTCATTTATTCATAATTTATATTCTCTGCTATAGATCATCTTTTATAGATCATCTTTTTCGCCCCCTACCTATCTTATTAAAAATCAACATCATTAATCATTGATCATTAATCATTAATATAGTTTTCTATATATTTCTTCAGGGGTTGTGGTTGTTGGGAAAGGTGATCTTGGATAAATTTTCTATCTTCCTCTATATTAGCACGATAGGGGACTATTTTAGGCAAATGCTCCTGCACACTTAGGCGTATCATGCGTAGCTCTATATTCTGAGGTTCTTTCCCTATAGCTCCCTCTATCAGTGCCTTTCCTTCCTTGAGCATCGTGCGGAGTTTTCCTGATTGTTTAGAATACATCATCAGAGAAGCTCCCTTGTAGGCTTCCTTGACAGAAGTATCCATGGCAGCCCCTTGCATAAGCTGGTAGAATCGCTCCTTCTGCTCCTTACTCTCTGAGGCAGTTGTATATGCCTTGCGTATCTCCTCTATGGATTGGGCTTGTATACAAAAGGTACTTAGGAAAAAAAACAAAAAAACTCTTAGCATAGCTTATAGGTATTGGTGAGTTTCAGGGCTACAGTATCGCCAAAGGAGGTAGTATTCTTAACGACTATCGTATCGGGATGCTCTGCAAGTTCCAACTGTAGGGTGAGCTCTCCTGCTGTGTTAGGATTGATTAGGGTCATGAACTTCACCTGTGAGGTCTTGCTCAGAAATAGTTTCTTTTGAGTAATTTCTTCTGTAATATTCTTGATAATCTGCAACATACACACTCCAGGGGTTACAGGATTGTTCGGAAAATGCCCTGCAAAAATCGGATGAGCAGCATTGAGGGTAATACGGCAAAGGTATTTTCCCTCTCCTTGTGATTCTATTTGATTAAGTGTATAAAAGTTTTCTAACATATTTATTTATTTTCATTACAATACGTCCAAGGTAATTTTTACTGGCACAGTGTGATGCTCTATGACTATCTGTGAGAGTTCTCCTGCTGCCTTATAGTGAGCTGCAAAAGTGGTATAGTGTTTTGAGCCTTTTATATTCTCCTGTTTGTATATTTTTTTATCTTGATTTTCGAATAGATACACCTTTCTTTTTCCTTCTGTTGCCACATAAGCGACCTCTTGATTATGGGTATACTTATCCGCGTACCTATCTGCTTGTAACAAATCCTCAAAATCTCGCTGAAGCAGTCTGATGAGTGGTTTCCTATCCAAGGCTTCAGTTATATATTCCACCCGCCAACCTTCCCCTCTTCTATAGTAGAACTGGAAAAGTGTATTGCCAAAATCGGTAATCAAGGCGATTCTATAGTTATCGGTAACTGTTTTTATCGCCAACACTCCATTGAAACTATGTCCATAAGCCTCAATCGTGGCTCTTAGCTGGTGCTCTCCTATATCAAAATAAGGATGGGTTATCTTCTCCCCTGTTTTTTCCTTTTGATAGCTCTCTGGCAAAGAAAAAGAGGCTCCACAACTGAGTAATAAGAGGAAGATACTATAGCTTAAAAGTCGCTTCATCAATAGGAGTATTGAATTGTTGGTGGGTAAAGGTAATCTCGGTATAGTCATCAGTGGGTTCTATAAGCTTGACACGCCCTACGGTGGCGTCAGGAGAGAAAAACAAATGTATCTCCTTGATATACTTGAGCAAGGTCTTGTCCTTGGGCAAAAGTTTTGTCAAGGTTTCTTTCCCCGAAGTGAAAAAAGTAACGGCAAACTCTTTTTGGTCGAACATATCTCCACTTACCGAACGAGTAATCAACTGATTAATCTTTTTAAAAACTTTATTATCGGCCTTCATCTGTGACACCTTCCCCGCATCGTCTACTTTGATATTATCTCCCTGGAATACAATACGATAGCTATAGGGGGTGGTATAGCTCCAGTTGAGCTTGTCTGGCTTGGAAAAGGCCATTTCACCCTTGGTTTCCATATCCTTGGACATAAACTCCAGATGTTTCTTCTGAACAAAAGAAGCCTGCATCGTTTTGATAGTCTTATTCTTCTGCACTACTTTCTCTTCGAAAGCATTTGCTTGCACTTGTGTTAGGGGTTGTTGTCCCCAGAGCAGAGTGCTGCATAACAGGCTCAGTAGTATGTATATTTCTCTCATAAATCAATTCTTTAGTAAGTCCCTTACAATAACTATGCCATAAGTTTAGCTAAGACAAGGACGAATAAAAGCATCCAATTGGTCAAACTCAATCAGGAAAGCATCATGCCCATGTATGGAGTGAATCTCATGATAGGTGGTCTTCTTGCCCATTTGCTTTAGCGCCTCATAGGTCAATCGGTTTTCCTCTGGGACAAAGTACAAATCGGTATCGGTAGCTATAATGTGTATTTGAGTGGTAATAGGTGCCATAACCTGAGCAAAATCCCCTCTGTCCTTACAAATATCAATAGTTTTAACCAGCTGATTCATAAGCTTATAAGCTTCCAATGTAAAGCGGTTTTGGAGTTTTTCTCCATGATGGAGTAGCCATGTCTCAGTATTGAAGAGGTTGCGCTCTATATTGATACTGCGGTCGAACTTTTCCTTGAGCGAAGCTGGAGTACGGTAACAAAGCATAGCGTGCATACGGGCATCATGTAGGGGATTATTCCCTTCCAAAAGGCGCTCTTGGATCAGGCAGTTGGCGATAACCCAGTCGGTAGTCTTCCAGTCGGTAGCCACGGCAAAAAAGTGAGTAACATATTGGGGGGCAAGTACCAACATCTCCCAAGCGATACCTCCGCCTAAGGAGCTCCCCGAAAGAATATCCACATGCTCCACTCCCAATAGTTCCAAACCTAAAAGGAAGATACGCGCTACATCGCGGGCTGTCCATGCCTTGTAGTCCGTAAGGAGTTCCCCCTTGCGATAGCCATTCCCTGGAATATTGAAACAGATCACCGTATGAGTCAGCGTATTAAAGGGTTGCCCCTCCCCTACGGTTTGGTTCCACCACCCCTCCTTACCAATCACCTGTGAGTTGCCCGTTAGTGCATGATTGACCACAATCACAGGAGCCTCTCCCAAGGGTTGCCCAAAAAGCTGATAAGTAAGCTTTATCTTAGGGTACACTTTCCCTGAAAGTGTAGTAAAGTTATTGATTTCTATATATTTGAGCTCATCCATAGTTTTATTTTTCTATATCTCACTAAAGTATATTATACTTCTTTTTATATTTGAGTGCAAAATTAGGTTTTTATAAGGAGATAAACAAATTTTTATAGTTTTATAACCAAATAAAAAAATAATATACTACTGATTGTAAGAACCTCAATAGTAAGTGATTTCTCTTTTCTCCTCCATTGTTTTCTCCCCCCTTCTTCTCTGATAAGATATTCTACCTTGCGTGAGATTTTACTTTTCCAATCGGCAAATATACATAATTTTTCAGTGCTCCCAACACTTTGTCATCTTAAAATAAAATAGTACCTTTGCCTTGTATAAAAAGACTTTATTATAGGGGGACAATATCCCTATTTTTCGAAAAGGTTTTACCTTGGTAATCAATTATTAAAAATTATGTTACTAACGGTGACACAATTTAAAAGCACCTATTAGTTTCTACATGAATAACCTCTTTCACGATTATACCTCTGAACAATTTCAGGCACAGGCTTTAGCTGTATTTGCTTTTCAATACCAAAACAATGCAGTATATCAGGAGTTTTGCAATTATTTTGGAAAAACTCCTCAGTCGGTACATACCCTCTGGGAGATTCCTTTCTTGCCTATAGAATTTTTCAAAAGCAAGGAAGTCTATGCCGCTACCACACCTTTTGAGGAGGTCTTCACCAGTAGTGGCACCACTGGTAGCCAAACGTCTCGGCACTTGGTAAGCTCTCTCGCCCTTTACAGAGAGAGTTTCCGCAAGGGGTTTGCTCACTTCTATGGAGAGGTAGAGGAGTATATTTTTTTAGCGCTGCTTCCTTCTTACCTTGAGCGCAAGGGCTCTTCTCTTATCTATATGGCAGAGGACTTGATAGGGCATGCTCAGAAGGAAAGTGGTTTCTACCTCTACAATCAGGAGGAACTCGCCCAGAAGCTTAGTGTGTGGGATACACAGGGACGAAAGATTTTCCTTATGGGGGTCTCTTTTGCGCTGTTGGACTTGGTGGAACAATACCAGTTTTCCTTAAAAAACACAATTGTCATGGAGACTGGCGGCATGAAAGGCCGACGCAAAGAGCTGATTCGTGAGGAATTACACAGCATACTTTGCAAGGGATTCGGTACGGAGGTAATTCACTCCGAATATGGGATGACCGAACTACTCTCTCAAGCATATAGCCAAGGGAATGGCCTTTTCTATCCGGTTCCTTGGATGAAGATTCTAATCCGAGACAGCGAAGATGCGCTCTCTCCCCTACCCTATGGTAAAATCGGGGGGATTAATGTGATAGACCTTGCCAACTACTACTCCTGTAGCTTTATCGCCACTCAGGACTTGGGCAAGGCTTACCCTGATGGCTCTTTTGAAGTATTAGGTCGCTTCGATGCTGCGGATATTCGCGGTTGTAATCTGTTAGTTTTACAAAATTAATCCTATGGAAAAATGGTTTTTCTCCCCGCAGGAAGCGGGAACCGATGAAGCAGGACGGGGCTGCTTGGCAGGGCCTGTCACGGCCGCAGCAGTGATACTCCCCGAGGACTTCTACCACCCGCTGCTGAATGATTCTAAACAGATGACCGAAAAGCAGCGCAACCTACTACGCCCTATCATTGAGGAGCAGGCGCTGAGCTATGCTGTAGTGCATCTGTCCCCTGAGCGAATTGACCAGATTAATATCCTCAACGCTTCTATTGAGGCTATGCATCAGGCTTTGGATAAGCTGACCCTCACCCCCGAGTTTGTCGTAGTGGACGGCAATCGTTTTAAGCCCTACAAGGAGATTCCCTACTCCTGCCAGGTGAAGGGAGACGGACGCTTTATGCGTATTGCTGCCGCTTCTGTGCTGGCCAAAACCTACCGCGATGCATATATGGAAACCCTTCACAAGCAATATCCTATGTATCATTGGGATAAAAACAAAGGATACCCTACACGCGAACATCGTGAGGCTATCCTTGAGTATGGGGCTTGCGAATATCATCGAAAAACATTTCAACTCATTGATATTCAGCTAAAATTCGATTTCTAGCTATACCGTACGCTGTACTACCTCGAAGAGTTTCCCAGCATCACACTTGATAGTCTTGGAAGGAAACTTCAGTATCAGGGCATAGTCATGAGTGGCCATCAGAATAGAGCGTCCGGAGTCATTGATCTCTCGCATTACCTTCATGATCTCCACACTGGTCTCAGGGTCAAGGTTTCCTGTAGGCTCATCAGCCAATATCAGATCTGGGTCATTGAGCAGGGCTCTTGCTATGGCTACACGTTGCTGCTCTCCTCCTGAGAGTTCATGAGGATGCTTCTGTATTTTAGTCTGCATCTTTACCTTGGTGAGCACACTATTGATACGTGTCTCTATCTTGTGAGCATCTTGCCAACCTGTAGCTCGTAAGACAAACTCCAAATTGCCAAATACAGTTCTATCCGGAAGCAACTTAAAGTCCTGGAATACAACTCCTATCTTTCTTCTCAGATAGGGAATCTCTGCTTCCTTTAGGGTAGCTAAGTCGAAATCCACCGCCATACCACTGCCTTTCTTCAGTGGGAGGTCTCCATAGAGTATCTTGAGCAAGGAACTCTTCCCGCTTCCTGTCTTACCTATAAGATAGACAAATTCGCCTCGTTCTATAGTGAGGTTGATATCGTGTAAGATAAGGTTTTTCCTCTGAAAGATAGAAACATCCTTAAGTTCTACTACTGGTTTTGCCATGTTTGTTCTAATTATGCATACATTGCCTCTATTTCTCGGAAATAGTTCTTGTAAATATTTTTCCTTTTGAGCTTCAGTGTAGGGGTAAGCTCATCATTATTAATAGAAAAAGGGGTGGTAAGCAGGGTGAATTTCTTTATTTGTTCGTAAGAAGCCAACTCTTGCTGTAGGTTCTGTAACCT
Source organism: Capnocytophaga gingivalis (assembly GCF_002302415.1). Classification (NCBI taxonomy): domain Bacteria; kingdom Pseudomonadati; phylum Bacteroidota; class Flavobacteriia; order Flavobacteriales; family Flavobacteriaceae; genus Capnocytophaga; species Capnocytophaga gingivalis. The sequence goes on along the minus strand of NZ_CP022386.1, from coordinate 2,226,779 downwards.
CTTCTGAAAGAACTCCACTATCTGACTGTTCTTTATCAGCTCTGCATAGTTTTTATACTTCAGGTTCAGCGACTTAGCATATTCAGCCAGCGCATCATAGTTAGGCACTATCAGAGCGGAGACATACTTACGTGCATCGGCTATGATGGCTATTTGTTCTATGAAGCTATCCTTACCTACTTTTCCTTCTATCTGTTGGGGGGCTATATATTTGCCATTGGAGGTCTTCATCAGTTCCTTGATTCGCTCAGTGATGAAGAGATTCCCTTCTTTATCTATATAACCAGCATCCCCTGTGCGCAAGAAACCATCTTCGGTAAAGGCTTTGGCATTTTCCTCTGGGTTATTATAGTACCCTTTGGTAATGGAACCTCCCTTGAGGAGTATTTCGTTATTTTCTCCTATTTTGACCTGCATATTAGGAACAAGTGTTCCTACTGACTTGAGCTTGAACTTATGATCATCCCAACAAGATACCGTTGCGGTAGTCTCTGTCATCCCATATCCCAAGGTGACATTGACACCTATCGCTCGGAAAAAGCGCCCTATAGAAGGTTCCAAAAGCGCTCCTCCACAAGGAATCATCTGGATATTCCCCCCTAAGGCAGCCTTTAGCTTTTGGAAAACAACTCTATCAGCTACATTATAGGCTTTCTGCAAGAGGAAAGAAGGTTTTTTACCTTTTTTCTTTCTGCCCAATTGTATCTTAGCTATTCTGGTTGCTGTAGCAAAAACAAGTCTTTTAAGGACTGATTGTTTTTCTACATTTTCATAGATTTTAGTATAGATTTTCTCCAATAAGCGCGGCACCACGCACATATAGTGGGGGCGTACCTCCTTGAGCACTTCAGCTACGCGATTGGTATCATCTAAGTAGCAGTTGATCACCCCTTTGTGAAGCACATAGGCGACCCACATACGCTCATACACGTGGGAAAGAGGTAAGAAGGATAGGGAGACATTCCCTTCTACTACTGCCAAGCGATCATCATGGTTGATGAACTGATAGGCTACATTCTCATAATCAATAAGAACTCCCTTAGGATTGCCTGTGGTTCCTGAGGTATAAATAATAGTATAGATATCTTGCATATTGCGCTGGGCAACACGCTCTTTGAGTAACTGTTCGTATTCTTCCCCTTGTCCTGTTCTGAGAAATTGAGATAAAGGCAATACAAAAGTATCTTCCTTATCTAAAAGTGTCTCATTAAAAAGTATGACATACTGCAATCCAGGACATTGTTCTTTTATTTGCGCTACCTTTTCATATTGTTCTTTTTCTCCTACAAAAAGGATTCTGATTCCTGCATTGTTGATGATATATGCGGCTTGGTCAGCCGTATTGGTAGCATAGATAGGTACTGCACAGGCTCTCAGATGTGCTGCTGCCATGTCCACCATAGTCCACTGGGGAGAGTTGGGAGCAAAAATCCCCACTTTTTCCTGCACTCCTACTCTATGATGTAGTAATGCCTTGGCAAGTTCTTGGATTTTATCGTAAAATACCATCCAAGACATAGGGCGCCACTGCCCTTCTTCCCAATAGCGAATAGCCTCTCGATCTTTATAATGTGCTGCTTGATAGGCCAATCGGGTAACTAAGTGAAATTTCTCTAAATCCATCACTGTTAGTTTGCGTTTTAAATAGCAAAGTTAGTGTTTTTTCAGCACATAAATCTAAATGAAAAGTTAAATGATTTAAAAGATATCTTCTCCTAAATCATTGGATAAAAACAGAGAATAGAGATCAAACAAAAAACTTTGACAAGGGGTTTCTTGTCAAAGTTTTTCAAGGAAAAAATCATTATTATTTCTTATGTATCTCTACAAAATACTCATAGAAATACGGTATGGTCTCTATTCCTTTGAAGAAGTTAAAGAGTCCGTAATGCTCATTGGGCGAATGGATAAGATCGGAATCATATCCAAATCCCATCAATACGGATTTGGTACCCAATTCTTTTTCAAAAAGAGCTACAATAGGGATACTACCTCCCTCTGGAGAAGGGATAGGGCGCTTGCCGAAGGTCTTTTCCATAGCTTTTTCAGCAGCTCGGTAGCCATCATTGTCTATAGTCATCGCATAGGCAGGCCCTCCACCTAAGGAGGTTACTTTTACAGTAACCCCTTCTGGAGCAAGCTCTGTAAAGTACTTAGTGAAAAGGGCTTCTATTTCCTTATTGTCTTGGTCAGGTACCAAGCGCATAGAGATTTTTGCTGATGCCTTACTCGGAATAATCGTTTTGGCACCTTCACCTATATATCCTCCCCAGATACCATTGACATCCAGCGAAGGACGTATTGCAGAACTCTCTATTACTGAATAGCCTTTTTCTACTTGTACATCGGCTACCCCAAGGTCTTTCTTATATTCCTCTAAGGAGAAAGGTATTTCTGCAAAAAGGGCTCTTTCTTCTGCTGGGATTTCCTTCACCTTGTCATAGAAATGAGGAATAGTAATATGGTTGTTCTCATCATGGAGCTGGGCAATCATCTTAGAAAGCACATTCACTGGATTGGCAACCGCACCTCCATACACTCCTGAATGCAGGTCTTTGTTAGGCCCTGTTACTTCTACCTCCATATAGCTAAGCCCACGAAGACTTGTCGTAATAGAAGGAGTATCTTTTGCTATGATTCCCGTATCAGAGATAAGAATAATATCATTTTTGAGTTTTTCTTTGTTTCTTTCGACAAACCATCCTAAGTTCTTGGAACCTACTTCTTCTTCTCCCTCAATCATGAACTTGACATTACATGGGAGCTTACCTTCCTTGACCATGTATTCAAGGGCTTTCACATGCATGAACATTTGCCCCTTATCATCACAAGCTCCACGAGCAAAAACAGCGCCTTCAGGATGTAGTTCTGTTTTCTTAATCACTGGTTCAAAAGGATCGGTATCCCATAGTGCTACAGGATCGGCTGGTTGTACATCATAGTGACCATATACCAGTACGGTAGGTAGGTTATCTCCTACGTGTTTCTCTCCATACACTACGGGGTTTCCTGGAGTCTCACATACTTCTGCTTTATCACAACCTGCTGCAAGAAGGGCTTCCTTGATCCATCGGGCGGTATCCTCTATAGATGACTTATAAGCAGAATCCGCACTCACTGAGGGCATTCGCAATAGGGCAAACAACTCGCTTAAAAAGCGTTCTTTGTTCTCTTCAATGTAGTTTTTTATATCCATTTTTTAATTGTTAATTATCAATTCTGAATTGTTAGGGACAGAGGAATCTATTCTCTGATTATTCCCATTCTATCGTTGCAGGTGGTTTAGAGCTGATATCATAGACTACTCGGTTCACTCCTTTCACTTTATTAATAATCTCATTGGAGACTTTTTGCAAGAACTCATAAGGGAGGTGTACCCAGTCGGCTGTCATACCATCGGTGCTCTCTACTGCTCTTAGGGCAACACATTTTTCATAAGTGCGTTCGTCCCCCATCACTCCTACACTGTTGATAGGCAACAGTATTGCTCCCGCTTGCCATACTTTATCATACAAGCCGTTGTCCTTAAGGGAGTTGATAAAGATAGCATCCACCTCCTGAAGGGTGGCGACTTTCTCTGGGGTAATATCGCCTAAGATACGAATAGCCAGTCCAGGTCCAGGGAAAGGATGTCTCCCTAAAAGTTCTGCTGGAATCCCCAAAGAAGCTCCTACTCGGCGTACCTCATCCTTGAAAAGGGTTCGCAAGGGCTCTACAATCTTAAGCTTCATATAGTCGGGCAAACCTCCTACATTGTGGTGACTCTTAATGGTTGCCGAAGGCCCCTTTACCGAAACAGACTCTATCACATCTGGATAGATAGTCCCCTGTGCCAGATAGGTAACATCCGTTATCTGGTGGGCTTCCTTGTCAAATACTTCTATGAATACTCGTCCTATAGTCTTGCGCTTAGCCTCGGGATCGGTGATCCCTGCTAAAGCGGAGAGAAATTCTCCTGAAGCATCTACTCCTTTGATATTAAGCCCCATCCCTTGGTATTGTGCCAAGACACTCTGAAACTCTCCTTTGCGCAACAGTCCATTATTGACAAAGATACAGTGCAGTTGGTCTCCGATGGCTCTATTGAGTAGTACTGCTGCCACAGTGGAGTCCACTCCTCCTGAGAGTCCTAAAACAACTTTCTCCTTGCCCACTTGTTCCCTAAGTGCCGCTACGGTCGTTTCGATAAAGTTGTCTGGAGTCCACGAAGGGGTCAGCTTGGCTATCTTAAAGAGGAAGTTCGCCAGAAATTGCTTTCCATCGGTGGAGTGATACACTTCTGGGTGAAACTGAATAGCATAGGTATCCTCCCCTTCTATACGATAGGCTGCATTCTCCACATCAGGAGTACTGGCTAAGCGTACTGCGCCTGTAGGTAATTGCTTGATAGTATCACTATGGCTCATCCACACTTGGCTATTGGCAGGAACTCCTGAGAGAAAAGGCTCATTATCCTTGAGATAGACTAAGTGAGCACGCCCATATTCGCGTACATCAGAGGGTGCTACCTCTCCTCCAAAAAAGTGAGCTAAGTATTGCGCTCCATAGCAAACCGCCAAAAGGGGTTTCTTGCCTCTGAAGAGAGACAAATCAGGATGAGGAGCATCACTGGCTCTGACCGAATACGGAGAACCTGAAAGCACCACCGCCGAAAAATCCTCTACACCCTCTGGCAAATGGTTGTAAGGGTGTATCTCACAATATACATTCAGCTCACGTACTCTACGGGCTATAAGCTGTGTATATTGAGATCCAAAATCTAAAATAAGTACTTTATCCATGTTTTAGTTGTTAATCCTTGTAAATAGTTATTCTTTTCTTTTCAACCTTCATCTTCTATCAAAAATAATAGATAACTCCCATTTGTACGACTAAGTTCTTCAGATCTGTATTGAAGGGAGCCTGACCACCATAATAATTAGTATAATTATTGATATTTCCTTGTCCTGACTTGACCCTTGCCTCAAGGCTTAATGAAGGTAGTATAGGTGCCTCCACCCCGACAAGCCCTGCCACATCGAAGGTTCTTGGGGAAGGTACCTTGCTATCCTTCTTTACCAATAGGTCAGTGGTCAGTCCTGCATCTAAGTATAAAAATTCGAGCAAACGAAAATGGATGATATATCCCATAGAAAGGTAGCCTAAGGAATAGCGTCCTCCATATTGTGCATTGTAAGAGTCTTTGTAGTGTGAACCTTGCCCCGAATACATCAGCTCTAACTTTCCACTAATGTTTCTATCGGTACGCACTCCCAACACTGCTCCTACATAGAAGCTCGATACATAGGAAAAATCATTCTGTTGATAGAGGAAACCTCTGGAAAAAGTTGAGAGCGAAAGCCCTGCCTTGGCTCCTATACGTACATTGCTCTCTTGTGCGGTAACAGTACTCAAGGGGAGCAATGATAAAAGAAATACAAAAATTCTCATGCTAATTGGCTTTTACAAGTGGCAAAGATAACGATATAATATCAATAATAAAAGTAGTTTATAAAAAATCTTTCCCGAAAAAGAAAAAAAGACAGATATTTCGTACTTTTGCACTAAAAAATATCTATGTAGCATGGAGACAAAACAACGTACACAATACCTCATCATTATCCTCATCTCCCTCTCTCACTGTCTAAACGACTTATTGCAGGGGGTGCTTCCTTCTATATATCCTGCTCTTCAGAGTAAGTTTGCCCTCTCTATGGCGCAGATAGGGCTGATCACTTTTTGCTACCAGATAGCGGCTTCTATCCTCCAACCTATAGTGGGGGCTTATACAGATAAGCATCCTAAGCCTTACGCACAGGTAGTAGGGATGGGGTTCAGTGCCTTGGGGATAGGGTTGCTCTCTTGGGTAGATAGCTATACCCTTGTATTGTGTTCGGTGGTCTTTGTGGGAATAGGTTCTTCTATCTTCCATCCTGAGGCTTCCCGTATCTCTTTCTTAGCCTCTGGGGGCAAGCGCTCTTTTGCGCAAGCAGTTTTCCAATTGGGCGGCAATGCAGGCGCAGCATTGGCTCCTCTGCTGGTGATATGGATTATTTTTTCTAAAAAAGTAGTCGAAGGAAAGCTTGTAGAGGAGAGCCACTTAGAACGCCTACTATGGTTTGTTCTCTTCCCTATAATTGCCATTGTCATACTATTCTTTATAGGCACTTGGCGTAAGAAACTTCTCAAGCAGGCACAAACCGTCAAAAAGAAAGAGATACCCCTACCCGACCTTACTCATGCACAGGTTCGCAATTCGATGATTATCCTCATGTTCTTGGTCTTTTCAAAGAATTTCTATACTTCAAGCATCAATAACTACTTACAGTTCTATACGATCAAGACTTTTGGTTTTAGTGATACTCAAGCACAGCTCTACCTCTTCTACTACTTAGGTGCCGCAGCAGCAGGTACGCTCATTGGCGGGTTCTTCGGGGATCGGGTAGGGCGTAAGTTCATTATTTGGTTCTCCATTTTGGGAGCTGCTCCTTTTGCTCTATGGCTTCCCTATGCTGATGCCCAGACTACGGCTATTCTAATAGTGCTTATTGGCTTTATCATCTCCTCGGCCTTTGCCTCTATCTTGGTCTATGCCCAAGAGCTTCTCCCTAAGAAAATAGGAATGATTTCAGGTGTTTTCTATGGATTCGCCTTCGGTATGGGCGCTTTAGGCTCGGCTGTATTAGGCAAACTTATTGATATGACAAGTATCACCTTTGTCTACAAGGTCTGTTCTTTTCTCCCTCTGATGGGCTTAATTGCCTATTTCCTCCCCAATCTCAAAAAAGTAAAAATGAGGGAGTAGACTTATTAAAAAAGGTAACAAGTAGTTCTACTTGTTACCTTTTTTCTCTTCACTGCTTACTGCGCTAAACTAATATCCAAAGAGTTCTTCCAAAGTAAGTTTCTTGAACTCTCCTATCTTCTGGAGTTCTTCTTTGGAAAGTTTCTTTTCAGAAGCCAATATCACATAAGTATAAGGCTTTTTGGAGAGATATTTGTCATGGAAGGCCTTCACTTGGCTCATGGTAATCTTGTCCAAATTCTGATAGATTTCCTTTCTGATATCTTTGGTAAGTCCCAATTCTTTTGCATTGAGATAATTATAGATGATATCATCTTGGCTGATACGCTCTGTTTGGATATCTTTCTTCAATTGTGCCTTGGCTAAGTCTAAGTTGGCTGGTAGCTCTGGCATAGTTGTTAGAAGATCATCCATAGTGGATACGGCTTCCTTAAGCTTATCTGCTTGAGCTCCTACATAAGCCAACATATAGTATTTTTCATCTTTCTTTCTTGGTACTCTATACATACCATAAGTACTATAAGCCAAAGCTTTGCTCTCACGAATGGTCTGGAATATCAAAGACCCCATACTGCCTCCAAAATAGTTGTTGAATACTTTGATTACTGTACTTTCTGCTGGATTGTAAGGAACAGTATTGCGAATCCAGCGTGTCTCGGCTTGTACCATCTCATAATCGGTGAAGAGCACCTGATTCTTAGTTTGCTCTACTTGTTTGAATACCTTGGCAGGAGCTACTTTAGCAAAGGTAGCAGGCACCTTGTGTAGGGAAGATAGCTTAGAGGTAAGCTCTCCCATGGTAGCAGGTCCATAGTAGATAACTATTTGTTCTACATCATTGAGCTTCTTGAGCCTATCGACAAGCTCTTGGGAAGTTGTAGAAGCTATCTCTGCGTTAGAAAGGGCGTGATTGTACTTGTTCTTAGGTCCATAGAGTGCATAGCTGGTAAGGGCTTGCATGATTTGGTTTCTATTGGCCTTAACATCTGAACGATATTTCTGGATTCTTGCCTTAAGGGCTTCAAGAGCTTGATCATCAGCCTTTAGGTTTTGTATCAGATTTTCATAGAGGGTCACTGCTGCTTCAAAGTTTTCTTGCAATCCTTCTATAGTAACAAAGGTGTATTCATCAGCAGTATGTACCCTGAAGCTGGAAGCGATTTTGTAGAACTCCTTAGATATTTGCTCTGCGGATTTCTTATCTGTTCCTAAGAATTGTATATACTGTGCTGCAAGTCCCATCTTTAGATCATTGAGGGTACCTATTTTGTAGCGGAAGTTCAATCGGTATAGCTGATTTTCTTTGTTTTGTACATAATATACCTCTGCCTTACCCAATTTGGATCTCTGTAGGTCTTTGTTGTAATCCAAGAATACAGGAGCCACAGGAGTACTTGGCATCTGGTTAATCATCTTAACAAAAGCAGATTGTTTATCCGCATTGGTCTCTACAGGTGTGATGGTAGGCTTTTCTATTTTTTCTATATCAGTGCGTTCTCCTTTGTGTTTTAGCACAGCTACATAGTTGTTTCCAAAATATTTGTTGGCAAAATCCATGATATCTTTCTTAGTCACCTTCGAAAGGTCATTCACATAGGCCACTTGATCGCGCCAATTGAGTTTTCCAGTAAAGGCATCCATAAGCATATAAGCTCTATCCCCGTAAGATTCTGTCTGTTGTATCTTGTGTTTTTTGATATTATTTACTATCGAAGGAATAAGATCATCATCGAAATTTCCTTTCTTGAGGTTTTCGATCTCGTTAAGTACCAATTTCTTAACATCCTCCAAAGACTGTCCTTGCGAAGGAGAAGCTGAGATATACAATAGTCCATGGTCTACCAATAGGTAAGAGTAAGCACTTGCTTTAAGAAGTTTCTGCTTCTTCACCAAGTTCAAGTCAATAAGTCCAGCCTTTCCATTAGTGAGGATAGAACCTACCAAGTTGGCCAAAGCAGCATCCTTGTCTTGGTTGCTAGGCAAGCGGAAAGCGATGGTTACACTCTCGGCATCAGGCCCTACTACCTCTTTGATCACAGGGGAGGTAATGGCATCCTCTGGAGCGAAGGTGTACTCAGGTACGGACTTTTCTTTCATATAAGAAAAAGCCTTATCGATCTTGGCAATAGCATGGTCTGGATTAAAATCTCCGGAAAGAATCACCGCCATGTTATTAGGTACATAGTAAGTATTGAAATACTTGCGTATCTCTATGAGAGAAGGATTTTTCAGGTGCTCTACTGTACCTATGGTAGTCTGTTGCCCATAGTTATGCTTTTTGAAAAGATTGGCAAGGAGTGTTTCCAGTACCAAACTACCATCATTGTCCAGCGAACGGTTTTTTTCCTCATATACAGCCTCCAATTCGGTATGGAAGATTCGCAATACAGGGTTGCGGAAACGCTCCGCTTGTACGGCTATGTATTTGTCAAGGGCATTGGCAGGTACATCATCGGTATAGACTGTCTGCTCGAAGGAGGTAAAGGCGTTAGTTCCTTGGGCTCCCATGGCGGACATCATCTTGTCATATTCATTGGCTATAGCATACTTGCTGGCGATCCCAGAGACTCTGTCTATTTCCTTGTAGATTTCCTTACGCTGGGCAGGATCTTTGGTCTTATTGTACTTCTCATAGAGCGCATCTATCTTATCAAGCTCTACTTTCTCTTTTGCCCAATCTAAAGAACCATATTTGTCGGTACCTTTAAAAAGCAAATGTTCTAAGTAGTGAGCCAATCCTGTATTGGTCGCCGGATCGGTCTTGCTCCCTGCTCTCACAGCTACATAGCACTGTACACGTGGCTCCTTATTAGTAGGGCTGAGAATGACCGTAAGGCCGTTCTTGAGGGTGTAAAAACGGGCATTGGTAGGGTCATTCGTTACATAACGATACGTATACCCTCCACTCTGAGCCTCTTTCCACTGATAGTCCTGTGCATTCCCTGTCAGTGAAGTGGCTATTGCCGAGATTCCTAAAAATAAATTTCTTTTCAACATACGTAAAAAATTTGGAGCAACAAAATTAATATTTTTTTTGCTATCTACCAAAAATAAATTCATCTTTTTACTTATTTATGATTTTTTTTCAATATTCCCTATATTTCAAAAGTTTATATTACAATATGTTTCATAAAAAATATTATAGTAATATCATTTACAAAAATAAAATCTCGATTCTTTCGTTTTAACGCAGGAAATTAATTTTTTTTAAGAGCACCTCAAAAGTTTTAAAGAGATTTAACTTTTAAATATCCTTTTCTATAGGGTTTTATTCCATAAGAAATCGTACCTTTGCGTCCACAAAAAATTTTAAAAAGAATTACGTATGAAAAAAATGGTACTTTTCTTGTTAGGCGGATTGGTGATGACCTCTTGTGTCTCCAACAAAAAGTTCCGCGCAGTACAAGAACAACTAAAAACAACTGAAGACTTGCTTAATACAGCTACTATAAAGCTCAATAGCTGCCTTAAGGACAAGGAACTACTCCAGTCTAAAAATGAAATGTTGGCCAAAAACAACGAAGGACTCATGACCAACCTTGGCAACATGACCATGCTTACTCAAAAAGGAGCTGACAACTTGGAACGCTCTTTGGAAAGTCTCAAAGAAAAAGATCTTACTATCAAAAACTTACGAGATGCTGTTACCCGTCGTGACTCTATCAACTTAGCTCTTGTTCAGAGCCTTAAAGGAGTTTTGGGCAACTTGGACGATGAGGATATCACTGTACAAGTGGATAAAGGGGTGGTATATGTATCTATCTCCGACAAAATGCTCTTTAGCAGTGGTAGCTACAATGTAACTCCTCGCGCTCGTGAGGTACTTGGCAAGGTCGCTAAGGTAGTGAACAACAAGCCTGATTTCGAGTTCATGGTAGAAGGACATACTGATAATGTGCCTATCAAAAATACTTGTATCAAAGACAATTGGGACTTGAGCGTACTTAGAGCTACTGCCGTAGTGCGTATCCTTCAGAATGATTTCGGGGTAACTGCCAGCCGTATGACTGCTGCTGGTCGTGGAGAATATGTCCCTGTAACTTCCAATGCTTCTGCTGACGGACGTGCACTAAACCGCCGTACTCGTATCGTGGTACTTCCTAAGCTCGACCAGTTCTACAACATGATCGAACAGGGCATGAAAGACCCTAAAATCAACTAATTGACAAGATGATTTAAGTTATACTTCAACTATAAAAAGAGGTTACTCTCCCTTGAGTAACCTCTTTTTTAATGATTAATGATTAATGAGCAATAACAACTGCTCACTGTTCACTCCTCACTGCTTACTGTTCACTCCTCTTAGCTGTGAGTTCTACTATCTTTAGGATCACGTCTATGGCCTTGAATAAGCTCGGAACAGGTAGGTATTCATACTTACCATGGAAGTTCACTCCTCCAGCAAAGATATTAGGACAAGGCAAGCCCTTGAAGCTCAACTGCGCTCCATCGGTACCTCCACGAATGGCTTGGATCACTGGTGTCACCCCTGCATCCTTCATCGCTTGCTCTGCTATCTCTACTATATGCATTACAGGCTCTATCTTCTCACGCATGTTGTAGTACTGATCTTCTACTTCTAACTCAAAGACAGCATCTTTGTGCTTCTGTTGGAAGTCTTTCACGATTGTGCTTAATAGTTCCTTACGGGCATTGAACTTATTGCGATCATGGTCACGGATAATCAGGTTGATATACACATTCTCTACATCTCCTTTGATATTCATCACGTGGAAGAATCCTTCTCTACCTTCTGTACGTTCTGGGATTTCATTCTCTGGAAGTGCTTCTATAAGCTTACTGGCGAGAAGTACAGCATTGACCATACGCCCTTTGGCAGTTCCTGGGTGCACACTCTTTCCCTTGATATGAATCTTAGCCCCTGCAGCATTGAAGCTCTCATACTCAAGCTCTCCTATATGACTACCATCCATAGTATATGCCCACTGGGCACCAAATTTTGGCACATCAAACTTATGGGGTCCCTTCCCGATCTCCTCATCAGGAGTGAAGGCTATTCGGATTTTCCCATGCTTAATCTCAGGATGTGCCAAAAGATATTCCATAGCCGATACGATCTCTGCCACCCCTGCCTTGTCATCAGCTCCTAAGAGAGAAAGCCCATCGGTAGTGATGATTGTCTGGCCTATGTATTTCTTTAAGTCTGGGAAGTAAGAGGAGGAAAGTACTATGTTTTCTTTTGCATTGAGCACTATATCTCCCCCATCGTAGTTATGTACAAACTGTGGATTTACATTCGCTCCAGAGAAGTCTGGTGAGGTGTCATAGTGAGCAATAAAGCCTATAGTAGGCACTGTATGCGATACATTAGAAGGCAAGGTAGCCATGATATAGCCATACTGATCAACCTCTACTTCCGAAAGGCCTATCTCTTTGAGCTCTTCTACCAAAAGGTGTACAATGTCCCATTGTTTCTGGGTACTGGGGGTCTCTGTCCCCTCTGGATCCGATTGTGAATCAACCTTCACATAGCGGATAAAACGGTCTATAATTTTTTTCTCTTCCATAGGTAAAATTTAATAGAGTTCATTTTTACTTATTTTTCAAAAACCAAATGTTTTTTGCTTCTTTCATCTCACTGAATGGATTCCTAAAACAACCTTTTATTCTCTTTGAGAATTTGCCCCACATTGTGATTCGAAGTCATATCCTACTGGCACTTTCTTATCAAAATCAAGTTCTATAGGCTGATCAGGATCTTTAGTAATATCATACAATTTAGCTTCTCTGACATTGTATTTTATCCAAGCTAAGACCATTGTGTTGCTCTCTCCTTCTGTAGGAGTATACACTCCTGCATAGATAGCATCTTTCTCTACCCTATCTTGTACCACATAACAGTCAGAAGGCTTCACTATCAGTGTGATATTAGAAGATTGTACTATTTGGGTAAGTAGCTCATCACATGATAGGTTATCTGACACCTCTTCTGAAGGATTTTCATAAGAAGATGTATCTTCTCTCCATTGAGAAAGAGGAATAATCTCCCCTGAAATAGGCTCCATAATACGAATATCCTCTTCATTACTCTTATTCACATAGAGCGTATAATAAGTCTCATAACGAATTGGGGAATTATATCCTATTTGTAGCTCATAGAAGTATTTGTTATCTATCAAAAGGCTGTCTGAAAGAATAGATACCCCATGCTTCCCATGTGAAAATTTATCAATATATTCATTTATTTTTTGCGTCAAGGGCAATGAAAGCACCTTCTCTTCAGCCTCTTGCAAAGTTATTATTTTCTCTCTTTGATGATGACAAGCTACAATAAGTAACACAAACCACAATCCTATTACATAGCTCCCATATTTAGCTTTTCTCATTATTATATTTTTCGCAAAGATACGTTTTTATTTAAATAAATACAATCTCTAAACGCATTTATTTTCAGAAATTGGATACAAGTGGCAGAATGTCTTCTTTTTAAAATTAATCAAATATTATTAAGAAATGAATCATTATTTTTCGTAACTTTGCCACTTATTAATTCCTTGAAGAAAAAAATGAGAAACTTTGTAGAAGAATTACGCTGGCGTGGCATGATTCAGGATATCATGCCTGAGACTGAACAACACTTATTAGAAGGGCTTCGCGCCGCTTATGTGGGAATAGACCCTACAGCGGACTCTCTCCATATAGGACACCTGGTGGGGGTGATGATGCTCCGCCACTTCCAAAACTGTGGTCACAAGCCTTATGCCTTAGTAGGCGGGGCTACAGGTATGATCGGAGACCCTTCTGGGAAATCTACAGAACGAAACTTACTCACTGAGGAGGCTTTAGCTCACAATATAGCGGGTATCAAAAAACAATTAGCCAAATTCCTTGATTTTGAAAGTACCGCTTCCAATCGTGCTGAATTGGTAAACAACTATGACTGGATGAAGGGATTTTCTTTCCTCTCCTTTATCCGTGATATCGGTAAGCATATTACTGTGAATTATATGATGGCTAAAGATTCCGTAAAAAAACGCTTTGACCCCAACGAGAATACCGAGGGTATGTCCTTTACTGAATTTTCTTACCAACTCCTACAAGGCTTCGATTTCCTTCACTTATACCAAGAAAAAGGGGTAACTCTCCAAATGGGGGGCTCTGACCAATGGGGAAATATTACCACGGGTACGGAGCTAATCCGCCGCAAGGCTTCAGGAAAGGCTTATGCCCTTACTTGCCCTCTGATCACCAAGGCCGATGGTACCAAGTTCGGTAAGTCAGAAGGGGGCAATGTATGGCTCGACCCTGAGAAAACGTCTCCTTACAAGTTCTACCAATACTGGATCAATACTTCCGATGCTGATGCCCAGCGCTATATCAAGATTTTCACCATGCTCCCTAAGGAGGAAATAGAGACTCTTACCGCCGAGCACCTCCAAGCACCTCACCTGAGAATCTTGCAAAACAAATTGGCTGAGGAACTTACCCTTTTGGTACATGGAAAAGAGGAATGGGAAAAAGCCGTACAGGCCTCTGGGATTCTCTTTGGCAACTCTACCTCCGAGGATCTCAAGAAGCTCGATGCAAAGACTTTCCTTGAGGTGTTCGATGGAGTACCTCAGGCTGAGATAGCTCTCGATGACCTTAAAAATGGCTTGGATATGATCGCTGCACTCTCTGCCAAAACAGGATTTATCAAAAGTAATTCCGAAGCCCGACGTGCACTGGGGGAAAACTCTATCTCGGTGAACAAAGAAAAAGTGACTGAAGGCTACTGCCTGAGCGAAAAGGACTTGCTCAACCAGCGCTTTATCCTTCTTCAGCGTGGTAAAAAGAATTATTTCCTTATCATCGTAAAATAAAACTAAAGTAAAAACACAAAAAATCATTCAATAGTAACCATGAAAGAAATAGAACGTGTGGCTCAGCTCTTAGCCGATATCAATTTTGTATTGATCACTGGAGGGGCAAATACACGTAGAGTTCTTAGGAATGTGAATCGAATCGCTGGGGCTCTAAACTATCGCTGTGACATCTTCTACTCTTTTTCGGCTATCATTCTTACTCTGTATAACAATACCACAGGAGAAAAGGAAACCGTCGTTAAGAGTATTCCTCACCATGGGGTCAATTTCAATGCGATTTCGGATATCAGTATTCTCTCTTGGCGTATCCTGGAGAAGAAGCTCCCTATCAATGTCATAGAGCGTGAAGTAGCTTATATCAAGGGAAAATCACACTACAATATGTACCTGATGTGGTTCTTCGTCTCCTTGGCAGGAGGTTCCTTGGCATACATCTTCGGCGGGGATCATCACAATAGCTATTTGGAATTTGGTATGTCCTTCTTGGCTACCCTATTGGGATTGGCTGGCAGAAGAATCTTACAGCTGAAAAAGTTCAATATTTTTATCTGTTGGGCTTGGGCGGCTTTTATCTCTGTCTCTGTAGTGAATGGATTCCGCCTATTAGGGGTCGAAGAATACAAAAATGCACTGGCTTCCTGTGTGTTATGGCTGATCCCTGGCGTGCCGCTGATCAATGGCTTTATTGATCTACTCACCGGCTATGTAGTCGCGGGTATAGCCAAGCTCGCTTATGCGATGATGCTTATCTTTATGATTTCTATCGGGTTTTATCTCTCTTTATTTATCTTTGGTTATGAACTTCTTTGATGCTTTCGCCCTACTGGCCGAACGTATTTTTTGGTCTATGTGGGTCTCTATTGGTTTTGCGCTTTTGTTCAACACACCACGCCGCGCACTGTGGGCAACAGCACTATTGGGGGCTATCGGATGGAGCACTAAGTTTTTGCTTATCAAAACCTTGATTCCTGATCAGGTGGTCATTGCCTCTTTTGTAGGAGCTTGTGTAGTGGGCTTCTTGGGAATGTACTTTGCCCATAGGGTACACACTCCTCCTATGGTCTTTACTATTCCGGCTGTAATCAATATGATTCCTGGGAAATCGGGATATGAATTCATGATGGGACTGATCAAGATTGTAACGATCACACATGAGCATAACCAAACCTTGGAAACCATTTTCGAAACGATCAAGCTTGCCCTCCAGACAGGCTTTATCACCTTAGGCTTAGCCTTCGGGGTGATCGCTCCGGTACTCTTGTTCAACACTTACTCGGTCAAGGACAAAGACCTTAATAAGTTTATTGCAAGAAAAATCAAGCGTATCTATAAGCGAGAGAGAAAAACACCTCATTAAAGTCCACTGTGCCTAAGAATTTCATTATTGAAGGTAGCTAAGCTTGCCAGGGACTTATTCTCTGGAACAAACGATTGATAGTAAAGGAAAATATCTTCTTTGTCAATGACTTTTATATAACTCTCTCTAAGGGGAGAACAAGTGATTTGAGATCCTCTTTTAGGAATCTTTCACTAAAAAAGAGACTTCTTAAGTCCTCAGGATGAAGTGACCAATAAGAGATATTTTCGAAAAAATATCCTAACAATATACAAAACTACTATCCTGTGATGAATTAATAGATAAAAACAGTCCTTCCTTATGTAAAAATATTTTTTCCTCGAAACTACCCTTTATTTCGCTTTTTTTTAGTAACTTTGTCGCAACTTTTATTTTTAATTTAATTATATACAAATCGTATCCCTATGGAATTACAAGGTCGTATAAAACTCATTACTCCCATTCAGGAATATGGAGCAAATGGGTTCCGTAAAAGAGAACTTATTATCGTAACTGAGGAACAATATCCGCAAACTATTTCCCTTGAGTTTACTCAAGGCAATTGCGAATTGCTCAATGGCTACCAACCTGGACAAGTAGTCAAGGTTACTTTCGATGTGCGTGGCCGTGAATGGACAAACCCTCAGGGGGAAACAAAATACTTCAACTCCTTAGTAGCTTGGCGTATTGTTAATGTAGAAGCTCAAGCTCAAGCACCCGTTCAGGCTTCTACTCAGGCGACCCCTCCCCCACCACCTCCTGCCCAAGCACCTCAAGGAGGAACTACTTTTACCCCTCAACCCGCAGTAGCACCTTCTGGAAATGACTTGGAGGACGATGGGCTACCTTTCTAAATCTTTACTAACAATTGATATTAAAAAAATAGAACGAATGAAAGTACTCGTTATCAACGGCGGTAGCTCTTCCTTTAAGTATCAGCTTATCGAGATGGATACCGAAACTGTATTGGCTAAGGGTCTTGCCGAACGTATCGGCTTAGAACAAGGTAAAATCTCTCACGAATATTGGGAAAATGGTCAAAAAAATAAGGTGAGCAAGGAAATGCACTTCGACAATCACGAAGTAGCTTTCAAGGAAATGGCCGCTTATCTTACCGATGAAAAAATTGGGGTGATCCACTCCATCAGTGAGGTAAAGTATATAGGACACAGGGTCGTTCACGGAGGAAAATTCACGGCTCCTGAGCGTGTAACTCCTCAGGTTATGGAGGAACTTCGCAAGATGATTCCTTTGGCTCCGCTGCATAACCCTGCAAGTATCATAGGAATCGAAGCGGCTCAAAAGATTTTCCCTAAGGAAACTGAAAACTTTGTGGTCTTCGATACGGCTTTCCACCAGACTATGCCCGAAAAGGCCTTCCGCTATGCCATCCCTAACCACTTCTATACCGAGGACAAAATCCGTCGCTATGGCTTCCATGGAATCAGCCATAAGTATGTGGACGAGCGTACCCGACGTCACTTCAACAACCCTCATCTGAAGAACATTACACTTCACTTAGGAAATGGGGCAAGTATGGCAGCTGTCGATGCTCAAGGACATTGTATCGATACTTCTATGGGATTCGGACCCAACGAAGGACTCCTTATGGGAAGCCGCTGTGGAGATATCGATAGTGCTGTAGTGTTCTTCTTAGGCAAAAAAGGACTCTCCAATGACGAGATTGCCGAAATCTTCAATCACGAAAGTGGTATGAAGGGAATCACTGGAAGCTCCGATGCCCGCGATGTCGAGGCTTTAGCTGAAAAAGGAGATCCTAATGGTATCCTCTGCTTGGATATGTATGCCTACCGTGTGAAAAAATATATTGGTGCTTATGCGGCTGCACTCAATGGGGTAGATACACTTATCTTTACTGCTGGATTAGGAGAAAATGCCTCTATCATTCGCCAGTTGGTTTGCGAAGATTTGGAATACTTAGGTGTGAAAATCGATGCTGAAAAGAACAAATCTCTTAATCACCCAAGTGATATCGTGGAAATTCAAGCCCCTGATAGTAAAGTGAAAATCGTTATCGTAGCTACCAATGAAGAAATTCAGATAGCTCGTGATGTATTGTCGCTTGTATAATTGTATAATCTTGTAATTTTTTATCTTATGAAAAAAATCCTTTTTACTTTTTCCCTACTCGTGTGCCTTCTTTTGGCCTCTTGTTCTGGAAATTCTCCTAAAGTAGTTGCTGAAAAATTCTTAAAAGCAATCAATAAAGCCGATTTCAAAGAGGCTAAAAAGTATTGTGATAAAGAAACTGCTGAGTTCATTGGGGTTTTGGAAGGATTCTCCAAAGGAGAAAAAGCAAAACCTGAAGATATCAAATCCTTTACCATTACCAAAGTAGAGGAAGATGGTGACAAGGCTAAGGTATACTACAAGTCCGAAGGTTCTGATAAGGAGGAATCTCTTGACCTAAAAAAAGTAGATGGCAAATGGCTTGTTTCTATCAACAAGGAACAGGGCAATAAAGAGCATGGTGCTCCTGGAGAAGAAGGCGATGACCACGCTCATCCGGATGATGCAGATATGGGTGATGAACCTCACGAACATGAGGGCGAGCCTGCTCAGGATTCCATCCCTGCTATGTAAAAAATTCTATTTTTAATTGATTTAAAATCCCAAAATGAATCGAAGAATACGCCTATTTTTCCTTTGTTTTGGGATTTTGTTTCTTTTCCTTTGGGGAGGATTTCGCCTTTTCTTCTGGGTGGATACCCTACAAGAGAAAAAACAGGTAACTCGCAATAGCTCTATTATACGCCTTACCCCCGAGCAGCTCGCTCTGCTTGAGGAAGGGGATATTATCTTGCGCCGCGGCTATGGCTTCTTCAGCGATATTATCTCCCAAAAACTGAATGATTCTCTTTTTGATGTCACTCATTCGGCTATTCTCTATCGGGAAAACAACAAATGGCGGGTGATTCATTCACTCTCTTCGGACGTAAGCCCTATCGATGGCATGCAGTCCCAGTCTCTACACGATTTCCTAAGACACTCCATGCCTGAAAAGTTATTGGTGGTACGCCCCAAAAAGATTACTCTTGAGCAGGGAAAAGAGATTGTTAGCAGGGCTAAGTATTATCTTTCTCTAAAGATACCTTTTGATCATATCGGCACTATCGATGAGCCTTCCAAGCTCTATTGCAGTGAGCTTATCTACCAAATTCTCGACCATGACCTCCATCTTGTCTCCTTTCCTACTGAGTACAAAAAGAGAAAAGAGGCCTTCTATACCATGCGAACACTCTACGACCCTCAGTACTTCGAGATTATTATCAATACCTACCCAAAATAAAAAAGGCGCTCCTTGTGAAGTGCCTTTTTTCAATTTTAAAAATTAAATTTATGACTAAAAAACTTACTGCTATTTTAATCTTTGGAGTTCTATTTCCAAATTCTTTACATTGGATTCTGCATCGATGAGCTTAGACTTGCTCTTTAGCAGTTTGGTACGCAACTTCAGTTCTTTCTCTGCAGAGAGGTTTCCTCTGGAAAGTCCTGTTTTTAGCTTCAGATCTTGCTTGTCATAATCTGCTTGCGCTTTGTTTTTCTTTATTTGAGCTTTAGCCAATTTGTCTTGTACCTTTAGCTTCTTTGTTTCTCGTTTTTGAGCTGCTTTAGCATCTTTTTCTGCTTGTTTGAGCTGTTTTTCTTTGAGTTTCTGCTCTTTTTCTAATTGTTTTTGTTGCTTTTTCTGCAACTTTTCAGCTCCTTTCTGCTGTTTTTCGGCTTGTTTCTGTTGTCTCTCGGCTTCTTTTTGTTGTCTTTCCTTGAGTTTTAGTTCTCTTTCTGCTAATTTTCTATTAGCGGCTTCTTGTTTAATGGCAAACTCTTTTGCTTCCAAAGCTTCTTTTTGTGCTTCCAAGTTTGTCTTCATCTCATTTATTGCTTGTTCATTGCTGACATTAGTCTTTAGGGTGTCTATCACCTGTGCTGAAGCAAAAGAACTTGCAGTAATCAGTAGAATAAATGCTATTTTCTTCATAATTAATCTTTCTTATTTTAATTCGGTGCAAAGATATTTTTCTTTCCTCTCATTTCAAAATTTTAGTCCTTTTATTAAGAATAAAATATGTTTTTTAACAATATTTACACTCTTAATCGAAACAATAACTTAACTCCCCACCTAATCATTGATCCTCAATCGTTAATCATCGAGTATTGAAATTAACAGGTTTTTTGGCCTCTAATATCAAAAAAAAGTCTATTTTTGCACACTAAAATTATTATAATGGAAACTATTTTAATCAAGGCAGGACAGCTGGTACTAAGCTTATCTATCTTAGTGATACTGCATGAGTTAGGTCACTTTATCCCTGCCAAGTTATTCAAGACCAAGGTGGAGAAGTTTTTCTTGTTCTTCGATATCAAGTTTGCTCTATTCAAGAAAAAGATAGGCGAAACTGTTTATGGAATAGGTTGGCTTCCCTTAGGTGGATATGTCAAAATCGCGGGTATGATTGATGAAAGTATGGACAAGGAACAGATGGCACAGCCTGCCCAACCTTGGGAATTCCGTAGCAAACCTGCTTGGCAGCGCCTGATTATCATGATCGGAGGGGTTGTGGTAAACTTACTTTTAGGATTCTTCATCTATTCTATGATTTTCAGCGTATGGGGCAAGGATATCTTTACTTCTAAGGATGTCCCTCATGGATATGAGGTAAGCGAAACACTAAAATCTTATGGCTTCACCGATGGGGATATTCCTCTGAAAGTCAATGGAAAAGACTTGGAAAATACTTTTGCTATCAACAAAATGATTCTCACCCGCCATGTGGAGAATATCACTGTGCAAAAACCTGATGGACACGTGGTTACCATTGCTGTACCTGATAGCTTAGGCATGCAGATATTCCGCAATGACCGCTCACCTATTCCTTTCTACAAGCGCCGTACTACTGAAATTGATTCAGTTATAGCCGGGTCTGCCGCTCAAAAGGCAGGTCTTCTCAAGGGAGATCATTTGGTAAGTATCAACGGACATCCAATCGAGTTCTTCGACCAAGTAAAAGGACATCTCACCGAAGGGGAAAACACTATTGAGGTGCTCAGAGCAGGACAGACACAAAGTGTCTCCATCACTCCTGACAAAGGTATCTTAGGGGTCTTTGCAGCCCATTTCTACGATACAGGAAGCACTCATAGGAGTTATTCTTTCTCTGAAGCTATCTCCGAAGGAGTGAGCTTTGGCTATTGGACGCTCAGGGACTACATCACTCAGTTCAAGTATATCTTTACCAAGAAGGGAGCTTCTCAAGTAGGCGGATTGGGATCCATGGCAGGACTTTTCTCACCTCAGTGGGATTGGTTGCATTTCTGGGAAATCACAGCCTTGCTCTCCATTATCTTGGCTTTCATGAATATACTCCCTATTCCTGCTCTCGACGGAGGTCATATTGTCTTCCTTCTTTATGAAATGGTCACAGGCCGCAAGCCCAGCGAGAAAGTATTAGAATATGCCCAGATGGTAGGAATTATTATCGTTTTTGCTTTGCTTATCTATGCCAATGGAAATGATATCTATCGTTGGCTCACTGGCGGGAAATAATCCCTCAGCGAGAGGTTGAGAGAATAATCCCAAAGGAGGCTATCAGTAGCAGCCATAACAATAGTTCTTTGAGCCACACTCGGCGTATACGCTCTATAAGCACCATCAGCGAAAGTGCAGTAGGAAAGGTCAGATATACCATTCCTACTGCATTTTTATTAGGAAAAAGAATTATCCCTAAGAGCCCCACCAGTACCACTCCTACAAAAAATCTAGAGATGTAGCGCTTATAGGAACCCCAAAATATCCATGAAGTAAGGGTAAGATTCAGTATTATAATGGTATAGAGAGGAAGATAGGATGGGTGTACAAAGGCTTCATAGGAAAAGTCGGGGATAAAGTAATAACGTTCTACAAGTGCCGCTACTTTTCCCATAGGTAGGGCTATAGCTAAGGACAAAATACCCAATAGTACAAAAGTAACTAAGGGTATCAGCATGTTCCTCAGCCTTTTACTGGGGTAGATAAGGATATGTGCCCACAGCAAAAGTAGCCAAAGAAGGCTGGGAAGGAAAAAGTAACTCCCTACAAAAATAAGCACGGATGAGTTGAAGAAGATTTCCCTTCCATCGGTATTGTTCCTCAGGTATATAATCAGGGAGGAAAGTAGCAGTAAGCAGGTATTGGCAAGCATCACACTGCTATCTTGGTACACCTTAGGAAAGAAGAAAATCAAAAGCACCCACAAAAAGGGAACTAAGAGATTGCCCTCACTCAGCTGGTTCTTCCTTACCAAAAGGTTGATTGTCGAGAGGTTCACCAGTAGGAGGAAGCTCATAAGTAAGGTTTCTAATAGGGTAGTAGGGCTTATCTCAAGGGAAAGTATCCCATAGCGACATAGTAACAATTGCAATACTCCCATACCATATATGGCAAAGAAGCGTGCAGTCTTGGTGGTATTGAGTAGGTTGTATAGCATTTAGTTCGATATCGTTAGCAAATCTCCTTGTACCACTACCTGATAGTTCAGCATAGGGTAGTTAGTATTTTTCTCTTTATCTGTGTCTGCTTTCTTCTGTGGATATCCGTTAAGTAGGTTGTACTTCACTCCTGTACATGGGCATAGCATAAAGAGGTTATCACTCTCAAGGGTCATCTGACTACATTCGGCCAAGGCTTGGGAGGGACAGGCTCTGTCCCATGCTAAGAAATTGTTGCCTATATTGGCCACTACTATGCCTCTGAGCCCTACATTGTCTACCAATACAGCAGTTCCTGGGATTCTAAGACGGTTGTATTCTGCCAAGCGAAGATTGATAGTTCGGGAGAACTTAGCCTCTTGCAGGTAGGGATTGCGCTGACGATCTTCTTTCCTACAACTTACCAAAAGAAAGGTGAGGAGCAGAAATATTGGGAGTATTTTTCTTTGCATAGTATTTATTTCCAATGGGTTGTTTCCATGATACGTCGTATATCTCTCTTGAGATAGAGTGCTGCCGGATAGATCGAGTCATAGTTGGGGCGTACCTTGAAGTAGATAGACCCTGTGATAAAGTGATTCACACTATCGGTGATATAGAACTGGGATTGGGAGGCTGCATTGCCATCTACCTCGTAGAACATACCGTATACCTTGTCTTTTTCGTTCAAATAGGGCTGCTCTACTATATTTGTTGCCTTGATCGTATGTTCGTAGGTGAAGTTCTGGGCATCCTTGAGCAGTTTGGTAAGGTTGTCCTTCACTGGCTTATAGGTGATATATATGGTGGCTTTCATCTGGGGATAGTCCAGATTCATACTGCACCCTTTCTGAAGATTGAGGAAGGAAAGATGGTTCTTCTCAAAAGAAAAAGGACAAGACTCTTTTATAGTGTCATAAGTAGGTTCAGGGTACTCCAAGCGAAGAAAGGCTTTTGGCTTGGGCTGTATATCGCCTGAACAACTTATCACAAGTAGCAATACACTGCTTATCAGTATCCTATATATCATCTGATGGTAACTTTTAGTTGTTTGATTCGCTTTTTATCTATATCTTCTATGGTGAAAATATAATGTTTGTATGGGATTTCTTGCTTTTTCTCAGGAAAAGATTCTATCAGTTCCAGTAGGAATCCAGCTATGGTCTCACTCTCTCCTCTGACCTTCTCAAAGTCTTCTTGATCGGTCTCTTCTACCGAAAGCACTCTATAGAAGTCTTTCAAAGAGGTCTTCCCATCAAAGAGGAAATTGCGATCGTCTATCTTGGTATAGAAGGTGTCTTCCATATCGTACTCATCACTGATCTCTCCTACAATTTCTTCTATGATATCCTCAAGTGTGACAACTCCTAAGGTTCCTCCATACTCATCTACCACTATAGCTAAGTGGATTTTTCGCTGCTGAAACTCAGTCAATAGGTCGTCCAATTTCTTATTCTCTGGCACAAAGAAGGCTTTTCGCTTGATTTTTCGCCAATCGAAATCCTCTTCTTCCAGATACGGTAGCAAGTCCTTAGCGTAGATAATTCCCGTGATTTTATCTATATTTTCTTGATATACTGGCACTCGTGAATATCCATTCTCTTGGATAAAGGTCAGTACCTCTCTGTAGGTCATAGATTCTTCTATCGCTGAAATATCTATACGTGGGTGCATCACTGCTCGTATATCGGTATTCCCAAAGGAAACAATCCCTGAGAGTATTTTATGCTCCTCTTGGGTGGTGTCCTCCTGTGAGGTAAGTTCCAAGGCCTGTGAGAGTTGCCCTACCGAAATAGAGGAACTCTTATGTAAGCGATTATTGACAAAGGTAGTGAATAAGGTCATGATACCACTGATGGGGGTGAAGAGGGTATCCAAGACTTTGATGATAGGGGCTACCTTACGAGCAAAAATCCTATTGTTGCGATTGGCATAGATCTTAGGCAAAATCTCACCACATAGCAGTATCACAAAGGTTAGTATCCCTACCTCGAAGATGGCTCTGACCCATTCGTTCATCCCTCCAAAGAGAAATTCTCCCAAGGGAGCAAAGACAAGTACTATAGATATATTTACTAAGTTATTCGCTATCAGTATAGTAGCCAGCAGCTTTTGGGGTTTTCTCAGCAGCTGCACTATGGTCTTTTGCCCCTTTTCCTCTTCTTCTTCCAGTTCTGTATTGGACAAGGAGAAAAGTGCTGTCTCTGACCCTGATATAAGGGCAGAACAGCCTAATAAAAAGATAAATATAAATGCCCTAATGATCAAATCTGCTGTGGGCGAAGCTAATAATTGACTTATCGACGAGTCTGTATCCAAAATAATGAATTTAGTTATACAATAAGGACTTCCCTTGTCCTCTTATTTTTAGAAGGGAGCGCCTCCTGTCTCCGTAGGAGCTGCTGCAGTAGGCTCTGCCTGAGCTGCCGTGGCTGTAGTTGTAGTAGGAGTGGCTTGTCCTTCTGTACTTCTCTTGGGAGAGAGAAAGTTAATATCCAAAGCTACTACCTCGGTAACATAACGGGTGACACCATCCTGCCCTTGGTACTGGCGGGTACGCAAGCGCCCTTCTACATAGAGTAGATCGCCCTTCTTGGCATATTTCTCCACACGCTCGGCCATCTTATTATAGAATACTACATTGTGCCATTGGGTATTCTCTACCTTTGCTTGAGTGGTTTTATCCGTATAGGATTCATCCGTAGCCAAGGATACCTGACCTGTACATGAATCTTTGTCAAAATAGGTAAGTTTTACATCACTGCCCAACCTGCCTATTAGCATTACTTTATTAAGTGTTCCGTTCATATCCTATATTTTTCTTCAAAGATACGTTTTATTTTTCAAATCTTCTCTTTTTTTAAGAATTTTATCAGTAGCGCTGGCATAGGATAGTGTATAAGTTCTCTTATAGGAAGACCGTCCGACAATACTTCTGCTACCTCTACCTCCCAAAAACAGGTGTGTAAGTGCTGATGTGTGAGCTTGTGTAGAAACTCTGTGGCATATTTCTTTATATATGTCGTGTGAGGGTATTGTGCTCTTATGGTTTCTATCACTTGAGCCTCTGTTGTATTCTCTTTTACTTCTATAAGGGGAAACTCATAGAGTCCTTGCCATATATCTTTCGCCTCCCGCTTGTGCAACTGGGTATTGCCTTGGGAATCTTTTAGGACACAATAGTGAAAATACCTATGAATAGGTTTTATCTTGGCTATCTTTACTGGTCGCTGTGTTACTTTCTTTCTATGATAGGCCAAGCACTTGGCACTAAGAATACAGCTCTCACAATCAGGAGATTGGGGCTTGCATTGTAGGGCTCCAAAGTCCATAATGGCTTGATTGTACTCTCCTGCTCGCTCTTTGTCCAGAAGCTCTTGCGCCAGTTCTTTAAAATATTTTGCTCCTTCAGTGGTATTGATAGGAGTATCTATATCGAATATTCGGCTGAGTACTCTATACACATTACCATCTACCACGGCCTTGGGCTCATTATAGCATATAGAGGCTATAGCGCTTGCTGTATACTCTCCTACTCCCTTGAGCTTGAGTAGGGTTTCATAGGTGCTGGGAAAGACTCCTTGTAGCTCTTCTGTTATATACTGGGCTGCACGCTGTAGGTTCTTGGCTCTGGAATAGTATCCCAAGCCCTGCCATACCTTTAGCACTTGAGCTTCAGGGGCCTGAGCAAGGGCTTCTACGGTGGGGAACTGCTCCACAAACCTTTGGTAGTAGGGCAATCCCTGAGCTACTCGGGTCTGTTGTAGTATGACTTCCGACAGCCATATGTAATAGGGGTTACCTGCCCCTCTCCAGGGCAGCTCTCGCTTATGGGCAGCATACCAGGTGAGCAGAAGCACTGCTATTTCTGTTGTTTGTTCTTTCATCAAGGGGAACTATACCTCTGCTATGATGTCTATCCCTCCTTTGACTTTCTGACCAAGGGTAACCTTGATTTTTGCCGATAGAGGTAGGTAAATGTCTACTCGGGAGCCAAACTTGATAAAACCAGCATCTTCCCCTTGTACTGCTTGATCTCCTTCTTTGGCATAGTTGACTATACGCTTAGCCAAAGCGCCTGCTATCTGTCGATAGAGTACCTTACCGAATTGGGTATTTTCTACCACTACTGTAGTGCGCTCGTTCTCCTCAGAGGCTTTAGGGTGCCATGCTACTAAGTATTTCCCAGGATGATACTTACTATAGACTACCTCTCCACTCATCGGATAGCGGGTTACATGTACATTCAGGGGCGACATGAATACGGAAACCATCCTACGCTTGTCCTTGAAGTATTCATTCTCTTCTACTTCTTCTATCACTACCACCTTCCCATCTACCGAGGAGATGATATGGTTAGGATTGATAGGTGTCTCTCGCTTAGGATTCCTGAAAAATTGTAAAATTAGTATATAGAAGGCTAAGACAACCAGCATTAGTGTTACCCTAAGCCACTCTATTGTGACAAACTGATCTATAAGTATAAGGAATAAAGCCACCATAGCTGTACTCCCAAAGATAATTTTTACACCTTCTTTGTGTGGTTTATAAAACATTTTATTTTAAGGGTTTAAGGATTTTGGAATTTAAGGATTTGAGAGTTGAAGGGGTAAAAGAGTAAAGATCCCTCACTGGTCACACACTCGCTTCACCATATACCCAAGCTCATTCACTTGGCTAGATTCTTCACTCTTCATTCTTCAGGCTAATAAGGTGCCACGACAAATGCAGCTGGATAGGTATTCTTCACTTTGGTTAGCGCTTTTTCCGCTTCCAAGCGGGTGCGAAATAGCCCCATACGAACTTTGTAGTTCGGAGTTTCAAATACTAAGAAACTTGGATAGGGGAACTTAGAGGTAGCACGTTTCACATGTTCATTCGCCTCTGTTACATTTCCGTTATACACCTGTATCTGATAGGTCTTCTCCTGGCGGCTGAACTCTTTTTTTACCTCCATAAGATCTTTGATTTGCTGACTCTGATTAATCTTTAGCTGTTGGGCAACTCCTTGGAAACTACCCAAAAATCCTCCCATTAAAAATAGTAAATAAAGCTTTTTCATCTTCTCTAAATATTTAGGGGCAAATATACAACTTTTTTATGGAATAGTGGTTTTTATCAAATATTTTTGTTTTTAACAGCTTTTCTCCTCTTCTTTTAAAAAAATATTTGGTAGTTTATTTTTTATGTTTATCTTTGCCCCCATAAAAATACATCTTAATTAGATAGACTTTCCTCTACCCCAAAGGGCATTTGCTCTTTGGGGTTTTTATTGCTGCCCCCTCTTTCTTCCTACTAAAAAATCATTTCAAAAAGAAATTGTTTTATTCGCAAATTATCCTTACTTTTGCCCTATCTTAGTAAAGCACATGAACAATACCAAATACATCTTCGTAACTGGGGGCGTGACCTCTTCCTTAGGCAAGGGGATCATCGCTGCTTCTCTGGCCAAACTCTTACAAGCTAAAGGCTATAGAGTAACTATTCAAAAGTTGGATCCTTATATCAATATTGACCCTGGCACACTCAATCCTTACGAACATGGGGAGTGTTATGTCACTGAAGATGGCGCCGAAACGGATCTTGACTTAGGCCATTACGAACGTTTCCTCAATGTCTTCACCTCTCAGGCTAACAATGTGACCACTGGTCGTATCTACCAAAGTGTCATCGAAAAGGAACGCCGTGGGGAGTTCCTTGGCAAAACAGTGCAAGTGATCCCTCATATTACCAACGAAATCAAGGACCGTATACAACTTCTTGGTAAGAGTGGCCAATATGATATTGTCATCACTGAAATAGGAGGAACTGTAGGGGATATCGAATCGCTCCCGTATATCGAGGCTGTACGCCAACTCCAGTGGGAACTGGGGGATAACAATGCGATTGTAGTTCACCTGACCCTCGTACCTTATCTGGCTGCCGCTGGAGAGCTCAAGACCAAGCCTACTCAGCACAGTGTCAAAACACTTATGGAGAGTGGTCTGAAAGCCGATGTCCTAGTGTGCCGTACCGATAGGGACTTACCAGACGATCTCAGACAAAAGCTCGCCCTATTCTGCAATGTGAAAAAGGAGGCCGTCATCCAGTCTATTGATGTGCCTACAATCTATGATGTCCCCAATCTTATGCTTTTAGAAGGGCTTGACAAGGTGGTTCTCAAAAAGTTAGCACTCCCTGACAATCAAGCTCCTGAGCTGACCCAATGGAATACTTTCCTCCAACGACATAAGAATCCAAAACATAGGGTACGTATAGGACTGGTGGGCAAGTATGTGGAACTGCCCGATGCTTATAAGTCTATCTTGGAGGCTTTTATCCATGCAGGGGCTGAGAATGAGGTCAAAGTGGAAGTGATCATGATTCACTCTGAGTATCTGGACGAATCCAACTTGGTTGATAAGCTTAGCACTCTCGATGGGGTCTTGGTAGCTCCTGGTTTTGGCGAACGTGGACTCGAAGGGAAGATCAAGGCTATCCAGTATGTCCGTGAGCACAATATTCCTTTCTTAGGGATTTGTCTGGGTATGCAGATGGCGGTTATTGAGTTTGCTCGCCATGTGGCAGGCTTCGAAAATGCACATACAGCCGAGGTCAATCCCAAGGCTATCTACAAGGTTATCGACCTGATGGAGGCACAAAAACACATCACTCAGAAGGGGGGCACCATGCGCCTCGGGGCTTGGGATTGTGAGCTCTTGGAGGGCAGCCGTGTATATGAGGCTTACAAAAGTAAACACATCAGTGAGCGCCACCGCCATCGTTATGAGTTCAATAGCGAATACCGCAAGCCCTTGGAAGAAGCTGGACTGCTCTGCTCTGGTACCAATCCTGAGACAGGCTTAGTGGAAGTAGTCGAAGTACCTACACATCGCTGGTTTGTAGGGGTACAGTACCATCCTGAATACAAGAGTACTGTCGCTCACCCTCATCCGCTCTTTGTAGCCTTTGTACAAGCAGCTTTACAATACAAATTAGAAAAATAGTTTGATACCCAAACAGAAATCTTTAGTCAATCAAAAATGGTTCGCAAAAAATTGACATGAGCCTAAGGACAAAGTCAGCGGGCTGGTGCGGCTGAGTATGTGAAGGATTCGCCCTTCAAAATCACCGTCCTCTTTCTTAAGATACGGGATTGACTATAAATATTGTACACAAGAAAAAATAATCATTTATAGTAAAAGAAGTTTTTCTATAACAATTTTATTTTGTACCTTTGCCAAATTATAAATATACAAATTTCAGAAAATTAATTTATGGAAGAAAAACGCAATAATACTTTTTCTCTTATTGGATTCGCGCTGATGTTTGTTGTACTGATATACTACATGTACAACCAGAAACCACCTCAGCAAACTACCGAATCGACAAATAACACTACCCAACAGTCCTCCTCTCAGCAGGTGGCTACTCCTGCATCCACTACCCTACCTACCGATTCCTTAGGGCTAAGTAAGTATAAGGAGACTCTTGGGGCTTTTGGCTTCTCTGCCGCACTCCCTTCTGCCAAAGAAGGAGCCTTTACCGAAATCGAAAACAATCTTATCAAGCTGCAGGTAAGCAACAAAGGGGGACAGATTACCAATCTTTTAGTCAAAAATCAGAAAACCTACAATGGTAAACCTGTTGAACTGATTAAGGATGGGAATGCGTCATTCTCTCTAAAGTTTACCACCAATGATAATCGTACACTGGAGACTAAGGATCTCTTCTTCTCTCCTACTCTCTCTGGAAACACGCTTTCCATGAAGCTACATGTATCTGATAATCAATATTTAGAATACGTATACACCCTCCGTCCCGATGAGTATATGGTGGATTTTTCTATTCGTAGTGTAGGGCTCTCTCAGGTATTCAATACTGGAGTTACTCCTGAGCTCTTGTGGAAGCTTAAGGCTCGCCGCATGGAAAAGAGTGTAACCTATGAGGACAGATATGTACAGGCAGTAGTGCAGTATGAGGACAATCGCGATGATAAGCTTAGTGCAGGGGGCGAAGATTCTGAGGAGTTCAAGAGTATCAAATGGGTCGATTTCAAACAACACCTCTTCAGCTCTTTCCTGATCTCCGATAAGCCTTTGGCCTCTGGAAAGATTTCTTCCAAAAACTTAGCAACCTCCGAAGGGGACAATGTACAAGCTACCAAGGCTTTCGCTGCGGAGTTCCCCATTGCTTTTACCTCTGGAGAGCTCAGCGAATCACTTCACTTCTTCTACGGACCTTCTGATTATCATATCTTTAAAAAATATGACAAAGAGTATGGACTTACGAAGGCTATTCCTTTAGGATGGGGTATTTTTGGCTGGATCAACAAATGGTTCGTAATTCCTGTCTTTGACCTGCTCTCCTCCTTTATGGCTGTTGGAGTAGCAATCATCGTCCTAACCATTATCGTGCGTATCCTCCTCTCTCCTATTCAGTATAAGTCCTATCTCTCTCAAGCTAAAATGAAAGTACTTCGCCCTGAGATTGAGGAAATTAATAACAAATATAAGGGATCTGAGAATGCTATGAAGCGCCAACAGGAGACCATGGCACTCTACAGCAAGGCGGGTGTCAATCCTCTCAGTGGCTGTATTCCTGCCCTACTCCAGATGCCGGTCTTTTTCGCACTCTTTAGCTTTTTCCCTACAGCTTTCATGCTCCGACAAAAATCTTTTATGTGGGCTGAAGACCTCTCCTCTTACGATGCTGTAGCTCAGCTACCTTTCTCCATTCCTTTCTATGGAAATCACGTGAGCTTGTTCCCTATATTAGCTTCTGTGACTATGCTAATCTACATGCTCATGACTACAGGACAAATGCAGCAAACCAAGCAGGAGGGTATGCCGGATATGAGGTTCATGATGTACCTCTCTCCTATTATGATGTTGTTCTTCTTCAATAATTATGCCAGCGGCTTGAGCTTGTATTACTTTATATCCAACCTCATTACCATATTCATTATGTTGGCAATCAAGTATTGGATTATCGATGAAAAACGCATCCATGCCAAGATTCAGGAGAACAAACAAAAACCGCGTAAGGAAAGCAAGTTCCAGCGCAAAATGCGAGAGATGATGGAACAGGCAGAAGCTCAACGCAATGCTCAAAATAAAAAGAAATAACCCTTAAGGTCAGCTGTCAGTTCCCACTGACGACTGACCTTTTTGCTATATCTCTTAGAACGAATAACAACCATTTTTAAATAGCAACGATATGAATATTATCTTAGACGTACATGCAAGACAAATCCTCGATTCAAGAGGTAATCCTACCATCGAGGTAGATGTAATCACCGATAGCGGTGCTCGTGGCCGTGCTGCAGTACCTTCTGGCGCTTCCACTGGCGAATATGAAGCCGTAGAACTTCGTGATGGAGGCAAAGAGTATTTAGGTAAAGGAGTCCTCAAAGCTGTGGAAAATGTCAATGACATCATCGCTGAGGAAATTATTGGTATGAATGTTTTCGACCAAAATCTCATCGACAAGGTGCTCATTGAGCTCGATGGCACTCCCAACAAATCTCGCTTGGGTGCCAATGCGATCCTTGGGGTATCTCTTGCCGTAGCCAAAGCGGCCGCTGAGTCTTTAGGG
Organism: Capnocytophaga gingivalis; assembly: GCF_002302415.1. Taxonomy (NCBI): domain Bacteria; kingdom Pseudomonadati; phylum Bacteroidota; class Flavobacteriia; order Flavobacteriales; family Flavobacteriaceae; genus Capnocytophaga; species Capnocytophaga gingivalis. Next base: position 2,194,792 of record NZ_CP022386.1, on the reverse strand, counting down.
CTTCCTCTCTATCGCTATGTCGGCGGGGTAAGTGCCAATACGCTCCCTGTCCCTATGATGAATATTATCAACGGGGGCTCTCACTCCGATGCGCCTATCGCTTTCCAAGAATTCATGATTATGCCTATCAAAGCAGAATCTTTCTCTCAAGCACTACAGATGGGCTCTGAAATCTTCCACAACCTCAAAAAAGTTCTCCACGATCGCGGACTTAGCACTGCTGTGGGGGACGAAGGAGGATTCGCTCCTACCTTCGAAGGTACTGAAGATGCCATCGAAACCATCAAAAAAGCTGTAGAAAAAGCTGGATACAAATTTGGTGAAGAGGTGAAAATCGCTCTTGACTGCGCTTCCTCTGAGTTCTACGACAATGGAGTATATGACTATACCAAGTTCGAAGGGGCTAAGGGTAAAAAACGTACCTCTGCTGAGCAGGTGGCTTACCTTACCGAATTGGTCAACAAGTATCCTATTATTTCCATCGAAGATGGTATGGACGAAAATGACTGGGACGGTTGGAAACTCCTTACCGAAGCCATTGGCGATCGTGTACAGCTCGTAGGGGATGACCTCTTCGTAACCAATGTAGAACGTTTGGAAAGAGGTATCGCTCAGGGAGTAGCCAACTCTATCCTTATCAAGGTTAACCAGATAGGTACCCTTACTGAAACCATCGCCGCTGTGGATATGGCACACCGTGCTGGATATACCTCTATTATGTCTCACCGCTCTGGCGAAACTGAGGACAACACCATTGCTGACCTCGCTGTAGCGCTCAATACACGCCAGATCAAAACAGGTTCGGCTTCTCGTTCTGACCGTATGGCCAAGTACAACCAACTGCTCCGCATCGAGGAAGAATTGGATGAAGTAGCCTACTACCCTCAGGAAAAAGCCTTCCGTGTAAAAAATTAATCTTACTTACATCGCTAAGAAAATAAGTATATTTTTTTAGTCTGTTCAAAATTTTTCAGCAAAAACTTTTTCAAAGTCTTGTTCTTTGGAAAAGTTTTTGTATATTTGCGCGTCACTGACCTCTGTTCACCGTTCACTGACCTATATTACCTAAAAAGACATGAAATTAGATATTTTAGCATTTGGAGCACATCCCGACGATGTAGAACTCGGCTGTGCAGGCACTCTCGCCAAAGAAATTAGTTTAGGAAAAACTGTTGGTATTATCGACCTTACCCAAGGGGAACTTGGTACTCGTGGTAGTGCCGAACTCCGCCGCCAAGAAGCTCAGGAGGCCGCTCACCTACTTGAGGTCAAAGTGCGTGAAAACCTATGCTTCGCCGATGGTTTCTTTGTCAATGACAAAGAGCACCAGATAGAGGTGATTAAGAAAATCCGAAAGTACCGCCCCGAAATTGTCATCTGTAACCCTTTCGATGATAGGCATATCGACCACGGCAAGGGAGGAAAGCTCGTCAGTGATGCTTGTTTCCTCAGTGGCTTGCGCCGTATCGAAACCACCGATGAGGACGGTTCTCCTCAACAGGCTTGGCGCCCTAAGGTGGTCTATCACTATATCCAATGGAAGGACTTACGCCCCGATTTCGTGGTCGATATCACTGGCTTCTTAGGCAAAAAGTTAGAGGCTGTCCTCGCTTATCGTTCTCAATTCTTGGACGAGGATACCAAGGAACCTCAAACTCTTATCAATAGCCAAAACTTCCGCGATAGCATCACCTACCGCGCTCAGGATTTGGGCAGACTTATCAATAAGGAATACGCCGAAGGCTTCAATGTCGAACGCTATGTCGCTGTCAAAAACCTCAGTGACCTTATATAATCTCCCTCATTATTTATTGTTTATTTACTCATGATAGACAATGGTAAGTCTCAAATATATCATTATTATAGGACTCATTCCCTACTTAATAAGTTTCTTCATAATAAAGAAATTTGCAAATAAGCACCGTTGGGAGTATTTTCTTATATTAGGTTGGTTCCTTTTACAGAGTATATCCTCTTTAGATCTCTATTTTATACATGAAAATTTTGGGATGGATGGTATTACTCAGTTTAGTGACTTTGAAATTTATATAGTATATAGCTTTAAAATTCTATTTTTAGAACCCATTCACCATATTTTATTTTTAGTAGCTTTGGGGTCACTTGCCATAAAACATTTTAAGAGACTTAGTGATTAACTTTTCTAAGGAGCTTCTGTTATATCAAATTCGTGATAGATAATGACTAACTGAATGAATATAATCCTATGAAAACATTTATAATTTATTGCCTATTATTGTTTTCTTACACCTCCTTCGGACAAGTGTTTACAAGGAAATTTCCTTATAGGCTTTCCGGAGAGGTGAAGTCTGTGTGCACTACGATTGATTATAGAGAAATTTCTTATTACTAATTTTTATGAAGCTTATCTACTTATTCTTATTCATAGGTTCCCTCGCTTGGGGGCAGAATGAAAAACGCCAACAAGTCTATCAGCTACAGGGCAATGTAAAATCCCTGACAATCACTCAGAGCAAACTCGAAAAAGCTGCTGAGGCGCTTTTGTTTGATCCCTTAGATGATGACCAGTTCCTCCTCTTTGACAAAAAGGGACGTATCACCGAATTGGATACTTATTTTCGGGGAAGACAGCCTAAAACGATTCAAAAATGGACTTATGATGACAAAAATCATGTCTCCAAGGAAGTCCTTGAGCTTGTCCCTGAAAAACTTACTCAAACCACTTCCTATACCTATGATGATAAGCTGAAAAAAGCCTCTGCTACCATTACCTCTACGGGTTTTCCTAACAAAAAATCTAAAATGGTAATATCTTTAGGCGACAATCTCCTTCCCTCTGAGATCTTAGCGTACAATTTCGAAGGAAAATTGGAAGGAGAAAGGGTGCTCAAACATTCCAAAAATGGATTCCTCGCTCAGTCTCTTTTTTATGATGATAAAAACAAACTTGTTCATAGCATTTCCTATGAGTATGATGATAAAAATAGATTCACAAAGATAGACAATAGGGTGAATAGGACTTATGAATTACATTTCTCTACCAAATACTTATATGAAAAGGGGCTTTTCCCTACCAAATATATAGTTACATCAGGCAAAGAACCTTCTCAAACTTTTACGCTCAAGTACAAGCTCGACAGCAAAGGCAATTGGATCGAAAAAACGTATTTCCTTGATGGAGAAGCTGCCGCAACTATCGAAAGAGAAATTACTTACTACTAAAAGTGATCTCTATGAATCATTTATTTATTATTTTTTTCTTTCTTTGTACCTTATCATGGGGACAAGAAGATGTTCGCCTTTCCTGTCAGGTAAAAGGTAATGTAAAATCTATTGATATTACTAAAGAGGAATCTGATGAGATTGAAGGAGATTTCTTGGTCGATTCTTTTGACTATAATATGTCTATCATATTGGACAAAAAAGGACGAGTCATCAAGCTCACTTCCTATAGTGAAAAGGGGAAGCCCTCCGATATCAAAGAAACTACCTATGATAATAAAAATAGAGTTGTTAAAGAAACTGTGCTTTTCCTCCCCGAAAAAATAACCCGAAAAATCTCTTATTCCTATAATGACAAGGAAAAAAAAGGTACTGCTATTGCCCATTCTTCCCACAAGAGTGATAGACGAACTAGAAGAGAGATAACCCTCAACGACGAAGGGCTCCCCATTAGAGTAATCTTTTTTGACTCCGATGGAGAGGCCTTCAAAGAAATTTCTTATGAGTATAACAAAAACCAGAAACTTGCTAAATCTACTATATACGAAGACGGTGAACTCGAACGACAGGTCTCCTATAAGTATGACGACAAAGGGAGAATCATAGAAGCGAAGCATTATTATATCGCTTTTCCCAAGGGAGATATTACTTACAAATATGTCTATAAAGACGATATTTACCCTATAGAACACACTGCCATCATAGGAGATGATGATCCCGAAACACTTACATTTAAGTACAAGTTCGACAGCAAAGGCAACTGGATCGAAAAAACGTATTTCCTTGACGAAGAAGCTGTGGCTATTATCAAAAGAAAAATAACTTATTACTAAAATACTGCATGATGAAGTCCTTATATCTTTTTCTAATTACATTATACTCCTTTTCTTCCTTCGCACAGGATGACAATATGCTTCCCTACTTACGATTAAAGGGAAAAATCGAATCTGTACGTATCATTCCTTATGAAATAAAAGAAAATGAGGACAAATCGATTGAAAAAAATACTAGCATTGGTTTTCTATATGACAAAAATACTTTTATAAGATTCAACAAATCTGGTAAAGTAATCGAAAAAATAGATTATAATAATAAAAATGAAGTCACAAGACACAGAAAACTCTCTTATGATAACAAAAATAGATGTACAAACGAAAAAATATATAACGACAAAGGCGAAATGACTCAAGAAATCTTTATCACGTATGATGATAAGAAGAACGAAAGCCGAGAAACCGACCATCGTCGTACTACCATTTGTCAATTGGACGATCACGATAACCCCGTTAACTGTATGACCTATAACAACGAAGGAAAACTAATCGAAAAGTGTTGGACAACTTATGATAAGGATAATAAAGTGTTAGAAAAGGTGTACAGAACGCCTGACAATGAAAAAAAATATGTCTTTCACAACGAATATAATGCTGATGGCTATCATACAAAAATTACAAAGGATGACTATGTAGATTTCGTAGACAATATGAAGGTGATTTATTTCTATAAAGACGAAAAATTACCTTACCAACAGTCTATGTCCGCCAATGGAACCCTTCCCGCTTATTCTGAGCTTTCCTATCAGTATGATAAAAAAGGAAATTGGATACAAAAAGAAGTACGTTACAATGGCAAATTAGTATTTTTAGTAGAAGCACAAATCAACTATTTCAATTAAAAAAAATCTTATTCTGTCATTTGAAACTATTAATCATTGAACATTAATTATTAATCATTAAAAAATTGATCATTTATCACAACCCTCATTGCAGCAAAAGTCGAGAATGCTTGGCTTTCTTAAAAGAAGAAGATGAACAACCTATTGAGATCATTGACTATCTCAAAAATCCTCCTTCTGTAGCTCAGATAAAAGAATTATTACACAAATTAGGCATCCCACCTATCGATTTGGTGCGCAAGAAAGAAGCTATTTGGAAAGAAGTAGGCAGTGATTCCCTCACTGATACACAAATCATCGAGCTACTGCACCAATATCCTAAGCTCATAGAGCGTCCTATCCTCATCCAAGGGGATAAGGCCATCATAGCTCGCCCCCTAAGTGTGGCGCAAGAATGGCTCAAACTACAGAAAAAATAATAAAAATCATTCTTTTAATTAATTTCATATGAAGAGAATTTTTCTTGTAGCTTCCCTTTTATGGGCTGGCTACACTGCCTCCGCTCAGGTTTATGTATCTGTCACTGGAGGATACGCCTGGGGAGTGCCCTCTACCAAAATAGGCGAGGAAAGTATCAACGGCAAGGAAAGTGTACGCTTTGGTACTTTTGGAGAAGGAATCAATAGCCAGCTCAGAGTCGGCTATTTCTTCAACAAAACTTGGGGAATCGATATCAGCGCTGGGTATCTCTATGGGGAAGACCAACTCGTAAAGCGTGAGATAAGCCAAAAGAACATTGCCAATACCCCTCTTACTGCCACTATCGATGGAGAGGTAAAGGGGCGTGGACGTGCCTTCGGGGCGGCTCTTTCGGTAATCTACAACTTTACGGACAACTTCTATGGACGTTTTGGAGTCCTTACCAAAATCGGTGGAAAGACTGAGGCCATTGCTCACTCCTACACCACTACCAATCAGGACATCCCTGTTGCTGCTCTGGCTCGCCTGGGACTTTCTCTCCCTGGACTCTCTGGACTACCTACCTCTGCTGTGATCAAGCAAGGTGCTACCATTGAGACTTCTTACACTGAAGATTACAAAGGGAAAATGCCTTTTGGTACTATCGCCGCTTTCGGGTATAAGTACAATGTGACTGAAAAGCTCGCTATCTTTGCCGAATTGGAATATATGAATATCGCTGTAAAGCGTGACTATTCTGAGCTAAGAGAGTTTAACCAAACCCTCAAAGCGACTATCAGTGTAGCTGGACAAAACAGAAATGTAGAGGTGCCGCTCAAGTCCTTGGACGGATTCACCAACGGATCTTACAACGATGTACTCCGCGGTCAGGTATACCATCAGCACACCGACTATGTCGAAGAAGCTACCAAGGAAGAGCTTGCCAATAATTCCGCTAAAAAACTTACTGAAAAAGCCTCTTATTCTTCTTTAGGAGTCAATTTTGGTGTAAAAATTTCTTTCTAATCATAAAGGGGCGAATGGTATTCGCCCCTTTTTATCTTCTTGCTCTTATTTCTTACGCCATTTCCGCTCTATCGCTTGGTAGTCTATATGGATTGCAGGAGGTTGCATCTCCAATTCGTTTGAGGAAAAGGCTCTTAGTAGAATATCTTCTATCCAAAAATCTTCTTCTACTTCCTCCGGATTATAGGTGCTCTTGAGGGACAAATCATAAAACCAAGCAGTATTATTATACCAAAAAGCACGCCACCCACTCCTGAGATTCTTCACCAAGTTGTACGCCGACTCTCCTGTCTGCCTATAGATGAGTTTGATAAGTATCCGTCCCTGCGAACGGGAAAGTTTCTTTAGCTCTTCGGTAAAGCGCGCCTCAGCATCTTCCTGTACTCGCTTGGTATATTTCTTCCGCTGGCGGTTGTTCGGCAGCGAATCCAATACTTTCTCTATCCGATAGAGCTTATCTGCCGCCAACTTAGCATAGGGGTACACTCGCTTTACTCTGTAGCGCAATAGCTCATATTTCTTCCGATCTTCTTCATTCCTGAACACAGGCTGACTCCCGAAGAAAAGCACTTCCTCCAGATCATACACCGTCTCCGTTGGAGCTATACTATCCCTCTTAACGATTGTGTCTTGTTGTTGTCCCCACACCACAGGCAGTGGCAAGGAAAACAGTAGTAAAAAAAAACGCTTTCGCATATCTTTTTCTTTAGTTATGCAAAAATACAACTTTTATCACACTTCTTCTTTTATAAAAATGTTAAATTCCAATAGTACATTTCTTGCAGCTGTGTTGGTGCGAACTTGTAGCCCCCTGCCAGCGTATTTCTTACCATATCATCCCTCCTGAATATCTTTATTTTATAATTTACTAATTTTCAATTATTTAAAAAATATTCTTCTATTTAAAAAAATCCCAACTCATTTATATTCAAAAAATTGTTGATATTTATTTTGTTTTTTTGTATTTTTGCAAAAATTTCCAAGCCTGTGGATATAGCGCCCAATATAAGTTATGTGCTTATGACCCAAGAGGGAACTTATTTGGTAGAATACTTGATTGGTGAAGTTGTCTTTACTTCAAGTATTAGCCGCGCTATGATCTTTTCTGATGTGAATATCGCTCTGAAATTCAAAACTTTGCTATATGACCGCTTCAAAATTAAGGTGAGTGTGAACACTTATATTTACTGACATGCATTTCCCTTAAGTGGTTCTTTTTCAAGAGAGTACGGCTTGCTTTAAATCGTTTCCAAATGTTCTATCAAAATACCAACAAAGAGCCTAAAAAAAATACAGATGCGGGGGTGCTCCTCCTCAGAATTGTCATAGGGGGTATTCTCCTCTTCCATGGATTCTCTAAGCTCCATGATATCAGCTTCGTAGAAATACAACTGACCAACAATGGGTTACCTACCATTTGGGCGTATGGCACCTATCTGGGAGAACTCTTAGCTCCCATTTTGGTAATTCTGGGCTACAGAACTCGCTTCTTCTCTATGCTCATTGCTATCAATTGCCTTACGGCTATCTTCTTGGTACACCGTAGTGAGGCCTTCGTGATCGATCCTTCTACGGGAGCTTGGGCTATTGAGAACCTTGCCCTCTTCATTGGGGGGGCTATTACGCTTTGCCTAACCGGTGGCGGAAAGTACGCCCTCTCTTACAAAAGTAGCTGGGACTAAGTCTCTAACTACTATTTTTTTATTATTTTATATTTTTTTTGCTCTCTGAACCTATCATCATGAATTACGCTGCTGCGCTCTCCGATCCTATCTTTCATCTTATCTCCCAAATCGCCCACGAGAACAACCAAGAGTGTTTTGTCGTCGGGGGCTTCGTCAGGGATCTACTCCTTAGCCGTGGTCAGGCCAAGGATATTGATATTGTTACCTTAGGCAGTGGTATCTCTCTGGCTGAAAAAGTCGCCGCTGAGCTTCCTAACAATCCTAAAATCTCAGTTTTCAAGAATTTTGGCACAGCCATGATCAAGACTGAGAATATCGATATCGAATTTGTCGGAGCTCGCAAGGAAAGCTACCGTGAGGACTCGCGTAAGCCTATCGTTGAGGATGGTTCTCTCTCGGATGACCAAAACCGTCGTGACTTCACTATCAATGCCTTGGCTCTCTCTCTCTCTAAGGACTCTTTTGGGGAGCTTATAGATCCTTTCCATGGGGTCGATGATCTACAAAACGGCCTTATCCGCACACCTTTAGAGCCTAATGTGACTTACTCCGATGACCCCTTGCGTATGCTTAGGGCTATTCGTTTTGCCGCTCAACTGAATTTTGTCATTGAGGAAAAGTCTCTTCAGGCGATAGCCGATAACAAGGAGCGGCTTAAGATTATCTCCAACGAGCGTATCGCGGAGGAACTTAACAAAATCCTCGCCTCCCCTACTCCTTCTGTAGGCTTTAAGCTCCTTTTCCAGACGGGCTTACTCTCCCTAATCCTTCCCGAATTGGTTGCCCTACAAGGGGTCGACGAAAAGGAGGGACAGCGACATAAGGACAACTTTTGGCATACGCTGGAGGTGGTGGACAATATCTCCAAACATACCGATGACCTTTGGCTCCGCTGGGCAGCCCTTTTGCATGACATAGGCAAAGCGCCTACCAAGCGATTTGATAAGAAAATAGGGTGGACTTTCCACGGACACGAGTTTCTCGGAGGGAAAATGGTAGTAAAGATATTCCAACGCTTGCGCCTTCCTCAGAATGAAAAGATGAAGTTCGTCCAAAAAATGGTTACTATGAGCTCCCGCCCTATCATTATAGCACAGGATATCGTTACCGATTCGGCAGTAAGGCGCTTGCTCTTCGATGCTGGCGATGACTTCGAGGCGCTGATGACCCTTTGTGAGGCGGATATCACTACAAAAAACCCTCAACGATACAAAAAATACCATCAGAACTTCCAAATCGTTCGCCAAAAGGTGGTAGAAGTGGAAGAAAAAGACCATATCCGCAACTTCCAACCACCTATCTCTGGAGAGGATATCATGAGGCTCTTTGGGCTAAGTCCCTCCCGCGAGGTAGGACAGCTCAAGGAAGCGATCAAAGAAGCGATACTTGAGGGAATTATCAGCAATTCCTATGACGATGCCTATCCTTTTATGATTGAAAAAGCTAAAAAGATGGGGCTCTCTTTAGTCGCTGATGCGAACTCGTAACACACATACTATAATAGATAGCTCATCCCTAAATGTATCACATAGAAATGAAAGAAAGTATAAAAATAAGCATTTTATCTGTAATTATAGGAGCTATTCAGATGATATTATTTTTGCCTGATGGCTATTCTTGTATCGATGGGGAAAGTGATATCATTACAGCTATTCTTTATGATATGCCTATCCAATTCTGCATAGTTCTTATCTATAGCCTGATTTTCAAGCCTCTTGAATCATCTATCGCCAAGTATATATTGCTCTTGATTGTTTTAGTTTTTTGGCTATATGTCAATAGGGTTGAGTTTTTACACAGGGAGGAGTGTTGGTCTACCTTTTTGAAAGAGGAGATTAACCCTGTGGTAATATATGGCTCTATCATCCCCTGCAGTATCTGTATTTTCGCTTTTTATATAAGGTTGAATTATTTTCAGAAAAAGAAAAAACAGAAAACAACATCCTTTGATAAGAAAACAAACAGCCCCTTGACTCATCTAAGCATCATTATCAGCTTTTTACTCATAAGCTGTAATGACTCAAAAAGAGATTTTGAGGTGCTTCACTCCGAGAAAGTAGCCGACACATATCAATATAATCCTGATGGTTTTATAAAAAACAATTATGGGAAGTTGCTTATCAAAACCATTTCGCGCTATGATAAGGAAGGAAAATTAAAAGAGATTTCTTGGAATAGGGCAAATGGCTTTTTAAGATATACATTATCAGAACTTAAAGAAGATCCAGCCCTGTTAAATAGCTTTGATATTGATACTATGTATTCTGTAGAAAAATACATTGGTTATATAAAAGAGAAAAAGAACGATACTATTTTCTATCTGTCGGGAGAAAAAGTTGTGATCTACTATCCAATAAAATGATATAGGTCTCTCCACTGGTACATTCGTTGTAGCTTATGCTTTCTTATGCCCTGAAAATTAGCAGAATTGTCTGAATCCCAATACTGGCATAAATCGTATAATAACACCTTCAAAATTGTGAGAACCTAATAAAAGTATATGCTCAAGAATCTCCTATGGAGGTTATTGTCAATTCTGGAATCCTAATGAAGCCTTTTATACCGTTTGGACACCAGTGATAAGAAAACGATGGCCATCTATGTATATAACGCCTGCTTATGATCGGATAATTCATTCAGATTATAACGATATTGAGTTAGTTTTAGGCTCTATTGATGATTTGAGAGTCTGGAAAGCCAAAGATAACAGCGAAACTCCTATAACTAAGGAAGAACTAATGACAGGAGATTATCAACTAATGGGAATCTATACCCATATACAAGTTGAAAAAAGAATTATTGATAAATTGATTACAGAGTGAAAGTTTATAAATTTACAGGTTACATAGAAAAAGAATATGCTATTCTTCGACCTAGTAGTAAACAAAACATTAAAGAAGTCAGTTTGTTAGATGCTTGGTGGGATAGTTGGGATAGTAATGGGAATAAAATCGGAGATTTCACATTTTGTTATGGGATTAAAATATGTAAATTATCTGTCTTTAATCTTTTACAAGAAAACTTTAAAGATATTATACATCGAACTCACACTATAATAGAATAATTATGACAGATATAGAAAAGCAATATTTGAAATTAGTAGCGTTATACAAAACTAATAAAGATTCAGCTATAAACGGAATGATTGATATATTTCAAGAGGTATCTGAAAGTTATGAGCATGAGATATATCATTCTATTATGGAGTGGATAGGCTTAAGAGGGAATGAAAATACCTTAAATCATATAGAACATATAAATCTCAGCCTATATGAAGAGGAAAATGTACAAATATTAAATAGATTGAAGGCTAAAATAAAGGAAAGATTAGATAATATTCCTAATGATGCAAGTTGTTAATGTGTTTTGTATATGCTCTTCACCCCCTCAACCTGACAAGTAGTGCAATGTAAAAAGACAAAGCCTAATTGATAAGGGCACGAGTGGCTAAGTCATATCTGTGAGTTTTTATAAAAATCAAAAAATGATAAAAGAAATATTAATCGTAGGATTAGGGAGTTTTGTAGGGGGAGCTTTGCGCTATGTGCTTTCGGTAGCTTTTAGTAAGGTAGGTCGTGAGTGGGCATTCCCCATAGGTATCATGGTAGTGAATGTGCTAGGTTGTTTTCTGATAGGGCTACTGTATAGCTACTTCAAACATAAAGCTACTACAGCCTCTGTATTGCCTTTACTACTGATGACAGGCGTTTTGGGAGGATTTACCACCTTCTCTACTTTCTCTCTTGAAACCATACAGTTATTACAACAAAACGAATATCTAAAAACTATTCTTTACGTAGTAGGCAGTGTAGGACTGGGACTAACAGCATGCTTTTGGGGAATGAGACAATTTTAGACTATAGGCAGTAAATAGCCTCTGATAATGAGAAACTATCAAAAATTATAACTTTACAATATGTTATCTCATAAAATAACGCATTTATTTGAGCAAAGAGGTTATTTGCCTCTAACCGAAGAAGAAAAGGAAAACTATACCAAAGCACTAATAAGTTTAGGTATTCCTTTAAACAGTGATTTTGCAGCATTCAATCTTTCTGCTATAGGCCCGACTTTCGCTGAGAGAGGGTACGAATTGTATAATGTCTGTTGGTTCAAACTCTATTCCGAAGATTTAGATTATGCTATAGAAAACGCATCAAAGATATTCCTTTTGCCTGAAGAATATCTTCCTTTGGACAGTTTTGAAGCAGAAAGTGGCTTTTTCTATAATCGCAATACAGGAGAAGTGCTACTCCTTCAGTTAGGAGAAATGCTCTCTGATTTTCAAAACAATAAACTCAATCCTCAATGGAAAGATTTTAATACTTTCTTAGAATGGTTTTTCAATGTATAAGGAGATAGAATACTTCTTTTTACGATTATGAAGGAATTATTTTCCATAAAGTCTTTTCCTGCTAAGGGATTACACAAGCGAGATGTTGAGGATATAGTACTGTAAGTGAAGCTTTGCAGACTATCTATCCTAAAAACAAATCATCGAACTTATATATGATATGGAATGGCTTTGAATTTAGAAATGTACGATGAGGTTGCCGATATTTATTGGGATATTGTCAAAATGCTATACGATATGTATGAACAACCTTCATCCGAAACAAAAGTGCATTGGGGTAGTAATGTGTTTATGACAGAGTGGATAATTTATAGTTGCCATTACCTTACAACTCACTGCAAAAGGGGAAACATTCCTCGAAGATGAGTGTTAGTTATTTGTGATTATTTTCGTATTTTTGCACTAAATTTCAGCGACTATGCAAGAAGACTTATTAGAACAAGCCAATGCCATTGGGAAAAATACCTTACTGGAGAACTTTGAGATTTCCTTCATTGAAGTAGGTAAGGATTACCTTATTGCGCAGATGCCTGTTACTGAGAAAAATTGCCAGATCAATGGTATCCTACACGGCGGTGCCTCTGCAGCCTTAGCCGAAACGGTGGGGAGTATGGCCTCGGTACTCTTGGCCAATCCGGACAAACAATTGGTCTTAGGTACCGATATCACAATGAATCACATCCGCCCTGCAGCTCTGGGGAAAACAGTTTTTGCCAAGGCTACCCTAATCCATAAGGGAAGTACCCTACAACATTGGGATATCAAAATCACTGATGAAGATAACAAGCTCATTTCCTACGGCAAGCACACAACTATAATTGTAAAGAAAAGATGATACTTTCTCCTGAAGATTTCTTACAAAAAGCTAAAGAAGTAGCTACTGAAGACCTGCCTTTTGTACTTTTCAAATATCCCAACGATAGCCAGCTCCATCTTATCTACCAAAACGACACTTTTGTACATACCATAGAGGATTTTTCAGAAAAAGGATTTGTCATACACCCTTTCGTGGGGATAGAGTCTTTTATACTAAGACAAGACAATCTTTTTTCCACTGCTTTTGTCGGTGAAGAAAAAAAAGATATTGTCCCCTCTCCTATCCTCTTCCCTTCAGCAAGAGCGGAGTATCAGGCATTATTTGGAAAAGCCCTAAAGGCTATTGACAAAGGAGAATTGACAAAGGTGGTCCTCTCCCGAAGAATTGCCTACACCGGAGTTCAAAAACCACTTCTCTCCTATTTCCAAGACCTTGTACAGGCTTACCCCTCAGCTTTTTGCTATGCTTTTTCTCATCCTAAAATAGGCAAATGGGTAGCGGCAACCCCTGAGACATTGGTCAAAATAGAAGATAACCAGCTTCGCACTATGTCCTTGGCGGGTACCAAACCCTTTGTCGAAGGAGAAAAACCTTTATGGACGGAAAAGGAATACCGAGAACAACAAGTAGTCACCGATACAATTATCAAGGTGCTATCCCCTTATACCAACGATTTATCCACTGGAAAAATCCACGAAGTACGCGCCGGCAAGCTCTGGCATCTCTGTACAGAAATCACTGCTAAAATCCCTTCTAATACACCTATCCAAGAAATTGTCCAACGCCTACACCCTACCCCTGCCGTATGTGGCTTCCCTACGGAAAAGGCGCGTGAGTTTCTTTTAGAAAATGAAGGATACCCAAGGGAGTTCTATGCGGGATATTGTGGCCTTGTGAATTTCAAACATAAAAATTCCTTAGACCTATTTGTCAATCTCAGATGCGCCCAGCTCTCAGACAAAGAGGTATTTGTATATGTAGGAGGTGGGATAAATAGTGGCTCGCAAGAGGAAAGCGAATGGCAGGAAACCGAAAATAAAGCACAAACGATACTGCGTATCTTACAATAAGCTAACGAGAAGATTTGGGCAATCGCACAAACTGAGAGACAAATTCGGGCAAACCTGTATCAGCAAGTCGCTCATTATAATCATAATAGCTAATCACACAAGCAATCGCCTGACCTCTGACCTCTGTGGCTATATAATAGACAATGAGTTTATAATCCTTATGATGACTCTTTAGGATAGGATGTTGATAGTGTTCGTTATAGATAATTTCTGTAGCTCGTGTTTCCTTCCCTTCGAAGAGGAGAGTGATATCCCGCTCCATCAGAAGGCTCATTGTATGATTCTCTGGCGCAGGAATCATCATCGCCCATCTCTTCTGTAAGGCAATAGCCTGCTGTGCCTCGGCTAAGGTAGGGTGCAAGCTCCAATTCATTTCCCCTTTGGTAGGGCAGCGCACGATATTGACTCCAGTCCAATAGCATTCGTCCATCAGTGGTACTTTTCTTCCAAGAAAATCAAAGGAACGCCCTCCCATATAGTTTTCTTTAGGCACTTTCCTATCCAATACGAGCTGGAGCATCTCCGTATCAATCTCTTCGGAGGGTGCCTCGGAGACTGAACTAATCGTAGCGATCAGTGATACATCTTTCCCATCCATTTTCATTCCAAGAAAGTAAATCATTGTATTTTGCCAATGATTTTCTCCATTCTTTTGATAATAAGTAAGGTAATAATGAGGTATTTTTAGCTTAGGATTCTGCTTGGGAATAGTATCTGAGAAGTGATTTTTCTTAGCAAAATCCACCATATTCTGCTTCGTTGTAAGCGTATCAAAAGTTTCTTCAAAGCCCTGTAACTTCAGCTCATACTTGCCCATAGCATAGGCAGGATCTCCCTCCATAGGATTATAGTACAAACGCTTTTGTGCATCCTTGGTTTGTGCTGCTAAAGAGAGCGATAGCAAAAATAAAAGGTAAAAATAGGTTTTCATAGAGATAATTTATTGGAAATAATTTAAAAAGAGAATACCCTATTATTTTTATAATACTATAATGAAGAAATAGATTATCCGCCTACAAAGATACTTAAAAAAGAATTAAAAACCAAATTCTCTCACTCTTTCATAAAACTTAACACTGATAAAAACACTGCAAGGAAATACACAACAAGAATATTACCTCACTAAGGAAGGCTGTTTATATACCCAATTATGAGCATTAGCAAATGTTATAAACTTATCGTTTTCCTTTGCGTTTTTAAACGTTATATAAGCTACTTTTAAATTAGGAAGTTCCTTTAATCTATAAAAATCTTCAGCTTTAAGTTTCTCTAAATCTGTAATCATCAGATATTTTAGTTGCTTCAATTCAAAAAGAGCTTCTATACTTTCAAGATTCTTTAAATGAACACATTCGAGATGAAATATATTTTCTTTATTTTTAAAAGAAGTAAGCCTTGTAATATGAGGCATATACCTCAATCGCACATCAGAAACCACAGGTAATAAAGCAATATTTTCTATACTAACATCTTTACAGTTCTGTAAAGAAATATATTCTATATCAGGAAATTTCTCAGCAATCAAATCACTATGGATAAACTTACTATCAACAGTAAGTTCTTTAATAGGTAAATTATTGAGTTTAGAAAAATCTATCTCTCGAGCGCTCAAGTGTTCTAGCTTTTCAAATGTATTGAGTACAGCGTATTGTTTTATAGTCAATCCAGTATATAAACTTAAAAAAGATAAGTTTTTAAACTTAGCCAAAGGCGCTAACGAAATACCCTTTTTTACATTATCATATATCGTAAATTCTTCTAAATCATTGATATGTGATAACTCTGATAAATCCTCTATAAAGCCATTGAATACAATTATTTTTAGTTTCTTTACATTAGTTAAATAACGTAATTGTTTTAAATTCTCCTGATTTATCTCTGTACTTTTATCTAAAGACAGCCAAAGTTTCTTATTGTACTTCTTTAAAAAGGAATTAATAGATGATAAAAGTTCTTCATCCCCTAATAGGTTACTAATATAGAGATGTTCAGCATTTTTTATAGCTTCCTCTAAATTAGTAGTGTTATTTAGTTCATTGATTTTCAATCTCTGATTGTAATGAATTGTATTTTGCATATTTTTGTTTGTTTTGTTTTATGTAGAGTGGGCTCCCATTCACTTGTGTAGGATATTCCATAATTAGTTACCTTTGGGGTTAGGAGGCATTGGGGAGATAGATAAGAAAATAAAATAGAAGAAAAAACCGAGCCATAAGAATAGCTCGGTTTCTGATAAGAAGGCGGCGACATACTCTCCCACAAATTGCAGTACCATCTGCGCTAAAAGGTTTAACTTCTCTGTTCGGAATGGTAAGAGGTGAGACCTTTCGCTTTAACCACCTTAGATTTTTAAAGAGTATATACTCTTAATACTTTAATTTATTGACTCTATTGGATAAGATATCAAGTATTATTTGAATCATTAATTGTTTGACACAACTAACTTAAGAAAAATTCTGTACAATAAGTCTTCGGGTGATTAGTATTACTCGGCTTTGATGTTACCACCTTTACACCTGTAACCTATCAACGTGGTCATCTCCCACGACCCTCAAAAGAAATCTCATCTTGTGGTGGGTTTCGTACTTATATGCTTTCAGCACTTATCCCTTCCTAACATAGCTACTGAGCTGTACCCTTAGGCAGAATAACTCATACACCAGCGGTTAGTCCAACTCGGTCCTCTCGTACTAGAGTCAGCTCCACGCAAATTTCTAACGCCCACAGTAGATAGAGACCGAACTGTCTCACGACGTTCTGAACCCAGCTCGCGTGCCACTTTAATGGGCGAACAGCCCAACCCTTGGAACCTTCTCCAGCCCCAGGATGTGACGAGCCGACATCGAGGTGCCAAACCCCCCCGTCGATGTGAGCTCTTGGGGGAGATCAGCCTGTTATCCCCGGCGTACCTTTTATCCTTTGAGCGATGGCCCTTCCATACGGAACCACCGGATCACTATGCTCTACTTTCGTACCTGATCGACTTGTAGGTCTCTCAGTCAAGCTCCCTTTTGCCATTGCACTCTACGCACGGTTACCAAGCGTGCTGAGGGAACCTTTAGAAGCCTCCGTTACTCTTTTGGAGGCGACCACCCCAGTCAAACTACCCTCCACGAATTGTCCTCTCCCTACAGGAGAGTTAGGCCTCAGATAAGCAAAGGGTGGTATTTCAACAACGACTCCTGAAGCACCGGAATGCCCCATTCATAGTCTCCCACCTATCCTACGCATCACTTATCCAAGGTCAATACGAAGATGTAGTAAAGGTGCACAGGGTCTCTTCGTCCCACTGCGGGTAATCGGCATCTTCACCGATACTACAATTTCACCGAGCTCATGGCCGAGACAGTGTCCAAATCGTTACACCATTCGTGCAGGTCGGAACTTACCCGACAAGGAATTTCGCTACCTTAGGACCGTTATAGTTACGGCCGCCGTTTACTGGGGCTTCAATTCAGACCTTCGCTTACGCTAAGCCCTCCTCTTAACCTTCCAGCACCGGGCAGGTGTCAGACCCTATACCTCATCTTTCGATTTTGCAGAGTCCTGTGTTTTTGATAAACAGTCGCTTGGACCTTTTCACTGCGGCCTATCTTACGATAGGCGACCTTTCTCCCGAAGTTACAGGTCTATTTTGCCTAGTTCCTTAGCCATGAATCTCTCGAGCGCCTTAGAATTCTCTTCCCAATCACCTGTGTCGGTTTACGGTACGGGTAGTATCTCTCGCTTTTCTTGGAAACGTTGTCTACGCATTATCACCTCGACCGTAGCCTAAGTGTACTATCAAAGCCATAACAGCTCCTTCAACGCAACTCCGTCTGTGCGCAGCGTATATCTCATTCCGTCGCTTTTATTGAAATACTAGTACTGGAATATTAACCAGTTGTACATCCACTTCCCCTGAAAGGGTACGCGTTAGTCCCCGACTAACCCTCAGCTGATTAGCATAGCTGAGGAAACCTTGATCTTTCGGCGGGCAGGTTTCTCACCTGCCTTATCGTTACTTATGCCTACATTTTCTTTTCTATCAAGCTCCACTATGGCTCACGCCTTTAGCTTCAACGCCTATAGAATGCTCCCCTACCGGTATCTCTACCCCATAGCTTCGGTAATATGCTTATGCCCGTTTATTCTCCATGCCGAACCGCTCGACTAGTGAGCTGTTACGCACTCTTTAAATGTATGGCTGCTTCCAAGCCAACATCCTAGCTGTCCATGCAGTTCAACCGCGTTTTTTCAACTTAGCATATATTTGGGGACCTTAGCTGATGGTCCGGGTTCTTTCCCTCTCGGACTTGGACCTTAGCACCCAAGCCCTCACTGCTGTAAAACATTTAATAGCATTCGGAGTTTGTCAGGAATTGGTAGGCGGTGAAACCCCCGCATCCAATCAGTAGCTCTACCTCTATTAAACTTTATTACAACGCTGCACCTAAATGCATTTCGGGGAGTACGAGCTATTTCCCAGTTTGATTGGCCTTTCACCCCTACCCTCAGGTCATCCGAAGTCTTTTCAACGACAACCAGTTCGGTCCTCCACACTGTGTTACCAGTGCTTCAACCTGCCCAAGGGTAGATCACCAGGTTTCGCGTCTACTCCTACTGACTTAAGCGCCCTATTCAGACTCGCTTTCGCTTCGAATGCGCACCTTAAGTGCTTATCCTTGCCAGTAACAGTAACTCGTAGGCTCATTATGCAAAAGGCACGCCGTCACGGCTATCGCCGCTCCGACCGCTTGTAAGCGTATGGTTTCAGGGTCTCTTTCACTCCGTTATTCACGGTGCTTTTCACCTTTCCCTCACGGTACTAGTCCACTATCGGTCTCTCAGGAGTATTTAGCCTTACCAGATGGTCCTGGCAGTTTCAGACAGGGTTCCACGTGCCCCGCCCTACTCAGGATACTGCTATTACTTATTTATCTTACCTATACGGGACTATCACCCTCTATGGTCACACTTTTCCAAGGTGTTCTAATTCGATAAACAGCAAATGTCGCAGTCCTACAACCCCTGCATTGCCGAAACAATACAGGTTTGGGCTCCTCCCATTTCGCTCGCCACTACTCTGGGAATCACTTTTGTTTTCTTCTCCTCCGCCTACTTAGATGTTTCAGTTCAGCGGGTTTGCTCATCTTGCGATGTAGTATACCTTCAGTATACTGGGTTGCCCCATTCGGATATTTGCGGATCATTTCGTATGTGCCAATCCCCGCAACTTTTCGCAGCTTATCACGTCCTTCTTCGCCTCTGAGAGCCTAGGCATCCCCCATACGCCCTTACATAACTTATTTGTACTCGTATGTAGTAGTTTTGAGTTCTTAGTTTTTAGTCTTGAGTTATAACAACTCAAAATCTAAAACTCAAAATCCAAAACTTACCTATTAATTCTTGTATCTACTTGTTTTAATTTTTGATATCTTATCCAATATGTCAATGAACTTGTTCTAAAATGCTTCTTATGGCATTCTTTCTGTGGAGAATAAGGGATTCGAACCCTTGACCCCCTGCGTGCAAGGCAGGTGCTCTAGCCAGCTGAGCTAATTCCCCAAGTTATTTTTGAGTTTTGAGTCTTGAATTTTGAGTCCCTATATTGAGTCAGATTTTCCTAACTCAAAACTAAAAACCCAAAACTAAAAACTTCTTCAGCTTCTAGAATTTCCTTTCAGCTTTGTAGTCCCAGGCAGACTCGAACTGCCGACCTCTACATTATCAGTGTAGCGCTCTAACCAGCTGAGCTATGAGACTGCTTATCTTTTATATTTCTTAATAACACAACACAGATCTAAACTAAGCTGACCCTCAACTAGTCATTTCTCTAGAAAGGAGGTGTTCCAGCCACACCTTCCGGTACGGCTACCTTGTTACGACTTAGCCCCAGTCACTGGTTTTACCCTAGGCAGCTCCTTGCGGTGACCGACTTCAGGTACTCCCAGCTTCCATGGCTTGACGGGCGGTGTGTACAAGGCCCGGGAACGTATTCACCGGATCATGGCTGATATCCGATTACTAGCGATTCCAGCTTCACGGAGTCGAGTTGCAGACTCCGATCCGAACTGTGACCGTCTTTATAGATTCGCTCCTGCTCGCGCAGTGGCTGCTCTCTGTAACGACCATTGTAGCACGTGTGTAGCCCAAGATGTAAGGGCCGTGATGATTTGACGTCATCCCCACCTTCCTCACGGTTTACACCGGCAGTCTTGCTAGAGTCCCCAACTTTACTTGCTGGTAACTAACAATAGGGGTTGCGCTCGTTATAGGACTTAACCTGACACCTCACGGCACGAGCTGACGACAACCATGCAGCACCTTGAAAACTGTCCGAAGAAGGGCGTATCTCTACACCTGTCAGTCTCCATTTAAACCTTGGTAAGGTTCCTCGCGTATCATCGAATTAAACCACATGCTCCACCGCTTGTGCGGGCCCCCGTCAATTCCTTTGAGTTTCACACTTGCGTGCGTACTCCCCAGGTGGGATACTTATCACTTTCGCTTAGCCACTCAGCTTGCGCCAAACAGCTAGTATCCATCGTTTACAGCGTGGACTACCAGGGTATCTAATCCTGTTCGCTCCCCACGCTTTCGTCTCTCAGCGTCAATTGTCTGTTAGTCCCCTGCCTTCGCAATCGGTGTTCTGTGTAATATCTAAGCATTTCACCGCTACACTACACATTCCAAGAACTTCACAGATATTCAAGACTACCAGTATCAAAGGCAATTTCTCAGTTAAGCTGAAACCTTTCACCCCTGACTTAATAGCCCGCCTACAGACCCTTTAAACCCAATGATTCCGAATAACGCTCGCATCCTCCGTATTACCGCGGCTGCTGGCACGGAGTTAGCCGATGCTTATTCATATGGTACCGTCATCAACGTACACGTACGCCTTATTCTTCCCATATAAAAGCAGTTTACAACCCATAAGGCATTCTTCCTGCACGCGGCATGGCTGGTTCAGTCTTCCGACCATTGACCAATATTCCTCACTGCTGCCTCCCGTAGGAGTCTGGTCCCTGTCTCAGTACCAGTGTGGGGGATCTCCCTCTCAGGACCCCTACCTATCGTAGCCTTGGGGTGCCGTTACCACTCCAACTAGCTAATAGGACGCATGCCCATCTTTCACCACCTCAGTTTTAATTATCAAATGATGCCATCCAATAATATTATGGGGTATTAATCCAAATTTCTTCGGGCTATCCCCCTGTGAAAGGTAGGTTGCATACGCGTTACGCACCCGTGCGCCGGTTTCTGCCCCCGAAAGGGCTTCTCCCTCGACTTGCATGTGTTAGGCCTGCCGCTAGCGTTCATCCTGAGCCAGGATCAAACTCTTCATCGTTAAATCTTTAAATCTCTTTTGACTCGTATAAAGCCCGCTTAGTCTAAATCTTTCTGTGCTGTATTATCAATATTTCTTAATGAACTTCTCGCTCTTTTGGCGGGTGCAAAGGTATAACCTTTTTTCCTTTCTACCAAATATTTTTTAAAATATTTTTTTCAGCTTCATTTATCACCCTCATCTTTTTTGCGGGTGCAAAGGTACAACCTTTTTTCCATTCCACCAAATCTTTTTTAAAAAAATTTTTTCGTCTTTTCAATGAGCTACGCTCCCTTATCGAAAGCGGGTGCAAAAGTACAACAAGTTTTTTAATTGACAAAATAATTTGTCATATTTTTTTTGAATATTTTATAAGTGGTTAATTATTAGCATTTTAATTACGCTCTAATCTTCGAAAAAATAACTTCTATCGTTGTTTGTTTCCGTAATCAGCGGGGATCTCTCCCCAGATTTTTGTTTCCCATTTGAGAATAGGAGCGGTATAGGTATGGGTATGTAGCCATTTTTCGGCACGTTCTATCAGCGAAAAAACCTTTTTATTAGCCTGAGAAGGGGGGAGTTTGGTCTTACATTTTTTTTGTTTGACCCATGAAATCGCTATTTTACTATCAGAATAAATAGTGCGCGGCTCTCCTGTTTGCTCCATGAGTGCCAAGGCATGTACTATAGCCAAGAACTCACCTATATTATTAGTAGCTTGCATAAAAGGACCTTGAGAGAAGATAATTTCCCCAGTCGAGAGGTCTACCCCGCGGTAGTGCATAGTCCCAGGATTACCACTACAAGCAGCATCTACAGCTATACTATTGGTATCATAATCTGCTGAAAGAGGAACAGTTGTAGTTGCTTTCTTTCCCCAATAAAGGCGATAGTCCTCTCTAAAAGCTTTCTCTGCTTGTTCCTTAGTTGGGAACGACTTATACTTAGCTGTAGGATATCCTGAAGTGTACTTTTTGCACTCTTCCCATGAGGAAAACACTCCCACCTCATACCCTTCCCATATAACATAGTACTTTTTTGCCATGCTTATTGTAAAGATTCATAACGAGATAAGACATCCGTGAGACTACGTATGGAGTTTTTTGTCCATTGTAAGCGCAGTAGCAATTCCTCCTGAGGGGAGAGCTGCCAAGGAATAGAAGAAGCTCGTAGCTTGGCTGTGACATACTGTAGGATAATGGCTACACTCACAGATATATTGAGACTTTCGGTAAAGCCCACCATAGGAATTGTCAAGCACTCATCAGCTTGGGAGATAACCTCTTGAGAGAGGCCATCGCGCTCAGTACCAAAGAAAAAGGCACTCTTTGGGGTAATATCAAACTCCTGCAGAGGAGTAGCCCCGGGTGCAGGTACGGTGGCAACAATCCTATATCCCTGACCTCGAAGAGCTTCTATACAGGGCTGGGTATGAGGGTAACGTATAGTAGTCACCCATTTTTCAGCCCCCATGGCTATCTTTGAATCCAAGCGTTTTCCGTATTTTTCTTCTATAATATGTGCAGTCTGCACTCCAAAAACTTCGCAAGTACGCACTACCGCACTGGTATTGTGTACTTGGAAGAGATCTTCTATGGCTACGGTAAAGTGCTCTGTACGCTGGGAAAGGATTTGTGTAAATCGCTCCTTGCGTTCCTGAGTGATAAACTCTTCTAAATAAGCGAGCAAATGTGCTTCTTTACTAATCATAATTTCTGTTTTTCGATACTCTCTTTAGGAGAAGAAACGCTTTATTGTATTTTTTATACTATCAAAACCACGACCTATCCCCTGCCCTATCTTCGCCTTGATCCCATCAATTTTTTGGTCAATAATAGCTTCCTTATTCAGATAAGCAAAGGTAACCAGAAGAGTCCCTACCACAAACAACACTGCTCCAATGACCGCCTCATAAGGGTTGAGCTTATCGTGAAAAAAGCGGTATAGCCCCAATCCTGTGAAACTCCCATAAAGTATGATATAGTGTACTACATATATGGTAAGGGTATTCTGCCCTATTTTTTGTAATAATGTGGAAGTAATTACCTTCCTCAAGAGCATAAATAGTGCAAAGAACAACAATACATTGCCTATACGCTTGATCAGGTAATCCCCTCCCGCTATGAGTTCTAAAGTATAGTAATGGGTCTCTTTCCCTATCTCTCCTGCCCAATAGGGAAAAGTAAGAAAGAAAATCCCTAAAACGATATACAATAATATTGCATTGCGGTATAGGTGTGGATGTTCTCTGTACTTGTAGAACATATATCCCATAAATCCTCCCAAGGAAGCATAGCCAAACCAAGGAAAAAGAGTAAACACCGAGCCATTGACTTTGGTAAAATAGTTGGCTAAGAAAATAGGCAAATACTCATAAGTCAGGTGGCTATAGATGGGTTCAAAGAAAAACAATACAAAGGTAATCATCAGAAGGAATACCGGCAGTAGGTAGTGGCTTTTTCTCTTGTAAGAAGCCAGATAGAAGGCTATAAGAAAGAGCAAAGAGAATCCTATACAATGAAGTACATCTACCTTGCGGACATTCATATCGGTCATATCCGAAAAAAGGTTGAAAATATTTGCCCTAAGCAAGTAAGCGATGAACACCAAGGAAATTCCCCTTCGCACTCCCTTCTGTACGCGTACATGATTCCACCCCATTTTCTCTGGATTCTGCTCCCTGATGAGCAAGTAGGTGAAGATAAAGCCAGACACAGTGAAGAACACGGGCGCTGTCATCCCTCTGATATAGAGCCATGTAGAGAAAATTAGATTATTTTCATCGCGATATTCGGGTGCCAATAAGCCATCTATAAAATGCCCTTCGAGCATCATACAGATCGCAAAAGCACGTATAATATCTATAAAAATTAATCTTGAGGTAGTTGGTTTCATTTTACTGTAAAAAAGGATTGTGCTGTTTTTCTTCTCCTATGGAAGTAGGCAGTCCATGTCCGGAATATACTTTTGTCTGTTCAGGTAGGGTAAGTAATTGGGAACGAATGCTACTGAGTAGCTGCTCTGTATTTCCCTTATATAGGTCGGTACGCCCTATACTTCTTCTAAAAAGAGCATCCCCTGAGATGATAAACGCCTCTCTCTCCACATAAAAGGCAACACTCCCTGGAGAATGTCCTGGCACAAAGCGTAGGGTAATGGGAGTATCATCTATATATAATATGGTATCGGTATCTATCTCCACTATTTGCCCATCAAACTCAGGAAAGGTAAAGCCAAAAAGACGTGCATCCGAAGGATTTCTCTCCAAGACTTCCTTTTCATAAGGATGCAAATGCACTGGCAGGGCATAGGTATCACAAGCCCATTGCAAGCCAAAAACATGGTCTATATGAGCATGCGTAAGGAGAATCTTCTCTATCGTGAGCCCCTTCTCTGCAATGAATGTTTTGAGCTGTTGCTCCTCGCTATGAGTGCTGCAACCTGGGTCTATCAGAAAGGCATTGCCCTTATCTGAGTAAAGAATATAAGTATTTTCCGAAAAAGGATTGAATGTAAATTGTTGTAATGTAAGCATTTTAATATCTCAGATTATATCCGTGAATGGGCGTGCAAAGATACTACATTTTAGAAATACTTGCAAAATCTTATTCTTTAAAAAAATTTTTGTAATTTTGCCGCTGATTAGTTTTTGAATAAGATGCAATTAGAATTTGAACATACCCAATCGGCACATTGTGAAAATGGGGTAGCTTCTAATTTACTAAAATACAACGGTTTATCCCTTAGTGAGCCTATGGTTTTTGGGATTGGTTCCGGTCTTTTGTTTTTTTATTTCCCATGGATAAAGGTCAATCAAGCGCCAGCTATAAGCTATCGTACCATGCCTGGGCATATTTTCTCAAAAGTAGCTAAGCGATTGGGATTCAAGGTTTCTCGAAAGAAATTTTCTTCTGAGAAAGAAGCCCAACAGGTATTAGACCAGACCCTTTCCAAGGGGATTCCCGTAGGGTTACAGGTGGGGGTCTACCATCTTCCTTATTTCCCTGAACAATATCGTTTTCACTTCAATGCACACAACCTTGTAGTGTATGGCAAGCAGGGGGATTCATACCTTATCAGCGACCCTGTGATGGAGTTCACCACAGAGCTAAGTGCAACAGAGCTTGAGCGAGTACGCTTTGCCAAAGGCGCTTTGGCTCCTAAGGGGCATATCTATTATCCTACTCATTTGCCTAAGTCATTTTCTTTGGAAAAGGCAATTTGCAAAGGAATCAAAAATACTTGTGACTGGATGCTTTCTCCTGTACCTATCATTGGGTATCGAGCGATAATACGTGTAAGTCGCGATATACTGAAGTGGCAGAAGAAATTGGGGAATAAAATCACCAACCACTACTTGGCCAACATGCTTCGCATGCAGGAGGAAATAGGTACTGGAGGAGGGGGCTTCCGCTTTATCTATGGGGCTTTTCTACAAGAAGCTGCCGAGGTATTACAAGAGGACAGGCTCAAGACGCTTTCTCAAGAGATTACGGAGATAGGCGATCGCTGGCGTGATTTTGCCGTAGCGGTAGCTCGTCTGTACAAGGATCGCAATAGCACCCCCAATGCTTATGAGGCACTTTCCAAAACCTTGTATGACATTGCTCAATCTGAGAAAAACTTCTTTAAAAAACTGAAAGCAGTAATCAGTGAGCGGTGATCCGTAAACTGTAAGCAGTGATCCTCTTTATGGAGGCTGTCCGAAAAAATATTGTTTTCAGTGGGCAAATCACCTCTTACAATGATTAATGATTAATGATCAATGACTATAATTCTTTTAACTCTATATTCCTAAATAACTCATAACTTATAACTCATAACTTATAAAGATGCCTAACAAATTAAAAAAATTCCATAGTGTCCAAGAAGTGTTTGACTTTCATATAAAAGAAGACATACTTTTAGGACATACCAACCTATACCTACTATATGATATCGTTCGCTACTTTCGTCCGAAAAAAGCGAGCTACAAAATCTCTCTGTTGGAGCTTATCGGCTATTTGCAAGAGCATCCTACACATTGTCAGTTGTTTTCTACCTATATCAAGGAGTTACTTTCAAATCGTCGTTTTGGGCGTATGATCTCGGAGGTGGGTATCCTACAGGATTCCAGCTTTTTCTATGAGGTAAAAAAGCGCCTTTCAGAAAAGATACTGCCCTACCAACCAGAGAAGGATACCTTGCAGTATGTACTTAACCAAGTATTCTACCTTTCCTCTGACTATAAGTGGCTTGAGAAGATAGAACACCATGAGTATAGAACACTCTTTGGATTATTAGAGTTTGACAACATTTTCACCTGCGAGGGGGCTCCCTCCTATGGGCTTAACCAGCTCTGTGATGCCATTGGGCTAATTACCCAGCGCATGAGTGGACGCACTATGGAGTCGGATATTATCCGTATGGTACCCCAATATGGCTACTTGGAGAGTCCCTTTCTGAGTTTCGAGAGAGAGTTCGAGACTGTGCGCGAGGGTATCCTACGCGGAGAATCCCTTACCGAAGAGAACCTTAACTACAAACAGCTAATGGTACTCTTCCAACAGTGTGAGGATTTTGTACAACAAGCCTATAAGAATTCGTCCAAGTATGGTATCACTATGCGTGTAAACCAAGGGCTCTTGCGTATCAACCAGCAGCTGACACGTGTAAAAACCCTTTTGAACTTATTGGTACTCCACCCCGAGAAAGACAAGATAGACAACACTATCTGTATAGCACTAAAACTCATAGAGTACAACTGTTATAAGAACAACCTACGTTCTTTTATCCGAGAGAGTACCCAAACAGTCACTTATGAGATTACCCAGTTCAATGCCTCTACTGGTGAGAAATATATCACCGACACACCCCGAGAATACTTCAAAATGCTCAAGGCCAGCCTTGGTGCAGGATTTATTGTAGGCTTTCTGTGTATATTCAAGGCTCTCTTACATGAGGTACATGCGAGTGCTTTTGGGCATGCTTTTCTCTATAGTATGAACTATGCCTTTGGGTTTATCCTAATCTACCTCACTGGTTCTGCCTTGGCCACTAAACAGCCTTCGATGACGGCTACTACCGTTGCCCGTATGGTAGAAGAAGGAATGAAGAAACAAGGAAAGGAAAGTGAGAAACACAACGAATTCGCTGAGTTCTTTGCTCGCCTATGGCGCTCACAGTTTATTGCCTTTGTAGGGAATGTGATTATGGCTTTTGGGGTAGCTCTGCTGCTTGTATGGGGTATCGAGGCCGCTTGGGGACAGAATATCGTTTCCCATAGCTGGGAAAAGTTCCTCTCGGATGCCTCCCCCATACACTCCAAACTGATATTCCATGCTGCTATTGCGGGAGTATTCCTTTTCATTTCGGGAATCATTGCTGGAGATGTCTCCAATAAGCAGAAATACAACCAATTCGCCTATCGTATCATGGAACACCCTCTCCTCAAGCGTACCTTAGGGGTAAAGCGTACCCGACGATTGGCTCATTGGCTCGATCATAAGCGCCCTGGAATTCTTTCCAATTTTTGGTTCGGTGTATTCATGGGAAGTACTGCTTCTATAGGGTCTTTCTTCGATCTTGATTTAGATATACGCCACATTACTTTTGTCAGTGGGAATATAGCTATGGGGCTCTATGGAGCTGCCTTCCACTTAGTATGGAGTATGTGGGTGTGGATCTTTGTCGGACTGGTTTTGGTTGGTTTTATCAATTTTATTGTAAGTTTCGGACTTTCCTTGTGGATTGCCTTTCGCTCCAGAAATATCCCTTCTTCGGAGGTTTTCGCCCTTATCAAGGCCGTATGGAGACATTTTAAGAAGGCACCTTTTAGCTTTGTCCTCCCCTCTCATAGAGTGAAGAACGAAAAATAAAGTAGGAGGTAAGGTAGGTTACTGGAACCTAAAACTCAAAATTAAAAACTCAAAACTAACCATGCGTTTTCTATTACTACCCTTTGCGATTCTTTATGGTTTAGGAGTACGCTTACGGCACTTTCTCTATGATAGAGGTTGGCTTTCGTCCAAGCGCTACCCCTTCCCTATTCTATGTGTAGGCAATTTGGCTGTAGGGGGTACTGGCAAGACCCCTATGGTAGAATATCTTGTACGCCTACTGGGGCAAGAGCAAGTGGCGATTCTCAGCCGTGGGTATCGCCGTAAGACAAGAGGATTTGTCCTTGCCGATGACTCAGCTACAGCGATGACTCTGGGCGATGAGCCCTATCAGTACCATCGTAAGTTCCCTCGAGCTACCGTCGCCGTATGTGAGAGCCGGCAGGAAGGAATAGAGCGGTTGCTTGAGAATCCTCACTTTAAGTATATTATCTTGGACGATGCCTTCCAGCACCGCAAAGTACAAGCAGGGACAAACCTACTGCTGACCTCCTATGACAAGCTCTACACACAGGATTTTCTCCTTCCTGTAGGTTCGCTTCGGGATATTCGCAGCCGTGCCCGCAAAGCACAAATCATTATTGTGACCAAGTGTCCTGAACTTACTCAGACAGAGCAAGAAAAAATTATTCAACAACTCAAGCCCCTCCCTTCACAGAAGGTATACTTTACCTCTATTGCCTATAGCGATAGGGTGTATAGTCATGAGGATAGCCAAGCATTGAAGGATTTTATTACCACTCCTTTTACTTTGGTAACAGGTATCGCCAACCCTACTCCTCTGGTGGATTTTTTAGAAAAACAAGGGGCTTCCTTTGAGCACTTAGCCTATAGCGACCACCACCATTTTTCAAACAGAGAATTGGAATTCCTACGCCAGAAGGGGCGTATTCTCACCACTGAAAAAGATTATGTTCGCTTAGAAGGGGCTCTCTCCACACTCTATTACCTCCCTATAGAAACACAGTTTCTTAATGATCAACGATTAATTTTCAATGATTAATGATCCTCATGTCTACTATGGTAGAGCTTGCAGCTCGCGTTAGTGAAAAGAATTGCATCATGTGTTGAGAAGGGCGAAATACTTCATGTGTTAGTGGATGAATTGTTCTCGCTTTTTGGTGAGCAATTTGCGTGACATGTTGGAAGGACGATTTGCAAATCGCCCCTACAGGTGTGCCACAACACCGATATTAAGTATTCGCTGGCTACATTCTTCACCCCTCTTATCCTCTATTTTCATAACGCATAGCGGCTACAGGTTCTATTTTGGAGGCTTTTCGGGCAGGGAAGGTACCAGCAAAGATACCTGAAAGCACCATGATAAATACAGCTAAGGAGGCAATACCCATATCTATTTCTGTAGTTTTGAGCAAGCCTAAACCACCTGTAGCAGTAAGAAACATATTGACAAGTTTCAGCACCCCTATCCCTAAGAACATCCCCATCAGTCCTGAAGCTAACGTGATAATTAGGGCTTCCAAAAGTACCTGAATAATAATATGGCGAGGAGTCGCTCCTATGGCCATACGCAAGCCAAACTCATTAGTACGTTCCTTGACTACAATAAAAAGAATATTGGTCACACTCACAATACCACTGATAAGGAAACATAGTCCCACTATCCAAATAAAAACACTGATACCGGTAAAAATACTATTAACATTAGATATTTCTTCCTCGAAAGCGCGTACATAGACCGCATTAGGATCATTTTCATCAAAACGCAGGGTACGTGCCAAGTAATTGGTTATTTTTTTCTTAAAATCGGAAATGGAGATTTGTGCATCATCCCTTAAGTAGAGAGCAAAAGTAGAAATATCGGGAGCATCTTGAATATTGCAAGTAAAACTCGGAAAAGGCACAAATATGTCTGATTCAACTCTTTGACTCATCATATCATCATTTTTCATCACCCCTATCACACGGTAATACACTCCCCCCACATTGATAAGTTTGTCCAAAGGATTGTCATTAAGAAAAAGCTTAGTGGCCACCTTCTTTCCTATAATTGTTACATTACGTACTTTTTTGTCATCCATAAGGTTGAAAGGACGGCTTCCCTCTATCATTCTGAAGTTAGAGAACATCCAATAATCATGTGTAATTCCTGTTACAGAGGTATAGTAGTTCCTCTTTCCAAAAATAACATTTTTAGAAACAGATGTTCTTGGTGAAAGTCCCTCTATTTCGGGAAATCTCCGCTTGATATCTTCCAAGAGGTATTTGTTGAAGAAAATTCGCCTACCTTCTTGCATATTCTTATATTTCATAGAGGTTTCTCCACCCCAAACAAATATTGATTTGGAGGCAAAGCTTTTAAGCTGATTTTGCACCCCATATTCTACTCCCTTCCCTACTCCTAAGAGCAGTACCAAGATGAAAATACCCCACATAATCCCAAAGCCAGACATAAAGCTACGGACTTTATTCTGCCGTATAGAGTGAATAATTTCTCGTAATGTTTCCACGATATTGTAGTTATTAGGATATTGTAGTTATTAGTTTGGTTTATCCTTTTCTTGCGCCAAACTCAATATTATTTGATAAGGCAAAGTCACTATTTTTTGAGAAAATATCCAAATAAAAATAAGATTTCCCCCCTTTCACCTATTCTTCACTCCTTCTTATCCTCTATTTTCATAACGCATAGCGGCTACAGGTTCTATTTTAGAGGCTTTTCGGGCAGGGAAGGTACCAGCAAAAATACCTGAAAGCACCATGATAAAGACAGCTAAGTAAGCAATACCCATATCTATTTCTGTGGTTTTGAGCAAGCCCATGCCACCAGTGGCTTCCAAGAGTATATTCAAAAGCTTAAGTACTCCTACGCCTAAGAACATTCCTAAGAGCCCTGAAGCTAAGGTAATAATCAGTGCTTCTAAAAGTACCTGAGTGATGATATGGCGTGGTGTCGCCCCTATGGCCATACGCAAGCCAAACTCATTAGTACGCTCCTTGACTACAATAAAGAGGATATTAGTGACACTTACCATCCCACTGATAAGAAAACAAAGCCCTACAATCCAGATAAAAACACTAATCCCCGTAAAGATACTATTGATACTGGAGAGTTGTTCCTCCAATGCTTGTACATAGATCGCATTAGGATCGTTTTCATCAAAACGGAGAGTACGTGCCAAATAGTTGATTATTTTTTTCTTAAAATCTAAAACAGAGATCTGTGCATCATCACGCAAATAGAAGCCAAAGGAAGAAATATCGGGAGTATCTTGGATATTACGGGTAAAACTGGGATAGGGTACGAAGATTTCCGACTCTGCTTGCTGACTAATCATATCATCATTTTTCATCACTCCTATTACGCGGTAATACACTCCCCCGACATTGATAAGTTTGTCCAAAGGATTGTCATCAAGGAATAGCTTAGTGGCCACTTTCTTTCCTATAATCGCTACATTACGTGCTTTTTTGTCATCCATAAGGTTGAAAGGGCGGCTTCCCTCTATCATCTTATAACTGGAGAAAGACCAATAATCATGAGTAATTCCTGTTACAGAGGTATAGTAATTTTTCTTTCCAAAAATAGCATTTTTAGAAATAGTTGTTCGTGGAGAAAGTCCTTCTATCTCGGGGAACTTGCGCTTGATATCTTCCAAGAGGTATTTGTTGAAGAAAATTTGCCTACCCTCTTGCATGTTCTTATATTTCATAGAGGTTTCTCCACTCCAAATAAATATTGATTTGGCCGCAAACCTCTTTAGTAGATCTTGTACCCCATATTCTACCCCTTTACCTACCCCTAAGAGGAGTACCAAGATAAAAATTCCCCACATGATTCCAAAGCCTGACATGAAGCTACGGACTTTGTTTTGCTGTATAGAGTGAATGATTTCTCGTAATGTTTCCATGATATTGCAGTTATTAGTTGGTTTATTCTTTTCTTGTGTCAAACACAATATTATTTGGTAGGGCAAAGTTACCACTTTTTGAGAAAATATCCGAATAAAAGTAGGATTTTTTTCACCTCTTTGTGTCATATAATTTTTAATCTATCTTAAAAATCTTTTGTAGAAAAAGCATCCCTATGTCCCAAATCTTCACTATTTTTGCACTTTAATTAGTATTCAAATATTATTCATCTTATGAAAAAGAAAAATATCATTGGCCTTTTAGTTACTATTGCTGTATTTGCAGTAGTTCTTGTGCTCTCTATCTACTTTTTTAGCAATCGTGAACCTGTGTATTTGCAGGGGCAAGTAGAAGCCAAGCAAATCAATGTTGCCCCCAAAGTACCTGGTCGGGTAAAGGCTATCTACAAGCAGGAAGGTGACCAAGTGCACAAAGGCGATCTCCTTTTGGAACTGGAAAGCACCGAACTCGACGCCAAGCTCTCTCAAGCCGAAGCTGCTCGCTTAGCTGCACAAGCCCAATCGGACAAAGCCCAGCGTGGTGCCCGCAGCGAACAAATACAAGGAGCATACAATGTGTGGCAACAAGCCCAAGCTGCTGCCGAGCTCGCTGAAAAAACCTATCAGCGTGTAAGTAACCTATACAACGACAAGGTACTCCCTGCTCAAAAGAAAGACGAGGCTTATACCCAAATGGTCGCTCTACAAAAACAAGCCGAAGCAACCAAATCACAATACGAAATGGCTAAAAACGGAGCTCGTGTAGAGGATAAAACCGCCGCCCAAGCACTTGTAGCTCAAGCCCAAGGAGTTATCACTGAAGTGAATGCCTACAAAGACGGCGCTAAAGTCTTCGCTCCTGCCGATGCCGAGATACAGACAATTATCCCCAACGAAGGAGAAATCGTCAATGCAGGCTACCCTGTGATGAACCTCATTGACAGTAGTGACGAATGGGTAGTGTTCAACATACGCGAGGATAAAATGGCTGATTTCAAAATAGGTACTAAATTCAAAGGTATCGTACCTGCCCTTGGTAATCAGGAGATAGAGATGGAAGTAAAGCACATAGCTGTACAAGCGGATTTTGCTACTTGGACAGCTACCAAGAGTAAGGGGGATTTCGACAAGAAAACCTTTGCTATCAAAGCCTACCCTACCCAAAAAGTAAAGGATTTAAGACCTGGAATGTCGGTATTAGTTGAAGATAACAGGTAACAAGTAATAGATAATTAGCAGATTATCACTATGAAAATAGACCATATTGCTTTGTATGTAAAAGACTTAGAGGAATCTAAGTCTTTTTATGAAACTTATTTTGGAGCGAAATCAAATGAGCTATACCACAATCCTAAAACAGGTTTACACACTTATTTTCTAACCTTCGAAAGTGGTGCTCGCTTGGAAATTATGTGGCGTCCCAATCTTAGTGAACGTTTGGATAAGGTCATGAATGAAGGATTTATACATTTTGCCTTCAGTGTAGGAAGCAAAGAAGCTGTTGATGCACTTACTCAGAAAATCATAGATGAAGGCTACATATGTTTTAGTACTCCACGCACTACAGGCGATGGGTATTATGAAAGTGTGATACTTGATCCTGATGGTAATATGATAGAAATAACCATCTGATTAGATAATATTAAGAAGTAAGTTTAGCAAAAAATGAGAATTACTGAAGGATTATTGCCTGAAGATAAAGAGGCTATTATACATTGGACCAATAGTAAAGGAGCTGATTTCTTGCAACAATGGGCAGGAGATGCTTTGTCCTATCCTCTTACCATAGAAGCACTCAATGCTTTGCCTCATTGTTTTCGTATTGAGACAGAAGGTAGTTTTATAGGAATGATTCAGCAAATAAGAGTAGAAGGGAGCAACGTACATATTGGTAGATTTCTTATCAATCCTTCGCTTACAGGAAAAGGATTAGGCACCTCAGCAATGCAATTATTTATCGCAATGCTTTTTGAAGATAAAAGTGTTCATTCTATTAGCCTAAATGTATTTGATGACAACCCCATAGCTAAAGGTCTTTATACAAAACTCGGTTTTGAAGTAGTGGCTACTATTGAAAGAGAAAGGAAGAAATACAAAATGATGAAAAGCAATTTGGTAATTAACTAATTGGCAAATTTAATACTATGGACATAAAACGAGATGAATCTCATTGTTATGCTGCTGTCATCACCGAAGATGGTCAGTGGCAAAAAGGCGAAGAATACTTCTTAGAAGACTATACCGAAACCCTCATTTACAATGAGCAAGGTAAACTTGTAGAGGCTTCTTATGGCGAGGAATACCACTTCCTCTTTACCTACGACTCTCACGGTAATTGCTTGAGTTCTCACCTCTACGACCCTGAAGATGAAGAACTAACCGACTGCTGGGAGGAAAAACAATACCGCTATAATGACCTACAACAAAAGGTGGAGTGTATCACTTATGAAAATGATAAATGGAAAGAAACTACTACTTTCACTTACGATGCATATGGTAATAATATAAGTCAGCTCACTCGCACAGCCGATGCCGAATATCTCTTACAACTCCAATATGATACCCAAGGCAGGTGTATAGATCGTTGTCATACAAACATATCTACGGGAGAAATGATTCTTCACGACTCTATTGAATTTCGTAGCGATACCGAAAAAGTCGATACCAATCTTTCAGCCAATGGCAAGCCTTTTATGTTTACCATAACTCGTTTTGATGAAAAAGGCAATGTAATTTATGTTGCCCATCAGGATATAGGCGACCCCGAACCTTATTCAATAACTGAAACCACTTTCAATGAGCATAACAACGAAATTTTCGAGCGAATTAGCAACAAAGAAGGCGAAGTCTATACCCGAAAATACACCTATCGCTATGATAATCACGGCAATTGGATAGAGAAACGCATCGAATACTCCAAACGTTATACCAACCTGATTGTAGAACGAACCATTGAATACGCTAATGAATAAGAAACACCCTTTTGCTAATTATCTCTATGACCTACGACGAATTTTACAACTGTATAGAACAGCTTCCTAAAGAAGTAACCAACAGAGATTTGGAAGCCTATCTCTCAGCTTTATATAGGATTGTAACTCCACACGAAAACACACCCTTCTCCCCTACTCTTTGCCTTGAACTGCTTAAGGAGGCATTCAGTGCAAAGACTGCTACTTATGAGGAGCAGTGGACAAGCATTCACTCAATGCCCGAAGAGACTGAACATCTTTCGGCCTTTGCTTATACCCAAGCTGTTATTCTCTTTCAGATAGCTGAACTCCACCGTATGAAAGACAAAGAACTTCATAACGAAATGCGTTCCTTTGGCATCACTTCCGAAACAGGCTATGATTGGTACAATTTCAACCCTTTAGACCTCTTGGAGTGTGGCGCACGAGGCTTATGTGATTATATAGGTGAAGATGAAACCATCGCCAATGATTGGTATTTTTTAGGACATTTGTTAGATTTAGGAAGGTATTATGAATAAAAAAACATCCAATATGAACCTATTACAACAAATAGAACAGACTTATAACTTTCAGTACCCCAAGCTATATCACCAGCTTTATGAGGATGGTATGCTCAATTGGGGACAATTTGGTCCTCGTTGGCGCGAACTTGAGTACCCTAAAATCAAAGATAATCCACCATTACTTTTAGAAGGGCGTATGGATTTTGAAATTTTAGAACTCTCTGAAATATCAGAAGAAATAGAATACTTACACGGTGCCGAAAGTTTTTATAAAATTAAGCCTGAGTTCCTCTTCATCCCTTTTGGGAAGAATGGAGCAGGCGACTATTATTGTTTATTTTATAATAAAGAAAACCCTTTTTCTGAACCTAGGGTAGTACTATTTGCTCACGATTTTAACGAAGTAGAAGTTCTATCCGATAACTTTCAGAATTTTATTTTCTACGGATTGTTAGAATGTGTGTTATATATGGATGAACTCCTTGCTGATGACGATTCTTTTTATACCGAAATAGCCAATATGTTCCGCACTCATCGTCCTTATCTAAGTGAGCAGCAAGCAAAAATAGTAGAAGACATTTATAAAAGAAAAACTTTTGAATCTACTTACACCTATACATTTAAGGATAGAGAACGCACAGAAAAATATATAGGGTTGCTTTCGCGAGAAGAGTTCGACACTTTGTGTAACAAGTTTATTCCCATTCCAAAAGAAGAAAAACAATTTGAATATAGCAATGACTAAAACGAAATCTAATATAATAGAAGAAAGCAACATTTTTGAACAAATCCGTACGCTCTTTGGTTTAGAGGAAGATTGTGGTTTTACCGATGAAGAGATGCAACCTTTCTTCAAGGTGATAGAGAAAATGCCTACACTGTTATACAACTATTACACTACTTTGGGAAAACATCAAGCTCTGAATCAAACACAAGATAACTTGGTAACCCCAAAGGATAACCTTACTCTTTTCAGCGACCCGAACTATTTTGTTTTTTATACGGAAAATCAAAATTGCTGTCTGTGGGCTATCGCAAAGGAAGATTTAGAGACCGCCAATCCTAAGGTGTATATGAGTACCGACTTTACTCACCAACATTGGCAAGTAGAATGTGATACATTAGCTGATTTTTTGTTGGCAATGGCTCACTTGCAAGCTGTATTTGCGCTTCCTTATGCTTATGAAGGCTTTAAATATATCATTCCTGAGGAATTGGCAGCTATAAAAGAGCGTTTCCC
Organism: Capnocytophaga gingivalis; assembly: GCF_002302415.1. NCBI lineage: Bacteria > Pseudomonadati > Bacteroidota > Flavobacteriia > Flavobacteriales > Flavobacteriaceae > Capnocytophaga > Capnocytophaga gingivalis. The sequence goes on along the minus strand of NZ_CP022386.1, from coordinate 2,157,785 downwards.
CAAAAAACCTTTTGCCCTCCATCATTGGTTAGAAGGAGCCGACTTTTATGGGGATGCCACAGATAGTATTGCTATATTAGACAAAGGCAGTCAATTAATATATGCTTCTTCTTCTAAAAGTTCTTTTGAGGCGATAGATAGCTTCTTAAAAGATATAGGGGAAGATATGTGAGAAATTAACATCAAACCTCAGCAATATGAACCCATTACAACATATAGAACAAACTTATAACTTTCAGTACCCCAAGCTATATCATCAGCTTTATGAGGATGGAATGCTGAATATGGGCGCAAAATATCCATATCATTCTTATTGTCCTATGGAATACAAAAATGGTGATAGATTGCCTAATAAGGAGTGGTTAGAACAAGAATATCCTAAACTGAAAGAGAACCCGCCTTTGTTTTTGTATGTAGATTGGTTTCAGGTGCTCACCCCCTCACAACTCGCGAAAGAGTTTGAGTTTTTAAATCAGCATTTAACACAATATCCTCAGAACCGAAAAGTCTTCTTCGCTCCCTTTGCAAGGGCTGTAGTGGATGATTATATGGTTTATTGTTTTTGTTATGACAAAGAAAAACCAACACAAGAGCCAAGTGTAGTATTTATTAGAGAAGATGGAGAGGTAGATATCCTTTCAAGAAATTTGCAGAACTTTATCTTTTACCAATTAATAAAACGGTTGGTAGCACATTTTCACGACATAAGTTTTATCTGTTATGGGGATTTCTATGAAAATCTGCGTCAGACACTTCGCACCCATTGCCCTTATTTAACAGAAGAACAAGCGGAGGTGTTAGAGGATATTTATAAAAGAGAGATTAAAGAATATACTAGAAAACTTACATCTGGAGGCTGTTATACATTTCTTACCTTGCTACACGAAGGAGAGAAAGAAACGTTACTAAATAAGTATAACCCACTGCCGAAAGAAACCATTTTATTGAAAACCCTTTAGATTTTTATTTAACAACATACAAAGATTATTTATAGAATAAAAATTCATCAATATGAATCACACTGAAAATACACAAAACCAATGGACAAAGGACTTAGCTCTTTATATTCAGCATTTAGTAAGTCCTGATGGACGTGATACTTTTGAATCCACGCCTTTATTAGCTGAAAAATTGTATGAACTTTCTTCTTATAAAGAAGGGGACACTTTGCTTGATTTAGGTTGCGGTTGGGGCAAATCATTAGCTCCCTTTGTTCCTCATTTCAAAGAACTTATAGGGGTGGATATGAGTGTAGAGAACCTTGACAGAGCCAAAGCAATTTATCAGGCACAGCCTAATGTCCGTTTTGAGCAAGGCAAAATACAAGAACTAAATCTGCCTGCACAATCGGTAGATGTAATGATTACCGCTCTTGCCCTGCACCAGATACCCTTAGAGGAATTTTATGGGGTTTGCCAAAAACTCCACACTATTTTGAAAAACGAAGGAGAACTATTAATGGCTGATGAGCTCATACTGTTCAACCCCGAAGAGAATATACCGCTTTTTGATAGTGTATACCGCTATTTATTGGCAAATACCACTCCAAAAGCAGTGTATGAGCAGTATATCAAGCCTTATTTAGAAGAAGGGCATAAGTATACTTTTGAAGAGATGAAAGAAAATACCCCACCCGAATACCAATTTCACGCCCTTATAGAGGTAGAAACACTTTTAGCTACAGCAGGCTTTAAAGTAAAAGAAGTAGTGGAAGTAACTCCTTTCTTTGGTTTTTTGAAAATTGTAAAATCCTAAACAATATGGAAGAAAGAAACATCTTTGCCCAAAAAAAAGCACCTTTCAAATGTCCCGAAATTGTAACCCTCTTGCGTAAGGAAGATTTTCCTGCCTTGGAAGCTGAACTTGCCAAGGGCTGGGATATCAACCAAGAAGTCCGCGTACACGAACGTTATTCTCAAACACCTTTTGACTTTGCCCTGTCCAATCGCAAAAAGAAACTATTAGAGTTTTTAGTTGATAAGGGGGCTCATATATACGAAACAGCGCTTATTGATGTTTGTATGAGTGAAAAAAGCGACCCTGAGTTGGTAAAATGGTTGATTAAACAAGGTGCCGATGTGAATGCTAACTCTCATATCACTGTTTTGCAGGCAGCTATCTATGGAGGAAGTGAGGAAATAGCTTTTATACTCTTGGAAAATGGCTACCGCCTTACTCCTGATGGTACAACCTTGCGACACGCTGCCGAAGCTGGATTTACTCGTCTATGTGAATACCTTATCACTCACGGATTTGATGTAAACTATTCTGAGCCTGATATGGTATATCCTTACAACGCCTCGCCCTTACAAGTAGCTGCCTCAGATGGTCACCTTGAGTTGGTAAAACGATTTATTGAGCTGGGTGCCGACCTTTCCTACAAAGATAAATACGGCGAACGTGCCTATCATTACGCTCTGCGCAACAAGCAGAAAGCAGTTGCCGAGTATATCAAATCGGTAGAGCCTGCCCAGTGGCACGACGAGGAAGAGCGCTTGCGAGCCTTAAAAGCCTACAAACTTCCCGAAGGACTCATCGCCCTAATGCGCGCTACCGATAGACGTATTCCCTTGCCCGAATGCGAATATACCAGTTTTGTAGAGTTTGCCCCACTGAGTGATATCAAGGAAGTAAAGTGGAAAAACAAAAAATTCCTCGACCTCCTTTCCGATGCTGATAGGTATGGCGCTGAAGGCTTTTTAGTATGGTATCCTAGGAATAAAAAACTCGCCTTTGCTGATTACGAACACGAAACTTTCACCGAACTCTGTACCTTTGAAGAGTTTATAGCAAACCCTTCCGCACAAATTAATAAGATTTTTGAATAAAAATTTGGCACACGTGTGTGCTGAATTGATAATGAGGAATGAGCCCCCTCTTATCTCTTATCTCTTACCTAAACAAAATGAACTTAGAAGAACTTAGAGAATATTGCCTTTCCTTGCCCCACGTTACTGAGGATATGCCTTTTGGCGAGGATATTTTAGTATTTCGGATTTGTAATCGTATTTTTGTGCTTACAAGTTTAGAATCAGTACCTTTGCGGGTGAGTCTCAAGTGCGACCCCGAGCGCGCGATAGAACTCCGCGAGCAATACCCCGATAAGATTATAGCGGGCTACCACCTCAACAAAAAACATTGGAATACTGTGCTTTTAGAAGGCTTACCCCCTGTCCTTATCAAGGAGATGATACAGCACTCTTACGACCAAGTACTTGCCAAAGTCCCCAAGAAGGAAAGAGAAATGTTAATTAGTTAATTCAAGATTATGTTCTCAAAGCTCAAAGATTTCTTTTGTAAAACCTATCCAGTTTTTGGGTACGAATTCTTTATTCCTGTAGCTCTCTACAAGCGTATAGAGGCAGTTGAAGGAGAGGTCAGCCCCCAAAGTATTAGGCTTTTCTTTAGCAAAGCTCCTTATGCTTTTAGCAAAGACCAGCTACAAATTACCCAAGAAGCCGACAAACTCTTTTTTGTACAAATAGCATTCTATGAAGAAGGAAAAAGAGAGCATTTTCAGAAAGAAATGGAGGATTATAAAGAAGTATTTCCTTTTTGGACCGTCTTTCCTCATAGTTTCTATGGGGCTCCTCGCTGGAATCAGGGATACCAAGAGCATTATAGAGATACTTTTTTTAAATATTGGCACTCCTTATCCCCCGAAACTCGGCAGGAATATATGGATAAATACCATTGTCCTGAAGATTGGCGAATTTGGCTTGAAGAATACCGCTAAAGGAGCAAAGAAAAAGAAACCTTTTAATAAAATAAATATGTTGAACCAAAAAATCTTAACTCGTATACAAGCTCTTGGAGGCAATACCAGTCAAGTGAAAGGCACTTCCCTTGCTGATGACCTATTGGCTATTACTTTTGATACCGTACTCTATCCAAAGCCTCAGGACACTCCTTGGGCAAAGGCCGAAGATACCGAGCCTATTTATGGCATAGGAGCGTGGGTAGATGATCATAGGGAACTTTACCAAACGGATAAAAAGGATTTTTATGACCAGATGATTGCTCAGTTCTATCGACTTACGGAAGAACCTTATGGGCAACACTTTTGGACAGTCAGCCTCTTTACCCCTTTCAAAGAAGGTACTGATGACTATGAAGAATGGTATGACGATTTCTCCGATGAGGAATTTACAGACCTCACTGAAATTATAAAAGTTACAGGAGACAAGACACCTGATCTTATACAATTGTTCTATACCTCTGGCTATCCTGACCATATATACATAGCCCTAAGCGACCCCAATGGAGAAAACCCAACACTCTTTGGTACTGATCACGAGGTATTCTTTGGAGAAATCGATAATATGGGAACCTTAGAGGACTATCTCAATACCCTAATGACCCCAGAGGAGCTTATAGAAATAGTAGAAAAAGCATTAACCAAATGAGACAGAAATTTACACTTATCACTTTAGGTGTCCGCAACTTTAAGAAAGCTCTTGCCTTTTATGAGAACTTGGGCTGGCAGAAGTCGGACAAAAGTATAGAGGAGTATGCTCTTTTCCCTTTGGGAGGAATTGTATTAGGATTATATCCTTTACAAGAACTCTCCAAAGATACTACGCTACCTTATCAGTCAAGTACATTTGCAGGAATAACAATTAGTTATAATGCCAAATCGGAAGCAGAAGTAGATGCTGTTTTATCCAAGGTCAGTGAATTAGGAGCTACTATTGTCAAACCTGCTCAAAAAGTATTTTGGGGTGGATATAGTGGCTATTTCAAGGACTTGGACGGCTACCTCTTTGAAGTTGCTTATAATCCTTTTTGGGAGTTTGACGAAAATGACAATTTAAAATTATAATCCAAAATGACAGAAACAGAACAAACCCTACACCAGCGTTTCACGGCTTTCTTACAAGCGATGTACGACTGGGAAACAGAAGCCAACAGAGTGGATGAAGAAGAAGTGGAGAAAAAGAAAACCCTCTCTTGGGAAGACTTTTGCAACAAACAAACCGAGCTGCGTATCCCTATTTATAAGGAATACATAACCGAACGCGAACGCAAATATGGTGGCGCTCAGTACACCAGTCACGCCTTTCCTCCTAACTATGACCCTTCTAAAGAAACCATTAACGAAGTGCAAATCACGGGTAAAAAAGCCTCTATATTTACCGATAGAGTCTATGCCGGAATGAATTACAAGCGCGAGTACAAGTACAAACTTGTAGAAGGTCGCTGGCTATTAGACACTATCAAAGAACAGTATTTGCCAGAAAACAGAGACCCTGAAAAATGGAAGAGTGTGATTTTATAAAAACAAAACCCGATAGTTTGATTACTCAGAGACCTATCGGGAATAGAACTGGGGCAAAGATATAAATAATTTTTAGAATAAAAAACTTCATATGATTGAAAGAAAATGTTTAGACCCTAATATATTAGAAATGATCAGTAATATATTAGGAGATACCAATAAAGGATTAACGGGAAGTGAAATACATAGGCTTCTATTACAAGCTAAAATAGAAGATATTTCAGAAAAAGATGAATTTTTAAGCAAAAGGAAACGTTTATTTAATGCTTTCGCTAATTTTCAAAATACAAATAAATGTTCAAATAACATATTGAATTTTATTAGTCTGGTACTTAAACCTTCTAGATTTGTAAATAAAGAAGATGAATTTAACAGTTTAAGAACTGCTATAAATCAACAATTAGCTTTTGCTGGATATGAACTGAAAGAGGATGGGCAATATAGAGCAATTGAAAAAGCAAATACAATTTCTGATGTACAAATTAAAGTAGAAAACTTAAAGCAGGAATTAGAAAGTAGAAAGACTCATTCTGAAATCTTTAAATATTGCAAATCAGAATTACTACAGAATAATTATTTTCATTCTGTTTTTGAAGCTAATAAAGGTCTTTTTCAGCGCATTAGAGATTTATCTAATCTCCAAAAAGATGGAATAAATTTGATAGAAGAGGTTTTTAGTCAAAATCCTATCCTCATCATTAATAATTATCAAACTAACTCGGAGAGAAATGAACATACGGGTTTTTGTAACTTATTAAAAGGATTATGCGGTATGTTTAGAAACACTATTGCTCATGAACCAAAAATAGAGTGGGAAATCAAAGAACAAGACGCTTTAGAAATTTTGAGTATTATATCATATTGCCATAGAAGATTGGATAATGCTCAAAAAATACGATAATAAAAATAATCTCTTAAAATATCACTTATGGAATATATAGAGTTTGAGAAAGAGTTTAAAGCCTTTATGGAAAAAGAAGGTAAAGTAACAGAAGCGATAAAAGATTATATGAGTAGACTTAGATTTATCGCTAAAAATGGTTTTTATATTGGTAGAGGTATGTTAGACATAGATACTATTATTGATTCACTAAAAAAGACAGAATCTAATAGAAAAACATACAAAAATAGCAAACAATATTCTAATTTAAAATCTGCACTTAAGAAGTACAAATATTTCATTACTGCAAAAGAAAACAATTTAGTTGATGATATAGAAGCTATAAGAAAAGATCGTACTATTTCTGAAACACAGAAAGAGTTATTAACTTTTGCAAGAATAGGACAAGGTAAATATAGAAAAGACCTTATAGAACTTTGGGGAAAATGTTCTGTTTCGGAGTGTAATATGACAGATTTATTAATAGCTTCACATATAAAACCCTGGAGCGAATCTTCTAATGAAGAAAAATTAGACCGCTATAATGGACTTTTATTATTACCTAACTATGATAAATTATTTGATAAGCACTTAATTTCTTTTGATGATGATGGCAAAATAATAATTTCTTCTCAGATAAAAGAAGAAGAATATAAAGTTTTAGGTATTAGTGCTAATGATAAACTTTTTAAAATTTTACCTGAAAATAAACCCTATTTGAAAATACATAGAGAAATATTTTGTTCAAAAAATAATATGACAATAAAATAATTAGAATGAACCTATCAAGTTATAACACCAAGTTTGGCACTCTTGCTTTCTCTCAAAAAGTGGGAGACGAGTATTTTTGGGAGGCTTCATTCCAGTGGAAAAGTGATTTCTATAAAGAAACTTTACAGCTGCCTTTTTCTGTGTTTAGCAATAGTGAAACCATCACACCTGATACTATTGCTTTTATTGAACAGATCCTTACCAGTGCAGATAAGTTGGTTGCCAAAGCACTTTCTTATTTTCAAGAACAACTGCTAATAAGCTCTAATGACTTTCATCTTTCAGAAGAAGAAAAACAATTGCTAAGCGTTCCGTTGCAGGAAGTTCCTTTTGAACGCCCGCAGTTCCTATTCTATGACAACAAAGAATGGATATTGCATTTTGCCGGAGGTGGTTTCAGCTTTTGCGAACCTTATGGTGTTTCTTTTCACTTTAAAGAAGAAACCCCTATCCTAATAGAAAACTTAGAAGATGCTGAAGAAATATAATTAACTTAGATTATTTAATAAATAAAAAAGTATGAACAGAATTACAGAAACAGAACAAAAACATTCCTTTGAACTTCCTGCTCTTTACAAGGAAATCCTCAGCAGTTTTGATTTATATTGCCTTTATCAGTACAAAGGCAAAGATTTGGATATTAAAAATTGTAACCTCCTTTTTGAAAAGCTGAGCAGAGACTATCAAGCGTGGCAATTACTACAATATCTTGATGAACCTAATACTGAAAATACTTTTGTTTTTGGTAGTTTAGGTGATGACTCCAGACTATACTTCAACCTCTCCGATGGGTCAGTTTGGGACTATTGGCTTGACGATAAATCTACTCACAAAATAGCTAATAGCTTTGATGAATTACTTTCAGAAGCTACTTTAGAAGAAAAAGAATAAACCTAACTTGCTAATTATACTATGAAATATTTTAAAACCGAATGCAAGAACCTTTTCCTATCACCCAAACGACTGTTTTACGTTTTGGTGTTCCCTTTGGTTATCTTTGGGTTCTTTGCGGCTATTTTCTACAAAGGCGTGCCTCGCGACCTGCCTATGGCGTATATCAATTACGACCAAAGTCAGCTGTCCGAAAACCTCTTGCGTATGCTCGATGCTACCCCAAACATCGACCTGAAAATCAAACTCACCGATGAACAAGAAGCCCAACGACTTATCCAGCAACAGCAGATTATGGGCTTTATCGTTATCCCTGCCGATTTTCAGCAAAAACTTTTCAAAGGGGAAAACCAATCGGTGATCTGTTATACAAATAACCAGTTTATGCTCGGTGCAGGTCTTATCCAAAAGGATTTTCAAACCACCATAGGCATGTTCTCGGCTGGTCTTGTGATGAAAAAGAAGATGCAAAAAGGGCAACAAACCGAGAGGGTACGGGCCGAAGCCCAAACCGTAAAGGTAGATGATCATGGGCTGTTTAACCCCTATTCTAACTATGCCTATTACCTACTCACTGCACTCTTGCCTATGATGCTCCAAATGATTGTGATGATGGTAACCGTGTATGTATTGGGCGTAGAATTCCGTTACCACCAAGGCAAACACTGGCTCGCCCAAGCAGGAGGCAACCCGCTAAAAGCCTTGGTGGGCAAACTCTTACCCTACACTTTAGTGCTCTTTTTTGTAGCGTGGTGGATGAACTATCTCCTCTTTGGGCTTATAGGTGCTCCTCTCCATATCCCGATGTTCAATGTAGTACTCATTACTTTTGCTTTGGTAGTTATTTATCAAATCATTGGGATTACACTCGTCTCTCTCCTGCCTAATTTCAGGTCTGCACTCACCATCGGCAGTGGTTTCACAGCGATAGCTTTCTCATTTGCCGCTTATACTTTTCCGATAGAAGGATTGCCAAAGAGTATGCAGTATTTAGCACAAATCTTCCCCTATGCTCATTTTATGAAATACTATGTAAATCGTGCGATCAAGGGAATCCCTGTGGAAATGACATGGCAACCCCTTTTAGCCCTGTTGCTCTTCGGCTTATTGCTGATAGTTGCCTACCCTATGTTTGTAAAGAAAATAAAATCAGGAGGATATGAAAGCATTTAGAAAATATATTTATCAAAGTTCAGCCGACTTCACCCGTGCAATGCTCTGGGAAGCCAAATACATATTCCGTGACAAGGCGGTGTTCTTCTCGTTTGTGATAGTAGCGGTGGTAGTCTCTTTCTTGTACACCTACCTCTATTCTGAAGAAACCCTACAGGAACTCTCTATAGGAGTGGTTGATGAGGATAATACTACCCAAAGCCGTCAGCTATTGCGTATGATAGATGCCAATAGTGGCGTGGCTATCTACAGTAGCTATCTCAACCTCAGCGAAGCAGAAAAGGCTTTTCAGCGCGAGCAGATACGCGGTATCGTAACCATCCCTAACGGTTTTGCACGCGACCTACAGCGCGGAGAACAACCCTCTATATCTGTCTACGCCGATGCCTCGTATATGCTCTATTACAAACAGATACTCACTGCAGCAAAACTCTCGGCAACCTACCTCAATGCAGGCGTGGAGATGAGACGCTCTTCAGCACAAGGCAAGCTCCCTACCCAAGCACGCGAGGAAGCAATGCCTGTAAGTGCTAAAGTAGTAAGTTTGTACAACCCTTCGTCGGGCTATGCTACCTTTTTGATCCCCGTGGTTTTGGTGATTATTTTCCAAACCACTATTCTCACAGCTGTAGGAATCTTGGGCGGTACGATGCGCGAGGGTAATAAACTACGCAAGATATACCCCAATTCGAGAAACTTTTTTGGGGCTTTGCCTATTGTAATGGGTAAAGCAACCACCTACTTAGCCCTTGCAATGGTCATTTTGCTCATTATTTTAGGAATAGTGATGCCTCTTTTTGGTATCCCAGTACGTAGCAGTATACTTACCACTATGGTATTTATGATACCCTTTATCCTTTCGATAGTGTTTATGGGGCTTTGTCTGCTCAACTTTCTACGCCGCCGTGAAGATGCGATTATGCTCATTATGTACACCTCGTTGCCTTCGGTAATGCTCACCGGCTTTTCGTGGCCCTCAGTAGCAATGCCACAGTGGCTAAATGTCTTTTCGTATATCGTGCCTACCACCTTAGGGGCAAAAGGGTTCGTATCGATTACCCAAATGGGTGCCTCACTACCTATCATTATGCCTTATTGGCTGGGAATGTGGGGATTGTGCTTGGTCTACTTGGTCTTAGCAGGGTTCTCTATCAAAAAAATCATAAATAAGGATCAATGATTAATAAAATAACAACCCCCTTGTAATCAAATAGTTGCAATAAATATTTTATTTTTACAAAAAAATTTCATTTTTTCTTTGTCAGTTTTAAAAAAAGTAGTACCTTTGCGCTGTCTTAGAAATAGATGAAATGCGAAAATAGCTCAGTTGGTAGAGCGCAACCTTGCCAAGGTTGAGGTCGCGGGTTCGAATCCCGTTTTTCGCTCTTTTTTTATGCCCCATCATAAAGGCTCGGATGGTGGAATCGGTAGACACGCTGGACTTAAAATCCAGTGGGCAGCAATGCCTGTGCGGGTTCAAGTCCCGCTCCGAGTACGAATTTACTTTTTAAGTACTTAGTATTTAATTGGTTAGGTTTTAGAAAGTGTGATTTTTCCCAACATTTTCCCAACAATTTAAAAAAAGTACATTCTCTAAAGGATATTTTCCTTCAAGAGTAGAGTGAGAAAATTTAAAAATCATTACTTTTTTAAGTAGTGATTTTTTTGCTTTTATATTAACTCTTAAAAATATTTGACTATGGAAACAGCTGTAACATTTGCTACCTCTTATTTAAGTAAGACAAAGCAACAGAAAAAACACACCTCAGCCTATTGAAATGATTCCAAGATTAATGAGATACTTGGAAGGGTTGGAAGTTGACAATACTTTTGACCAATGTGAAGATTCGTATGTAGTGGTTAATAGACTCGCATCTAAATATGGACTTACCTTACAAAATTAGTCATTCCTCACAATAAGAAATAAAGATAGTTACTATTGAGGGAATACTCACTCTTACTTGCTTCTATATTAGACAAATTAACACGCTAATAAAATGCAAAAGACTATCCAAAACGATAGCCTCTTTTTTTATTTGTTTAATTGAATGTGTCTGGGTGGATAAAAACTAAATCTCCTGTTTGTGAGATTTTTGAATAATCTTCTTCACTTAAATAATCTCCATTTTCCTTTATTTCCACTGATATATTTCGTGAAATATCTTCTCCTTTGTCATTTTTATTTTCAATAGGGCTGTATGGATAATCTTCTATTTCATTCCCTTTACCATAACGAAAATTAGTTAGCCCACCTTTTACCTTTATATTATACAGATATTCCAAGTTTTTAGATAAGACACTTAGATAAAGATTGTTTCCTAAAGTGTCTGCTTCTAAACCAAAACATAATAATTTCCCTTTATATGTTTTAGGACACGGCTTCACTTTACCTATATACAATTTTTGGTTTTTCTCTTTTATGCGTTCTAAAATAAATTTTGTAGTAAAATCTTTTATAATTTCTTCTTCCTTTTTATCACTAACTAAATTGATTGTAGTTCCTTCTATGTTCATTTCTTTTAAAGAATAAACTTTAGGTTTAGTTAGGTTATGCTTTTGAAAGATTTCACCGCTTTCCTCTTCAATAGCATCATAAAATTGTTTATCATTTGTTAGTAGAACCAAGTAATCTTCTTTTTTAAGTTCATCATTAAATATACTTGACATCAATAGAAGACTATCTTCTTTTGAGATTCGTGTAGATAGCACCAAATCCTGATGAGGTTCCCACAACTCATTAGGAAAAGTAAGAGTATCACAATCTATATCTAACAAATCATCTATCTCTTTTAATTCATTCTCTACTGCTTTTTTTATTTCAGGAAACACCTTTGAGTAAGGGATTTCGGGATTATTAAATTCATTTTTATATTTTAATGCCGAAGTAAAATTAGGTTTTGCACCATTCTCAGTCGGTTTATAAATTAAGCAACGAAGATAGTGCTCTACTTTTCTAATGCCAACAAATTCATATATAGCAAAGCGAGAACAAACAATATCAACAAAGGGGCTTTGGGAAAGCTCTTCAATAAACAAAGAAAGTTTAGGATACGTTCTATCAATCCAATAGGCTAATATTTGAGTATCTAATGCTATTTTTATTCTAAAATTATCATCTATAGGAGGATTCATTTCCATAACTATTTAGAGTTCAAAAGTTTTTTTACAAAATTCTCATCTATTATTGATATTGATGTTTCTTCTACAGCCCTCTCTAATATATAGTAGGTTTTTCTAAGAACTAATCTTTGTAATTCCTGAGATTCTCTATTAATCAAATCTATAGCCTCTTCAGTAAAAGGAAAAAGAGTTCCTTTTTTATCATTCCCCTCCTCACGTGCAAGGTTTAAGTAGTTTATAATAATTTGTTTAGCTTGCTCTTTAGTTAATCTTGTGATACGAATTTCTCTGTCTTTTAGTCTATCCACTAAAGGAGGAGAAATAGTTGTCAATTCTTTAAGAGCTGTAGCTGTCATTGCTATTAGCAAACACCAGCGTCTTTCTTTATCAATTAGTGTTCTCAGGCTATGAGAATAATTATCTATTTCTTTTTTTGTTAAACGACCTGAAGTTATATCCTCAAATTCATCTACCAAAATGTAAAATCTTTCAAAACCTTGAGCTTGAATTATGGTAATAATAGCATTAAGAAGTTTTACAACTCTACTCTCTAAGTTAGTTCCACCAGAAGTTATTACATCCCACGTTTTACTAATGCCTACATCTTCTGAAATTAAATCATAAAAATAGTTAGCTATAGTTCCATCTTTTTCATTATTATCCAAGAGGATTTTTATGATAATATCCTTTAACAATGAGTTGAAATCTCGTCTCTGTTCTTTAGTGTATAATTTTTTTAAGAGAGCATCTAAAAAAGCTTTATGGCTAACCTCATTTTCTGTGGAAAATAGATTTTCTTCCTCTGAAGTTGAAAAAATAGTATTTTTCCTACTTTCTTGAAAAAAGTCCTCTAACATTTTTTTATACCTATTCTCATCAGATTTTATTTCTGTTAATATAAAATCCCATAAATACTTTTTGAATTGTTCTTGTCCTATTTGTTCAATAATAGAGCCTATCAATTTTGATAATTTATTCTCAGGATTGTTTATGTATATCACATAAGCTTTTCTTGGTAAAGATTGGATTAAGTACTTAGCGTATAACAACAGCTGTGTCTTCCCTGTACCATAATCACCTGTTATAGTACATACTAATTTATGGTCTTCGTCATTGCTCGAATACAAAGAATCATAAACATAATTTTCTATTTCCTTTTCGACTTCAACATCAATAGGAGTCAAAACTTTTGTCAATTCACTTGATTCATTTGTATTAGCAGTTCCTGATTTAGGAAAAGGATTAAAGCTTAAAAGAAATTTATTATATCTTTTATCTTTTTCCCCCATTAAACGTTTTACTCTATCCTCTAAATTCATTGTCGTAATATTAAAGTTGAAATATAGCTATCATTCATTTTTGGAAATAGATAGGTAGCCATATCTATTGCCTTTTGTGTATTTTTACCTTTTATTAGAAAAATTTCAGAAGTCCTTTCATAGGTCAATTCATCTTTTTCTCTTATCATTGAAATAACAAATTCCTTGATGTCGGGGATAGCGTATCTATATGTTCTTGCTATTCTAAAAATCACTTCAGGCATCCAAATATATTTTGTATTAAATTCTTTCTGAAGAAATTTTATCAAATCAAATTCTTTAAAAGGTTTAATAAAGTACGCTACTGATAAACTCTTGTTAGAAATATCTGCAAACACATCATTTTCCAATCCAGATAAATTAAACTTCTCTAAAATTCTTAAGGTTGTTCCCCATTTCAAGAAAACATCCCAAAATCGCATTAACACATCATTTTCAATAATAAACTTCTTTTGATATTTATCATATAAGAATGTATCTGTAAACCGATTCTTTTCACTATAATAGAACAAAAGATTAGAATTATTAATGTAATCTTCTTCAGTTAAAGAACTAAATGTTTTATGAAATGAAGGGTCTGGACTTATGAACCAAGAAGAAAGCTCTTTAAATCTGAAATATTTAAAAAAAATATTTCTTAGAATATCCTTATTTTCATCCGTTAATTCTTCATTTATTTGACTATTAGTAAAAAAAGAAGTATATGAATTATAATCTGAATCTAATATATCAAATTTGACTAAAGCATTGAGGTACTCTAATATTTTTCTCTCTCCCCATACCTCATTTTTATACATTAGTTCATTTCTTTTTTTGGTTATATTTTTTACTGTCTTTTCTTTGACCAGACGGCTTATCAGATAAATGTCTTTTAAATCCTTTAAAGAATAGATATTCACATAAGACCATTTAGAAAATTGTTTTCCTGCCTCCTCATCAGACAAGATAGGAAGTTGTACAGTAGGGTATTCTAATATGTTGCTATTTCTATTCAAGTATTAAGATGTTTTCTGATAGTTTCAAATTATGTCTATTTTTTAAAGAAGTCCATTTTATACCTCTTTCTCTGATTTTTACAATATTATATTTATTGAACCCACTATTCAGGGCAATTTCTCCTAATAATTTAGTTGTATCAATAAATATGCCATAAGGAGCAGAATCTCCTAATACAAGATATGCTTTACTTCTTTGTTTTAAAACTCGTCTCATTTCTAACAAGACGTTATACATATCTTCAAAATATAGTAGAGCTAAAATGTCAAAACTTTTTTTACCTTTTTTATTTTTACTAATCTCTTTTATTTTAAGAATATCAGGCATTAGATTATCAATAACATTTTTATTCTCTATATAAAACTGATTCTTTTTCCATTCTTCAAGTTGAAAGTCAGCTTCTTTATAGTGGGTTGTTGCTCCTGTTACTAAGTTTTTTCTGACTTTTTCTGTTATATCATTCCAATTATCAGTTATCCCGTAAAAGTGAGAACAAACTTTTGAGACTTCTCCATAATCTAAGTTATTTAAATAAGGAGGAGATGTTATACATATTGAGCAACTATTACTATCTATATTATAATTTATTTTACGAGAATCGTGATGAAAAATATTAGTAGTTTTAGGTATATTCCGATAACTATCCAAATCATCTAACATTTTTCTAACTGTCTTTTCAAACATTTGTAATCCAGACAATTCATTTTTCAAAAATTTACTTCTGGATATATAAGGTACAGCTATTGGATGCACACTTACTTTATGAAGTGTTTGAGTCAATGCTAATTTTAAAAATAACTTTATTTTCTCATCCAAAAGTTGTATATAATCTCGTATAAAATATAATTCAAAAAGATTTTCTTTAGAGTATAAAGACTCTAATAATTTATGATATACTTCTGTATGATTTTCTTTATTGAAAATATTTTGCTTTATATCAGTTAATACTAACTCTATCAGATTCTTATCAATATCCCAATTCAACTTAGCTTGTATCACATCAAACAAAAGTTCTTGTCCTTCATTACCATAGGCAGAAATCCCTTTTTTCTGAGCAGAAACAAGAGTAGTTCCACACCCTGCAAAGCTCTCATATATACTATCTTTCTTTGATAAATTTTCTTCCTCTATTATTTTATCAACTAATTTATATGAAAACCCTGCTGTAAATCTATACCAATTATGAATAGGACTCTGCTTGTTATCTTTTGAAGTTCCTATATCTTTATGTAATTCTGTGATATTCATTAATTGATTTGATTCTTTGAATCTATAAGAATTTGGTGCAAAGATAGTACAAAAAAAATAATAATTCTTATAAAAGCAAAAAAATCTCCATTACTCAGTATTCAAACATTTGAAAACCAAGAAAAAAGCAAGCCTTTCAGCTTGCCTTTTTGTTCTAAGTGTCTAACCCTTGTAACCGTTGTGCTACATCCTCATACTCTATGCTTTGTGTATAGACTTTTTGATAGAGTTGCTTTGCCTGCTCCTTCTCTCCTTTTTCTTCATAAAGATTGCCTAATAGAAACATAATGTCTATCAAATCATCGTCTGGATTAGAAGTGCGCAAAGGTGCTTTTTTAAGGGTTTCTATAGCTAAATCTATTTGATTCTTACCTATAAAACTATTTGCTATTCCTTGCAATGCTTTTAGGAATAAATCACTGTTTTTAGGTATCTTCTGAAAGTACGAAATTGCCTTATCATAGTTCTCACAAAGGTAGTAACAGTTCCCTGTCAATAGTACTTGTCTTTCATCATATTTGCGAGAAAGCAAATCTTCATATAGCTCAATGATTTTAGGACAATCAATCTTATCATCCTTCAAAATAAGCGTTTCTACGTAAAGAAGCTTTAGCCTTTCAGAACTTGGATTTAACCTCAAAGCCTTACCAAAGCAATCACTTGACTCTACATACCGCCCTAAATAATACAAACAGACTCCTTTCAAATCTACTATATCAGATTCATAGGGACTTAAAGGTACTTTATAGAGAGCGGTATCTAATGTAGCAACAGCTCCTTCAAAATTTCCCTTATAGAAATTAGATATAGCCGTTTCAAGATGAGCTTTCACAACCTTCTTAGGAGAACGAGACCTTCTAACTAAAAAGAAAATCATTATCACTCCTATTACAAAAGGAATCAAACAGATAGCTATAACCCAAAGGAGAAAGGTCAAACAACCATCGCTATTACCATACTTGTTTTCATCAATAGAAAAACCTAATAGGTTTATTCCTTGCTGATAGGAGTTTGATGCTTGTGGTGTGTTTATACTTCTTAATAGGTTAGAGTGATAAGTAAGCCCTGTATTAGGAATATTGACAGTGTTATATAGCTGTCCATTGCTACTTAGTCCCAATCTGAAACCACCAGCTCCAACACTCATCCCAACTCCTGATGTACTCAAATTGAGTCTGAAAGCTCCAAATGATTGACTTTTACGAAAACGAAACCCCATAGCTCAATTAATTTGCTAATATGTTCTTTTCCTCAACAGAGACCTGTAAGGTAGTAGAATGTCCTGAATGAGAAAGTAAAAATGTAATACCTCCTATGGTTGTTTCTGAACTTTCATTCCCTATATTTGCTTCTACCCAATTTCTTACTGCCTCTACATCATTTTCCCTACAAGTAGAAATGGCTATATATCGTATAAAGCCCATAACCTCATTCTGCCCTATTCCATAGTCAATAGCAGCAGCTGTTACACCAATAATTTCAGAAGGGGAACAACCTATAATATTTACCTTATAATCGAATTTTCTTGGCATTTCTTTGGTACAGAAGTAATCTACACCATTTTTAAAATTCTTACTGACTGTAAAACCAAAATCACTTTGTAATACAGTGTAGAAATTAGCACCATTGAAGTCTGGAATGATATAAGACTTCTGACCAACAAAATCACAAGTTTCAAAACTTGCTAACAGCTTCTTCTTTTTCTCCTGTTCCTCTGCTTGTTGTTTGTTCAATCTTTCTTTTTCCTTAGAATTTTCTTCTTCTACTAACACCGTTTTAGAAATATCCGATTTTGGAGAAGGTGTTTCAGGAGATTTAGGAACAGTAGCTCCTGCTATTGTAAATAGTACAATATAAGAAACATACCTAACTATTTTGTTTTGCCAAAAACTCACATTTTCTTTGAGTTTATCAGAAACTGTGGGTAAAAGAACAACTCCAAGAATTACAAAGGCAATTCCTGTTATAATGCTTTTTTGAGTAATAACACCTAAACCTGTTATTATGAATAATATTCCTAAAATATATTTTGCTACTTTCATAAAATCAATTGTTTTTAAGATTAATAATTTGCTATTATAAGGTTCTCATAGTTTTTAGTAGGAGTTCTTGTTATTTGCTTGGTTTTCAAGTTGAGTTTGAAAAGACTTTTTTCTGTGCCTGATTGTAGTCCAATAATATCGTTCGTGCTTTTAGAGTATTGTATATAGCTTAAATAGTTCTTTCCTATTTCTGCAATAGTCTCTAACTCTTTACCTGTTTGAAGGTCTAATTTTACGATTTTATTGTAAGCTACATAAGCATATAAGTCATCATTAGCTACTATAAGTCTTTCATATCCATTAAAAGGAACTTTTACAATCTGTTTTGTTGTCAAATTAAGTCTGAAAAAAGAGTAGTCTTTCTTAAACGTTTTTTCGTTATATTTTGATTGTTGTCCTATAATCTCATTGGTACTTTTAGAGAAACGAATATGACTTAAATAATCATTCCCTACCTCAGCAATAGTTTCTATCTCTTTACCTGTTTGAAGGTCTAATTTTACAATTTTATGGTTGCGCAAATCATAAGCATACGGTTCATTATTAGCTATTATGAGCTTCTCATAATGGTTACAAGGTAATCTTATAATCTCTTTTGTAGTTACATTAAGTTTGAATAAATAATGTCCTGAATTTCCTGATTGTATGCCTATAATTTCATTAGTACTCTTTAAGTAGTAAATACCTCTTCCTAAGTATTCCTTACCTATTTCAGCAATGGTTTCTAATTCTTTACCTGTTTGAAGGTCTAATTTTACAATTTTACTATAGGCTACATAAGCATACAAAACACTTGGTTTGGGAAGAATAGTTAAGCGACCTATACTCTTAGAAGTTTCATTGGAAGATAGAATAACTTCTCCTGATGTAGCCTCTTCAGGAATTTCTACTTTTAGATGGTTGGAAGTTACTTCTTTGATAGTCCCTTTTGCTCCATTAAAAGTAATTGTGTAGGTTTGTGAAGGAACAAAATTCTCTCCTTCAATGGTAATAATATCTCCTATAGTAACCTCTTGTGCAGAGAAGTTTTTAACTGTAGGAAAATTAGTTTGTTGAGGTGTAGGTTGTTCTTTTGCTGGAGCTGGAGCAGGTTCATCTTTAGAACAGCTCACAATGACTCCCATACAGAACAAAGTCAAGAAGATTTTTAATGCTTTCATAAGCTAAAAAGATAGTTTTTGAATGCTTTTCAGCCCCTAAAAGCGGTTAGTAATATAAAATAAAAAAGCGTGGGACTGCATAACCTTATTCATTTATCGGGTATCGCCAAACACCCACACCTAAAATAAGTACAGCCCACGCCGAAGCGTG
The DNA here is from genome assembly GCF_002302415.1 of Capnocytophaga gingivalis. Taxonomy (NCBI): domain Bacteria; kingdom Pseudomonadati; phylum Bacteroidota; class Flavobacteriia; order Flavobacteriales; family Flavobacteriaceae; genus Capnocytophaga; species Capnocytophaga gingivalis. The sequence goes on along the minus strand of NZ_CP022386.1, from coordinate 2,138,756 downwards.
AGCGTTTTTTACTTATTATTCAGTAGGTGTACAAAATTGGCGATTTTGATAAATCTGAATAATAGCTAAACGCTAATATGTCTTTATGTTAAAAAATAATTTTTCTGTTCTATTTTCTTTTCTTTTAAAATGATGGGACAAAAGTAGTATTATTTTGTGATATTACAAAATTTTTAATAGTTGTAATTTTTTTATCCTTCGCTTATCCTTCGCTTATCCTTCGCTGAAGGTTCGCTCATCTAATAAATAAAGAAAACTAAAGACCCCCACTAATAGCCATATACCATTTAATTCCTCCTCTATAAGTCTTTACCCAATTTGCATATACTAAACTATCTGCATAGTCAGGGCTTCTGCCTAAAAGTTTTTTAATAGCTTCTTTGCTGATAACCTTTACTTTCTTATCTGAATAGATTTCATACTGAATAGACTGCAATTCTAACTTTAGAGTTTCATCAGTGAGGTTACCTATTTGTCCGTTCATCATATCCCTTCGTAATTCATAGTACATTTGTGAGCGCAAATTAAAAGGTAAAAAGGCTTCTTCATATTGGCTTTCTTCTGGCTTTGAACCACCCTGTAATTCAATCACATCATAGCCTGCTGACTTTAAATTATCAACTACACCAGCACCCACTCCCACGCTATCTATTCCTACATAATTAGGGTCTATATTGTAGTCGTGAATAAGCTGTATGGTTCGTGTTACTATCTCTGTTATAGAAGTCTGTTCATAGCTCTCTATTAGCTCAATATTACCGTTTTTAAGGATTGTAAAGACGGTTTTATCATCTCCATACCTTGCCACATCAATCCCCATAGAAGTAACTTCTAAACCATTTTCTATTCGTTCAGCACTACTTATGATTACTTCACTTGAAATAAGCTGATTAATCATATCTAAAGCACTCCAATCAGCATAAAGATACTTCCTCAAAAAATTAGGATTATCCTTAAAGGCTTCCTTTAGAGTGATAACATACTCACTGTTTTCATCATAGTTATCTGTAGTTAAACTTTGGATATATACCTCATCAGGATTGGTAGACTGAATGAAAGTAGAAATAAGCCAACAAGGTTCAGGATTGCTGGTCAATCGCCCTTCATAACGAGGTTTCTGCTTGTTTGGTAATACCCAACGCAAACGAGTTTTGAGCATATTATACACCTCAACAGATACTTCATTAGCTTCATCAATACCAAACCAACCTATCTCTAAACCTTTTATCTTTTGAAGCATTGGGTCTTTGGCTATATTGGCATCAAGAAACAGCAACTTTGAATCATTGATGAAGGTTACTTCTAAGCTCGTTTGATTAAAGCTTCTAATAATTTCTTTTGGGCAGATAGAAAAGAAGGTAACCAATGTAGTCCTACGGAGAACAGAGAGTTCCTTTCTCACAAGTACTAATCGGTTACCTTTGAATTTCATTGCATTTTTTATAGCCTCTGCACAAAGGAAATAGCTTTTTCCACCACCTAAAGCCCCTCCAAAGAGCATATACTTAGCTCTGCATTTATGAGCAATTAGTTGCTTAGGTTTAGGCTGATAATAAAGTGAAAAGTCTATTCTCATAACGATTAATTTTAATCAGGTATATTACAGATAAACTCTATATTACCTGAATGTTCTACTTCTATTTTAAATAGCCCTTGTAGGGTAGTTAATTCTTTATTCACTGACAAGGCGGTTTTGTAGTCCTTCTTCTCTATGCTCAATCTGTATAACTCTTCATACCTTCTAATTGCCTTTGCATAATCATAAGCTACTTGCTTCTTTACTGATTGCTCTATGAGAGTTCTTGCCTTGCTGATGTAGGTATCTATTTGTCTATCTGATACTTTCCAAACATTTGAAGTATTTTGAAGTATCAAATCTCTATTATACCCTAAAATCAACATACTAACCACCTCATTAATTCTTTGATTTACAATATGTTTACTTGACTTATTCATTTTTAACCTCCTTCTTTCTCAGTTTTTCTATAGTATGCTTGCAATTACTTTCAACTTTGCTATTAATCTCTTTTACTAAAGGATGAATTTCAGTATTTTTAGGATTTTTAAAAGCATCTGTAATGATTTTCTTACACCTGCTTTTATCCATAGGATTCTTAAATTTTCCTTCTCTGCTCCATTCCTCAATTTTTGTATAAGCATCTCCTTCTGTCTGGAAATAAAGTTCTATGCCTTTATTCATCAGAAGACTTTTGAATACTGTTGGTGTTATATATTTAGCATTTACCTCAGCCGAAATAATATGTTGCTTTTTGATTTTTTGATAGTTTTTGAAAAATGTATCTACTAAAAGCAAATATACTGAAGGTTGATACAAATGCTCTACTTTTATCTCCTTTATTTTAAACACATTCGATAAGTTTTTTAGAACTCTAAGCTCTATTCTTAATACCTCCTGATTAATTACAAAGTTTCTTTTCTCTTTAATTTCTTTAGTCTTATTGTAAAAGGCGATAACTTTATTCTTAGTTTCAAAACGTACACCATCATCTTGCTCAAATCTTTTAAAATGAGGTAAATCTGTAAAAAGAGTATTACTATATTGACTTACAGAATTGTTAGTTTCTATATTCAAAGCTAAGTCTACTCTATATAACCTTGCTGAATGAAGATTGATAGCTAATGAATTGCCTAATTTTTCAATAGCTTTATACAAATCATCATACTGAAGTATAGAAGTATACCCCTTATAGTAATTGGAGATACTTCCAGAGAGATACATACCATAATCCCTGTGATATTTTATATAAAAGTTCTTATAGTAACCTTCTCCCCAAAACTTAAACTTACCATTTCTTATAATAGTAAGCACTAAGTTTTGGGAATTAAAGTTAGCTATCGATTCAGCATTAGCAAAAATCCCAATAGTATCTATAGTAAAACCTAACATAACAAATATTGTATAAAAGTTAGACTTATTATTATATAGTGTTACTATTGTTCAAGTTTGATAATAGCTTTTTCTACTTCATCTCGCTTGTAATACACTCGCCCTTGAATACCATAGGAAGTTAGGGCTCCTCTATTTGTCCAATTGTTGAGAGTTGTTAGATTAATATCTAACATTTTTGCTACCTGTTTTCGTGTAAGGTACTGAGTTGGGGTTTTACATAGAATTTCCTCTTTTAACTGATTAAACTCTTGCTTTACACTTTCTTTTAATAAACTTTTTAGTTCATTAGGTTCAATTTGTATGAATTTAATTACTTCCATAAATAAATGGTTTAAAAATTTATGGTGCAAAGGAAGATTAGGTATTTTTTAGGTAATACCTAAAAAGTGCAAATTGGTTTAAAGAAATAAATAAAGGCTTTAAGCATTTCACTTAAAACCTTTATTTATAGTAGTTTAACAAGAGTTATTTACCTTCTTTAATTTTAATATCTAATTGTCTCAATATTTGCATAGCTTTATTTATATGCTTTTCTGTTGGAGCATTTTTGCTCTCAGTATTGAGACTTAACATAGGGTTTATATAGGACTGTAATGTTGTTGTAGAAACTCCCAAAATACTACTTAGCAATGAAGCTATTTTATTGATACTTAATTGATGTTCCTTTATCAAATAATCAAATATCCCCAATTTTTGTAATATAACTAAGTTTGTTTTTACTTCTAATTTATCTTCTGAAAAATCAAGGATAGTTCCTTGTATTTCTTCTTGATTATTTTTCTGCCTCTTTTCTTTTATTTTTGAAATAATCATTTTTTGAAATTGGTAAACACTAAAAAATTCAAAAGGGAAGAAAAGTTGTTCTAAATCAAGTCTTGGAGTTGCTTTAGCTTTAGGGTCTATTTTGGAGATAAAGCTCATATCTAAGACAGGAAGTTCCTTTTCAAGTTCTTTATATTCTTTTATTTTATCATCTATTTCCTCCTTTGAAATTTTCCCTCTCATTTCGTCTTTCTCTATACCTATATAGGTTTCTACTTCTTTGTATAGAGCCTCTAATAGTTCCAAATCATACCCCTCTGTATACTCTTTTAATATTTTGAGCATATCGGGTTCTCCTAAATTACGTACTCTAATCAAATCACATATCTCGTATGCAGTAAAGTCTTTTATACCTTCCATTAGTCTGATTCTATTTTAAATGTTATTTTTTCAATAATTTACAAGCATAGGTTTATTCGCTTGCTCCAATTCCTGTAGTTTATTTGCTGTTTGTGTTAGATAATCCATTTCTGTTTTACCTATATAAGAAAGAAATGTACTTTCTTTTGTGTGTCCTGTCATTTTCATAATGAAGACGGTTTCTAATTTACCATATAAATTTGTAGCAAATGACCGTCTACACGTATGAGTACCTACTAATTGCCATTTTTCAAACACCCCCTTAACTGTACGTTTTACACCTTTACAAGGATACTCTCCTTTATTATTAGGCTCTATGATATTACCTTTATCATCTACCATACAAACCTTTGAATGTTCAATTGGCTCTGTAATTCCTGCTATTTTACAAACCTCTTTTATGTATTTGTCTAACTTCTGTACAGATATTTTATAAGGTAGTCCTTTTGCCCTTATTTCATTTATTTCTTCCAAAGCTCCTACAATAGGTATATGTACTTTTTTTCCTGTCTTTTGTTGTTCTATTTGTATATACTCTCTTGTGTCTATATGCTTTATGAAATTTCTTTCTGTAATATTTAACAAGTCACCCCCTCTTTGTCCTGTTAAACATCCTAAGAGCAGCCATTTACGAGCGTTATCCAAACTCTTATTCTCTATCTCACAAGTGCGAATTTTTTGCAAATCAAAAAGATTAAGATATACAGGAGTCTCCTTATCAGGTGTTCCTTTAGCTATCTTTGCTAACTGAGGGTGAGTTTCTATACCCAATGTTTGTGCTTCATTGCATACTGCTTTGAGGTTATCTATAATTTTAAGAGCATAACTATCTTTATACCCTTTCTCTTTCATTAGCCAACTCAGAAATTCTTTCTCAAAGAAGATGTCTATATCTTTTGCTTTGTAGTGTTTTCGTTTCTTATTCTCATAGGCTTTGAAAATATTTTTCAAAGTATGGTATGCTTTCACACGACTAACAGAAAGTCCTAATTTACCCTTTCCATTTCTTCTTGCAGGAGCACTTTTTATGATATAATCTATCAGGTCTTGTATTAAATCACTTTGCCTTGTTTCTGTATCTGTTATTCGTTTAAAATGTAAATCTATTTTTGTCTGTAACCAATCAGAATCAATAACCTCTCCTTTCTCATCTACAGAGTTTAAGCTATTCTCTATAAATGTTCGTAACTTGTTTAATTGAACACTGAGGTTCTTATTGTCTGGAGTTGTCTGTTTAGGTTCTTTCTTTTTACTACTCCATTGGTTAGGATTAATGCTTAATCCTGTCTTTTTCACAAAGTCTTTTCCTCTTCCTGTACTCAAGCGCATATAAATAGAAGTAGGATTACTTTCCCCTTTTATCAAAAATGTAATTGCTGGCATAATCATTAATTTCAAAATAACGTTGCAAAGGTATGAATAAAAATATTCTTTCCCAACATTTTCCCAACATTTTTTATATTATATGCCATCTTATACATCTTAATTACACTTTCAGAAAACCTATATTTTACATACAATTAATTGATTTATAGATAATTATTTTTGATTTACAAGAAGATATATTTTTAATAAGAATAATAGTTTACAGTCCCGCTCCGAGTACAACCTTGACTTGTAACCTCTTGTTTTTCAAGAGGTTTTTTTCTTTTTAATACCTGATTTAGCCAAAATTTAAAAGCTATTTTCAAAAAAGTCATTTTTACGAACAACTAATAATTAAATTACAAAATCACTACTTAATCAAAATCTCCGTAAATACCAATCAAAAAATAGAGCAAATATCGATAATAAAAGAACAAGAGGCTTTCCAAACGAGATTTAGAAAGTCTCTGGTTTTTAGCAATACTACTTTTTCTTATTCAGTAGCTTCAACAAACTTTTTTCAGTGAAGGATTCAGGATTATAGAGCAACTTTTCTAATTTTTCCTTTCCTGTATGATACTGATAAACAGCGTTTTTATCTTTGAAGAAATAGTTATATTCTATCACAATAGGTATTTGCCCTTGTCCTCCATCACAGGGTGAAATGACATCTACGGTAGAGCCGACAAAGCTCATGGTCTCAAAATCACAACTATTGTCTATTATCTTCTCTTCAATCAGTAGTTGGTCCTTGGTCGCAAAACACAGCTTTAAGTCCTTTATCTCAGAGGTAGCGGGAAACTGCCCTATAACAGTATAGTTGCCACTGTTGTCCCTTTGGTAACGAATAATCTTATGATCCCAAACCACAAAAGGCACCAATGAATGCTGATAGGAATAAGGCGCCCAATAATTTTTGTTTTGCATTATTGCTTTAGTTAGTGGATCCATAGCAATAACACTCAATCTCTCAGGATCATAGTACATGCGGTAGTAGTCTATGCCATCATAATAATACCCTTTATCTTCTATATATTTCAGGTGGGCTATATCCTTCACTGCCGACATATCTACTGCTTTTTGCTTCCATGCTATTCTCTTATAATTGGTAAAATACTCATCAGCTCCTCTTCTTACCAGATTCATCTGTGGCAAATATACAAAATTCTCATGTGGGTAGAAATAAACTTTTTGACCATTTATTGAAGTTATCCCCTGCCACCAATAAAACCATATTCTTCCATCGTGAAAATCCAAGAGCTCTTCCCATAGTCCATAGCTGCCAAAAGTAGCCTCTGTAAATTTGTTTTTCCCTATATTCAGCATTTCAAAACTCTTAGAATGATCTTTTAGATTAAAGGCATCGTCTGTTGTATAGAAAGTGTCTTCATCATAGAGAAAATTAACATCTCTCCTCTCCTTGAATTGTACTGTTTGGGGATCCAAGCCCTCTATCTTTTGTAGGTACTTATCTACACTGTTATGTAACTCCTCCTTATAGAGAAATACCCCTGTATTCCCTTTTACTAAGAACCACTTGTTCCTAAAACCGGAAATCACAGTTACCTCGTTAGGCAGTCCTTCTACAAGCTCCTTTTTGAACTTATTTTGCTTGTCATACGGATCAAATGTCACTCTATACCACTGTCCCCCTATACGAAAAGTACGCTGTCCAAAATGTGCTACACCCTTAGCCGAAAAAGCCCTTATAGGCATTTTCTCTTTTTCATCCAAAGCGTAATTATTGATAAAGTAATACCAATCCTTATCAGCAATTACCATATAATGCATTTGGTCATCCATGGTTACAAAGCGTGCCTTTTCCCCTACATTGGGGAGCAATTTCTTACCATAACTCACCAGACTGATACCATTAGGATCTCGAACGATGGTTACCCAATAAGCCTTCCCCCCTTCATTTATTATCTCATAGGTTGTAGGTGTATGGTAATGATAACATTCGCTTGCTTGTAAAAAGGAAATATTCATAAAGAATAAGATGAGTAGTATTTTTATTCCTACATTCATAAAATACTATTTTAAAGAGGTAACAACAAGAAATGTGCCAAGATAAAATATAACTGTAAAAAAATCACTACCTTTGTCCCTGTGGAACGCAAGATTATTCATATCGACATGGATGCTTTCTTTGCCTCGGTGGAGCAGCATGACAACCCTTCACTTAGGGGACTTCCTATTGCTGTAGGTGGAGGTGAGGCACGCGGGGTGGTTGCAGCAGCGAGCTATGAAGCGCGTAGGTATGGGGTGCGCAGTGCTATGGCTGGGGCTATGGCACGGCAGCTATGCACGCAACTTATCTTTGTCAAGCCCCGTTTCGATCGCTATCGGGAGGTCTCTATGCAGATTCGGGCTATCTTTCATGAATATACCGACCTAGTGGAGCCGCTTTCCTTGGACGAGGCTTATCTTGATGTAACCACCAACAAGAAAGACCTCCCCTCGGCTACACTCATAGCCCAACAAATTCGTGCTAAGATCTTTGAACAAACGGGGCTTACCGCCTCGGCAGGTATTTCGGTGAATAAGTTTATCGCCAAGATAGCCAGCGACTACAACAAGCCTAATGGCCAAAAGACCGTTCCCCCACAGGAGATTTTGGACTTCTTAGCTCCCTTAGATATTAAGAAATTCTATGGTATAGGAAAAGTAACCGCACAGAAAATGTACCAGAAGGGAATCTTCACAGGGGCTGACCTGCGGGCTAAGAGTCTTGAGGAGTTACAAGCCTATTTTGGCAACAATGGGGAATATTTCTACCAGATAGCCCGAGGCATCCACCTAAGTCCTGTACAGCCTTTCCGTGTGAGAAAATCGATAGGAGTAGAACATACTTTTGAGACCAATATCACTAGTGAGCTTTTCTTAGAAGAACCTATCAAACAACTCTGTGAGGAAGTAGCTCAGCGACTAAAAGAAAAGAAGCTATTGGCTAAAACCGTTACACTCAAGCTCAAGTACAGCGATTTCAAACAGCAAACTCGCAGTCGTTCTATCCCTGAGTTCATAGGAAATAGTACCGATATCTATGCAGTGGTAGAAGAACTGCTTTACCAAGAAAAACTTTATGAATCTGTTCGTCTGGTAGGAGTGTCTCTAAGCCACTTCAACTACCCTACCCTAGAGAGCAAAAAACCGCAGTGGATACAACTTCAGTTTGAGTTTCCCCTATGGGAGGAATACCCCAAGCGATAATTTATTTTTCAAAAAATATAGAACTAAAGATATTTTTTACTATTTTTGCACTTGCTTAAAATCAGAACTATGGCAAATCAAGAAGACATTTTCAAGAAAGTAATCTCCCACGCCAAGGAATATGGTTATATTTTTCCTTCAAGTGAGATCTATGACGGACTCAGTGCCGTGTACGATTACGCTCAGAATGGTGTGGAACTAAAGAAGAACCTCCGCGAATACTGGTGGAAGGCAATGGTACAGCTCCATGAGAACATCGTAGGGATAGATGCTGCTATCTTCATGCACCCTACCACCTGGAAAGCTTCCGGACATGTGGATGCCTTCAATGACCCCCTTATAGACAATAAAGACTCCAAGAAGCGCTACCGTGCCGATACTCTGGTAGAGGACTATGTAGCCAAAATAGAGGACAAGATAGAGAAAGAGGTTGCCAAAGCCCAAAAACGCTTTGGAGAAGCCTTTGACAAGGAACAATTCCTTTCGACTAACCCTAAGGTGATCGAATACAAGGAAAGAGCAGAAGCCATACTACACCGCTTGGGTAAATCCCTTGAGCGAGAAGACTTGGCTGATGTGAAAGCCCTTATCGAGGAATTAGAAATCGTCTGCCCTATCTCTGGTACCAAAAACTGGACAGAGGTAAAGCAGTTCAACCTCATGTTCGGCACCAAGCTCGGCGCTACCTCGGAGGGAGCTATGGACTTATACCTACGCCCAGAGACCGCACAAGGGATTTTTGTAAACTTCTCCAATGTACAGAAGACAGGGCGTATGAAAATTCCTTTTGGGATTGCTCAAACAGGAAAAGCCTTCCGCAACGAGATTGTAGCGCGCCAGTTTATCTTCCGCATGCGCGAATTCGAACAAATGGAAATGCAATTCTTCATCAAGCCTGGTACTCAACAGGAGTGGTATGATCACTGGAAAAAGACTCGCTTGGCATGGCACCTGTCCTTAGGCTTAGGTGCTGAGAACTACCGCTTCCATGACCATGAGAAATTAGCCCACTATGCGGATGCAGCTTGTGATATAGAGTTCCGCTTCCCCTTCGGATTCAAGGAATTAGAAGGTATCCACTCCCGTACCGATTTTGACCTAAGTAACCATGAGAAATATTCAGGAAAGAAGCTACAATACTTTGATCCAGATGAAAATAGAAGCTATGTTCCCTATGTATTGGAAACATCTGTAGGGCTTGACCGCTTGTTCCTCGCTATCTTCTCTCACAGCCTACAAGAAGAAGCCCTTGAAGGAGGAGAAACACGTACTGTATTACGCTTACCTTTCGTACTTGCCCCTACGAAAGTAGCAGTATTGCCTTTGGTGAAAAAAGATGGCCTACCTGAGATCGCTTTAGATATCTTCAATGATTTACGATTTGACTTTAACGTAGCCTATGATGAGAAAGATGCTGTAGGTCGCCGCTATCGCAGACAGGATGCCGTGGGTACTCCTTTCTGTATCACTGTAGATCATCAGACCAAAGAGGACAATACTGTCACCATACGTCATCGTGATACTATGGAACAACAACGTGTGCCTATCTCAGCCCTTAGAGAACTTATCCTCAAGGAAGTAGATATGAACCAATGGCTTAGAAAGCTCCGTTTAGAAAATTAGTAAGAGACGCAAATTCTCGTTGCAGGGCAACTGTTCCCTGTTCTATAAAGACATCGGCTATAGCAACGATTTTTATCGGAAGGCTATAGCCTTTTTCTTTAGCAAAGACTACAATACTTTCACCAAAACCGCCTGCTTTGCATCCTTCCTCTACTGTAATAACCGCCTCGTATTGGCTTAGAATATGGTGTAAAAGCGCCTCATCCAACGGCTTTATCCAACGCATATCGTAGTGTGCAAAAGCCTCTGCCTGAGGATGCTGGCTTATCTCTTGGGCTACCTCGTCGGCTATAGTACCTACCGAGAGTACCGCATAGCGCGCCCCTTCTCGAAGCAGTACCCCCTTCTTCTCTACTTTCTCAAAAGGCAATTGCCAGAGTGTGAGCTGTCCGTAACCACGAGGATAACGTATCGCCAAAGCCTTGTCCTGCTCGGGAAGTTGCGCTGTATAGAGCATATTGCGCAGTTCTATCTCATTGCGTGGGGCTACAATTTCTATATTAGGAATACAGCGCAAGTAAGCAATATCGAACACTCCCTGATGAGTCGCTCCATCCTCCCCTACAAGACCTGCCCTATCAATACAGAAAATCACCTTAAGCTCCTGCAGAGCCACATCATGAATGAGTTGGTCATACCCTCTTTGCAAGAAAGTCGAGTAAATCACCAAAAAAGGCAGCAAGCCCTGAGTAGCCAGTCCGGCAGCAAAGGTCACTGCATGTTCTTCGGCTATACCTACATCAAAAGTGCGAGCGGGGAATTGCTGTTGCATATAGTGAAGAGAACTACCTGTGATCATGGCTGGAGTAATACCCACAATAGTCTTATTCTCAGCAGCCAACTCACAGAGAGTATGTCCAAAAACATCCTGAAACTTAGTTTGTTGTAGCTTCTTAGGCAGGAGCATTCCTGTAGCAGGGTCGAACTTGCCTGGGGCATGAAAGAGCGTTTGTTTCTCTTCTGCCCTTTGGTAGCCTTTCCCCTTGGTAGTACGGATATGAACAAGCTGTACCCCAAAGAAATCCCTTGCTTCCCTCAGCATAGGGATCAACTCCTCAAGGGAATGTCCGTCATAACTGCCGAGATACTCTATTTGTAGGTCGGTGAAGAAGGTTCCTAAGTCCGTACCCTGAGCTAAGCGCTCCAAGTAATAACGGAAAGCTCCTGTAGATGGGTCTATGCCTATCTGATTATCATTGAGCACTATGAGTACATTGACCTTGCTATCCCCCATCTGGCTGAGTGCTTCAAAGGCCATACCATTGACAAAGGAAGCATCTCCGATGACAGCTACATGCTTGCGCAGGAAATTCTCCTGAAGCACCGCGGCGGTAGCCATGCCCAAAACTGCTGAGAGAGAGGTGCCTGCATGCCCTGTCCCAAAGGGATCATATTCGCTCTCCTTACGCTTAGGAAAGCCCGATAGTCCGCCCCATTGGCGGTTGGTGGCAAAGCGTTCGCGCCTGCCTGTAAGGAGCTTATGTGGATAGGCTTGGTGTCCTACATCAAATACCAATATATCCTCAGGAGTGTTGAACACATAGTGCAGAGCAATAGTCAGCTCTACCACGCCCAAGCCTGCTCCCAGGTGGCCTTCCTTAGCCGCTACTTCATTGATAATAAAATGGCGCAACTCCCCCGCAAGCTGCTTAAGCTCTGCGAGAGAGAAATTGCGAATGTCGGCCGGAGAATATATTTGTTCTAATAAAGTCATTTTTCTATTATAGGGAACTCAAATAATCCTGTAGGATAAGGGTCGCGCTGATCCTATCCAAGAGCGCTTTGTCCTGTCTTTTTTTCTTTTTAGTACCACTCTCCACCAGAATATGAGAAGCTATCTTGGAGGTAAAGCGTTCGTCATAGCGGGAAACGGGTATCTGAGGGAGTTTTTCTTGGAGTTTTTCGATAAAAGGCGCAATGGCCTGTTCGCTCTCAGAAAGTTCTCCAGAGACCTGCTTTGGCAGCCCTACAATGATACGCTCCACGGATTCTTCTTGGCAGTACTTTTGCAAGAAATCCAGCAACTGGGGTGTCTCAACGGTCGCCAGTGCCGAGGCTATGAGTTTGAGTTCATCGGTTACCGCGATACCACAACGCTTGGTACCATAATCTATAGCAAGAATACGCATTTGAGTTTTGAGTTTTTAATTTTGAGTTTTGAGTTGTTTTCTTTTCATTCTTCACTTACCACCGTCCAAATGTATCCCTCCCAAAAGAAGCTCCGTGTATTGTACGCTTTATCCCCTTCAGGGTGAGTGATGAGGGCTTGTTGGCGCGGAGCAAGAGGCTCAAAATGGGCTACTTGCAAGTCCTCATAGAAGCGAACTGAGGGCAGGTCGGTGACCTTGTATAGGGCTTCCTTGATCGTCCATAGCTGTGTATAGGCCTGTATCTGGGTAAGCTCGTCCATATCGGGGGGGGCTTGCCAAGGGGTAAAGCGGGGTGCAAGACGAAGGATACGGGGGGTACAGCGCTCTATGTCTATCCCTATGGGGTGCGGGCTTAGAGCTATCATTACAAAATCGTGGCTATGAGAGATAGAGATATATTGCCCCTCGAGCTGCGGCTTACCCTCCGTATAGTAAAGAGCTGTGGTAGGCAGTTGCGCCTCTCGCAAGAGGTGGCGAATGGCTAAAAACTCCCGTTGTTTCTTCTCGCTATGGAGCGTCGTGAGCCGCTCTTCCTCTCCTTGAGAGAGGGTGAGACCTACCCTAAGCTGTGCTACCGTCTCGGTAAGTTGCCATGTATAAACATAAGTATCGGTTATATGGAGTTGCTGGAAAAAAGGCATCTATTTCGTAATTAGGGCGGTGATAAACTGGTAATCGTCTTCATTATTTACAAAATCCATATAGGATACGTCTATAAAAAGAGTATTCAGTGAGGTATTGCGCTGCAAAAAAGAAAGATAACTCTGCTCAATACGTTCCAAATAGGCCTTGGAGATAGGAGTTTCAAAACTTCTGCCTCTCTTCTGTATATTTTTCAGTAGAGAATCGGTATTCTGGTGTAGGTAAATATACAAATCAGGCTTTATCATTCGCTCAAAAAGCAAATAAAACAACTCTTCATAGAGATTATATTCCTTGGGAGGCAGTGTCTCCATCGCAAAGATAAGTGACTTAGAGAAAGCATAATCGGCTACCCAGAGTGTATGTTTGTTCAGAGAAAGAGTCTGCTGGAGTTGTTTGTAACGATCCTTGAGAAAACTTAGTTCTGTAGCCAAAGCATAGCGCTGTGAATCTTTGTAAAAATCCTCCAAGAAAGGGTTGGAGGCAAACTCCTCTAAAAGAAGTTGTCCCGAGAAATCTTCTGCCAAGCGGGTTGTCAAGGAAGTTTTCCCTGCTCCTATATTGCCCTCTACTGTAATATAATGGTAGGGAATATTTGCCTTGTTCACGGGTAGGGAAAAGTCCTGCGCTACCACTGTAAGAGTAGCAGTATCTGGGCAAGCTTGTAATAGTTGAGTTATTGTTTGTCGCGCATTAGGGTCTACAAAATCAGGAGCGATATCAGCCAAGGGCTGTAAGACAAATCGTCTTAGAGCAAGATGAGGGTGTGGTACACAAAGGGTATCGGTATGTAGAAGGGTATCACCATAATAGAGTATATCAATATCCAAGGTGCGTGCCTTATATCCTTGCTCAGGGGAGGAGCTGCGAACACGTCCCAAACGAGCTTCTATAGCATGAAGCTTAGGCAAAAGCGCTTCCAAAGGAAGAGTCGTATGTAGCTGGGCACAGATATTGTAAAAAGGAGTAGAGCTAAACCCCCAAGCAGGAGACTCATACAAAGGTGATATGCTCACCACCTCCCCTACCTCTCGATGAAGTAAGAAAAGAGCATGCTTAAGATATTGAGCTCGGTTGCCAAGATTACTACCTAAAGAAAGGAAAAGCACTTTTTTAATGATTAATGGTTAATGTTTTAATGATTAATGGTCAATGATTAGACTGTTCTCTGTTCTCTGCTCTCTGTTCTCTGTTCACTGTTCACTGTTCACTGCCTTAAATCATTCCCCTTGCTTTGAGTTCCAAGTATTTGTTGATACTCTGGAGGGTGAGTTCTTGGGGGCGGGTGAGTATACATTGGATACCATGGCGGGTGAGTTCTTGTACAATAAGGCGTTTTTCAAAAGAGAATTTCTCAGCGATGACCTTATCATATACCTCTTGGATATGCTCAGAAGGCTTGTGTAGCATCTGTTCCAATTCTGTATTCTGAAAAAATATCACCACCAAAAGATGCTTTTTGGCAATGGCCTTTAGGAAAGGTAACTGACGATAGAGGCTATTAGGTGTCTCAAAATTGGTATAGAGCATAAGCAAGCTGCGTTGCTTAATAGTATTATTGATATCTGAATAGAGCCTACTAAAATCTGTTTCTTTGAAATCAGTCTCTATGCGGTAGAGTGTCTCCATGATCCGCTCCATCTGAGAGACCTTGCGATCGGCTACTACCCTATCCTCTACCTTCTTGGAGAAAGTAAAAATACCTGCCTTATCTTGTTTTTTGATAATGATATTGGTCAGTGCCAAGGAAGTATTGATCGCATAATCCAAGAGGGAAAGCCCCTCAAAGGGCATATACATACTTCGTCCCTTATCAATCAATGTATATACATGCTGAGACTTCTCATCTTGGTACTGGTTGACCATGAGCTGTCCTCGCTTGGAAGAAGCTTTCCAGTTGATTGTACGTATATCATCTCCTTGTACATAGTCACGTATATGCTCAAACTCCATGGTGTGTCCTATCTTGCGAATCTTTTTGATACCATAGTCAAAAAGGCGCTGGGAGAAAGCGATAAGCTCAAACTTCTTCATCTGGATGAAAGAAGGATAAGTGGCCACCATAGCATTCTCACAAGAAATGTAACGCTTCATGAAAAGGCGCATAGGTGTATATACAAAAGCATTAAGCTTTCCAAAATTATATTCTCCGCGTTCAGTAGGGCGCAGGTAGTACTGCATGCACTTCTCTTGCCCTGCTTTGAAGAAAAAAGTATATTCGAAATTGCGCTTTTGGAACTGAAAAGGGATCTCATCAATAAGCTGAATATATACCGGAAAGGAATAGAGATTCTTAATGTATACCTCTATTAGGTTTTCATCGCTATTGGAAAGGCGCTCAGGGAGTTGCCGCTGGGCAGTGACCCCCTTTCGTGTGGTGAATACCAACAGAAAATCAATCAGACACAGCGAGGCAAAGCCAAAGAGAGCCAATTGTACCAAGGGGAAGAGCATCCTAAAGAAAAACGAAAGGACAAAAAGCCCGACCAGGCACAGCAGCCCTATGAAAAAGCCCGTATGTAAGTATATTCTTCTCATCGAGGTATGGCTACACTTTCTATGATTTGTTGTATAATCTGCTCAGAATGGACTCCTTCCATTTCCTTCTCTGGAGCGAGTATCACCCTATGTCCCAGTACTGGGTAAGCCGCCTGCTTGATATCCTCAGGGGTTACGAAATCACGACCTGCAAGAGCAGCAAAGCCTTTGGAGGCATTGAGCATTGCCAAGGAAGCACGTGGAGATGCTCCCAAATAAAGGAAACTATTCTCACGGGTATTCTGGGTAATCTTAGCAATATACTCTATCAGCTGAGGTTCTATAAGTATATTTTTGACCAAGGCTTGGTAGTGTACCAGACTTTCCGCTGAGAGCACTTTCTCTACTACGGCTGTTTTGTCTTTAGCTTTAGCCTCATGTTCACGGGTAATAATCTGTATTTCATCCTCCAGAGTAGGATAATCTATGACTATCTTGAAGAGGAAACGGTCGAGCTGTGCTTCAGGGAGACGGTAGGTACCTTCCTGTTCCACAGGGTTTTGAGTAGCTATGACCAAGAAAGGTGGTTGCATAGAAAAGCGCAAACCATCAATGGTGATTTGTCTCTCTTCCATAACCTCAAAAAGAGCTGCTTGGGTCTTGGCTGGAGCACGGTTGATCTCGTCGATAAGGATTAGGTTCGAGAAGATAGGTCCCTTCTTGAACTCAAATTCTGATTTCTTAAGGTCAAAGACGGAAGTCCCCAGCACATCCGAAGGCATAAGGTCTGGGGTAAACTGTATACGGCTAAAACCAATATCCAACGCCTTGGAAAGGAGCTTTACTGTAATGGTTTTGGCAATCCCTGGCACCCCTTCCAGAAGGACATGCCCGTTGCTCAGTAGGGCTACCAGCAGGTAGTCTATCATTCTCTCTTGTCCCACGATTACCTTTTTCAGCTGGGAACGTACCTGGTTTAATTGACTTTGCAGCTGCCCAAGGTCTAAGCGGGAAGCAAATTCTAATTTATTATTCTCGTCCATAGTATATTTTTAGGGTTTCCAAAATTCGTCTATCCATTTGTCCATTTGGGTAAGGGTTTCCTCTTGGGCTTGTTGGGTTTGTCTAAAGTGTACAATTGTTTGTACGATATTCTCTACCAAAGTTTTATCTTTACCCGATTTGTTATACAGCTTTTGGGCAAAATCTTCGTTGATCTGTTGTGTATCCATGTAATAGCGTTGTCTTACCTGATCCAAGAAATAAGTGATTTTCTTCTGTACCATATCCGTAGCATTGCCCTCTTGGTAGTAAAGCGAGCTGACACTCTGAGCAAACTCTACGGTGGTGTTCTTAGGTTTTTCTATCACAGGAATAATACGCTGCTGTCGCTTGCCCTTGAAAAGCAAATAGAGTAAAAATCCTAAAAGTAATAACCACCAAGCGATCCTTAGTTGAGGTTGGCTCATGATAAAGCTCAAAGCATCAGAAGAACTTACTCTATCTTGTGTAGGAGTGGCAAACCATACTGTAGGCCTGTCCTTAGGTAGGTAAGAGAGTATCGTAGCTGCATAGTCACGCACTTTAGGATCCTTCTTGAGATAATAATTGGTAAAAGCAATCGGGGGTCCAGCATGAATATAGAGCTTCCCTTTGCCATGTGACACCTCTACAAAGTTGATTTTCTTCCTTAGCTCCTTTTTGGTTTTTCCTTCTTCATAGAAATACATATAGCCCAAGGCCTTATCCCTATTCTTGTCAAGATCCGTAAAATAATTGATTCCGAGGAAAGTTTGTTTGAGTTCAATAGGCACTTTCTTATCAAAAGAAGGACTATTGAGCTGCATCTGTAAGTCCTCTGCTCTATATTTGTCTTCTGTTTTTATCTCCAATGAGTCGGTAAGAGAGGCAAAATCATTCAAGAAAAGCACCTGACTTCCTCTCTCTACCTCAACAAGCAATTTTCTTAGAGACACCTTATCTATAGATCCTACCGTAAAGATATAATTATAAGGTTCTTGTTTCTCTTCTTTTACGGACAAATACTCATAAGGTGTATAGTATGATTCCTGTATTACCTTTTTAGTGAAAAAATGCTTGAGTTCCTTTCCAAAGATATAGAGCCCATAGGGCTGCTTACTCTCTGGGTCAAAAGTCCATTGCCAATCCCGCTTTCTATTGGAGGGGGAAAAGACTGTCAGGGACATGATAAGGACAACGACACCCAAAAAAATCAAGTAATTACGTATCGACTTTCCCATTTACTTTGCTTTTTGAGTGTTTATATAATTCTGATAATCAGCCTTTGCCTCTTGGTACTGTGCATCACTAATAAGAAATTCCCCATACCATATGTAGTTATAGAGCTTGGATAGATAGACAAATCGCTCCTTCTGTACAGGATCTTTGATTTCTCTCTCATAGTCCGAATTGGTTTTTTTCGGCTCCCATTCTATCTGTTTCTTATCGGAAAGTACCTTAAGCAACCATAAGTAGTATAAGCGAATGCTTTGTCGTGTATCATTCTGTTTTTCAGCATTCTGTATCAATACAGAGAAATCTGTCTGATGCAAGTGCTTCTCTACTTCTTCCATAGAAATATTGGAGAGCTTCTCAGAGCTTCTATCCGTCAGCCAGCGACCTTTGTTTTTGAGAATCCAGCGACCAAAGAAGAAGAGAGAGACTAAGAAGAGAATCGCCCCTAGCATACGGAGGATTTCCCTCATACCCATACCATTTGCTCCTTTTCCATAAATAAACTCCAATATCCTGGTTATCAACTTGATAAAAGCTTTCCACATCCCTGAAAGAAAGGCCTCATTCCTGCCCGAGGTCTCAGAATAATCGAAAGCAGAGGAATCATAGCTATGAGGTACCCCCTGAAAAGAGCGCAAGGATTCAGGTCGCTCACGGCTGATAGGAATCTGATAAGTAAGGCTGTCCTTTCCCCTGAGTACGAGCGAATCGGCTTGTGCATAGAGCGGTACTCCTATACTAAGAAAGTATAAGAGCCCCCCATAAGCTATTATTTTCCATTTATTCTTCCACATTCTGACCAATAAGATCTATATCATCGGTATGTTGATCTTCTTTTTCTCCTAAGTGAATAAGTATTTGCTGGAACAGAGACAGATTAAGAGATACAAAAATAACTGTAACGACAATAAGCAGTAGTACAAAGACCAATATAGCCGTTCCTAACCCTGGTTCAAAACCTGATACAGCCAGTGTCAGAAAGTAGACAATTATAGGAATAATTGCCCCCACTGAGATAATAAGACCACAAATAAAATTCATCACAAAAGTAGCTCCAAACTTATCCCAAAAACGCTCCTTAAGCTGGTTTACCACCTTGCCCAAGGCTTGGAAATAACCTTCCCTATCCTTGATGTAGACCAACATGGTTTGTTGCATAAAGAGGAATAATAGAGTGCTGAGAAAGTAACTTACCAATTGTAATAAGAAAGGAGCATCTCCTAAAATTGACGCCAATCCAAAAGACACCAACAGATAAGGAATCCATATTACAAAAATAGAAATAAACCCAAAAAGAAAAGCTCTAGGCATCATTTTTTTGATACTCTCCAACAGCTCTTGCGAGGCAATATCTGTCCGATTAGGATTTTTCTCCAAGAGCTCTGTATAGGCAATAGGAAAACAAAACACAAAAAGAAACAAGAAAAATACTATAACCAGCATCAGTAGCACCAACAGTAGGGAAGTGCCAATCCCTCCAGACAAAGATGGCAAAAAGAATACCATTACAGTAAAAAGAATACCTGCGGAAACTATTGCTGCTCCATTGATTACCAGATAATTAGAAAAATAATTACCCGCATACTTTCTAAAAAAAGTAAAGGTGTCACTAATGAGGTCACCAAATTTTCTCTTTTTGTAAAAAACAAAATCGTTCATGGTTTTAAATATTTATTTTTTGTATGTTTTACTATAGGATAGACCAGGAAATAAAAGGAAATCACAGAAAGACTTCCCAATATAATCAACATATTGAGCCACAAGGGCATCTGGTTATAATAACGAGTAATAAAGCCCTCAATAAAGCCAGCAGCAATAAAGAAAGGCACCGTACCCAAGAGCAAAGATACCCCCTCGCGAAAAGCGACCTTGAAGGAGAGCAAGCGAGAATAGGTCTTAGGAAAGAGTATCCCCCCTGTAAGGATAAAACCTGAGGCAATCGCTATCACAATACTGAATATCTCCATAGCCCCATGTAGCCATATGGCTCTGACACTTAGAAATAACAGCCCTTTTTCATAAAAAAAATACTGGAAGGAACCGAGCATTACTCCATTGTTCAAAGCAATGAAAAAAGTCATTACTCCTGCAGTAATTCCATAGATAAAACAAAGAAAAGCCACCCTTATATTATTAAGAGTAATTCCTATAAAACCTCCCCAATTACTTCCATCACCATACACTCCCATAGGATTTCCCTTTTCGATATTCTCCAAGGTTTGATTCACATAGTAGTCCCCTAAGATTGCCCTAATGTATCGGGGCATATATTGTGCTGAGAGTACACCTATCAATACAAAGAAAAAGAAAAGGATAAAACTAAAATAAATCAGCTTGCGATACTTATAGGCAAGCATAGGAACATAGTCGGTGAAAAAAAATTTTAATCTATTTTTGTCAATACGCTTGGTTTTGTAAATTTTTTGGTATATTTGCGTGACCAAAAAATTGAGGTAGATGGTAGTGTTACTCCTTGGGTAGTAGGTCTGTGCAAAGGACAAGTCGCCCAATAGCTGGATGTAATTATCCGCCATTTGGTCGGGGGAAATAGTCTGCCCTTTGTTAAGGATGGCCTCCACTTCCAACCATTTGTCTTTGTTTTGTTCGATAAAGGCTACTTCTCTCATACAGGGTGCTAAATTAATGAAAATATGTCAAAGATACAAATAAAAACCACACAAAATATTTTGCTGGCTTTCCAGCCAGCTTCTATTGGGGAGCGTATGGCAGCCTTTGCTATTGACTTTGTTCTTATAATGGGATATGGTTTTTTGGCCAACAAAGCCTTTATGGAAATTTCTCCTCTTTCGTCTTTTTCTTTGGAAGAAGGGATAGCTATCTATTCCCTACTGATGTTACCAGCTGCCTTCTACCCCTTAGTGGCTGAATCCCTCATGCAAGGACAGACTATAGGCAAGCGAATAATGAAAATCCGAGTGCTGAAGATTGATGGATATCAGGCCTCTTTTGCTGATTTTTTTATTCGCTGGGCCTTTGGCTTGTTCGAGTTGGATCTTTTTATAGGCTCTATAGGGATCATTAGCATCATTTCGACCCAACATTCTCAACGCTTGGGCGATATAGCTGCAGGGACAGCCGTGATCACCGAGCGCAACAAGCTCAATATCTCTCACACTATCTTGGAGGAACTCTCCCTTGCTTATCAACCTCTTTTCAGTCAGACCGAGGTACTGCTCTTCTCTGACCGCGATGTGCAGACCATCAAGAACTACTTTACGCAAGCTCTCAAGAGCAAAAATGGAGAGGCTATCATACAGCGCTTAGCCGACAAAATTACCGAGGTTTCCAAGCGAGAACATACCATCTATCCTCAGAAAACAGCCTTTGTCCAGCAATTCCTCAAGGATTATAACTTCTATACAAGAGGGTAAGAGAATGAAGAGTGGAAAGTGAAGAGTAAAGTCGCGTGAGCGAGTATGTGACCAGCGAGTGCCCACAGCTGGGTATGTGGTGAAGAGTGAAAAGCTAATTTAAAAATATTCTAAATAATTTGCTGTATCAAATTTTTATTTGTATTTTTGCGGCGTATTCATATATTAAAATAATTCGATATGAAAAAAATGTTTTTAATGGCCTCTGTTGCCTTAATGGTGGCTTCTTGTGGGGATAACAAAAAGCCTGAAGAGTCTGCACAGACTACAGAACAAGGAGCGGTAAGTCAAGATACTCCTGCGGCAAGCCAAGATACAGAAGCCGTGAATGTTGCCTTAGAAGGTACTGACCAGATGACTTTCAATATCAAGGAAATCAAAGCCAAGGCTGGACAAACCATCAATGTCACCCTTAAGCATGTAGGAAATATGCCTAAGGATAAAATGGGACACAACTTTGTTCTCCTCAAAAAAGGAGTAGATGTAGCTGCCTTTGGAATGGAAGCTATGAAAGCAGGATTGGACAAAGATTATATCCCTAATGATGGTGCTGATGTGATTGCTCATACCAAGCTCCTCGGAGGTGGAGAAACAGACACTATTTCTTTCAAAGCTCCTGAGCCAGGTACTTATGAGTATATTTGTTCTTATCCTGGACACTTTTCTCTTATGAGAGGTGTTCTCATCGTAGAATAAATTTCTTCGAACTATCATTGTAAAGCGTTAGAGGTTACTCCCTTGGGAGTAACCTCTATTATTTTACCTCTACCCAGAAGAGCTTCTCCTCTTGCAGGAGGGCTATCCAAGTAGTCTCTCCTTCGAGAGGGTAGAAGATACTCTCAAGGGGAATAGCAAGCAGATCCCCCGTGCGAAGAGTTACCCTCTGAGAGACCATACTTAGCCCTAAAGGCACCTTTGGCAGGATATCTTGCAAAGCGATTGACTGAAAAGGGATATTATTCTTAGAAAATATAATGGTCATTTCTTTTTCTAAAGAGCTCTTTTCTATGAAATTACCCACTATCATTGCCCCATCAAAACTGGTTGCTTCCTCCCAAGGAAGACCTTCTGCTTGGAGCTCCTGCCACCGATCATAAGCCGTAAGAGAAAGCCCAACAGAAACCTGCTCGTAATACTTAGAGGCAAATCTCTCAGAGATGCATTTGCCCTGCTTACTAATCTTTGCCAAAAGAACTAACTGCCCTCTAAGATCTGTTGTAAAATCAGGGATATAGAGTGGCAATTCCCGATTATGCACGGCTGTATCTGGCTTTATGTAAAAGACAGGTTCCCCTGAAGAGGGAAAGTGTATATGTACTATTTTCACTAAAAAACTTTTTTTATCGTTATAAAATCCGTATTTTTGCCCTTTATTTCAAAGATATGCGCATCATCTCAGGCAGCCATCGCGGCAAGCAACTCATTGCTCCTAAGAACCTTCCGGTACGTCCTACAACAGACTTTGCGAAGGAGTCTCTTTTTAACATTCTAAACAATTACTTCTACTTAGATAGTATCAAAGTGCTTGACCTTTTTGCTGGGACGGGCAATATCAGCTATGAGTTTGGCAGTCGTGGTTGTCCTGATATCACAGCTGTAGACAGCCATGCTGGCTGCGTACAGTATATCCATAAGACAGCCGCAGCACTCTCCTACCCTATTGAGGTAATCAAAAGTGATGCTTTTACCTTCTTGGAGCGAAACCTAAGTTCTTACGATGTCATCTTTGCTGACCCTCCCTATGACCTTCCCGAGCAAGACTTAGAGCGATTGGTATCTTTGGTATTCGAGCGCAATCTCCTTGCCCCAGACGGGCTACTCATTATAGAACACTCAGCTAAAATATCTATGGAAGAGAATCCATACTTTGACCATGATAGGCGCTATGGAGGAACTGCCTTTAGCCTTTTTAATAATGTTTAATGGTATTGATCATTATATTAAGTATTTGATTGCAATGACCAATCCTAAGTGCATGCCCTCATGGGTATTGTTGAAGTAGATAGCATCTTCCACACAGCGGAGGGGATAGTTCAGTCCTGTGAGGTAATCTGTATAGGTGGTAAAAATCCCTTTTTGGTAGTCCTCTTCCATCTGCTCTTGGGTTGAGATTAAGAGCTTCTTGAGGGTATCCACCTCTTCTTGGGTAGGGATATGACCATCGGGTACTGTTCCCTTGCGATAGGCTGCAATGAAATCCTCCGATACATACATAGGTAGCCCACTGTTATAATAACAATACAACTGCTGTGTAACGATGGCATGAGAGATATTCCAAAGTAGGTTATTGCGGAATCCCTCGGGAATCACGGCCAATTGCTCCAAGGAAAAACCTTCTAAATATTGCAGATAGCGCTCCCTGATACACTTATGTAGTGCAAAAACGGTTTTGTCTAATTTCATATTTTATCTATTAGTTTTGTAATAATTGCTTGATAATCAGAGGGAAAGTTCGATACTCCACCTCATGAATCTTCTGAGCGAGGGACTCGGGGGTATCCTCAGGGGAAATGGGAACACACTCTTGAAAAATAATAGCTCCCTCATCGTAGTGCTCATTGACGTAATGAATCGTAATTCCACTCTCCTTCTCTTGGGCAGCAATCACAGCCTCGTGTACATACATACCATACATGCCTTTCCCTCCATACTTAGGCAACAGAGAAGGATGTATATTGACTATTTTGTTAGGAAAACGCGCAATGATATTCTCTGGGCACTTCCACAAGAAACCTGCCAAGACGATCAAATCCGGCTGTTCGCGCTCAAGAAGCTCCAATATATAGGTAGATTCATAGAAATCCTTTCTATCAAAAATCATACAAGGGATTCCCAAGCGTTCTGCACGACCTATCACCCCTGCCTTGGGGTTATTGGTAAGAATAAAAGAGACTTCAGCCAAGGCATTTTCCTTAAAATAAGTTACAATCCTCTCCGCATTAGAGCCATTACCAGAGGCCAATAGAATGAGTTTTTTCATCACACAGAAATTTCTGCAAAGTACGCATTTTTTTTCGGAATAACCAAGAAAAATAAGTTCTTTTTCTTACCTTTGCTCCCTGAAAACAACGGATAATAACACACTATGAAGAAGGCTCTTTTTCCAGGCTCTTTTGACCCTATAACCTTGGGGCACTATGACATTATCTGCCGAGCTACAGCCCTTTTCGATGAAATTGTAGTTGCAGTAGGTGAGAATGCAGACAAGCGCTATATGTTCACCACAGAGGAGCGCATGGCTTTTATAGAAAAGGCTTTTGCAGGAAATGAAAAAGTAAAAGTAGTGAGCTACCAAGGTCTTACGGTAGATTTCTGTAAGAAGCTGGATATTCCATTTATTCTCAGAGGATTACGCAACCCAGCTGATTTCGAATTTGAGCGTGCCATCGCCCATACCAACCGAGATTTGGCTGGAGTAGAGACCCTTTTTCTGCTTACAGCGGTACAGACCTCGCACATCTCTTCCTCCATTGTGCGGGATGTGATACGCAACCGAGGTGACTATACCCTTCTTGTCCCTGAGAGTGTGCGCATTGAGAACATAGAAAAATACTATATACACTGATGACTTACTTAGAAACAATAGACTGGCTCTGGGCACATCTGCCTATGTATCAAGAAAAAGGACGCGCTGCCTTCCGAGGCAAATTGGACAATATACTTCTTCTGTGTGACCACTTGGGCAACCCACAAGAGCACTTTCCCTGCCTACATATAGCGGGTACCAACGGCAAAGGTTCATCCTCTCATGCCCTTGCCTCTGTACTACAGGAAGCTGGCTACAAAGTAGGACTATATACCTCGCCTCACTTGAAGGATTTTCGCGAACGTATCAAAATCAATGGAGTAGATATCCCTGAGGAAGCTGTGGTTCACTTTGTAGAAGAAAATAAGGAATATATGGAGGGAGAAGACCTTTCCTTCTTTGAGGTTACTGTGGGCATGGCCTTTGATTACTTTGCCCGTGAGAGAGTGGATATAGCGGTAATAGAAGTAGGATTAGGCGGCAGATTGGATTCGACCAATATCATCACCCCTATAGTCTCCCTCATCACCAATATAGGCAAAGATCATACTGAGATTTTGGGCAATACTTTAGAGGAAATTGCCCGAGAAAAGGCAGGAATCATCAAGCGACAGATACCGGTGGTTATCAGTGAGTTTCACCCACTTACCGCTCCTGTATTCAAGCAAGTAGCTTTAGAGAAGGAAAGCGAAATCTACTTTGCCAACTCCCTTGAGGTGCCCTATACTATGGATCTGAAAGGGGGATATCAGGCGAAAAATATCAAGGGAATTGTACAGACCCTGCGTGTGTTACAGCAAAAAGGTTGGAAGATTACAGAGGAACATATCGAAAAAGGACTCTCCCATATCGTGGCTAATACTCACCTTATGGGGCGCTGGCAACTCTTGGGAGAAGCCCCTAAGACAATATGCGATACAGCTCATAATGCTCATGGATTTACAGAAATTCTCTCCCAACTACAGCAAGAGAAATACGACACTCTACATATGGTACTGGGATTTGTCAAGGAAAAAGACCTAAGTTCTATCCTACCCATGTTACCGAAGAATGCACGTTATTATTTTTGTAAACCACAGATAGATAGGGGCTTAGATGCTACTGTGCTACAAGAAAAAGCACGAGAGTATGGCATTGAGGGAGTTGTATTCTCCTCGGTCAAGGAAGCGCTTACCAAGGCACAGCAAGAGGCCAAAGTCACAGACTTTGTCTATGTAGGAGGGAGCACCTTTGTCGTTGCAGAAGTTGTGTAAATACGCTCAGATTTTCTTGGTAGAAATAATCTTGACAGGGCATGCTTTTTGGGCATTTTCACAAGCCTCAAAGATGCTATCATCATGTGATTTGAGGGTGAAAAAGCCTTTTTTTTCAGTCGAACGCAATAGGACAGTCTTTCCGTCCTTTTTGCTCATTTGGAATTGCTCAGGAGCCATCTCCACGCAATAATTACAACCTATACATTTATCTCTTTGTAATGTTACTATGACCACAAAAATAATGATTAATGGTTAATGTTCAATGATTAATAGTTAATGTTGCTTGTATGCAGAAGAGCAAATTGTGGTTTTTCCCTACGCCTCTTCTCTCCCACATACTCGCTTATGCGACTTTACTATTACCCTATTGCCTAAATTAGATTATGATAGAAATAAACGATACTCTAATCTCGGAGGAGATTATAGAAAAAGATTTTGTCTGCAACTTAGATGCATGCAAGGGCGCTTGCTGCGTGGAGGGGGATGCCGGAGCTCCTGTAGAGCAGGAGGAAGTAGCTATCCTCGAACGTATCTACCCTAAGGTGGCTCCCTTTTTAAGTGCAGCAGGACGCCAAGCAATTGAGGCACAAGGCACAGCCATCCGAGGGATCGATGGAGAATGGGAGACCCCACTGATCGGAGGAGGCGAATGCGCCTATGTCGTCAGAGATGAAAAGGGAATCGTCCTTTGTGGGATAGAGCAAGCCTATCGCGAGGGTGTAATAGACTGGAAAAAGCCTATCTCTTGCCATCTCTACCCAATTCGTCTGAAACAATACAGCTCCTTTGTAGCGGTAAACTATGATCGCTGGAGTATCTGTAAAGATGCCTGTGTACTGGGACACAAACTCCAAGTACCTATCTACCAGTTTGTCAAAGAAGCACTAATCCGTAAGTTTGGAGAGGAATGGTATGAACAGTTGGAAGCAGCTGCAAAAATAATCAATGATTAATGACTACTATCCTCTGGCTACTGAGCACTAACAACTGAAATCAGGGTTCCACTGCTGAGGATATTTTGGGTTTTTGTCTCGGTAATACTCTCGTATTTCATCGATAATGCTCTCTTTTGAGCGTGTCTGCAAATCAGTAAAGGGAATGGTTTTCCCTATAAAAATTGTCTTCTTTTTGAAATCTCCAGCACCTAATACGATAGGCACTTGGGCGGTAAGTGCCATATGGTAGAAGCCCATACGCCATTTGTCCACTCTGGAACGAGTGCCTTCAGGGGTTACGACCAAACTAAAATCTTCCTTTTTGAACTGCTCAGTGACAAACTCAACTAAATGATTACGCTGGGAGCGGTTAATTCCTATACCTCCTAACTTACGAACAAGCCATCCATACCATGCCTTAGTATGAGCGTCCTTAATGATGAGCTTGATGGGCTTATCCAACTTCCAATAGGCCAATATTCCCAAGACAAACTCCCAATTGGAAGTGTGGGGAGCCACGACTAACACACAGCGATTGAGCACCTTATCCTCTCCCTCTAATACTACTTTCCAGCCTGTAATCCATAGGAAAAAAGTTCCTATCCATTTCTTTATTTTCATATGGTGATTTTAGAGGGCAAATATACAATTTTTAATTGTTAATTATCAATTGCTAATTGTTAATTTAGTCAACAGAGGTCAGTGAAAAACGAAGAGTGAGCAGAGGTTCTCTATATTGGTATGAGGGTTGTTGCGTCCTGTTGTAGGGGCGATTTGCAAATCGCCCTATACTGGTGCATGCGACAGTAAGCAGTAAACGGGGAGCAGTAAACGGGGAGCAGAGAATATGGGGAGTTGTAATAATAAAAAGAGACCTTCCAGTAATGGAAGGTCTCTTTTCAATTATTGTTATTCCTTTCTTTAGGTATTAATCAGTGATCAGTGAAGATTGAACATTGATCATTAATCACTACCTATAAAGGGTGAAATGCCCTTTGAAGGTACGGCTGTCATCTGGCTCGTTCAGACGAAGTACATACCAGTAATCTCCCGTTGGAAGTGGCTCGCCTCCGTAGGTACCATCCCACTCTTGACGGTTGTTCAAGGTCGCTATCTGGCGGCCGTAGCGGTCATAGATGATCGTTTCGGCATGTGGATAGCTGGCCAAGTTGAGCGGTGCCCATGTGTCATACTCGCCATCTCCATTCGGCGTGAAGTAGTTCGGTATCACAACATCCATATATTCCTTATAGATGAATACTGAATGAGCACATACCTGCTTACCTCCATTCTCTTCCTTGAGCTCGCCCTTGCTGTCCTCTACATATACACGGACTTTCTTCTCTACCTTGCCTGTGGCTGGGTTCACCTCTTCATAATCCGTCTTCTGTACGTAGTAAACTACCTCATCTCCTGCCTTCACATCGTCCACCTTCTGTACATAGTGCGCCTTAACCTCTTCCCCTGTGTGGTATTGAGCTCCACTAAAGTATACCGTATAGCGCTCTTTACCTCCCTCTACCTTCACTTTTACTAAGTTAAGGTCGTTGGCGATACTCTGGTTGGTGATCTTGATCGGTGGATAGTACTCAATATTGAGTTCTCTCACTTCCTGACACAATGGTGGATCACTCATCGCTGGGTTATCCTTATTGAAGTAATACAAGTGCAATTCGTATTTGTTCAAGCCTTCTTGCAACGGACGTACCGCATTGAGCTGTGCAAGCAGCGATGCATGGGCAATCTTATACATATTGTGTGTATTATCAGTTCCTGTAGGCGTAGTTCCATTGAACTCATAACGCTGGATTGGGGATCCACCCTGTGTGGTAATCGCATATCGCAAGCGGTTTATCGCTCCTCCTGAACTTGGGTTGATTACCAAGTATGGAGTCGTTACCGATACATATACATCGTAAGTAGCCTGAGCAGCTGTGTCACTATTAGGACCTGAACCATCCACTACCAAGACCTTGTTGTTCTCACTGATATCCGCATTACACTGATAGTGTTGTGTGATCACTCCTTTGAGGTCTACCCCTTCTATGATCTCAAACTCTTTCTTCTGGCTACATCCCTTAGCGTCTTTCACTACCAAGAGGTATTTACCAGCCTTAAGACCTTGTATCTTGAATGGTGTAGCTTCTCTCTCTCCTGTACCTCGCTTAGAAGTGCTTTCTCCATTTTCGAAGAATACCTCCCAGCTATACTGAGGATTTCCTCCCTTGAGTACATACTCTATCTCTCCATTGGCTTCGCCCTTACATCCTACATGGGTGATGCTATTCTGAGTGATCAGTATCGGTGTAGGTGCGATGATCGCTGTATTGACTACCTCATAGATACATCCGTATTCTGTATCTTTCACTCCTACCGTGTAAGAGCCTACAGAAAGGTTCTTGAACTGGTTGTTCGTACCCTGCCATCTGTAAGAGCCATCGGCTTGTTTAAGTCCATATTCGTACTTACCTGAACCTCCCTGAGCTACTACCTCGAAGGAACCATCAGCACCATCATGACAGCTTACGCTGGTGATCTTATCTGCCTGAGCCTTAAGCGGTGTCTTTGGAGCTACCACAATCGGTGCAGAGTCTTTTCTACATTCTCCATGACCTGCTACCTTATGGATTACAGAGATTACATAGCTCTTAGTTGTATTGGTCTGAAGATCCACATCCAACTCAAAGCGGGTATTGTTATGAGCTACTCCATCGAGCAAGTAACGTACATTAAGCGCTGCAGAAGCAGGTTCTACACTGGCCTCTACCACATACTTAATCACATTGTTCACACACTCATACTTACCTTCGCTGAGCTTGAGGGTCACCTCTGAGCCGGCTTCTATGGTAAGGGTTGCTTCGGCTTGACAGCCATTCTTATCTCTTATCTTGATGGTATGGTCGCCAGGGGCTAAGCCATCTATGAGGGTACCATTGCCATCACTATGGTATTCAACCCATGTAGCTCCTCCATCCTTAGAGTATTCGTATACCTTATCATTGCCCACTGTTCTTAGTGGTGTTCCACCAATCACTCGCAAGTAAGCCTTTCCGTCATTGCTTCCAGCACAGCTTTCGTGCTCTACCGTATCCATACGTACTGTTACGCTTAGCGGATCCGGTTCGGTGATGGTAAACTCTATAATATCGGTTCCAAGTGGGGTAGGTTGACCTTTCTCCTTAATCTCATTAGGACGACAACCATTTTCATCCTGTACAATCACATAGTACTTACCAGGAGCTAAGCCTTCGAACTTACCACCATTGTCCAAGAAGCGGTCTAAGCGAGGACTAATCGCATAGGTAAGCTTTCTTTGGGTACCATCAAGCTTGGTCTGACCTGATGTTGTGGTGATCTCGATAGAACCATCATGATCTCCATTACAAGTCACCTGTTTCACTTCGTATTCTACCGTGTACTTGGTTTCTTGTTTTATCTGTACTTGAACTACCTTCGTAGTACATCCTCCCACAGCTTGACTGATTTCTACCGTATAGTCATCTCCTGCAACAAGTCCTTCAAATACTCCTTGCGCATTTGGATTCGGTGTAGGCAAGCCTGGTACAACAGTTCCGTTTTTCTTAAGGGTAAAGACATAAGGCTCATCGTTCTTACCTCCTGTGGCTGTTACCACAATCTTACCATAAGAGCTACCATAGCACTTGAGGCTCAAGACACTCTTATCATTATCTATAGCGCCATCTATCGGATTCACTTTGGCTACATGTACCTCGTTGGATTCTCCTTCGCAGGCACCTGTACCACCACCGTTATCCATTACCTTAGCATAGTATACCTTATCCGAAGTAGGACCTGATGCTACTGCTGTGGCAAAGACTGCCGTTACTCCTGTCTGGTAAGCTCCCGTAATAGTTGGTGTTCCTGGCACTAAAGTACCTGGACGACCTGCACTAATGTCATAGAGTTCTACCTTATAAGTACCTCTTGTAGGATCCATATTCGGTCTGCCCTCTATCTGTACGGTGATGTCACCTGCTGTATTACAGCCTGGGTACTTAGTCAATTCCGCTCTGGCAATGATTGTACCTGGGTCATTAACTGTTACAGGTTGTGAATCAACCTTGTCATCGGCACAAAGCATATCCGAGGTGATTCTGATAAAGTACTTACCAGCTCCTAAACCAGAGAAGGTTACCGTACCACGAGTGGTTGGGTTATCATCTGGCAAGATTCTACCTAAGGATCTTTCTGTGGTCGCGTCGAACAACTCGTAAGACAAGCGTCCTTCTATCAACGTTGGTGTAGATCCTGAAGGTGATGGTGTGGTAGCTGTTACGCTACCTCCTGTTACCCCAGTGAGCTTAATCTCGCCATCCTGAGAGCCTACACAGCTTGGTATCTTGGTCGCTGTTGGTGCATTCGGTGCTTGTAGCTGCATAGATGGACCGTGGTAAGGCACAAAGGTAAAGCTATCCAATTTCCTTGTACATCCGCGTGAGTCTCTCACTTCTATATAGTGGGTACCCACCCCTACGGTAAAGGTCATCTGATCGGTGAAGCTACCTGCATTACCATCGGTTACTACTCGGTATTGGTATGGTGCTCCCCAACCTCCTGTCGGAGCTGAGGTAACCCCTATCTGAGCATCGTTCTGAGCTTCTCCATTACAGTAAGTCATATAGCGCAATACCTTGCTCACTGCATTGATATTCTGTGGACGGGTAGCCGTAAGCTGCGCCATAGTCTTACACTGTGTACTCACTACAGTTACCTCAGTCTCAAAAGTTACTGCAGTACCTTGTGGCACATCTCCTACAGGTATATGTACAGTCATCTGGTCTGAAGCTCCATGGCCTGTCTGGGTACCATAGGTAGTTCCTCCTGACTTCTTCACAAACCAAGTATATCCTGAGGAGCCTATTTCTCCTTCTACTTCTACCTTGAAGGTTACATCAACTGTACCTGGAGCAGGTGAAGCAGTATCTCCACAGATTCCTTCCGTTACAAAGAAGTTTACTCGTGGCGCTTTAGCCTTCTCTACTCTATATCCACTTGGTACCACAAAAGTACATCCTGTATCCTTATCGGTCAAGGTAATCTCATAATCGGCACTTTCTTCGGCGATCTGAGGGAAGGTAATAGTACCTACCCCTGTACCCCCTATCTGAGCAGTACCTGCTGTTCTAGCAGCTGAGTCATAGCCAGCTACCTCTGTAGGAGCTCCTGCTCCGGTCATCTTTCTTATATATACATTGTATCCTCCTGTATTTGAACCATTCGTACGTGTCACAGTCATGGTCACCTGTTCCGTACCCGTTGGCTGACAGCTCATCTGTTGGGTACGATGGAAGGTTGCCCCTGTTATCTTATGTAGTGTCTTAACTGTTCCTACGAATGAACTTGGAATAGCCAATACACATCCGTTTGCATCCGTTACTTTTACTACTATCGTATAATCCACATCCTTAGCAGGAAGGTCTATAGTGGCATTCGCTGTGTACACTGTAGGTCCTGGGTAAGGCGCTGGAGGTGTAGTAGAGGTTACTGTCTGAGTAAGGATTACATTACCTGCCTCATAGATCTCTACCTTATAAGGTGCAGTACCTCCCTTAATATTGAGGTAAAGCTGCGCATTGGACTGCTTAGGGGTTACCCCATAGGAAGTGGCAGCACCACAACCTGCTTGAACAATCGCTATACCTGGGTTGGCAGGTGGATTCGCATCGAACTGAGCTACTGGACGTTCTGTTATCTGAACTACCCCTCCAGAGAAGCTTGTCACATCCTGACCACAACTACCATTGGCTGAGCTCTTCACTCTGAGCTGGTAGTAACCCGCCTTAAGTCCTGTTACCTTATAGCGAACTGTACTTGTAGTACGCTCTATGATGTCTCCATCACCTACCTCAATACCTGATCCTGTAAATGGACCCGCAGCAGCAGTACTATAGAACAATTCATATACAAAGGAGACATTCTCTCTTCCCGAAGTAATGGTACGGGTAAACTCAAAGCTACCAGTAGTACCTCCTGGGGTACATCCCACTACATTATTTATCTTCGCTGGGTCTATCGTATGACGTGCCTTCAGAGTTGCTGGATCTTCTGCTGGTTGGATTACTATAGGCGCACTCGCCACATAATCATCACAATACTTATTACCTCTATCTCTCACCCATACATTATATGTGATAGGTGCTGTTGGGAATGGAGGAACTGTATAAGTTACTGTAATCACCTGATTGTGTATATTCGTACTTGTAGGTGTAGCTCCCGCCACTACTGTAGCTCCTGTAGGAGGCGTAGCAAAATTCGTATGTCTTGCTCCTGCTGCTACACTACCTCCTTGGGTTACCACTATATCATAACGGTTACCTGCTGGAGAAAGTGGGGCTGGCACCACTGGAGGTGTAACAAAGTCTGAACCACTGGTGATCTTCAAGTTAAAGGTCGCTGTATATACCCCTGCATTGTCACAAGCCATATCCGTCTTCTTCTCAGCGGTAAACTTAAGCTTAGGATACGTCAAGCGCTCGTTAGCTCCCGGAGGTGTTCCGCCTGCATAAGCAATAGTCGCATCACAAAGACTCTCTTTCGCTCTTACCTTGACCTTATTCTGATCAAAGAGTGCTGGTATGTTTTCCTCTGCTGTTAGTGCTGGGAAGGGCTTATATGTATTACCTCCATCTATAGAGTATTCGTAATCAGCAAAGGTAAGTGCCGTACCCCCTGTCGCATTGATATTAGACAAGGTGATCTTGAGCTTATAGTTCACATCGTTGGCATCACAAGCATTCGCTCCTGGAGCAGTCTTGTTGATATCCAAGGTCGCTGTAGCAGTATGCTTGCTATTGAGGAACTTGCCTAAGGCATTACCACTTGCGGTAGCTGTCACCTCACAACCTGTCGCCTGATCGGTAATTCTTACCTTGAAGGTTAAGGTTGGGAAGACTGTACTCCACCAGTTGGTACCCGTTACATTGAAATCACTCTCTCTCAAGTCAAACTCTACATCGGTTGTAAGATCCGCTATATTTCTTCTTACTATATTTCTTCTTAAGAAGGAAGTGGAAGGTGCTGTTATGTTATCTTCCATCAACAAGCTATAGGTAAATGGTCCATATCCGCCTGTAGCTCCACCCTTGACAGTGAGTTTGGCTGTACCATCCTGACAGTTCATCGGTTTGGTCTTAGCTGCGACCACAGACAAGGCGCCTGGTATCAAAGCACGACCTGCCGCTGGTGGGGTTACTGTAATATCTCCACTATAAGACTCACAACCTGCTGCAGTGAACGATATCACATAGCGTTGGCCTCCCGCTGGAAGCGCTGTAGGTCTATTGTAAGAGATCTCATAAGTATTGGATCCCGCGGGTGTTGGGTTCACAGTTCCTGTTGCTCCTGCACCTGTCGCTGGAACAAGACCTGCATTTGTCTTTTCATAAATAGTATAAGGTAATGGTGCTCCTCCCCTGTAGTGAGGGTGACATGGAAACGTATGTTCACTGGTGTGCTTGCATTATCACAAGCCACCCCTCTACTTGCTGAGTTATCCACCTGAATAGCAGGGGTATTGGCAGGCGTTGTAGGTACTTCCAAACCTTCCCTACACAATCCTGAAGTTGAGGTAGTCTCATAGTGTACATACACCATATAGTTTCTACCCTTCTGTAGGTTAGTGAAAGTATAGGTAGTTCCTCCTACATAACCATTATACGTTCCTAATTGCTGTTCGGCAGGAGTACCATTATTATTAAGATAGAAAGTTACCTTATAATAAGTAGTTCCCGTATTACCAAACTTCACATCCAAATCAAAGTTGCTACAATTACCATTTACCTTAGGTGTAAGGGTCAAATCATTAGCTCGACGTGCAAGAGTAAACTCAGGAATATCCTTAGTACATACTACTGCATTATCCGATTTCCTTCTTACTCCTATCTGAGCGGTAAACTTATCTCCGACAGTCACCCCGCCATACATAGCCCCTACCAAGCCTTGACCTGTATAAGGTGAAACTATTGGACGCTGGGCTTCTGTCTTCCACTGTTCGTCTCCATTGGTCACTGGTACACCATTATGTCTTACCAAGCGGTATACTATCTCATACTCACTGGCTGGAACTATGGTACTAGTTGCCTTCAAGGCAAAAGCCATTGTTGTTTCTGTACAGCTAGGGTTAGACTGAGTCACTGCTCCTGAAGCTGGGAAGTCAATGCTCATAGCCCCTATCGTGAAGGTTTTTCCTACCATTCCTGGAACGGCACAGTTACCATTACCCTCATCAAAAATCTCTACCTTGTAGGTTCCTTTGGATAAGTTGTCTATCACATAGCCTGTTACTACCATCTCTCCAGTAGTAGGATTGATCGTTACCTTACCCGCTACTGCTACCTTAGGAATACGATAAGGTACCATAGGTGCTGCTATAGGTGCTGTCTTAGTTACTTCCACACGGAAAGGTCCCTTACCACGGAAGCGCTCTATTACCAAGCTACCGCCCTGTCCATCTTCACAGGTAGCACTGAAAGATGTATGTTTTATAATACCTGAAGGATCTAAATCACCTCCTGTAGGTACTGGATCTTCAATATGAATAGGTGTTGTGGTCACCTTCTTACCACAAGTAGGAGGTGTTGCCGCCATATCCTTAATATATACATCCCAATTACCACCCGTGGTAATACCTGACTTCGCGTTGGTCGCTGTATAGTCACTATCCTGTGGTGGAGTACCCGCAGCAACAAAAGCATAGTGATAAATAGGGGTTGAACTACCACCTCGTACATGGTTCACTGTGATACTTCCTGGAGTTACTGGATTAGGAGGACAGGCTGCCGCAGGATGAACTACGGTATAGTCTGCCGTAGTTAGGTTCTCAATCTCTACTGGGATTGATACCTCTATCTCTTTCTCACAACTGTACTCATCCTTAGCACGGATAAGGTAAGTAACTCCTTTTGTCCAACCATCAAGGGTTGTTTTAGGAATGGTATTACCAGACACCGCTGTCCATGTAGCATCACCCTGTTTCTTCCAATCATAGGTTACTGGCTTGCCATTGCTTGCACCTCCAATGAAAGTGTGGCTAAGCTCCATGTCACCTATACCATTGGCAACCACACAGTTTTTGTACTCTGCTTTCACAGTACCAATCTTATGGCGTGCTTCTACCTTGTAGGTGAAGGTGCCATGACCTCCATTACAGTTGTTGTCGTCTGTAATGGTAATCTGGTAGGTTCCTGCTACCACTACATAACGGTAGTTTCCATTCGAATCTGGCGTAAGAATATCTGTAGCTCCTGAAGGAATTTTTACTACCTTAATCGTATATCTCAGCGGCGCGCTCGGTGCCTGCTTACCTCCCGTGATGTTGAACACTCCTTGGTTAGTACCCGTTGCATTCTGAGAGAAGATAAGCATCTGCTTCCTATCTATATTACAGTCTAGGTAATCTATAGTCCTATTCTGAGTTACTGTTACCTTAGCATTTCTCTTGATCTCAAAGTCCTGTGTAACCTCACAAGCCTGATCATTGCTGAACTTCTTCTGATGTCCAGAGGTAATCTTCAATGTATAAAGACCTGGAGCTAAGTTGTTCACAGTAAGGCCTGCTGTATTATTAGTACCGCCCTGTACCTGAGTGGTAGTGCCTCGAGTTACCACCTTCCAAGTATATGCCACATTGCCATAGTTCGCTACTCCAAAGGTAAGCTTACCATCATTCGAACCATTACAAGTCTCATCAATAGTAGTATGTGAGGTGATTTTCATTTCTTTGCCAGCCTCAATTGGTAAGGCTACATCCACCTTGAGGGTAGGACAGCTCACAGGTCCTTGGAATACATAGATGTCATCAATAGCAAAGTCATTACCCATACGATGGTTACGCATGTTCTTTATCTTGATACGTACACGGGTATTGTTACCTGGGTTGATATCTCCAAGATCGTCAGAGGAGATACGTATCCAGTTAGTATTTCCTATATCATTATAATCTATATCAGGAGAGGTTACCTGACCTAATACATTATCTGAAAGATCCGTTACCTCTATGCGGAAGAAAGGCTTCTGCCATCCAGAGGCGGATTGGTTGAGGTTCATTACATAAAGTTCAAAACCAATAGGTCCATTAGGCACTATATCGACATCTTTCTGATAAAGTACTGTACCAGGAGTAAGAGTTTCGTGCAAGTCAATGTACATATAGCGCCCATTAGGCAATCCTGTATGATCCTCTGGAGCTGCTTGTATCCAACTGGGGTCTCCCAAGCGGTGTGCTCCACCTCCTACTCCTAACCATCCTGTATCATGGAATATTTTTTGGTTGGTAATACTATATTGTTGCCAACTTACAGTTCCTGGAGGATAGTGATAGTTCAATAGAGGAGAAGTACTTACGCCAGGTTTGTTAAGTCCAGCGATATCAGTAGGTTCTCCTACTCCGAAGTCCTCACGAATAAGTTCACGCTTAGGCGTTACAGTTCTCTTATAGAAGACACGGGCATATTGAGTAGTACCTGCTTTAGATTTATCAATAGTCAATTTGTTAATAGTACCTGTACCTTCATAGTTACCATTCCATTCGGTAGGCAGTGAAGATAGCGGTGAACCTATCTCTACATGATAGCTATAGTCGCTACGAGAAGTAACAAAAGTAGCCTGAGCAGAGCCCTCACAGTCGTAAGTAAGGGTACTAGTGATCTCAGGTGCCAAAAGCGGTGCTTCTACCTTTACAGTATACTCTATTTCACAGGCTGTTACCCCTCCGGCAGGAGCATGGCTACGTACCTTCACGTTGTACGTACCCACAGGTACATTGTCCCAACGCAAGTCGTTTTGATCAAAAGTAGTTCCGGTAGGAGCTACGTTCCAGGTAAGTCCACCATTCAAGGAGACATCATACTTGCCACCAGGTCCTACCCCGCCAGCAGTACCGTTACCTCCACCAAGACCAGAGACACGTACAGAGGCGTGAGCATGTCCGATTGGGTTTTCTCCTACCTTACAAGCCAAGTGAGATACGTTGGCAAAACCAGTAAGAGGTCCATTACCCTCATCAATAGTGACAATTTGATCATCAAAGTCAGGCCCTGTGAGATATTCAAGACGACCATTATTCATTACCTGATAGGTTTCTTCTGGCCAAGAACACTCCTTACTACCGCGCTTGTAGTATACACGGAGACGATACTTACCAGAAGCGAGTCCAGTAAAGGTATTGTTAGGATAGTTTTGATATATCCAGTTGCCTGAGAAGGTACCTCCTGCATTAGCTTTTTCAATAGCATAACGCACAGAGTATTTGGTCGCATCGAACGATGGATTGTTGATGGTCATAGTAATGGTACCTGCTGTAGTCGAACAATCCGCTGAAGTAGAAGCCTTGGTAAAGGTAGGCTTAGGTTGTAACTGATAGGTTATATTTCTAAATACAGAACAACCATTAGCATCTATTACTCCTACATAATATTGTTTAGACCCTGAGATAAAAGTAGGATCATTAATTTCAAAAGTATAAGCAGTTACATTTCCTACATTTGGACGTATCAATATACCATTAGCCTCTAACCAAGTAGTATATGGCGGAGTACCTCCTGAGTAAGTAATGGAAATTCTCTTAGTAGGTCCACAAGTTGGATCTTCAGGAGTTACTGTAAGTAGCTTTAATTCAGGCAACTCACTGATTTCTACTATCTGAGCTGGAGTAGTACAGTTGCGCTGGTTAGGTACTACTGTAACTTCATATTTTCCTTTGCCTAAGGTGCTGATAGCTGCCTTGGAAACATTGTCCCAGTTGTTGGAATCGCGCTTGCTATCATTATCTACCGTTACACGCACTATCTGAGACCCTGCTTGTTTTTTGACGATGACATCCACCGGTAGGGAGACATTGCCATGTAGCATAACATGAATGGCTCCTCCGGAAGGAGTCTGTGCC
The DNA here is from genome assembly GCF_002302415.1 of Capnocytophaga gingivalis. Taxonomy (NCBI): domain Bacteria; kingdom Pseudomonadati; phylum Bacteroidota; class Flavobacteriia; order Flavobacteriales; family Flavobacteriaceae; genus Capnocytophaga; species Capnocytophaga gingivalis. Next base: position 2,099,925 of record NZ_CP022386.1, on the reverse strand, counting down.
ACACACTGTACATCCTTTTTGGTGAGGGTCAGGGTTGGATCCGTACCTGCCGTGGTGGTCTCCTGCACGGTGATCTTCTGTTCGAAAGTACATACATTATTTTGGAACTGAGAAGAGCCTCCAGCAAGTTTCGGACGTAGGGTCACAGTATATTCCCCACGGGCAGAGACTTGATGTTCGAAATTGTTATTACCTCCAGGTACATCCGTCCAGCCCACAGAGGCAGAAGGTCCATCTATTTTATATTGGTATTGCCCATTAGGAATATTGGTTATCTTGAGCCAGCCCTGAGCGGTAGCTGTAGTAGCTCCATTACACATGAGCGACAAGATATTTTCCTTAGCCAAAGTATAATTACCTGATGCCTTGTAAGCACGGAAGTAATAATCCGCGTCACAATTACCTGGATTCTTAAGGACAATAGCGAAGTGTGTACCATTGTTACTTACTTGGTTTTCGTTGATTGTAAAAGTCTTTCCTGTACCCAAGCGTTCCCAGTTGGCTGGTTCAGCAGCTACAGAAGCTGGAGGACAAGAAGGTACTAGCTGAGAAGTATTTCCTTTGTAACGGTACCAGATCACATCACTATCGGGGAGACTTACTCCAGTGGTAGAGAGGGTCACTGAAGGACCGCAAAGTGCCACCTGTAGGTACTCAAGACCTGTATTGTTACAAGTCTGACGCTCCACCACACGACTATTGTTGCGCAATGGATGCAGGGCATCGTTGCCAGTACGAGGTGTGATGTTGAAAGTCAAGGTTGTAGGGTTCTGACAAGCAGAAGCTCCTCTTTCGAGTACATAAACACCAGCCTCAGTGATGCGGTACTTACGATCGGTACTAAGTACTTGGGTACTTCCTTGTCGTGTCCACTTATAGGAAGGATAACCAGCCCCTCCATCGAGCTCAAAGGCAGCACAATACGGATAGGTATTGTTGGCAGATTGGCTACAAGGGGAATCATCGATAAAGAAAGTAGTAGGCTTAGGATCACAGTCAGTAAGCTTGTTGTAGGAAAGCTGTTCTAAATTCTCATTAGGCCCTACTACACTATACTTAAGGACAGGCTGGAACTCAAGTTTGTTAGAACAAGCATCACGCAAAGCTCCACAATCGGATACCGCCTTTACATTAATTGTAATAGGCGCAGACATAGGAGCATTAGCATTGGCAGGAAGACCTGCTGCAGGAATCGTAAACTTGAGCAAGGTACGTCCTGTGTTGTTATAATTATCCGTCTTACCTGCGAAGGTAGCTCCCAGCGGCAAGGCTTCATGACTTACATAGTTAAGATTCTTAGGTAGTAACGCCTCCAAGGTAATAGCAGAAGAGGCATTACCAGAGCCTACATTGCGTAGGGTAATTTCATATTTGGCAGTAGCTCCTAAGGCAATACGCTGACCTGAGATGTCAGTACCAGCGGAGTTTTTCACGGAGGTAACCATTTGGTAAAGTGGCCTTGCTGTTGCAATAGACATCACATTGACCAAATTGATATAGGCATCATAGCCACCATCACTAGCTAAATAACTAGAGGTAGTCGAAGTAGATCCTGGGGCTAACGATTTAGTTCCAAAGAAAAATACATCCCAACCACGTGTTGGTTGCTTGGCTTCTTGGTTGATTGTAATTGATTCATTGAAAAAGTTAGAAGAAGACCTATATCCTAAAGGCCAAGCATACTCAGCTCCATTAGCCTTATATTTATCTCCATTTTTAGAAGCTTCTCCTCCTAAAGTTACTCCAGAGAAGATATCCCAATAATCACTCAAAGGCCCCGGTTTGACAAAGCCTCCAATAGAACGAGTTCGTGTGGTAGGACCACCCGCACCGACTCGTTCAAAACCTTGTTCTACCTTAATCACCCTTAAATTATTTTGATCCCCTTTAGGATCTTCATAAACCACAACTAAAGCCCAACCTGAATCAAATTTCCAAGAAGTACCTCCATTATTATATATGTTATCTACACGATACTGACCATTGAGATTTCCTGCACGAGCTAAGGCTTGCAGATCAGCAGTCACATCTGTCCAACGATAGTAGTAAGAATCATCATCGACACGAGTACCATCATTAACAATTGTTTTGGTAGGATCCACAACATTACTTTGTCCTAAGTACTCTTGTCCTCCTCCTATGGTAGAGGATTTTTTCCAAAGAATACGACCATCAGAAGGATTATACACAAACTCTCCAAAGTGGTACATATCGCCTGTAGGCACATGTGTCCACTTATTTCCATTACAAGCTCCATTATATTTTGCCAACTGTATAGGGAAAGTTGCTTCTCCTACTTTTTGAGCTCCAGGAGCTGGTATCCAGTTGAAACGATCGGCTGGATCGTTTATCATTTCTCCTCTGTAGGCTTCTGCTTTGATAGCCATATTCCCTGATACATACCTTCTAAACCATCCTGCATAGAAGTTCATAACAATATCTTGAGAAGAAGGATGCGCTTGTTTTATCTTTTTTACATTGATAATAATAGACTCCAAACCAACTCCTGTATTATCACCACTCCACATTGCAAAATTTCCCGAAGGAGCAGCTCCCCTTATTGGCATATCTTGAGAGGAGAACCTACCTCGACAATATCCTGCTCGATATCTTACAGGAGAAGTAATTTCAGCTGCAATATCCAAATCGGTACCATCATTACTAGTAAAATAGAAACGATAGATAAGATAGTCAGCATCTGCCCATACTACCCCATTTGTTTCTTCATTACCTCCATCTTTGGTAATGGATTTATTGAGACCTCCAGGACCTACTAAACGCACCTGATCTTTGTTGCCCCCACCTGAGTGTCCCCCCCAATAGAGGCGCGCCCACTTGATATTAACAGGACAGTTAGGATCCTTCGAGGGAATATTCAAGTTATAGGGAGCATCGGATTTGTTCCCTATAGTCATGAAACTACCCTTGATGGGCTTTCCACCATTGTCATAGACAGTAGTGAAGGCTTCTTGTGCGAAAGCCGTGATCCCTGAAAGCAATAGGGTCACGGTACAGAGAAAATGAAATAGTTTTTTCACAATTGTTTTTTTTAAAAAAATGGTATCCATAATTGTTTAGTTTTTATTCTTCTTATCCCTACCCCCCTGAAGAGGAATTGGGATTTGAAGAGATGCTGAGATGGATTTGTTTATTTTTAGTTTTGCATACTTCTACCTACTTTGCATTTATTCATAGAAGGTGAAATAAACAAAAAAGTCAAATACATGAGAGTAGCTGTGTTTTCCTATAAACACATTTAAGGAAAATAAATTGTTAATTAATTAAGAATCAATTTATTACAAATACTATTCCCCTTACCCTAAAAGGCTACTTTTTATGGGCAAATATATATATTTTTTTAGAAATCAAAAGGCTATTTTTGTTAAAATAAAAACTTTATGTTTTTATTAACAACATTAAGGTTTTAGAGGTTAGTTCTTAGGTTTTAGAGGCTATCTCTAAAACCTAAAAACAGACTAACGTTCTTTTACTTCTAGTATCCATATACCATCTATGAAATCTACATTGAGCATTTGCTTGCGCATAAGATTTTGAGCTTCCTCAAGAGGCATAGCACCTTTACCGAGATATACATAGGTCATTCCATTCTGTTTGTTGACAAAAGAACCTACTTCATAGCGTTTGGCTCTCTGCTGGCGGAAATTATAGGCATTACGCGGACTGGCATATACCCCAATGATGACATAGTATCCAGCTGGCACCCCTTCTATAGGAGGGAGTACCCTCTTGATATCTACTTTTACTGGTGGTTGAGGTGGCATAGGAGGATCCACAGGTTTAGGAGGATCTACCTTTGGAGGCTCAGGAGTTACCTGTACAATAGAAGGTCTCTTGGTACTTGGTTGTCTTGGAGTCGGAGCAGGAGCTACTTTCTGTCGTTCGCCACCGAACTGTACATTGAGATACACCCCGAAGGTGCTACCCAGCTGAGGAATTTTTACCCCTATAGGATTTTCATACTCTACCCCAAGGCTCCATTGCTGGCGTAGATTGACCCCTACTCCAGCTAAGAGCCCATTGCGCTGTGTGTAGCCCACATTGAGCCATCCCAAAGCGGGGAGATCGAGCATCGCACTACCGCCAAAGTTGTAACCGTCATATTCTTTAGTCGCACGAAAAGCCGCTGACCAATAGCCGTTTTCCAAGAGGCTGTTGTTGCTCTCCAAAGCGGTACGATACATCAGGTGTGCGGTAAAAGTCTTGTCACGGAACTCGGTCATGGCCTTCCCTGCTCCGGAGGAATAGTCAATAAGGTTCTCGGCCATCCCTGCTATATAGAAGTCCCCAAAGGCAATATATCCCCCTGGTTGGACATTGATATCGAAAGAGTTACCTACATTGAGCAAGGGATCAGTAGGATCGGCTGCACGAATGCGTCCCTTGTCCAAGCCACTGAAGGAAGGCACTACACTGAGACCCAATCCTATACGCACCTGGTCGGAAAGGGTGATAAGGTGACCATAGTTGAGCACGACGCCGTAATTGGTCATCACTGTAGCATTGCGCTTGAAGACCATTGCATTCATTGAGCTGGTTTCTCTCCAGTTGCGGCCATAGGAAAGCCCCATAAGAGAGAAGTTGTCATTCTTATAGCCCGACCACTGGTTACGATAGTATAGACCTACATTGTGCTCTTGGTAGTTGACAATAAGCGGGAAAGCTGGATTGGCAACAAATGTATTGAAGCGCACAAAAGCATGGGTAGGCATCTGGTAAGGCATATAATATCCCTTCTGCTCTTGCGCCAAGGCGAAGGCAGAGATGAGAAAGCAAAGCCAAATCTTATATGAGAGTCCTATTTTCATTTTTAATGGAATATGGTTATAGTTCCGCGCTGCGTTTTACCATCTTTTTCTAATTCATAGAAGAAGTAGATAGCAGCACCTTCACGAGAAGGTATTGATTCGAAATTTGGAAAATCGTTGTTGTATTGGTTAGCTTGGTATACAATTTCACCAGTTTGTTTGTAAATAGTTACTTTAGCACCTGCCCACTGGGAGGGGAGTATCCACTTGCGGTTGAGGTCTTCTCCACGAAGGAGCAAGATATTAGGAACCTCTACCCCATCGTAGTTGAGCACATACCTTATATTGATCACCCCTTCGGTACCTCCACAAGCAGCGGCATAGGGTGTAAGGTCTATACTCTGTCCGCCTATGCTTACGTTGCCTTCCTTGAGCTTGGCCACAAACTGGTATTCGCCTGCAAGCGATCTGAAGGCAGGATCTTTCTGAGAGGTGGCAGGGATCACATATTTTTTGTCTGTTTCACCTGTTACATCTTTTTTCTCTTCCCAAGGCTGGGTGTTGTCCTTACGGTGATACCACTTATAGGTAAAGAGTTCCTGTTGGAAGTTTCCAGAGAGGGTTGGGATAAGTTCGAGAGCACGATCACTTTCGAGCTCAGTAGCCCCAGTGCTAGTAGTAATGGAGATCGCTGTAGGGACATCGACATTCATGAGCTTGATCTCATTGGAGTTGAAAGCGCCGCTAACCATCAAGTGATAGACACTCACCGTATTGGTACTGGTCACCGAGAGTTCCTTGCCGGAGCCTACTGCTACACCATCCTTTTTCCATTGGAAAGTATACTGATCATAATCCGCATTGGGAACAAGAGTCTTTTTCTGTTCAGAACCTATTACAATCACCGCCTCGAGCTTGGAGAGCTCCAAGATTGCCTGAGAGGCACCACAGGGAGCATTGCCCTGCTTGAAGCCAATGGTAGGGATATAGCGAGAAGGCTCTTTCACCTGAAGCTTGAGTACACCAGTACTCACCTTAGTACCACAAGCATCATATACCTCCGCCACGAAAGTCCCTTCTGAAGGTACTTGAAAAGAGCGGGTGGTATTCTCCTGAAGAATATTAGAAGGGTCATCCTCCTTGAACCACTTGACTGTAAGGGTCTCTGTAGAAGGAATATCCAACTCTATAACTGGACGACGATAAGGGAAAGAAAAGACCACATCGTTATTCTCATGACCGAGCCACTTGATATCACCAGGGTTCACCCCAGAGCGATCGGTAACCGTCACAGTATTGGACTTGATCACACAACCATCAGTCTCGGTAAGAGTGACATAGTAGCTACCAGTATCACTCACCGTATAAGTATTGGTAGAGGCCCCCGATATTTCTGTATTGTTTTTATACCATTTATATATACCCGTAAGAGAAGGATTAGAAAGTGCAGAAGTCAGTGTGATGGTTTGCGCGGGACACTTCACCTGAGTTTCTCCACCAGAGATAGTGAGCAAGCCAGCCGTGTTGCGCTCGGTGACCTTGATCACATTGGAAGTAAGCGGACAAGCACCCGCTGCGGTAGCTGTTACCTTATAGTCTCCCGCCTCAGTAACATTGTAAGTAGCAGTAGAAGCCCCTGTGATGGCCACTTCCCCCTTATACCACTGATAGGTAAAGGTATTGGATCCACCATTTTCTACCTCAGTCTCAAGAGTAGTGGGAACACCTGCACAGATTTCACGAGGAGAAGCCCCCTTGATCTTGAGTACCATAGAGCCTGAAGAGCCTGCTAAGGTAGCGGTAACCTGATTGGAGCGCAAGGAAGTAGAACAACGGCCAAAATCAGGATCCACAGCATATACTCCAGGAGTAGTTACTGTATAGCTACTACCAGTAGCCCCAGGGATAAGTTGGCCATCCTTATACCATTTATATACAGCGGCAGTACTTCCTCCTGTGACAGAGATAGTACGTCCACCAGCCCCAGGACAGAGCTCTACATTGTTAAAATTGTTCAACTGAGTAGGAGTAGCATCGCCTAAGTGGTGCGCCTCGAAGGGAGCACTCACCCCAATAACCTCTGGCGAGGTACTACGGATACGGATCTTATAAGCCAGACCATCAGTACCTGCGGGCAGATGGAAGAGAATTTCAAAAACCTGTACCTGGTTTCCACGCTCGGTGATCTCGCCAAGCTTTATAGGAGAACCAAAATTCCCATTGGCATCGGAGAGTTCTGCGATGAACTTATTATCAGGGTTTGCTTTCGTACCCTTCCACTTGAAGTATACCTTGACCTGACCGGAGGAATTGCGCACACAATAATAATTATTGGATTCGCTACTACCAGTCTGAATGCTATATATCTCACGTGCTGTCTGTCCATAGATCATTCCTGTTACCAAGAGCAGGAACAGACAAGCGATGTATTTCAATTTTTTCATAGTACATTTATTGATTAAAAAATTTCATAAATTGGTATGTGTTACCATAATGGAATATTGACTCTTTTCTTTACTTTTTTACAAGGCGTGGAAAAGCGATGCAAATATATAAAAAAGTTTTTATACGTTGTTTTTTTCTTAAAAGTTTCAGAGAGGTCTTAGGAAAAATTCTATAAGATCTTAGGGGTAGAATTTACCTCTAGCCTTCGTAAATACAGGGCTTTATAAAAAATAGGTTCCCAGAAAATCACTTTCCTAAAAAGTTATTAACATTTTTTAAAATTATAAACAGTGATCAATGAGTAATGGTCAATGGTTAATGAGTAATGAGTAATGAAAAAAATTTGTTTGTTATAGAAAAAACATTTACTTTTGTAATCGTGAAAGCGCTATGTCGAAAATATCTCCTTGCTGCTATAGGCTATGCCCGTCGCCACAAAATCCGTGTGGGGATCGGGATTATACTACTATTATGGTATAGTCTGTGCCTACCACGAGAACTTTTCCCTGAGGGGTATGCTACTATAGTCGAGAGCAGTGATGGCAAGCTCTTAGGAGGCAAAATCGCCCCTGATGGGCAGTGGCGCTTTCCCGAATTAGACAGTGTCCCCCACAAGCTTAAAGAGGCTATCTTAGCCTACGAGGATGCTTATTTCTACTATCATCCAGGGGTGAACCCTATCTCCACAGGCAAAGCCCTGCTTACAAACCTACGCCATGGGCGTACGCGGCGTGGAGGCAGTACCCTTACCCAACAGGTGATTCGCTTGGCTCGTAAGAACAAAAAGCGCACTTATGGCGAAAAACTCATCGAGGCCATTTGGGCAACACGTCTTGAGCTACGCTATAGCAAGGAGCACATTCTCCGTCTCTATGCCTCCCACGCACCCTTTGGTGGGAATATCATCGGAGCTGAGATGGCCGCTTGGCGCTACTTTGGGGTACCTGTATGGCAGCTCTCCTGGGCAGAAGCTTGTACCCTTGCAGTATTGCCCAATGCTCCAGGGCTTATCTACCCAGGGAAAAACCAAACCTCCCTGAAGCGTAAGAGAGATTTTCTCTTAGGCAAACTGTACAAAAATCATACCATAGATAAAACCACCTACGAGCTTGCCCTGAGCGAATCGCTGCCTGAGAAGCCCCATGAGCTACCCAATATGGCACCTCACTTGGTGGAGCGCATTGCCAAAAGCCACCGTGGAGAGCGCAAGCAAAGTACTATAGACTATCCCCTGCAAGAGAAAGTCAACCAGATCGTAGAGAAGTACTATCGCTACTACAAGCGCTTTGAAGTACATAACCTCTGTGCCATAGTTGTAGACATTCAGCGGCAAGAAGTCCTCGCCTATGTAGGAAATAGCCCCACCGATGGCGAGCACCAGAAGGATGTAAATATCATTCACCGACCTCGCAGTACCGGAAGTGTACTCAAGCCCTTCCTCTACGCGGCTATGCTCGACAGTGGGGAGCTGTTACCTGAAGAGTTCGTTGCCGATGTGCCTACCCATATAGCAGGCTATGCTCCTCAGAACTTTGAAAACACCTATGAGGGAGTAGTGCCCGCCCATGAGGCGCTGTATCGCTCGCTGAATATTCCCTTTGTACTACTCTTACGACAGTATGGCATCAGTAGGTTCTACCAACAGCTACGCAAGCATAGGCTGTACTCCATCAACCGCCATCCCGACCACTACGGGCTTTCCTTGATCTTGGGAGGCGCTGAGAGCAGCCTATGGGAACTCTCACAAGCCTATGCTCATATGGGGTTTGAACTCAACCATTACAACCAAAAGCACAGCTACCTCTCCCAGTCCTTTCAGCCATTGAGCTATCTGCCCCGAGAGCGTAACTATGGCAAGGAGCAGCAAGAGAAAACCCACCTAAGTGCAGGAGCTATCTATAAAACCTTAGAAGCTCTCACCCAGGTGAACCGCCCCTCTTTCGACTCAGCTTGGCGCTATTATGCCTCCTCAAGAAAAATCTCTTGGAAGACAGGCACCAGTTTTGGCAACCGTGATGCATGGTCTATAGGGATGAATGCCAATTACTTAGTAGGCGTATGGGTTGGCAATGCCTCTGGAGAAGGACGACCAGAGCTCACAGGAGTAGGCACTGCCTCCCCTGTGATGTTGGAGATATTCCAGTGGCTTGCGAAGAACCAATGGTTTGCCTCTCCAAAAGAAGATTTACAACAAATAGAAGTATGTGCCATAAGTGGGATGCTCGCCAGTGACATCTGCCCTAAGAAGCTGATAACTACTGCCAAAGCAAACCTATTAGGCACTCCATGTAAATATCATAAGTGGGTACACCTCAGCCCTGATCATAAGTGGCAAGTGACGGCGGATTGTCAGCCCATCTCAGCGATAGACTCCAAGAGCTGGTTTGTATTGCCCCCCTTGATGGAATGGTTCTACCGCAAGGGACACCCCACTTACCTACCCTTACCACCCCTACGAGAAGACTGTCAGGGGGGAGAGCGCCAAGCAGCCTTGGACTTTATCTACCCCAAGGATGGTACTGTTCTTCACCAAGCCAAAGGCTTCGGAGGAGAAGTACAGCCTATTGTAGCCCGTGTGGCCTATAAGCACAGTGGTAAGCTGTTTTGGTACTTGGACGAGACCTATCTGGGAGAGACCCTCCACTTCCACGACATGCAATTGCAACTCAGCCCAGGGGAACACCTTCTGCGATGTATGGATACACAAGGAAATGAGAAAACCATTTCAATAATGGTTAATGATTAATGATCAATGATTAATCCTCCCTATTGCATTATTATTTGGTATTATTCATTAATCATTATTGGCATTAATCATTCTCAAATAATTCCCTCTTGTATGAGATTGTGAAGATGGATGACCCCTATATAACGACCAGAGTGAGTGACCAATAACTGGGTGATCTTGTGATTTTGCATGAAGTCAAGAGCATCAACTGCCAGCACACTTGCCTCAATTGTTTTAGGATGAGAGGACATGATATCCTTGGCCTTGAGCCCCTTTATGTCCTCATAGCGGCTAAGCATACGACGGATGTCCCCATCGGTGATGACCCCGACAATGGTATCACCCTCAAGTACAGCAGTGACCCCGAGCATCTTTTGAGAAATCTCGACAATGACCTGTCTTATATCCGTATCAGGGGCTACTGACGGCACTTGGTTGCGTGCAATGGCCTCGCCTACAGTTAGGTAGAGGCGCTTGCCCAAGGCACCCCCTGGATGATACTTAGCAAAGTCCTCGCTCCCAAAGGATTTCATTCGCATGAGTGCTACTGAGAGCGCATCGCCCATGACCAGCTGAGCGGTGGTCGAGGTCGTCGGTGCTAAGTTGTTAGGACAAGCCTCCTTCTGGGTATAGGCATAGAGGACATAATTAGCCTGAGTGGCCAGGAAAGACTCCCTATTGGCAGTAATGGCAATCAAGGGATTTCCCTCACGCTTGAGCAGAGGCACCAACACTTTGATTTCTGGAGTGTTACCACTCTTAGAAATACAGATAATCACATCCTTGGGCTGGATCATCCCCAAGTCCCCATGGATAGCATCCGCTGCATGCATAAAAAGAGAAGGTGTACCGGTGGAATTCATTGTGGCAACAATTTTTTGTGCGATAATTGCACTCTTTCCGATGCCTGTAACCACGACCCTCCCCCCACTTTCAAGGATTGTTTGGACGGAAAGAGCGAAATCTTTGTCTAAAAAATTTGTTAATTTCCCTAAAGAATACAGCTCAGTTTCAATGGTTTCCCGAGCAAAATCGAGTATTTTATTAAAGTTTTCCAAAATAGTAATATTTAGATTTGCTACTTAAAAAAAAAGTTGTAATTTTATCCTGCAAAAGTAAGAAAAAAATACTACATATTATATTATGAGTACAACAAATGTTGAATTACAAAAAGCGTTAAAAAGCATTTTTGGCTTCAGTGCCTTCAAAGGAAAGCAAGAGGAGATTATTCGCAGTATCATGGACAATCATCACACCTTCGTTTTGATGCCCACCGGTGGCGGAAAATCCCTTTGTTACCAGCTCCCTGCCTTGCTCAAGGAAGGAACTGCTATTGTGATTTCTCCACTTATTGCCCTGATGAAGAACCAAGTAGATGTCATAAGAGGCATCTCTGGCACTGATAAAATAGCCCACGTATTGAACTCCTCCCTCACCAAAGGAGAGATCCGTAATGTAATGGAGGATATTCGTAATGGAGACACCAAGTTGCTATATGTGGCTCCAGAATCACTCACCAAGGATGAATATGCGGACTTCTTAAAAACTATCAATATCTCCTTTGTCGCGGTAGATGAAGCGCACTGTATTTCTGAATGGGGACATGATTTTCGCCCTGAATATCGAAATATAAAAACTATCATAGAACGCTTAGGAGAAGGAATTCCTATCATCGCTCTAACGGCAACGGCGACTACCAAGGTACAAGAAGACATTCTCAAGAACTTAGGAGTGCCCGAGGCCAATGTATTCAAATCCTCCTTCAATCGCCCTAACCTATACTATGAGGTACGCCCCAAGACGAAAAACATCAATAGTGATATCATTCGCTTTGTCAAACAACGTCCTGGACAATCGGGAATTATCTACTGTCTGAGCCGCAAGAGTGTAGAGGAACTTGCCCAAACCCTACAGGTGAATGGGATCACTGCTATTCCCTACCATGCAGGCTTGGATGCCAAGACACGTGCCAAGCACCAAGATATGTTCCTGATGGAAGAAGTAGACGTAGTGGTAGCTACCATCGCTTTTGGAATGGGAATTGATAAGCCCGATGTTCGCTTTGTCATCCACTACGACATTCCTAAGAGTATCGAAAGCTACTACCAAGAAACTGGGCGTGCTGGGCGTGATGGTGGAGAAGGGTATTGCCTTGCTTTCTACTGCTATAAGGATATAGAGAAATTGGAGAAATTCATGGTAGGTAAGCCTATTGCTGAGCAAGAGGTAGGACAAGCCCTCTTGCAGGACATGGTAGCCTATGCAGAGACCTCCAGCTCTCGTAGGAAGTTCATCCTACACTATTTCGGAGAAGAGTTCGACGAGATCAATGGGGAAGGTGCCAATATGGATGACAATATGCGCTATCCTAAGACCAAGAAAGAGGCTAAAGAACAAGTTACTATGCTTTTGGACGTTATTGACAAAACCCGCCAAAGACTCAAAGCCAAAGACTTGGTCAATGTACTTACCGGCAAATATTCAGCTATTATCAAGTCCAACCGTTTTGACGAACAGGATTTCTTCGGCTGTGGTAGTGACTTAGATGGACATTTCTGGATGTCACTCATTCGCCAAGTAATGGTCAATGATTACATACGCAAGGATATAGAGACCTATGGGGTGATGTTCCTTACCGACAAGGGGCGCGCCTTCCTCAAGGAACCTCATTCGTTCATGATGACGGAGGATCACAACTTCGACGAAGATCCTGACGAACCAGCTAAGAATACCGTTTCAGCCTTGGATGATACACTACTGAAGTACCTGAAGGACTTGCGCAAAAAGGTAGCTAAGGAATTTGGTGTACCTCCTTTTGTAGTGTTCCAAGACACCTCTCTGGAGGATATGTGTATGAAATATCCTATCAATATCACAGAACTCACCAATGTATTTGGTGTAGGAGAAGGGAAGGCTAAAAAATACGGAAAAGAGTTTGTCTCTCTCATAGCCAAATATGTAGAAGAGAATGATATCATCCGCCCAGAAGATCTAATTGTAAAAACCACAGGAGCTAATTCTGCACTAAAACTCTTTATCATCCAAAATGTAGACAAGAAGCTCCCTCTTCCTGATATTGCTAAAGCAAAGGGACTGTCCATGGATGAGTTCCTCAAGGAAATGGAACAAATCGTATACAGTGGTACCAAGCTGAATATCAACTACTGGATAGATGAAATTCTTGATGAAGAGCAACAAGAAGAGCTCCATGATTACTTCTTGGATGCCGAGACAGATAAAATATCTGTAGCTTCCAAAGAATTTGGTGGGGATTACGAAGATGACGAGCTACGTCTGTATCGTATTAAGTTTATCAGTGAAGTAGGAAACTAAATAATGATTAATGACCAATTGGTTAATGATTAATAGTTAATGAAATATTTGCTTTTACTATTCTTTCCTTTTCTCATGAAGGGGCAGGTGACGGGGGTGCGTACAGCTTATACCTTTACTAATGGAGTGTATCACTATGGATTTGTAGGCGCCTCCCAAAACTCTGAACCTTTCTATGGGGGCTTTTCCTATTACGGGGGCACACACATCGGTAGCCATAAGGGTACGGTACAGTTTGTCCCCGAAATAGGAGCGGAGTTCTATATGATGCTCTTCGGAATGGGACTTTCTATCAATACCCATGCCATCACTCCCCGTGCAGGAGTTTCTTTGGTCAACAAATACCAAATACAAGCAGGCTATTCCCTACCCCTGAGGAATGAGGCTACTTTCCATGGTTTTACCCTCTCAATTGTCATCAATGCTTTTGAACATTTCCCTTGGTAAACAAAGAGAGAAACTATTCTCATTGCTCAGACCTATAAGGAGCAATATCCTAAATTCAGAAATACCATTCCCAATAGAACGGAACTCCAACTACATCTCAATGTAACAGGAGAAAAGGCTTGGATTGTTGAGGGATGCACACGAAACCCTCACTTAAGGCATACTCCTTAGAAGAAAAAACTGATTTCTTTGAAAAATTAGATTTCTTTTTTATCACAAAAAAACCGAATGAATTTCTTAGGACAATTTAAATTGACAGATGAGAGCTCATAAAAAGAACTCTTTTTATATTAAAAAGTTTGTTTTGAGACTATTTCTACTTTCTCTCTCATTGACAAATTAATTTTTTTTAACTATCTTTGCACTCTTGAAAAGAAGCCCCTCTTTACAAGGGAGTGCTTTACTCAAAATCAAACCTTATATCTAAGACCTAAAAACCTTAAAAAAACTAACATGGCAGAAGAAATCAAAGAAAGATCCAACAATTTTATAGAAAATATCATAGAGGAAGACCTTGCAGGAGGTTTTTCTGCAAATAACTTACGTTTTCGTTTTCCCCCAGAACCTAATGGCTACTTACACTTAGGGCATGCCAGTTCTATTTGCCTTAACTTTGGGTTGGGCTTGCGCTACAACGCTCCTGTGAATCTGCGTTTTGATGACACCAATCCCAGCAAAGAGGAACAAGAATACGTGGATGCCATCCGTCGTGATGTAGCATGGTTAGGTTATAAGTGGGACAAAGAGTGCTATGCTTCTGACTATTTCCAAGAGCTGTATGACTGGGCTGTAATGCTTATAAAAAAGGGGAAAGCCTATGTGGACAAACAGACTTCTGAAGAGATTGCAGCTCAGAAAGGGACTCCTACCACTGCTGGTACAGAGAGCCCTTATCGCAACACCTCTCCAGAAGAGAACCTTGCTCTCTTTGAGCGTATGAAGAATGGCGAGTTTGCCAATGGTACCTATGTACTGCGTGCTAAGATAGACATGGCCTCTCCTAATATGCTTATGCGTGACCCTATCATCTACCGCATTATGAATGCCTCCCACCATCGTACAGGCGATAAGTGGCATATCTACCCTATGTACGACTGGGCACATGGTGAGAGTGACTACTTAGAACAGATATCACACTCTCTATGTACCTTAGAGTTTTTGCCTCATAGAGAATTATATGACTGGTTTTTGGATCAGGTAATCCCCGCCTCTGCCCTTGCCGATGGAAAGGAAGTAGTGCGCCCTAAGCAACGAGAATTTGCCCGACGTAACCTTAGCCATACCATTGTAAGCAAGCGCAAACTGCTGCAACTGGTTACTGAAAAATATGTAGCGGGTTGGGACGACCCTCGTATGCCTACCATTTCAGGATTGCGCCGCCGTGGTTATACTCCAGAAGCCATACGTAAGTTTGCCGATACCATCGGTATTGCTAAGCGAGAAAACCTGATAGATGTCTCTTTGTTAGAATTTTGTGTACGTGAAGACCTTAACAAGAAGGCCAATCGTGTGATGGGAGTATTAGACCCTGTAAAAGTCATCATTACCAACTATCCAGAAGGGAAAGAAGAGTGGCTTGAAGCTGAGAACAATCCAGAGGTAAGCCCTATGACTTATCGTAAGGTACCTTTCTCTCGTGAATTATATATAGAACGTGAGGACTTCCGCGAAGAAGCTGACAAGAAATATTTCCGCCTAAAATTAGGAGGAGAAGTTCGTCTAAAGAATGCCTATATCATTAAGGCTGAAAGTGTAGTGAAGGATAGTGAAGGTAATATCTTGGAAATACATTGCACTTATGATCCTGACAGCCGTAGTGGTAGTGGTAGCCAAGCAAGCACTCGCAAGGTAAAGGGCACCCTCCACTGGGTATCTGTACCTCATGCACTTACTGTAGAGGCACGCCTATATGACCGCCTTTTCACAGTAGCAGAACCCGATCGTCAAGAGGATAGTTTTCTTAATTACATCAACCCTGATTCGCTAAAGGTAATTACCGCATATGTAGAGCCCAGCCTACAAACAGCCAAAGCAGGTGATATTGTACAATTCCAGCGCTTAGGCTACTTCTGTGTAGATCCTGATAGCACCCCTGACAAGCTTGTTTTTAATAAAACAGTAGGTCTGAAGGATACTTGGGAGAAAGTCAAAAGCGAGGAGTAAGAATCACTATTTTCAACTATTTTTTAGAAATTGGCTTACAGATTTTTTTACTTCCTATTATTCTCTTGTATTATCGCAAGTGCACAAGATACTCCTTTGAACAAAGAACTACTTTTGGAGCTGGTCAATGCTCAAAGGAATCAAGGCTGCTTGTGTGGAGATACCTTTTACCCAGCAGTACCTCCCTTGAAATGGAGTGATAAGCTCACTACAATAGCTCAAAAGCACAGTGAAGAGATGTCTGTGCGCAAACAGCTTACCCACTATAGTAAGAATGGAGCTGATCCTGGGAAACGCCTGAGCAAGGCTGGCTACCATTGGCGTGCCTATGCTGAGAATATCGCTATGGGTAGTTTTGAGGAACGTACTGTTATCGAAGGATGGCTCATGAGTCCCAAACATTGTGCCAACATCATGAACCCTCACATAAAAGAAATGGGAATAGCTCGTAAGGGCAGGTATTGGACGCAAGTCTTTGGGAGTGAGGAGTAAAAAATGAAGAATGAAATATTATAAATAGAATAAAATAATTATAACATGAAATATTTTTTTAAAATTTCTTTTATGGCATTAGCCATTGGTCTTTTGGCCATAGGATGTAGTAAAAAAGGAGATGATGAAGTAACCCCTAATCCTAAAAATCCTTCTAATCCTTCTAATCCTACCAATCCTTCTAACCCCACTAATCCTCCTGTAGCTTCCCCATTGAAGTTTACCCCTGAAAATCCCTCTGTAGAAATGGAGAAAACAACTACAGTTAGCATAGTAGGGACTTGGAACACTACCGACAAGGTAAAAATAGACAATGAGGAAGTTGCTGCTCTACAGGGTGCAGTTCAGGACAACAAACTTACCCTCTTAGGTAAAAAAGTGGGAACGACCAAAGTACATATCCTCTCTGCTGACAACAAAGAAAGAGGAAGCTTTGAGCTTACTGTAAGCCCTAAACTTTTGCTCTCTTTCACCCCTGAAAAAGCGGTTGTAAAAGAAGGAGAAACCACTACAATTACTTTCAGTGGCGTATGGAATGCTACCGATAGAGTACAAATTGTCAATGGGGAAATAGCTCAACTACAAGGCAATGTAACTGATAACAAAATTACCCTTTTAGCCAAAAAAGCAGGGACTACCAAGGTAGAGATTTTCACTCAGGACAACCGCAGTCGAGGCAGTTTTGAAGTATCTGTGTATATCTTGGCCAGCACCCTCAAGCTACCTCATAAGAATCCGCTACCTCACTATAGGACAGATATTACCGATCGAGAAGAATACAAGCGCCTGATAGAAGAAAGACTTGTGGCTTATGAAAAGCTAATGGTCAAATTAGAGAATTTAGAAAAATACCCTCTTGATATATATCGTTATAATGACCAAAACAATTTATATCTCGAAGGAATAAGAATCTCCAGAGCTGCAAAACAATACTATAAAGAGAATAAAGATACTGCCAGCATCAAAGACCTAAAGAATACTTATGAGAATCTACACCAATATGGAGTTTGCTATGCAGAAGTAGAGATTATGGTTCGTATAGCTGAGCAATATCGCAAGAAATATCCTACCCATACCGAGATAGAGAATCTTATTAAGGAAAATTTCAATGGAGAATATGGCAACATAGATGGCCCTAATCTTACTGATTATCTCAATAGAAATATGGTTACTACCTACAACAAAATTATTGATATTGTAAACACCTTACAATAAATTAAAAAGAAGAGTGAAAAGTGAGAAATCATTTTTCACTCTTCTCTTTTTACTTTTCATTCTTCACTAACCTATACCCTACTCCCTTAATTGTTTTTATTTTATTCTGGCCTATTTTCTCTCGGATTTTCCGGATATGTACATCTATGGTACGATTTTTAGCCTGATGAGCATCTCCCCAAATATGCAAGGCAAGTTCCTCCCGAGTAAAGAGCTTTTCGGGGGCTGAGAGTAAGAGAGAGAGCAATTCAAACTCTTTCTTGGGAAGAACATATCTTTCTCCCCCCTTAAGAAGTGTATAAGAGTCTGGATCCAGTGAAAAATCATCATGCTGTGCAAAAGTGTGTTGTGGTTCTTTCTTAGAGAGACAACACCTGACCAAAGCTTGTAACTTATAGATAAAAAGTTTTGGTTTTAAGTTTTTATAGATAAAATCATCAGCACCTGCTTCAAATCCTGCCAGAAGGGCATAGTCTTGATTTTCCTCAGCCAATAGTACCACTATAGGATAGGTAGGAAGTCCCATCTGGGGCAATTGTTCACACACTTCCACTCCATCAGTATCTGGAAGAAAAATATTAAGTAGCAAGAGCTCTGGAGCTGCCTTCTTGGCTATGCGTAATGCTTGTGCCGCTGAAGTAGCTGTAAGAACTTCGAAACCCACTTGTTGTAACAAATTTGCCCTATGTTCTATCCATTGGATATCACTATCAACTAATAAGATTCTTATAGGTGCTGCTTCCTCCATTGTTCATAAAATTCAGGATTATAGAGGGATAGTGTTCCCTCCTTTAGAGTGGTGAAGACCTGTATTGTCTCTCCTGTACATACCAATTCCTTAGCAACATTGTAGATAAGATAATGAAAGACCAACTTGGCCGCTGTAGTATCCATATAATGTGCCTGTGCCTCAAGGAGTTCCCCGTAGCGTACCATTTTCTTATGTTCGCAGACACTCTTGACAATAGGAGTGGCAAACCCATGTCGTTCTACATCCAGATAGGAGATGCCATACTTACGACCGAAAGCCTCTCGAGCATCTTCGAAATACTTGATATAGTTGCCATGCCAAACAATCCCCAAGGGATCTGTTTCGCTAAAGCGTACTCTTAGCTGTATACTCTCATATAGGGAGGTCGGATTATAGATTTCTTTTTGCCTTGTCATATACTATAGAAATTACCATACAAAGAATAAAAAATAAAAATAATAGTCCCACCCTGGGGAGTACAGAGGCGATACTTCCCGCTCGGAGGAATACTTCATAGAAAGCCTGTAACCCCCAGTTCATAGGGGAGAGCCTCGCTATAGTCTGCATAAAAGATGGCATGGCAAAAACAGGAATCCATACCCCACCTATAGCGGCAAGGATTACCGTAAGCGTAGCGCCTAAGGGTGCTGACTGTTCCTGTGTCTGACAGAGTGTCCCCAAGAGTACCCCCAAGCCGATTGCTGCCAAGGTTGCGGAGGTAGCTACCAAAAAAAGAGACAACATCCGTCCTGAGATATCCAAGAGCGGCAAGCCCATAAGAGGGAAAATATACAAGCCCATAAGCACCATTAGGGCAAACTGTAAAAGCCCTATTAAAAGAAAAACTCCTATCTTGGCCATGAGCAATTCCCCATAAGAGAGCGGAGAGGTCAATAGGCGTATATGAGTACCCTGTGTCTTCTCCCGCACAATATTTGCCGAAAGTGGAATAGTGATAAAAAAGATAGCAAAGAGTGCCCATGCAGGCACATTGTGCTGTACTGAATTGGGAAGCTGAGTCATCTCTGTAGGATTGATCTCAGAGAAAGTAATCATCTTCCTTCCTGTGGGAAAAGGCAGATGTTTATCTTCTCCTAATTCCTTCTCAAAAGCACTATAGATAAAAAGGTTTTCCACTTGGTACATCATCTTATCTATATGGGTTTTGATTACTTCTTTGTAAGAGAGAGATAAGGTAGGATCAAAGTACAATCGCACTTCCTTAGGATCTATTTCTTTTAATGGCTGTCTGTGTATCTCCTCCATAAAAGCACTAAGAATCCTATCGACACTCTCTTGTACTTCTGCTTGCAGATCAGCTGAAAGATGCTTTGGTAATACTATCGCCATGATATACTCTCCCTGGCGTACCAATTGTTTAGCTTTTTGCTCGTCCAATCCTTTGATTTGAGCATCAGTAACTACTGAGAAGAAATGCCCCCCTTCTATCCCCATGCGTATGTGCTGTGATACCTCTCCATGGTCATTATCTACCAAGAGGATACGCATTTGCTGCTGGGAGATATTTCGGAAAGCCCCATCTTGCAAAAGAGTAACTGTGATGACCAAAACCAAAGGCATCACAAAAAGAATGATAAGTCCTCCCAAGTCTCTACTAATAAGGAGGATTTCCTTGTAAATAGATGCGAAAAACTTATTCATAGGCCAGCTCCTGAGAAGTGAAACGAATAAAGACCTCCTCCAAGTGTTGTACTTTCTCCTGAGAGATAAGTTCTTTAGGAGTTCCTTGACAGAGGAGCACTCCCCTATCCAAAATAGCTACCCTATGGCAGAATTCTTGAGCTTCCTGCATGTGGTGAGAAGTATATAGGATGGACATACCCTGCTCATTGAGCTCTTTTAGATAATCTATAATGATATTCTTGGATATGACATCGACTCCGACAGTAGGTTCATCCAAGAAGAGCACTTCGGGGGTGTGCAGAATCCCCGCTAAGAGGTTGATACGGCGCTTCATACCCCCAGAGAAGTGCTTGATCTTTCGATCCGCCACCTGTGAAAGTGCTACTCTTTCAAGTCCTTGAGAAACAAGATTTTGTAAGTGTTTCCCCTGAAGACCATAGAGACTAGCAAAATAGCAAAGATTCTCCCTTGCTGTAAGGGTAGGATAGAGTGCATATTCCTGAGGCACCACCCCTATCCTATAGCGAATCTGGTTGGCTTGTCCCTTAAAAGACAAGCCACAGATAGAGAACTCCCCCGCAGTAGGGGTCATTTCCCCCATAAGGATGGACATGAGCGTGGTCTTCCCTGCCCCATTGGTACCGAGCATACCGAAAATCTCCCCTTTCTCCACCGAAAAAGAAAGATCCTTCAGTGCAAAATGGGTTGATTGTTTATATTTTTTATAGAGATTGACGACCTCTATTACCTTACTCATGTGTTTGAGGGAAAATTGGTTAGTTCTTCTACAGAAATATCAAAAATTTCCGCATATTTTTTCAATGTCTTTTCAGAGAGCTTAGCAAATACTTTAGGGCGTGCATGTCTTTTGATAATCCATTGCCACTGGCCCATATAACTGGCCAAGGTAACCCAGTCCATACGAGCACGAGCCATGTAATAGACAATAGGGCTCTGCTTACCTGCTTGTATCTGCTCCTTCGCTTTTTGCATTTGCTCCTGCAAAAGATTCATAGAGGATTCTATCGCAATATCCTTAACCTCCCAGCCTTCGCTGAGAGCCGTTGTGTAATTTCCTTGATTATCGGTTACATAACAAACCTCCTTAAGTCCCTCCAAAGCCCCCTTCTGGTTGGGCATCTCTTGCTCTTTCATACGTCCAATTCTTTGATAAATAAGTTCATCTGTCCCTGTGCCAATAGTTTTTCCTGATGATAGACTCCACAATCCATTGCACAAATACTATATCCCTTGTCATCATAACGAGAAAGCAAAGTAGCCTCTGTACGTATGGTATGTAATACCTTGGGCAAAGAGAAAATTTCTGCCTTTTTGATAGCACTGATATAGCCAATAACCCTCTTGGTATCCTCTTCCAAACCAAAGAAAAACTGCCCTACAATAGCCGAGCAGGTCTGTGCCATATTCTCAATCAAGCCTGATTCGGTAAAGTATTCTTTCTCCAAGAAGATACAATCCTCTGGGATAAGAAATTCGGTCACAATACTGGTATCATTGATATGTGTAATGGTATCCACCATTTGCATAGGCGGGCGATGCGGGAGGTACTTGAGGATAGAGATATTCATCATTAATATTGTTCTAATACTTGTATACGCTTCTCTATAGGTGGATGGGTAGCGAAGAGCGAGAAGAACCCTTGTGCTTTGTAGTCGATAAAAAGTTCCTTAACTTCATCATTTTGAACCTCCCGTATGGTAGAATGACCTGATATTTTTTTCAGCGCGCTGGCCAAAGCCAAAGAATTACGAGTGAGTTCCACTGCTCCAGCATCGGCCATATACTCCCGTGAGCGAGAGAGCGCCAGCTTAAAGAGAATCGAGAGGAAATAGATAGCTCCTGCCACCAAAAGAATTATCAACAATACAAGTGCCCCACCTCCCTTGTCATTTTTACGACTGCGAGAGGAGGACATACTCCCATTGAGCAACATCCGCAAAGCAAAATCGGCTATGGTAGCAAATATCCCTACAAAGACTATGGTTACTATCAGTAAGCGTACATCACGGTTGCGAATATGTGTAAGCTCGTGAGCAATCACCCCTTCTAATTCCTCGTCATTGAGTCTGTTGATAATCCCACGTGTCAGGGTAACAGCAAAAGTTTTTTCATTGATCCCCGAAGCAAAGGCATTCAGCGCATCACTCTCTATGATATAGAGCTTAGGCATGGTCATTCCCACACTCATACATAGGTTTTCCGTCAGGTTATACACTCTCATATTCTCTCGCCTTTCCAAGGGGCGAGAATGAGTAGCGGACTGTATCATCTGAGTATGAAAAAAATAAGAAATAAAGAACCATATCGCCACCCCTATAAGAACCATAGGTATTATCGAAAGAAACTGAGTATTGGTACGTTCTATTTCTTGGTCTGAAAGTATATACAATACCACATACGCCCCTACTAAAATCAGTAAAGGGAAAGCCAATAGGAACAAGATAGACTTGGTATTGTTTCTTGCGATTTGTTGTCGTATTCCGAGGTATTGCATTTCTTAATTAGGTAATGATTAATGATTAACACTTGCTTGAATATGTGCAAAAGGAGTGAAATTACCTATTTTCATCAAATATTCTTTCTTCCGTGCCGAGCCACATTACAGAGAAGGCCATGTCCACAAATTTTAGTTCGTCCTCGCGGAGGTCTGCCAAGGCTTTTTGCCCCTCTAGAGTATTGCGCGCTTGGATAAAATCTTCCTTATGCTCATACCACAATTCTCCCATGGCGTCAAACTCAAAAGGGAGAGTTTCCCTCTGAGTTGCAGATTTCTCATCCGTAGAAAAGAAAGGAAATGTCTTGGTATAATCCTTGATAAGTAAGATCTCCTTATACTTTATTACCTTTTGAGAATGTGCTTCCCATAGTTTTATGAATTCTTCTTTTGTAAGAGAAGCTTTCTTACGGACAAACATTATAATCTTGAACATCCTGCTGCTATTTTGTAGAATATAAACCGAATATCATAGGTAACGTGGGATAAAGAATCTTCATGGAGTTCCTTACGAAAAAGAAATCTCTGGTGCTTTGTCCAACTGTTTGCGCTGTTCTGTACCTAAGTCAAAGAAAGGCTGAGGTGTCATATGCTTGAATCCTGCTACGATATTGGTAGGGATCGATTGTATAGCTGTATTGAGTTCCTTGGTAGTGGAGTTAAAATAACGGCGTACAGAAGCCAATTTATTCTCTATATCAGCTATTTCCTCTTGCAAGTGCATAAAGTTGGTATTTGCTTTAAGCTCAGGATAAGCTTCCACTTGGACATTGAAGGCACCCATAGCTGAAGAAAGTTCCTTTTCTGCTTCTATCTTATCATTGACTCCCGTAGCAGCAAGAGCACGAGAGCGTGCTTGAGTGATACGAGTGAGTACCTCTGATTCGTGGTTCATATATCCCTTGACGGCTGCTACCAGCTGTGGGATAAGGTCATGGCGCTGCTTGAGCTGAACATCTATATCTGCAAAAGCATTTTCTCGATTATTGGACAAAGCCACTAATTTGTTATTGGCACTGATGTACCAAAGCACTACAATCGCTACTACAGCGAGGATAATAATAAGTCCTGTCATGATTAAAACAATTTAATTTGGCGCAAAAATAATTAAAAAAAATGAATATTCCTATTTCTTAGCTAAGAATTTGATAGGCTGCAAAAGCCGAAAGATAGGCAAACCCTGTCATAAAAAGCCACTGAATAATCGCCCATTTCCAGCTATTAGTTTCCTTACGAACAATGGCAAAGGTACTAATACACTGCATAGCCGAGGCAAAGAAAAGCAATATAGAAACCCCTGTAGCAAGGTTGAACATAGGAGTACCATCGGGGCGCATTTCCTCCTGTAGGCGAGTGATTACTGTGCGCTGCTCTGCCTCTCCTTCCTCTACATCTACCTCTCCTAAGCTATAAATAGTAGCCAAGGTACTTACAAAAGTCTCACGAGCAGCAAAAGATCCTAATACTGCAATACTTATCTTCCAATCATAGCCTAAGGGGCGAAATACAGGTTCTACAAACTTGCCCATATTCCCCAACAGAGAGTTTTCAGTACGGTAGCTCAGTAGGTAATGCTCCTTCTGATCCTCATCCCAACCGTATTGGGCTACCATCTGCTCGGTATGAGTCTCCGCATTGCGATACTTTTCACTCAGTCCATGGGTCTGCAAGAACCATATAAGCACCGTCATGAAAAAGATAATCTTACCGGCATTGACCACAAAGGCTTTGGACTTCTCATAGACCGTCAGTAGCACATTTCGTGCCAAAGGCACCTTGTAGGTAGGCATTTCTATAATAAAATGTGTTTTGATTGTATGCTTGAGTACCAAGAACTTATTCAAAAGCCAAGCCGAAAAAATAGCCATAAAAACACCCAACATATAGAGCGCAAAGAGTGCCACAGCCTGATTGTCAAAAAAGAAATAATTGCCCTGAGGAATCACCAACTTTATGATAATCAAATAAATAGGAAGCCTTGCCGAACAAGTAATAAAAGGCGTTACCAAAATAGCTATCAGGCGCTCGCGCCAACTCTCAATCGTACGGGTAGCCATCACCGCTGGGATGGCACAAGCAGCCCCTGAGATAAGCGGAATGGTTCCCTTTCCATTAAGCCCAAAGGGGCGCATGATTCTATCCATAAGAAAGACCACCCTGCTCATATAGCCACTTTCCTCCAATAAGGAAATAAAGAAGAAAAGTAAGGCTATCTGAGGGACAAAAGAGACCACAGCGGTAAGTCCTGGTATCACCCCATCCACTAAGAGAGAAGTCAGTGATCCCTCAGGAAGAATCCCCGAAAGCCACTCTCCTACCCAGCCTAAAGCGCTTTCTATCCAGCCTTTGGGATATTCACTTACATAGAAAATCACTTGAAAAATCAGCAGCAATATTGCCATGAAGATCACATAGCCCCATACCTTATGCAGGAGTATCTTATCCAAGAGGGCTCGTGTACCGACTGCCGTAACCTTGTAGGTATCCTTGAGTGCATTGTTAATCACCTGATAGCGAAGAATTGTTTCCCGCTGTTGCATTCGCTTGATTTCAGCTTCAGTCTTGATATTTTCCTTCTGGATCTCCACCTTGCGCAGCGCACCTACTACTTCGAAATTCTGAGAAATCACCATCCAGAGTTTGCCCAATTCCTCGTTGGGGAACTTCTCTTTGAGCGAGGAGAAGAAAGGAGGATCTATACGAGCTATATCCACTAAGGTCTCCAAAGAGAGTTTTTTATAATTGATAATAAGTTCCTTGAGTTCTTCTATTCCGGTTTTCTGCCGCGTACTCACAAGAGCGATACGCGTATGAAGAGCAGCTTCCAAGGCTGGGATATCAATGGTAATTCCTCGGGGCTTCATCCTATCGGCCATATTGATCGCCAAGATGGTAGGAATACCAAAATCCTTAATCTGAGTAAAGAGATAGAGATTTTGCTTGAGGTTCTCTACATCAGCCACTACCACCACTACATCAGGAAAATCAATATCATCCCTATCCAAGAGACAACTTACAGCTACCTTTTCATCCATAGAATTAGGATTGGTACTATAAGTACCCGGCAGGTCATAGATACGTGCATTAATGATTTGGGAGAGCTTACAGAATCCCACCTTTTTATCCACAGTAACTCCAGGATAATTCCCTACATGCTGATTCATCCCCGTAAGCAGGTTGAAGATGGAAGTTTTCCCTACATTGGGATTGCCTATGAGAGCTACTTTTATTTCATTTTTACTCATCAGAAGCCGTATTAAAGATTTCTACCTCGATATATTGTCCCATTTCCTTACGAATGGCTAAGTGTGTATCATTCACAATCAGATAGTAAGGATCTCCTAAGGGAGCTATCTCCACCAGTTCTACCTTATTTCCAGGGAGACATCCCAATTCTAATAATTTGATAGGAAGCATCTCGGTATGTATCTCCTTGATAAGATACTTTTCTCCACGCTTCATTTGATTGACGGTAAGTGTCATTTTTATTTATACTTATTTTAAAGAGGCAAAGATACTATTTTTTTTCTTCTTCTCAAAAAAATTATGTAATTTTGTCATGGATTTCAAAAGACTTCTAAAGTATGAAAAACTATCTTTTACGTTCAGTAGTAGGAGTACAAATCGCTTCTTTTGTCATCGTTGGATTACTTGTTTTAATAACTCAATTTATCAACGATAAGATATATCTATATGAATATGAACCTGCTCAAGACTTCTTAAGTATTATACTCACTCCTTTCTATATCCTTACCGATAACAGCCAGTATAGCAACTCTTTCTTCCTATTGTTACATTCGCTCTGCTATTTCTTGTTTTTCTCTATGGTAGTGGGAAACATTATAGGGGTTCTTTGGTATTTTATCAAGAAAAAAACGCTCAAATCTTCCCCTTGGATGAAGGATTTCTTACTGGGAGAAGTTATATTCATAGGCTTATTAGTGATCAATTATCTTATCATCTATCTGACGAATCATTTTTCCTTTGAAATAGAGAAAGACTCTTCTTTATTTATGTTTTTGGTTGCCTTTGCAGGATGCTTTCCTATTTTTCTCTTAGGCAGATGGCTCTGGCGACGTAGCACACGACTACTGGGAGGGGTTGCTTTAGCCGCTTGTGGGATAGCTCTTGCCTTTGTATCAGGTATTAGTATCTATACCTATGGACAAGAAGGTGAAAAGAATTGGGATGAATACTCCTATGAGAATGACGATTATCCTGAGAGAGACAACAATTCTGATAATGAAGAAGGAGAAGACTCTGAAGATTTTCTCATCATAGAAGAAACAGGGGATAATGACGAGGAAGAAATAACCTATAATCCTGAAAAAGACACCAAAGGCACTTACGATCCTTTTGCTTTTAAGACAAGTCAAATGGATTACATGGAATGGGATAAACCACAAGAGTATTATAAGTGGGATTTTAACAAATTCAATCGTGATTTTCTCCAGAAATTATTTAATCAAGAACAATATGTAGTAGATTTGGAGGATATCTATCGTCAGGTGGATAGGAGCAAAGCCAGCAAAGAGGCGCAAGACAAAGGACTCTATGAGTTTACTCAAGAACTTGGAAAAGACTCCTATATGCTCTCTTGTTTTTGGAGGCATTTGGGTACTTTTACCTTGGAACAGATGAATCAGAATCAACTGCTTCGCTATAGTGCCAGAGCACGCTACTTACTCAAAGTATATTACTTAGACAAGGGTAATATCAGCCTATATGAGGAAGTCTATAAAGTAATGAAAGACACTGATAATGAAGTTACTGAATATGGAGGATACGATGAAGAACAGCACCTAAAGAACCAGTTAAAAGCATTGCTTAGGGTATACACCGATCAGGATCGCTCGGAGGAACTTAGGCGTGATCTGAACAATAGTGAACTGGAATACACCGATATACGCTGGGCATATTCCTTCTGGGCTCGCCGCTATAAGGAGAAGAATATTCCTATCACTCTACGTATTCTCTTGGATGTCAATAAATATGTAAAAGATAAATATCCTAAGGAATACGAAAAGCCTGTCATGTAAATAGATTCTACATTTTTAAAAAATACAAATAAGATCATTCCTTAAAGATGCAATAAATTGCGTCTCTACCCTAACACAAGCTCTATAGAGACAAGGTTTTTGTAGAGACGCAATTCATCACTTCTTAAAAAGTTATAGAAATTTGCTTTTCAACGTGTTATAACAATGTTTTTACTTTTTCCAAAGCTTCAGCGATACCTTCCGGTTTTCTACCCCCTGCGGTAGCAAAGAAAGGCTGGCCTCCTCCGCCTCCTTGGATATATTTACCCAACTCGCGTACGATTTTTCCAGCATCTAAGCCTTTGCTTTGGGTCAATTCCTTATTGATATAGCACAAGAGTAGTGCCTTACCATCTTCTTGTGTAGCTCCGAAGAGAATAAAGGCATCTTTGACTTCTTCCCCAAGCATAAAGGCTAAATCCTTGAGAGTAGCGATATCCAAATCCAAACGTTTTGTCAAGCATTGTACACCTGAGATAGTTACAAACTCACCCTTGAGCTCACCCTTGAGCTGTTTGGCCTGTTCTCTCTTGAGTTGTTCCAACTCCTTATGCAGGCGAGCATTCTCCTCTTGTAAGTTAGTAATGGACTTGATAGGATCTTGTGGATTCTTGAGCGATCCCTTGATTTCTTCCAAGAGCTTTTCTTGTAATAAGAAGTGCTTAAGAGCCCCCGCATTGGTAATAGCTTCTATACGGCGTACCCCAGCAGCTACCGCTCCTTCGGAAACAATCTTGAAGAACCAAATATCTCCTGTATTCTTTACGTGAGTACCTCCACAGAGTTCTCGGCTTTCACCAAACTGTATCATACGTACTTTCTCCCCATATTTTTCTCCAAAGAGTGCCATAGCTCCTGCTTCCAATGCTTGTTGTATAGGGATATTGCGATGTTCCTCAAGAGGAATCTTTTCATAAATACGCTTGTTCACCAGGCGTTCTACCTCGGTAAGTTCCTCGGGTGTGAGCTTGGCGAAGTGAGAAAAGTCAAAGCGTAAGGCCTCTGGTGATACATGAGAGCCCTTTTGCTCTACATGAGTACCCAATACCTCCCTTAGTGCCTGATGCAGCAAGTGAGTGGCACTATGATTGGACTGAGCCAAAGCACGTCCCATAGGGTGTACTTCAGCCTTGAACGGATCATTGAGATTTTCTGGCAGATGCTCTGCTATGTGTATTATGAGGTTATTTTCTTTCTTGGTATCTGTAATGTAGATTAGCTCACCATTGGCAGCTTGTAGGGTACCACGATCTCCTACCTGCCCTCCTCCTTCGGGGTAGAAAGGGGTAGTGTTGAACACCAATTGGTAAAGGGTTCCATCCTTTTGGCTCTCTACCTTACGATATTTGACCAAGCGAACCATTGCTTCCAATGTGTCATAGCCAATAAATTCCTCTTCTTCATCATCACGGAGTACTACCCAATCTCCTGCTTTTACCTGAGCCGCAGCACGAGAGCGCTCCTTCTGTTTTTGGAGATGCTCCTCAAAAGAAGCCTCGTCCAAAGTCATTCCTCGCTCGGAGAGAATCAGTGCAGTAAGGTCTTTGGGGAAGCCATAAGTATCATAGAGTTCAAAAGCTTTACTACCAGAGAGCTGCTTGTCAGAGGCATTCTGTATCATCACATCGAGCATCAGTAAGCCCTGCTCTAAAGTACGCAAGAAAGAAGCTTCTTCTTCCTTAATCACACTAACAATCAACAAAAACTCTTTTTCCAACTCTGGGAAAGTACCACCCATTTGTTTGGTCAAGGTTTCTACCAACTTGTAGATGAAAGGTTCTTTCTGCCCTAAGAAAGTGAATCCGTAACGAATAGCACGGCGTAAGATACGACGAATGACATAGCCTGCCCCATTATTAGAAGGCAATTGTCCATCAGCAATCGCAAAGGATACCGCCCTGATATGATCAGAGATCACACGTATGGCTATATTAATCTGTTCTTGTTCTGGAGTGAGTTGTATGCCATTAGTGTAACGAGTCTTAGTAATCTCTTCTACTTTGTGGATCAGAGGCGTAAATACATCCGTATCATAGTTGGACTGCTTGCCTTGTAGCACCATACAAAGGCGCTCAAAGCCCATACCTGTATCCACATTCTGAGCAGGGAGCTTTTCCAAAGAGCCATCAGCCTTACGATTGAACTCCATGAAGACATTATTCCAGATTTCAATCACCTGAGGATGGTCATTATTAACCAAGTCTCGGCCTGCTATCTTAGCTTTTTCTTCGTCTGAGCGGATATCCACATGGATTTCAGAACAAGGACCACAGGGGCCTTGATCTCCCATTTCCCAGAAATTATCCTTCTTGTTCCCCAAGAGGATATGATCCTCGGCAATACGTTCCTTCCAAATGTCATACGCTTCTTGGTCAAAAGGCACTCCTTCTTCAGGACTTCCTTCAAAAACAGTTACATAT
The DNA here is from genome assembly GCF_002302415.1 of Capnocytophaga gingivalis. NCBI lineage: Bacteria > Pseudomonadati > Bacteroidota > Flavobacteriia > Flavobacteriales > Flavobacteriaceae > Capnocytophaga > Capnocytophaga gingivalis. The sequence continues at coordinate 2,069,967 of NZ_CP022386.1, read as the reverse complement.
AGGTTTTCCTTAGGGATCTTATACACTTCGGTGAGCAATTCCCACGCCCAAGTGATGGCTTCCCTCTTAAAATAATCACCAAAAGACCAGTTGCCCAACATCTCGAACATGGTATGGTGGTAGGTATCACGTCCTACTTCCTCCAAATCGTTATGTTTTCCAGATACACGAAGGCATTTTTGGGTATCCACTACCCGTTTTTGCTTAGGCTTGGCATTGCCTAAGAAAAACTCTTTGAACTGGTTCATCCCTGCATTGGTAAACATCAGGGTAGGGTCGTTCTTAATTACCATAGGAGCAGAGGGAACGATCACATGTCCCTTGCTCTCAAAGAATTTTAGAAATAATTCTCTTATCTCTTGTGAGGTCATAATTTATTCCTTTTTAAGCCCGCAAATATACAATAAATAATCATCAAATGCAATATAGCCACTGCTTTTTTCTACAAAGATTGTTCCTTTAGCTTTCGAGAAAAATAGTAATGAAGTCTTTCTAACAAAAAATCCTTGTCAAAAAAAGTTTTTGTGTAGTATGTTATAAATATTTTTATCAGAGCCCCGTCTTGCTCCAAAGAAAAAGGAAAAATACTCATGAAAGCCATTAAGGCATCCCTTGTATAAGAATTATTCAGTGCTGGCTTGTCTATTCTGTAGATTTCTGAGAGTATTTCTTCTCTTAGATATTTGGAACGTAACAGAAAATCTTCCGAAAGAAGATTTTCTTTTTGAATATCTATATATCGCTTAGCATAATTGGTAGGCATAGGCAAGCTACTTATATAGCTTTCTTCATTGAGAATGACATCAATCATAAATGTCACTTCTACTTTGAGGAAATCAAGTGCTTTTTCTCTTCCTATGACATTCTTTTTATGATACCGGCTCACCGCAGTTACATAGCTCATAATAGCCTCGATGGTTGTAGGATCTATTTCCTCAAAACGCCCCAACTCTCCAAAGAAACTTTTGAGCTTATCAAGCAAAAGCTCTTGAGGAAATCCTAAAAAAGATAAGCTGCCGCAAGTATATTCCATCATCAGATCATCCTGCTCCGGTTCATCGATAAAACAATGCTGCACCACACCAATAGTATCCCAATCTTCTTTGGTCTGTAAAAGCGAAAAAGAAAAAACTCCATTGAAAAAAGTTTCCCTATATAATTCCTCTGCTTTCTGAGAATAAGTATCATAATCATTATCACTCTTTATATTCTCTAACTGTTTTTGGATTGCTTGATGAGAAATGGGATACCTACTTAGGTTAAGCAACGGGAGAAAATAAGCAGCAAACAAAGCCTCTTTTTTGATAAAGGATAATTCTCCGTAAAAGTTCTCATAACAGAAATCGCTGCATTTTTCTAAATATAAGTTATATTGGCTTTGCATATCTGATATTATTACCTTTCTTTCAAAAGAAGTATCTGTGGATAAATGTTCTCAATGACAAAGGATATTTTCAAAAATCCTCATAGAGTACCCTCACTCCCTCAGGAGCAAAGGATTGTAGTATCTCCGCATTTTTATTAGTCAGCCACAGGTGAGAGGGCACGTGCTCTTCTTTTTTGGCAAGTAGATTGTTTTGGGAGAGGATACGCTCTGTCTGCTTAGCTACAGCTTGAGCAGAGTCCATAATACGGACATTCTCGGGCAAAATTTCGGAAATAAGAGAGGTAAGATAAGGATAATGGGTACAGCCCAAAACCAAATAATCCATTCCCTCAGCTACCATAGGGCGGAGGTATTGCTCCAAGAGTGCCATCATCTCAGGGGTGTCTATCTTTCCTTCTTCTATGAGTGGTACCAGCCCTATCCCTTCTTGCTTAAGTACATTAATCCCTTTATCAAGTAGTTGCTGACAGGTGTTGGCAAAGAAAGCACTCTTTAGAGTACTCTGTGTAGCCAGTACCCCTATGGTCTTGGTTTGGCTATAGAGCCCTGCTGGCTTGATTGCAGGCTCTATCCCTATAAAAGGCACCTTATACTTAGCCCTAAGGTGAGTTATAGCATTGGTTGTAGCGGTATTACAAGCTACAATAATGAGTTTGCTATGATGGTCTAATAAATATTCCGTGTTCTTTTCGCACAGGGCAATAATCTCCTCTGAGGACTTTTCTCCATAGGGAGCATTGAGACTGTCCGCTAAGTATAAAGTACTCTCCCAAGGAAGCTGTCTTACCACGTCCCTCCAGATAGTAGTACCTCCTACTCCTGAATCAAATAAACCAATAGGACTTATCAATGATTAATGATTAATAGTTAATGATCAATGATTTAAAACTACTTTAATTCTTTTTCTACAATAGTAATGAGCTGTTGTGGTGTAATAAAGTTGTTTAGGAATTTTTCTAATTTTCCTTCTTTGTTAATTTCGCTAAAGAACGCTTCATGGTCAGTACTGAATACTGTAGGGTTTTCAGGATTTGGGTCATTAATAGCGATGTAATAACCATCGGGATAACCTTCTGAGGCTAATAGATGAATAAAATTGGGATGCAGTTCCTTGGTAAGCTTAGTTATCTGATACAAATCAACAAACTCTTCATTTGAGAAATGTAGATACCATTGCTGATAGTCAGCAGTCCCTTCTTGGAAAGGGGTGAAAGGTTCTCCTATCCATTGTGCTCCCACTGGCTCATTTTGAGGAGAATAAAAATGAGCTACTAACTGACGGCGAAACTCATCCTTATCCTCTTTGTATAATTCCCTATGAGCTTCTATAAAGTCATTAAGTCCATAGATGGGCTCATCATCCTCACCTAACGACCAATCATCAAAAGCATCATCCCATTGATAAAGAGGAGTATTAAAAGTAATTGCTGATAGATCCTCTCTCAAGGAAGTACCTTTCACCTGACTTATATCTCCTCCAAGAGTCTCAATACGAGCTAAAACTTTTTTACCTAACATATTTTTCTTTTTCCTAAAAATCATGATTAAAACATAAATGACCTCCCTTATAACCTAAAATATAAGGGAGGTTAGAATGATCCTATGATTATTTATCTCTATTCTCTTTTCTTGTCATTTTCCTTACGCATGATTTCTCCTATCTGGTTGGAGGCTGCAAAGGAAGCAATCATATTGTTCAGCATTTCAGCACCTGCTTGTGGAGAGTTCGGTAAGAGGATAAGGTTGCTCTTGGTATCCTGTCCTACGGACTGTAGGGTATCATAGTGTTGTGTTACCACTATCAGTGCGGAAGCCTCTTGTGAACTGATACCTACTTTGTTGAGAACATCGACACTCTCTACCAAACCACGTGCGATTTCACGACGCTGATCCGCGATACCTTGCCCTTGTAAGCGCTTACTTTCGGCCTCTGCTTTAGCTTTTTCTACAATAAGAATACGCTGTGCATCCCCTTCATATTGTGCAGCCACTTTCTCACGTTCGGCTGCATTGATACGGTTCATAGCTGCTTTTACCTGAGCATCTGGATCTATATCAGTAACCAAGGTCTTGATAATATCGTATCCATAAGTTTCCATGGATTCTTGCACTTCACGCTTTACAGCGATAGCAATATCATCTTTCTTAACAAAGACATCGTCCAACTTCATCTTAGGCACTTCCGCACGTACCACATCGAATACATAACTGGTTATCTGATCATGAGGATATTCAAGCTTATAGATGGCATCATATACCTTGTCTTTGATCACGACAAACTGAACAGAGACTTTGATTTTAACAAAAACATCGTCCAGTGTTTTGGTTTCCACAATCACGTCCAGCTGTTGAATCTTAAGACTTATACGTGCTGCAATCTTGTCAATCACAGGGATTTTCAGTTGTAATCCTGAATGGCGAATACTTTGGAACTTTCCAAAACGCTCTATAGATACGGCTGTTTGTTGCTTTACAGTAAAGAACAAAGAAAACAATATAAACAAGCCAAACAAAAGGAAAATTACAGGTACGTAACTCATAACAAATATATTTTATTTTCGCGCAAAGATACAACATTTTATTTTAAAAAACAAGCGAAATTTCACCCTACTAAAGGTTGTAAAAATAAATAATTTTACCTAATTTTGCAGCCTATTACCCGCCACTATTATGGAATGGATTCAAATGTACATAAAATCATTGGGCAATATGTCTGCCAGCAGCTATGTCGTTCTACTCAAAGAGAGTCATGGCAAGAGATTAGTGCCCATTATGGTTGGAGAAAATGAAGCTATGGCTATCCAATATAACCACTTCAAAAGCACGGCCATCAGCCATCCTTCTATTTACAATGTGATGCTGGAGATACTGGAAAGAAATGAGCTGCATATCACTCAAGTACAGATTTCGGAATTCAAAGAAGGTAATTTCTTCTGTCATCTTCTTTGTGAAGATGAGATGGGTACTACCTCCTATCCTATCCGTGTGGCCGATGGACTGGTAATGGCCATCTGTGCCAATGTCCCTATCTACATGGTCTCCGAATTGGTAAAAAGATATGGCTCTACCTCCCGAGGGAAAGAGGATTTCACTGAGACGGAACCCGAAGAAGAGAGCACAAGGCCTGCCAGCAAAGATGAACTAAAGCGCTACCTCACAGCCGAGCTAGAGCGGCTTATGGAATCTTCTCTTATGGAAGAGAATTATGAGATGGCTGCCAAAATCCAAAAAGAACTAGACCGAAGAAAGAAAATATAACACAAATTGTCTATGAAACTTATATATGTTTTTACACTTTTGCTTTCCCCAATGCTGGGAATAGCACAATCGCAAGGAAATACAATCATTCCAAGCGAGGGTATGAGTTTGGAAAGTGTCCTTAGGGGTGTCTTAGGAATGTGTGTGCTACTGATGATTGCCATCCTCTTTAGCCACAATCGCAAAGCCATCGCTTGGAAGACTGTCGGTATCGGGCTGGCTATACAATTGCTCTTAGCCTTTGGTGTACTACGAGTAGCATGGGTGAGAGAACTCTTTGAACTGGCTGGACGCTTTTTCCTTCTGATCTTGGACTTCACCAGAGCTGGTAGTAATTTCCTCTTTGGAAACTTGATGGATATAAACGGGATTGGATATATCTTTGTTTTTCAGATACTCCCTACCATCATCTTCTTCTCTGCTCTTACCTCTATCCTATTCTACTATGGCATCATTCAGCTATTCACTCGAGGATTGGCCTGGGTACTAAGTAAATCACTAAAAATCTCAGGAGCAGAGAGCCTTTCAGTTACAGGGAATATTTTCTTAGGACAGACAGAAGCTCCACTGATGATTAAGTCCTTTTTGGAGAAGATGACCAAGAGTGAGATTCTGCTTGTAATGATTGGTGGTATGGCTACAGTAGCAGGAGGCGTATTGGCCTCCTATATCAACTTCTTAGGAGGAAATGATGATGCATTGAAATTAGAATTTGCCAAGCACCTATTGGCAGCTTCAGTCATGGCAGCCCCTGGTGCAGTGGTTATCTCCAAAATACTCTATCCACAGGATGAACCAATTCCTACAATGTATGAAAGCTCCCATGAGAAATACGGAAGCAATATCCTCGATGTCATCAGCACAGGTACTAGTGAAGGACTAAAATTGGCTGCCAATGTAGGAGCTATGCTCTTAGTCTTCGTTGCGCTAATTGCTATGGTCAATTACTTCCTTGGCTGGGTAGGAGAGATTACCCACCTGAATGGGATAATCAGTAATAGCAGTATACTCCCTTATGACCGGTTCTCCTTGGAGATGATTTTAGGCTCTATCTTCTCCCCTATTATGTGGCTAATAGGTGTAGCCAAAGAAGATATGATGTTAGTGGGTCAGCTCTTAGGAATCAAGTTAGCTGCCTCTGAATTTGTCGGCTATACTCAGTTGGCTGTATTGAAAAACCCAGAAGCTCCCATGCACCTAATGTACCAAAAATCGGTGATTATGTCCACTTATTTGCTATGTGGTTTTGCCAACTTTGCCTCTATCGGGATACAGATAGGCGGGATCGGATCTCTTGCTCCTAACCAGCGTAAGACCCTTTCTGAGTTTGGACTCAAGGCAGTATTGGGAGGAACCCTTGCCTCTCTAATGTCTGCCACTATTGCCGGAATGATCTTAGGATAGTAAATTCAATTGTTAAAATTATCAATACTAAACTAATCATTAATCATTGATCATCATAAAAGAATGGAAAGAATAGCAAGTTTTTGTGTAGACCATCTCAAGTTACAGCGTGGGATTTACCTTTCTCGTAGAGATGTTGTAGGTCAGGAAGTGATTACTTCTTTTGATATTCGTATGAAAGCCCCCTACCGTGAACCCGTATTAGGAGGAGCTGAAATACATACTATGGAACACTTGGCAGCCACTTGGCTACGCAATAGTGATTGGAAGGATAAAATCATCTATTGGGGACCTATGGGCTGTATGACAGGACATTATCTGATTCTTGCAGGAGACTATACTTCTAAAGATATAGCCCCGCTGATCATCCGTCTGTTCGAATATATGGCTAATTTCGAGGGAGACATCCCCGGAGCTTCTGCGGTAGAATGTGGCAATTACTACAACAACAACCTCCCTATGGCCAAGTATGAAGCCAAGAAATATTTAGATGAGGTACTCTACCAGCTTAAAGAGGAGAATCTGAATTATCCTGAATAATAAAAAAGAGGCTGTCCGAGGAACCCAAAACAACTAATTTTCAATAGAATAAAATTTTAAAATGTTTGATTTAAACTTTTGAAAAATACTGTTTTTGGACTTTTCGGACAGTCTCTTTTCCTTTAGAGAATGTTAGCCCTGCTATTCACTAAATCCTGATTTTATCTTTCGTAATTCCTCTTTAGCATCAAACCTATTTTCTATGAGATTATCCTTGATGATATTGCCGTCCTTAAGTACCACAGTACGCTTGCTGAATTGGGCTATGTCATCCTCATGGGTTACGAAGCCTATGGTGCTTCCCTTATCATTAAGTTCTTGGAAAAGTTCCATTACTTCATAGGAAGTACGGGTATCCAAATTCCCAGTAGCCTCATCAGCCAGAAGGATTACAGGGTCATTCACTAAGGAACGAGCTATGGCTACACGCTGCTGTTGTCCTCCCGAAAGTTCACTGGGCATATGGTGCAGGCGTGACTCCAATCCTACCTTTTTCAAAGCCTCTATAGCACGATCCCGACGTTCTTTGGCCGAGATTTTAGGGTTATACATCAGGGGAAGTTCCACATTCTCTATAGCAGAAGTACGTGCCAAGAGATTATAAGCCTGAAAGATAAAACCTATCTTGGTATTACGCACATTCGCCAGTGAGTTCTTGGACATATTTCTCACCGAAATACCATCCAGTATATAATCCCCAGAAGTAGGTCTGTCCAAGCATCCTAAAATATTCAACAGAGTAGATTTCCCAGAACCGCTAGGTCCCATAATAGTGACAAACTCTCCCTCATGGATATTCAGGTCAATCCCCTTGAGCACATGTAGGGTCTCTCCCCCCATCTTGAACTCCCTTCTGAGGTCTTTTATCTCAATAATTGTCTTTCCCATGATTCCCTCTATTTAGCTTTGCTATTGTCACGTCGGCGCATCTTTGGCATAAAAGGACTTGCCCCATTCTGATCTCCCTGTGCTGTTTTGGCTGTACGATTCATAGCCGAGAGGGAGGTAACCACCTCTTCCCCTTGGGAGAGACCACTGACCACCTCTACATTGATACCATCATTACTTCCTATCACAATAGCTTTCTGGGAGAGACTTCCATCGGGCTGTTCTACCCATACATGTTTGTTCTTTCCCTTACTGCGTTCTACCTTGGGGGTTGGTACATTGATTCCTTTTTGTGCATAATATTGTGCTAAGAGTGCCAAATCTAGGGAAAAGTTAATAGCCTTGTTATTGACGATGGTAACCCCTTTGAGTTCGTTGGTATAGATCACTATAGTCGCTGTAAGTCCAGGTTTTAGTTTCTCCTGAGGATTCTGTGCATCCACAATCACAGTATAGGTTACTACATTGGAAGTAGTGGTAGGCGAAAGCCTTACTTGTGATACTTCCCCCTGAAATTCCTCTAAAGGATAGGCATCGACAGTAAAGGTGACGCGCTGTCCTACTTTCACCTGACCTATATCTGCCTCATCCACATTGGCCTCCACTTGCATCTTTTTGATATCTTTAGCAATTTTAAAGAGGGTAGGAGCACTCATGGTAGCGGCCACAGTCTGACCAACTTCTACCTCCTTACTAAGAATAATCCCATCGATAGGGGCATAGATACTGGCATAGCCGAGGTTTGTTCGAGCCTGATTGAGCATAGTGAGTCGTTGTGTAACTGCTGCCTTAGCATTATGGAGCTGATAGTAGGCCTGCTCATAGTCTGCCTTGCTAATGATCTGGTTATCATACATATTTTTCTTACGCTCATAATTCTGTTGGTAGTAAGTTACCTCATTGAGTGCAGCGTTGTAGTTGGCTTGAGCATTGATGACATTCTCTTGCAGGTTGGTCTTATCCAATTCGGCTAAGAGTTCCCCTTTTTTCACTTGGCTGTTGTAGTCTACATATATCTTGCTCACCAAGCCAGAAACCTGAGTACCTACCTCTATCTCATCAACAGGCTGTACACTCCCTGTAGCGGTAACCTCCGTAGTTACATCCCCCTTTTCTACTTTTTCTTTCTGTATCTCAATGATTGCAGGTTTTTCCTTAAAGAAAAAACGATATGCTCCATAGCCCACTCCTGCAAGTAATAGGACAATTATAGATGTTTTTATTATCTTCTTCATTCCGATTTAGTCTTTAGTCCTTAGTTCTTAATTTTCAGTTATTAGTTATTGATTATTATTTCCTTCCCTTGATAGAAATTCAATAATTGTTGGTAGAGTAAGACCATATATTTATTCTGTAGGTACGTTTGCTCAGCATTAAGGTAAGTATTTCTACTCACAAGGAGTTCGGTATTGGTTAAGTTGCCAAACTCGTGTTTTTTCTGAGCCAATTCGTAAGCCAATTTTGCATTATCACGAGCTGTTTTAGAAGCTACCTCCTGTGCTTGACGGGTAGTAGCGTTGTGCCAAGCAGTCTCTATTTTAGTATAGAGGTCTTTTTCTGCTTGTCGGCGATCGAGCTCCGCTTGGGATTCGGCTATTTTAGCTAAAGCGACATTATTTCTGTTCTGATAGCGAGAAAAAATAGGAATATTAAGTGATAAACCAACCGTTTCTCCGAAGTTATTTCTCAATTGCTCCATATACTTATCAGCAGCTCGGTCAGAGTACCCTGTATTGAGACCTGCACTAAGAGTAAGAGAAGGCAAATACCCCGCTTTAGCGATTTGAATATCCTTTTGAGCTATTTCTTTTTGTTTTTCATACACCTTAGTATTAGGCAAATGCTGTAATGCTTGCCTAAACATCTCCTCTTTATTCTCAATAGGAGCACTAACTTCCTCCTTCTGAATAATTTCTATTTTGAAATCTGTTCCTATAGGCAACTCCAAGAGCTGCTTGAGAGCAAGCACCTGAGTCTCATATTGGTTTTGTGCTAATATAATATTATACTGATTGTTAGCATTTTGAGTTTCTATCTCGATAAGGTCAATCTTAGCGATAGCTCCATTTTCAAAACGCTTACGAGCCTGAGCGAGTTCTTCCTCGGAGGAGCGAGCTGTATTCTTAGCTGCAGTGATATTCTCATATTGATAGAGTGCTTGTAGGTATGCCTCCAACACACTAAGGGTGATGTTGTTCTGAGCTTCCTTCCTATACAACTCACTTTGTTCCAATACCAATTGGGTACGTTCTGCCTGCAATCCGAGCTTTCCTCCTTCATACAAAGGCAAAGAAGCATTCACCCCAAAGCTGTTGGTGAAGGTTGTTTGGTTCACCCTATCATTGGTAATCTGGTTGATTACCGAACCATTGTTCACATTGGCAGAAGCATTAGCCGCTACACTTGGCAAGCGATTGCTCTTAGCCTGATGGAGATTGATAGAGGCCGTTTGTTGATTAAGTTCTGTCTTTTTTACAGATATATTATTAGTTACAGCATAGTTGATACAATCAGTAAGCGACCATGTCTTCTCTTGAGCCCACATAGGTAAGGACAAAAGAGCTACAAAGATAATTTTGTATTTCATTTTTGATGATTGTTTTTGAGCTACAAAAATACTCTTTTTTTTACAAAAAAAGAAATATATAAGGAAAAATATATTTTAACACCCCACCGACACAACAAAAGCTCCCTGATTGTACGAATCAAGGACTTTTCTCTTAGGAAATCACAATAGATATTATTGTCTTGTAAATCAAAACACTAAAAAAGTGCCTATAGTCAATTCTATAAGCACTTTTATTAATCATTTGTTATTTTTCATTTGTCATCGTCCTGAACTGGTCTTTGAAGTTCTTAAAGAGCGTCATAAGGTTGATGATAGAGCGAATCAGTACACGAGTTTCGAGGAGCAAACTAAAATATAGTTTAGTATTCTTAGGACTGGATTCGGTGGTACGGATGTCGCGTATCTGCTTTTCTATCAGCTCAGAGATCTCGTCCTTAATACTGCTAACATCCTTGATTAGCTGTGTGGTAGAGTTCGAATACATGGAAACATTCAGTATCTCCAATATCTTCTGGAACTGCTGCTGCATTTTCTCAGAGATTGTTTTAAGATTTCGTATATGATTGTATTTTAGTTTCTTATGATTGTTATCCACATGAGTATAGCTGGTATCGGCTATGAAGCTAATAGAGTTGGACATACTGTGTAGATAGTCCAAGATAAGAATATAGAACTTACTGGAAGTCACTGAACTATCGTCAATAGAACGGATAAAGTAATAGATATCACTCTTGAGGTCTTCTATATCGGAGGTGAGCGCCTTGGCTCGCTTTTTACAAGCTTTGAGCCCTTTGTGATTTTCTACTGCCAGATTATCTATCACTTCACGGTAGAGCTCATCAATGGTCTGCACAGCCCCAGCGATATTCTGGGAGCTGAGCTTCATGATTCCACTAATGGTGATAAGGTCTTCCTTGTTAAAGCGTTTCTTTTGAGCTTCTTTTTCCTTGCGTTGTTTTCTGCGATAAGCAATAGCATTGCGCACTACCAAGTAACCAACAAGGAATATCATGGTGATCAGTCCATATATTTCCCCATAGAAAAGAATCACTGCAATTCCCAATCCCATGACAAAGGCTGCTCCAGCGGTGAGGAACCACCCCCCTATGACATTGAATACTCCTGCCACACGGAATACGGCTGATTCTCTCCCCCAAGCCCTATCGGCAAGAGAAGTACCCATAGCCACCATAAAAGTAACATAGGTAGTCGAGAGAGGCAACTTCAAAGAAGTACCCACAGCGATAAGGCTACTGGAGACTACCAAGTTGATCGCAGCACGGATGACATCATACGCTGGCTTATCTATAGAATCACTTTTTTCTTCCTCTGGTTTTTCAAAGCGGCTATGAATGTACTTCAAGGTACGCTTAGGGATAAGAGCCTCAATCATGGAAGTAACCCATACACTAAAGCGAACAATCCCACGGGAGAGCCCTGTAGCCTCAAACCGTTCCTTGCCTCCTCCTTGTTGGGAGAGCTTCATCTCGGTTTGCATCACATTGAGTGCCTTTTTAGAGAACCAAATGGTAAGTATCATCAGTGTCCCTGCTATGATGAGAAAGATCTGAGGGGTCTGTACATTCTCCCTGAGGGCTCCCATGGTCATGGACTGCTCTGGAGTTCCCGAGGCTTCCCACAACTGGAAAGAATCCCAAGCAGCTACAGGCACCCCAATAAAGTTTACCAAATCATTACCCGCAAAAGCCATTGCCAGCGCAAAGGTACCTGAGAGAATCACCACCCGCCAGATACTTACCTTATACCAATAAAGTACCTGTCCCAAGATAAAAAAGCCAACAAAGAAACAACCCAACAGTAGGAGAGTGTTCTGATCTATCCAATCCAAAAGCTCCTTATGCATAAAGGACAAACCACTCAAGCCCTTGATGACAAGAAAATAGCTTAGTGCAGTAAGTGCAATCCCACCTACGATACCGCTAAAGTAGCGCATGCGTTTTTCAAAGTCAAAAGTAAAGAGTAGTCGGGTGAGGAATTGCACCAAAGAACCCACAACAAAGGCGATAAAAACCGAGACAAAGATAGCCACAATCACCTGCCCTACCTTGTCCGTATTGATATAGTTTCTGACTCCATCTATCACATACAGCAGTCGGTCTTTTTCTTTGAGTTCCTTGACAAAAGCAACCCCTACAGAAGCCCCTAAGAGCTCGAAAACGATAGAAATGGTTGTGGAAGTAGGAAGTCCTAACGTATTGAAGAAGTCCAACAGGAGAATATCGGCCAACATCACTGCGGCAAAGATCACCATCAGTTCCTCGAAGTAAAACATCTCTGGGTTGAAGATACCCTTCTTGGCTATCTCCATCATCCCATTGGAGAAGATAGCCCCTATTCCCACCCCTATACTGGCCACAATCATGATAGTGCGAAGCCGTGCCGCTCTGGAACTAAAAGCCGAGTTCAGGAAGTTCACAGCATCATTGCTCACTCCTACCACAAGGTCAAAAATAGCAAGGGCAAAAAGGGCTGAGAGGGTAAAAATATAAACCTGTTCCATTCTTTTTATTTTGGTGCAAATATATTACATTTTTTTATTTTATCCACCATAGTTTCCCATTTTTTACTTGCAAAGAACTTGGGAAATTATTTGTATACAGACTACCTGTTCCCAAGCCTTGTGGCAAGGGGTTTTCCAGAGTATATGTCCACTGTGCTATAGCCGAAAGTCCTATGTTGCCCTCCAGAGCGGAGGTAACCCACCAGCCGATATTTTCTTTCTCTGCCAAGGCTATCCACTCTTCACTTCCTCTGTACCCCCCTATAAGCGAGGGCTTTAGGATAATATAAGCAGGTTTTATCCATTGGAGTATCTCCTCTTTTCGAGAAGGACAAGCCACTCCTATAAGCTCCTCATCTAAGGCAATTGGCAAAGGAGAGGTCTCACATAGGCGTGCCATCGCCTCATATTGTCCTGCTCGGATAGGTTGTTCTATGGAATGAATCTGTAAGTCCGAGAGCCTCTTGAGCTTCTCCAAGGCATCCGTAGGAGAAAAAGCCCCATTGGCATCCACCCGAAGCTCTATCTCGGAAGAGGTAAATTGCTGGCGAATACCCTTGAGGAGTGCATACTCTGTCTCGAAGTCTATAGCTCCGATTTTCATCTTGATACAGCGGAATCCCTGAGAGAGTTTCTCCCGTATCTGCTGCTGCATGAACTCTTTATCGCCCATCCAAATAAGACCATTGATAGGAATAGCCTCCTTACCTTGGGTAAAAGCAGAAGGAAAAAGCACCCCCTCCTCTTGAGCTTCCAAGGAGAGAAAAGCCTGTTCTACCCCAAACTGTATAGAGGGATAACTCTTGAGCTCATCCCATAGAGCTTCCTCCCCCAAGGAGATATGTTGGCAAACCCATAGGAGCTTACTCCGTTCGTAATCAGTAATATTATCTATACTCAACCCTGGGAGTGGGCTACATTCGCCTATGCCAAATCGTCCGTTGTGCTCTATAGTGAGCAGCCAAGTAGGTTTTTCGGTCAGCACTCCACGTGAGGTACCCGCAGGACGCTTAAATTGTAAGATGTGTTTTTGGAAAATTGCCTTCATCTCTCTTGAAATAAACAGATGACAAAAGTAGTGATTTTCTTTGTAAAAAAATAAAATATTTTTTCTTACCTTTGCACGATGAAAACAAACCATTTTTTACTTTTTATTTTACTGATAGCCCTGACTGCTTGTGATAGAACCGAACGTGCCATCTCCCAGATCCCAATGGATGTGAAGGTCTTGCGTATGGATTCTATTTTCTTCCATACCCCTGTGGAGGAACTACCACTTATCAAAGCAAAGTATCCCCTATTCTTCCCTGAAAATACCACAGATGAAGAATGGGCTAAGAAGCAATCCGACTCCCTACAGAAAGAGCTTTTCTCGGAAATAAACAAGACCTTTGGAGATTTTTCCAATCAAAAGAAGACAATAAAGAGTATCTACCAACATATTAAGTATTATTTTCCTCAGTTCACTCCTCCTAAGGTAGTTACCCTAACCTCCGATGTAGATTATTCATCACGTGTGATCTATGCTGACAGCCTATTGCTAATAGGGGTAGATAATTACTTAGGGAGCAAACATCGTTTCTACAGTGATATGGAAGCATATATTGCTCAGGAATTGGACAAAAAATACCTCCCTGTAGATGTAGCCCTTTCCTTTGCTGAGGCTATTATTCCTTCCTCAAGGAATACTACCTTCTTAGATGCAATGATTCATGAGGGAAAAGTGCTCTACTTAGCTCATAAGTTTCTGCCTACAGTCTCCGAGGAAGACCTACTAAAGTATACCTCTGAGAAATACCAATGGACAGAGGAGAATGAAGCACAGATATGGCGCTACTTTATAGAAAATCAACTTTTATATAGTACCGATAGGAAAATACTGACCCGCTTTATCGATATGGCTCCTTTCTCTAAGTTCTACTTGGAGCTGGACAATCAATCCCCTGGGGGTGTAGGGCGGTATATTGGACTTCGGATTGTCACCCAATATATGGAAAAACACCCCGATGCCCTACAGAAATTAGGAATTATCCCTACCGAAGAACTCTTCAAAGAAGCAAATTACAAACCTAAAAAATAGAAAATGAATCATACTTCTGAAATAAAATTACAAGTCGAGCTGGATGAGAATCGTATTCCTGAGCGCCTTTTCTGGGAGGCTCCCGATGGAGGAATCGCTCACCAAGAGGCCAAGGCTCTATTCCTTTCCGTATGGGATCACAAGAGTAAGGAAGCCCTTCGGATAGACCTATGGACAAAGGACATGCCTCTGGAGGAAATGAATATTTTCTTCTATCAAACATTCCAAACCATGGCTGATACATTCTACAAGGCAACTCAAGATCAGAAAATGACCGATACGATGCGGGATTTCTGTGATTACTTTGCCGAAAAAATGAATATTACTAAAAAATAAGCTATCTAAAGATGAAAAATAAACTAAAAGTAGGGGTATTGGGTGCAGGACACTTAGGAAAAATACACCTAAAACTCCTTAACCAATCCGAGAGATATGAACTTATAGGTTTCTACGATCCTAATAAAGAGCAAGCGCAGAAGGTAGTAGCCGAATTTGGTTATACTTACTTCGATAGTATAGAGAAGCTCATCGAGGCAGTAGAGGTAGTGGATATCGTAACCCCTACCCTATCTCACTATGAGTGTGCGCTGAAGGCTATTGCTGCCAAGCGACATATTTTTATAGAGAAACCCATTACCAGCACTGTAGCCGAGGCAGAAGAAATATACCGACTACTGGAAGCAAACCAGCTCAAAGGGCAAGTGGGGCATGTGGAGCGCTTCAATCCTGCTTTTCAAGCGGCTAAGTCGTCCATAGCAAACCCTATGTTCATTGAGGTTCACCGCTTGGCGGAGTTCAACCCAAGGGGTACCGATGTTTCCGTAGTACTTGACCTAATGATTCACGATATAGATGTGCTCCTAAATGTAGTGGATTCGCCTGTAAAGCATATAGAAGCCAGTGGAGTAGCTGTGATTAGCAAATCGCCTGATATTACCAATGCTCGTATAGAATTTGAAAATGGCTGTGTGGCCAACCTTACTGCCAGCCGTATTTCGATGAAGAATATGCGCAAGAGTCGTTTCTTCCAGAAGGATGCCTATATCTCTGTGGATTTCTTAGAAAAAAAGGTAGAAGTCATCCATATGAAAGATGCTCCAGAAGAAGTGAGCGAATATGATATGATCCTTCAGAATGCCGAAGGCGAACGCAAGCAAATCTACTTCGAATACCCAGAGGTACAACCTACCAATGCTATTCTTGAGGAATTAGAAACCTTTGCCGATGCTATAGAGCACAACACCACTCCTGTAGTGACCTTCCTACAAGGTACCAAAGCATTGCGCCTTGCCAAAGATATCGTCACAAAAATAGAGGAAAATTTTAAATAAACTCATCAGGCTGTCCGAAAAGTCTTATTCATGAAGGGCGATTTGCAAATCTCCCCCTACAACAGAACCTAAAAAACTGATTTTCAATAGAATAAAATTTGAAAATATTCGATTTAAGCTTTGAAAAATAATGTTTTGGACTTTTTGGACAGCCTCATTGTTTCAAAATACGCCTTCAAACTGATACGTATACAAATTCCTGTACGCCTTCGCACAAAGCCTCATTGAGGAGATTTTTGTTGACTCCATTTTTATATACTGACCCAAATAGCCGGTTGCTCCTGCTAATAATATTTTTTCTGTTTTCATTTGTTAATTAAATAACTTGTGTTTCTTAATTTCTTTTCCTTTTCTCAGCAGATAAGCGTGGTAGCTACTTGGGATATCGTTCTGCCATTTAGGTAGTAACAAAATGATAAGAATGACGTCCAATTGCGAGAAGAATCCCCAATAGACTGCCAAGAGCAAGGGGAACCCTCCATAACCAAAGCCTATGAGCGAGATAAAAGCTACTAATAAGCATACGCCCCACAATTTGGAAAGAAAAGCGTGTGTACAAGTTTCTTTGCCAAATCGCCAAAAACTCACCCCATAGCAGAGTCCTTCCATTACAAAAAGGGCAATAATTTCATACCGATAGGCAGCTATCAAAGTGGGGTTGAGATGATAACAAGCCACGCCCACAGACAGCCAGAATATCAAATCTGTTTGGCTATCGATTCGCCGCATTGCCACGGTGCAGACCCCCATATAGCGTGCAATAATCCCATCGAAGATATCCGACAATAGTCCTAAAACTATAAAAACTACTATCCATAGCCTTGCGGTGGGTTCTTCTGCCTTATACGCCACCCACAGAATAGTAGGGGCTAACAAAAACCGAAATAATATCAGTAGGTAGGGGGATTTTTTTAATAATGTTTTCATTATTCAAATACGATTTTGCCAATAGAAATCTTTTGTATTAGTATGTTGCATTTTTAAATATTACCTTTTACCATAGACTTGTTTTGTATTTTTCTTTATAAAAAGTATTGAATAAGACGAAGAACTCATCCAAAGCCTTTTCTTCAGTTTCAAATTTATAATAAAGGATATCAGCCCAGCCTCTACTATCATTCATATTATATCTTTTACGTAACCACTCATAAAAGTCTGTGTATAAAATATCTGCCTTTACATCTTCTTCTTCATCACGATAATACCAACCATCAATAAATACTTCGAGGTTAAATATACTATGCTTTCTGATAAATAGTACAGGAAAGGGTTTGATTTGCTTTATAAGTTCTATAATAGTCATATTGAAAATAGTTTTTGTTTCTGTGTGTTATATTAGGCATAAAGTCTTAACGATTTCTCTTACTGACTCGCACCTGTGGGGAGGTTTTAGTTTTAAATAACATCTCCTATTTCTAAAAATAAAACATTACTAAATCCTCTTTTTTCTATATATTTTTTTACATTTTCTGTACATAAAAGAAAAGTACTTTTTTCTATTCTGAAAAAATCAAAATCTCCAAGATCTCTCTTGTCAATAAATATACCCTTTCCAAACTCTCTTGGTGTATGCTTTGTACCAAATAGGGTTTCTTCTCCAATATAGTCTTTTATCCAATCTTTTCCATCATTTCCTTTACTCATTATTATAGTACTTTGAGGCAATATAGGAATGTTGATTTTAGAATAGATATGTACCAAATCGACCTCTTCTTTAGGTAGCCATCTTAATCTACGAATATCTTTTGCTACTATCTCTTTTGGATTTTTATGCCATTCTAGCTCTCCTATCTCCAAACTTTCAAACTTTTGTTTGAGTTCCTTCGCTATTTCTCTTTTACATACAATATACCCACCATATAAAAAATCAGGAATAACATTCCCTTTAGAATGGTAATCATTCCAAGTCACTTTTATATATTCTCCTTTTTCATAAGGTTGTCCCATTTGAGCGTGAATACTAGCATAAATGGGATCATTTCCACCTCTTATTTTGTATATCTTCATTGTTTCTATATTGTACTGCTTAATTGTATTGAGGTTTTAACAATACATCTAATTGCTTACTGTAAATTTATAATAGAGCTATAAGCTCTTGGGATGATAGGCACGAGCTAAAGTCACTGAATACCTGCAAGCGAGTATGTGACTCGTGCCAGCGGGGTTACTTTATTCAAAATGCGAAATCTTTTGTATTAGTATGTTGCATTTTTAAATATTACCTTTTACCATAGACTTGTTTTGTATTTTTCTTTATAAAAGGTATTGAATAAGACGAAGAACTCATCCAAAGCCTTTTCTTCAGTTTCAAATTTATAATAAAGGATATTAGCCCAACCTCTAGAGTCTCTCATATTATACCTTTTTCTTAGCCATTCATAAAATTCTGTGTATAAGATACTCGCCCTCACATCTTCCTTGGTATCACGATAATGCCAACCATTAATAAAAGCTTCTAAACAAAATATATTGTGAATTCCAATAAATAATTCTGGAATAGGCTTGATAAGTTTTATGAGATCTATAATAGTCATATTGAAAATAGTTTTTGTTTCTGTGTGTTATATTAGGTATAAAGTCTTAACGATTTTCCTCACTGACTCGCGCCTGCGGGGGGGACTTTATTTCTTTTTTATTTAGCCATACAATAAACATCATTTGCAATAGTTAGGAATTTACCTTCTTCTCCATTGAATTCTTCTGAAGCAGACGGAAAGCAATAATAATTAGCTTCTGGATGTTCAGAGACAGTATTTCTATTTAAGGTGGTTCTATATACTTTTTTACTATGTCTTTTTATCCAACTAAAAACTTCCTTTATCCAAGCCTCTGAATCTTCATCTTCAGAAAAACCATATAATTGTCCATTTTTAAGAAACTTTCCTTTTTCTACTGTGGATCTAAGTAATTGCATACGTCCTTTTCCAATTGGATGAAAATGAGCATATCCTTGAATGTTGTTATATTCTTTAGAATATTCAGGTAAAGAAACAATATTTGTATTTAACAAACAAAGCTGTATGCTTTGAGCCTCCGAAATATTTTTCAAAGGATTAATACTTTCATTAATTAATAGAGGTTTCGTATCAATTAGAATCGTTGTGACTTCTTTCAAGAAAGAAGTGAACATATTATAATCATTATCATTTGCAAAAAAATAGCATTTCCTTTTCATTTTGTAATTTTAATAAGTGTAAATATAGCCCCTTTGGATATTATTTGGTTTAATATCTACCCGCCTCGCTGGTGCGAGCGTGTGGCTCGTGCCTTTATCTCTTTTGTATTGTGCTACTTGGCAGGTTGAGGAGGGGTTAAGAGCATTACTAAAACATTAACAACTCGCATCATTAGGAATATTATCTAATCTTTCCTTTATTTTAGTTTTCAATCTATTTAATATTTGTACATTTTCCTCTTCATATAGGCTGAGATCTATATGTTCTATATGGTTTAAGGTATTTTCATTCCCTCTTAAGCCTATCCACTCCATAATAGAATGATATATTTCATGCTCATAACTTTCAGATACTTCTTGAAATATATCAATCATTCCGTTTATAGCTGAATCTTTATCAGTTTTGTATAACGCTACTAATTTCAAGTATTGCTTTTCTATATCTGTCATAATTATTCTATTATAGCGTGAGTTTGACATAAGAAATATATAGTTAAACATTTGTCAATCAAGCAAATAAACATCCGTTGTTTTTTAGGTCTCACATAAAGCCAGCGGGGACTCACTGCTGGATATGTGAACATGGATTGTGATGCAAATATAATGTTTTATTATACTGTACGAACGTTAAATTATATCTCCCATTTCTAAAAAGATGATATTATTAAATTCTTTATCCTCACAAAATTCTTTTACACGTTCTGTGCATAATAATAGATTTGTATTCTGTAAAGTGAAGAAATCATAATTATTGATAACCTCCTTATCAAAGAAGATTCCTTTACCTTTTTCACGAGGAATTATTTCCTCTCCTTTTAATTCTGACACTCCAATAAATTCTATTCTTCCTCTTTCTGTCTTAACTAAAGAACTTTGGGGAAGACAATCAAAATATGTAGGGCTAAAAAAGGATTTTAATGCAATGTCTTCTTGTGGTAGCCATTTCAGTCTTTTAGGATTTTTTGCTTTTAACTCTCTTTCAGTCTTATTAATCTTTATATCTACCCCCTTAATATCTTTAAAGTTTTCTTGTAAAAGATTAAAGACGGACGATTTACATATTTTAATACCATAACAAAATGTAAAATCTCCGATTTTATTCCCATTACTACCCCAACTATCCCACCAAGCATCTAACAAATCGACTTCTTTAATATTTTGTTTGTTGCTAGGTCGAAGAATAGCATATTCTTTTTCTATGTAACTTGTAAATTTATAAACTTTCATTCTGTACAATCTTTTTTATTTTTTAGATTACATTTATCAAAATTAAATTCCCTCGCTGGAGTGAACGTGCCGCTCGTGTCCTAGTTATATTGCATTTAGTCAAACACAATCTTTCCCACGATTCTCGCACCCTCGCACACTTCCATTTCCTTGAGCTCGTCCAAGATATAATGAGGTGCGTGCTCCAAGAGGAATCTCACTTGGCATAAAGCACTATATACACCCGCTTCCATTGGCTCATCAAAAGTAATGACGATACTCCAATGAGGTTGTTCTAATTGCACAATATGAGTCGTAGGGCGATACTCTATAGTACCTATAGGTGGTTACTGGCGCCCGCCCTCTTCCTTAGTAAGGAAGTGAATAATGCCTATTCAAGGAAGTGAATAATGCCTATTCTTTGTTTTTGCATAACTAAAAGGTATTTCCCTTTATCGACACTCAGGAAGCCTCGCCTGTTGTAGCTTCTTTTTTCTCTCCATGTATATATAGCGGTAACTCCTATCCTTATCTTTGAAATAGTAATAGGTAGGTGCCTTTTTGTATGAGAGGTATAAGTTCATATCCATAGTGGCACGAACAAAGCTAAGACTTTGGTAGTCGGTAGTGTTCCTGATACAATACCGACCTAAGACAAGCCAATCCTTAGTTACATACCCCACTCCGATATCTCTCAAGGGGGAGGTAAAAGGTAGCTCTTGAGTGATTTTAATAGGGCAAATGGGGAGATGTTCATTCTCTTTTATCTCTAACCGTCCGACATAATAGAAAACCATTTTGCCATCTATAAGAATAAATTCCTGACCTGTGGTGTGATACCTTTCATTAGCTAAGAGTATCTTCTCTTGCAGCGGACTGGTTTTTATAGGGAAAAACCGATTTTTATAAATTGTGTAAAAGGAAAGCCCATCATAGTAAAAGGGATCTTCAGCTAAGTAGGAATCTTTAGGCGCCTTGATAATACGTAATTGCTTAGGGTTCTTTACCGCTGAGGGGTCTATGGGGCGGTAATAATCATCGTCTCTGTCTCTATTGCGATAATGAGAATAGTCTCGGTAGTACATTCCCTCTTTTTGGAGCAAATCCAGTGATTTCTCATAGGTTATATCTTCTCTGGGAACAATCTGGGGTCCTCCATCAAAATGCTCACAAAACCACAAGCGTCCTTCGTGAAAGTCCCAAAAAGCACTCCTGTAGTATGTCTTCTGTCCATAGAGAACAAGGATTCCTTCAGTGAATTTCTGGGTGAATCCTTTGCAAGTGAATCGCTCTGTATAGTCCCATAGCCAAGGGCTATCATGCTTAGTTATATAGAAAGTATCTTCGTCGTATAAGTAATCATAAGAGCCATAACCTCCCACTACCCAACATACCTTTGGGGCGTCCAATCCCGCTACAACCTCGATACTGCTCTCATCACTATACTGCTCTTCTCGGTACACATATACTTTATGGGCATCCTTCAGAAGGGTTTTTCTCTCAGAAGATTGCAGAACAACCACCTCTTGGGTAGGAAAATCGGTGAGGGCTTCCTTGGTAATCTTGACAGATTTATGATCTTCTGATGAAAGCTTATAATCCAAACGATACCAAGCTCCTTGGGTAAAATATACGTGTCCTCCCTCAAGCACCTCTTTTACCTCTCGAGTAGGAAGTAGAGGGATTACTTTGGCTTCTTTGACATTGTTGTATTCCCGAATATAATAGTAATAATCGTCATTGGCAACGATGAGCCAGCTCTCATCATTGGTTATCATACGTACATTATGAGAACTAATAGGGAGCAGTGTTTTACGACAAGAAAAAGAAGTAACCCCATCTCCCGCAGTATATCGGGTGATCAGGTATACCTTTTCTCCTTCTACCTCTACAGAGGTTTCCCAAAAGATAGAAGAACTTTTTGCTCTTATCTCAGAGGGCTTCCCGTATCCCCACCCACTGATAAGGGTGCTAAGAAAATATATAAAATAAAAGAGTTTCATAATGTATTCATTTTCAATCTATTTCCTTCTTTTATTCACCCCCTTGAAAGTATTCATAAGCACTCAATTCCAATTCTCCACAATCGGAAATAAGATTACCATCTTCATCGTATATTTTGTAAGTCTGCTGGGTGTTGCCTATGGAGCATTCGCCATCTAAGCCTAATAGAATGCTGTAAAACACATCATTCAACAGCCTATCCATCACTTCCTTAAGTTGGTCTGTTTGAATCTCTGTGAGTCCCATTTCTTTTATTTTGATATTCACGGTGTTGGGGTATTGGGAAGACTGTTCAAAGCTTGACTTTAAAAACTTTAGTTTTTCAAGGTAAAAATTCTTTACAAATTCGTCTGAGGTCATAGAGTTATTTTTTTAAAATAATTCCTTTCTTCAAGGCTGCAATATACTGCTTGTGTATACCTGTAAATTGCTCAGGAGCTAGTTTTTGGATGGCGTAGAGCAACTTGCGGTGAAAAGAATAATGATGGTTGTACTCCATATAAGGCAGGAAGAGATTGAAAGCTTTCTGTAAAGTGGCAACATTTGAGGCATTACCATAAGATTCAATTATATCCACAAGATCTTCATGACTGTGATGCCAATCTTCCAAAAGCAAGGTTTCGTACTGAGACAACAGCTTTTTATCCTCACCCAATGCTCCTGCAAGAATGATAGCACTCTCTATACGACTTGCATTTTTATGGGTAATGGCATCATTTAGATAAGCTTTGAGCAGATCTATAAGAGTCGTGCCTTCAAGCAGTGGTTCTATATAATAAGGCAGGTCATACGCCTGCATTTCCTCTTCTATAAGTCGATCAGTAAGGGCGTCAAGTTCGCTAAAGTTATATGACATATTAAGAAAGATTTTAAGAGGTTTCAATTATACGGGATTTTGTATTCCTTTTTATAAGTAATAGAGTAATATACACTATATCTAACACAAAAATTATCAATCCTATGTATAATAAAAAGGTATTAGCTCCTCCAAGACGTTCACTACCTATCATTCCAAATAATATAGTGGGAGCTAATGTACCTATACATTTGGATATGCCTATAAGTATAGACTGGGAAGAAATTCTATTATTGTCTAATGCCCAACCAATAAATAGTATAGACATTAATAGATTTTGTAAAAAGGCAGAATAACTACTTCCCATTATTAAACCAAATTCTCTGATAAAGGCATATTGTACTACAAATGAAATAAACAATATCACAATTCCATTCAAATAAAAGTATTTTTGGACAACTATAGGGCAGTATAATTTTCCATATTTAAAATAAGTAATGAGTATAAAGGCATCACAAAATAACCATACAATATTAGCAATCATTTGGTCATTGATTCCAATTTCTTGATAACCAATTATAGTGCAAAGCAATTCCCAAGCAAAGTTTAAAGCTAATGCCCAAAAAGGAATAGCATAAGTTTTATTTCTAAAACCTATTCGGATAGCATCTACATAGACCACTGTCCAACAAATACCACTAAGGGCTACTAAAAATAATGTTATATTCATGATGAAGTTATTCAAAACGTTAAAGAATGAGTAATAATATTGTATTGAAAATCAGAAAGAAAACTACGCTCAATCCACTGTTGCCAAGTAGGTAATGCTTACTACTTGTTTCATTCCTCAATAATACTTACGACCCCTACTTCGGCACCGAAGAGAGCCAATACTTGATTTACTTTATCCAAACGCAAGGTTTTTTTACCCTGCTCCAATTCGCGTACGAAGCGCAACCCAACGCCCGCTCGCATTGCCAACTCAGGCTGTGTAAGGCGTAACTGCTTACGCCTTTCCTTTACAAAAGAAGCGATATTCATAATTAACAAATCAGATTATACCTTTTCGGGTGCAAAGATAGATAAAATAATTAAATATACACCCTTTCGGGTGCAAAATAGTATTATTCTTTTAAATATATACCCTATAGGGTACATATTTCTTGTTAATCAAAATTCTCTCGCCTGGTCAAACCACTGCGTTATTTTCTCTTCCTCAATAGCAAAAGGCGCTACTTCTGCTAGCTGACATACAGCTTCATAAGTATCCTCTCGCTCAGTGGTTTCTATATTGGGCAACCCGTTGATAACTGCGATAAGCCCCTCTAATAGGCTCCTAACTTCTTTTTCGTCTTTAGCTTTTTTTATGGCTTTTAGGGTTTCCTTGTAGGCTTTCATTGCCTCTCTACCGTTCTTGCCTTCCCACGAAGCAAAAGGAATGTTAAACTCTGTAGCAAACCAACTCTTAGGGTGCAAGTTAGAGACTGAAACATATTCACTCAACTCTCGCGTTTTCTCCAATTCTTTTAGTTCTTTTCTCAGTACCTTACCTCTTACCTCTTCCACATTCCAGAAAATACAATAGTTGAGGTCTGCCCAAGTACTCAAAGGGGGTAATCCAGTCATATCAGGGCAATAACGCACCTCAATACCGCTAAGGTTTAATTTACCCAAAGCCTCCATATTACACATATTTCCATCCAATCTCACTGTCTTGAGTTTTTTGAACTGTAACAAGCTCCCGCAGTCAAACGGTTGTCCCCCTACTGGTGTGCTTATATTAATAGTAGTAATGTCTTTTAGCGCTTCAAATTTAGGCAAGAACACAGGGGTATTATTCTTCTTTTCAGTACTGATATCAAACGAGATACTCTTCAAAGGAACTACCACTTCAAGCGTTATCTTATGCGGATTTCCTTCCAAACTAAGCCCCTTCAGCCACTTGTTACCGAGCTTAATATCAAGAGGGTAATCATTATTGTCTACTGATAAATATTCAATCTTTGCTTTAGAGAAATCTACTGTTGCAGGAGCCATTAGTGTCCAGTCAAAGCTCTCCATTTCGCGCTGTTCTGTCCATTTTATAAAGCGGGTGTCATTCCCCATATAGTCCATCACACGAGGCCAGTTGCCTCCTGCGGGTACTTTAAAATCGTTGAAAACTTCCCATTGTATAGGGGTGTCTGCCTCTACATAGGCATCTGCTTTCTCTCCCGAGGTCTTAGGAGCTATAGTAAAGCGTCCTTGTCCTGGGGTAATATTCACTTTATGACTGTCCTTTCCTGTGAGGGACAGCGTAAATTTTCCGTAAGTTTTTGGCATCTTTTACTTATTTAAATTTTTAATTTTCCCTTTGATCTTAACGGGCGCTTGCTCTCTATCTACGTGATAGTCAGCCACACGAGAGGTACGTATATATACCCTTCTCCCTATAAGCTCTGCTTCTATCTTAGCGGTCTTTTCTGGTTGTTTTAGTAGCAGATAGGGATATCCAGCATTAAAATTCCCTTTTAGAGTAAGCGGTGTTCCTTCACGCAACACACTTATCTGAGTAGGGTCGCCTGCTTTTTTCTTAGCCATATACAGCATTGGCGACATGGGAGAGGTGATACTATCACGCTCCAAGGAGAGAAGTATATCTCCTTGTTTTACTCCTAAGCGCTTGGCTGTTACTGTATCATTTTTGAATCCAGCCACTTTGAGTCCCTTTCCCTGATAAGTATAATCATACTTGAGCCCCAAGTCGGCCTTATTGTTCTCTATACGTACCTTGGGATAAGGAACATGCCAAGAAGCCGGCGCTTGATCCAGCGAAAGAGCAGAGAGCCGCAACCAACCTATACTATTGATTTTGCTAATATTAGCTGTTTCCCATACAATATGTGTCAGTGGCTTGCGTGTATTCTCCTTGATAAAAGTCACCAAGGAGGTCTGCTCTTCTGGTAAATAGCTCAAAAAATGATTCCCTTTGGGAGTTCTAAAGACTATATGAGGGTTATCCCTCTTAAGAAAATCCACCGCAGGAATTATCTGATCCAAAGGATAGAGTATATCCTCAGTCGTATTAAGTATATACAAGGGCTTCTGATTCATATTACAGGGGAAAAGCGCTTCTTCGCCCAACATACTGGCTACCTTTAAGCTCCCATTCATTGCGATAAAACCTGCAAAGGGCTCAGGCTGGGTCATAGAAAAATAATATACCCCTGATCCTCCATCGGAAAAACCAGAGAGAAAAACCTTGTTCGGATCAATCGCATATTGTTTTTTCACCTGAGCAATTTCGTCCATAACCATCTGCTGCCCGACATGATCAAACCAAGTAGCCCCCTGCTGTCCAAAGGGAAAAAGCACATAACAACCCGCAGCATTGGCCAATGACAAGAGCGGTGATTTCTGTACATACTCCTCGGGGTGCGCCTTGAGTTCAGGTGAGGAAATGGCTCCATGTAAAAAAACAAGTAATGGCTTAGGCGCCTTGCTCTCCCCCTGAGGAGAGTAGACTACATAGGGACGTACTTTCCCATCAGCACAAGTGTAATCAAAGGTCTTGACAGACTGTGCTTGTAACCCTATACAGAAGAATAGGGAACATATCCATCGGAACATAGTTATTTGTAATTAGTTGTTTTTGCGTTTTTTACAAGTCTATTTAAGGCTTTCAGGTACCTCAAGAATCTCTATACTTTTTACCCTTATGGCATTTTCTACCAAGTGCTTGGTGTACTCTGGATAAGGCTTTCCTGCAGCTGGGGCTCCCATATTACATTCTCCATCAGAGCCTCCTCCTCCGTTAATCCACAGATAGGCATCGGCATGAGCACCCGTAGTTCTGGAGGTACTACGAGGACCTAAAGCGGCATTGAAATTGTTACATGAGTTGTAGGGAGCATTGGCATTCTGATGCTGAGGTCGGTTGATACCACTACGCCCTGTATCTATCACATAGTACTTGTCCTTGAAGCCTTTGGAGGCTAAGTAAGCGACAAACTTCTCCGCTCCTTCCTGTTCCTCAAGAGTGCCCCCTAAACCTGATACATTTAGAGCAAAACCACGCATATATTGTAAGCCTCCGTCTATAATCGCTTGGGCAATCGCTTCGGGGTGATTTGTCGTCAGTACCGAATTTCCTGCATGGATATAAGTGGCTACATTGGGATTGTTTTTCTGTAAGGTTTGCCCCACATAGGAGAGCAATTCTGCACGTTCGTTATAAGCCGGAGTACCTCTCTTATGTCCACAATAGTTGATGGCATCAGGCTCTACGATCACCACAGCACGACGCTGACCGATAATAGCACTCACACGGTCTATCCAAGCCTTATAGGAAGCGGCGGAAGGGTGTCCTCCCTTAGAGAAAGAGCCACAATCACGGTTAGGAATCCCATAAAGCACGACAATAGGGGTCTTCTGTACCCTCTCTGCGCCCTCTACAAAATTTTTCAGCCAACCCTCATTCTTTGCTGCATTGGGACTTACCCCATCATACCAGCCTCCACAGGGGGTGCCATATACTTGATAATAGAGTTTTTTAAGTTCCGCATTGTGTTCGTTCTTTACCACATTGAGGCGGGAAGGCTCCAAGTAGAAATCCCTGTCATAAGCGCTGGGCTTTTGAGTAGGAGCAGGTGGAGTAACCACCGGTGGAGTAGGTGTCTGTGTAGTGGAGTCATTGTTGTCTCCTGATTTCTCGCAGGCTACCACAAGCCCTAGAAAAGCTACAAAAAATAGTGATTTATACATACATTTAGGTTTTAGTTGTTTCTTTATATTTTTGTCATAGGTACTTCCCCTATCACAAAGGTATGTTTGCCCTTGTCGGCTATCTTGGTGATCGTTTCCAGATATTGCAAAAACTTAATATTTTCATCTCCTTTTACCAGTTCGGAAGCATTCTTAAGAGCTCGAGCGGTGGCTACTGCTGTACGCGCATTTTCGAGTTCGGAGGTAGCACGTATTTTGCTTTCCAGTACACGTGAGAAAAGATCTTGTACACTCTTAGGGAAAGTGATGTCTATTAGCTGTGCTTTTATGATCTTAAGTCCCAAAGCCGCTACTTCATTACAGAAAGCCTCCTCTTTGAAATCAGTGATTTCTTCTCGGCATTCGTTTAGCTTTTCACTAGTGAAAGCGGCTATCCTCTGGCGTAATAGTACCTGTGCTATGGCTACCATTTGTTGTTCGGCTAAGGCGAAATTATCCGCTTCTACCCCAAAATTGTCTACAAACAACTTAGCATTGTCCAGTTTGTAGGCTATATAAAAGGAAAAGCGCAAAGCAATATTATCAGCCGTTAATACCTCCTGATTGACCACCCTTGTACTTCTGAGCTTCTGTGATAGGGATAGGATATGTACTTTCTCCCACGGACTGAACTTATAGATGCCCGCAGTAAGTTCTTGCTGAAAAACATTCTTTTTGAATAAGAGCCCCACACAACCAGGAGCTACCTCTAATTCTTTGTAAAACATACAGATACAATTAGCAATTAGTAAAATTGAGAAAGAGAAGACCTCTAAACAGAGGGAAAACTCGATTGATCCTCTCAAAAAGCGAGAGGCGGTATCCTCAGCTTTGCAAACTTTGTTTAGAGTGAGCCACAGCTCTGTCTTGTCTTTCTTCCCAATAATGAATAAAATGGAGTCATTCCCCTTTATTACTCCGCAATACCTTATTATGAGGGGAAGACAATTTTTATATAATAAGTGACGGTTTGTTGTTTCTAAATCTCCTCCCATAGGATAAAGAAATTCATATACAGTTCTTTAGCAGATAGGTTAGGATACAGATAACGAATGAACTTTTTAGTAAGTTTTCCTTCGCTCATTCCTGCAAAGATAAGTTCATCTTCTCTATACATTGTTAGTTGCTTGGTCTCTGTTGAAAAATGCAAGGTAAGCACTTCATTGCCATTTTGCATAGAAAAGGAAACTACTTACTACATCAATCACCCAAGGATATTCTTCTTTATAAACTGTTTTATCTTTCAATATTTTAAGCAATCGCTTTCCTTTAGATAGAGGCAGCCTCTTCCTTTTCTCAGTAATACGTTCTTCTTCAGGAGCACCAGCCCACAAAGTTTCTTTTGTCTAGCCCGTACGATGTATGACCACAATACTATCTATTTTGCCCTGATAGAGC
The DNA here is from genome assembly GCF_002302415.1 of Capnocytophaga gingivalis. NCBI lineage: Bacteria > Pseudomonadati > Bacteroidota > Flavobacteriia > Flavobacteriales > Flavobacteriaceae > Capnocytophaga > Capnocytophaga gingivalis. The sequence continues at coordinate 2,040,667 of NZ_CP022386.1, read as the reverse complement.
TTGCTAAAATCCATTGCTTCAGGATATTGTGCTAATGCGAGACAAGGGAGGAATAAGAATAAACGGGGCATAGGCTTTATGGTAGGTGATTCTTTGTTATATGAACTTTCTTTTATCTTCTAAGAGATCTGACTAACTTATGTTTATGATAGCTATGATCTATAAACACTTCAACAATATCTTCATTCTTAGTAATTTCTAATGTATTATTTTCAAGTGTATAAATATAACTATCAATAGGATAAATCTCCTCATCAATAGTTACATTAAAATCTTCATCTATTGTAACCATAACATTATTTAAACTGCAACTATTATTATAGCGACACTTAGCTTTAAACTCTGTTGAAAACTCTAATCCTTCTGACTCTAAAAAGTCTTTTAAATGTTGTTTGTTTTTGTTGATATCTACATTCATATTTATCTATTATTAGGTGAATGAAAGCATTACTTTTTTATTATTTTTAAGTATTCTCCTTCTCTTATTATTTTTATATTTTCGTCATTTAAGTCATTTTTAGGTAAAATAGTTTTTTGAATAGTGTTCTCCACTCTCTTCAAACCTTTTTTATTATATTTTATAGTCCTATTTTTCATAACTCTTAAAGACTCCCTTAATTTTAGAAGAAATATCTTTTTCATTAAGGTTTTTAAAGGTACTCTTTTTTTCTTTTGTTTCTATTCCAGTGATATTATTAATTTTTGTTGTATCAATACTAATTGCTTTAGGATTGTCATCATTTATAACTATTTTATATGTATGATTTCCTTTATTGCATAGCCATTCTTTTTCAGAATATACCCAATCTAAATTCTCATCAACACCTCCTAAGTCATTCATTAACTCTAACACATTATTATATCTCTTAGAAATATCTATATCTATAGCTTTATTAACTATTTTTTGTAATTTTATAGGTATATGAGCTAAATAATCTTTTCTATTAGGGAATTTACCTGATATAACATCATTCTTGAAGCTTTCTATATTATTATTATACTTAGATAATTGATTTTCAAAATGTTTTTCACCATTCAATAATCTATATAATGTTATACCTGATAAATATATATCATAATGTAATGTTTTTTTTGTACTTTGAAAAGCTTCTGGAGCTATTTGTTTTTCGTAAAGAAAAGTAGGATTGGCTAAACCAAAATCATTCATTGCCTTTGCTAAACCAAAATCAGACAATAAAGCTTCATTACTATCTGAAATCATAATATTATCTGGTTTTATATCAAAATGAATCAAACCTTTAGAATGAATATGATGTAGTCCTGATAGAAATTGTATAGAATAGCGTATAATTTCTCTAATAGATAAATTCCTATTTGTAATAAGACTCTTAAGAGAACCATTTTTATAATATGGCATCGCTATATAGATATAATCATCGTCAGAGCAAGCATAACTAACCTTGACAACATTATTATGGGAAGATAAATAGAGTTTTTTTGATTCTTCATAATATTCATTGCTATTAGTAAATTTTGTCTTTTCAATTCTTTTTATTACTATTTCTGCATCTAATTGTTTGTCATGAGCTAAAAAAACTTGTGAATTTTTTCCTTCCTGTCCTATTTCTCTTATTATATCAAAATTTAATTCTGCTGTTTGTAATCCTATAGACATAATTCTAAATTTCTAAGGCACTAATTGCCGACATTATACTTTCTCTTTCTTCTTTTTTATATTTATCCCAATTTTCTATATCTAAAAAAGTAAGTTTGTTATCTACATATTTCTTAAAATCATCTCTTTTTATATTAAGTTTTGAGCTAATACTAGATACTTGTCCTATATAGTATCTTTCTATAGTAGAACTTGCAAATAATTCCTGAATAACTCCCTCTATATAAGTTCTTTTAATATCTTTTGTTTGAGCGATAGATTCTGTTACTCTAACACAAGCATTTGTAATTTGAAATTCATTTATAATATCAGAAAGAGTATCTCTCAAAAATTTTAATTGTTCAGGTAATTCTATAGCTTTAGGAATATTTATCCTATCTATTATTTCTATTTCTATTTCATTTTCTTTTCCTTGAACTATTGAATAGTATAGTTCGTTTGGTGTTGCTCTAATCCCTATTGAATTCATTTTTATTCTCTTTTTGATTGCAAATATACAACTAAAAAACAAAAGAGCAAGCTCTCGCCTGCTCTTTTAGTTTTTTATTTTGAAAGATACATCTTCCTTCTCGTATAAATATCGTAGAAAGCATCGTCCTTGAGGCTATCTATAAACAAGATACTTTCGCCGGTAGATTTCATTTCAGGACCGAGTTTCTTATCTACGTTCGGGAATTTGTTGAACGAGAACACAGGTTGCTTGATAGCAAAGCCCTCTAAGTGCGGATTGAAATGGAAGTCAGAGAGTTTTTTCTCACCAAGCATTACCTTGGTAGCATAGTTTACATACGGCTCTTGGTAGGCCTTGGAAATAAATGGTACGGTACGCGAAGCACGTGGATTGGCCTCGATAATATACACTACATCATCTTTTACGGCAAACTGCACATTGATAAGCCCTACCGTGTTCAGTGCTAAGGCTATTTTATGCGTATGGTCTTTGATCTGTTGGATCACAAACTCACCCAAGTTGAACGGTGGTAAGGTCGCGTTACTATCGCCTGAGTGGATACCACAAGGCTCTATATGTTCCATAATACCAATGATATACACATTTTCGCCATCGCATATCGCATCGGCTTCGGCTTCTATGGCGCCGTCCAAATAGTGGTCAAGTAAGAGTTTGTTATTAGGTATCTTACGCAAGAGATCTACCACATGGGCTTCCAACTCTTCTTTGTTGATAACAATCTTCATACCCTGTCCGCCCAATACATACGAAGGACGCACCAGTAGCGGGAAGTCAAGTTCATCGGCGAGTTTTAGTGCCTCATCAGCAGTTTCAGCTACACCAAAGCGTGGATAAGGTATATTATTCTCTTTCAGCAGGGTTGAAAAACTACCTCTATCTTCTGCTAAATCCAGTGAATGGAAGCTAGTACCTATGATCTTGATACCATATTTGTCTAATTTCTCGGCCAACTTCAGTGCTGTCTGTCCACCGAGCTGTACAATCACTCCTTCGGGCTTTTCGTGCTGAATGATATCATAGATATACTCCCAGAATACGGGCTCAAAATAGAGCTTATCAGCTGTATCAAAGTCTGTGGAAACAGTCTCAGGGTTACAGTTTATCATTATAGTTTCATAACCACATTCTTTAGCCGCTAATACCCCGTGTACACAGCAGTAGTCAAACTCAATACCCTGTCCTATACGATTAGGTCCTGAACCGAGAACTACCACCTTTTTGCGATCGGTTACTATACTGTCGTTGGCTACATATTCCTTGCCGTCAGCGGTACGGATAGGCGCCTCAAAAGTAGAATAATAATAAGGAGTTTGTGCTTTGAACTCGGCAGCACAAGTATCCACCAATTTGAACACGCGGCGTATATTCAGCTCCTCACGCTTCTTATGTACCTCACTCTCCCAGCAACCAAGCATATAGGCAATTTGTCGGTCGGCAAACCCTTTTTGTTTGGCTTCAAAAAGGAGTTCTTTAGGTAGGGTGTCTATTTTGTAGCGGGATATTTCTTTTTCGAGTGCACATAGTTCTTCATATTGTTTGAGAAACCACATATCTATCTTAGTGATTTCATGAATACGGCTTAGCGGAATACCCATCTGTACGGCATCGTATATCACAAATACCCTATCCCAGCTGGGGTAAGTAAGTTTTTCTATGATTTGTTCGTAGTTCTTCTCACCCTTACCATCGGCTCCCAAACCATTACGCTTGATTTCGAGCGATTGGGTAGCTTTCTGTAATGCCTCTTGGAAAGAACGCCCTATGCCCATTACCTCCCCTACTGACTTCATTTGCAAGCCAATAGTACGGTCTGAGCCTTCGAACTTATCAAAGTTCCAACGCGGTATCTTCACAATCACATAGTCCAAGGTAGGCTCAAAGAAAGCAGAAGTGGATTTGGTGATTTGGTTTTGCAATTCATCCAGATGATAACCAATAGCGAGCTTAGTGGCAATCTTAGCAATAGGATAGCCTGTAGCCTTAGACGCCAAAGCTGAAGAACGCGATACACGTGGGTTGATTTCAATAGCGATAATATCTTCTTTTTCATCAGGAGATACGGCAAACTGCACGTTGCAACCACCAGCGAAATCACCTATGCTGCGCATCATCTTGATAGCCATATCGCGCATACGCTGGAAAGTGCGGTCAGATAGAGTCATTGCAGGGGCTACGGTAATAGAATCACCAGTGTGGATACCCATAGGATCCATATTTTCAATGGTACAGATGATCGCAACATTGTCGTTCTTGTCGCGCAAAAGTTCCAGCTCGTATTCCTTCCACCCCAAAAGGGCTTTATCAATAAGCACCTCGTGGATAGGCGAAGCTTCCAAACCGCGATTAAGCAGCATATCGAAATCTTCTTTCTTATAGACGATAGAAGCCCCTGTACCGCCCAAAGTAAAAGACGGACGTATTACAAGTGGGAAACCAAAGCGTTGGGCAATTTCTTTTCCCTTTAGGAAAGAAGTAGCCGTTTCGGACGGCGCCATAGGGATACCAATTTCATCGAGCAATACGCGGAACTTCTCGCGGTCTTCAGTGATTTGTATCGCATCGATATCTACCCCTATAATTTCTACCCCAAAGTCTTTCCAGATACCTTTTTCATCAGCCTCAATACAGAGGTTCAGAGCGGTTTGTCCGCCCATAGTAGGAAGTACCGCATCTATTTCGGGGTGAGCCTTGAGGATTTCTACCAATGATTTAGTAGTAAGGGGTTTGAGATAGACCACATCCGCCATAGAGGGGTCGGTCATAATCGTAGCGGGATTGGAGTTGATAAGGATGGTTTTGATACCATCTTCGCGCAAAGAGCGCAACGATTGTGAGCCTGAGTAGTCGAACTCACAGGCTTGTCCGATGATAATAGGTCCTGATCCGATGAGCAGAACACAATGTAGGTCGTTTCTTTTTGGCATTTTGTTAAGCGCTTTTATTTTTTTAATAACTTATCTAGTAACTTTTCAAAATCATTAGCTTTTTATCTATACTATCATAATATAGTTTCTTATAACTAAGCATTCTTACTTATTGATTTTTAAAAAAATAGCTACATTTTTCAAAAGAAAAATATAGCTATTGTATTAATAATAAAAAATATCGTTGCCCTGCGTATCTCTTGTGAGTACTGCTTAAGGAGGGAAAAGAGTGTGTTTGTGCAATAATGTTACTAAGTATATTCATTGGGTACTAATGATGGGGCAAAGATAGGAATTATTTTTGAGATAAAAGACCTACTTCCTTAAAAATCTTATTCACTATAATAGTAAGGTGTGTTAGCAGAGACTGTTAAAAACAACAAAAATAAGGAAAAGCATTTCATATACTGTAGTTTTACGGATAATACTCTATTTCTCTCTTTTCTATATCTTTTATACCCTGTGCTTTGATTGTATCAGAGGTATCCTCGTATTCTTCTGTTTTGAAGATTACATTTCCTTGCTTGTCAAGCGTGGTGTTGTACGTTGCTAAGCGGATAGGTGTCCCTTCCTGATTATATACCGTTTCTTGCTCTTTTCCATTATCATAGGTAAAAATAGATTTCTCAAATAATTCATTTTGCTCATACCTCTGTGTCTCTACAAGGAGCCCTTTTTTATAAATATCTATTTTCTCAATATCACCGTTTCTGTCATATTCAATATATTTTTTGAGACTCCCTGGCGTATCATACTCATATAATTTCATAAAAGATCGCTCTGACAGACCCATATCCGTTTCAGTTTCTTTTAATGCTTTCATATAAGCAAAATCATACTTTTTAACCAACAATCTCCCCTGACTATCATACTCATACAAATATTTATAGTTTCCATCTCCTTTACTCTCTTCGGATAGTAAGTTTCCTTTGTCATTGTAGACGTAATAGAGCGTGGCATTCCCAAAATCACTTTTCCATTCCTGTTTTACAGTATTATTAGGGAGATAAGTGAAAATAATTTCATCCCTTTCGCTGTATATTTTGGTTAGTTTGCCCTGCCGATTATAGGATAGTTTCTGGTGCAGGCCATTATCTATATGAGTGAGCAATCCTTGCTTGTTGAAATGCAAAGTCTCACTATAATACCCATTATAGTAATGGAGTGTTTTTATTTTCCCTTTCAAATTGTATTGGGATAGATAGGGCTTAATGCTGTGTGGATTATCTTGTCCATACACCTGATTCTCTGGAATATTAGAGGAACAACTATAGAACAATAGAGAAATAACTATACTTTTCAAAAGAAAAATATAATTACTAAGCAAAACGGGTTTCGAACCCGCAACCTCAACCTTGGGAGGGTTGCGCTCTACCAACTGAGCTATTTTCACTTGCCTTTTCATACTGCAAAGATACTAAATTATTTTTCAAATAGACTCCTTCTCTTCCCTAAAATCTCACATGTTACAGTACTAAAATGTGTAAAAAAAATAGCTATACTTTTACGAAGAAAAGCATAGCTATTGAGTATATTATCCAAAGTAAGTTACTACTTATTTTACGGTATCCTGAGATTGTGTACTATCAGGAGTTTGTGGGTTAGGGTCCTTAGGTTGCTTTTGTGCCTTGATATCCTCTTGAGAAAGAAGCCCAAAGGAAACTGCCTTATCCTGAAGGCGATCTATGTACTGTTCATATATTTTATACTGCTGGTCATAGAAAGACTTATCTTCAGCTAAAATCGGCAACATGGCATCATAGCGCCTTAGGTCTCGGCTTACATCCTCATACAGGTTGATAAAATCGCCTGCCGAAAGGGTGAGATAGTACTCTATATTCTCTTGGTATTTCTTGGCTACCTCAAGGAATAGCTTGCGGGCTTTTTCGTTTTCCTTCACCTGATAATATCCTGTGATAAAAGGTTCTACCGTGAAGTAATACCCGAAGTGGCTTACTGGAATACGCTTGGTTGCCAGATCAAGGATATCCTTTGCCTTCTGTATTTTCCCTTCATTGATAAGGGTTTCGGTAAGGCGAGCAAGGTTGCCACGGAAAACAATGCTATTGCGACGTGTCTCGGGATCGTGATAGATATTAGGATCATCCATATTGCCCCAATCCCAGCTCTTTACAATCTTATACATCAGGTCGGAGTCTATACGCCCCATATCATAAGGATTGTCCTTATCAATAGGGGTTCTGATAGGCACCAACTTATAAGCCAATCCGTCGAGCTGTAGGTAATCACGCATCCAAATATATTCGTCGTCACTATAGCTACCTCCAGTGAAGTAGATAGGGCGCTTCCAATCATTATTGGCAATAATATCAAGCATCATCAAGCGGTTTTTACCCATACCAAAAGGCAACTTGATATCGATGTAATCCACAATCTTATCAGCATCTTCGGGTTTTACGACACCACTCTTAAGAACATTTTCCTTATTGACAGGAATACGAATCCTATCGGTAGGATAGCTGGAATAAAACTGAGAAGGAGCTCCCTCACGCTCTATCTCCAGCTTGGTACTCGGATCATCACTGCTTACCCACTTCATAAAGTCCTTTATATTCCATATCTTATCGGTTTTCTGATCGAAATAGATCGCATCGCGTACGCCATAGGCATATTGGCTATGAACAAGCTGGGAAGGAATAGGATCACTAGTATAGGCCTTACACTTCATCTGGTCTATATACCAGTCGGTACCCAGAAGAGAGGTATTGATCACCCTGACATCGGTACGATAATGCTCCACTTCCTGCATATACCACATGCCAAAGGTATCATTGTCCCCTATGGAGAAAATCATAGCTCCATTGTCCTTGGAGACAGAATCCAAATAGCTCTTAGCCAAGGCGCGTGCTGTATAGCGGTTAGAGCGATCATGATCATCCCAATTCTCGGCAAGCATTCGAGCAGGTACCGCAAGGGTGCATACTCCAATTACTGCAGGTGCTAAGCCCTTGAACTTGAAAGAGAGTTTTTCCTCCAAAAATACATAAATAGCATATACTCCCATCCCTATCCAAATAGCAAAGGTAAAGAAAGAACCTACCAAGGCGTAATCTCTTTCTCGAGGTTCAAAAGGACGTTCGTTCAGGTATACTTTTAGTGCCAATCCTGTAAAGAGGAAGAGGGTAAAGGCGACCCACCACTGGCGCTTACTAGAAGATAACTGGAAGAACATCCCTACCAAGCCCAAGAGGAAAGGTAGGAAGAAATAAGTATTGCGACCTCGGTTGTCCCTTGCATCGGAAGGGAGGTGCTCTTGAGGATAGCCTGTATGCCAATCATCTATGAAAGAAATACCAGAAATCCAGTTGCCATGATTGTTATAGATCTTTCCTTGTATATCATCTTGGCGACCTACAAAGTTCCATAGCAGATAGCGTAAGTACATATAGTTGAACTGGTAGCTGAACATAAAAGAGAGGTTGTCCCAGAAGGATGGCTTCTCTACTATGATTCTGCCTTGTCCTCGGCGGAGGAGGTATGCATATTGTTCGTAATCCCCAGCGGCTAAGGTTCTCTGTAGGGCTTGATTGAGCTGCTGTGTCTGCTCATCATTTCGTTCGGGATTGATATGGTACTTTAGTGGAGAAGTGAGCATCATATAGTTAGCTGCATGTTCCGAGCTCCACATACGGGGCAACAAGCCCACATGCTCCGGATTGGGAGCATCCAAAGCATCCTTATATTCGTTGACGATAATATACTTATTCTTTTGGTAGTCTCTTTCATACTTAGGCTTTTCATCCATATAGTCATCACCCGTTGGCGCAAAAGCATCTGAGTACATAGGCCCTCTGAAAAGATAAGTCTTCTGGTATTGTTCCAAGTTGTAGTAAGCCAGTAACAAGCGCGCATCGGTGGGGCTGTTCTCATTGATGACAGTACCTGCATTGGCACGTATTGGGATCATCAGCCAAGAGGAAAAACCTACGAAAACAAAGAGCAGACAGAGAGTAGCGGTCTGTAAGAGACGCTTTTGGTGCTTCTGTGCTTGCCATAGTGTAAAAGTAAACAAAGCTATAATAGAGACTCCTGTAAAAATAGTTCCAGAGTTAAAAGGCATGCCCAGTTCATTGACAAAAAACACTTCTGTGTAACCGAACAACGCCAAAGTATAAGGAAGTATCAGCTTGAATATCAGTAGCAATATAGATATAGAAATCACATTGGCCAAGATAAAGTTCTTGATATTCTTCTCAAAATGAGATTTAAAAAAGTAGAGCATCCCGATGGCCGGAATAGTAAGCAGTGCCATAAAGTGTACTCCAAAAGAAAGTCCTACTACTAAAGCGATGAGTAGCAACCACTTATCCCCCCGAGGACTATCTAAGTTGTCTGTCCACTTAAGCCCTAACCAAAACATGGCTGACATGAAAAGCATTGCCATAGCATATACCTCCGTCTCGGTGGCATTGAACCAAAAGCTATCTGAGAAAGTATAGGCCAAAGCCCCCACTACCCCACTGCCATACAAGCCTATCACTTGAGAATTGGTAAGGGTCTCTTTGGAGGACAGAGCAATCTTCTTAGTAAAATTGACAATAATGAAATATAAAAATAATATGGTAAAGGCACTGGAGAATACCGAAATAAAGTTTACAAAAAGAGCTGTCTTCTCAGGTGAAGGAGAAAAAGAAGCAAAGAAAGCCCCTACCATCTGGAAAAAAGGTGCTCCAGGTGGGTGACCCACTTCGAGCTTAGCCGAGGTAGCTATATACTCTCCACAGTCCCAGAAACTTACAGTAGGCTCTACTGAGAGCCCATAGGTGAGTAAAGCAATGAGAAATACCCCCCATCCTGTAATGAGATTATACTTATGAAAGTCCTTTTGTAAATCCATTTTTTATCTTTTTAAAAAAACGGAGCGAAGTTACACATTTTTATTGTATCTACCTAATAAAATAAAGAGAAAAAAATTTTTTTTATTTTTTTAAGGCAAACACTTGCAGGTTTGAAAAAAAGTTGTACCTTTGCACCGCAATTGAGAGATGGTCTATGGTGTAATGGTAACACAGCAGATTTTGGTTCTGTTATTCAAGGTTCGAGTCCTTGTAGACCAACTTTTTTCAATCCTATTTTTTTGAATTGGGTTAATCATATTATTATAGTTTAAAGTTATTTGGAAAAAGCAACTGTAAAAGGTTGCTTTTTTTATTGCGCATTTCAAAAAAAAGTCGTACCTTTGCCCCTGCAATAAAGCAATGGTCTATGGTGTAATGGTAACACGACAGATTCTGGCTCTGTAATTCAAGGTTCGAGTCCTTGTAGACCAACTTTAAAGAGAAGAGTGAAAAATGATAGGAATATCATTCTTCACTCTTTTAATTTTTCACTATATGCCCACCTTCACTCACTCGGTCAGATACTCGCTCATAGCGACTTTACTTTTGCTCTAAAAGACGGATATTTGTGTCTGCATAGTGAACCCTTCCAAGAATTTTACCCCTCGGTAGGAATTACCTTTTTCATTCAGGCGTGGACTCCATACCGCGATGGCATAGTGACCAGGCATGATGGCCACAATGCCTCCTCCTACCCCACTCTTGCCAGGAAGACCTACTCGGAAGGCAAATTCCCCTGATTCATCATAGAAACCACAAGTCTGCATAATAGCATTGATACGCTTAGTATATATATGGGGGAGAATGCGATTTCCTTCGTGTAGGGTGATCCCATCATTGGCCAAGAAAGTGAATACATAAGCCAAGGACTCACAAGTAAGCTCTATAGAACAAAGCTTAAAGTAGAAGTCCAAAACCCTTTCTGGGTCATTCTCTATATTGCCCAAGGACTTTATATAATAACAGAGGGCAAAGTTGCGATACCCTACCTCCTTCTCTGAAGAAGCTATGGTCTGTGAATACTCTATCGTAGGATCATTGGCAAGCTGACGAACAAACTTAATAAATTCTTCTTCAGCATTCTCAAAGTGAGAAAGCAATATATCACAGATGACAATAGCTCCTGCATTGATCAGCGGGTTACGCGGGATCCCATTGTTGGCTTCAAGCTGTAAGAGCGAGTTAAAAGAGGTTCCCGAAGGCTCCACCGACACCCTCTCCCAAATACTATCCCCAAAGATATTGTATGCCATAGATAAGGAAAGCACCTTGGCAATACTCTGTATAGAAAACTTTTCTTGGTAATCACCTATACCAAATTTTTTTCCTTGTAAAGTATGGATAGCAATTCCAAACTTATCAGGATTTATATTGAGTAGTTCAGGGATGTAAGTGGGTATTTTCCCTACATTTTTTCCCTGATACACCTTGTTATATATACCAGTGATGGTCTTAGCATAGGCCGTTTGCTCGTTCATGGTAGAAAGAATTAGACTTTTTTAGAATGTGTTAATGGTTTTTCGTATTGCTACAAGGCGGGTAAGAAGTCCCTCCAGCAGGTCGAGATGTAGCATATTCGCCCCATCACTCTTGGCATTGGCAGGATCGAAATGTGTTTCCACAAAGATTCCATCTACATTGTTCACCACTCCTGCTCGCGCAATAGTTTCAATCATATCTGGTCTACCTCCTGTTACCCCTGAGCTTTGGTTAGGCTGCTGGAGTGAATGAGTAATATCCAAGACCACAGGAGCATACTGCTTCATAGTAGGAATTCCTCGGAAGTCCACAATCATATCCTGATAACCGAACATGGTTCCTCTATCGGTAATCCAGACTTGATCATTGCCACTATCCAATACCTTCTGTACGGCATGCTTCATACTCTCAGGACTCATGAACTGCCCTTTTTTGAGATTGACTCTTTTTCCTGTTTTTGCGGCAGCTACGACTAAGTCTGTCTGTCGAACCAAAAAGGCAGGAATCTGTAGTACATCGACATACTCGGCCGCCATTTCTGCATCTTTTATCTCATGAATATCCGTTATGGTAGGTATGCCAAAGGTCTGAGATACTTTTTGGAGTATCTTCAATGCCTTCTCATCCCCTATCCCTGTAAAAGAATCTATACGACTGCGATTGGCCTTTTTGAAACTCCCCTTGAATGTATAAGGAATATCAAGAGCAGTAGTTATTTTTACAATTTTTTCGGCTATACGCATAGCCATATCTTCTCCCTCTATAGCACAAGGCCCCGCCAAAAGAAAGAAATTATCTGAATTTTTCAATGTTTCAATGATTTAAGGTTAATGATTAGTGGTTAGTGATGAATAATCACTAACCACTAATAACTATTATTCTCTATTGCTTCCCATAAGTCTATACACCCAATAAAGAAGTTGTGCGAGGGAACCCAAAGCAGCCACTACATAAGTACGAGCTGCCCACTTAAGCGAGTCCTCTGCTCCTGCATATTCCTGCTGGGAGACAATATTCTTATTCTTAAGCCAAGCCAAAGCACGATTGCTGGCATCATACTCCACAGGTAGGGTAATGAAAGCAAAAGCCGTAGTGACAGCAAAAAGAATCACCCCTATCAAGGCTACCCAATATCCAAAACCTACCTTGGCAGCAGCCCCTAAAAGGAATCCTCCTAAAATAAGCCATTGGGAAAGATTGGAGGAAATATTCACTGCAGGAACCAGTTTGGAACGTAGTGTGAGCCAAGAATAAGCTTGAGCATGTTGCACCGCATGCCCACACTCATGAGCAGCTACGGCAGCTGCTGCTGCATTGCGTTGATTATATACCGCCTCACTGAGGTTCACTGTCTTATCCATAGGATTATAGTGATCGGTGAGCCTTCCTGGAGTTGAAATTACTTTCACATCACGGATGCCATGGTCTTCAAGCATCTTTTGGGCAATCTCCGCCCCACTCATCCCATTGCGCAAATGCACTTTGGAATAATATTCAAACTTGCTCTGTAGGCGGTTGCTCACCAGCCAACTTACTAAGGCTATTGCGCCAAGAATTACATAATAAATCCACATAATTGTCAATTGTTAATTTTTATATTGTATACTACTATAATTTTATAGATAGCCAAAACCATGCCAAGTTTTCTAGGCAAGGGAAGAGTAATAGTTTGTCGAAAGAATCCTAAAAATAGCCTCCTTTTTTTCTATCTTCCATAGCCGCTTCGGTGACACGGTCATCGATGCGGGTTTCGCCACGTTCGGAGATGCGGGAGGCGGAGATTTCCCTTACCACTTCCTCAAGGGTAGCGGCATTGCTCTCCACGGCTGCCGTACAAGTCATATCGCCCACGGTACGATAGCGCACCCGTTTATTGACGATTTTATCATTTTCATCTATTTGGATAAAAGGAGAGACAGCTATTAGGCGACCTTCGTGCTCAATCACCTCGCGATCATGGGCAAAATAGATAGAAGGGAGTGCTATGTTTTCCTGCTCAATATAGCTCCATACATCCAATTCTGTCCAGTTGGAAATAGGAAACACACGCACATTCTCCCCCTTGTGGATACGCCCGTTGTAGATATCCCATAGCTCTGGACGTTGCAACTTAGGATCCCACTGACCGAACTCATCGCGTACCGAGAAAAAACGTTCCTTAGCACGTGCTTTTTCCTCGTCACGGCGGGCACCTCCTATACAGGCATCGAAGTGAAATTCCTCAATAGTATCCAAAAGGGTATGCGTTTGTAGCCAGTTGCGAGAGGCAAACTTACCCTTAGGTTCTGTCAGCCCCTTCGCCTTGATCGTATCTTCTACTTGGCGTACGATCAGTTCCGCCCCAATGCGCTTGGCCAAGGCATCGCGGTAGGCGATAGCCTCAGGGAAGTTGTGACCTGTGTCGATATGTACCAAAGGAAAAGGAATCTTCATAGGGGCAAATGCCTTGATAGCCAAATGTACCAAGGTAATAGAGTCCTTCCCGCCACTAAATAGGAGGGCAGGACGCTCAAACTGCGCGGCTACTTCGCGCATGATATAAATACTTTCCGCTTCTAATTGCTTGAGATGATTCATTAGTTAATGATCAATGATTAATGATTAATGACAAGTGATATATTCTTTACTTTTCACTCTGTTGAATGATTCTAAATATGATAGGATAGTTATAGACAACATTTACAGGCTTGCCTCTTAGTAAGGCAGGAGAGAGCTGAGGGAATCCGTCAAATATCCTACAGGCTTCTTCTTCTAAGAGGGGATTACGTCCTTTAACTTCTTTTATAGAAAGAATACCCTTTTTATCTATCCTAAGGGCTACTATTACTCTGCCTTGAATCTTTTTTTCTACAGCTTCCTGAGGGTACCTAAGATTCTTTATTACCCATTGATCTAAAAAATTCTTGAAAGGTATTTCCTTTGTTTCTCTTGTAATTGTATCTGTTTGTACGTAATAAGGGTGTTTCTCTATCCGGAAAAAAGGAACCTCCTCCTCTTCTTGGGCATATAAAGAGAAAGCTCCGAAGAGCATTCCTATAAGAAATAAATACCTAATAGCTGTCATATATTTCTGTATTGAAAGGCAAAATTACAATTTATTTTCTATATAAAGTGGTTAGTAGTCAATTTTGAATCTAATAGGATAGCCAATGGTAATGCTTACAGGCTTACCTCCTTGTAGGGCTGGGAAGAGCTGAGGAAATCCATCAAATACCCTACAAGCTTCTTCTTGTAGGAGAGGATTACCCTCCCTTATTTCTTTTATAGAAAGAATCCCTTTTTCATCTATTGTGAGTATTACAATTACTATGCCTTGAATCTTTTCTTCTATACCTCTTTCTGGATATTTTAATTTTTTTGTCACCCATCGGTGTGCAAAATTACTGAAAGGGATTTCCTTTTTCTCTCCTGTAAGGGTATCGATTTTTAAGTAATAAGGTTGCTTATCTATCCGTGTAGAAGGAATATCCTTCTCCTCTTGGGCATATAATGAGAATGTCCCCAAGATCATTCCTATAAAAAACAAGTTTCGGATTGTTCTCATATTTCTCTCATTAGCGAAGGCAAAAGTACAATTTATTTTCTATATACACAAGTCTGTAATCTGTAATCAGAGGTCAGTATTCAGGGATCATTACAAAAAGATTTCATCAAGGGTAAAAGTATGTACCCCCTCGGTGGCTGTAGCTACTTCACGGCGCATTCTCTGAGCCAAAACGTTCGTTGGCATAGGGCGATACCGCTTGAAGAGTCCTATTTTGTTGAGGAAATGAATAGCTTTTACAGTGAAGTTCTCAGCACCTCTATCACTATTAGGACGAATAAGTATAGAGGGTTGGAAGATGAGTAGGCTTGGGAAACCAAGTGCCTTGATAGCGTCCTCTAGCTGTCCTTTCATACGGTTGTAGAACAATTTAGACTGCGCTGTAGCTCCAGCTGCCGATACGAGTACAAAGGTAGGTACTCCATTGGCTTTACACTGCTGGGCAAAGGCATATTGATAGTCGTAATCCACACGCCATTGGGCTTCTTTACTACCTGCCACAGCTAAGGTGGTACCTAAGCAAGAGAAAGCCACATCGCCGTGCAACAAATCTGCCCACGCTTCAGGGGTATCAAAATCAACCACGTGAGCGTGTAGCTTGGGGTGACTGATACTCATAGGCTTACGCACAAAGCAATGCACTTCGGTATAAGCGTTGTCGTTCAATAGTAGTGTTACTAAATCTTTTCCGGTGGCGCCTGTAGCGCCGATAATCAGGGCCTTCATAATAATTAATTTATTAGTGCAAAGATATAAAAAAAATACTTATCAATTATGATTAAAAAGTATTTTTTACTATCTTTGCCGCCTCATAATTCAATGACCTATGGTGCAATATTTCCCTTACTTATTACTTTTGATGGTGGCTATTATGCTACTGATAATGTTTGCAAACCGGCTCAAGGTAGCGTACCCTATTCTTTTGGTGTTAGGAGGATTGGCAATTAGCTTTATTCCCAATGTCCCAACCATTACACTGAATCCTGATTTGGTACTCATCATTTTCTTACCGCCTCTTCTGTATGCCGATGTTTTCGCTATCACTGAAAGAGATGTGGAAGTGGCGCCGCATTATCTTTAGCTTTGCCTTTATTGTAGTTTTTATTACGGCTGCTGCGGTGGCGTGGGTAGCCAATATGGTATTCCCTGGGTTTTCATTGGCGTTAGGTTTCCTTTTGGGGGGCGTGATAGGCTCTACCGATGCGGTGAGTGCTTCAACGATAATGAAGTTTGTAAAGGTACCCAAACGCATCAGCACAATAATAGAAAGTGAAAGTTTGCTGAACGATGCTTCTTCACTAATAGTTTTTAGGTTTGCGGCTTTGGTAGTAACTACCGGTCAGCTGGTGTGGACGGATATAGCGCTAAATTTCCTTTGGGTAGTTATTGGCGGAACGCTTATAGGCTTGGCAGTAGCGTGGGTGATGCGCAAGCTACACAAATTTTCCCCTACCGATGCTAATATGGATATTATCCTTACCTTTATTACTCCTTATATAATGTATATTGTAGCTAACGAAATGGGAGTGTCGGGAGTGTTGGCAGTAGTGGCTGGGGGTATGTATATGTCGCTCCACATTACTAGTATTCTTGCTGCCTCCACATACAACAAAGCGGTAGCGGTATGGGATATTTTAGGCTTTGTACTCAATGGTCTTGCCTTTATGCTGATAGGTCTTGCTTTGCCTGATGTACTCGAGGGTATAGAAGCCGAAGGTATAAGTCTTGCTACAGCTACAAATTATGGGTTGCTCATCACAGGGGTTGTGGTAGGGGTGCGACTGCTATCCTCATATGGGGCTTTACTCATTACTCAAGTAATGAAACACTTTATCACAGTAGCCGACAGGCGGAACCCTGGCTTTCGGTTACCTTTGGTACTGGGTTGGGCAGGAATGCGCGGGGTGCTTTCACTAGCGGTAGCCCTTTCTATTCCTCTAACTTTAGAGAACGGTGAGCCTTTTCCGCATCGCAACCTGATTCTCTACATTACTTTTATAGTGATATTGGCAACCCTACTCGTACAAGGGCTTAGTTTGCCAGCGCTTATCCGATGGGCTAAATTCCCTGATTATGAAGACCATATTCCTGAAGCTGAAGCCGAAAGTCTTATTCGTAAATCATTAGCGCAAGCGGCTTTAGATTATATGCAAAAGCATTACAAAGAAGGAATAAACGATAGTCTTCTATTACAGAATCAGAAAGATATATGGCAATACCAACTCGATTTGTCGAAGAGCAATACTACTCCTGAAGAGCGAAAGAAATACATTGCTATTTTGCATCATCAGCGGGAAATATTGCAACAACTGAATAAGAACCCACGTATTGATGAAGAGCAAATACGCAATTTCCACCGACAATTGAATTTAGAAGAAGAAAGATGGGAAGTTAATTAACGTGAGTTCAACGTAAGTAATTGTTTAACAATCAGCAAAATATTTTAAATTCCCCACAAAGCCAGCGAGGACTCACAGCTGGGTATGTGAAACACGAATTTAGAATTGTATAAAACTCTTTACTTTTCATTATCTCACAAATTTTCACCTAATGGTGAATTCTTTTGTAAATATATTGTGATACAAAGCTGCAAATCAATGTTCTGTTATATCGAACTGACGTTATTTTACCATATAGAAATCGTCCTTTACTTTTAATAGTTGATAGCCGAGATGTTTATTAGTATATACACTGATAATGCCAAAAGACTCTATTGTTTCAGTGTCATTTGTATAATAGGTTGTAGAGGTTTTTGATAGTTCTTTTTGATTTTTGATGTAAGAGAATTGGGTTTTTAATCTGAAGGTGTAAGGCTGGGTTTTTACCTCAAAATACAAAATAGTTTCATATTTATCTCCTTTTTCTTTGTAGCTTTCTACGTAGAGAGGATTGATACGTGTGCGTTTAAGAGTTTCTTCTTTTTTAGAGAAACGCTCTGAATTTTCATCAAAAATATTAGAAATGTCTTGTTCTACTTCTAGTATATCATTTGCTGGCATACGTTCTCCTAAGGAATTGTATTTCTCCATATAGTCAATAACAGATGTTTTGTCACGGTCAATAGGTCTTGATTTATCATAGATAACCAACTCATTTTGAGGGTTGAGGTAGATACCTTTTGCAATGTAATGAATATCTTCAGGCAGTCTCACAAGGTGTTTTTCTCCTTCTAAGTTATATATCTTATAGTCTGATGTATAATGATAGCTTTTATAGACTTTGGGCAGGGTTAATCTCTCATATACTTT
Organism: Capnocytophaga gingivalis; assembly: GCF_002302415.1. Classification (NCBI taxonomy): domain Bacteria; kingdom Pseudomonadati; phylum Bacteroidota; class Flavobacteriia; order Flavobacteriales; family Flavobacteriaceae; genus Capnocytophaga; species Capnocytophaga gingivalis. The sequence continues at coordinate 2,022,505 of NZ_CP022386.1, read as the reverse complement.
AGAAAAAGTAACTCCCAAAGTACCCATTATAAATTTAAAGAAAACAAGGGTACAGATGACAGCAAGAGCTCCACTTATTTTTTGATTATAGGCAAAGGAATAGCATATGCTCGCTCCCAATATAAAAGGAATAGGAAAAAAAATGATAGATATCTCTCTGTCATAACTGGAGGTAAATCTCATAACAAGAAAGGCATAAAGGGCTGCCAAAGCAATACCCGATAGTATAGAGAGAAATATAATTAAAAACATTTTTTTAATATTTTTATTCATAATTTTTAAACTTCTATATCAGCATTCGGATTGTACTTTCTGATAAGCTTTTCCAAATAAGGATAAGCGCTGGTATACACCTCAAATCTAGTGGTTTCAGGTGATAGAATCTCTACCAGATTACTGCCTCTTCCTGTATAGTGGCAGCGCACTTTTTGTACTTTTTTAGGGTCAATTTCTTTGATTTCAAAGAGGGTAAACAAATAGAGGTGGTCACGGCAAATTACAAAATTGGGAGCGTATTTGTAGTAGAATGATAAGGAGGATTGCGCTTGTAGTAGGAACTGAAAATCATCGTCACTCATCTGTTCTATGAGTTCTTGTAACCTTCTGGATCTTCTTTTTATCCGATAAAAGATAAAGCAATATAACAATAATGCTATAATTATTACTGAGAAAAAAGGAGAGTAGAGAATGGTTGGCAACTCCTTTTCTTGTATAACTGTATGATTTATAACAAAAACAGTTAGCACTACTATCGCTATTACAATCGTAGTGACAACTGAAAACCTCGCATACTTTTGTATACCTTCTATATATTTTAGTCTATCAAGAGAAAGCATCTTAAGATAAAAGATAAAAGATAAAAGATAAAAGTTGAGTGTGTATAGATTTGCGCTACAAATATACATTATTTTTTTGAATCACATAAAAATACCACGAAGAAATTATCCTCCAAATATAGAAAGCCATTCCTCAATGTTATCAGGGTTGTTAAGCGACAAGGCTCTTTCTATATCGGTATCGTCGGGGGGCATTAGTTCTACGTTGATATACACTTGTTCTCGTGGTTGGTTGAGGGCAAAAATCCCCGAAGCATCGAGTTTTTTCATTGCATATACCATAGCAGCAAGTCGGAGGTTGTATTCCTCGTTCCATTGCGCCTCATTGTTGTAATCTATAAGAGAGTCGCGCTGCTCAAACAACTGCTTTACCTGCTGAAAATATTCTTCATAACCAAAAGCGTAATAGGGGCTATCGGCAAATGAGTATTTGTAGTATGGTATTTCCTCTTGGGGGATAGCATTTTCATTTACAAATCGCTCTAAAGCTTCCACCGACCACGCCGCAATACAAGGAGGAAGCGCCTCACCCGTAGTGAGTAACACACAATAGTAATAATGTTCTCCGTTTTCAAAGAGTTTTAAAAATGCTTTTTTGGCAGCCTCAAAAATAGCATCGCCTAATAGTTGTAGTTCGGGGGTCATTTTGTCTATTTAAAAAAATCTTCTACTTCTTCTATTATATCATCTAATTCACTTTTGAAAATCTCTTTATAGCGCTCCTCACTCTGTATCATTTGGAGCAGGCTCCTCAGTTGTACTCCGTCATCAAGTTCATAAGTGCCCATTCCTCAATATACCTTCCGCATTTTAATAGCTTCTTAAATATTTCATCATCAGCACTTTCCATACGATATAAGATATTATTTTGTCGCAAAAATACACTTTTTTTTGCGACAAAACTAATACCTAAAACCTGATGTCTGAACTCTATACTTTCTTCAAAAAAGATTCTTCTTCATCACTTACTACCACTACAAAGTCATCGGTGGAGGGAATACCCAATGATGCCCATTCTTCTTTGAGGCGTTTGGCGCAAGCGACTAATAGTTTCGTGGCGGCACTGCTCTTTTCTTGCATCTCGGTTTCTTGATTGAAAAGGTCAAAGAGAGCAGCGTCTTCTTCGTTGGGTTCTATATCTATAGTATGAGTATACTCGGCAGTGTTCCAAAGGTAGTGTTTTGCCTCTTTGCCATACTTTTGGTATTCTTGTCTCTCGTTTTCAGTACCAAAGCCTATCCTTGTGGGCAGTATGTTTTGGTAGTCAAACGATAGGTTGATGCAGTACAAAGGCTCTTTTATAGGATATGCCTTAATGGTAGGCACCAATAGTGCATAGTAGCGTTCCGCAGCTTTTTCAGAGAGGGCTTTATAACTAATTTTCTTATCTTTCTTCTGATACCATACATAGCCGGTTCCGCTGGTAATACTATTGAGTTTTCCCAGCATATCATAGGTGTAGAGAAGGGCATTATCAATGGGTTTTAGATAATAATCTAATCCCTTTTCCTCCTGACGAATGAGTTTGTCCCCCTCATAGTACATAGTCTTTTCTCTCCAAGTTTTACTATTATCGAAAGCAGAGTAAGCAGAGTGGATTGATTGTAAGAGTCCCTCCTTATAGATGAATATGTTCACACTTAAACATTCTTTTTTAACATAAGAATTAAAGTGATAATTGATAATTTGATTTTCCTCACGGAAATAGAAGTCTTCGTAACATTCGTCTCCATATCCGATATAAGAGCGTCCTAGGATAATCTCGTCGTTGGCATTCACGCCATACAAGTATTTATCATCGGTCTTTTCAGGGGTTTCTTTTAGGATTTTACTCTTGGGAAACTTGTGTTCTTCAAAATAAAAAGGCTCTAAAGAAAAGAGTCCCACGCCTCCTGCTGCCCAAAACCAACGCACTACTTGTGCCTCTATTTGGGTTTTCAACGTTGGGTAATCCGCTTGGGCTTGTTCGTAAAGTTTTATTGCTTGTTCGTTCATAGGTTTTTATTTGTAAAATGATTAAAGGTTATTAAGTTTTTTCCAGTCTTCAAGGGCTTGTTTGTTTGCCCGATGTTCTGATAGAGGATAGATAAGATCTTCTTCCTTTACCTTTTTGAGTCGGGTAAGGTACATATTTTCATATTTTGCCATTAGTTTCTCGTCACCTTTTTGCTTGTATATTTCTTTGAGGTAGAAAAAAGGTTCCCAATCCTTATTAGCTACAGTATATTTGCCAGCCTCTACCGCCTTAAGGAACTCTTCTTCAGCTTCTTCTATACGCCCCAAATGGAATAGCGCACCCCCTAAAGCAGTGCCATAGTAGGCTTTTTGTTTTTCGTCAATCCACCCATTGCTATTTTTATTGAGTGCTTTTTCGAGCCAAGGAATAGCTTCTTCCCATTTAGCTTGATGAAGATACATATTCCCATAGTTATAGAAGATATAGTTTAGAGTAGTATACCCATTTTCGGTTATGTATTTTAAGGCTTTAGCAGCCATTGCTTCCGCTTTGTCATACTGGGCAACATCTGCCAATAAGCCAAAGTAATCCCCAAAAAACATAGCTTTGTCAAAATTATCCGAGAGTTCTGTCTCTACCTTAGGGCAGAGCGTTTCATAGATAGCCAAAGCTTCCTTATATTGGCATCTTTTTAGAGATTTAGCGGTGTCCCATTGTTTGATTATTGGATTCATTTTATTTTTAGTTTTTAATTGCCACTATTGAGATTGCTAGAAACCTACTCCAAACAAAGCATTATGCCACCGCTGGCGCGATTCAGATACTCGCACCAACGGTGAATAATTCGCTTGGACTTACTTTGAGAGTTTTATTGCTTGTTATCTCATATTATGGAAGTTGCTAAGGCAAGTTTATCTTCTTGAGTTCGCCAGCAGGGGTCAGCAATAGTGCCTCTTTAGCTTTATTTTTATCAGGGCGATTCACACTCATTTTTATTTCATAAACCACTTGTATCATAGGTTCTACAATAATAGGGTTGAGCACCACATCAAAATCTCGGTTGGTAATAGGTTGGTAATACTGAGTAGTAGACTTGTTGGCTTGCACCACATTGCCTGCTCGCTTGCCTTGTAAGGATGCACTACTATAGGCTTCGTAGCTACTATATTGTTCGGTAGGGTAAATGTGGAAAAAACCATCAACAACCTTCTTTTCAGCGGAGGTAAAGCTCTCCCCAAGGGTAGTTTCATAGAGCTTTTGCTTTTCGGCAAAGGCAGATTTTACCTTGTCTTTGAGTTCTTTTTTTATGGTCTCTAACTGGCTACTGTAGTAGTCCATACGTACAAGGTCGTAAATCTCGTTATTAGCCAGTAGAGTGATTAACTCATTGAGTCGAGAGGCTTCATTGATTTTGATATGTAAGTTTTGCTTGAGTTCAAAGCCCATAGGCACTTCATTGTAGGTGCGCTTGCTAAAGACTTTCTTCTCGGTCTCGTATTCATACATAGGCACAAAGGAAATCATATCTACAAAAGCCTCCATATTCTTAGCCTTTAGGGCAGAGAGCACAGGCGAAAGGCGCTGACTCATTAGGGAGGTAGCCTCTTCAGCACTCTTGCCTACCTGCACCACACTGAAGATCGCCACAAAAGCATCAGCTTTGATATTAGCCAGTCCTTTGGCAGAGACTACCATTTCGTAATTGGTAGGGAAATCAACAGAAAAGTTGTTGTTATTCAAGCTATTTCTGCCTCTGTTTTGGTAGTTGAGATTTCCTGAGGCTTGCCCAAAACCGAGCATTGTGCTCACAAGGGCTACGGATAAAAAGAAATGTTTCATATTATTTATTATTTAATATTTAGCGGTATAATAGCTCCTACTGAAAGGCGGAATTTACCCGTGTCAAAAGGATAGTTGTCACTCATTTTACCCCAAGGGAATGCGTAACCTGCTTTTATATAAAGAAAGAGAATTTGTATACCCGCTTCAGGGGCGAAGTAATAAGGTGAAAAATTCAGCTGTGGGCGCAAGAGCAAGACAGGAATATCAACAAAGCCTCCACGCTCATTATCGGCTCTTATCCACGCTGAGAGTTGTGCTTCGGGGATAGCGACTAATCCGTTTTCTGAACGGAAATTGCCTGCCAATCCCGCAAATAGTGCCAACTTATTGCTGTCATAATAGTTGAGATGCACTCCTAACTGTCCGTAGCTACTACCTTGTTTGAGGTAGCTCGCATCTATAATCAGGGTTTTGTCTTTCGAGGTTTGCGCTACAGCAGGGAGTGTTGCCCATACACATAGCAGTAAAAAGAGTTTTTTCATTATATTTCAATTTATTTTTTCAACATAAGTATATTGACTTCTTGAATAAAGAAGTTCAGGTTTTGGTTCAGCGAATGTATCACCGATTGCATTTGGTCAAACATCTCAGCACGAGTATGCAAATCACCCGCATTATAGACGCCTCCATCGCTAAAAACTACGGCTTTTAGCGCCTTCTCTTTGTCATTGTCAAAAAGATGTCTGATCCATCTCTTTTGTGTGTTTTGCAAGACAGAACTCTCTCCTGAGTTGGTAAAACGAGGTTCGTTTAGCATATACCATACAAAGGGAGGAAACTCTATGTCATTTTTCTCAGTGATAAAACAACGCAACAGATTGCGAGGGTGTAGTAGGTTTACTTTTTTCCCCTTCGGATTAAGGGTGAGAAAACTCAAGCCTGCCCCCAGCACCCCACTACCTACCGCTACGCCTTTGTTCCAGTTGTCATCGGCTATATAAGCCCCTGCCACCGCCGAGGCAGCTCCTACAAGTATAGAGGCTACCGTAAGGCGTGTAATATTCTTGTCATTGATATCACTTAAAGTGGTGGCTATTTGGTCTATGCGCTCTTCTTCGCAATCCAATTCCGCAGTTACCGAATTCATTTGTGAGAAAATAGCGTTAATCTTGCTATGGATCTCTATTTTTAAGGTATTGCGTTTTAGTTGTGCCTGCTCAGAAGAATCATCGGCCAAGGCAATTAATGACAATAGAGCCTCATCGGTATCGGAGGCATAAGCAATAAGGATATTTCTGGAGGAAAGTTTTCCTTCAAAAAGTTTTTTGCCCAAAGCAAGCTTTGCTTCATCAACTTCTATAGGAGCCTCTTTTTCCTTTGTCATTGTATACGGCGGAGGAACACAATAGTCATCAGGAACCTTTATCTTCCGGGAAGAAGTACAACCTATACAGAGCAAGAGGATAGGTAAAAAAAGGTATTTGTAACCAATATTCATAAAATCTAATTTTCGTATTTTTCAAGTATATTACTCACCATCAAAGCTATCAAATAAGCTATCACCAAACATGTATCCCCTACAATAGCCAGAGGAAACAAGAGAATTGTCCTCAACGTACCCCAAAAGGTCTTTTGGCGTTTCTCTATCAGATGTAGGGTGATGAATATATTCAAGTTCATAATATCTGAATAATTGGGAGCAAATATACAAAAAATTAGCTAATTAACACTTATGTTAATCAGCTAATTTTCTAATTATTATAGGGAACTACTTTTACCTGTCCTCCATAATATTCTGCTAAGAATATCTCTGAGACACTTTCATAGCCTTGCTTGTGGAGCTCTTCCAGTAGCCATTCTTCTGTTTTATCCACATCTTCTAACACCCCTTTATGGATAATACCATCGGTAATAATGGGATATTTAGGATTCTCCTCACCTGCCAATACAACAATCAGTTCACCGTTCTGTTCCAGTACCGCTCTTTTCACATTCTGGATATAATAGACACCCTCTTTGCGGAGCTTAAAGGCAAGATCGTGTGCCGTGATTTTAGCCTTCTTACAGGCTGCTATGTCTATCTTACCACGATTGATCACAATCACCGCTGTTCCGTCTATAAAATGCCTAAAGGCAAGAATTTTGGTCTTAAGCTTTCGTAATCCTATAATAAGAAATGCCCAAATAACCAAGACAATGGCAAACTGGAAGAGTGTAATGGCAGGACTATAAATCACCCCCCCGATGATACCCCCCAGTACATAATTCTGTACCTGATCCATGGCGGAAGTAGGTGCCAAGTTGCCCTTACCAGACTTATTGATAACCAGAGCAATAGCTAACAATCCTAAAAGCAATTTTAGAAATACATCCAAGTAGAAGAATTCTTCTCGGGTTTCTATATAAGGAATAGTAAACATAATACTAATGTGTTAATTTGGTTAATTAAAATGAAACTGTAAGCCCTACTTCAACCAAATGGTAGTCTTTTTTTATAGGGACTATGGGAGCTGTATCGTAGATAAGCCTATAGGCACCACGGATACCTATAGCATTAGTAATACTATAATTCAGGTCAAGAGCTCCTCCAAAACGTGCTTCTTTGAAATAAGTTCTATCAGGCTTTCCCTGATGTATAGCTGTAGTAGTAAGTCCCCATTTCTTAGCCAATTGAAGTTTGTAGCTCAGTGACAAATGGGTCTTGAGACTGCGGCTATAGGCGTGCTCAGGAGTATTGGCATCAGGAGTGGGGTGTTGCCATTTTTCATACTCGAAGAACAATCCCACAGCGGCAAACATCAAGGACGAATTGGTGTTCACCAGTCGATAGCGTGATTGCAACCCTGAGGAAATCTTATGGATCATTCCCCTACTCTCCGCCCATTGTGATTCCACATAAGGGTACACCTCAAAAGCATGATCCAAGAGGTAGCGGTATTCCATATGTACATATCCTCCACTTAGGATTACCTGCTTGCCATAAGTAGAAAGCTCAAACTTGTTGATGACATTGATCAGCCTATTGTGATTGATAAGCAAGTTGAGATTGGCCGTATTCTTAAAGGTAAAGACATTTTCCTTTTCGGTTTTAAAATCTATCTCAGGCATGAGGCTTCCCTGTAGGGTTTTGGTACTGTCTATGGTCATCGTGAGATTTTCGGAGAACAGCATTTGTGAATAGGCTGTAACCGAAGAAAGCAGTGCTAATAATAGATAAAGTAATTTTTTCATAGCATGTAAAACTTTTCTTTTTCAGGGGGCAAAGGTAGAAATATTTTTTAATTATCAAATAGAACAAATAAGCGATTAAAAATCTGATTTATCCTCAAGCTTTGTATTTACCTTTTTTCCATATTTCAATAGAGTTAATGATATTCTGCCAAAGAATATAACAACCTGGCCCTACGGTAGAAAGCGGATGCAAGTAAGTAGCCGCTATCCAGATAGCAAAAGCGGTATTCTTCTGTCCTAAGGCTTGCCCCGATTCTATGGAAGTGCCAAAAAATCTGCCTATATAACGCCCTACAGCATATTGGAGCAGACATAACACTAATCCCGAAAATCCTATGAGCAACAGAAATAATACACTTGTCCCCGCGTGGAAAATGTTCTTGAGGGTAGTGCCGGTAACGATCATCAACGAGCAACCCCAAAGATAAAAAGAGAGGTCGGGGATGTGGATAAGCCACTGATGAAACCGACGTAATTGTTGCAAACTTTTAGTAAGAAGTGCTAATAACATCGGTACGACCAGCACCAAACATACCTTCTGCATTATCAGCGAGAAAGCTCCCCAGAAGGTCATCTGCGAGGCTGGTTCTATCAGCGGAAAACACACAGGGATAAGCAATGCACAAAGCAGGTTCGAGAGAAAAGTATAAGTAGTCATCTGCTCCAAATTGCCACCGAGCTTGAGAGTTACCACCGCGGCCGCAGCTGCACACGGACTTATAATGCACGCCAACACACTCTCCAAGAGGATTAGTTCTTTCCCCCGAATACCAAAGAAGAGAATTGCTCCCGTGATACTCCCTACCAAAATACACTGCACTACTATCATCCACCAATGCCACGGAACAGGCGCCAACTTTTTAAAGTCTACTTTGCAGAAAGTAACATATAGAATAAGGAACATAAAAAGTGGTAAAATAGCCTCGAATATAGGAGCAAACCACTGTGAAAGTCCCTCTAAAGCAGGTGTATAATAAAACAACAAATACACTCCCGCCCCTATGCTCATCGAGATAGGAAGCGTCCAAGTACGAGCCACACGGGCTATCAAAAGAAGAATACGATTCATTTGTACTAATTATTCTAACAACCATTGTTCATCGGTAAAACCTTTGCGGTAAGCCTTGCCGTGTACATCAATCACAGCGTGCCATTCTTGACAGGTTTCTAAGGGAATTTCAGCCACTAAGGGCATACACTCTTCGCGGAGGGCTTTATAGGTTTGTGCAGAAGAGAGATTCAGGCGGTTCAAAAGTCGTATAGCGTACTGGTCGGCAATGAAGACCTTTCGCTCAAAGATGTACAACAACATTGCATCGGCAGTTTCTTCCCCCACACCTTTGATAGAGAGCAGTTCCTTGCGAAGTTCCTCAGTAGGGATAGCTTGAAACTTCTGTAAGGACGCTCCATGTGACACGTACCATTCTATGAGGGCTTTGATGTAAGTGCTTTTTTGCTTGTAGAAGCCTGCCGGACGTATATATTCCTGTAAAGTATTCAGTTCCATAGCATGTAAAGCCTCTACCGATAGTTTACCCTCTAAGTTTGCAAGCGCTTTTTCGGTATTCTCTTGGGTAGTTTGCTGAATGAGAATCATCGAAATCCAGTCGGTAATGCGATTGGGGTCATTCCACCAATATTGCTTGCCATAATGGGCTAATAATTTATTGAAAACTCTGATTTTTTGAGACATAAAAACTAATGTCTAATTTTATAAGTTATTGTAATTACACAAAGATATTTCTTTTAAACCTCTGTCGAAAAGAGAGGTCAAGCAAAGGTTACCTGTGATATTTTGGAGTTTGTGTTTTGTCATTCCTTTAGGTAAGAAAATATTGCCATATTCGCGTGTGGTGAGCGAAAAGACTTTTTGATTGCCCTTCCATTCATCGGTTTTAAAAATAGGTGTTAGTATCACATATTCTGAGTCTGTGAAACAGCCATTGACACCGCGTTTTTTATAATCGGTATGCAAATTGTCCGATTCGATAATTTTCTCGATTACCTTCCCTTCGGCAGAAATTTGTGCGAGCGCATAATAATCCATTCCCCATTTATTGACCGATGAAGCGCTTTCACCTGGAATGAAGGCGTAGATTTTTTTATTCGATATTTTAAGACTGTCTATTTTTGGGGTATCGGTGGTTCTGTTGTCACAATGCGTAAATGCTTTTTTATCTATTTTTGAAAAAGATTTCCATTTGGCAGTTTTTGCTACCTCATCAAACTCTAAAAGGGCAAAACATCTTGCATTGCCGTAATAAACTTCATTTTCAAAGCAAACGGGAATTATTTGGCTATCCGATATATTTTGAAAATACCGCTGCTGAGCCTTCTCTGGTACAATGTTATATCTGAGTAATGATTTATTTTTTATCGAAATGAGTGCTGGTGACGAATGTACCTCTGAGTAATACCGCACTTCTTTTGCCGAGATGATGATGCCAAACCCTTCTTTATATCTGAAAAGGACAGGATAATCTCTGTTGGATGTTGGGGTATATTCAATGGGAATCTTTTTGACGCCTTCGGTTGAAAGAACAAGGGCGTAATGTTTATGCCAATCGGTATGATCAGAAGTTAGGATTACAGCTGTTCCATCGGGTAGTAAAGTTGAAGCATAAACAAATGAGAATTCATTGTCAAATTCCCATTTTCTCAAAAGTGTTAGTTTAAAATCGCTCATATCCTTTTTTTTTGCTGCCAATTTACTTGGCAAAGGTACTAAATAATTTGCTAATTAGCTAATTAGCAAATTGACTAATTATTATTATCTTTGTGCTTTAAAAAAACATATTATTATGGAATTGCAAGTAGGAAAGAGCTATCGGGTAAAAAATGATATTTTCAGCTTTAAAGCGGGTGAAGTTTGGTCGTTAGTAGATGAGGGATACCAAGCGTACTTCGGCGAACACAATTTTGTATTCGTTAATGCCGAGAAAAATTGTCACTTTATGGTATTACGAAATACTTCCGATGAAGATATGGAAATAGGATGCCATTTGGATAGGTATTTTGAGGAAATTGAAGGGGATGATAATAATTTCATATCTTTGTCCTTAGATAAAAAAGACACTATGAAAATCTTAGTAATAGGCATAGGCGTTATAGGTTCTATTTACGGCTATGTGTTTTCTAAAGCAGGACACACAGTAACACATTACCTTAGAAAAGACAGTAAAAAGAATAACATACACACTTTAAACGTTCATATCTTGGACGGGCGTGGACACAAGAAAGGACTTTCGTATACCGATAGCTATTCTATTGAGCACGCCACAGAAAAAGAGTATGATTTTATCTTCATTGCGGTACCTTCTGGAAAATTAGCAAGTGTGATAGAAGAACTCAATAGAGAGCATATTACAGGAACACTGCTCATTGCTTGTGGTATTTGGGAAGATAAGAATTATCTGGAAAAACTCTTAGGTAATCGTCCTTATGTGTTGGGTTATCCCGTAGCAGGAGGCAATTTAGAAGGTGAGACCCTTAATGCTTGTCTGTTTGACCATTTTATGCTGGAGAGCAAAGCAAAAACTACTATCGATAATTATGACGATTTAGTAAAGCTTTTTAGCGATTGCAACATAGTCTTAGAACACCCTTACGATATGCTCGAATGGATATGGTTACATCTGGCTATTAATGCGGGAGTTATTTCGGTAGCAAGTACTACAATGGAAAATTATAGCAATAATGCACAAACTACTGAGGCAGCCGAGAAGCTAATGCAGTCTGCCAAACTACTGAAGCAAGCCGTAAAATCGATACGTGAAACGGTGAAGATAGTAGCCTCACGAGGGGTGGTACTAAAACACTACAACAACGAGTTACTACTACCTTACAAATTGCCTACTTTCCTTTCAGCACCTTTGATGAAAAGAATGTTTGCCAACAATATCCTCACCCAAAAAATAATGACCCTCCACAACAATCTCCCCGACTTATTATATATATGCAAGTGCGTGTATGAAGAAGGTAAGAAAAAAGGTATAGAAGCACCTTTGTTCTATAAAAATTGCAGCAAGTTACCAATCTAATAGAAAATTAGCAATAAAATGAAAAGACTACATCCTTTATTATTAGTCCTCCTTTGGGGGCAAAATATACTATGGGCGCAAAAAGCAGTATTAGTTAGAACACAATACGAAAGCTATGCCATAGACAATGAAACCGATTCACTACTCCCTGACAGAAAGGAGAGCCGTGAATACTATACCTTTTTGCACTTCAACCGTAGAAAGGATACTTTATTTGTCCATCAAAAAGATACCCCAAAGGATATAGCGCAAAAAGATGCCTTTTCCTATTTTCTCACTACGAAAAAAATAGATGCCGATAAGCTACAACTACTTATAGGCGATAGAAATTACACCCATACACTTTTATTTTACGTTGAAAGTCCCAATATCATACGTGTAAATAGAGATAGTTATGTACTCAGTGATGAATACAACCACTTTCTAAAGAAGAAAATATTCAAAAAGAGGGATATTGCGACTATTTTAGATTTTTTAGACGACCAATTCGGGGATTATTTTATAGATACGGAAGTATTTATGATAAGCACTAAGGACAAATACAAAAAGAACCTAAAAATGTATGGTGGCACTGTCCTCAACGAAGCAGATACCACTGTTTATAGTACTTTATATGCAGCACACGATGATAAAGGTCTTCGAATGTCAGGAAAAGTAAATACCAATGTTCCCGAATTACCTTTTTCACTTGACAAGAAAAGAAAATATATAGATACTGATAAAATAGTTTTTAAAATAAAGGAACAAACTCCCAAAAACAACGCCACTTATACCCAAGAAATCTATTTCTCAGGCGAAAAGTTTATAGAAAAAGGTGAATATACCCAATACGGACTTAATATAACTACGTTTTATACGAAAACTATAGAGAAAATAAAAAATGAAAAATGCGGTTATATACATACATGGTAAGGGCGGAAATGCAGCAGAAGCTAATCACTATAGAAAGTTTTTTAGTGATGAATATGAAGTAATAGGGTTTGACTATAAATCAGAATTTCCTTGGGAAGCCAAAGAAGAATTTCCAAAATTCTTTGACTTCATAGCCTCACAGTATAGCAGTGTCGTCTTAATAGCCAATAGTATAGGAACTTATTATGCTATGTTGTCGTTGGCAGATAAATCTATTAAAAAAGCTATGTTTGTCTCGCCAATCGTAGATATGGAGCACATCATTTTAAATATGATGATCCTCTCCAAAGTATCAGAGAAAACACTATATGAAGAAAAAGTAATCAAAACCTCTTTTGGAGAAACTTTATCTTGGGAATATCTTTCTTATGTTAGAACTCATCCAATAACTTGGAATGTACCTACAAATATTCTTTATGCTGAGAATGATACGATAACTTCTTTCGAAACAATAACGAATTTTGCAAATAGCATTGGGGCAACTCTAACCATTATGAATGATGGCGAACATTGGTTTCATACAGAAGAGCAAATAATCTTTTTGGACAATTGGTTTAAGAAGTTTGTATAACGCATTTCAAATGCCACTGGTTAGGAAATAAAAATCCCCGCTCATAGTATTCTCTACGAGCGGGGAAATATTATTTTTGTTGGTTAGATAACCTGAGGGCTTCTGTCCAAAAAGCGTCTTCTTCGTCTATGTGTTCAGAGAATAACCAAACCTCTTGTATTTTGTCGTTCTCTACCCGATAGAGATCAATACCTCTCATTCGCATACTTTTGTCAAAAGCAAAGACCTCAAAAGCGACGGCAGCAGCTACCAAAGGGTCGTTTTCGGTGATATAATCAATTTGGTCAATAGCAAAAGTGCCTCCACTGAGCTGTGCCATTCTTCCTAAATGAGAGAATACAGCCTCTTTACCTTTGTAACTACCGGAAAGAGCCCCTTTCCCTGGTTGGTGCCATACTAAGTCATCAGCTAATAAACTGCCTACTTTCTCAAAATCTCCTTTAGCTAAGGAGACATAAAACTGATGTACAATTTCTGTTTTTGTCATTTTTATATGAATTTTTTTTTGTTATTTCACCGCAAAATTATACCTTTGTATCCAAGCACACAAGTACTTACGAGAAAGTAAGCACCTTACAAAAAAGTTAGAATTACTCAGTATCAAATAGAAAAAATATTGCGATGAACGAAAAAAATATTAACAAAGACTGTCCTGTATGGCGAACAATGCAAATAATGGGAAGCAAATGGGCAATGCTTATACTGTTTCATCTCAGTCAGCGCACACATCGTTATGGGGAACTAAAGCGTGCCATTCCACAAGTGAGTGAAAAAGTACTTAATGAAGAACTAAAAACGCTCTGCACTCATCAATTAGTAGCAAAAGTGAGTTATCCAGAAGTACCCCCGCGAGTGGAGTATTCCCTTACCGATTTAGGTAAAGAAGCCTTACCTATCATAGAAGCGATTATCCGTTTTGGAAATGACCACTTGAAGAATAACTAATAAAAAACCTCCCCACTCGTAGCATTTCCTACCAGTAGGGAGGGTGTTTTTTATCCTAATTTGCGTGTTATTTCAGCGAAGAAAGAAATGCTAACAATCGCTGGGCTTGCGCTTTGGCTTTTGCTTCTATATCCTCTTTGGTATAACCTGCATTTACTGATGTTCCGTGAAAATATAGAGGCTCTACATACTTCATCTGCGCATAATAAGCCGTTTGCGCTAAGTTCTTGCAAAACTCGTATACTTTGAAATGGTGTTCTCCCAAAGTGTGATATTCACTTTCGGGTGCCCCAACGGTAAAACTTGGGATAAAATATTTCCCTTTGAGCTTATCTCCTTGTGAACCATAAGCAAACTGATACGTGAAAACCTCATCAAACCAATGCTTGAGTATCGCTGGCATATTATACCAATAAAAAGGATATTGAAAGATAACCTCTTGATGCTTGAGTAAGGCTTCTTGCTCTGCTTTTACATCTATTTGAAAGGTAGGGTATAGCGCTGATAAATTTCTGATTTCAAAATCTATGTCGCTACGAGAAAGCTCCTCTATGATAGCCTTATTGGCTATCGATTGGTCAAAATGGGGGTGTGCTAAAATTACTAATGCCATATTGAAATTATTTTTTAATTTTGTCGCAAAATTATAGTACAACTTTCAATCTGGCAATAACTATCTAAATAGATACTTTATAATTTCAACTATTATGGAAACAAAAATAGAGTGTACTGCCCCCAGCGTTCGCTTAGGAGAAAAAACCTATCCTTGCACCATTGCCGTAGCGATGGATTTGATAGGAGGAAAATGGAAAGCCGTGATTTTGTATCACCTTAAAGAAGGTGAAAAGCGATTTAGCGAACTGAAAAAAGACCTCTATTCGGTAACCGAAACTACGCTGAGTATCCAGCTAAAACAATTGGAAAACGATGAGCTTATTTCTAAAGTTGTCTATGGTAAGAAGCCTCCTTTGGTGGCTATCTATTCACTCACCGACTTAGGGAAATCTTTTTTGCCTATACTCGATGCCCTTACCCAATGGGGAAATAAAATTGTGCTTGAAAAAGGAACTTTCCTAACGGAATGAAAAATAAAAAAAGCGGTCACTTTTTTATAAGTAACCGCTTTTCTTTATTTATTTCCAAAGATATTCTTCAAATGGGCGATATGGGCTTGCTTGTAGGCTTCAATTCTTTCGGGAGTACCGTTTTTCCTTACGTCATAGAAATGAAAACCTTCCAAAGGCGAGAGTCCTACGAACTTATTCATCTTGTGGAAACCAAATAGCACCCCATCGTCTACAGATGTTTGGTCGAAAAAGTCATTCGGCTGAGTAAAAGATGCCAAAGGCGCATTCCACGTGGTGGTAACCATATATTTTTTGCCTTGCATCAGTCCGCCTGTACCGTAATTGATATCAGGGTTAGCACTCGAACGACCGTCATTAGGGCAAATGATGTCCATCCCTGCGTTAAAAACCTCGTCGATGTATTGCTTCAAGCCATAAGGTACCTGAAACCACCAAATAGGCGTATGATAGATAATCACATCGGCACCTGCTATTTTTTCCGCTTCTGCTCTGGGGTCGTACGGATCATTAATACAAGTAGACTGCACCTGATAGCCCAGTTCCTCAAGCGTTTGGCGTGTCCATTCTGTTATGCTGGCGTTGAGGGTACCGCCACCTCCGTGAAATTTTTGTCCCCCGTTGATAATAAAAATCTTTTTCATTTTTCTTTCATTTGTAAATTTAGGGGGCAAAAATAATCATTAATTAGCGAATTTGCAAATTAGCGAATTTGCAAATAAAACCCTCCCCACTTATAGTATTCTCTACCAGTGGGGAGGGTTTTGTATCTTTTCCAAAAGCTTATGACTTGGTGGAAGTCGTTGGGGTATCTTTACCTTTAGCACTGCGAGTGGAACGTACTTTAATAGCAGTGTTCGTATCGGTGATGATTTGCGTTACAGTATCGGCGAAATGGCGGTACTTGGTCGCATCTACCATTTTCATTGTAGTGGCATAAGGCACGAGCTTTTCGTTGATGAGCGTGAGCATAGGGGCTTTCATCTGAGTAGCCGAATCCTGCTTTACGTTATGCGCCAACGTTTTCTCATAGCCTACACGATGCGTATTGAACGCCTCTTGCGCCTGCCGTATTCCGTCTATACACTCGGTTACCCCTTGTAGTTCTGCTATGAGGGTCGTAAGGTCTGGGGATTGCAAATCCTTCAGAAGCGCAGCGATATAGGACGATTTATCCGTATAATTTTTCTGGATAAGTCGTAACCCATACTTGGAAAACACCTTGTGCAGGCGTTCGCCCTTTTGCTTAACGGTAGCGATGGGCATAGCGCGATAACCTTCGATTACCTTGGAAAAAGTGCGAATAGCGTTGTTGCGCACTTTGTCAGCCTTTTCGAGTTCAGAGACTCCTTTATCGCGCTTGATAGCCTCGGTAAGATTAGCCGAGAGCGTTTCCATTTCGGTAAATAGAGATTTAAGAAAAGCGTCCTCAGCGAGGGCGGTTTCGCTCTTGAAGAGCGCCACGAGGCGGTCGGAAGTATCATCCACCTCAGTGATACGGGCTTTTTGTAATAGCTTAATTCCCATAGTTTTGATATTTTTGTGCTTTTAGCTGTTAATTTTCTACTACAAAAGTACGAATTATTTTTGAATTGACAAGAGGTCGATTAATATTTTTTTATTATCTTTGCCTCATAAAATATTTGTGAAAAAAGATTTAATCCATCTTTTCTATTTTCTATATTAAAAGGTGGAATTAAGTATAATATGAAAAATAAATAAATAAACAAAAATATGAATGAATATTTATTTGATCAAAAAATTATATCATTAGTAGAAGACGCAAAAAAAAGAACTTTAAAGAAAATATATAGCTCTAATATATATGATCCTAAGATAGAATTAGAATATGAATTGAATAAGTCTTTTATAATGTCAGGATATAGTAGCTATGGTTTTAATAGAAATAGATTTGATATACAGCTAAAATATCTAAAAGAAGATACTACAAATATTCATTATCCTACCTATAAATCAATTATAGGAGGAGCTATGGTTTTATCAGGACAACCATTTCTAAAAAAGAGATTTGTTATGAAAGGTTCTGCTGCAGGTACATCTATTGCTTCAAAATATTTATCAAAAATATTACCCCAAAAAATGCCTTTTCGTATTATTGGTACAAAAGTTTTAGGAAGAGCTATAGGAAGAGCTATTCCTTATGTAGGATGGGCATTATTAGCTATAGATGCAATAGAACTAGTAATTGAGTTATATGAAGATAACAAATCTGAAGGAGGGTATTATGAAAAAGAGAATTTAAAATGGTAACTAATCAAAAAAAACAATATGAATATTCTCCTACAAGAAAAATTTGAAGAATTACTCTATCGGTATACAGATAAAAGGAATATTCCCCCAGAGAGTGCTATTAATGCGGATTTGCATATCCAAGGGGATGATGCCGTTGATTTCCTTAGTGAGTTTGCTACGATTTTTGAGGTGGATATTACACTCTTTCCTTTTGAGAAATATTTTTATAACGAAGGGGAACTTTCTTATCTTTGGCTACTGAGAATTTTCAAACGCTCTTCTAAAAAGCCATTGCTTGTTTCTCATTTACTTCAAGCCATTCAATCTAAAAAACTCCCATAACCACCCATTGCCCGCGAGAAAATGGTATCTTTATAAATATTTTAGGCTTTTTCCTGCGGGAAAAAGCCTAAAATATTCGTTTTTATATCTTTTTTCGGAATGCCAAAGCTTGCCCAAGTGATAAGTTAGCCTTTGGGAAAAATGCCACAAGTTCATAAAGTGTTTTTGTAAGGTTTTTTCACCTGAAAAATACCTAAAACACCCCTTGTGTTGCTGTTTTTCGTTATGCCATTAGCTAAAAAAGCATTTGCGCTATGCGTGGCACAAGGGAAAACGCTTTTCTTTATTCTCTGTTGTTCATTGTCCAGCAGTCGGTGATTTTTCCGTCTTTAATTTTTAGAAAATCAGTACCTACTTTCACGGCTTTTTTATCTCCTAATGTAGCGGTTACGCGCCTCTTCCTTCTTCAAAGCATTCAATCCATTAATACCCAAAAGAAAACTATATAAAGGATAGCAAGGAGCAAAACAATTCTGCTAATTCGTCAAAAGTTTATGCAGTTGAGCGTTGAACGAGGGTTGTTCGGTTGCCAAAATACTGAAAAATTCATCATCGAAAGCCTCGACCTTAGCGACGGCTTGCGCGATGAGTTCGGCACCTTGAGCGGTGATAGCAACTACTTTGGCGCGGGTGTCGGTCTTGTGTTCTTCCCTTGTGATGAGGTTTTTGCTCTGCAAAGTACGCACCACTTGCGAGGTAGTCATTGGGTCTATCTTGGTGAAATTTGCCAAAGACACCTGCGTGATTTCCTTTCCTTGTTGGGCGAACCACTGGGCACTCGCCAAGAGTACAAACTGGGGGTGTGTGAGGTCGAAAGGTTGCAACACTTTTTTGATTCCGCGTTGCCATAACATACTTACCTGCCAAAGTAAAAGCCCTGAGCTTTCTTCGGCTCTTAAACTAAAAATTGAGTGCTGAGAGGTCATTGTGTAACATTTTAGAGGCTATAAGTTTAAAATCGTTCTCGGATATTTCCAAAATACCAAAGCGAAAAGGATATCCCCACGCTTTTTTGTTGGGGATAAAGTCCAATAGCTCGATAAGGTCGGCTATGGGTGTTTCTTCGCAGTCTACAAAAGTAATATTTCTCCTAAACGGACAGAAATTTTCACTCATCTGAAAGGCATAGACTTCCTCGTCTTTCACTCTGCCAATAGCCGTGAAGGCTTGGCATTTGTCTTCTTTTCCAAAATAGCGTTTGGAAGAGTAATAGAGAATACCGTCCCCCTCCTGCATACGCTTCAAAGGCTGTGCCTTGCCGTGGCAAGCTTGGGCAAATCCTCCCGCAACGCCCATTTGTACGTGGTCTCTGCTCGCCACGATAATCCAATATTTGATAGGTCTGTTTTTCATTTATAAATGGAATAAAAACCGTGTGACACACTGCCACACGGCGATTTTTATCAATTGTAAAATTAGTTTAATTCTTTGATTTTCGCAACCAATCGAGCGGCGTGCTCTTTGGCTCTTTGTTGTAGGGTTGTAAGTACTTCTTTGGGCATTACCTCTGGAATGTACTTCATTCCGTAAGAGATGACAGGCTCTTGGAATAGCATTTTGCAATGATTGGCAGTTTGGCGGTGAATATTGAGAAAATCGGTAAACGGATAGTTCTGTGCGCCACCGTGTTGGTAAGCCTCTTCAGGTGCTCCAGTAGTGAAAGAAAGGATAAGTTTCTTGCCCATCAGCTTGTTGTCGCCATAAGCAAAGCCGTGTGAAAACACGTTGTCTAACCATTTTTTCAGCAAGGCAGGAAGCGAATACCAATTCACAGGGAACTGCCATACAATTACATCTGCTTTTACAAGTTTAGCTTGTTCGGCAGTTACATCAATTTGATAGTTAGGGTAGAGAGCTTGCAAGTTACTTACTTCAGCCTCAGGGAGCAAGCGTTTTACTTCTTCTAAAATAGCCTTGTTGGCGTTAGACGTCTCCATAGTAGGATGCCCGTTGATAATTAAAACATTCATATATAATTTAAATTTACTTCTTTATTCGGGCGCAAAGGTAGTATGTTTTTATATAATAAGCAAACTTACTATATATTATTTTATAAATATTTTTTTAAGGTGTAGGTATTACTATGAGTTAGGGATATAAAAACTCCCCGCCGATAGATTTCTCTACAAGCGGGGATTTTATATCCTAATGTTTTTTTATAAACTCTGTAATCTCAGTAGCGGTTTTGTTGCGAGCTTCTTCAGAAGTAAAGCTGTGGTCTACTTGAGGGAGGAGTATTAATTGACTGTTCTTGTACCCTTGGTGGTAGCGCTCGCCATAGGTATAAGGGACTACCACATCCCAAGTGCCGTGAATAACAAGGGCTGGTCCTTTATACTCTTTGGCAGTTTCGTATATAGGGAGCGTTTGAGCGGTGGCGATATAGTCGTGCCCCATACGCAATCCTCTGGAGCGTAGGGATAAGGCGTTCTTCTACTTGTAATTGATGAGCATCGCCTGCTTGGTAAATAACAATTGCTTTCATTTAATATGCTAATTTGCTAATTTGCTAATTGTTTAACAAACTCATTGGCAGGGTGTTGTTTTATCATTTCGGGGGTGTCGTATTGCTGAATGACTCCCTTGTCCAACACCAATACTTTGGCACCCAGTGTTAAGGCTTCGGCGATGTCGTGGGTAACGAATACTATGGTAACGCCTGTTTGCTGATGTAGCGCTTTGAGCTCGCGCTGTAGCTGCTTGCGGGTGATGCTGTCTAACGCACCAAATGGCTCGTCCATTAGTATGATGTTAGGATTAGCAGCCAAGGCTCTTGCAATCCCTACCCGTTGTTGTTGTCCGCCCGAAAGCTGGTGGGGGAATCGGTTGGCGAGTTCGGGGGCAAGGTTTACCTGTTGTAGTTTTTCGGTGACAATGCGCTCTATATCGGTTTTTGAGTACTTTTTTAGGTGGAGTACATAGGCGATATTCTCGGCAACGGTAAGGTGTGGGAAAAGGATATTCCCCTGAATTACATAACCTATATTGCGACGTAGGGCAATGAGGTCTTCGGCTAAAATATTCTTGCCATTAATATGTATTTCGCCCTTGTCGGGTAATACCAATCCATTTATCATTTTTAGGACGGTGGTTTTGCCAGAACCTGAAGTGCCTATGATAGTGAGGAAAGTACCGCTTTCAATGGTGAGGTTGAAGTCAGAGATGATTTCCTTGCCGTTATAGCTTTTGTATATGTGGGTGAATGTTATCATTGTTATGGGTGTAAAAGTCCTTTTTGTAGCAGAAAGTTCTTAGCAACTTCTTCAGGTCGTTTCCTTTCAGTTTCTACTAAGAAGTTGAGGTGCGCCATCGTGCTATCGTCTATTAGCTGGTTCAGCTTTACCAAAGTAGTGCGCAGGGTGGGGTAGGTGGTCAGTAGCTCGGTGCGTACCACTGTGCCTGCCTTGTAGGAGGGGTACATATTACGGTCGTCTTGCAGTACCACCACCTCACTTACTGATAGCTGCCCATCGGTAGTGAAAACCACCATAGCGTCAATCTTTTTATCACGCATCGCTTGGTATTTCAGTCCGATGTCCATATCGAGTACCTTTCTAAAGTGCATTCCATATACCTCTTGTAGTGCTTTGTAACCGTCTTCTCGCTCAAAGAAGTCATATTCAGCCCCAAAGATAAGTCGCTCGCTCACCTTAGCCAAGTCAGTAAAAGTTTTAAGCTGGTATTGCTGGGCTATCTCTTTGCTCACTGCCAAGCTATAAGTATTGTTGAAGCCATATAGGTTAGCCCATTCTAAGCCATATTGTTTTTTATAGGCAGCTTCTAAGTCGGCGAACTTGTTCTCGTTGTAAGGGTCTTTGCATTTGAGTACTGCTTCCCACGCAGTACCGGTGTACTCGGGGTACATATCAAAGTCTCCACGCGCTATAGCAGGGTGAATGTTAGAGGTGCCACCCCCTACACCATTGGTCAGTCGCACCGAAAGCCCCGTGTCTTGTTCAATAAGCAAAGAAAGCATCTGCCCCAGCAAATAGCTCTCAGTCATCGGTTTGGTAGCGATATGTATATCCTTCGTTTTCTTAGGCGAAAGCACAAAGAAGAGAGTGATAAGCAGTGCCAAAATGCCTATCCCTACCAGCTTTAGCGGATTGCGCTTATAGGCAACTTCACGGTGTACCAATCGTTGCTCTACTTTTGCCAAAAGAAAATCAAAACCTAAAGCCAAGAGCGCAATCAGCACACTGCCTATGAGGGTCATCGCACTATTATTGGTGGTGATACCACGATAGATAGCCACACCCAAGCCCCCAGCACCTACAAACGAGGCAATCCCTGCCAGCGCAATGGTCATCGTCACCATATTGCGAATACCCGACATTAGTACAGGCAGGGCTAAAGGAAGTTTGATTTTCCAAAGCAGTTGCTTGCGGGTGCTACCCATTGCCTCTGCAGCTTCTACAATCAGCGGATTGATTTGGGTAATACCCGTATAAGTACTGCGGATAATAGGCAGTAAAGCATAGAGTATTAGAGCGATAAGGGCAGTGAGGTTCCCTACCCCTGTAATAGTGATAAAGAAACCCAATAAAGCGATAGAGGGGATAGTATAGAGCACATTCACAGCCCCCAAGAGCCAAACGGCATACTTGCGGTACTCGCTGATAAAGATCCCCAATAGCAGCCCTATAAACGTTGCGATAACAATTGCCAAGAGCGAGATAAGCAAATGCTCAGCAGTCAGGTGCAGGAAGAACGGCGCTTCCTCATGGAGAAGAGAGATAAGATTTGTCAATATGTTCATTAGTTTAGTCTTCGTGTTCGCCGCTATTGACCAAGGTAGCATTGATAAAAAAGGCGCCTTTGGTGGCGATTGTTTGCTCGAAGGCGATCGGTTTTACTGGGGCGATAGCGGTATAGCCACTTTCGGAAGCGCCTTTGGCTACTTCTATTTTCTCGAAGGTGGTTTCCTTATTGTCAGTGTGAGTGACGACAAAGATGTATGATTTGCCACTATCTTCTACGATGGCATCATTGGGTACTGCAGGCGCCGTTTCTTTGTCTAGGCTGATAACCCCTGTTACGTTCATTCCGCTGATAAGTCCTTGTTTGTCTCCCTCTATGTGGCAATGTACGATGATACTTTTACTTTCATTCTCAAATGAAGCGGCGATGTTGTACACTTGGGCATCGTATTCACCAGAAGTATTGTTAGTCGGGTTGAAGTGTACCTGTTGTCCTACTTTGATATAAGGCAGGTCGCGCTCATATACTTGCAAATGTAGGTGTAGTGAACTGTTGTCTATGATCTCCACGATAGGGGTGGAGGCATCTACATAAGCCCCATTGTTAGTATATACCGCACTGATATTCCCACTGATAGGAGCTACTACGGCCAAGGTAGATTGCATCCCCTCATTGGTTAGGGTTTTGGGGTTCAAGCCCATTAGGCGTATTTGCTCTTCGAGGGCTGCTTTTTCAGTGCGTAGGGTACGCAGTTGGGTAGTGGCAGCTTGTAAGTTCTTACCCGTACCGGCATTGCCTTCGTAGAGGATCTGCTGGCGGTCAAGCTCTTGCTGGGCAAGTTCGATTTGGCTATTTACGGTGAGCAAGCGCTGTTGCTGTTGTAGAAAATCGGGATTGGAAATGGTAGCAATTACCTGCCCTTTGTGGACATAGGCGCCTATTTCTACCTTTACACTTTGGATAATCCCTGTATATATACTCGATACCTTTGCCTGATAGTCGGCAGGCACACTCAGTACCCCATTGGCTTTCAGGGTAGCGCTGAGGGCTTTTTGTTCTATATGCCCCAGGCGAATGTCTACCGTTTTGATTTGCGTTTGGGTCAGGGTGGTCGTATTCTCTTCCTCGTGGTGGTGTTCTTCTTCCGCTTCCTGGTGGTCAGCGGTAGAGGTGTTATTATTACAAGCGGATAAAATGAAGAGTGTGATAAGGATAAAAGCGATTTTTATACTGTATTTTTTCATGTGTATTACTGATTTAAAAGGGATTGGAGTTCTATTACTTTTTGATTGAGTGCCTCTATGCTTTCAAGGAATGCCAAGCGGGTATCTACAGCAGTTTGTAGGGTATAGAGGTATTCTACATAGCTTATTTCGCCGGCACTGTAGCCCAATTGGTTGGCCTTTACGATGCGCTGTGCTTCAGGGAGGGCTTCATCTTTGTAAAACTGATACTTTTGTAAATTCAGTTGGTAGTTCTCCCACAGATTGATCCATCGGGTGTTGAGCTGCTTTTCTGTTTGCTTTGCTTGCTCTAAGGCGGCTTGCCTTTGGTATTCGTAGGCTTTTACTTTGGTGTGAGTGGCGGTAAAGAGCGGAATTGATAGCCCCACGGTGACAAAGTGAAAGCGCTGGCTCCTATCGGCGTAGGTTTCTACTCCACCGATGGTTTGCATTCCGATGAGGGACTGATTAGTATAGCCCAAAGTAAGATCGGGTAGGGCTTGGGCACGCTCCAAACGCTGATTATTCTGGGCGATGGTTGCCTCTTGGTAGCTTAGCTGTACTAAGGGGTGCTGAGAGAGGCTGGGGGCAGAGGTCTCTTTTAGCAACAAAGGTTCGTATGCAGTGGAGGTGGTGATGGTAAAATCCGCTTCAGTTTGCATAAGGGTATGCAGGTTGCGATAAGCCGTCTGTGTCAAGGCTTGGTTTTGCTTTAGCAAGAGGGTAATCTCTCCTTTTTTTACCTGTGCGGTGTTGATGTCTATTTTCTTGGTGTCACCTGCCTTAAAACGTACCTGGGCAATACGGATAAAATCATTGAAAAGACTATCGAGCTGCAAGAGTTGCTGCTGCTTGAAGGCTAAGTACTGCAATTGTTGGTATAGGGTACGCACCTGTTGCTTAAGTTCATTTTCCTGAAGCTTTACTTTTCCTTGTTGTAGTTGTGTTTCCGCCTGGTAGCTTTTTTTGCGTGCACTGAATACCGTAGGGAAAGGAATAGACTGGGATATACCTACCGAGAGGTCTTTCTCGGGGCTGCTATACTGGCCAAACTGCCCTGTAAGGTCGGTTTTGGGAAGCTCCCAGGCGCTGCGCTCTTTGGCGGTAGCCTCTTGTAGTTTGAGCCGTTCTGCCTTGATAAGCCCATTGTTTTCGAGGGCTATTTGCTCTATTTCAGTTAGGCTGTAAATGGTTTGTGCTTGTAGGGCAAAGGGGCTAAGGAGCACAGCGATAATTACCAGTCCTTTGGCTGAGGGCTTTGCCCATTTGAAGCCATTGTCAAAAGCTAAGTAGAGCAAAGGCAATACAAAGAGGGTGAGGAAGGTCGCCGATACCAACCCACCGATGACCACAGTGGCTAAGGGACGTTGTACCTCGGCTCCTGCTCCTTGACTGAGTGCCATAGGGAGGAAACCTAAGCTGGCGACCATTGCGGTCATCAGCACGGGGCGCAAGCGCATCTCGGTACCCGTAATCACGCGATGCAAAAGGTTGGTCATTCCTTCTTTTTTCAGCTGGTTGAAAGTGCCAATAAGCACTATACCGTTGAGCACTGCTACCCCAAAGAGCGCGATAAAACCAATACCTGCACTGATACTAAAAGGCATTCCCCGAAGAAGCAAGGCAAATACGCCCCCAATGCCACTCATCGGGATAGCGCTAAAGATGAGTAAGGATTGTTTCATAGAATGGAAAGCAAGGTATAACAAGAAAAATATTAAAAGTAGGGCTACAGGCACGGCTATGAGCAGTCGGTCGGTGGCTTGTTGTAGGTTCTCAAACTGACCGCCATAGGTAAAGTAATAGCCCGTAGGGAGCTTTACGCCCTTTAATTTTTGTTCTATATCACTCACCACACTCTGCACATCGCGCCCTTGCACGTTGAAGCCAATGACGATACGGCGCTTTCCTGCTTCACGGCTTACCTGTGCAGGGCCTAATTCATATTTGATAGTGGCCAATTGGCTCATCGGCACCTGCCCATTTTCGGTAGCTACCATCATATGCTGTACATCGTCAATTCCGGTACGATGGAGGCTATCGAGGCGTACCACAAGGTCGAACCTTCGTTCGTTCTCGAAGACAACCCCAGCCTTCTTACCTGCAAAGGCGGTACTGAGTACCTCATTGACCTCTTGCACCGAAAGTCCGTAGTTGGCCAAACGCACACGGTCGTAAGTGACATTGATTTGCGGAAGTCCGCTTACTTTTTCCACCTGTGGGGCGGTAGCACCTTCTGTTTTCTGGATAAGTTGGCTTACCCTTTGGGCGTAGTGGGCGAGGGTATCCATGTTTTCTCCAAAGATTTTTACCGCTACATCCTGTCTGATACCTGTCATCAATTCATTGAAACACATTTGTATAGGTTGGTTTTTCTCGAAGAAGACCCCAGGAATGTCCTTGAGCCGCTCAATGATGGCATCTCCTAATTCCTCATAGGAGCGACCACTTTTCCATTGGTCTTGGCTCTTGAGTACGATCACAATATCGGAGGCTTCCAGCGGCATAGGGTCGGTAGGTACTTCGGCAGAACCTGTTTTGCCTATCACCATTTTCACCTCGTCGAACTCACGAATCAGGCGAGAGGCCTGCATGGAAGTCTCCAAGCTCTGCTTCAGGGAAGTGCCCGGTGGCAGAATACAGTGAAAAGCAAAATCACCTTCTTGTAGTTGTGGAATAAATTCACCTCCCATACGGCTGAAAATGCCTGCCGCAAGGACGAACAGCACCACGGTACTGCCTATAATCCATCCCCTAAGGCGGATAGAACGGACAAAGAGCGGTTGGTAGTGACGGTTGAGCCAGCTTATCATTCGCTCGGCAAAACTGCGCTTATCACTTATTGTTTTAGGTAGGAGCAAAGCGCTCATGGCAGGGATATAAGTCAGGGAAAGGATCAGGGCTCCCAAAATAGCAAAGACGACGGTTTGTGCCATAGGGCGGAACATCTTGCCCTCTACTCCTACCAAGGTAAGAATGGGAATATATACCATCAGGATGATAATCTCTCCAAAGGCGGCACTACTGCGTATTTTGGAAGCGGAATGGAATACTTCCTCATCCATTTGTGCTTGGGTAAGTCGTTGGCGTTTTTTTCGAATGGCCAAGTGGTGCATCACTGCTTCTACCACGATAACCGACCCATCAACAATAATTCCGAAGTCTATCGCTCCCAAGCTCATCAGGTTGGCACTTACTCCAAAGAGGTTCATCATTCCTAAGGCAAAGAGCAAGGAGAGTGGAATGGCTGTGGCGACAATCAGTCCGGCACGCAGGTTCCCTAAGAAAAGCACTAAGACGAAGATGACAATCAGCGCCCCCTCTAAGAGGTTTTTCTCTACCGTATGGATGGCGCGTTGTACCAAGTCCGTGCGGTCTAAGAAAGGCTCTATCACTATATCTTCAGGTAGGGATTGCTGTATGGTGGGCAGTTTTTCTTTGATTCGACTGACTACCTCGTGGCTGTTTTCGCCCTTTAGCATCATCACAACCCCGCCTACGGCATCCACCTCGCCATTATAGGTAAGGGCACCATAGCGGATGGCACTGCCCAAGCGTACCTCGGCTACATGCTTGATAAAGAGGGGAGGGGTGTGCTTGCCCACGGCTATATTGCCTATGTCTTCAAGGGAGCGAGCCATGCCTATTCCTCGGATAAAGTAGGCATTGGGGCGCTTGTCAATATAGGCACCTCCTGTATTTTGGTTGTTCTGCTCCAAAGCAGTAAAAATATCACTGACACTCACCCCCATGACACGGAGGCGATCGGGGTCTATAACCACCTCATACTGCTTGAGTTCGCCTCCAAAGCTGTTGATTTCGGCTATTCCTTTGGTGCCATAGAGTTGGCGAGCCACGATCCAGTCCTGCATGGTGCGGAGGTCTTTGGCGGAATATTTGTTTTTGCTCTGCTCCGTAGGGCGAATGATATACTGATATATCTCCCCCAGTCCGGTACTCACGGGTGAGAGTTCGGGCGAGCCTATGCCTTGAGGGATTTGCTCCTGTGCTTCCTTGAGTTTTTCATTGACCAGCTGGCGAGCAAAGTAGATGTCCATATCCTCGCTAAAGACGGCCGTGATGACCGAGAGGCCAAAGCGGGAAATACTGCGTGTTTCCTCCAGCCCAGGAATATTGGCGATGGCTTGCTCAATAGGAAAAGTAACCAGTTGCTCTACCTCTTGTGAGGCCAAAGTAGGGGTAGAGGTGATGATTTGTACTTGGTTGTTAGTAATATCTGGAACGGCATCAATGGGGAGCCTTGTAGCACTCCATACGCCCCAAAAAATAAGCATAAGGGTCATGAATCCTACAAATAGCTTATTTTTGATACTAAATTGTATGATTTTGTCTAACATTTTCTTTTGATTAATATGAATACTACGAGATGAGGACAAGCCTTAACTTATGGTTAGCTCATAGCTAAACTCATTTGTACTTGAAAAAGTACAAACTATGTGTTATACATTAATCTTAGGGGGTTGCCAGATGCTAATGAAATAATCTGAATGAAGAGGCGAATGATAAAGAGGGCAAACCTTTTCAGTAAGAGGCTGTTGCACACATATCTCATATACTAAAAATATAGGAGAAGTTACCTCACTACTATGACAACAGTTGCATAGACAGAAAGGGCTGCACGCATCACTTGTATCTGAAGAATGCTCTTTGGAAGTAGCCATATGGTAAGTAGTATCCGCTGAGGGATAGGCACATACATCCGAGCAAGGCATTATCATAAGTGCCAAGAAGTAAATGCTGAATATGTATGCTAAGAATTTCACGGGGGCAAAGATAATACTTTTTCCTCAAAGGTACAAAAATAAATAGCAGATTAACAAATCTATTACCGCTTTTGCTAATCCCTTAGCCTCTTTACCATTTGGTAAATATTTCATTAATAACATCTTAGTAGTTCTTTCTGTTAATGTAACTATAGCTCCTTTATTAAATGCACCCACTATAGTATCAATCTCCCAATCACCAAAACGCTCTTTATTGTTAATAATATCAGGACGTCGGTCAATGCCGCCAGCCCCTACAAAAGAGGCGATACCAGCGAGCGCAATGGTCATAGTAACCATATTGCGAATACCCGACATTAGCACGAGGAGGGCTAAGGGGAGTTTGATTTTATAGAGCAGTTGCCAGCGGGTACTGCCCATAGCCTCGGCAGCTTCAATAATAGGCGGGTTGATGTGCGTGATGCCCCCAAGAGCCAAGCGGCATACTTGCGGTACTCGCTAATAAAGATACCCAGTAGCACCTAAATAATTCGTCCAATCTCAAAAGTTCTTATATAATAAAGATAGGGATTGTTTATCTTTGTATCTACAAAAATAAACAATCCCTATAACTAATTTCTCTCAAGAAAAGACGTCGTTATTGCTTCTTATTCTTCGCTTTCTTTCATGGTGTGGTATACGTTCTGAACATCATCGTCTTCCTCTATTTTCTCCAAAAGTTTTTCCACATCGGCTTGCTCTTCTGGGGTAAGTTCCTTGGTTATCTGAGGAATACGTTCGAAACCTGAAGACAGAATTTCTATATTACGGCTCTCTAATTCCTTTTGTATAGCTCCAAAACTCTCAAAAGGTGCATAGATAAGGATTCCATCGTCATCGACAAAGACCTCTTCTGCTCCAAAGTCGATCATTTCCAACTCCAACTCCTCTGGGTCTATCCCCTCTGCATTGATACGGAAGTTACAAGTATGATCGAACATGAACTCCACCGATCCGGAAGTACCCAAGGTACCATTGCACTTATTGAAATAGCTACGGATATTGGCTACTGTACGGTTGTTGTTGTCTGTTGCTGTTTCTATAAGAATGGCAATCCCATGGGGAGCATACCCTTCGAAAAGAATTTCTTTATAGTTGGCAGTATCTTTTTCTGTGGCACGCTTGATGGCTCGTTCTACGTTTTCCTTAGGCATATTCGCTGCCTTTGCATTTTGCATAATAGCACGTAAGCGGGCATTCGTCTCAGGATGAGGTCCCCCCTCTTTTACCGCCATTACAATATCTTTTCCTATACGGGTAAATGTTTTTGCCATTGCAGCCCAACGCTTGAATTTACGGGCTTTTCTAAATTCAAATGCTCTTCCCATTTTCTTCTAATTTATCTTTATTAAAAACGCGTGCAAATATACGGCTTTTCCTCGAAAAATTTATCCTTATTCACAAAAAATATCCTACAAAAAAGGATTTTTCTTTTTAACTTTTTATTTCTGACTTTTTTATGTATTTTTGTCCTTTAAAAAAACACTCTGTTTTCTCCAAAGGAAAACTCCTATCCTTTTAGGGGATATTTTCTCCTTTTAGAGATTATAAAATAATGAATATTAATGATTTACAACGATACACCTTCTCACAACACTACCGCTTATAACTACGGAAGTGTCAAACTCTCAGTATATGATTGGCTCTCTGATATCCCGCTACCTGCAGGACAAGAGGTCTTCGACTGTGTAGAGGTTCGCTTCAAGAACAGTCGCAAGGAATTTTTTCGCAATGTCCACAGGCTTCCCTTACAAATAGGCGATATGGTAGCCACAGAGGCTATTTCAGGACACGATATAGGAACCGTTTCCCTCACTGGGGAACTGGTACGTATCCAAATGAGGAAAAAGAAAGCGGATGCGGAGTCCCCTACCCTACCCAAAATTTATCGCAAAGCCACTGAGCGTGATATAGAAATATGGAAGGAGCACCGTGCCAAGGAGGTATCCTTGCAGAAGCGTTCACGTGAGCTGGCTATTGCCTTGGGCTTGGAAATGAAAATCTCCGATGTAGAGTATCAGGGAGATGGCTCTAAAGCAACTTTCTACTATACTGCCGAAGGACGTGTGGACTTCCGCCAGCTGATCAAGGATATGGCCAAAGAGTTCTCCACTCGTATCGAGATGCGCCAGATAGGTTACCGCCAGGAGGCTGCTCGCCTGGGAGGTATCGGCTCCAGCGGACGAGAAATCAGTTGCTCTACTTGGCTTACTGAGTTCCGAAGCGTAACGACTTCTGCCGCTCGCTACCAACAGCTCTCGCTCAACCCTCAGAAACTTGCCGGACAATGTGGAAAACTCAAGTGTGACCTGAATTTCGAACTGGATTGCTACCTCGAGGCCTTGCGCGACTTCCCTCGTACTGACACCAAGCTACTCACCGAAAAGGGAATCGCTTCTTGCCAGAAAGTAGATATTTTTAAGCGCCTAATGTGGTTCACCTATGAGGGTGATTTCATCAACTGGCACAAACTTACTGTGGATCAGGTAAAAGAAATCTTGGAACTGAACAAACAGAAGCTGACAGTACCAAGCCTTGAGGAATATATCACAGAAGAGGAAGATACAACCCAGAAGGTCTCCCCTATCGATAATTCCCAAGAGGGAAGCCTTACCCGCTTTGATGAAAAACCTAAAAAACGTAAAAACAAAAAGAAACAAGGGGGTAAAAATACTGCTGCCAACGACACTGCTCCTGAGGCAAATCCTGACAAAGAAAGGGATGATAACAACAAAGAAAAAGTAATTCCTGTAGCCAAAGAGAAAAGAAATAATCCTGAGGGACGAAAACCCCAACCTGAAAACAAGAAACCTTTCAATAACAACCCTCAAAAAGCTATCAACAACGCTCAAAAACAGGAAAAGATAACACCACAAGCTACCAATATTAAGAAAAGTAGCCGAAAACCTTTTAAGAAACCTAACAAAACCACTCCTAAGTCCGATGAATAAGTTTTTCTTTTTCTTAGTAGGGGCTCTCCTTATGGCCAGCTGTGGAGAGAATATACAATACAGTGAATACCAGACCCTCCCCCAAGGGTGGGCTGCTAATAAGCCTATTGCTTTTCGCTATGAGGCTACTGATACGCTACAAAAGCATAACCTTTTTATCATGCTAAGGAATAACAATGACTATCCCTATAGCAATATCTTTCTCATTACCAAGATGGAGTTCCCCAATAACCAAGTCATTGTGGATACTTTGGAGTATGAAATGGCTACCGCTGAGGGCAAATGGTTAGGAGAGGGAGCTACTATCAAAGATAGCAAGCTATGGTATAAGGAAGGCGTTACCTTCCCTACCAAAGGCACCTATACTTTCCGTATAGAGCAGGCTGATCGTAGCTTAGGAAAAGAAAAAGGGGTAGAAAACCTACAAGGCATCACCGAAGTAGGATTCCAAATAGAGGGAGGTGGTCGGTAATAAGTCTTCAGTAGTGAGTAGAGGCTATCATGCTTCCTAAAAAATTAGCCCTTGCAGAAGAACGCCTCAAGCATGCTATATTTCCAAAGGAATTGCAGGAAAAAATGAAAAAAGAATCAATTCTGAATTAGCACATTTGATAAGGAAAGAAGAATAAGATAAAGCTGATAAATATTTGTAAATGCTTAGCAGTTCTTTTATTTTAGGAATTCTCCTACCATTATTCTTCCTCCTCCTTTGTCTTTCTCGGAATTTCGATATATGCCTCCTTTTAATACGATATATCTATCTTTATAAT
This sequence comes from Capnocytophaga gingivalis, assembly GCF_002302415.1. Classification (NCBI taxonomy): domain Bacteria; kingdom Pseudomonadati; phylum Bacteroidota; class Flavobacteriia; order Flavobacteriales; family Flavobacteriaceae; genus Capnocytophaga; species Capnocytophaga gingivalis. The sequence continues at coordinate 1,990,122 of NZ_CP022386.1, read as the reverse complement.
AAGCGATAGGACGGGAAGCAGCAAAAAAGTTATCCGCTTCATAAGAATACCAATGATTCCCTTTATCAAAAGAGTAATTTAGTACTATATGAGGAGTGGAAGATTTATAATGGCATATAAAATCTTTGTATTTATAATATTCTATATCTTCTTCGGATTCAGTATATATTTCTCTTTCTTCTAAATTATACAAGGTAGCTTTATCTTTAAAAAAATTAAATCTTACCAAGAATATATCGTCATTTTTCACTGACAAAACATCGTAATTCAGAGACAATACTTTTACATCTTCCTTTTGGGTGAGAAGATTGTAAGTGTATAAGTTCTTGTTTTCCACATAATATAATGTATTATCTGAGTGTAATCGGTATTTTTTATGTTGCCAATTTTCAGGGATATTATATATTTTATGCGTCTCTATATCTGTAAATTTAGAATTATCATAGGATATACATTCTAGGATTTTCCCATTAAAAGCTCCATAAGAGAAAATAGATCCATCATATTCTCCTATTTTTTGATAGTTTAAATTTGAATTATTTAACAGATAGGCATTTCTTTGATTGTCTGTTTTTTCAGTTTCAATTAAGCAATAGTCTTTAGATACTGAAATGAAATAAATATTTTCATTAACAAATTCTATTTTGTGATATGTCTTCCCTAAGTCTTTTGATATAAAAATAATACCTGTCCGAGAAGGAGTACCTATCCCTTTGAAACCTGATAAAATTAATGTGCTTTCATCTACAAAATAGAATTCTTCGAATTCTATATCATAAGAATCTATACCAAATTCTTCATAGATATCTGTAATTGCAATCCATTTTATATCTTTCCTTATGGCGCTTGTACATTGACAAAATAGTATAAAAAGTAGTATGTAAATAATATTTCTTTGCATCATTCTTTAAATTTAATAAGTGGAAAATTTGGGAAACTTAGGGATTGATGGAATTCTTCTGTTTTTATAAAATTATTTAAGTTTCGCAAGTCGTTTTTAGAATATAATTAAGATTATAACTATTTATAAATCAATATATTACAAACAAACCCCCTCACATACTCCGTTCCATGTATTCACGGACTATCCCCTCTGAGAGGGAAAGCCAGCGAGTGCTCGCAGCTGGGTATGTGGGATGCGTTGAAAAGGCAAAAACTGTTTGTCAATACGTAAAATTTTCTCTCTATAACTCATTGAGAATCATAAACTATCTCATTCCCCCTTTGGAGGAAGTCGCGAGAGCGAGTATGTGAAGAGGGGGGAAGGGGGGGAAGGTTTTTGAAAATCAATAAGTTATACAACTTACGAAACTTAATTTGCTAAGGATAAGATCTTCTAACGAATCGAAGAATTTTTCATACGCTCCAATATCGTGATTATACAAAATTATCTCACGAGTTATCGTATCTACGAGTATAGGATTCCCTGTATCATCTACCGAGATAACATATTGTTGTGCCTCTATACTCATTTGCTCTCTAAAATCATTGGTGAGCTCTACAAAAGTTTCATCACCTATTAGTCCTGCATTTTTTAGCCCATAAATGCGAATGTTTCCTATTACTACCCCTCCATAATGTAGCAGCAGATATCGGTGAGTCTCATCTAATTTGAGCTGCATAGTTTGTTCCACAAACAATAGTTCTTCGGCTGTGGAGGGTTCTCCCTTTGTTATAGGATTCGTTTGGAAAAAATCCTGCAGTTTTTTAATAAGATTTGGATTCATATCTTATCTATTGTTAGTTTTATTGATTAACACATTTGCTCTTTATCTCAAGTTTTTTAGCATAAACTGTGTAATCATCTCTGCTGTTTGTGCTTCCTTGGCAGTAAACAAATGGTCTCCTCTTTCTATAAGACTTACCTTACAATGTTTGTAGAAAAAAGGTAAATTCTCGCTATAAGTATAGGATATCATCCGATCACCCGTACCGTGAATTACCAGCACCTTGCCTTTGTAGGTACTCGCTTTCTCAATGAGTTTACAGCGTTGTGCTGAGAGAATATAGTCCTTCCCTACCGTTACTTTCCCTCCAAAAAAGGAAAGCTCCTCTGGTACATTCAATGGGTCGAAAGTGGCATCGAACAGTACCCCTTGTGATAGTATGTCGTGAATTGTAGAAGCAGGTGCTAACAAGCCTAATGCTTTAACATTTTTCTTCCCTAATTCTGCACTCAAAAGCATCGCTATAGCCCCTCCTTGCGAGTGTCCTATCAAACCTATCTTACCTACGAAAGAGAGTCTTTTAGTAAATGCCATTATGCGCCGTGCATCTTCTAACTCATTATCTAACGACATTTTCTTAAAATCTCCTTCACTTTCCCCGTGTGCGTTAAAGTCAAAGCGTACTGAGGCGATACCGTGTGCCGCTAAGCTATCTGCCAAAGTAGCATATAACTTTTTGTCTTTATTGCTGGTCAGTCCGTGAAAGATAATCACAGTAGGGATTTTCTGAGATTTTTTCACAGTATCAGGAGTGGTTACCACTCCATGAAGTGTTCCCACAGAACCTTGAATAGTTACAAGTTTTGTTTTAGCATTTACCCAATGAAAGGCAAGTAAAAAACTAAGAATTAAAGTGTTGATTTTCATCATCTTATTATTAAAATTATATCAATTTCTTTATTTTGTAAAACCGCCATCCTTGCTGTTTTTCTTCTTGTACTAATTGTAACCCTACAGAGTTTAGAAACTCTTGAAAGGCTTGCATATCTTTATATTGTGGTAAGTAATACCTTATTTTTGCATATTCACAAGCGACAAGTAAGATCCCTTCATCTGTAAGAACACGCCTTATTTCAGAGAAAGCCTTTTTTAAGTCTTGCCAATGAAAATGCGTCTGAAAAGCACATATCAGATCAAATATTTTGCTGTCAAATGAAGTGTTTTCAATATTTTTTAATTGAAAAACAGCTGTAGTAGATAGTTTTTGGGCTTCTTTGATAGCAATTTCTGAAATTTCAACACCTATTACGCTACTTTTAGGAAAGTTTTTTGCTAGTAATGCTGTTGATTTTCCATTTCCAACCCCTATATCTAATATTTTCATAGGTGATTCTGATGGATTGTAAAATAAAAGTGCCCAACGAACCATTGGTAGATAGGCTTTATTGAAAAGCCGCATCATCAAAACACCTACAATCCCTGAGGGTTTCTTAGATTGCTGAATCAGATAATAGAATAAAGCGCTTAAAAATAGAAAAACCAAAAAGATAATACCAATTACTTTCACTATAACTATTAATAATTTCTATACACTTCCTCAAATGGTAGTCTAAACCTTTCGCCCCATATACCGCGCTCTTCGCGAATCCCACAAGTGACAACCATACACACTTCAGCCCCATAAGGTAGGTGTAGCAGTTTCTTAATACGATGGCTATCATAACCGCCTAACGGACAAGTATCATACCCTTCCTCTGCCATGGCTAACATAAAAGTTTGCGCTACAAGCCCGCAGCTTTTATGTACTTCCACACGTATATCACCTTCAGAGAGTTCTCGCACCATAGGGCGAAACCAACCGATTACCCCAGAGAGCTTGCGGAAAGCTCCTAATAAGCCAAAAAAACGACTATACACAAACGGGATTAGTTTCTGGTAAAGCTTCTCTTTATCTTTAATACGTTTAGCTTGTCTTTCAGGCGGACTGTTGCGCTGTATATTACCACGCTCAAATTCCAAGATAGCTTTGGCGTGCTGGCGGTGTTTGTCTTGTCGAGTCACGAAAACGACCATCTGTTGTGCCGTGGTTGCTGAAAGCTGTCCCAAGCAGGCTTTTGCTAATTTTTCTAACAAAGCCTTATCAGTAATATGATAGAACTCATACAGTTGCATATTGAAACCACTAGGTGCTAGTGTAGCGAGCTGAAGGCATTCACGTACCTTTTCCTCACTAATGGGCGTAGGCGCATAATAGCGTACCGCCCTGCGGAAGTTTAAAATATCTTTTAACATCGGTTTTTATTTTAAAAGCGAATAGTAAAAAATGAACGACAGAGGGCATTTTTCACTCTTCACTCTTCGTTTTTCACTTAATTTGCTTTTCTCTTTTCACTATCTGCTGACCAATTCGATTGGCCAACCAACTCACATAAAAGAGTTGGAAACTGTGGTACAACATGATAGGGAGCAGATAGAGTACTTTTTGGGTTTCGGGGATCCCTAAGACCATCACAAAAAGGCTTCCATGTACCAGCGACTTTTTAGATCCACAGAAAGTGGCGGTGATGGTATCTTCACGATTGAATCCCAAGGCATGGGAAATCCTTTTGAGGACTTCGTACACTATAAAAAACAAGGCTACTGAAGCCCCTGCAATGATCACAAAGACCATAGGAGATACCGAGAGGAATATCTGCTTGACAAAAGCATCGGAGAAGCTCTCATATACAATCAGCAAAATAATAAATCGGTCGAACTGACCTATCCATTTGCTGTATTTATCTACCCATTTCTTCAAAAGAGGATTCAATAATAGCCCCAGTACAATAGGAAGCAGTACTTTGAGTAATAACTGCTGAATAATTTCTCCTTGATCTACCTCTGCCGAGGTGTTTTCTAAGAAAAAGCCCATGAGAAGGGGGGTAGCTACAATCCCTATCAGTCCCGATATGGAGGCGTTGAATATAGCCGAGGTAATATTGCCTTTGGCAATAGAAACCATCACTACCGAGGAGGATACCGTAGAGGGCAAGCTCGCTAAAAAGAAAATAGAGAGCCATACCAATTGGTAGTCTGTACCCTTGGCAAGGGGGTAGAACAAGGCTACTAAAAGCGGAAAGAGGACAAAGGTACCTAGCTGTACCAATAAGTGCAGTTTCCAGTTCTTTATATCCCGAAATACCTCTTTGATATTGAGTTTTAGCCCATAAAGCAAGAAAATGATACAAATCCCCCAATCAATAAAGCGGTTTAGGTTAAATACCGCATTGTATTCATCTCTATAAGGGATAATCCTTGCTAAGACAATCATCCCCACTAAGGCAAAAAGAAAGTTGTTTTGTTTGTTAAATATCTTTTTCATTCTGAATAGGGTTTGTTTTTCTAAATCGGTTTAATAACACAAATAATAAGCCATAGCCTATACTTATACTACCCCATATAAGTAAAGTTCTCAAAGGACGATGAGGAAAATGATGTAATATCTCTAAGGAAAGGAGTAGATAAGGCACAAAAAGAAGCCATTTCTTCCATTGAAACAATAAAAAAGCAAGTAATAATCCTATAAGATTGAAATAATAATACACATAATAGACAAATATTCCCCATGAAACCCCATGTATAGACGTATAAGTGAAGTATTTTTCATAGAAAGTACTCACTAAAATCTGCACTCCTAAGGGTAGAAGCCAACATCCTACTAAAGCTAAAGTATAGAATAGATATTTTTTCATAAGAGGTTATTTCTATGGGACAAAGGTAATAAATTTAGGCAAAATTCTAGCAAACAAAAAGACGATGCAAAAGTATCGTCTTTTTTCTAGATCCTATTTACTAAACTAATTATTCAACAATTTTCACTGCAGTTCCATTATCAATATTGATCTGTCCACTGGTGATTACCTGATCGCCTGCTACAAGCCCTTCTAATATTTCTACCTTGTCGCCAAAGTTACGACCACTCTTTACTGTAACCAATTCTGCCTTCGGTACAGCCTGTCCTTGCTCATCCTTTCCGGCAACTATCTTAAAAATTTTGTTCTGGCTTACACTCCCTACAAAAGCACTATGAGGCACTACAAGAGCGGTAGTAGCTTCTGTCTGTCCGGCAAACTGGGCACTGGCATACATACCTGCCTTGAGCTTTTTATCCTTGTTGGCTACCAAGATTTCCACAGGGAACTTAAGGGATCCATTGGATTTAGGTGCTATAAAAACAATCTTTCCCTCTACAGTTTCTGATGAGGTACTGGGCTTTACCTCAATAGTTTGTCCTACTTTGAGCCTGCTTACTTGGGCTTCATCTACTGTGATTTTGAGCTTAAGATTGTCTATATTCACCACATTAAAAAGAGGTTGACCAGGATTAACAAGAGTACCTTCTTCTACTTCTTTGCTGCTTACAATTCCACTAATCTTACTCCTGACAGAAGTATTGCCAGAGATGATGGCAGCTGAATTGTAGTTGGCTTGTGCGTTCTTAACTTGTAGGCGAGCTTGCTCCAATTGTCGTGCGGTAACGCCCCCTGTCTGGTAAGCACTTTCGAATCGCTTCAGATCGGACTTAGCGGTCTCAAGTACCGCCTTTGCATTGTCCAGTTGTACATTGGTACGATCTGCCTTGGTGGTGGCAAGTACTTGTCCTGCTTTTACATAATCTCCTTCTTTTACATAAATCTTCACGATCTGCCCCCCTGTCTCAGAAGAGACATTGAGGTCTTGTTCGGCTACAAAAGTCCCATTGGCGGTAAAGAGATCCGATACATTCTCTTGGGTTACCTTGGCGGCACGCACAGCCACTTGAGCTTCCTTCTGGGCTACAATAGCCACTTCTTGTGCATTCTTTTCCTTGTTTGCATACAAGCGATATGCCATAAAACCTACTAAGGCAAGGATAATAACTGCGGTAAGTATTTTCTTCATCGTTCTAAATTTTATATTTTAAGTGAACTCTTTAAGGATCTTAATTCCTTGTTTCAGGGCGCAAAGGTAAAACAAAAAACTTAATAAACAAAAAAAGTTTCCAACTTTTTTTAAGCAGATAATTAAGTGCAAAAATCAAAAGCATAATCTGCAAGTCCTCACAGACAGATATAGGGCGAAAAGTAAAAAAATCTCTTGTCAATTTTCTTTACTTTTTGTACCTTTGCGCTTTAACCACTGGCAATTCCCCTACTCCCCAAAGGGAAAGTACAGACAACTAACTCATGAGAATACTTATACTTCTTATCATTGCCTTTATCTTTGTAGGCTGTCAAAAGGATAACTCCCCCAAGGTAGCACCTCCGCCTAAGAGTACCAATACTTTGATTGGTTATTGGCAGCGGGAGCACACTGCCTCCTGTGGAGAGGACGAAATTCTGCTCTTTACAGAAGCCAGAATAGGTTGGGTTCCTTTGCAGGAGAACACTTGTACCTTGGCTTATCCAAAAATCATAGAATATACCTACACCCCAACAGAGGTTGGAAAACTCTCAGTGGAGAGAATGTCCTCTCCTTGGGAATATTCCTTTAGGAATGGACAACTTTCCTTGAAGAAAACAGCTACAGATGCCGCTCATTCCTACAGACGAATTACCGCCGAGGATTATGAGATATTTATCAAAGCTCACCAAAGAAAACCTTAATCTTTTTGGTATATGATTTCCGTTTATAAGTTGAAACCTAAATTCCAACAATTGTTACACCCTTTGTTGGTATGGCTACACCAAAAGAAAGTAACCGCTAACCTCATTACAGTGGTGGCTATAGTGTTCTCGTTTTGCATTGGAGTACTCTTCTGGGAAGCCTCAGTTGTACCATTTTTCTTTCTGGCATTGCCAATAGGACTACTTATCAGGATGATACTCAATGCCCTCGATGGTATGATGGCGCGCGAATTTGGACAAACTTCTCGACTGGGAGAAGTTCTCAATGAACTGGGGGATGTCGTCTCCGATGTGTTTATTTTCTTCCCTTTGCTAAAATACCACCCCGAAAGTCTCTACTTAATAGTAGTTTTTATTGTACTAAGTGTTCTTAACGAATTTGCGGGTATCATGGGAAAGGTATTAGGTGGCCAAAGGCGTTATGACGGACCTATGGGCAAGAGTGACCGCGCTCTACTGGTGGGTATCTATGGACTGATCTCTTACTTTGGAGTAGGGATAACAGCTTATTCTCAAGTGATTTTCTCCATCATCATTGCTCTGTTGCTCCTGAGTACTTTTATCCGCTTAAAAAAAGGACTCTATGCCGATGCCCAATAGTAAATATGCCGATGTACCACTGCGTATCCGCAGCTGGGGGGTCATGATCTGTATCTTTGCCGTGGCTATCTCCCACCCTTATACCATCTACCTCTTTTGCTTATGGATGAGTTTCCAAGGGATGACCGAGCTGGGAAGGCTCTTTAGGTATGAGACTACCTACTGGCGTATAGCTGTCCCATTATTACAAGGAATACTACTTATAGGCTGTCCCGCTTATCCTGACTATATGATAGGGGCTGGTATCTTTGTCTGTATAGGGCTTATCCTAAGTTGCTCCCTTAGGCAAATTCCCTTAGGACTCCCCATCTCCCTTCTGATTGTTTTGGTTGCTTACCCTCACTTGATTTTCTTGCGTATGGAACCCCAAGGGGTACTGTGGTTGATCTTCTTAGTGGTAGTCACCGAACTGAATGACATCCTCCAATACCTCACAGGCAAGGTCTTTGGCAAGCGGAAGATCCTACCCAAAATAAGCCCCAACAAAACCATAGCAGGATTCTTAGGCGGTCTACTGCTCTCCCCTATACTGAGTATGGCTATAGGCAGCTTGCTTGACCTACCTATATCACTCCTGAGCTTAGCGCTCATAGGATTCTTTCTTAGCTTCTGGGGGTTCTGGGGAGATGTGACCTTCTCCTACCTCAAGCGAAGAGCAGGGGTCAAAGACACAAGCACGCTTATCCCTGGACATGGCGGGCTCTTAGACCGTATAGATAGCCTATTGTTCAACTGTATTTGGTTTTACTTATGGATCCTTCGATAAGCCCCTTCTCCAGCTGTTTGCTCTTCTCAGGGGGTGGTACCCGCTTTGCCCTCTACAATGGTATGTATGCAGCTCTGTGTGAGATAGGCAAAGCACCTGATCTGTTGATTGCTTCTTGTGGAGGTGCCTTTGCTTCCTTGGTAATCAATGCTTTCCCTACCCACGAGGAGCGAAAAGCGTATTTGCAATCTCGGGAATTTTACCACTTTATCCTAAGTCTTTTCCTTACCCCCTATAGTAAGTTGCATCGTTTGGGATTTTTAGCGCTGCAAAAGCGCTATGACAAGCGCCCCGCTCCCTTTGTAGAAGATGTATATCAGCGCTATTTAGTAGAAATGGCACAGGATCTTTCTGCCTTACTTCCTTCTTTGTCCAAGGTATCTTTTTCGGCTACCTTACCTACTATCATCATAGGAGCAAAGATGCTCTTCACCCCCCATGAGTGTGGCTCGTCCCGAGAGGGAAGAAAGCTCTACCAAGAGGTACTCTTTACCGACCCCGAGACCGCCCAGAAGATCCCTCCTTCAGGACTACAACATACCGAGCCCAACTATATTCATTCGGCAGTAGCTTCTAATATACTACTCAATACCGAAATGCCTATACTTAGAGCAGCTCGTATTTCGATCTCCGATATGTTCTATGTAGCACCTGTGGCTTATCAAGATTCCTATTATGCAGGTGGAGCTATTGACCTTGTCCCTATGGAACTGGCCTATACCCTTTCTGCTGAGGTGATAGCTGAGCGCAAACAGGCCTACTCCCCTACAGAAGAAGCCTTGGTGCGTGCCGTCTTAGGTTTTAGTGGCAATGAGCGGCTGGCTACAGTGGCCTCCTACCCTGCCCTATGGGTAGATACACGTAGGGCTACCTCTGTTCTAAAAGGATTTTATTCAGAGAAATATATAGATTGGAAACGCCTAAGTATTGGTATTCGTTTTCCCAAAGACTACCCTACTTACTTTCAGCAAATAGAAAAACAATGGGACTATGGCTATCAAACTATTCTTAACACCTTTAGCTCATGAATGTATTTATCATAGGAGGCACCTCTGGCATAGGCCTTGCCTTAGCCTCCTTCTACCAACAAAAAGGCCATCGTGTAGGGGTCTGTGGCAGAGACCTTAGCAAGATCTCTACAGAATTACCCTTTGAGAAATATGAGGCCAATGTCATAGACAAAGAACTATTAACCAGCGTAATACATCAATTTATCAACTCCTCTGCCCTATCCCTACTGATCAACTGTGCGGGTAGCTATGCCGAAGATGTGGTAGGAGAGATCTCCTATGACCAGGCAGTGGCGATGCTACAAACCAACATTATAGGGGCTATCAACACCTTGGAAATAGGACGAGAACTCATGAGCAATAGCGGCGGACAAATCGTTCTATTGGCTTCTATATCAGGAATTTTGGACTACCCTTCCTCCAGTCTCTATACCAAGACCAAGCGCAGTGTTCTGCAAATAGCCGATGCCTATAGGCGTGCCCTGCGTCCCTTCAGTATCTATATCACAACCATTGCTCCTGGGTATGTAGCTACCCAAAAGCTACACGAGTTGAATCAAAACAACCTATCCAAAAAACCTTTTGTGGTAAGTGAAGTAAAAGCTGTAGCGGAAATTAGCCATGCTATTGCCCAGAAGAAGCCTATACACCTATTCCCTACGCGTATGAAGTGGCTCATGTGCCTGCTCTCTTTTCTACCCAAGCCTCTGCTATCGCTGATTATGTACAGAAAAGCTAAGTGGATGCAAGCTAACAACTAATTTTAATAAAAAATTAGGTGATTAGAAAATATTTATCTATTTTTGTCGCATCAAAATCATTATACCATGAACACAGGTTTTTTCAAAAGTCATGAAGGGGCTGAGATCTTCTTCTATGAGTGGAATTACAAACCAGGACAAAAGACCCTTATCGTAATCCATAGGGGACATGAGTATGGCGAGCGCCTGCAGGAGTTTGCTACACACCCCTTGTTTGCTTCCTATAACATCTTTGCTTTTGACATGCGCGGACATGGACATACCAAGGCTGCGGTATCCCCTGCTTTCATGGACTCGGTACGGGATTTGGACACCTTTGCTAAGTTCCTTGGGCAGTGCTACGGAGTACGCGAGGAAGACATCTTTGTGGTAGCCAATAGTATTGGAGGGGTGATTACATCGGCTTGGGCACATGATTTTGCCCCACGTATCGCAGGGATGGCTCTTTTGGCGCCTGCCTTTGAAATAAACCTTATTGTACCTTTGGCCAAGCAAGCCATTGAACTGATGCTAAAGGTCAATCCTAAGCTCATTGTAAAGAGCTATGTAAAATCCAAAATGCTCACACGTGACCCTGAACAACAGCGCGCTTACGACACAGACCGCTTTATCACCCGTTCTATCAATGGCAAACTCCTTATTGACCTTGCCAACGCAGGCAAGCGATTAGTAGAAGATGCCGCCGCTATCACCACTCCTACCCTAGTGCTTTCCGCCGAAAAAGACTTTGTGGTGATTAACCGACAACAAAAACAGTTCTATGTAAATCTCTCTTCTGAAACAAAAGAGTTTATCACCTTGGAAGGCTTTCACCATGGAATCCTCTTTGAGCAAGGCAGAGAGGAAGTATACAAAATCCTACAACGCTTTATTCAAAAGGCTTTCTCAACGCCCCTGCCTGCCCCTACGCTTGCCCCAGACCTCTTTACCCAAAAGGAGTTTGAGACCATGCAATATGAGCTTATTCCCAATGGGGAAAGGTGGTGCTACCGATTTGAGAAATGGGCATTGGGTAAGTTCGGACACCTCAGCGAAGGGATGACAGTGGGACTCACTCACGGCTTTGACTCTGGTGCTTCCATGGATTATATATATAAAAATACCCCTCAAGGCAAATGGGGTGTAGGTCGCTGGATGGATAAGAGTTACCTGAATGCCATAGGCTGGCGTGGGGTGCGTATCCGCAAGGGACATCTATTACAACAAGTAGAAAAAGCCATACAAGCCCTACAAGCACAAGGGAAGAAGGTAAAAATATTGGATATCGCCGGTGGGGTGGGTAACTACCTTTTCGACATCAAGCAGCGACACCCTGAAGTGGAGATCGTCATCAATGAATTCCTGCCAGCCAACATACAAAAAGGCGAACAAATCATCAAAGAACGCGGCTATCAGCATATACGCTTTACCAATTACAGCTGTTTTGAGGCAGACACCTACCGCAAACTGAATTATGCGCCCAATATCACTATTATCTCAGGTATTTTTGAACTTTTTGGAGACAATGCCTTGGCTACTGAGGCGATCAAAGGAGTAGTTTCTATCTCGGATAATGGTTATATCGTCTATACAGGACAGCCATGGCACCCACAGCTCAAAACCATTGCCTTTGTACTGAAGAGTCACCAAGAGAAAGACTGGGTGATGCGTCGCCGCAGCCAGCGAGAATTGGACGGACTTTTCGCTCTGCAAGGGGTAAAGAAAGAAAGCATGCTGATTGATGATTTTGGAATCTTTACCGTTAGCTTGGCAGAGGTGAAGAAATAGTCTAAGGAAATATGAAGATCATTTATGTCTTTCTGATAGCATTTATCCTCTCGATAGTCGCTTTTTTTCTTGCTTTTAGCCTAATAGATAATAGTTTTGCCGGACTATTTCTATTAGAAATGCTTCCCATCACTTTTATTGTCATCTTACTATATACAAATCTATTAAATTCCTTTCAGGTGAAAGCATTTAAGTATGTTGTCTTATATACTTTTTTAGCCTGCTATGTAATGGTTTTTATGACCGTTTTCCTTTTAGGCTCAGATAGTAGATGGGGTATTGGGCATGCCCTCAGGGATGCCTTTCGTGTAATGACAGATGTTTATTTGCTTATTTGCAATATAGCTATTACACTTATTTACAGTACTTTGTTTGTACTTTTTAGCCGCCTTTCAAGAAAGAAAAATAAGTAAATTAGACTTGTGGACATAGGTATCAGCTACAAAGAAGAAAGCCATACAAACTAATTAAACCTAATTCTGCAGTGATAGAAGTAGCGTACGGGCTTCCCCCACTGTTGTGCAGGAATCAGTTTGGGGAACTGCTCCATAGTGCGTTGCACCTCTTTTCTTATATACAGAGAAGAAGCCACACAACGGATAAGCACTACACTTCCGTCCTTTTCCACACTGAAAAGGACGGTCGCTTCTCCCTCCAATTCCTTATAAGGACTTTTAAGGATGCTTTGCTTAAGATACTGAGAGAAGAAATGATAAAAGCAAGCGTCTCTTTCCCTTGCACTCACTTCCTTACATTGTACAAACATAGGTTTTTGTTCCATTGAAGGGAAACAAGTCGTATTTATAAGCTCCTCTTCCCCAATATCCATTGAAGGAATAGTGTCTTTCTCTTGTGTGTATCCTATACAAGGAAATACAATCCATAAGGAGGCTAATAAAAAAATACCTATTGAGAATCTGCTATCCATAGAGAACTCTTATAATATTTCTAATAGAAATGTAAATAATAAGAATGTTAAATAGAATAAAAAACAAAGATAATATCCTTCTTACTTTACAGATGAAAAATATAAGGAAAGCTACAATAGCTATGGTAGGAATATATATAGACAAAATATAATACATATAATCATTCATATATTTCTTCAAATAACAAAGATATAAGAATAGAAATAACACAGAAATAATATCTGCTATAACGAGAAATCTATAAATTTTTTTACTATATTTTTTTAATTTCATTTTTTACTATATTTTTTTAATTTCATTTTTTACGTACTAGAAGGGTTTGATATTTCTTCAATGATCTATTTATTCCCAAACCCTCCCAAAAGGAATAGTAATTTTAGAAACTGTATTTGCTTTATTATCAAAAGAATAGGCTTTCCTTTTTCTTATTTTTTTGAGCGTCTTTAGCACTAGAGTATCACACTCTTTGCAACCAGTGGTTTTACGTATAATCCTATCTTCGATAACCTTTCCTTTTTTAGAGATGAGAAAACATACCACAAAAATGCTTGTGTGTATCATTCCTACTCAAGTTTTTATACTTAAAATCTTTTCTCCATAAGCACCTCACCTCTATATATTTTTTGGTAACGAATGAGTTTTTCGCCCTGGTAATAACCTATATAGTAGGCGCGTTCTTCTTGGCGCGCTTCGGCTTCCTGCTGGCTTACCTCATCATATAGGTAGGTGGGATGGGTATTTCCCTTCTTGTGTAGGTCGGAGCAACTAAGGAAATAACGCGGTACAATATAGTTCTTATACAAATAGAGTTTCTGTCCATTCATAGGGATTTCGGCAAAGACTCTTTCTTGTTCAACGGGGGTAATAGGTATTTTAGGCTCAAAAGAGGGATCAGCGTAAAAAGCATATTGAGGATCAATGTGTATTTCTGAGCTTTTTATTTTGAACACTTTATGCTCCCATTGGTTGCCTAATAAGAAATACTGAAAACCATCTTTTTCCCCACAATATTCATAGGTAAGTAGGGATTGTATCGCAAAGGCTTCTGTGGCTTTACGCTCTTCTGTCGCTCTTTTGCAAGAAAACAACGCTAACAAAGAGGCTAATAAGGTCATTTTTTTCATTCTTTTCTACTAAATATATAGGTATCTGCTTCTTCAAAGTTAGGGTACTGCCCTCCAAAGACTTCTCTTACTACAATTTTACCGAGGTAACGTTCTAAAGGCAAGTAGATATCCTCAGCATCTGTACAGATGAACTCTAAATAAGGCATTTTTAGCAAAGGAGAGGCGTCTTTTATAGAATTAAAACATATCTTTAGATTTCTAAGTGTTTCTATACCTACCAAATCGCTAAGGTCTTCTATCTTGTTTTGCTCTAAGCTCAATTCCTCTAAAGATAAATGCTTCAAAGGAGAAAGGTCTTTTACTTCATTGTGATACAAATATAAGGTGGTGAGCTTCTTGAGGGCTTTCAATGGAGATAGATCGCTGATGTGGTTCCTATCTAACTGCAAATATTCAAGATTGGGCAACCACGCCAAAGGGGATATATCGGTGATTTGATTTCTATCCAACCAAAGTTCGGTAAGGTTTTGTAATTTAGCAATTCCTTTTAAAGAAAAGAGCTTATTACACGATAGTTTCAACACTGTTAGCTTGGAAAGTTCGCAAAAAGGAGTTATATCACTCACGCCACTGTCATAAACTTCTACTTTTTTAAGCTTTTTATACTTGGCAAGGGGTGTATAATCTGTTGCCTTGACATTCAAATAGAGTTTTTGTAGCTTCTCCAAGGGTGGTAAGGATTCTAAATCAGTAATATTCTCCGATAGCAACTCCAATTCCTTTATATTGGGGAACATTTGCAAGTCGGCTAAGTCCTCCGAGTGCAACTCATCGTTATGAATGAGCATTTTGGTAATCAAAGGCGCTCCTTCTTCTTTGACCAACACCCTCCTCCCCTCTTTTACAAGAAGGTCTTCGTGTTTCTTTTTCAGATATTGCTTTACTTTCTGCTCTATGAGCCTGCTTTTAAAGGTAATGTAACTCATTTTAATCAGTAACTAATATTTTTTCTAATTCCTTTTTCTTTAATAGATACATTTTGAGGTCTATATTGCCTTGTGTTTTTTGAAGCAAAAGTTCTTCTAATTCTTGCTTGATTTTCTTTTGCATCATCTCGGGAGTTTCTTCCTTAGTTTTAGAAGTTTTTGCAATAAGTGTCCCTGATAAGTCTTCTCTTATCCATTGTACTCCTTTTAGTATACTGGTGGCAACATCATCTGAAATAGCATAAGTAATTTCTTTCCCTTCTTCAGTAAGATGGAGTATTTTGTAATGTTTTAAGGCTTCTATTTGAGAAATGACATTTTCCAAAACTTTATTATCTATTCTTTCTTGGATATTTTTCCATTTTTTAATCCAAGTGGGTTTAGGATTTTTCCCAGTTAATCCGTCTAAAAGAATTAGAAATTCGTTTTTAAGTTGAAAGTTTAAATATATATCTTTTGAGAAGGCTGTATGCAAGATGATTTCAACCATTTGCATACCTCCTTGTCGGTACTGATGGTTATAATTACTTATGGTTTGTAGAAAAGAAGGGGCAGTTTCCTTCTGTACATACTTACACACCTCTCTCAGGGTCTTTAAATTACTACAATAGTCTATTTTCTGATGAATATAGAGCAGGTTTTGTAATAAATGAGCTTCTTGTTTCCGTGTCCATACTTTTTGTAAGGCTTTATCCTTGATAAGTTCTAATAAATCTTCTAACAATTTTCCATTATGCCCCACTCTGAGGCTTTCTCTAAGGTAATCAGTTATAAGTAATATTTGGGTTACATCAATAGGAGTGCTTGATTTCTGTGCGTACATTTTTGCTAAGGGCAATGCAAAAATAGTTTCTACATAAGTACCTTTTAGAAAATTAGTCTGTACTATATTGTAGTAAAACAGGGTTTTAGCAAGGATATATACCTCTGCTACTTGTGAAAGTGGAGGCAAGTGGTTAAACATATCTTGTAATGAGGCCTCCAATATATCTCTTTTTTCATCAGTATGGGGGAGTTCATTCATCTGATCATCAAAAGTATTGAAATCTTTATGGCTCTCTAATAAAAAATCGAAGCACTTCTCTATTGCGATATGTTCTTCAGCTTTTATTTTTAACCCTTCAGCTAATAAATGTGATTTTTCTGTCTCCCAATCCTTAAAAAGTTGATAGTTATTTTTCATTTCAATGCTTCTTCAAAACTAAGTATTTCGTATTCTTCGTTCAAGTGATATTTTTCTTTGGTTTGCTTATACCAAACGTCGTGTTCTTCCTCAAAATCATTAGTATCAGAGGGTGTTCCGTCCCGCCAATATATATTTCCTTTGGCTATCTCCATTGCATTGTGATAGGTAAACTCGTGCGTAATGCAGAATAAAAAATTCTCGAGATTTTTAGGCGGAGTTGCAAACAGGCTACTTTGAGCTAATTTCTTAGTAGCTTCTTCCCAGCTAAGTTTGGCGTAATGCACCATATAGTGCTGAGCCATTCGCAATAGGAATAGTGGTTGTAAATCCAATAACATTGATTTTCTGTATCTTCATATACTATTCCATCACACAAGCCATTTTCGTGAGGTTCTGTTCCTATTTGTGCTAATCGTTTTTGTAAGGCATTCATTTAGTTGTTTTTCTAAAAGTGATTCCATAAAACTTGTTATTCCAGAATAATTCTGTTTTCTTTTCAACCACTGACGTTGGGATACATTGTTCTATGGCGTTCAAATCAACTGTTTTGCCTTCAAAATAGGATTTAGAAAAGACGCTTTTCTTGTATTGGGTCTCCACAAAGTCGGCTGTCTCATCGGCGATAAGGAGTTTGCTACCTGGTTTGGCTACTCGGAGCATTTCGCTCATAGCAAGGGCTTTATCGTTGAAAAAATTGATACCTCCGTTGTGAAAAACAATATCAAAAGTATTATCGGAAAAAGGTAATTCCTCGGCAGGACATTGCACAAGGGTAAGGTTTGTTTTCTTCTGCCACTGCTTTTTACATCTTTTGAGCATTCCCATAGAAATATCAGCCCCTACAAGGTTTATTGTTTTCAAATCAATCCCTTGGGGTAGATAACGCAAGTCTGCCCCCGTACCTATGGAAACATAAAGTACAGAAATATTATTTTTCCATTCCAGACGACTCATCAATTCCGTACGCAGGTGGTCAATGGCGTTTCCATACTTAAGTTTTCCTATCCATTTTTCTCCAAAATCATAAAAGAAAGACATCCAATCGTACATTTTCATATATTTTTGATTGTCTCCACTGACAAAATGGTCATTCATACAGCAAAAAATACCATTTTCTTGTTTTACATCTTCTATTTTTATATCAGATTTAAATATTTGATATATATCTTTCATTGTATTTATATTTTTAAATTATCTTTTCTTAATCAAAATATCTCCTTCACAAAGCCAAAGGGGTTCATTTTCTATCTTTAACTCCTCCCAACATTGTTTTTCTTCTGTTTCAGCATCATCTACAAGGCGAAAATTAGCAAAATCTGTACCAGGTGGAGGCAACACAATAATACGCTCTATCTCTTTAGGTTCCAAATGATAAGTATCTGAAAGTTTTTTGAGAAACAATAACTGCTCTAACTCCTTTTTATAGCTTACAAGTGCTTGTTTCTCCTCTTGCAAAAGAGAAACTTCTTTAAGTTGATGAATTGTTTTCTGAAGTTCATCTTCTATAAGTTGTTTTGCTGTTTTCATTCTTTAGTAAGTTCATCAACCATTGTAATAAGTTTGCTCAAAGTATTAAAATTACGCGTTGTAGCTACTATTTTAAGTCTCTTTTCCACATAATTGTTATTCAATTTAGACCTTGAAGCATCCTTAGGAAGATATAGATATATTTTATCACCCACTATAGCCAATTCTTCTCCATCAAAAGTTTCTTTCTTCAACTTTTCTACTAAATCAGGTGCTAAAACACTATTTGTGAGCGTAAAAAATACCCGAGCTATATCATAATTTTCTCCTATAAAAGGATTCATATCAAGCATTTCCTGTACTTCCTTACGAGTTGCTACAACAGTTGGTAAGTCAGGACCTATATGTTCTTTTATTAATTGGGAGACTTTGGGGGCTATTTCATTACGTATTTTGTCAGATAAGAACACTATATTTCCGCTTTGGATATAAGTGCGTACCCCTTCAAATTCTGAGGAGAGTAATTCTTGTAGCTCTGCCATTTTGGGGATTCTGTTTTTCCCCGTAGGCATTACTCCTCGCAATAAAGCTATATAAGGTTTTTTGTCTTTTGTTTTCATTATTATAATCCGTATTTAGTCCACCCCCCATCGTGCCTTTGACAGTCATCTATCTTCCACTGGCCCTCTTTTCTGATGATAAGAAAGCGAAACTGATCATCACGATCATTTTGGGTATAGAGGTATATCTTATTTTTAGTTACGGTCTCGCTATCAATGATTTGATGCGCTCTATAAGTACCTCCCTCGTTTAGTGAAAAATGAATTCCCTCAGGACGATAGCCCGCCCTGCGCTTGTCGGTACAATACTTTTGGAAGAGGGCTTTACATTTTTCTTGTACCAAAAGCTCACCCTCTTCTGTATCATCATTCTTGGCAGCAAAAGCCTCCCACTGGGTCATTGTCGCAAAGAAATCCAAAAGTAGTTGCTTTACGATGGGCAAATCATCGGTAGGGGTTGCCGCTGGTTTCTTCTTGCCTGCCGTGCGTTGGGCTTGTTCAAAGGCTTTTATCTGCTCGGCAGTGAAAGGTTTGTCAAGGTAGAAACTCACCTTGTTGTAGTGTGCTACTGCCATTAGCCCCTCAAAAGTAACCCGCGTTCTCTTTAGTGAAAGAGATTTTAAGCGTGGTACTTGCAAGACGATTTTTAGCGTCTCATCTGTTATAGGGCAACCATCAAGTGAAATATGATCAATAGGTTTGTCGGCAAAGTACTTAAAGCCTTTGCCTGTAACTTGTTTGTTGTCCTCTAAGAAAAGGAGTTTTAGTTTGGGTAAAGTCGCTAAGTATTGTAGTACTTCATCGGTAATTGCGGTATTGATAAATCCCATATTGACCAACGACTTTACTTGTACGATCTGTGCGACCATCTCATCGGTCAGGGCGACATCTTTGTAATGATGTCCTTTGCAAAAACGCTCCTCGGTTACTTCTTTGAGCGCGACTTCTAAAGTGATAGGGTACTGCATAATAGTTTTGAATTTTGAGTTTGAGCTCAGGGGTCTAAATTTTAATCATCCCAGATCGGCTTGTTCACTTCGTGTAAGGCTTCCTCTTCGCTAAGAGGGTTTCCATAATTGTAATATTGGTTTTTATCCTTGCCATAGGGCAGTTTATATCCTTCTGGAGAAGTGAGCACTACCACCTCAAAAGTATCGTAATCCACCTCTTTGATGAGTTTGTTCAGGAAATAAATCCGTTTATCATCTTTGGAATAAAAATGCGAAATCTTTCGCCAAGTCGCTGGATTTGCCTTAGGCAAGGGTGTTTTCCCATAGAAAACATAGGTATCATCTTTAGCAAAATCACCATCGTTCATCGAGATGAAATTTGCTGGATTGGCTTTAGCGAGTATTTTTATCTTGCCGTGATAATCCTCATAATACACCTGCTTACTATCTTTGGCATAGCCATACGGAAATTCTACACGCACCACACGCCTAATCCCATCGCTAAACTCCCACGAAGTTTCTTCATCCCCATCTATTCTGTGAATACCCTCATCGCATACTTCAAAAGTACTAATATCCTCAGGTTCAAAGCGCCCACCCGATGTCCAAACACTTTGGTAATCGGTAGCATAACACTCGTTGAGCATTTCGAAAGTTTTAGGATTCGCCCCTTTGAGAGTGCGTCCTACTATATAACAATGCTTATCGTCTTTAGCAAAAAAGCCGTTAAAATAAACAAAAGTTTCAAGGTTTGCCTTCTCTATAGGCGAATAGCGGTAGTATATCCTCTTGCCGTCTGTCCAATAGCAGGGCGTTTCTTGAGTGTCCGCCATATAAAAACGAGGGTCTTTGTCGATATCTGCTACGGTATGGATATCGATATCAAAAAAAGGAGGTTTTTTAGCCAAAGGTTTATTGATTTTCATTCTATTTCTTATTTTATTTCTATACCTAATTTATTAATCTCAAATTGTTTATCCCCTATCTGTACCCACGTTTTACCATTCTCAAAGAGAGCCCCATCGTTATAAATAAAAGGGAGGACGGTTTCGTTTTTGTCATTGATATAACCATATTTATCGTCTTTCTTTACTAAGGCAAGTCCCTCGGTAAAATAAGAAGCATCGTCGTAGAGAAAAGGAATGATTTGTTCTCCTTTCCGGTTGATAAAACCCCATTTGCCATCTTTCTTCACAGCCGCTTTACCCTCTTCAAAAAACTCTACTTCTTCGTAAATAACAGGGGTAAGTTCCTCTCCTGTATCAGTCACAAAACCTCTCTTACTACCTATCTGCACCGCTACTACCCCTTCCGAAAAATCTCCTATATCACTGTATTGGATAGGGGTAATCTCTTGGCAATCTATATTCACAATCCCCCACTTGCCATCAATGCGCACATCGGCAAAACCTTCATAGAAGTTAGAAGCATAATCGTATTTAAAAGGTGTGAGTTCTTCGCCTTTTGTATTTACATAGCCCCAATAGTTACCTATCCTCACATTGGCTCTTTCACAACAGATAGGAAACATCTCATCGTATTTTATGGGAATAATTTCTTCTCCTTGCGCATTGATAGCTCCCCATTTATCGCCTATCCTCACACGAGCATACCCCCCTCTATCAGTCATTATTTGGTCGTATGTATTATTTGCCATTTGTTATTTTTAATTATATTGCAAGTTCTCAAATCTTGTGTATGTTTGTATAAATATCGCAATTTTCTTGATCAAAACAAACCATCTTCACCTGCTTAATTTTATCCGTTTTTTGCAAGAAATGAGCTATGGTATGAAGCGCTATTTGTGCTGCTTTCTCCTTCGGAAATCTATACCTCCCAGTACTGATATTAGGAAATGAAATAGTGGCTACTTGATGCTCTAAAGCCAACTCCAAACAACTGATATAAACTTGTGCCAGTAGGTTTTCTTCATTATGTGTTCCCCCATTCCACACCGGACCTACTGTGTGAATAACATATTTAGCAGGCAAATTGCCAGCAGTAGTAATAACAGCGCTACCTACCTTGCAACCTCCTTGTTTATTTCTTATCTTCTCACATTCTTCAGTGAGTGCTTTGCCTCCTGCTTTATGAATAGCTCCATCCACACCGCCTCCACCAAGTAGAGAAGTGTTGGCAGC
Source organism: Capnocytophaga gingivalis (assembly GCF_002302415.1). Taxonomy (NCBI): domain Bacteria; kingdom Pseudomonadati; phylum Bacteroidota; class Flavobacteriia; order Flavobacteriales; family Flavobacteriaceae; genus Capnocytophaga; species Capnocytophaga gingivalis. Next base: position 1,968,620 of record NZ_CP022386.1, on the reverse strand, counting down.
ATTCACAATGGCATCTACGGAAATTTTGGTGATATCTCCTAATACAATTTCAATGTTATTATCTATCATCACTCAATTAATCATTAATCATTAATCATTAATCATTGTTAGATGTCTATAATAGCTTGTGAGTATCATAGCCGACATATCATCGAGGTGTTCAACGCCTTGGTCTAAAAAGAACTTCACGAGTTCGGGATTTCCACTGCGAATCCACTCATTCCGAATGCCCATTCCTATCGTAAAATGACTTTCCATAAAGAATTCATCTTCGGTAAGCGTTTTTATATACTCTTTATCCTGCTTCTTGAGGTTCTTATCCAGCATTTGGATACATTCTGTTAGGTTTTTAGGTTTTTGTTTTTTCATATGGGTGTTTTTTATTTGTCCAAAAGCTATAAAACTAATGATACACATACAAAAAGTAATGAAATGTTTCATATAATTACTAAATATTTAAGCCATATTTTTTAGCATACCCCTTTAAAGTTCTTTCAGCTAAAGGATTCACATCTTTTAAAAGTTCATTATATTCCTTTTGAGCTTTCTCTATATACCCATGTTCTCCATAAAACACCAATGCTCCAAAAGGAGGAAAAATTGAATCAGTCGAATAGAAAATCTTCTCTACACTATCATATTGTTTAAAAAAAGGCAGAATATATTGTTGTATATCTTCCTGTATTTCTTTGATGAGTTTTTGTTCATCAGTATAGTTGTGAATCTCGTACCATAGGTCTTTTCTCCCTCGTAAATCGTTAATAGTTTTACGGATAAGACAAACAGGTTCTGTAGGGTAATCAGGCACTTGTCCCGTATGTTTAAAGTCATAATAGCCCAACCAAAATTTAGGTTCAAAAATCCCTATATTGATGCGAAACTTAATGTGATCTCTATCCCCATAACTGCTTTTCTGTATATTGATGATATGCCCTACCTCAGCAAGCCTTCGATAATAGTTCAGTGCTTTCTTTTTAAAGGAAAGCGGCTTTAACAAAGGTGTAAAACCTTCTTTTATAATCGTATCGAATTTAATTTGTGTATCTGTTTTCATCTGTTGGGTACTTTATTGATATTTTGCTTTTATTTGATCCTCATTGATTGTCTTTCCTGTGTTCAAATCGGTATAAAAATAAGAATCATGAGGCGAAAAGTAGCCATCGGCTTGTATATGGGCATTTTTTAGCGCATTTTCCCACCTTTGTTGAAACCATTTAGAGAAAATAGCATTCTTTTCTTGGTCATATTTTCTAAACAGCTATCTATTTCATCTTCTTCCAAGCCTTCTTCATACAAATTATCTTCAAAATGGATATCCTCATCAACAAAAGCATCGGAAGGAAAGTATTTTTCCATTTTTTGTGAGGGAATATCGGTACACTTACTTATATATTCGCCTTTTGCACTCATTGCCCAAGCGGAAATTATAAACCATTCGTAATCATATTCTAATAGGTAATACGCCCCTTTGTTCTGTAGGAGTTCTATAATGTCTTTTTCCACAAGTTGATTATACTTTTCCAAATTTGAAACGAACAATTCTAATATTTCTGTTATATTTTTCATCTTTTTATTTATATATTATTGTTTACTATTAGTTATCTCCTTTTTTTAATCAGTTTCTGAAGCTATAATACCTATATACCAATCCCTACAAGGGTTGTATACCGTCCAAAAGAAACTTCCCCACCAGTCTTTGCCCTCATCAAAGTAATTAGAACTATCCGTACTCCACTTATAGACTTCTATTTGCGAAATATCAGTAAAAAGCAACCTACAAAAATCTAAAAAGAAGTTGCCCTTTTCAAAATTGCTTTTTGTAATCATAAAAGAGTACGGGGGCTGAAAGAAAGCGTAAGCAAAGGCTTCCTTTTTGAGGTCTTCCTCAGCCATAGGCACTGCTTTTTCAGGCACTTCTTTATCATCATAGTAAAAATACCGATTGTGCAGTTTCCCTCCGCTAAGAATTATCCTCCCGCTCACCTCTTCATATTGCCAGCCCATAAAGTCTTGTACAGAAATCTCCTTACCCGAATCTTTAAGGACAGCCAAATCATAGTCCATCGTAAAAAATTCCCTGCGATTCTTTTTCAGTTTGGCTGCCATACAGTCAAGATGCGTATTTATTTCTTCCGCTACCGAAATAAGGGTTTGCTGGGCTACTGCCAAATGCTTCTGATAAGGTGTATCCTCCTGCTCCGTATCCAACTGAAAGATACGAAAGTCTATCACCCCACCTTCTCGTTCGTAGGCTTTATACTTTTCTATAAACTTAGGAATTTCTATAGTTGTCATTTGTTGATATTTAATTCTTATCCGCAAAAGGCGCTAACAGTTGTTTTATCTCTTCCTTTATGGTTGTGTTATCTGCATTAACAGCTTGTTCTTCTATAGGCTCAAAGTAATAAAGGTCGTTTAGAATCCCATATATAGCTATAGCCCGCAGACTGCTGGGTTCAGAGTTTTGGTACAATTGCACCAAAAAAGCAATTGCCCACTTATATGCCACACAATACACGCCACTATGGTTATTACCTATAGCACTTATAAAAGCCTCTGCAAGGGCATTCCCTTCTTGCGAATTAATATTAATAATTTGCTCTAACAGATTAATAACTTGGGGTTCTCCCTCCAATGTATACTTCTCACAGAACGAAACTTGCATTTTCAGCACTCTTTTAAGGCGTGTTTCTTCCTTTTTAGCCTCATTAATATAGTTTACCCACTCTTTTTGATGAGAAGCAGACAAGGTAAGGAAATGCTTTTTTACATTTTCACTTAACAAAGGCATTGTATCTATCATACTTTATGTTGTTTAGAAAGCTTTTGATGCTTTATTTCCCCCAATCAACGGGCGCCCATTGGGTAAGATGCCAAGGAAAATCATTAAGGTCTATTCCGTTGTATTTCTCATAGATATCCCCTCCTTTTTCCCAAGGGTTAGGCTTTCCTTGTACCATTTCGTTTATAGGATGTTCAGCAGTAAAAGTATGACAAAAAAGATTCTTATCAGCTGCATATCCTCCATATTTCTGTACTGCTTTCGCTACCAAAAGGGTAAAAGGACGAAGTTTTAACTTGTTAAGGTCTATGTTAGGATCTACCCGAAACCATTGCCCTTCCAAGGGGGCATTAGGGTTCGTTGACGTGCCATCTCCTTGCTTTGCTGGATATGAAAAACCTTTCCCTGCATTGGCAATAGTAAAGGATAGCGCGTGGCATATCTCACCTTTTCGCGCCTCTGCAATGCCTATTTGAGAGAGTGGATTGAGCATACACACTACTGCCGACCCTCCTGTGGTGTGTTGCATCGCAAAGTTATCCTTACCCAAATCTTTAAAATTTGGTTTTGCTTTAAAATATCCCGAAGCAGCAAAATGCCAAGTACCTTTCTCATCTTTAACAGCGTAAAAATATTCTCGCATTATTCCTGTTGCTCTGTCATAAACAGCAAAAGCTCTATCTCCTCCGCCTGCTGGTTGTGCATATTTAGGCAAGGGAATACGCCCCGTAGTATACTTAATAAGATCTTGTCTGTAAATAACTCTATTATCTTTAGATTCAAAATAAGCATATTCCTGATGAGGGTTATTAGAATCTACCACATAAATAGGGATGTTATAAGATGTTGTACTCAGTGTTGTTAGTACCGTTTTTTTAAATCTTTCTGGCAGATATTCAGCGGGCATTTTAGGCATATAAGCTGCTATGGCAGCCGAGTTCGTTGCTAAAGGCATATTTTTAACTTCTCTTGTGAAAATAGACCCCTGAGCTATATAAGGCTCAAAGAGACTTCCCGTATAATAATACCCTTTTTGTTGTTGTTCTTCTTCTTCTGATTGTTTGCTACAAGCAGATAATATAAGTAGAAAGAAAAAGTAAATAAGTGTTTTGTTATGTGTCATTTTAAATATTTTTATTGATTTTATTTCTTGCCTTGTTTAGAAAGAGCTTTTACAAGCTGAGGAAATTGTTCTTTTATTTATACATCAAAATAAGTAAACACAAACTTAGGTAAATGTTCAAATAAAGGATAATCGCCTACTATAAGCCCTATACATTCATTTTTATCATTATATACACAAGCCTCTACCACAAGTTTATTCATTTTTTTATCTTTATAGAGAGTGAGTTCGCGTAGTTTATTCACTTCCTTATCTATATCTTCTATAGGAAAGAGGTGCAATACACTTTTATCCTCTACAAAATCAAGAGTCTCATTGATTTCTTCTAAAAACGCTCCCGAAATACCAAACTTTTCAGCTAATAATTGGGTATTTTGCGATTTATAAGCATTTAAAAAATCGGTAAGGGCGTAGTAAATTTCTGTTTTAAGGGATTGTGTGATTTCCATATAGTGTTATTTTATCTTTGCTATGTCGTTTTTATAACTCGCAAAAGTATAGCGACGCAAAAGCGATTTTGAGACTTTTCAGATAGCCTCAACGGGTGTATTAACAACTAAAATAGTGAAATACAAACTTAGGAAATTGGTCTCTAAGGTTGTAATATCCTTTGATGATGGCAAAATATTCTTGATCATCCCACAAGTGGGCTTCTACTCCTACAGCAGTATCATCATTGTTGAAGTTATACACCTCTAAATTCACCCCTCCACCTTCTTCTTTGTCCATTTCTTCTATAGGAAAGAGGTGCAAGACGCTTTTATCTTCTACAAAGTCAAGCATTTCATAAATTTCTTCTAAAAATTCTCCCGAAATATCAAACTTTTCAGCTAATACTTGGGTATCTTCGGCTTTATAAGCATTTAAAAAGTCGGTAAGGGTGTGGTAAATTTCTGTTTTAAGGGCTTGTGTGATTTCCATATAGTATTATTTAATCTTTGCTATGTCGTTTTTATAACTCGCAAAACTGATGTTTCCTTCTAAAACCAACTCGCAAAGGGCTGCTGGGTCATAGCCTTTAAAGGAATGAAGGGTATAATGGCAATGCTTGTCCTCGCGCTCTAAGTGAAGTACATATCCATCGGGTTCGTCTTGAAAAACTACGGTTGCTTCTTTGTACTTTTCTAAGGCTACTACCGAGCGTATCAAATCCTGCCTACTATCGTGCAAGTGAGAGGCTACAAAGGCTATTTCGGTAGTGCCATTGTTAATAGTTACCATTGCCCAGCCGTGTTCTTTGGGAGTGTAATCAATCATTGTATTTTTTATAAGCTCTAAGCTGTTCTACTTTCTCCGGACTCAAGCCATATTTCTCAAAAGTAAGTCTTCTCATAGGTTTATTATCCACTAATCGTTTCTAAATGAAGGCGGTAGTTATTATCGAGCCTGATATTCACCAGATGCCCCAAAAAGTAATCTGGGTCAGTATCCACATCAAAAGTGCAGATGAGGTCTTCACCTACTTCACAATACAAATCATAGAAATACACAGCCTCGCAAAATTGCTCTTCAGTAATTTCTTCTTCAAGGTCTTCTTGGGCTACTTCAAAGAGTTCTCTTATCTCTTCATTTTTGAGGAGAAACTGCAGAACAGTTTCCTTGTTGCCCTCCAACCATTGTACTTTGGTTGCTACTTGCCGAAATACTTCTTGCTTTTCTTCTTCTGTAAAGTGGCGTTTGGCATCAAAACAGATCACAACTTCAGCCTCTTCGTCACCCCAAAAGGTAAAGAGTGCTTGATACTCAGTTTGGTTTTCAGTAATAAAATTCATATTAGTTTAGTCGTTAATAAGGGACAAAATATAGTGCCTAAGTACAAGCCACACAGACAAATATGTGGTAGCAGGCTAATTTCTATTTCCACTTGGTAAATTCTAAATTGTTTTGTACCTTTGTTGTCCATTTAATTTATTATTTTATGTTCAAACATCTATTAAACACTTTTTTAGTAGCCATGGGTCTACTCATAGCTTGCTACACCACTGCTTGCTCTTCTAATTTAGAAAAAAAAGTTGCTCTTACAAACATCAAGAAAGAGGTGGAAACCATCAATAAAAAGTTGCCTACTATGGTTTCCTCAGGAGTACAGATGGACAAAATAGAAATGAAAGGCGAAGAAGCCTTGGCCTACTATTTTATCCTGTTAGACTTTGATAGTGACAATAACTCTTTTGAAACTGAATCTGCCAAAGCCTCTATTATAAAAGAGTTGAAAGCAGACCAAGGAGCTGTAAAAGATCTCTTAACAAGCCAGTTACAAATACACTATTACTATTATGATATGAACCACAAGCTTATAAGTGAAATCAAAATAACCCCTAAAGATATTCAATAATGAAAAATTTAGGTATAATGGACAAAAATTATTATCACTATGAATCCCCTCCTCTTCTACCTTGTGGTAATCATCTTCAGAAAGTGTAATTCTTCCGAAATAGGGTAATTCGTAGGTAGCCATAGTGCTTAATTTTAGGCAACAAAAATAACAAATAATCAACAGATATACAAACGTATCAAAAATTTCTTTCTATCATAGACAAAAAATAAATTCTTTTGGCACAGATAGTTGTACCAAAAGAATTTATAGTTTTTGGTCAAAAGACCGTTATTCAATAGGTGTTGTAGGAAGTTTCACTTCTCCTGGGTCTTTCCAAAGTCCGTCCTTGATAGCGCGTTTCTTAGCAGCTTCTGCACGCTTCTCACTATCAGGGTGTGAGCTCATCATCTTTTGGAAACGACTTTGAGTCTCCCCGCCTGAGAGTAGAGCTAACTTCTTAAAGGCTGTATATACCCCTACTACATTATAGCCATGTTTCTTCATGAAGTTGTAGGAATATTCATCAGCTTGGGATTCTTGTTTTTTACTGTGCTTGGCATCGAGCATGGCTTCGGCCATTTCGCCTATTTGGCTTTCACTCAAGGCCTTTACGGTGCTGGAAGCTGCAGATCCTGCTTCCTGCAAGGCGGCTCGGGTGTAAGCTGCTTTGATCGCATCCTTAGTATCCTCATTCTTCACATGGCCTATTTCGTGACCAATAATTGCCAAAAGCTCATCATCAGTCATTAGGTCCATAAGGGAAGAGAATACACGTACACTCCCATCAGCACAGGCAAAAGCATTGATGTCAGTTACCAAATATACCTTGTAGTTAAGGCTCATACCGTCTTCGTTTTTGTGTTTGCCAAAAAGTCGGTTAAGGCGCTTAGTATAGGGACTATTTGCATCTGCCACTTGATTGTGAGTATCCATCCAGTCCACGGATTCTTTAGATAGCTTTTGAGCATCAGCATTGCTAAAAGAAAGGGCTTGTACACCTTTGGAAGCAGCACCTGCCATTTTTCCTAAATTGATCTGTGCTTGTGCTGTAGCCATAGCCACTAAGCTCAAAGCTGTTAACATGATTTTTTTCATAAAAACTCTTTGTAATTATCGCGCAAATATAAGGATTTTTATTTAATTATCATTGGTTAATGGTTAATTATTATTGAATAATGAACAATGACTCTCCCTTTAGGGCATTAGTCATTGTTCATTATTCATTGATCACTGATCATTATATCTCGTGTTCGCCCTTGATTTCTTTATGTTCGTAGTCTGCAATCATCAGGCGATCATAGTCTACCTTGGTACCCTTGCCAAAACGCTTACCAATATTGTCAAAGATAAGGTATACCAATGGTACCACAATTAGGGTCAAGAACAGTGAGGAGAGCAACCCCCCGATGATTACAATCGCTAAGGCATTATTGACCTCTGCTCCTGCACCAGAAGCTACTGCCAGTGGTACCATCCCTGCTACCATCGCAATAGTAGTCATCAGGATCGGGCGGAAACGAGCATGGTTGGCTTGTATCAAGGCGGTTACGGTATCTTCTCCTTCTTCTTTTCTATGGTTGGCAAAATCCACAATCATAATCGCATTCTTAGCCACCAACCCGATGAGCATGATGATCCCCAAGAGGGTGAAGATATTGAGCGACATATTGGCCAATGCCAAAGCCACCAAAGCCCCAATGAAGGAAAGTGGAATAGAGAACAAGACCACAAATGGGCGTGAGAAACTATCATATAGTACCACCATCACCATATATACCAGAAGAATAGCGGCAATAAGTGATACAAAGAGAGTGCCAAATCCTTCATCCTGCATCTCCTGGTTTCCTGAGAAGACGAACTGTACATTAGCCGGTTTCTCTAAGTCTTCCAATTTTGTTTTCCATTCGGAAACAATAGTACCCGTAGGGCGTCCTACAGATTGGGCTTGTACTGTCACAGAAGGAGATTTGTCATACCTCTCTAACTGTGTAGGTCCTGAAGCATAGGAAATATCGGCAAACTGGGAAAGCTTCACTTGCTGTCCTCTTGAATTGATGAACATCATATTCTCTATATCTGCTATAGATTGGCGATGCCCTTCCTCAAAGACGATATTGATATCATACTCAGAGTCTCCCGTACGGAACTTGCTATCGTCATTCCCATTGAAAGCCGTACGCATAGTACCTCCTATAGTCAGGATATTGAGTCCTAACATTGTCATCTTATCTCGATTGAGCTGCACACTAATTTCTGGATTTCCTGCCTCAGAAGTAAGTTTGATTCCTGTAGCCCCGTCCACTTTTTTAAGTAACTCGGCGGCCTTTTCTGCATATTCTTGAGCCAACTTCACATCATCAGAAGTAACAACCAAGGCAATAGGCGCTTGCTCTGCTCCCATCATACCTACAGAAACCGTCTTTACCTTAGCATCTACTAAGTATTGACTAAGTTCTCGCTTGAGCTTAGCTGCAATGACGGTAGTCGTTTCACTACGTTCTTTTTTATCCACAAGGGTAATCTGTATTTCTGACTTATAAGCGGTGGACTGAGAAGCTCCCATACCACTGGTAGATTGGCCTACTGTAGTAATCATCCTCTCCACCAAAGGCTTATTCGTACCAGGTACTTTTAGATTACGCAGATAATTCTCTGCCTTCTGAGTGATAAAGTTAGTTTGTTCCAATGAAGCATCTTTGTTAAGCTCAAACTGTACTAAGAACTTACCTCTGTCCATCCTAGGCATAAAGTCAGTACCGATAAAGCCTGTACGAATAAGCGAACATGAACCCGCAAAGAGGAAGAATACGACAATGATAGTTTTCCACTTATTCTTGAATGACCATACCAATAGATCAGAGAAAAAGTGGGTCATACGCTTGATGAATCCCTCAAACCCAATAGAGAGTTTTCCCATAAAGGAATTTGGATTGGGATGCTCTAATTTTCCAAAACGAGAATAAAGCCAAGGTACTACCGTAAAGGACATTAGTAAGGAGAGCGCTGTGGCAATCGCTACAGTCATACAGAACTCTTTTACTACCTTCACCACTATAGAATTTCCTATAGAAATTGGTACGAATACCACTACAATCACCATGGTAATTGCCATAACGGTTAGCACAATTTCTTTAGATCCATCGTAGGCAGCACGTACCTTGTTTTTCCCCATTTCCATGTGGCGGTGTATATTCTCCAAAACCACAATGGCATCATCCACCAAAATACCGACCACCAAAGAAAGCGCCACCAGACTCATTAGGTTCAGGGTAAAACCAAAGAAGTACATACCGATAAAAGTTGCAATAAGCGAAGTAGGAATAGAAACCATTACAATCAGTGCATTGCGCAAGCTGTGGAGGAAAAAGAACATTACTACAGCCACCAAAACAATTGCTAGAACAAGGTCAAACATTACGGAACTAGCTGCACGAAGGGTAAATTCACTGGTATCCTCTGCCAATTGTAGCTTTACATTTTCATTTGTATAGGTTTTCTCTATCTGTGCCATCTTCTTACGTACCTGCTCACTTACAGATACTGCATTCGCATCTGTCTGTTTGAGCACTTGCAACAAAAGTGTACTTTCTTGGTTGATACGTGCTATTTTCTGGGCATCTTCCTCTGTATCCTGCACATCAGCAACATCTGAAAGGCGTATTTCTATTCCTTCTCGGGAAGCAAGAATGAGATTTCGCAGCTGCTCTACATCCTGCAACTTACCCAATACACGAATAGAGGTATAGCTATCACGTGTTTTGAGCTTTCCTGCAGGAATTTCCATGTTAGAAGCGGCAATGAGTTGTTGCACTTGCGTGATAGTAAGGCCATAACCTTCAAGCTTATGGGCATCCACATCCACTCGGATTTCACGCTTGCGTCCTCCAATGATATTGACCTGTGCCACCCCAGGCACACGAGAGAGTTCTGGCTGTATCTTCTTGTCTACCAAATCATAAAGATCCTGTGAGGAAAGATCAGAAGTAACCCCAAGAGAGATAATAGGTAAGTCTGAGAGAGAGAACTTCGAAAGGGAAGGCTCCTTAGCATCAGTAGGGAGATTTGCCCGTACAGAATTGATCTTACGCTGTGCCTCATTAAGAGTATTATCTACATTGGCATCATTGGTTAGCTGCACCACTACCACAGAAAGACTCTCATAAGAATAGGACTGTATCTTCTTGATATTCTCCAAAGAAGAAACCGCATCCTCTATCTTTTTGGTCACGGTGCTCTCTATCTCAGAAGGAGAAGCTCCTGCATATATAGTGGAGATAGTTACCACATTGACCTCGAACTTAGGAATAAGCTCATAGTTGAGAAGCTTATAGGAATAAAAGCCCCCTAATAATAATATGGAAAGCATCACTATAAGGATGCTAGGGCGCTTGATCGAAAGTTTGATAATATCCATTGTTATATTTTCTAAAACGGGGCAAAGGTAAGGTAAAAAAACTAAATAAACAAAAAAAGTTTCCAACTTTTTCGATATTCTTATTCTACCCTTTACTTAGTATATTATACATTGTTTATCAATATCTTAAGCATTACAAAGACGCGCTGCCATCTATTAAAAATGCTAAAATATTTTGTCTTTCAAAAGAAAAAACCTAATTTTACCATGCTAAAACAAAGATATTTTATATCTTACCAAAAACTAATGACATGAAAAAAGTAACAATGTCTCCTCAAGAGCAAGCGCTCTATCCTTCTGAATGTACTACTATCATTGTAGGAAAGAAAATGACTCAGGATGGATCCATGATCGTAGCCCGTTCTGATGACTGGAATGCGGTCAATGCCAAAAAATTCAAAGTGCACCCTCCTCAAAAACAAGGCCCAGAAGAATTCGTCTCTTTCAACAACGGATTCCGCTGTAAGCTCCCCAAAGAGGCTTTAGGCTATATGGGCATGCCTCCCTACCAATATCCTGACCAGTGGGAGAGTGCTGGCTTCAATACTGCTGGGGTAGGCCTAAGTGCTACTGAGAGTATTTTCAGTAGCAAAAAAGCGCTGGAGGCTGACCCTTTAGTCCCCTCTGGATTGGGAGAAATCTCCATTACCAGTATTGTACTCCCTTATATCCATACGGCAAGGGAAGGGGTAATACGCTTGGGAAAACTCATTGAAGAACACGGAGTCATGGAAGGATTCGGTGTAGGATTTGTAGATCAAAATGAGATATGGTACCTCGAGACTGCCTGTGGTCACCGATGGATGGCCGCACGTATTCCCAGCCATACCTATTTTGTTACTGCCAACCAAAGTCGCCTTCGCGAATATGACCCCAAGGACGATCATCACTTCCTCGGTAGTGAAGACTTGATAGAATTTGCCATCGCCCACCAGCTATATGATCCTACACAAGGCCCCTTTGACTTCCATAAGGCTTATATCCGTGATGAAAAATTGGATACTACTTATAATTATCCTCGTGTGTGGGCGCTACAAGCTTTTTTCAGCCCTGAAATACAAAACGATGTAACCAAAAATGACTTCCCTGTATTCGTAAAAGGAGAAAAACTCATCTCCTTAGCCGATGTACGTCGTGCTTACTATCACCACTATCAAGGCACCGAACATGATCCTTACTTCCACAAAAACCCCAAAGAAGTATACCGCCCTGTAGCTATTTTTCGTGCTACCAACACCCACATCCTACAGGTAAGACCAGAGCTACCAAAGGCTATAGGTGAAATCAACTATGTGGCTTTGGGTATGGCTGCCTTGGGTATCTTTATCCCTCTCTACCAAGGGGTTACCTCTTATCCTGAAGCGTATAGCAAGGGCGATCATCATTGTAGTGAGGATTCCGCTTACTGGATCCTAAGAAAGGTACAATCCTTGGGAATGGTCAATTATAACAAATATGCTCCTGTAATCCGCGATGTATATGACCGTTTCGAAGAAGAGATGCACCAGCGACAAGAAGAAATGGAAAAGGACTACTTAGCCCTCTACCCTACACACCCTATAGCGGCTCAAGAGCTCTTACAGAACTTCTCCGATAAGCTCTTGGAGGATGTCCTACAAGTGAGTCGAGATCTGCTCAATGACCTATTCACCCGCCTTACCATCGATGTACAAGCAGAATATCGTTTCGCAGGTGCATAATAAGTTAAGAATACTAAAAAAAGCTGTCCTTTCGGACAGCTTTTTATTATGCAATGCTTTTATTTACTTAGACTTATGAAGAAATTTCTATCCTTAACACTCGTCAGTTGATAATAATAACTATCAAAAGAGTCTGAAATTTCATAAGGAGCATTATTAACAACTTCTTCCAAAATAGGCGATAGATATGGGAAATACTGCCACCATCCATTCGCAAGATTAGGGTCTTTTAGAAAGATCTGTAATTGGTTAGGGTGCCCAGGTACAGGCACAAAATCTGCCTCATAGTCTACTACATAATTAATCCTATTTCCTGTTCGAGGGTTTATATTGGCTACTGACAGCGTAATAGCAGTAGCGGTAGGCTGATCGTTTCCTTTTTGTATTACCCTAAATTGCAAATAATTATTAAGAGAATAATTTCTCCACTTCCCATTTTCTATTTGGTGCTTAAGCTGATTATAGATATCTATATATGTCTGTGAAGCATAATAGTCTTGAAGCATTACCCAGCGAGAATTTGTTGTAATCTCAATAGGAGAAGACACCAAAGTGGTAGAAATCGCTCCATCAGGAGTTGCTAAAGCAGACTTATCTTCATTGAAATAGAGTTCTTCTATCTTTACCCCATTAATGTCAGCAGGCTCATAGAACTTAATCCCTTTTTCTGTAATAGTGAAAGGACGTTGTACCGTATTCCCTCCATAGCTGAAGACTAACTGGCGATAGCTTGGGAATAAAGTAAGATCCACTTGAGTACCTTGTACAGTAATAGGATTAAGTCCCTTACTATTAAGTGCTTGGGTATTCTCACGGAGCTTATTCAGAAGTGCTTCTCTGTCTCCTGTGAGCTTAGTAAGGGTCATCAGATTATTGGAAGTACGTCCCCTAAGGGTAATAACCCCATTCTCTTCCTTAAGGAAAATAAACTCAATATCTCCGCCACGAGCATTGGTGAAGACTGCCGAAACAAAACGGAAGTGATCCAATATGCTATTATAGGTATCAAAGCTAATAGTAGGCCCCTCAGTGATAGAGTAGGTGTAGTAGGACTCCTCTTCAGCATTGGTATTGCTTATCTCCGAAGAGGCAGTAACCTTTCCATCCTTGAACTTCACCACAAAGGTACACCCTCCAAGGCTACGAGGTGCCGCAGGAAATCCTCCGAAACTGCGGGTTACCCCTGGATAATACGAAAGTACCCAATACCCATCGTGCCCCTCTAAGATATTCTTATAGGATTCTATCACGGAGGTGGTACGGTTACTGGCTTTCTGCTCAAAGGTGTTGTCTTCCTTATAGCTACAGGAGGTAAGGAAGGAGAAAGCGATCAATAAAGTAATATATTTTTTCATCTCTTTTTAGTTATTAGTTAAGTCAGAAAAATCTTTCTGTGGCACGGCCTGCCCACTGAGGGTACGGCCTGCTACATAAGGGTAGCGCACACGGATCTTTTTGCGTAGGGCATCCAAGTCTATATTCCAATTCTCTGTAAGGTACTTGCGGATAACAGCCATTTTCTGTTGTAGTTTTTCCTTACCTGTATACTGTTCTGTAGGACGAATTTTGTCATCTGCCAAGGCCAACTGTTCTTCCCATACACGAGCCGATTCATAAGACGTTACTGAGGCTCCATTATTGTAATTGGTAAAGCTACGCTTCCAAGCAGTATAGAGAGCATCATCAAAGCCATCTCCATCAGTATCCAAAGTAGTATCTGTTGTAGCACAATCACAATCCTCTTTCGCATTGAAATAAACGATATAGCGAGAGATCATCTCTACAAAATCCTCATCGGAGTTGCTACTTCCATAGGCACTGATAAAGCCTGCTTTGAGATAGTCCGTACCTGCCCAAGCCGCTGACCAGCTATTACTCTTATAGTCGGTTCCTGAGATTCGCTTGTAATCGGTAGGATAGTCGATAGACTGATGCCAAGTATGTGCTGTCTCATGGTAGAGCGTATGCAAGGCATTGTCATTGAGGTAATAGATGTTGTTAGGTCTTATATTATTGATATTCATCATGTGAATCTTTACCCCATTGGTAGCCAACCCTCTCATCGGGATACGAGTGGCATGATAAGCATTTTCCCCTATGAGAATCAGTGTATTGAAGGAATGTTCCTTCATAAATTGCTTAGAGGTTGCCTCCACATAAGGCTCCATAAAGAGGTAGTTGAACATGGTAGCAAACTGTACCGCTTTTTCATACTTAGTAGGGGTAAGCACCCAGCTACGAGTAGTCTCACGCTCCAAGAAGCGATAGAGCATTCGGATATTATAGGGATTGGTAAAATGATTCTCTATATAAGTATCCAAGGCATTGGGCGGATTAAGGGTTTTTTCTTCCTGCGAAGGGGTGTTACCTCCTAAGATTACACTATCCGAGGAGAGATCATTATCGGCAGAACAGCTACCAAGAGCGGCTGCCAAGCATATGTATATGAGCTTTTTCATAGGTCTAAGTGTTTTTATCGTGGATTAGGTTGCATTCCCGCGCCTATAGCAGTTCCGGGAAGCTGTATGGCACGTCTTACATCGGTAGGAGCTAATACCCCCTGTATGGTGGAGATATTTCTCTCTTCTTTAGTATGCTGATAGCGGGCTACTTCTATACCATAGCGCTTAATATCTTGCCAGCGAAGTCCCTCATGTAGGGTGAGGATACGGCGACACTGGAGTACATAGTGGATCAGGGGTTCTTGCTCAGCTGAGAGTGTGAATGACGGATTCAGTCTTTTCTTCTGAGTGGCACCACTGGGGGTACTTTGGCTATAAGCAAGATTGTTATAGAAAGCTATAATCTGTGCTTTAGTAAAGGTATTCCCATTAGGATTGCTATTGACTGTCCCTCGTACATACTTTGATGTCCATATATTAAGGTCAGTCACCGCGCTATCCAACTGATTGAGCATGATTTTAGCTTCAGCTCGTACCAAAAGAGTTTCATCGGTAGTGAAAGGCACCAAGATAGTACGAGTATAGGAACCATCCTTGAAGGTAGGGAACTTAGATTGCAATACTATATCTCTAAGGTCAGCACGCGAGGTAAAGGGCATAAACCAGTAGAACTCATAGCCATTATTCTTTGATGCTGCATTAGCATCCCAAAGATTGGTTGTCGAGAGTGTTTCCTGTTCGGATACCCTATAGGCATGGGAAAAGCGCTGGTTGGTCTCTATAAAATAATTGGTAGAGAGTTGCGAATACACGGGCTGTAGCATGAGGTTTGCCACTTCACTTTCTCGAGCATAGGCCTGTGCATAGGCGGTTATAGAGCGGGTTCCTGTCTTCTGGGCATCCCTGAAGTCCAACCATTCACGGACAAGGTTCTTAGTGGTAGCATCATTGGTGGTAAGCACTACATTGGCTGCATCCAAGGCCTTCTGCCACTGTTGATAATAGAGATAAAAACGAGCTGCAAAAGCATAAGCTGCTTTCTTATTGAAGTGGTACTTAGGCATCTGGTAGTAGCTATCATCTATCAGTGGGAGCCCTTTTTCCAAATCGGCTGCAATTTGTTGGTATACTTGTGCCACAGTACCTCTTTGGCGCTGTGGATTCATTTCCTCTTCAGGGCGTGTGATATAAGGAATTCCTAAGTCCGAACTACTCGTATTAGGATTGTAGGCCTGAGAGAAAAGATTGACCAAACAGAAGTGAGCATAAGCACGCGCTACCAAAGCCTCGCCCTTGGCAGGATTCAGAGAAGCATCATTGTGTAGGGTCGTTTCGATGGCGTCCAAGGCGGCATTGGCCTGACCTATGGCCTTGTAGTGATAGTCCCAGATATTCTGAAGACCATCTACGTTGTTATACTCCAAGATAGGTTGCCAATAAGCCGTTTCCCTTGTCAGAAAGTTGGAGTAGATATTATCCGCCCCTATATCATCTATGTTGTCTGAAGAAAACTCATTGATAAGGGTGGTGGCTATCTGAGGATAGGCATTGGTTAAGGCCTGTTGCACCTTCTCTGGAGAATCGATAACCAATCGGTTATCAGGCATCCTATCCAGAAGGTCGTTACATGAGGTAAGCGACAGGGTCAAAGCGGTTAGGGTATAATATATTTTTCTCATTGTTTTCTTTGTTAAAGTCCGACACGTAAAGTAAATATCAATCGCTTGGGAGAGATAGGGGTGTATCCATTGGCCAAGTAATCAGGATCATCGCCATTGAGCCTTTTATCGGCATAGAGCAGAGCTACATTCGTTGCTTGTAACTTCAGACTAAGCTGGCGGATACGAGTCTCACGCAAGAAATCTTTGTCAAAAGTATAACCTAAAGAAATTTCTTTTAGGCGGATATTGTCTCCCTTAGCGATACGAATATCGGAATAATCATAGGTGTTGTAGGCCTGAGTGATTTCAGAATAGCCGTAGCTGTTCTGCATATAGGTAGTATATACCACAGGGATATTGGTCTTGTTCTCATCGCCTATATACTGCCAACGGTTGTTAAGCTCACGAGGGATATTACCATAATCGGTATAGATATTGCTAAGCTTTCTTAGGCGCACCACATTTCCATAAGAATAGGTAAAGACCACTCCAAAGGAAAGCCCTTTGTAATTAATCGTATTGCTAAGACTTCCTCTATCGGTAGGAATGAGGGTACCAGAGTACTTAAGGAAGTCTACATTGCGACTATCAAAACGGATTCCACTGATGGTAGAGGCGTTGTTTTCATCCAAAAAAGTAGGAAGTCCTCGGTCATTAAGCCCATCGAATGGCACCGAAAAGAGTGATTTTAGAGGATAGCCTGCACGGGAGAAGCCCCCTTGGGAAGTGGCACTGGTAGAGTAACCTATCATATCACGAATGGTAGGAGTGGTAAGGAGCTTAGCAATCTCATTCTTTGCTCTTGAATAGATGAAAGAAGTCTTCCAAGAGAAATCAGGAGTTTTGATATTGGTTGTTTCCAGACCTACTTCTATCCCGCGAATGCGCATCTCGGCCATATTCCCTTTTTTAGTGGTGAAACCTCCTGTCCCTTGGGTTACGATATCCCCAATAAGGTCATAGCTTCTACGGTTGAACCATTCTACAGAGAGGTTGATCTTATCCTTAAGAAGTCCCAATTCTGTACCGAGGTTCAGCTCCTGATTCTTTTCATAAGTAAGATCATGGTTGGCTATATTCTGAATCTCAAGCCCTAATTCACGCTGAGAAGAGTTGCGCCAAGGATTATTAATGTATAGCTGAGCTAAGGAGTTGCTCACCGAAGGAGCCACTGCGGTCACCCCAAAAGAAGCCTTGAAGCTCAAGTGAGAAAGAGGCTTGAGGTGGTTAAAGAACGCTTCCTGAGTAACATCCCACTTCACCCCTGCATTCCAAGTAGGCATCCAGCGAATATAGCGAGAAGGCCCAAAAGCATTGGAAGCATCATAGCGCAAAGTACCATTGGCAGTATAGCGCCCTTTGTAGGTATAGGAGGCATTCCCGAAGAAAGCTTGGTTGTTGTTCTCTGTATCGGCAATAGTATAGTAGTTTCTGAACTCTTCCTGCAATTTTTTGAACATCAGGTGGGAAAAAGAAGCATAATTCCCTGAGTTATAGAGCACCCCATAGTTTCTATTCAAGTCATTGGTATTCTTAGCGTTGTCCATCTCGAATCCTCCGAACAAGGATACAGCATGTAAGCCATTATCGAAAGAATCATTATAGCGGAGTGTTGCTCTAAAGTTGTTCGCACTGGAGGTTCTATCCCTCTTCTCGCGAATCCCTCCCTTAGGAAGCACCACCACTGGTAGGGCAAAGGGGTCATTAGGATCCTTGTAGAGGTTGGTATTGTTGTCTCTTACGGTAGAATTGGGCATCGCACGGTAGGAAAGTACCCAGTTGGCATTCTCCTTATACTCTGTCTTCTGAGTATTATTTTGGTAGCGAATAGCGCCCATTACTGCGGCTTCCACCTTAGGGGTAATCTTCCAAGAGAGCTGTGCTTGTAGGCGGAGCGTTGCTATATCTGTATCTATATAAGCATTGTCCTTCTCATTGAAAATATTATAAGGCGCATAGTTCATTGTATAATACTGCTTAGCATCTAGGACACGAGAGCGAGTAAGTGCATAATTATACATATCCTGAATAGGAGTAGTCTGGTCTCGGTAGGAAAGGTCTGTGATGACATTCAGGCGCACCTTGGACGAAAGGTTATAGTTGGCATTGAGGTTTCCTGAATACTGATTAAGAGAGTTTCCCTTCTGCCAACCTGGGTCAGTGAGTACACTTAGGGAAGCATAGTAGGTAGACTTTTGGCTTCCTGAAGAGAAAGAAAGTGTATGATTCTGCATGACACTGGTTTGGAAAAGCTCCTTAAACCAATTGGTATTTCTTCTCTCAGCGGCCTGTAGGTAAGCACGACGACCTGCCTCAGTATTGAGTACCTGAGAGTTACCATTTTGATCAAGCTCATAGAAGAGTTCGTACATCTTCCCTACCACTCCTTTGTTCTTCTGAGTAACTACTGTCTGAAATTCATAGTGACCGCCCTGCATAAGCTCTTGTATGACGGACATTTGGTCTTGAGAGTTCATGATGTTGTACTGTCCGTAGGTAGGAATAAAGCGGAAAGTGGACTCATTGGTATAAGTAATAGAGCTGCTTCCTGCAGTACCTTTTTTGGTAGTTACCACCACGACCCCCGCGATGGCACGAGGTCCATAGAGCGCTGTTGCAGAAGCATCCTTCAGTACCCTAAAGCTATCAATACTTTCGGCAGTAAGCCCTGGTATGGCAGCCGCAATAAGCATTTTAGCATCGTCAGAGACGAGATCTTCTGGCTTGAGATCTATCTCATCCTGAAGGATCACTCCATTGAGTACCCAGAGCGGCTTGGTCTCTCCAGAGATAGAGGTCTGCCCACGGGTATTGGTGTTCATGGGAGTAGCCGCCTCTTTCTTAGCATTTTTGTCTTCCTGAGGAAGGAGTACCACATCCACCGTAGCGGAAGTAGGCATAAGCTCTTGTGTCTGTAATCCCTGTAGGGAGAAGACCAAGGTCTGTCCTTTGGTAAGAGTGAGGGTATAGATTCCCTCAAAATCAGTGTGTGTACTAGAGGAAGTGCCCTTGACACTTACCAGTACCCCTGCCAGTGGCTTTGACTTTGCGTCCTTGACCACCCCAGAGACTTTCAGCTCCTCTTGAGCGAAGGAGGTGTAACACACCCCTAAGAAGAGCAGTAGCATGCATAGCGTTTTCAATCTCAGTGTATTCATGTTCTTATTATATTTCTGTACTTTTTATAGAAAAACCCACTCTTTCTCAATGATAGTAAGTTTTCCCAAAAACGGACACAAAAATACAAAAAAAATCGGAATTATAATACATTTTAACACTCACAAATCTTTGAAATAAAAAAATACAGATGTTCCCACAACCAACTGATTACAAAGGTTTTAAAAGAAAAATTTCTATAAAAAGAAAATAACAAAAAGAGAGACCGCTTTTAAGCGACCTCTCTTTGTTTTTAATTAAGGAAACTTTGATTATTTACTAAGGAGAAACCACAAATTAGGATCCTTGGTACTAGTAAGTAAATAATAAGTATTGTACTGAGTAGCATCCACTGCATAAGGACCTTTTTCAGCTATTCTTCTATAAAGTCTCACTAATGGAGAGAAATATTGTATATTGTTTTGGTAATCTCCTTGACTATAAGCGACATTATTAGAAGGACCTTTTAAGACCATTTGTACTTGGTCTGGATGCTGAGGTACTCCCTGAAAATCCACTTCATAGAATGTCCATACCCCTCCATCATAAGGTGATACATAGGAGATATATTTAGCGAATCCTGCAGTTGATTCACTATCACTTCCTTTTATATTCTTCACATAGAGATATGAATCCCTTAGCAAGTCATACCAAGTCTGTTGGCGGGCAATTTCCGCTTTTGCTTCCTCATACATAGCAAAGATACCATCAGAGACATAACCATATTCTTTATTAAAATATATTTCCTTCGTATTATCATTAATCTCTATAGGAGAAGATACAAAGTTTGCCGCAATAGCTCCATCAGGAGTGGTAAGAGCTGTCTTAGTATCATTGATATAGAATTCATCTATAGAAACCCCTCCTATAACCACAGGTTCATAGAGCTTAATCCCTTTTTCTGTATAGATATAGGCTCGCTGTACTTTCTGATCATCATACGAAAAAAGCAATTGTCTATAGCCTGGAGAAAGATTTAGATTCACCGTTTTCCCTCCTATTGTGATAGGATTAAGTGCCTTTCCTACAAATAGCTGTATATGCTCACGTATCTTGTTCAGATAAGCTTCTCGATTACCTGAGAATCGGCTCAGAGTCATAAGGTTTCTCGAAGTTCTTCCCTGTAGAGTATAGGTATCTCCTTCCTTTTTTATGATATCATAGAAAATATCTCCTCCACGTGCATTGGGATGTTGTGCTGAAGTTGTCCTAAAATGATGAAGTACCTCATTGTATGTATCAAAACTGATAGAAAGATTTTCAGCTAACTGATAAGAATAAAAAGACTGCTGTTCTTCATTGGTTGTCATAAATTCAGAGGAAGCAACGACCTTTCCATCATTGAGTTTTAGTAGAATATTATATCCACCTATCCCTCTGTGTACATAATCAGTTGTTTCCAAACCTTGTCTATATACCTCTGGATAACAAGACAACAACCAATATCCATCATATTCTAATACTTTTTTATTCTCGTTAAGCTTGTCGGCAGTACGTTCTGCTGGAGTCTTATCGAATACATCTTCTTGTCTATACTCACAAGAAGGCAATAAGAAAGCTCCCAAAAGAAATATAATATATTTTTTCATATCTTATTAATTATTAGGTAAAACAGAGAAATCTTTTCTTAGCACTTGATCACCATCGAAAT
Source organism: Capnocytophaga gingivalis (assembly GCF_002302415.1). NCBI lineage: Bacteria > Pseudomonadati > Bacteroidota > Flavobacteriia > Flavobacteriales > Flavobacteriaceae > Capnocytophaga > Capnocytophaga gingivalis. The sequence continues at coordinate 1,947,414 of NZ_CP022386.1, read as the reverse complement.
TTTTTCCTACTACAGAAGGATAACGACTACGTATTTCTGCTCTCAATTCATCCAAATTAATATTCCATTCATTGGTGAGGTAGCTTTTGATAATAGCTATTTTTTGTTCTATCTTCTGCTTTCCTGTATAAGCCTCTGTAGAACGGATCTTAGCATCAGCCGCTTTAAGCTCTTCTTCCCATACTTTGGTAGAGAAATAGTTTCGATAGGTATTGGGATTTTGTAGTGTCCCATAATTGACAAATTTGGCTTTCCAAGCCTGATACAATGTATCATTAAAGCCATCAGAATCACTATCTGTTCCGGGATGAGAGGCAATATCGCAACCACAATCCAAAGAAGCATTGTAATACACTATATAGCGTGCAATCATTTCTACAAAATCTTCATCCTTGTCAAAGGAAGAATAAGCTGTAATAAATCCTGCCTTAAGGTAATCATCTCCTGCCCATACAGACCAGTTATCCCTCTTGTAATCTGAAGCTGAAACTCGCTCATAGTCCGATGTAAAGAGCTTAGACTGATGCCATGTATGTGCATTCTCGTGATAGAGTGTTGCTAGTACATTCTCATTAAGATAATAGATATTATCTGTCTTGATATGATTCATTTCCAGAAGATGAATCTTAACCCCTGCTACAGCAAATCCAACATACTTATTCCCATTAGGAGCAAAAGCAGGTTCACCTATAAGAATTACTGTATTGAAAGAATGCTCCTTCATAAATTGTTTAGAGGTAATCTTAACATAGGGCTCTATAAAAAGATAATTGAAGACATTGGAGAATACAATGGCTTTTTCATACTTAGTAGGGGTAAAAGTATACCCTCTATTAATTTCACGCTCTAAGAAACGATAGATAATACGAATCCCATAAGGTTTTGCAAAATCTTTTTCTAAACGATCATCCAAGGGAGTATGTGTATCCATCACTTCTGTTCCTTCTTCTCCTCCAAGCTTGCTGTCAGAAGAGACTTTATCATTACTACAACCAAAAATAAAAGGGAGTAAGAAAAGTATATATAATATTTTTTTCATAAGTACAAGGTATTATTATCTAGGATTGGGTTGCATTCCAGCTTTGATAGAAGAAGCTGGTAATTGAATAGCTCTGCGTTGGTCTGTTGCAGGAAGAGTTGCCTTGAGTTCATTCAAGTGTCGATCCACATTATCTGTCTGAAAACGAGGTACTTCTATATTGTATCGCTTAACATCTTGCCAGCGCAATCCTTCTCCAAGAGTTAGGATACGACGACACTGTAGAAGGTAGTGTAAAAGAGGTTCTTGTACACCATCATTAACGATAGTAAAGGAAGGATTCAGATGTTTCTTCTGAGTAAGACCATCCTGCGTGTTTTGTGAGTAAGCCATCGCATTATAGAATGCTGTCACTTGATCCAAAGTTACTTCATTGCGAGAGGAATATCCTAAAATGGTCTTCTGTTGAATAAACTTAGAAGTCCAAAGATTCAAATCCTTTAAGGCGGCTTGGTAATCTCCTAAATGTATTTTAGCCTCTGCACGTACCAGAAGAGTCTCATCGGTAGTGAATGGAACAATCACTGTTCGAGAGCTACTTCCTGTAGAAAAGATAGGGAATTTATCAAAAAAGACAGTACTATTACGGCCATTATCCACCTTGATTGGAGTAAACCAATAAAATTCATAACCATAATTATTCTTTCCAGACAATCCATTAGGATCCCATACATTCTTTGCCTCAATGGTTTGCGTCTCAGCGATAAATACATTATGAGTATAACGCCTTTCTGACCCTTGTGTATAATAGGCGGTAGGAAGTTGTGACTGAATAGGAAGAAGCAATAGATTAGCCACTATATCCTCACGCGTATAGTACAAGGCTCTACTTCCTTGATTGGTACTTCCTGCCTTATTGACATCGCGGAAATCCTCCCAATTCCTGAGCAAAGATTTAGTGGTAACATCATTGGTAGTTAGCACTACATTGGCAGCATCCAAAGCCTTTTGCCATTGTTGGTAATATAGGTAGAAACGAGCCGCAAAAGCATAAGCAGCCTTTTTGTTGAAGTGGTACTTAGGCATTTGATAGTAACTATCATCTATCAAAGGAAGACCTGCTTCTATATCCGCAGCTATATTCTGATATACTTGAGCTACAGTACTTCTACCATATTGGGGATTAAGCTTTGTCTCTGAAGTGAGGGCATAGGGAATCCCTAAGTCTGTACTACTTGTAGTAGGATTATATGCCTTACAGAAAGTATTTACTAATTCAAAATGACCATAAGCTCTGGCCAATAACGCTTCTCCCTTAGCGGGGTTCAGACTACTCTCATTCCCCAATTTAGCGATCGCTTCTAAGGCTTCATTTGCATGACCGATGGCACTATAATTATATGCCCATACGTACTCTAACCCTTCGTAGTTACCATATTCATTGATAGTCTTCCAATAAGCTACCTCATCGGTAAGATAGTTGAAATTGGTTACAATAGTTCCATTATCAGCTATATTGTCACTGGAATACTCATCAAGCATCATAGCACTTGCTCCAGGATATGCATTGACCAATACGCGTTTTATTCGTTCAGGAGAATTAACAGGAACTTGGCTATCTGGAAGTTCATCTAACAAATCATTACAAGAAGTCAGTAAGGAAACTCCTATTATAAAGTATATTATTTTTTTCATTATTGTCTAATTTTAATGATGATTAAAGTCCAACACGTAAAGTAAAGATAAGTCGCTTAGGAGGTATAGGGGCGTATCCATTAGCCAAATAATCAGGGTCATCTCCGTTGAGCTTTTTATCTGCATAGAGCAAGGCTATATTGGTAGCCTGTAGCTTGAGACTAAGCTGACGAATACGGGTCTCACGCAAGAAATCTTTATCAAAAGTATATCCTAAAGAGATTTCTTTGAGTCGAATATTATCTCCTTTAGCGATACGGACATCAGAATAATCATAAGTAAGATAAGCTTGATTCATTTCCTTCCATCCATTGAAAAGTCTTTGATACATATAAGTGGTATAGAGTACTGGAACATCTGTCTTATTCTCATCTCCTGCATATTGCCAACGATTATTAAGTTCTCGTGGTACTGCTGAATAGTCATTATATACATTTCTCATACCTCTGAGTCGTACTACATTTCCATAAGAATAGGTTAGCACCACTCCCAAAGAAATCCCTTTATAATGGAATGTATTGCTAAGACTACCCTTGTCAGTAGGAATAAGTGTTCCTGAATATTTTAAGAAATCTACATTCTGACTATCAAAACGTATTCCATTGATAGTTGTTTCTCCATTTTGATCTCTGAAAGTAGGAAGTCCTGAACCATTCAATCCATTGAAAGGAACTGAGAAAAGAGACTTAAGAGGATAGCCTTCTTTGGCAAAACCTCCTTGCGAAGTAGCATTTTGAGAATTATAGCCCACCATATCCTGAATAGTAGGATTCGTAAGAAGCTTAGTAACTTCATTAGTGGCGCGAGAATATACAAAAGAAGTCCTCCAAGAGAAATCAGTTGTTTTGATATTTGTGGTTTCCAGTCCTATTTCCAACCCACGAATACGCATCTCGGCCATATTTCCTTTCTTGGTGATGGTACCACTAACCCCTTGTGTGGTAATTCCTCCTATAAGATCATAACTCTTACGATTGAACCATGCTACTGATAGGTTAATACGATCGTTAAAGAGCCCGAATTCTGTGGCAAGGTTCAACTCTTGATTCTTCTCATAAGTAAGATCATGGTTGGCTGTATTGGAAATGCTTAGCCCCAATTCTCTCTGAGAAGAGTTTCGCCAAGGATCGTTAGTATATATTTGTGACAATGAATTGCTTACAGAAGGAGCCACTGCTGTCACCCCAAAAGAAGCACTAAAGCTTAAGTGAGAAAGAGGCTTGAGGTGTTCGAAGAATTTCTCCTGAGTTACATTCCAGCTGAGCCCTGTATTCCAAGTAGGCATCCAACGAATATAGGGTGATGGACCAAACTGATTAGAAGCATCATAACGCAAAGTACCATTAAAAGTATAGCGATTTTTGAATGTATAAGTAGCGTTCCCAAAGAAAGCTTGGTAGTTGGTAATAGTATTACCTATACTATAATAAGTATAGCCTTGTTCCTGCCAAAACTGGAACCACTTGTAGGAATAAGTACCATAATTTCCAGAATTATACAATACTCCGAAATGGTCTGTCACATCATTAGTATACTTAGCATTATCCATCTCAAAGCCTCCAAAAAGAGCTAATGTATGAAGGCCATTAGCAAAGGAATCATTATAATTAATTGTGGCTCTGAAAGTATTGGCTGTAGTAGTACTCTCTGTCTTTCTACGAATACCTCCTTCTGGAAGAACAGATATAGGCAAAGCGAAAGGATCATTAGGGTCTTTGTAAAGATACTTATTATATGTTCTTATCAAAGCATTTGGCATATATCTGAATGAGTTTGCATAGTTCGAATTCTCATTCTGTTCTCTATTGCTTATATTGGATTGGTAACGAATAGCCCCCATTAGAGTTGCCTTTATTTTAGGTGTAATCTTGTATGTGAGCTGAGCTTGGAGGCGCAATGTTGCTACATTGGTATCAGTATAAGAATTGTTCATTTCCTCCAAGGCATTAAAAGGAGTATATCGGTACTTATAGTGTTCCTTAGGATCCAAAAAGCGGGGACGAGTAAGAGCATAATTATAAAGAGTTGTTCCCGCTATAGTTGGTGTAGATTGTGAACGATAAGAAAGGTCTGTGATTACGTTCAAAGCAAACTTGGAAGAGAGGTTATAGTTTGCATTGAGATTTCCTGAATATTGAGAATAGGTAGTATTCTTTTGCCATCCTGGGTCAGAGAGTAAGCTCAAAGAAGCGTAATAAGAAGATTTCTGGCTTCCTGAAGAGAAAGAAAGTGTATGGTTCTGCATAATGCTTGTCTGGAAAAGTTCCTTAAACCAGTTGGTATTTCTCTTTTCTGCAGCTTGCATATAGGCCAGACGTCCTTCAGGAGTATTGGGCACTGTGAAATTCCCATTATTATCCAAAACATTATGTAGTTCATACATTCTTGCTATCAGTCCTTTTCGCTCCCAAATAGAAGTAAAGTCTGGAGTAAGATGCCCTCCTCGTATGAGTTCTTGTATGACAGACATTTGGTCTTGAGAGTTCATAATGTTGTATTCGCCATAAGTAGGGATAAAGCGGAAAGTAGATTCATTAGTATAGGTAATACTACTGGAACCGGCTGTACCTTTCTTGGTTACTACCTCCACAACCCCTGCAATAGCACGAGGCCCATAGACAGCTGTGGCTGAAGCATCCTTCAGTACTTTGAAGCTCTCAATACTCTCAGCAGTAAGACCTGGAATGGCTGAAGCAATAAGCATCTTAGCATCGTCAGAGACGAGTTCTTCTGGTTTTAGATCTATATTATCTTGGAGAATTACCCCATTGAGCACCCAGAGAGGTTTTGCCTCCTTAGCAATAGAGGTTTGTCCACGAGTATTGGTATTCATAGGAGTACCTGCTTCTTTTTTAGCATTTTGGTCTACCAAAGAGAGAAGAATAACATCTACTGTGGTAGAAGTAGGTGCAAGCTCCTGGGTCTGCATCCCTTGTAGGGAGAAAACCAAAGTTTGTCCCTTGGTAATAGTCAAGGTATATAACCCTTCAAAATCGGTGTGTGTGCTTTGTGAAGTGCCTTTGACACTTACCTGCACCCCTGCGAGTGGCTTGGACTTGGTATCCTTGACTACTCCAGAGATTTTCAGCTCCTCTTGCCCAAAGGAAGTATAACATACCCCACAGAAGAGCAGTAGCATAAATAACATTTTCAGTCTCAGTGTATTCATATGTGTTTTTTTGTATTTCCAACTGTAAAAGGATTTTTCCTTAAAAAATTTAAAAAAGTAAAAAAGTAAATCCTTTCAAAAAAGCAGACAAAAGTACGAAAAAAAACGGGAATATTATACATTTTAACACACAAAAAACCTTATAACAAAGGACTTTTAGGTGTTTTTTAAAATCGCTGATTTAGAAAATATTATAAAAAAAGACCTCTCTATAAGAGAGATCTTTTCTCAAGGTTTATTATATTTTTCTTTATTTTTTTACTAAGAACCACACATTAGCATCACCAACCGAAACAAGGCGGTAATATTCACTCGAATGATTTTCAACTGTATAAGGTGCACTCCTTACAAGAATTTCTGCAAGCCATATAGCTGGATCCTTAAAGAAGTATAAATAATTCTCTTTAGAATCCTGAGGGCCCTTACTCAAGAATTTGACTTGAGTAGGAGCACCTGCTACTCCTACGAAATCTACCAGATAATAACCAGACCAACCGCTGCCATCTTGTGTTGTTTCTACTATTTCTATTCCTGTAGCATTTTCTCCCTCATTCCCTGTCATAGGGACAAGTTTCACTTTCTTCGACAGAGTTCCCCAACTAAAGATATTTTCTGCCCAACCCTTAGCTGCTTCATATTTTTCTATAAGATAAGGAGAAGCCTTAGAATCCTCAAAACTTATAACTGTAGAATTAGTTATAGTCAAGGGAGAAGGCACTAAGGCTGATGAGAAATTTCCATCTGGAGATACTAAGGCTGTTTTATCTTCATTGAAATAAAGTTCAGAGAGGGTAACATTATTAATACTTACTGGCTCATAGAACTTAATCCCTTTCTCTGTAACGATAAAGGCTTGTTGCTGATACTTAGTATCATTTTCATAGAGAAAAGCTATCTGACGTGTAGTTGGGAAGAGTTCCAGTTTTACTTGAGTTCCTCCTATACTAATAGGAGAAAGTCCCTTACCCAAGAGTTTGTCACGATTTTCTCGAATCTTATTTAGGAAAGTCTCTCTATCGGTAGTGAGTTTTGAAAGGGTCATGATATTTCCATTCCTTTTTCCTCTAAGGGTAAAAGTCTCCTTTTCCACCTTATCAATAAAGAAGTCTACTTCTCCTCCTCTAGCATCATGATAATTGGTTGTAGAACTAAAGAAGTGGTGAATGATATTTCCTTTGGTATTGAAACTTAAAATAGGGAATTCAGATATGTTATAAGAATAATAAGTTGTTTCCTCTCTATTGGTAGGTACTACTTCTGAGGAAGCCGTTACTTTACCTTCAGAGAACTTCAAGATAAAATTATATCCTCCTAAGGAGCGGTGATACTTAGGAAAATTAATTGTCGAAGGGAAAAGAGTTGATAGGTAAGGATACACCCAAAAACCTTCTTGATAGTCTTCAGGATAGTAAGTAAGCAACCAATAACCATCATGTCCTTCTAATAATTTTCTAGTATTTTGAAGGCTAGAGAGTATGCGCTCTTTGGGATTTTGGTCAAAGACAGGATCTTCCTTATATTCACAAGCTGTAAGGAAGAGCAAAGCAAGAGATGCTATTATATATTTTTTCATATTACAATCAATTATTATTAAGACGTGCAAAATCTTTTTTAGGGACTTCATTTCCTTCAAAATCTTTACCTACTACATATTTGTATCGGCTACGGATTTCAGCACGGAGGGCATCAAGGTCAATATTCCAAGTAGTAGAGAGATAATTCTTCATAATCGCTATTTTTTGTTCTATCTTCTCTTTTCCTGTATATTGTTCTGTATCACGGATTTTTTCATCAGCGGTTTTTAGCACTTCTTGCCATATCTTTGCTGATTCATTATTCATTTCATCCCATTTTTCACTATCCACATAATTATAACGCTTATTCCTCCAGTTATAATAATCATCAGCATCATAACCATCGGGTAAGTTTTGTAAATCAGGATTTGTGGAGTTTTTACCCCACTTAGTTTCATCTGTAGTTTTGCAGTTACAACCGTCCAAATCAGCATTAAAGTATACAATATAGCGAGCCAAAAGCTCTACAAAGTCCTCATCCTTATTAAAACTTGAATAAGTTGTAATAAAGCCTGCCTTAAGGTAATCTGTTGTTCCATAGCTTCCCCAAGCAGATACCCAGTTTCCTCCTTTGTAGTCATTGGCTGAGACTTGTTCGTAAGCGGGAGAAAAGCGGATAGCTTGGTGCCATGTATGTGCATTTTCATGATAAAGGGTCACTAAGAAGTTGTCATTTAACCAATAGATACTATTGGGCTGTATATTATCAATCTCAGTAAGATGGATTTTTACCCCTGCCGACGCTAATCCCACATTCTTAGAGCCATCGGCATTGAAAGCAGGATCTCCCAATAACAACAAGATATTAAAGGAATGCTCCTTAAGAAATCTCTTAGAGGTAACCTTGATATAAGGTTCTATAAATAGATAATTAAAAATATTAACAAACTCTATAGATTTATCATATTTTGCGGGGGTATAAGTATAGCTACGAAAGGTTTCCTCATCCGTAAAACGATAGAGGATACGGATATTATAAGGCTTCTCTATGTTTTCATAGAGATAATTATCCAATTCGCTCTGATGATTTATATTTTTATCATGCAGTACAGAAGGTGTAAGTTCACTTTCATCAGGAATTTTATCATCTGCAGTACAGCTTATGAGGCCTACTGCCAAAAGAGAATATAGTATCTTTTTCATAAGTTCAATATTTATCTTGGATTGGGTTCCATTCCTGCTCCTAATACCTCGTCAGGAAGTTGGAAAGTGTTTCTATTATCTCCAGAGGTAAGGATATCTGGCACTTGGTAAGCACCACTATTTCCATATTTTTGGTAACGAGGTACTTCTATATTATAGCGCCTAACATCCTGCCAACGAAGGCCTTCGCCCAAGGTAAGGACACGACGACATTGTAATATATATTGTATCATAGCTTCCTGATCTGAGCCTTCTACAAGGGTGAAGGATGGATGCAAATGCTTTTTCTGAGTAACTCCCTCAGGAGTATTAGTAGCATAATCTATAGAATCATAGAAGTCCTTTACATTTTGTATGGTGAAGCCTGTATTTATATGAGCGGTACGTACCCCATTTTGTTCCTTATAATCGGTAATATAAGCCTTCGTCCATAAGTTAAGATCATCCATTGCTCCTTGTAGGTCAGAAAGCATTACCTTGGCTTCAGCTCTCACTAAGAGGGTTTCATCGGTGGTGAAAGGTACAATAATCGTACCATAGTTGGAGCTTGATCTCCTAAAGCGTGGAAACTTACCTACATTGACTATATCAATATATTTTCCCCCTGTAGTATTCACAAAAGGGGTAAACCAATAAAGCGGATATCCATTATTTGCATTAAAGGCATCTTGATCCCAAAGATTCTTCGTTCCCAAAGTTTGGTTATTAGCCACAAAAGTATTGTGGGTAAAGCGAGCATCGTACAATTCATCCAAGTAATAAGCCTCTAACATATTAGTAAAGGTAGGTTGTAGCATAAGGTTAGCCCCAATACTTTCCTTAGTATAATACATAGCAAAGTTATTCTTTGTAGAAGAACCTACATTGGCTCCATCTCTAAAAGCTTTCCAATTTCTAAGAAGTTCACTTACATCTCCACTTAGCACTACATTAGCAGCATCTAAGGCTTTCTGCCATTTTTGATAATAGAGATAGAAACGTGCTGCAAAAGCATAAGCCGCTTTCTTATTGAAGTGATACTTAGGTAATTGGTAATAACGATCCTCAATAAGAGGAAGTCCTGTTTCCAAGTCACTTTCTATCTGTTGATATACCTGAGCGACAGTGCCACGGGGATATTTTACGATTAGGTTTTCTTCAATAGTCTTGGCATAAGGAATCCCTAAATCAGTATTACTGGTGTGAGGGTTATACATTTTAGAAAAGGTAGTTACCAAGCAAAAATGAGCATAAGCCCTTATAAGTAGAGCCTCCCCTTTGGCAGGTTGTAATTCCTGTGTATTTCCTAACTTTTCGATCGCTTGTAGGGCTTCATTGGCCAAGGAGACAGATTCATAATGATATTGCCAAAAATTATGAAGTCCATCAGTATCCCAATATTCCTTAATAGGTTTCCAATAAGCGGCTTCTATGGCAAAGAAAGGAATCCCAGGCACATTTGCTCCATTATCAGCTATATTATCGGAAGCCAACTCAGTGATATAAGTATTGGTAGTTTTAGGATAGGCACTAGTAAGTATATTTTTAATTTTTTCAGGAGTATCTATTTGTTCTACCCTATTATCAGAGAGTTCGTCTAATTTATTACAGGATGTCAAGCCTATGGCTATCATCCCTATGAGTAAAAGTATCTTTTTCATGTTGGAGTAATATTTTAATTATAAACCAAGACGCAAGGTGAAAATAATTCGCTTAGGGGCTACATAAATTCCTGTAGCACGAAAGTCTGGATCATCTCCATTGAGTCGCTTATCGGCATAGAGCAAGGCAACATTGGTTGCTTGTAACTTGACACTGAGCTGGCGAATACGTGTTTCCTGCAAGAAATTCTTATCAAAAGTGTATCCTACAGAGATTTCTTTTAAGCGTATATTATCTCCCTTGGCGATACGTACATCGGAATAATCGTACGCACGATAAGCATGTTCTGTAAGATTTTTATAATCATAATTGTATTCTTGAGCAGAGGTATAGATAGCAGGGATATTTGTTTTCTTCTCATCTCCTGCAAATTGCCAACGATTCTTTAGTTCATTAGGTAAGGTAGTAACGTCCGAATAAAGACCACTATAGATACTGCTTACATCCCTTAGGCGTACCACATTACCCCAAGAATAGGTAAATACTATCCCAAAAGAAAGTCCTTTATAGTTGAAGGTATTGGAAAAACTACCTTTGTCTGTAGGAATAAGAGTTCCTGAATATTTTAAGAAATCTACATTTCTTTCTTTCATATCTACCCCAAAATGAGTAGGATTTCCATCAGGCCCTATGAAGGTAGGTAACCCTTCACTATCCAAACCATTGAAGGGTACTGAGAAGAGTGAACCCTGAGGATACCCTTCGCGAGCAAAACCTCCTAAACCACTATAACCCACCATATCTCCTACAGTTGGAGCTGTATTCAGTTTGGTAATTTTATTGATTGCTCGAGAATACACTAAGGAAGTTTTCCAAGAGAAATCTTCGGTTTTTATATTGATAGTTTCTAATCCTGCTTCTAAACCTTGTGTCTGCATCTGGGCTATATTCCCATATTTGGAAATCTGTCCTCCTACTCCTTGAGTAATTACAGATCCTATCAAGTCATAACTCCTACGCTTGAACCATTCTAAAGATACATTCAAGCGATAATTCAGAAGACCAAACTGAGTTCCTACATTGATTTCTTGTGTCTTTTCATAGGTAAGATCACGATTTGCTAAATTAGAACGATAGATTCCTTTTTCTCTGACAGAAGAATTTCTCCAAGGGAGATCGTAATAAAGCTGAGTGTAAGAATTAGTAGCATAAGGCGAAACAGCGGTCAGCCCCAGAGAAGTATATATATTGAGATAGGAAAATACTGGAGTAAGATGCGTAAAGAATTTTTCCTGTGAGACATCCCAAGTAAGTCCTACATTCCAAGTAGGCATCCATCGGATCAGACGCGAGGGTGCAAACTGATTAGAGGCATCGTAACGTAAAGTACCATTGAGTGTATAACGGTTGCCATATGTATAGGAAGCATTCCCAAAGAAGGCTTGATTATTATTGACTGTATTAGAAATATTATAATAGCCCTCCGAACGTTCTTGTAAATATTTTAAGAACAAATAAGAATACGCTTCTAAGTGACCAGAATTAAAGAGTACCCCATAATTATGATTCGTATCGTTAGAGTTTTTAGCATTATCCATATCAAACCCTCCATAAAGGTTCAATAGATGAAGGCCATCTGAGAAAGAGTCGTTATAGTTAAGAGTAGCACGGAGGTTATTCCCATTAAAAGTAGTAACCTGCTTAGTACGTTTTCCTCCTTGAGGCATCACTATCTCAGGGATTGCAAAAGGATTGTTAGGATCTTTGTAAAGATAATCATTATTTTCTCTTATACTTTCATTGATAGCACGATAACTCTGAGCTATATTAGAGTCTTCTGTTATATCTGTATTATAGACCCCTGACTCATAGCGGATAGCTCCCATGAGAGTAGCCTCTAGCTTAGGAGAAATCTTATAACTGAGTTGCGCTTGTAAGCGCAAGGTTGCCAAATCAGTCGTCATAAAGTTATTTTCTCTTTCTCTATGAATATTGAAGGGGGCGTAGTAGTAGGCATAATCATCCTTAGGATCCATAGTACGTGGTGTTCCTAAGGCATATTCATACATATTCTTACCATTACTTCTTTTTTCCTGATAAGAAATATCTGTAATCACATTGAGACTAAGTTTGGAAGAAAAATTATAAGTAGCATTAAGATTACCTGCATATTGGGTAAGTTCTTCTCCTTTTTGCCAACCTGGATCACTAAGTACACTCAAGGAGGTGTAATAAGCAGATTTTTCTCCTCCTGAAGAAAAAGACAGCGTATGGTTCTGCATTACACTGCTCTGGAAGAGCTCTTTGAACCAGTTGGTATTCCTATGTTCGGCTACTCTCATATAAGCCAAGCGACCTTCTTCGGTATTGGCCACTCTTGGATTTCCATTGGCATCCAAAATATTATAGAGTTCATACATCCTCCCGACTGCTCCCTTGAGGGTATAGGTTTTATAGCTTTCGGTAGGCATCATCCCTTTTCTCATCATCTCTTGTACAAAAGACATCTGATCCTGAGAATTCATGATATTATACTGTTTGTAGGAAGGGATAAGTCGGTAAGTGGATTCGTTAGAATAAGTAAAACTACTGGAGCCTGCGGTACCTTTTTTGGTAACAACTTCCACGACTCCTGCAATAGCACGTGGTCCATAATAAGCAGTAGCAGAAGCATCATTGATCACTCTAAAGCTTTCAATACTCTCAGCTGTAAGTCCTGGAATAGCAGAGGCTATCAATGACTTAGCATCGTCGGAGACCAAATCCTCTGGTTTGAGGTCTATATCTCCTTGAAGAATCACGCCATTGAGCACCCAAAGAGGCTTTACTGTTTGAACAATAGAAGTCTGTCCACGGGTATTGGTATTCATAGGAGTCCCCGCTTTTTTCTTAGTTTCCTCTTCTCCCTGAGCTAAAAGGGTAACATCCACTGTAGCTGAGGTAGGCGTAAGCTCCTGGGTCTGCATCCCTTGTAGGGAGAAAACCAAAGTTTGTCCCTTGGTAATAGTCAAGGTATATAACCCTTCAAAATCGGTGTGTGTGCTCTGCGAAGTGCCTTTGACACTTACCTGCACCCCTGCCAGTGGCTTGGACTTGGTATCCTTAACCACCCCAGAGACAGCCAGCTCTTCTTGCGCAAAGGAAGTATAACATACCCCACAGAAAAGCAATAGCATAAACAATGTTTTCAGTCGCGATGTATTCATATGTTCTTCTGTATTTTTTCTTAATGAAACACTTATTTTCATCGTTTTACAAGTAAAACTATAAAAATAATTCTTCTTTAAAAACAGACAAAAGTACAAAAAAAAACTACACTGACTATACCTTTAATAAAAAATTAACCTTATTATAAAAGACGCTACCATTTTATTGTATATATTTAACATATTTATAGCTTTGAATCAAATAATCTCAAGAAAACTGTCATACAAATTAAAAAAATACAATCATATCTCTTTTTTGATGGTTTGTATATTTTTTCATATCTTGCACCCAACTATGGGGAACTACCTTATCATAGATAAAAGAACAAATTGTCTCTTATACAAGGACAAATTGTCTCTTATACAAGGGCGAATTGCCTCTTATACAAGGGCGAATTGCAATTCGCCCCTACTTTGGGGACGCTTATTTTCGTAAAACCCTCTATTTAATCATGATAAAATGAGAAAAAATTTGTAGATGCACTTTACAAGAAAAGAAAAATAGTTATGAAGACACTCCAATGGTTGATTTTGACCGAGGCTCTGTCTTTTATCAGTTAGATATAAAGGAGAATAGGCTAAATACAAAAGAAAACATACTACTTACTCGAGAGATTGTTGTAGAAGATTCTATCTTTGGAGGAAAAGAAAATAGAGATAACTGGAACAGAGCTTTTGCTTAGATTGTGATAACAATTAGGATATTTACCCTCTTAAATTCTTTCAGTAGCATACACAACAACATGTATCCAAATCCTTATACAAGTCCAAACATTTTCCCAAGAAAAGCACTTACTTTATGCAACCAACCCTTATCCTTGACATTCCCTAAGAACCATTGTTCGAACTTAGGGTACTCATATCCCTGTGCTACACACACCTCTACTATAAGCTCATATTTCCGATCACAGCTCAGGCGATAAAAAAAGTCTATACTCTCATCAAAGAACTGTACCGCATGTAGGGAGATATGCTTCTGCAAACATTCCTCAGAGACAAGAGGTTTATTCCTGGTCTGATTATAAGCATTGAAGCGCAATAACTCCTCCTTTGCTAAATATTTTCGTGCCTTCAGATCCAACTGGGAAAGATAAGGCAACAAATGATTGGCAGCCTCCAAAAGCTGCTCCAAACTATAATGAAGCTTATCCAAGAGAATATCCACCCGATGCCCCTTATAAACAAGACCAATCTCATAGGAATCCGGGACTGTCTTCCTCTCTTTTAAGTCATTAATTTCCAATAATTTCATGTGTTTTTTATTTTAGATATTCTATATACCTCTTTTCAGAAGTTTTTCTTATGCAAATATACGAATCTAAAACGAATTTATTTATAGGAATTTTTATAATTTTATCTTATTTGATAAGTTAAATATTTATAAAATAGATACAATTCTCTTATTACACTGTTTATTAAAAGTTAAATAAAAAATATTACATCCTCTATTTGAGAAATATTTAATTTTTTTTTTATACATTTGCCGCATATTTAGAAACTTTTTAAACTAAATGATTTATGGACAAATTCGAAGAAAAACAACCTAGTGGAGAAAGCAAATTCGTTCGCGTTCTCAGTGTTTTGGCTGCTGTTATGGCAGTAGCTATGTATGTAGCTTACATTGACCAAATTCAAAAAACATGGGGTGATGCTAAAGGAGCTTGGATACAGCCTTTTGTTGCAGGAATCAACTGTAGCTTGTGGGTTGCTTATGGTTTCTTAAAACGAGACAGAGACTACCCTATCATATTCGCCAACCTTCCTGGTATCATACTTGGATTCCTTGCTGCCTACTCTGCAGCGTTCTAAGATAGGTAATAACGGAAATCAATAGTTAAAATATGATTCACTAACTTTCTAAGATGCAACTTATTGTGTCTTACGAAACAACTTATTGTGTCTTAACGAATTGAGCCACACAATCATTGCCTACTTAAATCCTAAAAGCTTCTTTTTTCTTTTGAAGGGCTTGTACAGCCGTTTTTGGAGTGAGATGTCCCGATTTGTCTGCAACAAATGAGCTTCAACTGTAGTAGGAATTGTTGTAACTTCTGTTGCTACAACAGTGACCTTTCCCTCTTGAGCCGCAATTTCATAAGGGACAGCATCAGGAGTCACATCCTCACCTGTTGTAAATTCCTGTTCTTTCTGAACAGAAGTTTCTCCCACAATAGTAGTATCAGCAGTTGCTTCAAGAGGTATTTGCTCTGGAGCAACTGCTTTTTTCTTAGTCTCTTTACGATCCCAACCTTGTAAGGTCATGATAGCCTTAATAGCTGCAAGCTGTTCACGTACAACAGGATAGACTGTTTTTTCGCCTTGTGCTATTGCTTCTCCTGAGGCGATACGTAGCAAAATCTGTAATATCTGTTCTTTCATCTCGATTATATTTTTACTTTTGAAAACGATGCAAAATTACAACATTTTAGATATAAAATCAATACAATAAAAAGTTAAATATAGAAATTTATCTTTCGCCCCCTATTTTGACTCATCATTCACCTTCTTACAATTGTTTATTATAGTTTTTGTTTATAGTGATTTAGTTTTGTTATCAATAAAAACTATATTCATATAAATAAAAAAGATAGCAAAAGGCTTGCTTTCTTGGGATAAGGTTGTACCTTTGTCCTGTGAAATTTAAAAATTTATAATCATGAGTTTTAATAGTTTAGGGCTTAAAAAAGCCGAAGTAGAGAAAGAAATACATGCATTGAACATTCTTCTTTCTAATTATCAAACCTATTACCAGAACTTGCGCGGTGTGCATTGGAATATAAAGGGAAAACGTTTCTTTGAACTACATATCAAGTTCGAAGAGCTATACAATGCCGCTCAGGAGCAGGTAGATGAAATTGCCGAACGTATTCTTACCCTCGGTGGAGTACCTTTCAACACCTTGGAAAGCTATGTAAAGCATGCTACAATTCCTGTAGGAGAGAATGTTTTTGACGATGACAAAGCGGTTCGCCTTGTGATAGACAGCCTTGTAGCCCTACTCCCTCTGGAGAGAGAACTCCTCGAACTCTCTGACAAGGCAAATGATGCAGGTACCAACTCTCTTATCAATGATTTCGTAGTAGAACAAGAGAAAAACCTCTGGATGCTTAAGTCCTACCTGAATGAAGCTATCTAATTAAAACGAATTACGTAAGATAGGTTACCAAAATTCAGACACAACAGACTCATATATTGGGTTTGTTGTGTCTCTTTTTTTGCCGAGAGTAAAAAATAAAGGGAAGAAGTCTACCCTTACTCCGAGATAATCTCTTCATAAGGAAAGTTGATCAGATATACCTTTTTCTTAGCTCGGGTCAGGGCTGTATAGAGCCAACGAAAATAGGCCACACTCTGTCCTTCTGGCAAAAAAGGTTTTTCCACAAAGACACGCTCCCATTGCCCCCCTTGACTCTTATGACAAGTGATTGTATAGGCATACTTCACCTGTAGAGCATTGTAATAAGGATGTAGCTTCATATTCAGTGGAGCTATTTGCCCAGTCTGCTTGTTGTATTCCTGCATAATAGCACGATATAGGTTGTTCTGCTCTTCAGAGGAAAGAGCTGGCAAAGGACTCTCCAAAGTATCCAAGAAGACAATGGTTTCTATAGGATCCAGCTCGGGATAGTCTAATAGGCGTACCAATATATGTGCAAAGGTGAAGCCATAGCGCTTCTCTACATGGCTAATTTCAAGCACCTCCACCGTATCCCCATTGGCGATAAAGCCTGCCTGAGAGGTACTATCCACCCAGCGGTAATTATTTTTGACCACCATAAGTAAGTCCCCTACAGATAGGGGAGCATCATATTCGAAGACTACCTTCCTAATTTGTTGGTTATATTCCACGGCTCGCTTGTTAGAGCGAACAATAAAGCAGGTCTCCTCTACCCCACATTGGTTATAGGCTTCCATCAAGGCTTCTTCCAAATCATAGGATGTCTGTAAAGGAATAACATCGGTGAAGGGAGAGGTGCGGATACGAAAATTGTCCTTGAACTTTTCTATACGTTTTCTCAAGCGGGTAGCATTATAGAGAATTCCTGATTTTTTAGCCTGTCTGACCACATCTGTAAGGATTCCCTCACTAACTTCTTTGTGATAATAAAAGGACAATCTCTCATAATCAAGAGCAGGACTCATTGAGGTATGTACAGGAGGGAGCTGAGCAGAATCTCCTATAAGCATAAGGTAGCAATGATCCCCTGTATAGACAAACTCAATCAGATCAGAGAGCAGTGAGCGCCCTGCGAAACTGGCTTCCTCCCCTATCATAGAGGCCTCATCTACTATAAACAAGGTATGAGAAGCCTTATTATCCCTAAGAGTAAAAGAGAAATCTCCCCCTTCTCCCATTGGGCGATAGATACATTTGTGTACAGTAAAAGCCTTCTGACCCGCATAGGAGGCTATCACCTTGGCTGCACGCCCAGTAGGAGCCAGTAGCACCACCCGAACAGAAAGTTCCTTGAGGGTTTTGACCAGAGTATTGACCAGAGTTGTCTTTCCTGTACCCGCAAAACCCCTGAGGAGAAAGAGCTTTTGTTCCTCTTCCTCCTGAGAGAAAAACTCTGCAAGTTCCTCTAATACAACCTCCTGTGATTCGGTGGGCTCCCATGAAAAATGACTTAAAAGTAGATCATAAATATCCGATGCATCCATAGGCTAATAAATGATTTCAAAGATAGTAAAAAAAATCTTTTGCAAAAAAACTTTTTTATTAAAAATTTTATTGTATCTTTGCTCTTTGCGAACTTAATACAAAATACATAATTATATGAGAAGAGGTATTCAATTTGGATTGCTGATAATCAGCACTATAGGGTTCTTTTTAATATACAAATCTATACAAGCACCCATTGAGTTTGAGAAAGAAAGCAAGGCGCGCTATGCAGAAGTAATTGCCAAACTTAAGGATATTCGTAAGAGTGAAGAAGCCTATGAATCCATTCATAAGACCTATACCAACAATTTCGGTGAGTTAGAAAAATTCATCGAGACCGCTCATTTTTATATCACAACCAAGAAAGATACCAGCTGGGTACAGTATGACCCACACCTCAAGATAGATGTGCCCAAACAATCTGTCAAGACAGATACTATAGGAAAAATATCTGTAAAAGATTCTTTGTTCAAGGACAACGAACGATACAAACAGATGTCTTCAGTAACTATCAGAGACAGACAGATTCCTTTGACTATAGAAACAGGGGTGATCTCTCGTGAAGGAGATGTAAAATTCCCTGTCTTCGAGGTAAAAGTACCTAAAAAAGACATTCTCAAGGGATTAGACCAAGATGAAATAGAGCGAGAACTACAAAAAACGGGGGTTAATGATGTCAAAGGTGCCTATGTATCTGTAGGTTCCTTGACCGAAGTCTCTACCAGTGGAAACTGGCCTTCTTATTACAACGAAAGAACAGATAAAAAAGGTGCCGCAAGAAAATAACTTACATATTGAGTTTAAAAAGATGTCCATTCAATTGAATTTGGATGGGCTTTCTTTTTGTATCTTTAACCCAGCTCTTTCATGTATAGAATCCATCTATCACCTACCCCTTCCCCCTTCCATGCCCGCGCTTGTCGTAGAACAAGAGATCCAGAACTACCTCAAGGAAGAGCACGCACTCTGTCAGGACTTCGATACTATCAAGGTACTGCACAACAATGAACAGTTTGCTTTTGTTCCTGAAAAATATTTTGTCACAGATCACCTCTTTGAGTATCTCAAGTTCAATGTTACTGAATACCACAACCAGATCATCAGCCATGACACTCTCAAGGACGAACAGATGGTCAATGTATACATCCCCAATGCCTCTATCAACCGTATCCTGAGGGAGACCTATGGGATATTCGAGTACGAACACCTGACCACTACCCTACTGGGCGTACTGCTGATGCACAACCCCCAGAAGAAAAATGCTGTCTATGCACATTTCGACAAAGATGCTTTTCACTTAGTGATTTTCAAAGAAGGACAACTAGCTTTCTTCAATCGTTTTGCCTTTGAGGAGCCGATTGATATGCTCTACTACCTACTCTTTTCCTTGGAACAGCTCTCTATAGATACCGAAACGACCCCTTTGTACCTCTTGGGAGACATCATTCGTAACTCTGAGCGATATTACCTTATATATAAGTATGTGCGATTTATCTATTTTCTGCCTCCTCAGAAGAACAATCCTTTCTGCCAAAATATGGATCCTACCTTAGCGCGACAGAACTTCATTCTTACCCATACTTTCTGAGTAAAAAAGGAGTGAAGTTAGCAACTCAGAGCTGGATATGAATTGAAAAAAGGAAAAGCAAGTATGGCTCATTCACTATTTACCATTAACAAACTCCCTTAAATAATTAACAATTAGCCATTAACAATTAACAATTATACATTGATTTATTCTGTATCTTTGCACTGTTGAAATAGAACCTTATAACTTAATACCAAACATGAATAATCCAGACTTGTTACAACGAGTAGAAACAGCCTTAGCCGAGATACGTCCTTACCTACAGAATGATGGGGGAGATATTTCCCTTATCGGAATAGAAGATGATAAAATAGTGAAAGTAAAGCTATTAGGAAGCTGCCTAAGCTGTAGTGTAAACCAGATGACCCTCAAAAGCGGAGTGGAAATGACTATTAAGAAATACGCTCCTGAGATAGAAAAGGTTGTAAATATAAGCTGAAAAAAGTTAATAATTGTTTAGTGAATCTACCCCCTTAGAGAGCATAAGCTCTTAAGGGGTTTTTTCTTGAAAACGTGACTGTTATGGAAAAAGGAAATCATTTTTTTGCTCATGGAAAATTGCTCCTTACTGGGGAATATGCGGTCTTGGACGGAGCACTTGCAATAGCCCTTCCTACCCAATATGGCCAAGAGATGCACATTACCCCCTCCGAGAGGGAAGGTATTTTCTTCCGTAGCCTTACCCAAGAGGGAACTCCCTGGTATGAGGGACAACTCTTTGTAGGAGATACCAATCCTATCACCCAGACCTTAGAGCGAATCCTCTCCCAAGCCCAGAGAATGCAACCTAACTTCCTTACAGACCAATCAGTACACGTAGAGACAAGATTGGATTTTCCCAGAGAATGGGGATTGGGCTCCTCCTCCACCCTTATCTGTATGATTGCTCAGTGGGCAGGGGTAGACCCTTATGAACTGCTCTGGAATAGCTTTGGAGGAAGTGGGTATGACATCGCTTGTGCAAGAGCCTCTTCTCCCATTCTATACCAATTGACCGAAGGCAAAGCCAAAGTATATCCTATATATTACAACCCTCCTTTTGCAGCTTCCTTATTCTTTGTCTACCTGAACAAAAAACAAAACAGCCGAGAAGGAATTGCCCTATACCAAGGGCTAAAGAAAAACAAAAAACCTCTCGTCACACAGCTTAGCCAGCTTACAGAAGAGATCTATCGCACCCACTCTTTGGACACCTTTTCCAAGCTCCTTAGCGAGCACGAGGCCGTACTATCAAGCTACCTAAGACTCCCTACTGCAAAGGATTCCCTATTCAAGGATTTTTCAGGAACCATCAAGAGCTTAGGAGCTTGGGGAGGCGATTTTGTACTGGCCATAGGGGAGGAAAGCTATATAAAGGAGTATTTCATTAGCAAGGGGATGCAAACAATCCTCCCCTTTGCACAAATGATACTTCCTACGGATAGGGAGCCAATATTACCTCCAGCCCATCAAGCTCCTCGGTAATAGGAATCTGACAGCCTAATCGGCTGTTTTCCTTAGTATAAGAAGTCTCAAAAAGCATCGCTTCTTCCTCCGCTCCTACCTCAGGGAGGGGGGTATCACTTACTATATAGCATTGGCAAGAGCCACACATGGCCATGCCTCCGCACACTCCTATCTCGCCATCCTCGGCAATAGCATAGGCACGAATCACTTCCATAAGGGACATATTCATATCGGTAGGCGCCTCTACTTCAAAGAGTGTTCCCTCTCTATCGGTTATTTTTAAGGTAACTTCTGCTGACATTTGTATTTGGTATGAGAGTGCAAAAGTACAAAATTAATGATTAATGGCTAATGATTAACGAGCAATAACATATGAATATTTTATTATATCATTGACAGACAGTGATTTGTGAAAAAAATAAAAAAATAACACAAAAAATATTTGTCAATTCAAAAAAAGATAGTATCTTTGCACCCGATTACAAAAGGGTTCTTAGCTCAGCTGGTTCAGAGCATCTGCCTTACAAGCAGAGGGTCACTGGTTCGAATCCAGTAGGACCCACACTTTTGTTTAGAAAAAAATTTTATTTTAGGGTTCTTAGCTCAGCTGGTTCAGAGCATCTGCCTTACAAGCAGAGGGTCACTGGTTCGAATCCAGTAGGACCCACAAAAAAGTCATGCATTCGTTGTATGGCTTTTTTTATTTAGGCAATAGATAAAAGACAATAGGTAAAACAAAACATTGATTATCAAAAAGGTAAGGTATTCTACCTACTTGTTCACTACTTTCTGTTCACCGCTCTCTGTTCACCACTCTCTCTTCACTGCCAACTGTTCACCGCTCACTGCTCTCTGTTCACTGCTCTCTGTTCACTGCTCTCTGTTCACTGTTCACTGTTCACTCCCACTACACACAATCTCTTGTTAAAAAAAAAATCCACAGAAAAAGACTGATTATTCACATAATTTTCATATATTTGCACGTTTTTTGAAATAGTATAAATCATCGTAAAATGCAAAACAAAGGATTAGTAAAATTATTTGCCTTACTCTTTGGTTTAGTGAGCATTTACCAGCTCTCTTTTACTTTTGTAGCAAATCGTCAAGAGAAAAAAGCTGAACAATTTGCCGCACAAAAAGTACCTACTTCGGTAGAGGATTACACTCATAAGCGTGAAAAAATAGTCTCCAAGTACTTGGATTCTATCGCTAATGAACCTGTATACAACCTCTTGCTAACGAACTACACTTTCAAAGAAGTAAAAGACCGTGAGCTTAAGGAAGGGCTTGACCTTAAGGGAGGGATCAATGTTACCCTACAGATTTCTGTACACGACATCCTCCGCAGCTTGGCTGAAAATTCTAAAAATGCCGATTTTGAAAAGGCTTTAGACCAAGCCGATAAGCGTCTTCGTGAGACAGACCAAAGCTATATCGACCTCTTCTTTGAAGCTTTTGATGCTACAGGGGCTAAGCTCTCTGCTCCAGATATCTTTGGCAACAAGACTCTTAGTGCTCAGATCACTCCACAGATGAGCAACTCTCAAGTGCAACCTATTCTCCGCAAGAAGATAGATGAATCTATAGACTCCGCTTTTGAGGTATTGCGTAAGCGTATCGATAAGTTCGGGGTAACTAATCCTGATATCAAAAAGTTAGGAAACTCCGGTCGTATCTCAGTAGAACTCCCTGGTGCAAAAGATATCTCACGTGTGAAGAATCTCTTGCAAAGTACCGCCCAATTGGAATTCTGGGAAACCTTCAAGGCTGGTGACTTCGCTCTATATTTCAGTCAGTTGGATGCTGCTCTTCAAGCTAAAGAAGGCGATAAGACTGCTGAAAATACCCCTACTACTGAAGCTCCAAAGACTACCACAGCTATTGATACCCTCTCCTCCAAGAGAGATTCCTTGGCTCACAACGAGGTAGATTCTCTTCTGAACAAAACTGCTCAGAAAAAGGACTCTTTAGCTCCTGCTCAGAAGAATCCTTTGTTTGATCTTTTCCAATTTACCAATGGGGAAAACTCTCCTTCTATCGCTTATTTCTTAGCTGCAGATACCACCAAGCTCCTCTCTTACCTCAAGAGCGATGAAGCAAAAAGACTGCAACCTGCCGAGCTGAAATATGCTAAGTTTGTATTCGGAAAGCCTCATAAGCTCACTGACTTACAACAGCTATACCGCATGTTTTGGCCTTATGAAGCAGAACAAGCAGATCCTGCCAATGCTAAGAAGTTCAAAGAAAGACTTCAAAGCCTCTTGCGCCGTTCTGACTTAGTAGAGCTCTATGCACTACGTGGCAACCGTACCAATGAACCACCTCTTACAGGAAGTGTAGTTACCGAAGCGGTACAGACTTATGACAACCATAACCAACCTTGTGTCTCTATGAATATGAACAGAGAAGGGGCTAAGCTATGGGAAAACCTCACCGGAAAAGTATTTACTGAAAAAGGAAATATCGCCATTACTTTGGACAACACTGTATACTCCGCTCCTACAGTTACCTCTGGGCCTATCTCTGGAGGAAGCACCCAGATTACGGGTAACTTCACCGTAGCAGAAGCACAGGACTTAGCCAACGTACTTCGTGCAGGTAAGCTCCCTGCTTCTGCCGATATTGTACAATCAGTAATTGTAGGTCCTTCCTTAGGACAAGAGGCTATCACCAGCGGATTTATCTCCTTCGCCATTGCAGGACTTATTATCTTCCTCTGGATGTTAGTCTACTACGGACGTGCAGGGATATTTGCTGATATCGCTTTAGTATTCAACATCCTTCTCATGTTTGGTATCTTAGTGAGTATCAACTCTGTACTTACCCTTCCTGGTATCGCTGGTATTGTGCTCACCATAGGTATGTCCATCGATGCGAATGTGATTATCTTCGAACGTATTCGAGAGGAACTCAGAAATGGCAAGTCGCTTACTCAGTCCATTCATGATGGTTTTAGCCACGCCATTACCTCTGTACTCGATGCCAATATCACTACCTTCCTCACTGGAGCCGTGCTCTTCGTGTTCGGTAGTGGACCTATCAAAGGATTTGCTACTACCTTGATGATTGGTATTGTAACAACTATCTTTACTGCTGTATTCATCACCCGCTTACTTATCGACTGGTATGTGGCCAAAGGCAAAGAACTTTCCTTTACCACTTCGATTTCTAAGAATATATTGGTGAATCCAAATATAGATTTCCTTTCTAAGAGAAAAGTATGGTACAGTATTTCTGCTATCATGGTTCTTATCAGCTTAGGTTCTATGTTCACCCGTGGTTTCGACCAAGGTATTGACTTTGTAGGAGGTCGTTCTTACCAAATCCGCTTTAAGAATCCTGTAAAAACAGAAGAAGTAGCCTCTCTACTGAAGGCTGGTAAGCTCGGTTCTGTAGAAGTAAAAACCTTTGGTGCAGCTAACCAAGTACGTATCTCTACCAAGTACAAATACAACGATGAGAGCACCCAAACGGACAACGAAATCCAAGAAATCCTCTATAATGACCTACAACCTGTAATGGGTGAAAAAATCTCCTATGAAGAGTTCATGAGTGGAGAAGGACTTGGTGTGATGAAGTCTGACAAGACAGGACCAAGTATCGCTGAGGATATCAAGAGCAGTGCGGTATGGGCTATTGTTGGTTCGCTAATCATCATCTTTGGATACATTTTGGTACGTTTCCGCAAATGGCAATTCTCTATGGGAGCAGTAGCAGCGCTTACTCACGACGTGATTATCACCTTAGGAGCATTCTCCTTGCTATACTCTGTGATGCCATTTAGCCTCGAGATAGACCAACAGTTCATCGCGGCTATCCTAACGGTAATTGGTTACTCCTTGAACGATACGGTGATTATCTTTGACCGTATCCGTGAGGAAATAGGTCTGAAAGGCTGGAGTGCAAATACTCTTAACCATGCAGTAAGCACTACCCTAAGCCGTACGCTCAACACCTCTCTTACTACCTTGCTTACCCTATTGGCCATCTTCATCTTTGGTGGAGAAACCCTCAGAGGATTCATGTTTGCCATGATTATCGGGGTAGTAGTAGGTACTTACTCTTCTATCTTTGTAGCGACCCCATTGGTGTATGATACTTCTAAAAATAGAAAAGAGGAAGCACCTGCTGAGGAAGTTACTCACAAACACAAGAAATAATTTAATTTATCAATAATTTGTTCAAAAATCTGTGGAGAGGCTACTTTTCACAGATTTTTTTGTAAGCTATGAGACAATTGTATGATGTTATTATCCTTGGTGCAGGAGCTTGTGGGCTCTTTACCGCCATCAATATAGCCGAAGGAGCCCCTCACAAGCGCATTCTTATTCTCGAAAAAGGAAAAGAAGCCCTTGGTAAGGTAGGTATCTCTGGTGGAGGACGCTGCAACCTGACCAATGGAGAGCCCAACCTACGCGAATTTGTAAAAAATTACCCCCGAGGCAACCGAGAGCTATTGGGCGCCTTTTCTCGCTTTTCCAACAAAGACACCGTGAAGTGGTTCGAGACTCATCAGGTAGCCCTCAAGAAAGAAGGCGATGGCCGTGTATTCCCCCTATCCAATAGCTCACAGACGATTATAGATTGTTTTCTTTCCTTGGCTAAAAAATATAACATTGAGATTCTATACAAGCAGAATGTCCATGCTTTTTCTTTTGAGGAAGAGGAGTGGAAAGTACAAGCAACCGAGGTTTTTCACAGCCGCAACTTAGTTGTAGCCACTGGTAGTAATCCCAAAGTATGGCAGCTGTTATCCCAGTTAGGACACACCATCGTACCCCCTGTACCCTCTCTCTTTACTTTCGCTACAGAAGATTCCTTTATCGAAGGACTTGCTGGAGTGAGCAAGGAGGTAAATGCAAAGCTTTTGGCCTCCGACCACTCGTCTTTGAAAATTCCTCTTTTAGAGAAACAAGGGCTTGTAGGTGCACTGCTTGTAACTCATTGGGGATTCAGTGGTCCTGTGGTACTGAGACTTTCTGCCTTTGCCGCGAGACACCTTGCTCAGCTGGATTATAAGTTTGCTCTACAAATCAATTGGTTAGCCAAAGAAGAGATCCTTTCTTCAGAGGAGGCACTTTCTATCTTACAAGAAGAAAAGCAAAAACATCCTCGTAAAGAATTGCAGAATCACTGCCCCTTCAATTTGACTAAAAAACTATGGAACAAGCTATTAGAACGCAGTGGAGCTCTCCCCCATTTGCTATGGGCGGAGCTAAACAAAGGACAGTTACACACCTTAACTCAGACCTTAACCGCTAGTACTTTCCTTATTCATGACAAAGCCCCTTTCAAAGAAGAGTTTGTTACCGCTGGAGGTGTTTCCCTCAAGGAGATAGATTTCAAGAACTTCCGTTCCAAGCTCTTCCCTACCCTCTACATAGGCGGGGAAGCTCTGGATATAGATGCCGTCACAGGAGGGTATAACTTCCAAAATGCTTGGAGTGGCGGCTACCTTATCGCAGAAGGAGTGAAAAGTGAATAACTAATAACTCAAAATTTCAAATTCAAAACTAAAAACTAATGATAGATATAGGCCTAAACTTAACCAACCGACAATTTGCCCATGACCAAGAGGAACTCCTCCTCCGTGCTGAGCAGGCGGGAGTCACTCAAATGATACTCACTGGCACCTCCCTTCGTAGTAGCAAAGAATCCTTTGCTCTTGCTAAGGGTTACCCTACCCTGCTCTATAGTACCGCAGGGGTGCACCCCCACGATGCCAAGACAATGAACGAACAGACCATTCCCCAGCTCAACTCCCTACTGAAGGAAAAGCAGGTGGTAGCGGTAGGAGAATGTGGGTTAGACTTTGATCGCGATTTCTCGCCTCGTCCCGTACAAGAGCAGTGTTTTCGTGCCCAGCTTGCCCTTGCCCAAGAGGTGCAAAAGCCACTATTCCTACACGAGCGTGCTGCCTTTGACCGATTTGTAGGGATTCTCAAGGATTATACCCTCCTGCCTAAGGGTGTAGTACATTGTTTTACAGGCAGTTTGAGCGAGGTAAAGACCTACCTTGATGCTGGCTACTATATTGGTTTTACAGGCGCCATTAGCGATAGCCGCCGATTTGCTTTCTTGGAAGAAGTAGTACGTTATGTACCCTTAGAACGTATGCTTATAGAGACTGATGCGCCCTTTATGCCCACAAAAGATTCAATAAGTATGTATCTTTCAGATAATCACGAAACTAAGGAATAATAAAGGATAAAAGGGATTACGAGTTGGAAACGAGCGAGTTTCTTTCCCTTTCTTTCTTTTGCAATGCCTCAATGAACACTTGTTTTGATACAGCAAAGGTACTAATTATCCGATGAAAAACGAGTGAAGTCAAAGAAAATCTTTGTTCTGTTAAATAATCTAAATCTTTTGTTTATAAGCTACTATTGTTGTATCTTTGCCCTATAGTTATTGAGCATAGAGTATGCTGTTTTGTCTTCTTGCTCTGTGGATTTGCCTTATGATGACTTCGCTCCATACTGTTGGGGGTGAAAGTTATTGCTATAGCAAATAGTATAGAGCGAAGGACGAAAGCCACTTACGCTGATGGCAAGGTGTACAGCATCGTAACAGACCTGCCCAGCACGCCGACAACGGCTTACAACGCAGAGGGTGAAGAGATAGGTCGCATAGGCTCGATATGAACGGGAATATATTCGATGAGAAATACAACCGATAGGCTCCTTACAGCAATCAGATATGGATTCCATTCCTATTTTAAGAGCAGTACTATATTAAATCAAGAACACAATGTTATACGGAATAGATATTTTCTCAGGTGCAGGAGGTTTGAGCCTTGGTGCAGAAATGGCTGGAATACAAATCTGCTATGGAATTGAGATAAATCCAAGTGCAGCTAAATCATTTACTCGAAATCATAAAGGAGCAAAAGTTCTTCAAGGAGACATCAAAGACATTGACCCATCAAAACTAAAAGAAGGTATTGATCCAGTATTTATCATTATGGGTGGACCTCCTTGCCAAGGATTTTCACTTTCGAATACTCGTACGCGAAATATGCAGAATGAAAATAACTTCTTGTTCTTAGAATTCGTCCGTTTTGTTCAGGAGCTGAAACCAACTTGGTTCGTTCTTGAAAATGTGTGGGGATTAACCAATATGGAAGAGGGTAAAACCAAGAACATGATAGAGGATTGCTTCAGAGCTTTAGGTTATGAGGTAAATTCTCAGGTGCTGTGGGCATCTGATTATGGTGTCCCCCAAAATAGAAACCGTTTCTTCATGGTGGGTAATCGTCATGGAATACAATTTGAATTTCCAGAACCTTTTGAGAAGAAAATTACGGTCGAAGAAGCTATTGGAGATTTGCCTGATTTGGATAATGGCGAGATGCTTGAAAAGGGCAAATATAAAGTCCCTTGTTCAGAAGCAAGTGAGTATGCTCAGCTTATGCGAGAGCATTCTCATTACCCAACTCAGAATTTTGTTTCACGTAATAATAACCTTGTAATTCAACGCTATACGCACATTAAACAAGGGCAAAACTGGCGTGCAATCCCCGATGAACTGATGCAGAACTATGCAGATAAAGGACGCACTCATAGTGGCATTTACAAACGTCTTATTGCCGACCAACCTTCTGTGGTAATCTCTAACTACAGAAAGAGTATGCTCATTCACCCTTATCAAGACAGAGGTTTGTCTGTACGCGAAGCCGCACGCTTGCAGAGTTTCCCAGATGACTTCTATTTTGAAGGACCTATCTCACACATCCAACAACAGATTGGTAATGCCGTACCACCACTACTAGCAAAAGCTGTATTTGACCAAATTATAAAAATGTCGCGTCACGATGGCCAAAGATAGAGAAAACATACCTGTAGCACCTACCTTAATGGGTTCCCTTAGATCCATGGGGTATTCCTTTGAATCCGCGGTAGCCGATGTTATTGATAATAGCATCAGCGCACATGCTACACTCGTAAAAGTACTCTTCCCAACCACTCCACTTGAACCGACAGCTGTAGGTATTTTAGATGATGGTGAAGGGATGAGTGATGAAAAACTCTTTGAGGCGATGCGTTATGGGAGCATGGCGTCAGAAGCAGAACGTGATGAAGACGACCTTGGGCGTTTCGGCATGGGCATGAAGGCTGCTTCCCTTTCCCAATGTAGAAATTTGACGGTAGTTAGTTATAGCCAAGGAAAACGAAGCGCCTATACTTGGGATTATGATTACATCCAGAAAAAACAAAAATGGATAATCCAAGAGCTTACGTCACAAGAAATAGACAATCTCCCATACGTTAGCCAGATTACCGATCAGGCTAAAGGCACACTTGTAATCTGGAGAGACTTTGATGTTTTGTCAAAATCAAGTGATGGTCAGGTTTACGAAACCCTTGATAATTTAAAGAACTCGCTCGATAAAGCTCTTGCACTTATTTTCCATAGATTCCTTTCTGCCACAGGTAGTGCTAAACTCCAAATTCAGATAAACAACTTGAGTGTAAAGCCGCTTGATCCATTTCTCGAACGTCATCCAAGAACTTCAAGCAAAAGGGAACGAACTATAGCAATCAACGATAGTGAAGGAGTGGAGCGCTTGATTCATGTAAAACCATTTGTTCTTCCTTTTGCCACCGATCTTTCTGATAACGACAAGAAGCTGATTGGAGGCATAGAAAACCTCCGAGCAAAGCAAGGGTTCTACGTTTACCGAAATAATCGTCTCATTATTTGGGGTACTTGGTTTGGCATGAAACAACGTGCTGAGTTGACAAAGAATGCTCGAATACGTGTTGATATTCCTAATATGCTGGATGACATATGGGGTATTGACATTAAGAAGCAAAATGCTTCTATCCCTAAGCGTATTCTTAATCAGTTGCGCAAAACGGTATTTGATACACTCGAAGCATCCGTTAATCAGCAAACTTACCGAGGAAGAACTGCAAAGATTGACGATGAAACAGATTATATCTGGGATAGAAAAGAAGGTCGAAACCAGATGTTCTATTACCAGATAAACAGAGAAAGCAAACTATTTCAGTTTGTCAAGGATAAAATGTCTGAAGAGGATTACAACTATCTTGAAATGCTGGTAACAGAGATTGAGAACAACATCCCAACTCAGCAAATGTACATTGACAGATCAAATGAAGCAATTACTGTAGAAGAAACAGATAGTCGCTTTGATGATGTCTTCCAAATTGCTGTAACAATGGTAAGTACATTAAAGATTACAACGAAGAGTACTACAGAAAGCATCATTAACGACCTGATGAAATCTGAGCCATTCTGCAAGTACCCAAAGTTAATGGATAAACTAACTGATAATTTCAAATAAACTAATGACTGATGATTTATACCTTTCGTTGAGGCAAATAACATTTATCTTCATCGATGCTGATAAAGCAGTAGGCAATGAGGTGAAATTTGAAAACATTAACACATATATTGATAGAGCGATAACGTCGCTCCGGATTACTTGTGATGAAGAGACACGAAAACGTCTTTTCACGGATGTGGAGTATCAGTTCAAAATCACTCATGCCAAGGGAAATGTAATCTTTGATGATTATGACAGTAGACAAGAGTGGTATTCCAATGAGGATATTAAGAAGCCTTATTTCTGGAATAAATACAAAGCATTACTTCTTAAGAATTCATCCTTCAGCAGAAAGAGTATAAATCTTCTAGATGAGGATACTCTGCCTAACATAATGAACTGTCTTGGCAATCCCAATGACCAGTTTGAAGGTAAAAGATTCCGTAGAGGACTTATCATTGGTGACGTACAATCTGGGAAAACAGCAACATACTCTGGTTTGATTTGTAAGGCTGCCGATGCTGGCTACAAAGTAGTCATACTGCTTGCAGGAATTACAGAAAGCCTTCGCCAACAAACACAAGAGCGTATTGACGAAAGTATTATTGGTCTTACTAGCAGGAGGCAAGGTCGTAATGTGGCTTCTATACGTGTTGGTGTTGGCAAAGATAATCAGGAACTCAGAGCGACTTCATTCACATCCTGTGTTAATGATTTTGTTGGCAATCATGATAGAATTGCAATGTCGTTGAACTCACAGAGCTCTTTGGTTGTATTTGTCATTAAGAAGAACGTTTCCGTTTTGCAGAGACTCCACAAGTGGCTTAAAGACCAAAACCTTGATCCAGTAAAGGGTTACATAGATATTCCTATGTTATTGGTTGATGATGAAGCTGATAATGCGTCTGTCAATACAAAGAAAGACGAAACTGACCCGACAAAGACAAACAAGTTGATACGTCAGATCTGTACGCTCTTTAAGGATACAACGTATGTGGGATTTACAGCTACACCATTTGCAAATGTATTCATTGATCCAGAATCTGTGGACAGTATGAAGAACTCAGATTTGTTTCCAGAACACTTCATTTATGCCTTGGAAGCACCTTCTAATTATGTGGGTGCTCAAAAGATTTTCTATCCTGAAGGTCAGTACTACCGCAACTTGCGCTACATTACCGATATTGAAGAGCCAGATTATACCTCGGAAGAATACCTTGATCAAGTTGATAATGACATTGAATCCCTGAATTCAGGAGGATTCTATTGTCGTCATAAGAAAGAATGGGATGGTAAATTGCCTGCATCATTGACGGATGCCATCTATTGTTTCTATCTGGCAAATGCCATTCGCGACCTTAGAGGGCAACATTCAGCCCCTCGAAGTATGCTTATAAATATGAGCCGTTTCATCAAGGTGCAACGTGTAATAACTAAGCACGTAGAGTGTATTCACGAAGAAGCCTTTAATAATATTCGCTTCAACTTTACTAACAAAAATACAACCAACAGAAAGTTACCTCTCTATCAAATATTCGAGAAACTCTGGAAGAGGCACTTTTCGCATGTAACAGACATTACATTTGATAGAGTTATCCAGAGGGAAACTATTATGAATGCGATTGAGAAGATTAAGGTGATGGTAGTCAATGGCTCGAAGCAAAGCAATAGCCTTGATTATCGAACCAATAAATCACTTCGGGTAATTGCCGTTGGTGGCTTGGCACTTTCTCGTGGTTTGACTCTCGAAGGTCTTCTTGTAAGTTATTTCTACAGAAACACCTCTACCTTTGATGTACTTATGCAGATGGGGAGATGGTTTGGCTATCGTAACGGTTATGACGATATTTTCCAGATATGGACAAGCCAAACAAGCGCTGAATGGTACGCTGAAATTGCGCGCTCATCACAGGAGCTAAAAGATAATATTAAGAACATGTATGACCAACGCCTTACGCCAAAAGACTTTGGTATAAAGGTTCGTGATAACTGTAACGAATTACAAATTACGGCTTCAAACAAGATGAGAGCAGCAAGAGGTTTGGATTTGCGCTACTCATTCTATGGCAACATTTACGATACACCCTACGTCAGCTTCAATATTGAGCACAATCGTAACAATTTGAAGGAAAGCGCAAATTTTATTGATACGTTGTTTAAGGGTGGTTATACACTGCGTTATACAGACCTCGTAGGAAAGGCTACCAAGGATGTAAATGACACTTCAGATAGTAGTTCACGCTTCTTCGAGAATGTTCCAAAGAAAATGATCATTGCATTTATTGAAAAGATAAAGTGTTCGATGGCAAATGGAAATTTCAATGTGCCAAACATTCTTGAGTTTCTAAATGATACTAAGAATACAGGTATAGAGAATTGGGACGTTGTAATTCAAGCAGGTGAGAGCAAAGAAAATGTCCAGTTTGACGGATTGCAGAATATGAAATGTGTTAAGCGTTCCATCTATTATGGTACTAATAATGTTGTTCAGATAAGCTCACGTCGAAGAGCACTTAGTGGAAGTTCAGAAGGAAAATACGCACTCACGAAAGAACAGATAAAGTGCGCAGAAGATGAATATAGAAAAGGTAACGGAGGTGAGAATATTCCGTTGAAGGCATACTTTGAATTCTTGCCAACACGTAAACCAATCTTCATCATTATGCCTATTCATCCTGCACCAGCAGAAACAGATAAAGGAAAAGAAGAGAAACAGAAACTGACCAAGTTCAGAGAAGAATTGGGTAGTGACCATATTATAGCCTTTGCAATAGGTTTGCCAGGAGTTAAGGGAATAGAAAATGCCGTTCATTACAAAATAAATAAGGTGTATCAACGTCTTAATATAGAAGACGCAGAAGAAGAGGAGGTTGATGATGCAGATTAAAATTTACACACTCCTATCTGGAGATTTCAAGGCAAGTCATTTCATTAGGATTGGTGAGAACCACAACATTAGTTTGTATGTGGGTAAAGACGAAATGGGGCGTTATGCTTTTGATTTCAGAGGTCAATTTAAGGCTGCTCGTACTAAGAGCTCAGAGGTAATCTCTGTTACTCACATCAATAGCGGGGATGAGAACTTTATGCGTTTCTCATTAGAGAATCCTGCGTTGCTCGAATATTTCTGCACCTTCTGTGAAGACCTGATTACTTCTACGCAAGTAATCAGCGATGACGAAACGGCTTATCAAACGCTTAGAGCTCGTTACTTCTCATGGAAGCAACTCTTTAAGCCCAATCATGGTAATCTTACAGAGATTGAGGTGATGGGGCTTATTGGGGAGTTGCTCTTCCTTAGGAACGAAATGATTCCTGCAAAGGGACTTGATGCTGCTCTTGAAAGTTGGATTGGACCTGAGAAAACTCATAAAGATTTCTCATACGATAATGACTGGTACGAGGTAAAGACCATCAACTTTGGCAAAGAGTCGGTTCATATTTCATCTATTGAACAACTTGATGGTAGAATAGAAGGGTATCTGATTGTGTACTCCATGGAGCGCATGAGTCCTTCGTTTAACGGTATAAAATTGAATGCTTTGGTGAACGAGTTAATTGCTATGATAAAACCTTCTCACCACAAAGAAACTTTTCTTGCAAAGCTGAGTTTATACGGATTTGATTTTTCTCCAGAGAATGATAACTTCGTTTACGATCTTAAATCCGTGTCGTCATATAGAGTAGATAATGCCGATTTTCCAAGGGTAACTAGAGATTTGCTTCCTGACCCAATAATAAAAGTACAATACGACATTATACTCTCAGAGATAGAAAAGTTTAAGGTATCATAATCTGTAAAAATGTTGGCACCATGGGAATTGAAGAATACAGACAACAAATCATTGATGAACTGAGATTCAATGCGGAACATGAAGGTACAGAACCCGAAACTCAGTTTATAGAGAAAACCCTTAATGACTTGGAAGAGATTGGTGAACTCTACGATCCAATTCCAATCTCTGTGGAAATGCGAGGTTCAAGAAATCGCATTTTGGCATTTGATGCATATGCTTACGATGAAGCCGATGGGGCATTAGTGCTTATTGCAAGTGACTTCACTAATCAACGTGATGTAGCTCCTACACTAACCAACACTCGTATTGAGGAGTTGTACGGCCGTATGGTGAACTTCGTAGAAGAAAGCATACAAGGCAACATTAGTAAGTATTGTGATGACTCAGATTCAGCTCTTCTGATAGCCAACGAATTTAAAAAGAAAATAGGAAAGGGTATGCTCTCAACGGAAATTCTCCGTTTCAAGTTCCTCATTATTTCCAATGCAACATTGAGTAAACAGGTAAAGAATCTCAGCAAACCTAATTTACTAGAACGTCCTGTAGAACTGAATGTATGGACGCTTGAACGTTTCTTCCAGACATTTGCATCAAACTCCAGCGAGATTATTGAGATAGATACCGCCGACTTTGACTGTCAGGGTATTCAATGTCTGAAGGCAGATCTTGGACAAGGTTCTGAGTATGATGCTTATCTTGGAATTGTCCCTGGTAAATTTCTTGCAGATATTTATCTGAAATATGGTAGTAAGTTGCTACAAGGTAACGTTCGCGCATTCCTTAGTGTACGAGGAAAGGTAAACAAGGGTATTCGCGATACTATTATAAATCATCCCGAGAATTTCTTTACTTTCAACAATGGTATTGCTGTTGTTGCTCGTTCCGTAACATTTTCGCCTGATGGTAGTCGTATTGTTCGTTTCAAGGATCCTCAGATTATCAATGGAGGTCAGACAACGGCTTCACTTGCCAACGCGATTATCAAGAAAGAAGCTCGATATGGTATGAATACGCTATTTGTTCCTATGAAGCTCACCGTACTCAATGTGGAAAACGACATGAGCGAAGAGCAAGTTGAGCAGTACAACACCATCACAAAAACCATTTCGCAATGTGCCAATAGTCAGAATGCAGTTTCTGATGCAGACTTCTTCTCTAACCATCCATTCCATGTTATGATGGAGAAACTGTCACGTAAGGTGATGGCTCCTCCTGTTGGCGGTAACCCATACCAAACAATTTGGTTCTACGAGCGCTCGCGAGGAAAATGGGAACAGGAACAGATGAAACTCACCGTAGCACAGAAGAAGAAATTCTGTGAAATGAATCCCAAAAATCAGGTTATCAAGAAGGAGAAACTAGCAAAGTGCTACAATGCCATCTTGATGAATCCTAATCAGGTGTGCCAGAGTTCTGCTATTAATTTCAATCGTTTTGCTTCGGTTATTGAAAAAATTTATGAAGAGCAGCGTGACAGTATTAACGAAAATTTCTTCAAGAAGTGTGTTAGCTATGTTATTCTGTTTGATTCACTCGATAGCTTAGTCGGGAAGGCTTCTTGGTATCCAAAGGGTGGTAACAAGGCACAGATTGTACCTTATACAATTTCAAAGTTGATAACTCTTATTCCAAAGGGTCGTGATCTTGATTGGCATTACATCTGGCAGAAGCAGTCTCTCTACCCGGAACTTGCAGAAGAACTGCTAAAACTTGCCTATGTAACACACAACTTCCTCATAGATCAAGCTAACGGTGGTATTGTGCGTACGATCTCACGTACCCAGACTGTTTGGAAGAACTTCCAAGATTACAAGTACACGCTCAGCGATAAGTTTATTGAGACACTCGCATCAATGGCAGCGAACAAGGCTGTTGCACAATCAGCAAAGAAGGCACACAAGTTCAATTCAGACATTGATGCTTCTGTAGAAGTATTCAAACTTGGTGCACAGTATTGGATGAATGTTTACAAAGACCTTGTCAAGGAAACCATATTGTCTTATGGTGATTGCAGTTTCATCAAGGGAATTGCTGATTACATTACACGCGGAAATCTTCCGTCTTCCTCACAATGCAAACGATTGCTGAAGATTGTAGCAAAGGCAGAAGATAAGGGTTACATTATGCCGAATTAATAATATGCCAAGTAAAATTGTAAAGATAGCTGCGACCATCATTTTTCGGGATGGCAAGCTTTTCTCCACTCAACGAGGATATGACTAATGGAAGGATTGGTGGGAGTCCCCTAATATTCTTAGGTGTTATTCCTCCAGGAACAAACTGTGATTATGATGGGGCTATTCGGTGAACAAACACAGCTAAGTTTCAGGGCTCACATAATTGTTAGGTCGCGATGACATTCGTATCTTCAATGGAGTTGTTATAACTATTGCGATGTTGGTATTGACATCTCTCTTTTTACATTAGAGAGCCTATTCATTATTAGAATTAGTGAGAGACAAAATCGTGAACCCTTGAACAATGATATGGTATTATGAGCCTTGTTTCCCTACTCAAAACCTCCTCTCTATTTCTTCTCTCAATTACCGAATGCCATTGTCTGCTGTATCACCTGTACTTCCAGCTTTGAAGATGCTTCGGAGTAGATTTCGAACTGATGTATCTTTTTTTGAGCAGTGGCGACCATGTGGTAACTATTGAGTGTCTTAACAGCGTCGAATAGCTCCTATACCTCCTACTGTATATTTCCTTTGCTTTTTCCTCTTGACTATCTTGAATTTGACTTCACTGATTGCCTTTTCTTCGCATGCTGAAAAGAGGGTCTCATCTATATTCACCGCAAAAGAAGTATTCAAAACCCTTTGTAATTCCTCTATGGTAGGCTTCCGTTGTAAGTTCTTCTGGAAATATTGGGAATAGCTTGTCAAGAACTCAAAAACTAAATCCAAAGTCTGGTCGTTTATCATTTTATAAAACAGTCTATATCAGTGTACAAAGATATAAAAATAAAGAAATCCAAACAAATAATTTGTCGTTTTTCTCGAAAATCCAAAGAAAAAATACCATGATGTAGTTGGTCTTTTCAAAAAATATTCGTAAATTTGTATCTTCATTCAAAAACCTAAAACCTAAGATGATAAAAAGAATTTTGTTTATCTCCCTTTTAGTGATTTCGGTAGGGGTGAATGTAGTACTGATCAGGAAAATGTTTGTTGGCAACACAGTATCCCTCCCCAATGATACCCGTGTAAGTATCATTGTAAGCCAGTCCAACAAGGACTTCGTTATGCATGAGATGCGTACTTTTGTAGAGGCGCTCCACCAAATCAATCTGGGCATAGAGCAGAACGATCCTGCTCTTATTGCCAAAGTAGCGCGTGCTTCAGGGGGAGCTGTAGCAGGACATGCGCCTGCAGGCCTACTTGCCTCTGTCCCTGTGGAGTTCAAGACTTTAGGCCTTGATACTCATGGCAAGTTTGACCAAATTGCCGAGAGTGCTGAAAAAAACTTTGATCCCAAGCATACCTCTAAACAAGTAACCGAACTCTTGGGTAACTGTGTCGCCTGCCATAAAATGTATAGAATGGACGTAAAATAATGGTTAATGATTAATGATCAATGATTTCAGTTTGTCTCCTTGTTATTTTGAATCTATGATGCCCTATTGGCTGTTACTTTACAAAATTCTACAAACTGATTTACCGCCCCTTGCAAGTTCCGTTTTCCTATTTTGCTTTTTTCTGCGAAAAAATCTATAGTAAGGTTTGCTGCTTGTTTATCGATACTTGCTTTCCAATTACCTACTACTCTACCTTCGTGTAGAATTACCGGATTGAAGATACCAAAGTTGTTGTGTGCCTTAGCAGTATGTTTCTTTTCAAGGGCTACCCAGCGGCTTTTGTAACCTATCAGATACTCATCATAGGGCGGAAGCAAAAGCACCATTTTTGCATAATCGGGACAGTCAAGAGTTTTATGATATAGGTACATCATCTCTTCCTCTATCTTTATCTCCTCTATCTCTCGAGCTATGAGTGCTAAGGCTTTCCTACATTGTGTTTTGGTCAATCCTGACCACCAAACAAAGTCCTCCAAAGAGGCAGGCGAATGACTTCTAAAATACTTTAATGCTAACTGCTTCAGTGCCTCATCTGGAGTAAGCGAGCATATTATAGGTACTCTTTCTGAGAGCAGAGCCCAAGTGGCTTCTCTCCCTTGCATCTCACCTGAACACAAGAGCCCCTCTATTTCCATACGAACTAATAGGGAAGTCAATAGCCTATCATCAAGTAAAAATCCCAAGGTGGTAAGTTTCTCTGCGATAGCTTTTTTAGGTAAGGACTTACCGCCTGCTAACAATTCTTGTAAGGCATAGGTTATTTCCTCAAAATAACTTTCTGAAAACGAGACATTGAGACTCTTATACCACGATTGCAAGGTTCGCAAATTCCGTTCTTTACATAAAGAGAGCAACCAACCTATATCCGTATGACTAACCACCTGTACGGTACATCGCAAGAGGTGAAGGCGCAAGAGCTCAGCCTTAGCAAATGCCTCTTGGAACCTAACTAACTGTGGTATCCGCTGCCGTATCCCTATCGCCCAACGAAAATAGTTATAGTCCTGCGCTTGCATAGCCCCCTGCCAAGCTACTATATCTTCTGGTCTTTCGTATAGGGGAGAAAGCAGCTGTTGGTTTAGCATTCTTATCTGAATTGCTTCTTGTTTACTTATCACTCTCATTGGCTTGACTACTAACTAACATATTGACTCATTTTGGTGAGCATTTCCTCTATCATCTCCATACGTTTTTTTACTTTCTCTGCGGAAGCATCCAAGGTATACCCCTCGTCAAGAAGTTCCTTGATAAGAAGTATTTTTTTGATATTCAGGTAGTCATAGCGGCGATTTTTTCCTTCCTTCTCTGTAAGGCTCTTGAGAATCCCTTTTTCTTCCCAATAACGTATCTGTCGGGTAGGAATCCCTGTTATTTGCGACACCTCCCCTATTCCTACCACCAGCTTTTTAAGGAAATCAAAATCTAATAGTAGCTCCTTAGGTTCTTTTTGCTCAGTTTTTGTCATTAATTGTAAATAATCTACATTTAATGAAAATAATTAACGAAATGAAAGTATTAGAGAACAAAAATGCCGTGATTACAGGCGGAAGTGATGGTATTGGTTTAGGAATAGCCAAAGCCTTTGCACAAAATGGAGCAAATCTTTTACTTATAGGAAAAGATCCTGAAAAGCTTCAAAAAGCCCAAAAAGAGCTACTGGATGAGCACGTTGTACAGATACATACACTTGCTACCGACCTCTCTGCTATGGATAGCCTTACCCAAGTAAGCCAAACTATTTTGAGTCAGTTTCCTTCTATAGATATATTGGTCAATAATGCAGGCTTAGGAAAGTTTGTTCCCTTCGAACAGGTGGATAACAGCTTATACGAAGCTCATTTCAATCTCAATGTAAAGGCGCCTTATTTCCTTACTCAAGGGTTGCTGCCGGCTCTTACCCGTAGCAAAGGAAATGTAATCAACATATCCTCTTACTTTGCCCATCGTATGCTGCCCAATAGAGCCACCACTGTATATTCGGCTACCAAAGGAGCTCTGAACTCCTTTACCAAAGCTTTGGCTTTTGAGGTAGGTCACTTAGGAGTACGTGTCAATGCCATTGCTCCTGGAAGCATCTCTACTCCGCAATTCAATCGTAATCTACAAGCACTCACAGCAGAAAAACAAGCCGCCTTCCAGACAATGGTCAAGGAGATTTACCCACTGCAACACATCGGTACTGCCGAGGATATCGCCCAAGCAGCAGTATTCCTCGCCAGTGAGAATGCCTCATGGATCACAGGCACTATATTAGCTGTTGATGGAGGATTAACAACGAATTAGTTTTTCTAAAATAATAGCTTCTTATTAATCAGTTAAGGTTCGTTCTCAGTCGCTATATAAAAAAAGCGATTAAGAACGAACCTTTTTAGCAAGATAGGAAAAGTATTTTGCTAAAAAACACTGTATCTTTGCCGCATGAATCAGTGCTCAGACACTTAAACCTAACTTCCATGCGAACTATTACTTACAACGACTACATACAGCGTATCAATAAGGTGGTTGCTTATATCAACGATCACTTAGATGAATCCTTAGACCTGAAGACCCTTGCCGAGGTAGCTGCCCTGTCTGAATTTCACTTTCATCGTGTCTTCAAAGCACTCAAAGGAGAATCCATTGGAGCACATATCAGCCGCCTGAGAATAGAGGCAGTAGCACGCCTGTTGCGATATTCGGCTCTCTCCATAGAGGATATAGCCTTCAATATAGGATATGAGGCACCTGCTGCACTCTCCAAAGCCTTCAAAAACCAATATGGTATCACCCCTACTCAGTACAGAACTAACAAAGATATTTATATCATGAAAAAAGAAATTATCAATCCTGATTTGGCTCTCAAAGCTCCTAAAATAATGGAACTCGAGCCTAAAAACCTTATCTATGTAGCCCTCACGGGCGAATATGGAACTTTGGACTATGGCAAGGCCTATGAACAACTATGGGCAGTAGTGAAATCACAAAAACTCTTTACCAAAGGTATTGAGTCGATATGTGTTTCATACGATGATCCTAAAATTACCGAAGCTTCTTTGCAACGTTCCGAGGTAAGTTTGTCCATTCACAAGCCTGCTCATCCTGAAGGTGAGGTAAGTTGCAAGACCTTGGCCGGAGGCAAGTATGCAGTCTTTTTCTATCAAGGCAGTTATACCCATCTCTCAGCTGTCTATGATGCTGCCATGCGCTGGGTGATCGATAGTGAATACGAAGTACGTGAGGAACCTACTTTTGAGAAATACCTTAATGACTCTCGTCGTACCCCTGAAGAGAAACTAAAAACAGAAGTTTATATCCCGATTATTTAACCACAAGAAAGATAGGCTAACAACCTTCCATAACTCCTAAAACCTTTTTATCATGACAAAGACAGAAAAAATCACCGGAATTGTTTTAGCAATACTTCTATTATTGCTCACTCTCTCAGGGAGTGGTTACTTTTTCTTCACCCTGAAAGTAAACTTTGTACAATGGCTTGCCTACAACGCTTGTTCTCCTAGTAGTCTGGTATATTTAGTTGGCTTTATAGTCTTCCTATACAACAAAAATAGTACTTGGCTGGCTCTTGCCTTCCTACCGATGTACTATTTTGGAACTATGGGACTCTTTACCTTCACATGGAGTGGAGCTAATATCTTTGCACAACTATCACATATCACTATGACACTGAACCTCATTTGGGCAGGGTATATACTCTATCGCATGGATAATTACAAGAGATTCGCCCAAGGTCTATTATATAGCATTGTACTTTTTGTTCCATTCATTTCGTTTGTTATGTACTACTGCCGTACACACGCTGAGGAAATCAGCAACTTATTACAAATGACACCTTAGAACTATGCAAACCACTGATATTTGTCCGGAGTGTTATGCTGTTGATAAGCGCATTACTCCATTGTTAAATTCTGAAGATTGTTTATTGCATCATCGTCAGTATATTTGCGGTACTTGTGGTAGGTGTATCTGCGCAGATGTAGATGATAAAGGAAGATTTCGCGCACTTTTCCCTTTTAAAACGCTTGAAATAGCCAAACTATATTTACGTGCTGCCGAAATAATACATCGGTGTGCTTGTAGCATTTACGAAATAACAGATGGTAAAGAAAGAAAACAATACAAAATCTTTCCTTCTATAGTAGAGCTGAATGATTATCTACAGCAAAACAAACAAAAACACTGTAACCTAGAGCCTTTGTTTACAACACCTAAATACAAAGATTGCACTTCAGAACAGTTACGCAAACTTTCGAATGAGGAAGTAAGCATTTATATAAAAGAAAAAAATCGCTGAAGAGTATGCAAATTCAAAAAATAATAGTACTTTTGTTCGAATTATAATCATAAAAACAATAAACAATGAAACAAACATTTCTTTTATTAGTTGCCGCACTAACTGTAGTAACTTGCGGAAAAAGTGATGACAACAATAGCTCAGAAGGAGGTAATATTTCTGTAGGAAAATTCTCACCTCCAAAGTGGATTCAAGGCTCTTGGACAACTGCTAACAAACAATATGGTTATGCCTTTAAAGCTGAAGATTTTTGTCAGATAACCTTAGGGAACACAAACTGTTTCAATGAAAAAAACCTTCCTGTTAGCGATATAAAAGACGAAAAAAATGACAACACCTATAAGGTCAGCTACAAAATCAACACTTTTTCACATACTTTCCTTTTTGAAAAAGTAAATGAACACCAAATAAAAACAACTCATAATGGACGCATAGAAGGCACTTACACGAAACAATAATAGTATATTCCCTAATAGAACAACAACTCTCTATTGAGCGACCAAAGGAACTTTGAATTTAATTACCTCAAGTTAATTTCCCTTTTAAAAAAAACGCCTATCTTTGCACCTGAATTTAGATCATATATTATGAACTGTAAGAAAAGAAAAATCGCGGGTTACATCCTTTCAGGATTGGTAACACTTATCTTTGTAGCCACAGGAGCTATGAAATTCACAGGGGGAGAACAAAATGTAAAAATGGCCGAACTAGTAGGTGGGCAGACAACCCTCTTTATCTTAGGCGGATTACAGTTGCTTTTTGCCTTACTTTTTTGGATACCTCGTACTGCAGTGGTAGGTTTCCTCTTAATGGCTTGCTATATGGCAGGAGCTATGGCCACTCACTTGGTTATCAAGGAACCTTTTGGGCTACAGGCAGGAATTGAGACCCTTATCTGGGTGACTGGGTTTGTTCGCTTCCCTGAACTTACCCAAAGACTTTGCCCTTGTAATAACTGCAAACAGTAATCAGTAATCAGAAGTCAGTGGTCAGTCATCAGAAACTAACAACTGACCACTAACAACTGACTTCTGACCACTGACCACTGACTATGGATTTTGAACGTATCAAAGAAAAACTTGCCATTTTAGCCGATGCAGCCAAGTATGATGTTTCCTGCTCTAGTAGTGGGAGTACACGTAAGGGGAAAAAAGGCGAATTGGGCAATGTTGCCCCTTTAGGGATCTGCCATTCCTTTACGGAAGACGGGCGGTGTATCTCCCTACTCAAAATCCTGCTGACCAACCACTGTATCTATGACTGTGTGTATTGTGTCTCTCGCCGCTCGAACGATATCGCCCGTGCGGCCTTCTCTGTACAGGAGGTAGTGGATCTTACCATTAATTTCTATCGAAGAAATTATATAGAGGGGCTTTTCCTAAGCTCTGGTGTATTCAAAGATCCCGATACGACTATGGAACGCTTAGTAAGGGTAGCCAAAAAACTACGAGAGGAAGAACACTTCAATGGCTATATTCACCTGAAAACGATTCCTGGGGCAAGTGAACTACTGGTACACCAAGCGGGACTCTATGCGGATCGTCTCTCTATCAACCTTGAAATTCCTACCAAGGAGGGTTTGAAGCTCTTAGCCCCTGAAAAAGACCACAAGCAAATGGTCGCTCCTATGCAACAGGTAAAGAATGAGTTGGCGATCACTGCCTTGGAGCGAAAAAAATTCAAACACACCCCTAAGTTTGCCCCTGCTGGACAAACAACCCAGATGATTATTGGCGCTACAGCAGAAACAGATCAGAAAATCATCCATGTAGCCAGCTATATGTATGATAAGTTCCAGCTCAAGCGCGTATACTATTCTGGTTATGTTCCTGTCCTTCAGGACAGTCGCCTACCCTCTATCTATAGTCAAGTGCCTATAGTACGAGAGAATCGTCTCTACCAAGCCGATTGGCTGATGCGCTATTATGGTTTTGCACCTGGAGAAATTCTCGATCCTGCACAACCTTTTCTTGACTTGGAGATAGACCCGAAGTTGGCTTGGGCACTACGTAACCAACACCTCTTCCCTATCGATGTGAATACTGCACCTTGCGAGCTGCTTCTACGTATACCGGGGGTAGGAGTGCGATCCGTACAGAAGATACTCTCGGCTCGTACCTTCCAACGCCTTACCTACTATTCTCTCAAACAAATGGGAGTCCTGCTAAGTCGTGCTAAGTACTTTATCACTTGCAGTGGCGCTCAGCCCTTGGCTGGGACTATGGATAGTCTGAGACTGCGTCGCCTTATCATCGCCAACAGCCAAAGCAAACAGAAAAACATATATGATCCTGAGATACCCTTTCCCAATTAGCCAATAGGCGAATTGGACACTAACGAATTAACACATTGATACATTTACTCTACGATAGTTCCTTTGAGGGATTTCTTACAGCTATCTTTATAACCTTCGAAAGGCGTTATTCACAAGTGATTATCACTCCTGAGTATCGCCATACCCCTAC
Organism: Capnocytophaga gingivalis; assembly: GCF_002302415.1. Lineage (NCBI taxonomy): Bacteria > Pseudomonadati > Bacteroidota > Flavobacteriia > Flavobacteriales > Flavobacteriaceae > Capnocytophaga > Capnocytophaga gingivalis. The sequence continues at coordinate 1,902,945 of NZ_CP022386.1, read as the reverse complement.
CCTATGGGATGAAGAGGAGAGGGTATATACTGATGCTACCAAAGCCCAGCGCGTGCTGAGCAAGATCAAAACTATATGGGGTACAGAGGGAGTGGCTGTCGTACTTAGGGCTTTCCTATCCGAAGAAAACGCAATAGAAAACCACCTTTTGCAGGCCATTCGACTAATGATCCAATACCCAGAAGGAAATGTCTTAGAGAACTATGCTAATGAGGCTATTGCCCATATTCAAAAGGCAGCTAAGAGTGTAGGGCGTGAGGTACATCGAGTAAAAGAATTTGTTCGTTTTGAGCAAGTAGGCACACTCTACTTTGCCAAAATAGTACCACAGTACGATGTATTACCGTTGGTGATTCCCCACTTCAGAGCACGTTTTTCAGACCAAGAGTGGGTACTCTTTGACCCCAAGCGAGGTTATGGATTCTACTATGACCTTAAGGAGGTCATTTCCTTTACCCCTACTGACAAGAATTTTGGAAAAACCTCCCAACTCTCCGATGGCTATGAACAACTCTGGAAAACCTACTTCCAGCATATCAATATCACAGAGCGTAAGAACACCCGTTACCAACTCAGAAGCATGCCTAAGCGATATTGGCAATACCTGCCTGAGACAAAATAATTCCAAAATTTGTCCCTGTGACAAATTGACCAATTGAAAAATTATCCTTACCTTTGCGTCTATTAATTAGCACATTAGATCATCATCTAATCAATTTATTACCAATGAAATACATTTACTTTATAGGCATAGGAGGGATTGGTATGTCAGCATTGGCACTATACTATCGCTTCAAAGGAAAAGAGGTGCGTGGCTATGATCGTACCCCTTCGGATATTACTGAGATGCTCTCCCAAAAGGACATCGCTATTACCTTTTCAGAGGACTTGGACTTTATCCCCAAAGACTATACCCCTGAAAACACATTGGTTGTCTATACCCCTGCTATCCCCAAAGAACACAAGCAACTTGTCTATTTCCAAACACATGGGTACAAAGTATGCAAGCGTTCGGAAGTATTAGGGCTTATCACTGAGGACAGTTTCTGCTTGGCAGTAGCTGGCACCCATGGCAAGACAACCACCAGCAGTATCTTAGCCCATATCTTGGTGGAGTGCAAAGCGCCTGTTAGTGCTTTCTTAGGGGGTATCTGTGAGAACTTCCAAAGTAACTTCATCTGTAAGGGGACTGAACTTACAGTGGTGGAAGCCGATGAGTTCGATCGCTCTTTCTTGCGCCTAAGCCCATCCATAGCTTGTATCACTGCTGTAGATGCAGACCACTTGGATATCTATGGGACAGCGGAAGAGTTCCAAAAAGGGTTTGAAGACTTTACCCATCGTCTCAAGCCAGGAGGTAAGCTCATTGTTCGCAAGGGACTGCCTTTCGCAGGCCTTACCTATGGCATAGCCGATGGAAGTGATTATGAGATTTCCCAGATAAGAATACAAAACGGGGGCTACCTCTTTACCCTAAGCTATACAGATCCTAAAACAGGAAATCGTGAGGAGGTCAAAGACTGCACTCTCTTCCGCCCTGGGGAGCATCACCTACTCAATGCCTTGGCTGCAGTGGCAGTAGCCCATCAGGCAGGCTATCCCTTAGCCGATTTGGCACATGCCTTAGCCAGCTTTAAAGGGGTCAGAAGGCGCTTTAGCTATATCATCAATACCCCTGAACAAGTCTTTATCGACGACTATGCCCACCACCCTACTGAGCTCAATGCCCTCTACAATGGAGTACGCACCATGTACCCAAATGAGGAGATTACCCTCCTCTTCCAACCCCATCTTTTTACCCGTACTCGCGACTTTGCTGACGGCTTTGCCCAGAGTCTTGCTCAGTTTGACCGTGTTGTTCTCTTGGATATTTACCCTGCTAGAGAGCTTCCTATAGAGGGAATTACCTCCCAGTGGCTATTGGAAAAAATAGATAATCCTAATAAGGTATTAGTCACTAAAGACAATATTATCAACTACTTACAGTCCCATCCCTCCCGAGTTTTAGTCTTAGCTGGAGCTGGAGATATAGGCGTAGAAGTGGAAAAGATTAAAAAGTTTTTGGAAAAAGACATATAAAAATTTGCACAGCTAAAAAAAAGTATGTACTTTTGCGCCCGAAAACGGGAAGATACTCAAGCGGCCAACGAGGGCAGACTGTAAATCTGCTGGTTTTACCTTCGCAGGTTCGAATCCTGCTCTTCCCACCACTATAAAGCGTCATTCCTTAGTGAATGACTTTTTTATTTTATAACAATATCCAATAAACCCTCTTTTGTGAATAATGAAAAGTTATATCAAGGCTATTTCCACTTATTTCCCTAAGAATACGCTTACCAATGACACTATATCTGAGCAATTTCCTGAATGGAATAGTGAAAAGATACTACAAAAAATAGGAATCGAACAGCGCTATATAGCCGATAAGGACGAATGTGCCTCTGATATGGCAGCACAAGCAGTGCTCACTCTTATAGAAGAACATCACTTGGACAAAAACACCATTGATTTTCTTTTACTCTGTACCCAAACCCCTGATCATATCCTCCCTACCACAGCTTGTATTGTACAAGATAAAGTGGGATTACCTACTACCTGTGCGGCCTTGGACATCAACCAAGGGTGTTCTGGCTATATCTATGGACTATCTGTGGCCAGTAGTCTGATTGCCTCTGGCAATTTCAAAAATGTAATTTTAGTAACGGTGGATACCTATACTAAATATGTACACCCAAAAGACAAAGGGAACTTGAGTATCTTCGGGGATGCGGCTACCGCTACACTCGTCTCCACTGAAGGGGAATACCTGATCGGAAAACCTACCTTGGGAACTGATGGTATGGGTGCTGAGAACCTTATTATTCGCAACGGAGGAACACGCTCTGCTCGCAATGAAAACCCTGATGATTGGGACAACTTCATTGATATGAAGGGAGCGAAGATTTTTAATTTCATCGTAAAACGCACCCCCGAGGTAGTGTATAACAATTTAGAAATCAACGGATTGAACAAAGAAGATATAGACTTATTTATCTTCCATCAGGCCAATACCCACATACTGAACAAGGTACGGGAGGATATGGAGATCCCTGAGGAGAAATTCGTCGTAGAGATGCGCTATTATGGCAATACTATTTCTTCCTCTATTCCCATTGCTTTTCTGGAACACCTAAGGAAATACCCTGAAAAAGCAAAGAATAAAATACAATTGGTTGGTTTCGGGGTAGGATACTCATGGGGCGCCATTTGCATAGAAAAATCATAAAAAGAAAGGAACGATATGAAACGTGTAGTAGTAGGGCTTAGTGGAGGGGTGGATAGCAGTGTGGCCGCCTACCTACTCCAAAAGCAAGGTTATGAGGTTATTGGCCTCTTTATGAAAAATTGGCATGACGATTCGGTAACCATCTCCAACGAATGTCCATGGCTTGAGGACAGCAACGATGCCCTAATGGTCGCTGAAAAACTAGGGATTCCCTTCCAAACCGTGGACATGAGTGTGCCTTATAAGCAGCGTATTGTAGATTATATGTTTCGAGAATACGAATGTGGGCGCACCCCTAACCCCGATGTACTTTGTAATCGTGAAATCAAGTTTGCTACTTTCTTAGACCTTGCCCTGAGCTTAGGGGCTGACTATGTGGCTACAGGTCACTATTGTCGTAAGGAAGAAATAGAAGTAGATGGGAAACCTATATATCGCCTCTTGGCAGGAAAAGATGCCAACAAAGACCAATCCTATTTCCTCTGTCAGCTCTCTCAGGAGCAGCTCAGCCGTGCCCTTTTTCCTATTGGAGACCTACAAAAAAGCGAGGTACGTGCCATTGCTAAAGAATTAGGCCTTGTCACAGCTGAAAAGAAAGATTCTCAAGGACTTTGCTTTGTTGGCAAAGTACGTCTGCCTGAGTTCTTACAGCAACAACTCTCCTCAAAGGAGGGAGATATTATCCAGATCCCTTCTACTTGGGCGGGCTATCACAACAAGCAAATGCTTCGATGCTTTGAATGTTATGAGGACGAGCTGAAATTTCTCGCGGAAAAATACCATTATACCCCCCAAGACGGAAAAGTAGTAGGCAAGCACGAAGGCGCCCATTTTTTCACCATAGGACAGCGTAAGGGACTACATGTAGGGGGTACGGCAGAACCTTTGTTCGTCATTGACACCGATACAGAGAAAAATATCATCTATGTAGGAGAAGGAAACACCCATCCTGGACTTTTGAGAAGTGCTTTATTTGTTAAAAAAGAGGATATTCACTGGGTGAGACCCGATCTGGCATTGTCCCTTGGTCAGCGCATGGAATTTCAGGTGCGTATCCGCTATCGCCAGCCACTACAGAAAGCACATTTGTACCTGACAAACAGTGGGTTATATATCCATTTTGACACCCCACAGAGCGCTATTACCTCTGGGCAATTTGCCTCTTGGTACCTCGATGAAGAGCTTATCGGATCGGGAGAGATATATTAAAAAAAAGTTAAACTATTAAATACTCACTATAGCTAATCAAAAATTATTACTTTTGTCCTACTAAAAGAACTAAAAAATTACATTTTATGTCAGCAGAATTACAAAATGCAGGACTCCCAGAGAAGAAAAAAGGTGGAGGACTCATCATTGCCCTTCTTTCATTAGGGCTTGTAGGAGCAGGAGGATATGCCTTCTATCAGTCTAACGAAGCCAAGAAAAACGAGGAAGCAATCTTGGAAAAACGCGATCAAGTAGTCAAAGAACTTGAAGCTTTGCAAAAAGACTACGATGAAGCAGTAACTGTATCCAAACAGAATGCCGATGAGCTTGCCGATGCGAAAGCACGTATCGCTCAGTACATCGATTCCTTGAAGAATATGAAAGCAGACATCAATGTTCTCTTCAAGTATCGTGATCAGGTAAATGTGCTTAAGAAAGAGCGTAACCGCTTATTGGCTATCAATGACTCTTTGCGTAAGTACAATGTAAAAGTAACTCAAGAGCGTGATAGTACCGCTTCTGCCTTGAATGTACGTACTTCACAGCTTGACTCTGTATCTCAGAAAGCACGCGAACTCAGCCAGGTGATCGACGAAGGATCTATCCTTAGCCTTAAGAGCCTTACTGCCAATGGGGTAAAAGAAAAATCTGGTGGTCGCTATGTAGAAAAAGAGCGCTCTGGTGCTACTGACAAGATCAAAGTGTGCTACACTGTTGGAGTAAACCGTATCGCTCCTGTAGGTAATCGTACTTTCTATGTACAGGTAGTAAGCCCTAATGGTATTACTTTAGGGGATAATGAGACTGTTACTGTAGGAGATAAAACCATTAACTATAGTGCTGTAAAAAGATTCCTTTATGAGAGAAATCCTGTAGATGTATGCGAATATATCTCTTCTGTTACTAAGAAATATGAAGGAGGTACTTATCAAGTATATGTATTCGATGATCAATTGAGAGAACTCGGTAAAATAGATCTTAGCCTTCGATAAGAATAGTGAAAACAAAAAATGAAGAGTGAAGAATTACTTTAGGGTAGTTTTTCACTCTTTTTTTAAGTGAATAATGAAAGAGTAAGGAATAAAGAACAAAAGAGCAAATTAGCCGCCTTTATGTAGGCGAATTGCTTCACATACGCCGTTATACCAGCTCACTAACTTTCTTCTTACAGATGTGATATAACATACTCATTCTTTGCTTTTCATTCTTCACAACAAAAAAGGCTTCCATTTGGGAAGCCTTTTTTGTATTAAAACTCTTTTCTTAATTATCAACTAACTAAAAAGTTTTCGTTGTGAAAATTCCTTTTTAGAAGATAGATTGTAGATCTTTTTTATAGCGGGCAAGCAAAGAACGAGTAATTCCTAAGTTTGCTTTAGAAGAATCCACTACTAAATAAATGAAATAAGTACCATTAGGCGCTACATCTATCACGTGAATTTGGTTAGTTAGGGTGATGAGGATATCTTCTATTTTTTCTTTTCCTTCCAAGCCAAGAACACGAAGAGCATTCATTTTAGCTTTTACAACTTCAAGATTGTAAGCAGAAGCCAAGTTAGGGTCAAAATTAGGATCTGCAGAAGAAGCTACATAAGAGACCCCTGATTTTACTTCTGTAACAGAAACAGCTACAAAGCCGGGTACATTGGCTTTGATGTCCTGTACAAATTTATCTAATACATTGGTCATTGTAATGCGGTTTAAAATTAGTGATTCAGTTAAAGTTCAATATTGAGGCATCAAGCGGATTCGAACCGCTGTAGAAGGTTTTGCAGACCTCTGCCTAGCCCCTCGGCCATGATGCCTTTTTTCAGGGTGCAAATGTAAGACAAATCTTTGAACTGCACAAATAATTAGGAAATTATTTTTACACTCACTTGCTCTACATCCCCTCCTGTGGGAGGGTTTATCTTTGCCACCTCTATCTCAAGAGAGATAATATTCTGGAATTCAGTCTTTACCACTTGTAATATACGTCCGGCTACATGTTCTAAAAGCGCTGAGCGAATAGCCATCTGCTCTTCTATGATACGATTCAGGCGCACATAGTCAATAGTGTCCTGAAGCTTGTCGGACTCAATAGATTGGGAAAGATCCGCCCATACGGTCATATCTACTTGATACCAACTCCCAATTTGTGCTTCCTGGTGCAAACAGCCATGATAGGCATATACACGAACATTCTTAAGGGTAATACTACTTTTCATTTTTACAAAAGACAGACTATCTCTCGGTACAGTTACATCCACCGATACCTTGGAACATGTCGATTCCGAGAGTAATCATATGAGAACCAGAGTTATAGGAGCGTATGGTGTTCAGGTTGAGGTTGTACCCATAAGCGAAGTAAAACACCCCTTTCTTCAGTCCCAACATAGGCCCTACAGAAAGTGGCTTGAAGGCCTGATCATTCACAAATCGAGCAGTGGCTCCTACCCAGTAATAGTCCTCAAAATCAAACCAACGGAACTTTACATTCGCATCGGTTAGAGAGCGGCTATCCCCCTCTCTGTATTGCACAAATACAGAGGGCTCTATCTCCAAGATACTGCTGGGAGTACGCTTATAACGGTACCCTGCGTATAGATTATAGTTTCTTAGGGTAGTAGGCTCTTTTACATCGAACATCTCTTTGTTCTTATTCAGGATATTCGTCGCTGCCAAGCTGGCAAAAATACCCTTATAACGATAGAGTACCCCTACCTCAAAGTTGTGATTAATCATCGCTCGGTTATCCGTTACAGCAGCATCCGCTCTAGGACGCCCTGCCTCGGTGAACTTATCGATATCTATACGGAAGGCATTGACCAAGTAAGAGATCCCAAACGATACAAAATGGCTATCGTAACTATCCAAGGTCAAGTGATGCGAGAAAGTAGCCTTCGCTCCCATCTGCTTGGTGTATCCATTTCGGTCATTATACAAGCTCAACCCCAGTCCACTGCGATTCCCCAAGCGCATATCGCCCGATAAGCTCTGGTAGTCCGGTGCCTCCTTGAGACCCACCCATTGGCTGGTTGCCGATAGGCGCACCCGTACGTTGTTTCCTATACCCGCATAAGTGGGCATAATCAAAAATTCACTGTCGGCCAAGTACTGATTCCCTGAGGGTAATTGCAACTCTTGTCCAAACACACTCGGCATGCCCATAAGCACACATATGTATAACGCTAGTTTTTTCATCATCCTTTTTTTAAAATTTATTTATAAGCTCTCAGTGGTCAGTTGTCAGTTATTGAAAACTGACAACTGATAACTGACAGCTGATAACTGTTATCTGTATAAAGTAAAGTGTCCTTTGAATTCTCTACCATCGGATTCCTCACCCAAGGTGATGATATACCAATAGTCTCCCGTAGGCATTTCCTTGCCATTGTAAGTACCATCCCAGCTTTGTCCCTGAGAAAGTTCCTTGAGCAAGCGACCATAACGGTCAAATATCAAAGTATGGATATTCGGATACTGCTGCGTATTGCGCGGTGCCCAAGTATCGTTCTCACCATCTCCTGTAGGAGTGAAGAAGCGTGGGATTTCTATATCATAGTATTCTACATAGAATACCTCTTCTGCGGTACATCCCTTACTGTCTTCCACTCGCGCTTCTATACGCTTCTTGAGCTTATTGTCGCTTGGGTCTACTCCCTCTGGGTCTTGCTTCCTTACGATGTAAGTGCCATTGTTACCCTGATGTACGCCATTGATATAGTAAGTATAATCCGGAACCCCGTTCTTACCTAAGAGCGGTAATTCGTTGATATCTGGATGACGACTTGGATCCTTGATCAAAGTCAACTTCTCTACTACTGGGATCACCACTGGGCTAGTCTCTCCCTCACAGTTAGTTCCCGCATCACTATAGTATAGCTTGATAGACTGTGGCAAGGACGAAGGCCTTACACTGCTGTGTGTACGACTGATGCGTGCCTGTGCTCCAGAGGTCATACCCGCGGCAAAAGAGTGCTTAGTGACTCCATTGTCAAAAGAGTATTGTACCTTGGTGAAGTCCACCGTAGCATCCTCAAAGGTCAGTACTACATAACCCTGATATTCATTGTCCTCACAGTTGTCCTCATAAGTGGCCTTAATATCTAACTTAGGTGCCGCAGTTAGTGAGAACAAATCGGACTCTCCTGCACAGCGCTTGCCGTCCATCGCTCTTACTCGGTAGTTCACTCCGGCCCTGAGACCTGCTATCTCTTTAGGGAAATCTGCCGTCTTGACCTTATCCAAGCGATTGACTACCACATCGCGGTCTGCCTCTACCAATTCCAAACTATAGATGTATGCCAAAGCACCTCCTGCATCTGGATCTGGAGTCTGAGTTCCTCCTGTGACAGAGACACTTACCTTACCTGTATCTCCATGGCATACCAAGTTGCTATTGCTCACTCGGGTTACCTGTATCTCCGGTGGAGTACCCAAGGTAAACTGTACACTCTTCTCACAGTTCCAACGGTCTCTTACATACAAGGTATAGTTACCTGCTGGTAAATTGGTGAACTCATTGCTTAGCTGCAATGGTCTGATGGCTCCTTCTATATCGTGATATAGTTCGTAATAGTAAGTGGTTGTCAGAGTCGTTGCCGTAGGATCATCCACAGCTCCTCCTCGTGCATTCTTCACCACTACCTTACCATCGCGCTCATTCTTACAAGATACCATGGTGATCTCTGGGGCGTCAAAGTCTATTGGATCTGGCTTGACTACTTTATCTACATTCACCGTAGGAGTTACCACACAGCCCCATGCATCTTCTATCTGGAAGGTGAAGGTAGCCCCTGGTGCTGCCGCTCCTGGCACTCCGGTGAAGAGCCAACGATTGTATACCTGATTGGCTGTCTGAGTGTGGCCATTATCTCCTGTCATCGTTACCTTATAAGGTGCTATACCTCCGGTGATATCAATAGAGATTTCCGCGCTACCTGTCGCACTACAATCATCCGGTACTCTAAGCTTGGCCGCCATATTGATAGGCTGGTCTGCCTGACGGATGGTAAAGTTTGCCGGAATCTTAGTGATACAGCCCGTAGAAGTGGATTCCGCTTCTGCTGTATAGGAACCATATGCTAAGGTATTGAGCGTATGGGTAGCTGAACCTGCCGGAACAGTCACTGTTATAATCGGATCTGTAGGACGGGTAAGGCTCTTGATTCTTAGGGTATACCCTTGGGTAGCCTGGTTCACCCCGCCGCTGTTCTCTAAGTCTAAGTCTTCCAAGGTAAAGGTGATAGAACCATCATTACCTCCGTAACACTTCACTGGTTTTTCCTCTGTCGCGGTGAGCGAGAAGGTATTCGGATCCTGTACCTTGTAGGTAGTACCATAGGTCACACAGCCGGTTTCATCATTGGTTGCCACCACACTGTAGTTGCCCATAGGCACATTGGTAAAGGTATGAGTAGCCGTAGTTGCTCCCGCAGGTACTGTTATCTGTACCGTTTGGTGAGAGCTATCCGTTACACTTCTTAGTGCTAAGCTTACTCTTATAGGATCCCCTCCGGCTGGCGTAAGGGTGGCTTCCACCTTCACATCCTCGCCTGCTCGACAGGTAATATCGGTAACCTCTGTGGCGGTGACTGTACTTATCTTCACAAACGGCTTGATCGCTGTTGGGAATGGCTTAGTCACCTCTGCACATTGGTACTGTGCATCCTCTACTCTTAGGGTAAAGTTACCTCCTGTCTCATCCGAGATAGTGAAGGTAGGCTCGGTAAGGTCTATATTACCCGGTACCGGAGTTCCTCCCTTGAGTAGGGTGAAGCGGTAGCGTCCACTACCTCCAGTGATGGCGGTCTTTGGTAAGCTGAGCTTAGCCAATACCTCCTGATCTCCACTACACTGGAACTGGGTTGCTGCCTCTTGGGTCATATCTATCTCTATAGGTTTCACCCCATAGATCGTAAATTCTGTTGTTGCAGTACAGCCATTGGCTGCCTTAGCCTCTACCGTATAGATGATTCCTCTTACATCTCCTAACAAGCCCTTGAAGGTCACCTGTCTACCATTGTTCTGCCAATCCACATAGGTATTGGACGCTACCACATTGGTATGGGTCGCTGGGATGGTCGCCAATGCAGTCACTGCACTATTGTCATCCGCATAGCGGGCTGCCTTCAGACTATAGCTCATCGGAAGCTGACTCTCTGGAGCCGCTACCAAGGTTGCTGATCCTCCTCCATTTACATCCAAGAGGTCTTGGTTGGCATTATAACACTTCGAGTCGGTACTGTTGTCCAATGACAATATCGGTAATACCTTGTCATTGACCGTAAGGGTACGGCTGAATGGACAACCTCCGTGGGTGGTATCCACAATCTCTACTCTATAACGTCCTGGCTGGGTGATTGGCACGGTAAAGGCACCAAATCCACTCATTGGGGTATCGTTCACTATCACTATATCTCCTCCTACATCTTCCTTGAGCACTCTATAGATGTGTGGGTTTGCAGGGTTATGGTTGGCGATATTGTCTACCTTAAGCTCTCCATTGCCTGCCGCACCTGGCTGACAGGTGATAGGCTTGGACTGTGTCAAGTCAAAGCTGATCTTGCCTTGGAAGACAAAGTTCACAGCCGCACTCTTACATCCATTCTGGTCATAGATGGTGATATCACGTGCTGTAGACGATGCATACACACGATAGATATATCCTTCCCATACACTTGGACCTGTCTGGGTGAACTGTATTGGCTGTTGTGGCCCTTCAGTTCCTCCCGCTGGCTTAAAGGTATAGTAGTGTTGTCCCTTACCTATCTGGCTGAGAGTTACTTTCACTGTATATTCTGTACCTACCACACATGGGTTTTCTACCTCTGCTTTGGTAGCCACTGGAGCAGGATCTTCCTTCACTGTTACTGCTTGAGAAATATGACAGTCATTAGCATCTCTTACATGTACATACCATGTAGCTCCCGCTGAGGTACCCTTGATCTTGCCTCCAAAGGTAGTCTCAAAAGTCTCATCCAAGAGTACATCACGGCTATTGGTACCTAGCACTGCAGCATGTGCCCACTGAGCATCCGTAGGCTCTGTGCTAGCTTGGCTTATCGTATATTTGTAAGGACCCACTCCATCCTTGATGGTTACCTTCACCTGTGCAGTCTCATTAGCCGAACCTGAACAAGCTGAGTTTCTCAACAAGTCGGTCTGTACAAAGGCCAATGGCTGAGCAGCACGAAGTACCGTAAAGACTTTGGTATCCATTACGCAGTTCTGTGCCGTTCCATCTCTTACCACCAAGATATATGTCTTGTTCTCTGTAAGGCCTGTTACCGTTTGCTGGATCACACTCTTACCTCCCGATGGAGTCGAAGCGGTACCTGAAGCTATTGGACTTTGTGCTCCTGGACGAGTATCAAATGGATAAGTATACAACTCCCACTTAGGTGCCGTAGTACCCGCAAAGGCACTCAACTCATAGTGTAATATTACTGATCCTGTAGCACCTGCTCCACAGAGGTTTGGCTTACGTTTTTCAGTAATTGTTACCCCTGGAGTAGCTATATTCGGTCTGAAAGTACCATCCAACAAGGTCTTACATCCCTTATACTCTACTGCAATTCTATAAGGAGTCTTCGCCAAGAGGGTAAACTCTATTTCTACTTTCTTGTTGTTTCCTGTACCTGTTATGTTTCCTGTAGTACCTGGTATCCAAGTGAGCAAACCACTGCCCAGCGGTCCATCTCGGTAGATGGCTACACTTAGTTGGGTCTCATCTATTTCTGCACCATCCTCAAAGAACTCTATCTTTTGCTTAGCTGTATTACAGTCTACCTGTACTACATTGCCCGCATTGGCTTTGATCTGAGAGCCTCCTATCTGTACCACTGGTAATGTTACCTTACAGCCAGTAGCCATATTGGTGATCGCTGGATAGTAATCCCCTGGTGCCAAGAAATTAAAGGTCTTAGTAGCTCCTGTGGAGTTTACATAGTTCTCTCCTGTCACCTGTGGCGTACCTGCATGATTTTGTGCAGGGGTAGTATAGTTACTATCAGTATACAAGGCCATATAATAGTTGCCTTGTAAGCCTGTGGTAAAGCTTAACTCTATCTCTCCTAAGCTGCTTGCTCCTGAGGTACAAGAGATATCTTTCTTCCTTACCAAGGTAAGCACTGGTGCTTCTATTTCCTTGATTTCCAAATCTACAGAAGTCTTACATCCCTTAGCATCAGAGAGTTCCACCTTATACCAGCCTTTGCTCAAGTCTCGACCGGTATTGCTTGACTGTAGGGTCTCTGCACTACCTGGAGTGGTAGCATATTTGTAGATCTTTATCACATAAGGAGCTACTCCCTTAGTTCTATCAATCGCATCTGTTATCGGTAAGTAAGCCGTTCCATCATATACACCTATTACGCCCGTAGACTCTCCTGTACAAGCTACCATGCTGGCTGAAAGACCAGGACTTGTAAGGAAGGCTGGAGTTTCAGCTTTTACTTCCTTGCTTACTATATGTTCACAGCCGTTGGCATCTACCACCTTGAAGTGGTATTCTCCTGCAGTCTTGACTGTGATTAAGTAGGTTGTCGTAACCCCTGGGGTGGCATTGATCAGTACATTGCCGCCGTCTGTATCTGTCGTTGGGTTATAACCCGATGGATCTGTAGCTACGCCGCCTCGCTTCCAAGTGAAGGTATAAGCCCCTGATATTTGGGCACCTCCCTTGGCCTCAATGGTGATCTGCTCTTGTGGGGTGGTACATCCAAAGGCATCATCTGAGCTAAGACCTACTTCCATCACCTGAGGGATCACTACCACTTGGGTAAACTCACAGCCTAAGGCGTCTTTTACTTTTATGGTATAGCTTGCTGGATTGAGACCATCAAAACGGTATTCGGTTGGGTTGCCTGGGTCACTTACCCAAGTGGTTCCGCCATCCTTACTAAATTCATAGCCTCCATTACCATTGTTCACCTGTACCATCACCTCGCCTGTCCTACCTGACTGTAAGCACAAGGTTGGGGTCAAGGTTACATCTATATCTATCTTCGCAGGTATAAACTTCTGCTCTATATTCGAAAGACACTCATTCGCATCCTTAATTCTAAACTGATAGTGTACTCCATCGGTAAGGTTCACCACCGTAGCTGTTGTTCCTGTCCATGTCACATCCGCTGTAGGTACATCCACAAAGTCTGCATCAGCAGGGCCTTTCTTCTGTACTGTATATGGAGCTCGTCCGTAAGCTACACGAATGATCGCTCTGGCTGTCGTGTAAGGTGCCACACAACCCTTAGGAGAGATCTTCACCTCTTCTATGGTCAAGGCAGGAACATCATTGATACGTGCCTCTACCCCACCTGCGGTGATCTCACACAAGGTACCATCTGGGTTTACCATACGTACTTTCAAAGTATGAGCTGGATCCGAAGGCGCTGTCACTGGAGCTGGTATCTTTAGCTCGTCTGTACCTACCAAAGTAGTACTCCTATATGCTCCTCCGTTGAGCTGGTACTCAAAGGTAGCTCCAGCCTTGATGTTTCTGAGTTTTACCAATAGGGTACCCTCGCCACCATGACACTTAGGAGGTTCTACCTGAGTGATGGTCGCACCAAAGCCTTTGCTTGGCTCTACCTGTACCGAGATAGGCTCTCCCGACTGGCAGTTCTTAGTAGGCTGGATCACTTCTATCTCATCCAGACCCACCGCAGCATTGTTCACGCCCGCTTCTATAATCAAGCGGAACTGGGTGTGCTGGTTGAAGCCTTCCAAATCCTCAAAGGTCACTTCGCCACTCTGCCATGTACCTCCCTGCGCTGCTGCTGGAAGGGTACGTACAAAGGCTGTCGTACCTGAGCCCCCTGGATTGGTCACCTGTAGGGTCACTCTCAGTAGTACACTCGCGGCTGTATTGGCATCATTGCCCAAGTTCACATACTTGAACTTCACTGTTGCCTTAGCTCGTGGTACCACATTCTGTATATCTTTCACATACAAGCGGTTATCGCTTGGTGCTGTGTGTATCGCATAGTATCTGCCTGTACCTGCCAAAGAGCGGTAGGTAGTTGGAGTGGCTGGTAACTGCTTGGTTACCACATGTACTCCGGCAGAAAGTATGCCTGTTGTCTTAGCAGAACCTACTCCTGTAGGAGCCCCGTCGCTCTCGTCAAGGTCTTCCATATCGGCAAAGGTCTCATTGTAGAGCTGGTTCACCGACTCGGTAGCGGGTTCTGTATAGTATACTCGAACTAAATATGGCGTAGCTCTGCCTGCCAAACCTGTATAACGCATCGCATTGCCTAAGTTTGGCGCTTGACGTACGCCGCCGTCCAAGCTATATTCATAGGTATAAGTAGCTCCCCCTGGAGCGGTTGGCGTTACTGTAAAGGTTCCGTTGCCACCACAGTCATAATCCACTGTAGAAGCTGCCAAGGTTGGTTTGGTCAAGTCTTTCTTGGCCATTACCTCGAACTCGGCAATACAGCCATTGCTATCCTTTACAAATACTTTAACCTTAGGATTGGCTTGGCTACCTCCGTCCACCAACAACGTTCTATCTGTGCTGTAGGAGCCTGTACCTGAGGTAGACATAAACTGATAGCTGCCAGAACCTCCCTTCACCCAGTTCACCTTGAGCAAGAACTTGCCATTGTTACCATCGCAGTTGTTCGCACTCACTACCCCTATAGAGGCTTCTATAGGTGCTGGTGATTCTATACGTACATCTCGAACAATCTCACAACGGCGTCCACCTCCTCCACTATTGAAGAGGTAGCTAAGGGTCACTCTATACTTACCTGCTGAAAGGTTGTTGAACTGTCCCGCAAGGTTGTTCTGTGCTGGGAAGCTCGTATCCATAGTGCCGTCGGTCTTGTATTTCTCCAACTTCACACTTGGACTTGGTACATTGCTCTCCAAGAACTTAGCCGAGATGCTTCCTCCATGCTGGGTCGCACATGTAAGGTCTACCTTGGTCACCTCTACCGCATAGCGAGAGGCTTGGTTTACCTGCACCTCATTGGTCAAGGCATATCTATCATCATTATCTCGTACCAAGAAGATATACTTACCTTCTCTTGGGACTTCTATCCAAGAGGAGAATACATCTGGTACCGTACCTACTGCATTGGTAGGGGTAATTGCACTTGAGAAATCCCCATCAGGAAGCTGCTCAAATACCTTGCCCGCATACTCTGTCTTGGCCAACTGACCATCTATCTTATATATAAGGTATCGGTAGTTACGTACCCCACCGTATACCGTAAAGTTATATTTAGCTTTGTTACACTCTGTAGTAGACCACTCTCCAGTATATTCTACCTCTGCCTTCATGGTCTCCAAGCGGTTGATCGTTACTGTCTGTTCAAAGGTACAACCATTGAGCGCACCACCCTTAGCCTTGATCACTATTCTAAAGGTATCTTGGCTCCTATTGTTCGGTACTTCCAGACCTGTTACGTCGACCTTGTGCATATTGGCGCCTGAAGCAGGGCCATCTCCTGTGAAGGTTCTACCATCAGAGCGGGTAGCTACGTACTCATACTGTACTCCATGGGTACCCATCTCGAAGTTCGCTGCCCCTAAGCTCAAGGCTGTATGTGGGGTAGGGGTTCCTATTAAGGTTCCTGAGAGTTGGGTGGTGAAGACCTCAAAGTAGAACTCTCTAGTACAAGTACCATTGCCCACCTGTAAGCGGTACTTACCTGGGGTAGTACCTCCTATGGTAAAGCTCCTATCGGTAGATACTGTAGACCAGCATGCCGCACTGGTATTATAACAGTTCGGCTGGTTGGCATTGCTACAGCCTGAGCCCTCTTTCTGCCATTTTACTCCTGACTGGTGGTAGGCTACCTGCAATACCTTGCTGCCTGTACCTCCACAGAAGTAGAAGTGGCTTTGCCATTTGGTGTTATCCGTAGCACATACCCCACCTACATTGCCCGCTAAGGCTCTGATAGGATCTACCGTGGTATCGCTCTTGTCCACCAAGCGGATCACTTCTGTAGTCTTCGCCTCAATACCACTACAAGTGGCTATCTTCTCTACTGTATAGTAGCCTGCCGCACTTACCGCCTGGCTACTAGTGGTACTTGCCAATGGAGTCAAACTACCTGGCTGTCCACTATACCACTTATATGAGGTATAGCCCGTACCCAAAGCTGTAAGCGTGAAGCTGCCGCCACAGTAGAGTTCCTCACGTGGGCAGGTAGCACGGCTGTCAATCTCTGCCGCGATGCCATCCCCTTGGATGGTATTCTCTGCCGTACATCCTGCACCTCCTACTGCATAGACAAGCTCAGGCTTCGCTGTGAGTATTGACTGACATGCATTCACATACGCATCACATCCCTGATCCTGCTTGATCTTGATCGGGATATATGCTGAGCGTTCCGCATTCTGTGCCAATACGCCTCCAGTGATATTTGCCAAGATCAGTACTCTCGGGTTGCCTGTGTCATAGCTTACATTCACCGCACCGCCCAACTGAGAGGTAATTATCGCAGGGTCATTCGCCGCAGGTAGCTCATAGTTGGTGTTGGTGTTATCTGGCATGGTAATCCTCAAGGCACCTGTACTGATAGAAGTAGCTGTAGTATTCTTAAGCGTTACCTTATAATATACTGTACTTCCTTTGGCCACTGAAGTGAGAGCTGTAGTGCCGCCCACATTGGCCACAAAAGAACTGGTGATCTGAATATTTATATTCGGAGCCGTTACCGTTACCTTGAAGCTCTTGGTAGCTGCTGTACCCCCTGCTATCTTGCCCTCTACCTTATAGGTTACCGTAGATTCGCCCACAGGGAAACCATTCCAGCTGGTGGCTGGCGTATTACCATTGGCATCCGGCGTAGGGGTATATTTACTTCCATCTGGCTTGGTTACCTCCCAAGTGAGCTTGTAGCCACAGCCCGCCGTGTCATTGATCGTAGGGGCTGTCCAGCTTACATCCGCTGCACACTGGTTCACTGGCAGTACTCCTGTCTTATCCGATAAGCCTGTGATATCCGATGCCGCAAAGTTGCTGCGGGTCAGGTTCACCTGCTTCTTGGCTGTATCCTTAGATACTGGAGTACATCCAAAACCTGGTTTCATCTTATAGGTAACCCAGTACTCCGCATCCACCGTAGGATTCAAGGTGATCGAAGGACGCGTCTTATCCGCTACTCCTGAAAGAGCCGTAGCTGGACTTGACTTCCACTCCAACTCATACAAACTCGCTGGTAAGTCCACACTCAATGTCAATGGAGTACCCGCACATGCCGTCGTCGCTGAGGTACGTACCTGTGGATTCTGCAAAGAACCAAACTCAGGGACAGGTACCAAACGATCCAAACAACCTGACTCAAACTTCACTTCATAACTGTCACTGCCAGAAAGCCTTGGAATGTTACTGAAAGTTGCATAAGCATCTTCCAAGTTTGCAGGACGGGTAGCTACCCTTACAGGCGCCACCTGAGTACCATCCGAGTGAGTAGCTATCGCCTTTGTCCCTCCTGATACCTTATATAAGGTATAGGTAATAGGATATTGTGGCTCAGATCCCGCAGGCAACTCAACCCTTACCATCCCTGTATTCGGATTCGAAGGATCACACATGCCAATTCCTACAGTTGGTGTGATGTCGGTAGTATTGACAATCTCAAATTCTTTGTAGATCAGTGTATTTGCTAAATAACGTTCATCCCAAATTTTTCTTGGATTAGGTAAGGGTAGTCGTCTAGCAGGATCATAATGATATGTATATCCATGGGAATGAGGATCATCTACTATAGTATACCAATCCCATGCATCTGAAGGGATGGCTAAAAGATACTTTCCTGGAGGCAAGTTTCCTATTTCACCTTTTTTACTAATTTTAGAAGGATCTGGATTGGGCACTTGTGTAAGTGCTTTTACTCCCATACCAGGAATTATTTGTCCTCTTTTGTGTATAGGATCACTTCCCCCCTTGTCCTTGAGTACCATCATACGATAGATTTGAGAAGTTCCATCTCTACTTATAGTAACTTCAAAAGACACTTTTCCTCTACTGCTTTGCCCCCCTTGACTACAATCGGTAGTTACGGTATACTTAAGATCATAGTAGGCAGGAAGAGGTGTTGGAATCGTAACTTCTTTTTCTATTTGTCCACAATTATCCTTTAATTTAAGCTTATATTTTCCAGGGGGAACATCTACTAATTGATAATATCTGTCATTTCCTCCATTCATAGAAGGATAAAACTTCACTGTTTTTGGAAATGTTATCCTATAATCGCCTGCCAAATTCCAAGGACCTGTGGCATGTATGGTCTTTACCATTTGTCCATCGGTAGGAGTGAGAGTTACCTGAAGCGGATTGGCATCAGTAATGAGTCCTCTCAATCCTCCTCGAGAAGCCTCAGTATGACCAAATAACAACACTCCTCCCTTATCAGGGGCATCCAAAATGACACGAGAGTCACCCCATCCTATAGCAATTCTATCTAAAGGAGATGGAATGTCACTGCTATTAAAGGTTCTTGTCTTATAATAATCACATTTTGAAGATGAAGGAGACATGGATGTGTCTTTGGAGTATGCTACAGAAAATGATGAAGGACTTGCAGAAGCAGTTCTAACTCTATGTGTATTATAATCAACATTGTCATAGAAACGATACAATCCAACACTTTGGGGAGTTGAAACACTTCCTCCCTCTGTAAGGGTATAATATCCTCTTGAAGAAAATGTATTATAGTAAAATACATCACTACTTTGCCAATATGGATAATTAAATTGTGTCTTTATAATGGCTCGAGTATTACATGCACCTGCATCCTCAGCTTCTATTTCTGTCTTAGGATAATTATTTGCAAGTTCTTTTACTGTATGAGTTGTTGTTTTTGTCATTCCACAATCCTCATAAGAAATTGTAATCACATCTCCCACCTTTACTCTCTCAGTATCAGCTAACTTAAAAAGCATAGGACGATCCCAATTCCAATAACGAAAATCATTTCCTGCTTCTATATAAGAACCTGCTCTTACAAAATTCACTTGCTCTCCTCTAGCAAATTCTTTATTTATAATAGTAGCTCCTCCACGAGTCACTTTCACTTTCAATAGGAATGGATAAGTTTGATCATAATCAATACTATGTATATATCTATGTCCTACTGCTAAGTTATAAGTATCACACTGTCCCTCTATAGGTGCAAAAGATGCCAAAAGGGTATCAGGAGAAAAAGAATAATCCTTCCTCAATACACGTTCGGCAGAACATCCCCCACCTTCTATTGTAACCTTATAATTTTTATTAGCTTCTAATTTTTTCCCACTGTCTGGTTCTATCTGAGTTAGACCTGCAGCTGTGATTGTCTTTCCTGCTACAATCACTTGATTGGTATCAGTATCTACTACTTTTATTGTATAGCTCCCTGCAGTACGAAGATCTATATTAATTACTCCATTTCTACCTATCGTTTCTGTAGATTTCAGCGGACGACAAGTTTCCATAGTCAGGTTACGAATAAAAGAACCTGACGCAGCCTGTGTAGTAATACTACGCACGTTTTTCGGCTCAGTAAGAGAACAAGTTCCCCCACCGGCACGATCTTCCACTTCTATGTCATATTTTGTACTTGGCTTAAGACCTGTGATATTGACAGTTGTCTCAGTCCCCGTTTTATTAGTAGCAGGGGAAGTAAAGGTAGGAGTTGTTGCCCCAGGAGCATAGAACTTCACTACAAAGGGACCTGAACCATCCTTAATCTTGAGCGCCACTTTTCCGTCAGTTGCACATTCTCCTGTAGCAGCTGTCTGTGTAGCTTTGGTCATATCCACAGAGAAGCGCCTATAGGTACTTACCACCGTAACACTCAATGCAGTAGGATGCGTATCGCTACCATCCTTCTTTTCAAGCTTTACCTTATAAGTTCCTGAGGAGAGGTTAGCGAAGTCTGCTTTCCCTGCGGCAGAGAGGTTCTGTCGTGCTTGCACCGCACCAGCACTGTCGTACAAGACCGCCCAGTACTGGCTAATACAATTGGTATCGGCAGAGGCCAAGGCAACCTTGACAGTACCGCCACAGGTAGTATTCTCCACTGTGGCCGTATAATTCACGCGGCACTGCTGAGCGCGGCTGAATATCGGTACCAAAAGCAATAGGTATAAAAATAATCTCATAATATGCTTGGTTTTTTCTGTTAGCAAATTGTTCCCCCTCCCCCCGAAGGGGAGTGGGATAGTTTAGGTTTCTTAATTTAGTTTATACAAATTGGGATTAAGCGAATTGCAATTCATCATTTCGATGGGTGAATTGCAATTCTGTGGGCGAACTGCAATTCTGTGGGCGAACTGCGATTCGATGGGCGAATTGCGATTCGCCCCTACGTCCCAACAATTATCTAAAGATAGCTTCTACGGCCATAAGGACACCACTACCAGCAAGGAATCCCAAAAGGGCAAGCCAAGAGATGTGTTTTACATACCAGAAGAAGTCGATCTTCTCCATACCCATGGCAGCAACACCTGCAGCAGATCCGATGATAAGTAAGCTACCTCCTGTTCCGGCAGAGAAGGCGATGAAGTGCCAAATAGAGGCGTCCATTCCTTCCTGGAACATACCGATAGCAGCAGCTACCAAGGGAACATTGTCAATGACCGCAGAGGCAAAGCCCAGAATCATTACTACTATATTGGTATTAGGAACCACCTCCTTGAGCGTGCCAGCAAAGTGGAACAAGCTACCTGTAGACTCCAATGCGGCTACGGCCAATAGGATTCCTAAGAAAAATAATATACTGGAGTGCTCTATACGTCCTAAGGCTTTGTGCACTGAGAAAGTTGGCTTGGCTTCCTCACTGAGCTCGCTATTGGGCTTGAGCAGCTCGGAGAAGAACCATACAGTGGCCAAAGAGAACAACATACCCAAGTAAGGGGGTAGGTGGAACAAGGACTTGAACACCGGCACAAAGATGATTGCCAAGACTCCTATAGTAAGGATAGGGGTACTGCTCTTGTAAGCCTCGGTCTTATCCATCTGAGGGATTTCTAAGCGTCCCTTGAAGATAGGCATTAGTGAAGCGATCGCAAAAGGCACTACAAAACAAAGCACTGCAGGCAACACTACATAGTCAACAAGACGTGCCGCGCTGACCTTACCTGCCATCCAAAGCATGGTAGTGGTCACATCGCCTATAGGAGACCAAGCGCCTCCGGCATTGGCAGCAATTATTAGGAGCGAAGCATACCAAATACGTTCCTCTCGGAAAGGTACGAGCTTGCGCAAGATGGTAATCATTATTATAATAGTAGTCAGATTGTCAATGAGCGCAGAAAGGAAAAAGGCTACAATCCCGAGTACCCAAAGGAGTTTTTTCTTCTTACGTGTTTTGACCATTTTCTTAATGATCTCGAAGCCGCGATGCATGTCAATAATCTCAACTATGGTCATCGCCCCAATGAGGAAGAAGAGGATTTCAGCTACCTTTCCGAGGTGATGAAGCAACATGCTATCAATAGCCTCGGGATTTCCTCCCTGAAATTTGTCAGCTAGGGGAATAAGCCCACCTACTTCACTGACTTCAAAAACCCTTAAATCGGCAGTTTTGAGGATTGTCCAGCACATAACTGCCATACCTAAAGCGGAAATAGTTTTGTCAATTTTGACCTGGTGTTCGACTGTAATAAACAGATAACCAATGAAAAAGACTGCTACAATAAGATATTCCATCTCGCTAATTATTGATTTGTTTTTCAGGGTGCAAGTTATAAAAAATTTATCAAAAAAACCAACATTCGTGAAATATTTTTTTCTACAATTGTTAATAACTTTTTTTAATGATTAACGATTAATGATCAGTGGTTAATGGTCAATGGTTAATGATCAATGATTAATGGTGTGCGGTGTGTAGTGAAAAAAAAATTAGATTTTTTTCTTTTTATTTTGTAAAAAAAATGTACCTTTGCGATATTATAAAGAACCAAAAATCAATTCTATGATACCAAACTTTCAATATCCTACTCCTATAGATCGGGAGGTGAATTGGGATAAATCAAAAACCATTATGAGTCGTACGGATGCAGCAGGAGTTATTGACTATGTCAATCAGGTGTTCTGTGACGTATGCGGCTACTCTGCCGAAGAGCTCTTAGGCTCTCCTCACAATATTATTCGCCATCCAGATATGCCAAGGGTGATCTTCAAAGTGCTTTGGGATAATATCCAACAAGGGATCAACTTCCACGCAGTGGCGAAGAATTTAGCCAAATCAGGGGAATACTACTGGGTGGTAACAGACTTTGATATCATCAAGGATGCCCAAGGGAAGATTGTCAGTTATCTAGCTCGCCGTACTTCTATACCTACTCAGAGTGTGGAAAAGTATATCGCTCCCCTCTATGCTAAAATGCTACAAGTAGAGGCAGTAGGAGGTATGGAAGCCAGCGGAGCTTACCTTATGAACTTTCTTAAAGAAAATGGTTATATCGACTATATTGACTTTATCGAAAATGCAATACTTGAGTTTAAGTAAGCAGGGAACAGAGGTCAGGGAGCGGTGAGCAGAGATCAGTGAGCAGAGGGCTTCCTTATATTGACATAAGGGTTGTTACGCCTTGTTGTAGGGGCGATTTGCAAATTGCCCTATGTTGGTGCGGAAACGGTGAGTGGTAGTTTTACTATTACCTAATGAGGTCTTTTTTAGATTTATACCATGAAATATTATAGAGTAAATATAAAATAGAGAATACCCACTTCCTAACACTCTAAAAAAACAATAAATTATATCTCTACAGATAACTATGCCTATTAGGTAAGACTCTTTCAATGTGAAGATAAAGACATTATCATTGCACCTTTACAAATTAACTACTAATATTTTTTAACTCTTGATTCACATTATATAGTGAAAAGTGAAGAATATCCTTAAGAGGGATATTCTTCACTTTTCATTTATTAGAGGTTGTCCGAAAAGTCTTATTCATGAAGGGCGATTTGCAAATCGCCCCTACAACAGAACCTAAAACAACTGATTTTAGAATAAAATTTAAAAATATTCGATTTAAACTTTGAAAAATAATGTTTTGGACTTTTCGGACAGCCTCCTCATAGTTGGTTCACCGACCTCTGTTCACTGCTCTCTGTTCACCGTTCACTGTTCTCTGTTCACCGACCTCTGCTTACTGCTGAATTTAAGAAAGAGATAGGTCATACTACCTAAGAGGGCGGAGGTAAGGGAGGCTAAGAGAAAACTACCTACAAGGTATTGGGAAAGATTATTCATAAGAAACTCCTGAGTGATCTTACCCTCGGAGGGGAGGATGTCTCCACCGACAAATAGCGACCCTAACTTGAGCGAAGCTAAACCTAAAAAAGGAATCATAGGAGGGATGCTGATATTCGAACAGAGGAAAGCTAAGGACTTATTCAGTCCTAAGATAGCGGCTAAGGAGAGGGTGATCAGGGTCTGAAACCCCCAGAAAGGGGCGATGCCAAAGAAAAGCCCTAAGGCTACTGAACAAGCTTTGTTGCTATGGGAGGCATTGCTTTCCAAAAGGTCTTCTCTAAGAAACTGAGAGAGGCTTTTTTTTTTGAACTTCCTAAAGAAATTTCGAGGCTTTATATAAAGAAAAGCAATAAGCACCAAACAGGTATTGAGCAGACTGATACGCATAAAGTCGCGCAAGGGACGAAAGTGAGACACACGCTCGGCAGGGTCGTAGAGGACACGAACAGGGACATTCTCCACCGCTACACCACGCCATGCCGTACGCACTAAGACTTCTATCTCGAACTCGAACTTACCCGAGAAGTAGCGCTTAGGGAGCTGCGATAGGGGGTAGAGGCGATAGCCCGATTGGGTATCGGGTAGGCGGATACCCGTCTCAAGATGAAACCAAAAGTTAGAAAACCTATTGCCGAAGCTGCTTTTCTTAGGCACTGACTCGCCTGTCATATCCCGACTCCCTACCAAGAGTACAGGCTCGGCGCGCCCCTCAAGGGCACTGAGAAAGGTAGGAATATCCTCAGGGAAGTGCTGCCCGTCGGAGTCAATTGTCAAGGCATAGTCATAGCCCTGAGCTAAGAGGGTGCGGAAGCCTATCTTGAGAGCATTGCCCTTACCTTGATTTTTAGGTAAGGTAATAACCCTAACCTGAGGAAACTCAGAAAGCACCTGAGCGGTATGATCTGTCGCGCCATCATTGACTACCCATACTTCCTGGGTATAAGAAAGTACCCCCTTGAGAACACGGGCAAGCGTAGGGGCATTGTTATAGGTAGGAATCAGTATGGCGTAGTTCAACTTAACTAAATTTTTCGAATCCCTTACCATAGACAGCTTCGACGTTGGTTCGGGTGACAAAGGCATCGGGGTCTATACTATTGACCAATCGGAAGATAGTAGTTCCTTCTCCCCTACGAGCAAAGACAATAATGACCTTCTGAGGATTCTTGGTATACCAGCCTGTACCATCCACTACGGTACAGCCCCGCTTGAGTTCTGTATTGATATGAGTGGCTATTTCCTCGTACTTCTTCGAGAGAATAATGACTTGTATTGCCTGTTTAGCACCATTCATAATTACATCCACTGCCTGATACATGATAGGTAAGAGAATAAGCCCTAACACCATTTTCTCCATAGTATATCCCTTGAGGACAAATATAGAAGAGGTCACCACAAGTACATCCACTAAAAGAAGAATACGGGAGATACGTATTTTGAAATATTTAGTTACCAAGAAACCAATAATATCCACTCCTCCGGTACTTCCATTAACCGAGTAGACCATTCCTAAGGCTACTCCCATGAAGATACCTCCTAAAACAATAGCAATAAAAGGGTCATGTACCACTGGGTTGGCCAAGAAGTAGGGCTTTAGATACATTTCCCCGAGCCTCACCCCAAGAGTAAGCATCCCTGCTCCTATAATTGTATTGATAACAAATTTTTTTCCCAAAGGACGAAATGCTACTATCAAAAGAGCAAAATTGACCACTAAAATAGTGGTAGAAACTTTGATCCCTGTAGCATAGTTCAGAAGCAATGCAGCTCCTGCCAACCCTCCAGAAACAATCTGATTGGGCATGATAAAGCCTGTAAGCCCAATGGTGTAGATACCTATGGCCAAAGCCATATAGAGATAATCTTTGATATAGAAAGATTTCAAATACTCAATGGTGTTGCGTTTTTTATCCATAACACAAGCTATTATTGCTGTTTTTTTTCGTGGCACAAAAATACGATTTTTTTAGAGTAAAAAAAGATTTTTGAACAATTTTTTTCAGCCAAAAATAAAAATATTTTTGTACCTTTGCCAGGTCAGGGAGCAGTGAAGAGTGAAGAGTGAAGAATGAAGCCAAGCGAATGAGCTTGGGTATGTGGTGAAGAGTGAACAGGGAGCAGGGAGCGGTCTTACTAAGGACTGCTGTCTACCTTTTAATTATCCTATTCGAAACTCAGGAAAATATATAAAAAGAGGATTTAATACTCCCTACAACCAAAAGGCTAAGTTTTAAGTCTTAGAAACTGAAAATTAATAATTAATAATTAACAATTAACAAAGTGTCTTTTTTTTCAACAGATTTTACTTTAGGCATCCTCGGAGGAGGACAATTGGGCAAGATGCTTCTTTCTCAGACCCTCAAGTGGGACATCCGCACACTTGTGCTTGACCCAAGTGCAGAAGCCCCTGCACGCTTGGGCTGCAATGCTTTTTTTCAGGGCGACCTGATGGATTATGATACAGTATACCGTTTTGGCAAACAGGTGGACTTGCTTACCTTTGAGATAGAGAATGTAAATGTAGATGCCTTGGAACGCCTCGAGAGTGAGGGGGTCAGGGTATTCCCTACTCCAAAGAGCCTGCGCATTATTCAAGACAAAGGCTTACAAAAGGTTTTCTATAGAGAACATCGGATTCCCACGGCTCCTTTTGAACTTTTCTCCTCTGTTGCCCTACTGCAAGAAGCGGTCAAGGAGGGGCGCTGGTCTTTTCCTTTCGTCTGGAAGAGCACCCGCTTTGGATATGATGGCAATGGAGTAAAAATCGTCCGCCAAAAGCAAGACCTTGACACACTCCTCGACACCCCTTGCTTGGCAGAAGTTTGTGCACCTATCGAGAAAGAATTGGCTGTGATCGTTGCGCGTCGCCCCAGTGGAGAAGTAGCCTTGTATCCAGTGGTAGAGATGGAATTCCATCCCGAAGCCAACCAAGTAGAATATGTACTTTGCCCCGCTCGTATTCCCTTGTCTGTCAGCGAGAAAGCACAACAGATAGCCCTACAAGTGGCAGAAGCCTTTGGCAGCATTGGTCTTTTGGCTGTGGAGCTATTCCTTACCCAAGAAGGAGAAATATGGGTGAATGAAGTAGCTCCACGTCCGCATAACTCAGGTCATTACTCCATCGAGGCCAGTTACACCTCGCAGTTCGAACAACACCTAAGAGCCATTTTAGACTTGCCTTTGGGTAGCCCAAAAAGCAAAGTAGCCGGAGTAATGGTAAACCTCGTGGGAGCAGAAGGCTATGCAGGAGATGTTATCTACCAGCATATAGAAGAAGTATTAGCACTGGAAGGAGTAACCCCTCATATCTATGGAAAACGGCAAACGCGCCCTTTTAGAAAAATGGGGCATATCACCATCACCCATCCCGACATAGAAACCGCCCGCGCCATCGCCCAAAAAGTAAAAGAAACAATTGCGGTGGTCAGTAAGCAGTGAACAGTGAACAGTAAGCAGTGAACAGTAAGCAGTGAACGGTGAACAGTAAGCAGTGAACGGTGTAACCAACTGGATATGTGGGAGGAATATAAATTGCTTATAATAGCCAAATGAATGAACTACTTAAAAGAAATACAAACCCTTAAAACTGAGCTTGCTCTTCCCTTGCAGAAAGCCAAAACCCTCTTAGAGCAAACAGCAGGTGATATCCCCGCTGCCATAGCCCTCTATCACCAAGAAAATATAGCCAGTATAATGGCAGATACCAAGTGTGAGCGTTGGGAAGCTGAAAGTGTATATGAGCGCTTCCATTACGATGTCGAAAAGGCTATAAAACAAATATATAGTACCTCACTGACTATAAGTGTCAATGGTGGAAGAGACAAAAGTGAGAGGGGTATGGGCTATCTCATCAGTGCTTTGGATGTCAATTTGAACGTTGTGTCCAAGCGCTCTATCTTTATCCCAATAGAAGATTTTGATAAGTATCTTTTAGAAGATTTCAAGTCCCTATTTCCTCTATACCAACCCCAGTGGGACAAAGTCGAAAACTATTTCAATTGTACCACCAGCAACGTCTTTGACTCCACCACGTGCCAAAAAATTATTGCACAACTGCTCCAACACAGTTTTGACGATGAAAAAGTAAAGATTTTTATAGAGAAAGTTATCTCCTATTTAGAAGAAAAGCTCTCTACCTGCACCTATATAGAAGTGTATGGGAATATATAGGTGAAATATCAAGAGTGCCCCCTAACACCTATAACAAATGAAAGAACAACTCCTCCGTATCCAAGAGAAATTAGTCCAAGCCAAAGAAGCTGATAAAGACTTAGAAGTATTTGGTGCCGATGGTCATCAGTACCACCTCAATCCGCCCGTAAGCGAGGCAGAAGTGCTCACCTTTGAGCAAAAATATGGCGTACAACTCCCCAAATGCTATCGAGCCTTTATGCTTACTATTGGCGATGCCAAAGCTAAAAAATCAGACTTTATAGCAGGACCTTATTTCGGTTTGTATGCCTTTGGTACTTGTGTAGATGAGTTGCTCTACGAAAAAATAGAAACCTACCTCAAAGCGCCTTGCAACCTTTCTCCTGATATGACTCAAGAAGAATGGGAAACGCTCTCCGATCCGCTATTGTTCTCTGAGGAAGAGGAAGAAGACGACGATGATAAGTATTTTGCCGAACGAGCAAAAGTCTTTGGAGGGCTTCTGCCTCTGGGAAGTCAGGGGTGTACCTATGAACATGCTTTAGTGCTTAATGGCAAATATGCTGGGCGCGTAGTAAATGTAGATTTAGACCTCGCGCAACCCAAATTTGCCTTTGAAGCCAACTTTTTGGATTGGTACGAACGCTACCTCGATGAGGTCATTTCGGGGCAACTTGTAGACGACCGCCCTACGTGGTTTGGCTACCACCGAGGCGAAGCTGCTGAGGTGCTCCTCAATGAATATAAACACACTACCGACCGCAAAACTCAAACCGACTGCCTCGAGGGGGTATATCATAAAAAACCGCCTTTAGAACCTGCACTATTAGACAAGATAGAAAAGCTCATCGCCTTAAACAACGACGATAGAGCCTTCTTAATTGAAATTCTTAGCCAATCCTCTTATGAGCGCGCCAAACCTTACTTACAAGATTTGGTAAACAAAGATCCTAAAAAGGTATTTCAGTTCGTATGGTGGTATGCAAAAGACCATTGTGCCGAATGGGTGTCTGTTGTAAAAGAGCTATTGCCTACCATTACCGACGAAAGAACCCTTGATTTTGCTACCTACCTCCTTACGGAAGGAGATGACAATTTCGAGGAAGTGATCCTACCCTTTACCGATAATGAGAATCCTCAGATACGTAGCACTGCCTACTATACACTCGGCAAAAGCAAGAAGAGAGAACAGTACCTTGACACCTTCATCAAAGGACTACAAGAGACCGATACCGGTGTCCTTTGCACAGTTATGCAAGCCCTTTCTGGGGTGGAAGACAAACGCTTATTACCCTATTACAAAGCCATAGCCAAGCGTTTTCCCGAAGAAAAAGATTATATCCTTTCCAACTTAGAATACCGCTTAGCCTCTTTTGGTCTCTCCATAGAGGAAGCAAGAAAGTAAAAAACGAAAATTGAAATATGAAAAATAGAGACAAATCAATCCTCCTCAAGCATATAGAAACCCCTATAGGCACTATGGTAGCCTGTGCTAACGATAAGGGGATCTGTATGTTGGAGTTCTTAGACAGAAAACTATTGGAGACCGAACTAAAAGATATTGCCCAGCGAGAGAAAACCACGATTGTAAAGGGTGAAAGTCCCCACTTTGCCCTTTTGGAACAAGAGCTTAGCGAATATTTTGCAGGTACTCGCCAGACTTTTACCATACCTCTCCATCCTATAGGAACAGATTTTCAACAGCGTGTCTGGCAGGTCTTACGAACCATTCCCTATGGGCAAACGTGGAGTTACAAAGAGCAAGCCATTGCCTTGGGATCACCCCAAAGTGTACGCGCCGTAGCCAATGCCAATGGTATGAACCGTATCTCTATCCTCATTCCTTGTCATCGGGTTATTGGCTCCAATGGCACTCTCACAGGCTATGGCGGGGGCTTGTGGCGGAAGAAGTTTTTGCTCGAATTGGAGGGAGTGGAAGAGGTGAAGAATGGAAAATGAAAAGTGAAACCTTATGAACCTCAAAAAGAAAATAGAAAAACTATGGATAGTTAATAAGACCATAGAGCTGTTGGATAAAGTCTTTGCCTATAACGAATACTTAGGCTGCTTCTTGATGATAACTTTTTTCTGTATTATCTATGTACTAATATTCCCTATAATGCTGGTGACATTGCCTATTCTTGGCTTAGTGAATTTGTTTAAAAATAAATAGTGATAAATGAACCTAAATAAAATAATACATTCAAGGATCTTGAATATCACTATTGATAAATTAATCAAAGCCAATGCCTACAACCCATTATTAGGTTTGGTCTTAATAACAATCGCTCTTTTTGTTTTCTTTATAGTGGGAATCCTTTTAATAATAGGGTTGCCTATTCTTGGCTTAGTGAATTTGTTTAAGAAATTGATAAAATAAAAAATGGAATTACAAGATTTGTTGGGCAGACTTATTCATTCTCCCGAAATAAAAGAATTTTTTGCGCAATATCATTTGCCACAAAACCCTAATCCTGAATATGATGCTTATGGCAACTTGTTTTGGGTACCAGTTAATAATGAAGAAAAGACCATTCGCTGCCTTTTTACTGGGTATGTGAGATATGCTCCCGCTTATGGAGAGCCTATTGGCAATTATAACAAGGAAAAAGACCAACTTATTTTGCATCAAATCACCATTGATTCTGAGAATGCACCCGATGGAAAAATTTCTGATATAAACCTGCCTTTTGGATTGAACATTGGCGATGATAAAACAACCATTGAACAGAAAATAGGCAAGAAGCTTACGCGTAAAGAAGTGAGTGATTATGGTTCTACTTATGATGTTTTATTTGAGGAATTTAGCTTGTTAGTGGCTCTGAATCCTAAGGAACAACTGGACAGGCTAATGTTATTCAAATTAGAACTCTATGAAAAGGAGCGCATCCGCCTAAAAGCCCTCCTCAAATCACAAAACAAGAATATAGACCCCGATCGCATTCCCGAAATACAAGCCTTCCTTTCCGAAACACCTATCACTCAGTGGCGCAAGCGTATGGCTCAGGGTGATGATATGTTTTCAGAAGAAAGCATTACCGCTGTAGAAACAGCCCTTACGGAATATGTGCAAACACTTTGTGAAGCGGTGCAAAAGAAAAATGCGACTACCGTTTATAACTCTATGGGCAAATTGGTAAAAAAACTCAATAAAATTAATGACAAATACGGACTTATAGAAACAATGGAGCGTGAAGAACTTTGCGAGTGGATGAATATTATTATCCGCAAAACAGGATTGGAATTAGAATATAATGTAGATATCACCGATGAATACCGCGAGTGGTAAAAAAGATAGAGAAATTAATGAAAAAAGAACTTACTAATATTGGTCTTACTTTTTGTGTTTATGGCGAGTATTTTGACCTTGAAGAACTTACTCATATCACAGGTTTTCCTCCTACAGAGAAGGCGTATAAGGGAGATGCTTTGAAGCATCGCATTAGCGAAGAAACTTTTTGGGAATACAAGTTTGCGTCTATGGAAACTTTGTATATAAGTGATTGTTTGGCTGTTTTTGAGCAAAAAGTGCATCCGTTTTTGGAAGAATTATCAGCTTTTATCAAAACACATCAACTCACTGCACTATTCCGATTTTGTGTAAATATATACAATGAAGAAGTCCCTGCTTTGTATTTTGATACCTCTGCTCTTGACTTGCTTCACCAGTTAAATGGCTCGATTGATATTGACCAGTATATTTATTAGTTATGATAAAAAAATCATTAGAAAACCTTTTAGAAAAACAAGGTATTACCTTACTCAATACCCTTTCTAAAGAAGAGCGACGCGCTCGTACCGAAACTATCAAAGCGCGCTATCGCGAGGCAGGTTATGACGATTTGCCTCACGAACTCGTTACTTTCCTTACCATATTCGACGGCAAGGATATCAAGCGCAACGACGGCTATATGGCTTTTATATACTCACAAAACCTCCCTACTCGCCAAGAGATGCTATACTACGAATCGGATGCGGGGATTACCGAGCTTATTCCCTTTGGCACTATCAATGCCGATGAAATCCTCCTTTGCATCGATAGTGTAGGTAGTGTATGGGGTGTGCTTGACCTTTCCTCTTGGGTGCCAAGAAAGACCTATTACCATTTCTACGGAGGCGACCTCTATACCGCCCTTGAAAATATGATCAAAGGCAAAGTAGAAGAAACTATTATACGACCTTAAAACACACTTTGAAAAAGCTTGTATTAGCAAATTAGTTAGGGGTGTATGGAGTGTGAAGAACTTTGCGAGTGGCTTAATACACTCATTTGTAAAACAGGTTTAGAATTAGCCGATAATGTAGATATCACCGATGAATACCGCGAGTGGTAAAAAAGATAGAGAAATTAATGAAAAAATCATTAGAAAACCTTTTAGAAAAACAAGGTATTGCCTTACTCAATACCCTCTCTAAAGAAGAGCGACGTGCTCGTACGGAAACTATCAAAGCACGCTATCGCGAGGCAGGTTATGACGATTTGCCTCACGAACTCGTCACTTTCCTTACCCTATTCGACGACAAGGAAATCAAGCGCCGCGACGGCTATATGGTTTTTATATACTCACAAAACCTCCCCACTCGTCAAGAGATGCTATACTATGAATCGGATGCGGGCGTTACCGAGCTTATTCCCTTTGGCGATGTCAATGCCGATGAAGTTCTCTGTATAGATAGTGTAGGCAGTGTATGGGGCATACTCGACCTTACCTCTTGGGTGCCAAGAAAGATCTATTACCATTTCTACGGAGGCGACCTCTATACCGCTATTGAAAATATGATCAAAGGCAAAGTAGAAGAAACGATTATACGACCTTAGAAGAAGTACTATGAAAAAATATACCAACAAATATGTCAAAAGAGCACTAACTCTTTATTCATATGTGTATGATGATAGTATTGATATTTATGCAGAAAATGAGAAGTTTTATCAAAATTATTTGCGTCGCGTTAAGTATTTCGGTACCAAAAAGAATCAAACGCCTTTTAAGTTTTTTTATGTTGAACTGTTAGGGTTTTACAATATAGACCATGTCGCCGCTAAGAGGTTGATGTTTCAGGGGAACCCTGAATTGGCGGGAAAATATTTTTCTCGAACAGCATTTTGGGGATTAATGGCAAAAAAGAATTCTATACCAGCCGAATACATTGATCCTTATACAGATTACTTAAATTATGCTTTTTTTGTAGAAGATAAAGATACGATACAATTGGCAATTGATATGCTAATAAACGAATGGAAGAAAGAGGATGCGCAAAGTAAAGAATATAAAACACAGTGGATTTATCCGAAAACTTATTTTTTACATTTTCTAATTGAAAAATGGTTAGGAGAAAATCCAATATTGCCACGTTTATTTAAGGAGTTTTCTTATAAAGGTGGATATGGTATTTATCAAGCGATTATTGATCATTGGAATGACTTAAGTTTTTTACCAAATACTTATTGGGATGAGTTATGTGATTATCATTTAAATGGCTTGTCATTATATGGCAGTGAAAAGTGGGAAAAAGAAGAGTTTTTGTTAGAAGGAATTATTCCGATGGAGTTATTAAACTTGATCAAGGTGAGAAAGAAATTAGGGCTAGACATTCCTCAAATCACTCACGAATTATTTTCTCTTCCTACCTCCCAATTTCCAGTAATCCCAACAGGGTACAACCCTGATACTGATGTCCTATTCCAACTAATACACCAAACGGCTATAACAAAACATCCCTATACTATTGAAGAAATCATTGATTTACTCAAAGAAAAATATGGAGAAGAGCTTAACTATTTTATCTAATTTGCTATGAAAAACACCCTTTGGCTTTATAAAGATTCTTATCAGATAGAGATTATAGATGAAACTAATCTCGATGATAATCAAAAAGCCCTTACTCGTTATCAAGAGCGCCAACCTTACGACCGTGAAGTAGGCGACTATGACCAATTGATAGGTATTCGGCTCTATGAAAATGAAGAACCTATGGGTAAAGTATTGCTTGTGGCTGATACTTATAATGTACTCAGTGAGAAAGGTGTTCTTTTGGATGGCGATAGATTACTTGTAGCTTGTGGCTATGAGGTTTTTTGTGTTCTCTTGCCTACATTAGAGCTCCTTTGGCATACACAGGTGGATATGGCTACTTGCTTTCAGATAGTCGCCTATCAAGATGATTACATTACCCACGGCGAGGTGGAGATATCGCGCCTCAACAAGCAGGGCGAAATCCTCTGGCAGTTCAGTGGCAAGGATATTTTTGTGTCGCCTATAGAGCGTACTCCCGCTTTTAAGACAACCCCACAAGGCATTGACTTAGTAGATTTTAATTATGAGGAATACCACATTGATTACGAAGGGAAAATAATTAGGTAACTTCTAATCTTTGAAGAACAAAACGAAGCTACTTTGTTAAGAGAAGGTCTTTTAGAACACGCTCCACTGGTTAATTTCGTGATTAACACTGTAGTATGTTTGATCCTTATACTATTTGTAGGCTATAGGAGGAAATGGTTGTAATGGTAAAACTTTAAGACACTATAAAAAACATTGCTCCAAAAAAGCTTACTTCCTGAAAAGTTTTCTACAGTTCACACCGAAATTAATCATTAATCATTGCTCATTAATCATTAAATTCGTATCTTTGTGGCTCGAAAACAACAACCTTTTTAATCAAATAAAATTGCTATGATTTACATGGAATTGCTCATTGTTCTTGCGGCTATTTTCGTTGGTGCAAGGGTCGGAGGTATTGGTCTGGGGATCTTCGGGATGCTCGGTTTGGGAATTTTGGTCTTTGGTTTTGGTTTGCCACCAGGGAAGGCACCTATCGATGTGATGCTAATCATCGTAGCGGTGATTACCGCTGCCGCTACCCTACAAGCAGCAGGTGGATTGGATTACTTGGTCAAGGTGGCCGAGAAGATTCTGCGCCGCAATCCTGCTATGATCACCTTCCTTGCCCCTGTGGTTTGCTATTTCTTTACCCTATTCTCTGGTACAGGGCACATCGCTTACTCCCTACTTCCGATTATCTCGGAGATAGCCACCGATAGCAAGGTACGTCCTGAGCGTCCGCTCTCTATCTCAGTGATCGCATCCCAACAGGCGATTACTGCGAGTCCTATCTCAGCGGCTACCGCCGCTCTCCTCTCAGCAGAACTCTTAGGAGGCAAAGGGATTACCTTAGGTAATATCCTTATGGTGTGTATCCCTGCCACTCTTATTGGGGTGATTGTGGGGGCTATTGCAGTCAATTTCATCGGGGTACCTTTAGAGAAAGACCCTGAATACCTACGCCGTGTACAAGAGGGACTTATCAAAACTGATAAGGATGAAAAAGAAACTCTTTCCCCTGAACAACAGAAACGCGCTAAGCTCTCTGTAATCATCTTCCTCCTTGGGGTACTCTCTATCGTTCTTTTTGGTTCCATAGATGCCCTTCGTCCTGTTTTTGAGATTGATCATAAAAAAGTCACAATGGAGATGACCCAAATCATAGAGATAGTGATGATGTCTACCGCTGGACTTATGCTCATTTTCTCTAAGGCAGATATAGGCAAAGCAGTCAAAGGATCGGTCTTTATCGCAGGTATGCAGGCGGTTATTGCTATCTTTGGGATTGCTTGGATGGGAGACACGTATTTCAATGGCAACATGGAATTTTTCAAAAGTCATATCGCCGAGATTGTAACGGCCTATCCGTTCCTCTTTGCTATTGCCCTTTTTGTGATGTCTATTTTCCTATTTAGTCAAGCGGCTACTGTACGTACACTCTATCCATTAGGATTGTTATTAGGGATCTCTCCTTTGGCACTTATCGCCATGTTCCCTGCTGTCAATGGGTACTTCTTCATCCCTAACTATCCTACGGTGGTAGCAGCAATCAATTTTGACCGTACTGGTACCACCCGCATTGGCAAGTATGTACTGAATCACTCTTTTCAGATACCAGGCTTTGTAGCTACCATTGTTGCCATCATAGTGGGGTATATCATTATTGCTTTTATGTAATTTACTAACAAAAACAAAATATGAATTTTCTAAAAACCGTCTTGGCAGTCATCGTGGGCTTTTTCATCACCTTAAGTATTGCCTTATTCGCACTTATAGGAATTGCTTCCACTTTTGCTCCCAAGGAAGAGACTTTTGTCGTGGAGGACAATGCTATTTTAGAGCTCAACTTCACCGAGCCTGTATATGAGTATGGTGCACCTATGCGAGTGAAGGACTTCGACTATGAGATCGCTCAGGAGAATACCCTACAGGCAATACTCAGAGCTATCAAGCATGCTCAGGAAGATCCCCATATCAAAGGAATTGTATTGGGATCCACTGAAGGGGTGGAAGGGAAAACACACTTAGCAGATATTCGCCATGCGGTGGAGGATTTCAAAAAATCTGGAAAATTCGTATATGCCTTCAGCGAAGGAGCATCCCAGTATGACTACTATTTGCAAAGTGTTGCCGACTCAGTTTTTGTGGGTACCTTAGGCAGTGTAGAGGTACAAGGGCTCAGTGCTGAAGTACTCTATTACAAGGATTTACAAGAAAAATCAGGAGTACACATGGAGGTCTTCCGTCATGGCAAGTACAAGAGTGCTGTAGAACCCTTCTTGGAGAATACCATGAGTGATGCCAATAGAGAGCAGATCACCAGCTATCTCCGTTCGCTCTGGAATAGCTATGCCGAGGCAGTTAGCTCCAGTCGTGGTCTTTCCCTGAGCGAACTTGATCAAGTGGCCGATAGTCTGTGGGGGCGCACTCCTGAACTGGCGCTCCAGCACCACTTAGTGGACAGAATTGCCTTCCGTGACCAATTCGAAGAGAGTGTTCGAAAAGCATCCAAATGCAAAGAAGTCAATGACTTACAATGGGTGCCTATTGAGAAATATACAGAAAAGGTAACCCTTGACCGCAAGAAAAATTTATACAAGGAGATCAAGAACGACAAAATCGCCGTGATCTTCTGTGATGGAGAGATCATTGATGGGCAGTCTACTGCTGGAAAGGTAGGGCACGAGACCATTATCAAAGCCCTGCGTGATGCACGCGAGGACAAGCGGGTCAAGGCTATTGTCCTAAGAGTAAACTCCCCTGGTGGAAGTGGTTTGGCATCCGAACTCATCCACAGGGAAATAGCTCTTACCCAAAAGAAAAAACCTGTATACGCCTCTATGGGCAATGTAGCCGCTTCTGGAGGGTACTATATTAGCTGCAATGCTACACGTATCTTTGCTGATCGGCAGACACTCACCGGATCCATAGGAGTCTTTGGAGTGGTGCCGAACTTGAGCGAACTCAGCCAGCGTTGGGGAATACACAGCCAGCAGGTAAGCACCCACCCTTATGCACTTTCCTATAGCCTTTTTGAGAAAACTCCAGAAAAAACACGCCAAGTAATCACTGAAGGAATTGAGGCTTTCTATAAAAAATTCGTCCAACGTGTGGCGGATGGTCGTCATATGTCGTGGGAAGAGGTAGATGCTCTTGCTCAAGGACGTGTATGGACAGGACAAGAAGCCTTAGAAAAAGGCTTAGTAGATGAGATAGGTTCGCTAAGAGAGACCATCGCTTACGCTGCTAAGGAGCAGAAACTCAGTGAAGGAAAGTACCTACCTGTGGCTTACCCTATTATAGAAGTGAATTTTATGGATTATATGAAACAGAGATTCCGTGCCTCTTCGCAAGCAGAGCTTAAAATGCTACTACAGGAAGAAATAGGAAAAGAGCTATACGAACAGCTCCAAGACACCAAGCAAGCACTTCCTACCTCAGGAGCATTCCTGCAAGCCAAGATGCCCTATCAGGTAAGAATCCGATAAAAAGTTATGAAGTATAGAGACTACTTGCCCATGACTTCCTTATAGAACTGAGGATAACTCTTGCAAGTGGTCTCTATATTTTCCTCACAGAGGAAGGGTTTTCCAAGGGAAGTAATATAGGAGATAGCCTCCTCAGGCAAAGTCCCTCTGAGGGTAGTAACCCCATCGGAATAGCGACTGGCCAGCTTGATAAGATTCATACTATTGGGTTCTTTGAGCTCTGGCGCTTGATCGGGAGTAATCTCGTCAAAGGCAATTTTTTCAAGAATTCCTTCATCGAGAGAGCCTATAAAAGGTTCACGCAAAAAGCAAGTGATAACTTTGGTATGTTGGAAGATGGGTTCTTCCTTACAGTAGGTCTGTAAGTATAGTGGCAGTAGTGCCCCAAGCCAACCCTGTATATGGATCAGATCAGGCGACCAGTTGAGCTTCTTGACCGTCTCTACTATGCCCTTGGCAAAAAAGATACAGCGCTCATCGTTGTCCGCGTATAACTCACCATCCTTATCGAAGGACTCTTCGAGCTTGAAGTACTCATCGTTATCTATGAAATACACCTGCATGCGCTCTTTCTGAATAGAAGCAACCTTGACAATCAAGGGCATATCTATATCATTGATAACCAAGTTCATCCCTGAGAGACGAATCACCTCATGTAGTTGATGTCTTCTCTCATTGATATCCCCATAGCGGGGTGTGAATATACGCAATTGCCCTCCTGTAGTATTGAGAGCTCTTGCCAAATCAAAAGCAAGTTTGGATACTTCCGTTT
This sequence comes from Capnocytophaga gingivalis, assembly GCF_002302415.1. NCBI lineage: Bacteria > Pseudomonadati > Bacteroidota > Flavobacteriia > Flavobacteriales > Flavobacteriaceae > Capnocytophaga > Capnocytophaga gingivalis. The sequence goes on along the minus strand of NZ_CP022386.1, from coordinate 1,864,543 downwards.
CTGCCTGATAGGGCAGTACCTCGGAGGAGACATAAAGTATCTTTTTACTTTTCATAGTATTCTTATTTTAGATAATAAAACTATTCAAGGGCAAAGTTACAAAAAAAAGTTGAATTATTTTTTATTTTGTTGTTTTTATATCTATAATTATTAAATAAATGGAAATTTTTAACAAAACATTAGAATTAGAGCGCTTTTTAGCTCCTTTTCACCAAGAAAAAAAGACCATAGGCTTAGTTCCTACCATGGGGGCTCTGCACCAAGGGCATCTCTCCCTGATGAAGAAAGCTTTAGAAGAGAATGAGGTAGTAGTAGTGAGTGTCTTTGTAAACCCTACCCAGTTCAACAATGCAGAGGACTTAGAGAAGTATCCACGCAATCTGGAGCGAGATGCTGCCACTATAGCAACCCTATCCGATAAGATCATTCTTTTTGCCCCTGAGGTCTCTCAGATGTATGAAGGCACTCCTACTTCAGAGAGCTATGACTTTCATGGATTGGACAAGGTCATGGAAGGAAGCTCCCGCCCAGGTCACTTCGATGGGGTGGCTACCATCGTAGAAAAACTCTTCCGCTTGGTGCGCCCTACCCGCGCTTATTTTGGCGAAAAGGACTATCAACAGATTCTGATCATCAGAAGTATGGTCGCCCAGCGCAAGCTTAATCTCACCCTTGTCCCCTGCCCTATCGTACGTGAGACCTCTGGGTTGGCGATGAGCTCTCGCAATGAGCGCCTCTCCCCTCAGGGAAAGGCACAGGCGGCTTTTATCTACCAAGTACTTACTGAGGCTAAGGAGCGCTTTGCTTCCCACTCCGTGGAGGAGGTTACGGCTTTTGTCAAAGAACAGTTCGCTGAGAAAGCGGAGTTCGAACTGGAGTATTTTATCATTGCTGATGAGCGTACCCTACAGCCCGCCACTGAGAAGGAAGCTGGTGTAGCTTATCGTGCCTTTATCGTCGCCTATATCGAGGGCGTACGCCTGATTGACAACTTAGCCTTCTAACTATGCAACAGATTACCAGTACTCAAAACTCCCTGATCAAATACCTATACTCCCTCTCTGAGAAATCCAAGCTCAGAAGGGAGCATCAGGAGTTTCTCTTTGAGGGAAAGCGAGAGCTCTCCTTGGCCATCGCTGCCGGTTACCATATCAAGCAATTATTCTTTTGCCCTGCTATCCTTCCGGCAGAGGAGGTAGAACGCTCCTTTGCAGGCTATCCCCTGACTGAGATATCACTCCCTGTCTATCAAAAGCTCTCCTATCGCTCTTCTACCGAGGGAATTTTGGCGCTTGCCCAGGGGAAAGATCTTTCCCTCTCAGCTCTGTCTTTTAACAAAGAAAATCCACTCTTACTCATCGCTGAGGCGCCTGAAAAACCCGGCAATATAGGGGCGCTACTTCGCACCGCGGATGCCGCTGGGGTCGATGCGGTATGTATCGCCAATCCCAAGACAGATATGTACAACCCCAATGTGATTCGCTCCAGTGTAGGCACCCTCTTTACAGTCCCTATAGCTACAGCAAGTACCGAAGAGTTGCTACATTTTTTAGCACAAGAGCATTTTACCCTCTATTGTGCTGCCCTCTCAGCCTCTGTCCCTTATGACAGTGTTTCCTACAAAGGACGCACTGCTATCGCAGTAGGTACTGAGGATGTAGGTCTCTCTCCCCAGTGGCTTGAGGCTTCTTCTCAAAATATCATTATTCCTATGCGAGGCAAAATAGATTCCATGAATGTATCGGTAAGCGCCGCTGTACTGATCTTCGAGGCTGTACGGCAGAGACATAGTGAAGAATGAAGTTGCTCTCTGAGCAGAGAACTCCACCTAATTTTACCAAAACTTTATCACTCCTAAAAGAAACCATTATACATTTTTTTGCGTACCTTTGCCCAAAGGTATAACTATGTTACTGATTTATACAGAAAAAAAGAGTCCTCGCCTGATGTATATCTGCGAACATATCTTTGTCAATATGCTGGGACTCTCCATAGAGATCACTACCGATCTAGAGACTTTTGTCAAATCTGACGAAAGTAAGCTCTCTTATGCCAAATCACCTATTGGGAATGAGTTCTTTATCAAAAACTTTGGGCTCCTTTTCCAAAAGGGAGTGCAGCCTATAGAACTCTTGGTGGATCACTGGGAGGGCATTCCCTATTTTTTTGCTACTAAAAAAGGAAATCTTCCTTTTGACATCCTCTCTGCGGCTTTTTTTCTACTGACTCGATATGAGGAATACCTACACCATGAAGCACATCCGTCCACTCCTTTTGCTGCCACAGATAGTGTAGGATATGAGTATCATTTCTTAGAGCTTCCTATCGTGGATATATGGGTCGAGAAGTTCCGCAATGCCTTGGTGGAGAAGTACCCTAACCTAACCTTTGCTCCCCGTGAGGCCTCGACAGTTTCCGTTATCGAAGTGGCTAAGGCTTTCAAATACAAACACAAGGGTATCCTACGCACGCTATTGAGGGGGCTGACTTACTTTTTCACCCTACAATGGACACAACTGGGAGAACTCCTTCGCGTGGTGATGGGCAGGAGTAAAGATCCCTTTGATTTCTATGAAGCACTGATTGACTTCTTTCAAGAGAGAAAACTACACCCGACTTTCTTTTTTCTATTAGGAGATTATAATTATTACGATCAGGGAATTTCGTATAACAATTTGAGATACAAGTACTTAATAAAACATATTGCTGATTATGCCATTGTTTCCGTCTTAGGATCCTATGATGCCACTTCTCGGGAGGAGATATTGCTTAAAGAGCGTGAACGTATGAGCAATATCATCAACCGCCCTGTAAGGCGCTTTCGTGCCAATAACAACCTATTGCCCCTGCCAGAGCTCTACCAACACTTGGCCGCTACAGAGTTCAAGGAGGATTATACCATGGGGTACCTCTCTCATATAGGCTTTCGAGCAGGGACTTGTACGCCCTATATCTTCTACGATATCCGCCTGGAAGTACAGATTCCTATTGTGGTACATTCCTTCGCACTGCATTGGCAACATATTGACAAACAATGCACTAAAGAGACCCTCTACTTGATAGAAACGATAAAGCAACAAGTAGCTGACCTCAAGGGGGATTTTATCTCCATTTTTTCCCCAGAATACCTCAGCAAAGCCCCTAACCGCTTCTCTTTGTATAAGAAAGTAGTTAATTAGGTAATGAGTAAAGTCAGCAAGAACTCACGCCCCTGCTCACTGCCCCTTCATCTTAGGGCGGAAAGAGCGTTTTTTGTCAAAACCTTTGCTGTCTATTTTTAGCTCATTGGGTAGTTCGGGCGATTGCTCGGCTTGGGTTTTGAGGTCGGAAAGGTACTGCACGATGTGTTGCCATACAAAATCGGGATCAATATAGATACCGAGTTCCTGCAAATTCACATAGTGCGTAGCCCTATTATTACCTCTGTGGTCTTTGTTGTAAATGAGCAACAACGGACTTTTCAACACCAGCCATGGCGGTTGGTCTTCCAGCTGAAAGATATTCTGCTCGCGCGGGGCTTCCATCTGTTCAAGCAGGGTATCACAAGTAGCCGATAAGTAGGAGGTTATCCTTATCTCTTTCCCATCATTCATCAGTGCATAGCGGTTGCCATACCACAAATCAAATAGATTGTAATGCCAATCATCGGGGTCTTCAAAATCCCAATGAGTGTATATTTTGGAGCGTGTGGCAAAGAGGTGCACAAGGGTATTGCCCACATAGAGTGCCGAGTGCAAAGCCTCATCATCTGCAGCATTCTCCAAGATAATCCAGCTCCTTTGCGGACTGCCAATACCTACCCCCGTAGGCAAGCGGCGGTCATAGACGAGGTTTTCGTCTATGCCGTACTCAGCGACTTTATAGTCGTAGTAATCTTTGAATTTAGAGATGATTTTCATTTTGTAAATCTATGTATGGGCTAATAGACAGAAACTACAAGAAATTCCCTCGTATTACTTACTCTATAACGTTGTCTATCTCCCAGTGTTTTTCTTTCAAACAACTGATAGCAAAACAGGCTCCAACAGCATTCCATACCGAAAAGTCTAAGGTAGCTTTTAGTCCCATAGAGGTGAACATTGCCAAGCCAAAACGATCGGCTACTGCTGAAAGCATAGCGGTACTTACTGCCAATCTCAAAAAAAGTTTGATGTATTTTGTCGCCATTAAAGAAGTAATTATTGATTTTAAGTATCTAGTTCAGGGTAATCCCAAGCGTTATAGGTATCGCTAAGATTGTCATTCTCCTGACCTTTACAGCACAGCCATTCCAAGCCAGCACGGCGTTCCATTACTACCTCTTCATCTATCCCTGCTGGGTCGGAGCCATTGACACGAGCATTCACCGCAGCCCAATGGTACCGATAGTGCAAGTCTAAGGCTTGTAATATTTCTTCTAAGGGGCGCAAGGTAGTGTTTGCCATAAAATCATCGAGCCCTTTAAAACGCCTCATAGTACCCATTACCAAGTCGCAATCACAAATCTCACTAGGTAATGATAGTTCCTCTACGATACCCAAAGCCCACAGCAAAGCCCATACAGCCTCATATTTCCAAACGGCATTTATAGCTCCTGCCTCACTTATAGTACCTGCAATCACTTGTTGTTCCATAGGGGTTAGCAACTCAAGGGCATGGTATTTAGCTGAAAGAAAATCTTGCGTCATATACACTCTATCCTCTTCCGTATACTTGTTCTTAGTGATGGATAAGGCGCACATTATAGAACTAAAAGAACAGGCCACTCGCTCAATGACTTCCTTTTTATCACGAGGGGTTACTTCCTCTGTTTCATAACGCAAAGGCAAATGTTCTATATAAGGTACCCCTTGCGAGACAAGTATCGTAATACTTCTGTTTTTGCGCTCTTGCGCAGTAATATATTTATTCATAGAATATCATTTTTATAAATACTTTATTATGAAAGCTCTAATATTTTTCTAATCCTTTCAATATGTATAGGGTGAAACTCCTCTTGACTAATAACTACTTTACTTATATTCTCCTTCAAATACAACAACCCTTTATCTGTGATTTGTAGATCTTTATATAAACCAGAAGTGTCATATCGCCCTTGATGAGTTATTAAGTCTTCTTTGGTCATTATCTCTATTAGAGGGACTACTTCATTAATAATTCCTAATAACGTTGTAAAAAGATGATGAAAATAATAAGAGGATACTATTTTCCCCTCTTTTTTGAGCATACTTAAAATAATAAGCACACAAAGTTCGTCATAAGGAGTCCTTTTCATTTTATTCCTGAAAATTGTTTTCATCTACAAAGCAATAAACATTTTTAGGCAATTGTCATATATGCTCCCATAAAAAAGCTTTATACTTCTATTTTTTAGATCTAGAACTATATTCATCTATTACTTTTATCTGCTTGCGATAGAAAAAAGTTTTTAATAAATGGTAGTTGTCAATACTCAGTTTTATGTGCAATATCCGCTCTATCTTCGAGGTATAGACCTGCATACGAGGATGTATTCTCGTAGACTTTCCTTGCTTTTTGGCAAAAAAGTGAATGTGATGAATACTATTTAAGGGAATAGTATCGGTAAGTGCTTCTTTGTAAAAAATATAAAGCGATTCATTTCGTATTTCTAAAGCGTAGAAAGTACCCCGATAATTCGTTATAAAATCATAAACAGATGCCACTATAAAGCCTACTAAAAGAGTTATTCCTATATATACCATAAAAGGTCTATCTCCTCCATTCTGTTGTCCTATAAAATATTGAATTGTACTCCAAAACAACCACACCAAAAAAGTCCAGAAGAAGATAAGCAGCAAAACCTGAATAATTCTATCATTCACTGCTTTGACTTTAATAAGAGAAGGCAATTCCGCCTTTGTATATTGATTGTAGCTGATACGCCGATCAAGTACCCATAAATAAGCAAATAAGTACAATAATATAAAAAAGACTAATGGAGAGGATAATTAAATTATCTCTCCTATAAAGTCATCACCAAAAACTGACAAAGGCTTTTGTAATAAAGCATATGATAGATAGAAAATCACCGCTACAATTATAATTATACGTGTTATTTTCAGGAGTTTTTTGGCGAAAATCCATTGATTTTTAGGATCTTTCTTTCTTATAAAACTCATTGTATAAATGTTTTTTATACTTGTGAGAGGCTTTTATTATTGCCTTAATACTTATAATTTACTTTCCCTAAAGCAATAGGCTGAGGATTCTGTACGACCCAAGCTGTCGCCAATTCGCATAGGCGTTGGGTGCCAGTGCCGTCGTCTTCCAAGATATGCTTTTGAATATCGGCTACTTCGGCAAGTTCACTCTCCGAGAGGGAGTTGCCTTGTTGCAGGTAACCGCTAATAGCATTCAACATCTTACGGTATTCCCTATCCCAGTTGCCCATAGCATTGCGCAGAAGTTCATCATTCATTTTACCTGCTATACGCACTACCTCGCCTTGCATTGTGGAGGCACCGCCACTGCTAGGTACCAAGAGTTCCCACGCCTGCTCATAGCGTTTTTCCCACGTATCGCCAGTGAGTACAATAGGCGATTTGCCATCATGTTGTATACGGCGAGGTACAGGAGGCACATCAAAGAGCTTGTATAGTTCTTGGAGGGCAGCATCGGTTTCCTCCAAATACTCTGGGTTGAAATTGTTGCGGTGAAACTCAAAATCCTCGCCTACACGAGTAACTTGTTCTTTGGCAAATTTATTAGGCTTCAATCCTGCTTTGAGGTATACCTCAGCGGCTTTGGCAGCTTTTACAAGATAACCATTGCTTAATCTGGCAAGCATACGCTCCATTACATTATGCCCCATATTGTCTTTTGCTTTTATATCAGCACCTTTTTGAATGAATAACTGGGCTACTTCGGCATTATACTCAGCAAAGTGTAAAGGAGTATTCTTATATTTATCTTGCGCCTCAATATCAGCTCCTTTTTCTAACAAAAGGGTTACTCTTTCTATATCATTTACTTGAGCATGATAATGTAGAGGGGTACGGTCATACTCATCTTTTACATTAATGTCTGCTCCTTGTGCAATGAGCCAATCCATCAGCTCCAAGGGAACATCGTAAAACGATAAGGCGGGTTTGTTAAAGGAACGACGGTCGTAAGCGTTTAATTCACATTCGTTGAACACCGCTTTAAGTGCGTCTAAATCTTTGGCTTCTATCAGTTCGTAGAAGTTGGCGGGGAGGGTTTTCTTTTTCTTGGCCACTTTCTTAATTGTTAATGGTTAATTGTCAATGGTTAATAATTGCAGGGACAAAGATAAGGATTATTTGTTAATTAGCAAGTCAGCAAAAAATGAATAATTACTAAAAATAAACAGATTATCAATAAAAAAAACCTCTCTTGCCAAAAATCTTTCTTACTACCCATCGTACCCCTATATATAGGGCTGTAATGGGCGAGAATATCCATGCGAGAATAGTGCGAATATGTATTTTCTCGTCCATCTTATCAAAAAAGCGACTAAACAATATACCCATGAAAAGCAGCGGAAGCAACAAAACATATAGCATATCCTTTATGTGGGAGGAGAGTTTCTTTTTCATACAGAAGTGAATATTTTGATGACAAAAATAATATGAGATTAGAAAATTAGCAAATTTGTGAATTAGAAAATGAGTAAACTTGTTGTGAGAGGTTGCTGTATGACTTATAAAAAAGCTGCTAAGCGCGATGCTTAGCAGCTTTTTTAGTATCATTTATTGATAAATTGGCTCATTGCCAAATTGATTACTTGTCCATTCGCACGATACGTGGCTGGAAAGTACCAATGATATCTACCAAATCAGTTTGGGAAGCCATTACGGTTTCTATGTTTTTATACGCCATAGGAGCTTCTTCGGCATTGCCTCCAATGAGGGTAATATCTTTGGCTTTGAGGGCTTTTTTGATATCGGAATTGGTAAAGCGATTCTTGCTTTCATTGCGCGAGAAAGCGCGTCCTGCCCCATGTGAAGCTGAATCGAAACTCTCGGCATTGCCTTTGCCCCGCACTATGTAGCCCGCATCGGTCATTGAGGCAGGGATAATACCCAGTACCCCCTCCCCTGCTGGAGTCGCTCCTTTGCGGTGTACGATCACCTCCTTGCCATCGTGAATTTCTTTCCACGCAAAATTGTGGTGGTTCTCTATGCGTGCTCTCAGGCGGCCGCCCACGGCGCGAATAAGTCGGCGGTGAATATCCTCATGACAGGCAGATGCGTAATCACCTGCGAGGTTCATAGCCGTCCAATACTCTAACCCTAAGTGGGTCGAGAGGTCAAGCCACGCAAACTGTTGGGCTTCCTTCGGGAGCGGACACTGTTCGGCTGCTACACGCACATAATACTGAGCAATTTCAGCACCAAAACCACGCGACCCACTGTGAGAAAGTATACCGAGATATTTTCCTTTGGGTAAGCCTATTTGTGGGTCGTCTGCCAAGAGTTCTACCTCGCCAAATTCCACAAAGTGATTGCCACTGCCCGAAGTACCCATCTGCTTGATTGCTTTATCTTTCAATCGCTTGAGGATAGGAATCAGCGAAAAAGTATCACGCTCGAAAATCTCGTGGTCTACGTGTGATTTGTGGATTTCGTACATACCGAACTTCGTATGTTCCACAAGGGCTTTCTCGTACTTATCACGTGCCCCCGAGAGGTAAGATACAGGGATATCCAAGATACTGAGGCACATACGGCAACCGATGTCCAAGCCTACGCCATAAGGAATGACCGCATTCTCCACCGCCAGTACGCCACCTATGGGTAATCCATAGCCGCTATGGGCATCCGGCATTAGGGCGCCACCTACCGAAATAGGGAGTTTTAGCGCGGTGTAGAGTTGCGTTTTAGCCTCTTCGGTGATGTCATCGCCAAAGATATGATAAGGGGCACGTGTAGCGTTGAGCTGTCGTTTTTCGGTTTTAGTAGATGAAAGCAGCGCTTCGGCTATCTGACCAAAAGTAAGGTGCCCTTCGTACTGCGAAGGATTTTTTAAAATATCTTCGAGTACCGACTTTACATAAGCGGTATTCTTAGTAGCGTAATTGCGCTTCATCACTTCCAACGCTACATTGATAGATTGATTATTCGGGAAGCCTAACTTCAGTAGATCTTTCCCTTTGAGTTTTAAATTTGCCATAATTTGCTAATTAGATAGATAAGGAAGCACGATTTGCTGCATATCATTCAAAAAGACTTCTCTATTCTCTTTAAACTTTTGTTTTCGTTTAAAAATATCGACGATAGAACCAGAAAACTCATACCAAATATCGCCATTGCCTTTGATATCACCTATACGCTGGGTATTATCATCAGGATAGAAAGAGATAGGCTCCTTATAAGGGGCTTTTTTGATATTTGCCGTGAAATAGATTTCATCAGCACTGCCATAAGCGCCTTTTTGAATAGAAATCATTTGTAGGCTTTGTTCCACTACTCGGTAAAAATGTAGTGCTTTTTTCTTAAATCCTAAGGGTTTTAGTATTTGATAGAGTTCTTTTACCATCTCATCGAACTCAATTTGTGTAGCTGTTTTTTCTTTCATAAATAATTTTTATTTTCTACTATTTTATTTATCTTTGCATTCTTAATTAGAAATATTTTATTATGAGTATAAATATCACTTTTCAGGCATATATTCCAAAAAATTTAGGAAAAACTCTCTATGAACTTAATACAGATCTTATTGACAAAAGTCTTCTAAATTATGATGACTTTGTAAGAAAACTTAAAAATTTTGACACTAGACCTTATCGTTGGATTGTCGAACCTGGTAATCTAATGAACAGACTTTTCTGCTCAACAGATACTGAGGACTTTCATTCCAGACATACAACATTACATACTTCAAGATTAGGTTTTACTTTAAATATTGATCTTCATAAAATAGGTAAATATAATAGTTCTTACGATGTTTTAAAACATAATACTTGGTGTGATGGAAAAATATCGAATCAACATTCTGCCTTTAGTCATAGAGTAAAGATATACAAAAAATATACAACTTTGGGTAAAGCTGTGGGGTGTATAGAAGAATTTGAAGCCAAACAATCTGAGGAAAAACCTTTATTTTGCTCTTTAAATAATTCTATATCGTCTAATGCTAGAGACTTTAATGTGTCAGAGATAAGAATACTTGCTTCTGCTGGATATCCTTACACTCCTAATTTTATCACCCCTAATATAGATTTTGATATTAGACTAAAATTAGAACGAGTTGGAGATAATTTAAATATTGAATGTTTTGGAAAGCATAATCTATTCCCTTATTATGAACTATTTACTAATCATAAAACACTATATACATTTTCCCCTACTGCTGATGGTCCTGGCATATATAACTTAAATGCTAGCACTACTTTCCATTTCGAAAAAACACTTTTCCTATGAATCTCACAACAAAGCTACTATTCAAGGCACTTATTTTAGAATATGTGCTTGCTTTTATCTCTGTCTTTATAGGAATTATTGTCACGGGAGCAGATAGCTTTAGTGATTTTTCTGCTATTCTCTTCCACTTGGCTATTCCTGTCTTAGTTGGATTTCTCTTTTCTGCTACTATTATCTACTATATAGGTACGTATATTGATTTGAAAAGACCTTCAAAAAGTTTCTGTATGGTAATAGGTATCTTCTTGATGTTCCTTTTATTAACAATATCTGTACTTATAGGGACTTTTACACTCCGCATCTTATTTGAAAATAGCATAGACAATTTTAGCTATCTTAATACACTTCTCATTTTCTATGTTTTTGGAGGCGTACAAACGCTTTTTGTTGGATTATGGCTAGGTGTAAAGCTAAACCAACTTCTTAAATAATTGTTCTTTTCTTTCTCTCCATTTTGGATAATCAAAGGCAAAAGCGTATTGCTCTCCCACTTCTTTCTCTAAAAGTTCTGCCGAGATGAGTACGCGGTTTACAAAGATATACTCACTTACGGCATCTTTGAAATCGGATTCAGGAGGGTAATTGTCATTGAAAATCTCTTGGTAGAGATGGTTGAGTTCCTCTAATTCTTCTTTTAGATACGGATTGATATCCAAATCCGCAATCTCCACATTGCGAGGGGTAGGATTCTTCACATTTTCCTCTATCCAAATAGGGGAACAAAAGAACTCAAATTGGTATTTAAATTCAAACTTTTTCATAAGATTAATTTGTCAATTTACTAATTTACCAATGGGCAACGACTGACTTGAACTTCTTTCTTTTTCTTTTATCGGGGATACCCGTATCGCTGTTCCATCGCTGTACGAATTTCTCAAAAGAATCGTAGGCTATTATATAGGGCGAAGGCGCTGGCAGGGATTTCTTAGGAATGGCAGTACCTATCCGCTCCAAGCGTTCGGCAAAGAGCAACAAGGCTTTATGACTCACCCTACGCACATCACTGAGCACTTCCTTATCACCATCTCCCATCAGCTGAAGGCGCGCCTCCATTAGCGATTCCATCGTTGGCTTTTCAGTACTTTTATATAATAGTTCCACGAAAGTATAATGTCCGTCGCCCTCATAGTTATCAGTCCTCAATAGCCATACCGCACCATACTGACCTCCCGACAAAGGTACGCTCAGCACTTCATAAGGCACAAAAAGGAAATCGGTTACCTTTTGCCAATGTTCGCGTGCAGGCACTGCTGTATTGGCAGTGGCAAGGCGAGAGAGCAGTCGTACTGCTTGCTGTTGTCGTTTTTCATAACTCATCTGAGGGGTATCAGTACCAAACTGCTGTAGCCACTTTTTAGAAACTCCTTTTTGTACCAACTGTTGCAGGGGAGCTACCTCCTCAGGGCGCAACCACCCATACTGCCACAACATATCAAGGCGAAGGGTCAAAAATATTTCCTTCTCCAAAGCAGTGCGCACAGCTTCCTTGCGAAAAGTATCCATAAGGAAGCGTATTTCAGCTTCTGTAGCCCCATAGTGATAAGCATCTTCCACTATAGCTTCCAGTTCATTAGCGAGATCACTTTCAATAATATGAACGCCGTAAATAAGGTTGTTTTTCATTGCGAATTAATTTGTCAATTGATAATGAGACAAGCAGTGCATTATCTTAGCGATGTTATAAGCATCGTCTTTGCCTCGGTGGTGGGTTCCTACAAGGGGTATCTTCAGGTAGTTCAGTGCCTGATGCATTCCCAATCGCTTGGGGTGCTGGGTTACCTCTTGGAAAAGTTCCTTTACATTGATATGCTCACTGCGCATTGGGTAAGGCAGTTTTCTAAGTGCACATTGCTTTTGGAGCATATTCCTATCGTAATTCCCATAACTCGCCCAAGTGTACTGATAGGCTTGGTATTCCTTTTTAAGGATTTGCAAGGCTTCTTCAAAACTTACTCCTTCCCGCGCTACCAGTTCGGGGGTAAGGGTGGTAAGTTGGGTACAAAAAGGACTGATTTTGGAATGTGTAGGCTTTACCAAAATACCTCTGTTATCGCTGATCTCACCTGTAAGGGTATCGAGCAGGCAAATGCCAATTTCTATAATTTCACTGACTTCTCCTTTGGGGGGTATTCCCTCCCAACAAGTCGCTTCTAAGTCTATAATGATGATTTTGTTTGTCATTGTTTTAATTTTTTAATGAAACTCATACTATATCACTTTCAAAAATACGAATACCGTGAATATTTCTTTTTGTGATAGAATGAATGTATTAATTGATAATATCCTTTACATATTTTTTCCATTGCTCTGGGTTATGTACCTTTTGTAGCAATTGTTTTACATAAGGGCGAATTTGTTGTTGAGCTTTCTCGCCTGCTTCTTCTGAAATCTCTTCTTTAGTAGATTGATAATACAACAGTGGCCAGAGAAGTTGTTCTGCAGTTTCATCATAACCGTGCAAACGATGCGTAAAATAACCTTCGGCATCCCCTGCTTCATACAGTTGTATTAAAGTCTTAAAACCTTCATCTATCCCCCACGCACAAAGCAATTTGGCAGCACAAAGCTCAATAAAGACATCTTCGTGAGTAAGCAGTTTCTTAAGACCTTCAATGCGTTCTTGTGAAATATCCTCAGGTTCGAGATCTTCAGGGAAAGTAGTGTAAGTAACTCCTTGGGGAATACTATTTAAAAGTTCTTGTATCTGTTCTTCCATAGTAATGAATATAGTTATTAGTATTTTCTTGAGAAACTTGGAATATCTCCGAGATGCTAGACGCACTCATTGACAAATTGGCAAATTGACTCATCGGCTCATTGTCTCATTGTCCTTAATGAAATAGCTCTTATCTTCTGTGGGGCAATAGTAGAGCCTGAGCTTTTCACCTTCTTCCAAAAGAAAGGTAATCTCACTATTTCCCGCTACTTCTTCGGCAAAAATAGCGCTAATGTGTTTGCCTTTGAGTTGCCAAACCTCAGTAAGGTCATCAAAGCGATAGTCATCATCGTCCTCATCTACTTCATACTCATTCCAACACTCACAAAAAGCAATACCCACATCTAAAAAGAAATGAAAAATAGGCTGTCCTTCCGCTTTTAGATAAACTAAACAGATATTTTCATCATCAGGATTTACACATACTTTGAGTTGCTCTATGGGCAAACCATTGAGCATCGTAAGGTTGAAATGGGTATCTTGGTACATTCTTCCTGTCATAAAGTTTATTTTTTTTTGAGAGATGCTGATATCTCGGAGAAACTCAGAATAACTTGGAGGGTTGCTGAAATTCTTTTCAACTTTGGTAAAGGTCGTAGCACGACGAGCATTGGCTAATCTGTTAATTCTCTAATTTCCTTCTTGCCAGCGGCGCGTTCTTTTTTATAGCTTTTTTCTACATAAGTGCTTTTGAAATCGGTGCCTTTGAAAGTGCGCACAGGGTTGCCGCGTTGCACTTGGGTGTGATTGCTCCAATGGTTCTGAGCTTGCTCGGCAAGTTGCTGAAGCTCCATTTCGGCGAGTTTTTCTTTAAGGCGGGCAAGGGCGAGTTTTTTATTGTCGAGTTGCGAACGCGAGTCCTGTGCCAATACGCTGATACCTGTGGGCAGGTGGGTGGCGCGCACTGCTGTATTTACCTTGTTCACATTCTGTCCGCCATTGCCTTGCGAGCGAGTGGTTTGGAACTGTATATCGCGCTCTGAGAAAGTCTGGCGTTGCAGTTGGTCGAGTTCAAAAACGCCTATATACCAATTGCTGCGCTGGTGGAATTTGCGAAAGGTGCTCTTACCTACCCAGCACACGGTGCCGAGCCAAGTTTTCAAAAATGGTGCTAACTCCTTGCCTTTGAGTTGCAGGGTAACCGATTTTACAGTGAGATTGGCATCGCCTTCCTCACGGCTGAGAATGGTATAGCTGATGCCTGCTTGAGTAGCTTCTTGCAGGAAAGTCTTGAGTACTTTCGCCACTACCCATTGGCATTCTAAAGGACCGCGTCCTGCGGTGATTTGTATGATTTTTTCTTCCATTTTTTCTTTTTGTTTATAATTGCACATACGGCTTGCAATCTAAAAGCATCTCCCCAATTTCCATTGCTGAGGTGTGATACTTAAGGGCTGCAATTTCTTTCAGCGGGGTGCGCTTGTACTTTTCCTTAGGCATATAGCGCTTTTGGTATTGCCTCCACGAATAACTGCGTCCATAGATTTTATGAGTGATAGTTCCCCAATTCTTATGGTTATCTATGATTTTATCAAGCTCGGCGAGTTCGCGCTCTATGGCTACATCTACCGGACGGTAATGCGTAATCATATTAGGCTTTACACGCAGTTCAAAACGCCACGCCTCGGTAAACTCGTAATGGATTTCAAAACGGTCTTTTTGCCGATTGAAACACTCTATTTTTGCAAAATAGGCGCGTTCTTTTTGGGTGAACTTTCCCCTTTCAAGGGCTCTTTCCCATTCCCATTGACTAAAAGTGTACAATTCCTGTTTGCGAGCTATGTAAACGCGTTTGCCACGGCGCTTTTTCTTCTTTTGGAACTTGCGATTATCAGCGTATTGATAGGTGTTGATCTTCTCTAAGAGCGTAGCAAAAAAGTCGGCTTGCTTGCCTTGTCGCACATCTTCCCTCAGTACAAAGAAACGCACATAGCCCTTTTGGTAGGGTTTTTCGAGTGGCACAAGCGGCAGTTCACGGCGTTGTTTAAAGAGTACTTTTTGGCGTTTAATACATTCGCGCAAATACTTCTCGTGGTCTTCTCGAGCAATGCGCTTGCGAGAACGCAAATTGCGGAGGCGAGAGAGGCCTTCGGGGGTAATATATAGATTTCCCATGCTAATCAGTTTTTAGCTGTCAGTGGTCAGTAATCAGACTAACCATTGACAATTAATAATTAAATCGATATTTGCTTGGGATTTTTGTAGAAAGTAGCAACAAAAAGCCCGAAGCTGTCGCTCCGGGCTTTTGTTGTATGATAGAGTAATGCTACATCAAGCTAATACGCCACGAAGCGTTACCTTGTGCAAAGGTAATTCTACGGTAATATGTAACTTGATATATTTCATTTCTTCTGCTATTTTTATTAAGGTTAAACAATTTGTTCTCGAAATCGGGGGCAAAGGTAACGATTAATGTTCAACAATTAATGATTAATAACAAATAATTAACAATTTACAGATAAACATTAATCGTTGAATATTAAAATTAATCCTTATTTTTGCACTCTATGAAAAAGTATTTTTTACCCTTTATTCTTAGCAGCTTTTTATGGCTAACGGCTTGTAATAAGGCCTCTTCCGACAATCAGCTCCCTACTCCTAAAAAGGAAGAAGGACAGCCCACTTCCAAAGAGGCTTTCCTTACAGGAACTTTCCTCCAGCTCTTTGGAAAAGATGACTGGTCCCCTTCCCAATGGGAGCAGTACCTCGCCGAACTCAAGGAGCTAAGAATCCATACCCTCATCGTGCAATATACGGCCTTCAAGAATGCGTATAACGATATTACTTGGTTCGATTCAGCCAATACTTTCACCTCTCAGAAGAGCCGCCTTACCTTGGCACGACTCCTTGAGGCAGCACAAAGACAAGGGATAGAAGTACATATAGGACTCCTCTTTGACAATTCTTATTGGCAGCACCAGACCGATAGGGCTTGGCTGGAGCTTAATGCCCAACGCTGTATTGCCTTAGCCAAAGAACTGCATACCCAGTTTGGTAATCATCCTGCTTTCAAGGGATGGTATATACCTCACGAACCTGAACCCTATGCTTATGGTTCTGACGAAAAAATAGCCCTTTTTAGAGAAGTATTGGTAAATCCTATTGCCGATAGCATCCATCAGTGGGATCGCAAACCTGTTTCTATCGCCGCTTTTTGGAACAGTTCTCTTACCTCTGCTGCTCAGCTCCAGCACTTCATGGCAGAATTGGCTAAGAGCCACCTGCAAATCATCATGTTACAGGATGGCGTAGGAGCCAAGCACGTAACACTTGACCAATTAGGTGCTTATTACCAAAGTGCCCAAAAGGGACTTTTTGAGGAAAACAAAAACTACAAAGGAGCTTTTTGGACTGATCTGGAGACCTTCTATTCTCCTACAGGAGAATACCCTTTTACCCCTGCTTCTTTTGATAGGGTAAGCCAACAGCTTGCTATAGAAACAGCACTGCCGAAGGTAAGTAAGGCTGTCTCCTTCCAATATTATGATGATATGAGTACCCTCAGCCCTCACAAGGCTCAAGCTCAAGCCCTTAGAGAAGCCTACAAAAAATGGCTGAATCAAAAAATAAAATAATGACTATAAGAATTTTATACCTATTCCTACTATTACTTCCTCAGCTCTTACAGGCACAGACCCTCAGGGAGAAACTCTCCTTGGCCGATAAAGAGTACCACAAGGGCAACTACCAGCAGGTAGTAGATCTGCTCAAGGGAGAGGATTTTTTGAAAACCCCCGAGGCACTCTACTGGGTTATACAGGCACGTTTTGCCCTTTTGCAGAAGGATTATAGTGAAAATATTGTCAAGTTCGACTACAACCGCCTGTCCAGCCTACGCACGGATATCGCCACCTACAAGGCTCTTACTGCGAAGAACAAGAAAGCCAGGTCACTCACGGCTGTAGAAGAGGTTTTAGAGCAGTATCCACCTACGGAATTGGACTTTATCGTTCAGAAAATAGAGCATGCCGAAGGGGGACAGATGCAGCAACTCAAGGAGGCTTTCGAGAGCAAGGACTATGATCAGGTGCTACAGCTTGCCGAGGAGTTCCACAAGGATAAGGTCTTGCGCCCTTTTGTAATAGAATACTACCGCCTGATGGCCGCCTATAAGAAAATAAATCTTCGCAAGGCCTCTCGCAGTGAAAAAGAACAACTCTACAACCAGTTCAAGGCTTACAAAGAGGCTTATCATCACAAAAATATCCTCTATGACCAAGCGGTAGAGGCTGCAATAAGAGAACTACGATGATAGTAAGTGATAAGTGACGAAAAACAATAAAAAACTTCCCTTTACCAGAGATAAAGGGAAGTTTTATTAATTTGTTAATTAGCTAAATTAGCTCATTAAAATCCTTGTATCTTTTCAGCACGACCATCCTTGCTTTTAAGAACACGTACAGTGCCTACTGGAGAAGTGTTAGTACCAATCTTAACATAGTCTATCTCTTGAAACCCTTCTATAGCATCTCCTGTAAATGTCCCTGAAATAGCATGTAAATCTCCTGCCTTGTTTATAAAGAAAATAGTAAAATTATCCCCTTCTCCTGAGATAGCAGCTTTCACTCCTTGAGCTGCATAAGTTCCTCCAGAATGGTTGCTATAGTCTACTTTTATGTTAGACCCATTTTTTCCATAAAACTTATAGAAGAATCCATCAAAACGACCTCTTAAAGGATCCTTATCTATTCCAAAACTGCTATGAATAAGCTCTAATGCTCCAGTGGTAAAAGATCCTTCTACTGCAGGAGGATTGGTTCCTCCGTAGATAGTAGCACCACCATCTCTCATTTTTTGGATAAACTCTTGAGAAGCAATTGCCTTCACTTCATTAGAGAAGTTATTACTTCTAACAGCCTGTTGATTTTGACTATTGTTCTGAGTTCCTCCTTGATTTCCGTTGTTGTCATCTGATTTGGAGCAGGATACTACTGCAAATAAAGCACATATCGCTGTGCAAAGCGCATAAATGGTTCTTTTCATTTTTTTATCTTTTAATTGTTATACACGATATTAATTTACTTATTCATTAAATGAGTTAATCTCTAGGATAATTTTGTTTTCTTACAGCTAAGCTACTTTCATTATTAAAAACACGTATGCCACCCACAGGGATCAATTCTCCTTTAGGATCATCTTTTTCAACTATACAAAGTCCCATTTGGATATTTCTAATCCCTTCTGGGGTAATCTCTCCTGAAAACACCTTTGCTTCTTTGTATAGTGCTCCACCATTATTACCTTTTACCTTCATATAGACTGTAAATTTATTCCCTGATCCAGAAATAATAGTCCCTTCCCCTGTAGCTATATCAAATTTTCCATTGCTCTCCGCTATATAATCTGTTTTTATTTTTATCCCATTTTGTTCATAGAATTTATAACGGTAAGGCAAATATGTTTTCCCTATCATGTCTCCTTTCACATTTGTATATATCGACTTATAACTACCTGTCTGAAAAATTCCTTGAATATCAGGTGGATTATCCCCTTCGTTAATCTGCATTCCATTGCTTTCCATTTCCTCTAAAAGTCTGTCTGAGATAATTTCTCTTGCTTCTTGAGGAATATTAAAATGTCTAGGATCCTCTGATCGTGAGCAGGATACTACTGTAAATAAAGCACATATCGCTGTGCAAAGCGCATAAATGGTTCTTTTCATCTTTTTCTCTTAAATTATTTTATTTTTCAACGGTTATATATGATATTTATCAACTTATCACTTAATCTCCATAAGGATATTCTTGTTTTTTTACGGCCAACTTATCCTTACTTATCCAGATACGTATGGTACCCACTGGTACTACTCTTCCTATTATATCGCCTGTTTTCTCTATTTTAAGAAAACCATATTGGAAATCCTTAATCCCTTCTGGGGTAATCTCTCCTGAAAGTACAGAAACATCTCTACTCTTTATTTCACCATTTGTAATATTTACATCCAAATAAGCAGTAAACTTGTTACCTTCTCCTGAGATAATAGTACCCCTTCCTGTAGCTCTTTCAGTACTTGTGATCCATTCATTGATGTAATCCGTCTTTACTTTTGTTCCCTTTTGATCATAGAACTTATAGCGGTAGCTGGGGATCTCTTGTCCTACAGAATAGCCATCATCATCTCCTAAACTGGTATAAGTCATCTTTAAATCACCTGTAGCAAAAATTCCTTGGATATTAGGAGGGTTCATCCCTTCATTGATAGTCATTCCATTAGCTTTCATTTTCCCTATAAGCTCTTCAGGGATAATAGCCTTAGCCTCGGCTGGAATATTCAGATTTTTGTTGTTGTTTCCTGCATTATCCTCTGATTTAGAGCAAGAAACCATTACAAATAGGGCACATACTGCCACACAAAATACATAGATTGTTCTTTTCATTCTTTGTTCTCTTTTTATTATAGTGGGGGGCAAAGGTAATGATTAATGATCAATGTTTGATAATTAGTAATAAAAAATTAACAATTGAACACTAATCAGTCTCCATAGGGAAACTTTGTTTTCTTCTTTGCCAATTTCCCTTTATCCTTCCAAATACGGACACCTCCTACTTGCATAAGTTTGTTATCGGGATCTTCTTTTTCAAGTATACAGAATCCCCATTGGAAATCCTTAATTCCCTGAGGGGTTATCTCCCCCGAAAGTACCGTTGCTTGTCGATAAGTTGCCCCTTTGGCAGATCCTTTTTGTTCTATATAGGCAGTAAATTTGTTCCCTGATCCTGAGAGGGCAGTACCTTTTCCTGTAACGTTGTCATCACTTGAAGGAGCTTCTTGTATATAATCGGTTTTCACTTGTATCCCATCTTGCCCATAGAATTTGTAACGATAACTGGGGACTTTGTATCCTATGGCTAAATCGTTCTCCAAACTAGTATAGAACAACTCCAATGAATCTGTAGCAAAAATCCCCTGAATATCAGGTGGGTTTTTACCTTCATTGATTGTCATCCCATTATCTGCCATGATAGCAATATATTTCTCAGCTATGATATTTCTTGCTTCTTCTGGAATATCAAAGCGAGAGGTCTTCTCTGAGCTTTTACCAGTGATTTTAAAGTAAAAAAATACAGCCAATAGAATGCACACTACTGCACAAAGTATATATAAGGCTTTTTTCATTTTTGCTATTCTATTTTTTTTATTATTAAAGAGCAAAATTAATAACAAATAATGAACTATAAATAATAGACAACAAATAATTAACATTTTATCTCTTTTGTAAACTTGCTAATTCACTATTTTTATCCCTACTGAGAAGTAGAGGGCAGGGCTATAAATTTGCTTGGGAGCTCCCTCGAAAGTTTGGGTAAAGAAAGTGCTCAGCTTTCGCTCTTTATAGATACCCATCCGCATAAGGTCTGTCCCTATAACCAAGGGGATATGCAGGTACTTCCCTACCCTGAAATCGGGTTGTAAGCCTACAATTGTATGTTGGGTAAAGAAGACTGCTTTTTTGCCTTCTTTTCTCAAGAAAGCTGCGTAGATAGAAGCGTCAGCCAAGAGACATAGCGAAAAGGGTTCACTAAAACGATAGCCTATAGCTCCCTTTCCTCCTTCTAAAAAATTACCTTTAGCCCATCCTATCCACTGCTCTCCTTGATATTCTACAAAAGCAGTAGGAAAAACCATAGGATATCCCAAAAGGGTATTGACAAGTGTTCCTGCCCCTATCTGCATGTGTTGGTTGCTATGCCAGATAAAAAGCAAGGCACCATTGGCAACCACATTTTCACCAATTGCAATGGACGAAAGTCTGTTTTCAGGAGTATATATGCCCAATCCTACAGCCGTAAGCCATGACCAACGAGTACCCAGTGGTCGCAAGTGCAAGATATTAGCACTAAGGTTCATTGTCTGATAAGGTAGTCCCTCGGTAGGATTCATTTGTTGGAAAACCATATTGCCTCCCACTGCCCAAACACTTATTCGCCTATAGGAATCCTTGGCAAGCGAATCAAGATGTATAGGCAACTGTAGGGAGAGTTCCTCTCTGAAAAGACCTTCTTTGCCCAGTATATCCGTCTTAAAGGAGACCTGAGCAGAGACAAAAATAGGTAATAGGTAAAGACAAGCTAATAATTTATACACTTTGTCAAAGCCCTTAGACTTTGACAAAGTGTTGCAATAGAATATAGTGTTCTTCATTAATCATTAACAATTAATCATTAACCATCACTTCCTTGATATCTTTCCTCTTAGAATAAGCTACTGGTTTGGCATAACCAATACGTAAAAGGATTTGAGGATAAAGATTTTCCTTAGGAAAATTCTCACGCAGTGTTAGATTTATTTCAGGCACTTCACAGGGTTGATTCAGGTAGGCATGAGCTATACCTGCCTGAGTAAGCAATAGCAGAAAACGTTCGAGAGTACGACCAGCCTGTATCCAAGTACGAATATCATTCCCTTCGGTGGTGAGTAGTACCATATAGGAAGAGGATTGTATCTTCTTCAGGTCGGTTTTGTTTTGAGTTTTTGCTTTCAAGCTTCCCCGTACAATAGGCTCAGTGACCCAGCGAGGTAGGTTAGGCGCTCCCAACACCGCATAGCTCAATCCATCATGGGTACTCTCAGAATGTTTTTTGTTAAAACGAATCCATGAGAGGAGCTCATTCTTGAAAGCTGGGTCTGACATCTGTACGGTATTACCCTGTAGGACAGCTTGGGTAAACCTTTCAAAGAGTGGAGTGTCTTTGGCAAAAACATGAAACTTCCCTGCTCCCTCTAAAGGAGATAATCCCTCATATACTTTGTCAATGAGACTTTGCAATAGAGCAGGGTCGATACGCCTGTCCTCATACTCAGAACGATTGGTTTGTCGCTTCTCAATAAAAGCAGCCAAGGGATCAGGGACAACGGTATTGGATTTGTGAAGTTCCACAGTAATCACCCCTTCCTCACTAAGGCTTACCTGAGTCTGATAATGTAACTCAGAGGCCTTTGTGCAGAGATTCTCCAGTGCACACCCCAAGCTGATAAAGAGCTCTCGGTGCTGGCTATCCACTGCTGGGAGCGCCTTTTCGAAGTTGGGAGAGATCACTATGCTGTGGTCGAAAGTCTCAAACCACCATGGTTGAGAATTATGACCCGAAGGTGCTTGGGTAGCAGCCTTGATAAGGGTCATGTAATCGGAATCTTGGGCGCGACCCTTTAGGGCAACAAGCGCCATCATAAAAGTAATAGATAACATTTTGAAGTTCATTTTATTTGTCTTTGTTTTTCAATGCAAAGTAACGACGAAAAAATGTAGAAAAAATGAACTTGGGTTCATAAATGCTTTTGGTAGTTTAAAAATAAAATCGTAACTTTGAAGGGAATATCTCCTCTTCCTTTGCGGATCGCAGCAAAAGGTTATACATAGAAAAACAACTGAAAAACAAGTAGATAGAAAATAGAAAATGAACATCATAGAACTTATAAACCTTATCAAGCCTCTTCCTGAATTATTTATTCACGAACACGATATATTCTGCTTAGATACTTTCCTAAATGGTTGGTATTATCGCAATCAAGAAGAAGAGGTAAAAGCAGATATTCTATATAATGACTTTTACTATTGGTTACGCAAGAAATATCATCTTAGGGATAGTAGAGGATGGGCGGATATACTCTTCTACAAATTCAAGACTAAAGAAAAGGCTTTAGATGCTTTCTTTGAACTATTTGACACCTTCTACCAAGAACATATCTCCAGAGACTTCTTGGGTAAGGTGGAATGGCTTATTATCACATTAGAAGATGAAAACTATGATAATTTAGCTCATTTGCTGAAAGAAGATTTAAAGTACACTACCTTAGGAACAGAACTTTATATGAAATTACGGTTTCGCTTGACTACAATCCTACAGGAAAAAGACACATATCCAAGAGTTCATTTCTCGCTTGTGGAAGAATTATTAAGGGAACTCCATGAGAAAATAGCTCCTTAGAAAATACGCTTGCGTATTCTGCTGAGGGCTTGAGGGGTGATCCCTATATAAGAGGCAATGTATTTTAAGGGAATATTCTGAATCAGCTTAGGATCCTTTTCTAATAGATTGAGATAGATCTCTTCAGGAGATTGCAATAAAAACTGAGCTTCACGTTGCATTTTCTCAATAAGCAAGTGCTCCAATATATCGGCTTTTATCTGGAGGTATTCCTGTTGTTGTATGAGATGATCAAGATGTTCTCTGCCAATCTTGTAGGCTGTAACCTCCTTGAGCGCTTCTATGGAGAGCAAAGAGGGTTCTCGCCTGACGAAAGAAGTGTAGGAAAGACAGAAACTCTCTGGGAACAAGATATCTACGGTAGTTTCCTTATCGGTCGTAGAATTATAATAGAAGAAACGTACAATCCCTTCGCTCAAATAGTACAAAGAGTTCTCCACCTCACCTACACGAGTGATGAGCTGTCCTTTGGTGAAGTGTACTTCTGTAAAATATTGACTTAGGAAATCGAGGTTCAAAATTTGGGAAATAGGATAATAAGAAATAGGTAAAAAAGGCTATCCTTACGAATAGCCTTTTTATATATAATTTAGTAAACCCACATATCTTGTTCTCTGTCGCGGATACGCTGCTTGATACGCTCTGCTTCCAAGAGTTGGTATAAGGCATTGTCTGGGAGGTACTTTTTGATTTCCCTATCCCCATATACGTTGTCCTCCTTATAGATAACCCCTACGAAGCGACGAGCATTGAGCAAGTGGTCAAAAGAGACGCGGTTAGCAGAGTTCAACTGATTGAATACCCTTGCTTTGTGCAAGATATTTCTTGCGGCAGGATACCATACCCAGAAAAGTTCTACTAAGTTAGACTGTGCATCATCAGTTCCCAATACACTCACATCGGGAGCTACTGGTGCAATTCCTAACAGACGATACTTAAGTTCTCCTTGGCGCTTATCGAAGTACCACAACCCCTTGATTCTGTATTGTACAATATCACGAGAAGTAAGATCAGTACGTACAATATATTCAGGAGGAAGAGGCAATCCTTGGTTAAGGATTTCGTAACCAGCATCCAAAGTATCTGCCTTAGAAAGGCTATACTTAAGATCATCATAAGTTCTCTTCTCAGTAAAATAAGAATCTACATAAGTCTCAGTGAGTCTTTTTTCCCTCATCGCTCTAAGAAGTACATCGTACAAAGAACGACGATCTGCACCAATTTCCATAGTATCAATAGGGAATAGTAGTGGAAAATTAGCTCTTTCTTCCAAGTCAACGAGTTCCCAAGTAGTAGTAGACCACATGATATCGCGATCATCTACATAACCATAAGGAAGTGGTACGTCGTTGTCAGATTCCTGTTGAGCGGCAGTCTTCTCACCTATTTCAGAAGGAACTTTTGCATTGAGTATATTTACCTGAGCAAAAGTAGTCGAAGATACTATCCACATAAAAGATAGCGTCAGGATATTCTTTAGTGCTTGTTTCATAATCTTATAATTTGTTATAATACTTCAATTGATATTGGAGTAGCTGGTTTAGGAGTACCACTATATCCTGATACAGAGTAACGTATTTCAGATATTTGAATGATATCCCCTCTCTTAGCTCTATTCACTGCAGCTGCTGCAGCACCGCTAGCACTTACTCTGTTACCTTGTACCACCACACTTGGCTGACCAGGAACTAAGATACGGAATGAGTTCACCCTTGTAGAAAGGTCGAAGTCAAAGTCGTTAAATGCTACGGAAAGCTCTCCAGCCAAGATATTAGCCTTAGCCAACTTCACAGCTCCTGTAGTACGTAAGATAGCACCTTCTGGTTTTGGAATATCTTTCACACGGAACTTCTTAGAAGAAGAGAATTTCTGACCCTCGAAAGTACCAGTCACATTGATAGTTACCTCAGCAGAACCTACATTAGGTTTCATGATATAGTTAGGTCCACTCTTACGAGAAAGTCCTGGTGCTGAAGCTGTCACCTGATTATCAGGCACCCCTGGCATAGAGATAGTCATAGGGTTCACAACTCCACGATATACTACGTTCATCTTGTCAGCAGAGATTACTGCTTCGTTTGGACGAGGGATAGTAGTGAATGATTGAGCCACCTCTACTTGAGTTTCTTGACCAAATTGTTTGTAGTACAAAGTACCAGCGATCTTGTGCTCACCTACATTACCAGTGTTCACTTTAAGTTTGACCTTTCCTTCTACAACTTCCACTTCAGATTCAGAAAGCTTTCTTCCATCGAGGGTAAGTTCTACACGTTCTGGTTTGGTAGAGCCGTCCTTACGACCAAGTACGATAGCACCATCGAACTGTTGATTAGCATAGTAAGCCCCACGTGATTGTTCAAGCAAAGTAGTATAGTGCTTCATAGAAAGCTCGTCTTTCATCTTTTCACCGAGCATAGCCTTATAGAAATCTTGTTCTGTCTGGCGGATATCGGATTGAAGTTGAGAGAACTTAGTAACAGAGGCTATATAAGGGAACCCTTCATAGTTGTACTGAACCCAACCAATAGTGTTACCATCACGGTTTTTTACCTTGTTATTCTCTCCTGTAGAGAAACGCTCTTCAATAATTTTCTTAAGGGCTTCATCTTTAGCTCCTAATAGACTTACCAATTGGGTACGATACTTGTTGATTTCATCCAAGAATTTTTGCCCTTCTGGTTTTAGTCCGTCTGTTTTAAAGAACTTTTCATCCAAAAAATCAGATTTGTCCATCACTTGGTAATCTGTTTTGTTGCTTGCCTGAGACATTACTTCTTCCTTAAGAGTGTTTAAGTAAGCGTAATACTCATTAGAAAGTTCTCTTACCTGACGCGCTTTTTCTAAAGCCTCTTTATAATCCTCAGGTTTTTCCTGTTCTTTTTTCTCTAATTCTGCAAAGGCTGCTTCATTGGTAAGTTGGTAACGTTCGTTAGCTGTTTGTAACTTTTCGTTCATAAGTCCAAACGCACTAAGTACCTCTTTGCCCATATTAAGAGCCATCATCGCGATGAAAACCAGATACATCAGGTTAATCATCCTTTGTCGTGGTGAATTCGCTGCTGCCATATTCTAAATTTTTTTAATGATTATTAACTAATTTAGAATTATCTGGCACCACCCATTGCAGAAAGCATTCCACCATATACTGTATTGAGAGATCTCAAATGTTCTTTAAATGAATTAACTTGTGCATTCAATGAGTTGAGGTTATCCACCATACCTTCTTGAGCATTCACCTGAAGTTCAGTTCTTTCAAGTTGGATACGGTAAAGAGAGTTCAAAGCCTCTAATTGAACAGCAGCTGTAGTAAGCTCTTCTCCATATTTACGAGTAGAAGCAACAGCATCAGCAGCAGGGCCGATATTCTTAGCAGCTCCTTCGAAGTTACGGATACTAGTAGCCAATGAGTTCATCAAGTTAGCATCTATATGAGCTTCTCTTAGGATATTATCCAATTTTTCAGAAAGAGATTCTCTAAGTACTTGAGTTTCTTGATCATTTCTAGATGGAAGCTGTGCGTTTCCACTGAAATTAAGCTGTCTTGGTTCTCCTCCTTCTAGTTCAGGGAATACACGAGACCAGTCATACCCTGTATCCACAGGTTCGAAAGCTGAAATAGCGAAGATGATTGCTTCTGTGATAAGACCTATCGCCAAGAGAGTACCACCCCCAAGCTTAATAGATCCTAAAGGTAATTCCCAGTGAAGAATTTTGAATAGAGCTCCGAGGATTACAACAGATGCTCCCAAACCATAAACCATATTTATGATTTTCTTTGACGATTTTGATGAATTTGCCATTTTTTCTTTGATTTAATTATACTTTGTTTTATTTATTAATTTTTAATTTTTCACTATCTCATGTTGGTTAAGTTACCTTTTTTAGTATCCACTCTCTGAACACCCATGAAGCTCTGTACGGTACGAAAACCGATATAGCTACGGGCAGAGTCTTGATACTCATAATCACGGGTAGCCACCTGTGTATAGAAAGCCACATCTTTCCAAGAACCACCACGGATCACCTTACGTTTGTTCTTTTGGTCATTCACGTTAGGGTTCATTGAGGACATATATTCGTATGAGTTAGAATCATAAGAAGTATTAGTCCACTCAGATACGTTACCTGCCATGTTATAGAGATTGTATCCGTTAGGGTGGTAAGACTTAGCTTCTACTGTATAGAGAGCGTTATCAGCGGCATAGTCCCCACGAGTTGGTTTGAAGTTGGCCATAAAACAAGCCTTACTATCCACTGTATAAGGACCTCCCCAAGGGTAAGTAGCACCCTCTAAGCCACCACGAGCAGCAAATTCCCATTCTGCTTCTGTAGGAAGACGGAAAGCATTCACATCTTTTTTCTTCTTAGCTTTTTGGAAAGAGTTCTTATATAAGGTACGCCATTCGCAGAAAGCCTTAGCTTGTCTCCAAGTAACTCCTACTACAGGATATTCGCTATAAGCATAGTGCCAGAAGTAGTCATTATGCATAGGCTCGTTATAGGAGTAGTTGAAGTCCTTAATCCATACTGTAGTATCAGGATATATTTTGACGATCTCTTCTTTGATAAAGTCCTTACGACCTTTTTTGTGAGAACGAGCAGCCGCCTCAATATCCATCCATTGATATTTGAAAACGAGCTTATCTACATCCAAGGGACGACGACCATTATATGTTTCCTCAATAGGTACATACATAGTATCCATCACCTCTACGTAATGTTCGTCAGGATATTTTTCCTTATCCCAGATAAGCTTTACTTTACGATTGATCTTACGTTTTTCAGGATTGTCCTTATCTCCATAATTTTCGTACATATACTTATCATAAGCATTGAGTTTTTCCTGATCAGTATCAAGGAAAGCATATTGTCCTATACCTTCCCCACCAGCAGACTGACCACTTTCCTCTGCCATGATAGCCAATTTACGACGAACGATAGAGTCACGCACCCAGTTGACGAACTGGCGATACTCTCCATTGGTGATTTCTGTATCATCCATATAGAAAGGACTCACTGTTACGGTCTTCGTAGTAGCATCCTCTGTATGAGCTTTGTCATAATCTGAGCTACCCATTACGAAAGCACCACCTGGCACAAGTGTCATCCCATAAGGTTTAGGCTGTTTCCACTGCCCTCCTTTTACACCTACAAGCTCTCCTCGGTCATTACCTGAACCGCAGGATACCACCAGATAACCTATTACAATAAGTGCTACTTTTTTTAGTTTCAATATCATAATCTACAATATTATTTCGGGATGGCAAATGTAGGCATTTTTATTTGTCCTACACTATTTTTTTTACAAATTCCTTCTATTTTTAAAAAATCTTTATACAATTATCTTTTTAAAGAATTTAGTGCATATTGATTTTCAAAAAGTTACAAAGATTTCGAATGGTAATTATTCTTAAAAAAAGTTATTAACACTTCTTTTGTTAATTATCTTTTGTCTTTGTAATGGAAGATTGTATAGGACACTTACATGTACCTCCCTTTGTTGTTTAATTCTTCACGATTAGTTTTACAAGTTTTTTTGGATTTATTTAAACTCCAATATTACATCCTCTATATAAGTAAGGTAATCTTTTCCCTGATCTTTGAGGAATTGTTCAAAGTATTTTTCTCCAGCTTCTACACCACCGGCTTGTTCTGCCTGTAGTATTTTTTGGTAAAGGGGGCCTATATATTTTTCTATAGTCTGAGAAGGAACAGAAGTTCTACGCCCCATATAATTGATGATTTGTCCACTTGGATCTCGGATAATATCAAAATCGGTAATCACCCAGTAATACTCCCCTGACTTAGCCATATTTTTAACAATTGCATGGAAGTTAATCCCTTTTTGGATGTTATCCCATAGAATTTTGAATATTGTCTTAGGCATGTCAGGATGACGAATTATATTGTGAGGCTTGCCTATTAGCTCTCCTTCTGAATAACCGCATACATCGATAAACACTTGATTTACATACTCTATAGTGCCCTTTGCATCGGTTTTACTCATAATTGTCTTGGTCTTGTCCCAAGCAACTTCTTTATTCACTGGTGTACTCATAAGTCTAACTATTTATTCGGCGCAAAGATATAAAAATATTTTTAGAAACAAATAAAAAAACGTTTTTTTTTATCTTTTTTTCATAAAAACTTATTAACCATTTTTCATTTATACCATAATATATAATTAAGTATAATTAGAAAAACAACAAAATATTTATAATCAATGATTTATAAAAAATACTTTCTTAACTTTCCCTTCCTTAAATATTTATTAACAACGAGGAAATATTTCTATTCTTCTTGGATAATTTTAATATTTTTATCCTCTATTTTTACAAAATCCAATGCCTAAAAAATCCCTATACTATCTCCTTTAAGCACTTTCTTATGGTAATTTTTTCTTTTAGTATCTCTGTCAACTTTTTTCTTTTATCTAGATTCTTATGAAAGATATACTCAAGACAATGTACTAATACTGCCGCAAAGATACTAATTTTTTCTAAATATATGGTTATTTTGAAAATTATTTTTATCTTTGTACACTCAAAAATTCATAAAACTTTCTTATGAGACAGATTATTTTCACCTTATTCCTATTTTCCTTCGCTGGAGGATATGGGCAAAAACTCTTAAACCAAAGTGATATAGAAGAAAAAAAGTTTGGCATGGAGAGTCTCTTTAGCCTCTATGAGGATAAGTCGCCCCTGAATGGAGCCTATAAGATTTCTCAGGGCAATGGGGAATACTATGAAGCCTCTTTTTCGGATGGAAAACTCAACGGCATCGCCAAATACTACGACCGCAACGGAAAAATTATGGCTGAAAGAAGCTATAAGAATGGACAGCTGACAGGGGTCAGCCGTGAATATCATCCTAATGGAAAAGTAAAAAAAGAGATAGAACTCACCGCTGGAATCTTTACTGGATTCTATAGAGAATATACTCGTAGTGGGATGCTCTGGAGGGAATATTTCTACAAAAATGACCAAATGGAAGGAAGCTTTCGCGAGTTCTCCGATGGAAAAGTAGTCAAGGACTTACACTACAAGGCCGACAAACCCGATGGAGAATGGAAGGAATATGACGAGGATGGCAAGCCTATAGAGATAGAACACTACAAGATGGGTAAAAAAGATGGCAAACAGTGGTATATGCGCTACTATGACCGCCGCAGTGGAATAAAACAATATATCACTGAGTACTACAAAGAGGATGTCCCTGTAGGTAAGTGGGAAACAAAACTTGAGGATGGCACCCTACGTGAGAGACAGGAATACAAGCCCAATGGTACATCGGTACGTGAGCGCTACCATGAGAATGGCAAGCTCCGTGAGCTAGCTACCTTCAAGGGAGATAAGCGCCATGGACCCTACAAACTATATGATGACCTGGGAGTATTGCTCGAGGACAGCAATTATGAGAATAACTACCCTGCCCACCTGAAGACTTTCTATCCTAACGGACAGGTCAAGGAGGAGAGTTTTTCTAAAAATGGAAAACGTGAGGGTAAGTATATCCTATATGACGAGCGCGGGCGTACCTTACTTAAGGGCAACTACCTGAAGGATTACGAGGATGGTCTCTGGCAGTACTATTCCCTA
Source organism: Capnocytophaga gingivalis (assembly GCF_002302415.1). Taxonomy (NCBI): domain Bacteria; kingdom Pseudomonadati; phylum Bacteroidota; class Flavobacteriia; order Flavobacteriales; family Flavobacteriaceae; genus Capnocytophaga; species Capnocytophaga gingivalis. Next base: position 1,833,917 of record NZ_CP022386.1, on the reverse strand, counting down.
AAAGGAAACTTAGAAAAGGAAATCAACTTCAAGGAAGGTAGCCGCGAGGGTACTTATAAGGAATACCACCTATCGGGCAATCCTTATATAATAGGACAATACCTACACAACCAAAAAGAGGGTACTTGGAAGTACTTCAACCCAGAAGGAGAAACTGTGCAGGAGATTACCTACAAAAATGGCAATCAGATGCAGGTAACCCGCTATGAACTAAAGGATACAAGGGAGAAGACAAAGAAGTGAGAGCTTGCTTGTTGCTCTCTCACTCCTCTTCTCATTCCTCACAGGGTATTGTCTTGACTTTGTAACACGTTACTTTCATAAGCAGGGAGAATCACTCCCGTCACTGCTTTGTCCATTGATTTTTGTAGTGCTTGAGCCTCTTAGTCTTCTACACAAAATACCTCAAAGCCAATATTGTCCCTATGTGCATCCCCTCGTGAGTGTTGTTAAAGAGAATGGCCTCCTCTACACTATGGAGGGTATAGCCAAAGGAGGTTTCATATACAGGATAGTCTTTCCCTGCAAACACCCCTTTTTGATAGTCCTCAATGATTTGGTCATGGGTGGAAGTCAGTAGCTGGCGAAGGGTAGCAATTTCCTCTTGGCTTGGGATATGTCCATCGGGGTAGGTACCCTTCCTGTAAGTGTTAATCAACTCCTCCGACACATGAGGGGTCACTCCGGCGAGCTTATAGCACAGCAGCTGTTGGGTGACCACACAATGGGCTATATTCCATAGGATATTGTTATGAAAGCCCTCAGGGATGAGCGCTAATTGTTCTGGGGTAGCTTCGTCCAAGAAGCGCAACAGACGGGCACGGATGGCCTTGTGTAAGTCAAATGCTTTTGTCATAATGATAATATGTTAATATAATAATTTGCTATTGATTTAGACCTAATCGCCAGGTCGCCTAACTCTGAGTTTCCACACGGCTTCTTCATCAAAATTTTTAGGGTCGTAGTTTTCCTTAATCATCTCTTGAGACTTCTCATAGTAAGAATACACACTGTTTTTATCTTTGAAATAACTTTTGTAGCCATATTCTCTCTGTTGTGAATCATATGTATAAATGGCTCCTACAAAAGTAAGCGTATCAAAATCAGCTATATTATCTATAATGATATCGTCAATAATGAGTTTATCTCTTGTGGCATAACACATTTTTAGGTCTTTGACTTTTGATGTAAGGGGTATTTTTTTAACAATCTCAATGGGGAGCGTATGGTGTGCTTCTAAATAGTTTTTACTAAATAGGGCGGTAATTTTATATATTACCAATTGGTTGCCTACTACAGCTATTTGTGTGGTGCTTGAGTCATCTCCTAATGTTTTTTCATAGTGATAATATTTTTGTTTAGAGGTGAAGGCTTCCCAAATGTGCTTTTCTACCTGTAGAGGGTATAATATTCTATGCTGAGAAATATTATACATGCAAATATATTGTTGTTCTCCATCAGTATACAAATCATAGCTCTGATTCAAGTAATGAAAAGCATACTTTACCTTGTGTAATTTATTGAGATTTGGCACAATACTCATATCAATAGGTTGATCATCATCTCGCAATGAAATATAATATCCTTCGCTTGTTTTTACCATTTCAAGGTCTTTTACATAAGTAGCATTCTTAATGGGTAGTACAAATCTATCGTTACCATACTTATCACAACTCCACAAATTACCGTCTTTAAAATCCAACAAATACTGTTCAAAAAGCTCTCCCTCACTTCGGTACTTGATAAAAGTAGCCTCAGTAAATTTTCTCTTACAGCCTCTTGCTCTCAGATCTTTAGTGATTTCCATAAGATCAGTCCCATTGTAATCCATTACATAAAAAGTATTATCGTCATATAACAGATTTTTGTCATAACTATTGGTTTTTTGAAATTGTACGGTTTTAGCATTGAGTCCCTCTATCTTTTTTAAAGTATATGTTCGGTTATTATACTCATACACAAAGTTTTTATCTTTTAACAAAGTAGTATGTTCCAATTCAGCAATAACAGTAGGGTGCTGGGGAAAATCTGGCATTGGAGTAGTGATAAGCTCACCATATTTCATGGCTACCCTCACCCACTTACCATTTACATAAAAGCAATTATTCCTAAAAGTTTGAGTAACACTATTAGTAGGAAACATTTTGACAGCTCTTACACACTGTTTCAAATTTGTATAATCTCTAAAATACTCCACAAAATAGTAATCATTGGCATTAGCAATGATTAATTCATTTTTATCCTCCACATTTGTCATAACAATATGAGCCTCTTTACTATCAAAAGGCAATAAGTATTTTTCATAAGAAGTAATCGCAATTTTATTACGATTACTATAGTATTTTTTTACTAAATACACTTTTTCACCTTCTATTTTTAAACTGAAGTCTTCATAGAAAGTTAGTATAGGACCTGCGTAGCTTTTAGAAAGAGACCCTAACAAGACTAATAAAAAAAAGATTCTTTTCATTCTTAGACAGATATTTTAATAATAGACAATACTCCTTGTGTAATGCCGTACGCAATGGGAATTGGTAGTATCCTTTTTGTGAATCCAATTGCCGTGTATTATTCTTGTCCGATACAGAGGTAGTATATTATTGTACATTTGCACAGCCCCAGCCATCGTAATTACCTTCAAAAGGAGAGGCGAGTTCTAACAAATCCCATACGATATCATCGATATCCAAAGGACTGTCCTCACGGGTGGCTTCTACCATATAGGGATATTCTTTTCCTTCTGCTTTTCGATCTTCTACAAATTCATCATCGTTAAAACGTACTTTAAAACCTTTGGCTTCAGCTTCTTTGGCAAAAGCCTGTTGCTGAGCCGCTTCTTTGAAGTAGATAAAATGGTCGATTTCGCGAGGCACCTCCATCTTATCGCCATTCTTTTCGAGTTGCATTAGCACTTTGCGGTTTTGCATCGTTTGGTAAGAAAACTCATCGGGGTAGAGGAAACCGAAATAATCTTCCCACTCGGGGTCTTCGGCTATATTATACCCCGACTGATAGCCCTCAAAAGTTTGTAATGCATCTTCACAAGTTTTTGCCAAAGCCTCGGCATTTTGGGTATAAAACCAGAGTTCTAAAAACCCTTCCGATTTCACCACCCCTGCTAATACAGCCCCTGTAGCTTCGGCTTTTTCACCTATAGCGTCCTCTATATCACAGAGGATAGGATATTCTTCATTGGAAGAAAGTCCGTCGGGTCTAGGATTTTGCATTTTGATATAGAACTGCAAGCGCTGAGAGAGTCCTTCGAGAGGAGCGACCTCAATCAAGGCTAAGTTGGTGCGTATAGAGGCGGGAGCGCCTTCAATACGGCACATAAAGAAATCCCAATTTTGGGGAAGATTTTTATTGTTCATATAAGTTTGATTTATTTTTTAAGACTAATACAGATATACTGACCTCGTGGGTTATAGTGCCCTTTTTGATCCCAACGAACAGAGACATTAATTACTTTGGCATAGAGATTCCCATCACTTCCCATAAAGACTTGTTCTCTATCCTTTTCATCCAACACTAATGCCCACTGGGTAAAAGCGGTTGAAAATACTTGCTTTATTTTATTTGTCTCATCAATACTATAAAGTGAGAATTCAGTAACTCCTTCATAGACATTGTCTAATAGAGTCATAAAATACTGTCTATCTGGGGTAATATAAGGATAAGCGGCTAAAGTAAACTTTTTACCTGTGGTTTTGTCAATCAAGGTATAATCCCAATCTTCATAGTATGTAGTACTGATAAGATATTGATTTAGAAAGGGTATTCCCCCTATATAGGTATGCTCTATTCTATTGTCATCGTACTTAGGCGCAAGGCTATCAATATAAGTAACATATTTGTTTTTACACTCCTGACAAGGAAGGCGCAGTTTCCCTTTTACTTTTTTGATAGTATTGGTAGTATCTACAAAGTCAACCGCATTGGCTTTTTGAGCGAGATATTCGTCTTTAGTCACAAAACGAATGTTTATTTTCTTGAACAGTTTCTTGCCTTCAGTAGTAATCAGTTCTTTATAGTTGAGTTTTATTTGGCTAATATCACCTGTTTGTTCTTTTTTAATAAAGAGTTTTTCCCATTGCCATAAGATAATCTCCTCGCCATCGCGCTTGTACTTCCTTTGGGGGCGTTGTTTTATGCCATACCAAGAGTTAAGTTCTTGAACTACCTCTACTTTTTCAGCATAAGGCAATTTGCCAAGACGTGCGCTTTTGTCGTCAGCTTCTTCATAAAGATCAATACTATCGCGGGTGGTTACATAAACTTCTTTAATCGTAGGTGTATTATAATCAATAGGGTTACCTATTCTTTTACCCTCAGTGTGTGTATTCTCAACTGAATCCTTCTTTTCTGTATAAACTACATCAGCGGTGTCGATTACCTCTTCTTGGGCAGGAGAGGATGAGAAATATTGGCAGCTGCTAAATAAACAACTGATGAGTAAAATTGGCAATAACCGTGTATGTAAGTAATTGTTATAAGACATTCATTTTCAATTTATTATATTTTATTCCTCCCAAAATAGTAAAAGAGCTTCTTCGATGGCAGTGGTATCGTCTGCAGTGGTATGACAATTGGGGTCGGTGCATATCCAGCGCAGGTATTGAGCGACCGCTTGTTTTTGCTGAGCGTTTAGCAATGAGAATTGTTGCTCTTTGTACTGGTCTAAATGGATAAATGTATAGACAAGGTCAAAACGGAACAGCCCTTGTAAGTCGGCAATAAGGAAAGCGGGCAGGTGAAATCGCATTCCTTCGGGGTCGAAATAGCAGAGGGCTACATAATATTGGTTGAGAAGCTCTATAGGTATCTTGTGCCAATGGGTTTGCTCATCTTGCTTGCGACAGCGGGCGCGTTCTTCGGCTGGGGCATAATCATCCATAGCATTGCCCTCGCTGAGCCCTATGCCGTTGCCCAAGGTAACGCCAGAAAAGGCTTGCTGTATGGTGTGAATGAGGTTTGTCATTTTGCTGATTTTCTCATTTGTTGATTACTACATATTTCTGAGTAGGAGCATTTTTACTCTCTACAGAAGTCATTTGTAGCACATCACCTAACAAAGGATTTATATATTTTCTTTTCATCTTATAGCGGTCAGAGAAACCTAATTCTTGTGCTATTTCTTGCAAGGTGTGAGGTTCTTGACAAAAAGCTATAATACGTTCAATAATTTTTTCTTTTTTATTACTCCTTGCCTTTTCTACTCCTTGCCTTTTTACTCCTTGAGTTTTACTCCTTGAGTTTTCTACTCCTTGAGTATATTTTTTGTTAATAACATAAGTAGTCCAACGTCCTTTGTTAGTGGATAATAGCATATCTTTTGCTACTAAGGCATAGAGTAGCTTTCCTGCTTCTAACGGATTTTTGTCAAGGAGTAATTGTACTGTATTATTAGCAATAATCCCCTCACTAAACGCTGTAGCCAAAATAAGTTGCTCTTCTTTTTCTATTTCTTTATAATCATCACCATAGATTTCCAAAAGCTGTGTTTCACATTCAGACGATATTAGTGAAATCATAGAAAGAGTAAGTTCTACCAAGTGCAAATCGGGACGTTCGCTTAATAGAGGTCTGCGCCAGTTTTCTTTTTTGCAAGCCTCTAAAATGGTAGGAAATCCAGAGCCTATATTCTCACCGAAACCAATCATTCTAAAAATGGCTTGTATATGAGGGTTTCGCGCTTTGGAGTGTCCTCCTTCATAAATATCAACTACAAGTATTTTAAGTGAACCAGGATTAGAAAATACAAACTGATTGTCATACTTCTCTACTTTCAAAACCCCTGTTAGCATATAATCAGTATGAATAATTAAATTTGTGAGTGCCTCACGAATAGCTTTGTGTAGCAAACTATCATCTTCGCGTTCCATACCTTTGAGAGTGAAAGGACGCTTGATATCGCTAATAAGTTTGGATTGTACCCGCATAAAGAAGTTATAGAGGTTATTCTCCCAACGCCCATCGTAAGTTAAGCGATCACTCCAACGGCTTTCCTCTTCTAAGTTAGTATAATCAAGATAATCCATACGGATATTATCAAAGCGTTCTCTTATAGAAAGTCCTTTGCCAAAGAGAAGCAAACCTGCCAATGTAAGCCCTTCTCTACCTGTATTTCTATCTTTGGTATAAGCTCCTATATTGAGTGAAAAATCCTTATCATCATAATCATTCCAGATATGGTCGGGGTTAGCAGTTCTAAATCTGTTGCGATAGGCACTAAGGGTAGCACTATCAATATCATCTGTATTATAGTGTTCTATCAGTATTCCGTCATTCCCGCTATCATTGGCATCGCGAATCATTGCTTTCACATCTTCTTCAGTGCAGTGATAGTCCCCCTCATAATTTCGCTTAAAGGCACCATTCATCATATTGCCATTAATATAGATAGGGCGTTACCTATAATCAGCTTGAGGAACAGTGATACACATTAAAGAAACACCTTCGTAATCTATAATTTCAACATCGCTATCAGTAAGGATATTACGATTTACTTTATTGCTATTGAGTGTATCAAAAAACTCTTTTCTCAATTTCTGTGGATTCGTAATTCCTGTAATTTCAAAATGATTGGCTTCACCTGCAAACTTGATATTTTCAGTAATACCCAAAACAATAATACCTCCAATAGTATTGGCAAAAGAAGAATAAGTTTCCCACACCGACTTTGGAATATTATTTTCGGCTTTCTTGCATTCAAAGGAGATGCGTTCTCCTACTTTTAGCAATACTTTTATATCTGTTGCATCCATAATTGATAATCAATTCTGTAATTCTTTTTAGATTGTTCTCCTCTCTACTTCACCCTACACCCAGTAGCTTCTGCAGCCTCACAAACAAAATTGTAGAGTTGCTGACTCAGTTCAGTTTCTTCTGGATGTTTGAATGAAAAATTATTAGGATGTACTACTTCATAAGGGGTTGTAGTGTGCGGAGCGTAGAATAATTTTGCGTATTCTATCAATTTCTCTTTTAAAGGACTGTTGTTATTTTCTATAATGGAAAGCAAACAGTTGTGAAATTCATCGGTTACCTTGAATATACAATTGTTTTTTGAGGGTTTCACTTTATCCAAATAACAAAATGACTGAAAGCTACACATTATGATATCCGCCTTAGAAAAATCCAGTCCATCCATTCTGTTATCTACCTTTTCAGGCGGAATAATCTCACCTTTACGCAGGTTCCCTATCTTTTCAACCCCTTCAAACGAGCAGTCGTATAACAGCACTTCAAAGGTACAGTTTTTCAGATTGGAATACCCAAAATGTGCCTTGTGGATTTCTCCACTAAATAGGCAGTTCTCTAATAGTTTACAACTATTGAACTTTAAGCGGACATTCTTTTTAATTTGGGTAAAACGACAGTCTTTTAGTGTAGCCCCTATAAAATCTCCCCATTTGTATTTGCAACCAGCAAAACTGCACGATAAGAAGGTGGCTCCATTTCCACAAATAGCATAGGCACTCAATTGAAACATGCTTTCGTCGAAAATAACGTGATCAATCACAGGGGTAAAATCGTCTGTTTCTTCAATGGCAAAATACTGCCATACCGAGCCTGTAAAATCGGCATAAGATAGGGAGGTGTGGAGGGGTTGGGATATGTTTTCCCACATATAGCCATTTCGCAAAGGAACTTGCGCTCTTTCGCCTATGAGCTTAATCCCACGAAAGTCCTGCAAGCCCCCTTCGGTAAGTCCGAAAGGAGATACACTAAGGTTTTGAGTTGCCGTGAGCACCTCTTGCAAAGTGGGATAGATATCCCAACGTCTTTTGAGTTTTGTTGATATTGCCATAGGAGTTAGTTTGCTTGCTAATTATAGGGCAAAGTATAGTATATAATTCTCTTCCCTTACCAACATCTTCGTTCATGAAGAATCACATTGTTTTTATTTATTCGTTTTTCAAGTTCTAAAAAATGCTGGAGTGTCGTCTTGGATAGATTTTTGTTGGAGAGGACTGCATCAAATGAATACACGGGGAGTTCCCACTCCGCCCCAATGATTTCAAAGGTTTCTTGTAAAGGAATAAGGTAAGTCTCCACTGTTTTATGGGGTGGTGTATATCTTTCTTTTGAGCCACCTATAGTAATGGAAGCGATGACTACCTTATCTTTGAATCTGCCCGAAAGATTATTACCTGGGAAATAGTCATATAGCACATCGTCTATCCATTTTTTTAAAAGTGCTGGCGTGCTGTACCAATAGAAAGGAAACTGTAGGACGATAAAATCAGCATTCTTTATAGCTTCTTGTTCTGCTTTTATATTGATTTGATAATCAGGATAAAGCTTGTCCAATCTACGGATACTGATTTGCTCTCCGAAATGTTTTTCTAATTCTTTTAGAATAACTTTATTCACATTGGAATTCTCTAAATGAGGATGTCCTGAGATAACTAAAATTTTACTTGCTGGTGAAAAAACCTTATATGTTTTGGACTGTGAAAACAACATAAGAGGAAATCCTACAAGAAACAATAGAAAAGAAATGTTTTTTAATGATCTCATAGTGGAATAGTATTAAATAAGCTTGGTATTCTATCTATTTACATCTTTCACATACCCAACTGTGGGCATTCGCTGGCTTTACTAAAAATAAGCGTTGAGCAGTTTCCTCCAAATCCGAAGGAATTGGACAATACATGCCTAATGGGTTTGCGCTTGAGTGTTGTCTGTGGGCGAAGAGGCACCTCTGGCATAGGGGTTTGCCAGTTCAGGTTAGGCCATACCGCTCCTTCTTGGATCGCCAAAAGGCTAAATATTGCCTCCACCGCAGAAGCTACCGCCAAGGTATGCCCTGTGAAAGGCTTCGTAGAACTAAAGTCAGGTACTTCTTCACCGAAGATACGCATAAGAGCACGGCTCTCTGAGAGGTCATTATTCACTGTGGCCGTACCATGCGCATTGATGTAATCGATATCAGAGGGGATAAGACCACTCAGATGGAGTGCTCTCTCCATAGCGAGGAAAGCCCCTTCTCCTTCTTCTGAGGAGGCCGTCTGGTGGTAGGCATCATTGGCATTGCCCCAGCCCGAGAGTACTCCCCATATCTTTCGCCCCTTCTCAAGGGCTTCCTCTTGAGATTCTAAGACGAGAAAAGCAGCGGCTTCTCCTAAGTTCAAGCCCTTGCGATGTGCATCGAAGGGAGTACAGTCCATATCGGAAAGAATCATTAGGGTATTAAAGCCGTTAATGGTGAATTTCGAAAGGGCATCAGCACCCCCTACCACAACTCTCTTGGCTCTTCGGGAGCGAATGAGCTGAGCTCCTGTGATAATAGCATTGGCAGAGGAGGAACAAGCAGTACTAAGACTTGTTACCATGCCTTTGATCCCGAAGTAATCGGCTATCTGGGCGGTTACCTCGCCTATATTGTGGGTGTGGATATAGCGACGCAGCTCAGGCGCAGTCGTATATTCATAAAAATAGCGCTCGGTAATATCCATTCCTGCGACAGAGGAAGCCATCACTAAGGGTAATTGCATAATTTCATCCTTGCTCAGCCCAGCACTCTGCAAAGCCTCACCAAGAGCTTCAATACCTAAGAAAGAAGTACGTGAATAGGCATTGACAGGGGGAATCCCCAAGGAAGCAGCAAGCTCCTCATTGGAGCGCTTGATTTCCCCTACCTTGATATGTTCCCTATGGAGGGTCTCTATATAATCTATCCGAGAAATCCCTGTGCTACCCGAGAGCAAGCCCTCTGTATGTATGGGCAGCCCCTGACCAAGAGAGGAACTGATACCCACACCAGTGATGACAATTCTATCACCCATGACTATTTGGTTCTGTGCTTTTGTATATAGTCCGCCATGGTCTGAATAGAGTAGAATATATCTCTTCCCTGCTTAGGATCAGCCAAACGAATACCATATTCCTTATCCAAAAGGACAATAAGTTCCAGAGCGTCAATAGAATCCAAACCTAAACCTTCTGCTCCAAAAAGAGGAGTATCAATCTTGATATCTTCTGGAGTCATTTCCTCCAAGTTAAGCACTTCTATTACTTTTTCTTTTAGTTCTTTAATAAGTGTATCCATTTATTTATGTTATTTATAATTTTTTGCAAAGATACAATTTTAATTACAAATGACAAATGACTAACAACAATTCTTTAGCAGTGAGCGGTGAACAGGAAACAGTGAGCAGAGGTCAGGAAACAGTGAGCAGAGGTCAGGGAACAGTGAGTGGTGAACAGTGAGTGGTGAACAGTGAGTAGGAAACAGTGAGCAATAACAAATTAATCATTGACCATTAATCATTAATCATTAATCATTGATCATTGATCATTAATCTGATACCTAAATAAATCCTAATTTCTATTAAAAACTTTTCGCTTTGAAAAAAAAAACCGACCTTTGCTCTCCCAATTACGTACTGTCACATATGAAGAGACTTTTTCAAGGAAGCATACTACTGATAGGCCTTGCAGCCCTTATACCCTCTTGTAAGAGAGAACCCAAAACCGAACCACAATCTACTGTGGTTGAGACTCCTCCACCTCCTAAGCCTGTATACGAATATGGCTTTAACCTCTTAGAATACAATATTGTCAAGGATACCCTAAAGCAGGGGGATACCTTCGGCGCCCTACTGGGAGCTCAGCATATTTCTGCTCAGAAAGTTGCTGAAATAGCCGACCTCTCCAAGGAACTAATCCGTCCAAAGAATTTCCGTGCCGGACAGCCCTATGCCTTGGTCTATGACAAAAAACAGCCTGATTCCTTAGCTTACTTTGTATACCAGCCTGATTTGTTGCACTTTATAGAAATCAAGCTCCGAGATTCTTTGGCAATTCGCAGAATAGACCGCAAGGTGACCATCGTAGAGAGAGAAGGAGGAGGGTATATCAAAAACAACCTTATCGATGATGTAATGAAGTCTGGCATGTCCTTTGCAGCTGCCTATAAGCTCTCTCAGATCTTTGACTATACCATCGACTTTTTTCACCTTCAGGAAGATGATAAGTTCAAGATTATCTATGACGAACGCTATGTGGATGATACTATCAATGCAGGCTTGGTAAGAGTGAAAGCGGCTTTCTTCGAACACAAAGGGAAACCTTACTATGCTTTTCATTTCCAGAGCGATACTACCAAAGCAGGTGGCTACTATGATGAGAATGGGAACATGATGAAGCGTATGTTCCTGAAGTCTCCTTTGGACATCTTCCGTATCACCTCCCACTATGGTATGCGCTACCATCCTATCCTCCACCGTATGAAGGGGCATTTTGGGACTGACTATGCCGCACCTACAGGAACCCCTATCCGTGCTACAGCCAGTGGAACAGTGACTCAGGCAGGTTATGGATCAGGCAACGGAAACTATGTAAAAATACGCCATGACAAGACCTACGAGACTCAATACTTACACATGTCCAAAATCATTGCTCGCAAGGGACAACATGTATCCCAAGGGGATGTAATCGGGCTGGTAGGTAGTACAGGGCTCGCCACAGGACCTCACGTATGTTACCGCTTTTGGAAAAATGGGGTGCAGATAGACCCTCTGAAGGAGAAACTCCCTGAGGCGACTCCTATCGATGGAGCTCTAAAGCCTCGGTATATGGAGTTTGTCACTCCACTGAAAAAGCAATTGGACGCCGTTCCTTATGCTAATATACAGACGACAGAGACCACTTCTGGCTCAGCCGATACCCCCGTGGATACCCTCCCTACCAAGTAACAAACCTTTAGACAACGATTAGACAATGAATATATTAAGATTTATCACTGCTGGCAGTGTAGATGATGGAAAAAGTACCCTTATCGGTCGCTTGTTATACGATAGTAAAAGTATCTTGGCCGATCAGCTCGAAGCCTTAGAACAGCAATCTAAAAATAAAAATGATGATGGAATAGACTTGGCCATTCTCACCGATGGCTTACGTGCTGAGCGAGAACAGGGTATCACTATAGATGTGGCTTACCGCTATTTCGCCACGGATAAGCGCAAGTTCATCATTGCGGATGCCCCTGGACATATACAGTACACCCGTAATATGATCACGGGTGCTTCCAACTCCGACCTTATCATCCTGCTTGTCGATGCTCGCAATGGGGTAACCGAACAGACTCGTAGACACTCTATCATTGCCTCCCTGCTTCACATCCCTGAGGTAGTGGTCGCCGTGAACAAAATGGACTTGGTGGGCTATGACCAAAAGGTATTTGACAATATCAAGAAAGAATACGAAGGTATAGCAAAACAACTAAACCTCAAGCAAGTACACTACTTCCCTATTTCTGCTTTTGTAGGAGATAATATAGTGAATACCACCAGCGCCATGCCTTGGTATCAGGGAGATTCCTTGCTTCATTTCTTAGAGAGAGTACAGATCAATAGCCATCCTTATGACAAGCCACGCTTCCAAGTGCAGTACGTGATCCGCCCTCAGACAGAGGAGCTCCACGACTATCGAGGTTATGCAGGGCAAGTCCTCTCAGGTACCTACACCAAGGGAGATACCCTGACTATCCTTCCCCAAGGGGTTACCACTTCCCTAAGCCGTATAGAAGTAGATGGAAAAGAAGTAGAAGAAGTACAAGCGGGTACTCCTGCGGTATTGCATATCAGCGATGATATAGATATCTCACGAGGGGATTATCTGGTCAAGGCTGATAGTGAGCCACATATAGAACAAACCTTGGAGGCTACCCTCTGCTGGATGGATCGCCGAGAGCTGCAAGAAGGTAGCCGATACCTACTCCAACAGCGCGCCCGCCTTACCAAGGTGATTGTCAAAGAAATTATCTATAAAATAGATGTCAATACTCTTGCCCAAGATACTGAAAGCAAGAGTGTAAAACTGAACGAGATAGCTAAGGTTCAACTCAAAGCCGCCTCGCCCCTTGTGTATGATCCTTTCGAAGAGAATCCTCCTATGGGTAGCGCTATTCTGATTGATGAAACCAGCAATGCTACTGTAGCAGGCGTTCTTATCAATGAGTTCTGAGTTTTGAGTTTTAAATTTTGAGTTACCAACAACTAACACCTAAGAACTAACAACTGTTTTTATGGACACTACAACTACTACTTCTGTAGAGAAAACTACTAAGCCACAGTGGCTTAGGGTGAAGCTCCCTACAGGAAAGAAATATACCGAGCTACGTAGCTTGGTGGACAAATATCAGCTCAATACCATTTGTACTTCTGGGAGCTGCCCTAATATGGGCGAATGCTGGGGACATGGTACCGCTACTTTTATGATTTTGGGAAATATCTGTACGCGCTCCTGCGGCTTCTGTGGGGTAAAAACAGGGCGTCCTGATACGATAGACTGGGAAGAGCCTGAAAAGGTAGCCCGCTCTATCAAGCTGATGAATATCACCCATGCGGTGATTACCTCCGTAGACCGCGACGACCTCAAGGATATGGGAAGTATCATCTGGGCAGAGACTGTCAAGGCTATTCGCCGTATGAACCCCAAGACGACACTGGAGACCCTTATCCCTGACTTCCAAGGAGTAGAGCGCAATCTCAACCGTATTTTGGCTGTAGCACCAGAGGTGATTTCCCACAATATGGAGACCGTACGCCGCCTTACCCGTGAGGTGCGTATCCAAGCCCAATACGACCGAAGCTTGGGGGTATTACGTTATCTAAAAGAAAATGGTGCTCATCGTACCAAATCGGGTATTATGCTTGGCTTGGGCGAGACCGAAGAAGAGGTCATACAAACCCTCTATGACCTAAAAGAAGCTAAGGTAGATATAGTCACCATAGGACAATACCTACAACCCTCTAAGAAGCACCTCCCTGTAAAACAATACATCACTCCTGATCAGTTCCAAAAATACAAAGAAATAGGGGATTCTTTAGGCTTCCGCCACTTCGAAAGTAGTGCTCTGGTACGCTCTTCTTACAAGGCCTATAAGCATGTAGAATAACCTAAGCCTATTTGCAACTTTCTATATAAAAAGAAGGCTGTCTTACGACAGCCTTTCTCTTTTAAAAATCACTTATATTATAGATTATTCTACGATAGTAGAGATACTTACGCGGTTCCAATCTGGTTCGCTGAACATATCTCCGATACCATTTCCTTCTGCTTGGATACGATCAGAAGAAATTTTGTAACGAGTAACCAAGATTTTCTTTACAGATTCTGCACGATCAGCAGCCAATTTTTGATTTTTCTCTAAGTTTCCTTCTGGAGAAGCATATCCTTTGATCACTACCTTGCTGTTAGGATATTTCTTAAGGTAAGTAGCGATACGCTCTACGTTAGGCAACTGAGAAGGCTCAATATTAGTTCTACCTACACGGTAAGTAACTACTGATTCCAAAGTCTTTTTGCTCTTAGTAACAGTTCTTTCGATTATTTCAGGTTTTTTGTTGCGAGCTTCTTCCAACTCTTTTTCTAACTGAGCAATACGTCTTTGGCTTTCAGAAAGCTGTCCGTCTTTTCCTCTTAGATCTTCACGAAGACCTGCCAATTGTTTGTTAAGCGCTTCCAATTCTTCTCTGTTAGAAGGTCTGGTGAAGTGGTGAGCTCCATTGCTACCTTTGAAGCGGTAAACCACACCAGCAGTTACTTGAGTCCAAGAGTTTTTGAGGTTCAACTCATTTTGAGAGTTAGATTCAGCAGGGTTTTCTACACCATCAACAAAATAGATAAGTGCTGGGCTGATTTTGATACCCCAAGCTTTGCTTTGACCTAAGTTGAACAACAAGTTAGAACCAAACTGAGCTGTCATGCTATTTAATGGAGCAGGAGCTTTTCTGTTATCAGCGCCTTGTGGGTATATGTGAGCCCAACCTAAACCAGCAAAACCTTCTAGTTCAAAGAAACGAGGTGCTTCTTTGTATCCAAGGATAAGGTTGCTAAGGTTTACAGTACCTACCAAGCTTACATTAGTTTGATCGATAAAGTTTCCATATTTAGCTTCATTGTCAAAATCAATAGGACGAACATAAGCCATTCCTTCTACTCCTAAACGGAACGCTGGAGAGATTTGTTTGCCTATCTCTGCTCCAAAAGTGGCACGAGTGTTTTTGATGAAAGCCTCACGAGTAGTCCAAGAGAATCCTCCTCCCTTAACACCTACTTGCCAGTTGTCAAAAAATTTGCTACCGCTTAGCGTTTCTTGTGCATTAGCACTTACTGCAGCTGTTAGGATAGCTGCGAGAGTTAAAATATTCTTTTTCATAAAAAAATCTTTTTTGTAAGTTCTTTTTATCATTTTAAAATTCGGCGCAAATGTATAACTTTTTTTCTACCTACCACAAATTTTATTTCTCAAACCTCGATTTTTAGCAGTTTTTCAGGTTTTTTAGCAGTTTTATACCATTTTGTTTGTTAAAGTTTTAATGAAAAAAGGGAGAGAATAGATAACTCATCACAAGCAATTTGGGAATGGATCACAATAGTTAGGTAGTAAATAGAATTAATCATTAAATCATTGGAAATTAATTATTTTTTTGTATCTTTGCTGCTGCATAAAAGAGAGAAGCCAGCAATTCTCAGCGTTGGGTATGTAGTGAAGAGCTACAATATATCTTTGAAAACTAAAAACTAACAACAGGTTATGAATAGAATTACATTTTTTAGTATGGCCATGGCCTTAGTTCCATTAGCAGGTATGGCACAGGAGCAAGGAGATGCTCCTGTGGTAGAGGAAAAGGAACACTTCTTTACTCTATCAGGACAGCTTCGTCCACGTTTTGAATACCGTAATGGTGCGTATCAAGCCCTACAAGAAGGGGAAGAACCTGCTATTTTGGTCAATAACCGTCTACGATTGAATATGGATTATCGTTTTCGCCAAGACCTACAGCTGTATGTGTCCTTGCAACAGGTGAATATCTGGGGACAAGCACCACAGGTACAAGTGATTGATCGTACAGGAGGGCTCTCGGTATTCGAGGCCTATGCAGCGCTACCTCTGGGAGGAGGATTTGACCTTAAGCTCGGTCGCCAACAGATTGTCTTGGACGAAGATCGTATCTTCGGCTCTCTTGACTGGCATCCTGCCGGACGGGCTCATGATGCAGTGAATATCAACTGGAGACCGGTGGAGAACCTCTACCTGCGCTCTTTCTTCGCTTTCAATCAAAACTACTTGGATGGCAAGGCTGCCACTGACAAAATCAATGGTAATGTAAACAACCCTAAGGGACAATACTTCACCCCTGGACAACCTTATCAGCATATGGAAGCCCTACATGCTCACTATGCTTTCACTCCAGAGCAGCAACTTTCCTTCCTTTTTGCCAACTTAGGACTACGCAACGATGACAAAGCGGATTACAACATGCAAACCTTTGGCGTACACTACCGCGGACGTTCCGAAAGCCTATCCTATGGAGCAGAAGCCTATCTACAAACAGGAAAAAACAATACAGGAGCTACTAAGGAAGCCTATCTCTTGGCTGCCATGGTAGGATACAAATTCCTCCCCTCACTATCGGCCACTATGGGTATAGACTACCTCAGTGGTAACAATACTCCAGATAGCTCTGACAAGGATAAGGTATTCACCCCTTTCAGTGGTACCAACCATAAGTTCTATGGCTTTATGGACTACTATTATGTAAGCTACACTCCTAAAGTAGGACTCTTCAACCCTTACATCAGTGCCACTGTAAAGACAAGTGAAAAAGGAAACCTTTCTGCTACAGGACACTACTTCCGTTCTGCAGGCAAGATAGATGGCAAAACTCGCAACTTAGGGGTAGAAGCTGACCTAGTATATACTCATAAGCTACAACCTTTTGCTTCTCTACAAGTGGGCTATTCCGTACATAAAGTATCTGGTAGCTACAATACCTTACGCGGTTTTTCAGCTACCCGCCCTTGGCAAGATTGGTTCTGGTGTAGTATCAATATCAACCCTACGATGCTTAAGCTCTAAGAGAACTGTGGAAATG
Organism: Capnocytophaga gingivalis; assembly: GCF_002302415.1. Lineage (NCBI taxonomy): Bacteria > Pseudomonadati > Bacteroidota > Flavobacteriia > Flavobacteriales > Flavobacteriaceae > Capnocytophaga > Capnocytophaga gingivalis. The sequence continues at coordinate 1,817,028 of NZ_CP022386.1, read as the reverse complement.
GCTGCCTTGTCACAGGAAAAATTTTCCTATTCTGATAATTTTTCGTACCTTTGTGGCGCAGCTTTTCTTTTGAAACTCTTGGGCTGAATAGTAATATACATGTAATGAAACGATATACCGTCTTAGGAGGAGGCTCTTGGGCTACGGCCATAGTAAAGATCCTTACCGAGAACCTTCCTCAGATCACTTGGTACATGCGCAATGAACATGCTATAGAGCATATCCGACAGTACCGCCACAACCCCAACTATCTCTCCTCAGTGGAGCTTCATACCGAGAAGCTTCACCTGACAAGCAACATCAATGAGGCTATAGAAGAAGCTGACTATATAATCTTTGTCATTCCTTCAGCCTTCTTGGTACAAGAACTCTCCAAGCTCACCCTTTCACTTAAGGAAAAGGTAGTATTCTCAGCTATCAAGGGGATTGTTCCTGAATCGGGCTTGGTAGTAGGTGAGCACCTGATACAAGCCTATGGGATCAACCCACTAAATGTAGGGGTGATCACAGGTCCCTGCCACGCAGAAGAGGTCGCACTGGAGCGACTCTCCTACCTAACTATCGCTTGTGAAGACCTTCTCAAAGCCGAAGAAATGGCCTCTGCCCTACGCTGTACCTTTATCCGCACCAAGATCAGTGAGGATATCATAGGAGTAGAGTATGGAGCTATGCTCAAGAATATCTATGCCATCGCGGCGGGAATCGCCCATGGCTTGGGGTATGGGGATAACTTTCAGAGTGTGCTAATGAGCAATGCCATACGCGAGATGGAGCGCTATGTGGATACCATTCACCCTATAGCACGCAACATCAACCAGTCGGCCTACTTGGGAGACCTCTTGGTTACAGGCTACTCCGCTTTCAGCCGTAACCGCCTCTTTGGTAGTATGATAGGTAAAGGGTACTCAGTGCGCAGTGCCTTTATGGAAATGAATATGGTCGCTGAAGGATACTATGCCGTGGAGAATGCCTACAAGATCAACCAGCGACAAGCATTACCTGCTTACACTCCTATTCTCAACGCCGTATACAAAGTACTCTACCTACACCACTCTGCACGTGAAACCTTCCAAAAACTCACTGAAGAAATGGACTAATAGAGTGAAGAATAATCTTGGAGATACAAGTTATCTAAATAAAATAGGAAGTGAACTTGAGGTTCACTTCCTATTTTTGTCTACTCTTGTAGCATATTTGCCTGTGCAGCTCTCACTTCATTCTTCACTTATTAATAGTTGTCTGTCGGTGCAACAAAGACTTCTTCTTTGTGTTTTACCCCAGAGATACGCTCTTGTAGGTGTTGGAATATTACGAAGAGTACCGGAATGACGATCAACCCAAAGAAAGTACCGATGAGCTGGCCTATAGCGGCACCTGTCGCTACCGAGCGGTTACCGGCAGCTCCCACTCCTGAAGCAAATACCAAAGGTAATAGCCCCACGATAAAGGCAAAAGAGGTCATCAAGATCGGACGCAAACGTGCCATAGCGGCATTAATCGCAGCCTTGGAGAGACTCTCGCCATGTCGGCGCCTTTGTATGGCAAATTCCACAATCAAAATGGCATTCTTAGCCAAAAGCCCCATGAGCATAATCAATGAAATCTGGAAATAAATATTATTCTCCAAGCCAAAGAGCCATTGCCCCAAATATGCCCCAAAGATACCAAAAGGCAAAGACATAAGTACTGAAAGCGGCAAGATATAGCTCTCATACTGAGCCGAAAGGATAAAGTAAGTAAATATCAAGCTCAAGAGGAAAATAACAATCGTCTGTGAACCTGCGTTTTGCTCCTCGCGGGTAAGACCAGTATAGTCAATTCCATAATTACTATTGAGCTTCTGAGCTGCTACTTCTTCTATTGCTTTTACCACATCCCCTGTACTATAGCCTTCGTTGGTAGCCGCGGATATATCCACAGAAGTATAGAGGTTATAACGACTAATTGCCTGAGGCCCAAATACACGATTTAGGGTTACATACTCTGATATAGGCGCCATCTCTCCTGTACCTGTCTTCACAAAGAGATTGTTGAGACTATTGACATCCTTACGATCCTCTGGTAATGCTTGCACCATCACACGGAATTGTTTTCCGTATAGCGTAAAGTCAGTAGCATAATACCCTCCTATATAGTTCTGTAAGGTAGAAAGAATGGTACTTACCGCTATTCCTGACTGCATGGCACGTTCTACATTGATATCCATCTGATACTGAGGAAAATCGGTATTGAAAGAGGTTTGGGCATACTGCACTTCAGGACGTGCATTAAGGGCTGCCATAAACTCTTGAGTAACCTTATTGATCTCAGTAACATCGGCACCCGATTTGTTTAGTAAAGCAAAAGATACCCCTGCTCCCATACCAAATCCTGATACAGCAGGCGGTTGGAAAAAGAGAATACGTGCATCCTTAATCTTAGATGCCGCAGCAAAAGCCTTGCCTATAATAGCGTCTATACTTTGGTCAGGGTGCTTAGCACGTTCCTCAAAAGGCTTGAGGGTAAAAAAGCCCATACCATTGTTGCTACCTGCACCAGAGAGCATCCCATTCCCTGTTACAAAGGTAAAGTTTTCCACTCCAGGAATCTCATTGAGGTCTTTGCTTACCTCGCGCAACTGATTGGCTACACGCTCCATAGAAGCTCCAGGTATCATGGAAGCATCCATCAGCACAAAACCTTGGTCTTCGTTGGGGACAAATCCCTTTTGTAAGTTATTATTTGCAAAGTAAATTCCTGCCCCTGCTACAGCAAAGAGCACTAAGGTGACCCATTTGTGACGGAGGAAGAACGTAAAGGTCTGTCCGTACTTAAGCGTAGCGGCATCAAAAGCTATATTGAACTTATGGAAGAACTTACCCATCCATGACTTATTCTGATATTCTTTATCTCCGTGGGGTTTGAGGAAGAGTGAACAGAGTACCGGACTGAGAGTAAGCGCATTGACAGCCGAAATAAAGATCGCAACAATCAGAGTAACCCCGAATTGCTTATAGAATACCCCTGTTGTCCCCTCAATAAAGGTAACAGGTACAAATACTGCTGCCATGACCAAGGTAATAGAGATAATGGCTCCTGTAATCTCGTTCATAGCCGAGATCGTTGCAGGTTTGGCTTTTTCTCCCGTATGTTCCATCTTGGAATGGACGGCCTCGACGACGACAATCGCGTCGTCCACCACAATACCAATAGCCAATACCAAAGCAAACAAAGTAAGCATATTGATAGAATACCCAAAGATATTGAGGAAGAAGAACGTACCGACAATGGATACTGGTACCGCAATAGCTGGAATCAATGTAGAACGGAAATCTTGTAGGAAAAGATATACCACCAAGAACACCAAAAGGAAGGCTTCCAAGAGGGTAGAAACCACCTTAGAAATAGCAGCATTGAGGAAGGTATTCACATTGAAGTTAATCGAATAAGTCACCCCTTCAGGGAGTGTTTTCTCGATAGACTTGAGGTATGTTTCTATGTTCTGTACCACTGCATGTGCATTAGCCCCTGGTGTCTGAGAAATTCCCATGGCAATAGCTGGGCGCCCCTTACTCTCGGAGAAGCTTGTATAGCCCATGGCATCAAGCTCCACCTTTGCTACATCTTTTAAGCGAAGGATACGCCCTCCTTCCATAGCTTTAAGTACAATGTTTTCATACTCGGAAACTTTATTATATTTTCCCTTGTACTTAATAGTATATTCGTAAGAACTCCCACTGTTCTGCCCCAAGGTACCGGCAGCCGCTTCCAAGCTCTGAGAAGAAATAGCTGCAGTAACCTCTGTTGGGTTCAGCTTATATGCCTGAAGCTTCTGTGGGTCCAGCCATATACGCATAGAGTAGTTTTTCCCTCCGAACTCCTCGGCATCACCTACTCCAGTGATACGCTTGAGTCCTGGAATCACATTGATCGCCAAGTAATTCTCCAAGAATACCTCATCTATTTCAGGGTTATCCGAGAAGAAAGTAAGGAACATCAGGTTACCTGCCTCACGCTTCTCTACGGTTACCCCTGCTTGTTTTACCTCAGCAGGGAGAATCGCATTGGCATACGATACACGGTTCTGTACCAACACCGCAGCATTGTCTGGATCCATTCCATTTTTGAAATATACCGTGATATTCGCTGAACCACTATTGGAAGCAGAGGAGACAATATAGTCCATATTCTCCACCCCGTTGATTTGTTCTTCGAGTGGAATTACTACCGCCTTGAGCACGGTCTCCGCATTGGCACCTCCATAACTTGCCCTTACCGATACGGTTACAGGAGCAATATCTGGGTATTGTGATACAGGAAGTGAAAGGATTCCCAATACCCCCAAGATCACTATCAAGATAGAAATTACCGTTGATAGCACCGGTCTGTTAATAAAACTTTTTATCATAAAACACTAATTATTCTTTGTTCGTTTTTTTAAATTATTTGAAAGGGCAAATTATCCTCTTTGAAAGGGCGAATTGCCTCTCTTTGAAAGGCGAATTGCAATTCGCCCCTACAGTCCTACTAAAATTCTTGGCGGGTAGGACGTAGCGTAATTTCGTTAATCGCTACCTCTTCTGGTTCATTAATGGCATAAGCTATCGCTCTGGCCACAGAGGAGGCAGGAATCTCATATGCCTTATAGAAAGCTTGTATATTCTCGCTGGCTTCAGGGTCGGAACTGCCATACTTGAGTTCGCTCTCCACTGCCCCAGGGTAAAGAGTGGTTACACGGATATTATCCTTAGCCACTTCCACACGTAAGCCCTCGCTAATGGCTTTGACGGCAAACTTGGTACCGCTATACACCGTACCACGACCTGCTGCCACTCGCAAGCCTGCCACCGACGATAGGTTAATGATATGCCCACTGTGTTGCTGCTGCATCGTAGGCAATACCGCCGCGATGCCATAGAGCACCCCTTTTACATTAATATCAATCATCTTGTCCCATTCTTCCACTTTGAGTTTGTCCAAAGTAGCTTGAGGCATAATCCCTGCATTGTTAATCAGTACATCAATACGACCATACGTCTTGAGTGTCTCCTCTGCAATACGCTCCACATCACTTTGTACAGCCACATCGGCAACTACCACGAGGGCTTCGCCCCCTTGCGAGATGATTTGAGAAGCTAATTTTTCCAGACGCTCCTTACGCCGAGCGGCTAAAACTACCTTAGCTCCATATTTTGCCAAGAGCAAGGCAGTAGCTTCTCCCAGTCCACTGCTGGCACCGGTGATAATCACTACTTTATTTTTGATATTTTCGGTCATAATTACTGTATGTTACTTTGTCTGATTGTGGATAAAGACTTCTGTTGCTTACCCTGTGAGTCGAAATTCTCTGGGGAAAGCCATTTCTCAAGAGCGCGTTTGTTAGCTTCCCATTCCTTATCTATCATAGCAAACCAAGCGGTATCGCGCGAACGCCCTTTGTAAACCACTGCCTGCCTGAATGTACCCTCATATACAAAGCCCAAGCGTTCCGCAGCACGGCGCGAAGGTGCATTAAGGCTGTCACATTTCCATTCGTAACGCCTGTATTGGAGGGTCTCAAATACATATTTTGCCAACAAATACTGCGCTTCTGTAGCCATACGCGTACGCTGCAAAGCTGGCGAATAGTTCACCCATCCCACTTCTATCACTCTATTTTTAGGGTCTATACGCATTAGGGCAAGCGTACCCACGGCTTTTCGCGTTTGCTTATCTACAATCGTCAGAAAATAAGGGTCGGTAGAGGCTTCCTGCTTGGTGAGTAAAGCGTGCAACTCCTCTTTGTTCTTTGCAGGAGCTATAGATAAATACGTCCAATCGGGCATCACAGCATTGGCTTCCAAATAGAAATCACTCAAATCGTCTAAGTGTTTGGCTACCGAAAGAGGTTCCAACAGGCAATAATTTCCCTCTAAGAGGGTTATATGAGGGGTTTCTCCTACTGAAAAATCAGCTAATGCTTCCCCTATAGGTTGATTGTATTGGTTTGTGATCATAAAATTAATATCTTTCATCGGCTATTTTTGCCAATCTATCTTATATAGAAAATCTTTCATTGTCATTATCTCTGTTTCTTCAAAAGGATTTAGCACTAACAAGTCATTATCTTCTGTAATCAGATAGTCCGCAGAAGCATCTCTTGCTAAACAAAGCAAAAAATTATCCTTTTCATCTCGGCACGAAATAATATCATCAGTAGTAACTTCTACAAAATCGGCTACTTCTTCTATCATCTCTACCAATTCGCTAAGTTCTTCCAAAGGAAAAAATCTACGAAACTTAGGACGCTGAGCAACTTCTACAAACTCCCCCACTAACTCACTACTGAAAATAAGTTGTATCCTCTCCTGAAAAAGAAGCTTATCTATCACGGAATAATCTCGAGAAATAAGAAACCTAATCCATAGATTGGTATCTATAATTACTCTTTTACTTCTTTTCTTCATAACGTTTTGCCCTTACTTTTTCTACTTCCTTGGTAATTTCCTCCAAAGAGGGCGCATTGGCTTCATTTTTCTTACGAAAACGCTCTATTACTTGTAGAAAAGGATTGCTTTTTCTATCCTTAATGGCTATTAATTGTAAATCCGCGAGGTTTTTTAATAATTCCTCCGCTTTAGGATTGAGTATATCTATCGTTAAAACACTCATTGTTATATTGTTTTTGTTAGTAAAAAATATTCATTAACACATTAGATAATCGGTTGATACGCCAAACATTTGTCTACCACTTCCTCGACAGTGGGGTCGTAGGAGGAAATATCCATAGTGCGGGCGTTGTAGTTTTCCGGATAGAAGAATAACGAACTGCCCTCGGGGTGAGGTACATTGCGATCGAAGCGCTCCATTAGCTCCTCTTGGCGATCGTCATCGGTTTCTTCTATGATTTGGTTCCCCAATTGTATGAGTTCTTCTCGGGTCATTCGGTAAAAAATAAGTTTTTATACTATTTAGAGGCAAGGGTTCTCAGTGCCTTTTTTACAATATATTTGGTTTCCTTGGTAGGACTTTCGCGCTCCCAACGCTCACAAAGAGCTGTTACGAAATCGGGACGGGTTTTGCTGGCGTCGTTCAGCCAGTTCCCTACACTATCTTGCACATACTTTGCCTTATCGGACTTCAATTTGTCTAATATAGGCAAATACTGTTCTGGTTTTTCTTTCAAGGCTTCTATATGAGCACACCAAACACCCCGCGGACGCAAGGCTTCTGTACTAAACCTGCGGATATTCTCATCTTCACTTTCTGCCCAATGGGAGAGAAAAGCGATTGAAAAGTCTAAATGTTCGCTCATTTCGGGGCGTAATGCCATCCAAATGATTTCACGAACGCCAAAATGACTATCGGCTACCAAAGGTTTTAGTTTGTGTAGCTTATCCTCTAAAGGAATTTCGGTATGCAAAGCCACCAAATAACAAGCATAACAGCGCACCGAATCGGATAAGTGCGTGCTGATTTGCTTAAACAAAGGCTCATAAAGGTCAGTATGTACATATTTTTCGTATAACAATGCTCCTATGAGCTTAATTGTATTCATTGTAGAAGATTTCTTTTGCTGATGGATTTGGCAAACCAACTCTTCAATGATATTTTTATCCATCCCCAAAGCAGGAAAAACAGATTTTACCAGCTGGGAATGGTCTACAGCCAGCCACTCGGTAAGGTTTACCGTTTCTATACGCCCCGCATTTAATAACGAAAGCACTTCGGAAGGTATATCTACTGCCTTTTGAGCTCCTTTTCTGTTTTTGATTTCTTCGGTCATAAACTTAATTAATGTGTTAATTGATACCTTTACTAATTCTTATGGTGTGATAGTAACGATTTTTCCCTCACGGCGCACCACAATCTTTTGATTATTCTTGCGTTTTTGAGCAATCATTCGCTCATAAGCAAGGTCTAAACCCTTTAAAAGTTTATCTTTTAGACCCTCTTTCTTAGTTATTTTATCTTTCATAATTATTTTTCATTAAGTTAAACTTGTCGTTGTTATAAATTACGATGTCCTTATACCTTTCCTTTTGAGCTATAAGTTCCTTTCTTCCCTCTGAATTATCAAATATATAACAAATATCTACCATATCGATATAGATAGCAAAGAGATTAGCAATCCCATTATGATACCTTCTTTCAATGGTTTCTGAGGGAATGCTATGCCCTCCTTCGGCAACGCGCTGAGCGACCCGCTTTTTAGCCATATTGGGCGAGTCCAACCAAAAGAACAACAGGGTAACCTCATAGCCATTGGCTTGCGCCCATTCTATTTTTTGCTTATAGCTTTTAGTAGCCAAAGTAGTTTCAAAGGCAAAAGTTTCCCCTTTTTGCAATAGTTCATCCATACGAGCAAGCATTATTCTACCGGCTTGCATAGCTACACTTTCGGGCTGGAAAGGCGATAGCCCCTTGGCGATCTCGTCGGCATTGATAAACTCTTTGCAGTGGAGTACTTCGGGCAAAATGGTAAAGGAAGCGGTGGTTTTTCCCGCGCCATTACAACCTGCTATGATATAGAGTTGTTTGCTCATTCTGTTGTGTTTATATATTGGCTATATATATTCTTCAAATTTTCCTGACCGCAAAGCTATTGTGCTACATTTACTCATCTCTATTCACAGACTCTTCAGTAAGAAGATTTTGGAAGTCGGAAAAGTTTTCAGCTATCTTCTCACAAAACATATCGTGATACCAAATCCAAAGCGAACCATCGTGGAGATTGATAAACACAATTCCTTCGTTTACAGAACCTATAGCAAAGGCTGATTGGAGTTCTTCAGGAGTTAAAGTGTCTTCATCACGAGTTTCTAGCCTCGAGAAATCAAGATCATCACGAGTAAAGAAAGCGTAACTGCAGAAAGATTCGCTATAACTGGGCGACAAGAGATCCTCTTTGTTCCATACTTCAATCCCGGTACTGTGTTCATATTCTGTATGAGGGAACATTGTGAGCCATTCGGGGAAGGACTCTCCCTTTTCAATACTGTTTACATACTCTTTTGGGAGCTCTCTCCCCAAATATGTTGTAGGTAATACTTCGTTGTTCATAGGTTTGTTATATTTAGTTATATATATTCTTCAAATTTTCCTGACCGCAAAGCTATTGTGCTACATTTACTCATCTCTATCCACAGGCTCTTCAGTAAGAAGATTTTGGAAGTCGGAAAAGTTTTCAGCTATCTTCTCACAAAACATATCGTGATACCAAATCCAAAGCGAACCATCGTGCAGGTTGATAAACACAAATCCTTCGTTTACAGAACCTATAGCAAAGGCTGATTGGAGTTCTTCAGGGGTTAAAGTGTCTTCATCACGGGTTTGCAGCACCGAAAAATCAAGATCATCACGAGTAAAGAAAGCGTAATTGCGGAAAGATTCACTAAAAGTATGCCCAAAGAGAAATTCTTTGCTCCATACTTCAATATCGGTACTGTGTTCGTATTCTGTATGAGGATACAGCGTGAGCCATTCTGGGAAAGATTCTCCCTTTTCAATACAGTTTATATACTCTTTTGGGAGCTCTCTCCCTAAGTATATTGTAGGTAATACTTCGTTGTTCATAGGTTTGTTATATTTAGTTATATATATTCTTCAAATTTTCCTGACCGCAAAGCTTGTGTTTGCTCCTCTATAAGGTTTTGCATCTGCTCTTGTAGGGCTACATCTTTACCATTATTGACAATAATTACCCTTGTAGCGCGGAGTATCAGGCTCTTACGCATTGAAAACTCAAGTAGTAAATCATTCTCTTTTACAGCTTTTTTTAGTACTTGTTCGCGTTCTTTTATCGCTTCCAACGAAAGAATATTAGCAAAAAAGTTAGTAAAAAGATCTTGCGCCCCTTCAAAAGAAGAAGTATATAGGGTAACCTCTTTATAGCGGGCAAAAATAGTCTCTTTTTGCGCCTCTGTACACAGCGGATTGTTATAGAAAACGGATAAAATATCCCAAAAAGTATCCCATAGCGGAAACTCTTCGTCTAATGGTAACTTGATAACCTCCTCATAATAATACATTATGGGTTCATATTTCTCTTCTATATGGAAGCTTTCCAACAATGATTCCAACAGAAAACTATCACTATGGCGCTTGATACGGAACTTTTGTATCTTTTTAAGCCGTAGCCACAATACTTTTTCTGCATCGGTGGTACAAAAAGGAGCTATTTCTGATAAATAAATGTTCATTTTCTTTTTATGATTATTCTGTCATTTCAAAAAACCACTTCAAAAAAGGGTCTGTAATAGGTTCATCGCACATACTATGAGGGGTTGCTACTTCTAATTCCTAATCATAATAGCCGTTATCCTCTATCCACTGATAGAATTTGCGGAGTTTCTCAGGGATTTGCATTCCTACGGGGAGGGCATTTTCTAATTGTTGTAATAAGATGTTTGACATTTTTCTAATTTAAGAGATTATTCTTTATGAAAAAGAGCAAAGAAATCTTCAATAGTATTGGCAATCACCCGCCAAGTAAGCTCCGCATCATCCCAGAAGATAATACGAGGTTCCTCTCCTACACTAAAATCCATACAAAACTGACAGTCTGCACCATCTACGCCAAATATGAATATCTTAGAAAAATCGGTAATATACCCTAAATCGTATTCATTAATACGCTCTGTGTCGGCATATTCTTCAGCCTCTTCAGCGGGGAAGTCTTCCACAAGTTCTTTACTGTGTTTTATTATTTGTTTTTCAGTTTTGTAGAATATGTTTAGTTCAGTTTCTATTGGATTTCCAAACTGATCTTTGTCAGCTACCCAACTATCATCGGAGTTGCTATACTTTTTAACTAATGCAAAATACTTTTCTGGAATTTTCATTTTTTCTTATATTATTTTATTAAACGTGTTTAAATTGAAACTATTTCTTAGTTCCTTTTTTAGGTTTTTCAGCCATACTATGAGGAGTTGCTACTTCTAATTCCTAATCATAATAGCCGTTATCCTCTATCCACTGATAGAGTTGTCTGAGTTCCTCGGGGATTTGCATTCCCTTTGGGAGGGCATTTTCTAATTGTTGTAATAGAATGTTGGGCTTCATTAAAACTATTTTTTAGTTGTTCGTTTGGGTTTTTCAAGTGTTTTTATTTCATTACCTAAAACGGTAATTACTTGATTGTTAGAAATAGGTCGCAAATCTATTTTCTGTGAATATTCGTTTACTATTTTTTGAGTAGCTTCCTTATATGGAAAGTTCAAATAATGAGGTAAAAAATAAAAATTTACCAAATGTAAGCCTGAATAATCAGTGAGTTCAGGAGCTTTTTTGGTCTCGTCCATATCGCTAACAAATTCAATAGTAGGAGAGGCAATGATAGAACCTGCCGAAGTACCTATGTACAATTTTCCGTTATTAATTTGTTCTATAAGTAGCTTGTCTGCTCCTTTCTTTTTTAGTTCCTGCATTAGGTAGAATGTATTCCCTCCAGAGATAAAAATATAATCATTTCGCTCTAATGCTTGGGCTATTTCTTCGGTAGTAGCGGTAGAAATTTCTAATTCTTCTATGATAAGACCTAATTTTTCAAAGGCTTTTCTATCATCATCTACATAAAAACGCACTTTTTCTACCAAACTTGCTGTTGGGATAAAAGCAAGTTTTTTCCCTTTTACGGGTTCACCTGCAAAATCTTCAAACAATTTTGCTACTGAACTAAATGATGAGGTTAAAAATAATCTTTTCATTTGTGTTAATTATCCTAATTTTTTCATTTGTGTTAATTATCCTAATTTTTTGGCGTCGTCTAAAACAAGTGTTTTTATTTCATCACCTAAAACGGTAATTACTTGATTGTTGGAAATAGGTCGCAAATCTATTCTCTGTGAATAGTCATTTACTACTTTTTGAGAAGCTTCCTTGTAAGGGAAATTCAGATAGTGAGGTAAAAAGTAAAAATCTACCAAATGTAATCCTGAATAATCAGTGAGTTCAGGGGCTTTTTTTGTTTCGTCCATATCACTAACAAATTCAACAGTAGGAGAGGCAATGACAGAACCTGCTGAAGTACCTATGTACAACTTTCCATTATTAATTTGTTCAATAAGTAGCTTGTCAGCTCCTTTCTTTTTTAGTTCCTGCATTAGGTAGAATGTATTCCCTCCAGAGATAAAAATATAATCATTTTGCTCTAATGCTTGGGCTATTTCTTCGGTAGTAGCGGTAGAAACTTCTAATTCTTCTATGATAAGACCTAATTTTTCAAAGGCTTTTCTATCGTCATCGACATAAAAACGCACTTCTTCTACCAAACTTGCTGTTGGAATAAATGCTAGTTTCTTTCCTTTTACGGGTTCACCTGCAAAATCTTCAAATAATTTTGCTACTGAACTGAATGATGAGGTTAAAAATAATTTTTTCATTTGTGTTAATTATCCTAATTTTTTCATTTGTGTGTTAATTATCCTAATTTTTTGGCGTCGTCTAAAACAAGTGTTTTTATTTCATCACCTAAAACGGTAATTACTTGATTGTTGGAAATAGGTCGCAAATCTATTCTCTGTGAATAGTCATTTACTACTTTTTGAGAAGCTTCCTTGTAAGGGAAATTCAGATAGTGAGGTAAAAAGTAAAAATCTACCAAATGTAATCCTGAATAATCAGTGAGTTCAGGGGCTTTTTTTGTTTCGTCCATATCACTAACAAATTCAACAGTAGGAGAGGCAATGACAGAACCTGCTGAAGTACCTATGTACAACTTTCCATTATTAATTTGTTCAATAAGTAGCTTGTCAGCTCCTTTCTTTTTTAGTTCCTGCATTAGGTAGAATGTATTCCCTCCAGAGATAAAAATATAATCATTTTGCTCTAATGCTTGGGCTATTTCTTCGGTAGTAGCGGTAGAAACTTCTAATTCTTCTATGATAAGACCTAATTTTTCAAAGGCTTTTCTATCATCATCTACATAAAAACGCACTTTTTCTACCAAACTTGCCGTTGGGATAAAAGCCAATTTTTTCCCTTTTACAGGTTCACCTGCAAAATCTTCAAACAATTTTGCTACTGAACTGAACGATGAGGTTAAAAATAATCTTTTCATATTTGTATTTGCGTTATTCGATAGTATATTTTGACCTCTTGAAAAAGAAAAAATACTACACAGAACTATCGTTGTTATTAATTTTATCATCTTATTTATAACTTCAACGTATCGTAACGGTACGTAAATTACTCTTTTTCGGATGATTTACGTACCGTTGATACGTGCAACTAAATTGTTTTTAGTTTTCTTTGGTACTATTACCAGAATTTTTTACACTCTTTTTCGCTCTTGTAGACCTATTAGCTTTCAGTGCTACGAGCTTATCAATATGAATATTGATACGTGCAATAAGCTGTGTAAGTGCTTCTGATGGTTGTAAGACTGCCAAAGCGTTCAGATGTTCGATGATTTCGCGGTATACCCCGTTCAAATCCTTGCGAATGAGCTTCAAGGCACGTGTACCTGCGATAGTAGAAGCCCTCTCGTCGCGTCGTGTACGATAAAGCTCCATAAAGGTAGTCTCAGCTTGTTCGAGCCAATTCACCCAGCGCACCAATCCGATTTTCTTAGACGCTTCGGCATATTTTTCGCTACGAAGGTCTTGGATAAGATTTTCGGTCTTACTATGTTGCGACTCGAAGCTCTCGGAGATGATATTGCCATAGCGTTTTAGCAATATCTTGATGAGTGTTGCCGCTTCTTTTTCGTCTTTTGTAGGACTGTAGGAAGCTTCATTTACACAAGCGGAGAGCCCTCGGAACATATTATCGCGGTTGCGATCCAATTCCTTCAGGCGGTGGGTATGTTCGCTCTTAGCTACAATCTCCAACGATTTGTTTTCCTCCTCTACCAAGGGGGTAAATTTGGCTAAAAGAGTAGCGAGTGAGTCGATATTAGCCTGCTCAATAGCTAATTTTACTTCGGTTACGAACCCATAGTGTTCGTGATTTTGCAAACTGGCAATAGCAATGCCTTTAATACGTTTGTTCATAAATCTAATAATTTTAGTTATTCTATTTTTCCCACAATAAGCGTACCAAAACGCCTATATTCTTTTTCTAAATTTGCGTCTGAAAACGTTAAAGTTTAAGATTTAAAACTTTGAAAAGATATATAAACTAATTATTGTTTGGCAAATTCTTCTAAAAACTGACGGTATAGTGGTACGCTTCTCTCAATCCATTCGGTTGTACTGTTCAGCTCGATGCCGTAATAGGCAAAAAACGGACGAAAATCGGCGTGAATGTATTCGAACGTGAGTTCAAAAGGGCGTAACAATTCCTTAAGGGTGTATTTATATTTTTCGTTATGCGCATATTCACGCTCATCAATACCTGCTGAAATGGCAAGCGTTACCTTTTTGCCACCTACTTTATAACCGCTTTTGCTCCCGTAAGCCCAACCGTAGGTAAGGACTTCGTCTTGCCATTTCTTTAACAATGGGGGCATACTAAACCAATAGAGCGGAAACTGAAATACAATGTGGTCGTACTGCTCTATCAGTTGTTGTTCCTTCTTAACGTCTATACATTCATCGGGATATACTTTATACAACTGATGTATGGTATATTGCTCTGGGTATTTCTCGAGCTCCTCAATCCAACGTTTGTTGATGAGAGAATCCTCTATATGAGGGTGTGTTACTATAATGAGTGTTTTCATTCGATACGAGCCGCACGGGCAATTAATGATTTAATTAAATTGTTAATATATTTAAATTGCTTAATCAATTTACGAATAATCAAAAGTGAATAGCACGATACGACTTATGGGCTCGTACATCATAATGATATAGCCACCAGCCCCTACCCAATGGAAAGCTGTTGCCTCTGAGATAAGATAAAAAGGATTTCCTTTGTATGAAATGTCAAACACTACCTCATCATCATCTTCACCATCTTCTATGTTCATCTTGAAAGCCTTCGGATATTCCTCGTCTTCAATAGTGGAACACCAGTTACCATACTGAGGCTCTCCCCCTAATATCTCCAAAAATGTTTCTCTATTGAGTTTGCCATTATATTCAGGATAATGTAAATTCACCAAAGTACCATATTTGGCTACATTTTCCTTACTCTTTTCATAGTTATCAGCCATTTCCCGAAAGAGTTCTTCCTCTTCAGAATCAAAATCCCAATGGTGAATAGCGGTTCGTTCAAAATATCCTTCCTTGCCGAGGAACTCGAACTTATTATCGTCGGTTAGGCGGAAAGCCAACCAGTTAGGTGCGGTATATTCGTTGTGATACTCAGTGGTATTATCGCCTATATACCCCTCGTAAGGCTCAAACGGACAGATCATATACACCTTTTGCCCTGCCCAATCGGGGTTGATTTCGGCTAAATCGATACTCATCAGGGGCAGAAAATGATTTTTGAGCCACGGTTGCTCTTTTACGAAAATATCTTCTGCTTTAGGGAACGCCTGCAAATGGTCGTTCAGTTCTTGGATTTCTTCTCTTGATTGCATAATGATAATATGTTTGTTAGTAAATTTGAAAATTAGCCAATTAGTTTGCGTAAAAACAATTATAGTGATTTTACTATTTTTCCTCTCTAAAAATCTCCAATACCTTGTCGCGAACCTCTGGGAATTGGGTGTATCCTTCACGGTCAAGAAAGTGCCCCGCTACGGGTAGGCGTACAAACTCACAATGAAGCCACGTGGCGAGGCGTTCGCTCAGCTCGGTAGGTACAATAGAATCCTGCTCAGAGGCGATGACTATCCCCTTGCCTATCTTAGGAACACGGTGATAGCTCCTGAGATGCTCCACAAAGGGATTGAGACTCTCGAAATTGGGTACCTCCTCACAGAATCCCGATACAAGTACGATGCCTTTGGGCTCTTTATCGGTCTTGAGCAGGTAACAGAGCGTGGTAATCGTTCCCAAACTATGGGCTACAATGACCGTCTCGGGAGTCATCTCGAGCTCCTTTTCCAAGGTACCCACCCATACCGCTACATTAGGATCGGCTGGATTAGGAATCGCCAAGCAATGGACGCTGATATTTTCCGCTTTTAGTGCTTGTTCCAACCATCTGTACCAATGCCTTTCGGGCGTATCGTCATATCCGTGAATGATGTATAGTTGCTTCATTAGTTATTAGCTTTTGCTAGTTCTTGTATTATTTCCTCCAAAAAGAGCGTATTAACTTTGTTATTTGTAACCTCCTATGACCCTTTGCCGCTACATCAAGGTGAAGACGCAATAAATTGCGTCTCTACCTCCAACCACCCCCAAGGGCTTTGTATAAGGTAATACCGTATTGCATACGGGTAAATTGCGCATTGGCAACACTAAGCTCTGCATTGAGGCGATTTACTTCGGCGGTGATCACCTCCAAATAATTCACCATACCGCTATCGAACAGCTGTTTGGAGTAGTCCGTAGCTTCTTGATAGGCTTTCATCTCCTTGTTTTTTAGCTCAATAAATTCTGTTTGGTTGGAAAAATTCTGCATAGCATCAGCTACTTCCTTACCCGCAGAAAGTATCACTTTCTTGAAATTGAGCAAAGCGGTTTCTTGTTCTATCTGTCTCACTTCGTATTGGGTACGAATCTGTCTTCCATTGAGGATAGGTTGAGCCAATCCTGCTACAAAGTTAGCAAATATGGACTTAGCCGAAATCCATGTATCCAATTCGGTAGAGGAAATACCTCCACGAGCCGAGAGTGTCAGCGTAGGATAGAAAGCGGCATGGGCTACATTGGTGAGTTCAAAGGCATTGCGTAGACTAAGCTCTGCGCGAGCTACATCGGGACGATTTTGGAGAAGCTTGGCGGCATAGCCCTGCTTAAATTCGGTAGGGAATTGCTGCTCGGCAAGCGTGGTGCGCTCTATCGTATGCGGTTCTTCCCCAAGGAGTACACAGATGGTATTCTCCAAAGCCCATATATTATTGCCTATGGTAACCAATTGTGCTTGAGCATTGTACACCAAAGCCTCTATTTGCTTAGTAGCCACTTCGGTAGTGGAACCTGCCTCCTTGAGGTGCTTGGTAGTCTCCAAGCTCTTTTGGCGGAAATCAATGGTTTGTTCCAATACCTTTTTCTGCTCATCAAGCATCAGCAGTTGGTAATAAGCCGTTGCCAAGGTAGCCACTACCTCGGACTGTACTGCTTTTTGTGCCTCTACGGTAGCAAGGTAAGAAGCATAGGAAGCACGGCGTTGAGCAGAGAGCTTGCCCCAAATGTCGGCTTCCCAGGAAGCTGAGCCTGTGAGATCCCATAAGTTGCCGTAAGTACGTTCGCCTACGCCCCCCATCGCATTGATAGAGGAGGTAGCGCGGGTATAATTCGCCTGAGCAGCAAGGGTAGGGATAAAAGCGGCTTTGCTTTGCTTGAGGTACGCCTGAGCAGAAGCCACATTCTGCATGGCTACACGTACATCAAGATTGTTAGAAAGCGCCTTATTGATATGCCCTTGGAGAGTAGCATCGGTGAAGATGTTACGCCAAGAGACATTGGCACTGCTAAGACTATCCGTAGGGATATTGTCCGTACGGAAAAGTTTTTCATTTACGACATTGGGACGCTCGTAAGTTTTGCGACCTGCACAAGCGGTAAGGGTAAGGGCTACAAAAGCCGCTGCGAAACCTTTATAAATGATTCTGTTCATAAGTAAATAGTTGTTAGTGATTAGTGGTTAGTTTTCAGTTGGATCAGACAATTTAGATTTTGCTAAGTTAAATTGGTACACTTCCCAGATTTCTCTATATCGTCGTTTTCTTATTTTAAGTCCTCGTTTGTCTTTTTTGCCAAATATTTCTATTGCTTTTTGCAATTCTTTCTTAGAGATAACATAGATGGCTCCATATTTGGCATACCTACCAAAGCGTTTTTTAGACTCTGGAGGATTAAAAGCAACTATATGTTCTATCTCCCTAATATCTATTTTTATCTTTTTGTGAGATTCTTTTGTTTTATACCTTTTCCCATCAATAATAAGCAATGGATTATGCGCTACATAATGACACGAATTTCCAAAAGCAATCTTTGTCTCTCCTTCTTCAGGTGTTTTTACCTTTCCAAGCGTATCTTGTACTTGTTGCGCCATAGTGGAAAGCGTAAAAAAAGAATAAAAATATAGCAATTCGGGTCATAGTTGTTAGTTTTTCGCATTTTTCTTTTGAATTTTCTTGTATAGATTTTATCTTGTTTTCGCCCTTTCTCATCTCTGACTGCTACGATACCAAAACGACCTTGAGTTCCATAAAGCGCCATAGCCTCTTGCTGTGCTATCTCACGGGCTTTTATCTCCTTACTGTCTTTTATCCTTCTGAGAAATTGCTTTTTATCCTTCATTGGCTTACCATTAAGGACAAAAAGCTTATCACAAGGCGAACCTCCTACCGTCACCATACCCACAGTTGTATAGTTGATAGAAGATTTTTTAAGAGGAGGACGTACAAAATCCATCGTTTGTTCTGTGCTATCGGTTACAACAACACGGCACTGCCCTACGCATTCACTTAATATGGCATCCCATCGACGAGCTTTTATCTCATATCTTCCCAAGCTATCAGTATATACCTCAGAGTCTCTTTCTCTGTTTTCTATTTTACAGCCAGCGATAGGATTACCTTCATCATCAGTAACCCTACCTGTTATCATTATAGGAAATTTGAATTTTTCCAATATTTGTGCTATTCGGTAGTATTTGTATCCTTCTCGGGTCAGTTTTCCTAACTTCTTATGCTGTACTTCCTGCACTTTCTTATATGCCTGTTTTGTTACTATATATATTGCCCCACCTACTGCTTGTTTTCCAAAGAGATTTACTGCATTTTTTGATGTAAAAACTATCAAAGCAGCCACATCTTCTGGGTCAAATGATTTTATTGTATCTATATTTCCTGCATTACCAACTATTTTCCCATCCAAAAAGAACACCGGCTGCGGGCTTAAACCCATCACACACCTTATAGTAGGATTTATATTAGAATCCTCTTCAGGTGTTTTTACCTTTCCAAGCGTATCTTGTACTTGTTGTGCCATAGTGGAAAGCGTAAAAAAGAATAGAAATACAGTAATTCGGGTCATAGCTTATGGAAATTTTTATTTTTTTCAATATTCAACGATACGTTTATTTAACGAAAAGTATCTTTTTTTAGAAATCTACATACCATAGAAAATACAAAACAGCACAGAAATCAAAGTTCAACGATACGTAGAAAAATGTATTTATTCTTTTTTCTCTTTGTCTTTGATATGCTCATTATAGTAATCTTTGGTATAAACATATAGAATATAGTCGTAATAGTCGGTAATTCTGCTCGAAAAGAAAGCATTTTTCTTTAGTGAATACTGAAAAAACTCTCCGTTTCTGAGTCTTTCTTTAAAGGATTCCTTATCTTTTTCCTCAATAGGCACTCCATCGAGCACAAAAAGCATATCTGGTTTTTTCCTACCTCTATCACACTTAAAAAAATCAATAGAATGTACAAATGCATCATAACTTTGATGAGGTGTTTCCGTCAGTACATAGTGAGGTGTGTCGATTTCATAAAAGCGAAACTTTCGATCCAATCTATAAAAATAAATAACATCCCATAGTTTGGCTTCTATTTTATACCTGCCCTCACTATCGGTTCGCACCGTATCTCTTCCATTGGTAACCGGAAAATCAACATAAGGTTTCTTTTTCTCATAAAAAACCCTTCCTGATATGGTAATTTGCGCCATAGTGGAAAGCGTAAAAAAGAATAGAAATATAGTTATTCGGGTCATATCAAAAATATTTTATTTCTTTTTACTCTTATTCTTTTTATGCTCATTATAGTAATCCTTGGTATAAGCTACTAATCCATATTGACTGAGATAGCCATATTGCTCAAATAACTCTTGCTTCTCCATTACAGAATACTTGTAAAACTGTCCGCTTCGGAGTTCTTTTTTGAATGCTTCTCTATCTTTTTCTTCAACTATCTTATCATTACGTATAAAAAGGATTCCACAACCATAAGCATACTCAATATGAATATTACTATTCCTATAGAGTCTGTCCATAGTATGGTTATATACTTGGTGAGGTGTGTCTTTAAACACAATATAACAGCCCATATTGTCAAAATGGATTGTATCCCACTGTTTTGCTTGTATCTTATACATACCATTGGCATCAGTTTTTACATAATTAGCGACATAATACCCTTGATTGGTATAAGTTATCACGTCTGTATTTACAGTAATATTGGCAAGAGGCTTTCCTTGATAATCGGTAACTTTGCCTGTTATAGTGATTTGCGCCATAGTGGAAAGCGTAAAAAAGAATAGAAATATAGTAAGTCTGTTCATAATTTTTATTTTTTAGTGTTTACAATGATTACTCCATAGGCTCCAAGAGAGCCATATAATAGAACTCCTGATTGTTCATCTATTTCTATTATTTCCTCTATTTTCTTCCGTCGTATTTTTTTAAGAAACTCTTCCTTTTTTTCTATAGGCAATCCGTCGAGAACAAACAACTTGTCGCAAGGAGTTTTCAAACTTATAGAAGGTGTAGAGGCTCTTGGGTCGCTGTTCCTGCTTTCAATAGGAGGATGTTGTACAAAGTTATGGCTTTGTTCTCTTGCTTCTTTTACAACGAGATAACAATCCTCTATATTTTCAGGTTGTATCGCATTCCAGCGACGGGCTTCAATCGTGTAATTACCTATGCTATCGGTAAAGGTTCGAGTCCCCCTATCGTTGTTACGCACTTTGATATTAGCCAGAGGATTCCCTTCTTTGTCTGTAACTTTCCCTGAAACCACTATAAGGCGATAAGTTTGATAGAATTCTCCAATTTCTCTATAATGCCGCTCTCTTCTGTTGAGTTGCCTATTAGGATGATTATTGGCAAGGGCTTCTGCTTTCTGAAAAGTTTCCTTAGTGATGATATATACGGCTCCGTATTTTGCACTGTTGCCAAAAAGATTTTTAGCTTCTTCTGTAAAAAATACCAAAATTTCGGCTATATCTTTGGGTTGTAGTTTTTTAGTCTTTAAACTCCATTCGCTAAATTTCTTTCCATCGATGAGGTAAAGTGGAGTCTTGTTAGAAATTTCCCCTATATCCTTTATACCTCCGCCTTGGGATTCCTTAACTTGTGCTGTGAGAGGCAGAGAAAAGAGTAATAATAACAAATATTTCATAATAACTCAAAATTCAAAACTGAAAACTCAAGACTCCTACTTATAATTCCAGTCTTCTCCGGTGAGGTCATATACCCTTTGGATACGCTTCATCAGCTCTACGAAGTCTATTTCCAAGTCTATCAGGCGTCCTGAACGGATATCAAACACCCATCCGTGGACAATAGGATACTGGTGATAGAGGTATCCCTCCTGTACACAGGCCATTTTCGCCACGTTGATACACTGTTCTTCCACATTGAGCTCTACCAAACGGTCGTAACGTTCCTTAGGAGAGGTGATGCTATCGAGCTCATCCTGATGTAGACGATACACATCGCGTATGTTTCTAAGCCAAGGGTTGAGTAGCCCCAAGTCTTTGGCTTGCATGGCGGCTTTTACCCCTCCGCAATCATAATGCCCACAGACGATAATATGCTTCACTTGCAGGTGTTCCACGGCATATTGTATGACCGCTGTAGAACTCATATCCAGCGTATTGACCACATTGGCGATATTGCGATGGACAAAGACATCGCCAGGGCCTAATCCCATCAGTTCCTCAGCAGTTACGCGGCTATCCGAGCAACCAATATAGAGGAAGTCAGGGTTTTGTTCCTTGACGAGTTTCTTGAAAAAATCCTTGTCTTCACCAGTCTTCCTTTCGACCCACTGGCGATTGTTCTCAAAGATGGTTTTGTAAGCATCCATAGTAATGATTAATGATTTAAGTTTTGCAAGCTCTGTAACTCACTGACTTTCAAAACCTCCCCCTACCCCCCTCCAAAGGGGGAATGAGATAGTTTATAATTCTCAAGGAGTTATAGAGAGAACATTTTCCAGATTGATAGACAATTTTTATCTTTTTCAACGAATTTATTGCCCCCTCTCAGAGGGGGCAAGGGGAGGTTTTTTTGTAATATATTGATTATTAAATAATTATAAATCTAATTATAATCCAAAAATAACTTGCGAAACTTAAATTAATGAAATGATTAATGCCCTCTTAGAAAATGGGTTGAATAGCTTTGACAATACTATCCATAGAAACAGGTTGAGGGGTTACCTTGTCGCCAGTACGTACCCCATTAAGTCCTTGTACGATGATCACATCGCCTGCCTTGAGACCACTCTCTACCACTACCAAGTTATCAGCACGGCTCTTGAGGGTTACCACCACCTGCTTGATAGTATTGTCTTCTACCTTGTAGGCAAATATCTTCCCTTGTTGCTCGAATACCGCCACTTCAGGAATTACCAAAGAGTTGTCAAAAGTCTGTGGAATAAGGATGGTACCACTATTTCCGTTGGTAAGTAAGTGTTCTGGGTTAGGGAAAGTAGCACGGATCTGTATAGATCCTGTAGTAGGGTCTATCTGTCCTGTTACTGTTTGGATCTTTCCTTTGTGATTATACTCTTTACCATTGGCCATAATTAAAGATACTTCGGAAAAATTAGCCAATTTTTCCTTGACTGTAGCTCCTTTTGCCTGAGCAAGGAAAGAGAGATAATCCTTTTCGTTCATAGAGAAATAGGCATATACATCCTTTACATCGGAAACGGTGGTGAGTACCGTGTTATTGGCAGTTACCAAGGCTCCTTCACGGTACTGAATGGCTCCTACCACTCCACTTACAGGTGCTTTTACGACCGCAAATCCGATATTGCTTGCCACTTCGTTATAGGCAGCTTGGGCACGCTGTAGGTTGGCCTGAGCTGTTTCGAGCTGCACCTTGCTTACGATATTCTTTTCCACAAGAGGGAGGAGTCTGTTCACCTCCACACGAGCTACCTCCACCTGTGCCTTGGCGGAAGCTGCTGATTGGTTAAGGGTTTGTGTCTCGAGCTGGAACATAGGCTGCCCTTGGTGCACTGCCTGCCCTTCGTCCACAAGTACTTTGGTGATATATCCAGAAATTTTGGCCTGTACAGGGCTATTGACCACCCCTTCTATATTGACAGGGAAAGAGAGGTTCGAAGTGGTACTCTGCTCTCCTACTGTAATGGTAGGCAATACCTTCTGAGTGGCTCCCATACCGGCGCCTTGTTGTTCTTGTCCTTTTTTACATCCTATGGTAAGGACAAGCATACTTACAAAAATTAAAACTTTATTCATTATTTAAAAGAATTTTAAAATTATAGGTTTCTATATTATTGGTTAATCTCTACTTTTTCATCTTTTTCGACACTAAGCACTCCCTTGACTTTGGAGAAATGTGTTTTGGCTTGCTCTAAGGATTTTTCTTTAGGAATTCTAATAGCAAAACCATTGATATTCTTGTATTCGTATAAAATCTCTGCTCCATATTTAGCAAATTCTTTTTTGAGAGAGGCTGTTGGAGTTGCTGCTTCATAAAGTAAAATAAGAGTATCTGTATCTCTTTGTTCTACCTTTTTTTGTAAAGTCTTACAAGAAAATAACATAAGCCCTATACTGATCAGGAAAAATTTATTCATTTTTATAATGTTTACTATTAATAATGTCCATTACCTTTTACCAATTACTTGTATTCTATAAAACATTACAGAAATAAAGATACACAAGGTTATTGCAAAGAGCATGGGTTGCTCCGTTTCGACTGAGAATAGTGCCAATATAGCACCGATGATAGCGCCGATAGCAAAGCGAAACATTCCTATAAGCGAATTGGCGGTCCCTGCTGTACGTGGGAATAACTCAAGGACAGCTGCATTGGCATTGCTCGAGACGATAGAGACCATCCCTACATATAGCGCTATTCCAATGGCAGAAGGCCATAGCCCCCAATGAAAAAACGCACAGAATGCCAAGTAGACACCCATGATCAGCTGTATCCAAAGCCCGATCCTTAGGATACGTTCGGTGCCTAAGCGACCTACGAAGCGCCCCCCAAGAAAAGTAGCGATCATCATCACGCCTATATTCAATATAAAAAAGTACCCAAAATTCTTAGGTGCTACTCCATAGACTCCTGTATAAACCAATGATCCTGAAGTCAAAAAGCAAAACATTCCTGAATAGGAAAAAGCATTGGTAAAAATATACCCCAGTACTTTCCTATTGGTCGCTACTGTACGATAATTACGCAATACACCTATGATATCCAAGGGAATGCGTCGTTCTTTGGGCAAAGACTCTGGGATGCGCAGCCATACCAAAAGAGCCGCGAGCAACCCCAATACTGTCAATAGGTAAAAAATGGCCTGCCAATGAAACCAATCGGCTATATACCCTCCCAAAATAGGAGCTACCAAAGGAGCTATCATGGTGACAAGCATGATCATAGACATCATCTTGGAGAAGGCTTCCTTATTGAAAAGGTCTCTGAGTAAAGCACCTGCAACCACCGCAGGGGCTGAACCAAAAAAGCCTTGCAAAAAGCGCAATATATAAAAATGATATAATTCCCCCACCTGTGTAAGCCACAAGGCAATCACTGCCGCTACGATTACCCCTACAATAATAGTAGGCTTGCGGCCATAGCTATCCGAAAGTGGCCCCCAGAGCAACTGACCTACGGCAAAGCCCATGGTAAAGAGGGCTAAGGTCGTCTGGATGCGCTCCTTGGAGACATGCAAGTCCGAGGCTATTGACCCAAAGGATGGTAAGTACATATCTATCGCCAAAGGAGTAAGCATAGAGAGCAATCCTAAGATTAAGATAAAAAGAACGTCTGTATTATAGTTTTTCACGTATATCTTCCTGTTTTAGTTTTTCCAAAAAATCTTCAGTAAGTGATTCCATTTTTCCGAGGAAATCAAGAAGGACCCCTGTTTTTTTCATTCTTCTCTCGAGGAAGCGATCTGTATGTTGAGGATCTTGGTCATCAATATATTTTCTAAAACGAAGGGTAAAATCCCTTTCGTAACGAATCAGTTCGAGAAATTCCGAAAATCGCTTGTCAAAAGGAAAGGATTTGAAGTATTTTCTTCGCTTTCCCTCCTTGGTGTCATAGTAGATCAGCCCCTTGTCCAAAAGAAAATTGATATTGGTAGAAAGCGTGCTCTTGCTGGCCTGTAACCTCTCTATAAGATACTCAAAGGTAAGCCCCTCCGCACAGCCTTCAATGACCAATACAGACAATATCTTAGCGGCCATAGGAGATACATGGTGCATCTTCCTAAAGAGCTCAGACATCATCTCAATAAGGGTGTTTTTTTCAATATTCAATGGATTAATGTTCAATGGATTAATGTTCAATGATTAATCACTATTAGTATTAATAATTATTTCTGGGAGCAAAGATAGTTATTTAGTTCTATAGTTTGCGAACCAAAAAGATAATCTTTTGTTAAAACGATTAATAGAGAGCTTATACACCTTACTATCAGTCATTTGCCCTTACAAAATATTTTTCACTTTTCTCTTTTCGTTTCTCACTCAAAATCGTACCTTTGTATCCTAATTTCAAAATTTGATACTATGCAGTCATTTTTACCCAACATGTTTTATTATGGCTTCCCTGTAGTATTACTCACCACAACCGATGAGAAGGGGAATGCAAATATTACGCCTATCAGCTGTACCTTTACCCTGAGTACCCATGCGGTAATGGCTTTAGTAAAGCTCAATAAGGCTTATGAGAATGTACTTGTTGTCCCTGAAGTAGTCTTTAACCTGCCTACAGCTTCTATGTGGGAACAAGTGGATACTATAGCGCCCTATACAGCCAAGAATCCTGTACCTGCGCAGAAGGCAGAGAAGTACACCTTTGCTCAGGACAAATTTGCTATAGGAGGTTTTACACCACTACCTTCGCAGAAGGTGCGTCCGCCGCGTATTGCTCAGTGCCCCATACAAGCCGAGGCCAAAGTGACAGAAGTCATCGACCGCAATGGTTATGTATTGGTAGAGCTTGAATTCGTTGTAGTTCATGCGGAAGATCATTTAGTTATGGACGGAGACAAGATCAATCCCTTAGCATGGAATCCACTAATCTATAACTTCAAGCATTACTATGGCTTAGGAGAACACAAAGGAGTAAATTTTGCCCTGAGACCTCAGCAATGATTTATGGAAATCAATAAATTGCGTCTCTACTACGACAAGGAAAGTATCGAAGTAGAGACGCAATTATTGTGTTTTAACAAATTAGGTATTATCCCTCAATTATTAACCATTAATCATTATTACCAGATTTTGACCCTATCCTGAGGAGCTCTGTAGAGCTTATCACCTGTTTTCACCTTGAAAGCCTTATACCAAGCCTCCACATTGGTTAGTGGTGCATAAGCACGGATATACTGAGGAGTATGAGGGTCTGTTTTTACCTGATTGAGTAGGTGTTTTTCAGTGGAAAAACCACGCCACACAGTCGCCCAAGAGATAAAAAAGCGTTCCTCTTGGGTATATCCACTTATCTTTTGTACCTTGCCATGCTCTTTGAGGTATAGCTGTAGCGCATCATAAGCGATATTAACCCCGCCGAGGTCGGCTATATTTTCGCCATTGGTAAAGATTCCATTGACAAAAACTCCTTTAGCCACTTCATATTTATCGAACTGAGCTGCGAGAGCCTTAGTTGCTTTTTTGAAATTTTCCTTATCCTGAGGTGTCCACCAGTTTTTAAGATTTCCATCCCCATCATACTCAGCGCCACTATCATCGAATCCATGGGTCATCTCATGCCCAATCACCGCGCCTATACCACCAAAATTAACCGCAGGATCCGCATCGAAGCTAAAGAAAGGAGCCTGAAGGATAGCTGCTGGGAACACAATCTCGTTGTTCATAGGGCTATAATAAGCATTGATTGTTTGTGGAGTCATACGCCAGCGGGATTTGTCCACCTTTTGTCCTACATCGGCCAAGTTTTCCTTATAGCGCCATGCACGGATACTACATACATTGTCAAAATAAGAAGCTGTGGAGGCTGGTGCTATCTCCAAGCGAGAGTAATCCGTCCACTTGTCAGGATAGCCAACCTTCACCCCAAATTTGTTCAACTTGGCAAGTGCTTTTTCCTTAGTCTGAGGGGACATCCATTGTACCTGTTGGATATGCTGGGCAAAACTTCTTCTGAGATAGTCAATCAGTACCAACATTTCCTCCTTAGCCTTAGCAGGGAAATACCTCTCTACATAGAGCTTGCCGAAGGCCTCCCCTAAGAGCCCATTGATTATGCCCAAGGCACGCTTGTTCATAGGGCGTTGTTGCTGTTGTCCCCTGAGATAGCGGGTATAGAAATCGAAAGAGAGTTCATCCAATGCACTGTCCAAAGTATGGAGGTTACTGGAGACCTGCTGATACTTGAGGTAAGTCTTGAGCAGTGGGATATTCTCCTGAGAGAGAAAAGTATCATACGCCTTGTACAGACGGATCTCAGGAACGATAACCCTATCGGTATGTACCCCTACTGCGGAGAGATATACAGGGAGGTTCACTCCCTTAACCAAAGAAGACAATTCCTTGATCAATACAGGATTATAAGTGATGTTAGGGTCCCTTCTCTCCTCATTGGTATAGATGAGCTTAGCAATACGGCGCTCCATATCGACCAACTCCTGTGCCTTCTGAGCAGGATTTTCCTCCCCAATCATAGAGAGTACTTTAGTGACATATTCTTGATACTTGGCAATGGTCTTGGTATTGGCCTCAGAGTCCTTTTGGTAGTAGCTTCGAGAAAGCCCTATGGAGAAGGCTCCAAGATAGACAGCATTCATCTGAGAATCCTTTTTGTCGGCAGAGACACTCCAGTTACAGATAGGGTTTTCCCCTTGTGGTGTCACTTCAATAAGGTATCGCTGCAGGTCAGCCAAAGACTGTATGGCATCAATTTTCACAAAACTCTGTCCCAGAGGCTTGAGTCCCTCAGCATTACGCCGATTCCAATCGAGATATGAGGCATACAAATCCTTGATTTTCTGTCCTTCGCTTCCCTTAGGAAAGTCCTTCTGCAGAAGTTCGTCCAAGATCGCCAAGCACTGTTCGTCGGTCTTATCTCGAAGGATTTGGAACGTACCCCAAGTAGACTTATCGGCAGGGATTTGTGCTGTTTTAGCCCATTTGCCATTGACAAAATTATAGAAATCATCCTGAGGGCGTACCGAAGTATCCATAGCAGAGAGGTCTAATCCCTTTTCTATAGGATCATTTTTAGATTGTTTTTGAGAGCCACAAGCCACTAAAAAAGCAACAGAGGCAAGTAAATAGATTTTTTTCATGTATTTACAAATTTTCCGCACAAATATACGAATTTTAATTGTAATTTATCAATGGTTTTATGAATGATTTTTACTCCACAAACCCACTAATAATCCTTAGTGCTTTATCGATAGAGGTAATCTTATCAAAGGTAATAATCAGCCTTAGCCCATTGCGGGTTTCCTTTTCATTGAGGTGACATTTATCCGAATTGCGCTGGACAAAGGCAAGCACTCTCTGGAAAGTCCCACTCTGGTAGAACTTACTCTGCTGATCCGCAATAAAGTATCCCAGCATCTTGCCCTGCTTCATCACTAAGCGCTCTATCCCCATCTGAGTGGCCAACCACTTGATACGTACCGAATTGAGCAAATCCCTTGCCTGAGGCGGCAAGGCTCCAAAACGGTCAATAAGGCGATATTCATACTGGGAGAGCTCCTCTTCGTTCTTAAGATTGCTCAGCTCATTATATAGGTTCAGTCGCTCGGTGATGCTATTGATATAATTGTCTGGATAGAGCAACTCAAAATCACTATCCAGCTGTGTATCTGTAATATATACCGCCTGCTGAGTCTCATCGGCATAGAGCTCGGCGAACTCGTTTTCCTTCAGTTCGGTAACGGCTTCTTGGAGAATCTTCTGATAAGCATCAAACCCTATATCGTTGATAAAGCCACTCTGCTCACCCCCAAGCAAGTCTCCAGCTCCACGTATCTCCAGATCCTTCATAGCGATATGGATACCACTCCCCAGATCCGAAAACTGTGCGATAGCCTGCATACGCTTACGAGAATCCTCTGGTAGCTCTGAGAGATTCGGAGTGATAAAGTAGCAAAAAGCCTTCTTATTACTACGCCCTACCCTACCCCGCATCTGGTGCAGGTCAGAGAGCCCAAAGTGCTGTGCATTATGGATAAATATGGTATTGGCATTAGGAACATCCAATCCGCTCTCAATGATAGTGGTTGCCACCAGAATATCATAATCACCGTTGATAAAGGCAAGCATCACTTCTTCCAACTGTTTGCCTTCCATCTGACCATGCCCTATCCCTATTTTTGCATCGGGAATCAGTCGCTGAATCATCCCTGCTACTTCCTTGATATTCTCTACCCTATTGTGTATGAAGAACACCTGTCCCCCTCGCTGTAACTCATAGGCAATCCCATCGCGGATCACCTCCTCATTGAAGGAGATAATCTGGCTTTCGATAGGATAGCGATTGGGTGGTGGGGTAGTAATCACCGAAAGATCTCGTGCTGCCATGAGACTGAACTGCAAAGTACGCGGAATAGGGGTGGCTGTAAGAGTAAGTACATCGATATTCTCCCTCAAGGTCTTGAGCTTGTCCTTGACCGCTACCCCAAATTTTTGTTCCTCATCTATAATCAATAATCCTAAGTCCTTATACTTCACTTTCTCATTGACTATCTGATGGGTTCCTATAAGTATATCTACTTTGCCTGAGGCCAGATCGGCAAGTACTTGATTTTTCTCCTTAGCTGTACGGAAACGGTTGAGGTACTCCACCCTTACAGGGAGTTCCTTGAGGCGCTCACAGAAGGTCTGGTAATGCTGAAAAGCCAAGATCGTAGTAGGCACCAGTACAGCTACCTGTTTGCCATTGTCCACCGCTTTGAAGGCGGCACGTATGGCCACCTCCGTTTTCCCAAAGCCCACATCACCACAGACGAGCCTATCCATAGGGCGCGCACGCTCCATATCTTGTTTTACCTCGAGTGTTGCCTTACTCTGATCTGGAGTATCTTCATAGATAAAAGAAGCCTCCAATTCTTTCTGCAAATAAGAGTCCGGCGCAAAGGCATACCCCACCGCCTCACGCCGCTTGGCATAGAGCTGAATGAGGTTAAAAGCGATTTGCTTGACCCTTGCCTTGGTCTTCTGTTTGAGTGCTTTCCATGCAGAGCTTCCCAACTTATATAGGCGAGGAGGAGCTCCATCCTTACCATTATATTTGCTAATCTTGTGCAAGGAATGAATGCTTACATACAGCACATCCCTATCTCCATAGATGAGCTTGATTGCCTCTTGTTTTTTACCCTCTATGTCTATTTTCTGTAAGCCTGCATATTTTCCTATTCCATGATCAATATGTGTCACGTAATCACCTATAGTAAGCTGATGGAGTTCCTTGAGCGTAATAGCTTGTTTTTTAGCATAGCCATTGCGAATATTGAACTTGTGATAGCGCTCCAAGATCTGGTGATCTGTATAACAGTTTATCTTATTTGCTGTATCAGTAAATCCCTCTGAGAGAGAAAGTTCCAAGAGCTCACAAGGCACCTGCTGGTGTAACTCTTCGAAGATATCCAAGAAGCGCTGTGCCTGCTGAGCACTTACACAACAAATATAATTGGTATACCCCTCATTATACTTTTCCTTGAAGTGTTCAATGAGCAACTCAAAACGCTTGTTGAACGAAGGCTGAGGTCGCATAGCAAAAGAGACCCCTTTGCCCTCCATCTCTTGCGGGTTGTGCGGATTGATCCTTACCACATACCGATGAGCAAAATCCCTAAGTCCTTCTTGTGCATTGCAGAAAAGCTCCTCAGGAGGCAAGTGTGCAATTTCTCCCTTAAGAGTCGCAAAGGCTTCTTGTGCCTTCTGGTACATCTTTTCCCACTTAGGGGCAAAGAGTTCAAAATCTTGTACAAAAATCAATGTCTGTTCAGGCAAGAGAGAGAGGAAAGAGGTGCGCTGCTCTCCGGCGACCTTACTCTCTATATTGGGAATAATAACTACCGAGGAGACTTGTTGGAGGGAGAGTTGTGTCTCCACATCGAAGGTACGGATACTCTCCACCACATCGGAGAAGAACTCGATACGATAAGGAGTATCATTGGAGAAAGAGAATACATCGACAATGCCTCCTCGTACAGAGAACTCCCCTGGCTCACTGACAAAATCCACCCGCTGGAACTGATACTCAAAGAGTGTCTCATTGAGTGTATCCAAAGAGAGATGTTCCCCCCGCTTGAGCGTCAGTGTATTTTTGTCCAACTGCTGGCGGGTGAGTACTTTTTCAAAAAGAGCTTCGCTATAGGAAACCACCACCCTTGCCCCTTGTTGGAGTTGGGAGAGTACTTCTGCTCTTAGGAGCACATTGGCATTGTCCGTTTCCTCTGTCTGATAAGGTCGGCGGTAACTACTAGGGAAAAAGAGTACCTGCTCCTGCCCTAAGAGGAGCTCCAAATCATTGAGTAAGTAGGCGGCTTGCTCCTTGTCATCTCCTACAAAGAGAAGGGTCTGCCCTGTTCTTTTGAAAATATCGAAAAGAACAAAACTAAGGGAAGAACCTACAAGATTCTCTGCAAAACAAGATGTTTTCCCTTTGATATATTCCGATAACTGATGATAAGGTTTCCCTTCCAAGAAGGAGGAAAGCAGTAGTTCTTTGCTCATTGTCTGTATAGTCCTAATAGTAAGGTTTTAAGGAAAGGCAAAAGTACAACTTTTCTGAAGAATCCCCAAAGAAGAAGAGAGAAAATAGTTTAATAGAAAAAGGCTACCCTTGTGGGCAGCCTCTTTTATAAAGAAAGACACCAGTTGTAACAGCTATTTCTCTTTGCCTAATCTACCTCTCTTTGTCATTGAGAATTAAGGTTTTTCTTTTGCAAAGCTTCCTTAGGAAGTATGTAGGTATGTCCACTCTTAGGATTCCACTCCTTACCATTAAGCCATGCCTTATAGACTTTTGGAATGCTACAGCACCTGGGCACAGTAATGTATTCTCCTGAGAAAGTCATAGAAATAGGCTCAAAATTAGGAATTTCCAAAGAGAAATTGATAGTACGCTTTCCCAAAACCCTATCCATATCATGCAGAATAGCAAAAGTGAAATGAATAGTATCTTTTATAACCTGAGAGTAAGTGAATTGCTTTTGCTCTATTTTTTCTTTAGCCTCATTCTCTTCATACAAGACAAACTTCTCCAAAGAGCCCTCAGGCACTAAAGTCTTATCTATAAGAATAAGAGCATCCTCATTAGGTGAATTGCAACATGCCCAGTCTCGAGGCTGATTCTCTTGTTTGTTTTCTTTGTGACAAGCCCCAAAAGCCAATATCACCACCAATAAATATATTACTTTATTCATAATTCATTTTTTAATATTTTATAATGCTTATATCATATGGGTATCTATCTGAGAAAAGTCTACCTCTCTTTATCACTGAGAATTAAGGTTTTTCTTTTGCAAAGCTTCCTTAGGAAGTATGTAGGTATGTCCACTCTTAGGATTCCACTCCTTACCATTAAGCCATGCCTTATAGACTTTTGGAATGCTACAGCACCTGGGCACAGTAATGTATTCTCCTGAGAAAGTCATAGAAATAGGCTCAAAATTAGGAATTTCCAAAGAGAAATTAATAGTACGCTTCCCCAAAACCCTTTTCATATCATGCAGAATAGCAAAAGTGAAATGAATAGTATCTTTTATAACCTGAGAGTAAGTGAATTGCTTTTGCTCTATTTTTTCTTTAGCCTCATTCTCTTCATACAAAACAAACTTCTGCAAAGAACCCTCTGGCACTAAAGTCTTATCTATAAGAATAACAGCTTCCTCATTAGGTGAATCGTAACATGTCCAGTCTCGAGGCTGATTCTCTTGTTTGTTTTCTTTGTGACAAGCCCCAAAAGCCAATATCATCACCAATAAATATATTACTTTATTCATAATTCATTTTTTTAATATATATTGTTTATAATGCTTATATCATATGGGTATCTGTCCATCTGTGGATAGTTTCCAAAAGATCTTTTAATATTATATGGTACTTGAGCTACCCCCTCTTTTATGATTGAGATTTTTGGCTTTTGATATTAGGAAGTATTGTAGAGAAATTGATTCTCTCTTCGGTGGGCAATGAAGATGATAGCCCTTGAAAGAAATATCCTTTTCATGATAGTTATAAATTAATTTTTCTCTTTAGATTTGGTCTGACAAAGATACGTTTTTAGTTTCTAAAAAGCAATTATTTTTTTAGTTTTTTTAGTTTTTTACCTCTTCCCTCCTTTCTAAATCACCCTTGATTTTTTACCTAATTTAAACTAACTATAAATTAGTCATGTTTTAATATTTTTGTTGGAGATAAAAAGAGAATATCGTATCTTTGTAGCTCTGAAATTATTATCAGATAATTTAGTTATTTTTAGAAACTTATATTTACAAAATATGCAAATATTCAAAACTTCCGTAGCAAGAAAAGTGGCGATGGCACTCTCGGCATTTTTTCTAATCCTTTTCTTAGTGATACACTTGGCAGTAAACTTCATGTCAGTGTTAAGTGAAGGTACTTTTAACATGCTCTCTCATTTCATGGGTACTAATCCATTGATTCAGTTTGCGATGCAACCTGTACTTCTTTTTGGGGTAGTATTCCACTTCGTAATGGGTTTTGTTTTAGAGCTTCAAAACAAGAGAGCACGAGGCAACCAACCTTATTATAGTTACAATGGAGCGGCCAATGCTTCTTGGATGTCCCGCAACATGATTATCACAGGGGTAGTTGTGCTTGGGTTCTTAGCCCTTCACCTTTATGACTTCTGGGCTCCTGAGATGGTTTACAAGTACATTGATTTCAACGAGCCTGATGAGACTCGCTACTATGGCGAACTCATAGAGAAGTTCCACGATCCTATACGTGTAGGTATCTATGTGTTCTGCTTTGTATTCTTGTGCTTGCACCTACTTCACGGATTCCAATCTGCATTCCAATCCATGGGCTGGAAAGATGACAAGCGTAAAAAATTCATTAGCTGCTTAGGCAAATGGTATTCTTTCCTTATCTGTGGAGGCTTTATCTTTGTAGCCCTTTTCCATTACATTAACTCCTTAATATAACACATATGAGTACATTAGATTCCAAAATACCTGAAGGTCCACTTGCGGACAAATGGACAAAATATAAAGACCATATCAACCTTGTAAACCCTGCTAACAAGCGTAATATAGATATTATCGTAGTAGGGACAGGGCTTGCAGGAGGCTCTGCTGCAGCTACCCTTGCTGAACTTGGGTACAATGTGAAGGCTTTTGCCTACCAAGATTCTCCTCGCCGTGCACACTCTATTGCTGCTCAAGGAGGTATCAATGCTGCTAAAAACTATATGGGGGATGGCGACTCCAACTATCGCCTTTTCTATGATACTGTAAAGGGAGGTGACTACCGTGCCCGTGAAGCGAATGTATACCGCTTGGCGGAAGTATCTGGAAATATCATTGACCAATGTGTAGCTCAAGGAGTTCCTTTTGCACGTGATTACGGCGGACTCTTAGACAACCGTTCTTTCGGTGGTGTGCTCGTATCACGTACTTTCTATGCCAAAGGACAAACAGGACAACAGCTCCTCTTGGGGGCTTATGCGGCTATGAACCGACAAATAGCTCGTGGTAAGATAGATATGTACAATCGCCATGAAATGATGGATGTGGTTATCGTAGATGGCAAAGCTCGTGGTATCATCGCTCGTAATATGGTTACTGGTGAGATAGAGCGCCACTCGGCTCACGCTGTAGTTATCGCCTCAGGAGGATATGGTAATGTATACTTCCTCTCGACCAATGCAATGGGTTGTAATGCTACTGCCGCTTGGAAAATCCACAAAAAAGGTGCTTTCTTCGCTAACCCTTGTTTTACACAAATCCACCCTACTTGTATCCCTCGTTCTGGAGATTATCAGTCTAAGCTAACCCTTATGTCCGAATCCTTGCGTAATGACGGACGTATCTGGGTACCTAAGAAAATGGAGGATGCTGTAGCTATTCGTGAAAAACGTAAGAAACCTACTGAAATCCCAGAAGAAGACCGCGATTACTACTTGGAACGTCGCTACCCCGCCTTCGGTAACCTTGTCCCTCGTGACGTAGCCTCTCGTGCAGCCAAAGAACGTTGTGATGCCGGCTATGGAGTGAATGAAACAGGAGAAGCTGTATACCTTGATTTTGCTTCTGCTATCGAACGTTATGGTAAAGAGCAATGTAAAATCCATGGGGTAGAACCTACCAAGGAAGAAGTAACTAAGCGCGGCGAGAAAATTATTGAAGCTAAGTATGGTAACCTCTTCCAAATGTATGAGAAAATCGTTGCAGAAAACCCATATAAGACTCCAATGATGATCTACCCTGCTACTCACTACACCATGGGAGGTATTTGGGTAGACTACAACCTGATGACTACAGTACCTGGGCTTTACGCTATTGGAGAAGCTAACTTCTCTGATCATGGTGCCAACCGCTTGGGAGCCTCTGCACTTATGCAAGGATTGGCCGATGGATATTTCGTATTGCCTTATACCATAGGTGATTACCTTGCAGCTGATATCCGTACTGGAAAAATCTCTACCAATACACCTGAATTCGATGAGGCTGAGCGAGTAGTGAAAGAACGTTTGGCTCACTTTATCAATAACAAAGGAACCCACTCTGTAGATTACTTCCACAAAAAACTTGGTAAAGTAATGTGGGACAAGGTAGGTATGGCACGTAACGCTGAAGGCCTTAAGCAAGCTATCCAAGAGATTCGTGAGATTCGTGAAGAGTTTTGGCGCGATGTGAAAGTACCTGGAGAGCTTACCGGAATGAATGTAGAGCTAGAGAAAGCTAACCGTGTAGCAGACTTCCTCGAACTAGGAGAACTCTTTGCCAAAGATGCACTTGAGCGTAATGAATCCTGCGGGGGTCACTTCCGTGAAGAATACCAAACACCTGAAGGAGAAGCGCTCCGTGACGATGTAAACTATGCCTATGTAGCCGCTTGGCAGTACACAGGTAATCCTACAGAAGTAGTGAATACCTATAACCCAAGCGAAGAGGTCTTACACAAAGAGCCTTTAGTATTCAAAGATATCGAACTTAAACAACGCAGCTATAAATAACAGGTAAAAGGTAACAGATAACAGGTAATGGTTATTACCTGTTAGCTCTTGCCTATTATCTAATAAAAACTGATTATCATGAACATGAATCTTACCCTTAAAATATGGCGACAAAAAGACGCCAAATCAAAAGGCCAAATGGTAGAATATAAAGTCACTAACATCTCTGACCATATGTCCTTTTTGGAAATGTTAGATATTCTCAACGAACAACTCATAGAAAAAGGAGAAGAGCCTGTAGCTTTTGACCACGACTGCCGTGAAGGTATCTGCGGTATGTGCTCTCTCTTTATCAATGGAGAAGCGCACGGACCAGATCGTGGTATTACTACTTGCCAATTGCATATGCGTATGTTCAAGGATGGTGATACTATCACTATCGAACCATGGCGAGCTACCGCTTTCCCTGTAATCAAAGACCTTATGGTGGATAGAAGCGCTTTCGAGCGTATCCAACAGGCGGGAGGTTACATCTCTGTCAATACTTCTGGGAATACTCAGGATGCCAATGCTATTCCTATTCCTAAGCGTGATGCTGACCGTTCCATGGATGCTGCCGCTTGTATAGGTTGTGGAGCTTGTGTGGCTACTTGTAAGAACTCTTCTGCTATGCTCTTCGTAGCGGCTAAGGTATCTCAGTTCGCCCTACTCCCACAAGGTAGAGTGGAAGCTACCGAACGTGTGCTCAACATGGTCAACCAAATGGAACACGAAGGCTTTGGTAACTGTACCAATACAGGAGCTTGTGAAGTAGAGTGTCCTAAAGGTATTTCTTTGGAAAATATCGCTCGCCTAAACCGCGAATACCTCAAGGCAAGTATTCAATAGGTACGGCGCTATCGCACGCGATTATACATAATAAGAAAGCTGCTTCGAAAAGAAGCAGCTTTCTTATTATATTCTGTGAGGTAATTAACGTATCAGGAATTGTGAGAGTCCGATTCCGACCAAGCAGGATACACCTACCGCAATAAGTCCTGGCACCATAAAACTATGATTGAAGTAGTACTTCCCTATCTTGGTAGTCCCTGTAGGGTCAAAGTTCACTGTGGCAATATCCGAAGGATAATTAGGAATAAAGAAGTAAGCATAAGTAGCAGGCATAATTCCTATAAGCAAAGGCACAGGAAGCCCCATAGTAATGGCCACAGGGAGCATCATCTTGGCTGTAGCTGCCTGACTATTGATCACTATAGAAACCGCAAAAAGAGCAAAGATAAATGTCCATGGATAGGCTTGTACCATAGCAGTAATACCATCTTTGAAATAAGGCATAGCATAGGTAAAGTAAGTATCACTCATCCAAGCAATCCCAAAGATAGCCACACAGGCTACCATTCCTGACTTGAAGACCACTCCTTCGGGAACGAGCTTGACAGAAGTCTTACAAGTGGTAAGAATAATCCCTCCAAAACAGAGCATGACCATTTGGATAATAACTCCCATAGGAACTACCATCTGGGTAGTTACTCCTTCCTTGAGCACCTCGAAAGTACGGATATCCTCATAGAGCGCCAAGACCACAATCAAGACAATAGAAGAAAGGAATATATATACCGCATTCTTAGAGGATTGTGGGATAAAATCATTTAGAGTAGTCTTGGTACTATTGAGAATCTGATCCCTGTAGATGGGATCCTGTAATCGGCGTTGGTATTCTGGATCAGCCTCTAATTCCTTGCCACGGCGAAGACTATAGAAACACATAGCCATCAGCCCTAAAAAAGTAGCAGGCAGAGTTACCGAA
Organism: Capnocytophaga gingivalis; assembly: GCF_002302415.1. Classification (NCBI taxonomy): domain Bacteria; kingdom Pseudomonadati; phylum Bacteroidota; class Flavobacteriia; order Flavobacteriales; family Flavobacteriaceae; genus Capnocytophaga; species Capnocytophaga gingivalis. The sequence continues at coordinate 1,779,188 of NZ_CP022386.1, read as the reverse complement.
AGAATATTGATCAAAGTAAGCGACTCCCCTCCTTGTTGATGAAAGAGATCCAACAACCCTTTGCCCAAATATACGGTAACCACTGCTGAGATAGGACTGGCTGTAAGTGCTAACTGAGAAGCTACAGAAGCTGCCGCCATAGGTCGCTCTGGGCGAATCTTATTCTTCAGTGCAATATCGCCTATAATAGGCATAATAGAGTAAACCGCATGTCCTGTACCAAGCATAAGAGTCAGGGTATAGGTAGCTATAGGCCCTAAAAAGGTAATTTGCTTAGGATTCTTCCTAAGAATCTTCTCAGCTACCTGTAGCATAAACTTTAGCCCCCCAGCGGCCTCCAGTATGGAAGCACAAGTAACTACCGCCAAGATAATGAGCATCACCTCGATAGGAGCAGAAGCAGGAGGCATACGGAAAACAAAAACCTCAATGACAAGTCCTATCCCTGAGATAACACCTAATCCTATTCCCCCATATCGGCTCCCTATATAGAGAATTCCTAAGAGGAAAAGAAACTCAAAGATCAATATATATGTATTCATAGCAATAAAAATTAATTTCTGTTAGAATTTGTTCTATAGCCACCTCTTTGTATCGACATTTCCTTTTCTTATGGCTACCAGTAGGTTATCTTTCTTATCTGCCGACAAAGGTAATTGTTTTTGTGGAAAAAAAAAGATTTTTGAGAAAAAAATTCATCCTTATGTCCCGCTTATTCTGAGGATTCCCATTTTTCCTCTTCCAGATTGAGTTGTCTCTCGAAGGAGCGTATAAGCTGTTCGTTGATACGAGGATTTTTATTCAGTTCGCTGAGATATTCCCGTTGGTAGCGGAGAATAGCTATGTACTTATCGCGCACCTCTGCTGTAACATTACAATAAGCCGTCTTGAGTTGGAACTCCCATACATCTTTTTGGTTTTGCAAAAGAAAACTATCGGTGATCCCCTCCTTGTAATGATCATTCATATACTCCAAAGCCACCCGAGCCAAGTCCTTACGAATAAGAGTTTCTGCCTCAGTATCTGGGATATGATCATCATAGTCAGGGAAAGTAACCTTTTTGATAAACCAAGGAAGTGTAAGCCCCTGTAGGACAAGAGTTACCAAGATAACAATAAAAGTCATATAGAGAATCAGATTCCGGTGAGGGAAGGGAGTACCATCGGCCAATGTTAGCGGAATAGAAAGTGCCACCGCCAAGGAGAGCACTCCACGCATCCCAGCCCAACCCAGCAGTAACGGGATCCAAACATTGTTATACCTGCGTCCATCAGCGACTTTAATAAAGCGCTTCATTATCTGAGTGGTCACCACAGCAGCATAGGCACAACAGATGCGCACCCCTATAATCACTCCTGCCATCAGTAAGCCATAGTAAGTAGCAGTACTAAGAGCCATCCCCTCCTGTTGGAAGCTTGAGAGTACTTGGGGAAGACTCAGCCCTATGAGAGAAAAAGCTAATCCGTTGAGTATAAAAACGATATTATCCCAAACAGCCTCAATCTTATTGCGTGTGGAGACTGTGAAAATCTCATTGCGATAATAGTGAAGATACACCCCACCTGTCACCACGGAGAGCACCCCTGAAGCATCCACAGCATTGGCCAAGATATACATAACATAGGGAGAAATATAGGTTAGGATAATATCCATATTGGCATCGGTAGGCAGAAGTTTATGGATAGCCCTAAGAAGCCATCCTACAGCCAAGCCTATGGCTATCCCTCCTAAGACAACCCATACGAAGCTCCCCGCCACCTCATACCATACAAACTGACCGGTAGTAACCACAATAGAAGCAAAACGAAACACTATCAAGGAGGAAGCATCGTTGAGCAAGCTCTCATTCTCCAAAATAGTAGAAAGGCGATGTGGCACCTTGACAAACTTGAGTATGGCCGAGACACTCACCACATCGGTAGAGCCGATCACCCCACCAAAGAGAAAGCCTAAGGCCAAGGAAAATCCTGGCAAGACCATATTGGCCACCCATGCTACCACCGCAGCTGTGATAAAGACGACAATAAAAGCAAAACTAAAGATAATACGTCGCCACTTCCACAACTCCTTAGGAGAGAGCACCCATGAGTCCGCATAGAGCAGTGGTGGTAGGAAGATTAGCAACACCCAATTAGGATCTATAGCCATTGTAGGGAGCTTGGGAATAAAAGCCAAAGCCAACCCTCCAAAGACCAAGAGTATAGGATAGGCCACCCGTATACGATTGGCAAGCATAGTAATCCCTACAATGACAATCAATAATAGTAATAGATAAGGAAAATATTCGACCATTTTTCAGATACTTTTTCAGATGCAAAAATAAAAAAAAATGATGAATACCACATACTATCTAATCTTTTAATGTACTTTTCTTCATTATTTTTTGTAATACAAGAAATATGTATTATTTTTGCACAACGAAAGATAACATGATACTATGCGCTACTTAGGGGCTTATTTTTTCTGCTTTTTATTGTTGGTTGGTTGTTCCTCCAAGGAAGAAGCTACCGATCAAGTGGATTATCTATTGAGTAAAAACCCTTCCCTACTCTTTCAGATACACCACAAGGATCAGTTCGTCAATCAGCTGATTCACAATGATTTTTGGAAAAACTACTTCAAGTATTACCCCAATCAAAATGTGCAAAATCTCCTGCGGTCTCTTCCTGAGGACGATCATATTTGGGTAGCCTATACCCATGATGGGGTATACCTAAGCGCCACTTTAGAAAAGCAAGACAGCCTGAGTGTATGGAAAAATCTCTCCTCTGGAAAGTTAGATTCGCTAACTGTAGAAAATAAAAAGTGGTATTATATCACAAAAGACAAAGAGATTCTTATCAGTTCCCTCAAGGATATATCCTTCCCTGAAACCCCTGTGGTACGCCAAGAAGCCTTTCACAAAGTAGCCAAGACCATTAGTGGAGAAGTACCTGCCAATATATTCCTCGCTCAGAAGAAGAACAAGGAGTTCATAGGGGGAATCTTTCCTGAACGCATTGTCAAGCACCTGGATGGGTGGACAGCTTGGGATATCTACTTGGAAAAGAACACTCTACGCATGAGTGGTTCCCTACTGCGACCAGCAGATAGCCTTCCTCAATTGCCCATAGTACCCTCCCAGAAGAACACCATAGAAACCTATGCTGTTATCCCACAAACGGCTCAAGGGATCAGCTGTTTTTCCTTTGAGGAAAAAGTTGTTCCCGAAGAGTTTTATTTCGATTTCCAAGAGGATATTTCCTCAGTTACCTTCTTTGACTTCCAGAGAGATTCTATGGCAGTACTCCACAGCTCCAATCCAGAAGAAACCTTGCGCTACTTCACTATACTCAAGAGCGAGACCTTCCAAGGAGAAACCCTTCATCATATAGAAGAATTCTCGGATATACAATCCTTTTTCTCTATCTTCGAGCGGGAATTACAACCTAAGTACCTATACCGAAATGAGGAAAACCTTATCTTTGCTCAAAACAAAGAAGCCCTTGAAGCCCTTATCAACGCTATACAAATGAAGCAGACCCTCTCCCAAGGAAAGTCCTTTGAGGCGCTGCAACAGAAGAGTAGCAGCCAAAACTCTTTCATCACCATAGAAAACCTACAGGAGCAGAAGGATTTTTCAGCTAAGTACGCTTCCTTAGCACAAAGATATGCCTATGCCTCGCTACAGATAAGCCCACAGGACGAGTTCTACCAGCTGACCCTGACCACCACCGCCGATACTGGAGGCTCCTCCACCGCTACAGCTACCTCTTCAGAAGAGAGAGGAATAAGTGAGCGCTTTCTCATCACCTTGGACAAGGAAGCTCTCACCCAGCCTATCTTTGTTACCAATCACCGTACAGGACAAAAGGAAGTGGTTATACAAGATGCTGACAATCAGCTATACCTTATAGGAAATGATGGAAAAATTCTTTGGAAAAAGCGCCTTGATGCCCCTATCATAGGAGGAATCCATCAGGTAGATCTTTTCCAAAATGGATTCTTACAAATGGCTTTCAATACGGCTTCTTCCTTCTGGATACTGGATCGCAATGGCAATGTGGTAGCCCCCTTCCCTATGTCATATAAGGAAAAACTACTACCCTTACAAGTGTTTGATTATGAAAGAAATAGAGAATATCGCTTTGTAGTATGTTCCGAGAAGACAATTCGCCTGATCGACAAGCGAGGGGATATAGTAAAAGGGTTTGAGAAAAGTCAAGTGCCTAATGGTCTTGCTCAGACACCCCAACACTTTAGGATAGCTGGAAAAGATTTTATTGTCTTCCCTGAAAAGAATGGTACCCTGAGTATCCTTCACCGCAATGGTACAGTACGTATTCCTATCTCTCAGAAATTTGATTTCTCAGACAATCCCATAAGTACCTACAAGGATTTCTTTTGCTTCACCACCAAAGCCGGCAAATTATTTTTTGTAGATACCAACGGAGGGGTACGTTCAGAATCTATAGGGGAAGGTAATTTTAGCTTTGATTGCCAAAGAGATATAAAAGTACTCCTACATAACAATATCCTGACCATCAACCAAACAAAAGTAGAACTCCCCTACGCTGACTACTCAGGGGCTAAGCTTCATTGGGAGGGTAGAAATCCTGTTATTTCTGTCTTTGACCGCGAGAATAGTCGTCTTTATCTGTTAAATACACAGGGAGAGATCTACTCACAGTTTCCTGTCTTTTCTCTTTCCCAAGCTGATGTAACTCAGGACAAAGGAAAACTTCTATTGGCCTTTCTCAAGGAAAAGAATGTGCTCTGTGTAAGTGAGCAATAGAAAGGAGATAAGTTTTATTTCACACGTGCTATTGAGATACCATCGCGAATAGGAAGCAAGACGGTTTCCAAGCGGGGATCTGTAGCCAACCGCTGGTTGTACTCCATAAGGATTTGGGTATGTTTGTCGCTTTCCTTGAGAGGTTCCACGACCTTTCCACTCCAGAGAACATTATCGGAGAGAATCACCCCTCCATGGCTCATTTTAGGCAAAACAGCCTCTAAGTAATTGAGATAATTCTTCTTATCTGCATCTATAAAAGCTATATCAATCCCTATCTCGAGGGTAGGAATCACCTCAAGGGCAGGTGCAAAGTGTTGTACAATCTGCTCTCTATAAGGACTTTGTGCAAAATATTTGTTCTGTATCTCTTCCAGTTCTTCATTGACCTCAATGGTATGTAGCACCCCTTCTGGGGCAAGACCTTCGGCTAAGCAAAGTGTAGCATATCCTGTAAAAGTACCTATTTCCAATATATATTTAGGTCTTATGAGCTTGGAGAGAAGGCTCAAAAACCTACCTTGTAGGTGTCCACTAAGCATGCGAGGCTGTAGTACCCTAAGGTGGGTTTCTCGGTTAAGAGCCCTCAGTAGCGCAGGCTCTTCTTGACTATGAGTATTGGCATAGTTTTCTAAGTCTTCTGAAAGAAAATGCATATAACTAAAGTGTTTAAAATAAAAAAAGGGGTTATTCAAAAAGTCTTTGTGGACTAATCGTCATTAATAAACAAATTGCTATTAATGGACAAATTGTTATTAATCGACGAATTGCTATTAATAGGCAAATTGTCATTAATGGGCGAATTGCAATTCGCCCCTACAGACCACAATGTATAACTTTTTGAATAACCTCTTATGATTAATTGAATATCACTATTGGATAATAGTCATTTCATCTACTATATGTTTAGCCCCTCCAAAAGTATCTATGCACCAGAGCACATAGCGGATATCCACTACGATAGTTCTTTGGAGTTTTTTATCGAAGATAACATCTCCAGCCATAGCTTCTATATTACCATCGAAAGCCAAGCCTATGAGTTCTCCCTTACCATTCATTACAGGAGAACCAGAGTTTCCTCCTGTGATGTCATTGTTAGTAAGGAAGCATACATGCATGGTACCATCTTTGTCAAGATAACGACCAAAGTCTTTCTTTTCATACATTTCAACAAACTTCTTAGGCATATCGAATTCGGCATCCCCAGGTTTGTATTTTTCGAGCATGGTTTTGAAAGTAGTATAGTAGTTTCTCTTCACATCATGATTACGCTTATCCTTAGGAAGTGATTTCACACTTCCATAAGTAAGGCGAAGGGTAGAGTTAGCATCTGGATAGAGTATTAGGCTCACTTTAGAATCACGCATTCCCTTTACATATTTACGGAAAGCCTTTTCATAACCATCCTTCAAGGCTTCTGATTGAGAGTTGTAATACTTGTCAATCATCACACGAGCTATCTGAGCGATAGGGTCGCTCTGTAGTGCATCGGAAGAAGGATTGTTCATGAAGTTTTCGAAATTCTCTTTGGTAGTAAAGATACTACGAGCAAATACCTCAGCGGCGAACTTCCTGAAATCTCCATTGTATTGGCTTTTTATCTGGGCTATTTCTTGAGGAATATCAGTAGCCTTATCAGCATATAGCTTAAGGTTGTCTGCGAAAAGGTCAATTTCGGCAGGTAGGTAAAACTCACTATAATAAGCATCCAATTCCTTAGCAATGCGTTCTCTGATCTGTTGTTTTTCTTGGTCAGAAGAAGAATTAAGATAGGTATTGAGTTGTTTTACATATCCATTGGCTTGGGGTACAATACGGCTTGCTCTGAAGAAAAGCAACAAGTAATTATGATTAGCTGCTTCTTGATTGGTTTTTTCGAAATAAGTAGCTAAGTCACTCAACACATTACCATATTCTGCCTTATTTTCAGGCTTATTAGCCCAGACAGCGAATTTCTTTTCTGCAGCACGCTTAAGATCAGCTGTCTTGTGAGCTGTGAGGGCATCGATCATACCCTGTCTGTTTTTCCAATAGTTAGCTAAACTGGCATAGCGTGAAGCATATTTTAGGCGTACTGCTTTGTCCTTGTCCATATGTCCTTTCATCGCATCCATAGCTGTTTTGGAAGCCTCTACCCAAGCAGGATAGCCATATTTCACCTGTTGATCCACCCAATGAGAAGATACCCAACGGTTGGTACGACCAGGATAACCTAATATCATCGCAAAATCATTCTCTTGTACTCCTTTAAGGGTTACATTGAGATATTTTTTTGCTTTCATAGGAATATTGTTAGGAGAATAAGGTGCAGGGTTACCATCCTTATCTGTATATACGCGGAATACAGAGAAGTCACCTGTATGGCGAGGCCATTCCCAGTTGTCTGTATCACCACCGAATTTTCCTACATTTTCAGGAGGAGTCCCTACAAAACGAACATCCTTGAAGTCCTGATATACGAAGTAGTAGTACTCATTACCTTGGAAGAAAGGACGTACAGAAACTACATACTTACCCCCTTCGCTATTTTCTTTTTGGATTTTCTCCATTTCTCGATTAAGGGCATCCTGACGTTCTTTTTCGCTCATAGAAGAATTCACTACAGAGAGCATACGGTCTGTTACATTGTCCATACGTACAAAGAAACGCACATAGAGGCTCTTGGGAGGAAGCTCCTGAGATCTGTCTTTTGCCCAATAACCATCCTTTAGATAGTTATGCTCTGGAGTAGAAAGCCCTGCTATGGCACCATAGCCACAGTGGTGATTGGTAATTACCAGCCCATCGGGAGAGATGATACTGGCTGTACATCCTCCATTGAACTGTACAATAGCATTCTTGAGGCTATTGTTGTTGATACTGTAGATCTCCTCAGCGGTAAGCTGTAGACCTTTTTTCTGCATGTCGCGTTCGTTCAAACGCTTGATGAACATCAGAAACCACATCCCCTCATCTGCCCTTATTACACCAGGTAGTAACAAGAAAAAGGAGGTCACTAACGAAAAAATAAGTTTTCTCATCTGAACTTTTTTATGTGTTTATTTTGAAGGTCAAAATTAGTAAAAAAAATGGAGTATAATCGTTAATCAAATGTTATTTTTATCTATAAATATTAAAAACACCTTAAACCAAAATTTTTTTCTTGTGAATACTTTATCATTACAAAAGAAGTTTATATATTTGCCTTTGGAAAAAGCAGAAAAAAAATGGGATTATTAGATTTATTTAAGAAAAAAAAGTTTGATGAAACAGATTTAAAATCAATAACTTACAAAAGATATTGGTTAGATCCTATTTCTACTATCCTCATTCCTACCGATTGGGAAGTGAGCAATACTGACCGTTTTTTAGCAAAATCTGCCGATGATAGAGCCAATCTGACCGTGATGAGTTCTGAAGAACCTATCAAGGGAGAGATTACTAAAGCCTTTTTCGAGAAGCTTAAGGGAGACTTTTTTAAGGAATATGAAAGAGATGGTTTCACTGCTCTGGATGAAACTACCTCCAATGAGCGCTATATAAGCAAGACCTTTCAAACTTATGACGAGGTAGAATACCACTTCACTTGTGCCAAAAAGATTGATGACAAGGCAATTATCACTGAGCTTATCCTACGCCACAAAGAACCTTATAGCCTCGAAATGAGAGAGTTGGTGGACAAAATAGGAATGAGTATACAGTATGTAGCTGACTTCACCCGCCTTTTTGCCGAACGCTTAATTACCAAAAATCCCAATGTACAAGTAAGAAAAACCAAAGGATTAGAGATAGAGTGGATGCTCAAGAGTGAACCAGGACAACTCATCACCAGCTTCTTGGACAATGCCTATGCTGAGTACATGCATCGTAGTGACTTCTACCTAAGTGAAATCATAGAGAAGTATGCCAGCTCCATCCTTGAGACTATTCCTAAGGAAAAACCCAAGCCCAAACCACAACCGCAACCTACAGCTAAGCCACAGCCTGAAAAACCTAAACAAGAACCACCTAAGGTTATCACCCCTGAACCACCTAAGGAGGAATCTATAATTATAGCCACTCCACCTCCTGTAGAAAAAGTAAAAGAAGAACCTAAAAAAGAAGAGGTTACAGCAAAAGCAGAGCCTATTATAGAACTTTCTGGAGGTACAGAGACTGTTGCAAAAGAAGCTGTTACCCGACAAAAACCTACAGACAAGGAGGAGATTGTAAAAGAAGAAAAAGAACCACAGAACACTCAAGAAAAAACACAAGAAATGCCTGCCATGAAAGAGACCCCTGGATCTATGGCTAAAAAGGCAGAAAGCCCCATTTTCCCTGATATAAGCAAATTTGTCCCTCAAGCGAAACTTGAGGAAGAAAAAACAATTACAAAAGAAGAAACTCCTATCGAGATCAGTGAGTCACTCAAGGATATCCTCGATGTAGCTATCAACTTAGATACTACCCAAGAGACTCCTGCTGCTATGACCACACCAGAGCCTGTAGCTCCCGTAATTCCTATAGAGACTCCTGCAACTCCTGTAGAGACCCCTGTGGCTACTGTAGAGGAGCCTCATGAAGAGCCTCTTATGGATGAAAATGCTACAGAGGTAGTCTCTGGCAATATCATCATCAAGAAGGAAGAGATCTTCCCACTGGTGAGAACCACCTCTTTTATCAACGATCTAAAGAGAGAACTCCCTGACCTACTCTATGAGAATATCAATAGTGAGCTTGGAGTAATCTACTTGGTACGCAACGAGAAAGTAAGTCTGACCACTGGAGACCTCAAGAACCTAAGACTTGACCGATTAGCCCTCAAGTCCTTGGCAGTACAGAACCTCATAGACCAAGTAGAGGTAGGTGTAGAGGAAGAAGGCAGTCGCTATACGATTGTAGCAGATGGTAAGTTCGAAGCCAGCTTCTTGGTAGTCTCCGAACTTTGGTCAAAGGACAATATTCCTGTAGAAGGAACCATTACCATAGGAGTCCCTTCGAACAATGTATTACTCATCACCGGTAGTGGGAACGCTGCTGATATGAACTGGATACGCCATCGTGTCGCTCAGGCTTATGTGGAGAGTAACATCCCTATCTCAGACAAACTTTTTGAGATAAAAGGAAATACACTTATCCCTTTGGAATTCTAAAAGACTTATGAAAAAACTATTTTTTATTTTCTTACTCATAGGATCCTCTTGTACTCTGTGGAGTCAAGAGAATGATGGCAATATCCTATTACCTAAGAACCAGAAAAATCAAAATCCTTTTGGAGGTTTTACCTTTGGAGGAAATATAGGTGCTTCTTTTGGTGATAATGTATGGGGAGTATCCCTCTCCCCTCGTATAGGATACAAGCTTACAGACGACTTAGAATTGGCTTTTTCCGTAAACTATAACTGGCAGAAGACAAGCTATAGCCAATATAACTTTTTAGGCTTAGGCCCCGCTGTGAACTACTATTTCTTTCGTTCTGCCTATGTACATGCCTCCTACCAACATTATTTCATCAAACAAAAATTTGACAGACAAGAATCCTATCGTACAGAAGAAGATGCCCTATACTTAGGAGGTGGCTATATGCAACCCTTAGGAGGGAATGCTTACCTACAAATGGGCTTCTCTTACAATGTATTGTACAAAAAAGATAAGAGTATTTTCTCTTCTGGATTCTTCCCCTCTGTAGGGGTTGTTATTGGTCTGTAACCCTTAGCTTAGAAAGACGAATGGATTGGATATATGATATTTTCGAATTCTCCAAAAAATACCCCATGGACTTCACTCAGATGAGTTTCTGGATATTTTTTGTTATCATATATATAGGTTTCGCTCTGGTATACAAGCGTATCTTTATCCGAAATTTGTTTTTGTTCTTTGTTAGTTGCTTTTTCTATTACAAAACCAGCGGACTATTCGTACTTCTACTGATATTCAGCACTATAACCGATTTCTATTTTGGCAAACAAATAGATAAGAGTGAGAACGAGTCCAAGCGGAAATTCTTCGTTACCCTCAGTGTTGTTCTGAATCTTACTGTGCTGAGTTACTTCAAGTATGCTTATTTCTTTACCGACACCTACAATACTATTTTCCACACCGATCACAAGGTATTCAACTATTTAGCTTATTGGGGAAATGGGTTTTCCTCCAAGGGTGCTTTCTCTGTAGATGAGATTGTGCTTCCTGTAGGTATTTCCTTCTATACTTTCCAGACCATTAGCTATACCGTGGATATCTACAGGCGAAAACTCAAGTCCTTGGATTCTATTTTGGATTTTGGTTTCTATGTCACCTTCTTTCCTCAGTTAGTAGCGGGGCCTATTGTCCGTGCAGAAGAGTTTGTCCCCCAGATACTTCGTCCTACAGAAATCACAGCACAAGACTTCAACCGAGGCACTTACTTTATCTTTAAGGGACTGATTAAGAAAATGCTTTTTGCCAATTTTATCGCTGTAGAGTTTTTGGATAGAGTTTTTGAGATGCCCACCATGTATTCAGGATTTACGAACCTTATGGCCTTGGTAGGTTACTCTCTACAAGTATATGGAGATTTTGCAGGCTATACGGATATAGCTATAGGGCTTGCCCTGCTGATGGGCTTTGAGCTCCCTCGCAACTTCAATTCCCCTTATAAGGCTATCAATACGGGAGACTTCTGGAAGCGCTGGCATATCTCCCTTTCCACATGGCTTAAGGACTACCTATATATCCCCTTGGGAGGAAACCGTACAGGCTCATGGGCATCGGTGGCCATTGCTTTGGTCTTTGTCGTGGTAGCCCTCATTGGAGTAGGTAATCCCTATTTCTCATTGATTATAGGCTTTTTGCTCTTAGGAGGCACCTTATTAGCAATGAAAAGCACTCGTTTTCAGCACTATATCACTACCAATATCAACCTAATGCTCACCATGCTCTTAGGAGGACTCTGGCATGGTGCCTCTTGGAAATATATCCTATGGGGAGGGATCAATGGCTTAGGTATTGTCTTCTACAAACTCTGGCGCAAGGTAAGCCCTTATGAGCATTCCACCCATTGGCTGGCGCACTTCTGGAAGGTGTTCTCTACCTTCCTCTTTATCGTCTTTGTTCGTCTCTACTTCCGTGGAGAAGACATGGAGCGCATCAACCAATGGTATGGACAAGTATGGAATAATATGGACTGGGCAAGTAGTGGTCAAGTATTATGGTACTTCAGAGAAGCCTTCTTGGTGATGATCTTAGGCTATACTGTACATTGGCTTCCTCAGTCACTCAAGGACAAGGTAGAGCAGGCCTATTACCGCAGTGATCTCTGGGTAAAAGTCCTTGTGATGGTCGTGGTAGCTGTAATCTGTTATCAGACTTTCTCCAATGATGCTCCCGCCTTCATCTATTTCCAATTCTAAGACAGACAAAGACTAAAATTCTTGTAGTGTTACCTCATTTTTGACCTGTTTGGCCAAAGCCTTGTCTATCTCCAAAGAGAAATCACTTAGAACATTCATATAGTTGATATAAGCATCGTAAGGAGATGCATAAGGAGATACTTTCTTAAGACGTTGTTCCAAGGATATTATCTTAGTACTCATATAGTTAAAGTGATTACTACATTGCAATCGGCTATAGGTACGATGCAAGGCTTCATCTGGAATATTTTCCACCTTAGGACTTAGGGCAAAGAGTTCCTCGAAAGCATTCTCTTGTAGTTCATTCCCCAGCCATGAGGTAATATCGCGCTCTTCATCTGTCCAAGAGATAGGATTGGGAACATAGATAGCCTCCTTAGCGGGAAAAGTTTCCGTCACCTGCGAAGGGGTAAAGAAAGCATACTGCTCTTCGTCCAAGATATATTGTGGTAAGTAGCGTAAGAAATCAAAAATACCCGAAGAAGCCAAATTATACTTACCGAAAGCCTGATAGCGGAAGAAAAGATTCACCACATCCCCCTCCTGAAGGCTGGCCTTTAGCCAACGAGCATATTTTTCTGCGGTCAAAGGATATTCATCCCAATCCCTTGAGGAAAAGCGCAAAGAAATATCATCGCTGAGCTTAGCATTTTTGAGCAATATCTTTACCTTGTCATTATTGGGGTGATGGTGCACGAAGTTAGGATTGCGCCAGCCCAAGATATGCTTAGCCCCTTCGGTGAGTATAGTATGGAACCCCAAGCGAGCAATACGTTCTCCTATACTATCGGAATAGATTAGGGACGTATTGCGGAAGGCTGTAGGGGCATGACCGAAAAGTTTCTCTATTCGCTGAGCGTGCCGGCGAACGTCCTTTTCGAATTCTGTGGTAGTATTGGAAAGAGAGGAAAGCGAATGTGCATAAGGCTCACAGAGAAACTCCACACAGCCTGTTTTGGCCAAAGCCTCAAAACTACGAATCACCTCTGGAGCGTGCAATTCTAAGAGTTCAATAGCACTTCCCGATAGGGAAAAAGCTACCCTAAAGCGTCCTTTGTATTGAGCAATAAGCTCCAATAAGAGATTATTGGCAGGGAGATAACACTCACGAGCCAACTGCTCTATCTCTGTACGATTTAAGTAATAATCAAAATAATCATGTTGTTTGCCTATATCAAAAAAATGATACTGGCGAAGCTGTTCAGGGTGATGAACTTCAAAATAGAAACATATCGCTTTCATGGTTGTCTTTCTTTGGTAACAAATATACGTTTTTTTTCTCAATTATACTAACTTTGTAGCTCTTTTTTTAAGCTATCATTGTCTGATAAATGCTTTTTAACTTACCAGCAGCCCCCTCCCACTTGAGAGCATTGACCTCTGTAAGTCCTTCCTTTTGGAGCGATTGGGCGAGTTTTGGATAGGCCAGTACTCCATAGATAGCGTCGGCCAAGGCATCGACATCCCAATAATCGACCTTGATAGCGTGTTGCAATACCTCCGATACTCCTGATTGCTTAGAAATAATCGTAGGCACGCCTATTCGCATAGCCTCCAGCGGTGAAATACCAAAGGGTTCGGATACCGAGGGCATCACATATACATCACTATAGCGGAACATCCGTTGCACATCTGTTCCTCTTAGAAATCCTGTAAAATGAAAATGTCCACCGAGCTTAAGCTGTGCCACTCGCCTTACCGAAGGGGTCATTTTGTCCCCATTGCCAGCCATGACAAAATGTACATTGGGCAAGCGCTTGTGTACTTTTGCAGCAGCCTCTATAAAGTATTCTGGTCCTTTCTGCAAGGTGATACGCCCTAAGAAGGTAACAATCTTCTCATTGAGCGCACGAGGAGGAAGGTCTAACTGCTCATCGGAGAAATCCACTGCATTGTGTACCGTACTTACTTTTTCGGGAGCTACTCCATACTTCTCTATCACTATAGCTCGTGTCCAATCACTTACAGTGATCACATGATCCGCCTGGTGCATGCCGCTTTTTTCTATCTCATATACGATAGAATTGCGGTTGTACTCCCCTCCCCTATCATATTCGGTAGCATGTACATGAACTACCAAGGGCTTACCACTGATACGCTTGGCCAAGATCCCCGCCTGATAGGTCAGCCAATCGTGAGCATGAATAATATCAAAATCGTATTTGCTCGCTATAGTTCCTGCTACCAAGGCATAGCGATACACTTCTTCCAAGAGGTTTTCTCCGTATTTTCCAGAGAAATTATAAAGGCGCTTATTGTGATACTCTTGTGTCTGTATTTTGGTACGTTCTTCCTCCCAATAGGAAGCAAAAACTTCTGGAGAGAGATAGGGACGCAGTGTGGAACCTATTTCCATGAACTTAATATGCTCTGCATAGTCCTGGGAAAGGGAATAATCCTCAAGCATCTCTTCCTCGCTGGCATTGATAATGCGAGCCGCTTGAGCGTCTTCGTCTCCAGAGGCCTTGGGCATCACAAAGAGAACCTCTACCTCATTCTTGGCCAATCCCTTGGTAAGACCAAGGCATGCGGTACCTAAGCCACCGCTTATATGGGGAGGAAACTCCCATCCGAACATGAGTACTTTTATCTTCTTCATATAATGATTGTTTTTGGGTTTACCTTTATTTTATATTTTCTTTGTATTTCCTTCTCTATAGCACTGGATAAGGTAGATACTACGGATAATCTCGGCTGTATTTCTCGCTTGCGAGATACATCCATGACCTACATAAGGAGGATTTCCATCATAGAATTCTGATATAAGTCCTATACCATAGTTCTGTATATCCTCATCGACATGGCTTAGGAGCTGTTCTGCCTCTGCTACAAAATCTTTTCCATAGAGCTTCAGGGCACTTTCTATATAGAAGCTCAATAACCATGTATGAGTACCCCCCTGGTAGATAGCTTCTTCTTGTTCTCGCATACTCCCCTCACAGCATCCTCTGTAGCGCTTGTCATCAGGAGCCAATGTACGCAGTCCGCGGTCATTAAGCAGTTTGTCCTCAACTAAGTCAATAATATCTTTCTTTTGGCTTTCTTTCAGTGGGCTATAATCCAGCGCACAAGCAATGATCTGATTAGGTCTGACGGAGAGATCCTGTACGCCCTCATCCTGCCAATCGGCCAAGTACCTCTTGTGTTCATTCCAGAAAGTCTGTACGAACTCTTGAGCTATCTGGGCAGGATACGCTTCCCATTGGGCTACAAAATCCCTATCATCTGCTTCTTGAGCCAAAGTTAGGGCATAGGATACGGCATTGTACCATAGAGCATTCACCTCTACTATATACCCATGTCGCTCTACAAGAGGTTCCCCTTGTATGGTGCCATTCATCCAGGTAAGGGGGCGGTGATAGCGCTGGGCATAGATGAGCTTATTCTCAGTCATGTGTACTTGTGGGAAAGTACGTCCATCTCTATAAGCCTCAAGTACCGAAGATAGAGTATGTTTGTAGCGTTCCCAGAGCATTTTAGGAGGTATCTTTGCCCAGTGCTCATACTGCTGGAGTGTCCAGAAGAACCATAAGGAAGTATCCGCATTGTATTCATTTGGTGCATGGCTGCTGATCAGGCGAGGGAAAAGTCCTCCCTTCTGGTATTGCTGCATGGAGGAGAGCACCTGCTCAAAGAGCCCCGTATTGCCTGAAGCAATAGCAATCCCCGGAAGAGAGATAAAAGTATTACGCCCATAAGAGAGATGCCATGGATAACCTGCCTTGATACGTGTTTCGGTAAGTTTTTCTATCACAAACTGGTTGGCAGCATACTTCAAGCAGTTCTCGAAACTATCCCGAGGCGCCCTTTGCTGGGCTGCCTTTGAGAAGTTCATAGGCAAAGAAGCAACGTCTTCCTCCTTAGTCGATGCTGAGAAGACAACGGGTATTTCCTTATGCAGGGTGAGCTCCATATACCCTGGCACCAAGAGATCTTCCTGATAATCTCCTCCACGAGCCTTGTCCTTGCTATACTGGATATGCTTATACCAATGGGGGTCATGCAGGTAAGTATGCTCGCCACTAAGCTGCATATAGAGGGTAGGAAATCCCTCATAGAGCCTTGTGGCAATTCCCTGTGACACATATTCATAATCGGTACAAGCCACCGTATTCTCTACCGATAGCGCATGAATATCACGAAAAGCCAAGAAAGGTTTCAGTCGCAACTGTACAGCGTCGGCTCCTCCCAAAAGTGTATAGCGGATAAGCACTTGAGGTTGCCCATGAAGCATCATAATATCCTTGCGTAGACTTATCCCTGCCACTTGATAGGTGATAGAATAATACTTATTGAGCTCGGAGGAGACAATATACTTATGCCCCTTAGGAAAGAAAGTATCGGGGTATTCATGGATAGCAAAATTAAACTCCATGTCATTGACCACGACAGTCTCATCCAACGAGGAGAGCAAGAGATGGTTACGCCCTTTGAAGGCATCAATCGGCACTACCAAGAGCCCATGGTAACGACTGGTATTGCAAAAATTGAGAGTGGTGGACAGATACCCTCCTTCTCGGTTAGTGCCGAGAAACTCTCTCTGTAAGGCAAATTCTAAATTTACCAAATCACGCTGTTTGAAACTTAAAGCCATTAGATTAATGATTAATGGTTAATTATCAATTGTTAATGAATATACCCTATGGAAGGACGAATTGTTCGCCTTATAAGAGTAAATTGTATCCTAATACTTTGTGCTCGTACGAACTTGTAGCTTGTGCCTAATTTTTTATTCCATCTTGCTCCAGTCATAAACCCCATTGATAAAGCCTCTTTTTATAGCATCATCTCCATAATAGCCCATCATCAGGTATTTCTCCCCTTGGGTAAGCTCCCACCAGCCACCTGCATTCATACTATAGAAATAAGGTTCATACTTATAGATAAGCACCCCTTCAACCACACAAGGAAATACACCGAACATATCATGCAATTCACGAAAATCTATCACTTTAGAATGCTTCATTACATACTTTATAGTCTTTTCAGGGACAGACCAACCTCTGCATTCCTTGTAATCCCCTGAAGACTGCTCATAAGGGGCACCTTTCTTGGTAAGCAGCAACAATTGATCATCCTTGAGCTGTTTTCTTCGCTTAGTATTAGTTAGAATATCAAATAATTCACCTTTGTTAGAGAATTTTCCTGCTACTTTCTTGGGGTAAAGCACTACAGAGTCATTCTGATACAACTGAAAATTATTAGTAACAATAATTTCTTTAGTATACTTTGTCTTATATAAGAAATGAATGATGTAATCTTTCCCATAGGAGCCATTATGATAGTATTCTTCTTTCACCAATTTCCCATCCTTATAATAATACCAAGTCCCTACACTCATTCCTGTATTAATATCCTCATTTGCTGCGGTACCTTGGCATCCTCTGAATATGATATTCCCTTTGGGATCATAAAGAATATGTAGAGCATTACACTTTACTGTATCTATATCATAGATGATACTGTCTTTTTGGGTAAAATAGTAGATTTTTTCACTTATTTGTCCATTATCATGATACCAATACTCCATAAAGGGATCGGTATATTCTGTGTTTTTCCTA
Source organism: Capnocytophaga gingivalis (assembly GCF_002302415.1). Taxonomy (NCBI): domain Bacteria; kingdom Pseudomonadati; phylum Bacteroidota; class Flavobacteriia; order Flavobacteriales; family Flavobacteriaceae; genus Capnocytophaga; species Capnocytophaga gingivalis. Next base: position 1,761,506 of record NZ_CP022386.1, on the reverse strand, counting down.
TAGAAAATGATACCTCTTATATTCCCATGAGTATCAAAATAAGAATGATATTCCCTACAATAGAATGTGTCTTTTTCACGAACGAAAAGGCTATCCTTGTGCAAATAGTACTTTTTCCCTTCTTTAACCCTCTCATACATATGATGAGCATCAAAAGAGACAATACTGTCATAGCGTGAATCTTTTAAAGAATCTTGCACGGAAGCAGCCATAGTCCTTCCTTGCTTGGAAGAAATATTCTTACAAGAGGTAAAACACACCAATAGGATAAAAATACAATACTGAATTTTCATTTTTTACTATTCTCTCTTTAGTACCAACCCTATACGGGGTGGGATATATAGGGAAATAAGGTTCTGATGGTTTATATATTGTGTAAAATGTTCCGTTTGCTCATTGATAAGCCCTTGTCCACCAAAGGCAGGATTATCCGTATTAAGTACATAGGTATATTTGCCTGCATAAATAGGAAAAGTATAGTTCACAAAAGCCTCTGTGGGGTTAAAGCTAAAGACAAACAAATAGCCTCCCCTACTGAAAACCAAAATCTGCTTTTCTATATCCTGTACCTGTACCTGAGGAGTCTCTTCCAGAAGAGAGCTTTCCTTAACAAAATGAATCATGGCCTTATCAAAAGCATTGAGATACTTGAACTTCAGATTAGGATCATCCACGAGGCTCCACTGTCTACGCGCATGAGCATAACTATCACAGTTTCCCATACGGGGAAAATCTATCCACTCAGGATGTCCCCACTCATTACCCATAAAGTTGAGATACCCTCCTCCTGAGGTAGTGATAGTCACCAGGCGTATCACCTTGTGTAGGGCTATGGCACGATCTATGATAAGATTTTGTTCAAAAACACTCATCCCTGTATAGATTTCCTTGTCCGTAAGGCGAAAGAAAATAGTCTTATCCCCTACAAGCGCTTGGTCATGGCTCTCGGCATAGCTGATGGTCTTTTCTTCCTGCCGCTTGTTGGTCAGTTCATAATAAATATCCCCCACATGCCACTTATAGTCTGGCACTTCCTTGATAAGCTTGATCCAATAATCAGGGATCCCCATACTGAGCTTATAGTCAAAGCCCATGCCTCCTTCTTGGATAGGTGCAGCTACCCCTGGCATACCACTCATCTCCTCAGCGATGGTCAAGGCAGAGCCATATACCTGATGGATAAGCTGATTGGCCAGTGCCAGATAGGAATAAGCATCGTTATCCTCATTACCATCAAAGTATAGACTATAGTCTGTAAAGGCCTTTCCCAAGCCATGATCATAATAGAGCATACTGGTGACCCCGTCGAAGCGGAAGCCATCGAAGTGATATTCCTCAAGCCAGAATTTGCAATTGGAGAGTAAGAAATGTACTACCGAGAGCTTGCCATAGTCAAAGCAGCGAGAATCCCAAGCAGGATGCTTGCCACGACTTTCTTTATGAAAATATTGGTATTCGGTACCATCAAAAAGACTCAACCCCTCAGCTTCATTGCTCACCGAGTGAGAATGAACCAGATCCAAGATAACCCTAATTCCCAAGCCATGTGCGGCATCGATGAGTTCCTTGAGCTCCTCAGGAGTCCCAAAGCGTGAGCTTACTGCGAAAAAGTTGGATACCTGATAGCCAAAAGAACCATAATAAGGATGTTCCTGTATGGCCATAAGCTGAAGTACATTGTAACCAAGGTTGGCTATACGAGGGAGTACAAAGAGGCGAAATTCGGTAAAAGTACTCACCTTCTGTTGTTCGGTGGACATACCTATATGTGCCTCATAAATCAGAGGAGGCTCTCCCCCCTTGGGGCGTAAATGTTTCCAAGAATAAGGGCTTTCAGGTTGCCATACTTGAGCTGAAAAAACCTTACTATAAGGATCTTGTACAGCACGCTTAGTATGGGAGGGCAATCGCTCTCCCCCTCCTCCGTACCACTCAACCAAGAGCTTATAGAGCATCCCATGAGAGAGTGTCTCCTTAGGTAAACGCAATTCCCAATTTTCGTCCCCTACTTGGGTGAAGAGGTAGTCCGTATGTTTTTTCCAGTTATTCCCCTCAAAGAGTAGAAAAATAGCTGTTGCATGAGGTGCCCATTCCCTTAGCACCCACTCCTGACCTGTATAGTGCAAGCCGTAGTACAAATACGAATTACAACTATCGGCCAAACAAGGGGCTGAACCCTGTAATAGTTGTGCTTTTTGCAGGGTCAGCAACTGCCTTTCCAAGAGAATTTTCTTGTAAGGAAGTAATAGAGTATCACCATCATACAGCATATTATGTGTTCTTTAGAATTGAGAGTGTAAAAATAGTAAAAAAAAATGAATTTCACTATTAAAGAAAGTATAAATTTAATGATTAACGATTAATATTCAATAATCCATAATCCCCCTTACGTTCACAAGGAAGGGAATCAGCTCTTCAGAGGGAAGAAGGAAAACAAGGAGGGATACTATATTAAGGTATAGTGTAAGATTTTTTTTAAAAAAAGATTGGTTGTTTGATAAAAAAAACGTAACTTAGCACCACTTTTTTAAACAGTATAAAACATTTGTATATGAAAGAGTTTAGAACAGAATCTGACTTATTGGGAGAGTTACAAGTTCCCAAAGAAGCGTACTATGGCGTACAGACACAGCGCGCCTTAGAGAATTTCCACATTTCAACAAGCAAAATGAATGATTATCCTGAGTTCATCCGTGCTTTTGCTTTTGTAAAATTGGCAGCAGCTCAGGCCAATGCTGCCCTTGGTGTAATCCCTAAAGAAATAGGTGCCGCCATAGAAAAAGCAGCTCATGAGATCATTGATGGTAAGTTCCATGACCAATTCCCTGTAGACATGTTCCAAGGAGGAGCTGGTACTTCTGTGAACATGAATACTAACGAGGTAATCGCTAACCGTGCTTTGGAAATTCTTGGCTTCGAAAAAGGAGACTATGTACACTGCTACCCCAATGACCATGTAAATGGTTCTCAATCTACCAATGATTCCTACCCTACTGCTATCAAGCTTGCAGTATTCAATATGAATAAAATTTTGGTAAAGCATGTACAGGCACTTGCCGATGCTTTCCGCGCTAAAGGAAAAGAGTTCGCTGATGTAATCAAAATGGGACGTACCCAGCTGCAAGATGCTGTGCCTATGACTCTTGGACAAGAGTTCGAGTCCTATGCAGTGAGCATGGAAGCCGAAATCGCTACCTTGAACAAGACAGCAAATTCATTACTCGAAATCAATATGGGAGGTACTGCTATTGGTACCGGTCTGAATGCCCCTCATGGTTATGCTAAGCTATGTACTGAGAACTTAGCCAAAGCCACTGGAGAGGCATTTGTACTTTCTCACGACTTGGTAGAAGCAACTCCTGATACCAGTGCTTATGTATTCTACTCTTCAGCATTGAAGAAATTCGCTGTAAAACTTTCTAAGATATGTAATGACTTACGTCTCTTAGCTTCTGGTCCTCGTGCTGGACTTAGCGAAATCAACCTCCCTCCTATGCAACCAGGTTCCTCTATCATGCCTGGTAAGGTAAACCCTGTAATCCCTGAGGTAGTGAATCAAGTATGTTTCAAGGTAATTGGTAATGACCTTACTGTAACTTTCGCTGCTGAGGCTGGACAATTGGAACTTAACGTAATGGAACCTGTAATCTGCCAAGCTATTATGGAATCCATCGTTCTCTTCCAAAATGCTGTAGATACCCTTAAGGACAAATGTGTAGTAGGTATCACTGCCAACCGTGAGGTATGTCTCAACATGGTAAAAAATAGTATCGGTATCGTAACCGCTCTTAACCCTCATATAGGATATAAGAACAGTACTAAGATTGCTAAAGAAGCCCTACAGACAGGCAAAGCTGTATATGACTTGGTACTCGACCACGGATTGCTCTCCAAAGAAAAATTGGATGAAATCCTTGATCCTAAGAACATGATTGTGGCTAAATAGTTTGTGAATACATCAATCTGAGAAAAAAGAGGTTGCCTTTCAGGCAGCCTCTTTTTGATATCTTTCCTTTCCGTTTAGACTATATCTCACAGGATAACTTTTGCCTGCCAGATATTAGCAGATTTAAATAAAAATGATTAACTTTGCCTCCGGAAAAGACAGGTATGGAAGAAGCAATCATAGCTGCAGGATGTTTTTGGTGTACAGAAGCTATCTTCAAGCGGCTCATAGGAGTGACACAAGTAGAAGTAGGATTCACTGGGGGGAGTCTCCCTGAGCCTACCTATAAGCAGGTATACCATGGACAGACAGGGCATGCCGAAGCTATTCGTATCACCTACGCCCCTAAAAAGATCAGCTACTGGGATATCTTGGAGGTCTTCTGGAGGGCACATGACCCCACTACCCGCAACCGACAAGGAGAGGACATAGGAGAACAATATCGCTCAGCTATCTTCTACCTCAACCCCGAACAGCAACAGATAGCCCTCAAGAGCAAGGAACTTATAGAACAGTCTGGAATCTTTAGTGATCCTATAGTCACCGAAATCCTACCCGCAACTATCTTCTACCCTGCCAAGGAGGAGTATCATCAGAACTATTACGAAAACAATACAGACAGAGGTTATTGTATTTTTTCTATCGCACCTAAGATCAATAAAATACACAACCTTTTTGAAGAAAAAATAAAACCCGAATACCAAAATTTAGAAAATGAAAACAGAACTCAAGAAACTCTATGAGGGAGATATTCCTACAGTAACTATGCTTGTTGGAGCCTTAGAAGAAGTTGGTATTACCCCTATTGTAAAAGACCCTATGGCTTCAGCTGCTATTGCTGGTTATGGTGCCTTAGGCGGTGACCAACAGGTATATGTATTCCAAGATCAATGGGAGAAAGCCAGCGAGATTCTCAGCGAACTTAACCTTAGCCAAGAATGATCAAACTCATTATTTCCGATATGGATGGGACACTCCTGAATAGCAATCACGAGTTGCCCCAAGACTTCATGCATGTATTCGAAACCCTCCAAGAGAGAGGCATCTACTTCTGTGTAGCCAGTGGAAGGCAGTTCCTAAGCCTGCTTTCCTTCTTTGCTCCTATCAAAGACAAAATGGCTTTCATCTCAGAAAATGGAGCTTTTGTCAGTATTAACGGGAAAGAGGTATACCAAAATGCCATCAGCCCCTACCATATCCAGCAAGTAGTTGCCCGTTACAAACAATTTTCAGGTATGGCTATAGGCCTATGCGGCAAGAAAGCGACCTATCTACTCCCTACCACCCCCTATGCCGAGGAGCAGGTAAATATATACCACCATACTGTAGAGAAGGTAACAGACCTCTCCCAGATTGATGATACCATCTCTCAAATCACTATCCTTGACCCTATAGGAGCCAGAGAACACTCTTTTCCTGCCTTTTCTTCCCTTTCACAAGAAGGGCTCAAGATCACTATTTCAGGAGCTTACTGGATTGATATTACCAATGAAGGAGTAAACAAAGGTGTAGCAGTAACCGCCCTACAAGAATTTTTAGGAATTTCTCCCGAAGAAACGATGGCTTTCGGAGACTATCTTAATGATTTAGAGCTACTTAAAAGAGCTTCCTACAGCTATGCTATGAAGAATGCTCAAGAAGAAGTAAAACAAGTAGCCTTCTATGAAACTAAGGATGACAACAACCATAATGGGGTGTTAAAAACTATTTGCGAGGTGTTAAAAATACCCTTATCTTCTTAAAAGAATGATTCTAAATTCCTCTGTAGGGTAATTGTTTTTATTAATATATTGCATTTTCCAAACAAAATTAAGGGATTAACTAAACTTTAATGAGAGATATTGACTTATCCGTAAAGAAGACGTACTTTTGCCCCGTGAAATTTCAAGCACTCTCCTTCACCTTTTTTTAGGAATGATAGAGGGGTCAGTCTTGAAGAAAAAATAAAAAATGCATATTACTGAAAAGACAAATTACCTTACCATGGCTCATGACCTATTTATTTCAGCATGGATCACAGCCATTATTACCATTCTTCTAACTCCTTCCTTAGGCAAAAGAAGTGACCTTCATAACACCCTAAGAGTAGATACTCCTAAAGAAGTAGGTGTATATGGTTATACAACCAACACGGATACTTCTCTCCCCTCCCCTCGCTTGGTATCACTACAGCATTACAATGATTTCATTAGTTTCAAGGAAAAAATGGGATACCGCGAATCTCGTAACAACTATTTTATTACCAACCCTTATGGGCATATAGGAAAATACCAGTTTGGCAAGTCTGCCTTAAAATTCTTTGGTGTTTCCAGATCAGATTTTCTCAATAACCCCTCCCTACAAGAAAATGTTTTCTATACAAGTCTTGCACACAACAAGTGGAAGCTACAGCATGAAATTGATACCTTTGCAGGAAAGCACTTTGCAGGAGTATATGTAACCGAATCAGGTATCTTGGCTGCTGCTCACCTTTTGGGGGCCAATAGTGTCAAATCCTTTTTCAAATCCAAAGGCAAAAATGTATTAGCCGATGCCAATGGTACTACTATTACCAACTATATGAAGAGCTTTCAGAACTTTGACCTATCCTGTGTGAAAGCCAGCAAGTATGACGGAAGTAAGATTAATGGTTAGTTGGCAGAGCCCCTATTCATAGCAAAGATACTACAATCATAAAAATCAAAAACTTATATAACAAAAGCCGATAATGATTTTATTATCGGCCTTTTCTCGTTTGCAAAATATTCTTTACAGTATTTTATATAAATACATGAATATCAATTTATTATAACTTTTTTAAATACCTATGAAAAATATTTTAAAAAATATTTGGTTTATAAAATAAACTTATTTATCTTTGCAGCGTATTTAAAACCTTTTAATCTATATCATCATGGAACTACAACCTGTCGATAGCTTGAAGATTATTCAAGATATCATCCGTCAAAGAAAACAAAAGTATGAAGAAAACGGCTTCTTCCTTATCTTTTGGAGTGTACTGATTGCCCTTTCGGGGATTGTACAATTTGTAATGCTCGCCACAGATTATTATCCGAAATACTCTTGGATAGGCTGGGGTGTACTGATGCCTTTGGGATTTTTCATATCATTCTTTAGCAAAATGAGAGAGGGCATAAGAAACCGAAAAGAACAAAAGAGTACCGACCCTCTCGACTGGCTTTGGTTGGTGGCTGGACTGGGGGCTATCTCCTGTTTCTGCTTGCCTTATAGCAATTGGAAGAATTATGAGATTGCCCTATTGGTGATTTACTTACCTTTCTCCTTTGTCTCCTTGGCTATTGCCTTGCACCTGAGAATCTCCCTATGGATTGTGACTTCTATCATAGGAATCATACTTACCTATAGTGTGTTATTCTTACATTATGGTATTGCTCTACCTCTACTTTGTGCTATATTGGCCTGTCTATTATTCCTGACCCCAGGGATTCAGTTTTATTCTAATTATAAAAAACAGAAGAATGTTCAGTGATTTAGATCCTATCTTACATTCTCAGTTAAGATTAGCCATAGTTTCCCTGCTTATAGCCGAGGAAAAAGCTGATTTTGCTCGAATCAAGGAGATCACCAAGGCTACTTCTGGGAATATATCTGTACAGATACAGAAACTTGAAGCTGTGGGGTATATCTCTATTACCAAATCGTTCAAGGATAATTATCCCAATACCGAAATCTCACTGACTCACAAGGGATTGCTCGCCTTCGAGAGTTATGTGGAAGCTTTGAAAAGCTATATTGTGGTCAATCGTTAGTCCTTAGTGGTTAGCCTCTATCTGTAGGAGGCTAACCACTAACTTTTAAAAAAATAATTAAATCCTTCCTTTCTAACAATTATTTTTTGTACATTTGCTGTTTTAAAATTACACACTTCATGTCATTACAAGAGATTCTCTTAGAAAACACTATAAAAGGGATCTCCTCGCTCTATGGAATTGCTATGGAGAATGTAGAGATTCAGCAGACCCGCAAGGAATTTGAAGGGGACTACACCCTTGTCCTCTTTCCGCTACTAAAGCATATCAAAGCCAATCCTCAGGAAATAGGCGAAAAGTTAGGCGATTACCTAAGCTCTCATGCACTTTGGCAAGGGCAACCGATAGTCAGTGGCTACAATGTGGTCAAGGGCTTTCTGAACCTTTCGATCTGTGAGAATTATTTTTTACACTTTCTCCACCAGATAGCCCCAGAGAAGGACTATGGCAAAAAGCCTATAACCAAAGATTCCCCAGCAGTGATTGTGGAATATTCGTCCCCCAATACGAACAAGCCCCTACACTTAGGACATATCCGTAACAATCTCTTAGGCTTCTCCATGGCCAAAATCATAGAAGCTACTGGGAAAAAAGTCTACAAAACACAGATTATCAATGACCGAGGGATTCATATCTGTAAGTCTATGATTGCTTGGCAACTCTTTGGCAAAGGGGAAACTCCTGAGAGTACTGGAGAGAAAGGAGATAAGCTCGTCGGAAAGTATTATGTGCTTTTTGATAAGGCTTACAAAGAAGAAATCGCTGGGCTCATCTCTGCAGGAAAAACAAAGGAAGAAGCCGAACGTGAAGCCCCTATCTTTCTAAAAGCACAAGAGATGCTCCGCTTATGGGAACAGGGAGACCCTGAAACCTTAGCACTCTGGAGACAGATGAACCAATGGGTATACGATGGCTTTGAGGTTACCTACCACAACTTAGGAGTGAGTTTCGACCGCAACTATTATGAGAGTGAAACTTACCTACTGGGCAAGGACATTGTTCAGAGAGGTTTGGACGAAGGAGTATTCTACCGCAAAGAAGATGGATCCGTATGGATAGACCTCACCGCTGAGGGGTTGGACGAAAAACTCGTTCTCCGTTCGGATGGTACTTCTGTGTATATCACCCAAGACCTTGGTACAGCTACCAAGCGTATCGAGGAGGATTTTCCTAAAGTAGAAGGCATGATCTATACGGTGGGCAATGAACAAGATTACCACTTCAAGGTACTCTTCCTTATCCTACAGAAATTGGGCTATACTTGGGCTAAGAATCTCTATCACCTAAGCTATGGTATGGTGGAGCTGCCCAATGGGAAAATGAAAAGCCGTGAGGGTACCGTGGTAGATGCCGATGACCTGATGGAGGAAATGGTACAAGTAGCCCAAGAACTCTCCCAGGAACTGGGTAAGCTCGAGGGGTATAGCGACCAACAAAAGGAACAACTCTATAGGGTGATAGGATTAGGAGCCCTTAAGTACTATATTCTAAAAGTAGACCCTAAGAAAAAAATCGCCTTCAATCCTCAAGAGTCTATTGATTTCCAAGGGAACACAGGACCTTTTATCCAGTATACCTATGCAAGGATACAGTCTATACTACGAAGGGCGGAAAACTGTGAACTTCCTAAGAGTGTATCCCTACACCCTAAAGAAAAAGAGCTTATCAAGCTATTGAGTCTCTTCCCTGAAGTAATACAGAATGCAGCTGATACTTACAGCCCTGCCCTGATTGCCAATTATGTATATGACTTAGTGAAAGAATTCAACTCTTTCTACCAGAATGTTTCTATACTTGGAGAAGAAGACACTGACAAACGTTCTCTAAGAGTACACCTCTCTCGCAAGGTGGGAGAAGTCATTGCCATTGGTTTTGACTTATTAGGTATAGAAGTACCTGAAAGAATGTAAGTAAGCTATATAAAAGAAAAACTAAAGGGTATGCTCCTGATTAAGGTAGCATACCCTTTTGCAATAAAATTATAAAACAATAAAAACTATGAAATTCTACTAAAAGCGGAATCCTAAGCGCACTCCTGCATTAGGCTCTATAGCTATGAATCGGCTATTTACAGGACCACTGAAGTTACGACCTATATTCACATAAGGCGCTACGACAAACTTGTCATTGAATACCCAAGCATATCCAGCTCCTACCCCGATGATAAAGGCATCCATCTTAGTTTTTTCATCTACTCCATTTTTATTTTCGGTAAAGGTACCAAAACGAGCCTTAAGGAATGGGTTGATGTAAGCACCCTCTCCATTGACAGAGTTGAAATAATAGTTGTATCCTACCTTGAAACTGGTGGTAGAGAATTTGTATTCCTTGCTTCCTGACCATATATGCCAGTAAGAGAATCTGTCCAAGAACATGAGTTCTGCATCTACAGATTGGTTTTCATCTAAGTAATACTCATATCCAAGCTCTATAGAAGGGCGAACAATTACATTGAGGATATTGATCTTCGCCTCATTCTTATAGGTTTGCGCAAAAGCCCCTACAGAGAGTAGTGCCATGGCTATAGTAAAAAACATTTTCTTCATAAAGTATCTATTTTTGAATTAAAGTGCAAAAGTACTAATTTTTTTTGAATATCCTAATTTTTATATGCGAAAAATCCATCCTACAGAAAGCATAGTCTCAAAGAAGAAGAAATCATGATGCGCTCTATCACTTTTGCTTTGGGTAGTTCGCACATCATACATATTGAGATATCCCCCACGTAGTTCGCCCACCATCATAAAATGTTTGAAGAGGAATAAGTGTAAGCCTGCTTTGGCATGCATACCTACCCCTGCTACATGGAACTCATCATAGCGCTCACGATTGAGTAGTTTGGTATTAGTCTTAGGATATACCGCTCCGAAACCAAGCCCTTCGGTTAGGTTTACCTGAAATATATCTGTGTTACGAATCCCAAACAAAGAAGAAATATCATCCACACGAGCCCCTTCTACCAATACATAATTGAGCCCATCGGTATGCTCAAAGGTAAGAAAATCCTCGGTGAGCTTCTTCTTCTCATTATTATATACCTTGTCATGAGTGGTACCAGCCCCTACATATCCATTGATATTGACCTCCTGATCTTGTACCATCACATACTTCATGTGATCTACTCCTGCGGAGATTGTCCAGTTGTCCCCCAAGTAATAGCCAATACGGAAGTTGGTCTGAGGAATGGTCATTCTAAGAGGGTTGATGTAGTCGATATGCCACCCCTTGGGCTTATCCACAGCCTCTACATTGGAGAGGGTAAAGTCATAGTCATTCCCTTTGAAGGTAATATCAGAGTTGGTATAATACCCACGGTTTCCACCCCAAAAGACAAAGATTTTCCCTTTGTTATGCTGGGTATAGTCCTGTGCATAGGAGGCTATTGTAAAAAACAAAGCCATAAAAAGTCCTATTTTTTTCATGTGTAAATGATTTATAAATTGGGGTGCAAAATTACTATTTTTTATAAAATAGCAAAATAGAAAACAATCTATTTTCGTAAGATTAAAAATTGTAGCGAAAAATGTTTACCTTTGCAGCCTGTTAAGCACTTAACTTAAAGAAGAACGTGAGAAAGTTATTAAATAATTTTTGGGTATTTGTCGCGCGTCTTGTTTTGCGCAATCGCTATATTTTCCTATCTGTTTTCATAGGGATTACTATCTTCTTAGCCCTACAGTGGAAGTATATCCGCATGACCTATTCGGAGGCGAATATGCTCCCGAAGGACAGCCCTATCAGCAAGGAGTATGATAAGTTCCTGAGTATGTTTGGTGAAGAGGGCAACCTGATTGTCATAGGAGTAGAAGCGGACAAGATCACCCAAGCAGGGGGCTTTAACCGCTGGAATATGTTGGCTCATGATTTACAGAAATTCCCACAAGTGGAGGGAGTACTCTCGCTGAATACTATTAAAGAGTTGTACAAGGATACGATCCATGAGCGCTTTGCCACACGTAACTTCTTCCCTCAGGAAGTCTCTACCCAAGGGGAAGTGGACAGCCTTTTCCCAAAACTATTTGACAAAACACCTGTATATGAAGGTCTGTTGTATAACAAAGACCATTCCACCCTGCGAATGGCCGTTTCCTTACGCAAGGATATTGTCAATACAGCCATTCGTAAGGATTTTATACTCAAGGATCTAAAACCCTTGATAGAAAATTATCAGAAAGACTTAGGGGTTCCTATACATGTATCGGGTATGCCCTATATACGTACCCTAAGCACCGAGATTATCACTGGAGAGATAGGCTTTTTCATCATTGGAGCACTCTTGGCCACCTGCTTGGTGTTGCTCTTTTTCTTCCGTTCGTTTAGAGCGATGTTCATCTCCATGTGTACAGTTCTTATAGGAGTGATGTGGGCTTTTGGTTTCTTAGGTCTTTTCCATTATGAGATTACTATACTCACGGCAGTAATTCCTCCTTTGGTAATCGTTATAGGGGTGCCCAACTGTGTCTTTCTCATCAACCGTTACCAGCAGGAAATACACAAGCATGGGTATAAGGCAATGGCACTCCAACGTGTCATTACCAAGGTCGGAAATGTCACGCTACTGACGAACCTAACAACGGCCGCAGGTTTTGCTACCTTTATCATCACTGAGAGCAGTATCCTAAAGGAGTTTGGGATTGTCTCCTCTATCAGTATCATGTGCTTATACGTGATTTCCTTGTGTGTGATCCCTATCATATATAGCTTTATGCCCACTCCTAAGCCTCGACATCTCAAGCACCTAACCAAGCAATGGATAGGAGGGCTCTTGGAGGGGATAGAGCGTATTGTCAAGAAGCACCGTTTTGCTACTTTCTCTGTAGCGGTAGCCCTCTTAGTGGCGAGTATTATAGGAATCTATCGTATCCATATCTCAGGAAGTGTCATAGAGGATATGCCCAAGGGAGAGACTTTCTATGATGATATTCTCTTCTTTGAAAAAGAGTTTGGCGGCATTATGCCCTTAGAAATCACAGTCGATACGGGCAAGAAAAATGGGGTCATGCGCCCCTCTACCCTACAGAGCATGGACAAGCTCGAGGAATATCTGGAGGATATCCCCGAAATATCTCAACCTATCTCAGTAGTAAGGTTAGTGAAATATGCCAGACAAGCTTTCTATAATGGCAATCCTGAATATTTTGCCCTGCCTACGGCTCAGGAACGTGCCTTTGTCCTTGCTTATGTAAAAAACTCAGAGGGAAAGGCCGATATGCTACGTAGTATTGTAGATAGTACGGGACAGGTAGCCCGTATCACGGTTTTCATGAAGGATATAGGTACCGAGAAAATGCATCAGATAGAAGAGGCTATCGCCAAGCAAACAGAAAAATTATTCCCTCAAGACCAATACAAGGTGCACCTGACAGGTAAGGCTTATATGTTCACCAAAGGAACTGATTATTTAGTAGGAAACCTCATTCAGTCGTTGCTACTTACTATAGTGATTATCGCCGTGATGATGTTCTATATGTTCCGTTCGTTCAAAATGGTTATCATCTCTCTTATCCCCAATCTATTACCACTACTGGTTACTGCGGGAGTCATGGGATATGCAGGTATCCCACTGAAGCCCTCTACCATATTGGTCTTTGGAATTGCTTTTGGAATTTCCATCGATGATACCATCCATTTTTTGGCCAAGTATCGTCAGGAACTTGTCCTGCATAAGTGGAAGGTGAAGCGCTCGGTATATGCTGCCTTGCAGGAGACAGGGATTAGTATGTTCTATACCTCTATAATATTGCTTTTTGGATTCTCCATCTTTACCCTATCGAGCTTTGGAGGCACAAAAGCTTTAGGAGGGCTTATCTCAACCACTCTATTCTTTGCCATGACCAGCAACCTAATTCTCCTACCGTCATTGCTGATTGCTTTGGAGAAGAGTATCGCCAACAAAAAGACACTTATAGAACCGCATATAGATGTATTGGGAGAAGATGAGGAGGAGTAAAAAGTGAAGAGTAAAAAATAACCTAAGTAAAATAGCTTTACAAATATTTATGAACCCATATATACATAGTTTTCTCAAATATTTTCTACAAGGAGTTGTCATTATAGGCCCCTTGAGTACGACCGTTTGGATTATTTGGTCTATTTTCTACAGCGTAGACAACCTTGTACCTCATATTTCAGAACGTTTCCCAGGACTTGTCTTTATCCTTGTGCTGGGGGGTACCACCTTAATCGGTTACTTAGGCAATCGTTTTCTTGTAGGAAAACTTTTAGTGGAGGGATTGGACTATCTTTTGGAACACACCCCAGGGGTGAAGTTTATCTACAAGACCATTCGGGACGTGATAGGCTCCTTTGTCGGAGACAAGCAAAAGTTCTCTAACCCAGTATGGGTAAAAGTACAAGAGCAGCCGGATATATGGCGTATAGGCTTCCTTACCCAAGAGGACATGTCTGCCATCGGTCTTAAAGAAATGGTCAGTGTATACCTACCCCATTCCTATGCTATCTCTGGTTGGGTGATTGTTGTCCATCAGGACTATGTAAAACCTGCCGAGGGCTTCACAGCCAAACAAGCTATGGAGTTTGCCGTAAGTGGAGGCACTGTAGGGGCGGTGAGTAATCCGTGAAAAAGTTCCCTCATCGAGGAGCAGAGGGATAAGCCGTAGTCAGCCCTTATATTATATAAATTTAAGTTTCGCAAGTCGTTTTTAGAATATAATTAAAATTATAACTATTTATAAATCAATATACTACAAATAAAACCTCCCCCTTACCCCCTCTGAGAGGGGGAATAAGGGCGTTGAAAAGGCAAAAACTGTTTGTCAATACGTAAAATTTTCTCTCTATAACTCATTGATAATCATAAACTATCTCATTCCCCCTTTGGAGGGGGACAGGGGGAGGTTTTTGAAAATCAATAAGTTATACAACTTGCGAAACTTAAATATAAATAACTCAAAAATTAAAAACTCAAAACTATGAAGATAGGAATCATCGGAGCTATGGAGAGTGAGATACAGCTTCTTAGAGAATATTTAGGCAATCCTGCCCCAACCCACCTCAGGCGTTATGCTTTCTATGAGGGACAGATAGGCAACCACCAAGTGGTAGTACTCCTCTCCGGTATTGGTAAGGTAAGTGCCTCCATAGGGACTGCACTCCTTATAGATCATTTTGCTCCAGAGCTGGTTATCAATACAGGGACTGCTGGAGGTTTACGACACAGCAAGGTCTTCGATATGGTACTGGCTACAGAGGTCAGCTACTACGATGTAGATGTCACAGCCTTTGGTTATGCCATAGGCCAACAAGCCCAGATGCCCCGAAGCTACCTCCCTGCCGAACAATGGTTCTACAAAGCCCAAGAGTCGGTAGCTCGCTATACCTCTCAGCTGCATTGTGCTCCGATAGTCAGTGGAGACTCTTTTGTGAGCAAGAAAGAGACCCGCCAATGGATAGAAACCCACTTCCCCGAGGCTGTAGCTGTAGAGATGGAAGCAGCAGCTATAGCGCAAACCTGCTACCTTATGGATACACCTTTCCTTATCCTACGCGCTGTTTCAGACAATGCAGGCGAAGGAAATACGATCTCCTATGATACCTTTGTCTCCCAAGCAGCCGCCCTATCGGCCAAGATGAATATAGACTTTATCGAACACCTAATATAACCACTTATGACCGTATGCAAAATTCCCCAAGGATATGATCCCAAATATGGAATCATGGATACCGAGAGAGCCATCAAGCGAATCAAAGACTTCTTCGAGACAGAACTATCCAGAGCCCTGAACCTCTCTCGTATCTCGGCACCTCTATTTGTAAAAAACTCTACTGGACTCAATGACAATCTCAATGGAATAGAGCGACCCGTATCCTTTAGTATGAAAGACGCCCCTGAGGACACCATCGAGATCGTACATTCCTTAGCCAAATGGAAACGCTTGGCTCTCAAGCGTTATGGACTCAATACTGGGGAAGGTATCTATACTGATATGAATGCTATTCGTCGGGATGAGACCTTGGACAATACCCATTCTATCTATGTAGATCAATGGGATTGGGAAAAAATCATTACCAAAGAGCAGCGTACTTTGGCTTATTTGGAGGAAACTGTCAAAAAAATCTATCAAGTATTTTTAGCTACTGAGGCGGTAATGACCCTTGAATATCCGCTACTGACCCCATTCTTGCCCAAGGAGATTACTTTTATTACCTCCCAAGAATTAGAACACAGGTACCCAAGCCTATCTCCCAACAAACGGGAACAACGCTTTGCTAAGGAGAAAGGGGCTATTTTCATCATGCAGATAGGTGGGGTACTCCTCTCCGGTGAAAAACATGATGGTCGTGCTCCTGATTATGATGATTGGCAACTCAATGGCGACCTAATTCTCTGGAACCCTGTCCTGGAAAGTGCTTTAGAACTCTCCTCCATGGGTATCCGAGTCGATGAGGTTTCCCTTATGGAACAACTCAAAGTATCCAACTTAGAAGAACGTAAGCACTTGGATTATCACCAGATGCTCCTGGAAGGATCCTTGCCCTTTACCATAGGAGGAGGGATTGGTCAATCTCGTATCTGTATGTTTTTCCTTCAGAAAGCCCATATAGGAGAGGTGCAAGCCTCTATCTGGACAGAGGAAATACTCTCCCTATGTGCAAAGCATCATATTAACCTATTATAAGATATTGTCTATGAAAACTTTTGGACTTACACTCTCTGGGGGTGGAGTGCGTGCTTTAGCCCATGGGGGAATGCTCAAGGCCTTGGAAGAACACAATCTGCGTCCTGTGGTGATCTCAGGTACTAGTGGAGGGGCTTTGGTAGGAGCTCTCTATGCCTCAGGAAAAACTCCAGAGGAGATAATAGATTTCTTCAAAGAGACTCCCCTCTTTAAGCTATCGATGCTCTCCCTCCCAAGAATGGGACTTATCAATAGCAACAAATACCCTGCTTTATTCCAAAAACACCTTTCTTGCAATACCTTTGAGGAACTCTCCATCCCACTATACATAGCCGCTACCAATCTACTCAATGGAAAAGCTATTTACTTCTCTAAGGGAGACCTCATTTCCCCTATGGTTGCATCTTCGGCCTTGCCGCCTTACTTCTCCCCTATAAAGATAGGAGAGGCTATCTATTGTGATGGAGGGCTTCTGAACAATTTCCCAATAGAGCCCCTCAAGGGAAAGTGTGACATCCTTATAGGAAGTTTCGTAAACCCGCTCAAGGAGGTTAATGAGAAGGAGTTAGGTAATCCTATCAAGTTTCTCCAACGTATCTACAATGTAGTCATGGATGGATCCTATGAGAAAAAGTTCAAGAAATGTGATTATGTCTTCCTACATGAATTAGACAACATAGGAGTATTAGAAACAAAACTTATAGATAAGGCCTTTGACTATGGATATGAGAAGACGCTCTCTCATATAGCCCTTATCAAGAGTTTAGTAGAGAATTAAAAGAAAAATCGTATCTTTGCACTCCGTAACTTTTTATAAATAGCTAAACAATTCATGAATTGCGTA
This sequence comes from Capnocytophaga gingivalis, assembly GCF_002302415.1. Classification (NCBI taxonomy): domain Bacteria; kingdom Pseudomonadati; phylum Bacteroidota; class Flavobacteriia; order Flavobacteriales; family Flavobacteriaceae; genus Capnocytophaga; species Capnocytophaga gingivalis. The sequence continues at coordinate 1,744,307 of NZ_CP022386.1, read as the reverse complement.
TATATCACCAAAGCTAACAAATTCTTACCCAATACCCCTATTGACAATGACCAGATGGAAGCTTTCTTAGGAAAGATAAATGAAGCTGCCTCGCGAGCCAAGCGTGTCGTACTGAGAAATAACGGCATACAAACCCGCTATTATGCACTTGATACACAAGGCAATCCTACTCACACCAATACCGAACTGACTTGCTTGGCGATAGAAGGGTTATTAGACGATCGCTTTAGGGCAGAAGATATAGAAGTACTCTCTTGTGGCACCTCCACACCAGACACTTTGTTACCCTCGCATGCGGCTATGGTACACGGCCTATTGAGAGGAAGTGGGTCTGTGGAGCTTAACTCCTCAGCAGGAGTATGTAACTCAGGCATGAATGCCCTGAAGTTTGGCTATTTATCTGTAAAAGCAGGCAATAGTTCCAATGCTGTCTGTACAGGATCTGAACGTGTTTCTACTTGGCTAAGGGCAAACAAATATGAGAATGAAATACAGACCCTTGCCCTCTTAGAAGAACACCCTATCTTGGCTTTCAAGAAGGACTTCCTTCGATTTATGCTTTCCGATGGAGCAGGGGCCTTCCTTTTAGAGAACACCCCTCTTCCCTCACAAGATTCCTTACAAATCATGTGGATGGAGGGCTACTCCTATGCCCACCAGTTGGAAGCTTGTATGTATGCTGGAGGCGAAAAACAATCCGATGGCTCTCTAAAAGCATGGAGTGATTACTCTCCTGAAGAGTGGTTAGAATACTCTATCTTTGCCATCAAACAAGATGTGAAACTACTTAATGAAAACATCTTGGTAAAAGGAGCAGAGAGTATGCTCGCTGCCCTAAAGAAACATGATCTTTCCGCTGAAGAAATCACTTACTTCCTCCCTCACATCTCTTCCAATTATTTCAAGGAACGCTTATATGAGGAACTTAAGAAAGTAGGGATAGATATTCCTCTTGACCGCTGGTTCATGAACCTAACGAAGGTTGGCAATGTAGGAAGCGCTTCTCCTTACCTAATGTTGGAGGAACTTTTCAACTCTGGAAAGCTACAAAAGGGAGACAACCTATTGCTTTCGGTACCAGAGAGTGGACGCTTTTCATATTCGTATGCTTTGTTAAAAGTAGTATAACCATGAACTCTATGTATCGTATCTATCCTCAGAAGCGCTATCGCAAGACCCTGACTATCTTGGAGCGGTTTTCCCCCAAGGGAACCACCATATTGGACTTAGGGGTACGCAACCCCTTTTCCGAAGTAATGGAAAAGGAAGGATACATTGTGAACAATACTCAAGGAGAGGATTTGGATCTTTTCCCTGAGAAATTAGCTGACTATACAGGAGAGTTTGTCACCGCCTTGGAGATATTAGAACACTTGGTAAACCCCTTCGAGGTGCTTCAGCACTTACCTGCGCAAAGACTTTTGGTAACTGTACCCTTACGCTTGTGGTTTGCCTCGGCTTATCGCAATGACAAAGACCCTCGCGACTGTCACTATCACGAGTTCGAGGACTGGCAACTGGATATGCTTTTGGAGAAAGCCGGTTGGAGAATAAAATATAGAGAAAAATGGACGCACCCTGTTGGGAAACTTGGGATACGCCCCTTGCTAAGATACTTCACCCCAAGATACTATGCGGTATATGCAGAAAGAATAATCGATGATGAATATCGAGTTAAAAAGATATAATAAAACAAAATAAACATTAATTAATCCATTTATTTTTTAGAAAAAGTGTACCTTTGCACGCTATCTATAATAATTAAAAACAGAAAATTATGTGTGGAATTGTAGGATATATAGGAAATAAAGAAGCGTATCCGATTATCATCAACGGACTCAAGCGCTTAGAATACCGAGGCTATGATAGTGCCGGTTTTGTAGTAAATGCTGGAAAATTTATCAGCGAAAAGACCAAAGGAAAAGTTTCCGACTTGGAGGAAAAATCTGCTAAAAATACCCTCTCTGGAGCTACTTTCGGAATTGGCCACACCCGTTGGGCTACTCATGGGGTGCCCAATGATGTGAACTCTCACCCTCATTTTTCCAATTCTGGCAAATTGGTTATCGTACACAACGGAATCATAGAGAACTATCAACCTATCAAGCAGCGCCTACTCAAAGAAGGCTATGTATTCCATTCTGATACGGATACAGAGGTATTGGTTAACTTCATAGAATACATCAAGAATAAGAAACAACTCCCCTTGGAGGAGGCTGTTCGCTACGCTCTTAACGAGGTGGTAGGCGCTTATGCTATTGCGGTAATGGAGGAAGAACATCCTTCTAAAATGGTCGTAGCTCGCTTAGGAAGTCCCCTGGTAATAGGAATCGGTGAAAATGAGTTCTATATAGCCTCCGATGCTTCTCCTTTTATAGAATATACCCAGAATGCACTCTATCTCGAAGATGGAGAGATGGCTACCATAGAGCTCAATCAAGAGGTTCAGGTACGCAAGATACATAACAACGAGGAAGTAGACCCTACCATACAAGAGCTTAAGCTCAGTATCGATGCCATAGAAAAAGGAGGATATGAGCACTTCATGCTCAAAGAAATCTTTGAACAACCCCAATCTATCCAAGATACTATGCGTGGCCGCCTCTTGGAAGATCATACCACCAAAATATCAGGAATCAATAACAACCTCAAGCAGTTCCTTAGTGCAGACCGTATTGTTATCGTAGCCTGTGGTACCTCTTGGCATGCTGGACTGGTAGGAGAATACCTCTTTGAGGAACTGGCACGTATCCCTGTGGAAGTAGAGTATGCTTCCGAGTTCCGCTACCGCAACCCAGTGATTAATCCTTCGGATGTAGTGATCGCTATATCCCAATCAGGAGAAACTGCCGATACCTTGGCAGCCTTGAAATTGGCCAAAGAGCGTGGTGCCTTCATCTATGGTATCTGTAATGTCGTAGGTTCGTCCATCGCTCGCCTTACCCACTCAGGAACCTATACCCACGCTGGACCAGAGATAGGGGTTGCCTCCACCAAGGCCTTCACCACTCAGCTTACTGTACTAACCCTCTTAGCCCTCCACTTAGGACACAAGAAGGGAACCATAGACCACACGACCTATAAGAAGCTATGCCAGAACCTTGCCTTAGTGCCTGATTTGGTAGCTAAAACTATCGAAATGACCAAGGATAAGGTTATAGAAATAGCCCAAGAGTACAAGGATGTATCTAACTGCATCTATTTAGGGCGTGGCTACAACTTCCCAGTAGCCTTGGAAGGAGCTTTAAAGCTGAAAGAAATCTCCTATATCCATGCTGAAGGGTATCCAGCAGCAGAGATGAAGCACGGCCCTATTGCCCTAATAGATGAGAATATGCCTGTAATCTTCTTGGCTCCTTCTAAAGGTCATTATGAAAAAGTAGTCTCCAATGCACAGGAAATCAAAGCAAGAAAAGGAAAAATCATTGCTGTAGTAACAGAGAATGATACCCAGATGAGTAGTCTTGCTGATCATACCTTGGAGATTCCTGAAGTAGATGAGATATTCTCCCCTATTCTAAGTGTTATTCCACTGCAATTGCTCTCTTACCACATCGCTACTATGCGTGGTTGCAACGTAGATCAGCCGCGTAACTTGGCCAAATCGGTAACGGTAGAGTAACATATCTTCTATACAAAAATAGGTTTTTATAGTGAATTCTTGCTATAAAAACCTGTTTTTCAATTAAATAAAGTTTGTCAAAAAATATTATTTTTTTATTTGGGTAATTAAAAAAAAGGTCGTACCTTTGCACTCGTAAATCGCGGGGTAGAGCAGTAGGCAGCTCGTCGGGCTCATAACCCGAAGGTCACTGGTTCGAGTCCAGTCCCCGCTACTAAATAAGCGTAATTAATTGAAAAACAGTTAATTACGCTTTTACTTTTATATTCGATTAGGATTCAGGATACGAATATTAGCAATATAGGCATTTTCTTCTGGGAGGAAAACACCTATTATTCAAATATTGTCTTCCAGTTATCTGCAAACATCTTGATAGAAAGTGCCAAAAGAATGACCCCTGCTATCTTATTGGCGATAACAATTCCTGTTTGCCCCATCCAATCATTAATTCTTCGACAGTGCTTGATGACTATATAAGCAATAGCTACATTGATCAGGATAGAAATAACAATATCCACAGAAGAATAAGAAGAGTGCAAAGATAGAATCATGGTAAGTACCCCAGGTCCTGCCAAAAGTGGGAATGCTATAGGAACTATCGAAATGCTATTGGCTTCTTCCATTTTATGAAAGCTGACCCCAAGGATCATCTCCACCGCTATGATGAAAAGGATAAAAGCCCCTGCTACGGCAAAAACTTTCAGGGGAATATCCAAAAAGCGAAGCATAGCTTCTCCGGCAAAAAGAAAAATAATCATCAAACAGGCCGACACCAAGGCAGCTTTCTCTGTTTGTATCTTCCCAAAACGATTCATCAGACTGATGAAAATAGGAAGTCCTCCTATAATATCAATAATCCAAAAAAGCTTAAAAGAAATCTGTGCAATATGCTCTAAATTCATCAGAATATGTTTTTGTCACAAAGATACGTTTTTTGTATGAATCTAAGCTCATTTATGAGACTAAAAATTACCACCTTGTCATTTCTCCAAACAGAAAATTAAGGACTCCAAAGGTGCTATATCCACTCGCATATGCGCTTGCCCTCCCATGGTAAAGAGTTGGGTCTGTTTCTCTCCATAGAGTCGATCTTCCAATGGGTAAACACCATCGGAGAGTAGCCAATGTGCCCTAAGCACAGGAGGGATCTGTAGGTCAAAGCCGTAAGTATCTTCCCTACTGAAATTAACTATGATAATCCATTTGCGCTGTTTCTCTTCCCGCACAAAGCTATATACCTTATCATTATAATAAGAGGTATGTTCTCGATTATATCTATGTATATTTTGGAAATTTCCTTTTATAGGTAAGCGTAACAGGCGGCAATAGAAATCCCTTAGGAAAACCTGTTCGGGGGTAAGGCCTCCACCATCATAGCGCTTGCCATTGACCCATCCCTGATGAGCGGGCACCCCTATATAATCGAAAATAGAAGTACGAGTAGGCGCACCAAATCCTGCATGCTCTCGAGCTGGTTCGCCTACTTCTTGCCCAAAATAAAGCATTACTGCGGCCTGGCTCAAATGAGCTGTGAGTGTCATGGCAGGTAGCCCATAACGCGCCTCTCCAGCAAAACCCTCACTGGCAATGCGCTGCTCATCATGATTCTCCAAGAAGTGAAGCATCTGTGGGGCAATATCACCAAGAGGTTCTTGGACAAAATCAATCCTGTCGGACGAATGTCCATAACAGATAATATCTCTCAGGGTATCATAGAGCCCCACCTTATGATAGAGAGCATCCATCTTCCCCATGTGTAAGTACTCCCGATAGCGGGCTTCTTCGTAAATCTCCGCCATGAGAAAGCTATCAGGCTTTTGTGTCTTGATAAAGGAATTGAGATAACTGAAGAACTCCACTGGCACCATCTGTGCCATATCATAGCGAAAGCCATCCACCCCCAAGGCTAACCAGAAAGAGACAATATCCTTGAACTTTATCCAAGTATTGGGCACTACACGACTACGCCAAAAGGCATAATGAGCCCCCCAATCCCACTGGGCAAACTCTGGAGGCAGGGTATCGAAGTCCTTTTCTCCTTCAGGGCTTACTCCATAGTTGAGCTTTACAGTCTCATACCAATCGGTAAGAGCAGGGGTACTACTACGACTATTCCCTGTCCACTTAGCGGGATACTCCTGATAGGAAGTATAGGGAATGGTAGGGGTATATCCTAAAGAAAATTCTGGCAGTTGAAAGGATTCTCCAACATTATAATAGAAGTTATTATCACGCCTATATCCTACTGTAGTATCATCTTCTTCTCCAAAATCTTTAATCCCTTCCCGCTTGGAGGTAGAGTGATATTGGCGAGCTACATGGTTAGGGACTATGTCTATAATGACTTTCATCCCCTGCCGATGGATACGCTCCACCAGAGCGACAAACTCCTGCAAACGCTTGTCTGGATTCTCCGCCAAGTCTGGATTCACATTGTAATAATCCTTCACTGCATAGGGGGATCCTGCTCGCCCCTTGACCAAATAGGGATTGTCATGAGCAACCCCTATAGCAGTATAGTCGCCCACCAAGGCATGATGTAGCACCCCTGTAAGCCAAATATGAGTTGTCCCCAACTCCTTTATCCCTTGTAGGGCAGCATCGGTAAAGTCGGAAAACTTCCCTACGCCGTTCTCTTCCTTAGTACCATAAGGAATATTATCAGTAGATATATTGCCAAAAAGCCTCACAAAGGCCTGATAAATAATCACTTTCATTTTTTAGATAATAAGTAAAGTCGCATGAGCAAATAGTGAGTAAAGCCAGCGAGTGTCCACAGCTGAGTATGTGAGTAATAGCATGTGAAGAATAAAACCCAATCACAAACCTCTTAGCTACTCTACTACCAATCACAGACAAAAGGACGGCAAAGATAAGTATATTTTGAAGACTAACCAACAAAAGCCAAATAAAAGTTAAAAAACAAATAGTGTTACTTTATTTTGTACCTTTGCACTGACCATTCTTCTAACCCTTCTAAACAGTTTTTCCCCTCTTAACAGATAAAACCTAAAAGAAAATGAAAAGATTCATTCTACCAGGGATCTTGGTAGCAGTTGCTTCTTGTAATTGCCCTAAGACCGCACAGTCCGCAGCACAAGAGACTGTAAAGCAAAATGTTGCAAAAGAAAATTGGGGTAATCCCAATGAAGTAAAAGCACAAGGTAAGTTCCAGCTTTCTGGTCTTGCTTATGGATATAGTGACTTAGAACCTTATATAGATGGGCGCACTATGTCTATCCACTATTCTAAACATTACTTGGGATATACTAACAACCTAAATAAGGCTATTGCTGGTACCGCCCTTGAGAGCCAGACTATAGAGGAGATTCTCGCAGGATTGGACTTGAACAACAAGGCTGTACGCAACAATGCTGGAGGTTACTATAACCATACTCTTTTCTGGGAAGTGATGACTCCTAAAAAGACCACTCCAAAAGGAGCTCTATTGGCACAAATCAATGCTGATTTCGGTTCTTTGGAGAATTTCAAAAACCAATTTGCAGATGCCGCTGCTAAGCAGTTTGGTTCAGGCTGGGCATGGCTTGTAGTAGGGCAAGATGGCAAGTTGCACATAGGAGATACTCCTAACCAAGACAACCCTCTCATGCCTAATATGCCTATACAAGGAACTCCTATCCTTGCCTTGGATGTATGGGAACACGCTTACTACCTCAAGTATCAGAACCAACGCCCTAAATACATTGATGCCTTCTTCAATGTAATCAACTGGGATGTAGTGGCTCAGAAATTTGAAAAAGCAAAGAACTAATTCTCAATGATCAATGAATAATGAGTAATGACTAATACAGTATTAGTCATTACTCATTATTTATTTTGGTATTGATCATTATCCTCGTTTCCACATAGGCTCCTTGGGGGACTTGGCTAATGATTGCTTCGCGATACCCCTGCCACAGATAACCTCCTGGCAACCAGAACTTATTGACCCCTGCTTCATTGCCTGTAGGCATTCTCAGAAAAAAATTCTCAGGAGAAGGAATATCTATCCGAGAGAGTCTCCTTCCTGCCCAATGCCCATGAGGCACCCCTAAAGCTGCTTCTATATAAGAAACATCTCCCTTTGCTTCTTCCAAAAGACAATCCATTTGTTCCTTAGGGATTACAAATTGACAATTGTCAGGCCTGCCCACAAGCGCACGCCCATACTTATCCAAAATATCTTCAGGTACGATATAGGAGGCCCCTTGTAGAAAAGTACTCAAATGCACTGCTATATCGTTAGGGCGCAAATAGGATGAGGGAGCTGGTCGCTCCCCCTTAGGTATTTTCATAAGAGAAGCACTGGTCTCCCCATGAAGATAATGCACCCATTGGCAAGTATGCCAAGAGGTAGAAGATAGGAATATCTCCTTGCTCTTCTCTACTTTTCTAAGAATAGGCGAGGAAGATTGCTCTTGCCAAATGTCCTCCCTCTGTCCATACGTATTCCCTATTAGCAACAAAGAAATAAGAGATATCTTTGTGAGAAAAGGTAACATATCTCATTAATTAAAAATCTACAGTTACTCCTAATTTTTCAGCAATAATCTGATTGATATGCTCCGAGAGAGCCGGGATTTTTACGCTTTCTAATACGGTATTTGCAAAAGCATAGGTAAGTAGGGCAGCCGCTTCTTTTTTGCCTATCCCACGTGTTTGCAGATAGAATAAAGAGTCTGCGCTGAGAGAGCCTACGGTACAGCCGTGTGAGCACTTCACATCATCAGCGAAGATTTCGAGTTGGGGCTTGGTGTATACCGTTGCCTTATCGGAGAGGAGGATATTGTCGTTCTGCTGATAAGCATTTGTTTTCTGGGCGATTTGCTCTACCATTATCTTACCATTGAATACATTGGTAGCTTCATCACTTACGATACTCTTATAATCTTGATGACTCTCGCAATTAGGACAAGCGTGGTTTACTAGCGTATAATGGTCGGTGTGCTGAGTGCCTTTGAGGATGCTCAACCCTTTGAGGGTAGATTCCAAATACTCGCCTTGGTGATAGAAATTGAGGTTGTTGCGAGTGAGTGTGCCCCCAAATGAGAAGGTATGCACGCTGGCGTGACTATTTGCTTCTTGTGAAATATAGGTGTTATCAATAAGAGAAGCGGTAAGGCTATCATTTTGCAATTTGTAATAGTCGAGGAAAGCTTCTTTGGCTACAAAAGCCTCGGTTACTACATTGGTAAGGATAGCCGTAGCAGTATCCGATAAGTTTTGGTGTACTTCAATGACTTTGAGCTGTGCATTCTCGCCCACGGCAATAATATTGCGTGGCTGATAGCAAGTGGTTTCTTTTCTGTCGTTGAAATACAACAACTGTATAGGTTTATCTACTATTTTTCCTTTAGGTACTTCTATATAGATTCCTTCTGAGGCAAAAGCCGTGTTGAGGGCTGTGAATATATCGCCTTTTTCGGTATTGGTATTGAAGTATTTTTTGATAAAGGCTTCTCCTCCCTTGTGCAACGCCTCTAATAGGGGCGTAATGGTAGCGCCTGCAATCTCTTTGCTCGACATTTCGGGGCAGTAATAGCCGTTTACAAACACAAGCTGATAGCAATCTGCGATAGCGTACTTGTGCAACACTTCGGGAGAGAGGGTTGTTTTATTGTGAATAGGTTGCCACAAACTGTAATCAGTAGCTTGGAGGTCAGAGAGTGAGGTGTATTTCCACGCTTCTACTTTTTTATGTGGGAAACCTTTTTCGGCAAAGAAACTAAGGGCTTCTTTGCGAATGTCATTTAATATATCGTCTTTATGAGGGAATGCCTCGAAGGCAGTAACCCATTTTTCTTTTAAATTCATCTTCTTAATCTTTTAGTGCGAGCCACACAGGCTGTCAATTTGCTAATGAGCCATTGGCTAATATTCTAATTTGCTAATAAGCCAATGGTATATGGCATTACGATTGCTATCTACTTCGGTATATCCTCCTATCAGCTGACCGTTGTGATAGTGGAGTTCGTCGATATCGCTTACTAAAAACTCTTCTACCTCATCTTGATAAGGTTCAAAACCTTTGAAAATGATTTCGTCTTCCACTGTGAGGGTACTGATATCAAAAATGTAATGCCGATTGCAATACATATCGGTAATCAGTATTTTGTCACCTTTGAAAGGTTGTGCTATGGCTCCCCAATCCTTGGAGAAATGGTGTTTTTTGAGTGTTTTTAGCGATGGATAACTCATTACATAAAGCTCTGCCTCGTAGAAATTGGTGAATACAGCTTCTTTTTCACTGAGCATACAGCAGAAATCTACATCATTAGGCAATTGTTTGGCTACTTTTAGTTTTTCGTTTTCAAAAGATAGCAGATAGCTCATACAACCATCTTGTCCGCCATAGAAAGTGATAACCACCTTGTTATTAGGTAAGGCTTTCAGCTCTATATTAGCATCGTAGATTTCGTCGTCCATAGGTATAGACGCCAAAGCCTTCCCTTGCAGGTCATACACCCATACGGTGATGTGCTGGGCATCGTGGCGCTGGGCAAGCCAAATTTGCTGGCGTTCTATCGCTAATAAAGCCCCCACAATAGGTTTGTTTATTTCCCAAAGCAGTTCTTTTTCAAAAGTGTAGAGCGAAAATCCTTCTGACTCATTGCATACGCCTATTTGCTGATGTTCATAGTTGATAGCAAAGATGTCTTTTCTTTTTGAGAACTGAAACGCCTCAGGTAACAAAGGGTTTGTTAAGGTTTCTGTGTATTTTTCAATGAGCATAACCGTAATTAATCATTAATCATTAATAATTAACCATTATCCTTTCAGCCAATCATAACCTTTAGCTTCCAATTCTAAGGCGAGGTTTTTGTCGCCTGTTTTTACGATTTTACCATCGGAAAGCACGTGAACATAATCGGGGACGATGTAGTCTAATAGGCGTTGGTAGTGGGTGATAACGAGCACTGCGTTGTTTTCGTTTTTGAGTTTGTTCACGCCATTAGCGACAATGCGGAGGGCATCGATATCAAGACCAGAATCGGTTTCATCGAGGATAGCGACTTTGGGCTCGAGCATTGCCATTTGGAAGATTTCGTTGCGCTTCTTCTCACCGCCAGAGAATCCTTGGTTGAGGGAGCGAGAGAGGAAATCGGGGTTTATTTCTAAAAGGGCTGCTTTTTCGCGTATTTTCTTGAGGAGTTCGGCAGCAGGCATATCGGGGAGTCCTTTTGCTTTGCGACTCTCATTGATGGCTGTTTTGATGAAGTTCGTTACAGATATACCAGGGATTTCCACTGGGTATTGGAAAGACATAAAGATACCTTTGTGAGCGCGCTCTTCAGGGGCATCTTCTAACAGACTTTCGCCTTCTAAGAGGATATCACCCTCGGTTACCTCGAAGTTCTCGTTACCTGCAATTACCGAAGAGAGGGTAGATTTTCCGGCTCCGTTAGGTCCCATAATGGCGTGTACTTCACCTGCTTTTATTTCTAAGTCAATCCCCTTAAGGATTTCCTTCCCATCCACACCTGCGTGGAGATTTTTTATTATTAACATGCTTGATGATTTTATAATTTATTATACTTTCTGATTTATTTCATCTCTTCAAAAATAGCACTATACACCATATCAATGTCTTCTGACAAGCCCCATTCCAATTTATCTTTTGCTATTTGCAGTTCTTCATAAGTAAGCCGCCTGCCTAATTTCTCTTCTGCCCAATGTTGTACATCGGCTACTGTTATGACAAATAATATTTCCTCTTCTTCCATAGTTCTATTTCAAGGTGCAAAGATACATCATTTCTTTTTGTATTCCAAGAAAAAGACGATTTTATCTTTTTAGTAATCTGGAAATTACCTTCTCTCCAAAAAGGTCCTTCCTACAATTTTTCTAAGAACTCTAAGAAACTTCCCGCGACTTTGCGCCATTTCCACTGACCTGCACCGTGGGGAGCTTTATAGATAGGAGCATCGTTGCCGTCACTTTTGGAAAGGTCGAGTATATAGGGGTCGGCATCTTTATCGGCGATTACGAGCCAATGGGCTTTCCAATCGGGGAAGCGTTCATCATCGGGGCTACTGAAAGCATAACCGCATTGGCGCTTTATTAAAGTATTAGCACCATACAGATTGATGCCCTTGAGGAAAGCATCATCGGCAGGCGAAAAGCGTTCTAAGAAAGTGAGGTAGACAGCGGGCAGCTGCCAACGCGCTTTAATCTCGTCGATAACTTGCTTTTCGGGTACTTCCAAAATAGCGCGGTTGTATTGATATGATTTTACGTGCCAAAACTCCCTCTCCTTTGCTAAAACCTGCTCTATTTTAGCCATTACCTTTTCTAAGTCGGTTTGTGGGTTTTGAGCTAAAAACGGAAAGTCGTTTTGTGCTTGTTTTCTTGGGTAGCCTTGTGCCTGCCATTCAAGTACTTTTTCCATAGGCAAGGCTTGCCAATAAGCAGGGTCGGAGGGGAGGTCGTTATTAAAAGGCTGTCCGCTATGCTCGGCTAAGGCGATGATAGCACTGCCTTTATTTTCTTTGCTATCCTCCTTTTGCAAGTAGTCTACCAAAAAAGGATAGCACTTGTCTCCCTCTACTTTCAGCAGTCCGCTAAAAGCCCAATAGGGTAAACCTTTGGTTATCATTTCGTAGAAGAAAGGGGCGAACGCAGTGTCGTTTTCGGTCACAAGTTCCGAGATACGTGCGATTACAAAGTTGCGAGCGTGGGTGATTTTGCTTTCTTTTACTGCTCGTACTAAGGTTTGTAAGGTTTCTTGACGCATTTTCTCGCCGTACTTCTTCACTATTTTTCTTACCAATTCGTGATACTCACTGCCATCGGTAGTGGTGAGAAGTTTTTGGGAGAGGTCGCTGAAATCTTTTTCTTGTTTAGTCATTGTTTGCTTGTTCAAAAGTTACGGTCACATTAGGGAATTTCTTAAGCGCCTCAATACGCTCTTTGAAAGCGCCTAAAATATACTCTTCCCACGGGATACCATACTGGTCGTTGTAGTACAATTGCATTTTCTTGCTGTACTCTAAGCGGTCGGTAACAGCTTTGTTTTGTCGCCAATTGAGGGCTTTGAGGGCATCATACACTTTGTCGTTTTTAGCAGGAATAGGACTTACCCTTACATAGAGCGTTCCGTCTATATATCGCGAAGGGGTGCTTTCTATCTCATTTTCAGTTGTATATACAAAGGTCTTTTCGCCTGTTATGGGGATATGTTGTTGCAGGAGTTGCTCCAATTCTTCATCAGATAATAATCCTTGATAGGTTTGGGTAGAACGTGGCAACACACGTGTGAAATCGGAGAGTTTTCGGCTGTAAACTTCTTGTATTACTTGCCGTTGCGCTTCATTGCTTATATAAGGCAGGTGACTTTGTAGCAGGTGGGTGATATTTTCGTAGAAATCACCTTCACTGCGTACGAGTGACCCCTCGTATATATCGTTCACCGAGTTGAGCATCTCATAGAAAAAGAAGTCTTCGAGGGTGTTTGCTAATAGTTCAGCCTCGTCAGAATCGTGTTGTAGCAAGGCAATAGGAGGAGTAGGTTTAGGAGCATTTTGGTCGTACAAAAAGCAATAATAATCGCCACCCCCTGTTTCTCCGAAAGGGATAAAAAGGTAATCGGGGTTGATACTGAACCAACTGTCCTCGCCGTTGAGTTCTTCGATAGCTTCGGCAATATTAGCAAGTGGAATCAACTCAAAATCACCGCTGTACAAAAAGAGTGGTGGGTGATTTTTAAGTCGTGGATATACTTCTTTACTCCAATGTGAAGTGTATTCGCCTATATCGAGCATTTGTTCAGCATAAAGCCGATGATATAGTTCAGGATATTGAAATTGGTATTGTTGTTCTAAGGTTTTTAACATAAGGAGGAAATTAGAGAGTTGACTAATTGGCAAATTGACTAATTTGCTAATTTGTGAACGTGAATAGCATCCGATTGGTGGAGGGGGGTGACGGTAATATCGGTGATTTGAATTTTGTCGGGCAGATTGACGATATAGGCGATAGTATCGGCGATATCTTCGGCATATAGGGGCGTGATGCCTTTGTATACATTATCTGCTTTCTGCTGGTCGCCCTTGAAACGCACCTTGCTGAAATTGGTTTCTACCAACCCTGGTTTTACGTTGGTTACCTTTATATTTTTGTCCATTAGCTCTATGCGCATTGTATCGCTGAGGGCTCTTACGGCAAACTTGGTCGCGCAATAAATACTGCCATTAGGGTAGGCTATTTCTCCCGCTACCGACCCTACATTTACAATCGTTCCCACCTTGCCAGTGGCAATCATTAGCGGAATCACACTGTTGGCGATATAGGTAAACCCTTTGATATTGGTGTCTATCATCTGGTCTATATCTTCAATGGCGTAGGTATGGAGGTGTTGCAATCCTATTGCTAAGCCTGCATTGTTGATGAGGATATCTATTTGTCGCCATTTTTCGGGTAAGGATTGGACATTTTTCGCCACCTCTTGGTAGTTTCTCACATCGAAAGCTAAGGTAATGACCTCTATAGCGTGTTCTTTTTCGAGATGAGCTTTCAATTCAGCCAACACCTCAGCACGGCGAGCGCAAAGAATGAGGTTTACGCCCATTTGCGCCAACTTTACAGCCACCGCTTTACCTATCCCACTGCTGGCGCCCGAGATAAAAGCGATTTTTCCTTTGATACGATTTAGTTCCATTTGTTTAGATTTTTAAGATTAATTGTCAATTCTATTCCCTGACGCCTGATACCTGACACCTACTTCCATATTTTTTCCATCACCCCTTCCACAGTAGGTTGGAGATACTTACCATTTTTATACTCTGTGGTATTGAGCACAGTAGGGTCGAAATGCGGACAGTTCAGTGCTAAAAACTTATAAAAGTACTGATGCGCGTAGAACATATCCATCATAAACTTCCTTTGAAAGTCGTTTTCGCACTCAAATTCACAGTCTATGATGATACGCACAAAAGCAGCGATATCTTCACGAGTGAGATCGTTGTGCTTTACAGGGTCGGGCATTGCCAAATCAAAGGCAAAAGCCTCAATACCATTGCCTTCCCACCATTCCCATAGCCAAGTATCGGAAAGGTCTTTGCCCGTGAGTTTACTGAGGTATTGCTCCATTGCCTTGTATTCTTTGTCAAATACTTCCTCAGGAGTGTCTTCACTTTGGGCATCATGAAAGGCTTCGTAGTCTTCCAAACGTTTTAGTACAAGCGGGAACAGCTTTTCTGCTGTTGCAAAATCGGGGCGTAGTTCTTTTCTTAGTGTATTCATTAGTTTATTAATTTTATTTTGTATAGATATGTAAGGGTTAGGCTATTTCCATATTTTTTTCATTACCTCCTCCACAGTAGGCTCGTGATACTTACCTTTTTTATCTTTGGTGGTATTAAATACAGAAGGGTCGAAATGCGGACAGTTGAGCTCTAAAAACTTATAAAAGTATTGATTTTCGTAGAACATATCCATCATAAACTCCTCCTGAAAATCGTTTTCGCACTCAAATTCACTGTCTATGATGATACGCACAAAAGCAGCGATATCTTCACGAGTGAGGTCGTTGTGCTTTATAGGGTCGGGCATAGCCAAATCAAAGGCAAAAGCCTCAATACCATTGCCTTCCCACCATTCCCATAGCCAAGTGTCGGAAAGGTCTTTACCCGTGAGTTTACTGAGGTATTGTTCCATTGCCTTGTATTCTTTGTCAAATACTTCTTCGGGAGTGTCTTCACTTTGGGCATCATGAAAGGCTTCGTAGTCTTCCAAACGTTTTAATACAAGCGGGAACAGCTTTTCTGCTGTCGCAAAATCGGGGCGTAGTTCTTTTCTTAGTGTATTCATTAGTTTATTAATTTTATAAGCTGAAAAGTGCAAATCGGGATAACTCACTGATGACACTTCTTCATTTTTTAGGCTACAAAGATATAGATAATTTGCTAATTACCAAAATATCACTACTTTTGCTCTGTAAAGAAAGAAAATAATGACCCTACAAGATTTTATAAACCTCCTGCCCGATGCCAAAATCCAAACTATCTCTTTTGATTTTGATGCTAAAAATATACAACATTCGCAAGACTTAGTGATAATAGTAAGCAAATTGCAGGAACAAATAGAGCAGTATCAATTGGTTTTTTCCAATACCAGCAGCTTTAATGTAAGAGTAGCAGTAGGTAAACAATCGGTTTATCCTATTAATTATGAGGGAGATAGTATGTATATTGCTTCTGTTTTGTGCAAAGAAAAAGTAAAACAGCACCAGCATTGGCAAATACAACTTATCGGTAAAGTGGGTTGTATAGATATCTTTGCAGACGAATTGAAAATTACCAAAATATAATTATCTTTGCCTTTAAAATAATAACGTTATGGATAAACAAAAAATAGAAGAACTCACCAGTACCTTGTGCAATAGTATTGTGAACGATTTGAACCAAATGAAGGATAATCACAAACAAACTTATGCCTTGGCATTGGTTTGCAATGATGCTATGGAACATTTTTTTTTAGCATTAGCCAATACTGAAGACTTGGAGAAGATTCTATCAGAAAATGAGGTAACACCTACTGATACTGACGATTTTCTATATTTTAAATGGTCGCCTAATGAATGGTTGTGTATGAGTTATGATTTAGAAGATAGTCAGTTGAAAGCCTTTAATAAAAAACTTAGGGAAGAGGTGAGTGCTATCAAAAGCGATTGTGATAACTATAGGAAAACTATGCTTGAAGTGTGTATGGCAGCGCTTGTTAAAGCCAAACCTCAGGTAGAAAGCTTATTAAAGCATAGCAACCTACCTATTTTTGTATCATTTACTGATATTTCAAAACTACAAGAAATTGAGAACTACACCGCTTTACAAATCAATTCCAAAGAAGTATATGAGGCTTTTAGTACTCGTTTTGCCGAATTGGATTGGGGAAAAGACTTGGGGGTGTATGCTCCTTTCTAAAAAAAACATTAGTTGATTTATAAATGAAGAATTTAGAACTTAAAATCCCACCTGCTGCAGTATGGTTTATCTGTGCTTTGATAATGTGGGTGCTTGCTCGTTTATTGCCTTTTGGCGCATTGCCTCACTTGCCTATAGTGGCTATGGTTGTTGCAGGGATAGGTATAGGAGTTGGATTAGCTAGTCTTTGGAGTTTTCACAAAGTCCGCACTACTATCAATCCTCTTGAGCCATCGCAGGCTACTCATTTTGTTTCAAAAGGGGTATACCAGCTGAGCCGTAATCCTATGTACGTAGGCTTGGCTTGCTGTTTGCTCGCTTGGGCGATATGGCTCTCTTATCTTTTAACTTGGATAGGGATACCGTTATTTATAGTCTATATGACACGCTTCCAAATCATTCCAGAAGAGCGCGCTCTCAGACTGAAATTTGGCAAAGAATACGAAAACTATTGCTTGAAAGTACGCCGCTGGCTGTAATTTTAATTGCCATACCCCAATACCCTCAAACTCTCTTCTGTTTTTAATAACTGAAACTGACCTATGCTATGGAGCAAGGTTTCGATAGCGTTGAGGTCTTGTGTCTCGTAAATGGGAGGGACTAACTTGCCAATATATGCCTTTTGCCAGCGTGCTTTGAACTCTATATATTCAATTTCGCGGTAATAAGTAGGGTATTCACCAGTGGTAATATTTTCCGAAATATAATCTTCTTGAATGTACAAATCGCTGTCATTGCCTACTTTGTGCCAAGCGATTTCGTTCACACAATAGCCAAAGAAATCATATATTTCGCACTGCTTGATAAGATTTTTATGAGCGATGATAGCCGTAAAGAGTTTGCGCCATTTGGCATTGCTCATATACGAAGTCGCAAAGGTGCTTATTTTCTTTTCCAATTGCTCTATATAGCGATGGTAGTCTTCTGTGGATGGAAATAGTTCCTTGTATTTTTCCATAGGAGTATTTTTAATTGACAAATTATTACAGACTTCTTCTTCCTTCTCTGATATAGAATATTTCGTGGTAAGCGGTAGAAAACCAGCCGTCTTCTATCATATAAATAAATTGGCTCCAAAGGCTTCCTTCCTCTAATAATTCAGGATTAAGCTCACGGATAGCCTCGGTTATTTGCTGGGCAACTTTATCGAGTACTGCAAAAAGTTTTTCTTGGGTAGAAGTATCACTACCTTTGAGCTGAAATACCCCTGATAACAACCAACTATAACTTTTGATAAACTCGTCCAACGAATGATTCACCCACACCACAGGGGCATCGGTATAATCGTTATTGGTACAGAGTAAGCATACATTCCCCTTAGTATTGAGTGCAAAATAACCATAACAACATTTTCCAAAACACTGGAAGTGTTCCCCTTCTAGTTGCATAGAGACAAGCTCATCGGGAAAGCGAATGAAGTAAAACCCCATTTGTGGATAGTCATTTAGTAGGGCAAACTTGTTTTGCAGTACCTCGTCAAGGCTCATTAGGTGGGGTTGAGCAGGGTGCAACTCAGCGGTAATGCCGGCTTGGTGTAGGGCTTCTCTATCGTCTTTTGTAAAACTAAGCATATTTCTTCTCTATTCTTTTGGCAATGGTTTTTCCTGTGTTTTTGTAATAGGCTTCTGTAAAAGAGAGTGCTTTGAGGTAGGGTATATCGCTCTTGTCGCCAAACGCCTGAAAGCATACAGCAGCACTACACATTAGCACTTCGTCTTTTTTAGACTGCCCAAAGCTGATGATCTGCTTTAAGATAGGTACAAAAGCCTCGTGATGGTCTTTACTCACGTTCCCTCCTTTGAGCTGGTGTGATATATTACAAAGTGAATAGGTGTATTCTTTTACAAAATCCTCCTGTTCATCGGTAATTTTAGCAGAAAAAGTTTGGGCAATTTCCAAAAAGACAAGAAGTGATTCCTCAGAGGGTAACTCTTTTAACACTCCAAAGACGATGCTAAAGAAGTCTTTTGTCTTGTGAATTGCTTTTACCAAGCCTTGTCCCCCTTCTTCCAAATAAATGCAAAGGGCATCTACCCACGAGGCGAAAGGCACAATAAGCTCATCGTTCAGTGGTTGCCAATGGTATTGCGCTACCATTTCTCGCAAGGGAGTAATATATTCCTTATTAGGCGTTTTGAGGATTTTTAAGAGGTCTTCTACCTCTAAATTTCCTTTTTTCTCCAACAGATGGAGCTTTTTGATGTGTTTTGCTACTGCTTCGGTCATATTGTTAATTTAGTTAATTTAGTAGCTATATAATTTTAACTTTACCAAAATATTTAATTGCCTGTCGTGCTAGGACTCATCGTCGTAGGAAGTGTAATCCCATTCCAAGCCAAAGTTTTCCATAGCGTCTAAAAGAGTATCAAATAACTCTTGTTGAGCGCTGCCTATAAAAATAGCAGTGGCTCGGTTTGTATCTCGGTGTACAGCAAGGGTAATGACTATTTGAAAATTGGCATCGGTAAAGGTGCGTTGTCCTTCCCAACTGAGAGAGGTAAGTTCGGTATATTGTTTTTCTATATGGGCAACTGCTCCTGTGGGTACTTCAAAGTCTTCCATTTTCCAACCGCCCATTGCATTAGCATTGTAACGCAAGCCTCCCATCACACCGTTGTAAATAGCTATGTACAGCCAAAAGTCGGAGAGCGTTTGAGTTTCTAATACCCAATCGGGGTCGGTTTCTGAGCCGTAATTACCCCAAACGGGCGGATTGGGGTTGTTTAAATCTTCTTTGCGAATTGCCCACATTACCACTCCTTGGTTTTCTTCGCAAAAGCATAAGTAATCCCCTGCAAAATACAATTGCTGAGGTGTAGCCAACGAGTTATAGGATTAGTTTACACTTTTGGTTGCTCCTAATTGTAGGTAATAGGCTCGGAACTCCTCAGGCAAGGTGATGTTTAAGCGCTTTTCAGCTTTTAACAACTGTGCTTCCGAGAAGCCTTTGCAGTCCTTGGGCGTGAGATTGTATAGTTTTTTGATATATTTTTCTACTACTTCAGTCATATTCTTAATTGTATTTCATTTTTTTGTTTTATCTTTGCAAAGGTAAATAAAAAATATCATTATGGCATCTATTACACACCCTTATTTTGGTACTCTTGATACCAGCATTATACAAGAAGATTTTGACCCAGATGTGGTATGGGAACAAAAAGTAACTTTCCAAGAATTAAGCGACCCTGTTGAGTTTAGTCTTTGGTTGGCTAAAAAAGAGGAAATCAGTAAGGAAAGATTGGATTTGTTTGAGCAATTTATCAAGCATTTTCCAGAAAGAGACCAACAGGCACGCAAAGCGCTCAAAAGCTATTTAGAACAAGATAGCGAGTATATAGATTTTCATATAGACGAATTAGAGTTAGAGGTACCTACCTCTATTGATGATTTTGTGACAGCTATGAGAATTAATAATGTGGGGCTTTGGTACTGTATTTCAAAGGAAGAAATTATTGTCGATTATATGATAGACCCTGACCAAAGTGACGAGATTCTTGCTGTTCGTTTTAACTTAGACGGCAGCTTTAGTTCTATTGCTTGGGAAAGCTAACTTGAGTCCTTAGTTGTTAGGTAATCACTAATGGCTAAGGACTAATAGCTATTTTTAATATTTCAGCAAATAAAAGCCCCATATCATATTGCTAAACTCACCTGCTACAAAGCTGTGTGTCTCGCCATTTATCACTACTTTATAAAGGCAGAAAGACCTTTCGGCATGATAGAGAGGGTCTGTTACTTTTACATATTCTCCCGTTTCTTGCCACTGGTAGTCAAAGATATTTACGCCAAAGAGTTTTACCTCGCCTTCTACTCCCGAGGTTTCAAATTGCCACGTTTTTTGCTTGCATAATTTCATACTAAAATAATTATTAGTGCTTGACTGTAGGTAACAAATTGTTACTGTTGAAGGCTACGTCCTACCAATTTTTTATAATCACTATCAGCTTCTACACATAGTAAAAACTGCTGTTTTTCAAAAAAATGAATAAGATTCTCGCCTCCTGAGATTACAGTTGTATCTGTTATCCTTTCTTCTTGCAAAGAGAACTTCCATAGATTGTGGTCATTGCTTAAAAAGAGTGATTGCTCATCTGCCGAAAGTTGTATAGTTTTTTTAAAAGGGAGCCCCAGAGGATAGTCCTTTTGAGAACCATCTGTTTTCAGTACTCGTATGATGTACAAAGGCTTCTTAATCCCTGTAGTATTGCTCCTTGGCGGAATATACTGCCCCAAATGGAAATACCAATTGCCCTTACTATCTCGGCAAACGGAATGGAAGCTGTCTGTTTTAAAAAGGAGTTCTATTTTGTTTGTTGTAGTATCATAACGTTGTATTACCCCATTTTGGTAAGAAGCTATGAGGTAAGTATCTGCTTTTTCTCGTGCTATCAAGGCACAGCCTTCTCCCTTAATTCTCTTTTTCCTTGTACTTTCTTCTACATAGTTGTAAGCGGTAACAGTTATACTATTGAAATTCATTAGTATAAGAGTGTCTTGGTCATTGGAAGCTACATAATCAGAAAACTTAGGTATGCCTTTTTCGTGTTTTTTGACTACTGCCAAAGTCTCTCTGCTGAGTTGAAATATTTTATTATCAGTAATAGCAAATATATATTGGCCATCTGCACTGAAATACATACAGCGCACACTGTTGCGTATCAACACATTGGCTACTTCTTTACCCGTAGAGAAGGAGAGCTTGTGCAATCGCATAGAGGCATACTTGGAACCCCAACCATCAGCTATATAGAAATGGTCGGGATTAAAAGGGTCGGCAAGTGGAGGGGTAAGACTCCCATAAATACCGTTTTTCAGTGTTGTTTTCCAAATGATTTCTGTTTGCATAGTGTTTTAATTGCTAACGATTAGGTCTAAAAACTTCGGCGGTACTTCATCTGTAAGCCAAACTCCATTGGCAGAGAGGTAAAAAACATACCCTGCCTCATACATTGCCTTTGTATTTACTTTAAAGATAACGGGCTTGCCGTGTCGCGCACCTACTTTGGTTGCGGTTGCTATATCAATGCTGAGGTGTACGTATTGGCGGGTTTGCTTTTGGAGTCCGCTTTTGAGAATGCTCTCTACAAACCTGCTGGCAGTACCGTGATACAAACATTCAGGAGGTACTTGGGGCTGTAATTCTAATGTTACGGCAAGCGAATGCCCTTGATTGGCGCGTATTTTTGTGTTATCCTCGCTGAAAGCATACCGCTGTTTGCTATCGGTAGTGACGATTTCTTCCAACATTTTAAGGCTGAACACTGGGAATTTACGCTTCATATGCTTAATGAGCACATTCACCTCAGCCCAACCGTGTGCGTCGAGGGTAATACCAATCGCCTCAGGGTGGTGTCGCAGTACCAAACTGAGAAACTTGCTCTCTTTTTTATGTTTTTCAATCATTTTTATGAGGGGTAGGGAGTAAAATATTGCGGTAAAACTTAAATTGTTTGTTTAAGATTGCATCTGTTTCTTTAGAAAAATGTAGCGTTTCTTTCTTATCGATGTGAGTTTCTAAATTCTCATCAGCAAGATAAAAAGGTACATTATAAGAATACAAGATGTGTTCTGCATCTTTTAGCTGCTTGTTAAAACTAAAACGATAAGTTTCTTTACCCATTTCGCCTAAAATTTCACTCTCTATAATAGTATCAGTCGTGATCTTATTTATATACAAACGAATTTCCTCCCCCTCTGTTGAAGCGTCTAACATAATAGTATCTTTCAGCATTTGCAATGAATCTATAGGTGCTTCCTCAGAAGAAACTTCTGTATGCTGACTATTGTTTTGATGATTGCAACCTACTATCCATAGGGAAAACAATATTGTTGCACATTTTAGTAAGAATTTTGTCATATTGATTGTTTTTGATCTATTTCAAATATTTTCACGATCCTATCGCCTTGCAAAGACGCAATAACCAACTCCAAAAACTTTGGTAGTATTTTATCTATGATCCATACTCTATTGACAGAGAGGTAGAAGGAATATTCTACTTCATACTTTGCGGGCTTTTTGCACGCTTTCTTAACTATATTTTAACATATAAGATGTGTTTACACTAGCTCCTAATATCCTTTAAACAAACACCAATCCTATTTGCTGTAAGTAATAGTTCCTCCCTACTTGCTCTTTTGCCTTGTCAGAAATCCAAAAATCGGGTTTGAGCAACTGCTCTCCTTTCATCATCTTTGCTTTATGACTAATTTTCTTAATCTGCTTGATGATATCCTTGAAAATGGCATACATAGGGTACTTTTCGGTGTCGTAATTACCTCTTAGGTTATCGTTCTTATCTGCAAGACTGATAGTTTTAGGATAGGTGAGCTTGAGCCCGAATGTGTTTTCAGGCGCGTGATAAATGGTAGAGAGCAAATTCTTTTCCTTTTTATAGAGAAGATAAAATGGATCAAGATTCATAAAAGGCTCTTTCGTACGCACTTCCTTATACTTAACAGCATCTTTCTTGTTGCCCTCTACTTCGAGGAAAATGAGTTTTTTGGTTTGATCAATCATACTTTGTCGCATCTTATCCTCAATAGTCCATAAGATTTTGTGATTATACTTTTCCTCACGGAGCAGTATTTTTTCATAATATTGCTGATAAGCACTAAATATTTCCTGCTTTTCAGTGCTGATATAGTCTATATCTACTAACATATTGCTAATTACAAACTCATAATCATCTCTACTGAAAACTGCTTCAAATTCCTCAGGAGTGATTACGAAATTAAAACTTTTGTGCCAAGTGTTTGCAAAATACATAATGATAGTTATTTAGGGGTTAGGGGTTAGAAATTAGGGTTTAGCTTTTAGTGGCTATCTAACAATTATTTCCGGAACAAGTTCCTCGCTGCTTTTTCACTGCATTTTTGATGTTTAGCATAAGCCTTAGCTGCACGCAGGCGTATCTGTTCATCGCTTTCACCATTCACATAGCCCGTAAGTGCATCGTGAAGCGTGTAGGCTTCGGCAGCCATCAATCCTGAAGTCCAAATTAGCGGATTTACTTTTGCGTGTTGCAGATGAGGCTCGAAAAAACGCTTGCTATAGCACGCCAAGATAATCACATCGCGTGTCTTGCCATCGGTATTTTTATAAGTGGTGTTGAGCTGAAAATCCATCAGTCCGTCGTGTCCTACATACGCAACCAAATCGGCATTGCCAGCAGCGGCATTTTTCAAGAAGTTTTCTGTACAAGTTTTGATATATTTGCCGTCATAAGCATCGGCGATGAGCGTATAGTTTTTAGTAGCGTGCTTAAAGGTTACCCGCTCCAAAATAATATCACTATAAGGCTTTTCCGATTTTACAAACTTCCATTCCTCACTGCGTTTAAAGTAAGTGCGCACGCCATAACCACAACCCCAATAAAGGTTGCTATCGGCATCTTGCCCATTGCCAATCCCTTTGGGTACTGGCACAATGCCCTGATACTTATTATCGCAGAGGGCTACCAAAACGTGTATGGTTTTCGTTTGTTGCGCCCATATAGGGGCTGTAACCAAGCAAAAGAGTAATAGGAGGTGTTTCATTGTGTTTTCAGTCAAATATTTGTTTTTTATTGCTAAGAAAGAATCTTTTATAGTTTCTAATTTAAGTTTCGCAAGTTGTTCTAAGCTGCTTCAGATAAGGGATTCAAATTAATCCATTTCATAAATTGCTTATTTTCAGATATTATTTTTGTTATTAGTTCTTCAAAGGGTATCTCAAGAATCTCTGCTAAATCAAAAACTAATTCTCTGATAATAAGCAATATACGTTCATCTAAGGTAGGCGTCTGAGTGTCTTTCTGTATATCTTTGAATATTCCTCCAATAGTCTGATATTCAAGCTCTTTTTTGGCTAACGAGAGTAAGCTGTATTCTAACATCACAATTGATGTAGAGGCTGTCTGAGCATCAAAGTCTACAGATTGACACTTACCTAATCCTAAGTATTTAAGTTTCGCAAGCTCTTTCTGAGCTTGCGAAACTTAAATTAATAACTCTAATATTTGTTGTATACTTCTCATTTGGTAGGGTAAATCACCGCTGTTTTTTCTTTGCCATAGCTGTCAAACTCTTTTGAAATATAAAAAGCCTTTATCTTAGATACTGTCAATTGGTCATTCTTAGCTACCAAATAAATATCATAGCGATGAAATCCCCCTGCTGATGTCCATAAAACATTCTCAAAGGTAAGCTTCATCAGAGTTTCTTTTTTCTTTTTCTGATATTTTACCTTGTAGGGAATCATCATCTCAGTGCCCAGCTCTATAAAGGTAGTATCGATAATGATAGATTTCCCATTGAATTGAATTTCAATATCCTCTAAGGGCTTCAACTTCTTTTCTAAAGCCTTTGTAACACTACATTTGGGGGCATCGTCAGAGATTATTATAGAATGAGAATGACTGAAAATTTTCAGCTCATCATTCAAGAGCTTTTTCTCTGTCTTTATAAACGCTTTACCATGTGCCTTATAGTCCTCAATAGAATAATTTTTGTAGTTTTCATCAGGGATAAAAATAGCACAATAGTCTAATTTACTTTGTATAGTTTGAGATTTACCACACAAAGTTATAGCTGAAAAAATTAATGAAAGAACTGTTTTCATTATATCACCTTTAATCTAAAACTGGATTACTGCATATCTTTTTGAAGTGTATATACCAAGGACGTATGTCGCTCCCCTATAAGAGGAAACAAGAAATCTTCAAGGGTATGATGATAGCGAAAACCGCATTTTTCAACAACCCGCTGTGAGGCTATATTTTCCTTGTATACGCTCGCCCACAGCTGAGTAAGAGACAACTCCTCAAGGGCATAGTGTATAACTTGTAATGCAGCTTCTGTCATATACCCCTTGCCCCAAAAGTCTTCTCCTAACCAATAACCTATTTCGGCTTCATTTTCACCTACAGAAAGTCTACTTTCTCCTTGTAAAAGCAGACCGATACTCCCAATAAGGGTGTTATCAGATAGGCAAATAGCGAAAGAGTTAGGTCTGCGAAGTACATTTTCAATAATCTCTCGGCTCTCTTCTACACTTTTGTGAGCAGGCCAACCGCACCTTTTGCCTATAATAGGGTTATGTGCTTGTGTATATAGCGCCTGGGCGTCAGAAACTTCCCAAGGACGAAGCAAAAGACGTGTGGTGTGAAGTGTTTTCATTTGTTTTTATTATATGCTAATGGTTATTTTTCCTTTTTATTACTTGCTATTATATGCTTTATATCCTGATCCAATTGCTTAATGCTCTGAAAATGTTCTATTTCTCGTTGATGTTCTTTATAGCGTGTATACTCTTGGGTTGCTTTCTCTACGGCTAATTCATGAGAGATAGTACCTGCATGTTCAAGAATATTCTTTTCGTTCATAGTAAGTACTAAGCGGAGTTTCTGTATCCAGTCTCGCATATACATAGGCTTCTCGGCCAGTGCCTGTGCTTCGGCATAGGCAAGAAACTGTTCTACAATGAGTTTCAGCATAGTAATTTCCTCTTCTTTTAAGTAATTTTTTCCAATAAGAGCATCGGATTTGGTTACTTTTCCTTCTTTCTCCGTAGAGGTTAGTCCCATCATAGGAAGCTGAGCATTAGCACGATAGAAAAGCAATTCAGCAGCTGTCTTACCGCTTACTGCCCAAAGCAACTTGTTTTGTACCTCCTTATAAAATGCTATTGTCATTTTATCTGAAGGGTTATAGTCAATACTCGTAGCATAAATATCCTTTATTTGTTGATAAAAGAGCTTTTCTGACAGACGTATTTCACGGATACGCCCTAAGAGTTCTTTAAAGTAGTTATAAGAAGAGCCTGTCTTAAACCGCTCATCATTTAGGACAAATCCCTTGATAATATATTCTTTCAGTCGCTGGGTTGCCCAAATACGGAACTGGGTACCTTGCTGAGATTTTACTCGATAGCCTACAGAGATAATGACATCAAGATTATAATAATCTATGTTTCTTCGAACGGTTCTCTCTCCTTCTACTTGAACTGTTGCAAAATTTGCAACAGTTGCAACAGTAGCCAACTCCCCCTCTTCAAATACATTTTTTATATGTCTGGATATAGTAGATTTGTCTCGTCCAAAAAGAGTAGACATTTGTTCTAAGGTTAGCCAAACGGTGTCCTGTTCAAAACGAACATCTATTTTGATACTCCCATCTTCAGATTGATAGATGAGCATTTGGTCATTATTGGCTTTCATCATTACTTTATCTTACTCTTAAGTGCTTCCAATATTTGGATTTGTTCCTTTACAGAAGCCGTATTAGAGAGTTTTTTCTTTTGGTCAATGCCTAAGTCTATAACTTTCCAAAGGGTTTGTTTGGTTTTGGAATCATTTTCCTCTTGGGTAAAATCCTTAAAAGCTTGCTGAACTTGCTCTGTGAGAGGGGTATTATCCAAGCTCATTGCCCAGAGATAGGCTTTTTTGAAATCGGCAGATCTTTGGGGTTCATCTTCCTCAAAGAAGGGATAATTCACAAGATAAGGCATCAGGGATGGGAGGTATTTCTCCATCTTATGATTGGTAATGACACTGACTAAGCCTAAGAGTTGATCCCCCTCCAGGTCTGCAGGATTCGCCTTTTCTAAGAATTGTTTAGCCCTGCTGGGGTTGGTTCGTGCAATTCCGTTAAGGGCGGCATTTTTAATAGCTGCTGAAGGGACGGTAAGTGCTTTTTCATACAGAGGAGTGTAGCGCTTATCTTCTTGGTCGTTCAAGACCCAGATAGCAGCAGCACGAGCGAGGTTCTCAGGGTCTTTGGTTGCAATTTTCTCTACCAGAGCTAAGTCCTTTTTGGTAAGCTGATAACCTTCAAGAAGCTCCAAAGCAGCCTTGCGTATTTTGAAATAAGGATCTTGTAGGGCAGCTAAGACCACCTCTTTACCCTTGCCTGTTTCCAAGGAGGAAATAGCTTCTAAGCGGCTCTTAAGCTCAGGAGCATGTTGTATCTGGAAGAGGTATTCCTTAGTTGTTTTAGGGTATTGTTCCTGCATCACCACCACCCCTTCTGGGTTGATATTCACCAAGGCAGGGGCTTTGCTCACTGCAAAGGTAAAGGCATTTTCCTGACGAGCATTCACCCATACTGTATGGCGAATAGGCTTGTTATCTTGGTAGATATCAATATCCAAAGGAAACTGAAAATACAGGTCTTCACTTTGGAGCTGAGTGATTTTTACAGTAAGTTGTTTCTTAGTAGCATCATAGTGTTTTTCTACCTTTACATTAGGGTTTCCATAGCCAAAGTACCATTGGTTAAAGAACCAGCTAAGGTCTTTTCCACTTATCTTCTCAAAGGATAGGCGTAGCTGATGGGCTTCTCCATTGCCATAGGCATGAGTCTTGAGATAGTCTGTAACCCCCTGAAAGAAAGCCTCATCCCCGAGATAGCGACGAAGCATATGTAGGATAGCTCCTCCTTTGTTATAGGAGACCATATCGAACATATCATCGGTGGAAATATAGCTAAAACGCACCAAGTCTTTCTTAAAATCATCAGGACGCTGGTGGTACTGTTGGGTATTGTTGCGCAGGTGGTAGTCGGCAGCATCTTTGCCATATTTGTGAGCAATCCAAAGATATTCGCTATAGTTGGCAAAGGACTCATTGACCGTAAGGTTTGCCCAGCTCTCAGCTGTAGCGAGGTCACCAAACCAGTGGTGTGCCAGCTCATGAGCGATGATATACTCCCAATAGTTCTGGTCATTAAGCGCTTCTTCGCTTTGGTAAGCACTTTCGGAGTGGCTCACCGCAGTGGTATTCTCCATAGCACCTGTAACAAAATCGCGCACAATGATTTGCGCATACTTATCCCAAGGATAGTCATAGCCAAAGCGCTCAGAGAAGAAGGATATCATTTCTGAAGTATTGCCAAAGAGTTTCTTGGCAAGGGGTGCATAGTCCTTCTCTACATAATATTCCACAGGTACTTTACCGTGCCAAGGCGTATCCTTCACCACAGCAAATTCACCTGCTCCCATGAAGAAGAGATAAGGAGCATGAGGCTTGTCCATCACCCAATAGTCTATACGTAGGTTACCTTTTTTCTCAGAACTTTTCAAAAGTCCATTGGAAAGGGTAACAAAACTATCAGGGACAGTCATCTCAATCTCTTGAGTAGTCTTCTGATTAGGCTTATCAATGGTAGGAAACCAGCAAGAGGAGCTCTCTGCCTCTCCTTGTGTCCATATCTGGCGAGGATAACCCTCTGGCTTACCCTCAGGGTTGATGAAGTAGAGCCCTTTGGTATCAGAAATAGAGAGGTTTCCCTTATTGGCCACTTTTTCAGGCTGTGCAGTATACTTTATATACACAGTATAGGCTTCTCCCTTCTGGTATTTCTTAGGGAGCTTGATACGCAAGAGATCATCCTTATAGCTATAGGCAAGGGGTTGCTGTTTGCCTTTCTCCTCAAGGGCGACCTTGTGAATAAGCATAGCCTTAGCATCGAGTACAAGGCTATCAGTAGGATAGAAGAAGGGAGCGGCAGTGAGCCATTCTTCCCCACCCATGGTCTGGTTAGAAAAATTGAAATCCACCTTGAGCTTGGTATGCTTTAGAGCGGTTTTCTTCTCAGGGGTAGCACGATAGAGCCCTCTGCCCGAAGTGTCTGTTTGCGCAAAAGTATAGCCAGAGGAAAGCAGCCCCAAGGCTAATAAAACTATTTTCTTCATGAATAAAAAAAGATTGAAAGTGCAAATATACAATTATTTTTGTACCTTTGCGTCTCTTTTACAATCCTTTTATGAAATTTTTTCCTTATCTATTTTTGTCTTGTTTCCCCTTGGTGAGTGCAGCACAGACAGACTCTCTTTCAATCACAGGAGACCCCTTACCCGAGGTAAAAAGAAGTGAGCCTGCCGACTTGGACAAAACCATCTCAAAGATATGGGAATTAGACAAGGAGGATCAGCGAGGTACCTTTCGCTTCTTGGAGTACAAACCCATGTACGCCATGCCTTTTAGGCTAACGGACAAACCTATAGAGCAGCCTGTGAGCCTGAACCCCAACCGCCCTGTACCTGAGCCCCGTGACTACCAACATGTAGAGATGAAGTTCCAAGTGAGCCTCAAAGCCAAGATTATGCAGGATGCTTTTGGTAAAGGTGATGTATGGGTAGCCTTCACCCAGCAAGCGTATTGGCAGATGTATAGATGTATAATGGAAAACTCTCTCGCCCTTTTAGGGAAATCAACTATGAGCCAGAGCTTATCTTCACTTATCCTATGAACCTCTCTGCAGGACACTTCAAGTTCAAAATGCTGGGGCTGTCCATCAACCATCAGTCTAATGGTAAGGAAGCTGCCCACTCTCGCAGCTGGAACCGCATTATCCTTATGGGAGTAGCCTCTTGGAAAAATAGTATCATTACGGCTCGGGTATGGAGACGATTTTCAGAAAAACCTATAGAAGACGACAATCCTCAGATAGAGGAGTATATTGGTAGGAGTGAAGTAACTGCCGCTATTCCGTTTCGAAAAAATGTTTTCACACTCACTGTACGCAACAATCTAAACTTCAACCATAACAGAGGGCATGCCGAACTTTCTTGGATATACCCCCTAAGCCGTGACTTACGTATCATGTTACAGGCTTCCCATGGGTATGGCGATTCGCTCATTGATTATAACTACAAACAGACAGTATTGGGAGTAGGTTTTACTTTCTTAAATTTATAACGGGAATAAAACGTTTTTTTAACTTTTGCGACGTGTTTTTTAACGAAAAAATGAGTAAATTTGCACAAGGAATTTTATATTGCTTAACTTATTCATTTTAAATATAAAAACACGATGAAAACATTCTTTTTATCCTTATTTTTCTTTCTGGGAGGCTCTTTGATCTTCGCCCAGAATGTATTGTTAAAAGGAAGTGTTGGTGATGGTAAGTCTCCATTGCCTGAGGCCACGCTCTCTGTAGAAGGGCAAGAGGTTCATGCTACAAGTGATGAGGCAGGGAATTTTCAGTTCTCCTTGCCTAAAGGATTTTATATCTTGGACATCCATGCTAAGGGATACCGTTCCCAGAGAATGAACATAGAGCTCACTGACAATCTTACCTTGCCTACCATAACCCTTCAAAAAGAACTTATGGCTCAGGGCGAACATACTGTCGGAAATACAATCAATCTCTCTGATGAGGAGCTCGATGATGAAGAAGGTAGCCCTGAGATGATCTCTGGCTTCCTACAGTCCTCACAAGATCTCTATTTCCGTCGTTCTTCCTTTGACTTCAGTCCCGTATTCTATCGCCCTCGTGGCTATCAGAGCAATGCAGCCACTGTACTTGTCAATGGAGTACTGATGAACAAGGTAGAGACTGGTCGCCCCCAATGGAGCAACTGGGGAGGACTGAACGATGCCACTCGTAGCAATGTGATTACCACCGGAGTAGGTGCCAGTGAGGACGACTTCGGAGGGGTATTCGGTAGCAATGTGATGACTATTGCCCCTTCTGAATTGCGCAACGGCTTGCGTATCTCTGGAACTACGACCAACCGTAACTACTTCGGACGTGCTATGGTAACCTACAACACAGGTACCCTACCCAGCGGATGGGGCTATATGGTATCAGGCTCCTATCGTGGAGGCAATGGCCGTACTTGGCTTGTCCCTTCTGTAGAAGGAATGGTCTATCAGTCCTACGGAATCTCTGCCGCTGTAGAGTACAAGGCAAGCCCTTACTTTACAACCAACCTAATGGGTATTTTCTCCTATAACAACCGTGGAAAATCTGCCCCTCTTACCCAAGAGGCTATTTCCTTAGGCGGACACAACTACAACCCTAACTGGGGCTTTCAGGGAGATCATATACGCAACTCCAAGATGAAGCGTATCTCCGAACCTCTCTTTGTACTTTCGAATACTTATCACAAGGGAGACACTAAAATAGCTCTACACTTGGGCTATCAGTTTGGGCAAGTAGGTGATACCCGTATTCAATATGTAAAGTCTCAGAATCCTGATCCTTCGTACTATACCAATATGCCTACCTACTTCTACAATATGTATGACCAGGAGACTGGCGAAGGAGATCCTTTTGCTTGGGATAAGGCTGCCCGACAGATTGATTATTTCAAAGCTAACAAACAGCTCAACTGGGACGCTCTCTACCAGACCAATAGCCATACTGGTGGCGAAAGTATGTTCTCTCTCAATGAGGATATTATCGACACTAAAACCCTTACAGGGAATCTCTTGGCTACTACCAAAATTGATCCAAATATCACCCTCAATGCGGGTGCTTCTTTCCAGCGTATAGGCACCGAAAATTTCCAACAGATCAACGACCTATTAGGAGGACAATACTTCCTAAACAAGAGTTATTACTCTGGAGAAAATTATGATACCCCTGAGAACCTACGCCTAGGAGAAGGAGACAAATACCAATACCACTACAAAGCGCTTGTACAAAGAGCCAATGTATTTGGCCAATTGCGCTTCAAGTATGGTCGTGCACTCTTCTATGTAGCCGGACGTTTTCAACATACAGACTATGAGAGAGAAGGTCTCTTTGCCAACAATGCTGTATACAACGATGCCAAAGGTAAAAGTGGTATGAAGTACTTCAATACCCTTAGCACCAAAGCAGGACTTACCTATAGCATCAATGGTCGCCATATCCTACAGTTCAACACAGGATATTTCGAGGAAGCTCAACCACTGAACAATATCTTTGTCAATATTCGCAATTCGAACTCCTTGCTTCCTAGCAAGCTTTCTCCAGAAACTCAAATCACTGCCGATGGAAGCTATATCGTACGTATGCCTTATGTAAAGGCACGCCTTACCGGATATGTCACTAAGTTCGAGAATGCTACTGAGAAAAGTTACTTCTTCACTCAATCCCGTTTGGGTGACGAGTCTGCTGGATTCCTTACCCAAACCATGATGGATGTAGAAAAACTCCACTTCGGAGGAGAACTCGGTGTAGAAGTACAGCTTCACCCTTCTTGGAAGGCTTCTGCTGTAGTTTCTCTAAACCAATATACTTATACCAACGACCCTATCCTCTTCCAATCCTCTGACAAGCGATTGGTGAGCGAACCCATCGTTTCTCACTTGAAGAACTACCATGCTGGACAAGCACCTGAGCAAGTATATTCCTTAGGATTAGAATACCAGAGCCAACACTACTGGTGGGTAAGCCTTACAGGCAACCTCTTCAACAATAACTACATAGGTATTGCTCCAAGCCTTCGCACTGAGAATATCTACCTTGACCCCAACACTGGTAGCCGCTATACCAATATAGATGAGAATGCCGTACGTGGTCTGCTCAAACAGGAAAAACTCCCTATACTATTCCTCATGAATGCCTCTGCTGGAAAATCTTTCCGTATCAAAGGGCACTTCCTCAATGTATTTGCCAGTGTGAACAACCTGCTCAATACCCAGTACAAAACCAACGGATTCGAGCAAGCACGCAAGGGAGATTACCAATCCATGCTCAAGGATCGCAAGAGCGGCTATCCTACCTTTGGAAACAAGTATTTCCTCGGGTATGGCACTACTTATTACCTAAATGTAACCTTAAGTCTCTAATCTGAACGAACATGAAAAAAATAGTATACTTCGCACTATCTCTTGCCTTACTCTCTTCTTGCAGTAAGGTAAGTGGATTCGATACTCCTGATGTACAACAGCTCGAAAAACAACAACAGGAAAAGGCCAATGCCTTCAATGGTACACGCATCACCTATGCCCAGCTTAGGGCTAAGGTAACCCCTTCCTTTACTCAATATACAGACAACGATGCCTTCGAGGGCTATGTGATCTCCAGTGATGAGGCGGGAAACTTCTACAAAAAAGTATATGTGCAAGCCCCTGACAAGTCTGGAACTATCGCTGTGGCTATTGATAAAAAAGGACTCTATGGCGAATACCCTGTAGGTACCAAAGTACAAGTAAGACTTAAAGGGACTACTGTATGGTATAGCGGCCGCTATTCTACTCTTGAGGTAGGGTATGGACACGGAAAAACCACAGGGGGTAACGTCAAAATAAGCAACCTCCCTTCGGCTATGTACCAAGAGGTATTGGTCTCTACTGGAGAGAAAATAGGTATTGACCAGCTGGCTACTACCTTTGACAACTTGAGCTTTGACAAACAAGCACAAAACAACAAGCTCTTAATACTCAATGGTGTATCTTTCGAAAATAGTGCGGTAGGAAAGACCTTCCACATCTCCACCAACCAGTACAATACTACCTACAACCTCACCGATGGAGCAGGAGGTACGCTTCCTTTCCTCACCAGTAGCTTTGCTGCTTATATCAAGGATATAGTTCCTTCAGGAAGATTGCGTATCACGGGAGTACTAACCCGATATGGAAGTAGTCCTCAGTTCTATATCAATTCTGTCAATGATATTCAAAAAATAAACTAAAAACCCTCATACCATGAAAAAGTTATTCATTTTAGGAATCGCCCTTTCACTATTTATCTCCTGCGCTAAGGAAGACAATGCGGGGATTCCTCCGGTAAACCAAGGACAAACACCTCAGCAGAAAGACCTCTCTATCCTTGAGGCTTCCACTGCTAAAGCCTCTGATTATGTAAATGGAAAGAAAGTAAAAATCCACGGAAATATCGTGCGAGATGGAAATCGTTCCTATTTCAAATTCTCCGATAATACTATGGTGCTTATATATGCAGCAACTTCTGTATATGATGCCCTTCCACAGGAGAAAAAGACAAAACTCTCTACTGACGGACAAGAAATTACTGTAACAGGAACTCTTAAGGATTTTACTCCTAAAAACAGTACTAGTACAGTAAAACAAATCGTATACGAAGGCGAAAACGATTTGGTATTTGGACAAGCAGGCAGTACTACTCCAGGAGAAATTACTACCTTGGAAGCGGCTACTGCTACTGCAAGTGACTATGTAGTAGGAAAAAAAGTAAAACTACATGGAACCGTGGGAGAAGTACAAGGAAACAAATCTTTCTTTAAATTCTCTGATGGTACTTTGGTACAGATCTTTACTCCTAAGTTCAAA
This sequence comes from Capnocytophaga gingivalis, assembly GCF_002302415.1. Lineage (NCBI taxonomy): Bacteria > Pseudomonadati > Bacteroidota > Flavobacteriia > Flavobacteriales > Flavobacteriaceae > Capnocytophaga > Capnocytophaga gingivalis. The sequence goes on along the minus strand of NZ_CP022386.1, from coordinate 1,709,763 downwards.
CAACTTTCGCAAGAGACAAATAACAAACTCAAAACAGTAGGTCAAGAAGTCACTGTAACAGGTACATTCACTGATTATACCAAAGATGGAGTTACTGTTAAAGAGATTGTTTACGAAAGCGAAAGCGATTTGGTATTTGGAGCTGTTTCTAATAATCCTCAGCCTCAGCAACCTACAGATGTCTTAGAAGCGGCTACGGCCACTGCAAATGATTATGTGGCTGGGAAAGATGTAAAGATTCACGGAACTATCGTTAGAGATGGAAATCATTCCTATTTCAAATTCTCTGATAATACTATGGTTCAAATCTATGTAGTGAAATCTGTATTTGACCTCCTCTCTCAAGAAGATAAAACCAAACTCAGCACTGAAGGACAAGAAGTCACTGTAACAGGAAAATTCAAAGATTTCAAACCTAAAAACAGCACCAATGTAATTAAGGAAATTGAGTGTACCTCTAAAGATAACTTAGTATTTGGAGCTGCCTCTAATAATCCTCAGCCGCAACCACAGCCACAACCACAACCACAACCTTCTCAAGGAGGAGTTTTTGACTTTGAATGGATTACAGATAATAGCACTGGCTATGGGACAGCTGTTGAAAAAACAATTGATGGAGTTGTGCTAGAAGCTGTAGGACGTACCAACACAACAGAAGGAAACATAGACTATGCCATCAATGGTAAAGGATTAGTGCTTAATGGATATGACAAAGGGCATATCAAAATTACTTTCCCTAATGGAGTGAAAAACTTTTCTTTTGATTATAAAGCATTCCATACCAACACCAAAGCGCGTGAGATCGTAATCCGCGAAGGGAATACTGAAATAGACAAGGTCTCTGTAGAAAAAGATGCACAAGGAACTTACACCAAGGCTCTTAATAAAACAGGACAAGTAGTAATTACCATCAAGGGAGGTGCAACAAGCAAACAATTTGTCATAGACAATATCAAATGGACAAATTAATTTTTTACTCATAACACCTTACAAAGAGGCGCCCTAAAAAGGCGCCTCTTTTTTTAACTTTTTTCAAGAAAAAAATAGCTTTTTTATTTGGAAATTATTGATAAAAGTGTTAATTTTGTGGAGTGAATCCTCTCCCCTATTTTGCAGGATTTCGATTCCTATTTGTAAACAAAAAAATCATTACTATCATGAAAAGATTATTTCTACTTCTCTTTGCAGGACTCTTTGTATGGGGTGCCTGTGTAAGAGAGGATCAGACGGAAATTCCTCCCGTAGATCCCAAAGAAAAACCTACCCCGAACCCTACACCTACGCCTCCCGTTCTCTTTACTTTGGAAGCAGCTACAGCCAAGGCTTCGGATTATGTAGTAGGGAAAAAGCTCATCGTACACGGATTTATTACCGTGAAAAACAAACGTGCTTACTTCAAGTTCTCTGATGGTACTTTAGTACAAATCTTCACTCCTAAGTTCAAGGAACTTTCTGAGGAAACTTCTAAGAAATTGCAAAAAGAAGGACAAGAAGTGAGCGTCACTGGTACTTTTACTGACTATACCCTACCAAAGGGTGACGTAGTGAAAGAGATTGTCTACCAGAATGAGACTGACTTAGTCTTTGGTGAGGGCACTCCTACCCCTGAAGAAATCCCTTCATTGGAAGCCTCACAGATCTCTATGACCGACTTCACCGCTTACTTTGACAAAAAAGTAAAACTACATGGCTCTATTGCCGAAATAGAGGGAGACAGATCCTTTATCAAACTCTCTGATGGCACTTTAGTACAAGTCTTTACACATAAGTTTAAAGAACTTTCCGAGGAAACCTCTAAAAAACTCAAAGAGATAGGACAAGAAGTGACTGTAATAGGAAAATTCTCTGACTATACCGACAAGAAGACACAGAAAAAATACCATCAGATTGTCTATGAAGAAGAAAAAGATTTGACCTTTGGAGCAGCTCCCGCACCACAACCACAACCTGATCCTAAGCCAAATCCACAACCTGATCCTGATCCTAAGCCTCAGCCAAATCCACAACCTGATCCTAAACCACAACCCAAACCATCTCCTGATCCTAATGAGATTGTGAATCTTGAGGCGAGCAATGCTACTATCGCTGACTACCAAGAAGGGAAAAAGGCTAAGATACATGGTAAGATCACCATCAAAGGAAATTTCTCTTACTTTATCTTCAAGGATGGTACAGAGATACAAATCTATGGAAAAAATTATAAGAATCTTCCTAATGAAATAAAAGATAAACTCAAGATTACAGATCAAGAGCTTACTGTAACGGGTGTTTTCAAAAACCATACTACTAAGGATGGAAAGTCTATTAGGGAAATTGTATATGAAACAGAAGCGGATCTAATCTTTGGTAAAACACCTGAGACCAAGCCAAATCCACAACCTCAACCAGATCCTAAGCCTCAGCCCAATCCACAACCAGATCCTAAACCATCTCCTGATCCTAATGAGATTGTGAATCTTGAGGCAAGCAATGCTACTATTGCTGACTACCAAGAAGGGAAAAAGGCTAAGATACATGGTAAGGTTACCATCAAGGGAAATTTCTCTTACTTTATCTTCAAGGATGGTACAGAGATACAAATCTATGGAAAGAATTATGCAAACCTTCCTGAAGAAGTGAAGAAAAAACTCAAGATTGCAGATCAAGAGCTTACTGTAACGGGTATTTTCAAAAACCATACTACTAAGGATGGAAAGTCTATCAGGGAAATTGTATATGAAACAGAAGCTGACTTAATCTTTGGTAAAACACCTGAGACCAAGCCAAATCCACAACCAAATCCACAACCTCAACCAGATCCTAAGCCTCAGCCCAAACCACAACCGGATCCCAAACCACAACCCAAACCATCTCCTGATCCTAATGAGATTGTGAATCTTGAGGCAAGCAATGCCACTATTGATGACTATCAAGAAGGAAAGAAGGCTAAGATACATGGTAAGATCACCGTCAAAGGAAATTTCCCTTACTTTATCTTCAAGGATGGTACAGAGATACAAATCTATGGAAAGAATTATGCAAACCTTCCTGAAGAAGTGAAGAAAAAACTCAAGATTGCAGATCAAGAGCTTACTGTAACGGGTGTTTTCAAAAACCATACAACTAAAAGTGGACAGGTCATTAAGGAAATTGTATATGAAACAGAAGCTGACTTAGTCTTTGGTAAAACACCTGAGACCAAACCAAATCCACAACCTCAACCAGATCCTAAGCCTCAGCCCAAACCACAACCGGATCCTAAACCAAATCCTGATCCCAAACCAAATCCACAACCACAGCCCTCTTCTGGTGTATTTGATTTTGAATGGATAGAGAAGGTTAACAATAGTTATACCAACCATATAACAAAGACTATCAATGGAGTAACATTGGATGCTACAGCTCGTACTGATACTAAAGAACAAAAGCAAGACTATGCTATCCAAGGAAAAGGTTTGATCCTTACTGGAGGGCATAAAGGAAAAATAACCATTACTTTCCCTGAGGGAGTAAAGAGTATCTCTTTCGACTACAAAGCATTTCTTGCAGGTAATAAAAAGCGTGAAATCCTTATATCTGGAGGGATACAAGACACAGTGCTTGTAGGACAAGATAAGCAAACCTATACCAAAACCCTTAACAAAACAGGAGAAGTAATTATTACTATAGAAGCGAATACTACTAGCAAACAGTTTATCATTGACAATATCAAATGGACTCGCTAAGAATTTCTCTTATTCGTGTAGATTTATTGTCAATTAATTCGTATCTTTGTCTCATCGTAAAAAGTTTATTGGAACTTTTCCAATATGTTACATAAAATATTTACTTATTATGAAAGAAAAAATAGAAAAAATGAGAAGTGGCAAGGGCTTTATTGCTGCTCTTGACCAAAGTGGAGGTAGTACTCCTAAAGCACTAAAACTCTATGGGATAGAAGAAAGTGCTTACAAGAATGATGCTGAAATGTTCGACCTTATCCATCAGATGCGTACCCGCATTATCAAGAGTCCAGCTTTCAATGAAAATAAAATTCTTGGAGCTATTCTCTTCGAACAAACCATGGATAATAAGATTGATGGCAAGTATACAGCCGAATATCTATGGGAAGAAAAACATATTCTCCCTTTCCTAAAAGTAGATAAAGGACTACTTGACTTGGATGCTGATGGAGTACAACTGATGAAACCCATTTCCAATCTCGCTGACCTTCTCAAAAGAGCTAATGAACACCATGTGTTCGGCACTAAGATGCGTTCGGTAGTCAAGAAAGCCTCTAAAGCGGGTATTGCTAGAATCGTAGACCAACAATTCGAAATAGCTGCACAAATCATCGCCGCTGGTCTCGTTCCTATCATAGAGCCAGAAGTGGATATCAATATTCCTGACAAGGCAGAAGCAGAAGCTATTCTTCGTGAGGAGATTCTCAAACACTTGGATAAGCTCCCTGCCACCTCGGATGTGATGCTTAAGCTTACCCTTCCTACCGTAGCTGACTTCTATAAGCCTTTGGTAGATCACCCAAGAGTAGTACGTGTAGTAGCGCTTTCAGGTGGTTATTCCCGAGAAAAAGCAAACGAAATCCTCGCCAAAAACCATGGCGTAATCGCTAGCTTCTCTCGTGCACTCTCTGAAGGTCTCTCTGCTGGACAGTCTGATGCTGAGTTCAACAAGACTTTAGCCGAATCCATAGAGGGTATCTATGAAGCTTCTATAAAATAACCATTATAGTCTTAATAAAAAAACCGAACTTAAAACAGTTCGGTTTTTTATTTTGCTGTAAAAGCTCTCTAAAAAATCATGATAACAGTACGAACTATAAGCTGGCGGTAGTGTATAGCTGATTATTTATTATTAATAATTGCACCTACTCCAAAGGCAGCAAAGGCTGGAAGTAACCATTCTATATGGTATTGTGCTAAGGGAAGACTATCTTGTATCCCTTTTAGAGTCTGACTCTCCATAAGATTTCCTATGACAAATATAGCTGAAAAGACAGCCGTAAAACTTACCCCTATGATATAGGGTGTTTTCTTATGTACACTTTTGCCAAATAATAGTATAAAGAGTGTTAGAGCAATAGTAATAGGATACACGAAATCCAAGATATAGCCTGCATAGAGAATAATCTGATCTACACTTTGGATAGAGAGCACAAAGGAAACCAGTGTACACCCCCACACTCCCCAGCGGTAAGGAATACGTCCATGACTGAGGGTCTCAAAGATTCCTCCCATAGCCGAAACAATAGCTACCGCTGTAGTAAGACAAGCAAAAGCCACTGCCACAGAAATCACTATAGCTCCATTATTTCCCAATCCTTTATGAGCAATATGCTTGAGAATATCTATATACTTAACCTCTTCTGTTGTCACTACATCGGAGGTAGCGCCTAAATATAACAAACCTCCATAGATAAAAACCAAGCATCCAGCAGCGATTATCCCCGAGAGGATGGTAATCTCACGCTTCTGCCGCTCTGAACTATACCCCTTTTGTATGATAGCTGAAATAATCAGCCCAGAGAAGATAACCCCTGAGAGCACATCCAAGGTAAGATATCCTTTGGAAAAACCAAAGGTAAATGCTTCCTTGAAAGTCAAACCATTATCTGTAAGCCCCTTAGGAGCATTAATAGTTCCTTCCACAATGAGCACTATCAGTGAAAGAAAGAGTATAGGGGTGAGCCAACGGCCTATGATATCTACTAATTTCGAACGAGATAAGGCTAAAAATAAGGTAATTGCAAAAAAGATAACTCCAAAGGTAACTTTCCCTACCATCGGAAAGAAAGGCTCTATAGCGACCTCATAAGTAGTAGATCCTGAGCGCGGGACACATACCAGAGGCCCAAAAACCACAATAATAAGCACCACTAAACTATTGACAAAGGGCGCTGGAAATCGTTTGCCCAAATCGGTAAAAGAAGTACCTATGGAACTAACCATTAGTACCGCTAAAAAGGGAATAAGAATCCCTGAAAGAAAAAAACCCACAAAGGCAGCTCCACTGGCCGCTCCCATCTTCAGCCCTATATAGGGTGGGATAACTAAATTTCCTGCTCCAAAGAACATTGCAAAAAGGGCAAACCCTGTAGTGGTAAGTGTCAGAAATTTCTTTTTATTCATATAAGTAATACATATGGCGCAAAGATATAAAAAAATAACGAATGGATAACATTGTAACAAAATTTTTTGTATATTTGCTGCTTGATTATCTATAACTCTCCTTTGTGAAATACAGCATCCTCCTTTCTTTTCTTATGTTCATAGGCTGCCTCTCATCCCCAAAACAGCAGAAGGAACCTTCCTCTGAGAAGGTTTCAGATACACTTGTTGTAGTGAAAGATACTGAGAATGTAGATGAACGCCACTTAAAGAAGGCTATGGCGGATGCACTTGAGAAGATAACCGCCTCTTTTCAAGGGAAGGATTGGGAATACATGTATGATTTTGATACAACAGAAGAGGGATATGCTCCTATTGGAGTTTATATTAAGGTAAGAAAATTTGCCGAAGGAGCTTATTATGCGGTTATTTACACGTATGATCAAGCAGAAACTTTGATAAGATTGTATAGAATTGATAATAATACAATGCAAGAGAAAGTCTCCGAGTCTTTCCCTTTGCTAACAGACCCAAGTGATACTATCTTTGATGCCAATGGAGATGGGCTTAAAGATTTTGCACTAAGATTCTATCCTTCTTCGGGATGCTGCAGAAGAGATATTTATTACCTCTACCTCTCTCCAGAGAAAAAGGAGGGACAACTTTCCTATATAGAACTCATAAACCCAACTTTTTATCCTAAGGAGCATCTTATCCGTGGGATAGGTTATGGCTGGCCTGGACATGTGGAGTTGTACAAATATCGTTGGCGAGGAGAAGTGTTGGATACTTTGGAATATATCCTCCCCGATATGGCGACTAAGGGAAAAACATTCCTAAAAACTAAGCACATTAGGGACTTTTATGACAATGACAAAGAAGGAAAAACGCACCTGAACAAGCTCCCCAAAGAGTACCAAACAGTTATAGGTTTGGACTATTTTTTAGATTATACAGCGGAAGACTTTAATAGTCACTAGCGACAAATAACTAGTGACTCATCATGAACAATTGACAATTAATAATTTACAATTATGAGAAAATTACTTTTCACTCTTGCTGTAATGGCTTCTGTAGGAAGTTATGCACAGAAATTTGCTTCAGATCATGAGATTACCGAACAGGTTTTCGGTACTGAGAAGCTATATAAGTTCAGAAAAAGTGGAGACCCCTTAGATGGTCACTATAAAGTGGCTCAGGGAGAAGGGGCTTACTACGAAGTAACTTTCGAGAATGGCCGTATGAATGGCACTTACAAAAGCTATGATGCTCAGGGAAACTTAAGAGCTGAAAAGAACTTCAAAAAGGGCATTCTTGATGGTAAATCAGTCTCCTACAATGATGAGGGTAAGGAGAAAGACCTCCGCACCTATAAAGATGGAAAGTTAGAGGGAATCAGCAAGGAATATAGTAGTAATGGAAAGCTACGCACCGAGCTTAGCTACAAAGGGGGAAAGCCCAATGGAGAGTGGAAATACTATGATAATGAGGGAAAAGTACGCAAAATCGAAAGCTATAAAGAGGGCAAACTACATGGCAAACAGTGGCAAAAAATGACTGGAAGTCGTGGAGAATATACAGCTACTGAGTACTATGACAATGACAAACCTACCGGAAAATGGCAAGAAATATGGGAAAATGGGCTTGTCCTCTCTGAAAAAGAATATAAGAACGAAGGTACTTATACTGAAAGAGAGTTCTTCCGCAATGGAAAGATGGAAAGTGAAGTATCCTATAAGGATTTTAAGCTACATGGTCTTAGAAAAAAATATAATGATGCGGGAATCCTTGTCCGTCAGGATACTTATGACCAAGACAAGCTAACCAATAGAAAATATTTCTTTGGTAACAATGGAAAACTCAGGGAAGAACTCAATTATAAAAATGATGGCAAGGAGGGTAAGTACATAGAAAACAATGAAAATGGTACTATAAAAGAAGAAGGAAATTATAAAAACAACTTCAAAGAGGGAGTTTGGAAAGAATATACTGACAAGGGAGTACTCCATGAGCAAAGTACCTATGTGGCTGGCAACCTACAAGGTGCCTATAAAGAGTTTTATGCCAGTGGAAAAGTACGTCAAGAAGGCAACTACAAGGACGACCAAAAAGATGGCACTTGGAAGTACTACGATGCCTCTGGGAAGCTCACCGCTGAAGTAATCTATGAAAAAGGCAATCGTATCAAAACAGTAGACTACGAATAGTGAAATAACCAGTGACAAGTAACTAACGTTACTTGTCACTTCTCTTTCAAGCCTACAACTGCTTAAAAGTAGTAATTAGTATAGGGGTTATACAAACTTTTCACTATTCACTTATATTTATAGCCCTTAGCTATTGCTTTTTTGATAGTATTGGAAGGGTAGTAAGTAGTAGGCGTATAGCCATTGTCAAGGATTGCATATCGCTTGATAAGGCTATTTTTTATATCAAAAAGGTAGATATAATATTCGCTAAGTGTAGCCTCTGAATAGCCAACAATAGCAAAGATATCGTTATCCTTCCAAAACACATCATGAGATACCTCAAGGGAACCTAAAAAGAGGATCATGGTATGATGTCGTAGCCTTCGGTCAGTAAGGTTGATGTTCTGACTGTCGTCCATGTTAAAAGAAAGTTTGCCATCGGAGATCTCACACCCTTTGTACTCATTGACATAGCGCATCTTATCAGGAGAATAGAGATTACAGAGATCATCACCTACATCATCTGCTGCCTCAAAAGGGTGGTAATAGAGACTCTCCTTATCTTCTCCTGCATTGATAGGGGCATGCTCTTCTGTACGAGTAAGGCGTGCCTCATGAAGGTCAATATGATAAAAGTCCAACCATGGCTTGATGAAGGATTGCAAAAGAGCTATATCCTGCTCATCAATTAAGGGAGCTTCGTAAAAGGATTCTAAAAACTTTGCCTTTTCCTCTTTCCAAAAGGCCTCTAAGTAGCGCTCCCTCCAATACTCACTATCTCCCAACCTGCTAAAAAGAGTAAGCTCCTTATTTACAGACACCTCTCTTTCAGGGCTACAACTACTTAAAAGTACAAGCAGTAATAGTATGAAGGACAATAGTTTTTTCATTCTCTACTTTTTAACTTTTAACGGGCTCGCCGTATAGGTCAAAATCGGTAGCCTCAGTAATCAAGATATCGGCAAAGTCGCCTATCTTCACATAGTGCTTAGCAGCATCTATAAGGACTTCGTTATCCACATCGGGGGAGTCGTACTCGGTACGGCCTACAAAGTATTGCCCCTCTTTGCGGTCAATCAGGCAGCGGAAGGTCTTCCCTACCTTGGCTTGGTTCAGCTCCCAAGAGATTTGGGATTGTATCTCCATAATCTCAGCGGCACGGCGTTGCTTCACTTCTTCAGGGATATTGTCCTCCAGCTCATAAGCTGCGGTGTTCTCCTCATGACTATAGGTGAAGCAGCCCAAACGCTCAAAACGCATTTGTCTGACAAACTCTTTGAGCTCCTCGAAATCTTCCTCTGTCTCGTTGGGATAACCCACAATAAGAGTGGTACGAATAGCTATCTCTGGCATGGCCTTGCGGAAATCCTCCAAAAGCTGTGTGGTCTTAGCCTTAGTTGTCCCTCGCTTCATACTCTTGAGGATAGGATCGGCAATATGCTGGAGAGGAATATCTAAGTATTTGCATATCTTAGGCTCCTCCTTCATCACTGTAAGTACATCCTTAGGGAAACCTGTAGGGAAAGCATAGTGAATACGGATCCACTCTATCCCCTCTACCTTGACCAAGGCACGGAGTAGGTCTGCCAACTTGCGTTCGCCGTATAAGTCTAAGCCATAGTAAGTTACATCCTGAGCAATGAGAATCAGTTCCTTTACTCCCTTCTTAGCCAATTTTTCAGCCTCTATCACTAAGTTTTCGATAGAGGTACTCTTATGGCTACCACGCATGATCGGAATAGCACAGAAGCTACAAGGGCGATCGCAACCTTCGGATACCTTTAAGTAAGCGTAATTCTTGGGGGTGGTCGTGAGGCGTTCACCTATAAGTTCATGCTTATAGTCAGCTCCCAATACTTTGAGCAAAGCAGGGAGTTCAGTAGTACCGAAATATTGATCCACATCGGGGATTTCTTTCTGCAAATCAGGCTTATAGCGCTCCGATAGACAACCCATAACGAAGACCTTATCTACCAATCCCTCCTCTTTCTTTTGGATGTATTCCAAAATGGTGTTGATACTTTCTTCCTTGGCATTATTGATAAAGCCACAGGTATTAATAACGACTATGTTTCCTTTGTCCTCATGTACTACCTCCTTACCACTGGCCTTGAGTTGCCCCATAAGCACCTCACTATCATATACATTCTTAGAACAGCCTAAGGTTACTACATTGATTTTATTCTGTTTGATGGATTTTGTCCTCATGATGTTGTTGCTTGTTTGAGGGTGCAAAATTACGTTTTTTAAAAGAATAAAAGAAATTTTTGTTTGTCAGAAAAAAAATTCCTACTTTTGCGTGTTTGTACATAAAAAATAATTTATATGAAAGTAGCCGTAGTAGGAGCCACCGGATTGGTAGGCAATGTAATGCTGGAAGTCTTGGCTGAGCGCAATTTTCCAGTAACGGAGCTCATTCCCGTAGCTTCAGAAAAATCAGTAGGAAAGACCATATCCTTCAAGGGAAAGGAGTATAAAGTAGTGGGTATGAACCAAGCCATCTCGCTTAAGCCTGATGTTGCTTTATTTTCCGCCGGAGGGGATACCTCCAAGGAATGGGCACCTAAGTTTGCTCAGGTGGGAACTGTCGTAGTGGACAATTCCTCCGCTTGGCGTATGGATCCTACCAAGAAATTGGTCATCCCTGAGATCAATGCCGAGGTACTCACCGCTGAGGACAAGATTATAGCCAACCCGAACTGCTCTACCATTCAGATGCTGGTAGCCTTGGCGCCTTTGCGCAAGTATGGTATCAAGCGTATTGTGGTTTCCACTTATCAGTCTATCACTGGAACAGGAGTAAAGGCTGTGACTCAGCTGGAAAACGAGTACAAAGGAATACAAGGGCCTATGGCTTACCACTACCCTATCCACCGCAATGCCATCCCTCACTGTGATGTGTTTGAAGAAAATGGATATACCAAGGAGGAAATGAAATTGGTCAGAGAAACTAAGAAAATTTTCGGGGACGATTCTATCCAAGTAACAGCCACTGCTGTCCGTATCCCTGTGGTAGGGGGGCATAGTGAAGCGGTCAATGTAGAGTTCGAACAAGAATATGATCTTGCTGAAGTACGTAAGCTCCTTAGCCACGCTCCAGGGGTAATCCTACAGGACAATACCGATACCAACACTTACCCTATGCCTATCTATGCTCATGGTAAGGATGAGGTATTCGTAGGACGTGTACGTCGTGATGAATCCCAACCTAAGACCCTCAACCTATGGGTGGTAGCAGATAACCTCCGCAAAGGAGCTGCTACCAATACTATCCAGATTGCCGAGGCTCTTATTAAAAAAGGAATCCTCAAGTAATACTTCCCTAATCTTAAATAATGAGCAATATTCTGTAAGGGCGAATAGCTATTCGCCCTTACTTTTCGCCTTTATTTTGTTCTTGTTTTTCATCCTCTATGATTCAATCTATGAAACATATCTTTCTTTTACTTCTCTTTTTTTTCTGTATCAATACCGCAAGGGCACAGGAGGTAGTGGTGGGCACTTTGTCCGATACCATCCCTGTAGATGAAAATTGGATTCCTAAGGAAATAGAAGGTGCTCATTACCAAATAGAGCCTGATCTGTATTTCACCTATCAGAAGCCAAAATTTTGGGATTTGATCAATAAGGCACCCCGCAATGCCCTTAATACCCTCAAGGACTTCGTCTCCAAACCCTATTATCCGTATGGTATCGCTGCTTTGGGCGCTACGGCTGCCCTGATTCCCGCCGATCCTTGGCTGATTCGAGAGAGTCGTAGCTTAGGGGAGAGCATGGGACTGAATGAAGCACATACCTATAAGAAATTGGGATTCCTCAAGATTGTCCCTGCCGATGTGAACTCGGCGCTGTACTTTATAGGCAATGGTACTACCTTTATACTCATCAGTGGAGGGCTGGCTACCTATGGCCTGATCACCGATGATTACAGAGCTAAGAGTACTGCCATGCAACTGATTGAAAGTATCCTCATCACAGGAGTATTCGTACAACCTCTCAAGCGCCTTACCGGAAGGGAAAGTCCCTTTATCACTGCAGAAAATGGAAATTGGCACAGTTCTTGGACATTCGCTCCAAGCTTTGCCGCCTACCAGAAGCATACCTCCAACTATGATGCGATGCCTTCTGGACACCTGACTACAGCTATGGCTGCGGTTACGGTACTGGCTGAGAACTATAAGGATTATAAGTGGATCAAGCCTGTGAGCTATACCGCTTTGGCGCTGATGTCCTTCGAGATGATGCAGAGCAAAGTACACTGGGCATCGGATTACCCTATAGCCCTCTTTATGGGTTACCTCATCGGAAAAAATATTGCCAAATCGCGTATTGAAACCTCCGACTATCGGGTCAAGACTGCTCAGAAATACCATTGGAACCTCTCCAGCTCCACCGCTTGGGATGGCACACCTCTATATGGAGTAGCCTTGAGTTTTTAGTTTTTAGTTTTGAGTTTTGAGTTGCCTGTAGGGAGCGAATGACCATTCATCCTTATTGACCATTTCTAAAACCCTTTCATTCTATAATCCTAAAACCCTTATATTATGAATTTATACCAGATTTTACAAGAAAAACAGTGGGTAGACCTCTCCCATCAGATTGACGAACATTCGCCTAAGTTTCCTGCCCTACCCGCACTGGAACAAAAAGACCTCTTCACTCTCAAAGATGGCTTCCATGTACAACAATTCTCTGTGGTAGGCCAGTATGGCACTCATATCGATGCCCCTATCCACTTTGTAGAACAAGGACGCTGGCTCGATGATATACCCTTAAAAGACCTACTCTTGCCGCTCTATGTGATAGACAAGTCCCAAGAGGTCTCCCAAAACAACGATTATATACTCACTCGCGAAGATATTTTGGCCTTCGAAGCACAACATGGACAAATAGTTCCAGGGGCTTTTGTAGCTTTCCGTAGCGATTGGCACAAGCGCTGGCCTTCGTATGAGCAGATGCGTAACTTAGACGACAAAGGCGTACAACATACCCCTGGCTGGAGTCGCGAAGCTTTGGAGTTTCTCATTCATGAGCGCAAGGTCAAGGCTGTAGGCCATGAGACCTTGGATACCGATGCAGGAGTGCCTGCCGCTGCAAAAGGATTAGTAGAAGAATATTACCTTCTCTCTCAGGATATCTACCAGATAGAAGTAATGGCCAATCTTGACCAATGTCCTGCAACAGGCGCTATCATCTCCATTGCCTACCCTCACTGGAGAGGAGCGACAGGATCTCCTGTACGTGCTGTAGCGATCTTTTAGATAACAGGAAACAAGTAATAGGGAAAATCCGCGAGAGTTCACTGATCTCCGGCAGCTGTTAATAAGTTAATTTTTTTAATAAATTATATAATCGTAATTTTGCACTCTATAGATTATATACAAATTTTGTAACCAATGAAGAAGTATTTGTTACCATTGTTAGCGTTGTCTTTCTCCGCTATACATTGTACAAAAGAGAATGAGAAAATCGTTGTACAAGAGAAAGTAACGCAAGGCAGTATGATCCTCTCAGGTGAGGGCGTACCCAGCGCCGAAAAAGGACAAACAGGTGATTATTACCTGGACTTGAGTTCTTCAGCTCTCTATGGCCCTAAAACGAAGGACGGTTGGGGTAATAGCGTATTGAATCTCAAGGGATTAAAAGGAGATAAGGGAGACAAGGGAGATAATGGTACCAATGGACAAAACGGACAGCCTGGCCAAAATGGACAGCCTGGACTTACTCCTCATATTGGCGAGAATGGCAACTGGTGGGTTGGCAATACCGACTTGGGTGTAAAAGCACAAGGGAACCCTGGAACTAATGGACAAGATGGACAACCCGGCCGCGATGGACAACCCGGACAGCCCGGTCGCGATGGACAAAATGGACAACCTGGTCGTGATGGACAAAATGGAGAAACCCCTCGTATTGGTGACAATGGAAACTGGTGGATAGGTAACGAAGATACTGGAAAACCTGCACGTGGAGCTCAAGGACCTCAGGGAAACCCTGGAACTAACGGACAAAATGGACAACCTGGTCGTGATGGACAGAATGGGCATACCCCTCGTATTGGTGACAATGGAAACTGGTGGATAGGTAACGAAGATACTGGAAAACCTGCACGTGGAGCTCAAGGACCTCAGGGAAACCCTGGAACTAACGGACAAAACGGACAGCCTGGTCGTGATGGACAGAATGGGCATACCCCTCGTATTGGTGAGAATGGCAACTGGTGGGTAGGTGATCAGGATACAGGAAAACCCGCTCGCGGAACTCAGGGGCCTCAAGGGTCTCAAGGAAACCCCGGACAACAAGGAGCTCAAGGAAACCCTGGCCGTGATGGGCAACCTGGTGCTGATGGCTCTAAGATCTTAGCCGGTAATGGGACTCCACAAGCCTCAGATGGTAATATAGGTGACTACTTTATAGACAAAACAGCCAAGATATTCTATGGACCTAAAACAGCCTCTGGATGGCCTACTACAGGAATTTCTCTTACAGGAGCACCTATGGCTACCGAAGATTATGAACTTAGCTCCGATGGAAAGACTTTACTAAAATGGCTTAACCCTAAGACTTCCTATATAGACATGAACTTAGAACCTAAGCTCAGGAATGTTACTACTATAGCAAGTGGGGCTTTTGTTACTGTACCAGAACTACGGGATAGACTCTCTACTGTGATTATAGGAGATGGTGTAACAGAGATTCAAGCATCCGCTTTTTCTGGCTGTGGAGCACTAAGAAGAGTGGAACTACCAGAAGGACTTACCGCTATAGCAGATTTTACTTTTACAAATTGTATTAGTCTGCAATATATAGATATTCCAGAGACAGTAACTTCTATAGGGATGCAAGCTTTTTCTAATTGTGCCAAACTTAAAAAGATTACTATTCCTAAAGGAGTAGCGCATTTTAAATCTCGTACTTTTTTGAATTGCTCTGCTCTTAAAACACTTGTTTTGGAGAACCCTACTGCGTTCAATATAGATCAAATATCGAGTGCTTTTTCAGGAACAACACTTACTGTTATTTATGTACCTCATGCATCAAAACAAGCATATAAAAATCTCAATAATAGCCGTAAAGCCATTATAAAATCTATTGTAATAGAATAGCAGATCTTTTCAAAACTATATAACATGAGAGAGGGCTACCCAAAAGGATAGCCCTCTTTTATATAACATAAAACAAATTATTCTTGCATTCCTGCTTGGATAGCAGTGATAAGCACTGTATTGTAAATATCAGGTACTGTAGCCCCACGACTAAGATCGTTTACAGGCTTGCGCAAGCCTTGTAGCATAGGTCCTATAGCGATAGAGTGCGTTTCTCTCTGTACGGCTTTGTAAGTGATATTTCCTGCATTGAGGTCTGGAAAAATAAGTACATTAGCCTTACCAGCAACAGGAGAATCTGGCATCTTCTGTTTGGCTACAGTGGCATCCACTGCGGCATCGTATTGGATAGGGCCTTCTACAAGTAGGTCAGGGCGTTGTGCTTTTACTATCTCAGTAGCTTCACGCACTTTGTCTACCTCTTCCCCACTTCCTGAAGTACCTGAAGAGTAAGAAAGAAGGGCTACTTTAGGCTCTATACCAAAGGCTTTGGCTGACTCGGCAGAGGTGATAGCGATTTCAGCCAATTGCTCTGCTGTAGGCTTAGGTACTACTGCACAGTCTCCATATACCAATACACGATCAGGCAAGATCATAAAGAAAACTGAAGAGACTGTTTTCACGCCTTTCTTAGTTTTGACAAACTGCAAAGAGGGGCGTATGGTGTGTGCTGTGGAATTCACCGCTCCAGATACCATCCCGTCAGCCTCTCCCATAAATACCATCATAGTACCATAGTAAGAGATATCAAGCATCAGCTCTTGGGCTTGTGCTTCAGTCATGCCTTTTTCTTTACGTATTTCATACAATTTCTTCCAATAAGCCTCATAGTTAGAGCTCTTCTTAGGAGAGACGATTTGGATACGCTCAGGGTTCCAAGTAAGGCCTAACTCATCCACACGAGCGAGGACTTCTTTTTCTTCTCCTAAGATAGTCAAATAAGCCAATCCGTCTTCCGCAAGTTTAGCTGCTGCAGAGAGGATTCTCTTATCTTCTCCTTCGGGAAGAACAATGCGTTTTTGAAGTTTCTTAGCCGTTTCTACCATGTAATTTTGGAACTTCTTGGAGGTATCAGGCGTTGCGTCAGATGTGTTCATTATCGTTCTATTTTTTTTAATATTCCTTCTGAACCACAAAGGTACGATTTTTTTAGGTAATAGGTAATAGATAATAGGTAAAATTTTTCATTTTTCAATAAAAAAGCTGCCTTTTTGGGGCAGCTTTCTTTATCATGGAATTGAAAATTTTATTTATCCTCTAGAAGTTTTTCCTTTTTTAGCTTTAGAACCTACACGGCTCATAGCACATCGGAAACCGATATAGTCAGTAGCACTATACTGAGGGAGATATCTGCGTTGTGCTGGATCAATCCAATAAGCGCGATCTCTCCAAGAACCTCCTTTGATTACACGAGCTTCGTCGTCTATAAGGGTAGTACGGTCGTTAGAACGGTCATATACTTTTATGATACCTCCTTGACCATCATTAAGGATTTTTTGGTTAGGAGAGTTATACATGGTACGAGACACATTAGCTCTCTGGCTTGCTGTAAGAGAATCTATGTTTTCAGAATGTCTGTCCATAGTAAGTTTTGCATATTCCTTGCTTGATACTCTATCCCCATCTCGGTAGTTACGGTTATCAGCAGTAGTAAAGTTATAACGGAGGTAAGTTTCGTTATCGTCCACAGCTACCTTAGCCAACTGACCAGGAAGGTTTCTTGCTATAATACGTCCGTTACTTAGGGTATCATAAGTGATAGATTGAGCATCTACTACTACAAGCTTACCATCTTCACCGATTTTATTTTTAGTATACACATTACCACGATAGTAGTTGAAGTCACTAAGTTCATCATCTACACGAGGACGATATACGTCGGCTACCCATTCAGCCACATTACCAGCCATATCATAGAGCCCAAAGTCGTTAGGAGCAAATGTCTTGACCTTAGTTGTGATATCTCCTTTATCTTCAGACCATCCTGCAAGTCCACCATAGTCCCCTTGTCCTTGTTTGAAATTGGCCATTTGGTTACCCATCTCAGCACGTTTTCCATTACGAGTATAGCGACCTGCCCAAGGGTATTTCTTACGTCCACGGATACTGTTGTATTCACGGATACCATTAAGAGACTTAGCAGCATATTCCCATTCTACTTCAGTAGGGAGGCGGTATTCAGGAAGGAGGATACCTTCTGTTTGCTTGGCATAGGTAACATTACCATCCTTATTAGTAGCTTTTTTACCTGCAAATTCGGATACTTTTCTACCATAAGAATTTTCAGGTGTGTTTAGGTAAGTATCAGTACTGAAAGTACTTTCAGCATCTACTTGATAGCGAGAACCTTGTTGTATATAGCCATCTTTTTCAAGGATAGACTCATTTACACGGTTAGTACGCCAAGAGCTGAATTGAGTTGCTTGTACCCAGTTCACCCCTACTACAGGATATTCTGCATAGGCAGGGTGACGAAGATATTCGCTTACCATTGTTTCATTAGCACTTAGTGGGCTTCTCCATACGAGAGTATCTGGAAGTGCTCCTAAGTAAATGTTCTTATAGTGACCGTCCTTATCTTCTGGAGGAAAAACTTGCTTAAGCCAATCGAGGTACTCCATATACATTTTGTTAGTTACCTCAGTTTCATCCATATAGAAGGATTGTACGTGTTGTTGGCTTGGAGTATTATTCCAGTCATGCATCACGTCGTCTTGTACTTTACCCATAGTAAAAGTACCCCCTTCTACAAATACCAATCCAGGACCGGTTACTTGTTCCTTGAAGTTTGTATTGTATTGGAATCCACCTTCTTTAGCGTTTATTTTCCACCCTGTGGCACTGGAAGTATTCTTATCAGATCCTTTCTTTCCACAGCCTACTAGAAATGCTGCCACTAAGAGAGAGGCCAACATAGGTTTTTTTAAACTTTGCATATCCATTTCTAAATAAAATTTTCTAATTGTTCAATTTTGGCGCAAGTTACTACTTTTTTTCGATACAAAAAGCATTTTTTGTTTTTTTTTTCATATGTTGATAACTTCTTTTTTAACACTGTTTTTCCTTTAAAAACAAGGGGTTACGAAGTTCACAAGACAAAAAACTTTTAAACACTCATAAAAACATTAGCTAAAATTAACACTTAGTTTGTCATTTTGATAGGTTAAATTATATTTTTTAGATAGAAAATTACGGCTTTTTTACCTGTTGTGGAGGATATTGTTTGAGGATCTCACTGACAAACTTATCTATCTGCTCGTCCTTGTTAGCTCTTTCGGAGAGCATTCCAGCTCCTTTCCCTTGCCAGATAAGGTCTTTCCCCTTACCATCAATAATATCAATGAAGAGGATTCCTTCTGTCTGGGTAGGGGTCACTTGTACTGTGCTCCCCCATACGGGGCCCCAGCCCCAACCGACTCCTACAGTCTGGTACAAATCCTGTCTTTCTCTCTCTCGAGTAAAGAAATTAACAAAAATATCGGGAGTCTCCGAAAGTGTATAGCCTTTCTCTAACATTCGGCTCTCAATGCTTCTGAGAATACGCTTCTTGTCTAAGTCGGAGACTTCTGCCTTATCTATTCCTTCCTTGAGGAATGCAAAGGTCTTATACTGAGCAAAAGGTGCCTTACTGTCATAATCTGAGCTTACTTGTATGCCTGCACAAGAGGTCAAAACAGTGGCAACTATTGCGAGGGTAATGAATGGTTTCATAAACACAATTTTTTGATTAAAAATATACCTATCAAAAAATATACCAAAAATAATGAACAGGGAGCAATGAGCAGGGGTGTAATAATTTCCTTTTAAAATTCTATACAATATCAAAAGTTAATGGTTAATAAGAAATCTCATTAACCACTAACCTTTAATCATTGATTATTTATTTGATTTTATTAGCATATTTGTCATAGTAGAAAATAGGTAATGGTTTTCCATTATGCTTAAGGGATTCCAATTCTTTGATAAAATCACTAGATTTTCCTACAATGATAAAGCGTAAATTGTTATACTTTATATATTTGTTAGCTACACGCTTTACATCTGCTACAGTTACTGCTTCTATATTCTTGATATAATTGCTGTAGAAATCCATAGGGAGCTTCTGTGTCTCTCTGGTTACAGCAAGGTTGGCAATGGTAGCAGGGTATTGGGTAGACATGACAAAGCGTCCGACCAGCTGTCCCTTTACCTCTTTGAGCTTCTGTTCGCTAACATTTTCTGTCTGGATACGCTTGATCTCTTTAAGAATTTCTACAACAGACTTAGCTGCTACTTCGTTACGTACTCTCACTGATACAAAGAAGTTAGCCAAAGTAAAACGGTTTGTCCCCATGTAAGAGCGAGCTCCATAGGTGTATCCGTGCTGTTCACGTAGGTTGATGTTGATATAGCTACCATAGTCTCCTCCAAGTATTTGGTTGAGTACTCTTACAGCAAAATAGTCCTTATCACTCATCTTAAGTGGATAGAGGTTGAAGGCACTAATTTCTGTCTGTACTGCGGTAGGCACATCTACTAAGTTCACCTGAGTATACTGTACATCCTGAGGAGTAGGAGTGGTCATCTGTAGCGATTTGGCAGGCCACCATTCATGGAAATATTTGGATACTAATTCCTCCACCTGAGCGGTATTGACATCGCCCACCACTACCATATAAGCATTGGCTGGAGAAAAATAAGTCTTATAGAAGTTGGAGACATCACTAAGGGTAATACTCTTGAGGGATTCTTCGGTATAGAAACTTCCATAAGGGTGTTTTTTACCATAGGTAAGAGCACTATTGAGACGGTAGATAATGCTCTGAGCACTATTCTCTTCTGCTTTGAGTGAAGCAATGGCTTTGTCACGTGCCTTGTCCAACTCTGCTTGGGTGAAGTTCGGGTGCAGGGCAGCCTCTGCAAATAGCTCCAATACACGTGGAAAATAGCGAGTCAAGGAATAGGTATTTCCTCCATCGACAGTAAGGTATACCGTAGCTCCCATACGATCAGTTTCCTCTACGAATGCCTCTTTGGAGATATTTTTGGATCCACCTCCCATAAGCTCAGAGGTGAGATAGTACATCCCTGGCTTCTGAGTTTCATCGATAGGAGGTCTGTCCAAGGTAAGGCTAACAGAGACATGAGGTAGCTTATGGTTTTCCACGACCATAAGGGTAAGCCCATTAGGGAGTTTTTTCACATGAGGTTCTCCCAAAGTAAAGGAAGGCATTTGGGTAGGCTCAGGCATCTTGTCTCGATCTATCTGGGCAGACAAGAGAAAAGGGGTAAGCAATGAAATGCTTGCTAATAATATTTTTTTCATGGAGATGCTTTTTTAGTTGGATTTTTTTTCAGGTAGATAATCTATTTCTAAGCGTTGGTTTGCATTGAGATATTGCTTAGCTACACGGCGAATATCCTCACGAGTTACCTTACGATAGAGATCTAATTCTTTGTTAATAAGGTTGGTATCCTTGTAGAAAGTATAGTCCACAGCCAAGGAGTAGGCTATTCCTCTTACATCTGAATTATTAGCTATAAAACTGGTTTCAAAGGAGTTAAGAAGCTTTTCATATTCTTTTTCAGAGATAAGTTCTGTCTGTAAGCGCTTAATTTCACTGTCCATATCGCGAGTAAGCTGTTCCAAAGGTGCATCCTGAGCCACAGCAGCAATCATAAGGATTCCTATATCCTCATAGTTACAAGTGTAAGAGATGAATTGGAGTACTTCTTTCTTTTCCTCTACCATTTTTTTGTAGAGGCGGGCACTCTCTCCATTGGCCAAGAGAGCTTGGATGAAGTCCATCACACGTGCATCTTGTTCGGTCATCTTAGGAGTACGCCAAGCCAATACTTTGGCTGGAGCTGTGATATTAGCATCATAGTCAGTTACTTTTTTAGTCTGTGTGATGGGGGCATCCATAGGATAATTACGAACTGGCTTAGCCTGACGATTTTTGATAGGACCAAAATAGGTTTCTATCCAGCTTTTTGCCTGATCTTTCTGGAAATCTCCAGCTACGACCAAGACTGCATTGTTAGGGTTGTAGTAACGGTGGTTGTAACGGATGAAGTCTTCGAGCTTGGCGGAGTTCAGGTCGTCCATACTACCGATGGTAGGGTGTTTGTAAGGGTGCTTATCGAAGAGGTGATTTTGCACCACAGGCATATAGATGATTTTTCCATAAGGTACATTATCCGTTCCTTCGCGTTTTTCTTCTTTGACTACTTCCTTCTGTGTATCCACACCTATCTGATTGATTACAGGGTGAAGCAATCGTTCGGACTCCATCCACAAGGCCAGTTGTAAGTTATTGGAGGGAACGGTCTCATAGTAATAAGTCTTGTCCACATCGGTGAAAGCGTTGTTATCTCCACCATGAGCAGAGACAATATCGAACCAACGACTTCTGGGGATATTCTTGGTTCCTTCGAAGAGTAGATGTTCAAAAAAGTGAGCAAAACCGGACTTCCCTGGGAGGTCATCTTTGGCTCCTACATGATACATAACTGTAGTAGTGACTACAGGAGCAGAATTGTCCTGATGTAGAATCACATGCAATCCATTAGGGAGGTCATACTCTTCAAAGTTGATTTTTTGTGCCATAGCTATTCCAGTGGAGAGTAGCAAAGCATTGAGCGTTAAAATATATTTTTTCATAAATGAAAGTGATAAAAACATTACGGCAAAGTTAGGTTTTTTTCCTGAGATAAAGAAATATTTTAGGAAAAACTTACCTTTATAAGAATAAAAAAAGGTTACCCACATGGGGTAACCTTTTTGAAGGTATTAAATCCTAAATAATTATTTTATTAGGTTGATTTCTACACGACGGTTAAGTTCTCTACCTTTCTTGTTCTTGTTAGAAGCGATTGGTTTTTCAGGACCGAAACCTTGAGATTCTAAGCGGCCTGCATCGATACCACCTTGGATGAGGTATACTTTCACAGCATCAGCTCTGTTTTGAGAAAGGATCATGTTTTTAGCTTTCTTACCAGTGCTATCAGTGTGACCTTCGATACGGAAGCGGCTGTTAGGATATTTCTTAAGAACATTAATGATTTGGTTCAATACTTCAGCAGATTGGAACTTAATAGTAGCCTTACCTGTATCGAACAAGATAGTCTTAGCATATTGGTTCAACTGTTTTTGTTCTTTTTCATCAGGTTCTGGACAACCTTTGTTGCTTGCAGGACCAGCTACTTCAGGGCAAAGGTCATCTTTGTCAAGAACACCATCACCATCTGTATCAGGCCAAGGACATCCACCGTTTTCAGCAGGACCAGCTACATCTGGACATTTGTCATCTTTGTCAGCAATACCATCACCGTCAGTATCAGGACATCCGTTGAATTCTTTTGGACCAGCTACTTCAGGACAAGCATCGTCTTTATCAGGAATACCGTCACCGTCAGTATCAGGACATCCGTTGAATTCTTTTGGACCTTTTACTTGTGGACAAGCATCGTCTTTGTCAGCAATACCATCTCCATCAGTATCAGGACATCCGTTGAATTCTTTTAGACCAGCTACTTCAGGACAAGCATCCTTATTATCAGGGATACCATCTTTGTCAGTATCTTTAGAACCGAATTTGATTACGATACCAGCAGAGTGTTGGAAGTAGTCAGTTCCATTCTTTTGGAAACCATGGTGGTAACCTGTCTGAAGGTTTACACCTAGGTGGTCAGTGAACCAGAAGTTGATACCACCACCAGCAAGAGCTTTGAATCCTCCTTCTTTGTCATCGAAGCGGCTTTCGTAAGCAGTATATCCTCCCCCTACTTTGATATAAGGATCGAACCAGCCTGATTCTGTAGTAAACAATCTTCTAAGAGCATACTTAGCTTGTAGGTTAGCGCTCCAGAATGATTTATCTTCGCTGTATCCATCGAATCCTTCTTTGATTTTGTTCAAGGATCCTTCGATTTCAGCAGAGAAACCAGCACCTATGTAACGAGCTACAGAGAGCTTAGTCACAGCAGGAAGAATGTTCAAGTCTTTAGTTCCTCCCCAATCTTTGAGGAAATCTCCAAACTGATGAGGTGTACGGATATCAACAGCATTGATTCCGAACCCTATCGCCCATTTGCTGTTTTCATCCTGCGCTTGCACAGAGCCTACTGTAGCTACCAATGCTAAAGACGCTAATGAAATTTTAATTCTTTTCATACGTTTGAAATTTAATTTAATATTTGTAATTGTTTAAAACTCGCCGCTAAAGTACAATTTTTTTTTCTCCTACACAAAAATTTTTCAGTACTCGAAAAAAAATTAACATATTAATAATGTTTGTTATGTGTTTTTAAGCTTAAAAATCTCCCTAAAAAGACCTTATTTCTGTTGATAACTTTTTCCATCCCCCTTCAAAACACCTAAAATCCCTTCGACTAGAAAGGGATGAAATAAAGTGCAAAGATACAGATTTATTTTTAATAATGAAAGACAAATCTACTTTTTTTAAAAACTTTTTACCTTGTTGTCTCTTTTCTTGCAATACAATGAAAAACAAACTGTTGCAAATCAAGGAAACTTTGTTCTCTCTTTATTTTCTGTATTGATGGATATTTATTTGGTAACTTCTGAAAAAAAATGTACTTTTGCGAGAAATTATTACACTTTTTTAAGGATATTGTTATGAAAATGTCTCCTTCTGTAGCACAACAGTATACACAAGAGCACCTTTCAGCCCTTCAGGCACAGCGCTTGGCTCACGAAATAGCCTTTGCCCCTGTGGTGTTTCAGGTATCGCGCTTGATGATAAAGTTTGGCATCCTTCAGCTCCTCTCGGATCACAATAAGGGATTGACCCAGAAACAAATTGCCGAGCACACTTCTGTGAGTGAGTATGCTGTGCAAGTGCTTTTAGAGGCTTCTCTCTCTATAGGAACGGTTCGAGTAAGTGAGGATCGCTTTGTACTTACCAAAGCGGGGTGGTTTCTTCTCAATGACGAATCGGTAAGAATCAATATGGATTTTATCCATGAGGTATGCTACCAAGGGCTTTTCTATATGGAAGAAACCCTTCGGGAAGGGCGTCCGGCAGGACTTGAGGTCTTCGGGCAGTGGCCTACTATCTACGAAGGACTCTCCCAGCTACCCAGGGAAGCTCAAAAGAAATGGTTTGCTTTTGACCATCATTACTCAGATAACTCCTTTCAGGAGGCTTTGGAGATTGTCTTCTCTTCTCCTGTAAAGAAGCTCTTGGATGTAGGGGGCAATACTGGGCGATGGGCAATGCAGTGCATAGGCTATAACCCTGAGGTAGAGGTTACCATCATGGATCTTCCCCAACAGTTAGGCCTCATGCGAGAGGCTACCCGAGGAAAGGAGGGTGCAGATCGTATCAAGGAATATCCTGCCAACTTGCTCGATCCAAAGGGAACATTCCCCAAAGGGTTCGATGTGATTTGGATGAGCCAATTCTTGGATTGTTTCTCCCAAGAGGAGGTCATCAGTATCCTCAGGCGGGCTGCTCAGGCAATGGATGCACATACCCTACTATATATATTGGAGAGCTATTGGGACAGACAGCAGTATGAGACAGGGGCTTACTGCCTTACCCAGATCAGCCTTTATTTCTCGGTGATGGCCAATGGTAATAGCAAGATGTACTATTCTCAGGACATGATACGCTGTGTGGAAGCTGCTGGATTAGAGGTTACCCAGATTCATGACCACTTAGGAAAGGGACATAGTATCTTCGTATGTAAGAAAAAATAGCTAATGGTAAGCCAATGAAAATACTACATATTGACAGCAATCATCCCTTGATGATAGCCCAACTCCAAGAAGCGGGTTTTGAAAATGATACAGACTACCTCAGCAGCAAGGCTGAGATAGAGGACAAGATCGCTGCCTATGATGGCATCGTGATTCGTAGCCGCTTCCGTATAGATAAAGGATTTATTGACAAGGCTTCTCGCCTGAAGTTTATCGCTCGGGTGGGGGCAGGTATGGAAAATATCGATACAACCTATGCCCAGCAGAAGGGTATCGCCTTGATCTCTTCTCCTGAAGGGAATCGCAATGCGGTGGGAAACCATACTTTGGCTCTTCTGCTTGCCTTGCTCAATAAGCTCAAGAAGGCGGATCAAGAGATAGCTCAGGGACTATGGCTCAGGGAAGAAAACCGTGGCTATGAGCTAGATTCTCTTACAGTAGGAATCATCGGCTATGGCAATATGGGGAAGGCTTTCGCTAAGAAGTTACGAGGGTTCGATTGTCGAGTACTCTGTTATGATATCAAGGAAGGTGTGGGAGATACTTGTGCTACACAAGTGCCCTTGGAGGTATTCCAAAAGGAAGTAGATGTGGTAAGCCTACACACACCAGAAACTCCCCTGACTCTTGGGATGGTCAATACTACTTTTATAGAAGGATTTGCTAAGAATTTCTGGCTTATCAATACAGCCAGAGGTAAGAGTGTCATTACTGAGGACTTGGTCTCAGCCTTACAAAAAGGTAAGATCTTAGGTGCTGGGTTGGATGTCTTAGAGTATGAACAATCTTCTTTTGAGAATTTCTTCAAAGGAACACTCCCCGAGGCCTTTTCTTACCTAACTCAGGCAAACAATGTAATTCTCACCCCCCATATCGCAGGGTGGACTATAGAAAGTAAAACGCTTCTATCTCAAGTGATTGTGGACAAGATCAAGGCACTGGGTCATACCCACTCCCTCCCCATGGATGACAACGCATAATACGCCTGAGGGCAAGCCTACCGCCCTTAAGAAGTCCATACTTCTTGAGGGCTTCCAAAGCATAGGTAGAACAAGTAGGACTAAAGCGGCAGGTGGGCGGCTTCAAAGGGGAAATAGCCACTTGGTAGAAGCGCACCAAAAGGATAAAGGGATAGGTCAAGAGTTGGTTTATTTTCCTTTGCATTATTCCTTCTTCTTATGAGTGCGTCCTTTGCTTGTTTGAGTACCTCCCTTGCCCGCTTTTTTACCTGTCTGCTTACGAGGTTTACGTGCAGGTGCTTTCTTTCCTTCTGTATCCATCACTGCTCTTAGGTTCTGAGCTTTAGAAGATTTCTCTTCCACAGGATACGCCTCTTCTTGTTCCTCTTTGTCTGAAACAGGAGTCGAGGATACTGGCTGGAGGACTTCTTTTGATTTTTCCACCACGGCTCTCTCAGGAGCAGCCTCTTGTTCTCCTTCGAAGATAGTATCTACCAAAATGTTTTTCTCTGAAGTATATTTGCTAATAAAGTAGTGACTGTCTTTCTTGGTATTGGCAATATCCTCTGTTCTTAGCTGAGATAGTTTCGAATTGGCCTCAGAACGTATCTTGCGAAGAGTCTCAGTGAGTTCCTCCCTTGGAGCTATTCTTCCTTCTTTCTTCTGCATAAGTGGATGCACCTCATCTACTTTATTGGTCACCTCCTGAAAGAAAGGTATCTCCTTCACCTCTTCTTCTCTGTAGGAAGATTCTCGGTATTCCTTAAGCATCTTCAACCATAAGCTGTGAATATAATAGATCCCCTTGTATGCTGGGATTAGCACTGCCGCCGTAAAACAGCACCAGAAATACTGAAAGGTCTCATCATGAGGAACATACATCTGCCCTAAAAACAACATTGAATAGATGACACTTCCTATAATGGCTATCATCATCAACCAAGCAAAAGTTACTAAAAATAAATTTTTCATTTTTATATATATTAGGGGTTATCTTTTTTAATTTTCTGATTATCAATACTATAAACCCTGTCTTTCTCTACAAAAATACAAGATGTATTGATTTGGCAAATATAACACTTTTTAAATAAAAAAACAACACTTCTTGCAAAATTATTTTAATTCTCATTCTTTAATCATTCTTAGAAAAAAATACTGTTGATAAATTTTTCCGATTTTTTACTAAAAAAATTGTATTTTCGCACCCATTAAAAACACAAGGAAAGTGAAAATCAATTTTTTTAAAACTCAAAAAATCAGGCAATTTTCCTACCAACCTCGTTATTATCAGGAGACTGAGGAGCGGGGTGGATTTTCTATTGTAAAGCACCAGAGTAGGGCGTCTTCGTTTCGGCGCCAATGGAAAGAGATGCGCCAGCCTGCCAGTATTCGAAGCCATTCCAATCGGTTGGTATGGGTTATTGTACTGGTACTGATACTCATCCTCTTCTATTTTTTCGATTTCAATCTGTCTTTTTTCCTGAATAAATAATTATTTTTGAGTATCTTTCTTTTTCTAACACAAATAGATTTTTTAGATGTCTGACATTATACGATTACTTCCTGACAATGTAGCCAATCAGATAGCCGCAGGTGAAGTCATCCAGCGACCTGCCTCCGCCGTGAAAGAGCTCTTGGAGAATGCTATTGATGCCAAGGCCACTCAGATAAAGCTCATCCTCAAGGATGCAGGACGTACCCTGGTGCAGGTGGTGGACAATGGTATAGGTATGTCTCCTACTGATGCTCGCTTAGCTTTTGAGCGACATGCTACTTCGAAAATCCGTGTAGCTGATGACCTTTTCTCCCTACAGACTAAGGGCTTCCGTGGAGAAGCTCTGGCTTCCATTGCTGCTATTGCTCAGGTGGAAATGACCACCTGCCAGGAGGGGGAGGAGATTGGCACTGCTATTACCATAGAAGGAAATAAGATTACGGATCAATATCCTACTGTAACCCAGAAGGGAACTTCTATCGCGATGAAGAATCTTTTCTTCAATGTGCCTGCACGGCGCAATTTCCTCAAGTCCGACAATGTGGAACTCCGTCATATCTTGGACGAATTCCATCGTGTGGTCTTGGCTCACCCTGATATACAGTTCTGTCTGATTCACAATGGGGTCGAACAGTTCAACCTCCCTCCTACTTCTCTGAAAAAGCGTATCATACAGATATTCGGCAACCGCTTGAACGAGCAGTTGGTTCCTGTAGAAGAAAAAACAGAGGTAGTCAATATACATGGATTTATCAGTCGCAATAGTTTCAAGCGCAATAAGTCTCTTCAGTTCTTCATGGTCAATCATCGTTTTGTCAAAAATCGCTACTTGCACCATGCCGTACTAAGTGCCTTCGAGGGACTGCTCAGGGAGGGGGAACAGCCTGAGTATTTCCTTTATTTGGAGATAGATCCCAAACATATTGACATCAACATACATCCTACCAAGACTGAAATAAAGTTCGACAACGACCAAACTATCTATGCTCTTTTGCGCTCGGCCATCAAGCATAGCTTAGGACAGTTCCATGTGCTCCCTACCATTGATTTTTCTTTGGATGAGAGTCAGGAGGTACCCTATTCCTATAAGGATAAGGAAGCTCAGACCCCGACCTATCAGGTGGATCGCAATTTCAACCCCTTCAAGATGGACAACTCCTCCACCTTAGGAGGGACTTCCTCTTCTCATAGAAATACTCCATCCCCTCAGTGGGAGTCGCTCTATGCGGGGATTCCTTCTCGAGTAAACGATCCTTTTGAGAAGGAACAAGCCGCCCCTACTCTGATAGAACACTCTACAGAGGTCAAGGTTCAGACGCTCTTGTACTTCCAGAAGAAATACATCATCACTTATTTGAAGGATAAGGTGCTTTTTATCCATGTATCACGTGCCCACCAGCGCATTCTATACGAACGGTTTCACAAGAGTATTACCCAAGGGGTGAGCGTGAGCCAATCGCTGCTATTTCCTCTGGAGTTCGAATTTTCTCCTACAGAAATCATCTCCCTACAGGGGTTGATTCCTTTACTTAATAGAGCTGGTTTTCTCTTGGAGATTCAGGGGAACAAAATCTGTTTTACCGGACTCCCCCCCATGGTCAAGGAGAGCCAAGTGGAGGATATCCTGCACCAGCTATTAGAGAAGGAAATGGAGGATATCCCTCAAGATGAACTCTCTCAGAAGGAGGCCTTGGTCAAGAATCTATCCAAGAGCCTTGCTGTTAAGGCCGGACAAACACTTAGTGCTGAGGAACAGGAACAGCTGGTCTATGACCTCTTCTCCTGTAAGGATAGTCTGATAAGCCCCTTTGGCAAAAAAATATATACAGAACTATCCTCTAACGAACTGGAAAATAGGCTACAATAATCAACAATTAATGATCAAAATGATTAACGATTAATGATTAACTACAACTAACAATGGAACACTAACAACTGACAATAAAACACTAACAACTGAACCCTATGAACATACACAAGAACATTTCACTACAAGCTTATAACACCTTTGGCATAGAACAAAAAGCAGCTTTACTTATAGAAGCCTATGATACAAAAGATATCCTTGAGGCACTGCGCTCTTATCCAAACCTAATCGTACTGGGGGGAGGTAGCAATATCTTACTTACCCAAGAGATACAGACCCCCATACTGAAAATCATGCAAAAGGGAATCTCTGTAGAAAAAGAGACAGACTCACATGTATGGATCAAAGCACAAGCTGGAGAAGTCTGGAGTGACTTTGTGGACTCCTGTGTAGCAAGAGGATATGGCGGTCTGGAGAACCTATCCCTAATCTATGGCACAGTAGGTGCTGCTCCTGTACAGAATATAGGTGCCTATGGGGTAGAGCTCAAGGATGTACTTTCCTCCTGTGAAGTGCTTGACCGAGAAAGTGGTCAAACCATGACCCTCTTGAAGGAAAACTGCCACTTTGGCTACCGTGATTCGCTCTTCAAACAGCAAAAAGGAAGGTATATCATCCTCTCTGCAACCTTTTGCCAGACAAAGCGCGACCATCTTTTCAAAACACACTATGGAGATATTCGCGCACTTTTACAAGAAAAAGGCTGGGGAGAAACTCCTGAACTGATCTCGAAGGTTATCAAAGAGATTCGCCTGAGCAAGCTCCCTAACCCTACAGAACTCGGCAATAGCGGAAGCTTTTTTAAGAATCCTGTCATCCCAAGAGAACAATTCCTCTCCTTACAAGAACGCTACCCTACTATGCCTCATTTTGAGATATCTACCGAGGAGGTCAAAGTTCCCGCGGCCTTCCTTATTGAGACTTGTGAACTCAAAGGCTTCCGAATAGATAAAGTAGGGGTTCACCACAGACAACCCTTAGTCTTAGTCAATTTTGGCGGGGCTACTGGAGAAGAAGTACTTGCTTTGGCTCGCCATATCCAAAAGCGTGTTCTGAATCGTTTTGGTATCCAGTTGGAAATGGAGGTAAATGTTTGGTAGGGTGGCAAATATTTCTTACTTTTGCACAAAATTTTCACCTGATGCAATCATCACCTAAAAAACCCCAAGGAAAACACTCCTCTACCAAAGGAAAACGCTTTGACAGCAAAGAAAATACCTCCAATCAAAAAAGGAAGACTTCTTCTGGTAAGGAGAATTTTTCTTCTGATAGGAAAAAGTCTACTACTGGTAGGGAAAAGACTCCTTACAAAAAAGAAAAACCTTCCTATAACAAGGAGAAATCTGCGGAATATAGCCCCACTACTCGTGCTCCCTATAAGAGAAATACGCCTAAACCCAATGCCACCGACCAGAGCAAAGGTATTAGGCTGAATAAGTATATTGCTAATGCGGGAATCTGTGCCCGCCGAGAAGCCGATCGCTACATAGCCGCTGGCAATGTAGAGGTCAATGGCAAGCCTATGACTGAGCTGGGGTATAGGGTACAGCCTACCGATGTGGTTAAGTTCGACGGAAAGAATATCTCTGCCGAGAAGAAGGAGTACATCCTACTGAACAAGCCTAAAGGCTTTATCACCACAACTCAGGACGAAAAAGGTCGCAAGACTGTAATGGACTTAGTTGCAGGTGCTGCCCAGGGAAATATAAAACCAGTAGGTAGGCTCGACAGACTCACCACAGGATTGCTCCTGCTAACCAATGATGGTGACCTGATGAAAAAGCTCACCCACCCTTCTCATGGAGTACGCAAGATATACCATGTGATCTTGGACAAAAAACTCGCTCTGGCAGACTTCCACAAGATCCAAGAAGGACTTACTCTTGAGGATGGTTTTATCCAAGTGGATGATATCAACTTCGTAGATGGAGCTCCCCACAATGAGATTGGGGTAAAGATACACAGCGGTCGCAATCGTATCGTGCGCCGTATCTTCGAATCCTTGGGCTATGTGGTAGAGAAACTCGACCGTGTAGCCTTCGCTGGACTTACCAAAAAAGATCTCCCTCGTGGACACTGGAGAACCCTTACTGCACAGGAGATTATCAATTTAAAAAATCTTAGTCTTTAACATTATGAATAAAATGAAAAAAACTTTACTAATTGGTCTTCCTCTCTTACTACTCGTACTGGGAGGGTGGATCTATATGCGTTATTACTTTGTCTTTGCCGAAGGTGTGAAGTCTGGATACCTCAACTATGCTGTATACAAAGGGGATCTGTTCAAGACCTACGAAGGCAAGCTCATCCAGGAAGGTTTTGCCAAGACCAAAACAGGGAATGGCATGCAGAGCAATGAGTTTGAGTTTTCTATAGAAAGTAAGAAAATTTTTCAGCAGTTAGAAGTAAATAGTGGCAAGCACTTTGAACTTCATTACAGAGAATACCACAATGCATTGCCATGGAGAGGGAATACTGTATATATAGTGGATAGCATTGTCAATATGCGTGACTAATCGACCTATGAAGAACACACAGATTTTCGGACTACGCCCTGTCATAGAGGCCATAGAAGCCGGCAAGACCATTGATAAGATTTTTATCCAAAAAGGTCTCTCCGGTGTCCTTTTCAACGAGCTCAACACTCTGATAAGCCAACAGAAGCTCCCTTGTTCTTATGTACCTGTGGAGAAGCTCCAACGGCTTACACGAGGGAATCACCAAGGAGTGGTAGCGCTACTCTCCCCAGTGGAGTTTGTTCCTTTGGAAGAACTCATTCTCTCTACCATAGAGAGCGGGAAGGTTCCCCTATTGCTTATTCTTGACCATCTGAGCGATGTGCGCAACATAGGAGCTATTATCCGCACAGCCGAGTGTACTGGAGTCAGTGGTATTATCCTTCCCAAACAGGGAAGTGCCTCCATAGGAGAAGATATGGTAAAGACCTCCGCAGGAGCTATCTTCAATATCCCTTTGTGTAAGGTGGACAACCTGATCGATACCATCTACTACTTACAGGGTAGTGGTATCAAGGTCATAGGGGCTACCGAGAAGGCTTCTTCCCTACTCTACCAGCTGAACCTTACCGAACCTTTGGCTATTGTCATGGGAGCAGAGGATACAGGCATCAGCAAGGGAGTACTTAAGGTCTTGGATGAAAGAGCCAAATTGCCTATACAAGGAGAGATTTCCTCCCTCAATGTATCGGTGGCTTGTGGCGCTTTCCTATATGAAGTGGTAAGACAACGACTTAATGGTCAATGATCAATGATTAATATCTCCCCTTCAAGGGGGATCATTCTAACCATTTTTTCCATGTCTTCTTTTGAATTTAGATTTCTCTAAAAAAATATTTTTGTTTTTGAATTTTTATATGTAATTTTGCAGCCTAAAAAGGAGGAAGGAAAGATCCCTAAAAATCCTTTATCCTAAATAACTGAAAACTAACAATTCAAAACTAAAAATGGTTTCTTCAATTATAGAATATTTGAGCAGCATCAATCCTATATTAGCGGCTTTGTATGCGACTCTCTTTACTTGGGGCGTTACCGCCTTGGGGGCGGCTTTAGTCTTTTTCTTTAAGAGCAGCAATAAGTTGGTCATGGATGGTATGCTGGGCTTCACTGGAGGAGTGATGGTTGCTGCCAGTGTATGGAGCTTACTGATTCCTGCTATTGATATGAGTAAGGGAGAACGCTTTGAAAAAGTACTTCCTACCGTGATAGGCTTCTTAGGCGGCTCTCTCTTTATCTATACTTTGGACAGGATTCTTCCCCACTTCCATCCTAATTTCAAACAAACAGAAGGTGTAAAATCCTCTTGGCAACGCACTACGCTATTGGTATTGGCTATCACCCTACACAATATTCCAGAGGGGCTGGCCGTTGGGGTACTCTTTGGAGGGGTAGCCGCAGGGATTCCTGAAGCCTCCATCGCTGGAGCGGTGACCTTGGCTATAGGGATAGGCTTACAGAATTTCCCTGAGGGAGTGGCTGTCTCGATGCCTTTGCGCCGTATGGGGGTCAGCCGCTGGAAAAGCTTTTTTTATGGACAGCTTTCAGCCATAGTAGAACCCATTGCTGGGGTATTGGGTGCCTTTGCTGTGGTTTTCTTTACCCCCATACTCCCCTATGCGTTGTCCTTTGCAGCTGGTGCTATGATCTATGTAGTGGTGGAAGAGACCATTCCTGAATCTCAACAGAGCCGCAATACAGATATTTCCACTATTGGCTTTCTTATAGGCTTTGTAGTGATGATGGTCATGGATGTAGCCTTGGGATAGAAAAAGTAAAAAAGACTTTCCTCTATGGAAAAAAAATGGTATATTTGCGTTTTCTAAAACGCAACCTATGTCTTTGACAGCCATCTCTCCTATTGATGGGCGCTATGCCTCAAAAACTACCGCCCTACAGGCTTATTTCTCCGAACAAGCCCTAATCCAGTACCGCCTACGAGTGGAAATAGAATACTTTATTGCCTTGTGTGAACTACCTCTGCCACAGCTTATGGGAGCTGACAAGAGTATCTTCCCCTCCCTACGAGCTATCTATAGAGAGTTTTCTCAAGCAGATGCCCTTGCCATCAAGGAGATAGAGCGTATCACCAACCATGATGTAAAGGCCGTAGAGTACTTCCTAAAGCAACAGTTCGACCGCTTAGGTCTTCATCCCTATAAGGAGTTTATCCATTTTGGCCTTACCTCACAGGATATCAACAACACCGCTATCCCCCTTTCTCTGAAAGAAGCTATCGAGAATGTATATCTCCCTGAAATAAAAATCCTTATCCAGAAGATAGAAACCCTTGCTCGGGAATGGAAGGATATCCCTATGCTGGCACGTACCCATGGGCAGCCTGCCTCTCCTACTCGCTTAGGAAAGGAAATGAAGGTTTTCACAGTGCGCCTTGTGGAGCAGCTCCAGTACTTCTCCACGCTCAAGCATGCGGCCAAGTTTGGCGGAGCTACAGGCAACTACAACGCTCACAAAGTAGCCTATCCTCAGATCCAGTGGAGAAGTTTCGGAAAGCACTTTGTGGAGGATATCTTAGGCCTACACCACTCCTTCCCTACTACCCAGATAGAACACTATGACCACTTAGCGGCTCTCTTTGACCTTGTAAAGCGTATCAATACCATACTGATAGACTTTAACCGAGATATATGGACTTATATCTCCATGGATTACTTCAAACAGCGTATCAAAGAAGGTGAAGTAGGCTCTTCCGCTATGCCCCATAAGGTAAATCCGATCGACTTTGAGAACTCAGAAGGCAACTTGGGGATTGCCAATGCCCTCTTGGAACACCTTTCCGCCAAGCTCCCTATCTCCCGCCTACAGCGCGACCTTACCGATAGCACTGTTTTGCGCAATATAGGCGTTCCCTTTGCCCATACCCTCATCGCGACAAGTTCCACGCTCAAGGGGTTGGATAAGCTTATTCTCAATCCAGACAAGCTCCACGCTGACCTTCAGGACAACTGGGCAGTAGTAGCCGAGGCTATACAGACTATACTGCGCCGTGAGGGATACCCCAATCCGTATGAAGCTCTAAAGGGACTCACTCGTACCAACCAGAAAATCAACGAGCAGACCCTCCACGATTTTGTAGATACCCTCGCTATAAGTGATTCGCTCAAGGCAACGCTCAAGGCGATTACTCCAGAGAACTATACCGGCGGTGATTATCTTGATTACTAATCTGCCATGACCGAAGAAGATATTCTCGCCCTACTGGCGCTACAGCACACCCCTAATATAGGCGATATTACCGCCAAAAAACTCATTGCTCACTGCGGAAGTCCTGCAGCTATCTACAAGGAGAAAAAACACAAAATCGCCCATATAGAACGTATAGGAAGCACTATCCTACAACACCTTTTCGACCCTATACACCGCGTAGCTGCCGAAAAGGAATGGCAATATATTCAGGATAATCACTTGAGCTATCACACATTCTTTGATGCCGATTATCCTGCCAATCTCAAACAAATCATTGATGCCCCTATTATTTTCTTTTCCAGAGGGAATATTGACCTGAAGAACAAGAAAACACTCAGTATCGTAGGCACACGACAGATAACCACTTACGGAAAGGCCTTCTGTGAAAAGTTTGTCGAGGAGCTCTCTCCCTTGGAGGACTTGGTTATCATCAGTGGTTTTGCCTATGGAGTAGATATTGCTGCTCATAAGGCTGCTATGGACAATGGGTTACAGACTATCGCTTGTTTAGCTCATGGATTGGACATCATCTATCCTGCCTCTCATAAGAAGTATACAAAAGAGGTAGAAGCCTATGGAGGCTTCATTACCGAATTTTGGCACCAAAGCTCCTTCGATAGGAAGAATTTTATTGGAAGAAACCGTATCATAGCAGGTCTTTCCGACGCTACTGTTGTGATAGAATCTGCCCTGAAGGGAGGTAGTCTGGTCACTGCCGATATGGCTTTCTCCTATGACCGAGAGGTCTTTGCCATTCCTGGTCGTGCCGATGACACCTATAGTCAAGGATGCAACAAGCTCATCAAGACAGACAAAGCACGACTTATCACCTCGGCTGCCGACTTGGTCTATTACATGGGTTGGGAAGTAGAAAAGAAAACCCCTAAGGTGATCACCCCTGAACTCTTCGTAGAGCTCACCCCTGAAGAAGAGAAAGTAGCCGCCTACCTAAGAGAAAATGGCAAGCAGACCTTGGACGACTTAGCTCGAGAATGCTCCCTCCCTGTATACAAACTCTCCAACCTGCTCTTCCAAATGGAAATGAAAGGCATAGTAAGACCCCTGCCTGGGAAAATGTTTGTAATGGTAAATAAGCAATAATGGGCATTCTTTCCAATATAGTTTTTATCTATTATCTTATAGAAAAATACAATACAAAACTATTGCTGTGAGCGAAAAATGTCGTAATTTTGCACCCGAAAACAAAGGGGAAATAAATTGTTTTTCATATATTAGATTTTGTGGTTAGAATTGGTAAAAGAGGGCGCAAGCTCTCTTTTATTTTTTACCCCCTAAGCAACCGCTCTATCTCCTTTAGGTCATTTTTATAGCGAGTGAGTGCTGTCTGTACCACTAAGTATCCTCGCTTATTTTCTTTAGAAAGTACAAAAATAATAACAGGGGTATATTCTTTAGATTTTACAATGATATACTGATATGCTCCTACTTCCAAAATTTCCTGCTCCAATTGTTTAGGAGATTTCATTCCTGTAAAGGTTTTCCACTGAGAGAGGAAATAACCCTCCTCTAAGAGTTTTCCCTTAGGAAAATCCAACTTTAGCATTACTATACAAGCATTGAATCCTTTCCCTAACTGGAGCAAATACTCTGGTTTTCCCTGTACTTCTTTTTGAGACAATTTCCACGGGGCAGGAACTGAGGAAAACGGAAAATCAAACTCAAGTGGAAGTTCATTGATTTTCTTTTTCTTCTCTAAAATATTTTTCTCTATGGTATTGAGCTCAAGAGGTGCTTTGTAAGAGGTGTCCTCCAGATAGTCAAACTGCTCCTCTACATTGTAAAGTACCTCACAATCACAATAGCCACCATGCGAAGCGAGCCAGGTGATCACTTTTTCTGGATCAGATACCTTTTTTTCTACAAGAAAATGTGTAGTACCTCTTAGAGAATGGTCACAGGGCGTCTTCTGTAGAGTCTTTTCTAAATAGTGAAAAAGCTCCGAGAAGTACTTTTCTTCCATAGGCAAAGAAGCCCTAAAGTCGTTTAACTCTTTTTGAGCCAACGCCTTTCGGGCTTCTTTACATTTCTTCTTTTCTGCTATTTTCATTCTTCACTTTTCATTTTTCACTACACAGAGACTTTTCCCTTTATGGTTGGATAGGGATCATAACCCTCAAGAATAAAATCTGAGTAATCAAAAGCGAAGAGGTCTGTCACCTTTTCGTTGAGCTTCATGGTAGGCAGCGGACGTGGTTCACGGTTGAGCTGGAGTTCGACCTGCTCCAAATGATTTTTATAGATGTGCAAGTCTCCAAAGGAATGCACAAAATCCCCTAATTGCAGCCCCGTCACATGCGCCATCATCTGGGTAAGCAGGGCATAGGAGGCAATATTGAACGGCACTCCTAAGAAAGCATCGGCACTGCGCTGGTAGAGCTGACAGGAGAGGCGCCCCTCCATGACATAGAACTGGAAAAGAGCATGACAAGGAGGCAGTGCGGCCTTGTTATTTGCTACATTCTCAGCAAAGGACACCGAGGTATCGGGCATCACCGAAGGGTTCCAAGCTGAAACCACCATACGGCGGCTATCAGGATTGGTCTTGAGGGAATGGAGTACTTCAGTAATCTGATCAATCCCCTCTCCATTCCAGTTGCGCCATTGTGCCCCATATACAGGACCAAGATCACCTCGCTCATCTGCCCACTCGTTCCAGATACGCACCCCATGCTCGGTGAGGTAGTGGATATTGGTATCTCCCCGAAGGAACCATAGGAGCTCATAAATCACCGATTTGAGGTGTATCTTCTTGGTGGTGAGCAAGGGAAAACCCTCTTGGAGGTTATGTCGGAGTTGGTAACCAAACACACTAATGGTACCTGTGCCTGTGCGGTCGTCCTTACTATGCCCATAGGTAAGTATATGATTGAGAAGATCTTTGTATGCTTGCATTTCTTATTATTTTCAGGGGGCAAAGGTAAGAAAAATAATGATTAATATTTAATATCTAATGATTAATGTTTATCAGTAGCATTAATCATTGATCCTTGTTGGCATTAATCATTTATCAAGCGCCTGGTTGAAATCGGCTATTAAGTCCTCTATATTCTCTAAACCTACTGCTACCCGTACAAGGGTTTGGGTAACCCCACGGGCTACTTTCTCC
The DNA here is from genome assembly GCF_002302415.1 of Capnocytophaga gingivalis. NCBI lineage: Bacteria > Pseudomonadati > Bacteroidota > Flavobacteriia > Flavobacteriales > Flavobacteriaceae > Capnocytophaga > Capnocytophaga gingivalis. Next base: position 1,671,508 of record NZ_CP022386.1, on the reverse strand, counting down.
TCTTCTGGGAATTCAGTATGAGTATGGGTACTGGGGTGAGTAACGAGGGTCTCTACCCCGCCTAAGCTCACCGCAAAAAGGGCTACACGAAGCGCCTCGAAGAAAGTCTTTACCTTCTTCTCATCCTTCATCACAAAAGAAAATACAGCTCCTGCTCCCGAGGCTTGACTCTCTTGGATAGCCTTACCTTTATTGCTTGGCAAGGTTGGGTAATAGACCTTCTCCACAGCTGGATGTCCTTGTAAGAATTCTATAAGCTTGAGGGCATTGGACTGTGCATAATCCATACGTACCTTGAGGGTCTTGATACTACGTATAAGTAACCAACTATCGAAGGGAGAGATCAATGCTCCTATGGCCACCTGAGCAAAACTAATTTTCTCAGCCAAGGTATCATCATTGACTACCACAGCTCCCGCAATAATATCGTTATGCCCACTGAGGTATTTGGTGGCACTGTGCACTACTATATCAGCGCCCAACTCCAAGGGGCGTTGCAAGTAGGGAGAGAGGAAGGTATTATCCACTATAGTCAGCAGCCCATGCTCTCTGGCGATGGCTACCGTACCCCGTATATCGGTCACATCCAGGAGCGGATTGGAGGGAGTTTCTATAAAGATTCCTTTGGTATTGGGGCGTATCGCCTTACGAATATTGTCCAAGTTGGTTGTATCCACATAGGTCGCTTCCAAACCGAATTTGGCAAAGACATCCTTCATGATACGAAAAGTTCCCCCGTAGATATCTAATCCAAAAACGAAGTGATCCCCCTTTTCAAAAATAGTAAAAAGTGAGGTTGTAGCTGCCATTCCTGAGGAGAAGCCAAAACCATGTCGGCCACTCTCCAATTTGGCAATCAATGTTTCGAACTCCTTACGAGTAGGATTAGAGACACGACTGTACTCAAACTCTTGAGTTACTCCGAACTCATTAAGCGGAAAGGTAGAGGCCATATTGATACAGCTGCTCCACTTCTGTGAAGGATCTTCCGTATTGCGAATCCCATGTATAGCGGTGGTTTCAAATTTCATACGATAGCATTTTTTTAAATAAATGTTTTTTTATAAAAAGCTGGCGCAAAAGTACAATTTTTTTATGAAACTACAAAATGAAAATATATTTTTATTTTAATTGTTGAAAAAATAGAATATTTTAGTTTTCAAACATTGAACAATTATAGCTATCCCTCTTTTAATACTTTATCCCTATAATTCTAATTTAAATTTTATTCAAAATAAATAAAGATTATTAACTCTTTTTTGTATCTTTGTAACCACAAAAAATATTACTTTTATGAATACAGAAAATACACTGAATGAGCACCAAGGACACTGGATGCTTGCCAAATTGGGCAAACGGGTATTGCGCCCAGGAGGAAGAGAACTCACCGAGTTCCTTATCAAAGAACTTCAGATTACTCCAGAAGATGACATAGTGGAATTCGCTCCAGGATTGGGATTTACAGCCAATATTGCCTGTGGCTATCGCCCCAAAAGCTATACAGGAGTAGATCTAAATCAAGAGGCCGCCTCTGTAGCTCGCAAGCGTATCAAGTATGACAAGGCAAAGATTATCAATGCCAATGCAGCTCAAAGCACCCTCCCCGATGCTTATGCCGATAAGGTATATGGCGAGGCTATGCTAACCATGCAACCCCTCGAGCAAAAGAAGGCCATCATAGCCGAGGCTTTTCGTATCCTTAAGAGTGGAGGCTACTATGGAATACATGAACTGGGTATAGAGCCTGATGGTGTTAGTGAAGAAATCAAGGAAGACATCTATAGGGAGCTAAGTGAAACCATTCGTGTACATGCCCGCCCTATGACAGCTCTCGAGTGGACAGCCCTTTTGGAAGAACAAGGCTTTAAGATCATTAGGGTAGAACATAACCCTATGTTGCTCTTGGAGCGTAGTCGCATCATTCAGGATGAAGGCTGGCTTAGAATGCTCTTGATCACCTTCAACCTACTACGTTTCCCCGAGATAAGAAAACGAGTAAAAAAGATGAAAGCCTGCTTCCGCAAGTATCGGGACAACTTAGACGCGGTAGCGATTATTGCTCAAAAACCATAAACTAATGAAGACTATAAACAAATTTGCCAATGAGTCAATTATCCATTGACACATTGGCAAACTGCTTAATTGGCTAATTGACAAATCAGAATTGAATTGTTGTAGCTATAGAAACATCTTTTTTATCATTATCCTGTGGCTGTATAGTCTTTCCTTGAGCATCCTTTAGGGCATAGGAAAGCGTATATTCGCCGGCTTTAGGATAGAAGACTTTACCTCGATAGAAATCACGTTCGTAACGAAGTGTAGCCGTAGAAAGCACCACTGTACCCTCCTTAGACTTTACACTTACTTCTACTGTCCAATCAGTTACTCCGGGGAAGTTCTGCATGTTTTCCATTTTCCAGATACCTAAAGCAATCTCGTTCTCCCCTACTTTGGGGCTTTCAGGAGCCACTAAAGCATAAAGGTGTGTCTGTCCCTTAGGGATAGCCTCTGAGAAAAGTTTAAAGCGACCAACTTTTCCTAAAGCCTTATTGGTCTGTGGTTTTACCTCAAAGTCCAAGCGCTTGTATTCGTAGTCTTTACCTGCTACCTTAAAGGTAATGGTACCAAACCATACCCCTGATGGAGCTGTCATCATTTGGAATAGGACTTGAGATTTCCATACATTGCCTTCCTTAGCCAAAGCGGTATGAGGGCAAGTATGGGTATGCATAATTTCTTTAGAGAAACCTCCTTTACCATCTCCCTTATACATATCCATCCAAGGAGTAAAGGTAGCTGCTTGCAGGTCTACTTCCTTGCCTGAGGCATCAGTTACAGAGAGGGTAACATCATTGTATCCCATCACAAAAGTACCTGAGGTATTCTGTAGGCGTACAGTATAAGTATCCACCTTCGTCTCTGCTACTGTTTTAAGCTGTGTGGGTGGAGTCGGTGGAACAGGTGGGGTTGGCTTGTCATCATCTTTTTTAGAACAAGACAATACAGAGACTATGGCTAAGGCAGCCATGGTAATATATTTGAATCTTTTCATTTTTCTTTAGTTTTGATCGTTGAATTTATTTTTTGATAGTAATTAAAAGGGGACATGCCCCACAGGGGGGAGCGAATTGCGATTCGTCCCTACGAGTGATGACACTACTTAGCGTCACTCTCCTCGCTTCATTATTCTTGTGGTGGTCTGAGCAAGGTATTCCCTACCCCTTGGGATAAGGAAAAAAGATAGAAGTAGCTATGAACTACTTTTTGCAGAAAGGTTTTGCTATAAATAAGTATAGGTATTTCTTGAAAGAAACTCTCAGGCAGAAATATTGTTTTTTTCTCTGTGAGAGGGGTGTCAGAAGTCTCTTTAGTTACTTGAGCAAACTTACAAGCGCCCTCACAATGGCGCTCAGGTTGGGCTTGGTTTTGACAATAGGCAGCAACAAAGTCTCGCTTGCTTACTAAGAAATATGAGAGGTAGATCCCACTAAGCAAGGTGTTGAGTAGAAAAACAAAACTCATCAAGATAGCTATGCCACGTATTGCTTTTTTCATTGCCACAAATATACGAAAAAAAGAAATACAAATCTTTTTTAGGGTTTTTATTTTTACTTTGTAAAGATAAAAATAATAGTATAAGGGATAGCTATAGAAATTATCTATAACTATCCCTTCTTAACTATTTCTATTACATATGTTTTTTACTTTTCTTTCTTCACCTCTCACTTGAAAAGTCTTGCGTATTTCCTGTAAAGGAACAAAGCACAAAGAAAGCCTGCCAAGGCCATTGTGGCTCCTACCAGAGCAGGATAATTGCTTGTATAGCCATACTTAAGGGGTTTTCCTCCCAGATAGGCGCCTAAGGTATTGGCCAGATTGAAGGCCGCTTGCATAAAGGCAGCCCCCATCATCTGTGCTTGTGGGGATACACGGAACATCATGATATTCAGCGGTGCCCCAACGGACATAGCCGCTATAGCACATACAAAGGTCAAAACCCAGGAGAGCCAAAGCTGATCCGAGAAGAAAAAGATAATCAAAAGTACACAGATTGTAGAGGTAAAAACAATGATGCTCGCCCGAACCAAATGGAGCTTATCGGTAAGCCATCCCCCGAAAAAATTACCTACGACCATACCTATCCCCACCACAATCATTACTGTAGGCATCTGTTCACGAGGCAGGTGTGCATAATCAAGCATTAAGGGCTCTATATAACTAAGCCAAGAGAAAAGTCCGCCACAACCCAAGGCTGTAATGACCAAGAGCAACATAGAGGGTACCGAAAAGAAGTGTTGCAATTCTTTCCATAGGGTCATATCTCGCTGGGAATCGACCTTAGGCAAGAAGAAGAACACACATAGAGCTGTGACTAGCCCCAAAGCAGCAATCATACCCACCACTGGGCGCCATCCTATCACTCCTCCTAAATGTGTAAAGAGCGGTATCACCAGCAGATTGGCAATGGTAAGTCCGCCAAACATGACCGAGATAGCCATCGCTTCTTTCTCCCTCGGAGCCAATTGCTTGGCTACAATAGCTCCTACTCCAAAGAAGGCTCCATGGGGTAATCCTGAACAAAAACGACTGACCAATAAGGTCTCGTAGGTAGGCATCAAAGAAAAAAGTCCATTGAAAAGGGTAAAAAGCAGCATAAAGGCAATCAGTACCTTCTTTGGCTGAAAACGAGTACTAAGTCCTACCAAGGTAGGAGCCCCTACCACGACCCCTATTGCATAAGCAGCAATAAAATTCCCTACTTGATCATCCGAAAGGTGCAGGTCTCCTCCCATGGTTCGCATAAGTCCCATAGGGATAAATTCTGTACTTCCTAAGGCAACCCCTCCTATAGCCAAAGGGAAAAGCTGTCGTATCATTTTCATATTCATAATATCGAATTTTTTAAGAGGGTGCAAAAGTACAAATTTTGTGAGAAATACAAGAAAAAAATAAGGAGATTACTCAAAAAGAATAATCTCCTTGTATATCAATAAACTATGTTAAAAAACATTCTCCTTGAATTGCTCTTGTATAGCCTGTAGCTTATAAGAGATACTCGCATTGTATTGCAAGTCATTAATACGAAGAATGAAGCCTCCTATGATAGAAGGATCTATCTTGTTCTCCAATGAGATGTTTCGCTTTCCACTCAGTGCAACTGCCTTGGCTACAAACTCTTCTTTGAGCTTATCAGAAGCCTCCACAGCAGTGGTAAGGTGAATGACTATCTTTTCTTTATATTCGTTATATTGCTCTACAAATTCACGAGCGATAGCATACAAATCCGATATTCTTTTATTTTGAAAAAGAATAGTAAAGAGTACCTGCAATTCAGAGATATGCTCAGCGAAGATTTCTTGTAATACCCGCTGTTTGACTTCTGTTTTGACAATTGGTGAATGCAATAGTGCTTTGAGATCAGGATTTTCATGAATCACCTCCACCACAGAAGAGATTTCTCCGAAGAGAAGTTCTTCTTTTTGGTTCTCTATGGCATAGTCCAAGAGTGCTTTAGCATATCGTTTGGCTACTTTGGTAGAGTGTATCATTTGATAGTAATTTCGTTCAACAAATCTTCTACAAGTTTTTCTTGTCTTACTTCTGAAGCAAGCTCTTTAGTAAGAACTTTCTTAGTAATATCCAAAGAGAGAGAGGCTATTTGTTCCTTCATTTCAGCGATAGCCATTTTCTTTTCTCCTTCTATTGTTGCCTTTGCTTGAGAAATAATCTTAAGCCCTTCTGCATGTGCTTCTTCCTTAGCTTGAGAAATCAAACGCTCTTTTATCTCGCGGGCTTCCTTAAGAATAGCCTCACGCTCTTGGCGAGCCTCAGTTAAGAGTTTTTCGTTATCGGCCTTCAGGTTTGCCATTTCTTTCTTAGCCTCATCGGCTGCTTCCAAGGCATGATTGATAGAATCCTCACGTTCTTTCAGGGCTTTGAGAATAGGCTTCCATGCAAAAGCACGAAGCAAAAGTAATAAGCAAACAAAGACAATCAGTGTCCAAAAACTAAGACTTTCGGGATGGATGAAATTCATGTATTTTTATTTTTCTGTTGTAATGACTTTTTTGAGTTTTTTAAGATAAGAACCGTTCTGCAACCAACCGTTACAGAACGGTATACTTTTTTCGCAACTTATTTTGCTACCAAGGCAACAACCACAGCAAAGAGGGCTACCCCTTCGATAAGTGCGGCAGCAATAATCATCGCTCCTTGTATTTTAGAAGCTGCTTCTGGCTGGCGTGCAATTCCTTCCATAGCGGAAGAACCAATTCTACCAATACCAATTCCTGCTGCAAGAGCTGCAATACCAGCTCCAATTCCTGCTAATACCATAATTTTAAATTATTTAAAAGTGTTAATAGATACAATTTTGAAAAACAATACTCTCCTAATGATGCTCCTCAGCATGATGCTCCTCAGCTACCGCTCCTCCTATGAACAAAGCTGAAAGTAAAGTAAATACATAGGCTTGGATAAAGGCTACTAAAAGCTCTAAGATACTAATAAACAAAGAGAAAGCAACCGATACAGGAGAAATAAGCACTGTCTTAAACGTAAAGATAAGCCCCAATAAGCTCAGGATAATGATGTGCCCTGCTGTAATATTGGCAAACAAACGTATCATCAAAGAGAATGGCTTGGTAAGCATCCCGATCACCTCCACAGGGATCATAATAGGAGAAAGCCATAATGGTACGCCTGGAGTAGCAAATATATGTTTCCAATAATGAGAATTTCCACTAAAAGTAGTAATAAGGAAAGTCACTACAGCCAAAGTTCCTGTGAAGATAATGTCATTGGTCAAGGTTCCTGAAATAATAGGCACCAAGCCCAAAAGGTTTCCTATGAGAATAAAAAAGAAAACAGTAAGCAAATAAGGCATGTAGCGTTGGTACTTTTTGTCTCCTATATTAGGCTTGGCAACCTCATCACGTATAAAAACGATAAGTGTTTCTAAAAGGTTAGCAAATCCCTTAGGCGCTTTAGGATTCTTCTTATAAGAACGTGCTACAGAGACAAAAGCTAAGATCATAAGTAGTGCAATAAGGAAAAGCAATACTACATTCTTAGTAATAGAGAAATCCAACGGACGCGCATTGGTCACCTTGTGATCTTTTCCATAAGAAATGGCACCTGCTGCATCGGTATAGTAGATTTGTCCATGTACACGAGCGAAGTATTGCCCTGCTTTCTCTACGATTACCTCCCCTTTATCATCGTGATGGAACTCACTGGAAAGGAAAGTCACCAAACCATTGTCTGTCCATAGGATAATAGGTAAGGGAAGAGTAATGGAAGTGCCCCCCCAGTCCAACAAATGATATTCGTGCGAGTCTGCTATATGGTGCTGAATCACTTGGGTAAAATCTACCTGCTCTTCAGGGGCTTGTTCAGAAGCCCAAAGAGAAGTGTAAGGAAGAATTAGAATGCTTAAAAACAGCCACTTACTAATGATTTTTTGTATCATTTTTTAGTAATTATAATTTGTATTGTGTTTGCCTTATTTTGCAGGGACAAAGATACATTTTTTCTTTTTACTTTCACGTGTTTTTTAGTCTTTTTTAAGAAATAAGTTTTTCACAAGGGGGGAAGAACAGTGAAAAACGAAGAGTGAGCAGAGGTTCTCTATATTGGTATGAGGGTTGTTGCGTCCTGTTGTAGGGGCGATTTGCAAATCGCCCTATACTGGTGCATGCGACAGTGAGCAGTAAACGGGGAGCAGTAAACGGGGAGCAGAGAATATGGGGAGTTGTAATAATAAAAAGAGACCTTCCATTACTGGAAGGTCTCTTTTCAATTATTGTTATTCCTTTCTTTAGGTATTAATCAGTGATCAGTGAAGATTGAACATTGATCATTAATCACTACCTATAAAGGGTGAAATGCCCTTTGAAGGTACGGCTGTCATCTGGCTCGTTCAGACGAAGTACATACCAGTAATCTCCCGTTGGAAGTGGCTCGCCTCCGTAGGTACCATCCCACTCTTGACGGTTGTTCAAGGTCGCTATCTGGCGGCCGTAGCGGTCATAGATGATCGTTTCGGCATGTGGATAGCTGGCCAAGTTGAGCGGTGCCCATGTGTCATACTCGCCATCTCCATTCGGCGTGAAGTAGTTCGGTATCACAACATCCATATATTCCTTATAGATGAATACTGAATGAGCACATACCTGCTTACCTCCATTCTCTTCCTTGAGCTCGCCCTTGCTGTCCTCTACATATACACGGACTTTCTTCTCTACCTTGCCTGTGGCTGGGTTCACCTCTTCATAATCCGTCTTCTGTACGTAGTAAACTACCTCATCTCCTGCCTTCACATCGTCCACCTTCTGTACATAGTGCGCCTTAACCTCTTCCCCTGTGTGGTATTGAGCTCCACTAAAGTATACCGTATAGCGCTCTTTACCTCCCTCTACCTTCACTTTTACTAAGTTAAGGTCGTTGGCGATACTCTGGTTGGTGATCTTGATCGGTGGATAGTACTCAATATTGAGTTCTCTCACTTCCTGACACAATGGTGGATCACTCATCGCTGGGTTATCCTTATTGAAGTAATACAAGTGCAATTCGTATTTGTTCAAGCCTTCTTGCAACGGACGTACCGCATTGAGCTGTGCAAGCAGCGATGCATGGGCAATCTTATACATATTGTGTGTATTATCAGTTCCTGTAGGCGTAGTTCCATTGAACTCATAACGCTGGATTGGGGATCCACCCTGTGTGGTAATCGCATATCGCAAGCGGTTTATCGCTCCTCCTGAACTTGGGTTGATTACCAAGTATGGAGTCGTTACCGATACATATACATCGTAAGTAGCCTGAGCAGCTGTGTCACTATTAGGACCTGAACCATCCACTACCAAGACCTTGTTGTTCTCACTGATATCCGCATTACACTGATAGTGTTGTGTGATCACTCCTTTGAGGTCTACCCCTTCTATGATCTCAAACTCTTTCTTCTGGCTACATCCCTTAGCGTCTTTCACTACCAAGAGGTATTTACCAGCCTTAAGACCTTGTATCTTGAATGGTGTAGCTTCTCTCTCTCCTGTACCTCGCTTAGAAGTGCTTTCTCCATTTTCGAAGAATACCTCCCAGCTATACTGAGGATTTCCTCCCTTGAGTACATACTCTATCTCTCCATTGGCTTCGCCCTTACATCCTACATGGGTGATGCTATTCTGAGTGATCAGTATCGGTGTAGGTGCGATGATCGCTGTATTGACTACCTCATAGATACATCCGTATTCTGTATCTTTCACTCCTACCGTGTAAGAGCCTACAGAAAGGTTCTTGAACTGGTTGTTCGTACCCTGCCATCTGTAAGAGCCATCGGCTTGTTTAAGTCCATATTCGTACTTACCTGAACCTCCCTGAGCTACTACCTCGAAGGAACCATCAGCACCATCATGACAGCTTACGCTGGTGATCTTATCTGCCTGAGCCTTAAGCGGTGTCTTTGGAGCTACCACAATCGGTGCAGAGTCTTTTCTACATTCTCCATGACCTGCTACCTTATGGATTACAGAGATTACATAGCTCTTAGTTGTATTGGTCTGAAGATCCACATCCAACTCAAAGCGGGTATTGTTATGAGCTACTCCATCGAGCAAGTAACGTACATTAAGCGCTGCAGAAGCAGGTTCTACACTGGCCTCTACCACATACTTAATCACATTGTTCACACACTCATACTTACCTTCGCTGAGCTTGAGGGTCACCTCTGAGCCGGCTTCTATGGTAAGGGTTGCTTCGGCTTGACAGCCATTCTTATCTCTTATCTTGATGGTATGGTCGCCAGGGGCTAAGCCATCTATGAGGGTACCATTGCCATCACTATGGTATTCAACCCATGTAGCTCCTCCATCCTTAGAGTATTCGTATACCTTATCATTGCCCACTGTTCTTAGTGGTGTTCCACCAATCACTCGCAAGTAAGCCTTTCCGTCATTGCTTCCAGCACAGCTTTCGTGCTCTACCGTATCCATACGTACTGTTACGCTTAGCGGATCCGGTTCGGTGATGGTAAACTCTATAATATCGGTTCCAAGTGGGGTAGGTTGACCTTTCTCCTTAATCTCATTAGGACGACAACCATTTTCATCCTGTACAATCACATAGTACTTACCAGGAGCTAAGCCTTCGAACTTACCACCATTGTCCAAGAAGCGGTCTAAGCGAGGACTAATCGCATAGGTAAGCTTTCTTTGGGTACCATCAAGCTTGGTCTGACCTGATGTTGTGGTGATCTCGATAGAACCATCATGATCTCCATTACAAGTCACCTGTTTCACTTCGTATTCTACCGTGTACTTGGTTTCTTGTTTTATCTGTACTTGAACTACCTTCGTAGTACATCCTCCCACAGCTTGACTGATTTCTACCGTATAGTCATCTCCTGCAACAAGTCCTTCAAATACTCCTTGCGCATTTGGATTCGGTGTAGGCAAGCCTGGTACAACAGTTCCGTTTTTCTTAAGGGTAAAGACATAAGGCTCATCGTTCTTACCTCCTGTGGCTGTTACCACAATCTTACCATAAGAGCTACCATAGCACTTGAGGCTCAAGACACTCTTATCATTATCTATAGCGCCATCTATCGGATTCACTTTGGCTACATGTACCTCGTTGGATTCTCCTTCGCAGGCACCTGTACCACCACCGTTATCCATTACCTTAGCATAGTATACCTTATCCGAAGTAGGACCTGATGCTACTGCTGTGGCAAAGACTGCCGTTACTCCTGTCTGGTAAGCTCCCGTAATAGTTGGTGTTCCTGGCACTAAAGTACCTGGACGACCTGCACTAATGTCATAGAGTTCTACCTTATAAGTACCTCTTGTAGGATCCATATTCGGTCTGCCCTCTATCTGTACGGTGATGTCACCTGCTGTATTACAGCCTGGGTACTTAGTCAATTCCGCTCTGGCAATGATTGTACCTGGGTCATTAACTGTTACAGGTTGTGAATCAACCTTGTCATCGGCACAAAGCATATCCGAGGTGATTCTGATAAAGTACTTACCAGCTCCTAAACCAGAGAAGGTTACCGTACCACGAGTGGTTGGGTTATCATCTGGCAAGATTCTACCTAAGGATCTTTCTGTGGTCGCGTCGAACAACTCGTAAGACAAGCGTCCTTCTATCAACGTTGGTGTAGATCCTGAAGGTGATGGTGTGGTAGCTGTTACGCTACCTCCTGTTACCCCAGTGAGCTTAATCTCGCCATCCTGAGAGCCTACACAGCTTGGTATCTTGGTCGCTGTTGGTGCATTCGGTGCTTGTAGCTGCATAGATGGACCGTGGTAAGGCACAAAGGTAAAGCTATCCAATTTCCTTGTACATCCGCGTGAGTCTCTCACTTCTATATAGTGGGTACCCACCCCTACGGTAAAGGTCATCTGATCGGTGAAGCTACCTGCATTACCATCGGTTACTACTCGGTATTGGTATGGTGCTCCCCAACCTCCTGTCGGAGCTGAGGTAACCCCTATCTGAGCATCGTTCTGAGCTTCTCCATTACAGTAAGTCATATAGCGCAATACCTTGCTCACTGCATTGATATTCTGTGGACGGGTAGCCGTAAGCTGCGCCATAGTCTTACACTGTGTACTCACTACAGTTACCTCAGTCTCAAAAGTTACTGCAGTACCTTGTGGCACATCTCCTACAGGTATATGTACAGTCATCTGGTCTGAAGCTCCATGGCCTGTCTGGGTACCATAGGTAGTTCCTCCTGACTTCTTCACAAACCAAGTATATCCTGAGGAGCCTATTTCTCCTTCTACTTCTACCTTGAAGGTTACATCAACTGTACCTGGAGCAGGTGAAGCAGTATCTCCACAGATTCCTTCCGTTACAAAGAAGTTTACTCGTGGCGCTTTAGCCTTCTCTACTCTATATCCACTTGGTACCACAAAAGTACATCCTGTATCCTTATCGGTCAAGGTAATCTCATAATCGGCACTTTCTTCGGCGATCTGAGGGAAGGTAATAGTACCTACCCCTGTACCCCCTATCTGAGCAGTACCTGCTGTTCTAGCAGCTGAGTCATAGCCAGCTACCTCTGTAGGAGCTCCTGCTCCGGTCATCTTTCTTATATATACATTGTATCCTCCTGTATTTGAACCATTCGTACGTGTCACAGTCATGGTCACCTGTTCCGTACCCGTTGGCTGACAGCTCATCTGTTGGGTACGATGGAAGGTTGCCCCTGTTATCTTATGTAGTGTCTTAACTGTTCCTACGAATGAACTTGGAATAGCCAATACACATCCGTTTGCATCCGTTACTTTTACTACTATCGTATAATCCACATCCTTAGCAGGAAGGTCTATAGTGGCATTCGCTGTGTACACTGTAGGTCCTGGGTAAGGCGCTGGAGGTGTAGTAGAGGTTACTGTCTGAGTAAGGATTACATTACCTGCCTCATAGATCTCTACCTTATAAGGTGCAGTACCTCCCTTAATATTGAGGTAAAGCTGCGCATTGGACTGCTTAGGGGTTACCCCATAGGAAGTGGCAGCACCACAACCTGCTTGAACAATCGCTATACCTGGGTTGGCAGGTGGATTCGCATCGAACTGAGCTACTGGACGTTCTGTTATCTGAACTACCCCTCCAGAGAAGCTTGTCACATCCTGACCACAACTACCATTGGCTGAGCTCTTCACTCTGAGCTGGTAGTAACCCGCCTTAAGTCCTGTTACCTTATAGCGAACTGTACTTGTAGTACGCTCTATGATGTCTCCATCACCTACCTCAATACCTGATCCTGTAAATGGACCCGCAGCAGCAGTACTATAGAACAATTCATATACAAAGGAGACATTCTCTCTTCCCGAAGTAATGGTACGGGTAAACTCAAAGCTACCAGTAGTACCTCCTGGGGTACATCCCACTACATTATTTATCTTCGCTGGGTCTATCGTATGACGTGCCTTCAGAGTTGCTGGATCTTCTGCTGGTTGGATTACTATAGGCGCACTCGCCACATAATCATCACAATACTTATTACCTCTATCTCTCACCCATACATTATATGTGATAGGTGCTGTTGGGAATGGAGGAACTGTATAAGTTACTGTAATCACCTGATTGTGTATATTCGTACTTGTAGGTGTAGCTCCCGCCACTACTGTAGCTCCTGTAGGAGGCGTAGCAAAATTCGTATGTCTTGCTCCTGCTGCTACACTACCTCCTTGGGTTACCACTATATCATAACGGTTACCTGCTGGAGAAAGTGGGGCTGGCACCACTGGAGGTGTAACAAAGTCTGAACCACTGGTGATCTTCAAGTTAAAGGTCGCTGTATATACCCCTGCATTGTCACAAGCCATATCCGTCTTCTTCTCAGCGGTAAACTTAAGCTTAGGATACGTCAAGCGCTCGTTAGCTCCCGGAGGTGTTCCGCCTGCATAAGCAATAGTCGCATCACAAAGACTCTCTTTCGCTCTTACCTTGACCTTATTCTGATCAAAGAGTGCTGGTATGTTTTCCTCTGCTGTTAGTGCTGGGAAGGGCTTATATGTATTACCTCCATCTATAGAGTATTCGTAATCAGCAAAGGTAAGTGCCGTACCCCCTGTCGCATTGATATTAGACAAGGTGATCTTGAGCTTATAGTTCACATCGTTGGCATCACAAGCATTCGCTCCTGGAGCAGTCTTGTTGATATCCAAGGTCGCTGTAGCAGTATGCTTGCTATTGAGGAACTTGCCTAAGGCATTACCACTTGCGGTAGCTGTCACCTCACAACCTGTCGCCTGATCGGTAATTCTTACCTTGAAGGTTAAGGTTGGGAAGACTGTACTCCACCAGTTGGTACCCGTTACATTGAAATCACTCTCTCTCAAGTCAAACTCTACATCGGTTGTAAGATCCGCTATATTTCTTCTTACTATATTTCTTCTTAAGAAGGAAGTGGAAGGTGCTGTTATGTTATCTTCCATCAACAAGCTATAGGTAAATGGTCCATATCCGCCTGTAGCTCCACCCTTGACAGTGAGTTTGGCTGTACCATCCTGACAGTTCATCGGTTTGGTCTTAGCTGCGACCACAGACAAGGCGCCTGGTATCAAAGCACGACCTGCCGCTGGTGGGGTTACTGTAATATCTCCACTATAAGACTCACAACCTGCTGCAGTGAACGATATCACATAGCGTTGGCCTCCCGCTGGAAGCGCTGTAGGTCTATTGTAAGAGATCTCATAAGTATTGGATCCCGCGGGTGTTGGGTTCACAGTTCCTGTTGCTCCTGCACCTGTCGCTGGAACAAGACCTGCATTTGTCTTTTCATAAATAGTATAAGGTAATGGTGCTCCTCCCCCTGTAGTGAGGGTGACATGGAAACGTATGTTCACTGGTGTGCTTGCATTATCACAAGCCACCCCTCTACTTGCTGAGTTATCCACCTGAATAGCAGGGGTATTGGCAGGCGTTGTAGGTACTTCCAAACCTTCCCTACACAATCCTGAAGTTGAGGTAGTCTCATAGTGTACATACACCATATAGTTTCTACCCTTCTGTAGGTTAGTGAAAGTATAGGTAGTTCCTCCTACATAACCATTATACGTTCCTAATTGCTGTTCGGCAGGAGTACCATTATTATTAAGATAGAAAGTTACCTTATAATAAGTAGTTCCCGTATTACCAAACTTCACATCCAAATCAAAGTTGCTACAATTACCATTTACCTTAGGTGTAAGGGTCAAATCATTAGCTCGACGTGCAAGAGTAAACTCAGGAATATCCTTAGTACATACTACTGCATTATCCGATTTCCTTCTTACTCCTATCTGAGCGGTAAACTTATCTCCGACAGTCACCCCGCCATACATAGCCCCTACCAAGCCTTGACCTGTATAAGGTGAAACTATTGGACGCTGGGCTTCTGTCTTCCACTGTTCGTCTCCATTGGTCACTGGTACACCATTATGTCTTACCAAGCGGTATACTATCTCATACTCACTGGCTGGAACTATGGTACTAGTTGCCTTCAAGGCAAAAGCCATTGTTGTTTCTGTACAGCTAGGGTTAGACTGAGTCACTGCTCCTGAAGGAGAGAAGTTAATACTCATATCTGCAATGGTAAAGGATTTACCTACCATTCCTGGAACAGCACAGTTACTATTACCCTCGTCGTATATCTCTACCTTGTAGGTTCCTTTGGATAAGTTATCTATCACATAGCCAGTTACCACCATCTCTCCAGTAGTTGGATTGATCGTTACCTTACCTGCTACTGCTACCTTAGGAATACGATAGGGTACCATAGGTGTTGCTGTAGGTGCTGTCTTAGTTACTTCCACACGGAAAGGTCCCTTACCACGGAAGCGCTCAATCACCAAGCTACCGCCCTGTCCATCTTCACAAGTGGCACTGAAGGATGTATGTTTTATAATACCTGAAGGATCTAAATCACCTCCTGTAGGTACTGGATCTTCAATATGAATAGGTGTTGTGGTCACCTTCTTACCACAAGTAGGAGGTATTGCCGCTATATCCTTAATATATACATCCCAATTACCACCCGTGGTAATACCTGACTTCGCGTTGGTCGCTGTATAGTCACTATCCTGTGGTGGAGTACCCGCAGCAACAAAAGCATAGTGATAAGTAGGGGTTGAACTACCACCTCGTACATGGTTCACTGTGATACTTCCTGGAGTTACTGGATTAGGAGGACAGGCTGCCGCAGGATGAACTACGGTATAGTCTGCCGTGGTTAGGTTCTCTATCTCTACTGGGATTGATACCTCTATCTCTTTCTCACAACTATACTCATCCTTAGCTCGGATAAGGTAAGTAACTCCTTTTGTCCAACCATCAAGGGTTGTTTTAGGAATGGTATTACCAGACACCGCTGTCCATGTAGCATCGCCCTGTTTCTTCCAATCATAGGTTACTGGCTTGCCATTGCTTGCACCTCCAATAAAGGTGTGGCTAAGCTCCATGTCACCTATACCATTGGCAACCACACAGTTTTTGTACTCTGCTTTCACAGTACCAATCTTATGGCGTGCTTCTACCTTGTAGGTGAAGGTGCCATGACCTCCATTACAGTTATTGTCGTCTGTAATGGTAATCTGGTAAGTACCTGCTACCACTACATAACGGTAGTTTCCATTCGAATCTGGCGTAAGAATATCGGTAGCTCCTGAAGGAATTTTTACTACCTTAATCGTATATCTCAGCGGCGCGCTCGGTGTCTGCTTACCTCCCGTGATGTTGAACACTCCTTGGTTAGTACCCGTTGCATTCTGAGAGAAGATAAGCATCTGCTTCCTATCTATATTACAGTCTAGGTAATCTATAGTCCTATTCTGAGTTACTGTTACCTTAGCATTTCTCTTGATCTCAAAGTCCTGTGTAACCTCACAAGCCTGATCATTGCTGAACTTCTTCTGATGTCCAGAGGTAATCTTCAACGTATAAAGACCTGGAGCTAAGTTGTTCACAGTAAGGCCTGCTGTGTTATTAGTGCCTCCCTGTACCTGAGTGGTAGTGCCTCGTGTTACTACCTTCCAAGTATATGCCACATTGCCATAGTTCGCTACTCCAAAGGTAAGCTTACCATCATTCGAACCATTACAAGTCTCATCTATAGTAGTATGAGAGGTGATTTTCATCTTCTTGGCATCTGTTGCTTCTATAGTAGCTGTTAAGTCTACATAACTACTAGGACAAGCCTTAGGCTCTTGGTATACATAGATATCGTCCAAGGCAAGGTCATTACCCCCTATGACAGGGCTCTTGCTGACGATCTCAATACGCAAGGAGGTTACCCCTGGAGAGGCTAACTCGCCAGAGAACTCATGCCATGCATTAGGATCATGACCATTGATAGGTGGAGCCAGAGTAGTAGACTCTGAAAGCACTGCATTTGTTAGCTTATTCACCAAACGAATTTGGAAAGATGGTGGGCCACAAGAAGAACAGTGACAGAGATTGTATACATACATCTTGAACTTAATAGGTTGGGTAGGTACGACATCCTCTACCTCTTTGACATAGATAGGACGATTGAAACCTATACTACCTACGTTCATAGCCAAGTAGCGCCCATTGGTAAGCCCTGTATGATCATTAGGTTTTGTCCAACAACCATTATTCAAGACAAGCGTTCCATTCTCGGAAGAAGTAATCACATATTCCCCATCATTGATGAACGAACTTTTGTTAGGCTGACAAGCGTAAGCTGAGTATACATTCGGATCACACCTATTTTCCCCTTGCCCAAAATCTTCTTGTATCAAGACGATAGGGCTAGGATTTGCGGTTTGCTTATAGAACACCCTTACGGTCTGGGTACCTGATGCGGTAATCGTTGGGAAGACCACATTGGGTACTGTACCATTATTGAATGTTCCCGTAGGAGGGGTTGTAGGTAGTGCCCCTGGTGTTGCTCCATGGGTAGGAGTGTGTACAGTAAGGTAGCTATAGTCTGTACGGCTGGAAGTGACCTTCATACGAGCGATTCCCTCGCAGTCATACTCTATCGTACTGCTAAGGACAGGCTTAGCGATAGGCGCTTCCACCTGTAAGGTCTTACTCCACTCACAGAAGGGTTGTCCGGCAGCTACTTTATTTCTTACCCGTACTATATAGGAGCCAGGACGAAGGTTAGAAAAGCTCTTAGTTGTCTGCCAAGTACCTCCATTGATACTATATTCATATATATTATTAGTTCCGCCTGTTACGTTGGCCACATAGATCTCTGCAGAGTTAGGTGGTGTATCACAAGCCAGCTGTATCACCCCAGCAAATGCACGGATAGGCCCATTACCCTCACTTATGTTGGCTTCTTTAGGATCGGTATGTGGTGGGTTACAGTCAGTACGAGTCTGTCCGTTCTCAAGCTGATAAGTGATACAATCTTCTGGATAATGACAGGTTACTGTACCCTTAGTATAGTAGATACGTGCACGATAGTCCCCAGGAGCCAAGCCCGTAAAAGTAGGATCTGATTGATCCTTGATTGGAGACGACCAATCAGGCCAAGTGCCGTTAGAGTTCTTTTTGATCAACTTATACTTTATGGTATAGTCTGTAGTGACAAAGTTTGCATTAATGTTATCCACCTTCAGGCTACCTGTAGCAGGGCCACAGACTGCATCAACCACTTTGGTAAGGTCAAAGGTTGGTTTTTCCTGATAAGTGTAGGTGATATTCTTTGTCGCTGCACAGTTATTTTCATCATATACTGTTACCTTATATATCTTAGAACCAGGTCCTGCCCAAGGATCTTTGATCTTGAGGGTATAGGTGTGTACCTCAGGGGTTCCTGCCTTGTTCTCGAAGACTTCACTTACATTATTATTATGAATACCATCCACGATGAAGTGGTAGCGCCCATTGACAGAATTAAGCTTACCTCCCTGTACGGTAACGGTGAGTTCCTTTTCTAGACCACAAGTGATGGTCTTGGCCGCTCCATTGTTAATCTTCAGCTCAGGGATCTGAGTAATCTCAAAATTACTTTGTGTCACAGAACAGCCTGCCTTGTAGGTAGGAGTAAGTGTTACTGAATAGTTATTACCTGCTGCAAGTGAATGAAGGACAGCCTTGGTAGCTGGGATGTTATCCGAGTTAAGCTGGGTCGTATTGGTTACTGTATAAGTATGTATAAGAGTTGTACCCTTCTTCACCTCTATCTTGACAGGGAGAGTGACATTGGCATCCAAGACTATACGCATCTTTCCGGTGTTAGGATTGGAGCTCACACACTTGACCTCCTCTACCTGTGTAAGAGTAAAGGCATTAGTAGTAGTTACTTCATATACATCCACTTCCTTAATATATTCACACACATTATTTTGGAAAGGTGTAGCACCTCCAGTGAGTTTTTGGCGAATATACACTTTGTAGTGTCCTGCTTGTGTTACAGGAATATCTATAGCTGTCTGCCCTGTAGGAATATCTGTATAATTGGAAGAAGCAGGACCTTGTAACTTGTATTGGAAAGAACCTGTAGGGATTCCTGTTATTTTGATTTTTCCAGTACCACAAATGATATTTTCAGCAATAGCATTATAATTAACCTCTCCCTTATAGGCACGGAAGTGATAAGTAAGTGGACAATTGGCATACCCCAATCGCACGGCGAACTCTGTACCATTGGCATATTTTACCATGGCAGGTGTCATATTCAGATTTTTACCTGTATGTATGAGCTCCCAGTTACTATCTGTTTGTATACCTGTGTTAGCAACCTGAGGAGGACAGTTATCTGCAGCTCTTTGGGTCTTATATCGATACCAAGTCACCTGCGTATCCGAAAGCGTAGCATTGTTGATAGCCATAGGCACATTGGTATTACATACAGAAACCCCGAGATACTCTATCCCTGTATTATTACATACCTTTCGTTCAGTGACATAGGAGGCATCACGCATAGGATGTCTTTCTTCCCCAGTACGTGTCTGCACATTATATTTAATCCTCAACTTATTCTCACATCGATTACCACCTGCAGGAGGGGTACGCTCTACCCAGTATACCCCAGGAGAAGAAATCGGCAAGTCCTGAGTGGTAGCAATCACGCCTGACTGTCCTTCTTTTGTCCATTTCCAAGCAGCAAAACCACGCCCTCCCTTAAGAACAATATTTCCACAATAAGGCAAGTCTTGAGCCTGACAAGTATCATCCTTGACAAAGAAAGTTGTTGCACTCTCTCCATTTTGGTCACAAGCACCTCCCATATTGGAGAATGAAGAGGTACGATACTCCTTATTATCCAAAGCAGCATGATATACCATTGTGGCCTGATTCTTGAACTCATTAGAACAAAAATCTATAAGATTTTCACAATCAGGCTGCACTTTTACAGTAAAAGTAATAGGTGCAGAGAAAGGAGCTGAAGAGGAGTGTGGTAATAGAGAAGGATCTACATTGAACTTCACCAAAGTACGTCCTGTATTATTATAATTAGGTGTTGCTGAAACAAAAGTAACTCCTGAAGGAAGTGGTTGTTCAAAGTTCTGATAAGTGAGTCCTGCAGGAAGCAAATCCTCTAGGACAGCGTCTCTTACATTATCATTCCCTATATTACGAAACTTAATACGATACCTCAGTGCATCGCCTATAGCCACTTTTTTATTAGTAAAATCTTTCCATTGAGCGTTCTCTAAGCCAAGCACCTCTTTTTGTGTTTCCACATGAGGAGATATGGCATCGACAGAAAAAGGTACCGCAAAAGTGATATAGGCATCCTCTGCACGAAAATCAATACGTAAAGAAGTTGCATTATTAGCAATTACTTGATTATTTGTATTAGGTATGTCCAATATATCTATATCAAGAGCTCCTGTACCATCTGGAAACTCTGGCCTACGAGGCATAGCTGCAGAAGAGTGATTGTAGGATACTGAACCATCCATGAAGTCCCAGGTTCTATTGGGGTACACTCCTTGTCCTTGTAGGTAATTATTAATTCTCAGTTCGTCTTTTGAGTTGATATTCCCTGCCCCTACAAATAGTCCAATACGTGCCTTTACTGCTGCGGGAGCTGGAGGTGTCTGAAATCCTGTAATATCAATACTCGCTCCCTGCATTCCTCCATAGTTAAGAAAATTAAGATAACAACCATCATATATATATACTCGCTTGCTGGTGGCTACACTTACATCCTCATACACAACAATCAAGCTCCAGCCTCCCCAACCTCCTTTGGCATCATCTGACCAAATGTCTCCTGCAAAATACTCTCCATTATTGAATTGACTTCCTACTCCCTGCAAAATGGAAGTTACATCCTTAAAACAGTTATATATATACTCATGCCCAGCAAATACAGTACTCATTTTTTGATCTGCTGTAAGATCCCTAAAACTATTCTCTCCAGGTACTTTGAATTTGATTCGTTCAATAGCTGCTGTATTCTGTCTGCTCACATCCAAGGAAGAAGCCCAATAAAGTCCTGCCCACTTCACACGCAAACAAGAACTTGTTGCCCCAGGCACTTTTAGTGTGGCTGCACTACAATTGCTCGTAGGCTTATTGCCCACTCCTGGCCCAGCATCTATCTGCGCATATATTGAAGCAAAGGCATTCTTACGAAAGTTTCCTATCTGTATAAAATCCCCCTTAAGCGTCTGACCTCCATTCTCCCAACGCTTCTGTATAGTACGTCCTAAGCCCTGAGCATAAGCCCCCTCAGAGAGCAACATACACAAGGCAAACAATATATATAGATACTTTCTCATGGCAGTATATTTTTTTGTCTTAAAAAGTTTAGTCTTCATAGGATAAATAATTAAAAATTTTTAGATTTTTTTATGCAAAAAATTGGTTCACAATAGGATAGATTCTTCCTCAGTCCTTCATTATGACTAAGAAATTCTTATATACCTATCAAAAAGCAAAGTTATAAAAAATTTTCAATTAAAAGGATTTTTTTTCAAAAATATTCATGAAATGTGCATAATTAATCACGAACAGGAATTTTTAACATCGAGCAAGGATTAATAATAGCAATCAAGAGTTGAAATTATCCAACTTCTAACCCTATGCAAGAGACAACAAATTGTTTCTTAGAGCATTAGAAATAAGACATTTCAACTCTTGACTATATTAATAATTGGGATACGCTTGCCTTTCATCATGTGGGTGTACCCTTACTCGTGCAGATTTTACCCCTACATAGGCGCAGCCCTCTGTTTACTTTATCTGTCTGAGGATAGTAGGATCCTTGATCTTGTCGTCCTCGGCAAGTAGGCGCATCTTGGAGATAATCTCTGCCGACTTGGGATCGTCGTCCACAAAAGGTAGAAATACCCGTCCGCGGTGTTGGCTCTGTACCGCAAGGATACTCAACTGTAAGCCTCCTCGGCTTACCATACCGCTGCCCAAGTGGATGCTGTACTCGCCCAGCTTGCCCTTGACAAGGATATGGCGCTCCTTAACTTCCACATTGGTGAGCTTAAAGAGGCGAGCACTCTCTCTGGCCAAGGCTGCTCGCATCTGCATCGTACTGTGAGAGGCTTCTGGATCTACCCCTCCTACGTGAGCCACACTCACCACCAAATCCACATCACGCATCACCTCACTGAAGATTACTGGATTAATCTCCTTCATCGGTACTTCCTTGCCATCCTTAAGGCTGTAGAAGACTACATATTCTAAGGTTGGCGCTTCCACATCCGAAGGGGTATACCAGTCAGCTGCCGCATAGATAGTCGCACGGAAGCCTTCCTTATGATATACTCTTTGGAGTCCTTCCTCGTAATTCACTGTCCAACCACGACCACGGAGTAGTGCCACTGTCTTCTGAGGTTGTACTTGGTGACCTTGGTAGCGCTCACTGCGGTTGCTGGTCTCCAGCTCGTCCTTGGTAGGAATATACAATTCTCGGAATACCTGCTTGAAAGGTTGCTTGAGTTCCTTGTCAAAGAGATACTTCTGGTACAAATCCCACTGTACCGCATAGAACAAATGGCTTGGATGGGCAATCAGGAGTTTGTCATCTGCTTTGAGAGCTACCTTTTCACCTTCCGCATTGAGCAAATACCCGTCTTGCCAAAAGCCTGAAGCTTGTGTCTCAGGGTTAAATAGTACGAGCTTGCTAAGCATCGCTCTTACCACTGGGTGTTCCATGATACGATGTAGCTCAGCCACAGTAAAGAGTGTTTGGCTAAGCATCGCTTGTTCCAAAGATAGGCGGGTACGGCTGTACTGCTTGGTTAGGTAAGTTTTCCCTTCCTTAAGGGCTTCTACCTCCTTGCTTTTCTTATACTTATCAGGAATAGACTTAAGGGTCTTGTCGCCTTTGGTAACGATAATATCGGCCTTGCCCTCCTCATCAACCACCAACTGGAGCTGAGTGTCGTCTATAACAAGGGTAGATTTTTCCATAATCTGTTGGGTAGCCTTTGCCTCCATCGCCCAGCTAAAGCGGATACTATCCTCATAGCCTGCATTGCGGGAGAGGTTATCCAAGCCTATCTCCACGGCGTTCTTTTCGCTCTCTTGGCGCTGTTGCCCGAACTGTTTGCTTTCCTTGAGGAAGGTTTGCAAGAGGTTATAGCGGCTGACTAAGTCTTCCTCTTCTTTTTTCTTGTTGATAGGCACCAGACCCAATGCCATGACATAGTCTTTGTCTCGCTTTTCAGTGATTTTCTGAATGACTTCGCTTAGCTTAATCTCGCCTGTAAGCACCGCTGAATAGAGCTTTACGCGACGATAGCCCATACCTTCGGAGAGATACTTGGCCGACTCTTGGATAAGCTTCCATCCTTCCTTGCCCACTGCCTTATGCACGCGGTGGTACCAATCCACATCGATAGCCCCACGCTGAAAGTCGTCACGGGGTACGGAGGAGTATTGGGAGACGATGGTTTCTTTTTCTGCATCCATATAGTCGGTGGTATGAGCGATAAACCACCAGACAGCCTCACGGAAACTTTTGATCTTGAGGTAGTCACCAATCCACTCTGTCCAGTGAGGCGCATAGCAGGCCGCTTCCACCAGGCGCTTCTTATCAAGCTTTACCTCATCCAAGTGTTTCTTAAAGGCAGTGAAAGTATCGGTAGCACTCGGTTGGCTTACTTCCAAGATACGGCTAAAAGTAAAGCGCTTACTCACTCCACTACCATAACCCTTAGCAAAAGGCTCCTTGCCCATTCGTTCCAAGGCTTCAAAGAAGTATTGGGCACCCTCTATCTCACTGAGTGAACTGATATATACGGAGGCATCGGTAGGCAAGTCGCCACGCTGTAATTCTACTTGGAGCATATGGGTTCTGATCTCTTCCAAGAGGATCTCAGGGAAAGTAAGGGTATCCTTGATCCACTTAGGCAATCGTCGGCTAAAGTGATTTTCTGCTCCTTGTGCCATAGCAAACAACTCATTATTGAGCAAGCAGAAGAAAATAAGATCATCGGTGGTAAGTCTGCCCTTGTTATAGAGCATGAGAGTCAGTTGTAGCAAGCCTTCGTTGATGCCAGGCAGGCGCTCTTCTCGGCGTACAAAGTTGCGTACATAAGGAAGAACATCTTTTATCGTATTCTTCTGGGCATCTAAGTCCTTCTTTACTTCTATATATAGGTAATAGAGGATTTGCCAAAGCCTAAAGAGCTGATCATCGGTATAATAAGGGAAGTCTCCATCGTCCCCATAATAGACTACGGCGGCATAATCCGTCACTACATCGTCCCAATCCAAGGAAGAATAACCGCGCTTGTAGATCTCCCCGCGCTTTTCCTTGGGGAAAGTAGCCAAAGCATCTTCAAAAACAGAAAGCTTAAAGCTTGCCAAAAGCGCTCTGTCTTCACTATAAGTATTCATCAGATAGCCTAATAGGCTTTCTGCCCTACGGGCTTCTCCATAGTAGCTATGTACTTGCCCCTCAAAACGCACCTTGAAGTCAGGGTAATACATAGCCAAATAATCATCTAAGCCTTGAGGTATTGCGTTTTCATAGTAGAGATTGCCGCAATAACGTTTGGCAAAGTAATACTCAACCTCATTGAACTGGTATTTCTCATGCCAGCCTTTCCATAGGTCGGCCAATGGCAGGTCTTCGAGTATCTCCATAGGAGTCTCATCATCCTTGCCTTTGTGCTGGCGCCTGATGACATTGCCTAAGAGGATTGTCTCGGTAGCTCCCTGATAGCCTTCGTACTGGTATTCGTAATCCTTGTTGGCACGCCACAAAGCCAAAAGTTCGCTGACCCCCTCTCCTACTTTTTGTATATTTACAAGCTTGTCAAAGAGAAAACCTCCTTTTTTCTCTTTGCGTTCCTTATCAAACTGAGGCTTAGGAAGATCAAAGGAAGTTAGGTTGTCCAAGTTAATCACTCCAAAGCCATTGGTAAGATCATAGCGTAGCTCCGTAGCCGTTTTGGGATTATAAGTGAGCTTGTCCATGAGTACCTGTTCGTTCTTGGAGAACTTACGCCCTTTATAGGCTTCTACTTGTTCAGTTACATAGTCGGTAAGCCTTTCTTCCTCCTGCAATACGGTGAGGATTTCCAAAGCTGCCAAGCGTTGGTCGGCATTCTTGGAGACAATCATACGGGAGGTGCTATCCTTAAGCACCGCTTCGGGTTGCTTGACCAGTAGCGCCACGCTCTCCTTGCGTTGTTCCTTATTCTTGCGGGAGAGTACCTGCTCAAGGGCGAGGATATCGTCCTGCACCAAAGGCACTTTCTTGAGCACCTCCATTGCTTTGCTCACCACATAAGGTCCCTTGTCATTCAGGGCAGTACGCACCAAGGTACGTTGCCAGGAGTCGGCAGGGTAATCCTCTGGTGGCAAGTTCTTCTCTTCCTCTGAATAATAACTATAACGACCTCGAGAGAGCACAGGGAAAATATCGTCGAGTAGGATATGGCGGACATCGACAGGAATCTCAGCAAGTTCTCCTGCCAGAATCTGTTGCTGTTGTTCGTTGGCTACCTTGAGTACAGACTGATAAATATCCAAAGGTTTTACTGTAAAATTGAGCCAACGGAAGCCGAGCCCTTCAAAATTTTTACCATCCTTAGGGAGTTTGTGCGCTGCTGTACGCATTTTCTCAAACAGTTCTTGTGGAATCTCTCCCTTAGGAAGATTTTGTAAAATCCAATAATCCCAAGCCGGTTCTATCCCGAAGTATTTCTCTGCAAAGGGGAGAATCTCAGAGGTTTTCTTTTGGGTCTGGTACATAAAATAAAGCACTGCCACACAAGCCTCATAGCTGGTCTGGGTATTGTTCAGAGCTTCTGTAGCAAGGCTTAGTGCCTCCTGTACATTATAGACAGCCACGGCCCATAGGGCTACATAACGTTCTACATTATCTTTGCTACTGACTGCTTCACGTGCTTTATCCAAATCCGCCAAATAGGTCTGTGCTAGCTCCAAAGTCCGTTTGACCACCGCTTGCTGAGGGGCTTCCCAGCCAAAACCAAACCATACATCTACCGCACGTACCACACTGCTAAAGCGAGTGAGGTTGTGCTCCAAGATGAGTGCTATAAAGTGCTGAAGTACAGGGATAGTCGTCTCATCCAAGGATTCCAAGATAGTCTGCCTGAGTCCCTCCTGAAGCTGAGCTGCTAAAAGGAGCTTCTCTACCAAAGTATGGTAGCGAGGATCCTTCACCATCAGAGCTGACTTGATAAGTGATTCGCACACCCCTCCTATCTCATGTTCGCCAAAAAAAATCTCCTCAAAGAGTGAATAATAGGCATCGGGATTCTCGGAGAGCACCACAACAAAGAAATCTTCTTCTCCTCCTTTGTAGAAGGCATACTGGAACTGCTCTTCCACAGATAGGGCTCCTACTCCTACGTTATAGAAAGAACGAAGTCTTTTGAGGGTTCTGAGCTGTTCCGCTCTATAGTCCTCTGGGTTGGGAGAGCGGAAAGGACGTCGATTATAAGTGTAGCTATAGGGAAACTGGTAGGCAATATCCCAGACACGCTGTATATACGGTGCTTGCACCTCACTGAAAAGAAGTGTCGCCAAGGCCTTCCCTTCTTTGGTTTCCCAAAGCTTGTCAGGCAATCCCAAAGAGGGAAAATTAGCTTCAAGATGTCGCTGTTCCTTAGAGGACGGCTTATTAAGGATATACTCCCCCAACTTTTGATAGGATTGGGAAAAAGAAGCTAAATCTTCTTTTTTAAGTTCTTTTGCTTTGAAAGGAGCAAGGTATTGATTTACTTGTTCTTGTTCGATCATAATGTTAATGATTAATGGTTAATGACTTCTGCTTACTGCTTACTTTATCTGTCTGAGGATAGTAGGATCCTTGATCTTGTCGTCCTCGGCAAGTAGGCGCATCTTGGAGATGATCTCTGCCGACTTGGGATCGTCGTCCACAAAAGGTAGAAATACCCGTCCGCGATGTTGGCTCTGTACCGCAAGGATGCTCAACTGCAAGCCCCCTCGGCTTACCATACCACTGCCCAAGTGGATGCTGTACTCGCCCAGCTTGCCCTTGACAAGGATATAGCGCTCCTTAACCTCCACATTGGTGAGCTTAAAGAGGAGCGCACTCTCTCTGGCCAAGGCTGCTCGCATCTGCATAGTACTATGACTCGCTTCAGGATCTACCCCTCCTACATGGGCAACACTCACCACCAAATCCACATCACGCATCACCTCGCTGAAGATCACAGGATTGATCTCCTTCATAGGTACTTCCTTGCCGTCCTTAAGATTGTAGAAGACCACGTATTCCAGGGTTGGTGCTTCCACATCCGAAGGGGTATACCAGTCGGCTGCCGCATAGATAGTCGCACGGAAGCCTTCCTTATGATATACTCTTTGGAGTCCTTCTTCGTAATTCACCGTCCAGCCACGACTACGAAGCAGTGCCACCGTCTTTTGGGGCTGTACTTGGTGACCTTGGTAGCGCTCACTGCGGTTGCTGGTCTCTAATTCGTCCTTGGTGGGGACATATAGCTCTCGGAATACCTGTTTGAATGGTTGTTTCAACTCCTTGTCAAACAGATATTTCTGATACAAATCCCACTGTACCGCATAGAACAAATGGCTTGGGTGCGCTATCAGGAGCTTATCGGCTGCTTTAAGTGGTGTGAGTGTTCCCTCTGCACTGAGGAGCTTACCATCTTGCCAAAAGCCCGAAGCCTGGGTCTCAGGGTTAAATAGTATGAGCTTGCTAAGCATTGCCTTTACTACAGGGTGCTCTAGAATCTTGGACAATTCAGCCGCCGTAAAGAGCGTTTGTGAAAGCATCGCTTGTTCCAAAGATAGGCGGGTACGGCTATACTGCTTAGTAAGATAGCTCTTGTTATCCTTGAGGACTTCTACCTGCTTGTCTTTCTTATACTTATCAGGGATAGTCTTAAGGGTTTTGTCGCCTTTGGTAACTTCCAATTCTGCCTTGCCTTGTTCGTCAATCACCAGCCTGATCGTAGTGTCGTCCAAGGTGAGGGTAGCTTTTTCCATAATCTGTTGGGTGGCTTTGGCCTCCATCGCCCAACTAAAGCGGATACTATCCTGATAGCCTGCATTGCGGGAGAGGTTATCCAAGCCTATCTCCACCGCGTTCTTCTCACTCTCTTGGCGCTGTTGCCCGAACTGTTTGCTTTCCTTGAGGAAGGTTTGCAAGAGGTTATAACGGCTTACTAAGTCTTCCTCTTCCTTCTTTTTGTTGATAGGCACCAGACCTAATGCCATCACATAGTCCTTATCACGCTTTTCTGTGATTTTTTGGATGACTTCATCCAACTTGATCTCGCCTGTAAGCACCGCAGAATACAGCTTTACACGGCGATACCCCATCCCTTCGGAAAGGTACTTGGCTGACTCTTGTATGAGCTTCCAACCTTCTTTGCCTACTGACTGATGTATGCGGTGATACCAATCCACATCTATAGCGCCCCGCTGGAAGTCGTCACGTGGCACGGTAGAGTATTGGGAGACAATCGTTTCTTTCTCTGCGTCCATATAATCAGTGGTATGAGCGATAAACCACCAAATAGCCTCCTTGAAGTCCTTGATTTGGAGGTAGTCCCCTATCCAGTCTGCCCAGTGTAGGGCGTAGCAAGCCACTTCCACCAAGCGCTTGTCGGTGATTTTGGTCTTGTCCAAATGTGCCTTAAAGGCAGCAAAAGTATCGGTAGCGCTCGGCTGGCTCACCTCCAAGATATGGCTAAAGGTATGGCGCTTGGTCACACTACTGCCGTAGTAATAGCCCTTAGTAAAAGGTTCCTTGCCCATACGCTCCAAGGCCTCAAAGAAGTAGTGCATGCCCTCTACCTCTTGCAGATATTGTATATAGATAGAGGCATCGGTAGGTAGGTCTCCGCGCTGGAGCTCCATCTGGAGCATACGCGTTTTGAGCAGTTCCAGCTGGGTATCAGGGAAGGTAAGCGAAGTTCTAAGCGCCTCAGGCAGTCTTCGGTAGAAGTAGTTTTCTCCTCCTTGCACAACAGTGAAGAGGTCATCCTCCAAGAGACAGAAGAACAAGAGGTCATCTGCCGAGAGTTGGCCTTTTTGGTAGAGGTTCAGGGTCAGCCCCATCAGACTTCCTCCTATCCCTGGTAGGCGTTCGTCCTCACGTACCTTGGCACGTAGCGCTGTCAGTACGCTCTGAGGGGTATAGGAAGAAAGGTCGTTCTTGGTTTGTTTTTGGGCATAAGTGTAGTAAAGCAACTGCCAGAGCTTAAAGCGCTGCTCAGGGGTATAATATTCTATATCCCCTTTCTCATCATGGTCTATAGAGATGACATAGTCTTGGATGACATCTGTCCAGCTCAAATCTTCGTAATCACGCTCTATGGTTATGTGGCGCTTTTCAGGTGGATAGGTAGCCAACACATCTTCAAAAACAGAGAGCTTGAAGCTGGCCAAAAACGCCTTGTCCTGGGCATAAGCCTCGCTTATAGGGGTCAAAAGGTCTTCCAAGCGGCGGGCTTCACTATCGTAATAATTTCCCAAATCACCCTTGAAAGCCACCTTGAAGTCAGGGTAATAGCCTGCCAAATAGTCCTTTAGTTGCTTGGGTACTTTGTTTTCATAATAAAGATTTTGACAATAGCGGATTGCATACTGGTACTCTATCTCATTGAGCTGGTGCTTTTGGTGCCAGTCTTTCCACAGCGCTGCCAAAGGATAATCCTCCAATACCTCCATAGGGGTTTCGCCCTCCTTGGTAGCATGCATTCGATAGATTTGTTGCCCCAGTAGCTGTGTCCTTGTTTCCCCTTGGTACCACTCACAAGCATATTCGTAGTCCTTGTTCTTGCGCCATAGGGCTAATAGGTCGTTAAGGGCTTCTCGTACTTTCTCCACCCTTATAATTTTGTCAAAGAGGAAGCCCTTTTTCTCCTTGCGCTCCTTGTCAAACTGAGGCTGAGGCAAGGCAAAAGGCGTAAGCCTATCAAAATCAATCACGCCAAAACCATTGGAGAGGTCATAGCGCTGCTCCCCTGTCTCATCAGGATTGTAGGCGAGCTTGTCCATAAGTACCTGCTCGTTCTTGGTGAGCTTACGTCCCTTATAGGCTTCTACTTGCTCGGTTACATAATCGGTAAGTCTTTCTTCCTCTTGGAGTATGGTGAGGATTTCCAAAGCAGCCAAGCGCTGGTCAGCACTCTTGGAGACAATCATACGAGAGGTACTATCCTTAAGTACTGCTTCGGGTTGTTTGATAAGTAGTGCCACACTCTCCTTGCGTTGCTCCTTGTTCTTGCGGGAGAGTACCTGCTCTATCGCCAAGATATCGTCATGCACTAAAGGTACTTTCTTAAGAATCTCAAAAGCAATCTCGGCTACATAAGAAGCCTTGTCATTCAGGGCGGTACGTACTAAGGCACGCTGCCAAGAGTCGGCTGGATATTTTTCAGGTTTCTTTTTCTTCTCTGCTGGACTCTCATAATAGTAGCGCCCGCGACCCAGCACTGGATACACATTCTGCAGGAGGTTCTGGCGCACCTCTACAGGAATTTCCGAGAGTTCACCTGCCAAGCGTTCTTGTTGCTCCTCATTGGCCTCACCTATGAGAAATCGGTAGATATCCTGCGACTTTAGGGTAAAGTTGAGCCAACGGAAGCCCACACCCTCAAAGTGTTTGCCCTCCTTAGGTAGCGCCTTGGCAACCGCCTGCATACGGTCAAAAAGCACTGGGGAGAGACTACCCTCGGGGAGGTTCTGCAAGAGCCAACAGTCCAAATCAGCCGCTTCTC
Source organism: Capnocytophaga gingivalis (assembly GCF_002302415.1). NCBI lineage: Bacteria > Pseudomonadati > Bacteroidota > Flavobacteriia > Flavobacteriales > Flavobacteriaceae > Capnocytophaga > Capnocytophaga gingivalis. Next base: position 1,640,870 of record NZ_CP022386.1, on the reverse strand, counting down.
CGAAATGGTTTTCCGCATAAGTGGCTATCTCCCAGTCGGTTCTTCCAGTTTCTCGTACAAAGTAGAGGGTAACGATACGCCCCTCATGACTTGTCTGAGGGTCTTGGATTGCCTTCATCGCTAAGCTGATAGCCTGTTGTACACTGTGTACCCCCACCGCCCATAGGGCGACATAGCGTTCTATATTGTCCTTACTACTCACTGCTTTCTCAGCAGCTGTGTGATCAGCAAGGAAGGTTTGTGCCAGCTCCAAAGTACGCTTGATCACCGACTGTTGGGGGGCTTCCCAGCCAAAACCAAACCATACATCTACCGCACGTACCACACTGCTAAAGCGGGTGAGGTTGTGCTGGAGAATAACTCCTATAAAGTGCTGTAAGGAAGCCAAAGAGGTGCCGTCCAAGGATTCCAAGATTGTTTGTCTCAAGCCTTCCTGAAGCTGAGCGGCTAAAAGAAGTTTCTCCACCAAAGTGCGGTAACGCGTATCTTCCACCATCAGGGCCGCCTTAATCAGTACGGCACATACCCCTCCTATCTCATGCTCGCTGGAGAAAATGTCTTTAAAAAGCGCATAGTAAGTATCAGGATTCTCTGAAAGCACCAAAGCAAAGAACTCCTCCACATTATACTCCCTATAGACCACATATTGGAATTGCTCGGCTATAGGCAACACGCCCACCCCTGAGCCGTAATAGTTATGCAGTGTAGACATCTTAGAGAGTTGCACCTCGGTATAGTCGGCAGGATTTTCCGAGCGGAAAGGGCGACGCCCCCACCATCTTTGGTAGGGATAGGCCAGCAGAGAGTCCCAGACACGCTGCGCGTAAGGGGCTATTTCCTTACCAAAGAGTAGCAAGGCAAGCGCCTTTCCTTCCTTGCTCTCCCAGAGCTTATCTGGGAAGTTGTAGGAGGCAAACTCTTGTTCAAAAGCTCCTATTTCTTCATATTCCATAAGGCCAGTAATATACGCGCCCAACTTTTGATAGGGGGCGGAGAAAGAAGCTAAATCGGCTTCTTTGAGTTCTTTAGGCTCATGCTTGCCTAAGAACTTTTCGGCTTGTTCTTGCTTGATCATTCATTTAAGGGTTATAAGATTAAAAAACAGGTAGTTGCTTAGTACTTCTGAAATCTCTTATCTCTGCAGTCTGATTTTCTTCATCTACTTTATAATAAAGCGCAAATCTTCCATTTAGAAAGAATCTTTTGTAGAAATCTAATTTCTTACTATACTTAGCTGAAAAATATGGGTTTTCGGCGAGATTATCCTCCAAATTTTCAACAGCTTGGATTATCTTAAGGGAATAATTAAAAGAACCATTATGTTCCTCCCAATAGTCAAGCGTTTCATAGTACTTACTTTCAGCTTCTATCAGCCATTTTACTACCATATCTTTCTCTTACTTTTTTACGTACTTCCTCACTACTGACAACTTTTCCTTCTTTTGATAGCTGTTCTGCTCTCTCAAAATAGGCGATTTCCTCATCAGTGAGTTCATAATAAAAATCGGTTTCTTCCTCCATCGCTCGGCTTAAGAGCTGGTTGTATTGCGCTATAGGAAGCACGGCATACATAGCGTTACCGTCTTCATCGTTAAGGAATTGAGGCGTTAAGGCGTTCATAATGGTCAATGATAATGATTAATGGTTAATGATTAACGAATAGTGAATAGTGAATAGTGAACAACTAAGTAACTCACTATTCACTTTCTATTTTTGACTATTCACTCTTCACTCTCTCAATAAGTTGTGAAGTAGAACTATCATGTTTTGCAGGCTGAGCGACTGAAAAGTCCTTCAAGATAGTACCCGCCAATTGCTTGCCAAGCTCTACGCCCCATTGGTCATAGCTATAGATATTCCATAGCACCCCTTGTACGAAGATCTTATGTTCGTATAGGGCAATGAGCTTACCAAGGCTCTCTGGGGTGAGCTTGTCAATGAGTAGGGTGGTAGTGGGTTTGTTGCCCTCGAATACCTTGAACGGCACTAAGTGTTCCGCTACCCCCTCAGCACGTACTTGCTCAGGGGTTTTGCCATTCATAAGCGCCTCAGTTTGGGCGAGGAAGTTGGCCATGAGCTTATCTTGGTGGTCTTGATCTCCATAGAGAGAGTGCTTGAAGCCTATAAAATCAGCAGGAATGCGCTTGGTGCCTTGGTGAATGAGTTGGAAAAACGCATGCTGGGCGTTCGTTCCTGGCTCACCCCATACGATGGCGCTCGTCTGGTAACTGACGCGCTGTCCTCTGCGATCTATATACTTTCCGTTACTCTCCATAATGGCTTGTTGCAAGTAGGCAGGGAAGCGGTGTAGGTATTGGGTATAGGGGATAATGGCTTCGGTCTCTGCCCCATAGAAGTTGGTATACCATACAGAGAGCAAGGCCAAGAGCACAGGAAGATTTTCCTTAAAGGGTGCAGTGCGGAAGTGGGTATCCATCTTTTGGGCACCCAAAAGGAGCGCTTCAAAGTTTTCATAGCCTACTGAAAGGGCAATAGTAAGCCCTACGGCACTCCATAAGGAGAAACGCCCCCCTACCCAGTCCCACATGGGGAATACATTCTCAGGGGCAATACCGAACTCATCTATCTTCTTGAGGTTGGTAGAAACCGCTACGAAGTGCTTAGCCACATCAGCCTCTTTGGCATGCTTGAGGAACCACTTTTTCACTGTAAGGGCATTGGAGAGGGTCTCCTGTGTGGTAAAAGTCTTAGAAACAATCACAAAAAGAGTAGTCTCAGGGTTGAGATGCTTAATCACTTCATGTACATGATCGCCATCTACATTGCTGATAAAGTGAATGTTGAGATGATTTTTGTAGAACTTCAGGGCTTCGGTAACCATCACAGGACCTAAGTCCGACCCACCGATACCGATATTCACCACATCGGTAAAGGGCTTGCCTGTATAACCTTTGCGCTTACCAGAGATGATTTCCTGACTGAAATCCTTAATTTTGGCCTTTACTTGGGCTACTTCAGGGATGACATTTTGCCCATTGACCAAGATTTCTTTCTCAGCCGAGCGCAAGGCAGTATGGAGTACTGCACGGCCTTCGGTAGCGTTGATCTTGTCACCTGTGAAATACTTCTCAATAGAGGCCTTTAGGTCGCATTCTTCAGCCAATTGCAAAAGGAGATTACGGGTGGTCCCATCCCAATTGTTCTTGGAGTAGTCCACCCAAAAGTCTTCCCACTGGAGGGTATACTTGGGAGCACGTGCTGCATCTTGTGCAAAGAGTTGTTGTAAGGTAACATCTTTTACCTTAGCAAAATGAGCTTCTAAGGCCGCCCAAGCCTTGGTCTGTGTAGGATTCTGTGTTGCTAACATTATATTTTTTATTTTTTTAGTTCTAAGGATTTTAGGATTATAGGGGTTTAGATAGGGATTAACCTCTCTTCATTCGCCCTCTATAGCACCTTTTTAAGTTCTTCTATCTTAGCTACCTCACCCCCGAAGGGAACTACTGGCCGCTAACTTTAGATATCTCCCGCAAAGATACTCTTTTTTATATTCTCCGCAAATATTTTCATCTTTTTTTTGTATTTTTGCCAACTCAAAAAGTAAAAACTCATGAAGAAATTATTACTCTTGCTATTGCTTCCTATCTGCTCCTTTGCACAGGAGTTGTCTGCTCCTGACTATATCCGAACCATAGAGTTTCGCGGCTCAGATGATCCCTTGATGCAACTGCCTATTGTGAGCTTGGGAAGTCCCTTTACCCTTTCCTTCGACGACCTTAGGGGGCAGGAAGCAGACTATTACTACACCCTTACCCATTGTAACTACGATTGGCAGCCTTCGGGATTGCTCAAAAGCGAGTATCTCAAGGGAATGGATGATGTACGCATCACCCAGTATAGGAACTCCTATGGTACCCTGCAACCCTATACCCACTATGACCTGACCCTGCCAAATAATGAGACCGATTTCCTTATCACAGGGAACTATCTCCTGACAGTAACCGATAGTGAGCAACGCCCTATCTTCACACGCCGCTTTGTCCTCTATACTCGCACAGCATTGGTACAACTCTCTGTACATCAAAGCCGTGAAGTAAAATATGCCGAGACACGCCAGAGTGTACAGATGAAAATCACCTCCAAAGAACTTCAGTTCCAGACCCCCAATACCTCTGTCAAGATAGCGATCCTACAGAACTACCGCTGGGACAATGCCATCAAGAATGTCAAGCCTCAATTTATCCTGGGCAACGAGCTTGTGTATAAGTATGATCGAGAAACATCCTTCGAAGGAGGGAACGAATATTTGTATTTTGAGAACCGAGATCTGCGCACTCCTACCTCTGGAGTCTATGCTACCCGCCGGGAGGGGAACAACTATCTCTGTCAGCTCTTTACCCAAATGCCACGAGCAGGCCTTCCCTACACCTACAACCCCGATATAGATGGCGCTTTTCGTATCACCAGTGATCAAGGGCGCAATGCTACGATAGAGGGAGAATATGCCTTGGTACAGTTCAGCCTCGCTGCCCCTAAGGACTTACAGCCCAATGACCAACTATATGTATATGGCGCATTCTCAGATAATGCACTGACTAAGGAATATGAACTTCACTATGATGAAAAACAAAAGATATACATAGGGGGCGTATATCTCAAGCAAGGGTTCTATAATTATAAGTTTGCTATAAAGCGCAATGGTAAAGCCAATTACAATGCTATAGGAGGGAATCACTACCAGACAGAAAATACCTATACAGTACTTGTATATTACCGCTCTGTGAATGATCTATACGACCGAGTGATCGGTATGGGCAACCTACAAAGCACGCAAGTAACCAGATAGTAGAGAGAAAAGCAAAGTCGCCTGAGGGAGTATGTGACCAACAAATAAGCTTGGGGATGTGATAAAAAGGTTCTTAGCGAGTAGGAATAGGACAATATTTACCTAAAGACTTTCGCCGCTTAGCAATGTAGTCGTATACAAAATCGGCTATGAAAGAAGGGGTTATTTTTATCAAAAAACGCAGCAAAGGGAACAGCTTACATTCCTTTAGAAAATAATAGACGGCTTGTGACTGGGTATAGAGATTCTCCCCTACCTTCACTACAATTGTTTTTTGTGTAAGCTCTTCTAAATGATACTGCTTGCATATATCCATTCCCTGCTGGGAGGTATTGGCTATATAGAGAAATCTTCCTTCTCTATCTTTTTGGGATAGAAAATAAGCTATACGATTGCAGAACAAGCAATCTCCATCATACAATAGGAATTTTTCTTTCATAATTCTCAGATATTTATAACCTAATGATCAGGCAAGGACAAAGATAAGAAATGAAAAGAGTGAAGTATGAAGAATTTCATACTTCACTCTTTTTAAAAGGTGACTGGCCCTGAGAAGGTGGTAGTAGTACTTTCTATGCGATTCTCACCACTATAGACTTCTATCTTGAGCTTGAGCTTCTTATCCGTCACAAAGGCTTGATGAAGCTTGATAAAGAGGGTTCCACTGGCTATCCCTTGTTTGTCCAAGGTGATGTCGGGATTACCTACCATCTCTATCTTGGCCTGTTTAGGTTCTACTATTTTGAAGGTAATATGCTTGAAATCCTCAGTTGTCTTATTGATAATCTTGTAAGTATAGACATTGGAGATAATCTCTCCTTCTTTTTGGTAGAGCTGGCCAGGTAGTCGTAAGATATTAGCTTGCACATCACTACGCAAGAAGAGTAACCCTATAAGGATTCCTACCAATATGGCAAGCACTGAAGCATATCCCTTCATACGTGCTGTAAAGCGGAAAGGCTCTTTTTTGGCTATTTCCTCCTCACTGGCAAAGCGAATCAGTCCCTTAGGCATACCGGACTTGACCATAACCTCGTCACAGGCATCAATACAAGCGGTACAGTTCACACACTCCAATTGAGTACCATTTCGAATATCTATATTGGTCGGACACACATGCACACACTGAAAACAGTCTATACAATCCCCATTGCCAAGTGCTTTTCTGTCCTCATTCTTACGGAACTTCTTACGACCATTCTCCCCTTCCCCGCGCTTGTAGTCATAGGCCACCACGATGGATTTGTTGTCCAAAAGCACTCCTTGCAAGCGCCCGTAAGGACAAGCGATGATACACACCTGTTCACGGAACCAAGCAAAAACAAAGTAGAAAACACTGGTGAAAATCAGTAGTGCAACGAAAGTATTGAGGTGCTTTAAGGGGCCTTCCTTGATCTCTACCAAGAGCTGATCACTCCCGATGATATAAGCCAAGAAGACATTGGAAACCACAAAAGAAATCATAAAGAAGACAAGCCACTTAAGCCCTTTCTTACGTATCTTTTCGGCGTTCCATTCTTGCTTATCAAGCTTCATTTGGGCATTGCGATCGCCCTCTATAACATACTCCACACGACGGAAGACCATCTCAAGGAAGATAGTCTGTGGACAAACCCATCCACAGAAAATACGCCCAAAGGCCACCGTAAAGAGCAGGATAAAGACCACTCCTATGATCAGAGAAAGCACAAAGAGGTAAAAATCCTGAGGCCAAAATGGAAACCCAAAGATATTGAATCTACGCTCTATGATGTTAAAGAGTAAAAACTGATTGCCATCAATCTTGAGAAAAGGAGAGATGAAAAATATAGCAAGGAGCAAATAACTCACATACTTACGATAGCGGTAATAGCGCCCTTTAGGCTTCTTAGGATAAGCCCATACACGCTTGCCAGAAGTATCCACAGTACCTATGGAGTTACGGAAAGATTCTTGTTCCATGAGGGTAAAAGGTTAAAAAACTACTGCAAAAGTACTCAATCTCTTTGGATTTTTTGACTTTTACCTCCAATTTTTTTCTACAACAAAGAAATTTATAATCATTCCAATTTTTAGAAAAAATCTATTTCATTATAGATTTTATCTATAGTTTTCAGTGAGCAGTGAATAGTGAGCAGAAAACAGTGAACAGTGAGCAGTCATTGATCATTGTTCATTAATCATTAATCATTGTTCATTAATCATTGATCATTGATCATTTTTACGACCAATTGTAAAGAAGTAGTGCCTCTCCAATGATTTTCAGACAGTTCATAAGCTATAGTAAAAGGCTTTCCGCTTTCTACTGCTTCTTTCTTATGACCTAATCCAAAGCCAATAGCCACAAATTCCTGTTTGAGAGAAGTATCTGTAAGGATCATACGCAAGTGGCTACAATCACTCCCTACCAAGGAAACACTCTTGGCAATGACCTCATCTGCCTGAAAGATGGGAGTCATATTCTTAGGCCCAAAGGGAGAAAAGCGCTGCAAACAGCGATAGAAAGAAGAAGTAATCGCATATAAGGGCATTTTAGCACTTATCATAATTGTAGGAGAGCGAAGCTCCTGTGGTAGGGTACGATCCACCACTGCTTGGAATTTCTGCTTAAAGCGCTGGTAATTCTCCGGAAGCAGTGTCATCCCAGCCGCCGCAGTATGCCCGCCGAACTGGATAAGCTCGTCCTTACACTCACAGAGTGCCTCATAGAGGTTGAACCCCCTAACCGAACGGGCTGAGGCTGCCAATACTTCCCCACTCTGAGTAAAGACAATCGTAGGACGATAGTAAATTTCTGTAAGGCGTGAGGCAACAATCCCAATCACCCCTTTATGCCAATGAGGAGAAAAAACCACTGTAGCAGGGGCATCTTCTTCATGAGAGTGCAGAATCTGGCTTAGGGCTTCCTGAGTAATCTGCTCATCGGCTGTTTTTCGCTGGGTGTTAAAGTGTTCCAGAAGTGTAGCTTCTCCCATGGATTCCCCTATGAGAAAATCCACTGCACGAGAAGCATGGTTCATACGCCCAGCGGCATTGATCCGAGGAGCTGCTACAAAAACTAAGTCCCTGACCTGAATCGGAGGATTAGCCGTTGAGAGAAGTAATTGCATCACTTCAGAGGGGCGCTCATTTATCTGTTTAAGCCCTGCCGAAACGAATATTCGGTTTTCTCCTGTGATAGGAACAATATCCGCACAAGTAGCCAAGGCAACCAAGTCCAAATAAGCATAGGCTGTCTCAAGGGGATAGCCTAAGGATTTACAAAGCGCCTGAATGAGCTTAAAGCCAATGCCACAGCCACAGAGTTCCTTATAGGGATAAGAACAGTCAGTGCGCTTAGGATTGAGTACAGCTACCGCCGAAGGGATCGTATCATCGGGAGTATGGTGATCAGTGATAATCATATCAATCCCTCGCTCACGGGCATAGAGCACCTTATCATGGGCTTTGATACCACAGTCCAAGGTGATGATAAGTGACATCTCATTATCCTGAGCAAAGTCAATCCCCTCACAGGAGACCCCATAGCCCTCCCTATACCTATCCGGTACATAATAGGCTACCTCTGGGTAGATCTTCGAAAGGAAGAGGTACAAGAGTGCTACCGAACAAGTACCATCCACATCGTAATCTCCATAGATGAGAATACGCTCCTTATGTGCCATAGCCAAAAGAATGCGCTCCACAGCTGTATCCATGTCCTTCATCAGAAAAGGATTGAAAAGATCCGACAGGGATGGGTTGAAGAATGTCTTAGCTTGCTCTACAGTTGCAATTCCTCTTTGTAAGAGTAGGCTCGCTATAGTCCTATGCCAGGGAAGTATTTCTTGTACCTGAAAAAGGGCAGAGGCGAGGGTCTCTACCTCATTCTGCTGGGGGGTAGGTAGAAAATTCCAAACCAGCTTACTGGGCATTGTAAGGGTGTTCTTCCGAGTTAAAGAACAGCTTAATATTCACGGTAGCGAACTGGCGGAACATGGCTATGACTCCACAATATTTCTCCACTGAGAGGCTTACTACATGGGTGATTTGTTCTACATCTAGGTCAGCCCCCTCAAAGAAATAGCTCACTGTCACCTCCTCATAGGTGCGAGGGTGGTTCTTGGTAAGTTTCCCTTTGACATCAAGGGTAAAGTTGTCCAGCTCTATCTGCTTTTTCTTAAGCAGCGCCAATACATCCAAGCCAGTACATCCTGCCAAAGCAGAAAGCATAAGAGCTTTAGGATGCATGCCATTGTTTTCCCCTCCGTTTTCAGGAGTGGTATCGATAAAAAATGAGTTTCCACTAGGATTTGTGGAGGTGAATTGCATGTCGCCTTCCCAATAGGCGGTTATCTCGTGCATTTATAAAAAATTTAGATATTACTTTTTCTTAGGACTACAGCCAGCCATGGTGGTAATCTTGATAGCCTCGGTAGGAGCAAGGTACTGATTGCGGGTGACCACCTCTGCTACAGCATTGCGTGCGAAGTCCTCAAAAGCTTTCGCTAGTGGAGTACCCTCCTGGAGTGCTGCAGGGCGACCCACATCGCCTGATTCACGAAGACTTTGCACCAAAGGAATTTCACCAAGCAGCGGAGTATCGGTACGCTCAGCCAAGGATTTCACTCCTTCCTTTCCGAATATATAATATTTGTTCTCAGGAAGTTCTGCCGGAGTGAAGTAAGCCATATTCTCCACCAGCCCCAGTACAGGTACATTGATCGTTTCTTGGCGGAACATAGCGATCCCCTTACGAGCATCAGCCAGCGCAACATTCTGTGGGGTACTCACTACAATGGCTCCTGTGATGGGGAGCGCTTGCATGATACTCAGGTGAATATCTCCCGTACCTGGAGGTAGGTCGATAAGCAAGAAGTCCAATTCGCCCCAATCGGCATCGAAGATCATCTGGTTCAGCGCTTTGCTCGCCATAGGGCCTCTCCATATCACTGCTTGATCAGGGTGTGTAAAAAAGCCTATGGAGAGGATTTTTACTCCATAGTTCTCCACGGGTTTCATCTTGGAACGCCCATCGATTTCCACCGATATAGGGCGCTCTTCTTGTACATCGAACATCATAGGAATAGAAGGACCATAGATATCTGCATCCAAGAGCCCTACCTTAAAGCCCATTTTGCGCAAGGCAACAGCCAGATTGGCCGTAACGGTGGATTTGCCCACCCCTCCCTTACCGGAGGCTACTGCTATAATATTCTTAATCCCCTCTATAGGTTTGCCTTTTATCTCATTTGTTTGAGAAGTAGGAGCTACCTCTACAGTAATATTTACTTTCACTTTTGCTTTTTCATACACTTCTGCATGGATTGCCTTCATGATTTCAACCTCTACCTTCTTTTTTGCTTGTAAGGAAGGATTGGAGATAGTAGCATCGACCACTACTTCATCTCCAAAAACGACTATATTCTTAACCACACCCGCATCGATAAGGTTTCCCCCCTCCCCTGGAGAGGTGATCTTACGGAGTGCTTCTATTACTTGTGCTTTTAATATTGTCATGAATCGAATTTTTAGTTTTACTACTCACTGCCACCTATCAAACACAAAAACTTCCCTTCAGCCTATCTTAGGACAGGCCGAGTGAAAGTCTTTTTCGCTTGTGTATAAGTTCCAAGTGTTTAGCTATTTTTCTCTTCTAATTTTTTCAAATCTTCTCGAGTAAGCCCTTCTCTTTTTTCAGGGGTTTGTTGAGGTTCTTGTCCGTCCTTCATGGCATCTTTGAACTCACGTATCCCCCCTCCTAAGCCGCGCATCAGCTCTGGAATTTTCTTACCTCCGAAGAACAAAAGGGCTACTGCTATGATGATGATCACTTGTGGAGCTCCTATCACTCCCAAGAAAATATGATTTGCTAACATAACTTTTTTTGAGTGCAAAGATACAAGATTTTTTTATATCTGTAATAAAAAATAATATTTTTAATGTACCTTTGCAAAATATTAGTGAGCAGTGAGCAGTGAGCGGCACCCACTACTCCCTAATTACCTAAAATTGCATACAGATGAAAAAAGCAACTCAATATATACTTATCGCTATTGCCATAGAAGTACTCTTGGCTCTACTAACCTATGAGAGTGTGAATTTTCTAATAACCACGAACCATGTTGGTTTCTTTAGCGATTTTAAAGGAAATCTTCTCCCTATAGGAAGCGGGGTACTTATGTGTGTTGTTTTGGGTATCCTCATAGGTGAATTTTTTCCTTTTGAGCGACAACCGCGTGCCTTACAAATCTACTTAGGGATTATCATTCTTTTTTTCTTACTTTTCGAAGGAGTTCTTACTGGATACTTTGTAGAAAATGCCCACTACTCCCTTTTTTATTTTAATTGGAATGACTTAGGAATTCTCTTTCTTATCTTCCTTATTTTTGGAGGAATACAGACTTTAGGGGTAGGTATCTGGCTGGGAATGAGACTCAGGAAAATGAAGAGTGAAGAGTAAATGATTATATCAAAATGAAACGTTCGACTATTTACCTATTAACCACTATCCTCTTTGAGATTTTATTGATTGTCATTTTCATCAAGAGGCTTATTTCACCCCTATCTGAAAAAGGAGCAAACACAGGAATCCTATGGATCCCTATACCTGTCGCCGCAATAATATCCTTAGCATTAGGCTTTTTGGCTGGACAATATATCCACTTTGAAAAAATGATTCCTTTTTTTCGTTTTCTCATAGGAGTCTCTATCTTCTATGCTATTTTTGTAATAAGTGTCATTTTAGGCTTTGCCTTTTTCAATTTGCTTTACTCCGATCTCCCCAGCGGTATATGGGTAGCCCCTTCCATGTTTATATTCTTAGCAAGCGTCCCTATCTTGTGCATAGGTTGTGTATTTGGTCTGGCTCTTTGTCTCTTAAAAAACGATTATTGATTGGTCATTTGTATTTTTTGATGTATCTTTGCCAAAAATTTCCAAGATGAAACCCGCAACTGGATGTATCCTTAGAACAATTGGAATAGAAATTGTTTTAATTTTCTTAGCTCTGGCCATCTATACAGGAGGTGAGAGTGATATCGGAGGTGAAATATTTTTAGGATCCCTCCTTATTATACTTCCTTTTGCCTTAATCTCTTTTGTTTTAGGATATTTTGCAGGAGAGCGGGTTGTCCCTTTTGAAGAACTCTCTCCCTTAGTACGGTTTTTCTTGGGAGTACAGCTTATTCTTACTGTGTTTTGGGCAAGTGGTATCTTTTCATTTACCTTTGCTTATATCATCTTTTTTCCAGAGGGTTCAGAGGACGTATGGGGGTATTTTTTCATTATATTACTTTTGGGAAGCATCCCTGTACTAATCATAGGGATTATTATGGGAATTGTCCTTAGCAAAATGTCATTAGGAAATAAGAAAATTCAAAACTCAAATCTTAAAACTCAAAACGACATCAATGAGTGTAAAAAAGAAATCAAATAAAAACCTTCGCGGCAAGTGGCTCTTCAAGTATCGTGTGGTCATTATGAATGAAAACACCTTGGAGGATGTCGCTACCTTTCGCCTCAATAGGCTTAATGTATTCATCTATAGTAGCTTATTCGCTATTCTGATGATTGTACTGACCTCCTTAGTGATTATCTACTCCCCCTTGAGGCAGTATATCTTAGGCTTTTCGGAGGCTGACCTGCGCAAGCAAATCGTAGATCTTACCTTCCGTACCGACTCTCTACAACAGCGTATTGGGGGCAATGATGCCTATTTTTCCTCCCTACAGAAAGTACTTACTGGAGATATCCATCCAGACAAGGTAAATAAGGATTCTTTGCTCAATGCGGTACAACAAATCCCTGTAGAGGTGGATATACAAGCCAGCGAAGAGGAAATGAAGCTGCGCCATGAAGTAGCTGAAGAGGAGCGTTACAATGTCTTCGACCAAGCCTCCAACAAGGCTCAAAAGAGTTTTTTCCCTCCTTGCCAAGGAACACTCTCCAGTGCTTTCAAGTCGGACAAGCGACACTATGGGGTGGATATCACCGCTCCTGAAGGGACTCCTGTAAGGGCAATCACCAATGGTACGATCATCTTTTCTGAATGGTCTGCACAGACAGGCTTTGTCATTGTCATAGAACATCCGAACAACTTTATCTCGGTATACAAGCACAATGCTTCCTTAGTGAAGAAACAGGGTGATAAGGTAAGTCCTGGTGAGGTCGTCGCCAAGGTAGGCAATACAGGCGAACTCTCCACTGGTACCCACCTACACTTCGAACTCTGGCACGAAGGATATCCTGTAGACCCACTGAACTATATGACTTTCAAATAATTATACTATGAGTATAAAAAGTTTTCTCGCCCGAAAATGGGCTCAATATATACGCAAGAAGATTGATCTCTGGGCGAAAGATCCTATCCCTACCCAAGAGAGAATCCTAAGCTCCCTTATACAAAAAGCTAAAAATACAGTCTTTGGCAAGGATCATCACTTTGACCAAATCCACTCTTATGAAGATTTCGTAAAGCAAGTACCTATCCGAGACTATGAGGCTCTTTCGCCCTATATAGAGAGGGTGAAGGAAGCTCAGACTGATATCCTCTGGCCTGGTAAGCCACTCTACTTTGCCAAAACCTCTGGCACAACCAGTGGGGCTAAGTACATCCCCCTGACCAAAGAGTCGATGCCTTATCATATCCAAGCGGCTCGTGATGCCATTATGTGCTATATAGCCCAGACTGGCAAGGCAGATTTTGTAAATGGTAAAATGATTTTCCTACAGGGAAGCCCTATCTTGGAAAAGAAAAATGGCATCCTCTTAGGAAGACTCTCTGGAATCTCTGCCCACTATGTACCCAAATACCTACAAAGAAACCGCATGCCCTCTTGGGAGACGAACTGTATAGAGGATTGGGAAACAAAAATAGATGCTATTGTCAAGGAAACTATCAAGGAGGATATGACCGTAATCAGTGGAATCCCCCCTTGGGTACAAATGTACTTCGAACGACTACAGGAGAAATCTCATAAGCCCATAGGAGAGCTGTTTCCCCACTTCCAACTCTTTATCTACGGAGGGGTCAACTACGAACCTTACCGCCAGAAGTTCGAGCATCTGATAGGGCGTAAAGTGGATTCTATAGAACTTTATCCTGCAAGCGAAGGCTTTTTCGCCTATCAAGATAGCCAAAACGAAAAGGGTATGCTCCTGTTGCTCAACTCTGGCATTTTCTATGAGTTTGTCGAAGCTGATACCTTCTTCAGTGAAAACCCAAAGCGCATTTCACTAAAAGATGTCCAGATAGGGGTGAACTACGTCCTTATAGTCTCGACCAATGCCGGATTATGGGGATATAATATGGGAGACACTGTCATGTTCACCAGTCTCTCCCCTTACCGTATCGTGGTGACAGGGCGTATCAAGCACTTTATTTCCGCTTTTGGCGAACATGTCATTGCCAAGGAAGTAGAGGAAGCTCTTGCCCAAGCAGTAAGCAAAGCAGGGGGTGAGGTCAGTGAGTTCACCGTAGCCCCTCAGGTGAATCCTGCCTCTGGGGAACTCCCTTACCATGAGTGGTTTATTGAATTCGAAAAACTCCCAGAGGACATAGAGACCTTTGCCAATACTCTTGACCAAGGTCTTCAAGCACAGAACAGCTACTACAAAGACCTCATAGAAGGAAAAATCCTACAAAGACTCAAGATCACTTCTGTCCCCAAGGGTACTTTTGTGGAGTATATGAAAAGTCAAGGTAAGTTCGGCGGACAGAACAAGGTACAACACCTCTCCAATGATAGAAAAATCGCAGATAATCTCAAATGGTAAGTAGGTTCGTTCTGAACATTTGCAATTCGCTTGATTTCCCTTTGAGTACGCTGAAGGTAAAAAACTCAATCACTAACCATTATATTTTGTATATTTGCACCAATAATTACTCAGTTGACCTTAATCATTATTAACTCTAAAATTGATCATGAATACCACTGCAACTCTCATAAAGCACATTATCAAGTCCCGCAAGAGTATTTTCCCTGCGGACTATACCGAAATACCTATCCCTGAGGAGATTATCGAGGATATCTTGGACATCGCCACTTATGCGCCTAACCATAAGAAAACCAAGCCTTGGCGCCTGAAAGCCTTCCGTGGAGAAGAGAAAACAGCCTTGGGTGCCGAACTCCAGCGCCTCTACAAAGGGCATGTCCCCGCAGAGAAGTTCTCCGAGGATACTTACAATGCTCTCGCTCAGAAAGTGGCCAAAGCAGATACCATTATCTCCATTGCTGTGGAGTTCAGCGGAAAGGTTCCCCAGTGGGAGGAAGTCGCTGCTGTAGCTATGGCGGTACAGAATATGTATTTGCTATGTACTGCCTATGAGCTGGGGTGTTATTGGGGAACTCCTGCCTTTGCCCCCAAACTGAAAGATTTCCTACATCTTACTGAGAATCAGGAATGTTATGGAATATTTTTTATAGGAAACCTTAATTAATGATTAATGCCTGCAATGATTAATACTATATGTTATTCAATCATTGAACATTAATCATTGAACATTAATCATTGAATTCGTGTTACAATCATTAGCTATCAAGAACTTTGCCCTTATTGAGGACATCAAGATTCATTTCTCGAAGGGCTTTACTATTATCACAGGAGAGACAGGCTCAGGGAAGTCTATCCTCCTGGATGCGCTTGCTTTGGTCTTAGGCCGTCGGGCAGACCTGAGTGCGCTGAGAAATCCTGAGGAAAAATGTGTCGTAGAAGCTGAGTTTGCTATAGCAAGCTATGGCCTGGCTGATTTTTTCCAGCAGGAAGAATTGGACTATGAACCACTGACCATTATTCGTCGGGAGATTCTCCCTTCGGGTAAGTCTCGTGCCTTTGTCAACGACAGTCCTGTAACCCTCGATGTTCTTTCTTCCTTAGGAAAAGCTCTCATTGATATCCACTCCCAGCACGATACCCAGCAGCTCAGTGAGGAAGATTTCCAATTCTTTCTCATAGACTCTTTAGCTGAGAATAGATCCTTATTGGAGGAATACCAAGCCGCTCTAAAGGTATACAAAGGAGAAAGCAAAAAGCTCCAAGAACTCAAGACCTTTCAGGAAAATACCCAAAAGGAACACGATTACAATACTTTCGTACTTTCCGAACTACAGGAGATTGAGCTGGAGGAAGGTATGCAAGAGGAATTGGAGGCTTTCTACAACCAAGCCTCCAATAGTGAGACCATCAGGGACAACCTCACTGAGGCAGCGAATCTCTTGGCTGAAGAGGAACAGGGAATCATGACCCAAATGCGCGATCTCTCCTCGCTCTTCTCCACCCTAAGTAGCTATTCGCCCCAGTACAGCGAACTCTACGAACGTATCGATGCCGCCTATATAGAGCTGGATGACCTCTCCCGCGAGGTGTATGACCTGGCCGAGAACGTGGAGTTCGACCCCAAAAAGCTCGCCCGTGCTCAGAAAAAACTCCAAAAACTCTATGACTTACAGAAAAAACACAAGGTAAGTACCGTCTCTGAACTTATCCTTATCAAAGAGGCTTTGGAAGAGAAAGTCTCCCAAATGGAAAATATAGAAGGAGATATCGAGATTGCCCAAAAAGAAGTAGAGAAGGCCTTCCAAACCCTCAGTACACTTGCTCAAAAACTCCACAAGGTACGTGAGAAGGTAATCCCTACGCTCACCAAGAGCCTACAGGATTCTCTTAAGGACTTGGGAATGCCCAATGCGCAGTTCCAAATCAGCCTAACTCCTACTGAGCACTACCAAGCCAAGGGCAATGACAGCCTTTCTTTCCTCTTCTCCGCCAACAAAGGAGGTAATTTCGGAGTGCTCAAGAAAACCGCCTCTGGAGGGGAGCTTTCCCGTATCATGCTCACTATCAAGCATATTTTAGCCACCAAAATAGCGCTACCTACCATTATCTTTGACGAGATAGACACAGGCGTTTCGGGAGAAATAGCCCACAAAATGGGAGAGATCATGAAGCAGATGAGTCAGAGCCGACAGGTATTTGCCATCTCTCACTTGCCACAGGTAGCCAGTAAGGGGGATGTACATATCAAGATATACAAAACCGACATCGCAGGCCGCACCACCACCCAGTTCCAAGAGCTTAGCCCAGAGCAGCGCATAGAGGAAATCGCCCAGATGCTCGGAGGAAAGGATATTACCGACTCGGCCCGCGCCCATGCGAAAGAACTTTTAAAAATCTAATGATTAATGCCAATAATGATTAATGATTAATGCCAATAACGATTAATCATTGATCATTATCCATTGATCATTAAATCATTAACCATTAATCATTATCCCTTGAACTATCTATCTGTAGAAAACATATCCAAAGCTTATGGAGAGCGAGTTCTCTTCGAGAATGTGTCTTTTGGGATCAACAAAGACCAAAAAATAGCCCTCATCGCTAAGAATGGTGCGGGTAAGAGTTCGCTCTTGAAAATCCTTATTGGGCAAGACACACCCGATACAGGGCAGGTAGTCTCTCGCAAAGGGCTGAAAATAGCCTTTCTCTCTCAGGAACCTACGCTGCCAGAAGAGCTGACTATTGAGGACTATATCTTCCAAGAGGAAAACCCTATTCTGAAGGTCATTCAGCAGTACGAGCATGCCTTGGAACACCCTGAAGATGAGGAAACCTACCAAAAAGCTTTTGAAGCTATGGAACGCCATGAGGCTTGGGATTTTGAAACCCAATACAAGCAAATCCTCTTTCAGCTGAAACTCACTAACCTACACTTACCTATCAAGCACCTCTCAGGAGGGCAACGCAAAAGACTCGCCCTTGCCAATGTGCTCATTAGCAAGCCCGACCTTATCTTCCTTGACGAGCCTACCAACCACCTTGACCTTGAGATGATTGAGTGGCTGGAGAACTTCTTTGCCAAGGAAAAGATGACCCTCTTCATGGTAACCCACGACCGCTACTTTTTAGAGAGGGTGTGTAATGAAATTTTAGAATTGGACGAAGGTACCCTATATAGTTACAAAGGGAACTATACTTATTTCTTGGAAAAAAAACAGCAGCGCCTTGAGCAGGAACAAGCCTCTCAAGAAAAAGCAAAGAACCTATATGTACGTGAGTTAGACTGGATACGTCGCCAGCCTAAGGCACGTACCACCAAGAGCAAATCGCGTATTGATGACTTTGCCCTGATCAAGGAACAAGCCCAAAAGCGCCGTCGCGAACATGTGGTAGAGCTGGAAATCGCTATGCAACGCCTAGGGAGCAAGATTATTGAACTACACAATGTGGTGAAAAAATTCCCTGAAAAAACGATTCTCGACCGCTTTTCCTATGTATTCAAGCGTGGGGAAAGGGTGGGAATTATTGGTAAGAATGGTACGGGCAAGAGTACCTTCCTAAACTTACTCACTGGGAAAATCACTCCTGATGCCGGTAAGATTATCATAGGGGAAACTGTACAGTTTGGCTATTACGCCCAACAAGGAATTGAGATCAACCCACAGGAAAAGGTGATCGATGTGATTAAGAAGTATGGCGAATATATCCCTTTGCTCAAGGGGCGTACCCTTTCGGCAGCACAGCTACTAGAACGCTTTCTCTTTGACCGCAAGAAACAATATGACTATGTAGAGAAACTCAGTGGGGGTGAGCGCAAGCGTCTCTACCTCTGTACTGTCCTGATTCAGAATCCGAACTTCCTGATTCTGGATGAACCTACCAATGACCTTGATATCGTTACGCTCAATGTCTTAGAAGAGTTCCTTTTGGATTATGAAGGTTGCTTGGTGATTGTCTCCCATGATCGTTATTTCATGGATAAGATAGTAGATCACCTCTTTGTTTTCAAAGGGGAGGGTGAGGTACAGGACTTTCCTGGCAACTATTCCGATTATTTCTCCTATGAACAGTCTTCTGTCAGGGAAACTCCAAAAGAAGAAAAAGCCCCTGCTACGAAGAACTCATGGCGCGGGGCTAATAGTACTCTTTCTCAAAATGAGCAACGTGAATTGTCTCGCTTGGAGAAGGAAATTGCTCAGTTAGAAGCTCAGAAGGCAACCATTGAAGCACATTTTACTCAAGAGGCACTCTCCAGCGAAGAACTACAGGAACAATCCCAAGCTCTCAGTGAAGTATTAACTCTCTTGGAGGAAAAAAGTGATCGCTGGTTGGAACTCTCTATCAAAAGTGAAGAGGGATAGTATACCTTCTTAGTTGGCAGGTTGTGTAAACTCTACTTGTACTCCTGTTTTGGCAAGTTTTTGTTGAGCTTTGCTAATTTTTTTTTCGAGCTTTTGAACTTTCTTGTTACTGTTAGCCAAGTCTTTGTTTACTTTCTGAGCTTTCTTTAGATCACGTTGTGCCTTCTTTGCCTCAGCTGCAGAAGCAGAAGCAGATTCTGCCTCGGAGAAAGCAGAGGCACTACTATTAGCAAGACTATTAATGCTTTCTGCCTCTTGTTTTAATTTCTCGTTGGTAGCTTGTTCTTTTACAAGTTGCATTTGCAAGTCATTGATCTCGCTCTGAAGTGATAAGGCTTTTTGTTCGTTCTCTAAGCGTTTCATTTCTGGAGATTTACCTCCACCACAAGCTCCTAAAAATAGAGCTGTTACGGCCAATATTACTAATTTCTTCATAAAAAATAGATATTTATTTTGGTGCAAAAGTAAGGATTATCCCTGAGAACAAGTCACAAAAATATGTTAAATATTGAGAAAATATCAAGGATTAGAGAATCCGAGGAACAAAAAATCGACATAAACTCTTTAGCACTTCATTTCTTTATCTTTTAATACTTAAACAAAAGTTAAAGAAAGCGATTTATATGTATGAAAAGTTATATATTTGCGGCGTTAAAAAGGGCTTTTCTAAAGTTTTTTGATATAAAAACCTACTAATACTTTTCTCATGGATCTTTTCTTAAGTATTTTCCCTATTGTGCTACTGATTTACCTGATGGTAAAGCGCAATGCTTTTCCTTCATATGTAGCACTTCCTTTGATTGCAGGAATTGTCTACCTATTGCAATTATTCTATTTCAAAAACGAATTTATATTGCTCAATGCCAACATTGTCTCAGCGATTATTTCAGTATTCACCCCTATTTCTGTAATTTTCGGAGCGGTCTTCTTCAATCGTATGATGGAAACCTCTGGAGCTATGAATACCCTAAGAAGCTGGCTGGGCAATATCAGTGAGAACCCAGTAGCACAGCTGATGATCATAGGTTGGGCTTTTGCCTTTATGCTGGAGGGAGCCAGTGGGTTCGGTACTCCTGTGGCCATTGCAGCACCTATCTTAGTGGGTATTGGTTTTAGACCGATGCAAGTGGTCATGCTCGCTTTGGTAATGAACTCCGTACCGGTCTCCTTTGGGGCGGTAGGTACTCCTACTTGGTATGGCTTCAAGACACTCTTAGACAGTGGTACTATAGGCGGGGAGGATGTCTCTTCGATTGGGAAATATTCTGCTCTTATCCATTTTGTAGCTGCCTTTGTTATTCCTATACTTGCGCTACGATTCATTGTTTCTTGGAAAGAAATCAAGCAAAATATTCTCTTTATTCTTCTTAGTGTGCTCTCTTGCACCGTCCCTTACTTACTTATCGCACAGTTCAACTATGAGTTCCCTTCCTTGGTAGGAGGAGCTATAGGTCTATTTGTATCCGTACTATTGGCAGGCAAGGGAATCGGACTGGCTAAAACAGAGCAGAAAAAAGAAAAACAGCCCATTGCAGCTAAGACACTTATCAAAGCTTTTACCCCTACCCTATTACTTATTATTATCTTGGTACTTACCCGTGTACAACAATTGCCATTCAAAGCGATGCTTAACGATTCCTCCGAATGGCTGGAGTTCTCCTTGGGAGAATTGGGAATCTTCAAGGTATCTAAGGGGCTCATATTTTCAGTAGAAAATATTTTCAAGACAGGTGTAGGTGATAGCTATAAGTTACTCTATACTCCTTCTCTTATTCCTTTTGTAGTTACAGTAGTTATTTCCTTCTTTATCTTTGCTCTCTCTTGGAATAAGTGTAAGGATATCTACCTCAAGAGTGCTTTCCAGGTACAAAAACCTTTCTTGGCCTTAGTAGGAGCTATGATCATGGTCAAGCTTATGATGGTAGGGGATGATTATTCCATGACCCAAACCATAGGGAAGGGACTGGCCGATGCTACTCAACAGCATTGGGTCTCCTTTGCTTCGTTCTTAGGCGCTTTAGGAGCTTTCTTCTCTGGTTCCAATACTATTTCCAATGTTACCTTTGGGGCAGTTCAATATTCTGTAGCTACAGCCACGGGGCTTTCAGTACCCCTTATCCTAGCCCTGCAATCGGTAGGGGGTGCTATGGGGAACATGGTGTGTATCAACAATATCATTGCAGGCTGCTCCGTATTAGGCATCGATAATGCCGAGGGTACTATCCTGAAAAAAACAGTAATTCCTATGCTTGTCTATGGTCTTATTGCTGCTATAGTAGCCTTCTTCCTATAATTGGCTAATTAACATATTGGCTAATGCATTTGCCAATGTATCAGATTTTGTGGATACATTGGCAAATTATTTTTTAGCTTATAAGGCTTCTAAGAGCCTCTATTGACCCTTCACGTTAAATAACTAAAAACTAATCGCTAAAAACTAAAAACTTTTTCGTACTTTTGCCCCCTAAAAATATTTTATATGACAGCTATCAGAAACATAGCCATTATTGCCCACGTAGACCATGGAAAAACAACCTTAGTAGATAAAATCTTACACCACTGCGCACTCTTTCGTGACAACCAAGAGACAGGTGATCTCATCTTGGACAACAACGATTTGGAACGCGAACGCGGAATTACAATTCTCTCTAAGAATGTTTCGGTGAACTATAAGGGGACCAAAATCAATATTATAGACACTCCTGGCCACGCGGACTTCGGAGGAGAAGTAGAGCGTGTACTGAATATGGCCGATGGAGTACTCTTGCTTGTAGATGCCTTTGAGGGGCCTATGCCTCAGACCCGCTTTGTCTTGCAGAAAGCCATTGAGATGAAGCTTAAACCAATTGTGGTTATCAACAAGGTGGATAAGGAAAACTGTACCCCAGAGGAGGTGCATGAAGCGGTATTTGACCTTATGTTCGAACTGGGTGCGGAGGATTGGCAGCTGGACTTCCCTACTGTATATGGTTCAGCCAAGCAGAACTGGATGTCCGAGGACTGGCGCAAACCCACCACATCTATAGAACCTCTTTTGGATATGGTTGTGGAGCATATTCCTGCTCCTGTGATTGAAGAAGGTAGCCTACAGATGCTTATTACTTCTTTGGACTATTCTACCTTTACTGGGCGTATTGCTATTGGGCGTCTACACCGTGGCACCCTTCAGGCAGGTATGAATATCTCACTTGTAAAACGCGATGGGACAATTGTTAAGTCCAAAATACGTGAACTACATACCTTCGATGGCTTAGGCCGTAAGAAAGTGGAAGAAGTACAAGCGGGTGACATCTGTGCCATTGCTGGCTTGGAAGGTTTTGACATAGGTGATACTATTGCCGATTACGAAAACCCTGAAGCCCTTCCGACCATCGCTATCGATGAGCCTACTATGAGTATGCTCTTCACCATCAATGACTCTCCTTTCTTTGGAAAAGATGGAAAGTTCGTTACTTCCCGCCATATCAAGGAACGTTTGGAGCGCGAATTGGAGAAGAACCTCGCTCTACGGGTGGAAGCCACTGGCAGTGCGGACAAGTTTATTGTATATGGTCGTGGGGTGCTTCACCTCTCGGTGCTTATCGAAACCATGCGTCGTGAAGGCTATGAACTACAGATAGGACAACCTCAGGTAATTATCAAGGAAATAGATGGCGTAAAGTGTGAACCTGTAGAGGAACTTACCATAGATCTCCCTGAAAATGTAAGTGGTAAAGCCGTGGATTTCGTTACTCTTCGCAAGGGGGAAATGCTCAGTATGGAACCTAAGGGCGAGCGTATGGTTATCAAGTTCCTAATCCCTTCTCGTGGTATTATCGGATTGAGAAACCAATTGCTTACTGCCACCGCAGGAGAGGCTATCATACACCACCGTTTCTTAGAGTTTCAACCTTTCAAAGGGGAAATAGCAGGTCGTATCAATGGATCTCTTATCTCTATGGAACAGGGTACCGCTATTCCTTACTCTTTGGACAAGCTTCAGGACAGAGGTCGTTTCTTCATCTTCCCTGGAGAAGATATCTATACAGGTCAGGTGATTGGCGAAAATTCTCGCAGTGGGGATATCGTAGTGAATGTGACTAAAACTAAGAAACTCACCAATGTACGTGCTGCTGGGTCTGATGAGAAAGTGAAACTCGCTCCTCCTATCAAGTTCTCTCTCGAAGAGGCGCTTGAATATATCCAAAAAGACGAATATGTAGAGGTAACTCCTAAGAATATGCGCTTGAGAAAAATATATTTGGACGAAAACGAACGCAAACGACACGAAAAAGAGTTCAAATAGTGGTTAGTGATTAGTGGTTAGTACCGATAACTCACAATTGACTAGTGAGATAACTTAAAATTCAGAACTTAGAGTTCAAAACTATAATGAGAACGACTGCGCGTTGGTATATAAAATTCCTACAGTGGAAAACACAATACCTCACTCATAGGCAGTTTATACTGCTACTTTGTGGGTTAGTTGGAGTCGCTACGGGCTTTGCAGCACTGGCGATGCGCTCCCTTACACACTTTATTGAGGAGGTTTTGGTAGGCAATATCATCCGCTATATCAACTATGGTTTTTATGTGATTTTCCCTGCGGTTGGTTTCTTATTGGTCTACTGGGTCAAGAAGTATATCATCCGCAAGGAGGTCAGCCATGGGATTCCCTCTATTCTATATGCAGTGGCCAAGCAAAAGGGTATCATGAAGCGCTTTCAGGCTTATGGTAGCATACTTACAGCTCCTATTACCATTGGCTTTGGGGGATCTGTAGGATTGGAGGGACCTATGGTAGTTACAGGTGCTGGAATTAGCTCACAGGTAGCTCGCCTATTCCACATCAACCAATCTGATAGGATGCTGCTCTTGGCCTGTGCCTGTGCTGCGGCTTTGGCTGCCATCTTTAAGGTACCTCTGGCTGGAATTCTTTTTGCTATAGAGGTTTTTGGTTTAGACCTTACCCTTTCCTCTCTGTTACCACTCTTTGTAGCCTCACTCTCGGGAGTACTCACCTCCTATATTTTCTTTGGCAATGCTGCCTTATTGCCGATCTATGTAGGGGATAGTTTCCTGATGCACAACATTCCTTTTTACCTTCTCTTGGGGGTCGTAGGAGGCTTTATGTCAGCCTACTTTACCTTTGTATATGAGGGGGTCAATCGGTTTTTTTCTAAGTTCTCTTCCGCTTATCTGCGTATTGTTATCGGAGGAGCTATCTTAGGGCTTTTGGTCTTTGTCATGCCACCACTCTATGGAGAAGGGCATGAGGTGATTAATCATCTGAAGGCAGGGCATCCTGAGCTCTCGATTAGTTCCAATATTTTTGGATGGAACTTAGAAAATCCTTGGGTCGTTATCCTTCTCTTAGGAGGCTTAGTGCTATTCAAGGTCGTAGCCACCTCAGTCACTTTTGGTGCAGGTGGCGTGGGAGGTATCTTCTCCCCTATGCTCTTCATGGGGGGAGTGATGGGCAATTGTTTTGCTCGTATCATCAACCAGATAGATATACTCCCTTACAAGCTACCTTTGGCCAATTTTACCTTGATTGGAATGACAGCCCTCATGACTGGAGTGCTCCATGCTCCTCTTACGGCTATTTTCCTTATTGCAGAGGTCACTGGCGGCTACTCTCTCTTTGTCCCTGCCATGGTAACCGCAGTAGTTTCCTTTTCTATAGCTAAGTATTTTAACAAATATTCTATCTATACTATGGAGCTGGGACGCAAAGGAGAATTGGTCAATCAGGACAAAGATCAGGCCATCCTGACTCTCATGGATATGGAGAGTGTCATAGAGACTAATTTTGTCCCTGTATACACGGACATGACGCTCAAGGGGGTCGTATATGAAGCCGTTCGAGAGTCTTCTCGTAATATTTTCCCTGTTCTGGATAGGGAAAAAGGCAGTTTAGAAGGAGTTATCCTTTTAGATGATATTCGCCACCTGATCTTTGAAAAGGAGCTGTATGACAAAGTATCTGTCCTTGAGATGATGCAACCCCCTCCGGCTCTGATCCAGATGGGACAAGATACTATGAACCAAGTCATGGACAAATTCCAAAATACCGCCGCTTGGAACCTTCCTGTAGTCAAGAATGGGAAATACATTGGCTTTATCTCCAAGTCCAAGCTCCTAACGGTATACAGAAGAAAACTGATTTACTTTAGTAACAACAAATAAAACTCAAAACTACTATGTTATCTATATTTACAGAAACCTATAAGGTACGTAGCACACAAGTGAATTTGAATAACAAATTAGGTCTCTATGGCGTATTGGGTATGTTGCAGGATATAGCAGCAGAGCATGCCGCCTCTTTAGGATTTGGCTATAAGGACTTGGTTCGAAAGGGTTTCTTCTGGGCGCTGATCCAGCAAAAACTCAAGATGTATGAGTGGCCTCAGTGGAACGAGCGGGTAACTATCCATACTTGGTCTCTACCTGTTCAGGGGGTACATGCCTTCCGCCAGTTCGAGCTCTATGTAGGTGATCGCAAGATAGGAGAAAGCTCTTCTACTTGGATTACCATGGATATCGCCTCTCGCCACCCTATCGATATGACCAATAGTCAAGAGATGTTCCACCCTCGCCTCGATGGTGGGATTGCCATGCAGACCGAACGTGTACTACTCCCCGAGGAGATGATTCATATATGTGACTTCAAGGTGAGAATCAGCGACTTGGATGTGAACTCCCATGTCAATAATGTGAAATATACTCAATGGGCTCTGGATATGATGCGTGAGAAAGATCATCGTGAGTGGGTGATTCAGGAATATGATATCAATTTTCTTTCTGAGACCTTTCTGGGAGATACCATGCAGGGCTACAAGAGCCATGGTCACTACCTTAATCCTGAAAAAACACTTGTAGAGACCTTCCTCTGCGCCCAAAAAGAAGGAGGTACTAAGCCTGCCTTTATTGCCAAGTGGAAAGCAAAATCAATTGTTAATTGTTAATTGTCAATTGTTAATAGCTAAGAGAATGTAAGAAAATATACTAAAGGAAAAGAGCATGGCACTTGCTGTGAGAATGGTCAATCTTTTATAAGTATTTGACAGAAGAAAAAAAGGAATATGTACTTTCTAAGCAAGTCTTACGCAGTGGCACCTCTGTTGGGGCTATGGTATATGAATCAGAGCATTCTGAAAGCACCTCAGATTTTATCCATAAGCTTGCTATTGCTCAAAAAGAAATAAATGAAACCTTATATTGGTTAGAACTTCTATCAAGAACAGACTATATTACTCCAAAAGAGTATGATAGCATAAAAACAGATGCAACAGAAGTAATTAAGTTGCTTACTAGTATTCTTAAAACAACAAAAATAATTATCATTTGTTAGTTGCCAATTATGCAAGGGAATCGTATAATTTCTCTGTTTAGTTTGATGTAATAGACAACTAATGATTAATAATTGTGGCATTACAAATGTTTTAAAAATCAGGCATGCGTATCACAAAACTAACAATTGATAATTAACAATTGATAATTAAAAGAGATGTACGACGTTATAGTAGTCGGTGCGGGGCATGCAGGCTGTGAAGCTGCTGCCGCTGCCGCCAATACAGGGGCAAAGACCCTTCTTATCACCATGCAACTACAGAACATGGCACAAATGTCCTGCAACCCCGCCGTAGGGGGAATTGCTAAGGGACAGATTGTTCGCGAGATAGATGCATTGGGGGGCTATATGGGCATTATCACAGACCAAACTGCCATTCAGTTCAAGATGCTCAACAAGTCCAAAGGACCTGCCATGTGGAGCCCACGTGCCCAAAGCGATCGCATGCGATTCTCGGAGGCTTGGCGCCTACAACTGGAGAGGCTGCCCAACCTTGATTTCTTCCAAGAAATGGTCACTGAGGTACTCATAGAGGGTGGCAAGGCTACAGGTGTGAAGACCTCTCTTGGTAGTGAAATACGCGCCAAGAGTGTAGTGCTTACCAATGGCACTTTTCTCAATGGAATTATTCACATTGGCCTAAAACAACTCGGAGGCGGACGCGCTGGAGAAAAAGCTGCCAAGGGCATTACTGAATGTCTTGTAGCTCATGGTTTTGAAGCAGGACGCATGAAAACAGGAACTCCCCCCCGTGTAGATGGGCGTTCCTTGGATTATTCGAAGATGACCCCACAGCCTGGAGATGAAAACCCTGAAAAATTCTCCTACCTACCACTGACCCAGCCTCTTACCCATCAGTTGGATTGTTATATGACCTATACCAGTGAGGAGGTACATGATATCTTACGGACTGGCTTTGACCGCTCTCCCATGTTCACCGGAATTATCCATGGTGTGGGGCCGCGCTATTGTCCTTCCATAGAGGATAAGATCAACCGCTTTGCCGATAAGGATCGTCACCAGATTTTTGTAGAACCTGAAGGGTGGCACACAGTGGAAATGTATGTCAATGGTTTTTCGACCTCTCTCCCAGAAGAGGTGCAATATACCGCCCTGCGCAAGGTAGCAGGTTTCGAGCAGGTGAAGTTCCTTCGCCCAGGCTATGCTATAGAATATGACTACTTCCCTCCTACCCAGCTCAAGGCTACCTTGGAGACAAAAATCATAGAAAATCTTTTCTTTGCAGGACAGATCAATGGTACCACAGGCTATGAAGAAGCTGGTGCTCAGGGACTCATCGCAGGGATCAATGCTTCGCGCAAAGTACAGGAGCAATCACCCTTTGTCCTTAAGCGCAACGAGGCTTATATAGGGGTACTGATAGATGACCTAATCACCAAGGGCACTGAAGAACCTTATCGCATGTTCACCTCTCGAGCCGAATATCGTACCCTCCTTAGACAGGACAATGCCGATATGCGCCTTACCCCTATGGGATATGCCTTAGGATTGGCCAGTGAGGAACGTATGCGACTATTAGAGGAAAAACAGACGAAAACAGCTGCTTTTGTACAGTTCTTTAAGGAAACAAGCATCACTCCTGAAGAGGCAAATCCTCTCCTTGAGAAGTATGATTCCTCCCCTATGAAACAGGGGGATAAGATGGCTAAAGTACTCGCCCGCCCCAATATTACTGTGGAGGACTTCTTGGAGTTGCCTCAAGTAAAAGCATTTGCCCATACTCAGCAGCTGAGCAAGGAAGTCCTTGAGAGTACAGAGATAGAGATCAAGTATGCCGGTTATATAGAGAAGGAGAAGAACAATGCCGATAAGCTCAACCGCTTGGAGGATATCCGTATCCCTGAGAGCTTCAACTATGACAAACTCACCTCTCTTTCCTTCGAGTCGCGAGAGAAACTCAAGAAAATACGCCCAACTACTCTTTCTCAAGCTTCTCGTATCAGTGGGGTCTCCCCTGCCGATATCAGCATCCTATTGGTATATATGGGAAGATAGCTTTTAGAAGCAAAAGTTCAGCTGTGATAAAGGCCTACTCTAAGTAGAGTATATAAGTCCTTTCGCCTATACAAGAATGCAATTAACAAATATATAATTGTTTTTGACATTTTATTAAAAAATAAAGGGTATTTTTGCCCTTTGAATTTAAGCAAAAATTTTTTTCATGAAGAAAATGGTATTATCCGCAGCAGTAGTCCTTGCTCTTACTGTAGCAAGTTGCGGGAACAACAGCGCTACTAACAACCAAGAACAAACCACAGAAACCCCTGTAGAGACAGCTCCTGTAACAGCCAGTGGTACTTATACTGCTGAACCTACTTCTGTTATCGAATGGAAAGGAAGCAAACCCACAGGTAGCCATACAGGTACTATCGCACTACAAAGTGGAACCTTTACTGTAGATAATGGTAAAGTAAGCGGAAATTTTGTGATAGATATGAATTCTATTACCGTTAATGACATCAAGGAAGACGAAGGAAAGCTTGACCTCGAAGCTCACCTAAAAGGAACTGGAAAAGAAGAAGGAGCTGACCATTTCTTCAATGTAAAAACCTACCCTACAGGAAGCTTTAAGCTTACTGGTTTTGATGGGACTAACGTAACTGGAGATCTTACTCTAAAAGGAAAAACAAAAACTATTTCCTTCCCTGCTACCCTTACTATCACCGATAGCGAAGTAACCCTCGAAAGCCAACCTTTCAATATCAACCGTGTAGACTATGGCGTAAACTATGCTTCTAAGTCTGTTTTTGGCGATTTAAAGGACAAATTCATCAATGACGAAATACAACTCGTTGTAAAAGTAAAAGCTAAAAAATAAGCTTATTTTTACATGATAAAAAGGGTAATAAAAACACTTTGTTTTTATTACCCTTTTTTCTTTTCCCTTACTTAAGGAATCGATTGTGCCAGCTATCGATCATGGGAGTTTCCCAGACTTGTTCGTATTCGTAGAGATTAGTAACCAAGTTGTTGAAAACAATGGTGTTACCATCTACCTTTTTGTGCTGTACGAGCTTCTTGAAATCTGTAAGGGGCACATAATAGATTTTGTCCTCATGGCGGTAGCTCACATTCATTTTGTCCAAAAGGAGCAAGTTATACTTCTGCTCTAAAGCCTGTATAAAGTGCGCCAGCTCATCCAAGGAACATCCTCCAATATGCTGATTGTCATCGGCAGCAATGACGATAAACTGGTGGTAGCGCAGCTCAAAAGCACTCCTTACCAAGGTGCCATGAGAAGCCCATTTGGAGAGATATGCAGTGAGATCTGCTGTAATCTGTGCCTCCTCTTCCCCCGTCAGAAGTCGATTACTGGGGTATATCCATACCCGTGCCGTTTGTGGCAAGGAATCCATGCTAACTAACATCTTTCTAAGTATTTCTAAGTTTCTTTTGTGCAAAGATACGGCTTTTTTTGAGATTAAAGAGCTTATATATCAAGTATTTTACTTAGGTACAATCAATAGACTTTTATAGGCACTTTCAGATATCCCTTGATCACCAAGGAATCGCCCTCCTGAGGAAAAATGTAGGGGATTCTTATCGTCTCCATTAAATAATTCGACAATTCTACATCGTAATTCCTCTTAGCTCTAATCATATAGGTTGCAGCATTCTTTCCCTCTACATGATCGGTATCCTCTTCATTGATACTTACGAAAAAGTCTTCTGTCTGTCGGCCAAATTCAAAAACTTGAAAGGTCAGATAGGTTTTCTTATCCTGACTTTTATAAGTATCCATTGTATACTCCTCTCCTAATACGGCGATTTTTCCATATTTAGGTCTGGGAGTTACCTTAGGTGGAGACTTTAGATAGGCCTTAATCACCAAGGAATCTCTTTTACGGGGAATGATATTAGGAATTTTCAATATTCCCGTAACAAATGCAGAAGCTCCCACTTCATAGGTTTGTCTATGATTCACCAAAAAAGTAACACTCTCTTTTTTCTTTATCCAAAAAGAATCTCCATTAATAGATGCTATATAAAGTTTCTTTTCATGAATACTATCTACAAATACCTGAAGCGTTAGATACTGCTTATTTCGAGTATGACTCTTATATTTTTCTATTGTATAATTCTTACCTAACACGCCTAATATTTGTTCCTTAACCGCTATTTTTTTGTTTGTTTGCGCATTTCCTATCGTAATATACAACAGACTAATAACAACTATTATGAGCTCTATTCTTTTCATCTTCTGATACTTCAAATAACCCTTTCTTACTAATATATTTTAGCTTTATAACGATTGAAAATATTATTTACAAACTGCGAAATAAATATTTTTTGATGGCCGTAAATGTAGTGTTCAATTTTTATTCATTCCTCTATGAACCTCGTCAAAAAACCACCTCCCTTTGGGGAGATGGTTTTGTGAATAATTATAACCAGTTAAAAACATTAAAACTCTGCACTCTGTGGGGTACGTGGATAAGGGATCACATCGCGGATATTAGTCATACCTGTAGTGAAGAGCACCAAGCGCTCAAAGCCCAGACCAAAACCACTATGTACGGCTGTACCGAACTTACGTAGCTCTAAGTACCACCAGAGGGTCTGCTCATCCATACCTAAGTCAGCTATTTTCTGCTTGAGTACCTCATAGCGCTCCTCACGCTGAGAGCCCCCTACAATCTCTCCAATACCAGGGAAAAGAATATCCATAGCGCGAACCGTCTTTCCATCCTCGTTCAGCCGCATATAGAAGGCCTTAATCTTGGCAGGATAGTCATAGAGAATCACAGGACACCCAAAGTGCTTTTCTACCAAGTAGCGCTCGTGTTCGCTCTGGAGATCTACTCCCCATTCATCTATAAGATATTGGAATTTCTTCTTTTTGTTGTGGTTGCAGTTCTTGAGAATTTCCACCGCTTCGGTATAGCTTACTCGCTTGAAATCGTTGTGAATGACAAACTCTAACTTTTCGATAAGAGACATCTCACTACGCTCCTGCTGTGGCTTGGTCTTCTCTTCTTCTAAGAAACGCTGGTTAAGAAATTCAATATCCTCACGACGCACCTCCAAAGTATATTTGAGTACATTCTTGATGAAATCCTCAGCCAAGTTCATATTGTCTATCAGGTCATAGAAAGCCATTTCAGGCTCTATCATCCAGAACTCAGCCAAGTGTCGGGAAGTATTAGAATTTTCCGCACGGAAGGTAGGACCAAAGGTATATATTTTGCCCAATGACATTGCAAAGGTCTCTCCTTCGAGCTGTCCAGATACAGTTAGGTTTGTCTCACGACCGAAGAAATCTTTCTTATAATCTACCTCTCCTGTCTCGGTAAGGGGCGGATTCTTTGCATCGAGAGTAGTGACACGGAACATCTCTCCTGCACCTTCTGCATCGCTTCCGGTGATAATAGGGGTATTGACATAGAAGAAACCTTTTTCTTGGAAATACTTATGTATAGCATAGGCTAAGGTAGAGCGTACGCGCATGATAGCTCCAAAGGCATTGGTACGCACTCTTAGGTGTGCCTGTTCGCGAAGGAACTCCAAGGAGTGTTTTTTAGGTTGGATAGGGTACTCATCAGGATTACAGTCTCCCAAGATGGTCACCTCAGTGGCTTGTACTTCTATTGATTGACCTTTTCCTTGGCTTTCTACTACTTCCCCTTTAACCTCAATAGCCGCACCAGTGGTGATACGCTTGAGAGTCTCCTCGGGAGTATGTTCGAAATCCACCACCACTTGTAGGTTGGACAAAGTAGAACCATCATTAAGGGCTATAAAGCGATTGCTGCGAAAAGTACGTACCCATCCTCTGAGGGTAACTTCTCCTATGTTTGTCTTTTCTTGTAATAATTCTTTGATACTCATCTTTTTCAGGTAATAGGTAAAGTTGCGTAAGCGAATATGTGAATAATAAATAATAAGAACTATTACTTATTATAATATCCAAATGCAAAGATAGTGAAAAAAATAGATTTTTTTGTTTTCTCAGAAAGAAACTTTTGAGAAAACATTATACCTTACTGATATATAATCTTTTAGACTTGTCTTTTAGAATCGAGGCGCAAAAGGACGGTCTGTGGAGAAGACTTGTATACCTTTCTCTGCCCATTGATTATAGAGCTGGTCGCCTTTGGCTGCTGCTCGCTTGTCCAAGTTACCCAAAGTTCCCAAGATAGCAGGAATACGTTGCTCATTGAGGGTCTTATATAGGCTGTCTTCTGCTAAGTGTACTCCTGTGAAGGCAAGGAGTTTTTCCTTAGGAATCCCAGTCTCAAGGATACGGTCTAATTCGGCTTGGTTGCGTATGGTCACTGAAATAAGCATCTCTGGAGCTACCTTGTGGAGTGCTTTGGCTTGTTCTACATTGTAGCTAATGAGCACTACCTGTGCTTCCATCTGTTCGGCTCGAACCAATTCGGCTACCTTTTGGTAAGAAATTCCCTTTTTGAAGTCCAGCATCAGGTAAGCACCATGCTGCTTGCTCCAGCTCAGTACATCCTTGAGCATAGGGATAGGGAAAGTGGTTTCTTGTCCAAAATCGTCCTTGAGTCGTACCTTGAGCAGCTCTTGAGTACTCATCTGTGATACGATACCACTTCCAGTGGCAGTACGCCCGAGCTTGTCATCATGCATGAGGAAGAGGTCGCCATCGGTACTTTCAAAGATATCTATCTCAAAGCTATGAATCCCTTTTTTAGAAAGGTGCTGAATGGTCTGTAAGCAATTCTCTGGATAGCCTTTGATTCCCTTTCCTGCACGGTGGGCGGAGATAATGGGTTTCTGCGCATAATATATGGCATTGGTGATTTCCTTCTGGGGAACTATCTGCCCTGAAGAGGAAGCATTTTTACAAGAGACTCCTGCGATAAGGAGTAGGAATAATACAATAATTTTTTTCATCTTTTTATACTATTGATTGGTAAGAGAATAGGACTTCGGTAATCCTACCAAAGTCCTATATTTTTTTGTTTTACTTGATCTATGCAGTAAGCAGGTGTTGGGTAAATCCGGATTTGGTGAGTTTCTCCTGTGCATAAGCACGAGTAACAACCAATGATTTTTCCTCTGTTCCTGGTAGTTGGAACATCGCATCGGTAAGGATACTTTCACAGAGAGAACGCAATCCGCGGGCACCGAGCTTGTACTCCAAAGCTTTTTCTACGATGAAGTTCAGAGCTTCTTCTTCAAAAGAAAGAGCAATATCATCCATACCAAAAAGCTTGATATACTGCTTTATAATTGCATTCTTAGGTTCGGTAAGAATCATTCTAAAAGTGGATTCATCCAATGGATTCATATAGGTGAGCACGGGTAATCGCCCAATAATTTCAGGGATAAGACCATAGTCCTTTAAGTCCTTATGAGTCACATATTGTAAAAGATTCTTATCATCTACACGGGTCTCTTTGGAAGTATTATAGCCCACCGCTTGGCGGTTCATACGCTTAGCGATAATCTGCTCAATACCATCGAAAGCACCTCCTGCGATAAAGAGGATATGCTCGGTATTGACCTCTATATATTTCTGATCAGGGTGCTTACGACCTCCCTTAGGGGGAACATTTACGATAGAACCTTCTAAGAGCTTCAGTAGGGCATGCTGTACCCCTTCTCCTGAGACATCACGAGTGATGGAAGGATTGTCTCCCTTACGAGCGATTTTGTCGATCTCGTCGATAAAGACAATACCTCGTTCGGCTCTATCCACATCATAGTCAGCTGCCTGTAACAAGCGGGTAAGGATACTTTCCACATCCTCTCCTACATAGCCCGCTTCAGTGAATACAGTAGCATCTACGATGGCCAAAGGTACATTGAGCATTTGGGCAATAGTACGTGCCATAAGGGTCTTCCCTGTTCCGGTCTGTCCTACCATCACGATATTACTCTTTTGGATCTCTACTTCATGCTCATCTCTTTCCTGTAGCAATCGCTTATAGTGATTGTATACAGCCACAGAAAGCACTTTTTTGGTGGCCTCCTGACCGATGACGTACTGATCTAAAAAGCTTTTGATTTCAGTAGGTTTCTTCAGCAGTAGATCCTTGTTCATGGCCATAATGGCTTTCTTCTTGTTGTTCTCAATCTCAGAACGCCAGATACTACCTGCCTGCTCTATACAATAGTTACAGATATATACATTGCTCTCTACCCCGCTGGAGACCAAGAACACGTCCTTGCCCGAGTGTCTCCCGCAGAAAGAACATACTTCAGTTGTTGTACTCATAGTATTCGAATTAATAAGGGTTATTAGTTACGGGTAAGTACCTCGTCAATCATACCGAAGTCTTTAGCTTCGCTGGCTATCATCCAGTAGTCACGGTCACCGGTTTGGATCACCTCTGCCAAGGACTTACCTGAATGATGAGCTATGATTTGAGCCAATTCTTCTTTGATTTTGAGGATCTCACGAGCGGTGATTTCTATATCACTGGCTTGTCCCTGAGCGCCTCCCAAGGGCTGGTGAATCATCACACGGGAGTGAGGAAGCGCCGAACGCTTTCCTTTGGCTCCAGCACAGAGCAGTACTGCTGCCATAGAAGCGGCCATCCCTGTACAGATGGTAGCCACCTCTGGCTTGATGAACTGCATAGTGTCATAGATTCCTAAGCCTGAATATACCTCTCCCCCTGGAGAGTTGATGTATATCTGAATGTCTTTGCTCGCATCCAAACTTTCCAAAAAGAGCAACTGCGCTTGTATAATATTGGCCACATGGGAGTTGACATCTGTCCCCAAGAAGATGATTCTATCCATCATCAAGCGGGAGAACACATCCATCTGGGTTACATTCAGTTGCCTTTCCTCCATGATATAGGGAGTCATACTACTGATGATCTTGTCATAGTAAGTACTGGAAACCCCACGATGTTGGGTAGCATATTTTTTAAATTCTTCTGAATAGTTCATTTTTTTTCTAATTAATGTTGGTGTTGGTGAGAGTAGAATTTTTCTATAAAAGCATCTACATCTATTTCAATCTTATTGAGATTGGCCTTTTCCTTATAGAACTGAATAAGTTTACCTCCGGTAAGTTCTCTGTGGATACGATTAAGTTCCTGCTCATTCTTAAGGGTGTTGTTCACAAAAGTATCTATCTGAGCTTGTTCTACATCAGTAAGCCCATAACGAGCTATCTGAGCACGAATAGCCTTCTCTGCGAACTCACGAATCTCAGGATAGGTCACCTGTAGGTTATTTTCCTGAATTATCTTACCTTCTATAAGCTGATAGCGCAAGCCTTTTTCTGAATTCTTATAATCCTCAGCGGCTTGTTCTTCTGTGATAGGATTTTCGCTGGTTACTTGAATCCATCTTATTAGGAATTCCTTAGGTAGGTCAAAAGAGGTTTTCTCTATAAGCATTTCTGTAGCATCGTCCAATAGACGTGTATCGCTATTGACAGTGAACTCCTCACGGATACCTTCTTCTACCTTCTTACGGAAATCCTCTTCGGTAGTGATATTTTCATTTGGATATAGCTGAGCAAAGAAAGCTTCGTCCATAGTAGCCAAAACCACCTCTTGAATACTTTCTATAGTGAAAGTAACTTCGATATCCAAAGAGTGAACTACTTCATGAGGTACTCCCAAGGCCTGCATTAGTACATGTGGATCCTTGAAAAGTTCCTTGGTAGAGAAGGAAAGCTGATCTCCTACAGCTTTGTCTTTGATTACTTCAAAAGCTTTGTCTGTAAGTGCTTCTGCAAGGAAGCTATATTCCTTATCTATATTCTGAGCCTCATTGAAGAAGATCCCACTGATCTGACTGTTTTTAGCTACTTTTTCGGTAGGAACGAGCGAACCAAAGCGAGTGCGTAGGTGTTCTATCTGAGTATCCACCTCTTTGTCAGTTACTTTGATTTGATAATAATCAATAGGGGTAGAAAGATCGATGGAGAATTGTGGTGCAAGACCTATTTCGAAGACGAAAGTATGGTGATCACTATCCCAATCCACCTCAGGGGCATTCTCTTTAGGGATCGGTTGTCCTAATAGCTCCAATTTTTCATCACTTACGAACTTGTTCAAAGAATCACTAATGAGCTTATTTACCTCATCTACTTGAATAGCTCTCCCATATTGTTTCTTAATCATTCCCATAGGGATATGTCCCTTGCGGAATCCTGGGATAGAAGCATTTTTGCGGTAGGAGTTCAGGGCTTCATCTACTTTTTTCTGGTAATCAGATTTGTCAATCTCTAAGGTAATCACGCCATTGAGCGCGTCTATTTGTTCCTTGCTAATATTCATTAGGGTTGATTTTAATTCATGAAAAATTCAGTTGGCAAAAGTACTACAAATTATTGGTTGTACAAAATTTTTTGACAAAAATTTATTCGAAGCCAATTCCATCTCCAAGTAAAATTTTTTAGCTTGGATTTTGGTGTAAGAAATCTTTAGATTTTTTTAAAGTTTAATACTTTTCTTGATCTATCATCAATTCTATTTTGATACATCTTTACATTTTTGCCTGCAAAACCTTTAAAATCATCCTCTTTAAGTATGTATTATCTCACAAGAACATAGGTATGCCCACAAGAACCATAAAAAGGGTAGACTAAGAAAATTGTAAATCTAATTTCTTTTGAACTCTCTTAAAATCTGAGAACTCTGTTCCATTATCACAGATTATAGTCTTAACACAGTTCTTATAAGGTAGCATCATATTTATAAACTCATCAGCTAATGGTTTATCCTTCTTACCTACAGATAATTTCTTCATAAACAACATCTTATTTGATATCTCAAATATAATCAGTATAGCCCTTCTATTACCAACACCCAATTCAAAATCACTACCGAAAAATTTAACTTACTAACAAAACTTACATAGTCATTAGCCTCTAATAACAAGCTCTCCACCACAGCCTACTGACCACTCACCACTATAGTTGTTTCTCCTTTTAGTTTCTTACTGTTGGCTTTCAGGCTTATTTTTCCAGCTTTCTCAGCGGCCTGAACTATGACAACCAATTTCCCATTGAACAGATGCATTTTAGGCAAATGGAAAAGATCAATGCAAGTGGCATCCCCATTAGCAGCAGCACGATAGGTGCCCGCGCCTTTTACTGTAAATTCGACCAGTTCATTTACATTGGGGCATACATTACCTTTTTCATCTATCGCTTCTACAGTAACAAAGCAGAGGTCTTTACCATCGGCCTTAATGGTAGAACGATCAGAGGTTAGGCGTAGAGCATAAGGAGCACCTGCGGTATGGAGTTGCTTTTCCGCTACAGCTTTGCCTTTTTCATCATAAGCAATTACTTTTACAATACCAGGTTCATACTTAGTATCCATCCACATTAGGCGGTAGCGTTTTTGGCGTTCAAGGTCTGTAGGATTACCTTTTCCTTCATCTTTGGCTAACTTGATGCTGAGATCTTTGCTGCGTTTTCCTTGGCTTTTCCCATTGATAAAAAGCTCCGCTGTAGGATAGTTGGTATAAACGAAAATAGGAGTTGTCTTTCCTTCACGTCCCTCCCAATTCCAGTGGGGAAGGATATGAAGCGTTTCCGCTTCTTTGTTCCAGTGAGAACGATAGAGGTAAAAACGATCTTTAGGAAGTCCTGCCAAGTCTACCGCTCCAAAATAAGAACTATGAGACGGCCACTCCTCATAGTATGGAGTAGGCTCTCCCAGATAATCAAAACCTGTCCAAATAAATTCTCCTATAGTATAGGGTAGGTCTTCTTGGTGAATCCAATCATCTTCAGGGAGGTTTGACCAATCGCAATGTTCTACATCATAGGACGATGATTGCATGTCTGGATATTTGGCCATAGACTTTCTCTCTATAGGAAACTTATACACGCCTCGTGAACTGAGTGTAGAAGCGGTCTCACTGCCGAGTAACAAACGTTGTGGGAGCTTGCCATAGGCCTCTTGATATTTGAAAGGACGATAGTTAAAACCAACTAGATGCATGGTCGCAGCCATATTGTTTCGCAAAACATCATCAGGCCTATCCATACCATTACTTATAGGGCGTGTAGGATCTAGTGCTCGTACTATGTTTTGTAAATAATAGGCTACTTGTGAGCCATTCTGTACGCTTTGTTCTTCTACCTCATTACCAATGAACCACATCAGCACACTGGGGTTGTTACGGTAATGCTTGACAAGGTTTGTGAGGTCTTTGGCAGCCCAATCCTTGAAGTAGAGATGATAGCCGTTGTCTACTTTGGGTATTGCCCATTCGTCAAAGCTCTCAACAGCCAATAACATACCCATCTCATCGGCAGCACGCACATACTCAGGGGCAGGCATGTTATGGGAAGTACGAATGGTATTGACACCCATATCTTGCATAATACGTATCTGTCGGCGAATAGCGGCTTCATTCACAGCACCCCCTAAAGCTCCCAAATCATGATGCATACACACCCCTTGGATCTTAATTTTTCGTCCGTTGAGGTATAGGCCATCGTTGGGTTTTAGCTCTATAGAACGAATGCCAAAGGTTGTACTCATCTCATCTTTTACTACTCCATTTTCATAGAGTTTAGTAACAGCCTTGTAGAGATATGGTTTTCCTATATCCCACAGCGTAGGATGGTTGATATAGAGTTCGTTAGAAAGTACATCGCCCGTATATTGGGTACTTTGGGTAGTATGACTGGTTAGCTTTTCTCCCTTGGCGTTGAAAATAGTGGTTTCCACTGAAATATTGGCCTTGTTATCGGTTACAAATTCAGTATTTACCAAGACTTTAGCAAAATCTTTTTCTATGATAGGGGTTGTAAGCTGTATTCCCCAAATAGGTATATAAGTTTTGTTCTTGGTGATAATATGTACATGGCGGTATAGGCCTGCACCGGGATACCAGCGTGAGGCTTCAGGGAGGTTATTTAATCGTACAGCGAGTGTATTTCCTTGAGCCTTTACAAAGGGACTGATATTGAGGAAGAAGGTATTGTAACCATTGTGCCATAGACCTGCCTTGTGTCCATTTACATATACTTCGGGGTTACTCATAGCTCCGTCAAACTGTATAAATACCTGCTTGTCGGCCGTCAATTCAGGTATATCAAATTCAGTACGATACCAGCCTACTCCCACAAAAGGCAATCCTCCTGTACGTCCTGTATGTTCAATGGCTGATTTCTGTCCGTCTTGCTTGATAGCAATGCGCTGGAGGTCATTCTCCCTATCAAAAGGGCCATAGATAGCCCAATCATGTGGTAAGGTTACCTTTTGCCATTTACTGTCATTATAGTCTGCTTGTGAAAATTTAGGCTGGTCTTCACGTGTGAATTTCCAACCCTTTTCTAAGGTCTGTTGTTGTGCCCAGCTCATAGTGGTAAGTGCTAGCAATGATAGAAGATTAATTTTTCTCATATCTGTTTTTAAGATTTTGTTATTGAAGCTGATTAAACTTTATCTGAAAAGTAAAATCCCTAAAAATTAGAAACTTTGTGCAAAGATACAATAAATAAATGAATTATTTCTTTTTTGAGTGTGGGAAAAAGGGGTTTTAAGAGCAATTTTGATTTAGTTTCAATATTTTTATTGATGGTCAAGAAGTTAAAAATAGGAATTTAATAGAGAGAATTTTCCATTGAGACTTATTTAGAAAAAGGAGAAGCTATATAGCAAAAGGTTGTAACTACAAATATTATATTCTCGAGTGATAATAAAGAGTAAATGATAGCAAAGGGAAGTCCTAAACTGGAAATCATAATGACTTACATGAAATAGAAGAAATACTAAAAGAAATCTTAACTTTATTAAAAGAAGCAGGAATAGAATACAAAATCCTGTTTTTCAACGCTGATAAGAAATTTCATAGCAAATCTCTTAGAACTTGTTTAGGAAGCAAAGAAATTATAACGAACATCAAACCTAATCCCAAAAATGGAGAGCAACCAGATGTTTATTTTGATGAGAAATTGCAGAAGAATAGATGCAAAATGATTGGTCTGATGGATATAAATACTTAATAATACACATGTATCTTGATATAACTTGGATAAGAATACTCATATTTGAGTTTATCTCCAAGTTTCTCAAAAAGCTTAAACTCATTTATCCAAAAAAATATAACTTATTGATTACAAATATAATACATACTGCTTGGAAATAAAAATTTTTAATAAGTCTATCATAAGAAATCAAATAATGTTAAAAAAATACGAATTTATCTCGTATTTCAAAAAAAATTCTTACTTTTGTAGGAGTAAAAATTTATTATTATGGAGAATGTAGCAAAACTCATTTTCGAAGGGAAAGAATATGACTTTCCCATTGTGGTAGGCACTGAAGGGGAGAAAGCGATGAACATTGAAAAGTTACGCGCCCTAACTGGACTAATTACTTTAGATTCTGGCTACAAGAATACAGGTTCTTGTAAGAGTGCCATTACTTTCCTCGACGGGGAAAAAGGGATTCTACGCTATCGTGGGTACAATATCGAGGATCTCGCAGCCAAGGCGGAGTTCCTGGAGGTAGCTTATCTGCTTATCTTCGGAGAACTTCCTACTGTGGAGCAGTACGATGATTTCAAGCGTACTATCCACAAGTATACTTTAGTTCATGAAGAAATGCGCCAAATTCTCAATGGTTTCCCTAAGGCAGCACACCCTATGGGGGTACTCTCTGCAGCTACCAGCGCTCTTACAGCCTTCAATCCTATTCCAGTAAATGTGAAGTGTGAAAAGGATGTATACCAAGCGGTATGTAAGGCTATTGCCAAGGTGACTATCATTGCCACTTGGGTATACCGTAGGCGTGAAGGACTCCCTCTGAACTATTACAACAATGAGTTGGGCTATATAGAGAATCTGTTACAGTTATTCTTCTCCATTCCTACAGAAAAGTACCATATCAATCCTATAGTGGTAGCTGCTATGAATAAGCTTCTTATCCTGCATGGAGATCACGAACAGAACTGTTCTACTTCTACAGTACGCTTGGTTGGTTCTTCCGAAGCAGGTCTTTTCGCCAGTATCTCCTCTGGGGTTTCTGCCCTTTGGGGTCGCTTACATGGTGGTGCGAATCAGGCAGTTATCGAAATGTTGGAAGAGATTCATGCCGATGGGGGCGATGTGGACAAGTTCATCCGCAAGGCAAAAGACAAAGACGATCCTTTCCGCCTTATGGGCTTCGGACACCGTGTATACAAGAACTTCGACCCTCGTGCCACCATTATCAAAGCTGCTGCCGATGATGTGCTCAATGCCTTAGGTATCGATGAGCCTATCTTTGCCATCGCTAAGCACTTAGAGAAAGTAGCTTTAGAAGATGAGTATTTCAAAGCTCGCAACCTATACCCCAATGTGGATTTCTATTCTGGTATCATCTACAAGGCTTTGGGTATGCAGTTGGAAATGTTCACTGTACTCTTTGCTATCGGCCGCTTGCCCGGCTGGATCGCACAATGGAAGGAAATGCGCCAAGGTGGAGAACCTATTGGTCGCCCTCGCCAGGTCTATGTAGGAGCTCCACAAAGACCTTTTGTCCCATTAGAAAAACGATAAGCTCATGGAAAGTATTATCTATACCAAAACAGATGAAGCCCCTCTGCTAGCAACACATTCCTTACTTCCTATTATTGAGCGCTTTTGTGCCTCTTCCGGAGTACACTTCGAACTGAAAGATATCTCCTTGGCGGGTCGTATTTTGGCTACTTTCCCCGAATACCTCCGCCCTGAACAGCGTGTGGAAGATGCTCTGGCTCTTCTGGGAGATTTGACCAAGGAACCACATGCCAATATCATCAAGCTCCCCAACATCAGTGCCTCTGTACCCCAGCTCAAGGCTGCCATAGCAGAACTACAAGGACAAGGATACGCCCTGCCGGATTATCCTGAGACGGCTAAGGATGACAAAGAAAAGGAAATCAAAACCCGCTATGATAAGGTGAAGGGAAGTGCGGTAAATCCTGTGCTGAGAGAAGGAAATTCCGACCGCCGCGCTCCCAAATCTGTCAAGAATTATGCTAAAAAACACCCTCATAAGATGGGGGCTTGGAGTCGTGATTCAAAGACGGCTGTAGCCACTATGCAAGTAGGCGATTTCTTCCATAATGAAAAGTCTGTAACCCTTCCTAAAGCAGATAAGGTGCGTATAGAGTTAGTAACCACTCAGGGGAACACACTCACTCTCAAGGACGGACTCCCCTTGGAGGCCGGCGAGATTATCGATGCTACCTTTATGAGCCGCAAGGCACTACTGGCTTTCTACAAGGAGCAGTTTACCAA
Source organism: Capnocytophaga gingivalis (assembly GCF_002302415.1). NCBI lineage: Bacteria > Pseudomonadati > Bacteroidota > Flavobacteriia > Flavobacteriales > Flavobacteriaceae > Capnocytophaga > Capnocytophaga gingivalis. Next base: position 1,598,442 of record NZ_CP022386.1, on the reverse strand, counting down.
GGCTAAAGAGAAAGGGGTATTGCTCTCCCTACACCTGAAAGCCACTATGATGAAGGTTTCTGACCCCATTCTCTTTGGCTATGCGGTAGAGACATTCTTCGAAGAGCTTTTCGATAAGTATGCAGAAGACTTCAAAAATCTTGGGATAAATCCTCGCAATGGCTTCTCTGAGGTGCTAAGTAAGATTACAGAACTCCCTTCAGAAAAACAGGAAGCTATTGGTAAGGACATTTCCTTAGCCTTCCAGAAGGCTCCTGCTGTGGCTATGGTAAACTCCGACAAGGGAATTACAAACCTTCACTATCCTAACGATGTGATTGTTGATGCCTCTATGCCTGCAATGATACGCAATTCGGGGAAGATGTGGAATGCCCAAGGAGATACTCAGGATACGCTGGCGGTACTACCCGATAGTAGTTATGCGGGCATCTATCGAGTAGTCATTGACTTCTGCCGAGAACATGGTGCCTTCAATCCTTCTACCATGGGTTCTGTCTCCAATGTAGGACTAATGGCACAAAAGGCGGAAGAATATGGCTCTCATGACAAGACTTTCGAGGTGCCTGAGGATGGACAAATAAGGGTAGTCGGTGCCTCTGGGGAAGTATACCTTTCCCATTCGGTAGAAGCAGGAGATATCTGGCGTATGTGCCAAGTGAAGGATGCACCTGTACAGGATTGGGTAAAACTTGCTGTAAGCCGTACCAAAGCCTCCCAGAGTCCTGCTGTTTTTTGGCTTGATATTCATCGCCCTCATGACCGTGAACTGATTAAGAAAGTGGAAAAATATTTGGCTGCTTACGATACTAAGGATTTGGACATACGTATTCTCTCTCCTGAAGAAGCTACTTTGTTTTCTTTGGAACGAGCCAAAAGAGGAGAAGACACGATTTCTGTTACAGGGAATGTCCTCCGCGACTACCTCACAGACCTTTTCCCTATCTTAGAACTCGGCACCAGTGCCAAAGTACTCTCTATTGTACCCCTAATGAATGGAGGAGGTCTCTTCGAGACAGGAGCGGGTGGTTCGGCACCGAAATTGGCGGAACAATTGTTAGAGGAAAACCACCTCAGGTGGGATTCCTTAGGGGAGTTCCTCGCCTTAGGAGCATCCTTAGAGCACTTTGCAGCTACCTATCACAACAACAAAGCCTTAGTCTTAGCCCAAACGCTGGATGAGGCCATAGGTAGGGTACTCGAAGAAGACAAATCGCCTAAGTCAAAAGCAGGAGAGCTCGACAACCGTGGTAGTCACTTCTTCTTGGCACTATACTGGGCAGAAGCCCTCGCTGCTCAAGGAAAAGAGGCCGCTCTCTCTCAAGAGTTTACTCCTATTGCCAAAGCACTTCGCCAGAATGAGACTCAAATCGTAGAAGAGCTGATGCAAGTACAAGGAGAAAAAGTAGACATACATGGCTACTATCACCCTCAAGAAGAGAAGACCTATCAGGTGATGCGACCCAGTAAAACACTTAATTCAATTATTAATGTTCAATGATTAATGTTCAATGATTAATGATAATCAAAAAATAATTTACAAAAACTAACTGTAGGGGCGAAGTCCGCGGACAAGTGGAGTATGTGAGGCAATTCGCTCTTAAATGAGCCAAAATTCGCCCTTAAGTAAACGGAAAGGGCCGTTGAATAAGCAGCATTCGCCCCTCGAATAAGCGACAATTCACCCCTACAACAACTCAAAATTCAAAACTAAAAAACTAAAAACTAACAACGTATGGCTTTTGATATAGAAATGATAAAAAAGGTATACGATCGTATGCCTGAAAGGGTTGATCAAGCGCGAAAGCTCTTGGGAAGACCCCTTACTCTAACTGAAAAAATACTCTATGCGCACCTCTGGGATGCGCTCCCTGCCACGGCTTTTGTTCGTGGTAAGGACTATGTGGATTTCGCCCCTGACCGTATCGCTTGTCAGGATGCTACTGCTCAAATGGCACTCCTACAGTTCATGCATGCCGGCAAATCCAAAGTGGCTGTACCTACTACTGTACACTGCGACCACCTTATTCAAGCCAAAGAAGGCGCCGAAATAGATCTTAAAGTAGCTACTGAACAGTCCAAAGAGGTTTTTGACTTCCTTTCCTCTGTATCTAACAAATATGGGATTGGTTTCTGGAAACCTGGGGCGGGAATTATCCACCAGATTGTCTTGGAGAACTATGCTTTCCCTGGGGGTATGATGATAGGAACAGACTCTCATACAGTCAATGCAGGAGGTCTCGGAATGCTTGCCATAGGAGTAGGAGGTGCCGATGCTGTGGATGTGATGGCGGGTATGGCTTGGGAACTAAAATTCCCTAAGCTCATCGGGGTCAAGCTCACTGGAAAGCTCAACGGATGGACAGCCCCTAAGGACGTAATCCTCAGAGTAGCTGATATCCTTACTGTAAAGGGCGGTACAGGTGCTATTGTAGAATACTTTGGCGAAGGTGCTCAATCCCTCTCTTGTACGGGTAAAGGTACAATCTGTAACATGGGTGCCGAGATTGGAGCAACAACCTCTACCTTTGGCTACGATGAGTCCATGCGCCGCTACCTCAAGGCTACTGGGCGTGAGGATGTGGTAGCAGCTGCCGACAAAGTAGCCGCCTACCTCACCGCTGATCCTGAAGTATATGCTGACCCTGAGAAATATTTTGACCAACTTATCGAAATCAACCTCTCTGAGTTAGAGCCTTACATCAATGGACCTTTTACACCTGACCGAGGTACACCTGTAAGCCAGATGAAGGAAGTAGCCCGCGCCAATGATTGGCCTCTCAAAGTGGAATGGGGACTCATTGGTTCTTGTACCAACTCCTCTTACGAAGACCTAAGCCGTGCTGTTTCCGTAGTGAAGCAAGCGGTAGATATGGGAGTAACTCCTAAGGCTGCTTTTGGAATCAATCCTGGTTCAGAACAGATTCGCTATACTATCGTCCGTGATGGCATCATGAAAGTGTTTGAACAGCTCAACACCAAAGTTTTCACCAATGCTTGCGGCCCTTGTATTGGCCAATGGGATCGAGAAGGGGCTGAAAAACAGGAGAAAAATACTATCATCCACTCCTTCAACCGCAACTTCTCCAAGCGTGCTGATGGGAACCCCAATACCCATGCCTTCGTGACCTCTCCTGAGATAGTCGCTGCTTTGGCCATTGCCGGACGATTGGATTTTAACCCTATCACCGATACCCTTACCAATGATAAGGGAGAGGAAGTGAAGTTCAAGCCTCCTTACGGAGAAGAACTCCCTACCAAAGGTTTTGCGGTAGATGACCCTGGCTATCAAGCACCTGCCAAAGATGGTAGCAATATAGAGGTAGTGGTATCGCCTACCTCCAACCGCCTACAACTCTTGGAGCCTTTCGCTCCTTGGGATGGTAAGAATATCACTGGTGCTAAGTTGCTCATCAAAGCTCAAGGCAAATGTACCACCGACCATATTTCTATGGCGGGGCCTTGGTTGCGCTTCCGTGGACATTTGGACAATATCTCAAACAATATGCTCATCGGGGCTGTCAATGCTTTCAATGGCAAGACCAATAGTGTCAAAAACCAGCTTACCGGCGGGTATGACGAAGTACCTAAGGTACAACGTGCCTACAAAGCAGCTGGGGTGCCCTCAATCGTGGTAGGTGACCAAAACTATGGGGAAGGTTCCTCTCGCGAACATGCGGCTATGGAACCTCGTCACCTCGGGGTGAAGGCTGTTTTGGTAAAATCCTTTGCGCGTATCCATGAGACCAACCTCAAAAAACAGGGTATGCTTGCGCTGACCTTTGCTAACGAGGCCGATTATGACAAAATACAGGAGGATGATACCATCAACTTCCTTGACCTTACTGACTTTGCGCCTAACAAACCCCTACACTTGGAGTTCGTTCACAAGGACGGCAGCAAGGATATTATCCCCTGCAACCACACTTATAATGCTTCTCAAATAGAATGGTTCAAGGCCGGTAGTGCTCTGAATCTGATCGCTAAAAACAAAAAGTAATATAGAAGCCATATACAAAAGAGGCTGTCCCTCCGTGGAGACAGCCTCTTTCTTTTTCTTGATCTCTTTATCGGGTATAGAACCAATAGTCAGAATTCTTAGCACTGGTGAACTTTGTCCATCCTCCGCCTACATCCTCCACTTTGAAAGGACCATTCTGCAAGAAGAAATTCACTATAGGGGAAAGATAGTTATAGGTAGTCCAGTTGCTACTTGCCGTATGAGTAGCTCCCTTGTCTACAAAACTCACTTGGTTAGTATCGCAAGGCACCGCAAGGGCATCTATGGCATAAGAAACTGTAGCGGAACTTGTACCCCTACGTACTGTAAACCACAAGCTGCCGTACCCAATAGACATAGAATCCTGCAAACGATACGTTGCAGAAGCGTTCCCTTTGGTTACTGTATGGGTTTTGTAAGTATTATAGAGTGCCTTAAGCGCATCAGAAGCATACTCAAAATCTATAGATTTCCACTCATTCTGTGAAGGATCATAAGGCAAGGTAGCATTATTATGCGAAAGGAAAGTTACCTCACTGTTCTTGGTACTGGTGAACTTATAAAGAGTTCCATCACCATTGACATCGGTCATCTGGTAGGGAGCATTCTGTGTCAAGACCTCTACCAAAGGATAGTTGCCGTAGTAATTCCAATAAAAGCCTTGCTCCACAGGAACTATATTTACCTGATCAGACTTTCCTGCCACTGGTAGGAAATCCAAGAGGTAACGCATCTTATAGTTTCTATTATCGTAATAATATATAGTAAAATTCATCGCAATATCTTCGCTTGGGGAAAGTTTCCCTAAATAAAAATAAGGCGCTATATTACGTGACTTAACCGTCTTATAGAGATTATATATCTTAACAAAGGCAGCATTACTACTACAAAGATCATCTAACATATTAATCTTTATATTGCCATTATAAAAATCAAAAGGTAGGTTGTTATACACCATTCGGGTCTTTATAGAAGCATCATCCGCTGTAATCTCACTATTGTCAGCCGAAAGGGTAAATTCGGAGAAGGTCTTCCCTGCAATAGTAATAGGCTCATAGAGCTTAAAGCCATTTTCGGTATAGATATAGGCCTTCTTGATCACAGTAGTCCCTTCTCGGGCTATGAATTGGCGATTGGAGGGTTGTAGTTCGAAATCTACTTCCTTGCCATTTATAGTTATAGGGTAAGCATCTGAAACTTTGAACAAGCTTTGTCTTTCTCTTATTTTAGTGAGATAGGCAGTTGCCTCTCCCTCAAGCTTCCTTAGGGTCATCAGATTGTTAGAGCGTTGCCCTTTGAGGGTGAACACGCCATTTTCGTAGGACTGTATCACTAACTGATTGTCTCCTATTTTTCCCTCTGGGAAGAGTGCAGAAGGTTCTACGAATTGGTGCAATACCTTGTTATAGGTATCAAAAGTAAGGATAGATTTCTCACTAAAGTTAAGGGTATAGAGGGAAGTATCTTCCTCGGTGGTAGCCTCCGATAGGGCGGTTACTTTCCCTTGGTGGAACTTAAGGATATAATTGTACCCTCCGTATTGTTGACCTGTTCCTACATACATGGAGAGCAACCATCCATTGGTAGCTCCTTCCAAGAGGTTCACATACTCAGTGGAAGTTTCTCCAGTTCGCTTGGCATAGCTGTTGCCCTTGCCATAGACAGCTTCTTCTTCCTGACTACAGGAGGCCAGCAGGCAGGCAGCTAAGCACATATATATATATTTCTTCATATCGTTCTAAAAATTCTAATGGTTATACATTACCAATTGTAAGTTGAAAAATTCAAATTAGGTAGGTTTACATGGTGGGCTTGTACTTCTTTGCGAAGTTTTTCTAAATCCACACCAAACTCTTGGCTGAAGTAATTCTTAACAATTTCTAACTTTTTCAAGAGGATTTCCTTTCCTGTGTACTGGGCATCGGTTTTATTTTTACCATCAGCCGTAGCAAGTGCTTCTTCCCATATAAAGCCTCTTTTGAGTATCTGAGTCTTCCAAGCTGTGTAGGCAGCATCATCCAAGCCATCTCCATCAGTATCGGCAGTAGCATCTGTCGTTTCACATCCACACTGGTTTTTCTGATAGAATACAATATAGTGAGCGATGAACTCAACAAAGTCCTCATGCACATTATCACTAGAATAGGGACTGATAAAGCCTGACTTGAGATAGTTTTGAGTATTGAGATTCCAGGATCTTGTCCAAGATCCCCCCTTATACTCTGCCGCACAGAGCTTCTCATACTCAGGAGGTATTTGCTTGTTTTGTTCCAATATATGAGAAGTCTCATGGTAGATAAGCCTTAGCAGGTTGTTATCCATATCCTTACGCTTACTATCATCATGAGTATTGGGTTCTATATAGTTGACCCCCAGCAGTTCCAGGCGTATCCCTGCGGTCGCCAACCCATTATAGGTTCCCCCTTCACGTGCATAGGCATAGGACCCTATCAACGTAATTTGTTTGGTTACATATTCCTCCATGAACTTCTTAGGTACTACCTTGGAGTAAGGTTGGTAGTACATATAGTCTATGAGGTTGACCATCTCCAATGCCTTTTGAGTAGAAGGAGGCGTTACATAGGTAAATTGGTTTCTATTGATATCGTTCTCAGGATATCGGTAGTTGATATTTACATTGTAGGGGATGGTCAGTTTTTGATTGATATACCTATCTAATTCAGATTGGTTTTTGGCTTGCTCCTTTGTGGTAAGTTGCACCACACTATTGTCTTTATCTGGATTGTCCTTCTGACAAGAGAAAAGAAAGAGGGCAAGGAATGGAATTATACATATTTTCTTCATACTGAAATCATTTTATCTTGGGTTTTGTGTCATTCCGGCTGCTGCTACATCCACAGGGATAGGCAGGGTACGTCGGTTATCTTCCTTAGTAAGTACCTCCACTATGTGAGCATTCCCGTCTATATCCATCTGGTGGCGGTGTATTTCTATGCCATAGCGGCGAATATCATACCAGCGCAAGCCTTCTCCTAGGGTAAGCAGTCTACGACATTGTAAAAGGAAGTGCAAAAGATTTTCCTGATCATTATCTATAGTGAATTCTGGAGAAAGTCGCTTCTTCTGGGTAGCGTGACTCAGTTTAGAAGTAGGATCATAGCTTGAATAGGGGATATTTTGGTATCCAGAAACAATCTGACTCATGGTGAACTGAGGTTCATCCATAAAGTAGGCCTTAGCAAAAAGGTTCAAGTCCGCAACCGCTCCTGTATAGTTTTTCTGAAGAATGCGAGCTTCCGCACGAACCAGTAGGGTCTCATCCGTGGTAAAAAGGACAATCTGGGTATTATTACCTGTATAGGTAGGATATTTGGTATAGATATACTTGCTGGCATCTACACGGAAGGACTCATATTGTTTATCCTTGTAGTTATTAGTCCAAAGGTTATTCGCATCGCGGAAAGTCTCTCTTACAGCAGTACCTCTGGAGTGTGCAAAGCGACCTACTGTCTGTCCATCGATAAAGCGGCGAGCATAGGAAGATACAGAGGCGAGCATAAGGTTTGCCTCTACCCCTTCACGGGTGTATTCCTTGGCATGAGGGTCATTGTTCCCCAAAGCTTGGAAGGCAATCCAGTTACGCAAGTTGGTAGGAGTATCTCCTAATACCTCGGTTGCCATCTGCTCTGCCTTAGCCCATTGGGTATAATACAGATAGAAACGAGCGGCAAAAGCATAGGCTGCTTTTTTATTAAAATGCATCTTAGGTACTTTATAGTAAGTATCATCAAGCAAAGGAAGCCCTTCTGTAAGGTCTTTTTCTATATACTGATATACCTCTGCTACGGTATTACGAGGACGTTCAGCTCTGAAGTTATTGATTGGAAAATCTATATAAGGTATTCCAAGGTCTGTTGTACTTGTCTGGGCATTATAGGGTTTACCAAAAAGGTTTACCAAGACAAAATGAGCATAAGCTCGTGCCACTAAGGCTTCTCCCTTAGCTGCTCTCAGCTGAGGAGAATCACCCAGCTTTGTGATAGCTTCCAAGGCGGTATTGGCATGATAGATAGCGCCATAATGGTCTTCCCATAGAGTACGCAAGCCATCTATATACTTATATTCATGCATATCCTTATGCCAATAGACAAGCTCTTCTATAAAAGAAAGTGTCTTGGCATTGGTTGCACCTATATCGTCTATATTATCCGAGGAAAATTCGGTAACTACCGCTGGGGTCGAGGTAGGATAGGCACTGACCAAGAGCTTCTGCACTTTATCCGCACTATCGACTGTCACTCTACTATCGGGGTCTTTATCCAAATATTTGTCGCAGGCCACCACACTGAGCAGTAGCATTAGTATCAATGGAATTTTATTTCTTCTCATGTGAATATTTTTTAGGTTATAGTCCTACACGTATACTGAAGGTAAGCTGCTTAGGCGTAGGGATGAAAGAGCTACTTGCCGAAAACTCCGGATCAGCTCCGTTAAGCTTCTTATCAGCATAGAGTAAGAAAAGGTTTGTTCCTTGTAGTTTGAAACTTAGACGCTTGATTTTCATATCACGAAGCGTTTCTTTATCAAAGTCATAGGCGAGAGAAATCTCTTTCAAGCGAATGAAATCTCCCTTGGCGATACGTACATCGGAATAGTTATAAGCGGTATAGGCATACTCCAAAGTAGGAATTGCATAGAGCTGATAAGCAGAAGCAATAGCAGGGATATTCGTTCTGTTCTCATCTCCTGGTTGCATCCAGCGATTTTTGAACTCTTTTGGCATTGCAACCATATCACTGGGTGAGGTAGGAGAGTCGTTAATATATGAATGTTTGAAAGAAGCTGGTAAGCGCAATACATTTCCAAAAGAGTAGGTAAGGAGTATATTAAGAGATATTCCTTTGTACTTGAATAGGTTCCCCAAGCTTCCCACATCGGTAGGGCGGGTAGTTCCTGAATATTTTAAGAAGTCCAAGTTGTCTCGCTGATCAAGGCGAAGTCCGTCTATAGTGGTGTTACCATTGGAGTCGGCAAAGGTAGGAAGTCCCTCACTGTTGAGTCCGCGGAAAGGAATAGAGAAGATAGAGCCCACTGGGTAGCCTTCCTTGGAGAAGCCCGTTCCCTTGACCATATCCTCGATGGTGGCCTCTACATAGAGTTTGGTGATTTTATTGTCATTTCTGGCATAGACGAAGGTAGTTACCCAGGAGAAGTCTCCTATGGTAAGGTTCTTGGTCTGGAGACTCAAATCCACTCCTGAGGAGCGCATCGCAGCTACGTTGCCTGAACGAATTACAGTTCCATTAAGCCCTTGTGAAGGCACACGCCCTATAAGGTCGTAGTTGTTACGAGTATACCAGTCCAAGGCAAGGTTGATTCGGTTCTTGAAGAGTCCCATCTGTACCCCAAGGTTTAGCTCTTCTTTTTTCTCATAGGTAAGATCATGATTGGCAGCTTCGCTGATACGCAAAGCGGTTTCTTGGAAGCGATCTGCACTACGCCATGGACGCTCCCCTATAATCTTGGCCAAGGAGTTGCTCACTGAAGGACTCTCAGGGGTCATCCCAAAAGAGCCTTTGAAAGAAAGAGCTGAAATAGGCTTGAGCTTAGGGAAGAATTTTTCCTGAGAAATATTCCAAGTGAGAGCAAGGTTCCATGTAGGCATCCAGCGGATATAGTGAGAAGCACCAAACTTGTTGGAGGCATCGGTACGGAGAGTCCCGTTGAAGATATATTTGTCCTTATAGGAGTACATTGCGTTGGAGAAGAAAGCTACATTGCGTGTAGTGGTACGGGTAAGGGTGTAGTAGTTGGTTTTATTCTCCTGCATCTGCTTGAAGGCCTCATAGGAGAAGTAGGACATATCGCCCAATTCGTATAACAAACCTAAGTTCTGGTTCCAATCCTTGTTGCGGTAGATGTCACTGGTCTCAGCACCTCCCAATACTTGTATCTTGTGAATACCTCCTGAGAAAGCATCCCTATAGTCTATCGTACCACGAAAGTCCTTACCATTGAGGATACTTTCACTCTTTTCACGAATTCCTCCTTCAGGAAGTACAGTACGCTTTACATCGAAATCGTCATAAGGGTCTTCGTAGAGGTAGGTATTGTTAGTGATCATGGTAACATTGTCCATCGCTCTATAAGCTCTGGCCAAGTTCGATCTTTCGGTTTGGTTCAGCTCTTGAGAAATATTCTGGTAGCGAATCGCAGCGAGTCCTACCGCAGTTACCTTAGGAGAGATTTTCCAAGAGAGTTGTCCCTGTATCTTGATATCTCCTATATGAGTATTGGTATAGTTATTCTCCATTTCCTCAAAGATATTCAAGGGCGCAAAGCGATAACGATAGGTGGCCTCTGGATCCATAGTACGAGAAGCATTTAGTGCATACGAATAAGGATTCAGTGAGAAAGCTGAAGACACCTTTCCGGATACGCCATCTACAGAACCAGGAGTCTTATTCTCACGATAAGAACCATTGGCAATTAAGTTGAAGGAAACGCTCTTACTAAGCTTATAGTTCGCGTTAATGTTGGCTGTATACCTATTATAGTTAGAAAAGCGCATCCATCCTGGGTCATTGATAATTCCCACAGAAGCATAGTAAGAAGCTTTGTCGGTACCGGTGGAGATACTTACCGAATGGCTTTGTAGAATGTTTGTTTGAAAAAGTCGGGAAAACCAGTCAGTATTGCGCATCTCAGCAGCTCTTAAGAAAGCTTCTTTAGCTTCGTTTGTATTGGCAAGACCATAACCAGAAGGAGTTGCAGTATTGAGTAGGGCATACATACGGCCTATCTCTCCATAGTGACGGCGGTTTCCCATCTCTTTATAGGTAATATTTCCTCGCCTCATCATCTCCATGAAGACATCCATTTGGTCTTGGGAGTTCATGATATTGAAGTTGTTATAGGAAGGAATGAGCCTAAAGGTAGATTCATTGGTATAGGAAATACTATTGGTGCCCTTAGACCCTTTGCGGGTATTGACTACCACTACCCCTGCTATGGCGCGAGGCCCATAGATGGAAGTAGCCGAAGCATCCTTAAGCACACGGAAGGTATCAATATCATCAGAAGATAATCCCCCCAAGGCTGAGGCAATAAGGGTTTTGGCATCCGAAGAGGAGAGGGCATCTGGGCTGAGCTCTACCCCATCGTCCAAAATGATCCCATCTACCACCCATAGCGGCTTGCTCTCCCCATAGATGGAAGAAGGGCCTCGTACATTGGTACGTGCTACCGCTTCTCCTGTGGTGGAAGGGGTAGGGGTTGCCTTGGCTGTGGAAGAAGACATCACCACATCTATCGTGGTTGCCTCCCCTACTGTTCGCTCTATGGTTGCCATTCCCAAAGAGGAAAATACCAAAATGTCAGTACTTTTGGCTAAAATCGTATACCCTCCCTTAGCATCGGTCTGGGTAGTACGTGAGGAATCCCCCTTGAGAGAAACCACGACTCCTTGCTGTGGTAAGCCCTGTGAGTTCTTAACGGTCCCACTGATGGACTTCTCTTGTGCAAAAGTGTGAATCATCCCCAGAAGGGAAAACAGTAAGCAAATGCTTATTTTGATTCGCATAAATTTGAGTTTTTATTTTTAGGCCAAATTTACGATTTTTCACGAGACTGACGAATTTTTTTCTGGTTTTTTAAGAAAATTATATTCTTTTATAATCAATCTAAATAGATAACTATAAATAGTGAGTTCTAAGTCGTCTCCTTCCGAGAGAGGAGAAAGTGAACCCTGCTCACGTGAGTAAAAACAAAAAACAGAGAGCAGCTGTCATAGTACCCTGACAACTGCTCTCTGCTTACTATTCTCCGTTCACTGTTTTCAGATTTCCCCTTTCTCCAAGGCATCTGCCAAGGCTTGGATGGTTGTATCCAAGTCGGCATAGGAAAGTGCATCGTTGAGGAAGTAACTTTCGTAACCACTGGGGGGAAGGTAGATCCCTCGGGAGAGCATCGCATGGAAATACTTCTTGAAACGCTGGTGATCCGCACGCTGTGCTGAAGCAAAATCGGTTACAGGTTCTTCAGTAAAGAATACAGAACACATAGAGCCAAAACGATTGATCTGATGGGGGATTCCCGCCTGGGTAAGCACCCTATCCAAGCCTTCGTGCAGATAGGCTGTCTTCTTGCCTAAGCTCTCAAATACGTCAGAGCGCTTCTCTATCTCGGTAAGCATGGCCAGTCCTGCACTCATCGCTAAGGGGTTTCCACTGAGTGTCCCTGCTTGATACACTGCTCCTAAGGGCGCCAAGTGATCCATAATCTCATTGCGTGCTGCAAAAGCAGCCACAGGCAGACCGCCTCCGATCACTTTCCCAAAGGTAACAATATCCGCCCGAATCCCAAGTGCCTCCTGAGCTCCTCCCTTGGCCAAACGGAAACCGGTCATCACCTCATCTAGAATAAGAAGAGTACCCTCTTGGTCACATAGTGCTCGTAGCGCTTCCAAGAACCCTTCTTTTGGCAATACACAGCCCATATTCCCTGCTATAGGCTCTATAATAAGTGCAGCGATCTGCTTGGGGTGTGCCGCAAAGAGTTGCTTTACGGAATCAATATCATTGTAGGTAGCCAGTAAAGTATCCTTAGCTGTTCCTTGTGTCACCCCTGGACTGTTAGGAACTCCAAAGGTAGTGGCGCCACTTCCGGCCGCAATAAGGAAGGAATCTGAATGACCATGGTAACAACCGGCAAACTTGATAATCTTTTCTCGCTGAGTATAGCCTCGTGCCAAGCGAATAGCACTCATACACGCCTCGGTACCACTATTGACAAATCGAATTTTCTCCACATGGGGCACCATAGAAAGGGCTTTTTGAGCAATTTCTGTCTCTACTTCGGTAGGCATCCCAAAGGACGTACCGCGCTTGGCGCGCTCGGTTACCGCTTCGATAACAGGAGCATAGGCATGACCAAAGAGCAGAGGCCCCCAGGAGGCTATATAGTCGATGAGCTTATTCCCATCAGTATCATATAGGTAAGCTCCCTTGGCATATTCTACAAATACAGGATTTCCTCCTACCGCATTGAAAGCACGCACGGGGGAGTTAACCCCTCCAGGAAGCACCTGTTGTGCCTGGTGAAATAATTCACTACTTCTCTTGTATTGTAACATTTTTTAAAATATTTTCGTTGGTGCAAAAGTACAAAATTAATGGAGAATGGTCAATATTTTCTTGACTATTTTTCACCTCAGTAAGGCAAGCCTATAAGTACACTCACCGCATTTCCTCCAAAGCCTGTTGCATTGATAAGTATATTCCTAAGAGGAGCTTCTGCCTCTTTCTTTAGATAAGGTAGTGGCAAAAACTGCTGATTCTGGAGCATGAGCACCGCCATCTCGATAGCTAAGGCACCACTGGCAGCAAAAGTGTGCCCGATCTTCCATTTGTTGGAGGTAAGTCGTGGCAAGTCCTGTCCAAAAACCTCCCTAAGGGCATGGTACTCGGCCTCATCCCCCTTGATGGTTCCCGTAGCATGAGGAATCACCACATCCACCTCAGCTGGGGCTACTCCCTGCAAAGCCTGTTGCATACTTAGCTGCAGGGCTTCCGCCTGAGCAGAGATGGCCACAGGGTGGGTGATGACTTCGGTAGCATAGCCTATCCCCTTGACAATCGCCAAAGCGTTGGGTCGCACCCCTTTCTCTATAGCAAAAACGGCACTTCCTTCTCCCAGTACCATAGTATTCTTAAGTTTCTCTAAGAGCAGGGGTTGGCAGGGGTAGGAATCACTCAAAGAACCATAGATCTTCAGGGCCTTCATCTGAGATAGCGTAAAGGGTGTCAGTGGCGCTTCACTCCCACCCACAAGGAAGCCCTCCGCCATATCTGCATGAAGCCAAGCGATACCGTTGAGCAAGGCATGTAGTGCTGTGGAGCAAGTGATAGAGTGAGAGATAGCCGCTCCTTGTCCTTTGGCATCCTGCATCACCCAAGAAGCAATATTGCCTAAAGAAGTAGTAGGCGAGGCCAAGGGGGCACACTTACCCTGCTCGAGAAAACTCTGGTGATACTCTTCAAAGAGGGTTGTCGCTCCTCGGGAAGAACCTATATTGACCCCGAAGTCCTTACCCTGCTCCCAACCTGCCTCCTGCAAGGCCTGCCGCGAGGCATATAGTGCATAGAGTACCGTAGGATCTACACTTCTATATCGGGCGTTTTCTTGTCGTATTTCTCTGACCAAGGCATGGCTTTCTTCCTGCAATCTCCCCACGGGAAGCAGCTCCTCCCCTACCCTTTGCCCTACCAGCAGCGGTTTGTCTAAGAGATATTGCCTCCAGATGTTGGCTCTATCTGCTCCCAAAGGGGAGATACTCCCCATCCCTGTAATAGATATATTGGTTTGCATGTGTTTTTATGATTTTCAAAAGGGGTTACAAAATTACGATTTTTTACCAAATTCTCCAATAAAGAGCTAAAAGCTCTCCTTATGGTGAGTATATGATCTGCTCACTGTTCTCTGCTCACTGCTCTCTGCCCACTATATAAAAATAAAACCTTATACTTTCTTTGGGTATGTCCTAAAAATAATGTAATTTTGCGGTGCTATTTGTGTTCATTAGCCAAATCCATATTTTTTGAAACGAATATCTATTACAGAAATCAACCGCTTGGCGTTGCCCGCCCTTGTTTCTGGTGTGATAGAACCGCTTATATCGCTTACTGATACGATCATGGCTGGACATATCGCCCTGAATACAAAGGAAGTCCTCGGGGCAGTGGGCATCGTTTCTTCTTTTCTGACCTCCTTGGTATGGATATTCATTCAGAGCAGTCGTGCCATCACCTCACAAGTAGCCTATGCTTATGGGCAGGACAAGCTCAACCAGCTCAAGAGCTTAGTAGCACAAATCCTTACTCTCTCCTTGGGGCTTTCACTGTTGTGCTCTATCTTGGCATTTTTCACCAGTGAGATAATCCTAACCAATTTCTACGATGCGGATGGCATTCTCTTGGATTATTGCTTGGATTACTTTCGCATCCGTGTGTGGGGATTTCCCTTTACCCTGCTAACCCTGACTATACACAGTATCTTCCGAGGGATGCAGAACACCTCTTGGTCTATGTATATCAGCATCTTGGGTGGGGTTATCAACTTGGTATTCAACTATATTTTCGTTTTTGTCCTCCATTGGGATATCAAGGGATTGGCTTGGGCGAGCCTATTAGCACAAGGGGTCATGTTTGCTGTATCCTTATACTTCCTCTATGAGAGAACCCCTTACCGCTTTATCCTCACCAAGTCGCTACACCCTAAATTCTTCCAGAG
Organism: Capnocytophaga gingivalis; assembly: GCF_002302415.1. NCBI lineage: Bacteria > Pseudomonadati > Bacteroidota > Flavobacteriia > Flavobacteriales > Flavobacteriaceae > Capnocytophaga > Capnocytophaga gingivalis. Next base: position 1,583,195 of record NZ_CP022386.1, on the reverse strand, counting down.
CCTGCGCATGAGCTTTGACCTAATCATACGCTCATCCTTACTACAAGGGGTACTTTACTTCTCTTTCCTCAGTGCCACAAAGTTAGGCGGGGGTGAGGACAGTACCATTGTTGCCACCCATACCCTCCTGAATCAAGTTTGGCTGTTTTCAGTCTTTCTCTTTGACGGTTATTGCAATGCTGGCGGCTTACTCTCTGGACGGCTCTATAGTACCCAGCAGTACCAGACCATACGCAACTTGGTAAAGGACTTGTTCTATATAGTGCTAACCATTGGGATGGTTATTCTTTTGGTATACTTCCTATTCTACCATCAAATAGGAGTCTTTATGACCAAGAATAAGGATGTGCAGTTGCTTTTCTTCGAAACCTTCTGGATTGTGGTACTCATGCAGCCTCTCAATGCCATCACCTTCCTTTTCGATGGTATCTATAAGGGGATGGGCTTTACCGCCATCCTAAGAAATGCCTTTATCATCGCTACCTTCTTAGGCTTCTTCCCTACCTTCTATGTCACCCAATCGCTGCTGGAATGGGGGCTGAGTGGAATCTGGCTGACCTTCTTTGTCTGGATGGTTTTCCGCGGAGGAATCCTCATTATTCACTATATCAATTTCTTTTTTAACCGCCCCTTACAAGCAGGATAAATAGGGACAAATAGGCGTCCTAATTTGTTTTTTCTTTAAAAGATTTTTCGTACATTTGCCCCGCTATTTAGATTGATTAAAAGACAAATTTCTAAGCATACCATGAAAAATATCGCCATACTTATGGGAGGTTTCTCCCAAGAAGCTGCCGTTTCTCTCCAAAGTGCTGCCACTGTAGCTGAGTACTTGGACAAGAGCAAATACACAGCTTATCGTATCCTAATTACCAAAGAAAAATGGGTATATACCGACACCCTTGGTCAAGAAATCCCGATAGATAAGAATGATTTCTCTCTGACCTTGGAGGGGAAGAAAATCACCTTCGATTGTGCTTTCAATGCCATCCATGGAACCCCTGGGGAGGACGGCTACTTACAAGCATATCTTGCTCTGGTGGGTGTACCTATCACTGGCTGTAGCATGTATGCTTCAGCACTGACTTTCAACAAGCGAGATATGCTCTCGGTGCTCAAGCCTTATGGTATTCCTCGGGCAAAGGCTTATTACCTGAACCAAGGAGAACCTTTCTCCACTCGCGAGATTATCAAAACAGTAGGCTTGCCCTGCTTTGTCAAGGCCAACCGATCTGGCAGCAGCATAGGAGTCTTCAAGGCTTACGACGAGAAGGATATAGATCAGGCCATTGAAAAGGCTTTCGAAGTGGATAGCGAAGTAATTATTGAAGAATTCCTCAAGGGAACCGAAGTCTCTGTAGGTGTAATTACCTATCGTGGTAAAAAACGTGTACTCCCTATCACCGAGATTGTATCCGAAAATGATTTCTTCGACTATGAAGCAAAGTACCAAGGTAAAAGTAAAGAAATCACTCCTGCTCGCCTAAGTGAAGAGGAAAAAAAGAAAGTAGAAGAAGTCGCCCTAAGGGTTTATAATCTATTACAAATGAAGGGATTCAGCCGTAGTGAATATATCCTTGTCGGGGGAGTACCTCACCTATTGGAGATGAACACTACCCCTGGGCTGACTAAGAATAGCATACTCCCCCAACAAGCTAAAGCTGCAGGTATCTCACTAACAAACCTCTTTGACAACGCTATTGAAGAAGCGATGAATAACAACTAGTGACTAGTGACTAGTGAAAAATGAATAGTGACTGACAACTGATGACCGACAATGAGTAAGAAAAGAAAGGCTAATAGAGCGAAAAAAATAGGGTTGCCCCCTGGGAGCTTGGTGTATTTCGGAGAAAAGGAGAAACTCATCGATATAGATGTCGTCTCCTACTCTGATAGCTCTTTCTTTACCCAAAAAGTAGGCTCCGCCCAAGAGGCGCTGTCCTTTATCAAAGAGGGATGTATCACTTGGATCAATATCAACGGGCTGAACAATATAGAGGAAATACGGAAAATAGGAGCCTATACCCATCTGAACAACCTTCTCTTGGAAGACGTGCTTGACACCCAGCACCGCCCCAAGGTAGAACTCCTCGAAGAACATCTCTTGGTGATTATCAAGATGATCTACCACCAAGGGGGACAGCTTACCGCTGAGCACTTGGCACTGCTTTTGGGGCACAACTACCTCATCTCCTTTCAGGAGTCAGAAGGAGGAGATGTCTTCGACCCTATACGCAAGCTCCTACAGCAGCCAGAGAGCTTGCTGAGAAAGTCCTCGGCAGATTACCTTCTCTTTGGACTTTTGGATAGCATCGTGGACAACTACTTGGCGATTGTGGATAGGGTCAGCGATACCATTGAATCCATCGAGGACGAGATTATCGCTCGCCCACGGGAGGATATGATCTCGGAAATACAACTCCTGAAGAAGAAGGCTACCTTTCTTCAGAAATCCATCGTTCCGGCCCGTGAGGTCATCAGCCGTATAGAGCGAAACAACCATATGCTTATCCAAGAGGGATGCAAGCCCTATTTCAGGGATTTGCACGACCATATCGTACAAATAGCCGAAACGCTCGCCTCCTATAGGGATATCCTTTGGGGGCTTACAGACACCTATATGGGAGCTATGAGCAACCGGATGAACAACATCATGCGGCTTTTGACACTCATCTCTACCATTTTTATTCCGCTGACCTTTATCGTAGGGGTGTATGGCATGAATTTTGAGCACATGCCAGAGCTACACTACAAGTGGGCTTACCCCGCTTGCTGGGGGGTGATGTTACTGATTACCATAGGAATGATTATCTATTTCAGACGGAAGAAGTGGCTGTAGATAGTGACTAATGACTAGGACTAACTTAAAATTCAAAACTCTATGAGTCGTACTTTTCACATTCAAAACCCTGAAGCTCCCAAAGTGATGAGCACTGAGGAACTATTAGACCTCGTAGGAGGTAATTTTAGACAATTCGCCCTCAGAGAGGATGATGAAGAACTTGATGAGGTCATGCAAATGCCCTTGAACGAATTTGGCTACATGCTACTGGGGCAAGAAGGCATCAGTGGGCGTGGCTTTGAGTGTAGCTACTCCGACGAGAATCACTCCTATGATGTGCGTGTCTTCACCCCCAGCACCTCGGCCGACTGGCACGGAGCGCTCTCCTTTATCGAGAGAGTGGCCACCCACTTCGGTGTATCGGTTATCGATGAAGAGGGAGAAGAATATGAGGGCAACAATATCACCTATGACTATCGCCATGATATAGAATTTGGCATACGATCCATAGAGGGAAGCAAGGAAGGACACTTCATCTTTGGAGCTATGCGCCCCATCTGCTTCTCAGAAGAGAACATCCGCAAAATCCAGTCCGCCGAGGATAAAGTAAAGGCTTTTGATGATTTTGTAGCAGCACAGCTCCAGCACGAGGATATATACATCGCACGCCCTATTTTTATGCAAAATGACAAAGATGAAATCATAGGAATATATGCCCTTACCAAAACAGTACAGAGTATACTTCCCTATGAGTACCCTCCGTTTATCGACATCACCAAGTACAACCTCTCCCAAGAAGATGTCAAAGAGTGGCGTGTGAACATTGGAGACTACGACCCCAATCTCCCCGAAGAAGAACAATTTACCTCCATGGGCGATGTAGATTACCAAACCTTCTTAGAGCGACTCCCAAAAGAGAAAATTCAAAAATTGGACGGACACTATATGAATATCCGTATAGATACCAAAGCCGAAATAGAAGCCCTCTTAGGAAAGAAAAAAGGCTTTCTGGGGAAAATAAAAGGACTATTCTCATAGCCCATAAAAAGTAAATAGGCTATCTAAATCATCTTTGGATAGCCTATTTCTCATTCTATTCTTCTTTAGCCTCTTACTAACTATCTTATTGAGATACCTAAAGAGAAAAACAATCGTAAGTAATTGTATATCAATTATCAACAAATAACTAAAGAAACAACATCTTTCATCCCTTTTCCCTCTTAGCAAAAAATTAATCATTAATCATTGACCATTACTCATTTATTTCGTACCTTTGCACTTTTGAAAAAGCAACTTTGATAAAAATATTTCAAATGAAAGATAACAAGAAAGATGCCTTAGACTATCATGAATTCCCGCAACCTGGGAAGATAGCCGTAGTGCCTACCAAGAAACATGCCTCGCAGTACGACCTCTCCTTAGCCTACACACCAGGAGTAGCGGATCCTTGCTTGGCCATTGGACAAAATAAGAACGATGCTTACCGATATACCAACAAAGGAAACCTCGTAGCGGTTATCTCCAACGGTACTGCTGTATTGGGCTTAGGTAACATCGGTGCCGATGCGGCCAAGCCGGTCATGGAAGGAAAGGGCTTGCTCTTTAAGATTTTTGCTGATATTGATGTATTCGACATTGAGGTCAATGCCACCGATGTGGATGCCTTTGTCAATACTGTCAAGGCCATTGCGCCTACTTTCGGGGGGATTAACCTTGAGGATATCAAGTCTCCTGAGGCTTTCGAGATTGAGCGCCGCCTGAAGGAGGAATTGGATATTCCAGTGATGCACGATGACCAACATGGTACTGCCATTATCTCTGCCGCAGCGCTCAAAAACGCCTTGGAGATTGTTGGCAAGGATATTCGTAAGGTAAAAATCGTAGTTAATGGAGCAGGTGCAGCCGCTATTTCCTGTACCCGACTTTATATTGCCTTAGGGGCTGATCCTAAGAATATCGTTATGTGCGATAGCAAAGGAGTGATTCGCAAGGACAACCCTAATTTGGACTACCTCAAAGCCGAGTTTGCCACCGAACGTGACCTTCGTACACTCGAAGAAGCTATGAAGGATGCCGATGTCTTTATCGGTCTCTCCAAAGGAAATGTGGTAAGTCCTGAAATGCTCCTTAGCATGGCCAAAGACCCTATCGTATTTGCCATGGCCAACCCAACTCCGGAAATTGCTTACGACCTGGCCACCCAAACCCGCTCGGATATCATCATGGCTACCGGTCGCTCCGATACGCCTAACCAGGTGAACAATGTCCTTGGGTTCCCCTTTCTCTTCCGTGGCGCCTTGGACGTACGTGCTACCAAGATCAATGAGGAAATGAAGATCGCCGCAGTACATGCCTTGGCGGATTTGGCTAAGAAAACAGTACCTGATCAGGTCAATTTGGTATATGGGGTAAACCTCACTTTCGGAAAAGAATATATCATCCCTAAGCCTTTCGACCCTCGCCTTATCTATGAAGTACCACCTGCTATTGCCAAAGCAGCTATAGAAACGGGAGTGGCTCAAAAGCCTATTACTGACTGGGATGCTTACCGCGAACAGCTTATGGACAGGCTCGGTGGTAGCAATCGCGAAATCCGTGTCCTTCAGGAGCGTGCCCGCCAGAATCCAAAACGTGTGGTATTCCCTGAAGCAGATATACTCGAAGTGCTCAAGGCTGCCCAACGTGTATACCAAGAGGGTATCGCTATTCCTGTACTCCTCGGTCGTAAGGATGTTATCCTTGGCTATATGGAAGAACTTGGTTTCGAGGCCGACTTGCAAATCATTGACCCTAAGAGTGATGAGGAAACCGAACGTCGTCATTCGTTCGCCGATATCTATTGGAAAAAACGCCAACGCAAGGGAATTACCCAGATCAATGCCCGCCGCCTTATGCGCGAGCGCAACTACTTTGGCGCCATGCTTGTCAATACAGGTCAGGCCGATGCTATGATCACAGGTTACTCCCGTTCTTATCCGCAAACCATTCGTCCTATCTTGGACTTGGTAGAAAAAGAACCAGGGTTCAATCGTATTGCCGCCACTAGTATCCTTATCACCAAGCGTGGCCCCTTGTTCCTTTCCGATACTACCATGAACCCCAACCCTTCTTCAGAGGACTTGACTGCTATTACCTTGGCGGTAGCGGAGAAGGCCAAGATGTTTGGATTGGAGCCTGCCATTGCGCTACTCTCCTATTCTAACTTTGGCTCTGCCCCTTCAGAAAGTACCCAAAAACTCTCCAAGACAGTGGCCTACCTACACAAGAACTACCCAGACCTTATCGTAGATGGAGAAGTACAGGTGGATGTAGCCTTGAATCCAGAAAAAATGGCAGCCGCTTTCCCTTTCTCCAAACTCAATGGAAAGCCTGCTAATGTGCTTATATTCCCTAACTTGGAATCGGCCAATATCACCTATAAGATCATGAAGGAATCTGAAGGGATTAGCTCTATAGGGCCTATCATCTTAGGTCTCTCCAAACCTATACACATCACCCTGATGAATGCCAGTGTAGATGAAATGGTGAATCTCACTACCTTTGCCGTAGTCGATGCTCAGGAGAGAGAAAGAAGAATATAGTTTTTTTGTTTGTAGAAGAAGGCTACCCCCTTTTCAGGAGGTAGTCTTCTTTATTTTATAGCTGTAGCAATATGGAAAGGCCTAAGTACCTTTCGCCCACCCTTACCAACAATCTCTTCTGTAAAGGAGGCTATCTCAAGAGAGGAAAAGCCTGCCCCAAGAATCATCTGACCAAGTGCTTCATTGGTATGGAAGGTAAATACTTCCTGGGTAAAGGGCATACGCTCTCCAAAATCTTTGTCTATATACCCCAAGGCAAGCCTTCCTCCAGGGGTAAGTATAGGATAGAGCCTCTCAAAGTACCCCCTGAGGTCTTGGATAAAATAATAAGTATTGACCGAGAAAAACACCTCAAAAGTCTCAGAAGGAAACTTTGGTATACGCTCCCCTTCTGCCTTCAAAAAAGCAATCTTTCCTTGCTCGATAAGTGACGCATGTCGTTCCTCTGCCAAAGAGATAAGCTCCTCTGAGAGTTCTACTCCTGTATATTGGAGGTTTTCTCCTTGGGCAAAAAGATATGAAAGATGGTTGCCATTGCCAAAGCCGACCTCCAAGATTCGCTCCCCCGATGTAAGGCGTAGCCTATCGATTGTCTGGCGAATCATATATTCGTTGGAAGCAAAAATATAGTCGGCTACCTCTTGTGCCAAAGCCCCTTCGGGACAACGGAGCTGCCGCCCCAAAGCAGCCATATCTGTAATCGGTGGATTCATAGGAGAATAGTTGTTATTTCTTTTGATAAAATCGTACCCAGTCTACATACATTCTCACGGGATCGGTAAAGGGTTTTACTTCACCTACCCATCTACCTCCTAATTGCATATCGATACGCAACATATAAGGGCGAGCAAAAGGAAACTGTCCTTCACTCTCTTTCTCTGGCACGCGCGCATAGCTGAATGTCTGCTTGCCATTTACATAAAAACGTACCTCATCGGTATCGAGCTCTACCGCATAGATATTGTAATCATCGGGGTTGATAGGTGCAGTAGCGGTGCTTGGGGGAGTACGCTTAGATTTGTCTTTTTTACCTGCTTCTGTATAAGTGGAGTGCAGCGAATGGTGCACAAAAGGCTCGTAGTTAAGTCGCTCGACAATGTCTATCTCACCCCCTGTAGGCCAAGGCGCATCAGGTACCATCCACAGGGAAGGCCATGCACCTTGATGGGCTTCGAGCTTGCAACGGATTTCTAAACGCCCTTTTTCAAAATATTTCTTTCCTTGGGTAGTTACTCCTCCGGTGATGTAGGGTGTTTTGTGCTTGGCTGGGTCTGTTCTGGGTTTGCCCAAGAGGATAAGGTTACCGTCCTTTATCTCAAACAAACTGGGGTCATGATTCATCGTCTTGCACCAATCGGCAGTCGAAGTAGGGCAACCCCATATTTTCGACCATATACCGGTGGAGAAGATATCATCACGATTGAAATCGTCTTCCCAAACTAATTTCCATCCCTCTTTTTCTTTGACAGCAGGTTCTTCTTTTTGTTCTTTAGAACATCCTACAAGGATATTCAAGGTGCTTAGAATAATGAATACTTTTCTCATGATTTAGCAAATAAGCAAATTTGTTAAGCAATCTTTCTTTATTTCTATAGTGTCCGCAAAACACACTCCGTTTGTATCAAAAGGGTGGGTAATGAGGTGAACCCCGCTTTTAGAAGGCACTATGTTCACAAGCTTTTCCTCACCTATAGGGTTCATACTTGTCAATTGTTCTTGGATAGTAGCTATCACAGGTGCTGGTTCGCTTACCTCATCTACATCTATAATCCAATACTTTTTGAGTTCTTTACTTCCTACTCCTGCGCTGTTGATACATGAGCTTAATAGTTTGTCTACAGCAGGATAAGCCTCCTGAGAGAGGAGTTCTGAAAGTTTCTTTAGCATCCCAAAGGCTACCTCTTTGTAGCTCTTAGGATTAAGGTTCAGCATAGCACGCGCCTGAAAAAGCTCGCATAACCGTGTGATTTCAGCTCTTTTCTTTAGAAGGTCTTGGCTATCCTTCACCTGATATAGCTTAATGACATGAGCATTCTGGGGCAACCCTGCTATATCCTTCTTGCGTTGTAAGATTTGTATAGGAAAGAAAAGCAAAGCTCTTGCTGCCTCATCCTTTACTTGGGCAAGGCGCCTATCAATCAGTTGGGCAAGAATATCAAAATTATCGGTATGCATGGGATGATATATTTTGTGCAAAGATAATCATAATTTGCCAACTGGCTAATTTGGGTGAAGATAAACCTTTTATTTGCTTATCTTCTCTTCCTTCGGTCTTAACAATGCCTCTACTTCTTGAGCTTGAGCCTGTTTCCCATTGCGCTGTAACCACTTTATGGTATTCTTCAGATAACCTTCGGAAGGGGTAAAAGTATAGTGTAATCTTTCGGAGAGTGCCTTATATCGCTGGGTTATTACTTGTGGGTTTTCCTCTATATCATTGCGGTCTATGAACATCTCGGCAAAGAGGGTACGGAACATATCTATATTACCGATGAGCTGTATAGTACCATGATTCTCCTTGGAGTACTCAGAGATTTTCCATTGTAGATTTTTGAAAGCATTGGCTTGTAACATCTCCTTTAGCTTGTCAAAGGTTGCTACATGCCCACTACGGCCGTTATGGCGTATCTTATAGCCTGTATGGGTGATATAGAGCAATCGGTTTTGGAAATCCTTTCCTTTATTTTGTTCAAAGAGGTTAATCCCATAGCCCTCCCCCCACCATAGGCTGGGATCGTGTGCAATATAGGCATTGAACAAGTCTGTATGCTTGACAAGAGCACTCACCACCGAGAGACCACTGAGGGAATGCCCTACCGCTATTCGAAAGTCCTTACAGCGGTACTTGCGCTCGACCAAGGGTTTTACCTCTTCGCTAACAAACTGCCAAAAACGGTCGTTTTCTCTAGCAAAATCCCTATCACGATCCTTACTTTCTATCCCTACAACAATCATTTCTGGGATATTGGGCACCCCTTGGGTGAGCTTCTCCATAAGAGTAGTGAAATAATTGAAGTTAGCTTGGGCATCAAGCAAATACACCACAGGGTAATCTGTCGGGATAAGGGAGCTATCATTATAGGAAGGAGGCAGGTAGAGGTCAATAGTGCACTCCCCACCCATAATGGTAGAAGGGAGCGTAAAACGCTCCCCTATACAAATGGCTGTCTGTGCCCAAGTGCTGCACACAGATAGAAAAAATAGACAGATGATATGTTTCATATTATTCAAAACGTCCTATAGCATTGATTACAGTAGCTCCTTTCACTACTAAGCCCTTAGTAGCGGCATTGGTTGCAGGGTCTATGATATAGATAGCAGGATCGGTACCTTGTTCGTTCACTGGGAGATATACCTTACCGCCATAAATCGCTGGGGTAATAGGGTTGGTTACAATATTGGTACATTTGGTAGGTTCAGGAAGACCAGCTACCCAGTTGAGTGTCTTCGCTTCTACATCTACAATGGCATAGTGATATACGTCCAAAGAGCGGAGATTGGCCTTAGTAGCATCATTGAAGAACTCTACAAGAAATTTGTTATCAGTTATATGCCATACACGGCGGAAAAGGCCGTTGTTAGATACAGCAGAGATATCAAAGAAATAGCTATCATCAAAAGTTGTAGCTCCTGCCTTGATACGCAAAGCTCCTGCGGGCTTAGTGGTAGCCTTATCTGCTTTAGCTGGTGCTTTGGCAGGTGCTGGATTCTTAGCAATGGCTCCAGAGAACACATACACATCTCCATTGGCTACCTTACCCATTTCCAAAAGGTATTGGCTCTTGAAACGACCCGCTGAGTAGCTGAGTTTATCACTCTTGTAGTAGCGCTTAAGGTTCAAATCCTTATCAAGTACTCCTACATATACCACATCGGTATTTTCCATATGGCCTGTACTGGAGCCCTGTCCTGGTTGTACATCCTTGTATTCAGAAACAAGCATACCTGTGAGGAATTCCCCATTACCATTGTCCAAAATACCCGCAAAAGATACGATCTCAGTATCATTCATATTGTCCCCTAAGAACTTATTGGTATGAATGGTTTTGCGAGAAGCCTCCGCAAAGTCAGAAGTATTACGGAAGATAAAAGTAGACCCATCGTTTTTCCCTTCGAAAGCCTGCCCACTTACAGCTGTTACATAGTAATTATTAAAAAAGCCAAAGGTAGTAGCACGCTCATTTACCTCAAAATCATTGATAGGGCTTACTTCTCCCTTTGCATTACGCGCATAGGAAACACCTATACCTGCTCCTCTGAACTCATAAGAGAGACCTGCTGCGATATTCTTATTAAACAACCAAAAATATCCATTAGCTGGTTTTAACTGTCCTTTGTTAGACTCCAAAGGTACTTCTCCTTTAGTCACATCATCAGCAAGGAGTATATAACGGGCTTTGTTTTCTGCTCCTCCTGCATCAATAAAGAAGCGATTGGCTTCTGCTTGGGGATTGGTATTATTACCCCCTCCATTATTGTTGTTATCATCACTCTTGGAGCATGATACCAAAGTCGCTGCTCCTACTGCTGTGAGGAACAACCCTTTTTTAATAGTTTGAAAATTAATATACATAATATAAATAGTTTTGAATTTTCGGTTTTGAGTGGTTAGTAGGGGCGAATTGCAATTCGCCCTTACTAAAATCTATATGAGGCTTTGACATAAAAGGCACAACCTGCCTTTTGCAGACTATAGTTGTCATACAGGAGTGCATTGGTAAAGTTTTTTACCTCTACCGAGAGGGTGTACTTATTCCTTGGGGCTGTATAGGTAAGGCTCAGATCGTGGGAGAGCTGCGTGGGTACAGTAATTTTTGCTCCTTCACTCTGCCAAGAGAGGAAAAACTCATGAGTATAAGCCAAGTTGTAACCCAAGGTAAGCCCATCGTCCTGAGTGAGTAAGCTATCGAAGGTATAGGTCGCATCGGCACTACCAAAGAGGTAAGGCATGTTGGGCACCCGATCTCCATAGGTTACTGAATCCGCTCCGTTGGTATTCTTACGCTCGCGGTTGCGCATATCCATATAGGAGAGATTCCCTCCTACAGAAAAGGTTTTCTGATAGAAATAGCGTAGGGTAAAATCACCACCCAAAGTGAGCACCTTACCATGGTTCTTGCTGGTGGCTGCCCCTGTGCTGGCTACATTGCGAATGATATAGTCCTGAATATAGCGTAGAGCAAAGCCTCCTTCTGCTAAGAGGGCATGACCATTGGTTTCGGGCTGCCAAGAGAGATTCACATTGAGGTTCTCACTATGCTCTGGGCGCAACTGGTTGGCTCCTATCTCCAAGTCTCCATCTCCGAAAAGCTCTCGGTCGTTGGGCAAGCGATAACTCTTTTCGTAGGAGAGCTTGGCCAGTAGTTCCTTAGAGAACTCATAGGAAGAACCTATCCCCACTCCCAAGGCATTGGTACGCTCAGTATGATCTTCATAAACGGACAAATAGCCATGCCCACTCACCACCGCAGGGCCTGTTACCTTAGCTACATAATATTTGCCAAAGGCTAAGACCGTCCACTGGTCATTTGGCACATATTTGTACGAGAGGCCTGTGATATTCTTTTGGTTGATACGATCCATAAAATCAGCATCGGAAGAGAATGGCGTAAAAAGCTGGCTCTTGGTCAATCTATAATAGTGGCTAAAGGTATGCGTAAGCTGCAAGAAGTGCTTTTCGCTTAGCCAATAATCCAAGTGTGCTGCCACGTAGGCTGTCTTGCCTTCAAAGAGCGTATTCTGATACATAGCCTCCCCCTTAGTTGGCTTGATTCTGTAAGAGCCGTCCCAGCTATATATACGATTTTCTTCATCTACAACATTGGTAGTGGTTAGGTCATAACGGCCTACAACGGAAAAGCTTAATCCCTTCAATAGGTTTTTCTTTTCGTATTCTATCCCTGTACTATAGGTATAAGAGGTTTGGTACTTACCCCCAAAGACAATCTGCATAAGGTTAGCATTCTGTATCTGCTTATACTCTTGGTTATAATTCAGGGAGAAAGAGAGCTTATCCGCCCAAGGCTCCTTGAATATATTCACCTTTCCGATGATTACCTCATTGTGATAGCGGTCATGGAAGCGCTTGAACCACTGTCTGTCCTTGGAGTAAATCCCTTTAGTCAGGTCTAAGTAGTGGGTAAGCACCTTATAGCTATTATCGGAATAGTTCTGATAGGCATTAAGTTCTATCCCTATATTATCCGTCAGTGGCACCCCTACATTGAGCGTACTCTTATGGGTGTTAAAAGAACCAAAGGTATAACTGAGGTTGGCATACTGAGCATTGCTGCGCTTGGTAACGATATTCACCGCCCCTCCGAGGGCATCAGAGCCAAAGGTAACAGGCACCACTCCCTTATAGATTTCGATACGGTCAATTAGTTCAGTGGGGATATTGCCTATTTGAAAAGAAGAAGCCCTACTGATAGGCACCCCATCCACAAAAGTACGTACATGCTGCCCTGTAAAACCATTGAGGTTGATTTGGCTCTCAGCTCCCACGCCACCCGTTTCTCGTACCTTTACCCCTGAGGCCTTGGCGAGCATATCGGCGGCATTGCTATTGAGGTGTGTGAGCTTGGAGGCATCTATGGCGGCTACATTATAGGCACTCTTCTCCAGCTGCTTGATCGGGGTGATGGCCTCCACCGTAATACCCGTAAGAGCGGTGATTTCTTCCTCCATAGCCACATTGAGCACCACAACAGGCTGTGCCACAGTAAGGGTTTGCTCTTGTGCCTTATAGCCCATGGACTCTATAGAAAACGTATAAGGTGCTTCTCTATATGGTACTGATAGGGAAAAACTCCCTTGAGCATCGACCACTGTATGCTTCTTGAGTTCCTTAAGCTGCACTACTGCCCCCACTACAGGCTCTTTGCCTGCAGTGATACGCCCCTTTACGGTGGCTACTTGCTGAGCATAGAGCACCCCTACACAGAGGTAAAACACACAAAACCAGAAACTTTTAAAAGAGAAATACATCATATAGTCTATATCCAATTTCTAAACGGGGGCAAAGATAATAATTTATTTGGAATAATTCTAAAATAATTTGCCAATTAGCAGATTTGTCATAAGTTAATTAAAAATCCCCATGAGTTGTCTTCTCTCACGGGGATTTTTATTTATAGCTTGTCGTGCTACGACTCGTGCTATGTCCTAAATTGTTAATTGGCATATCATCTCCACAAAAGCAGGATCTCGGTGAGAGAAGAAGAGTGTTTGCTTGGTGTCAAGAGCTTCAATCTTTGCCATATCATCTTTAGGCAGATTAAAGTCAAATACATTAAGGTTCTGCTGCATACGCTCTTTGCGCACCGACTTAGGAATGCAGATAATATCGCGTTGTAACAGGTAACGCAAAGCTACTTGGGCAGCGCTTTTGTGATACTTTTCACCAATAGCATTGAGGGTAGGATTCGTAAAGAAATCATTTTTGCCTTCGGCAAAAGGTCCCCACGACATTAGCTTGGTATCGTATTTCTTCATTAGTTCTTGGAGGGCTTGCTGTTGGTGGAATACGTGTGTTTCCATCTGGTTTACCGCAGGTTTTATCTCGCAGTGGTATGCCAAATCGAGGTATCTATCGGCATAGAAGTTGCTCACCCCAATAGCGCGTACTTTACCTTCTTTGTAGGCTTCTTCCATAGCGCGATAAGAGCCATAATAGTCGCCAAAAGGTTGGTGAATGAGCAAGAGGTCTATATAATCAGTTTGGAGTTTATGCAAAGAGGTTTCGATAGAGGCTTTTGCTTTTTCGTAGCCTGCATTGCTTACCCACACTTTGGTAACGATAAAAAACTCTTTGCGGTCAATACCACTTTTCTTAATAGCGTTACCTACACCCTCTTCATTTTTGTAGATTTGGGCAGTATCAATCATTCGGTAGCCTACCGCGATAGCATCGCTTACGCAACGCTCACATTCTTTAGGGTCAACTTGGTATACACCATAACCCAATAGGGGCATTTGTACCCCGTTGTTTAATTGAATATTCTGCATAATTTGAGTTTTAAGTTCTGAATTTATTTGTGGATTCTTAATAATACTCCCTCATCGTCCTTATATCCAAATATCCTTCTCTACCGTTTTTGATAATCTTATAGAACGAATGTGTCTGAGGGGTTATTTTTTCATATATTGCCTTTTTCTGTTGGGGGTAGATCCCTATCTTTTGATCTTTGTAGATATAGATAAGGCCGTCTTTCTGTTGTTCAATATTGTCATAGACAACCGGAAGTAGCTCCTCCCCTATCAGATATACATCAGGGTATACACGCAGCATGCGCTTATAAAAAGGGCTTCCTTCCAGCTCTATCTCTGTATAGTCTCTTCCATCTAACTTCTCTTGGTAGGTGTAGCCAAAAAGCCCATACTTATTGCCTTGTTGTACTCGTATAAGCTCAGGATGAGGATAGATAGTGCCTGTAAAAGAGTCATTCTCGTCCCATACAATACGCCTCTTACCATTGACAAACGAAAGGGTTTCCTCCGCACTCCTATCCGAGAGGTAATACTCCTTCTCTGCCTCGTACTTTGAAGCAAAACCTCCAAATCCACAAAGCATATAGTAGGGGTATTCTTTTTTATGCTCATCTTTCTTTAGGGTATAACGCCTCTCATACACCGTCCCACAGAGAGAATAAACGATTTTAGGAAACGCCTCTATTCGCTCTCCACTTATCTGGTAATAGTCCGCTCCTTGCCTGTTAAGCATCTCTATCCCATCTCGGTAGAAATAGACACTTCGCATCCCCTTGAATTCTTTCTTTTGTAAATAACTGTCGTAGAGTACATACTTGCGCCCCCTTCTACCTATCACGCCAAACTTGTTATAGTAGATCGTATCATACCTACCTGGAAGCACTTTTTGCTTATAAATATCAATAAGTTCATAGCGCTTGCCTTTAGGACGAAGTAGCATATAATCTTCGGGTTTATATGCTATAAAATCATCTGTATAGGACGAAGGGTATTGAGCGGCTACGAGCTTTGTTGTCTCTCTGTCATTCAAGAATAAGGTTTTATCCTTCAATGGCACTATAAACCCTTCTATATCACCATCATCGCTCAAGAGGTATATATTCCTACCCTTTCCCAAGTTGATAGCACGTAGTGAATAATAATCCCTATCTTGATAAGGATCTTTTTCTTCTACATCAATATCACATAGCAAGGCCAATTGTGGGTTAAGTATCTTAAGAATTGTTTGGGTATTCTTGTCATAGATTGGCGGAAGTGTCTTAAAGGTTTTCCCTACAAAATCCTTCAGGGTAGTACGCTGAATATCATTGAGATAGATAATTTTCTTCTCTCCTCTTTTTATATCCTTCAGAGTCTCCCAATCCTCCTTATCATCATAAGTCAACTTAAGATCATAGAGTTCTTGCTTATAATCTGCTTTTTCATCTTCCTCGTAGTCAAGCTCCAGCTCTAAGAACTTATCTTTCCCTTTTTGCCAATAGAAATTAAGTTCTCCCTCAGTATTATAGGCAAGTATATCTATATGGCGAAGGGTTGTTTCTGTCTGTGCTTGCCCCCATAAGGCGAACAACAAAGTCGCGATAAAGGTCAATTGTTTCAACATAATATTCCATTTTACACCCCACAAAGATACAAATAATTAACCAATAAGTCAATTATTTTGTCTGAACAGTTTGCATTTGACTATACATAAAGTTAGACACACGTTTTTTAATGAGCTATTTGTTCGGTTATTTTTGGTTAGAAAAGGTATCAACCACATTTTTCAAAGCCATACGGTCTTTAACTTCTTTTTGGCTTTTCGTCTTCTGCCTATTTCTCTCGCTTTGTACAGCATCATTTAGGAGTGAGTCCAAGTGAATTTTATCAGTAATAAAAAAACTCCCCGTGCAAAAAGAGATTGCACGGGGAGTGTTAGCGAGAGATTAGCTTAGTCTATTTTGTAGACTACTTTTGCAAGTCCTAATTCTTTCCATTTGCCATTTTTAGCTTCAGGACGTGAATATACATTGCCTAACAAAGGAGATTCTTGTTTAAATCGTGATGCTTTCCAAGTTTTGTATTCTACTTTTCCATTGTTATAGTACCACTCTACTTTTGCTACTTTTTTCTCTAAAAGTAATTTTTTAAAAGCTTCTAAATCATTGGGAACAAACTCAATAGGCAGTTTCTCAACAGGAGTGGTATCAAGGTTGTTTAGAGATACTTCTTCAACAGCAATAGTAGAGATAGCAATATTCAAATGCTCAAACACTTTTTTTACAAGCTTAGAATCATATTCCTCTTGTAGTTCTTTGTATAGTTTATCTTGCAAATGAGAAAGCTGTTCTTCCACATACTCTTGAATTTCATTCATAACTTCACTTTCTTGTATTTTCTCTAATTGTTTTTCAGCAAAAACAAGAAGTTTATCCTTTCCAAATTGCTCTTTAGTAAGTAGAGATAGTAGTTCTTCAGTCTCTGGATTATTCTCTGTGAATGCAGCCTCAAATACTTTTTGAGCTTCTGTGCCGTCTTCTGTAGTGTCGTCGTAGTACAATTGGAATTTGTCCCCCAGAAGCACCCCAAAGCGAAGTTTTAGCTGTCGCATATAAGAGATGAGTTGTTTCTTATGTTTTTCCACAGACTCTTTAGGGCGTTTTAGTTCTATAACAAACTGAAAACTATTAGCTGATTTTATAGCTATATCAGCTTTTTTAGTACTACTTCCCATTTGCACACGCAGTTGAGTTATAATTTCTCCTTGACTTCTTGACCAACCCAAATTCTCTAAGAAATCTTCAATTTCTCCTTGAAAAATATTTTCTTTAGTATTCTTTTTTTGATGTGTGCTTACTATATAGCACAATTCATTCCATTTATTCATATTTTATTGAATTTTAATTTTATTTCTAAATATCGTAGCTATAATACCAGCCAGCTATAACATCTAAGGCACCAGCATCTTCTGTAGAAAGGCTGTTTTCTATAGCATCTCTCGTACCACTACTATTAGTAGTCATATCTCTCATTTTGCTATAGGTAGCTTTTAACTCTTTTAAGATTCTGTTATAGATAGCTTTATCAGTAGCAGTTGCTCTTGAAGGATCAAATAAACCTGTTCTTGTAAGATATTTTTTTTGTATATTTCTTAACTGTAGTCCTTTTTGGTAAGCTATTTTCAACATACTATGGTATTGTTGAACTGATTGTTTTTCTTGGGGTGTTAGTTCTTTAGGCACATCCATTGTCAAAAAACCTCTTCCTAAACTTTCATTTGTCATATTGTCTAAATCTTGAAACTCTCTGATTGGAAATGAAGATACTAAATATAATTGTTGTGTTTTGATATTTTGAATAACCAAATTCTTATTAACTTTTCCATATCCACGAGGACAGTCAGTTATCATTATGAATCTATCTGTTGTAGGAATTGAGGTAAATTTTAAATATTTAGAAGTTTCATAGTCTGGTTCTTCACCTATTTCTTGAATGGGATACATACCTAATATTCTTTTCTCTTCTATTTCTGTTAATCCTGAGATATATTGTATGCCTTTATCCTTTTCTAATTTCAAAGCTGATTGTCTTACAAATGTAAAAGGGATTTCACCTCCTATAGAAATATTTGTAAGTTCATTTAAGAAATTTTGTGTGACTAAAAAATAATCATCTGAATTAATGTTTTTTAAGACAGAATATTCATAATTTTCTATTGATACCAAATTCTTGTCATTAGGAAAAATAGAGTTGTCAGATGTAGAAATAGCTTCTAATGGGAGAGTATTACTTTTTTTATGTTTAATAATTTTGTATTTTAAAGGGATAAGTTCAAATGTACCGTCTAATTTACTAAAATGTATTTTAGTGGTATCTATTACAAAAACTTCTTTTTTTATACTTTGCCCTGCAAAAATAGGTTTTTTATCTGTAGGAGAGGTATTGTTAAGTTGATCTAAAATTTCCAGATATTTTTTTGCTCTTGAAGACATCTGTAATTTGTTGTTAATAAAATCTTTATAGAATTCTAAGATTTTATCATTTCTATTTTCACCTTCTTTGTCAAGATATATGAAAGAAACTTTTGCGCCGTTATCTGTAGAGTAAGTTTTTCTTAACTCATTTTTATATTTTTCAACAATTTTTTCAGCTTCTACTAAATATTGTAATTTTATTTTTCTTTTTTCATTGGAAGTTAAGTATTTTTCGATAAGAGGAGCAATACTTTTTTTCTCTTGAAACTCGTCATAATCACCTTTATATTTAGGCAATTCTTCTTTTAGTTCTTGGTATTTTTTTGAAGGAATATCCTCTTCTCCATAGATAGGGTAATCAACCATTTTTAATTGCATATTAAAAATGAGTATTTTATCTTTTCTGCCATACTCATTTAATCTATTCAGATTGTAATAAGCTTTGTATGCAGTTATAGGAGTTATTTCAAACTCTTTGTTTTGTCCTCTCAATAAGTTAGAAATTATGAGAGAAAAGAAAAATAAAATGGTTGTTTTTGTGTTTAATGTCATTTTTTTAGTTTTTAAATTGCTATTCCTACTCTTTTGCAGGCTTTTCGGTTCCGCCTTTATCGTTCATATAAGTACATAAAAAAACGCGGGCACATTCCTTATACTTTTATAGAAGCCCGACCAAAGGCAGTAACTAAAGCAAAAGGAATGCCCACGCTTAAACGTAGGCATTTCCACTTCTACTTTCCTTTAGTTACTTAAAAAAATGGTCGTTTTTCTATAAAAGGAAAATGTAAAGCGAAACGCTAATTTATGTCTTTATGTAATTGTTTTCTCTGTTTCTTTTAAATAGTGTTTAAATGAGTTTTTAAAATCATTGCAAAGGTAATACTTTTTTTGTGATGAGCAAGAGAAGAGGATATTTTTTAGTAAAAACTTATGTTGTTTTACTTTAACTATAAAACTAATAAATGCCGTTTTTGAATGGAGTAGATAAGATTTCGAGTATATATAAACTCACACTTCTTGCCCTGAGTGAATTTTATTTATTGCGTGTCGTGCTACGACTCGTGTTACGACTCGTGCTACGACCTTATGGCTTCAATCATATTATCTACTTGTAGTTTTTCGAGGATATTTTGGCGGTGGCGGTTTACGGTATGTATGCTGATGTTCAGTTTTTCGGAGATTTCTTTGCTGAACATTCCTTCTTTGGCAAGGGCGAGAATTTCTCTCTCGCGCGGGGTGAGTAGTGCATCGGTAGCACTTTCGATAGTGAAAGGTACCACTTCATCGGTAAGGCAGTTTTTTATCTGAAAACGCACTGAAGTGTTTGCCGATTGTTCGGGAGCGAGGTCTATCATACCCATAGCCAAAAAATTATCGTCTTTGAATGCCAATAGGCGCGTTTGGTAAATCATTCGTATATACTTCCCTTTTTCTAATACTCTCAACTCATAGATGTATTTGTAAGTGAGCTTTTCTTCCTCGGGGAGTGTATCCAAAAACTCCCATACTTTTTTATCAATTCTTCTTACCACTTCTAAATCATCGGGATGTACTAACTTCTCAATATCGAGCTCTTGAGATGCTTCAATATATTCGGTTACATAATAGTAATGCCCGAATTTATCCGATAGAAAAACGGCAAAACTACCTGCTTGTTCCAAGATTTTCATATAAGAAATGTATTCTTGGGCTATTTCCTCTATGCTTTTATCGGTTGTCATCTTAAAAAATGGTTATTATTCAGTATTGTGTAGTGATGCGCACTGGCGTAATTTTGCGCCAAAGATAATTAAATATTTTTAAAAGATGAAGCATCAAACACGAACCATTAGGAATTTATGTATTTTTATTTTCGTAGCCCTCAGTTGTGGCTGGGTGGGCGTATGGGTAGATACTCTTACGGGGGAAACGACAGGCGATTTTAGCGATACTAATAATGGTACTAGCGGAATGGGTATTTTTATAGTGGCTCCGCTGCTTACTTGGCTTGTGTTGCGCGCTTTTATGGGCGATGGTTGGCGCGATGCAGGATTGCGTCCGCTTATTAAGAAAAACCTGCGTTGGTATGGGGTGGCAACCCTTATTTACCCTGTGGTGATTGCCGTTACCCTGCTTATAGGGGAGCTTTTGGGCTGGATAGATGTACAAATCCGGTGGACGGACTATCTTGCGGGCTTTGGTATTTTTGTAGTAGCCGAATTTGTAAAGAATTTCTTTGAAGAATCGTCGTGGCGGGGGTATCTTACGGCTCGTTTGCTCAGTTTGAAAATTAAAGACGTGTGGCTCTATCTCATTGTGGGGGTAGTGTGGTGCTCGTGGCATTTGCCTTACTTTTTCTACTTCCTAAAACCCGAACAGCTATTTGCCGTATTTCCTTACGATAAGGTTACTTTTTGCATAATGGCATTAGTGTGCTGCATCTCGTGGACGGTGATGTATACCGAACTTTTCCGCCTTACAAAGTCGATATGGGCTGGGGTGTGGATGCACGCCATTGAGGATACCACTATCAACAGCCTGATATACGACAAACACATTCTTATAGAAACCGGTAAACATATACTCATTTCCCCAGTTTCGGGGATAATCCCTTGTCTGTTGTACCTCGGCGTTGGTTTATGGCTGAGGAAGTTACGAATGACAAGAGACGAATGAAAAGCTACGAAAACTCCCCGTGATGCGAGCCATATAGGCGGTTTACATACGGGGAGCTTTATTTATTGTTTGTTGTACTATGGTTCCTCGATTTTAAGGTAGTCTTTAGCTTTTGTAGGTGATATGACACTGCGCCCTAATTGAGTTTCCAATTGCTTGCGCGCTACTTTGGCTACACCACCACCTTCTTTAGCTACCTTTTTCTGTTCTTCTACTCCTTGTGGGTCGCGTTGTTTGGAAAGTTCGGTAGCTGAGGCTTCGGCTAATATGTTAAAAGCCATTTCCAAGTTGGTCATATTATCGCGTAAGTTCTCTTTTTTGAGTCCTTTATACTGCTTGTATTCTTTGGTAGTAAAGCCACTCCATTGTTGGGTGATAATATCAGTGAGTGTGGCGTACTCTACACCTTCTTTTACCCCCGTACGTTTCCACTCATCGGTAAGTTCTTTTCGCACTTCAATAGATTTGATACGTTGGTTTATCCACGCTTCTGAATATCCCAAGCGGCGATAGTCAGCCACCGCTTGTTCTATAGAGCGTTCAGGGTCTTGCAGTTGGTCAATACGAGTGCTAGCAACTTCTGCCATCCATAGTTTAAAAGGCTCTGCTTTAGGAGAAGGGATAGACTGTATCAAGCGAAAAAGTTGTTCAGTATCAGCGACATCGGTAAGTCGCATTTTACCATCAGCAGCTTTTAACTTCAAAGCGTTACAGTTTGTAACGGTTTCATTTCCCTCTTCTTTTAGTCGTTTTTTTAATACACGCCAATAGGTCTGAGGGTTAGGGCTATCAGTTAATATAGCCACTACATCTACAATAGAGAAATACCATTTCTCATGAGTGTCGTCCCAAATGGTACGTACCTTGCGTTCTTCAAACAATTTGATAGCTTCTTTTTTCATATCCGATAAGGTTTTTGTGCTTTTTCAAACAACAAAAGTACAAAATAATTAATAATTGACAATTAACCATTGATAATTTACGAAAACTCCCCGTGATGCGAGCCATATAGGCAGTTTGCATACAGGGAGTTTAGTTATTGTCTATCTATTACAACCTAATTAGCGAATTTCCACTACTTCTTCCAGTGGAAGTCTCTTTTTAGGAGTCTTACTTGGGTGGTTGCTATCGGATTCACTGTGATAACCTACCGCTACAGCAAGTACCGCTTTACAGCCTTTTACTTGCAATTTTTCAGTGTAGTAAGCAGCATCGAAACCTTCCATAGGAGTCGCATCAATACCCTCTGCTCCGCAAGCGGCTACAAAGAAACCTGTTGCCAAATACACTTGTTTTTGGAACCAAGCCTTCGCTCTTTCATCATCACCTGCTTTTACACTCTGGTAATAATCAACTATAGGTTGTGGCTGATTGGCCTTGAAATAGGTTTCAAAAGCGGCTGTATCATCATATGCAAAAAACACGACAAGGTGACTGGCATCTTTTATCTTCTGCTCGTTAAAGAACGAATGTGCGGCCAAGTCTGCCTTGAGTGCCTCATCTCCTATGATAGCAAATTTCCAAGGCTGGCTATTTACTGAAGAAGGAGCTAAGCGGAGTATCTCGGCCAATTCCTTGATTTTAGCCTCACTTATCTTCTCATTGCGATATGCTTTAGCAGCATATCTCTTTTGTGCGATTTCTAAAAAATTCATATATCCCTATTTCTCCATTAGTTGTTTGTTACTTCTGTGATTACTTCTATATTCCCACGAGTAGAGTTAGAATAGGGACATACTTGGTGTGCTTTGTCCGCAAGTTCTTTGGCTTGCTCAAGTGATACCCCAGGTACATTCACTTGTAAGGTTACGGCAAAGATAAAACCTCCAGTATCAAGCTTTCCTATAGATGCATGGGCTGTTACAGTAGTCACCCCTGTGGTTACTTTAGTTTGTTTGATAACCAAGTTCAGTGCGGTATCAAAACAAGCTGCATACCCTGCTGCAAAGAGTTGCTCTGGATTGGTATAATCGTCATTAGCGCCTCCTAAGGCTTTAGGAGAACGTAGTTCGAGGCTTAATACGCCATTGTCGGAAGTTACTTTTCTATTAGGGGCTCCGGTAGCGGTAGCCACTGCTGTGTACAGTGCTGTCATATTAATTCTTTTTTATTTACTTTGTTATTTATTTTTACTTAAGGATTTTATATACTAATGTCCTAAGAGTCTCTAATTCTTGAGCGCTAAGCGCTATTGACTCTTTCAATCGCGAAGGAATGTCTTTGACGGTTTCTTGTAGCTGTTGGCCTTTTTCAGTCAGCGCGATCCACATAATGCGTTCGTCCTTCTTGCAGCGGATACGAGTGAGCAACTCTTTGGCTTCCATTCGCTTAAGCAAAGGGGTAAGGGTACCACTATCTAAGTAGAGCCTTTCTCCTATAGCATTTACCGTGAGAGAGCCTTCTTCCCAGAGTACTAAAAGTACCAAATACTGCGGATAGGTAAGGTCTAAGGGAGTAAGATACTTAGCATATTGCTGTGTAATCTTACGCGAAGCCGCATAGAGCGGAAAGCATACCTGAGCACCTAACTGTAAGTTTTCTTCTATCATTACTTCTTGATTTCGGGGGCAAAAGTACAACAAATATTTTAAACAACAAAATTTTTTACAAATAAATTTTGCACAATATAATTTTATAATGAATTATAGGTAGTTCAATAACTAAGAATCCCCCGTGTAGCAGGTACTACATGAGGGATTTTATGGGGTTATTTACTAATTTATACTTCATCAAAACCGAAGAGTATAGGCAATCTCCCTCACGGCTTTATCAGTATGGCTGTACAATGGAGATGATGATTTCTGATAGTAGTCGATTTGTGGACAAAGATAGTGATAATTCTATCTCCTTACCCATGAACGAACTACATATAATTTTGCCTCATATATAACTTTATATTTTTTAATTTCTAAATTTGGTTAATTAACCAATTATTCTTACTTTTGTATCGTGCGAATAATCAGTAATTTTTGGATGAATATATCGGCTTATATACTATTGGGAGTGGTGGTGTTCCTTATTCTCAAACTCTTATTACCCAATGCCTCTAAACGTTTTTTGAAACTACAAGCCTCCTTACCTACCTCAAAAATACGTTCGATTGCCAAGGGATTGGCAAAAGTAGAAGGGAAACTCTTGATGAAAAACCCGCTTTTTTCGCCTATCAAAATGACACCCTGCATAGGCTATTACTATCTAATAGAGAAGATTGACAGAGATAAAGAGGAACACAATTCTTACTCTACTATCCACGAAGAAACACAATGTAACCCTTTCGAAATAGAAGATACGACTGGGAAAATAGAAGTAGTGCCTGAGGGAATCCAACTTTTTTTAATGGAAAATACCCATCAGTACACTAGTGGAGAAAAGCGATATAGTGAAAGTCTGCTTAGAGAAGGAGATGAAGTTCTTTTGATAGGTTATACTGACGCCAAAGGTGGAGTACCTTTCCTAAGAAAAGATGATAAATATAAGCTCTTAGGAATTACTTTGGTATCCTCTATCAATCTTTGGAACAAATACCAACCCCTATTGCGGTCTTTCTTATTTACATGTGTTATTATTGTTTCATTAATTATATTTATTTTATTACAATGAATACCTCTATTATTGCTATCGTTTTAGCTGTTTTATTAGGAGCTTCGATTATAGGATTTTTGATAACTCTCTACAACCGATTGGTAATGCTGCGTTTCAATATCGATAAGGCATATAAAAACATAGATGTACTGCTCAAACAACGCGCGGATGAGATTCCTAATCTGGTAACCATAGCCAAAGAATTTGCCACCCACGAGAAAAAATTACTGACAGAGCTCACAGAACTTCGCACTGCCTATTACAGCGCACAACACACAGAAGAAAAAACTCAGATATCCAACAAGATTTCCAAAGGGTTGGCTTCGTTTTTTGCTATATCAGAACAGTATCCTACCCTATCGTCCAATAGTCATTTTGCAGCACTACAAACGCGGGTATCACAACTCGAAGACAAGCTTGCCGACCGCAGAGAGTTCTTCAATGATAGTGTGAACCTATATAACATAGGGATACACGAATTCCCCAACCTCATTGTAGCCAAAATCTTAGGATATAAAGACAAAACTTTATTAGAAATAAGTCCCTCAGAAAAACAATATGATGGAGTTCGATTTTAATACTTTCTTTGGGTATGAAACCCTGCTGAACGAGAAACCAGATAGGATGTTGATAATTAGTTTCCTGCTCCCTGTGGGGCTGTTACTACTCTCCTTGTTTATCAATTTTCTCCTAGAAAAATGGCACTGGAAGAGTTATCTGATAAAAGTCGTCCTATACACATCATTTTTACTGATTTTCTTCGGAGGTTTCACTATATCATTATTATATTTTATGGGAGTAAGTGGTGTAAAACTTGCCTATTGTTACAGCATTATCACTATAGGGATGTTCTTTTTCTGTCTTTTAAACGGCAAAACCATTACAAAGATGATTTTAGAACAGAAATCTTCTTCCTAAAAACAGACTTCCCTTTTTGCTCATTTGTCAATTAAATAGTCCCTTAGTTAGTCATATTATCGCGTAAGTTCTCTTTTTTGAGTCCCTTATACTGCTTGTATTCTTTGGTGGTAAAGCCACTCCATTGTTGGGTGATAATATCAGTGAGTGTAGCCTAACTAGGAACTTAATACACGCCAATAGGTCTGAGGGTTAGGACTATCAGTTAATATAGCCACTACATCTACAATAGAGAAATACCATAAGAGGAAAGAACAGATACTTTGGCAAAGTGCAGTTAGTAGTGTATTTTCATTTTTTAATTAGCAAATTTTGTCATTAACTCTTCCGAGCGCTTGCGCCCTGCCAAATAATGAGGATCAAGTTCTATAGCTTTTTGCAAATACGCAAGGGCTTGCGAGCGGTATTTGCGCTGAGGGTGCTGTTTTGCCCAAGCCCAATACACAAAACTCATTATTTTCCAAGAGGCATACTCGGGGTGTTGAGCTTGTTTGCGAATGATGTTCTCAAAGTCGATTTTGGCTAAAGCACGCTTTCGGAAGTAAAACCAAGGTAGATTTTCAGCTACACTCCCCCGCATAAATTCAGGAAGATAATGTATTGCTCCGTACTTTTGTATAGCTGTTTCAAAGAGTTGGAAACTTTTGCCAATGAGGGAAAGCTTGAATGTTTCTCCAGCAACTAAAGCCATTGCCGATGCTTTGTAGGAGAGGATAAAAGGTTGTAATGCCTCTGAGGCTTCGGGGGCTGATTCACATTCTGATAAAATTGTAAGACTCTTTTGTGCATAGCCTTTGTAGTACTTGTTGAAGAAGCCTAAATTTAGGGCTACTTCGTGATAGATAATTCCTAAGCGTACTTTGTTAAGCAAGGAAGGGTTTGCCTTATAATCGGCTTCAACTTCAGGAAGTTTGGCTTGCAGGAGGCTGTTGTCGATGAATTCCATTACATCATCTAAGGCGATTTGATAATCATTAAGAGTTTTCATTGCGTGTACTTTTTAAAATTCGGGGCAAAAGTACGGCACAATGAGCTTCCCTATTGTTGACTTAAGTTAAGATTTTTTGCTGTACATACGTTTTTGCAAACGGCTTAAACTCTCAGGACTGATACCTAACAGATTGGCTATATACTTCTGGGGCACACGCAAGAAAAGTTCCGGGCGCGAGTGCAACAGATGCTCAAAGCGCTCTTCGGGTTTATCAGCAGCGAGGTACATAGCGGTATCGGTAGCTCGTTGTAGGATCTGCTCTGCCATTAAGCGTCCGAAAGTTTCAAAGTTGTGATGTTCAGCATAAAGAGAAATAAGGTCTTCTTTACTGATACGATAGACGGTTGTCTCCTCTAAGGCTTGTAACGAGAGATTAGAAGGGCAACCGCTGTTGAAACTCATAAATGCGGTTGTCCATTGGTTTTCAAGTGAAATATCGCAGGTTTTTTCATTACCATCATCTTTGGTATGAAAATGACGTACACAACCTTTGACGATAAAAAAGAGATATTTACAAGGGTGAGGAGCCTCTAAAAGCATTGCTTTCTTAGCAAAAATATGTTCAGTAAAATATTGATCTACTGCACTGAGTTCCTCTTCGGTAAAAGGAAGTACTTGCTGAAAATGTCTTTTTAAAGAATCATACATAATGGTTAGTTATTAATCTGCTGTTCCCCTAGGATATTCCCCAATTGACGATTTTATCAGTTGTAGCATTGTTGCATCTATTTTCTCTGCTGTGCTGAAGGTTTGCTTTATATGGTATTTTTCAGCAATAGCAGCAATTTTCTCATAGCGTATGTTTACCTTTTTACCGTCCTCATAGATGAGGATTTTCAAAGGGAGTTCAATAGCCAAGAGAGGATTTTCTTGCATCAGGGCGGTGCCTACTTTGGGGTTGCCTACTATAAGCACGGTGGCAGGCTGCATATTTTCGCCTACGACCTCAGCTGCTGCTTGGTGGTCGATAGTAGCAAAAATGGTGATGTTTTTACTCTTCAAAACCTTCTGAAGCCTTTCTATAGTTTGTGTAAAAGTATACGGACTCTGCACCATATACTCGGTGGTGGTTTTTAGTTCTGTAGAGTTAATCTGTGCCATTCCCAAAAGAGGAAATAGCAAAAATAACATTATTTGTAATTTTAAAGCCATAATATTGTTTTTGAGTGCAAAGGTAGTGATGATTTGCTAATCTTTGAGTTGCTCTTCTATCTCTTTAATGCTGGGGAGAGAGGACTTATATCCTTCTGATAGTTGTTCATATAACTGATAGGAGGAAATCCCAATAGGACTATTAACATCTGAAAGTGTATATTCAGCCACTACATCATTCTTGTCTTTACAAATAAGCAGACCAATAGTAGGATTATCTGCTTCAGTACGCATCTGTTTATCTACAGCGGTAACATAGAACTTGAGTTGTCCTACGTGTTCTGGTTTGAATTTTACGGACTTAAGTTCTACTACTACATAACAATGAAGGCGAACATTATAGAAAAGTAAATCAATATAGAAATCATCACCACCTACATCTATATGTACTTGTTTGCCATAAAAACAGAATCCTTTCCCAAGTTCTAAGAGAAACTTAGTCATATTTTCTTCTAAATAACTTTGAAGCTCTTTCTCTGTATAGGGTTTCATTAGGGTAAGAAAATCAAATATATAAGGGTCTTTAGTGAGTTGTTGTGCCAAATTGGATTGTATAGCAGGAAGTTGCTGCTTGAAATTCGTAATAGCTTTTCCCTCTCTGTCATAGAAGTTTAACCCCAACTGATGTTCTAACACCGAGCGACTCCAGTGATTTTCTATGGTTTTATTGACATAGAAAAGGGCTTCAGATATGTTCTTACAACGCTGTATAATCATTATATGATGCCCCCAAGGGATATTGAATAGGGTCATTTCTAATTGGGAAACAAGTTGTTTCCCAATTATATTTTCTTGATTATAAAACAAATACCACTGCCTTATATATTTTAAGTTCCGATAAGAAAACCCTTTCATAGTAGGAAAGGCTTCTTGTAGGTCTCTGCTCAGGGTTTGCAGAAAACCATCACCCCATTGGGTTTGTTCTTGCTTTTGAACTATATCCTTCCCTATTCGCCAATAAAGGTGCAATAGCTCACTATTTACTTGTATAGCTGCTTTGATTTGGCTTTGTTGAATATTTGTTTTAAGAGCTTCTAACCATTCTCTGTAGGCTGAAGTATTGATAATGGCATTCATCTTTTGTGTTCTCTAAGAAAGTACAAAGATAAGGATAATTCCTTTATTTCTGAGCACTCCAATTAACGAATTTATTAACTATAGCATTGTAACATCTATTTTTTCTGGTGTTTTTCTAAAGTACAACTACGGTCTCTTCAAAAGCTAATGGACTTTGGAAGTCTCCATAAGGTTTTATCACATCTGTACAGCTAATAATAGGTTGTGCAGCTGCTAAGAACGGGAATAATAGGAATGTAATGAAGTGTTTCATATAGTTTATTATAAGTATTCTTTAAAAAAAGTAAGGGTAAGTCCATTCAGTTTGTCATGGGTCTGCTCTATAGGGGTTTTACCACTAAATCCCAAAAGATGAGGAAAAGGCACCCACAAGGGTACATCGGTAAAATCCACATGGAACATATCAGGAAGTTGTACAAATTCACTTTCAGCTGTATTCTCAAACAAAGCCCTCATTGTACTGAGATGCTGCTCTATGTCACTTTCTGTCCATCCTCCCGATTTCTTGCGTTCAGCACGCATAGCTTCTGCCGGACGTGTGATAACCATTGTAGGAACAGGCAAACCTGTTTGTGCTATCTTCTTAGGAATGGGAGATTCCATAATTAAGCTTGCCTTAATACGTCTATCCCTCCATGAGGCCTCCGATACGATAACTCCCCCGAGAGAGACCCCAAAAGCTCCTAATCTATCCAAGTTGAGTTTGTTGTAAAGAAGATGATTAGGGTCGTTTATATTGAGCGCAGTAAGGAAATCTATTACTCGCGATACATCTTTGGCGAAGTAGGCTATCAATCCCCCCTCAAAGGTTTTTCCCTTATAACTCAAAAGTGGATTTTCTTCTGTAAGGCTCTCATTGAGCATAGGGTCGATGAGCGTTCGCGGCAGGCTTTTGAGCGTACTGCCATCGGGGAAGGTTGCCAAGGCTACCGCTATCGGGCAATCAATACCCACCACTATATAGCCTTGAGAGACCAACTCTTGTATCTGAAAAGTATTTATACATCGGTGACCATAAAGTCCTGTGAGGTACAGAAGTACAGGATATTGCGATTTTTCCTTGTTTACAGGAGCTTTTACTAAGGCATTTGAGCGCTTGAATTGCAACGGATAGAGTAATGCTTTTGGGATGTGCAAAAGCTCTGAAATAGCCTCGCTCACCTTTGTAGCTTCAGGGATATAAGGGGCGTAATCAGGGTGAGAGGTATTTTCGGTAGGGTACCACACTTGTATGGGGATTTGTCTGGCTTGGTGTTTATCCGTGATAAAAATCTCCTCCCTATCAGGGTCGGTTACCCAATAACTCACCGTACCAACGGCATACTTGCCCATAGGTTTTGCAAAAAGCGCAGGACGGAATATATAGTAAGCTCCTGCCACGAGCAAGAGCAATAGTATGGTGATAAGGATATACATCTTTTTCTTTTTCATTTGCTAATTATATTGAGGTAGTGGCAAAGATGCGCAATGAACCATCTGTTTCTTTGCGCTGTATATAGCCTTTGAGGGTCATTTGGTGTAATTGTTTCTTTACTGCTGCGGTGGCTATCCCTGCTTTTTGTGCATTTAAAGGTAGCCACAGGCTACCTTTAAACGGTATAATATGCAAAAGTACATATTATTTTTTACTTAACCTACTAAATTTGTAGCTTTTATGAAAAACTCCCCGTATAGTATATTTAGCTACA
The DNA here is from genome assembly GCF_002302415.1 of Capnocytophaga gingivalis. Lineage (NCBI taxonomy): Bacteria > Pseudomonadati > Bacteroidota > Flavobacteriia > Flavobacteriales > Flavobacteriaceae > Capnocytophaga > Capnocytophaga gingivalis. The sequence continues at coordinate 1,552,827 of NZ_CP022386.1, read as the reverse complement.
CGGGGAGTTTTATTGGTTATCGTGCTATGAGTTGATTATTGTAATCTTAAAGTGTAAAAAGTAGTGAAAGTTTAGAAATATTCTTTCATTGTTCTGATGTCTAGAAAACAATTAGATTAATTTGCTAGTTTCTTTATCAACATTTCAATAAAAGAATCTAAACTTCCCCCTTCTTTAATTATTGCTTGAGGAATAACGCCTCTATAATCTTCAGAGATAGAGATTTCATTTTCTTTATCTTTTACGGATAATATTCCCTTTAAAATAGGTTCTATTTTACTACCAATATCAGATAGAATATAAATTCTATCACGTATCTCATTTATATCAGAAACTTTATATCTTTCTTCTGTGCCAACTTTATAATCAGTCATATCTACACAACAAAGAGAATATTCTGTTTGATTTTCAACAGCTTTTTTCATTTGTGTAGAACTCATAGTAACTGAATTTTTACTATCCCAACGAGATTTTACCTCAATATAGTAGATAATCTCACCTTTGTATTTTATAGTAATATCTTGACCACCTTGCTCTTCTTGTACCTTTACTTCAAATGTTTTTAAATCAACTTTAATTTCTTCTCTTACTAATTTTTCTATATGTGTTCCTATTGTTTTTTTAAATTGAAAGTCAGTTTTTTTATACTCTTCTTCTTCTAACAATTCAGTGCCTAACTTAATTATTTTTTCAAAATTATCCTTTTTAGATAATTTACCTAATAGAGATATTTTTTCTTTTTCTAATCCTATAATGGAGAATAAATCTTCTTTTGTTTCACTATCTGAAATGCGATCTAACATTATTGAAGCTTTCTTGCTTTCAATAATAGGGAAATATTTTTTCCATTCGGGATTATCTGAAATGAGTTTTATAATTTCTAAGATCTGTTTAATATAAGGTGATTGATTAATATTAGTATTATCTTGTATCTTGAGTAAACTTTCTATTTCTTGACCCAAACTTTCAGAGGTTTTTTCTTCTTTATGAGGTAGAAAATCTTTAAAGTCATTATGTATTAAAAAATTTCTAATGGGATATTTAGATGTATCAGAATTATTCTTAAAGATCTCGTCATATAAGTCTTTTAGTTTTTCAGATATATTATTATCAATTTTCAAGTTAGTTCCTGTGCATAAATCAAATTGCTGATTAGGAAATATTTTAAAAATGGAAATAATATCTTTAAAATCAGAATAAGTATATGCACCAGACTCAGATAACTTAGTTAGAAAGTCAAAATTTGATTTTATCCACTCATTATCTTTTTTATTTAACTCGTATATAAAATTGCGTAGTAAACATTTTAGAGCTGTTAGCCACCAATTAGAACCATCATCAGAAAGATTTCTAATATTTATAATAGGTTGTTTTAAGCCAAAAAAATCATTTATAATAGATAGTAAATCTGCCCGTATCCCTTTTGATGTATCAGGGAAAATAGAACAATATTTTATCATAGCACTTAAAGTTTCAGAAGCTAACAGAAAATTGTTTTCTGATTTGTAGTTTTCAGCAATTTTAGCATTTATATCTTTTACAAAATCTTTTCGTTCATACGAATCTAAATTGAGTTCGAATTTAAAATCTTTTGCTAAGAATTTTTTTGATATATCAGGGATTATAACATTAGCAATATCTATTAATACATCATCAATGTCTAAGCACGATTTTAATTGTGATTGCTGACAAAAATCATTTTTGATATTGGGTAGTATTTTATATTGATTGAAAATCTCTGTGTGATTATACTTAATTAAATATGTATAGAAGTTTTTTAAATCTTCTTTTGTTTCTTCATAGAAACTAAGTGTTTCAGATTTTTCAATCTCCTCGGCTATTGAAGTAATATCTATGAAGTTTAGTGTTGTATCTTCCCATTCTGTAATATACTTTGTCCATTCTTTTACAATGTGCTTTTGAGGAATTTCATTTTTCCAAAACAAATTAACAATGGTATAAATCGAATCGAAATAAGTGTCGTCTTTCAGTAATTCTTCACTAAAGAGAAAAGCATCTTCAGGACAAATTCTTTCTCCATTAGTTTCTACTAAAGGATAAGATTTGAAATTATTTACCCATTTTTCTTTTAGCTCTTTAAAATATACACAGAGTATAGAGTTATTAGGTATATTGGTGTTGAAGTTGATTTTTGATAATAAGTGTATATTATCTATTATATTAGCATTTTCTTTTATAAAGTTACTAATCAAAGTAAAAGCTACCTCTAATAATTCTCTATTACTTTTTTCTTTTTCTTGTGTTTGGTCGTTATTGCTTCTTAAATGTATCCCGTCTCTTGGTTCTGTTGGTGCAAATTGCTTTGAATGAACAATAAAATTAAAACCAAAGTTTTCTGTACCTATTAAAGGATAGTATAAAAATAACTTAGCTAGTTTCGGATCAAAAGAAATAGCTTTATTGGGATTTTCTAATGGGAGAATTACTACTATTTTACTTTCTGCCTCTGATATAGAGTAGATTATTTTTTCTATACTATTGATCAGAATAGGAGTAACTTTTATTGTATTCTCAAAATATCCTTTGTTTTTTTTGAATATAGTTTCCTTTTTGTTTTTATCAATTATAGTAACTTTTATCAATTTATCATTTAGAGACATTACATAGGGTAACGCTAAGTTTAGCTCATCAATTACCTTTTCTACATTTTCTTTTTCTAAGTCAGTTGCTACTAAATATTCAAATGTAGTAAATTTAGATGGTTCTTCTTTAGTGTCATTTATATCAATTAAGTCAAAAGCTTTTTCTTGTTGTATTATTAGTTTTTCAATTAATTCGTCAGAATCTTTTGCTGTTCTATCTATTTCAAAATTATCAAAATAGATATAACCCTCCTCTTTTTTCAAGGAACCTGATAATAATATTTTCTTTCCAAAAGAATGTGTAGTTATAAAACCTGTCCCATATTGTCCTACTTCATCATCATTATTTTGAGAAGCTTTTGAACTTACTTGTTTTATTAAACTATTTAATGTAGTTGTAGTGAAGGGTTTTCCATTATGTTGAAAAATAAGAGATTTATCAGTGATAGATATAATGATTTCACAATTCTCAGAAACATCAACTGCATTTTGGAGAAGTTCCCAGATAGCTCTTTTAGCATCAGTTCCATCTAACTTTTCAAAACCTTGAATAAGTTTGTTTGCATGTTGCTTCATATCTATACGTGCAGCTTCCTTTTTTGCTTTTTCTTTTGCTTCACTCATAGTTTTAAAGTTTTATTTACTAATTTTTAAATGTTGTTTGTTCTTATTTTAAAAGTATGATTTTTAACACACTACGATTTGTAACAAACTTCCTCTAGTGTAACTTGTAATACATTTATTTTTCTAAACACAAAGGTATAAAATAATTAACAATTAGCAAATTTGCAAAAACTCCTCTTATTTCACTAATTGTTCTATCTGTTTTTGCAGTGTAGCACGTTCGTTGGGGGATTTAGAGAGAGTAATCGCTTTTTGGTAGTGAGCAATTGCTTTTTGGTTATTGATATCAGTATACAAATATCCTAATAACTCGTGGTAGTAACGATTGTTTTGCAATCCTAATTTTTCAGCCTCGACAATAGCTTTTTCTTTGCCGTATACCTTGCCATAAGCAAAAGTCCTATTTAAGGCTATTACAGAAGAATATTCAATGATAATGAGTTGGTTATATAGGCGGAGAATATACTCCCACTTATTTTCATCGGTAGGGGTAGTATGCCAATAGGCAATACCAGCTTCTAAGTGATATTTAGAGATTTGAGATCCTTCGCAGGCTTTTACTAAGTAATAGTTGCCTCTGTGTATGAGTTCTTTGTCCCATTTGCTTTTATCTTGTTGTTCATAAAGAGTGTTTTCACCAGTGGCACTGGTACGAGCTTCGAGTCTGGAACTTTGGAAACACATCAGCGATAAAAGAGCATTCACTTGTGGTGTATCAGTTTGAGGGTGTTCGGCAAGTAAGAGCGTAAGGCGCAAGGCTTCTTTGCAAAACTCCTTTCGTATAAACTGATTGTTAGTTTCGGAAAAATAGCCTTCATTGAAAAATAAGTACAAACAGCGCAATACAGTTTCTAATCGTGCTTGTATATCGGCTGGGCTTACGGTTTTGATTTGAAAATGATGCTCTCTGAGCTTGTTTTTAGCTCTAAGAAGTCGTTTTTTTATAGTTTCGGTATGAGTAAGCAGGGCATTAGCAATCTCTTCCACTGTAAAACCACAAAGTATTTGCAAAGCCAAACTTATTTGAGACTCTACAGAAATAGAAGGATCGCAGATATTGAAGAGCATTTCTAACTGACTGTCGTTTATTTCAGAGGTTTCAAAGGTAAGTTCTTCGCTTTTTTCAGTAGGTGTAAGTGCCTTTTTTACTTTATTTTGGAATATAGCTACGTGTTTTTCATAGTCTTTAGCTTTGTTTTTGGCGACGGTGTAAAGCCACGCAGTAGGGTTGGGAGGCAAGGGCTCATTTTCCCACAATTCATAGGCTTTTAGGAAAGTATCACTTACAATATCTTCAGCAATCTCCAAATGAGAAAAGCCAAAATGGCGACATAAGACTGCCACCATTTTAGCGTATTCTTTTCGAAACAAATCGGATAAAAGTTATGAGTGAGGCATTTTAATCTCTTTTTAGCACTTCACGCACTTCAATACTGCCACCTACTTGTTCAAAAATAGGGTTGGCCTTAGCCATTTCCACTGCTTCGTCTATGTTCTCAGCTTTCACTACCACATAGCCACTGATAAACTCTTTAATTTCGGTAAAGGGACCATCGGTTACAACCTTATCGGCTTTGATAGTTTTAGCACTGCCAGCAATAGGCAAAAGGGTATTGCCTTTATCAGCTAATTTGTTTTGTGAAGCGATGCCCGCAAGCCAGTTCATACGTTCCTGCATTTGCTCAGCAGTAGGCTTGAAATCAGCGATGTTGTTCAAACGAAAAATTAATACAAAATCTTTCATACGTTTTTGAATTTAATATTATACCCCTATAACGATTGAATTTCCTCTATGGGGACAAAGATAGTAAAAATTAACAAATAAAAAACTCCCCGTGCAGTTATTCACTACACGGGGAGTTTTACTTTTAAAAAGTTAGCATAAAAATATCTAACCAATACCAAACTTATCCCTAAAGCTACCATAGTAACCAAAATATTGTTCTTCAATAGGGAGTTCTATTTCTTTAATTATTCGATATCGATTCCCTATTGAGGTTTGTTGTGAGCGCTTCAGTCATAAAGTCAAAAAAAGGACGCATAACTAATAATCCTTGTAGCCGATTCATATGTGCTTTATGAGCGTCAAACCATTCTTTATTATTGTTTTCTGCAAATTCTGTAAGGAAATCAAACATATATTATTGCGAATTAGTTGTTTTTTTATTCTTCTTCTTAGAACTCTTTGCTTTGCTGTTGAATTCTAAACAGAGTTGTAACCAAAAATCAAAGTCTTTTTTTGGGTTGTACCCCCTAGGGTCTACATAGCAATAGCCAGAGAGCTCTTTGCCTCTCATTACCACTGGCGAGAAGCCCTGCCTTTCGGCAATTTCTTCTGTCTGCTCAGGGTCAAACCTACACATTAGGCAATCCTCCCCTATGCTGATGCACATCTTGTCATTCACCAAGAAAGCCAAACCGCCAAACATCGCTTTTTCTTCTACCGTAATATGGGGTATTTCGGCTAAATATTCGCGAACTCTATTCGCAAGTGTTATACTATAAGCCATTTTTATTAGATTTTTGAACTAAAATAGTTTAAAGCTACTACAGTTCCCAGATGTCTCGATTCGTGCATATTGTTTACATACATAGCTTCTTCTATAGTATCAATAGAAAATAAACCTACCTTAACTGTTGGGAACTCATTGAATAGCCTTCCTTGATAATCTTCTTGTAATTGATTTGCCGTACTGAGTAACAATTCCTTTACTTGGTAGATTTCTTCCTTTAAAGGTGCAATCTTTTGAGGAAAGGTGCCACGATTGTATTTCTCTAAAAAATCATTGCTTATTAGCAGTTTATTTCCACTGAGCTGATAACATAAGAATTGCTGTACAGCAATACAATGTGCTATATTCCAAAAGATGTTGTTAGAAAAGCCTGTTGGGATATAGCCTAATTGTTCAGGAGTAAGATTATCTAAGTAAGTCAATAGATTTTTGCGAATGGATAAAAGAAAATCAAAGTGTTTTGTTTTTGTCATTTTTAAATACTGTTTAAAATTCGGGGGCAAAAGTACAGCCTTCAAATAAAAAAAATCTTGCCATAAGACAAGATTTTAAGTTTTCAATGATGAATGTTTATCCCCAGAAATCATCTTCGGCTGTTGGGTTGTCCAAAAATAACCAAACGCCTGTTATATGACGTTTTTATTCATCGTTGAGTTCTTTTTGTATTTTCTTTGGAAGAGCTAATACAACTAAATCATACGAATCTTTTATCCATTCTTGAAACTGTTTGTCAGTAATTTTCCCTTTGGTTTTTACACTGTTCCAATGTTTCTTATTCATATAATATCCTTCAATTACTTCGTTATATTGTTCTCGTAACTGAATAGCTTTATCAGGATCACATTTTAAATTAACAAACTCATAAGTATTTATGTCGGTGGCACAAAACATTTTCCCTTTTACGGAAAACACAAGCGTTTTATCGTCAAAAGGCATAGATTCTTCTGCGCCTTTTAATGATAAACAAAAATTTCTCAATTCTTCAATATTCATTATTGTTCAGCTTTTTCGGCAAATCCGAGAATGTATCCATTAATGTCTTTTAGGTAAAACTCCTTCATTCCGTACCAAGTTGTTTTTAATTCGGTTATTTCTAACTTTTTCGCTTTCATTTGTTGATGAAATTCGTCTATTCCCTCAATATCCATATAAAAAGAAACGGAAGCTCCGATTGGCAAACCTGTTGCAAAAACAACATCTTCCTTAAATGTATCGGTACGTTGAAAGAAAATTTCAACATTATCTTTTTGCATCATAGCATAAACATATTCTTTACCTTCGGTAAAACTTTGTTCAATTCCGTCTTGAGTTGCAGGAACAGTCATAATCAATTTGAACCCGAAGTTTTTTTCATAATAAGCAACCGATTTTTTCACATCCGTTACTTCAAAATTTGGGGTAAGTTTTGTAATCTTCATAATAAATCTTTTAAATTTAAAATGCAAAATTACTCGTTGCGCTTGGTTGCTAATTGTAAAAATCGGACATTCTCGTTTTTTGACAACTCTCTCGGTGTTTTTTCCGTATATTTTTTTATTTCTTTAATGAAATGAGCTTGGTCAAAATAGTTTTCACTTGGATAAAGAATTCCTTTCGAGATGTCTTTATATGAAGCATTACAGCGAACAATGTTTAAAAATAGCTTCAATGAAAACCCAAACATCTGATTAAAATACCGATTTATCTGTCGGCTGCTCCAAAACACACTTTTTGAAAGTTCTTCAACAGATAAATTTTGCCTTTGGTAAACTAATTCAAAAAGTTTGAGTTTTCTGTTGTCTATTTCCTTAAAATGTTTGATTGAATTTTCCAAATAATTCGAGATTTCTGAAACAAATATTTCAAAGTCATTGGTTTGATAACTTGATATGTTCCAGAATGTATCGTGTAAAATTATGTTTGTGTTCAGAATAGATTTTATTTCTCGCTGAAATATATATTCAGCTGCCAAAAGTTTGAACCGAATGCCAAAAAGTTTAGTTGATTTCGGTATCACTACATTAATAGGCATTATCCAAACCCCAGTTAGTTTTATTTGTTTAAATGAATTGTTTTCAAATCCTACAATAAGGTCGAAGTATCCATCTGGAATAATCGTATGTTCAAATTCTGTACTAAAGGTTTCATATTCCCAAAAACTTTGAATAAAGTTCGTCAAGAACCCAATGGGTTTTATTTCTCTGTATTTCATTTTTTATAATTCAATCAGGGTACAAAATTAGCGGAAAGCCTCTACTGGTAATTTTTAAAATGACAAGATTTTCTCAACAAACCTCCTTTCGTATTCTGCTTAGCGAAGTATCTGTGATGCCTAAATAAGTGGCTATATGTTTTAAGGGAGCGTACTTTATAGCACTGGGTTTTTCCTTAATAAACTGCATATAGCGCTCTTTGGCAGGGAGTGTAATCATTTCAAGAGAACGTTTTTTTGCCTCAAACAATTTCTCTGTCATAAAGAGTCGCCCCCATTCGGAATATCCTTTCAAACTGTGATAAAGTTTTTGAAAATCCTCATAATCGATATGCCAGCCCTCACAATCGGTAAGGGCTTGGATATTTTCGGCAGAAGGTAAATGCTTAAAAAGAGAAAGTTCTTGCACGATAATTTCACCTTCACAAAAGAAGTCGGTAGTGATATCATTCCCTTCATAGTCATACACAAAGGCGCGAGCAACTCCCCTCTGCAAGATGAGATAACCACAAGCTATTTCGTCCTTGCGCAAGATAAAATCGCCCTTGTGAAAAGCAATAGGTTGATGAGCTTTTTGTATTTGTTGTAGTTCTTGCGCTCCTATGAGAGGGTGTTTATAGATATTTTGAAATAAGTTATGCGGCATTGTTATTCTTTGATATTAGCTAATAAACTCCCCATAATTACTGCGTGCATAGCTCACACTACAGGGAGTTTTTTATAATTGCCTAATTGGCTAATTGGCAAATCACTTTCTTATCGCCAAATTTCTCAGCGAGCCATTGTTGCAATCGCGCGGCATCTATTTCTTTGACCACTTCTTTGCCCTTTATAGTATCTTTTTTCAGGGTGTAGAGCAGTACAGTAGCCGTTTGTAGAGAATCTTTATTAGACAAGTGGTTCAGCTTGCCAAAATAAAAATCGTCTATGCTTGGGAATAATACCTGCATTTCTTTAGCAAAAGTAGCATCAGTAGGCTTGTATTTTTCTAGTTCGTCAGTTAGGTTCTTTATCATCACATCTTTACTAGAGAGCGACGATTTGTTTTTGTTGATTTCCGATAGTATTTCTTTATCAATTTCCGATTCTTTTTGTCGTACAATAAGCTCAGTATTGAGTAGATTGAAGTTTTTAAGGTTGCTTTGCAGCATTTTTAACTCTTCATCGCTAAATTTCTTATCCAAAAACGCTAATTCAATGCTTTTAGGGTTCGTATTGTAGCGTATTTTCTTATAAATGATAGTATAACCGTTGTTTTCGAACTCGGCAGTGATATAATGAGCTACATTCTCGTTGAATTCCTTCTCTTTCAAAAGACTATATGCCAAATACAAACTGGGGGTAACAATGAGGATGACCAATGTGGTGATAACAACACGCAAACGCTTGTTGAGCGCTTCGTTACCCGTGTTTTTAGGAGTGTATTTCAGGTATTTGATGATGAGGAAAGTAGCAATTCCTATAAAGAAGCAGTTAATGCTGTATAGGTAAAAAGCACCTAAAAAGTAACTAATATTGCCGGTGGCCAAGCCAAAACCAGCTGTACAGAGCGGAGGCATCAAGGCAGTAGCGATAGCCACCCCTGGTATAGGGTTACCTTTATCCTCGCGCGTTAGCGAGATAGCCCCTACCAACCCACCCACAAAGGCGATAAGCACATCGTAAATAGTGGGCGAAGTACGTGCCAAAAGCTCTGACTGCACATCCTTAAATGGACTGATATAGAAGTAGATAAACGATACTATAAGACTCACTACCGTAGCGATGAGCAAACTCTTGCCGGTTTTCTTCAATAGGTCGAAATCGTAAGTAGCCAATGCAAATCCTGCCCCTACGATAGGTCCCATCAAAGGTGAAATAAGCATCGCCCCGATGATAACAGCGGTAGAATTGACATTCAGCCCAATGGAAGCAATGAGGATAGCACAAGCCAAAATCCACAAGTTAGCGCCACGAAAAGAGATATTGCTAAGGATATCTTCAATTACTTTTTCCTTTTTCTCTTCTCCTTGATGTAAATTAAAAAGCTTTTTCAAAAAACTCATAATGTTAAGTATTTATGATGTTAGTTTTAATATTAGGGGCAAAGATAGTAATAATTTGCTAATTAGCAAATTAGCTTCAGTGGTAGTGTGTATATTTTCTTATATCTATTTTTTTTAGATTTGGCATTTCTTCCAAAAATGAAATCTTTCCATCAATAATTTTGGTTTGCTCCCAAATGTTGAGGGTGGTCAGATGTTCTAATTTTGATAACGGAATGATACTGTCTAAATTGCCTTGATTCCAAAGAGTTAGTTTTTCTAAGTTATTTTTTTGGGCAAGTGTAGCAATCAAGTTGTCAATTTTTTTGCAGGAACATATTTCAATATCTGTGAGTGTAGGCATATCTAAAATGAAGTTAATATCTTCAATTTTAGGCAAATAAGCTATATATAAACCTTTTAGGTTGGTGAATTTCTTACAATTGGATAAATCTAGTATATGACTATTGGCAATGCTAAGGCTTTCTAAAATATTATTTTCGTTATGTATGTCTAATTTTTTTGTTTTTTTAGGCTCTATGTGTAGCTGTTTCAATGTAGGATGGTCAAAAAAACCGTCTATTTTAAGCGTGTCATCGGTAAAGAAATCAGTGAGTTGGGCTATTTTTCTAATATCAAACAGATGAGCAAGAGCCACATTTTCTTCTATACTGATTTTTTTAATGTTACTTAAATGATAAAGAGAGGTTACATCAGTTATGTTTGAGCATTGAATGGAAATTTCTTCAATCAAATCTATGTTCTCATTGAAGGGAATAACAGATTTGCTATACCCTAAAAATCCTGAGAAAATAACACGTGATAGCTTGTTTTCCTTCATAAAAGGTTCTAATTCTTCTATTTTGTCATTATTTTCAAAAACGACATAAGAGTTTTTAGAGTTTACAGGAAAATACTTTATTTGCATACGAAAAACTTATTTTTTAATTCATTGGTGTAAGGGTAGGGGAGCTGTGAAATGTTTCTTTTTAGTATAAGGAATTAGCTATTTTTCAGGGTATTGAAATATTTTGTAATTTCTCGTTGAGCGTTCTCTGAGAGGTTTTTATATTGGGAGCAAGAAATGATATTTTGATAGGATTCTAATAGATTTTCTTCACTTTTTAATTTGTTTATTACCAATATATTGATGGCATCATAAACATCCATATATTCATTTAAGCTATTTTTTTTCCATAAAACATCTAATATCCCATCCAATGTTTTAAATTTCTCATCTAAATCAATGATTATTTCTAAGGCTTGTGGAAATGTATTTTTTGTTTTTTCCTCCAAATGTTCAATAGTTTCAATTGAAGTGAACCAACCTGTCATTTTGCGATAGTCATAACCATACAAGGTAAAGATATCTTTCCAATCGGTGATGATAAAGGTGGGTCGCAGAAATTTAAGCGCATTATTTCCCTCTTCCATACGGATTTGGTTTTCTATATCTATATGTAATTTTCCTGCTTTCAAATCTGTATACGAATATACAAGATGCAGGATATTACTGCGTTTAGAAAAAAGAAAACTAACTTCTGATAGACTGTTTTTTGTTTTGATGCTGTATTTGTTTTTCGCTTTATTAGGTTTATAACCATACTTTTCTAAAATAGATCCATATTTAGAATATAAAACCTCCATAATTGCTTTTTCCTTATCCATTTTTTGATGTTTTTATGCCCTGTAACTCCACTATATAGCGGTTTAACATATAGAAGAATTGTTTAAAAATCCAGACCAATCATCATCGGCATTGTCATAACCTATAATTTTTTCCTTGTACTTACTGCCAAAGATGTATTCCTTTACAAAAGTATCAAAATCAACATCAATCTCCTCAATACCTTCATAACTATCAGTAGGGAAAATTACGTGTTGGGTATCTTTATCAAGGAAAAGAGGTTCATACAATAACTGCCCTATTTCATACCACGAGGGCTGTTCGGCAGGGATGCGGTATTGGTTATCTAATAGTTCCTCTGTACTCCACAGAATGATATCGCCAAAAGAGCCACCATTGCAAAGTTTTAAAAAAGCACAATGTGCAGGGGCTATGAGTTGTAACACCTCTGGGGAAATATTTTTAGCACCTTCGGGGATTTCGCCTATAAGTATGGCATCGGGCAATGCCACTAAGCGATTTCTGTAATGGGTAATGATCGTTTCTAAACTCATAATATTCTTTTTTGTGGCAAAGATAAGGAAAATTGATGGATTTTCATTATCTTTGTACTTTCAAAAACTTTTCTAATATGTCAAAAAGCAAAAAGCTCAATGTACAAGGCAATGAAATAACTATTATTGAAAGCAAGGGCAAAGAATATATTTCTCTTACCGATATGCTAAAAGCCAAAGATGGTGATTTCTTTATATCTGATTGGTTACGTAACAGAAATACTGTAGAATATTTAGGTATTTGGGAAAGTGTATATAATCCCAGTTTTAATTATGGCGAATTCGCCATAATTAAAAGTCAAGCGGGACTTAATAGTTATAAAATCAGTGTAAAAGAATGGGTTGAAAAGACGAATGCAATAGGGCTAAAAGCTACAACAGGTAGGTACGGAGGAACTTATGCTCATCCTGATATAGCCTTTGAATTTGGTATGTGGATTAGCCCACAATTCAAGATATTTCTTATCAAAGAATTCCAGCGTCTTAAAGAAGAAGAAAACAGTCGTTTAAAGCTCGAATGGAACTTGCAACGCACCCTCGCCAAGGTCAATTATCATATCCATACCGATGCAATCAAAGAAAACCTTATTCCTAAAGAAATTACCAAAAAACAAATGCAACTTATCTATGCAGACGAAGCCGACCTATTGAATATTGCTCTATTCGGTATCACTGCCAAAGAGTGGCGGGAAGTATACCCTAATAAGGAAGGTAATATTCGTGATGAGGCTACCTTAGAACAGTTGGTTGTATTGAGCAATTTAGAGAGTATCAATGCTTTACTTATTCGGCAAGGGCTCTCACAAGCTGAACGCTTAGTGGAACTCAACAAAACCGCTATTGCTCAAATGAAAACACTTATAGCCCACCAAGTAAAACTCATTCGTTAAACACTACCGATCTTCGAACGAGAAATATACTTACTGCCAAAGTGAGTACTTCCGAAAGCACAAGAGTTAGCCAAATGCCTCGTTCACCTAAAAAAGTAGGCAAAATAAGCATCCCTATACCGATGAATACCACCCCGCGCAAAGTAGCAATTATGATAGACCCTAAGGTCTGGCACCCTATACTCACAATCATCGCAACCACCATCACAAAACTGAAAAGAGGAGTGATGATATTCACCCCTACTCTTTATCCAAACATTTGGGCATCATTGAAATTCTCACCGTCAAACTCTGAGGCGATAAGTGAGTGCCCCAAGAACATATCGTTGTCATCAAAGAAAACTTCTATATCCTCGCTGTAAAACAAGAGACTCTGCAAGCTAAGACTTTCCATAAATTCCTCTTTGGTGAGCTCAGGTTTATCAGGATCATCCTCGTCATCATCGCCAAAACGCCAATTGCTATTGTACAGGTCTAAATATTTCTCGGCAATACATTCTTTGGCTTTTTTTGACAGGGTGTCTATCTCACTGAAAAAGTAGTTCATCTGCTGTTCTATCTTTTCAGTTTCGCCTTCATCTTCAAGGATGATGTCCACCCTTAATTCTTCTCCATTGATAACCACCATCCCATCATAAGAAGTAGGGTCGTCAGTGTGCTGTGTAAAATCTGTAATTTTATATTGTTTCATAAGTTTGTTTTTTATAAGGATAATTCACTATTTTTTTATTATGAAGAAAATATATACCATAGGACACTCCACTCATACTTTAGAAGAGTTTACAGAAATGTTGCAATCCTTTAAGATACAGCACTTAGTAGATGTCAGGGGACTGCCAGGTTCTAACAAATACCCTCAATTCAACAAAGAAAATTTAGAAGTGGTATTGCCCCAAGTTGGCATTGCTTATACTCATTTGCCACTATTAGGAGGCAGACGCAGAGTGAACAAAGACTCCAAGAATACCCGCTGGCACAACGCCTCTTTCCGCGCCTATGCCGATTATATGGAGACACCTGATTTTGAAAAAGGTATTGCTGAGCTTGTAGCCATTGCCGAAAGAGAAACCACCGCTTATATGTGTGCCGAAGCTCTCTGGTGGCGCTGTCATAGATCTATGATATCGGATTACCTAAAAGCCAAAGGCTGGCAAGTAGACCACATCATGGCCATAGGTAAGGACGAGCCTCACAAATACACTGCTCCTGCGCGAATTATGGGAGATAAGGTAGTGTATTATGACGAGGGAGCCATTTTAGGGCTCTAACTATTTATTCAAAAACTGCCACACAAGCCTTTTAAAAAAGACTGTCCAAAAAGTCTAAAACATTATTTTTCAAAGTTTAAATCGAATATTTTAAAATTTTATTCTATTGAAAAATCAGTAGTTTTAGGTTCTGTCGTAGGGACGATTTGCAAATCGCCCTTCATGAATAAGACTTTTCGGACAGCCTCTTTCCCTTCACTGCTCACTATCCCAAAATATAGAAAAACCCTGTAAGAATAAAAGCATTGACAAAATCGACAAAGAAAGCTCCTACCATAGGCACGATAAGGAAGGCCTTATGCGAAGGACCAAATTTCTCAGTGATAGACTGCATATTGGCTACAGCAGTAGGGGTTGCTCCCAAACCGAAACCACAGTGCCCCCCTGCCAATACAGCGGCATCGTAGTCCTTGCCCATAAGGCGGTAGGTAACAAAGTACGCATAGGTACTCATCACAAAGGTCTGTACAGCGAGGATTACCAACATTGGCAAGGCCAAATCCATGATCTGCCAGAGCTTGAGGTTCAAAAGAGCAATACCCAAGAACAAACTCAGAGAAGCATTCCCAAATACATCAATGGCACGATCGAACATATTAATCTTGAAAGCTGAAGTCAGCACATTACGAAGAACTACCCCAAAGAGCAAAGCCCATATGAACTGAGGTAAGGTGAATTTTTCTGGGAAAAAAGATTTGACAAAATCGGTATCCATCAGGGCAGAGAAGGACAAGCAGGCAGCAAAGAGCGCCATAGTCTCTATGGCCGATTTGGCAGTGATAAGGCGCTGCTTTTCCGGATGTTCGAATACTCCTACTTCTGCTTCGGAGCTCTCATCACCAGGTTCTGTGAGGGGCTTTCTACCCATCTTATTGACCAATCGGCGCGATACAGGACCTCCTATAAGCCCTCCTAATACCAAGCCAAAGGTAGCAGCTGCCATTCCTAAGGCTGTAGCCCCCTCTATACTGTATTTTTGTTCTAATACCTTTCCCCATGCACCAGCAGTACCATGCCCACCGGTAAGGGTGATAGAACCAGTCATCAGCCCTATAATAGGCTTGAGCCCAAAAGCAGTAGCCAAGCTCACTCCTACAAGGTTCTGTATCACAATGAAAAGAGCTACCACTCCCAAAAAGATAAACAAACCGACACCTCCTGATTTTAGGCGAGAGAAGTCAGCACTTAGCCCAATGGAGGAGAAAAAGATAAGCATAAAAGTATCTTGTAGACTTTTGTCAAAATCCAAAGAGAGTCCTTGCCCCATATGGATTCCATTCTCAAAGGAAAGTCCCGTACCTATATATAGCATATAGATTAAAAAAGCCATGAGCAAGCCCCCTGCTACAGGTTCTGGAATGTTGAAGTTCTGAAGTAGTTTGATTTTCCCTACAAGCAATCGCCCAATGAGCAATACCAAAGTCGCTGCAATAAGCGTATAATAGGGATTGACAATGATTGTATTCATAACAAATAAAGTGTTTGATGGAAGTTAATAAAAAATCCTCTTAGTAGTAAGAGGATTGTTGTACCTGAGGAGGGAATCGAACCCTCACTCCGAAGAACACGAGTTTGAGTCGTGCGCGTCTACCAATTCCGCCACTCAGGCAAGTAGTGTTATGAATTCGAGTGCAAAAGTACAACTATTTTTTGAATCTGCAAAAAAAGAATAAAATTTTTTTTCAAGAGTCATTTTTAATTTATATCTTTGCAACCTCTTATAAGGCATTCGTAATACGCAATAAAAAAAATCTAAGATACTTATAATCACTTGACTTATGGAATATTCTATGCCAGCCGTTAAGATTTTTGCTTGTACTCAATCCACCGAATTGGCAAGCAAAATCGCACAAGAATATGGCATTGAGCTGGGGAAAATTATTTTTTCTCATTTCAGTGATGGAGAATTTCAACCTTCTTTTGAAGAATCTGTACGAGGAACGCGTGTGTTCTTGATTGGATCCACCCAACCCTCCTCGGAGAACCTTATGGAGATGCTGCTGATGATAGATGCTGCTAAGCGCGCTTCTGCCAAGCATATCACTGCGGTCATTCCATACTTCGGCTGGGCACGGCAGGACAGAAAGGACAAACCTCGTGTCCCTATAGCTGCCAAGCTTGTAGCCAATCTGCTTGAAACAGCAGGTGCAACACGTGTCATTACCATGGATTTACATGCAGATCAGATACAAGGCTTCTTTGAAATACCTGTAGATCACCTCTATGCATCTACTATTTTCTTGCCTTATATCAAGTCGCTCAACCTTGAAAATCTCTGTATGGCTTCTCCTGATATGGGAGGCTCCAAAAGAGCTCATTCCTATGCCAAGTTCCTGAACTCCGATGTGGTAATCTGTTACAAACAGCGCAAGAAAGCCAATGTGATTGAGAAAATGGATCTTATAGGAGAGGTCGAAGGCAAGCATGTGATCCTGGTAGATGATATGGTTGATACTGCAGGTACTCTTACCAAAGCCTCTGAGATTATGATGGAAAAGGGGGCTCTTAGTGTAAGAGCGGTATGTACCCATGCTATCCTTAGTGGCAATGCTATAGAAAGAATAGAAAATTCTCCTATGGAGGAAATTATCGTAACTGATTCTATTCCTCACAACCTAGAGGGAACAAAGAAAATACATGTACTCAGTTGTGCAAAACTCTTTGCTGATGTGATGCACTCCGTACACCAACATGTCTCTATCAGTGACAAATTCATTATGTAAATTTTTTAATTAATATATTTTATGCAATCGATTACAATCGTAGGATCTCAAAGAGAAAGCGTGGGCAAAGCAGCAAGCAAGGCCTTACGTAATGCTGGAAAGGTTCCTTGCGTGTTATACGGAGGGAATAGTACCATTCACTTTTCAGCGGATGCTTTAGCATTCAAAAAGTTGATATATACTCCTAATGTATATACAGCAACGATTGAATTAGGAGGAAAGACTTACAACGCTATCCTTCAGGACATTCAGTTTGACCCTGTTACGGACAACATCATCCATGTGGATTTCTATGAACTACACAAGGACAAAGAAATCACCTTAGCTGTGCCTATCCAGATCGTAGGTACTGCTCCTGGGGTTATGGCAGGGGGTACTCTCCGCATCGTAAACCGTAAGCTTAAAGTAAAAGCCTTACCTGAGAACTTGCCTGACTTCGTCCCTGTAGACATCTCTTGGATGGAAATGGGTAACCGTCTCTACATCACTAAGATCGCACAAGAAAAGTACAAAATCATGCATCCGGACAATACCGTAGTATGCCAAGTACGTGTATCTCGTGCCGCTCTTAAGGCCGCTCAAGAAGCTGCTAAAGCTGATGGTAAGAAGAAAAAATAAGCTGTTATCATTTTATAAAACAAAACAGGCTGTCCTTCTCAGGTAGCCTGTTTGTTTTTTAACAAATTATCACTACCTTTGCGGAAAATAAACCACTATGAAAAAACTATTTTTACTGCTTATCTTCCTAACATTTGTTTTCAACTTGCAAGCCCAACAAACTGATTGGGAAAAGTATGACCTCAAAGGAAAAGTAAAACAAGTAAAAGCCACTACTACTTCCTATTCAGGAGGGTGTGCTGCTTGCATAGACTATGTTGAATGGACATGCATTACTGAGTTTGACACTCAAGGAGATGTAGTAAAGAACATTTGGTATGCTTGGGAAGACTCCTTCCAAGAGCATCTTTATTCCTATAAAGGGGAGAAAATAACCCTCAAAGTTTATTTTTACAAACAAGATAAAATAACAAAGACTAAAACCTATCACTACAAAAGAGGTGAAGAGGAACACATAGAGAAAGAAATAGAACGTACTGAGCAGAATCGTAAAGTGCCCTACACAGAGCAAATCCGTACATTTACAGGTTCTTACAAAAATGGTATTTTGCGCTCTTCACCTACCACTACCTATGAGTATGATGACCACGGCAATTGGATTCACAAAAAGGATACTACCAATCCCCATTGCGTAAGGCACAACACAAGGAGTATTGTCTATTATTAAATTCCATTATTGGTTGTTTGGCAAATTATCACTACCTTTGCACAATGATTGGCAAATTTGCTAATTAGAAAATTGACAAATTAAGAATTATACTTTACATTTAATAATTTTGTATATGCAAAAAGTTCCTACTTAAGTAAAAATGGGGTGTAGGGTCAAGTAATAAACCTTTCATATTTTAAATACAAATAAAAAAAACATTATAAAATGAATATACAAGAGCAAAATGTTCCCCAGTCCTACCGAGATTTATTTGCTACTATTCCTGAAAAATCTAACTTTTTCTACGAATATGCACGCCGTAAGAAACCCACTCTTCCTAAAAGAGTTTATGTAATACAAGGTTTTTTCTCTCTTACCCGTGAAACTGATGATAATGGTGAAAAGCTGATTCCTACTTATCGACTACTTGCACAAAAAGACTTTTTCTACAAATCAATAGAAGGTAATAGTATAGACAAACTTCCTTCAGTTGAAGTTCTAAAAACAGCTTTTGCCTTTGGTGTTTCCGATGGCGGTATACTTTTCTTCCACCCCGAAAATCATAGTGTGTGGGTAATATATGATGACCTTTATACCGAATTAGTAGCTGATACCTTTGATGAATTTCTTGAAAAAGCAACTTTCCAAAGACAATGGAATTTTAAATAAAAATATAACATACACTCTAAATAATTTTGTATATGCAAAAAGTTCCTACCTACTTAAGTGAAAACGCTTGTAATGTAAAATCAGGCGATTATCTCTCTGTGGATATACAATCGAAAAATGGAAATACACTCTTTGAAGTGTATTATTATGGAGATTTATTTGAAGTAAAGAGAAAAAAACTCCCTTGTATTGTAGATAATAAAACTGGAATTCCTTGTAAAATAGTAGCCAAAGATACAGAAACAGGTGAAGAAATATTGCTTTTTGATGGCTACCGACACGGCTATAATGCAATGTTTTGTGAGGAATTTGACCCAGAAGAAGTTGAAAAACGAACTTTGGTAAAATACAATATTGCTCCTTGCAAGATTCATATAGATTTTGGGTATTCTATTGATTACGAAGAAGAAAAAGAAGATTATGAAGTAGATGAAGAAGATAGAGTAACCCTTATTAATGGAGAAAATATCCCTTGGGAAGAAGTGAAAAGAAATGGCTTTGACTATATCTCTATCGTCTGTGAAACTGAAAATGGAGAAAAAGCAGAGATTGTATCTTTAGAATTAGCTTAAAGAACCAACAAATTATTACTACCTTTGCCCCGAACTAACATCTAACAACTAAAAACTAACGACTAATATGACCTATAATCACAAAGAAATAGAAGCCTTTTGGCAAGAATATTGGGCAGAACACCAGACTTTCAAAGCTCAAAACGACAGTGACAAACCTAAGTACTATGTGCTTGATATGTTCCCTTACCCTTCAGGGGCGGGCTTACACGTAGGGCATCCACTGGGGTATATCGCCAGTGACATCGTGGCGCGCTACAAGCGTCACAAAGGGTTCAATGTGTTGCACCCTCAGGGTTATGACAGCTTCGGTCTGCCAGCCGAGCAATACGCTATACAAACAGGGCAACACCCTGCCCTTACTACCGCGCAGAACATCGCTCGTTACCGCGAGCAGCTTGATAAAATAGGCTTTTCATTCGATTGGAGTCGCGAGGTCAAAACTTCCGATCCCGACTATTATCGCCATACCCAGTGGATATTTATACAACTCTTCAACTCGTGGTATAACAACGCAACCGACAAGGCAGAGCCTATCGAAACGCTTATCGCTCTCTTTGAAACAGAAGGCAATAGCAAGGTCAATGCTGCCTGTGACGACGATACCCCAACCTTCACTGCTGCCCAATGGCACGCAATGACAGCTGAAAGCAAACAACGTCATTTACTAAAATACCGACTTACCTATTTGGCAGAAACCGAAGTAAACTGGTGTCCTGCCTTAGGAACTGTACTGGCCAACGATGAAATCGTCAATGGTGTATCCGAACGTGGCGGTCACCCTGTGATCCGCAAGAAGATGACCCAATGGAGTATGCGCATCACCGCCTATGCCGAACGCCTTTTGCAAGGCTTAGACACCATTGATTGGAGTGAGAGCATCAAAGAAAGTCAACGCAACTGGATAGGAAAATCAGTTGGAGCCTCTATCGACTTTGTGCTCGCCGGAGGCGAGCACAAAGTTGAGGTCTTCACCACTCGCCCCGACACCCTCTTCGGCGTTACTTACCTTACCCTTGCCCCCGAACACCCCTTAGTATTGCAAATCACTACAGAGGAGCAACGTGCTGAGGTAGAGGCTTATATAGCAGCTACTGCCAAACGTTCAGAGCGCGACCGTATGGCGGATACCAAAACCGTATCAGGCGCTTTCACAGGGGCGTATGCGGTACACCCACTTACCGGCAAGCAAATCCCTATTTGGATAGGCGATTATGTATTGGCAAGCTATGGTACGGGCGCTGTAATGGCAGTGCCTGCTGGTGACGACCGCGATTATGCCTTTGCTAAACACTTCAAGGGAGCCAAAGGAATGCCCGAAGTGATTAACATTTTCGATAAAGATATTTCAGAAAACGCCTTTACCGACAAAGAGGGAATGACTTACCAAAACTCTGACATTCTCAATGGTTGCACTAACTTTGGCGAAGCAGTTACCAAAATGTTAGCAGCCTTAGAAGCTAAAGGAGCAGGTACAGCCAAGGTGAATTACCGTCTCCGCGATGCTGTTTTCTCACGTCAGCGTTATTGGGGCGAACCTTTCCCAGTATATTATAAAAACGGCTTGCCACAGATGATAGGCGAGGAGCACCTCCCTATTCTCCTACCCGAAGTAGAGAAATACCTCCCTACCGAAGAGGGTAACCCACCGTTGGGCAACGCCACTGCTTGGGCGTGGGATACCGCAAACCACAAAGTAGTGAGCAACGAACTTATTGATAACCAAACCGTATTCCCATTAGAATTGAATACGATGCCAGGTTGGGCAGGCTCTTCGTGGTATTGGTTAGAGTATATGATGGAAAAAGACGCACGTGGAACCTTCCCTACCAAAGCCGTAGTAGATTATTGGCAAAACGTAGACCTTTACGTAGGGGGTAGCGAACACGCCACAGGGCACCTCTTGTACTCTCGTTTCTGGAACAAATTCCTCAAAGACCGCGGTTTTGCTCCTACTGAAGAACCATTTAAAAAACTCATCAATCAAGGGATGATATTGGGGATGAGTGCCTTTCCAATATGGGCAAAACCTATTATTCCAAATGTTAAAGAAGAGAATTTAGAAAAACTTAAAGAATTTGCTTCTAAGTCAAAGAATATTTTTGTATCAAATGATATAATACCTAAGAAAAACACAACAATACCTCTTGTTGGATTGTCTCCATATTTGAGAGATAATCTAATACAGAAGTATGAACTAGAGTTTTTAGATGAAACAGAATTAGAAGGCTTTTCTTTTGAACCCCTAACTCTACACATTCCTATTGATTATGTTTCAATAGATAATGAACTTGATTTTAAAAAGACAAACCAAGATTTTCGTCTTATTAATTTAGAGAAGAATTCTATTAAGAATGAAAAGGGTAAATTCTTTTTAGAAAGAGAAGTCGAAAAAATGTCGAAATCCAAATACAACGTGGTAAACCCTGATGATATTTGCGAGCAGTATGGAGCTGATACATTGCGCCTCTACGAAATGTTCTTAGGACCTTTGGAACAAGCTAAACCTTGGAACACAGCAGGTATTTCGGGGGTATATAACTTCTTGCGCAAGCTATGGCGTTTGTATTTCAATGACAACGGTTGGCAAGTAACCGATGAAGCCCCTACACCCGAGATGCTCAAAGCACTGCATAAAACCATCAAAAAGGTAAATGAAGATATCGAGAATTTCTCATTCAATACCTCGGTGAGTCAGTTTATGATATGCGTGAATGAGTTATCATCGCTAAAATGCCACCATAGAGACGTTTTAGCGCCTCTTGCGGTACTGGTAGCTCCTTTCGCTCCACATATCGCCGAAGAGCTCTGGAAAAGGCTTGGAAATACCGAAAGTGTAACTTATGCACCTTATCCCGTACACGAGGATAAGTATTTGCAAGAGGACAGCAAGGAGTATCCTGTATCGTTCAATGGCAAAGTACGCTTCAAACGCGCCTATGCTACCAGTATGAGTGTGGCAGAGATAGAGCAAGCCATCCTCGCCGATCCTCAAACCGCAGAACAGCTACAAGGCAACACCCCTAAAAAGGTAATTGTAGTGCCTAATAGGATTATTAATATAGTGAGTTAGTAATAAATTTCAGGGGTTAGTTTTTAGAATCTAAAAATTAACCCCTAATTATATGTCAGAAAATTTAAATGAATTACAACTATGAATACCTCGATGATTTTACTTATAGTACCTATACTTATAGTTATTTTTGTATTATACACCTTTATAAATCGAAAAGGTGATTTCGAAAAACGCTTAACCTACCATACTCCTCGATACCTTCCTCACCAACGACAAGAATATATTAATGGGGCAGAACGATATTTCAAAAAAGCGAGCATAATTATAGGTCTATTAACAGGGCTCCCATTAATGATTATATTCGTCTTTCTATTATCTCAAGATGTGAACGATAGTCTTATTATCTTTCTTTTTACAATTTTCATAATACTAATAGAATGCTTGTGCATTTATCTAATGTATCGTTTTTTTGCCAAAAATATAAAGAAACAGCAACTACTCTTAGAACAGATGAGTGATAGTGACTTTGAGCTATTGCTAGATATACAAAAAAAATCATATCCTTTTAAATACTTTCCTCCTTTTATACTTTGTAAAGATAGATTGTATTTTTTTGGGTTTGTTGTTCAAGAAATTAACCCTGAAAGTATAAAAAAAGTAAGCTTTACTTATGCTAGGGGAGGAAATATACTTGTACGCATCAAATCTACAACATCTACAACAATTTCCTTGTATAGGAATATATATCCTATTTTGGTAGAGATTATCAAGAAATATAGTCCTGATGCTCAAATAGAAAGCTAGAACAATATTGTTAATAAACTATGGACTCACTTTCCTTCACATACTTTCTGCCTTTATTGCTTTTCGAACTACTCTTTTTCTACTTGATAGTAGTGCGCAAAAATGCTTTTGAAAAGCGATTAGCACTCTTTAGCCCCACTCGCCAACTCTCACAGAAGCGCCAAGCCTATATGCAGAAGGTGCACAACTACCACAAGTATTTCAATGCTATTCTCTTAATAATATTCTACCTCCCTCTGTGTTTTTTTATAACCTTGATAATCAAAGAAAGATATGAGGAAACAGGCAAACTAGTTATACCAATCTCTAATAATATGATGATGATCTTACTAGTTCTTTTCTTGGCACATTACCTGATCATTTACCTAAAAAAACGCAAAGCAAAAGCCTTGTGTATGTTTTTAGAACAAATGAGCGATGATGATTTTGAGCTCCTCCTCAGGGTAAAAGATAGTTTGTCATTCACAAGCAAATATAGTCCACCCTTTGTATTATGTAACCATCAGTTGTATGTTTTTTCTTTTTTTACCATCAAGGAAATTGACCCTGCCAAAGTAACCGAAGTAAACTGTAGTCGTGGTAAAGATAGTATTTTTGTACAACTCAAAGCTCCCCAAAGAATAACCCTTGGCCTACCTAGAGGAGGATTCTCTTATTTCTTGCAAATCATTGAACAATACTCAAAACTCAAATTATAGTAACTATGGACATAATTTACATGATCTGGTTCGTACCCTTATTTCTTTTTCTCTTTGCGCTTTTCTACTTTGTAGTAATGCGCAAAAATGATTTTGAAAAACGCCTTGCTATTTTTTATCCTTACCGCCAGCTACCACAAAAACGTGAAGCCTATATGCAGAAGGTTAGTAAATATAATCATATAATGTTCGCCCTGTTTTTACTGCCTTTCTTCATTTTAGTCTATGTATTGTTCAAAGAAAACTATCAAGAAATAAGCGAAGCTAATACCTCATTTTCTGATGAGAACTTGATGTTAATATTAGCCACTTTGCTGCCTCTTTTCGTGTGCTATTATATCATTTTTTATATGCAGAAACGCAGTAGAAAAGCCAAACGCATGCTTTTAGAACAAATGAGTGATACCGATTTCGAACTGCTCCTCAAATTAAGAGACAATTTATCTTTTCCTTACAAATATGACCCACCATTTGTGTTGTGTAACAATCACTTATATATTTTTCTTTTCCATACAATTAAAGAAATTGACCCTACTCAAATCACCTCAGTAAAATGGTATAGTAATAGACATAGGTTTATAGTACGTATTAAAGACCCTAAAGCTAAAGTTACCGCCTTTAGTATATCTAAAAGTGCATTGGATATCTTTTTGCAAATTGTAGAACAATATACAAAACTCAATTTATTAACAGACCAAAAAAATAAATAAGTATGGACTCACTTTATATTATCTGTTTTGCTCCTTTATTTCTTTTCACCCTCGTCTTTTTGTACTTTACAGTAGTGCGCAAAAATGCTTTTGAAGAGCGCTTAGCTCTCTTTAGCCCTACTCGCCACCTCTCACAAAAGCGGGAAGCCTATAGGCAGCAAGTACGCAAATATAGCAAGTACGCAAATATCATACTCTTAGTGATTTTATACCTCCCTCTATATGTTTTTATAGCAATATTGCTCAAAGAAGAATATGAGAAAACAGGAATACTCAATATATTATCAATCTATGATGATACAAAAATGACCTTACTATCTGTCTATGTACCTATTTTGTTACTGCATTACCTTCTCTTCTATGTAATAAAGCGCAACGAAAAAGCCCAGCATATGCTTTTAGAACAAATGAGCGATGATGATTTTGAGCTCCTTCTCAAGGTTAAAGATAGTTTGTCGTTCACAAGCAAATATAATCCGCCATTTGTGCTTTGCAACGATAAGTTATACATTTTTATTTTCTTTGCTATCAAAGAAATTGACCCTACCCAAATAACCGATCTAGATTGGAGCTATCGTAGAAATGGTATTTTTATAGAATTCAAAGCTCCTGAAAAAATAATATTTACCCTACCTAAAAAAGTACTCCCTCATTTCTTGCAAATTATTCAACAATATACAAATCAGGAATTTTAATTATTAACTAAATACAAAAAAATGAATAACACTATCATTATCCCATTTAGCAAAAAGAAAATGGTCAAACTCCTAGGCTTATATATCCTTGTAATGCTTGGTATTGCTGCTATTATTTTCTTTATCCTATCAGCTGATAGCATAAACTTATTCTATCTAATGCTTTTTATAGTCCTTTTTATAGCGGGAACTTATCTTTTTTATAAACACATACAAGAATTATGGCGCTCGAACAAAAAGAACGAAGGTGTTATCCTCACCCCCGACTACCTCAAAAGCAATGCAACTCCTCTGGGTAAAAGGGTAGGTGAAATCCCTTGGAGTGAAATAGCTTCTATAGGAAAAGTAAATTATTATGGACAACACATCCATATCAAACTCAAACACCCTGAAAAATATGTAAATCAGCTCAAGGGTATGAGCAAAGACTTCACAGGTATTTATCTAAACGATAGCGAACTCGAAATCTCTTTTGAGGAATTAGAGAAACTCATTCATGAATACTTTCAAAAATACAGATAACCATGAACCCTGATATTCTTATTCTGATAGTCTCTTCCCTCCCCTATTTGTCTATGGGAGTTTTGTTGTACTTTGTGATTGTTCGCAAGAATGCTTTTGAAGAGCGTGTAGCCCACTACATTCCCTATCATGCTTTGGAGAGGGAGCGCAGCACCTATATGGAAAAAGTAGAGAAATACAAGCGATACATTTGTATAGGACTGGGAATATTCCTAAGCGTTTTCATTGTCCTACCTTTTGTTATATTCTTTGTAGCAATCTCCAAGGAAGGAGTCAATTTTAGTGTCCCTGAGCAGCTCACTTTACTGATGATTCCTCTTTCTCTCTTCCTTATGATATACTACCTGCTGAGCTATGTAGTAAAACGACATGCCAAAGCCCAACACTTGTTATTAGAAGAAATGAGCAAGGAAGATTTCGCCTATCTACTAAAAGTACAAAAGGACTTGCTCTGGATCAGGAAATATTTTCCTTTTTTCATACTATGCAAAGAAAAGGTATATTTTTTTACTTTCTTTACACTTCGCGAACTCGACCCTAAGCAAATAAAAAAAATTCGTTTTTGGAGCTCTAGAAGAGGAAATAGAACTATTTTGATAAAATCTTCCCGATGGTTTATCACCACCATGACTGAAATAGTCTATCCTTATCTGAGAGATATTGTTCAAAAATATAACCCCACAGTGGATATAGAATAAAAAGTTCTTTTGTAATTGCTATTTTTTTAGTACATTTGCCCTTTATACCAAAAGATGATAGAGAGTATTTTTGTAGCCATATCCTTAGGAGTTATGCTTGCTTTTACCATAGGCCCTGTATTTTTTATCCTGATAGAGACGAGTATTACCAAGGGGATTCGTTCGGCTTTAGCCTTTGATTTTGGAGCTATTTCTGGGGATATTTTTTTTATTCTCTTGGCCTATTGGGGTACAAGTAAGCTCTCGGATTATATAAAGAATAACCCTAACCTATTCGTATATGGAGGGATTCTCATCATCATATATGGGTTATTTTCTTTTTTCAAAGAGCACAAGGACTATCGCCTACACCCTCCACAGACACGTATAGTGGAGATCAAGGAAGGAAATTATTTTACTTTTTTCTACAAAGGATTTTTCTTGAATATCATCAATGTAGGGGTTTTTTTCTATTGGGTAGCTACCATTGCTACTTTCTCCTCGAGTGCAGGTACTACCACAACAAAAGTACTGGTCTTTTTAGGCACTATACTACTGACCTATTTGCTCACAGATATTGTAAAAATACTCATCGCTAAGCGGCTTCGCCACAAGCTCACTCCTACCAATATCCATAAAATAAAGCAGGGTATCCATATCTTCTTAGTTATTTTTGGAATTTTTCTACTACTCAATGGAGTTTTCCCCAATGCTTTAGCAGCAGTAAAAGAGGCTTTCCTATAGAAAAAGTGTCTCTCCTTGTACAGAAGAAACACTTTTCATCAATAATCAATTAAAATTTAAACAAACAAGTAACAATTTTTTACTTTTTCTCGTTCAGAGCCTTTACTATATCGGCTGTAATATCTTTATCAGCTTTTCCATAGTGTACACTACCTCCGTCATTAGCACCAAGAATAAAGTCATAGCTATGTTGCTTTCCATATTCTTTGATGAAGTTCTTTACTTTCTTCAGTAGTGTATCCATTTTGGTACGGCTTTCCTCTTGGATTGCTTGTTCTTCAGCCATGAGTTGTTGTTGCAATAGCTGACTTTCGTGAGCCAGTTCGCTATACTTTTGCTGAGCTACAGCAGGAGCCAAGGTTTTTGCTTGTGCTTCGAAAGCCTGAGCCTTCACTTGGAAAGCCTGAGAAATACTATCACGCTTGTGTTGGTATTTGTCAATTTTTCCCTTGAGAAGCGCCTCTAAGTCCTTTTTTTCTTGATAATCATCCAAGAGCTTGCTATTATCTACAAAAGCAATTTTCTGTCCTTGCTGACAAGAAGCAAGACTTAACATTAGTGCTACACCTAAGATAATTTTATTCATAACTATACTTTTTCAAAATGTAGGCACAAAAGTACGAAAGAAAATATCAATTATCTTCATTTTTAACAAAACAAATAGGAACAGAATGAATATTTAACGTTTACCCTTATAAAAAGTAGGATAAGTACCCTATTATCTTATTTTATTCATGCAATTTTAACAGGTAAATAAGGGACGAATATTCTCCTGTTTTCAGTGCAGAGAGGTTCGATAGGAGTCCCTGATAACCTCCCTTAAGGAAGTTCATACTCCCTGTTTTGTACTTTTCGGAAAGTAAGCTCACATAGAAAGCATCAAAAGGCATGGGCTTGACTCCTATGAGTTGGAAACCTTTTTCAGTGAAAAGCAAGCGAATACTCTCTTGGGAGAAGTGCCATAAGTGTCGGGGTACATCATAGGCAGCCCAGTATTTCCCATAGTGTTGGGCATCCCTACTTCTATAGTTAGGCACGGCAATTACAAGCAATCCTCCCTTGGTCAAATGGTCTTTGAGAAAAGCAATCTGCTCTTGTAGGTTAGGAACATGTTCCAGCACATGCCAAAGGGTAATTACTTGATAGGTATCCGTGATATGGGTTTTATCTTCCTTCAGAAAGATTCCCTTCTCCTCTGCCCTTTCGCGGGCTTTTTTTTCAGGTTCTACCCCGCTTACACTCCATCCTCGCTGTGCTGCCACTCTTAGGAAATCGCCTGTACCTGCACCTATATCCAAGAGTTTCCCTTGGGGTACATAGTGCTCTATGAGTTTTATTTTCTGCTGTAGCGTATAGGTTTTTACCCATTGGTAAAGCTTTTCGAAAAGACCCTTTTTCCCATCAGTATGGGATATATAGGCATCACTTTGGTAATACCTTCCCAGCTCTTGCGGCACAGGGGTTGTACGATAGAGCTTATACACTGGGTCATACTCCAAGAAAAATTCTTCCTTACTTACACTATAGTCTATTATATTCATTAAAGTTTTGAGTTTTGAATTTTAAGTTTTAAGTTTTTGTTCCACGTGAAACCTTGAATAAAGTAAAAAGTGAAAAATGAAAAGTGAAAAATATTTTTATATCCAAATCATTTTTTACACCAAAATTTCTACATTTGTTAAAAATTTCACTTTCAGAAACGTGTCAAATTTCTATTTTCTTTTTCTTTTAATATAAATATTCATTCACTATACAAATCGTTTAAAATTTATATGTTTAAATAATTTTTTATGTTTTTAGCGCCAATTTTTAGCATTAATCCTATGCAAAAAGTAACAAGATTCATAATCATAACAATTATAGTCAAACAGAAATGGTTTACGAAAAATTACCCTGAGCAGGTATAGAGGCAAAGTCCACGAACAAGCGAAATATATGATGCAATTCGCTGCTAAAAAAATAATCTCCTGTTCCATCTATTCGCAATCTAAAAATATGATTAACTATAAGACACAATAAATTGTATCCCTATCATGACACACCAAAGACTCTCTCATTAGCATAGTATCCACTATTATCTTTACCTTCTATTCCTTTTTTAATTTGTTTCACGTGGAACATTTAATTTTTTTCTTACCCAACAATTACTAACGTGATCATTGATATACCCTGTAGCTTGTAGAAAAGAATAGATAATAGTAGTTCCGACAAACTTAAACCCACGCTTTTTCAAGTCTTTACTCAAGCTATCTGAAAGGAAAGAGTGAGTAGGAATATCCGAAAGTGACTCAGGATGATTATCAATAGGAGTAGGAATAAATGTATTAAGATAGCTAACAAAACTTCCAAATTCCTTTTGTATTCTTATAAATGCCTGTGCGTTGGTTACCGCCGCTTGTATCTTTAAGCGATTGCGTACTATCTTCTCATTCGTAAGAAGTGCGCTTATCTTCTCTTGAGAATAATTAGCAATCTGCTCTATTAGAAAATTATCAAAAGCCTCACGAAAAGCCTCACGCTTTCTCAAAATAGTAATCCAACTCAGTCCTGCCTGAAAACTCTCTAATATGAGAAACTCAAAAAGAAGGGTATCCTTAGTGATAAGTCTCCCCCACTCCATATCATGATAAGCTATATAGAGTGAATCATCCTTGCACCAAGCACAACGTATTTTCTCTGACATATAAGTATTTTAAAAAACAAATTAAAAAAATCACTTCTACAAACCTATCAAATTTTAATTATTTTTTATTTTAAATATAAATATTCATCATAATTAGAAATAATAAAAAATCACGCTTTAAAATCAATAATCAAATTTTTATGGCTATGAAAATTGAACTATTGTATGTTTTCATAGATTATTAGGTAAATATATTTTACTATTCTATGATAGCAATAATTTTTCTACAAACCCAGTAAGTAATTCTTTAATGATGTAATCATAATTACAATTATAAGACATAATCACAAGATACAACTTATTGCGTCCCCACCTTGACACTGGCTAAGACTATTGATTCATATAGTATATTTATTCTCTAATGATCAATTGTAAAATTTGTTTCACGTGGAACACTTTTATATTTTACTTTATAAAAGTTCCACGTGAAACAATCTATTATTTATTAAAGTAAAACTCCTTGAGATAAAAAGGTTCAAAATAAGCTATATCTTCGAAGGCTTGCGCTTGATATTTCTCTAAGGCTAAGCGACCCATTTGTTTAGCAGAAGGGAATTTATTCTCCCAAAAATAAGCATTCTCATGCTTACAAATAGCTTGGAACTTAGTGATTCCATCTCCTAAAAAAATGGTTTTTCCTTTGTTAAGGTAGGTGTCAAATGTACTTTCTGTAAGAATTTCTGAACGTTCCTCCAGTATAGGAGAAAAATCACGACTATATACAGCAGTAAAAACCTCCATCCTGCGAGCATCTATCATGGGAATAATATATTCAATATCTGCAAATTCATAGGTTACCTGCTCGGCCAAGATACGCAAGGTAGGCAAGGCTATGAGAGGGATACCCCAACCATAGCAGAGTCCCTTAGCAGTAGCTGTACCTATACGCAATCCTGTATAAGAACCCGGCCCCATACTGATAGCTACAGCCTGAAT
This sequence comes from Capnocytophaga gingivalis, assembly GCF_002302415.1. Taxonomy (NCBI): domain Bacteria; kingdom Pseudomonadati; phylum Bacteroidota; class Flavobacteriia; order Flavobacteriales; family Flavobacteriaceae; genus Capnocytophaga; species Capnocytophaga gingivalis. The sequence continues at coordinate 1,521,817 of NZ_CP022386.1, read as the reverse complement.
ATCTTTAGGCTGAGTGTGTGTTTCCTCGAGTATGTGTTCTATGAATACATGTAAATGTTCTGAATGAGAAAATTGTTCTGTACGCTCCTCTATTAGTTGTACTAAATGATGATCAGTAAATAATGCTATAGAACAATTCTTACCCGAAGTCTCTATAGATAAAATAGTCGGCATATAATATATTTCTTTTCGGCTGACAAAAGTACAAAAAATACAGCAAGCCAAAAAATAACTTGCTGTATTTTTACAAAATTTAAAAGTGAAAACTATTTTCTATGTTTTATATATTTGACAGTACGTGCATCCTTGATAACACCTTTCCAGTTAAGACCGAAGCCAAAGTCATATACATTGCCTTCGGTATCTTTATGACACTGCATATCGAAAGGTACATCTTCGAACTGCTGTTCTACCGTCTTCATATTGGCAGGCATCTGAGTAGGAAGCAAGCCAGAAGGTTCTACTTTCCCAGAGAGGATTTCCAAAAGTGCTTGTTCGGAAGTACCAAAGTTAAGCAGTATACCCTCTACCATAGGTTCAAACTCGTGGAATACCATAGGACGAGAAGCGGTAATGGATACAATCACTGGTTTGCCTTTCATCTTTTCTTTGGTCTCCAAGATATCGTATAGGTCAGTGATATTGGATGCATTGGCTGTTTTCCCCTTGTAAGAACGGTCGGTTACTTGTGGAGCAATCACTTTGTCACCAGCAGCGATACTGTGCTCACGAGCATATTCAGCAGTGTAAGTATTGTATTGTAGAGAAATAGGAATATATCCATTTTCTCCTGCCTTGAAGAGTTCGTCATTGTATCCTGGGTGGTTTTGGGTAGGACTCTTAACAAATACAATGGCAAGGTCAGCCTTATTGGGGTCATCCGTTACATTGAAATACTTTTTCACGTTCTCTATATTTACTGGATAAGCAATGTTTCCTTCGGTATATACCCCCCACCAGTTACGTTGAGGTTCGTTATACACTTTAGGGATATAGACGGTTTTCTTCTTGTCAATAGGCAATACTTGCCCTTTGTTCTTGAGCATGATAATAGACTTGAGTTGAGCATCGTAACCTGCTTTCATGAACTGAGGATTACCCACTATCTTAGCTGATTCCTCAGGGTTAAGGTAAGGATTTTCAAACAGACCCAAGCGGAAGATGTTGTGCAATAGGCGTACCGCTGATTGTTCCAAGCGCTTACGCATATAGTCCTCTCCATGCTCTTTTACCCCTATCTTATAGGCTTCTACCACAGGAGCCACCATATTGTTACCTCCGAATTGGTCTACCCCTGCTTCCAAAGCCTTGTAGTGGAGCTGTGGCAAGTCTAAGTCTTCTACCCCCCAAGGCTTACCAGCAAATCCCCCTGGTGTGCTTGGTTCCTTGGCAATGATGAGCCAGTCAGTACATACTACCCCATCGAAGCCATACTTGTTGCGCAATAGGTCAGTTACTATATATTTGCTAAAACCATTACCCACATTTTCATGGTTTTTGGTATCTTGGTTGTAGGAAATAGTGTAGTAAGGCATCACCGCAGAAGCGGATTTGGTCTTTCCATGAAGCTTAAAGGCACCTTCTACGAAGGGTTTTTGGTGCATCTCGAAATTTTTACCTGGGTATACAGCATATTTACCATAGGCGAAGTGCGCATCACGACCGCCCTCTCCAGCGCCTCCACCTGGGAAGTGCTTGCTCATAGCATTGACACTCTCGTAACCCCATCCGTCCTTGATTTCAGCCTTCCCTGTCGAGGTTTGGAAACCATCTACATAGGCACGTGCCATATCAGTAGTCAGTTCTGGAGATTCTCCAAAAGTGAAGACCATACGATTCCAGCGAGGTTCTGTACCCAAGTCTATCTGAGGGGAAAGAGCTGTGGTAATCCCCATAGCACGGTATTCCTTGGCAGCGATTTCACCAAACTTCTGTACGATAGAAGGATCAAAGGTGGCGGACATGGCCAATCCATCAGGCCAAAGGGAGATATTTCCTCCTGCTCCTGCATTGTATTCTGCAGTTACCAAGGTGGTATGGCGTGGGTCGGAAGAGATATTTACTGGAATACCTAGTGGTAGGCTCTCACTAGTACGTTGTAGGTTATTACTCCAAATAGCTGCATCCTTAGGAGAGGAAACCGTAGTAATCAATACGTGGCGTACATGGTCACGATCCAAAAAGGTTTTCTGTTGGTCGGTAAGGTCGGAGGGTTTGGCACCACTCTCGGCAAAGGGCTTACCTCCATAGCTACTCTTGCGATAACCATCAGGAGGGGCAGGCAAGGCTTGGTGGTTACTGTAGAGCATAAGTCCTGCTATTTCCTCTATGCTCATTTGTTTGGCAAGGTCTTTGGCACGCTCATCTACAGGTAAGCGCCAGTCCTCATACTTGTCTAACTTTCCGTTTTTGTTCAGGTCTTTGAAGCTCTTACCTCCTATGGTAAGTATCTTCACTCCTGAGGTAGTACTATAACCCAAGGTAGCTCCTTTTTTGTTAGTTACGTACTTGATATCAGCTTCTTGCGCGAGGGTGCTTAGTCCCACCAAAAAACTTAAGGGTAAAAGAATATTTTTTGCTTTCATAAAATGACTAAAATTTAAAATTCAATTGGAACTCAAAAGTAAGCGGACGTATATAAGAACCTGTCACTAAGCGACCATCTGCATCATTGATATTGGCATAGGGAAACTCAGAATCCGCAATACTAGTAGAAGCACCTGTTTGATTGAAAATATTCACTACATTGAAACCAAAATTCAGATATTTGTTAATCTCATAAGAAGAAGAAAAGAAAGATTCCCAACGAGGTTCTATGAAAAATTGATTAGTAAGACTCACATATTGTTTGCTAAAGTAACGTAGGTTAAGACCAAAACGGAACTTTTTGATGGTATAAGAAGGATCTATTTCCATCAGCACTTTAGAAATTCCTGTCACTACATTACCATTATAGCTAATAGTCTCAGCAGTATTGAAAGGATTCACCCAGCTGTAATTACTATATTCTGGATTCTGTAGAGTGAGAAGGTAATGCAATTGGAAATTAGGAAAAGGTTTTAGTAACATGTCGGTAGTCCATCCCTTTGTCTGAATGTCATAATGAGCAGAAACCACTTCCGGACGTCGGGTTACTGGATCAGAAATACTCAAGCGTGTCTTATAGTTATTACGTGTAAGAGTGGATACTTGGGATACCAAGCTCAACCACTTATTATTATAATAGATTCCTGCTGCTAAGAAAGGAGTTTTAGTCTTAGCAAAGTCAGGAGTATAAGCTCCTGAATAATCTTCCAAATAGCCATGCTTTTCTTGATAAGTAAAATTAGCCAAAAAACCAAATTGGTCATTGAGCTTAACTACCGCCCTTAGGTCTCCATTGAAGTGATACCAATCATGATTGAAGGTAGTAAAAGGTTGGTTCAGCACTACATTGGCTCCACGTGGCTGAAGACTATAATCCCCTTCGAGCTTCTGGTATTGGAAATTAGCTCCATAGGAGAAATCAAGCCAATGGGCTACATTCCAACTATCAGAGACATAAGCGGTAACTTTTGTTTCATATCCGTTATGATATTCTCCTCCAATATTGTAATTAAAGAAAGGATCAGTAGCGCTACTTTTTCGTAAAATACGAGGTTGTTTCTCTACAGAATGAAAAAGAAAAGAGCGATCTTGGTGATAGGCATCTACATTGTAGTATTGTCCTAACATACCCAATCGCCAATTGTGTCTTTCTGTTTTCTTCTCTGCCCACAAGCGTGTCATCAGAGTAGTAGTGGGAGTCTGTGGAGAAAGAATAGCAAGCATACGTTGTACATATTCACCCGTATAAGGTGTACCATCTAAGTAAGTATAAGAATTATTACCTCGCTTCTCTGCTCCTATCAACAAAGGTAATAAGGCCGAAGACTTAGCTACATGAAAGCGAGTAGAGTGTCTTAGTAACCAGTCATTACCCAAATCATGCTTACCAAAAAGGTCAAATGTATGAGAACTTGACCAAAGTTTAGAATCACTTCCTGTAAAATCCGCTCTATAAGGCTCTCCTGTAAGTACATTCTTGAAGTTCAGGTAACCATCACTAATCATATAAGAATCTGTACCTATACCTATGCCATCATACTCCTTTACTACTCCATTAGTATGATATACAAAAGGGGCGTAATGTCCTATCATCTTAGAGCGAGAATACTTATAAGCTAAGTTAATTTCATCTTTCTCACCAAATCGGTAGGTCAATACGCCTCTGAATATCTGAGTATCATCAATAAGTCTACTGCCCTTATGTTTAGCCTCTCCTGGGTCTCCAGTGACTAAGGTGCCTAAAGCATAATACCAATTACTTTGTCCAAAGCGACCGTTAAGGTTTACATCACCTAAATAGTAGCCGTGGTGATTAGCTTTGAGGGTTCCTACCAGCTGGGTCTTCTCTCCCCCAGTCTTAGTATAGGAATTCACCGCATAACCAAAGTCAGCAATAGTGAGAGTGGATTCACTAACCGAAATAAGCCCTTTCATATCTAAACTCTGTGAGGGACGCCAAGTCCGCATAGGAAGCTCAGGCCAAAAATGATACACTACAGGAAGATCATTTTCTAAAACAGTTATTCCACCTACCGAAGAAGGAAGCCCTATATTCACCTCACGAGGACCAGAATTGGACGATGCATTGAGCATAACATTTCTATTTTCTTCTGTATCAGGTAACTTTTTTTTCATCCCAAGAGAATCTTTCTCCTGCGCAAACATAGAAACTCCTAATAGTACGGATAAGAGTAAAAAATAATTACGTTCCATATTTTTTCAAAATTATGATTTATATCGGTACGAATGTACGACATTTTTTCTAAATAAAATGAAAAAAATTATTTTTTTTTTATTATAGAAAGAAATAATATGTCTGAATAATTCAATAAATAAAATCAATAGTGGAAAATAAGCCAGATATCAATATTTTTCGTATCTTTGTCCAGATTATTTAAAAATATTATTTATGAAAAGAAAATTATTTTTCCTCATAGCATTCCTTGTTGGAATAACTATGTATGGGCAAACTGTGTATGAACCTTCTGGAAAAAGAAGCGTAAAAACCGTAGAAGTGGATCGCTATAAGAATATTTTTATAGACGAAAGTCATTTCGATATCACCCTAAGAAATAGCCGAGATCGCCAGATCCAGATAGAGGCTGATGATGCTATACACCCTATCATCAAAGCAAGGGTAGAGAAAGATACTCTCAAGCTGAATATAGAAACAGAAGGCGGGGTTGTTTTCCTTACTACAGGAAAAATAAACATAAGCCTACCAGTGTCTGAAGAAGTCCAAAAAATACACTTTAAAATGGCTGGTAATATAAGTTGTGAGAAAGAACTCAAACTTAAAAAGGCGGCTATCGAGATGGAGTATGTCAGTAACCTAAACCTCCCCCTCCGTGTAGATGACCTACAGCTGAAAATAGGATTGGCAAGAAAAGGTTCCGTTTCCCTACAGTCCAAAAACTGTACTTTGTACAGCCGATGGGTCAAAGAGATTGCTTTCAGTGGAAAGGTTGGAAACTTAGAAATAGAAGGATGCGATGGTAATTTGAATTTTGAAAACGTAAGAGTAGAAAATGTATTCTTCAAAGAAGTAAATGGCATAGGAACTATGCGCCTATGGGTAGAGGACACACTCAAAGGTAGCATCAGTGGTATCCTTACCGTCCAGTACAAAGGAAATGCTGTCAATGAAGTTACCGCATCGGGAATCTCAAAAGTAGTAAAGCAGTAACAAAGGGTTTGTCAGTGTCTAATTCAGAAAAAAAAATACCAAAAGCTATTGATAAATCAATTATTTTTGTATATTTGCACCAATTTAAAAGAACTATTATGAAAAAAGTTATTTTAGCAGTAAGTGTACTTATTCTTTCAGCGTGTAATCTGGGAAGTACTATTGCCAATACTACTGAAGAAGTAGCTAATAAGACAGCTACCAAAGCAGGAGAAATCATCGGAGGAAGTACCAGAGGATTTGCCGATGGTGTAGGTGAAGGATTGGATAAGGCAGGAAATTCTTTTATAAAACTCTCAGAAGACCTTAGCAAAAAAGGAATTAAGCTTGGAGGACACAAAATAGAAACCTTGTCTGGGAATGATAACAAAATCTCAATATATTTCATCTTTGAAGAAGATTTTAAAGGCACTGTAACTGTAAAAGCATTTGACAAACAAATGCAAGAGGTAGGACGCGTTAAGCAAGAACTTAGTGGGAAAAAAGATGATGCAGGCTATATAGATTTCGTCTTTGATGAGCGCACCAATATTGATCCTAAATACACTATTACTATAGAATAAAAATAACTGTAAAGTATTCAAAAAGAGGCTATCCTTTTCGGACAGCCTCTTTTGATTTCTCAAAAATGGAAAATTATTTTACTAACTCAAAATCCAAGTGCCGCTTGATAAGGTCTGTATTCTTTACACGTATCCATACCTCATCGCCCAAGGTATAGCGCTTCTTACTCACCTCCCCTATCAGTGCATAGGCTTTCTCGTCGAATACATAGTAATCGTCTTTGATATCACGAGCACGTATCATCCCCTCACACTTATTTTCTATAATTTCCACATAGATACCAAACTCGGTCACTCCTGAAATCACTCCTAAGAACTCCTGATCCTTGTGATCCTCCATATACTTGATCTGCATATATTTGATAGAATCCCTCTCGGCAGAAGTAGCCAAGTTCTCCATCTGAGACGAATGTTTACATTTCTCTTCGTACTCAGCCTCATTTGCCGAGGCTTCTTTATCTAAATATCGCTGCAGCAAGCGATGTACCATCACATCCGGATAGCGGCGAATAGGAGAAGTAAAGTGAGTATAATCGTCAAAAGCCAAACCATAATGCCCAATATTATGAGTAGAATACGCTGCCTTACTCATAGAGCGGATCGCCAAAGTATCTACCAAATTCTGTTCCTTCTTGCCGTGTACTTCTTCTAACAAGTGATTGATAGAGTGGGAAATATTCTTCTTATCCTTGAGGTTCAGGCGGTAACCAAAGCGAGAGATGATCCCCTGCATCTGTAGGAGTTTTTCCTCATCGGGGACATCGTGAATACGGTATACGAATGTTTTTTGGAGCTTAGAGGCATACTCGGCTACCTTGCGATTGGCCAATAGCATAAACTCCTCTATAAGCTTATTAGCTTCCTTACTCTCCTTAGTATATACTCCCAAAGGATTATTATTTTCATCTAAAAGGAATTTCACCTCCACCTTATCAAACGAAATAGCTCCTGCTCTCATGCGCTTCTCACGGAGAATTTCAGCCAAGGCATTCAGCGAAAGAATAGCCTCTACTATCTCTTTAGAAACAGTATAGCTCCCTTCAGGACGAATGGAAATCTCCTGAGGCATCACAAAATCCGTCGGTTCTGTATGAGGGGTACCCAAAGCCTCAATCACCGCCTGTGCCTCCTCATAGGCAAAGCGTGCATCGGAGCGAATCACTGTACGACCCAGCCAAGTATTGCGAATTTCTGCCTTCGGAGAGAGTTCGAAGATTGCCGAGAAGGTGTATTTCTCTTCTTCAGGGCGCAGTGAGCAAGCAAAGTTAGATAGCACCTCAGGAAGCATAGGCACTACCCTATCCACTAAATATACCGAAGTGGCACGCTGGTAAGCCTCGTCGTCCAAAATCGTATTGGGCTGTACATAGTGAGAGACATCGGCTATGTGTACCCCTATCTCAAAGTTTCCATTCTCAAGTACTTGGAAGGAAAGTGCATCGTCAAAATCCTTAGCATCACGTGGGTCAATGGTAAAAGTAAGCACTTCGCGCATATCTCTACGCTTGGCAATCTCTTCCTCCTTGATAGAAGTATCCAAGCCTTGTGCATATTCTTCTACTTCCTTAGGAAACTCATGAGGAAGTCCATATTCGGCCAAGATAGCATGTATCTCCGTATCATGTTCCCCAGGCTTGCCAAGAATCTTCTCTATCACCCCATAGGGAGAATTGGCACGCGATGTCCACTGAGTAATACGTACCAAGACCTTATCCCCATCTTCAGCTCCATTACAATCAGTCTTAGGTACAAAAATATCTGTATACATTCTCCTATCGGTAGGCACTACAAAAGCAAAATTCTTCTGCATCTGTACCACCCCTACAAAGGTAGTACGCTTACGCTCTATGATCTGGGTGATTTCCCCTTCGAGTTTCTCTCGACGCCGTGGGAATACGTATACTTCCACTACATCACCATGTAGAGCCTTGTTAAGCAAGTTGTTAGGAACAAATACATCTTGTTCCAAATCCTCACAAACCACATAAGCATTGCCATTAGAAGCCATATCGACCACCCCTTTGTGGTAATAAGTAGATTCCTGTGCTTGGTAGTTTCCTTGTGTAGTTTCCTGAATATGAGACTGTTTTACAAGCTTTGTCAAGGAAGCAATGATATCATTACGCATCTCGGTAGAGGTCGCCTTGAGCTTCTCAGCGATCTGTTTCCAAGTAAAACTCTTATTGCTATTTTTCTGAAGGATCACCAGAATATCTCTGCTAAAATCCTTGTTCTTTTTCTTTTTTTGCTTAATTTTTTTCCTACTCATATAAGTTATTTTGAGTGTTATATTTTGAATATTTATTTAAGTCCTTTTATGGTTTTATAATTTCTTCTATTTCTGATTTGTTTTTTTTCAATAGCACCCCCACTGCGTACCTTACTTTGATTTACAATATAGTCGATGGATTTTTTCTGATTTTATTTTTCCCACTTAAATAAGGTGGTTTTATGAAACATTGTCGTATCAATACTTTGAAAATTAAAGCATTTTGATTTAGAATTTTTTGATTTTATGGTAGAAATATACTCGTCATATGCTCTAAAAATTTCATCTTTTTTCTCTGCAAAATCATTTTCTTTGAAATCATTATTCCAACAACAACTTGTACTTACCACCAATTCAACTTTCTGAAGTAAACTATCCTTAAATAGAAATCTTTTTTGAGATAATATCTTTATAAAACCGTCTTTTTCTTCAACCTTAGTAGTATAAAGGCTATCATTATTGGGGAAAATTTCCAAATCTTTGTAAGCATCGAATCTTTTTTGAATATCTTTAATGGTAGATTCTCCTAATACAAACGATTTTTCATTGATAAACCCCTTATATAAATCTCTATGATACATTTTTGCACACGATAAGAATACAAATGGAATCAATGTACATAGGGCTATAATTATTTTTCTATTTGAAATTTTCATTTGATCATATTTTTCAAATTACTCCTCTTTCTATTATGGCGCAAAGGTACAAAGAATTTAAAAATAAAAATTTTTTTTTCGATTTTTCCACAAACACAATATACATAAAAATAAAATCTTTTTTTAAATAAAAAAAATGATGATGATGATACGGGGTGAATTTAGATAAAAAAATAATAGGAAAAATGTCGTAGGTATAGATATAGGAGTTTATCACCAGTTATTAACGTATCAGTGGTATTATAATATATTGATTTATAGTCTATTACTTAGTTTATTCACTAAAAGTGGAAAGTTGTTATCAGTTTTTATTTTCTATAAAAAAGTCTCTAAAAAATTCACCAAACCACCTTATAAAAGGTTGATAACTCTTAGTAAATAAATTTGTTTTTTTCCTTGTGTAGCTTGTATATACAGAAAAAGGTAATGAGCAAATTTTTTCTTATTTTCTATTGTAAATTTATCAACAAAACTCACTTTTTTAGAGTACTTGATAATGAGTATTTTCCTAAAAGAAATAAACAAACATGTTTATAATACTCAATTTTCTATGATTAAGGTTCAATACCTATCCCCTACCCTACCTACAGTTGTCAGTAATTGCTGGATTTTCCTACATAGAAGGGTGAATTTGGATTCTTTTCTATACTTCCTATTACCAAGCTAAAACTATTAACAGAAAAATAAATGTTAAACCTTATTATTTTTTCAAAAAAAATAAGTTACTTTGCCCCGTGAATTAACTAACAAAAAAATTAGAGTCTTATGAAAAGAATATTTGTAATGGCTGTAGCCATGCTATCCTTGGCAAGTTGTGATAAATCAAAGGTAGAGAATACGGTGATTAATAAGTATTATGACAAGATCAACACGGATACTAATACCAGACAAGCTACCCTTACCCTGAAGGATTATCTTCTCACTGCAGGCTATGATAGGAATAATGACGGTATCATGCAGGATAGTGAATTAGCCCAAATCGAGACACTTATGGCTGCCGATAAGAATATCACCTCCTTGGAAGGATTGGAAAAAATGCTCACCCTGAAAAAAGCAGACCTCTCTAATAACAAGATAGAGACTGCTACTATTAGGAATACTACCTTGGAAGAGCTGAACCTAAGTGGTAACAAGCTTGTTAAGCTCGATATATCCAGAGCTCCAAGGCTGACAGATAAGCTCGATATTCGAGGCAATGCGAGCCTCAATTGTGTACAAGTAGAAATAGTACAACTTACTGAACTTAGAAGAGCCAGCAATTTCAAAAGTGATAAGGGAATCAGTATATTATCAACTACTTGTAATTAAAAGTTAAATATTGGTTAAAAATATAGTGCATTCAGGGAAAAGTCGTACCTTTGCACTGTTTCATAATATTGGAATTTATTGGTTAAAAAAGGAATTGCCTCGCAAGAGGCAATTTTTTTTATGCCCTATACTCACTTTATTAAGATTAATAGTGAAAAAATAATTATTATTTATTGATAATTAGCTATTATTTCGTAACTTTGCCTTCCGAATAAATCCATTATGAACATCCGGTTGTTATTGCTGCTAAGTAATTTTTTCTCTGTAGCTGCTCTTTTTGGGCAAGCACAGGACAGCTTATTGCAGTTACTCCAGCGCCAAGTAAGGGAGCTAAAAGTACAGCGCAGTCAAGATTCGCTAAAGGTGAATATGCTAAGCCAAGAGCTACAAGCCTTATTACTTTTGGATACCAAGTATGCGGATACTTCTAAGGATTCTCTCTATGAAAAACAGCGTCAGGAAGAAATAAAGCGTATCTACTCCAAAGCCAATGGAGCTCCTGTGTGTCTGGAAAAGGATACCCTCTATACTCTATATACCAGTTTAGGACTCTATTCGCCTTTGGAGCGATCCGAATATACCGAAAAAAAACTACAAAAATTAGCAGAACTCCCCACTTTCAAGCACGATTCTCTCAAGATACAATCCCATGATAACCTACTGATGATCACCTACCAAGGGGAATGGATACAAGCAGTAACTAAGGAAGATGCTATCATGGCACACCTCTCTCAAGAAGAATTGGCAAAATCTCTCCAAAGGGATATTCTCAAGGGAGTAACTCACTATAGGAAGGAACATAGTATGCAGCAAAAACTCATGCGTATAGGGGAGTTGGTTCTACTGGTTATGGTTATTGTTACCTTCTTCTACCTGCTTAATTTCCTTTTTAGAAAGCTCAGAAAACAACTCTTAAAGCAATCCTTTTTAGGAAATGGAATAAAAGTAAAAAATTACCAGATACTTGACAAGGAAAAGATCAACTACATCCTCACACGGATACTATACTTGGTAAAGTTTCTTATCTTTTTCATTGTTATATTCTTAAGTATTCCTGTGGCGCTGAAGCTCTTCCCCTATACCCAACTCTGGGCGGAGCGCTTGCTCAAGCTCCTTTTGGAACCACTAAGCCAAGTGGGCAATGCCATTGTGGATTACTTACCCAATTTGGTCATTATAGGCATTATCGCCCTAATTGCCCGCTTGGTGCTGAACCTTATGCGTTTCTTCCTCTATGAGATAGAGCGGGGCGCACTCAAGATCAAGGGTTTCTATAAGGAATGGGCAAAGCCTACTTATAAAATGGTTAGGATACTCTTCTTGTGTTTTATTTTTATAGTAATATTTCCTTACCTGCCAGGATCAGGATCGTCAGCTTTTCAAGGAGTATCTATTTTCTTAGGGCTACTTATTTCCCTGGGTTCCTCCTCTACTATATCTAATGGAATGGCGGGGATATTCATTACCTATATGCGTGCCTTTCGGGAGAATGATTGGATCAAGGTAGGGGATTACATAGGGATGGTTATTCATAAAGATAGCTTAGTTACTCGCCTAAAAACTATTAATAATGAAGAGGTTACCGTACCTAATTCTATGATATTGTCAAGCTCTACGATGAATTTTTCTTCTATGGGACGTACCAATGGATTGGTGGTCACCACCCAAGTGAAAGTACGCTACGATGCTCGTTTGGAGGATGTGGATGCGACTCTTATCGCCGCTGCACAAGCTACCAAGGGAGTTACGGACAAGATAACTCCTTATATATATCATATCTCCCTCAATGAACTTAATGCTACCTATGAGATCAATGCGGTAACCTTTGAACCACAAAATATGTATATCATCAAGTCCGATCTTATCAAGAATATTTATAATGCCTTTAGAGAGCGAAATATAGAACTCACCTCTATAGAATATGTGGAGCTAAGAAAATATGAAAAAGTATAGTATTCTTCTATCCCTTTTATTATTCTCTTGTAGAGAAAATACTCCTAATACGGATAGTGTAGATGCAAATAGTATAGTTATGGAAGAACAAATAAATTCTTCTATAGATACAACTGTTTTGGTAAAAAATTTCAGAAGTCAATTGTTACCGGATAAAGAACTAAGTCTTGATCACTATTACAATGATGTTGTTTTGATTAAAAAAATCACTCCTACTACTTTAATGGTTGAAAAGAATGGAAAAGAAACAAGTTTTCCTGTAAAAGCTGAAAGTATGACCTATATGGACTTGGACTATTCAGAAGGAAAATATGTAGTTATACGATGGAAAATAATTATAGACAATGGAAAAATAACTGAAGTTCTTGAAAATATAGGGAAATTCAATAGAAGTAGTAATTTACGAAGAGATCAAGTACTTGAAATAGGAAAAATATACAAGGATACAGTTGTTTTTTTAGAAAATATTACAGATTATGATTATTTCTTTTTCTTAGTTTCTAAAGAAAAGGATACTGCCAGAATTATTTACTATGATGATGAAATTTCTTTCCGAAAAGGAGATACAATAGCACTCCAATGGAAAATGGATAGTATAGATATAGCAGGAGAAGGTATCTTGAGTTTTGAAGAATGGTATGTATCAGGTAAAAAAATAGGTCATAAAACTAAAAAATAATAAGGTGGCATATATTCATTCCTATAATTGCGTAACTCCCTTAGGGACTACGGTACGAGAAAATGTAGAAGCTCTTTTACAGGGGCAGGTAGGTATACAGTTTTACCCTCATTATGAGAGTTTTTCGGATATATATCTTTCGAAAATCTCCATGGACACTATAGAGGATTCTTTTCCCTATATCAGTGCTACTGAGCAGCTTTCTTTTTTGGAGAAGATGCTTCTTTTGGCGGCGGTACCTCTGTTGCCTACGATACGCATTACAGAGAATACGGCTTTTATCCTCTCCACGACCAAGGGAAATATATCCCAGCTCAACAGCCAGATGGATAGGGAGCATCTCCCCTACTTGACACGCTTGGCCAAGAGTATCGCAGGTCTTTTGGGGATACGCTCAGAACCCATAGTGGTGTCCAATGCCTGTGTATCGGGAGTCATGGCTCTTTCGGTAGCGGATAGGTTACTTGAGAGTGGACAGTATGACAATGCCCTTGTAGTGGCCGCAGATGAGATTTCCTCCTTTGTCCTCTCGGGTTTTCAGTCCTTCCAAGCTGTCAGCCCCGAGCCTTGCCGTCCTTATGACAAGGAGCGTACAGGGATTACCCTTGGCGAGGCTGCTGCTGCTGTTTTTCTTTCCATGAATCCTATGGGAGCTTCCGCCCAGATCTTAGGTAGCAGCTCCATCAATGATGCCAACCATATCTCAGGCCCCTCAAGAACGGGAGAAGGGCTATACCTGAGTGTATGCAAGGCTTTGGCACAAGCAGGGATTACCCCTGAGCAGTTACAACTGATCAATGCTCATGGTACAGGCACCCTCTATAATGATGAGATGGAAGCCATTGCTTTCTCCCGAGCAGGCTTATTGGGAGTGCCTATCAATAGCTACAAAGGCTATTTTGGGCATACCTTAGGGGCTTCAGGACTCTTGGAAACGCTACTGACTATCGCTCTTTCCAAAAGAGGAAAACTCTTGCAGAGCAAAGGATACAGCACCTTGGGTGTGTCCCAACCTATTAAGGTATTGGCACAAACGCAGTCGGGAGAGGTGACCCATTTTCTTAAAACTGCCTCCGGTTTCGGAGGAAGCAATACCGCTATGGTAGTACGTATGAGGGCATGATACTTCTGGGTATTTGTTATGGAGCTCTGTAGGCGAGGCATTTGTAGTACTGCCTCTTAGCAAAGCCCTTCGTCACAGAGACTGGTATACTGTTTTTCGGTGATGATTACATGGTCTAAGAGCTGAATATCAAGGGTCTCTCCAGCGCTTTTCACCTTTTGTGTCAGTTGTATATCCTCTGGGCTGGGAGTAGGATTGCCAGAGGGGTGATTGTGTACCAAGATGATAGCCACAGCGCCCTGTTCCAAGGCCATTTTGAAGAGCAAGCGTACATCGACAATAGTGTGGGTGATACCTCCCATGGACAAGCGTGCTTTGTGCATCACACGGTGAGCACTACTCAGGTACAGCACCCAAAATTCCTCATGGGGGAGCTCTCCTATGAGGGGTTGCATAAGGGAAAAGACATTCTCAGGACTGTTGATCTGCGAAAGGGGTTCTGGTAATTCCGCGCTGCGCCTGCGTCCCAGTTCGGTAGCTGCCAAGATAGTAATAGCCTTGGCCTGCCCTATTCCCTTGAAGGCTTGGAGCTGCTGAAGGGTCTGCTTGCCCAAGGCTGTTAGGCTATTACTTACCGAAGAGAGAATCCGCTGGCTTAGGGCTACTGCGCTTTCATGAGTTGTGCCCGAACCGATAAGAATCGCCAAGAGCTCGGCATTGCTCAGTACCGCTTTGCCCTGCGCTATCATCTTTTCGCGCGGCTTGTCTGTATCCGCCCAATCCTTAATAGCCATATACCCAGTAGGGCTATTATGCTTAGTCATAGTATGTTTTAGTTATCTATTTTATCAGAACAAAGTTACGAAAAAAATATGAAACTATCATGAGAAAAGTGTGTTTCATTTTTTATGTTAATAACTTTTCCCAAAAAAATAGATTTTTTCAGAGAAGAAAATAGCGATTTGTAACAAACTAAAAATCAATTATTTGCAAGTATATACAGGATAAAAAGCAGTCAAAATCACATTGTTAATAAAAAAATATTGAAAATTAGCGAATTGCGTTTTGTCAATTAGGAAAAAATTTGTACCTTTGCCCTCGCTTAAAAAAATATTTTATAAATGCCAACAATTTCACAATTAGTACGAAAAGGAAGAGCTAAAATAGCCAAGAAGAGTAAATCGGCTGCTTTGGATTCATGTCCTCAACGTCGTGGCGTATGTACACGTGTGTACACCACTACTCCTAAGAAACCAAACTCAGCTATGCGTAAAGTAGCGCGTGTGCGTTTGACCAATGGGAATGAGGTGAACGCTTACATCCCAGGAGAAGGACACAACCTCCAAGAGCACTCGATAGTATTGGTAAGAGGCGGAAGAGTAAAAGATTTACCAGGGGTACGTTACCACATCGTACGTGGTGCACTGGATACTGCTGGGGTAAATGGAAGAACCCAAAGACGCTCTAAGTATGGAGCCAAACGCCCTAAACCAGGACAAGCAGCTGCAGCACCAGCTAAAGGAAAGAAAAAGTAAATTTTTTAAAACCGTCTAAAAGAATCAAATGAGAAAGAGACAAGCTAAAAAAAGACCTCTTTTACCAGATGCAAAATATAATGACCAGTTGGTTACTCGCTTTGTGAATAACCTAATGTGGGATGGTAAAAAGTCAGTGGCTTTTAAGATTTTCTATGATGCTATTGATATCGTAGAACAAAAGAAAAATAATGAGGAAAAAACGGCTTTGGAAGTGTGGAAAGATGCCCTCTCCAATGTAATGCCTCATGTGGAAGTACGTTCTCGCCGTGTAGGGGGAGCTACTTTCCAAATCCCTATGCAAATACGCCCAGACCGCAAAGTGTCTATGGCTATGAAGTGGCTTATTGGCTATGCTCGCAAGCGCAATGAAAAGTCAATGGCTCAGAAATTGGCAGGAGAAATCCTCTCCGCTGCCAAAGAAGAAGGTGCCGCTGTAAAGAAAAAAATGGATACACATAAGATGGCAGAAGCCAACAAGGCATTCTCTCACTTTAGATTTTAATTTGTGGTAGTATGAGTAGAGATTTAAAATATACAAGAAACATTGGTATTGCCGCTCACATTGATGCGGGTAAAACTACTACCACTGAGCGTATCCTTTTCTATACAGGTAAAACGCACAAAATAGGGGAAGTACACGATGGTGCTTCTACTATGGACTGGATGGAACAAGAAGCAGAACGCGGGATTACTATCCAATCGGCTGCTACCACTTGTAAGTGGAACTTCCCTACAGAAAATGGAAAACCTACAGCCGATGCTAAGGAATATCACTTCAACATTATCGATACCCCAGGCCACGTGGACTTTACCGTGGAGGTAAACCGCTCTCTTCGTGTATTGGATGGTTTGGTGTTCCTCTTTTCTGCTGTAGATGGGGTAGAACCTCAGTCCGAAACTAACTGGCGCCTTGCGGACAACTATAAAGTGCCTCGTATGGGATTTGTCAACAAAATGGACCGCCAAGGTTCTGACTTCCTTAAGGTATGCCAACAGGTGAAAGATATGCTTAAATCCAATGCCGTGCCTATCGTACTTCCTATAGGGGAAGAAGCTGATTTCAAAGGTGTGGTGGATTTGATCAAAAACCGTGCTATTATATGGCATGAGGAAACTCAAGGAGCTACTTTCGACATCGTAGACATCCCTGAAGATATGAAAGCCGATGTTGCCAAATATCGTGCACAACTTATCGAAGAGGTGGCTGGATATGACGAAGGTCTTTTGGAGAAATTCATGGAAGACGAAAACTCTATCACTGAAGAAGAAGTACACAAAGCACTTCGCGCAGCAGTAATGGATATGGCTATCATCCCTATGACTTGTGGTTCTTCTTTCAAGAACAAGGGAGTACAGTTCATGCTCGATGCTGTATGCCGCTACTTGCCTTCTCCACTTGACAAAGAAGCTATCGAAGGAACTAACCCTGAGACAGGAGAGCCTGCCCTTCGCAAGCCTTCAGTAGATGCGCCTTTCGCTGCCTTGGCTTTCAAGATTGCTACTGACCCTTATGTAGGGCGCTTGGCTTTCTTCCGTGCTTATTCAGGACACTTGGATGCAGGTTCTTATGTATTGAACACTCGTTCAGAAAGCAAAGAACGTATCTCTCGTATCTACCAAATGCACGCTAATAAGCAAAATCCTATCGAATATATAGAAGCAGGTGATATCGGAGCTGCAGTAGGGTTCAAGGATATCAAAACAGGGGATACCCTTTGTGATGAGAAATATCCTATCGTACTGGAAAGTATGGTGTTCCCTGACCCTGTAATTGGTATTGCAGTAGAACCTAAGACTAAGGCCGACGTGGACAAATTGGGTATGGCTCTGGCAAAACTCGCTGAAGAAGACCCAACTTTCCAAGTAAAAACAGACCAAGCTTCAGGACAGACTATTATCTCTGGTATGGGAGAACTTCACTTGGATATCATCGTAGACCGCTTAAAACGTGAGTTCAAGGTAGAAGTAAACCAAGGAGAACCTCAGGTAGAGTACAAAGAAGCTATCACTGGTAAGGCTGATCACCGTGAAGTCTACAAAAAACAAACAGGGGGTCGTGGTAAGTTTGCCGATATCGTCTTTACTATGGAACCTGCTGAAGAAGGTAAGACCGGATTAGAATTCATCAATGAAATCAAGGGAGGTAACATTCCAAAAGAATATATCCCTTCTATCGAAAAAGGTTTCAAAGAAGCTATGAAGAATGGACCTTTGGCTGGCTTCGAAATGGATGCTATGAAGATTACCCTTAAGGATGGTTCTTTCCACCCTGTGGATTCCGATTCATTGTCCTTCGAATTGGCTGCTAAGCTTGGTTACAAAGAGGCTGCTCGTGCTGCCAAAGCCGTGCTTATGGAACCTATTATGAAGCTTGAAGTAATCACTCCAGAAGAAAACATGGGGGACATCGTAGGAGACCTTAACCGTCGCCGTGGTCAGGTAAATGACATGGGGGATAGAAATGGTGCTAAGGTGATCAAAGCCAACGTACCACTTTCTGAAATGTTCGGTTATGTAACCACTCTTAGAACCCTTTCATCAGGGCGTGCGACTTCTACTATGGAGTTCTCTCACTATGCAGAGACACCTTCCAATATTTCTGAAGAAGTGATCAAAAAAGCAAGAGGTAATTAATTTTGTAAAGAAATGAGTCAAAAAATAAGAATAAAATTAAAATCATACGATCATAACTTGGTGGATAAATCTGCTGAGAAAATCGTAAAAACAGTGAAATCAACAGGAGCTGGAGTAGTAGGACCTATTCCTCTTCCTACTCACAAAAAGTTATTTACGGTACTTCGTTCTCCACACGTGAATAAGAAAGCGAGAGAACAGTTCCAATTGAGCTCTTACAAGCGCCTATTGGATATCTACAGTTCTTCTCCTAAAACTATTGACGCTCTTATGAAGCTTGAGCTTCCTAGTGGAGTAGAAGTAGAGATCAAAGTGTGATAAAAGCAAAACGGAAGATTTGCTTGACTTGTCCCAAAACAATAGCGTGAGGGAAAAACGGTATAACAAGTGATATTCAGGGTTGAAATATTTGACCCTGAATTTCAGATTGTAAAATTGGGATTATTTCACAATAGAAGTTTTCCTGATTTTGCGTAAAGAAAAAAATAAGTTCAAATTAAATTTTATTATATGTCTGGGTTAATTGGAAAAAAAGTAGGCATGACCAGCATTTTTGATGAGAATGGAAAGAATATCCCATGTACCATCATCGAAGCAGGACCATGCGTAGTTACCCAAGTCAGAACCAAAGAGGTTGACGGGTATGAAGCTCTTCAGCTTGGTTTCGATGACAAAAAGGAGAAACATACTTCAAAAGCAGCAGCTGGGCACTTTGCCAAAGCGGGCGTTACTCCTAAAAAGAAACTTGTCGAGTTCCAAGGCTTTGAGAGCACTTACAAATTAGGCGATACAATTACTGCCGAATTTTTTGTAGAAGGTGAGTTTGTGGATGTAACAGGTACTTCCAAAGGGAAAGGATTCCAAGGGGTAGTACGCCGCCACGGTTTCGGTGGAGTAGGTCAGTCTACTCACGGTCAGCATAACCGACTCAGAGCACCTGGTTCTGTAGGAGCCTCTTCTTACCCTTCTCGCGTATTCAAAGGAATGCGTATGGCAGGACGTATGGGAGCTGAAAAAGTAACAGTACAAAACCTAAAAGTGTTGAAAGTGATTCCTGAAAAGAACCTTATTATCCTAAAAGGATGTGTTCCAGGTCACAAAAATGCTTATGTAACGATTCATAAATAATGGAAGTAGCAGTAGTAAATATACAAGGAAAAGAAACAGGAAGAAAGGTAACCCTTTCTGAGGCTGTTTTCGGGATTGAGCCTAATAATCACACCATTTATTTGGATATCAAACAATACTTGGCCAATCAGCGACAAGGAACTCACAAGTCCAAAGAGCGTAACGAAGTAGCAGGAAGTACTCGTAAGATCAAAAAACAAAAAGGTACAGGTACTGCTCGTGCAGGTAGCGTGAAATCCCCTGTCTTCGTAGGTGGTGGACGCATATTCGGACCTCGCCCTAAGGACTATACTCAAAAACTTAACAAAAAGGTAAAACGCTTAGCTCGCCGTTCTATCCTAAGCCAAAAAGCACAACAGGGAGCTATTATTGTATTGGAAGATTTCTCTTTGGAAACTCCTAAAACTAAGGACTTCACTAAGATCTTAGCCGCTTTGGGGATCCAAGATAAAAAATCACTTTTTGTATTGGCGGATACAAATAAAAATGTATATTTGTCCTCTCGCAATATCCCATCTGTAAATACAGTAACAGCCTCAGAACTAAATACTTACGATATTGCCAATGCAAAAACTGTAGTATTGTTGGAGAGCTCAGTAGAGGTGATTCAGTCAAATTTAACAAAGTAAGATTATGAGTATATTGATAAAACCAATCATTACAGAGAAAGCCACTAATGATAGCGAAGTGAATAATCGTTATACCTTTTCTGTAGATAAAAAGGCTAACAAGATTCAAATCAAAAAAGCGGTAGAAGAGGCTTATGGAGTTACTGTTGAGAAAGTACGTACTCTTAATTATGCACCAAAGCGTTCTGTTCGCTATACTAAAAATGGCTTACAACTTTCACAAACTAATGCAGTAAAGAAAGCTGTAGTGACTGTAAAAGAAGGAGAAATCATAGATTTTTATAACACTATTTAAAAGACCTTATGTCAGTAAGAAAATTGAAACCCACGACTCCGGGTCAGCGTTTTAGAGTGGTAAATAATTACGATGCGATTACCACTGATAAGCCGGAAAAGAGCTTGCTCGTTCCGTTAAAAAAGACCGGGGGTAGAAACAACCAAGGGAAGATGACCATGCGCTACATAGGTGGTGGTCACAAGAAAAAGTATCGTATCATTGACTTCAAAAGAAACAAATTCGGTGTAGAAGCTACCGTTGTTTCTATTGAGTATGACCCAAACAGAACAGCCTTCATCGCGCTAGTTCAGTACACTGACGGAGAAAAGCGCTATATCATCGCTCCAGCAGGATTGAAGGTAGGTCAGGTGATTATCTCTGGAGACAATGTAGCTCCTGAAGTAGGTAACGCTATGCCACTGGCTCAGATCCCTCTAGGAACTGTAATCAGCAATATAGAGCTTCGCCCAGGACAAGGAGCTATCATGGCTCGCTCAGCTGGAACTTTCGCGCAGCTTATGGCTAAAGAAGGTAAGTATGCTACTGTCAAATTGCCTTCAGGAGAGACCCGCATGATTTTGCTCACTTGTTTAGCAACTATCGGCGCTGTATCGAACTCCGACCATCAGTTGGTACTTTCTGGTAAAGCAGGTCGCTCTCGCTGGCTCGGTCGTCGTCCTCGTACACGTGCTGTAGTAATGAACCCTGTAGATCACCCCATGGGTGGTGGTGAAGGACGTGCCTCAGGAGGTCATCCTCGCTCTCGTAAGGGTATCCCTGCCAAAGGTTACAGAACTCGTTCTAAAACCAAGGCTAGTAATAAGTATATTGTAGAACGTAGAAAGAAATAAGTAAGATATGGCTCGTTCATTAAAAAAAGGTCCTTATGTTCATTATGCCTTGGAGAAAAAAGTACTCCAAAATAAGGAAACAGGAAAGAAAACCATTATCAAAACATGGTCAAGAGCATCTATGATTACTCCTGATTTCGTAGGAGAAACTATCGCAGTGCACAACGGAAAACAATTCGTTCCTGTATATGTTACTGAAAACATGGTAGGACATAAGTTAGGAGAATTTGCCCCTACTCGTTCTTTTAGAGGACACGCAGGTGCAAAGAATAAAGGTAAAAAATAAAAGCTATGGGAGTTCGTAAAAGAGAAAAAGCAATAGAGATTAAAGAAGCGAAACGAAGTGTGGCTTTTGCTAAATTGAATAATTGCCCTACATCGCCTCGCAAGATGCGCTTGGTAGCTGATTTGGTTCGTGGTATTTCTGTAGAAAAAGCACTAGCTATTCTAAAGTTCAACCAAAAAGAAGCAGCAACCTCTTTGCATAAACTATTACTTTCAGCTATTGAAAACTGGAAAGTTAAAAACGAAGGGGCAGATATCGAAGCTGCACAAGTATTCATTAAGGAAATCCGTGTAGATGGGGGTGCGATGCTCAAAAGACTTCGCCCAGCTCCTCAAGGAAGAGCACACAGAATTCGCAAACGTTCCAATCACGTAACTATCGTATTAGGAGCTAAAAATAACACTGAAAGCTAAGATAAAAGTATGGGACAAAAAACAAATCCAATAGGGAATCGCCTTGGAATTATCAGAGGATGGGAATCCAACTGGTACGGAGGAAATGACTACGGAGACAAATTGGCTGAGGATGACAAAATCAGAAAATATGTGCATACTCGTTTGGCTAAAGCTAGTGTTTCTCGCGTAATTATTGAAAGAACTTTGAAGCTTGTAACCGTTACTATCACTACTTCCCGACCAGGAAGCATCATCGGTAAGGGAGGTCAAGAGGTAGACAAGCTAAGAGAAGAACTTAAGAAAATTACTGGAAAAGATATTCAAATCAATATCTTTGAAATCAAAAGACCAGAACTTGACGCTCCGCTTGTGGCAGCAAGTATCGCTCGACAAATTGAGAACCGTATCTCCTACCGTCGTGCTATCAAAATGGCTATCGCTGCTACTATGCGCATGAATGCCGAAGGTATCAAAATCCAAATATCTGGCCGTCTCAATGGTGCTGAAATGGCACGTAACGAAAGCTACAAAGAAGGTCGTATCCCTCTTTCTACTTTCCGCGCCGATATCGATTATGCTACCGACGAAGCTCATACTACTTATGGCCGTATGGGTATCAAGGTTTGGATCATGAAAGGTGAAGTATATGGTAAAAGAGAACTTTCTCCACTAGTGGGAATGACTAAGAAAAACCTTAACGGTTCTTCTGCTTCCAAAGAGGGAAGTTCTGATGCAAAACGTGCTCGCCGAAAAAAATAATTTAAATTCAGTCAAGCAATGTTACAACCAAAAAGAACAAAATATCGTAAGGATCAGAAGGGAAGAATGAAAGGTGTTTCTCAGCGAGGACATCAGCTCTCTAACGGAACATTTGGTATCAAATCCTTAGAATCAGCTTTTATTACTGCCCGTCAAATAGAGTCCGCTCGTGTAGCAGCTACTCGTTATATGAAGCGTGAAGGACAGCTTTGGATCAAAATTTTCCCAGATAAGCCTATTACCAAAAAACCTTTGGAAGTACGTATGGGTAAGGGTAAAGGAGCTGTTGAGTACTGGGTAGCGGTAGTAAAGCCAGGACGTATCCTATTCGAAGTAGGTGGTGTACCTTTGGAAATCGCCAAAGAAGCCCTTCGCCTTGCCGCTCAGAAGTTACCCGTAACTACTAAGTTCGTTGTAGCGAGAGATTATCAAGATTAATTTTATTAACAATGAAACAGTCAGAAGTTAAAAATTTATCAGTCGCTGAGCTCGAGCAAAAGCTCATCGAACTTAAGAATACATATTCGGGAATGAAAATGGCTCACGCCATTTCTCCAATTGAGAATCCACTAACTATCCGTACTACGCGTAGAGCTATCGCACGTATAGAAAGTGAGCTAACTCGTAGGAAATTACAATAATCATTGTGGCTTAATATGGAAAAGAGAAATATCAGAAAAGAAAGAATAGGGATAGTTACCAGCAACAAAATGGATAAATCCATTGTGGTATCTGTAGTAAAACGTGTAAAACACCCTATGTACGGAAAATTCGTATTACAAACCAAAAAGTTTGTTGCACACGATGAAAAAAATGACTGCAACATCGGGGATACCGTGCGCATTATGGAAACACGTCCACTTAGCAAAACTAAGTGCTGGCGATTAGTAGAAATCATAGAAAGAGCGAAGTAATTATGGTACAACAAGAATCAAGATTAAAAGTAGCAGATAATACCGGAGCCAAAGAAGTTTTGACTATCCGTGTACTTGGAGGAACTAAGCGCCGCTATGCTTCTGTAGGTGACAAAATTGTGGTTACTATCAAAGAAGCCACTCCTAACGGAACTGTAAAAAAAGGCCAAGTATCCACCGCTGTAGTGGTAAGAACCAAAAAAGAAGTAAGACGCCAAGATGGTTCTTACATCCGTTTTGATGAAAATGCTTGCGTACTACTCAACGCTGCTGGTGAAATGAGAGGTACCCGTGTCTTCGGCCCTGTAGCACGCGAACTCCGTGACAAGCAGTTTATGAAAATTGTGTCATTAGCACCCGAGGTGCTTTAATATCTGTCCGATAATGATAAAGCTAAAAATTAAAGCAGGCGATACCGTGCAAGTAATCGCTGGTGACCACAAAGGGGAAAAAGGTAAAGTACTCAAAGTGGATCGCGAAAAAAATAGAGCTATCGTGGAAGGTGTGAACTTAGTATCTAAACATACCAAACCCAGTGCACAAAACCCTCAGGGGGGCATCATCAAAAAAGAAGCTCCTATTCATATCTCTAACCTCTCTCTTTTAGACCCTAAAACAGGAGAAATTACTCGCGTAGGATATGAACAACGTGATGGTAAAAAAGTAAGAATTTCTAAAAAATCAAAACAAGTAGTGTAATTATGACATATATACCTCGACTTAAAAAGGAATATAAGGAGCGCATAATTGCAGCTCTTAAGGAAGAATTTGGTTACAAAAATGTAATGCAAGTTCCTAAACTTGAAAAAATCGTAGTAAGCCGCGGGGTAGGCTCTGCTGTTGCTGACAAAAAGCAAATAGAGTATGCCGTAGAGGAAATCACTAAGATTACCGGTCAGAAAGCCGTCGCTACTACTTCCAAAAAGGACGTGGCTTCTTTTAAGCTCCGCCGTGGTATGTCCATCGGAGCTAAAGTAACTCTCCGTGGAGAACGTATGTATGAGTTCCTCGATAGGCTCATCACCACTGCCCTTCCTCGTGTAAGGGATTTCCAAGGAATCAAGGCTACAGGATTTGACGGACGTGGCAACTATAACTTAGGTATCACCGAACAGATTATCTTCCCTGAGATTGATATTGATAAAATCAACAAAATCGCAGGTTTCGATATTACCTTCGTTACTTCTGCTCCTACCGACAAAGAAGCAAAATCATTATTAACCGAATTAGGATTACCTTTTAAAAAGAATTAATATGGCGAAAGAATCAATGAAAGCTCGTGAAGTCAAAAGAGCTAAATTGGTAGCAAAATATGCAGAAAAACGCAAAGCTCTTAAGGAAGCTGGTGACTATGAAGCATTACAAAAACTACCTAAAAATGCATCTCCTGTACGCTTGCACAATCGCTGCAAACTCACAGGTCGCCCTAAAGGATATATGCGCACATTTGGGATCTCTCGTGTGCTCTTCCGTGAAATGGCAAACAAAGGACTTATTCCGGGTGTAAAAAAAGCAAGTTGGTAATTAAATAAGAAAAGTTATGTACACAGACCCAATCGCGGACTATTTGACTAGAATTCGCAACGCCAGTAGTGCAGGGCACCGAGTAGTAGAAATCCCTTCTTCAAACCTTAAAAAGGAAATTACCAAAGTCCTTTTTGACCAAGGGTATATCCTTAGCTATAAGTTTGAAGAAAATGATGTACAAGGTACTATCAAAATAGCCCTCAAATACGATAAAGAAACCAAAGAACCTGTTATCAGAAAAATTGTACGTGTAAGTACCCCTGGACTTCGTAAGTATGTAGGGGCTAGCAAGCTTCCTCGTGTATTGAACGGACTTGGTATCACTATCGTTTCTACCTCTAAGGGTGTTATGACTGGAAAACAAGCCAGAGCTCTTAACATAGGTGGAGAAGTAATTTGTAATGTTTACTAAAAAAATAGACTTAAAAAATGTCAAGAATAGGTAAAGCTCCCATCAGTATTCCTCAAGGAGTGACAATTACTATCAAAGAAAATATTGTTACTGTAAAAGGAAAACTCGGCGAATTAACCCAAGTGGTTAAAGACGTTGCTGTAAAGCAAGAAGATGGACAACTCATAGTGGAAAGACAATTAGATACTAAGC
The DNA here is from genome assembly GCF_002302415.1 of Capnocytophaga gingivalis. Lineage (NCBI taxonomy): Bacteria > Pseudomonadati > Bacteroidota > Flavobacteriia > Flavobacteriales > Flavobacteriaceae > Capnocytophaga > Capnocytophaga gingivalis. Next base: position 1,496,011 of record NZ_CP022386.1, on the reverse strand, counting down.
AAGGTAATGCACTACACGGTCTTTATCGTGCCCTACTTCACAATATGGTCGTAGGAGTATCTGAAGGTTTTACCAAAGAGTTAGAACTTGTAGGGGTAGGTTACCGTGCTACTAACCAAGGTCAAAGACTCGACCTTGCGCTCGGTTTCTCTCACAATATCCTCATGGAACTCCCTCAAGAAGTTAAAGTAGAAACTATCAACGAGAAAGGTAAGAACCCTATCATTAAGCTTACCTCTCATGATAAACAATTATTAGGACAAGTAGCAGCTAAGATTCGTTCTTTCCGCAAGCCAGAACCTTACAAAGGAAAAGGTGTCAAGTTTGTAGGTGAAGAACTCAGAAGAAAAGCAGGTAAATCAGCTTAAAAAGTAACATAATGGCATTATCAAAAATAGAAAGAAGACAACGTATTAAGTTCAGAATCAAAAAAATAGTTTCTGGAACTGCTCAAAAACCTCGTTTGGTTGTTTTTAGAAGTAATAGTGAAATCTATGCACAGATCATCGATGATACCAAAGGTGTTACTCTAGTAGCAGCCTCTTCTCGTGATAAGGATCTAAAGGCAACAGGTACCAAAACTGAAAAAGCAAAACAAGTAGGTCAAGCTATCGCTAAAAAAGCTTTAGCTGCTGGTATCGAATCTATCTCTTTTGACCGAGGTGGCTATTTGTATCACGGACGTGTAAAATCCTTAGCAGAAGGAGCTAGAGAAGGCGGACTTAAATTCTAAGAAACTATGTATCAGAACTATAAAAATGTAGAATATGTAAAACCAAGCGGATTGGAACTTAAGGATCGCTTGGTGGGCGTACAACGCGTAACTAAGGTTACCAAAGGAGGACGTGCTTTCGGATTCTCTGCTATTGTAGTGGTAGGAGATGAAAATGGCGTAGTAGGACAAGGACTCGGAAAGTCTAAAGAGGTTTCTGAGGCTATTGCCAAAGCGGTGGAAGATGCTAAGAAAAACTTAGTTCGTATCCCCCTAAATGGTACTACCCTTCCTCACGAACAAAAAGGAAAATTCGGCGGAGCTCGTGTATATCTCCAACCTGCCGCAGAAGGTACCGGAGTAATTGCCGGTGGAGTAGTACGTGCCGTGTTGGAATCCTTAGGAGTACATAACGTACTCTCCAAATCTCAAGGATCTTCTAACCCTCACAATGTGGTAAAAGCTACTTTCGATGCTTTGCTTAGGCTCAGAAGTGCTAAAACCATTGCTCAGCAACGTGGTATTTCCTTGGATAAAATGTTTAAAGGTTAAAAAGCATTCTCATGGCAAAGAAAATTATCGTAACACAGACTCGTAGTAGCATAAAGCGTGCTAAAACCCAAAAACTCACCCTTATCTCTTTAGGGTTGGGAACTATCGGGAAATCCGTAACGCATGAGGCTACCCCAAGTATCTTGGGAATGATTAATAAAGTAGAACACTTAGTTTCTGTACAAGAAGCATAATAAACAAAGTAGCATTTAATTATGAATTTAAGTAATTTGAAACCTGCACAAGGTTCAGTACACAAAGATGGGAAGCGCGTAGGTAGAGGTCAAGGTTCTGGTAAAGGTGGAACCTCCACTCGTGGACACAAGGGAGCTAAATCTCGCTCTGGATTCTCTACTAAAATTGGCTTTGAAGGGGGACAAATGCCTCTTCAACGTCGCGTACCAAAATTTGGTTTCAAAAACTTCAACCGTAAGGAATATACTGGTATCAACCTCGGAAAACTACAAGAATTGGTAGACAAGGGTGTAGTTACCGATACAGTCAATCTCGATATCCTCGTGGAAAACCGCTTGGCTAATAAGAATGACTTGGTTAAAATCCTTGGTGGAGGAGAGTTGAAAGCAAAACTTAAGATCTCTGTTCATAAGTTCACTGCTAGCGCTAAAGCTGCTGTGGAAAAATTAGGTGGAGAAGCTATAACGCTCTAATAAATGATATCTTATGAAGAAGTTTATAGAGACCTTAACAAATGTCTGGAAAATAGAGGAGCTTCGTAATCGTATCATCCTTACTATTGGGATTTTGTTAGTGTACCGCTTTGGAGCACATATCATTCTCCCTGGGATTGATGCCAAGCAACTAAGTAGCCTTACTCAGAAGACTTCAGAGGGAGGATTGTTAGATATTCTTAATGCTTTCACTGGAGGGGCTTTTGCTAAGGCCTCTGTATTTGCTTTGGGAATTATGCCTTACATCTCTGCCTCTATCGTGGTGCAGCTCATGGGAATCGCTATTCCTTATTTGCAAAAACTACAACAAGAAGGGGAGAGTGGTCGTAGGCGTATCAATCAGATTACTCGCTGGCTTACCATTGCCATTTGTATAGTACAAGCTCCTGCTTACCTGTACTCCATCAGTGCTTTAGGGGTGCCTGAAGAGGCCTTTATCCAAGGAAAAGGATTAGGCTTTATCATCCCTTCTGTTATTATCTTGGTGGCAGGAACTATCTTTGCGATGTGGCTCGGTGAGAAAATCACTGATAAGGGAGTGGGCAACGGTATTTCCTTGCTCATTATGGTGGGGATTATCGCTCGTATGCCTCACGCTTTCTTCGGTGAGATGAACAGGGTTCACAGCCCTATGATTGTTATTGTAGAGATTCTTCTATGGCTCTTGGTGATCTTAGGTTGTATTTTCCTTACCTTGGCCGTGCGTCAGATTCCTGTGCAGTATGCCAGAAGAACTACCGGTGGTCAGGTGGAGAAGAATATCTTCGGTGCCAGACAGTATATTCCCCTTAAGCTCAACTCAGCAGGGGTGATGCCAATCATCTTTGCACAAGCGATCATGTTCGTTCCCGCTGCTTTGGCAGGACTTTCTAAGTCCGATTGGGCACTTAGCATCCAGAATGCTTTCCGTTCACCTTTTGAATTTTGGTACAATGTCCTCTTTGGCTTTCTCATTATCATCTTTACTTATTTCTATACGGCCATTACCGTACCTAGCAATAAGATGGCTGATGACCTTAAGCGCAACGGAGGCTTCATACCAGGGGTGAAACCAGGGCAAGAGACCAGTGATTATTTGGACAAAATCATGTCGCTCATTACCTTCCCAGGATCTTTATTCTTAGTGGCTATAGCTGTACTTCCTGCCGTAGTGAACAAGTTGCCTTTATTGGAGATCGACCAGCAGTGGGCGCTCTTCTACGGGGGTACTTCCTTGCTCATCCTTGTAGGGGTAGCTATTGATACTATGCAACAAGTTAATTCATACCTACTCAATCGCCATTACGATGGCCTTATGAAAACAGGTAAAAAGAGAAGATAATGGCAAAGCAAGCAGCAATAGAACAAGATGGAACTATCATAGAGTCTCTCTCTAATGCAATGTTCCGTGTAGAATTGGACAATGGTCATGTGGTGACCGCTCACATCTCTGGGAAAATGCGTATGCACTACATTAAGCTCCTTCCTGGCGATAGGGTAAAGCTCGAGATGACACCTTATGACCTTACCAAGGCACGCATCACTTACCGATATTAATAATATAATTCGTTTTTAAAACAGACAACAGATGAAAGTAAGAGCATCTATTAAAAAAAGAAGCCCCGAGTGCAAGATTGTGCGAAGAAAAGGGGTATTGTACGTAATTAACAAAAAGAATCCGAGATTCAAACAAAGACAAGGATAAATTATGGCACGAATAGCAGGTATTGACCTACCAAAACACAAGAGAGGAGTCATAGGACTTACTTACATCTTTGGAATTGGTAGAAGTAGAGCTAAAGAAATTTTGAAAACAGCTCAAGTAGATGAAGACATCAAAGTAAGCGATTGGAACGATGAGCAGATCACTCGTATCCGTGAAGCAGTTTCTTCTTACAAGATAGAAGGGGAATTGCGTTCTGAAGTGCAATTGAACATCAAGCGACTTATGGATATTGGTTGCTATCGTGGTATCCGCCACCGTTCTGGATTGCCTTTGCGCGGTCAAAAAACGAAGAATAACTCTCGTACAAGAAAAGGAAAACGAAAAACTGTTGCTAACAAGAAGAAAGCAACTAAATAATAAGTAGCGATATGGCAAAAACAAATACAAAAGTTACCAAAAAACGCAAAGTAGTGATTGAATCTTCTGGAGAAGCTCATATCTCAGCTACTTTCAACAATATCATCATCTCTCTTACTAACAAAAAAGGAGATGTGATTTCTTGGTCTTCTGCAGGAAAAATGAAGTTCAGAGGCTCTAAAAAAAATACTCCTTATGCAGCTCAGGTAGCTGCCGAAGATGCTGCTAAAACAGCTTTCGACGCAGGACTTAAAAAAGTACGTGTATTCGTAAAAGGTCCTGGAGTAGGTAGAGAATCTGCCATCCGTAGTATTCACAATGCAGGAATCGAAGTAACTGAAATTATCGACGTTACTCCTCTTCCTCACAACGGATGCCGCCCTCCTAAAAGACGTAAAGTATAACAAATGTAACCCTTCAGAGAGAGGCCACGATTATCGAAGGACAAGCCTTAATTCATAATCCTCTCTCACTTTAATTCAAAATTGTAAAATGGCAAGATATACAGGCCCAAAAACTAAAATCGCTCGTAAGTTTGGTGAAGCGATTTTCGGAGAAGATAAGTCTTTTGCTAAAAAGAACTATCCTCCTGGACAGCATGGAATAAACCGCAAAAGAGCCAAACGCTCTGAATATGCAATCCAGCTACAAGAAAAACAAAAAGCAAAATATACCTATGGTATCCTTGAACGTCAGTTCCAGAATATGTACGAAAAGGCACGCCGTAGCAAGGGGGTAACCGGTGAGGTGCTCCTTCAGCTCTGCGAAGCACGCTTGGACAATGTTGTATATCGTATGGGTATCGCTCCTTCTCGCCGTGCTGCTCGCCAGCTCGTTTCTCACCGCCATATCACTGTCAATGGGGAAGTGGTCAATATCCCTTCTTACTCCCTAAAACCAGGTGATATCGTAGGAGTACGCCACAAATCACAATCTCTTACTGTGATTGAAAATTCCTTGGCAAGTAATAGCTCTGTGTACGAATGGATTACCTGGAATCCTGAAAAATTGGAAGGTACTTTCGTCGCACTCCCTCAGCGTATCCAAATACCTGAAAACATTAAAGAACAGTTAATCGTAGAGTTGTACTCTAAATAATATTAGTCAGCAGTCACATTATGGCATTATTCAATTTTCAAAAACCAGATAAGGTTATCATGATTGAATCCTCTGAGTTTGAGGGAAAATTCGAATTTCGACCCCTCGAACCAGGTTATGGACTCACCATCGGTAACGCATTACGAAGAGTAATGCTCTCCTCCTTAGAGGGCTACGCAATCACTTCGGTTAAAATAGATTTAGTAGAACACGAATTCTCTACCATCACTGGGGTGGTTGAAGATGTTACTGAAATCATTTTGAACTTGAAGCAAGTGCGTTTCAAACTGCAAACGGAAGGTACTGACCATGAAAAGGCTTCTATCTCTGTAACCGGTAAGAAACAATTGACTGCGGGTGATTTTCAAAAATTTATAACAGGATTTCAAGTACTTAACCCCGATTTGGTTATCTGTAATATGGAACCCGACGTGGCTATCAAAATGGATATCACCATTGATAAGGGTATGGGTTATGTTTCCGCTGAGGAAAATACCAAACCTAATATGCCTATGGGTACCATCCCTACCGATGCCATCTTTACACCTATCAAAAATGTAAAATACAGCATCGAAAACTATCGTGTGGAACAAAAAACCGACTACGAAAAGTTGATTTTTGAAATCAAAACAGATGGTTCCATCCATCCTAAGGATGCCTTGATGGAAGCGGCTAAGACTCTTATTCATCACTTCATGCTTTTCTCCGATGAGCGCATCACCATTGAGCCTGAAGAGGTTGTGCAGCCTGAAAGCTATGACGAAGAGTCTCTACATATGCGACAGCTCCTCAAGACCAAGCTTATAGACATGGATCTTTCTGTTCGAGCCCTTAACTGCCTCAAAGCAGCTGAAGTGGATACTTTAGGGGATTTGGTTTCTTTCACTAAAACGGACTTGATGAAGTTCCGCAACTTCGGTAAAAAGTCTCTCACTGAGCTCGATGAGCTGGTAGAAAGCAAAGGACTGACCTTCGGTATGGATCTCTCAAGATACAAATTGGAGAAAGAGTAATTAATTCTGGTATAATACATTAATTCAACGAAAATGAGACACGGAGATAAAATAAATAATTTAGGAAGAACCGCCGCTCATAGAAAATCTATGTTGGCGAATATGGCTTGCTCCTTGATACAGCACAAGCGTATCAACACTACCTTGGCCAAGGCTAAAGCCTTGAAGGTATTTGTAGAGCCTTTGATTACCAAATCAAAAGAGGATACTACGCACAACCGCCGTATCGTATTCAGCCGTTTGCATAACAAATATGCCGTTACGGAGCTTTTCAAAAATATTTCAGTAAAAGTAGCCAACCGTCCAGGGGGATACACTCGTATCATTAAGCTGGGTAACCGTTTGGGTGACAACGCTGAAATGGCGCTTATCGAATTAGTAGACTACAACGAAGCAGGATACTCTCCTAAGGGTACTGCCAAGAAGAAATCTACTCGTAGAAGCCGCGGTGGCAAGAAAGCCGCTGCTGAACAAGCTGCTCCTGAGGCTAAAGAAGGAAATTCTTCAGAGGCATAATAATTATTTTAAAACAAAGAAACCGTCCCTATTTTGGGGCGGTTTTTTAGTTAATATACCTCTCGCAATGTTATCTTTACAGGATTAATTTATAGTGCCTGATTCCGCTCTAAGCGGCCTATTTCTTGCAGTTCTTACTTGTCCTAAGAAAACTTTATAGCCCTACGAAAAAGGGAAAATAAAAACCGCCTCCAAAGCGGAAGCGGCTTTTCACAGCATTCAGTTTGAGGTTATTTGTAAGCAGTTCCTTCCATGACCACATTATTGACAGGAGTCATAGTGAAACTATCGGTAGTAACAAGAATAATAGTAGCCCCAAGTTTGGCAGCTTCTTCTTTCATTTTTTTGGTAGCATCTTTCCTTAGTCTGGATTGCATACCGAAGAACTGACTGGCTTCTCCTTTTACATCCCCTAAGCGAGTACGCCCTTTGATGTCATCAGGATTTTTGGTGAGGATGATATCTTCATTAGAAGCGGTAGAGGTTTCAGTGTCAGTATTTTCTTTTACAGGAACACTGCCATCGGTAAAGCACATCCCGACCATACTTACATTATTGACAGGGCTCATGGCAAACTCATCCACCGAGAGGAGTATCGCAGTAGCCCCGAGTTTAGCGGCTTCTTGTTTTAGTTTTTTGGTGGCTTCTTCTCGCAATTTGGATTGCTTCCCATAGAAGCGAGCCGCCTCCGCAGATACTTCCTTGAGGCGTGTGAGTCCCTTTACATCCTCAGGGTTTTTAGTAACGATTATTTTCTCCCAATCTTTGTTTTGTGAGAACCCTATCTGCGATAGGAAGAATAGGCCAAATAGAAGGAATAACTTTCTCATGTATATTGTGTTTTTAGTGATATTTCTAAAGATAAAATCCCCTCTATGGGATAAAACAGTCCATAAAGAGGATTCTTTATTTCTTAGTGTCCAACAGCGGCAGCACTAGCTGCAAATAGACCAAAGATGGTCAGTAGGACAACCAATCCTATCAAGGAAATACAAAGGCCAGCTATGGCTAAGCCTCGAGGTTGTTTGGTAACCCCTACCCCTGATAAGATAAGACCTAATAGCCAAAGAATACTATTAAGAATAGGAGCCCAAACTAATACAAGGGCAGCCAGTGCTAATACAAATCCAGCGGTACCTATTCCATTACTTTTTGAGGCAGGCTGCTGAATGATAATTGTTTGTTTGTTTTCTCCACTATTCTGTCCTTGTGGAGCTTGGGAATTTGTATTTTCCATAAATAAAAAATTGAATTATGATTTATATAAAAGTAGATTTTCTAGTTTCTAAAAACTTTCCATCCTTCTTTCTCAGTTTTGATAAAAGTTATTTTTTGAGTAAAGAAATCTGTTTGATCTTTTTCAAAAGGGAAAAAGGGTGTCTTATCTCTTTTTAAGAAAGTAACATTTGCTTCGGCTTCTTTTTCTGAGACAATATGAAAGTCAGCCAATTTGTCAATTTTAGCAGTGTAACTTTTCATGGTGTTTGTATATACATCATCTGAGTAATGATCACTTTGTAATAGAAAATCCTTAGATTTTTCAGTGAGAGAAACAGTATAAAGATACTTAAATTCTCCTTCTTTTGGCTCACCTCTCCAGTTTAAGACAGGTTGTTTATCTGTAATAACTTTTATATATTCATCAGTAGCCAATTTATTATAAAGCTCGACCTCTTCTTTACTATCAAAAGAACTTTCTCTCAATTTTCCTGTATAGAGACGAACTTTTCCATACATAGGGTTCTCTTCAAGAGATTTTTCTACCAATTTCTCCGCCTTAGAGGAGGTAAGTTTGTCGGAACAAGAGCCTAAAAGTAGCCCTAATGCCAAAAATACGAAAATTTTTTTCATGGAATTGAACGATTTAAAATGTTGATAATTAGATAAATATAAAAGCGGTTTCACGCTAAAAAAGTCTCATACAAAAATAAGAAGAAAAAAAACAGCTGTTTATGCTGAAAAATAGATATTTTTACCCTATTTTTGCATAAAAATACAAGAGATGAACGAAATCGTAGGTGAAAAAATCAAAAACCTCCGCAAGAGCAAAAACCTCTCTCAGGAGGAGGTAGCGGAATATATTCATGTATCTCAGTCTACTTATGCTCGTATGGAGAGCGGGGCAAGTAACTCTTGGGCGGGCTATATCCTCCCTCTGTGTGACCTCTTTGGTATACAGCCCGAAGAACTGCTCAAAGCCGATCATATCGTCATCAATAACAACAATACTTCTTGCCAATATAGCGGCGGCTATGTCATCAATCAACTTTCAGATAAGCTCATGGAGCAATATGAGAAACGCCTTTTGGAGAAAGATAACCTCATCGCCTATCTACAAAAAGAAATTCAACAGCTAAAAACAGAGAACAGAGGTCAGTGAGGAGTTGTTAGCAACTCAAAACTCAGAACCCTCTTGCATAATCCCTAAAAAAGCCGTACCTTTGTGGCTCTAAAATAGTAGATTATGTACGAAAAATACGAGCAGACAGCTCACTACATCCGCCAGTTCATCACTGAACAAACCCCTGAGTTTGCCATTATCTTAGGCTCTGGACTCTCTTCCTTACAGGGCGAAGTAACTCCTATTGTGGAAATCCCTTATGCAGGAATTCCTAACTTCCCTCAGTCCACTGTCGAAGGGCATGGCAACAAACTCATATATGGTACCTTAGCCGGCAAATATGTGCTACTGATGAGTGGCCGTTTTCACTACTACGAAGGCTATCCTATGCAGGAGGTTACTTTCCCTATTCGTATTTTCCACCTCTTAGGCATCAAAAAATTGATTGTCTCTAATGCTTCTGGTGGGGTAAATCCTGACTTCTCCATAGGAGATATTATGCTGATTCGTGATCATATCAATATGTTCCCAGAGCACCCTTTACGAGGAAAGAACTTAGAAAAGTTTGGCACCCGCTTCCCTGATATGAGCGAGGCTTATGATCGTTCTATGATTGCCCTTGCTGAGGATATCGCCAAGGAGCAAGGAACAAAACTACAAAAAGGAGTCTATGTAGGCTTGCAAGGTCCTACCTTCGAAACCCCTTCAGAATATGGTATGGTACGTGCCATTGGTGGGGATGCCGTAGGGATGAGTACCGTACCGGAGGTAATCGTAGCACGCCATCAGGGGATGAAGGTCTTTGCTCTATCCATTATCTCCGATTTGGGAGGAAAGGATATCGCCCCTAATGTCTCCCATACCGAGGTACTCAATGCTGTTAATGCTACCATGCCAAAAGTATTAGCATTAGTCAGAGAGTTTGTCAAAAGAAGTGAGTAGTGACTAACGATGAGTGACAAGTGAATCTACATTTGGTGGCTTTTCATTGGCGTTTTGAGGCTATTCATCCCTTTCAGGATGGTAATGGAAGAGTAGGGCGTTTGTTGCTCTTTAAGGAATGCTTAGCACAGGGGATAGTTCCTTTTATCATCACGGAGAAGCTCCGATGGTACTACTATCGAGGACTACAGAATTGGCCACAAGTAGAAGGCTATCTCTTGGATACTTGCTTGGCAGCACAAGATGAGTACAAAGCACTGTTGAAATATTTTAGGGTTGAATAACCTTTAGTTTTAATCTTTTAGAGCTTGATTAGCAATATCTTACAGTTATATGGCTAACAATCAATCGTTAATTATTAAATTTTATTTTGTTTTATTCTAAATAAAAACGTACCTTTGCGGGCATGAACTATAAAATTTAGAGTAAAATGAAAGTAAAATTTTTAGCGCCTGTACTCCTTACAGGTCTCGTAGCCTTTACTTCTTGTAGTAAAGATGACAACAAAACTCCTACCCCAACACCTCCTACCCCACAGAATACAGTGAAAGAAGTGAAAAACTTGAATGCTTCTGATGAGCAAAAGTGGGTGTATTTCTCTTTTGAAACAGGGGACTTTGTGGAGGTAACCAATCCTAAAACTACTGATAATTGGGATATTGCTTTTAATCGCTACAATATTCGTACCAATGGAGGAGTATCTGGTATCGGAGAGGCTGAAGTAGTCAATACCAATAGCAAGGATTTTGCTGCTGTTACCAAAGCGCCTGCTGAGGGTTATGAAAAAGATAAAGAAGTTACAGAATACGGACGTCCTCGTCAAGGACAGACACAACCTTCTGTGACTAAATTTGAAAAAAACCCCGTGATTTCTGGTACTGTAAACAAACAAGATTCTAAAGGTTGGTACAACTATACTCCTCCTAAACAAGGAGAAAACACTCCTCATTTTGAGATTACCAAATATGTATATGTGCTCAAAACAGCCAAAGGTGGCAAGTATGTGAAAATCCAACTTACTGGATACACCAATGATAAAAATGAAACAGGATATATTACCTTCACCTATGATTTCTTAACTGAAAAAGAAGTGGCTAAACCTGTAGAAAAAGTGACTTTGGATTTCTCTGGCAGTCAAGCAAAAGAAGTACAATTGGATGCTAAAGGCGATTGGAAATATTTCTCTCTAAAAAATGGAGAAGTAACTCCTGCAACTCCCGCTGACGATCTTTCTTGGGATATTGCTTTCAAGGGATATTATGTAAAACTCAATGGAGGTACCTCTGGAAAAGGAAAGGCAGAAGTAGTTAAAGTAGAAGGAACTGATTTTGCTAAAGTAACAGAAGCTCCTAAAGCAGGTTTTGCTAAAGATGCTCAAGGAAAGATGAACGAAGGTAATTACCCTAACATTACAAAAGTAGATGCCTCTTTCTCTCAATATATGTCAGGAGGATTTGGTACAAAAACAGGTATCATAGGATTAGACCCTACAAAAGCCCCTAAAGTATATGTACCCACTAACTACATATATGTAATTAAAACAGCAGATGGTACTTATGCAAAAGTACAAGTAACCGACTATTACAAAGATAATGCAGATGTATTAGGGGGAACTCCTAAGCTAAAATACCAATTGAGTAAGACTGTAAGTGAATAAATAGAAAATTATGAAAGTAAAGTTATTTTTAGCTACCTTAGTAACAGGTATCTTTACACTCACCTCTTGCAGTAAAGATAGTAATAAGGAAGAAGAAAAAAAGCCTGCCAATGTGAAACAGGAGAAGAATCTCAATGCAAGCCAAGGCAAATGGGTGTATTATTCCTTTGAAAAAAATGCTATTGTACAGGTAGCGGATCCTCAAAATAGTTTGGATTGGGATATAGCTTTCTTCGCTTACTATGCTAAGCTCAATGGTGGGGCTTCTGGTAAAGGACAGGCTGGGGTCGCAAAAACTGAAAACAAGGATTTTTCTGCGGCTATTGCTACTTTGCCTAACGAATACAAGCAGGATGCTGAAGGAACAATGTCCTATGGTAGCTATCCTAACCTGACCGAGAGAAAAGATGCTTTCTCACATTTGCTCTCAGGAGGCTTTGATACTCCAACAGGTTATGTGTCGCTTAATCCTAATAATAGACAGTCCAGCGGAGGAAAATGGCCAAGCGTATATGCTCCTACCAAGTGGGTATATGTACTCAAAACAGCCAAAGGGGCTTTTGTGAAGTTCCAAGTAACTGATTTTTATAATGATAAAACGGATGCAAACTATCCTTCCTTCCAGTATGTCCTCAGTGAGGATGGAAAGTTCTAACAATACCAACTCTAACTCTATTTCAATAGAATTGCTATACCCCTATAGAGTATAGCAATTCTATTTTACTGAAAAATATATACAATGTCAAGAATATTTATTTGGCTGCTTTGCTTCTGTGGCGTCGGTACGCTACAGGCTCAATATACTTTCACGGGAACGATTGCCGATTGCCAGACACGCCACCCCTTATCTGGGGCTACTGTCGAGCTGGCTTCACTGAAAAAAAGTGTACAAACCGATACCGAGGGGCGGTTCTCTTTCCCTGACCTTCCGAAGGGGATTCATCATTTCTATGTGACTAAGGATGATTACAAAGGCCATTTCTTTAAAGTATCTCTCAAAAAAGACGAAAAAAACTATATCTTTGCCCTCTGCAAGGACAAAGAAATAGAAGTAGGGGAAGTAGTGGTTACCGCTACCCGTACAGAACGCAATCTAAAGAATGTGCCTATCACGGTACAAGTGGTTACCGCTCAGGAGATTCAAAAGGCTCAGGCTCCTGACTTCCAATCTTTCTTGGAAAATGAATTCTCTGGAATCAACTTTACCTATGATGGGGGAATGCCCAATATCAATATGATGGGCTTCGGCGGGAAGTATGTCCTTTTCCTTATGGATGGCGAACGTATGGCAGGGGAGACCTTTGACAATATCGACTATGATCGTATCGACTTGGACAATATCGAACGTATAGAGATTATCAAGGGGGCTTCCTCTTCTCTCTATGGCTCTAATGCCTTGGGGGGGGTGATCAATATCATTACAAAGAATGCCCAAAAACCCTTGGAGCTTAGTGCAAGCTATCTTTATAATACCAAAAAAGATCATAAGACGAATTTCTCTGTAGCGACTAAGCAAAAATGGGGAAGTCTGCGCCTGTCTTCTTTCTATAATTTCCGAGAACCCTATGTCATAGTGGATAAAGAACCTCTGAAAACCTACAAAAATGGTTCAGAAATACTCTCCCCGATGGGCGAACTGAACATAGCTGGATTTACCAACTATGGGGCTACGCCTAAGCTCTCTTTTAACCTCTCACCTAAGTGGAATATTACCTTGACGCCCAGCTATTATTTCAGTGAGCGCAATGCAGGTACGGAGAGTTCTAAGAAGCTCAGAGATCGTTACTATAATTATACAGCAGCATTCAAGTCGGATTACAAAATTACTGATAGCAAGACCCTGAGTCTTTCGGCTGCTTACGATCGCTATGATAAGTACAAGTATTATGTATTGCTCAATGAGAAGGAAAAAAGCTATGAAAACTCTATCCTACGGGTAGGGGCTCAGTATAACCAAACACTTTTTGAAAAACATTCCTTGGTGGCAGGTGCCGAAGGAAATTCTGATGAACTATTGAGTTTTCGCTTTACGAATCAGGGAACAGAGGAAAAGAAAAATGCTCAGAACTATGCGATTTTTACCCAGCAGGAATGGGCACTTTCGGATGCCTTTACTTTAGTTACCGGAGTGCGTATGGATTACCATTCTCTTTTTAAAGAATACTTGACTTATCGCCTCTCAGGGATGTTCAGGGTGGAGCAGTTCACCTTCCGCGGAGGGTTTTCTACAGGTTTCCGATCTCCTACACTCAAGGAACTGTATACCAATTGGTTTCATCCATGGGGGGGAGGCTTTCAGATCATGGGCAACAAAGACCTGAAGCCAGAAACGAGTCGTAATATTACACTTTCCGTGGATTTCAATGCCAGAAAATGGAATATTACTGCCATGACACAATATTCCAAGGTTAAGGATAAGATTGCTTATAGGTGGACACAAGCCAGCGATACCATTCGTTATGTCAATTACGGAGGGAATACCGATATCATGAGTTCCGAAATAGCAGCTACCTATCGCCCCAGTAAGTATTTCCGTCTGAAGGGTTCTTATGCTTATTATACCAGCAGCAATAGCCGTTCGGATGTGCGTCCGCATACTTTTACTGCCAAGGCGGAATACGTAGAACAGGCTGATATAAAATACCTGCCCAATGTCATCCTCAGTGGCAAGTATGTCAGCGGGTCGGATATTTATGATGGGGAAAATACTTACACATATTATGCCCCCTATAGCATCTGGCGCTTACAGTTTTCTAAAAATCTCCCTTATCACTTTACACTCAATGCAGGGATAGATAACCTATTCGATTACGTAACACCCTCTACCAGTTTCTATTCGAGTATCTCCCCAGGGCGCACCTATTTTGTGGGACTCAAGTGGAACTTATAGCCCAATTATTGTCGAGGATAGCATATGAAATATATTTACAACCTTACCTATCACATAGAAGAGGAAGTATATCCGCTCTGGCAGGAGTGGATAGCTTCACGTTTGGAGCCTTTGCTAAGGCAAAGTAAATGTTCCGCAGCAAAGCTTTTACAGATACATACCGATGCTCTCGGCAGTAAAGCCTTCGGCGTGCAGTATGAAGCGGAAAAAGAAGAAGATATTGTTCATTTTCAAGAAGTTGTAGAAGCGCCGCACCGCAAAGAACTCTTCCTTCAGTTCGGAGAAAAAGTCCTGATTTTCGGTACTTTGCTCACCGTAGAGAAGGAATGGAAAAGATAAAAAATGTTAAAAATAGAGGTTGTGAATAAAAAACATTTTTTTTATTTGTCAATTCAAAAAAAAGTAGTACCTTTGCACCTCGAAAAAATGAGAAGAAAAATATGAAAAAAGAGATACACCCCTCAAATTATCGTTTGGTTGTTTTCAAAGATATGTCCAATGATGATATCTTTATCACCAAGTCAACTGTAGAAGCCAAAGATACTATAGAAGTAGAAGGCGTAGAATATCCTTTGGTTAAGTTGGAAATTTCTCGTACTTCCCACCCATACTATACAGGGAAGGCAAAACTTATAGATACCGCTGGACGTATCGATAAGTTCAAGAGCAAATATGCCAAATTCCAAAAATAGAAAGGTTTTTCATAATAAATAAGTTTTAAAATTATTCTGTCAAGCTCCTCCTGAGAAGGGGGAGTTTGTTTTTATTTAAGAAAAAAAGAAGTTTGTTTTAAAAATATCAAAAATAATTATTGTGGGTTGCGAAAAAAAACGTAATTTTGCCCCCAATTAAAAATGTGTGATTATGAATTTAGGACTTATCATCACCTATGTAGTTATCACTATATATTGCTTGTCATTGTTGTTGATTTTCTTTTATAGTTTGACAATACTCAACCTGTCTGTGAACTATCTAAAGAACAAGCATCAGAATAACGAAGCGCCCAAGTTCAACTTATTGGATCCTAATGAGATCCCTTATGTGACTGTACAGCTTCCTATCTACAATGAGAAATATGTAGTACCTCGTCTCTTGGAGAATATAGCCAAGCTGGAGTATCCTAAGAACAAGTTGGAGATACAAGTGTTGGATGACTCTACTGACGACTCAGTAGCTGAGACAGCACGCATTATTGCCGAGCTTCAGCAAACAGGCTTGGATATCGTTCATATCCGCCGCGAAAACCGAGAAGGGTTCAAGGCAGGTGCCCTTAAGTATGGAACCGCTATCGCCAAAGGGGATTTTATTGCCATCTTCGATGCGGACTTCCTTCCTAAGCCCGACTGGCTTAAGCAGACAGTAGTCTACTTCAAGGACGAACAAATAGGGGTGGTGCAGACCCGTTGGGGGCATATCAACCGTAACTATTCCTTACTCACCAAGATACAAGCATTGGCGCTCGATACACACTTCACCCTCGAACAAGTAGGACGCAATAGCAAAGGACACTTTATCAACTTCAATGGTACTGCCGGTATCTGGAGAAAGAAAACCATCTTGGATGCAGGCAACTGGGAAGGGGATACCCTTACAGAGGACTTAGACCTAAGTTACCGAGCTCAACTTAAGAAATGGAAGTTCAAGTATTTGGAGGATGTAGAAACTCCTGCAGAGCTTCCTGTAGTGGTTTCCGCAGCTCGCTCTCAGCAGTTCCGTTGGAACAAAGGTGGGGCAGAGGTGTTCCGCAAGTCGGTGCGCAATATCTTGGCTTCTAAGAACATAGGGTGGAAGACCAAATTCCATGGAGTGATGCACTTGCTCAATAGTTCCATGTTCCTCTATGTATTTATTGTAGCGATACTCAGTGTACCAATGATGTATATCAAGGAAGCTTATCCAGATTTGGGTTGGGTGTTCAAGCTCACCAGCTTCTTTATCGTTAGTACTGTGATTCTCTTTGGTTGTTATTGGATTACTTATAAGAATATACAGGGAAAGACTTTTGATGACTTTGTGGACTATGTCAAACTTTTCTTTAGCTTCTTCTCTGTGGCATTGGGCTTTTCTTTGCACAATGTATCAGCAGTATTGCAGGGCTATTGGGGCAAGAAAACCGAATTCGTTCGTACCCCTAAGTTCAATATTAGCTCTCTGAAGGATTCATGGAAAGGGAATAAGTATATTAACAAAAAGCTTTCTCCCAATATGATTTTTGAGTTTTTACTCATGTGCTATTTCCTCTTTGGGTTGTACAGTGGCATCAAGCTCAATGACTTTGGGTTGTTTCCTTTCCACCTGATGCTTACTTTTGGTTTTGGCTTTGTCTTCTACAAATCCCTTATACCAAAAGCGTAACGAAAGTGAAGAATGACCATATAACTTATGGTTATTTGATAAAATAAGATTTTTTTAAAGAGAGAAAAATGATTAGATTTTTCTCTCTTTTTTGTTGTTCAGAATATTGCTCTGTGTGGCAATATTCAGAACAACAAAACCTTGTATAAAAATTTCACTTACTAACAGAACTTACAATAGTTATTAATTCAACACTTGAATATCTGTCATTTATAAAAGATTATCTGATTTTTCTTCCTTCATTTTTCTCTTGTCTTTCTTCTCTTCTCAAATATTTTTCACTTTTCACTTTTCATTTTTCACTTAAAATTGTATCTTTGTCCCTTATAAAAATTAGTTTCATGAAAATATTAGTATGTGTCAATCAGGTGCCTGATACCACTTCTCAGATAAATTTCACCTCAGATCAAAGTGCTTTTGACCCTTCAGGGGTGCAGTTTGTCCTCAATCCCAGTGATGAAGCAGCGCTTATGCGAGCGCTCCAGCTCAAGGAGGAGGTAGGCGCCGAGCTTACTTTAGTCCATGTAGGACTTTCCGATAGTGAGCCAGTGCTGCGCAAGGCCTTTGCTTTGGGTGCTGACCACATGCTCCGTATCGATACTTTCCCTACGGATGGCTTTTTTGTAGCTGAGCAGTTGGCAGCTATTGCTCCTGGGTACGATGCCATTTTCTGCGGACGCGAATCCTTGGATTATAATGGCGGTATGGTGGGCGGTATGCTTGCTGCACTCTTGGATTACGACTTTGTCGATGAGGTAACTGCCTTCTCTTTCGAGGGGGATAAGGCTGCCAAGATCACCCGTATGACCGATGGCGGCAAGGAGCACTTGGAAGTTCCCTTACCTGTGGTAGTGGGCATCCAAAAGGAAATCGTCCCAGAAAGCGAAATCCGTATCCCCAGCATGAAGGGGATCATGATGGCGCGCAAGGCTCCCTTGCAGGTGCTCTCCCCTGTGGAGGCTTCCTCCCAGCCTAAGATAACCGCCTTGGAAAAACCTCAGCCCAAAGCGCCGGTCAAAATGATTGACCCGAACAACTTGGACGAACTTATCGACGAACTCCACAACAAAAGAAAACTATTCTAAAACGACACCAAAATGACTTTAGTATATACCGAATACAACGACGGCCAATTCACTAAAAAAACCTTGGAAGCGCTCTCCTATGCCCAAGCGTTCTCTGACAAGGTAATTGCCCTTACCATAAATGTAGCCGATCCTACACCCTTAGCCCGCTATGGAGTAAGTAAGATTGTCAAGGTAACAGCTCCTGAGCTCTCCTCTTTTCAGGCTAAGCCTTATGCCGAGCTCCTAAGCCAGGTAGCCCAGCGAGAGCAGGTCTCTCTTGTGGTGCTCCCCAGTTCGGCCAATACACGCTACTTAGCGCCTATGCTGGCGGTCAGCTGGCAGGCGGCTTATCTCTCCAATGTGAGCTCCTTGCCCAAGGACGGACAGGTGCAGAAGGTAATCTTCTCCTCCAAGGCCATCTCTTGGGTGCCTTTGGCGCCTAAGCAGGTCATTACCTTAGCTGGAAATACGGTCGAGATAAAGGAGGCACCAGTCCAGGCTGTGGTGGAGGAATACACCCCTCAGCTCCCCAAGGAGCGCATCAAGCACTTGGGTACGGAGAAATTTACCAGTAAAATATCCATTGATGATGCCGCTATCGTGGTCTCTGGTGGGCGTGGTATGCAGACTCCAGACAACTGGCACTTGGTGGAGGATCTCGCCGATGCCTTAGGGGCTGCTACCGCTTGCACTAAGCCGGTAGCCGATATGGGGTGGAGACCTCATAGTGAGCATATTGGGCAAACGGGTAAGCCGCTCGCTTGCGAACTCTATATCGCTCTGGGGGTATCGGGAGCTATCCAGCATATCGCTGGGGTCAATGCCTCCAAGGTCAAGGTGGTGATCAACTCCGATCCCGAAGCGCCTTTCTTCAAGGCGGCCGACTATGGTATTGTGGGAGACCTATTTGAGGTAGTCCCTCGCCTGACGGAAAAGATTAAGAATTTACAAAAATAAGACAAAAAGCCCCAACTAATCCCTCTGACAAATGATGATGAATATAACTAAGGCGGTCGCTCACCTGATCATTGCCAATGTACTCTTCTTCCTCTTGGCACATTTTATACCTATGTTGCAGGACAAGGCGGCTCTCTACTATATAGAAAACCCCAATTTCCAGTGGTGGCAGGTGTTCTCTCACCTCTTTATGCACGCCTCTGTAGCGCATATTTTCTTTAATATGTTTGCTCTTTATTCCTTCGGAATGCCTCTGGAAAGCTACTTTGGTAGCAATCGCTTTATTGTCTTTTATTTTGCTTGTGGCTTAGGAGCAGCCTTCTTACATACAGCGGTGAACTATTACGAGTTTCACTCAGCGCTGGACATCTTGCAGAGCAAAGGTTTTTCGATAAGCCAGGCGCAGGAGCTCTTACAGAAAGGTATGTATAATACGGGCTGGGAAGAAGCGCTTTCCGAGAGTGATTTCAAGGATATGATGTCGGCTTATATGATTCCTGCTGTAGGTGCCTCTGGGGCGATCTATGGGATCTTGGTAGCCTTTGGGGTTCTTTTCCCTAATGCCGAACTCATGCTCATGTTCCTCCCCATCCCGATCAAGGCTAAGTACTTTATTCCGATCCTCATCGCCTTGGATTTGTTCTCAGGGGTGACTGGTTATTCCATCTTTGGTAGCAATATTGCCCACTTTGCTCATGTGGGTGGGGCGCTGATAGGCTTTATCTTGATGAAGCTTTGGCAAAAAAATTCTTTCAATGACAGAAGGTTGTACTAAGTATAACAGAGAAATGGATCATGAATAGAACTGTAAAAAGAATATGGGGCAAGCATTCCCTGTCATTAGTGTATATACTCATCGTAAGTTACCTCTGTGGTTATATCCTTCCGCAGCTATTTGCCTTCCTCTGGCAGCGTACCGACCCTTTTGTAAGGGATCTCTTTGCACTCTCACAGGACTTTTCCCAGCTATTGCAGCAACCCTGGACAGCCATTACCTATAGCTTCTTCCATGCCAGCTTTATCCACAGCTTTTTCAATGCGATTATGCTTTACTTCGTAGGGATCTTGTTCATGAATCTCTTCACACCAAAGCGTTTCTTAGGAATATATATAGCAGGGGTAGTAGCAGGCGGGCTCTTTTTTATGCTTACCTATGCTATTTTTCCGGTCTTTGCTCATCGGGAGGATTACCTCTTGGGCGGATCTGCAGGGATCATGGCGGTACTGATATTCTTAACCACCTACACTCCTACACTTAGGATTTATCTCTTTGGGGTATGGGCTGTTCCCTTGTGGGTGTTGGGTGTACTGATGGTGGCCACAGACCTCCTTAGTATCCCCATAAGCAATGCAGGAGGGCATATCGCCCACTTAGGAGGAGCACTTGTAGGAATACTCTATGGCTTGTTTCTCAAGGGGAAGCTCTCTTTCTCTCTTCCCAAAAGAGCTCGACAGGCTCCCACTTCTCCCTATACTAATGAGCACGCCCAGGAACGAATCAATACCATTCTGGACAAAATCAGCAAAAGTGGCTATGACAGTCTCACCAATGAAGAAAAAAGATACCTCTTCTTAGCCAGCCGGGAAAACGCTAACCAATAATTTACCTTGGATGCAACTTGTAACAGATATAACTCATTTTCAATCTCCTGAGCATACGGTGCTAACCATCGGCACCTTCGACGGGATTCATATAGGACACCAAAGAATCATCACCCAAGTGGTCGAGAGGGCTAAGGAACAGGACTTACTCCCTACGGTACTGACTTTCTTCCCTCATCCGCGTATGGTACTCGACCCCTCCGCTCCTATTGCGCTGATTCAGACCATAGAGGAGCGGGCACAACTTCTGGCTTCCTATGGGATTGCCCAGCTGGTCATTCAGCCTTTCAGCAAGGAATTTGCCGCACTCTCTGCTCAGGATTATGTACGAGAACTCTTAGTGGGAAAACTTCGAGCCAAGGAGATTATCATAGGCTATGACCATCGTTTTGGGAAAAACCGTTCCGCTGGGATAGAAGAGCTCAAGGCCTTTGGACAGCAATATCATTTTCAAGTGGAGGAAATCCCTGTGCAGGAGGTAGACTCCCTCTCGGTGAGCTCTACCAAAATCCGACAAGCACTCGAGAAGGGCGACGTGCAGACGGCTAATCACTATCTCGGTTATTCGTTTTCTTTGGCAGGTACCGTGGTACATGGACAGAAGTTAGGCCGTACCTTGGGCTATCCTACGGCCAACCTACAGATAGAAAATTCTCATAAGCTCATCCCTAAGATAGGGGTCTATGCCGTGTATATGCTTTGGGAAGGAAAAAAGGTCTTTGGGATGCTCTCTATAGGGAAAAATCCTACCATAGAAGGCAAAGGTGAAAGTATAGAAGTATATTTCTTTGATTTCAGTAGTGACTTATATGGCAAGGAAATACGACTTTATTTTATAGATTTTATCCGTGATGAGGTCAAGTTTCCTTCCTTAGAGGCGCTCAAGGCACAACTGAAAAAGGACGAAGATAGTTGTAAGTGGTTAATTGCCAATGCTCAATGATCACTGCAAAGATACTCTCCCCTTCAGGGTATATAAAAAACTTATAGTGCTATAGAAAAAAATAATAAAAATCTATTGCTCAGAGGCGAAAACCGCCATACCTTTGCACCGCAAAACAACGAGAAGATAAATTGTTTTTCATATATTAGATTTTGTGGTTAGAATTGGTAAAAGAGGGCGCAAGCTCTCTTTTATTTTTATATAAGGTCAATACTTACAGTATCTCCTCTCTGGATGCCCATAAGGCTAGCACTTCCGCCCGAAACATCCGGATTGGCCTTGTAGATGGCCATCTCCAAATAGTCTAAATGGTTGAATAGCAGAAAGACCTCTCCTGCCGAAAGGCTATCCTTCTCTACCTGATTGTACTGCAAACAAATAGAATCCAAGGTGATATTCTCCACGCTTTGGTAGCGGAAATATACATGGAATCGCCTATCCTTAGCCTCTTGGGTGAGCAGTGAACGGGTGATATTGGACACCACATTACCAAAGTGATCAATGTAGATAACAGTGCCTTCTATCCTTTGGGCGCGCACCTTAGGAACAAAGTCGGTGATATATAGGTGCTTCTCACAGGGTGCTCCTAATGTGGAGGGCAAGGCTCCTTCACAGAGCTTTTGGGCAATATGGGTGGAGAACTCCAGCGTAGGGAAGATGGACACTCTACTGGGTAGGTCAAGAAGATAAACTTCTGTCTCTGGGGCATTGTGCGTCAGTAGGGAGACAAATCCATTGTCGGCCGTGATAAAGTAGTGTCCCTCATGTACTAAGAGGAGCAGCCCACACTCAGGGGAAAGTTCGTTATTGACGCCTACGATATGGATGGTTCCCTTAGGAAAATAGCGGTAGGCACCTTCCAAAAGGTACGCAGCTTCCGAGATACTATAGCGATCCACCTGATGGGAAATATCTACAATACGTGCCTGAGGAATAAGGCTATAGAGCTGCCCCTTGAGGGCGCCTACACCGTAGTCTTGCTCCCCAAAATCCGTGGTAAGAGTGATGATGTTCATAACTGCAAAATCAAAAACTTGAAAAAACGTACAAATATAAGAAAAAACTCCCAAACAAGGACTATTTTTTCTCATTTCTTTTTACCTTTGCATTCTCCAAAAAACACCTACAAATTCTCAACTGTTATGGCTACTAACAAAAATGCCTTGATCCGTTATAAGACTATTGATAAGTGTCTGAGGGACACCACACGCTTGTGGACTTTGGACGATCTTATCGCCGCCTGTACCGAGGCACTCTGTGAGTATGAGGGCAAGGAAAATGTCGTGAGCAAGCGTACCATACAGCTCGATATCCAGAATATGCGCAGCGACAAGATAGGCTACAATGCCCCTATCGAGGTCTTTGACAATAAGTACTACCGCTATGCCGATTCGGACTATAGTATTACCAAAACGGAAATCCCTTACGAGGATATCAAGAAGATGCGTCAGGCGGTGGAGTTCCTCAAGGAGTTCAAGGATTTTTCTTTCTTCCAACAGATGAATGGGGTGCTGCATCGCTTGGAGGATGCTGTTTTCCTCACCCTATCTCACCATCCGGTGATACATTTGGATAAGAATGAGCACCTCAGGGGGCTCAGTTATATAGACCCTATCTACCAAGCCATACAGCAGAAAAAGCCCTTGTCTATAGAATACAAGTCCTTCAAGGCGCGCCATAGTGCTACTATGCACGTGCATCCTCAGTTCCTCAAGGAGTATAACAATCGGTGGTTTTTAGTTGCTTTCTACAAGACAAGCTTGCTTACCTTGGCGCTTGATCGCATGGAAAATGTGAATATTTTGTCCGCTCCTTATGTTGATAAAAATATCGATGCCAATGAGTATTTCAAGGATGTTATAGGGGTTACAGTCTCGGAGGGAAACCCTATCGAGGAGGTGGTTTTCTGGGTGGATAGGAACAATGCTAACTATGTGATCACCAAGCCTTTTCATCATTCTCAAGAGATAGTAGAAGAGCGGGAGGATGGGGTTGTCTTTCGTATCAGGGTACGCCATAACTATGAGCTGGAGCGCCTGATCTTGGGCTTTGGCAGTAGCCTTATTGTTCTGGCTCCCTCTCGCCTAAGACGGAATATATCCTCATTATTAAAAAAAGCAGCTGCTAATTATTCTTAACAAAATGCAAAAGTATAATAAAATACAGCAAGAATGGGGGGCTATGCTGAAAAAATTGTACTTTTACCCTTTTAAAACAGAAAGCGTAATGAAATCATTATTCTCGTATATTTTTCTCTTGGCAGTGCTTTTTACAGGCTGCCGCACGGCTAAGGTTACCAATACCCAAGGGGTCGCCGATACCTCTCTCAGAGGAAAGGAAATTCTCGAAAAGCATCAAGAGACTTTCCCCGCTTTTGAGACACTGGCTGGAACACTGACGGTCACTTATTCCAAAGCAGGTAAGATCGGGCAGGCTATCCCACTGTCTTTTAGAATGAAAAAGGGAGAAACCATCTGGCTCAGTGCTCCCTTAGGAATGGCCAAGGCACTCATTACCAAGGATAAGGTACAGTTCTATAACAAGCTGGACAATACGTATTTTGAAGGGGATTATTCCATTTCGGAAAAATATTTAGGGGTACATCTTGGCTTTGAGGCTTTGGAGAATTTGCTCTTAGGGCAATTGCTTTTCCGCGATAGGCATACCACCCTCACCCCTGAGGGGGAGCGCTACAAAGGAGCGCTTAAGAAGGATGATTTGGACTTGTCTTTCTTTCTCAATACCGCTTTCAGAATGGATAGTTTGCTGATCGTACAGGAGGAAAAAACTCAGCAAGAGCGTTCTCTCTCCGCTGCTTATACATATCAGACGGTAGAAGGACAGCTCTTCCCACTTTCCCTATTGCTACAGGGCAGTCAGGGGGGGGAGCAAGTGCAGCTAAGCTTGCAGTTTAGTGCTCTCCAGCGCAATGTGGCGGTACGATTCCCCTATAGTGTCCCCTCTGGTTACCAACCCTTAACCCTTCGTCCCTAATGCATCGCTTAGTAGTATTCATATGTATCCTGTCATTTGCAGGTGCTTTTGCGCAAACTTCTCAAAAACAAAAGCAGCTGGAAAAGCAGAAGAAAGCGCTCTTGGAACAGATCCGAGAGATGTCCGCACTGCGCTCTCAGCAGGCGCAGGAGCGCAAGAGCTTGGCCTTTCAGATTGAGGAAATTAGTGAAAAAATATCAGCTCGTACACAGCTTATCCGCCTGACCAATCATCAGGCGAATCTGCTCAGCCAACAGATTAAGGACAACCAAAACCAGATCTCCACGCTCAAGAAGGATCTGGAGAGCCTCAAGAAGAATTATGCAGCGGTGATTCTCCAATCCTATAAGTCACGTTCTCCCCAAAGCCGCTGGATGTTCCTGCTCGCTTCCGAGAGTTTCACTCAGGGGTACAAGCGCCTAAAGTACTTACAACAATATACCCAATATAGGAAAAAACAAGCGCAAGAGATTCAGCAAAAGAATACCCTCCTACAACAACTCGCCGACTCTCTCTCTTCCCAGTATAACTACCAGCGCAGGATAGTGGAGGAAAACCAAAAGGAGCAGACACGCCTCTCTCAGGAACGAAAAGAACAAGAATCCTTGGTGGCCTCTATCAAGAAGAAGGAAAGTGAGTATGCCGCTGAGATTAAGAAGAAACAAGCGCAAGCCAATAAGATAGACCGAGAAATAGACCGCTTGATTCGCTTGGCCATAGTCGAGGCCAATAAGAAGGCAAAGCCTAAGACTTCTTCTACAGGCAAGACTACTACCACTGCCGCTGCCAGTGATAAGGTCTTTGACCTTACTCCTGAGGGGCAAGCGCTTTCCTCGGACTTCGAAGCCAATAAGGGTAAGCTCATTTGGCCTATCGAACGAGGGTACAAGTCACAAGGGTTCGGTACCTATGATGATCCTGTGTATCCTGACCTTAAGCATTATAATAATGGTGTCTCTCTTATGGCGCCCCGAGGGGCTGATGCTCGCTGTGTCTTCAATGGGGAAGTATCCGCGGTCATCTCCGTCCCTGGAGGGAACAAGGCGGTACAGGTGCGCCATGGGAATTTTATTACCATTTATTATAACCTCACTCAGGTATATGTGAGTAAGGGACAAAAGGTCTCTGCCAAGACACCCCTGGGGAAGATTTTTACCGATAGTGAGGGACGTACCGAAATGAAATTCTTTGTCTATAAAAACACCAACAAACTCAATCCTGAACATTGGCTGAGGGAATAAAAAAGAAAAGAAATGTCAAGATTCAAACTCTGGAAACAAGATCCCTTTGGGCATGCCCTTTGGATAAAAAAATTTATCATACGTACCTTGGGCTCGCTTACCCATAGGCGCTACCGAGGGTTTAACGACCTACATATAGAAGGATCAGAGATTATACGTTCTCTACCTGAGCGAGGGGTGCTCTTTATCTCCAATCACCAGACATATTTTGCCGATGTTATCGCTATGTATCATGTGTTCAATGCCAGCCTCAAGGGGCGGGAGGACTCTCTCAAGAACATAGGCTATGTATGGCAACCTAAGCTCAATCTGTATTATGTAGCAGCCTCCGAGACCATGCGCTCGGGGATACTCCCCAAGATTCTCGCCTATGTGGGCGCTGTAAAAGTCAGTCGTACTTGGCGCGAAAAAGGCAAGGAAATACACCGTGAGGTCAATCCCGATGATATCAAAAATATAGGAATTGCCCTCCAAGATGGGTGGCTCATTACCTTCCCTCAGGGGACTACCTCGCCTTGGAAACCCATACGCAAGGGGACAGCTCACCTGATAAAGACCTACAAACCCATCGTCGTGCCCATTGTTATAGATGGCTTCAGGCGTTCTTTTGACAAAAAAGGAGTGGTGGTCAAAAAGAAAGGAATCCAACAGACCATGCGGATAAAAGCTCCCTTAGAGATTGATTATGAGCGAGAAAGCGTAGAAGAAATCATAGAAAAAGTAGCCTTTGCCATAGAGCAACATCCTACTTTTATCAAGAGTAAAGAGCAGGAATAAGGTTGTTAATAACTTATTTTTCAAAAAAATACATTTTTTTGTTGGTAGAATAAAAAAATGTCGTATATTTGCACCTCGTTAAACAAGGAGTAATTTTTGTTTGAAAAAGAACAAAAAATGCCGGTATAGCTCAGTTGGCCAGAGCACGTGATTTGTAATCTCGGGGTCGTGGGTTCGAATCCCTCTACCGGCTCGATGTTTATCATATTTATTTGTTGATTCTTAGGGGAGATACTCAAGCGGCCAACGAGGGCAGACTGTAAATCTGCTGGTTTTCACCTTCACAGGTTCGAATCCTGTTCTCCCCACTACTTGATTGACATATTTTAATAAGATTGCGGGAGTAGCTCAGTTGGTAGAGCGTCAGCCTTCCAAGCTGAATGTCGCGAGTTCGAACCTCGTCTCCCGCTCTTTTACAAGCCGATGTAGCTCAGGGGTAGAGCGCTTCCTTGGTAAGGAAGAGGTCACGAGTTCAAATCTCGTCATTGGCTCTTTTGTAGTATAAGAAATATACCTTTTATATTAATTTCTATAACTAAGATTAAAATTATTTAAACATGGCAAAAGAGAATTTTGACCGTTCCAAACCGCACCTTAATATTGGTACTATTGGACACGTTGACCACGGAAAAACAACATTGACTGCTGCTATTACTAAAGTATTGGCTGATGCAGGTCTCTCCGAAGCGAGAAGTTTCGACTCTATCGATAACGCTCCTGAAGAAAAAGAGCGTGGTATTACTATCAACACTTCACACGTAGAATATCAAACTAAGAACCGTCACTACGCTCACGTAGACTGTCCAGGCCACGCCGACTATGTAAAGAACATGGTTACTGGTGCTGCTCAGATGGACGGTGCTATCCTTGTGGTTGCTGCTACCGATGGGCCTATGCCTCAAACTCGTGAGCACATCCTTTTGGGTCGTCAGGTAGGTATTCCTCGTATCGTTGTGTTCCTTAACAAAGTGGATATGGTGGATGACCCTGAACTATTGGAACTCGTAGAAATGGAAGTACGCGAATTGCTCTCTTTCTATGATTACGATGGTGACAATGGTCCTGTAATCCAAGGTTCTGCTCTTGGTGCTCTTAACGGAGAACAAAAATGGGTAGATACTGTAATGCAGCTTATGGACGCTGTAGACAACTGGATCGAACTTCCACAACGTGATATTGACAAACCTTTCTTGATGCCTATCGAGGACGTATTCACTATCACTGGTCGTGGTACTGTGGCTACAGGTCGTATCGAAACTGGTATCGCTAACACTGGTGACGCTGTTGAAATCATCGGTATGGGAGCTGATAAGCTTACCTCTACTATCACTGGGGTTGAGATGTTCAAGAAAATCCTTGACCGTGGTGAAGCTGGTGACAACGTAGGTCTCCTACTCCGTGGTATCGACAAAAAAGATATCCGTCGTGGTATGGTAATCTGCAAACCAGGTTCTGTAAAACCTCACGCTAAGTTCAAAGCTGAAGTGTATATCTTGAAAAAAGAAGAAGGTGGACGTCACACTCCATTCCACAATAACTACCGCCCTCAGTTCTACGTTCGTACAACCGACGTTACTGGTACTATCAACCTTCCTGAAGGAGTAGATATGGTAATGCCTGGCGATAACCTTACTATCACTGTGGAATTGCTACAACCTATCGCTCTTAACGTAGGTCTTCGCTTCGCAATCCGTGAAGGTGGTCGTACCGTAGGTGCTGGTCAGGTAACTGAAATCCTTGACTAATAAAACTTGATTTCATGATATTTTAAAAGGGTTTTGGCAACAAAACTCTTTTTATACGGGTGTAGTTCAAGGGTAGAATAGTGGTCTCCAAAACCATTGATGGGGGTTCGAATCCCTCCACCCGTGCCATATATAGTTTTTTATAAACTGACAAAACGAATCGTAATGATCAACTATATCAAAGAATCTTATACAGAACTAACACAGAATGTTACCTGGACTCCCTTCAATGAGGCTCAACGCCTACTATGGGTGGTAACTATATTCTCCGTTATTTTTTCTTTATTCATTGCTGGCGTGGACTTCCTCTTTGAAAGCTTCATCGCTCAGATTTTTAAAATTTTCTAAATGGCAGTCCTTGAAAAAAATTGGTATGTAGTACGTGCTGTAAGTGGCCAAGAGAACAAAGTAAAGAACTACATAGAGTCTGAAATTAGCCGATTGGGCTATGGCGACTATGTAGAGCAGGTGCTTGTGCCTACTGAAAAGGTACCACAACTTCGCAATGGAAAGAAAGTCAATGTAGAAAAAGTGTTCTTCCCTGGATATGTGATGATCAAAGCTGACCTCTCTGGCGAAATCTCTCACTTGATTAAGGGAATCTCCGGAGTGATTGGTTTCTTAGGAGAAACAAAAGGGGGCGCTCCTACTCCTATCCGAAAGTCCGAAGTCAATCGAATGCTCGGTATTGTAGATGAGCTACAGGAAAAAGTCGATACAGTTCTTATCCCTTATCAAGTAGGGGAGTCTGTCAAGGTAATCGATGGCCCTTTCAATGGCTTTACCGGCAATGTGGATAAGGTAAATGAGGAAAAACGAAAGCTTGAGGTGATTGTTAAAATCTTCGGTCGTAAAACCCCACTGGAGCTCAGCTATACACAAGTAGAAAAAATATAACAAACTTCGCTCTAAAGCGGAATATACATTTTAAAGAATTATAAATTAAAGTTGAACAATGGCAAAAGAATTACACAAAGTAGTTAAACTACAAGTTAAGGGAGGTGCTGCGAATCCTTCGCCACCGGTTGGACCTGCCTTGGGGGCTGCTGGAGTTAACATCATGGAGTTCTGTAAGCAATTCAATGCGCGCACTCAGGACAAGCCTGGTAAAGTATTACCTGTTGTTATCTCTGTTTACAAAGATAAATCTTTTGATTTTGTAATCAAGACCCCACCTGCGGCAGTTCAACTCTTGGAAGCAGCCAAAATTAAGGGAGGTTCTGGAGAGCCTAACCGTAAAAAGGTAGCCAATATCACTTGGGATCAAGTACGCGCTATCGCTGAAGATAAATTGCCTGACCTCAGTGCTTTCACTATTGAGAAGGCTATGAGCATAGTGGCAGGTACCGCTCGTTCTATGGGTATCACAATCACTGGAGATAAACCTTTTTAATTGATTGATTATGGCAAAACTGACAAAGAAATACAAAGAGGCTTTATCTAAAATAGAAGCTGACAAATTATATAGCCTTGCAGAAGGAAGCAAAAAAGTAAAAGAAGTTTCTTTTACTAAGTTTGATGCTTCTGTGGATATCGCAGTAAGATTGGGGGTTGACCCTCGTAAAGCGAACCAGATGGTACGTGGTGTAGTGACTCTTCCTCACGGAACTGGTAAGGATGTACGCGTATTGGCGCTCGTTACTCCTGACAAGGAAGCTGAAGCTAAAGCTGCCGGTGCTGACTATGTAGGGCTTGACGAATACTTGCAGAAAATCAAAGACGGCTGGACTGATGTAGATGTTATCGTTACTATGCCTGCTGTAATGGGTAAATTGGGACCTTTGGGGCGTGTCCTCGGTCCTCGTGGGCTTATGCCTAACCCTAAAACAGGTACTGTAACTATGGAAATCGGTAAGGCTGTTCAAGAAGTAAAAGCAGGGAAAATAGACTTCCGTGTGGATAAAACAGGAATTGTTCATGCTTCCATCGGAAAAGTATCCTTCACTGCTGAAAAACTTACTGAGAATGCCACTGAGCTCCTTCAGACCCTCATTAAGCTAAAACCTACTGCCGCTAAGGGTACTTATATCAAGTCTATCTACTTGTCAAGTACTATGAGCCCCAGTGTAGCTATAGATACAAAAGCAGTCTAACAAGTAGTTAAAAGAGAAAATTATGACAAAAGAAGAAAAATCAGTAGTAATAGAGGATTTAACCGCTCAGTTAGCAGCCAATCATGTGATCTATCTGGCAGACCTCACCGGACTCAATGCAAAGGAGACTTCCGACCTTCGTCGCGCTTGTTTCAAAGCTAATATCAAACTCGCTGTAGTAAAAAACACTTTCTTAGCAAAAGCTATGGAAGCCTCTGACAAAAATTTCGGAGATCTTCCTTCTGTACTCAAAGGAAATACTTCCGTGATGTATGCCGAAGTGGGAAATGCTCCAGCTAAGTTGATTAAAAACTTTAGAAAAAAATCTGAAAAACTCCTTCTCAAAGGAGCTTATATAGAAGAAGCTGTATTCATCGGCGATGACCAGTTGGACGCTCTCTCTTCTATCAAATCCAAAGAGGAACTTATCGGAGATATCATTGCCCTCTTGCAATCGCCTGCTAAAAACGTTGTTTCTGCTCTTAAGTCTGGAGGAGGAAAAATCGCAGGTATTGTTAAAACACTCTCTGAACGTTAATAGCACACACATTAATTTTATTTATAAACCATTAAAAAACGATAGAAATGGCAGATTTGAAAAATTTCGCAGAACAATTAGTTAACTTAACTGTAAAAGAAGTAAATGAACTCGCTCAAATCCTTAAGGATGAGTATGGTATCGAGCCTGCTGCCGCAGCTGTTGCTGTAACTGCTGGTCCTGCTGCTGGTGGTGGAGAAGCTGCTGCTGAAAAAACTGAATTCGATGTAATTCTTAAGAGTGCAGGTGACAACAAATTGGCAGTAGTGAAATTAGTAAAAGACCTTACTGGTCTTGGACTAAAAGAAGCTAAAGAAGTAGTAGATGGAGCTCCATCTAAAGTGAAAGAAGGGGTTTCTAAAGCTGACGCTGAAAACCTTAAAAAATCATTAGAAGAAGCTGGAGCAGAAGTAGAATTAAAATAATTCTTTTCTTAGTTTTTACAATACGAAAGTCTCTTCCCCACAGGGGAAGAGATTTTTTATTGAAGCTCTTTTACCAAGTGGACTTACTGCCCCACATCTGCCGAAGACGCTTCTCGTATTGCTTAGGATCGAGTACTACCTCGGGTTTTCCTTTGCCATTGTACAGTACCAAAGCAGCTATATAGGGCAGCTTCTCTGTGTCAATAATCCACGATTTCTCCCCGTCTATCCGTATGA
This sequence comes from Capnocytophaga gingivalis, assembly GCF_002302415.1. Taxonomy (NCBI): domain Bacteria; kingdom Pseudomonadati; phylum Bacteroidota; class Flavobacteriia; order Flavobacteriales; family Flavobacteriaceae; genus Capnocytophaga; species Capnocytophaga gingivalis. The sequence continues at coordinate 1,464,565 of NZ_CP022386.1, read as the reverse complement.
TACCTCCGTGTAGGGTAATCCCGCAGAAACAGCTCTCTGAAGCAGCAGGAAGTAGGGAGGAGATGCGTGCCTTAATTTCCTTATACTCTGGGTGTTCCTGTGCATACTTATAGTAGGTGGCATCTTCGGCAAAGATGACCACTCGCTTAGGATCTTTTAGATGGATTCCTGTGCGAAGATTCGTATCACGCGGAATCTCAGTCACATAGGAGGGCTTACAGCCTACTATTAGCAGGGCTAAAAATAGCAGCTTTCTCATAAGATAGTATATTGGTTAGGTTCAAGAGGACAAATATACAAAAAAGCAAAGAAAAACGGAAGAATTATCCAAATATTTTTTACCTTTGTCACATGAAAATAGAAGTATTAAAATCAAAAATCCACCGTGTAAAAGTAACCGGTGCAGACTTGGATTATATAGGGAGCATCACTATTGATGAAGCTCTTTTGGAAGCGGCCAACCTCATCGTAGGTGAGAAGGTCTCTATCGTGAATGTCAATAATGGCGAGCGTTTCGAGACATATATCATTCGTGGTGAGCGAAACTCTGGTACCATTACCCTCAATGGCCCTGCCGCTCGCAAGGTACAGAAGGGGGATATTGTGATCATTATCTCCTATGCTCTTATGGATTTCGAAGAGGCCAAAACCTTCCAACCTACTGTCATCTTCCCTGATGAGCAAACAAACCGATTAATGATTAATACCAACAGTAATTAATATCAGTATCATTAATTTGTAAAAAAAATTTGGATAAAAGTTTTTTTGTTCAGATTTTTTCTTATCTTTGCCCTATATTTAAAATTAAAACTTATGAGTTTATTCGGAAAGATCTTCCAAGGAGTAACCGAGGAAGTGAAACTAAACGAACAAGAATCCTTCGCAGGGATTGCTCTTGCTATGGCAGGAGCCGATGGTAACGTAGGCCATGGAGAGTGGGACGAAATCGTGAATTACATGAACCGTCTTCGTATCTATGACAGCTACACTGGCTCTGCTTTTGATAAGCTTTTTGATAAGCTTTTCCGTATTCTTAAGAAAGAAGGCCCAGGAAGCTTAGTGGAAAAATCAGTGCAAGGTCTTCCTTCTGAACTTCGTCTTACTGCTTTTGCTTGCGCAGTAGATATCGCTACTTCTGATGGTATCTTAGAAGAAGAAGAAAAGGATATGATCAACCAATTAGCTGAATTGCTAACTGTACCAGAAAAAACCGCCATTTCTATTATTGAAGTAATGCTCATAAAGAATAAGGTTTAAAACAAAGCGGCCTCTTGGCCGCTTTTTTATTCAAGTAATTCTAATAGTTCTTCCTTCATCAGGGTATCTTCTTCTATGATGTGCTCGGAGAGTTCCCTCTTGTGCTGCTGTAGCCGAATAATCTTCTCTTCTAAAGTATGTTGGCTTACAAACCGAATTACATTGACCTTCTGTTCCTGTCCCAACCGATGGGCTCGGGCTATGGCCTGCCGCTCGGCAAAGGGATTCCACCAAGGGTCTAATAAAAGCACATACGAGGCTGCCGTTAGGTTCAGCCCTACTTCTCCTGCCTTGAGCGAGATAAAGAAGAAGGGTACTTCTTTATCTTTCTGAAACCGCTCCACTTGTACTTTTCTATCGGGTAGCGCTGTGGCTCCTGTGAGCAATGCATACTTGATTTTCTGCTCGTCACACCATCTTTGGTATATTTCTAAGTGAGAGGTAAAACTGCTAAAAATAAGCGCTTTCTGCGCAGATAACAATAGCTGTTCCAAGCAGCTGACCACCTCTTCATATTTCCCAGAGGGAATATCGCTCTTGGGATCCACCAGTTGGGGGTGATTGCTGATCTGTCTTAGACGCATGAGCATGTTTAGCGAATGAATATTCTTGCCCTGAGGGGCTACCTGTAGGAGGGCGTTGCGTACCTTGGACTTCTCCTGTTCGTACCATTTCCCTTGTAGGTCACTCATAGGACAATAGATGATTTGTTCTTCCATATCGGGTAAGTCCTGTAGTACCTGCTCTTTGGTACGTCTCAGTAGGAAGGGATTGATAATTGTCTTGAGCTCTTCTAAGGCAATAGGGTTGTGCTTCTTCTGTATCTCGGGGAGGAAATACTTGCTGAACTGAGCGAAAGTTCCCAATATATTGGGGTTGATAAACTGCATCTGTGCCCATAGGTCACTTAGAGAATTCTCTATAGGGGTACCACTGAGGGAAAAGCGGTGGGTTCCCTGTAGCCTATCTATTGCCTTGAATACCTGTGAATTCTTGTTCTTGATACGCTGGCTTTCGTCCAAGATGATGAAGGAGAAGAGATGTTTCTCCAAGAGCGCAATATCTCGGGTAAGGATAGGGTAGGAGGTTAGCACGATATCATAGTTGAGCAAGCGGCGTACCTTTGTTTTCCGGTCATTGCCTATGTACTGGGTACACCTCAGATCAGGAGTGAAGCGCTTGATCTCCTCATACCAGTTGAAAATCAAGGACGAAGGTAGCACGATAAGTGCCTTGAGGGGCTCGCGTTGCATCTGTCCTAACTGGAAAATATCTGTAGGAAAATCCGTTTGCTTCAGGGGGTAAGTATCATGTACTGCAATGAGCATGGCCAGGATCTGGAGCGTTTTCCCCAGCCCCATATCGTCGGCAAGGCAAGCTCCCATCTGGTTGTGGTAGTGCTCCAAGAGCCATTCTACGCCTTCCCTTTGGTAGGGGCGTAGGGAGGCTTTCAGGCGTGGTGATGGCTGATAGTGAATGCCACTGACCCATTCCTTGGGCTTAGCCTCAGCAAGGGTGTCCAAGAGGGCATAGTGGCTTCTGGCAAGGCGTATTTTTCCCTGATGTTCTTGGCCAAACTTTGCCAGCCGTTCATACCGAGCAAACCATTCCTTAGGAATCACCAGCCAAGAGCCATCGGGTAGGGGATAGAGGGGGTTGTTCTCCCTCAGGTTTTTTATAAGGGAGGCAAAAGGCAAGCGGAAATCCCCTTGGGTAATCCAGATATCTACATCGAACCAGTCCTGTTGCCCTGTGGTTTCATTGAGCTGAATATCAAAATGTTGCAGATAGGTTTGCTTCCCTTCAATTTCTATAGGAGCAAGGGGTAGCCCTTGGGCTTCCAAGACCTCTCTGTAGGGCAATAGGTGCAGGTAAGTAGCAAAGGGATAAGGATCATCCACCCAAAAGAACCCTTCTACTTCTTGTAGTCCTAAGTCTTTTAGTATTTGTACTTTACGCGCTTCTTCTATGGGGTTTCTCCTAAAGTGTTGTATATGAATATCTCCCTCAGGAGTAATATCCAAGAGGGACTGTTGCGCCCTGCGTTGGTTACTATAGAAGGTATATCCGCCATAATCAAAGGCGACATAGAGCTTGTATTGCCCAGAAAGGAAGTCGTGGACAAAGTGAAGGGAGGTGCCCTGCAGACTGTCCTTGGTCAGTATATCAAAGCCGACAGAGCATACCTCTACCCTTTGGAGAACTTCCTTGAGAAATTTGTCAAAATACTCTTGAACCATCCTCTGGGGAATCTCCACAGAAGTTTTTCCCAGAAAAGGCTTGAGCAGCTGTGCAGGAATATCTTCAAGGAGGGTGAGCTTCTGGTCGATAACTATCCATGATTTCTTCTGACTAAGCAGTGTGATTTGGTGCTTAGCAGGGATGAGCTTTTCTTCTGCAAGGAGGAACAAATGGTAGGCGATCCCTTCTGGGGTTTTCTCAAATTCCAATACAGTATGTAGCTCCTTAGGGGAGACCTCAATAAGTTGCCGCTCTATAGGTTGTTCCTTTTGGCAATGGGTAGTAAGCCATAGTGCTTCCTTGGCTATCAGGGAGAGAAGGGCATTGGTTTTTTCCTCTATCTGTTCTTGGATATATTTCTTTTGGGATTTGTTCTTGAAGAGTTCCTCGATGGGGAGATTCTTAGGGTTGTATTTCTGTGCAAGTAGATGAGGTTGTAGGCTGTAAGTAATGGCTAAAGCCTCCTTTTCGGAGGCTCTTAGAGGGATGGGGATATTCTTCATTACCTCAGGCGAGGCCTTTTTGAGCAGAAACCAGCTACTGCTACGCTGCTGAGCTAAGAGGGCTTGAGGTAAGTATAATTGAAAATCAGGGTGAAAAGAAAAATCAAAAAAAAGGCGGTACATGCTTATTTTGCTTTTACTATTTTCTCTTGTCGGTTGATGGATTCTTGGTGGATAACTTTGAAGAGTTGTATGATAAACTCCTCATTGAGTCCGAGCTGTTCTCCATCCAAGATCACCTTGCCGAGTATTTCATGCCAGCGCTGGTTCTGTAGGATAGCTACATTGTTGATTTTCTTGAGCAGCCCGATCTCATCGGATATGTCCATACGCTTTTTAAGCAAGTCTAAGAGTTGGTCGTCTAAGATATCGATACGAGAGCGCAACCCATTGAGCTGGCTTACATAGTCCTCTTCGGAAGTAGAGGTTTTTCGTATACGTAAGTCATTCATTATCTGCACTAATCGCTGGGGAGTAACCTGTTGTGCCGCATCGCTCCAAGCCTCATCGGGGGTGCAGTGGGTTTCTATCATCAGGCCGTTGAAGTTCAGGTCAAGGGCTGTCTGAGAGACATCGAAGATCAACTCTCGCTTGCCCGTGATATGGGAAGGGTCGCAGATCAGCGGGAGGTCAGGGAACTTATTTTGCAGCTCTATGACCAATTGCCATTCGGGGATATTGCGGTATTTGGTTTTCTCATAGGTAGAGAAACCGCGGTGGATAACCCCTAAGTTTTGGATATCAGCTCTCAGGAGTCGCTCAATAGCGCCTATCCAGAGGGCTAAGTCGGGGTTTACAGGGTTTTTGACAAGGACAACCTTGTCAGTACCCTTGAGTTCGTCAGCGATTTCCTGCACGATGAAGGGGCTCACTGTGGAGCGAGCACCGATCCAGAGCAGGTCTATATCGTGTTCCAAGGCCAATCGTACATGGTCTTTGTTGGCTACCTCGGTAGCGGTCTTCATACCTGTTTCCCTCTTGACACGTTCCAGCCACTTGAGTCCTAAAGCACCTACTCCCTCGAACATACCAGGGCGGGTACGAGGTTTCCAGATACCAGCACGGTAGTAAGTAACGTCGGTATCTTTCAGCGCATGGGCGATTTTAAGGACTTGTTCTTCTGTCTCGGCACTACAAGGACCTGCAATCACTACAGGGTGAGGGAGTTGTAGGTTATCTAACCATTTTCGGTTTGCTTTGGTAATTTCCATTATTTTTTAGGGTTTAGGTTTTAGGAATATTAAAAAATTGCTTATTTCCCCTCAAAAATTGCTTAGCAGTATTTTTATATTGATAATCAATAGATTATAATTAAAATTTTGCCTTGCTTATGAGAGGGTAAAAATTGCTTAATCCATTCACAAAGCAGCAATGTGTATTTTTAAAAGACGCAAAGGTACAAAAACAATGATTAATTGTCAATGGGTAATTGTTAATATTCACTACCTCTTGCTTACTGTCCCCTTATCTCCGCTCTCTATTTACAGTTCTCCTCCTACGCCTTTGTATTTCTCTACAAAAGCAGCTATTTTGCGAAGGACATTTTGTTTTTTGGTTCGATATTGTGGATTTAGCGGGCTCATTTTTGGCAAAATACTATTGAGGTCAGTGCCGTTTTCGCTAGCATATTCGCGTTTTAGAGAAAGCTGTATATATCGTTTAGCCGCCTCCTCATTCAGGTTTTCTTCCGCGATTAGCTCAGCCGCTTCTGCTTTTTGTCGCTCTTGGGCATAAGTGAAGAACGCTGCTATGATAGTCGGTTTGTCGTCAATAGTATCTAAATTAGTTTCGTTGATAAAATCTACTATAAGGCTTTCTTTGGCACGGTTGCCTATGCTGGCACGGATGATGCGACGCACTTCCTCTACTAAAGCCTCTTTGTTTTTGTTCTTTTTGTGGTGTTCTAAGATGAGTTCGAGGATGTAATCAAGATCTATTTCTTGAGATTTGAGCAAATCTACTTCAAAAACCACCTCTTCCCAGTCAATTAACTGTTTTTCTTGCGCTGCGTTCTCACGTTCCTTGCTTACCCAATCACGTATATCGTTATAAGTAGATTTATAATCTTGCACTAATCGGTCTTTGAGTACCTATTAATGTGTCCTACTTGACTGCCATTTCCAGAAATTAATATTGCTTCCATATCAAAAGCATAAGCATTTATCTTGTAAGGATTTTCATTACAAGTAAAAAATGGATAAATACCATTTTCTTCCATTGCATTAGCGTTTAATTTTCCAGTAGTGATTAATTCTGCTACCCCTCCCAGCGGTTTCCATACTACTTCAGCGCCTTGCAGGAGGCTTTCTATATAAGGGAATATTTTAGGTTCTTGTGTCGTAGGTTGTTATTTGTGTTTCGTTTTCAATAGTTTAGCTGTGTTTTTCTCTAATGCTTTTAAACTTTTTGAGTGGTATGTCGGAATTTCCGACATACCACTTTCTTCTAATATTGTTGCCTAACTTCTTGGTTACCTTCTTTTTGAACTGTTAAGATTTTCTTGACAATTCAAAAAGAGCTACAAGCTCTGATTATAATAGGTACGAGCTGCAAGAAATGCACCAGCGTAGGGAATATTTCTAAAATCATTCTATCCTTCCATTATCTCTTATCTTCCATAGGCCTCATAAATTTTCTAAGGAATAAATAATTAGACAAAAATTAGACATTTTTAAATCGTTTATAATCAGCGTTTTATGTCGAATAAAAAATGTTATAACATTTATAAATCATATAATATTAGACAGAAATTAGACATTTTAAAATTATTCTATCTCTCCTCTCTTTTTCATCTCTTCCATTCCTAAATTAAGTGCTCGTACCATTAAAGCTGAGTTTTCTATATATTTTTCAGCAATTCTATAGGTAGTTGCAGCCCCTTCTCCTTCCTTAATCAGATGTTGTAAATCAACCAACTTATCAATAATGGTTCTCACCTGTCTATAGGTTAGATGCCCCTCTAATAATTTTGCAAAATCTTTCATCTTTGCTTTTTCAAACTTTGCTAAGTGAGGCATTATAACAGAGGTAACTTGATTGATATCCCAATCATTTTTTTGTGAATATTCTCCTTCCTTCCCTGAAATTTCATAATAACTTTTAGCCAATATATAATAGACTCCTCTTGTTTTTCCTCGCTTCTCTATCAAACCACGATTTAGTAATTTGTCTATCATTTCCTTAGCTACTTGTTGAGAGTCTCCTTGTCTTATTTTGTTTAGGGCAATTACCTCAAAAACAGAAAGTCGCTCTTCCTCAGGCAAATCCCTCTGTTCAGAGTTTAGAAACATAGCAAAAGCTTTGTCTTTTATAGTAGCCGAGAGATGTAATTCTACTCGGAAAGGATCGCTATGTGTATAGTCAGGCGCATCCTTCCCTTCTGATAAAGTATTTTTAAAAATCTTATCAACCCCTTGTCCTGATCTCTCTACGATACCAGTCTTTGCCAATACATCAGCAAGTAGTCTATTTCTTGGGGTACTCTGTACCCTGAGCAAATTATCAAGATTTACGCCTGAGGGGAACCCTCCTGCATTCATAATAACCATCTTTTGTGGATATTGCTTGATAACTACTTCACTGGTACGTCTATAATCACGATGGGCAATAGCATTATTGATAGCTTCACGGATTACTTCCTCATTAAAAAAAGGAATATTGAAAATGTATGAATGTTCAACAATATCAATTTTATCATTTCTCAGGTTGATATCATGCCAAAGGGCATCTATCATCTTGTAAAAAGGTTCACAATACACCTGTCGGTTATCATAAGGGATCAGATTTTCAGATTTTCTATACTCCAATATAACAGAAGCCTGAGGTAGTATTTCCTTGATTTTTTCCTTCTTACCCAAAAGTATAAGGGCAGCTAAAGTTACTTTTTCATCTTTTATCAGCTGTAAATCACTTAGTACTTGAACATCGGGTAGTGTAAGAAAATTTGGATTTTTCTGTTTGGTTGCGTATTTCTGTTTAAGTATTCTAATAGCCTCCTTGTCTAAATCCTCTATAGTAAGTTCCTCACTTATTGTAGAAGAGAAATCGGGATCTTGTTCTTGTAATATACTAAGCATTACCTCGTTAGACATTGGTATTAGCTCTTCTCCTACTCGCATTAGAGCGACATCTTCAAATTTGAAAAGTTGCCCAATAGGGCGAGCAGGCACCTCTATCACAAGCACACGTCCTGTTTTTGAACTTTCATTCTCATAAAGTTCGTAGATATGAGGGCGGATAGAGGTATCTCTGTAAATATTGCTTTCTAATTCACCTATAGCTCCTTCATTCTGCTTAGTTCCCACTACTTTATGTGGATAACTATCACTCATACCGATTACCAAAGAACCACCTCCTTCATTACAAAGTGCAGTAACATAACCAAGGATACATCTTCTTCGTTCATTTGACTTAGTTCTATTACCTCCATCATAAGCTAAATTCCCTTGCTCAGCTCTCTTAAACTCTACTTTATCTTCTGACTCTTTTAAGAATTTTAGTTGTTCTATCGTAAATCTACTCATTATTTCTTCTTTTTAGTAATACCAAAATTACCCCTCTATTTCTCTAATAATCTCCTCAATATCACCCCTCAGCTCATTAATCCGCACTATGGTTTGTGCTACTTCGGCATTGAGTTGCTCAATATCTATCACCTACCGGGTGTCCTTTGCTTCTACATAGGTGTTAGATTAGAAGGGCAAAGGTACAAAAATAACGGCCATTTGTCAAGCAATTTTTAAGAACATTAATCATTAATCATTGAACATTAAACATTAATCATTGAACATTGATCATTAACTTGGCACAATATTTGCAAATAAAAAGGGTGCTAAAATTAATATCATGCAAGTATATACTATCAAAGGAATGGGCTGCACTGGGTGTGCAACCACCGTAGAACAAAGATTGTCTAAAGTAGCAGGCGTTACTGCCGTTAAAGTAGATTTTAACGCGCAAAAGGCCTTTGTAGAATCCAAAGAGGAAGTGTCTTTGCCAGCACTCCAAAAAGCCTTAGAAGGTACTGATTACACTATTAAAAAAGACTGACATGATGACACACACCTATTATGTAAAGGGCATGAGTTGTAGCGGCTGCGAGATGACCGTCAAAAAGAGTCTGGAGGCTATAGAGGGTGTCAGCAAGGTCGTGGCCAATGCTAAGGAGAAAACCGCTGTAGTGGAGATGAGCCAACATGTGCCTTTTGAAACGCTTAAAACCGCCTTGGAGGGTACTCATTACACCTTGGTAACCTCCTTGGAGGAGGCTACTTCTGCTGCTAAGCCTCAAGCCTCTACCCACAAGGGGACAGGGGTATATTACTGCCCGATGCGCTGTGAGGGAAACAAGACCTACGACCATCCTGGCCATTGTCCTGTTTGTGGGATGGACTTGGTCGAAGAGGTCTCTGCCCAAAGCCTCAAGCAGGGCAATCAGGAGGATCACAAGCGCCAAGAGCTACGCCGCCAATTCTGGGGAGCAGTGGCTTTTACCCTGCCTATCTTCATCATCGCCATGGGGGGGATGTGGCATGACAATCCTATGTATAAGCTCATGCCACTGAGCTATTGGAACTGGGTACAGTTTGCCCTATCCCTGCCGGTAGTTTTCTATTTCGGATGGACGTACTTTTCTCGAGCATGGGTGAGTATCAAGACCTTAAGGTTCAATATGTTCACCCTTATAGGCATAGGCGCTGCCGCCGCTTGGCTATTCAGTGTGGTCGCACTCTGTGTGCCTGAGAGCCTACCGGAGCAGTTCAAGGAACATGGTTCAGTACCGCTTTACTTTGAGGCAACTACGGTGATCTTGACCTTGGTCATCTTAGGCCAACTCTTGGAGGCCAATGCGCACAACCGTACCCAACAGGCCGTACGCATGTTGCTCGAGTTGGCGCCCAATACAGCTATAAAGCTCGTGGGAGACCACGAGGTGGAGGTGCCCGTGGAGGAGGTAGTCAAGGGGGATCTACTCAGGGTAAGACCCGGGGCTAAGATTCCTGTAGATGGCCGTATCACCATAGGGGAGGCTACCATCGATGAGAGTATGATTACAGGAGAGCCTCTACCGGTAGAGAAGCAGGTAGGAGCAGCAGTTTCTGCCGGTACGATCAATGGCGCTCAGGCCTTTGTCATGCAAGCCGATAAGGTGGGTAGCGATACACTGCTTTCCCAAATTGTTACCATGGTACAGCAGGCTTCCACCAGTCGTGCACCTATACAGAAATTGGCCGACCGTATCGCCTCTTATTTTGTCCCCACTGTCATAGCCATATCGGTGCTGACTTTCATTCTCTGGGCGGTCTTTGCCAAGGAACATGCTTGGGAGTATGCCTTGGTCAATGCCATATCGGTGCTGATTATCGCTTGTCCTTGTGCCTTGGGCTTGGCCACACCAGTATCGGTGATGGTAGGGGTCTCTCAGGGGGCACGTCAGGGAATCCTTATCAAGAATGCGGAGGCCTTGGAGCGTATGAAGCAGGTGGATACCCTCATTGTAGATAAGACAGGTACTCTTACCGAGGGCAAACCCAGTCTCAGGGCACTCATCCCTTGGGCAGGGTATGATGAGCAGACATTATGGCCGATTCTCTATGGGGTCAATAAAGCCAGCGAACACCCTTTGGCTAAGGCTACCAATGCCTATGCGGTCGAACATGGAGTGACTCCCTTGCCTATGACCGATTTCAAGGCCTTAGCAGGGCGTGGCGTAGTGGCTTCCTATGAGGGTAAGCACTACTACTTCGGTAATGACCGATTGATGCAGGAGATAGGTGCCTCCCTGAGCGAGGAACAGCTTAGCCAAGTGGCTCAGGCACAGCGCCAAGGACAGACACTCTCTTTCCTCGCCATAGAGAAAGAAGTCGTCGCAGCGGTAGCCATAGCGGACAAGATCAAAGATAACGCCGCCCAAGCGGTCAAGGACTTACAAGAGCAGGGAGTTACCGTGGTTATGCTCACAGGTGACAATCCTATTACCGCTCAGGCAGTAGCCCAGCAGATCGGCATTACCCACTACAAGGCGGGTATGCTCCCCGAGGATAAGCAACAGCAAGTCAAGCTCTTCCAACAACAAGGGAAGGTCGTAGCCATGGCCGGTGATGGGATCAACGATGCGCCTGCCTTGGCACAAGCCGATGTGGGAATTGCCATGGGAACAGGTACCGATATCGCCATAGAGAGTGCCCAGCTCACTTTGGTTAAGGGGCAGCTCAGCGGCATTGTCAAGGCAAAGAAGCTCAGTGAGGCCGTGGTGAAGAATATACGAGAAAACCTCTTTTTCGCCTTGGTGTACAACGCTCTGGGGATACCCATCGCCGCCGGAGTACTCTATCCTTTTTTTGGGATACTGCTCTCTCCCATGCTTGGTGCTTTGGCAATGAGCTTTAGCTCTGTGAGTGTAATTGCCAATGCATTGCGATTAGGGAAAAGGAAATAGTTACCTCACACAAATGGAAAAATACTCATCTGCTTTGACAAAGGTATGATACACTATAGGAAATATATAGAGGAGTAGTACCATACCGAAGATAATAGCAGATACCATTTGGAGAAAGAATAAAACACAGATAACCAACGATACACCTCCCATCAGTAAGTAGTAACTATCTGGTAGGGAGGTTCTTATTTCTATGACAGAATTTTCGTGTAGATCGCTCACTGTCTTACTATTCTTCTTAAGCAGCAGAGGGGATACTATCTCTATGACATAGTGATCGCTCTCCTCCAAAGGTATTTCTACACGTCCTCCAGGAGCAAGGCTTATTTTTTGATCATTTATCGATACAGAGATACGTGATAAGGGGAAAATGTTTCTACATAATATCATAGGATTGATGTTTAAAATACACAACAAATACCAAATACTCTTCGATCCCAAACACACTAAGTGGTTTTACATTCTTAGAATACACTGCAAAAATATAAAATAATTTCACGCAAGCAAACGAAAAATGATAAAAATTTATCAACAATATTATATTTATAAATATAATGAAATTTTTCAATCGTATGTTTGAAATTAAAAAAGTAAAATATTGGTTTTAATAAAAATCACAAAAGTATATTTAAAAGTAATAGAGAAGATAAATATTTCTGATTTTCGAAGCCTTATACATTTTAACCATTAATCATTAACCATTAAAAATTAATCATTTAAGTTTCGCAAGTCGTTTTTAGAGTATAATTAAGATTATAAATATTTGTAAATCAATATATTACAAATAAAACCTCCCCTCACATACTCCGTTCCAAGTATTCACGGACTATCCCCTCTGAGAGGGGGAAAGCCAGCGAGTGCTCACAGCTGGGTATGTGGGATGCGTTGAAAAGGCAAAAACTGTTTGTCAATACGTAAAATTTTCTCTCTATAACTCATTGAGAATCATAAACTATCTCATTCCCCCTTTGGAGGGGGACAGGGGGGAGGTTTTTGAAAATCAATAAGTTATACAACTTGCGAAACTTAAATTAATCATTGATCATTTCTCTTCTCATTTCTGCTGCCTTCTTCCCTTGACTTTCCCTCCTGTGATATCGTACCTTTGCCGCAAAATAATTGAAGAACAAAGGGCAACATACAGATAACATACGTGTAGGGGCGATTTGCAAATCGCCCCCTCTATATTCTTCCTTATGTCTCTAACCTACTAACTACTAAAACCTAAAATCTTGAAAAAACAAGCTGAATCCATTCTCTGGGAAATCGCCAAGGGCGATGCCATCCCTCAAGGAGAAAAAACCATCTATCCCTCTGTACGCGAACGTATCTCCGCACTCACTACCCTCGGCAAGTGGGAAGGCTGGGACAAACCCGCTCAGAAAGCCGCTGAAATCATCGCCCAAGACCTCCAGCACACCCACGAGGCGCTCGAGGAGGGTGATAATCCCTTTGAGGAAATCTTGGATGAGGAAGAAGAGGTGGACGACGCCGATGCCGAGGGTATTGTCCTCTCCGCCGAGGAATCACCTCCTACCCGTATTCCTATAGCAAAACCCACCGTGAAGAAGGGGCTTATCAAAAAGGCACTTGCCCAGAAGGATCTCTTGGCTTTTACCCAGTATACCCTTCCTTACTTTGCTCCAGCGGCTTTCCACCACTCCTACTACCGCCAACTCACCGAGTTTGCCATGGGGCGCATCCAGAAGCTGATGATCACCATGCCCCCACAACATGGCAAGAGCGAAGGTGCTACCCGCCGTCTTCCAGCTTTTTTGCTCGGGCGCAACCCTGAGTGCCGTATTGCTATTGTCTCGTACAATACCACCAAGGCACGCAAGTTCAACCGTGAGTTGCAGCGCATCCTACAGGAGGAAAGCTACCAACAGTTGTTTCCACAAACCTTCCTCGCAGGGGGTGCTCCACAAGGGATGAGGAGCAACCACCGTGCCTATGCCCGCAATGCCGATGAGTGTGAGATAGTAGGTCACCGTGGGAGCTTCAAGACTCTCGGGGTAGGTGGTGCCCTCACTGGAGAACCGGTGGATGTGCTCATCATGGACGACCTCTACAAGGATGCCCTCAGCGCGTGGTCGCCTACCATTCGTCAAAATATAGCCGACTGGTACGATACGGTGGCCACTACGCGCTTGCACAACGATAGCCAGCAACTCTTAGTCTTTACACGCTGGCATGAGGACGACCTTGCCGGGCGCTTGCTCGAGCAGGAAGGACACTACGATGCCCTGAACAATCCCTTAGGGTGGCAGGTCATTTCCTTCCCTGCTATACAGAACGTCCCGCCTTCGCCCAAGGACCCTCGGGAGATGGGCGCCCCACTATGGCCCCAGCGCCATGACCTCCCTAAGCTCCTCTCGCTCAAGGAGCGCAACCCTCAGGTCTTCGAGAGCCTATACCAGCAGAACCCTCAGCCAAGTGAGGGACTGCTCTATCAGGAGTTTGCCGTATATGAGTCTGCCCCTGTATATGCTCCTGTGGTGGCGTATATCGATGTAGCCGACTCGGGCAACGACTACCTCTGTGCACTGATCTACAAGGAGGCCGATGAGGGGAACTATATCCTTGAGGTGCTCTACACTCAGGAACCCATGGAGCGTACCGAGTGCCTGCTCTCAGACCTACTCATGCGCCATCAGGTGGAGCGTTGTCATATAGAGAGTAACAACGGCGGTCATTATTTCTCTCAGAATATAGAAGAACTCTCCCGCAATATGGGCAACACCCTCACCCGCTTTCTCCCCTTTCACCAGCGGGAGAACAAGGCCGCACGTATCTTTGCCTGCTCCACCTCGGTGCAGCGCATGACCCTTATGCCTATGGACTGGAAGGAGCGCTTTCCTGCCTTTGCGCACGACCTAATAGGCTATCTACGCACCGGAGGCAACGCCCATGACGATGCACCCGATGCCCTCACCGGTGCTATAGAATGCCGACAACCCAAGAGAAAAGTTCCCCTCTCGGAACTATTGCAATGGTAAGCGAAGGACAAGACCCCTATTACCTATTTATCTGATTTAAGTTTTTTCGTTTTCAGATTTTTTACGATAGCAATGAGGATTTTAATAATTTCGGAACAATCCTTTTGGATGTTCTCATACTCTTTTAAGGAGATATAATTGGCCTCATAAAGTAGTTCAAGCCAATAAGCAGTTTCTGCACATTCTTTTAAGGAGATACTGGTTTTATTCAGGTAATCAGCTTCAGAGACAGCGAATTCTTGTTCTGCGAGATTAGCACCAATACTTGTTCCAGAGCGTAGAAGTTGTTTAGCGATAACAAACTCGTTTTTTTCTTGAGTCAGATATTTGTATAATCGAACAATTCGTATAGCAAATTTCTTAGATTTATCTCTTACAATACTTTTGCTCATGTCTTTTTATTTTCAAAGACAAATATACGAATTATTTTTAAGACTATTTGCTAATAAGATAGATATTTTTATCATCAACCATTTTAGAACATGAATAAGACATCCCTATTACCTCTTACCTATTATCTATTACCTAAAATAAAAAAAGCCTTCCAAAGGAAAGCCTTTCATTGGTTTAGATAAACCTGTGTAAAACCAAATATTACACAAAACAACACAACTAAATTTTTAGCGGTCTGGACGGGACTCGAACCCGCGACCCCATGCGTGACAGGCATGTATTCTAACCAGCTGAACTACCAGACCTCGCTTTTGTTTTGCGGTGCAAAGATACAACATTTTTTTATTCTAACAATAGTTTTTTTAAAAAAATATCAATTATTTTTTAATTGATTGATTATCAAGTATTTTAAAATACATTTATCTGAGAAATTGAGATAAAAATCACCTAAAAAGGGTACTTTTTTCTCCGGTGAGGTATCCCTTCAGAGGAAAGAAAAACGAGGAAGGCGGTTTTTGTTTTCGTATCTGCTAAAAAATGCTTATTTTTGCACCTCAAAATACATACAATGAAAAGAGACGAAATTATTAAAACAATCAATGAGGTTTTAGTAGAAGAATTTGAAGTCGAGGGTAGCAAAATTCAGCCCGCGAATGACTTCCGAGAGTCCCTCGGTTTGGATAGCTTAGACTATGTAGACTTAGTGGTGGTCATAGAAGAAAAGTTTGGCGTGAAGCTCGTAGAAGCCGATTTCAAATCTATAGTTACTTTTGAGGACTTCTATGCGACCTTAGAGCAAAAAATCAATGGAAAGTAAAGAGACCTCCAAAACCAAATGGCAAGGCAAGTCCAAGGGCAATGTCTTAGGATATAGGATATTTGTATTCCTTATCAAGCACTTGGGGGTACGCTCAGCGTATCTCTTGCTTGTCTTTGTGGCTCTTTATTATTTCCTCTCTCAGTGGACGTCCAATGGCTATCTGTACCGTTATTTCCGCCATCGCTTAGGCTATACCCCGCTTAGAGCCGGGGTGTCAGTATACCGAAATTATTATGTCTTTGGGCAAACAATTATTGACAAAATCGCTATTTTCTCCAACCTCCGCCATCGCTTTACCTATGAGTTCGATGGTCGGGAGCAGCTACATAAGCTCTTAGCATTGCACAAGGGGGGCGTACTCATCTCTGCTCATATAGGCAATTTCGAGGTTGCCGAACCTTTCTTTAGGGAAATAGATGTAGAGTGTCAGATACATACGGTCACTACCGATATGGAGCGCTCAGCCATCAAGGAGTATCTTGAGAGTGTCTCTCTCAAGGAGTATACCCCTAAGTTTATCTTTGTCAAGGAGGATATGTCTCATATTTTTGAGATACATCAGGTGCTTCAGGACAATGGGATTATCTGTTTTACGGGCGATCGCTATTTCGAGGGCACTAAGCACCTGACGGCCTCTTTTTTGGGAAAGGAAACACTCTTCCCCGCAGGGCCTTTTTTGATTGCCTCTCGCTTGGGAGTCCCTGTTATTTTTGTCTATGTGATGAAGGAAAAGGGCTTACACTATCACTTATATGCCCGTATGGCGCAGGTCAAGAGCCGAGATCCTCAGGCTTTGTTGGAGGCTTTTACTCTCAATATGGAGCAGATGATCCACAAGTATCCCCTTCAGTGGTTTAACTATTTTGATTTCTGGAACGAAAAAAAAGAGGCTCACTGAGCCTCTTTCTTAATCCATAAGTAATATACCTGTACCATACATATCAGGGCATTGGGAATAATCACTGGCCATAGTTGGGGTGTATTCATAAGCCCATAGATGACAAAGCATAAACAACCTACAAGGTTGATAAGACGAATGTGTTGTACCTTCTTCATCACGAAGCTAAGGACAATACATACAGAGGCAAAATAGCCAATGTACTGAGGATCTATCATTATTTTCTTTTTTTAGTGTTCTTATTCTTGTTCACTGGTTTCAAAGGTGGATTCTTCTTGGCGCCTTTTTTGTCTTTCTTAGGCACGGGCACGTAGGCTGCTGCCTCGGGATCGAGTCCACGGTGTACTCCCTTGGGAGTGATGTTCACAGCCAAGATTTTTCCATTCTCATCTATGAGAAAGTTCGAGGGTATCTCGGTGATTCCTAAGGATTTCAGGGTCTCGTCCTTGAATTTCTTAGGAGCAATGGTAGCACTCCAGCGCACCCCTTCTCGGTGGATGTGATCCAGCCAAGTGTTGCGCTCTCCATCGAGGTATACCGAGTAGATGGTAAAACCATGGGAGCGGTGATATTCCTTATATAGGTTGGCGAACTGGCGGTCGTTCTCCACACAGGGGATGCAGTCCGAGGCAGTGAAGAGTACCAAGGTGTATTTCTTTCTCACAGAAGAGAGTTTCTCTGGAGTGCCTTTCTCTGTTTCAAAGGAAATATCGGGGAGTTGGCTGCCTACTTGGGTTCTGCTCATAGCCCCCAGAAGCACATCCATCTTCTCAAGATCTTCCTTGTCTTGGGTCTTCTTGTCCAAAAGGTTATACAGTCTTTGGGCTTGCTTATAGGGAATCTCTCTATCGGTGATAAGTTCCGAGAGGAGCATGCCGGCAAACTGGCTCTTGGGGTTCTGCTTGATAATGGTCTCCAGGCGTGCCACCAGCAGCTCTGGAAGGTTCGAGAGGCTCGCATTCTTGTACTTATATACTAAAAAGTCCTTTACTTGTGTCAACGAAGGGCTCCCATTGAGACTCTTGATATATACTTGGTGGCGATTCTCTATGGCTATGTCCACCGAAAGATTGCTCGCCTCCAGAACAAAGAATCCTGTGTCCTTGAACTTACGACTTACCGAAAGGGAAGCTTTCGTAGGGTAGCCTACCTCACCGCTGAAGCGAAACTCTTTGTTCACCACCGTGGTACTGTCTACCTTGTCTCCATACCATAGGTATATTTTCCCTTCGTATGGACTGCTCACATTCCCATCTATAGTGAAGTTTTGACTGTGTCCTCTCCCAAAACTCAGTAGGGAAAGGGTAAGAAAAAGAAATCTCATAAGCGATAAATAATAATGGGCAAATGTATAAATTTTTTTTCATTTTTCATGCCTTTGCAAGCAAAAAAAGGAATTATCCGCTTAAATGAAATGATTCTACATAGTTTTTTCACAAAGAATTAATAATTTTTTACAGCTAAAACAGCTAAAAAACTAAATTTAAAATCTTGATAAACAAGTATTTAACTGAATAAAACGCTTTTTTTTCAACAAAGTAGTGTGTAATAAAAAAAACTTTAGTACTTTTGCAACGAGTTAAATTAAAATTTAAAGTTATGTCAGACATCGCATCAAGAGTAAAAGCTATTATCGTGGATAAGCTCGGAGTTGATGAAACCGAAGTAGTACCTGAGGCAAGTTTCACCAATGATTTGGGAGCTGATTCCTTGGATACTGTGGAATTGATCATGGAATTCGAAAAAGAATTTGACATCCAGATCCCTGATGACCAAGCTGAAAACATCTCAACCGTGGGACAAGCTATTAAGTATATTGAAGATAATAAACAATAGCATTACTCGCTTGAAAAATGCTCTACGGGGAGGCAACTCCCCGTTTGGTATATGTAGGGACTACAAACTTTAATGGAAAAACCTCAATTAGTATGCAAACAAGACGTGTAGTTGTAACCGGATTAGGAGCCATTACTCCTATTGGTAATACTTTGGAAGCTTATTGGGATGGCCTACTCAAGGGTGTGAGTGGGGCGAACCTTATCACTCATTTCGATGCTTCTAAGTTCAAAACTCAATTCGCCTGTGAGGTGAAGGGCTTCGAGCCTACCGATTTTATTGATAAAAAAGAGGTGCGCAAGATGGACCGTTTTACCCAAATGGCGATCGTCGCTTCTGATGAAGCTATCAAGAACTCATCTCTTGACTTAGAAAAAGAAAACAAAGACCGCATCGGGGTTATCTGGGGTGCTGGTATTGGCGGGCTGATGACCTTCCAAGAGGAAGTGCTCGCCTTTAGCAAGGGCGACGGAACACCGCGCTTCAATCCTTTCTTTATCCCTAAGATGATCGCCGATATCGCTCCTGGTATGATCTCTATCCGTCATGGGCTCCGTGGTCCTAACTTCACTACAGTCTCTGCTTGTGCCTCTTCGGCTAATGCGCTGATTGATGCACTAAACTATATCCGCCTGGGCTATGCCGATGTCATTGTCACTGGAGGATCTGAAGCAGCTGTCAATGAGTCTGGTATCGGAGGATTCAATGCCCTACACGCACTCTCTACTCGTAATGATGAGTATAAAACAGCTTCCCGCCCTTATGATGTCACTCGTGATGGATTTGTCCTCGGCGAAGGAGCTGGAGCTCTTATCTTAGAAGAATACGAACATGCCAAGGCTCGCGGCGCTAAGATATATTGTGAACTCGCCGGAGGAGGTCTCTCTGCCGACGCTTATCACCTCACTGCCCCACATCCTGACGGAGTGGGCGCCAAGGCCGTAATGCTTAACTGCCTTGCCGATGCTAAGGTCTCTCTCGAAGAGGTAGATGCTATCAACCTACATGGTACCTCTACACCTCTAGGAGATATAGCTGAAACGAAGGCGGTGAAAGAGGTATTTGGAGAGCATGCTTACCAAATTAACCTTAACTCTACTAAGTCCATGACAGGACACTTACTCGGAGCAGCAGGCGCTGTTGAAGCCATCGCTTCCGTACTAGCTATAGAACACCAAACAATTCCTCCTACGATTAACTTCGTGAATCCAGACGAAAATATCGATCAAAAACTCAACTTCACTTTTAACAAAGCGCAAAAACGTACAGTCAATGTCGCTATGAGTAATACTTTTGGTTTTGGAGGACATAATGCATGTGTGCTATTTAAAAAAATAGATTAGATGAATATCTTTCATAAATTCTTATCCCGTTTTAAAAAAAAAGACGGGATTTTTTTTGATAAGATGGAGCAACTTCTGGGCTTCCCTCCTAAGGAGATTCATTACTACGAAGAGGCTTTTACCCTCGGCACAGTACGTACCGATAGTGCCCAACCTCATATCAGCTATGAGCGCTTGGAGTTCCTTGGCGATGCCATCCTCGGAGCGGTCATCGCTCACTTTGTCTTCCTACAGGCTCCTGATAAGAATGAGGGCGACCTGACCAAAATGCGCACTCGTATGGTAAGGCGCGAGAATCTTAATCAAATAGGTGAAGACCTTCGCCTGAGGGAATATCTCCTTGCCGATAAGCGTACCCTCCTCAGTGGCAATATTGCGGGGAACTTGTTGGAGGCGCTCGTGGGAGCTATCTACTTGGATAGAGGGTATAGCAAAGCTACCGAATTTATCCATCGTATACTCATAGATACCAACCTGAGCATGCGCGATCTAGAGAACAAGGTCATCAGTTATAAGTCTCTCATGGTCGAATGGGCTCAAAAGTACCACAAAACTATTGCTTTTGTCTCCGAAGAAGATCCTACCTATAAGGGACGTACCAAGTACTTCCAAGCCAAGGTGATGATCAATGATAAGGTATTTGCTAAAGCACATGATACCTCCAAGAAAAAGGCTGAAGAACGCGCTGCCAAGCGTGCTTTCTTCCGTGCTGGAGATAAGAAAAAAAGCAGTAAGAAGAATAACAAAGGAAAAAAACAATAGCTATGCCACAGACACAACCTACTCCCCAAAAAGAGAGCCAAGAAGAGCTCCTCACCCAGCAAGCCGATAACTACCAAATCATGCTCTACAACGATGACTACAATACCTTCGATTATGTGATAGAGCTTCTTATAGAAATATGTGACCATACCTACGAGCAGGCTGAACAATGTGCGGTATTGGTTCACTTCTCTGGCAAATGCCCCGTAAAAGAAGGCTCTTACGAAGACCTCCTTCCCCGCTGTAGCAAGCTCACCCAAGCAGGACTCACCGCTGAGATACTACCGAGATAAAAAGTATCAAGTATAAGGGTAGTATTATTGTAGAAAACTTATTTCTTGTTAAAGATATTCATTTTGTCAGGAATCACTTTTACAGAGGGAGCTTTTTTAGAAGTCTTTTTTACATCCTGTATGACTTCCTTTGTGCCATCTATGCTAAGCTTAACAATTCTATTGGACAAGAGGAATAAGGCGCTATCCAAGTCTATGTTTTTTGAAATATAAAGTCTTTGAGGCTTCAGGTAGATAAATACCTTTTTAAGTTTGGTAAAGAATTTTGCTACTTTTGCCGAAAAATCTTTATGATTCGTACAAGTGTAAAAACGTCCACTTACATAGGCTCCTGAGGGACTTTTGAAAGCTGTAGAATATTCTAATATAGAACTGTTATATTCATCCAATACAAGGGCTTTCCTTAGGTCATGATAAGTATGCTCCCTATAGGTAATATGTTCTTTACCTTCCGTATCCGTTAGGAGGTAAAGTTTTTTATCTATGGTATCTTCAAATAGGTGTAGGCTATCTTTCGGAGAGGGAACTTCTATCATTTCTCCAAAATGTTCACGCAATATAGCTGCTATGATTTTTCTATCAGCATCTGTAGCATAAAAATTTAACTGTCTGCTCATGTTTTTTATCTTTAGCTCCTTATCAAGGATTTTTTGAGTATAGCCCTATGTGTTTGATTACAGTCATTGTTTATTGGATATCTCATGCTCAGGAATACTCTTTTTTAAGGAACAAAAGTACATTATTCCCCTAAGTTATACAACCCTAACAAACAGATTGTTCACGAAGATACTCCCAAGATAAATCAAGAATGAAGAATATAGATCGATGACTAATAACCAATATCTGTAAGGATTAAAGAGAGGTATGACTGATGCTCTTGTCTTTCAATGAGGTTGCCGATTGGATTCTAATTTAAATATGTTGTAATTATAAAAAAATTATCAAAAAAACACTTGCAAAAATACAAAAAAAGTTGTATTTTTGTGAATGGTAAAGATTTGTCTTATAAGAGGTAGTTCTTATTTAGAATTTTGGGATTGTAACTGTATGTTAATTGTACGATTGATAATTAACAATTGAATAAAAAGATCTGATATAGTAGAAAGAATGCTATATTTTTTGGGATAAGAGAATTGATAATTTGAATAATAAAAATTTATGGCTAAACAAATCAAACAAGTAGCTACTACAGAGGATTATATTGTAGCACGTTATGAAGACGATTCTATAGGAGTCTATAACAGATATGGCAATACTAAAGGTGCCTTACGTAAAATAGCCGAAGAGCAAGGCTTTGAGTATAACACTAACTGGACTACTCGTCAGTTTGGCAAAAAATTAATGGAAGGAATAAGCAGTGATGCTCCAGCGATTGCCAATGATAACTATATTGTGTATATAGATGCTAATGGCGCAATTATCTGTGGAGAAAGATTTGAAGGAGATACTAAAGAAGGTCTACGTACAATAGCTGAAAAATATAATATTCCTTATGAAAAAGGGTGGAATACGGACTGGTTTGGACGTAAGGTAATCGAATACCTGTTAAGTGTAAGATTCCATATAGAAGAGTTTCTAAGCAAAAATACTAAATTATTTTATAATGAGCGCGATTTACAAGTGAATTTAGCTCTTTTCTTGAAAAGTAAAGGGTATTATAATAATGTATTCTTAGAATATTCTTTACCAACTAAAGAGCTATATCCGGATAGTAAGTCTTCAGCTGATGTTAGAATAGATATCGTGGTAGAAGAAAACGGAAAATATATTCCTATAGAACTCAAGTATAAAACAGAGAAAGAAGAAGGAAAACTTAACAGATTTGGAGAAGAATGTTCGAATATAAGATTAAAAAAGCAAGGTGCTCAAAATATAGGGAAATATTCTTTTTGGAAGGATATAGAACGTATAGAACGAATAAAAGAAAGATTTAAGAATGTACAAGTTGGATTTTGTGTTTTTGTAACAAATGATAAAAGCTATAAACAAATATCAGGAGGGGCTACAGCTCCATTCTCTATGGAAGCGGGAGCATCTCGTATAGGAGATTTGAGATGGGATGGAGATGTAGAATTAGCAAAAAGACTTCCTACAATCTCACTAAAGGGAAGACACACTATTGAAAAATGGGATACTACAAAAAATGAAGATATAGAATTTTACTATACAATAATAAAAGTATAATCAATAATCTGAATAATTATCAATGAAGAAACTAATTATTTCATTAGCCCTAATAGCAGGGGTTGTTACGATAGGTTGTCGTAAAGAGACTATCGTAGAACGAATAGAAGTACAAAAAGGTAATAAAATTCTTTCGGGGACAGGGATACCTGAGGCAACACTCGGAGAGGAAGGGGATTATTATCTTGACCTTACCAATGCTAACTTATATGGTGCCAAGTCCAAAAGTGGTTGGGGACTTCCCCTAAGCCTTAAGGGTACTCCAGGGGCTAACGGCCAAACTCCTCGTATAGGAGAGAATGGGAATTGGTATGTAGGGGATACTGATTTAGGGGTAAAAGCAAAAGGATCACCAGGTACTAATGGTCTAACTCCTCGTATAGGGGAAAATGGCAATTGGTTTGTAGGAGATACCGATTTAGGAGTGAAAGCTCAAGGCGCCCCAGGAGTAGATGGTCTAACTCCTCATATAGGAGATAATGGCAACTGGTTTGTAGGGAATATTGATTTAGGAGTCAAAGCGCAGAGACCTCAAAGCGAGGTAGGTGGGCAAAATGGACAAAATAACCCAGGAACTAATGGAGTATCTCCTCATATAGGAGGGAATGGTAATTGGTTTGTAGGTACTACGGATACAGGAGTGAAAGCGCAAGGAGCTCAAGGTATACCTGGTACCCCAGGAACTAATGGAGTATCTCCTCATATAGGAGGGAATGGTAATTGGTTTGTAGGTACTACGGATACAGGAGTGAAAGCGCAAGGAACTCAAGGTATACCAGGCACCCCAGGAGCTAATGGAGTATCTCCTCATATAGGAGGGAATGGTAATTGGTTTGTAGGTACTACAGATACAGGAGTGAAAGCCCAAGGAGTTCAAGGTACCCCAGGTACTAATGGTAGAGATGGAAAGGATGGTTCTAAAATATATGGAGGCATAGGAGCACCTGCTAATAGCAGAGGTAATGAAGGTGATTGGTATATAGATACTCAAAACAAACGATTGTATGGTCCAAAAACAGCCACTGGCTGGCCTACTACCTATATGAGCCTCACCGCAAGTGAAGGTCAAGCACAGTCAGGACACTCAGGACACTCCAATGATTATGACCTAAGCCCTGATGGAAAGACTTTGAAATTTTGGAAAAATCGCTCCACTACAACTCTTGATATGGAGGCAGACCCTATACTAAAGAATGTTACAACTATTGGAGATCAAGCATTTTATGGGCAAACTAACCTAACTTCAATTGTCTTTCCGAAAGGACTCAAGGTTATAGGAGAGGGAGCATTCATGTATTGTAATCTGACAACGCTTGTAATTCCTGAGAATGTAGTGCAGATTGTAGCTGCTGCTTTCTATAATAATAAGCAATTAACAAAAGTTACTTTTAATTCAGAAAATCCTCCTTATACACCTAAAGGTCGTATTTTTGAAGATACAGGAAAGGTGACAGCTTTTGTTCCAGCTGGAAGTGAAGTTAACTACAAAAGTGTTCTTGGCGTATATGTGGCCACTAAGCCTTAAGTAACAATAAATTTTCCATGTACAACCCCGCCCTTTCCCCTAAGAAGGTGGGGTTTTTAACCAGATAATTCCTCAATTTCACTCCTAATTCACACATCATTCCTATCAGAAAGCATTTTTAATATTTCTGACTTTCAATCACTTAAAAAAACAATCAAAAAATATTTCAAAAAACATTTTGTCAATTAAAAAACTTGTTGTACTTTTGCACCCGCTTTCGATAAGGGAGCGTAGCTCATTGAAAAGACGAAAAAATTTTTTTAAAAAAGATTTGGTGGAATGGAAAAAAGGTTGTACCTTTGCACCCGCAAAAAAGATGAGGGTGATAAATGAAGCTGAAAAAAATATTTTAAAAAATATTTGGTAGAAAGGAAAAAAGGTTATACCTTTGCACCCGCCAAAAGAGCGAGAAGTTCATTAAGAAATATTGATAATACAGCACAGAAAGATTTAGACTAAGCGGGCTTTATACGAGTCAAAAGAGATTTAAAGATTTAACGATGAAGAGTTTGATCCTGGCTCAGGATGAACGCTAGCGGCAGGCCTAACACATGCAAGTCGAGGGAGAAGCCCTTTCGGGGGCAGAAACCGGCGCACGGGTGCGTAACGCGTATGCAACCTACCTTTCACAGGGGGATAGCCCGAAGAAATTTGGATTAATACCCCATAATATTATTGGATGGCATCATTTGATAATTAAAACTGAGGTGGTGAAAGATGGGCATGCGTCCTATTAGCTAGTTGGAGTGGTAACGGCACCCCAAGGCTACGATAGGTAGGGGTCCTGAGAGGGAGATCCCCCACACTGGTACTGAGACAGGGACCAGACTCCTACGGGAGGCAGCAGTGAGGAATATTGGTCAATGGTCGGAAGACTGAACCAGCCATGCCGCGTGCAGGAAGAATGCCTTATGGGTTGTAAACTGCTTTTATATGGGAAGAATAAGGCGTACGTGTACGTTGATGACGGTACCATATGAATAAGCATCGGCTAACTCCGTGCCAGCAGCCGCGGTAATACGGAGGATGCGAGCGTTATTCGGAATCATTGGGTTTAAAGGGTCTGTAGGCGGGCTATTAAGTCAGGGGTGAAAGGTTTCAGCTTAACTGAGAAATTGCCTTTGATACTGGTAGTCTTGAATATCTGTGAAGTTCTTGGAATGTGTAGTGTAGCGGTGAAATGCTTAGATATTACACAGAACACCGATTGCGAAGGCAGGGGACTAACAGACAATTGACGCTGAGAGACGAAAGCGTGGGGAGCGAACAGGATTAGATACCCTGGTAGTCCACGCTGTAAACGATGGATACTAGCTGTTTGGCGCAAGCTGAGTGGCTAAGCGAAAGTGATAAGTATCCCACCTGGGGAGTACGCACGCAAGTGTGAAACTCAAAGGAATTGACGGGGGCCCGCACAAGCGGTGGAGCATGTGGTTTAATTCGATGATACGCGAGGAACCTTACCAAGGTTTAAATGGAGACTGACAGGTGTAGAGATACGCCCTTCTTCGGACAGTTTTCAAGGTGCTGCATGGTTGTCGTCAGCTCGTGCCGTGAGGTGTCAGGTTAAGTCCTATAACGAGCGCAACCCCTATTGTTAGTTACCAGCAAGTAAAGTTGGGGACTCTAGCAAGACTGCCGGTGTAAACCGTGAGGAAGGTGGGGATGACGTCAAATCATCACGGCCCTTACATCTTGGGCTACACACGTGCTACAATGGTCGTTACAGAGAGCAGCCACTGCGCGAGCAGGAGCGAATCTATAAAGACGGTCACAGTTCGGATCGGAGTCTGCAACTCGACTCCGTGAAGCTGGAATCGCTAGTAATCGGATATCAGCCATGATCCGGTGAATACGTTCCCGGGCCTTGTACACACCGCCCGTCAAGCCATGGAAGCTGGGAGTACCTGAAGTCGGTCACCGCAAGGAGCTGCCTAGGGTAAAACCAGTGACTGGGGCTAAGTCGTAACAAGGTAGCCGTACCGGAAGGTGTGGCTGGAACACCTCCTTTCTAGAGAAATGACTAGTTGAGGGTCAGCTTAGTTTAGATCTGTGTTGTGTTATTAAGAAATATAAAAGATAAGCAGTCTCATAGCTCAGCTGGTTAGAGCGCTACACTGATAATGTAGAGGTCGGCAGTTCGAGTCTGCCTGGGACTACAAAGCTGAAAGGAAATTCTAGAAGCTGAAGAAGTTTTTAGTTTTGGGTTTTTAGTTTTGAGTTAGGAAAATCTGACTCAATATAGGGACTCAAAATTCAAGACTCAAAACTCAAAAATAACTTGGGGAATTAGCTCAGCTGGCTAGAGCACCTGCCTTGCACGCAGGGGGTCAAGGGTTCGAATCCCTTATTCTCCACAGAAAGAATGCCATAAGAAGCATTTTAGAACAAGTTCATTGACATATTGGATAAGATATCAAAAATTAAAACAAGTAGATACAAGAATTAATAGGTAAGTTTTGGATTTTGAGTTTTAGATTTTGAGTTGTTATAACTCAAGACTAAAAACTAAGAACTCAAAACTACTACATACGAGTACAAATAAGTTATGTAAGGGCGTATGGGGGATGCCTAGGCTCTCAGAGGCGAAGAAGGACGTGATAAGCTGCGAAAAGTTGCGGGAATTGGCACATACGAGATGATCCGCAAATATCCGAATGGGGCAACCCAGTATACTGAAGGTATACTACATCGCAAGATGAGCAAACCCGCTGAACTGAAACATCTAAGTAGGCGGAGGAGAAGAAAACAAAAGTGATTCCCAGAGTAGTGGCGAGCGAAATGGGAGGAGCCCAAACCTGTATTGTTTCGGCAATGCAGGGGTTGTAGGACTGCGATATTTGCTGTTTATCGAATTAGAACACCTTGGAAAAGTGTGACCATAGAGGGTGATAGTCCCGTATAGGTAAGATAAATAAGTGATAGCAGTATCCTGAGTAGGGCGGGGCACGTGGAACCCTGTCTGAAACTGCCAGGACCATCTGGTAAGGCTAAATACTCCTGAGAGACCGATAGTGGACTAGTACCGTGAGGGAAAGGTGAAAAGCACCGTGAATAACGGAGTGAAAGAGACCCTGAAACCATACGCTTACAAGCGGTCGGAGCGGCGAGAGCCGTGACGGCGTGCCTTTTGCATAATGAGCCTACGAGTTACTGTTACTGGCAAGGATAAGCACTTAAGGTGCGCATTCGAAGCGAAAGCGAGTCTGAATAGGGCGCTTAAGTCAGTAGGAGTAGACGCGAAACCTGGTGATCTACCCTTGGGCAGGTTGAAGCACTGGTAACACAGTGTGGAGGACCGAACTGGTTGTCGTTGAAAAGACTTCGGATGACCTGAGGGTAGGGGTGAAAGGCCAATCAAACTGGGAAATAGCTCGTACTCCCCGAAATGCATTTAGGTGCAGCGTTGTAATAAAGTTTAATAGAGGTAGAGCTACTGATTGGATGCGGGGGTTTCACCGCCTACCAATTCCTGACAAACTCCGAATGCTATTAAATGTTTTACAGCAGTGAGGGCTTGGGTGCTAAGGTCCAAGTCCGAGAGGGAAAGAACCCGGACCATCAGCTAAGGTCCCCAAATATATGCTAAGTTGAAAAAACGCGGTTGAACTGCATGGACAGCTAGGATGTTGGCTTGGAAGCAGCCATACATTTAAAGAGTGCGTAACAGCTCACTAGTCGAGCGGTTCGGCATGGAGAATAAACGGGCATAAGCATATTACCGAAGCTATGGGGTAGAGATACCGGTAGGGGAGCATTCTATAGGCGTTGAAGCTAAAGGCGTGAGCCATAGTGGAGCTTGATAGAAAAGAAAATGTAGGCATAAGTAACGATAAGGCAGGTGAGAAACCTGCCCGCCGAAAGATCAAGGTTTCCTCAGCTATGCTAATCAGCTGAGGGTTAGTCGGGGACTAACGCGTACCCTTTCAGGGGAAGTGGATGTACAACTGGTTAATATTCCAGTACTAGTATTTCAATAAAAGCGACGGAATGAGATATACGCTGCGCACAGACGGAGTTGCGTTGAAGGAGCTGTTATGGCTTTGATAGTACACTTAGGCTACGGTCGAGGTGATAATGCGTAGACAACGTTTCCAAGAAAAGCGAGAGATACTACCCGTACCGTAAACCGACACAGGTGATTGGGAAGAGAATTCTAAGGCGCTCGAGAGATTCATGGCTAAGGAACTAGGCAAAATAGACCTGTAACTTCGGGAGAAAGGTCGCCTATCGTAAGATAGGCCGCAGTGAAAAGGTCCAAGCGACTGTTTATCAAAAACACAGGACTCTGCAAAATCGAAAGATGAGGTATAGGGTCTGACACCTGCCCGGTGCTGGAAGGTTAAGAGGAGGGCTTAGCGTAAGCGAAGGTCTGAATTGAAGCCCCAGTAAACGGCGGCCGTAACTATAACGGTCCTAAGGTAGCGAAATTCCTTGTCGGGTAAGTTCCGACCTGCACGAATGGTGTAACGATTTGGACACTGTCTCGGCCATGAGCTCGGTGAAATTGTAGTATCGGTGAAGATGCCGATTACCCGCAGTGGGACGAAGAGACCCTGTGCACCTTTACTACATCTTCGTATTGACCTTGGATAAGTGATGCGTAGGATAGGTGGGAGACTATGAATGGGGCATTCCGGTGCTTCAGGAGTCGTTGTTGAAATACCACCCTTTGCTTATCTGAGGCCTAACTCTCCTGTAGGGAGAGGACAATTCGTGGAGGGTAGTTTGACTGGGGTGGTCGCCTCCAAAAGAGTAACGGAGGCTTCTAAAGGTTCCCTCAGCACGCTTGGTAACCGTGCGTAGAGTGCAATGGCAAAAGGGAGCTTGACTGAGAGACCTACAAGTCGATCAGGTACGAAAGTAGAGCATAGTGATCCGGTGGTTCCGTATGGAAGGGCCATCGCTCAAAGGATAAAAGGTACGCCGGGGATAACAGGCTGATCTCCCCCAAGAGCTCACATCGACGGGGGGGTTTGGCACCTCGATGTCGGCTCGTCACATCCTGGGGCTGGAGAAGGTTCCAAGGGTTGGGCTGTTCGCCCATTAAAGTGGCACGCGAGCTGGGTTCAGAACGTCGTGAGACAGTTCGGTCTCTATCTACTGTGGGCGTTAGAAATTTGCGTGGAGCTGACTCTAGTACGAGAGGACCGAGTTGGACTAACCGCTGGTGTATGAGTTATTCTGCCTAAGGGTACAGCTCAGTAGCTATGTTAGGAAGGGATAAGTGCTGAAAGCATATAAGTACGAAACCCACCACAAGATGAGATTTCTTTTGAGGGTCGTGGGAGATGACCACGTTGATAGGTTACAGGTGTAAAGGTGGTAACATCAAAGCCAAGTAATACTAATAACCCGAAGACTTATTGTACAAAAATTCTTTTTTAATGATTAATGATCAATCATTGCATTAAACATTAATCATTATCAAAATAAACATTGTTTTGGTGTCTTATCCAATGTAGTCAATAATTAATTATTAATGATCAAATATTACTCATTAATCATTATATAAAAATTTAAGGTGGTTATAGCGAAAGGTCTCACCTCTTACCATTCCGAACAGAGAAGTTAAACCTTTTAGCGCAGATGGTACTGCATTTTGTGGGAGAGTATGTCGCCGCCTTCTTATCAAAAACCGAATTATTCATAAGAATAGTTCGGTTTTTTTCTATTAATCATTAACCATTGAATATTAACCATTATGAACCACGAAATTCTTCGAGAAATAATCACTACTCCTATGCCTTATGGCAAGTATAAGGGCACGATGATTGCGGATTTGCCTCTGTACTACTTAGAATGGTTTGCCTCTCAGGGCTTCCCTAAGGGAAAGCTCGGAATGCTCTTGGCCACTACCTTCGAAATTAAAACCAATGGTCTCCAAGAAATTATCGATACACTCAAAAAGCTATAAAAGGCTTTTATTTTTCTTCTTTTTATAAAATCAAGCAAAGTTACTTCTCTTGAAAATAATCACAAAAATACAACTTCTTTTGCTGTTAAATACAATAACTCATATAATCCTCTTATGTAGGATGATAGAATAGCAATTTTCGGGTTGTTTTCTAAGGAGGTTTGGGAAAGAAAGTGATAAAACACTTGACAAACAGGTATAAAAGTTGTACTTTTGTGGGGCTCAAACTATTTTTAATAATGATATAAAGAAACATTCTTTGCGAGATTCTTTTTTGTATAGTAATTTTAAGAATGCTACTTTTTTAAATTATCAGGATGTTGTTGATTTAATAATTTAAGTTTCGTAAATTGTATAATTTATTGATTTTCAAAAACTCCCCCCCCCTCTTCACATACTCGCTCTCGCGACTTCCTCCAAAGGGGGAATGAGATAGTTTATGATTCTCAAGAAGTTAGAGAGGGGACATTTTCCAGATTGATAGACAATTTTTATCTTTTTCAACGCATCCCACATACCCAGCTGTGAGCACTCGCTGGCTTTCCCCTCTCGGAGGGGATAGTCCGTGAATACATGGAACGGAGTATGTGAGGGGAGGTTTATTTTGTAAAATATTGATTATTAACTAATTACAAATATAATTATAGCCTAAAAATGACCTGCGAAACTTAAATTAGTAATTGCCAAAACATCGAAACACTACTCCATAGAGGGATTTTTTGGAGCGAGGCGTGTGGTATAAGCGATATGAAAAGTGCCAATGGAGGCAGAAATAAGAGGTGAGAAAATAAAAATAGGCAAAAAGGGTGTAAATATGGATAATGTAATAATATATCAAAGAATAGAATCTTTAGATGATAGAGAGAGGGCGCTTTTTGCTTTTTCAATGGCTGAACGAATTGGTATAGGTTTGCGTTACTATCGCTTCTCAACCAGCTGTTTTTGAAATAGCGTTCAAACTCGTCATCTCTCCAGTAATTGGCAAGGATATAAGTGTTTATTTATACTTGTTGTTACGCTTATTTCTTCTCTTTTGTCTTTCTTCCTGTTCCTTACGGGCTTGGAATTGTTCATCATAATATTCGAAAATGCTGATCCAGCTCTCGTAAAGCGGTTTAAGAAACCCCTCGGCTTTGCGGCGCTCATAATCTCTTTTACGATAGGGGTCGAATACTTTTCCTGGGGGTAGAGGGCGGTTTTTATCCATATACCATACGATGAAAGACCAAGAACTTTTAGGAGTATTATCTATACGAATACTGGTTGCTAAAATTTTGTGATGACAAAAACCAAGAGATACGCTTGCCCCTATTCCGTTGAATTTTAAAAACGGTAATACTTTATCAAAGGGCATCGTTATAGGTTTGCCATAGAATATACCAGGGAAGGTAATGATCCCGTTGAGGCGGTCTAATATAATTTTTTTAGGAGGATGAGTGTAATGATAGACAATATAAAGGATACCCGTAAGAAAAAAAATAACAAGAACAAAAACACCGGGTATTTCAAAGGCATCTCTTGAAAAAGCCCCGAAAGATGTAAAAACAAGAAAGACTACTCCTAAATAAATATACATTTTCCCTATGTATATGGATTCATCCTCTATATAAAATTGGTCATCTGCTCTTGTGATACCATTTTCTTTACACATTTCATTTATTTCTCGAGGGCGTTCTAAGATGATATGGGGGAAATAGTTTCTTTTCCACCAAACGTATTTTAATTCTCTTTTCATAGTTTTAATTTACCATTTATGAGTTGGTTTATTGTGCCTACAGTTTCTTTTTTTAAAGGTGCCGTAAATTCATAAGAGTAATAAACACTTGGTTTATAGTTGTTTGATCCATATTCTCTATAATTTAGATGTAGAGGTACAGACACTATAAAATATTTAGGGTCGCCTGCGTAAGTATACGGGAAATCCTCTTGGTTGAGTTGTAATTTATAAGCAATTATAAATTTTACCCCCATAGCAGTTCCATATTTGTATCTCCGCCACTGAGAAATACAAATATCTACCTTTATACACCACTTCCCATTTTCTGTGGTTAATATAGGTGTGCTTATGGCTCCTTTTGGAACTTCTTCAATGCTTTTTGTTACAGCGTTCTGCACAAAGATTCTGTAATCGAATTGGTCTACATCCTTTAAACTATCGCTAAACTCGGGAAAGGCTACAATATCCACTTCATCAACCCCTCCCGTACAGCAATAAATGCTATTATTATTATTATCAAATAAAGAATCCATATTACGGGAAATTCCTATTACTTTTAAATCACTTTTGTTGAACAAGTTTAAGAAAGATTGATAACACAAGTGTATGTTTCTTTGCCAAGGTTTAATCAATTTTTTATTTTTGCTGTTCATCAATAGGTTGCGATTTCTGTAAACTTGGTGGAGGTAGTACCACGAAGGGGTATCTAAAGCCTTTTGGTATAGCTTCACATCACTATCGCTTCTCAACCAGCTATTTTTGAAATAGCGTTCAAACTCGTCATCTATTAGGTAATTGGCAAGGATATAAGTGTTTATTTATACTTGTTGTTACGCTTATTTCTTCTCTTTTGTCTTTCTTCCTGTTCCTTACGGACTCGGAATTGTTCATCATAATATTCATAATATTCGAAAATGCTGATCCAGCTCTCGTAAAGTGGTTCAGGAAAACCCTCGGCTTTGCGGCGCTCATAATCTCTTTTGCGATAGGGGTCAAACACTTTTCCTGGGGGTAGAGGGCGGTTTTTATCCATATACCATACAATGAAAGACCAAGATTTTATAGGTGTATAATCTAAATCTATATCGGTTGCTAAAATTTTGTGATGAGAAAAACCAAGAGATACGCCTGCCCCTATTCCGTTGAATTTTAAAGCTGCTGACACTTTATCAAAGGGCATAGTTATAGGTTTGCCATAGAATACCCCAGGGAAGGTAATGATCCCGTTGAGGCGGTCTAATATAATTTTTTTAGGAGGGTGAGTGTATTGATACACAATTAAAAGAATACCCGTAAGAAAATAAAGAATAAGAAAAAAAACACCCGGTATTTCAAAGGCATCTCTTGAAAAAGCCCCGAAAAATGCAAAAATAAGAAAAAATAACCCTATATACATATACATTTTTCCTGTATATAAAGATTTATCTACTATATAAAATTGGTCATCTGCTCTTGTGATACCATTTTCTTTACACATTTCGTTCTTTCCTCGAGGGCGTTCTAAGATGATATGGGGGAAATAGTTTCTTTTCCACCAAACGTATTTTAATTCTCTTTTTACTGTTTTGCCTATTGTTTTAATTGTTTTAGTATTACGAAGCTGTTTAAACTTTTTTTTATAATAAAGTAAAAGTTCCCGAAAATTAGTAATTTTGTGTTTGAGAAAAAACACCAAAATTTAGGAACTTTGGACAAAGATACAATAAATAATTGGATTATTCCCTTTTTAAGTGTAGGAAAAAGAGGATTTAAAAGTAATTTTGATTTAGATCAATATTTTTATTGATTATCAAGAGATTAAAAACAAGGGTGCAATGGAGAGAACTTCCAATTGAGAGCTATTTTGAAAAAGGAAAAATCTCTTGGCAAAATGTTTATTACTACTTCAATAAATGGAGTAAAGATGGTAGTTTTCAGCGAGTATGGTTGAATCTATTAAGGAAGAAGAAAAGAAAGTTAGATATGTCTTGCGTTCAATTGGATGGTAGTCATACACATTGTCGGCAAAAAGGAGAATCTACAGGCTATCAAGCAAGAAAAAAATCCGTAATCACAAATAGCATTTTTTTTGTGATAATAAAGGGCAAATGATAGCAATGGGGAGTCCTAAAGCTGGAAATCACAATGACTTATATGAAATAGAAGAAGTACTAAAAGAAATCTTAGCTTTGTTAGAAGAAGCAGGAATAGAGCATAAAGGTCTATTTCTCAATGCTGACGCAGGATTTGATAGTAAGTCTCTTAGAGAGTTTTTAGAAAGTAAAGAAATTATAGCAAATATAAAACCTAATCCCCGAAATGGAGAGCAACCAGATGTTTATTTTGATGAAGAATTGTACAAAAATAGGTTTAAAATTGAACAAGCAAATGGTTGGCTTGGCGGATATAAAGGTTTGATAATGAGATATGAGTATCTTGACGTGACTTGGATTGGAATGCTCCTATTAGGATTTATATCCAAGTTCCTCAAAAAAGTTTAAACACGTTTATAATAAATAATGATTCCTTGTTGCTATTTGTCAATAATTTAAAAGAAGCAATTACTCAAAGCTTTAATAAATTGGAAGTAAGCACTCAGTCGCCTATATCAAATATTTTTGAACTAATTAAAGAAGAATTATCAAAGGAGGATATCCATCATTGGTTAGGTCGTGAAATAGGTCGTGATTGAGGTTGCTGGGGAGGACTATGTAGATGCATAGGGCGATTGGCAAAGAGGATGTTTCCTTAAAAATAATCTCGAGGGGTGGAGGTAGGTTTCTATTTTTTTTGTACATTTGCCCTTGAGAAACAAAATAAAACTTATATGAAACAAGAACAAACAGATGTCCTTGTCATAGGGGCAGGGCCTTCAGGATGTGTATCCGCTGCGTATTTGCATAAGCAGGGAGTAGCCGTAAGGGTGGTGGAGAAGACACGCTTTCCACGCTTGGTAGTGGGGGAGAGCTTGATTCCTCGTGTGATGGATCATTTCGAAGAGGCGGGGTTCCTCCCAGCCTTGGAAGCACAGAAATATGAGGTAAAATGGGGGGCGCGCTTCATTCGTGGCGAGCAAGTATGTCAGTTCGATTTTTCTAAGAAATATTCTAAAGGTTGGGACTGGACATGGCAGGTGCCTCGTGCGGATTTTGACAATGTCTTGGCACAGGAAGTGGTGCGCCAAGGAGTGCCTTTGGCCTTCGAGACAGAAGTGACTAATGTAGAGTTCTTCGATGGTTACCAGCTCACCACCGTGAAGGATAAGAAGGGAGAGACTTACCAGATCCGCTCTAAGTTTGTCATCGATGCCAGCGGTTACGGGCGTGTATTGCCTCGCTTATTGGATCTGAATGAGCCTTCGAAATTGGACGATCATTCGGCTATTTTTACCCATATCAAAGAGGAGAAAGTTCGTCCAGAAGGAGAAGAAGGAACACTTATTTCTTTTGATATATTGGAGCGTGAGGTATGGCTTTGGGTGATTCCATTCTCCAATGGCAATACCAGTGTAGGGGTGGTGGGACCTACTCACTACATTAACAGCCTATCCGCAACAGGCGATACAGCTGAGGCGCTACGCCAAGCGATAAAGACTTCCGACTTCTACAGAGGGCGCTTTGAGAAATCAGATTTTCTCTTTCCACCACAGAAGATACAGAGCTATTCCTGTGCCGTAAAGCGCCTATACGGGGATGGGTATGTGCTTACGGGCAATAGTACAGAGTTTTTGGATCCTGTGTTCTCCTCAGGAGTAGCCTTTGCTACCGAATCGGGAATGCTTGCGGCGAAATTGGTAAAGCGCCAGCTCTCTGGAGAAAAGGTAGACTGGGAGAAGGAGTACACCCAGTACATGAAGCGCGGTATAGATGTCTTTACCTCGTATGTAAGGGAGTGGTATACAGGCAACTTGCAGACCCTCTTCTTCCACGAACCTGGCAACGAAGAGGTGAAGAAAAAGATATGTTCTGTCCTTGCAGGATATGTGTGGGATGAGAGCAATGTTTTTGTCAGGAAACATGCCACTATTATAAAGAATATGGCCTATGCTATAGAGAATGGTTTAGGCATGCAAGAAGAATAGGGGAATGGAAGCCCTTTTGAGCCTAAAACTCTCTCATATTCTTTTTTTGGATATAGAGACGGTACCCCTACAGCCCTCCTACGAGGAGCTATCTCCCGTGGAGAGGAGCTTGTGGGAGGACAAGACGCGCTACATTCGTCAGGAAGTTCCTGCGGAGGATTATTATGAAAGAGCAGGAATCTGGGCGGAGTTCGGCAAGATAGTCTGTATCTCGGTAGGCTATTTTGTGGTTAAGAATGGGCAACGTCAGTTTCGGGTGCGCTCGTTTGTAGGAGAAGAGCGGGATATTTTAGAGGATTTTTCCTACTTAGTGAACCAGTTTTTCAGTGGGCGGGAGCACCTATTGGCGGCGCATAACGGCAAGGAGTTTGACTTTCCTTTTATCGCGCGGCGGATGTTGATACTGGGGCTTGCTCTTCCCGAGAAGCTACAGCTCTTTGGCAAGAAGCCATGGGAGTTGGGCTTTTTGGATACCTTAGACCTATGGAAGTTTGGCGACTATAAGCACTATACCTCCCTGAACCTATTGGCCTATGTGCTGGGTATTCCCTCACCTAAGGACGATATCACAGGGGCAGAGGTTAGGGCTGTCTACTACCAAGAGCAGGATATAGCGCGCATCGCCCAATACTGCCAAAAAGATACTCTCACGGTAGCGCAGATTCTTTTGCGTATGCGAGGAGAGCCCCTACTGGAGCCAAAAGAAATCCACTATGCTACTTAGTTACGCTTATCCTCTCCCCAGAGGAGCTTGTTGCGGAGCGTCTTGAAGAAGTCGTTTCCTTCAAGTTCGATGGTTTTGAGATGGAACGGCGCCAGGGATATTTTCACCGAGGTTTCGCAAGGCAAGATAGCCGAGCGGGCATCGTAGGTGGCCAGATAACACCCTTCACGGTTGGATACGTGGAGGGTGATTTCTGTACTATCGGGGATGATCAGAGGTCGGGCATTGAGATTGTGAGGGGCGATAGGGGTGAGTGCCAAGGTTTTGGAATGCGGCATGATCACAGGCCCCCCACAGCTGAGCGAATAGCCCGTAGAGCCTGTAGGCGTAGCGATGATGAGTCCATCAGCCCAGTAGGAAGTGAGGTATTGGTCATTCAGATAGGCTTCCACAGTGATCATAGCTGTGGAGTTCTGCCGGATGACGGTAATCTCGTTCAGGGCGAAGTTCAGAGGAGCGATGGGTCGTCCGTCGGTATGAGTGATCTGTAGGACAGAACGCTGATCGGTATGGAACCTACCCGCGCGAATTTTGGCAAACATATCCGTAATCTCCTCCTGAGAGATCGTAGCGAGAAAGCCCAAGCGACCGGCATTGATTCCGAGGATAGGAATCTGTAAGTGCTGGATATAGGTCATCGCCCAGAGGATGGTGCCATCGCCCCCGATGGTGAGCATCAGAGAAGTATCGGCAGGGAGATCCTCCACCGAATGGAAAGTCTCGACCCCCTCCAAGGGAGCCTGCTCTCTATAACGGCGCAGCAGATCCGCCTCTACACGGATGGTATCCCCATGGGAGCGCAGCTCCTGAAAGATGGAGGAGAGCAGAGGGTGGTATTCTACCTTATATTTTTGAGAATATATAGCAATCTTCACGATGTATCAATTTGATTATCAGTATTTTAATTATTAAAAAGCAATTCGCGATATTTGGTTAGTGTCCAGAGCTCGTCATCGATCATCAGTTCGAGCTTGTCGCAATGGTATCGGATTGGGTCAAAGAACGGGCGCACCTCCTGGCAGTAGGCGAGTGCTTTTTCCTCCACGGAGGGGAGGTTATTGACCTTTTTACGAATTTCGACCATAAGAGACACCTTACTGTGAATTTCCTTGATATGCTCAGAGATATGCTGGATCAGGTCAATCTGCTCGAAAGCCAATTCCCTGTACCCCTCCCCGAAGATATCCTTGAGTCCCTGTACATTTTCGATAAGGATATTCTGGTAGCGTACAGCCGTAGGGATGATATGGTTGCGAGCGATGTCGCCCAGTACCCGTGCTTCGATCTGTACTGTTTTGATATATTCCTCCAGATCAATATCATAGCGAGCGAGGAGTTCGGTACGGCTCAGTACCTTCATTTCCTCAAAGAGAGCTATAGCAGTCTCGGAGACATTCTCCTTGAGCGCTTGAGGTGTGGTCTTGTGATTGCTCAGCCCCCGCTTGGCAGCCTCCTCTTCCCAAGCCTTGCTATAGCCATCCCCTTCGAAGAGGATAGGCTTGGAGGCCTTGGCATAGCTACGCAATACTTTTAGAATAGCTTCCTCTTTCTTGAGGGATTTTTTCCCAGAGGAATGCAGCAGAGAATCCACTTCTTTCTTGAAGTCGGTAAGCTGCTTGGCGACAATGGTATTGAGCACCATCATAGGCTTTCCACAGTTAGCACTGGAACCTACGGCGCGGAACTCGAATTTGTTCCCTGTAAAGGCAAAAGGCGAGGTACGATTTCTATCGGTTGTATCGATGAAAAGATCCGGAATTTTGTTGATCACATTGAGGGTTTCCTTCTGAGAAATTTCCTTGTCCCCACCCTGAATTAGGGTCTGGAGAATCTTGGTAAGCTGTTCGCCAATAAAGACAGAGATAATAGCCGGAGGCGCCTCATTGGCTCCCAAGCGGTAATCATTGGTAGCGGAAGCCACAGATGCCCTTAGGATAGCCTCGTAGCGGTGTACAGCACGTATGGTACAGAGGAAGAAAGTAAGGAACTGTAGGTTGCTCATAGGAGTCTTCCCAGGGGAGAGTAGATTGACCCCCGTATCGGTAGAGAGCGACCAGTTGTTATGCTTTCCAGAGCCATTGACCCCGATGAAAGGTTTTTCGTGGAAGAGCACTGTAAAGTCATGCTTTTCGGCGACCTTGCGCATCAGGTGCATGAGCAGGGCATTTTGATCCACCGCGCGGTTGGCCTCGGAGAAGATAGGAGCGAGCTCGAACTGGTTGGGAGCGACCTCATTGTGTCGTGTTTTCACAGGAATCCCCAGCAGGAGACATTCCCTTTCGAGCTCCTTCATATAAGCCAATACACGGGAGGGGATAGCCCCGAGATAGTGATCCTCGAGCTGTTGCCCCTTGGCCGCCTGATGTCCCAAGAGCGTACGCCCAGTGATAAGCAGGTCAGGGCGTGTGGCGACAAGGCTTTTGTCGATTAAGAAATATTCCTGTTCGCAGCCCAAGGTAGTGGTTACATGGCTTACGTGCTTATCGAAGAGCTGAGCTACCTGAGTGGCCGCTTTGTCGATAGCCGTGAGCGCCTTGAGCAAGGGAGTTTTGTTGTCCAAAGCGGCACCGGTATAAGCGATAAAGATCGTAGGAATACAAAGGACATCCTCATAGACAAAAGGAGGAGAAGAAGGATCCCAAGCAGTATAGCCGCGAGCCTCGAAGGTATTGCGGATACCGCCATTGGGGAAGCTCGAAGCATCGGATTCCTGTTGTACTAAGAGGTTTCCAGAGAAATGTTCGATAGCCTCGCGGGAGGATATAGGGTCAAAGAAAGCATCGTGCTTTTCGGCAGTGCCGCCGGTGAGCGGTTGGAACCAATGAGTATAATGAGTAGCCCCCTTGGAGATTGCCCATTCGCGCATTGCCATAGCCACTTGGTCGGCGATATGTCGGTCGATTTTAGTTCCTCGGCGGATGGAGTTCATGACACTCTCGAAGACTTCGCGGGTCATACGTTCACGCATGGCGCCCTCATGAAAGACATTCTGAGCGAAGAGATCAGAGAGTCTTTCGCAGGAGGAAACCGGTAGCGGTTTCCTTTGTCGCACTTCACTTAAGGCATCGAATCGTAACATAAGGTATCGAGATTAATGATATTGTTTTCAGCTGACAAAAGTACAAAAAAACAATGATTAATTATCAAGAGACAATTGTTAATTCTTATTGACTCAAGTTTTGAAAGTTCTATAAGTTGCTGCTTCCCAAAACCTCCCTCTAACCCCCTTCAAGAGGTGGAGTTAGTAAGTATTAGAAATTCAATAAGTTATAGAAGGAATTTTTTTTCATATTGACTAATAAATTTAGCCTTCTATCACCTAATGATAGTCAATCAGGTGAATCAGGTGCTCAAGACCAATCTTTCGTCCGAGCAACTGGAGCTGATAGAGACAAATGTAATATAGGTATCTCACGTGCCTTGCTCTATAAATGTAAGGCAGAGTTCGGTACTATGTTGGACGATTTTTTTTAGAATAAATACAGATGAAGTAGTGAAAAACAGAACTCTTTGAAAAAGAGGATATATAGACTTTTTAGTCTTAATTATTTGTTAAAAAATAATAAGATTCAGTAAAAAATACTACCTTTGTGTTCAATTTTAAAAATTAAAACTATATGACAGGAGCAGAACTGCAACAATTATTAGATGCTCATTGTGAGGATATGAAGAGAAACATGCCAGGATTTCTTTTCTATGGGATTCTTAGCACCACCGATGGGAACACACTTTCGAAAGCCTCATCAAACGAAGAGACTGCAAAGATTATAGAAGAAGGGTCGCCCTATCACCTAATGATAGTCAATCAGGTGAATCAGGTGCTCAAGACCAATCTTTCATCCGAGCAGCTGGAGCTGGACTATGTGCTGATAGAGACCAATAAAATCACCTTTATGCTAATGATTTCGGCCTTAGGGAAATTCTTCTCGATCACCGCTTTGGATAGAGACAAATGTAATATAGGCATCTCGCGTGCCTTGCTCTATAAGTGTAAGGCAGAGTTCGGCACTATGTTGGACGACTTTTTTTAGAATAAGACGGGCGAAAGCCCGTTTTTTATTTTTCCATCACCGAGAGAATTCCCTCTTGGGCGGATAGCAGGAGCACCCATTCGGAGAAGTTGGAAATCTCTTCAGAGGATAGGGATAGGGTAAAGCAGTTATGAGCAGGATCCTTTTTGATTTTGGTAATGGAAATAGATTTTTTACGCAAGAGTGTTGCACAAGTCTCCAGTAGTTGGGTAGGGTCTTGCTCTTGAGCATAAGAGATTTCAAGAGTAGTAACGAAAGATTTTTTGATAATCTTGGACTCCACTGTCTTGAGAACAATCATGATAATGAGCATAAAGACGATGGCCACCAGGGCGATATTGTAGAATCCCCAACCGATACCCAGGCCGACACAGCCTGTAGCCCAGATGCCGGCGGCGGTAGTCATCCCCGCAATGCTCTCCCCACGCTCCTTGATAATGCTCCCCGCACCTAAGAACCCAATACCACTAATCACTTGAGCTCCCAAGCGCCCCAGATCGGTCTTGATGACTGCCGCTAAGCCACTATGTGTGTTCTCAAAATCAATGATATGGATGCGCAACTGATCCTGAATCATAGAGACAATAGCCGCCCCAAAGCACACAAGTATATAGGTTCGGAAGCCAGCAGGCTTGCGCTTGCGTTCGCGCTCGAAGCCTACCAGTCCGCCAAAGACTACCGCTAAGAACAATCGGAAGAAAACCACCCCTAAGGAGAGCTCCCCTACAAAATGTTGGTTAGAGAGCCCAGAGAAAAACTCATTCATACGCTACCAGATTTTAAAGCACAAAAGTACGAAATATATTTGTTAGCTAAGAAGAGAATTATTATCTTTGTGGGGCTAAATCCAATCCTAATTTTAGTCCTATATTTTCACTTTTTATTATGAAAGAAGTGCAAAAAAAGTAGTATTTTTGCCCTCTGTTATTGGAGTCTTTTATTGACGTTGCTATAAAAGACTTAATTATCTTTTATACAGTATTTTATTTTAAAAAAACAAAAAAATGGCCAAATATACCGAAGAAGAACTCAAAGAAGAATTAGAGAACAGTGAGTACAAATATGGGTTCTATACCGATATAGAATCCGATACGTTCCCCAAAGGGCTCAGCGAAGAGGTAGTCATCGCCCTTTCGAAGAAGAAAAACGAACCCCAATGGATGACCGACTGGCGAGTGGAGGCTTTCCGTATATGGCAGGCGATGCCAGAGCCGCCTCATTGGGCAAATATCAAGTTTGAAACACCAGATTTCCAAGATATAGCTTACTACTCAGCCCCCAAGAAGAAGCCAAAACTCAACAGCTTGGATGAGGTAGATCCACAGCTTTTGGAGACTTTCCAGAAGTTGGGTATCTCCCTTGAGGAACAAAAGCGCCTTACCGGAGTAGAGGACAAACCTGCTGTGGCTATGGATGTAGTGATGGACTCCGTATCGGTAGCCACTACTTTCCAGAAAACCTTAGCAGAGAAAGGGATTATCTTCTGTGCGATTTCAGAGGCGATCCAGAAACATCCAGACCTTGTACGCAAATACTTAGGAACCGTAGTGCCTAAGACCGACAACTTCTATGCGGCGCTGAACTCAGCCGTATTCACCGATGGGTCATTCTGCTATGTGCCTAAGGGCGTGCGCTGTCCGATGGAACTCTCTACCTATTTTCGTATCAATCAGGCAGGAACAGGACAGTTCGAGCGTACGCTTCTGATTGTAGATGAGGGTGCTTATGTATCCTATTTGGAGGGATGTACAGCCCCTAAGCGTGATGAAAACCAGCTCCATGCAGCTGTGGTAGAGCTCATCGCTATGGAAGGAGGAGAGATAAAATACTCTACAGTACAAAACTGGTTCCCAGGGGATAAGGATGGAAAAGGAGGGGTGTATAACTTTGTAACCAAGCGTGCCCTAGCGGAGAAAAATGCGAAAATCTCTTGGACACAGGTTGAGACAGGTTCTGCTATCACTTGGAAGTATCCTTCTGTAGTGCTCAAGGGAGACAACTCCATAGGAGAATTCTACTCTATAGCGGTGACCAACCACTTCCAACAAGCCGATACAGGGACTAAAATGATTCACTTGGGCAACAATACCAAATCCACGATTATCTCCAAGGGGATTTCGGCAGGGCGCTCGCAGAACAGCTATCGAGGTTTGGTAAAAGTAGTGCCCAATGCCAAGAATGCGCGTAACTTCTCTCAATGTGATTCCCTACTGATGGGCAACAACTGTGGGGCGCATACCTTCCCTTATATAGAAGCAAAGAACCCTACTGCTCAGATAGAACATGAGGCAACTACCTCCAAGATAGGAGAAGACCAAATCTTCTACTGTAATCAACGAGGAATAGATACTGAAAAAGCTATTTCCCTCATCGTGAATGGTTTTGGAAAGGAAGTACTTAACAAACTCCCTATGGAGTTCGCCGTAGAAGCCCAAAAACTTTTGGAAATTAGCTTGGAAGGCAGTGTGGGGTAGTTTTTTAGAGTGAAGAATGAAGAGTGAAGAATGAAGAGAGAAGAATGAAGAGAGAAGAATGCTCACAGTTGGGTATGTGATGGAAAATAAAGCTAAAGTTGCGAATATATGGAAGTGAGTATGAGACTCGCACCAGCAAAGACGTAACTTGCGATTTGCCCAGAATCCAGAATATAGAAAAGAAGACTTTTGATTGATTTTTCAAAAGTCTTCTTTTTATTTTCTAAGCAGGGGTTATCCTCTGATTCTTGAAGGAGAGCTACTTCTTATTCTTATAGGTATTGATCCCAAAGAGCCTATAGAGAGGGGAGAAGTTCAGTAGAATGGTGACGATAAAGGCGATAGAGATGATGCCCAAGATAGAGGCAATGGTATCGTTGGTAATGACCTTAGTCACTCCCAGAATGGCACTGACAAGTACGAAAATCAAGCGTACTTGTTTGTCTAATTTTCCTATATTTCTTTCCATAAAATCACGAATTATAGATGGGACAAAGATATAAAAAATACTTTATATAAAAAAATTATGAATCCCAATCTATAGAAAGGATTTCTCCTGAGAGGGCGAACTGTACAGCGATGACTTCCTCGGTTTCGATATCCTCATCATAATAAGGAGCGA
The DNA here is from genome assembly GCF_002302415.1 of Capnocytophaga gingivalis. Lineage (NCBI taxonomy): Bacteria > Pseudomonadati > Bacteroidota > Flavobacteriia > Flavobacteriales > Flavobacteriaceae > Capnocytophaga > Capnocytophaga gingivalis. The sequence goes on along the minus strand of NZ_CP022386.1, from coordinate 1,420,528 downwards.
AGTACATATCTACCTCGGCTTCTCCTTCTTGGGGATACCAAAAATCAATCATATCGAGCTCCAATTCGCTTACGAAAGTTTCGATATCATCGGGAGTTCTTTTTGTTTTTTCCTTAAAGTGATTGAAATAGTCAGGGTGCTCTTTCAGGTATTGTATAAGGATTTTTCGGGCTTGTTCTTCCCTTAGGGGTAGTTTTTTTATAAAAGATTCAAAAGCATCCAAGCGTTCTTTCAAGAGGTCATTTCCTTTGGAGAACCAGAAAGAGACCCATACAATACTGTCCTTGTAAGGGATTTCTTGTTCCCAAAGGACATCGTACGTATCATCCTCCAGAGTTTCCACCTTGGAAGTATCTAAAGAGCCGAAATAGGGATGTATTAGCTTTGTTGCCATAGGATTATATATTAATTCATCTCACTATACCCTACCGCTTCCCCGATGAGGGTGGTAGAGGTACAGTTGGTTATTTTTACATTGACAAAATCCCCCACTTTGTAGTGTTCCTTAGGGAAGACCACGACGGTATTTTGGGTATTGCGTCCCATCCATTCTTGGTCAGATTTTTTAGAATTTCCCTCAATGAGCACCTCTACCGTTTTCCCTACTTGCGCTTGGGTACGTAGGAGACTATGTTTTTGTTGGAGGTCGATGATCTCGGTTAGGCGGCGCTTTTTGACTTCGTCGGGGACATCATCGGCAATCTTGCGAGCGGCGAGTGTACCAGGGCGCTCGGAGTAGGCAAACATAAAGCCGAAGTCATACTTGACATACTCCATCAGAGAGAGGGTATCCTGGTGATCTTCCTCCGTCTCGGTAGGGAACCCCGTGATCATATCCTGAGAGATGGCACATTCGGGGATACGCTCACGGATGCCATCAATCAGAGCGAAGTACTCCTCGCGGGTGTGTAGGCGGTTCATCGCCTTGAGGATGCGGTTGCTACCACTCTGTACCGGCAGGTGAATATACTTACAGATATTGTGATGCTTGGCCATGGTATCAATCACATCCAAGGTCATATCCTGAGGATTCGAAGTGGAGAAGCGAATACGCATCTTAGGGAATTGAGTTGCGACCATATCGAGGAGCTTGGCGAAGTTGACCGCAGTAACCTTCTGTATATCAGAGGCTTTTTCGAAATCCTTTTTTAGTCCGCCCCCATACCAGAGGTAGCTATCGACATTCTGTCCCAGCAGGGTAACCTCCCTGAATCCTCGCGCCCAGAGATCCTCGATCTCGTGGATGATAGAGTGAGGGTCACGGCTGCGCTCCCTTCCACGGGTGAAAGGAACGATACAGAAAGTACACATATTGTCACAGCCCCGAGTGATAGAGACAAAGGCTGTCACCCCATTGCTATTGAGGCGAATAGGGGAGATGTCGGCATAAGTCTCGTCGCGAGAGAGCAGCACATTGACCGCATCGCGGCCATTGTCCACCTCCTGCAAGAGGTTAGGTAAGTCCTTATACGCATCGGGTCCTACCACGAGGTCTACGATATGCTCTTCCTCCAAGAACTGATGCTTGAGGCGCTCGGCCATACAGCCCAGCACCCCCACCTTCATGGCAGGCTTGTGACGCTTTACGGCATTGAACTGTTCGAGGCGCTTGCGGATGGTCTGTTCCGCCTTTTCGCGCACTGAACAAGTGTTGATCAGTACCAAATCCGCCTGTTGAAGATCTTCCGTAGTATTGAAGCCCACCTTGTGCAGGATAGAGGCAACAATCTCGCTGTCAGAGAAATTCATCTGGCAGCCATAACTTTCTATATAGAGCTTACGAGTATTCTTGGCATCCCCCTCCAGAGAGAGCGGCGCCCCTTGGCGGGTTTCATCAATTACTTTTTCCATCAAAAACAAACCTTGTTATAAGGGTGCAAAAGTAGTGAAAAAAAACGAGATAACCACCGGTGGGAAATAGTTAATTGTTAAGGGACAATTGTTAAGGGTTCTTTTTCAAGGAATTGTCTAAGATAAACGCAGAGAGGGCAGTGTAAAATAATTTTGTGAGATGAAAATAAAATATTATCTTTGTGGCATACTAAATCACTCATTATGATAGGCATACTTAACATAGCAGGACACCAAAGAAAACTACTCAGCCTTACCACCTCTTATAGTAAAACCATTAGTAAGAAAGGTTATCCCAATAGTCTTCCTGTTGCCCATTTTTTTAAGGTTTCTTTTCTGACTGAAGAAGGAGATGACTTTTTTGCAGACTGGATGTATGGCAAAAATAATCATTACCAATGGCAAAAAGGACAATGGTACAATGGCACAATTACCTTTTATGATGATACCTCTTATGGGCAAGAGTTTCTACATTATGAACTTACCACAGCCCTTGCGACGAGCTTTAGGGTCGACTACGACCAAGAAAAGGGTATGATAACTACTGTTGAAATCTTCGCTCGTGAGCGTGTATATGACCATAAGTTTATTATTAACTCTGAGTATTATGCTATTATGTTTGACTATGTGGAGGTTAAAGATAAAATTCAACAGTTGTCGAATGACGAACCTGAAATAGTTGGGTATTACTTTAAGGATATAGAAGGGAATCCTATAAATCAAGAGGAATTAGAGCCTGATATGGAAATATACTTATATCTTGAAACCGAAAATGCTTTGGATCAAACCCTTACCATAGCTCTGAATGATCCACAATTGGATTATGAATATGAGGGAGAAATAGTAGAGAATGATGTACTAAAGGATATCTCCATAACAGGAAATACTACTCGTATAAAATTAAAGACAGTTGAACCTAAAAAATAGAAGTTATGGAACAGAATAAAAAAACAAATACAGCTATTGTTCGTTTTAGTAGTGGTAGAGGAAATCAAATGGAAATAAAGTTTCCAAATGTCGTATCAAAAAAGAATGCTATAGAAGATATTTACATTGATTCTTTTACAGCAGAAGTCTATGTCAATTATGGTAAAAAAGATGGTGATATACGAGCAATTGAGGGGATGAAATGGGAAGAAAGTAAAAGTCTTTCTACTGAGGAAAAAAACTCTTTTCTGATAGAAAATAGTCATTTGGTAGAAGTTGATGATGAACAAATCCAAAATATGATGCAGGAAATTCATCATCTGACAAGAGATAAAGAACAACAAATTTATATTTATTTAAGTAGAGAAACCTTTAAGATTACTTCTATTAAAGGAAAAGAAGGAACTGATGGAGAGTGTATCATAGAGTCATATAGATTTATAAAAGAATATAATGAAAAAGGAGAAAAAATAGTAAGTCCTCCTATGATAGAGGTTGAGAATATAAAAGGCGCTCTTTTAGGACAAGTACATACTCATAATTTAGTCCAAAATAAAGAAAGGAAAAACAAATTTGGCCCCTCTGAGAAAGACGAAAAGTCAGCCTCTAATTTGGGTATATATATTTATGTCTTAGATAGTTGGAATTTTTGGAAAAAGAATGCTGAAGTGTATATTTATAGAGTTTCTCCAACAGGTATCATGAAAAAAGTAGGAACAACTAAAGGTAAAGGTGATGCTGAGAATATAGTAAATGTAGGTTTAGAATGTTTAAATTTTAGAGTGGGCAGATGAATAGAATTGTACTTATTATACTATTATCAATATCATTTTCGTGTAATACAGAATATTTTTCTAAAAATGTAAAAAAAGAGAATAATGTTTTGGAATATTATTTTATAAGTGGGAATGTTACAGAAATGATATCAAAAGCTATTGAACAATTTCCCAAAGAGGATATTTTTATCATTTTGGGATATGAAGAAAAATTCTATAAAGTTAGTATCGTTCCTACAAAAAATCTTAGACAAACTATATTATTCTCAATGAGAATTGATCATACTAATAGAAGAACTAATATAAAAGGGAAAAATTATTATATTTTGTTTGATTTTGACTATGAACTTTCTAAGAAAAAAGATAAAATTATAGAAGATAATGGCATGAAGTATGATATAGTAAGAAGCAAAAATTATTTGTATGATAGAATAGTTACTTTGTATTTTGACAAGAATTGGAATTTTGTTAAATAAGGTACCTTTACTCTTCTCACTCAAGAAACTATAGAAGATGAGAATGATAAATCCAAGACAAACTATCCAAAAAAGGGGGAAATAGACTTGATGAAGTATTATAGTAATTATTATGAGATTGAAAGAACTGTAGCTTCTGAGTTTGATGTGATACATTTAATAGGCTTAACTAAAATGAAAGTAGAATGAAAAGAATAATATTTTTAATAACATCATTGTTATTGGTAAGCTGTTATGAGGAGAAATTTTTGTCAATTCCTTATATGAAGGGGAATTTGTATTCTAAGGAAGATAATAAACCTATAGCTGGAGCAGCTATATATAAACCGCTATTTATTGTATGAAAATTCCCCAAAAGGAGATAAACAAACAGATAAGGAGGGTTATTTTTATGTAGAAGGTCTTATAACACATAAAAGAAGTTCTATGAAGATGACCTATTGTAGAGAATTTTTTATAAGAAAAGATTCTATAGTTAAGATTCTTGATTTGGACGAGGAAAGATATGAAAAATGTATGGATAGGGATACTTTTAACTTAGGTATTCTTTATTTTGAGGACTTGAAAAGTGTAAAGTTAGGAAATTATAAATATGAAGTAATAGAGGATACGCTCTCTCAATAAGCTATCTATGATATGAGATATTCTTTCTGAAAAAGATTTAAAAGGACTATTATGGCTAACTAAAATGAATATAATCTTATGAAAAGAGGAGGAAAATTATTATGTTTATTCATAGCATTAGGAGCTATTTGTTGTAAGCCTATAATATATGATGATCCATATAAGATAATTACTATCAAGGGGTGGGTGTTAGATGCGGAAAATATCCCTTTGGATAGTGTAGAGATCTTAAATTTCAAAAATGAAGTTATGACTTATTCTAATAAGGAAGGGTACTTTGAGATACATGAACAAGAGTATATTCTTCAGGATGATGTTTTTTTTCAAAGAGCTAATTATATAACAGACACAATAAGCTATTATACTTTTAGTCAGATAAGAGGCAAATGGTTCCCTTATTCAGGCCTTGATACTATTGTTCTGGAAAAGGAAATAAAGGCTAACTAAAATGAATATAATCTTATGAAAAAGGGAGGGAAATTATTATGTTTATTCATAGCATTAGGAGCTATCTGTTGTAAGCCTATAATATATGAAGATGATTCATGTGAAATAGTTACTATCAATGGGAGGGTGTTAGATACAGAAAAAGCCCCTTTAGATAGTGTAGAAATTTCAAATTTCAAAAATGAGATTTTGGCTTATTCTAATAAAAATGGGTATTTTGAGATAAAAGAGGAAGACTATATATTCCATCAAAAAATCTACTTTAAGAAAGAATATTATATAACAGACACAATAAGATATTATGACTTTAGTGAAATAAGAAGCAAATGGATGCCCTTTTCTGGTCTTGACACTATTGTTTTAAAGAAAAAATAATGGGTATTGGCTAACTAAAATGAATATAATCTTATGAAAAGGGGAGGGACAAATAAGGTAAACGATTATATAAATGAAAAATATAAAAATAATATTAGAAATCCTAATCTTAAAACAGAAATGTTTTTCAAATGGTAATGGAAGATAATGCAAAATGATGATAAGGACTTAATACCTATAATTCAAAATGAAAAATAATATTTTACTTCTTTTTATATTTTTTTATAATTATTTGTTATATGCTCAGCAAGATACTATTATTATAAATAAAAGCGATATTATTCCTATTGAGCAAGATATCTATACTCAAGACCCAAGAACAGGTTCTTATCGTACGAGATATTATGCTCAAAAAGGAAGTATTGATTCTTTAAATGGTTTCTATAAAGTAATTGAAGATGAGACTCATTTTTATACTTGTCATTTTCAAAGAGGAATAAAATCTTTAAATAAAGAACCCTATTATAATTTTGTAAAGTATTATAAGAAAAATAAAGAAACCTCTACTTATCAAGTATATAAAATTGACCTATATTTCCCTTATTTTTTTACTAATAGAATATATTATACGACAGATAGTTTTGATTGTAGAGAAAAAAAGATAAAAATTAGTCAATTAAATATTTGGTCAGAACAAATAGAGAGAACTTTTTATATAAAACAACGGATAAAAGGAGAAAATATAGAATGGATTTTTTATAAATATATGAAAGGAATAATTCCTTTTTCCAAAAAAAATGTTTGTAATTGACCTTATTTTTCAAAAGGCAGTGGAAGATAATGCAGAATGATGATATTGATTTAATACTTCTTAAATTCAAGTATTATAGCAATTATTATGAGATTGAAAGAACCGTAGCTTCTGAGCTTGATGTCATACATTTAATAGGCTTAACTAAAATGAATGTAGAATGAAAAGGATAATATTTTTAATAACATCATTGTTATTGGTAAGCTGTTATGAGGAGAAATTTTTGTCAATTCCTTATATGAAGGGGAATTTGTATTCTAAAGAAGATAATAAACCTATTGTTGGAGCTGATATATATATAAATCATTATTTATTATATGAAGAGCCTAGAAAAGGAGATGTACAAACAGATAAGGAGGGTTATTTTTATGTAGAAGGTCTTATAACACATAAAAGAAGTTCTATGGAGAAGACCTATTGTAGAGAATTTTTTATAAGAAAAGATTCTATAGTTAAGATTCTTGATTTAAAAGAGAAAAGATATGAAAAATGTATGGATAGGGATACTTTTAACTTAGGTATTCTTTATTTTGAGGATTTGAAAAGTGTAAAATTAGGAAATTATGAATATGAAGTTATAGAGGATACGCTCACCCAATAGGTTGTGCTGAGAAATAGATCTCATGATATATTCTTTCTGAAAAAGATTTAAAAGGACTATTATGGCTAACTAAAACGAATATAATCTTATGAAAAAGGGAGGAAAATTATTATGTTTATTCATCGCATTAGGAGCTATCTGTTGTAAGCCTATAATATATGAAGATGATTCATGTGAAATAGTTACTATCAATGGGAGGGTGTTAGATACAAAAAAAGCCCCTTTGGATAGTGTAGAGATCTTAAATTTCAGAAATGAAGTTATGACTTATTCTAATAAGGAAGGGTACTTTGAGATAAAAGAGGAATTGCGTATACTTCATCAATATGTCCTTTTCCAAAAAGAAGGGTATATTAGGGATACTATACAGTATTATATAAACATCGAAAGATTAGGAGGGTACAAACCATGTTTAGGTTTAGACACCATTGTTCTAAAAAAGGAAATAAAGGCTAACTAAAATATGATAGGCATACTTAACATAGCAGGACACCAAAGAAAACTACTCAGCCTTACCACCTCTTATAGTAAAACCGTTAGTAAGAAAGGTTATCCCAATAGCCTTCCTATTGCCCATTTCTTTAAGGTTTCTTTTCTGACTGAAGAAGGAGATGACTTTTTTGCAGACTGGATGTATGGCAAAAATAATCACTACCAATGGCAGAAAGGACAATGGTACAATGGCACAATTACCTTTTATGATGATACCTCTTATGGGCAAGAGTTTCTACATTATGAACTTACCACAGCCCTTGCGACGAGCTTTAGGGTCGACTACGACCAAGAAAAGGGTATGATAACTACTCTTGAAATCTTCGCTCGTGAGCGAGTATATGACCATAAGTTTATTATTAACTCTGAGTATTATGCTATTATGTTTGACTATGTGGAGCCTAAGGAGAAGACACAACAATTGTCGAATGACGAACCTGAAATAGTTGGGTATTACTTTAAGGATATAGAAGGGAATCCTATAAATCAAGAGGAATTAGAGCCTGATATGGAAATATACTTATATCTTGAAACCGAAAATGCTTTGGATCAAACCCTTACCATAGCTCTGAATGATCCACAATTGGATTATGAATATGAGGGAGAAATAGTAGAGAATGATGTACTAAAGGATATCTCCATAACAGGAAATACTACTCGTATAAAATTAAAGACAGTTGAACCTAAAAAATAGAACTTATGGAAGAGAATAAAAAAACAAATACAGCTATTGTTCGTTTTAGCAGCGGTAGAGGAAATCAAATGGAAATAAAGTTTCCAAATGTCGTATCAAAAAAGAATGCTATAGAAGATATTTACATTGATTCTTTTACAGCAGAGGTCTATATTAATTATGGTAAAAAAGATGGCCAAGTGAGATCTATAGATTCTTCCTACTGGAAGAAAAGTAAAGATCTTTCTTTAGATCAAAGAAATAGCTTTTTATTAGAAAACAGTAAAAAAGTGGAAGTAGATGATCAGCAAATACAAGATATGCTACAAGAAATACATGTAAAAACCAATTATTCAAAAGAAAAAGGAAAAGAACATCAGGTTTTTATATGTTTAGAAAGTTCTTCTGCTATAATAAAATCATTCTTAGGACCAATAGGAACTGAAAGAAATTGTTTTATTCCTTCTTCAAAAGTTAATAATAATACTGTTGTAGATGTGAATGGAACCAAAATGGCTTTATTAGGACAAGTTCATACACATCCTTTTATAACACCAAGAGAAAAACATATACCTGGTGGAGAAATGTTATATAGTGAAAATGATAGAGTTAATGATTATGGAACATCAAAAGAAGACGCTGATTTAGCACGTGATCTACACATTTATGTCTATGAATTAGATAGTTGGAACTTTTATAAAAAGACATCAAAAGTTTCTATCTATAGAGTTTCACCTACAGGTATTATGAAGAAAGTAGGTGCCACTAAAGGAAATGGAGATGCAAATAATATGGTAAATATAGGATTAGAATGTCTCAACTTAAAAATAGGTAGATGAAAAAAATATTTATTTTTCTAATATTATTTGTTTCATGTAAGGCAACTATTAATAATATAAAAAGAGAATTGCCTACCAATGCAAATTCATTAGAATATCATTTTCCAATGAAAGAAGAAACTTTATCTATAGTAGCTCAAGAAATAGAAAAAGTTAAGGAAACGAGCAATGATATATTTCTAATGTTGGATACAGAAGAAAATTATTTTGTTCTAAAAATTATTCCTTCTGATAACTTAGCAGAAGAAAAAATAGGTTCTCTAAAGGTAGTAAACTCCAATCGTTATGTTGATGTAAAAGGAACTTATTATTTTTTAGTATTTAGAACAGATGCTTCTTTTGGAATTCTTTCAAAAGAATATATTACACATCCAATTACAGGAGAAAAAATAATGATCTATAATTGTCCTGTTACAATATATGAAGGTGCAAACTCACTTTTCTTTGATAAAAAATGGAATTTTGTTAAAAAGAGCAGTCTTATAAATTATGATGTCGTGAAATAGATAGCAGCAAGATCTCGTCATTCTCTTAAAGGAAGTTTTAGAGGATATACGCTCACCCAATAGATTGTTCCAAGTAATAGATGTTATGAAATATCCTTTCTGAAGAAGATTTAAAAGGACTATTATGGCTAACTAAAATGAATATAATCTTATGAAAGCATTATTTTCCCTATCAATATTTGTATTACTGACAGGTTGTTACAATACAAAAATGTCCACAGATGAGATAATCACCAGAAGAGGGTGGGTAATGGATATAGTCGGAAATCCTTTGGATAGTGTAGAAATTTCAAATTTCAAAAATGAGATTTTGGCTTATTCTAATAAAAATGGGTATTTTGAGATAAAAGAAGAAGACTATATATTCCATCAAAAAATCTACTTTAAGAAAGAATATTATATAACAGACACAATAAGGTATTATGACTTTAGTGAGATAAGAGGCAAATGGTTACCTTATTCAGGCCTTGATACTATTGTTCTGAAAAAGGAAATAAAGGCTAACTAAAATGAAAGTAGAATGAAAAGAATAATATTTTTGAGGTGTCAAAATAATTTTATATATTTACACTCTGAAAATTAATGTATTATGGAATTATTCAAGGGACAAAGCCTCTTAGAGTTTACTGAACGCTTTAAAACAGACTTAGATTGCGAAGAATATCTAGCTTCTTTAAAGTGGGAAAAAGGGTATTGTTGCCGTAAATGCGGACATACAAAATACCAAGTTCGCAAAGATTTTTCACGCACTTGCAATATCTGTTCAGATACGGAAAGTCCTACTGCTGGAACACTATTTCATAGACTAAAATTTGGGTTACGTAAAGCATTTTTTATATGTTTTGAAATGACAACTACAACTAAAAGGTTATCAGCCTCACAAGTTGCTCGTCGTTATGAAATTAGTCGACAAACAGCACATTATTTTATGCACAAGGTTCGTGAAGCTATGAAATCCAGTGAATCGCACAAAATGAATGATAGCGTTTAGGTTGATGAATTTAGCATAGACCGATATTTAGCGGAATACAGTTTTAGGATTAATCGCTCACAAAATAAAGAGACTATCTTTAACAAATTAATGAAAAGAATTGTAGAGCGTTCTCCCGTTTCCCAAAGTCAATTAGTATGTAGCTAAATAGACACCTCAATTAATTTATATTATTCTTTAAAATGAAACATATTATAATCACATTATTACTTTTTGGACTTACATTTTCCGTAAAGGCACAAGTTTATTTAGGTGAAACGGATAGTATTATTGTAAAAAGATACTATTATAGAGATAAAGAATTGTCAGAGATTGGTTCTCATGACAGGGATATTTTTAAGGAGTTATCTTCCAAAAAACTAACTCACAAACAAGAAAAAATATTACGCCAAAAATTAAAACAAAAGAAAAGTTTTTATCATCAAAGAGCTTTATTAAATCATTTTAATATAAGTGTTCTCATCTACAAAGATGGAGCAAAAGTTTTTAAAATTAATTATTCTTATTTAACAAACAACTTAACTATCTATAAAAGGGTAGATGAAGATGACTATGAATATGATTATATATATAAAGGGCAAGCCACCCCATACTTATATCGCTTTTTAAATAAATTATAATTGAGGTGTTAAAATAATTTCATATATTTGCATTCTGAAAATTAATGTATTATGGAATTATTTAAGGGACAAAGCCTCTTAGAGTTTACTGAACGCTTTAAAACAGACTTAGATTGCGAAGAATACTTAGCTTCTTTAAAGTGGGAAGATGGAATATTTACAGCCTCTAAAACACATAATTCAAAAGAATATACAATAACACAAATAAGACGAAATAGAAGAAAAATAACAGAAGAAATAATAAACAAAAAAACAAATGAAAAAACAAATGAAAAAACAATATGTGAAATTATTACTTATTAGTTTATTTTTAATAGGGACAGTGAGTTCTTGTGAAAATGTTGTTAATAATAACACTGAAAAAGATCCACAAAATGAATTATTAAGTATCGAATCTGATACCATATCTGATACCATATCTGATACCATATCTAATGCACAAGAACATTGTGATTTTGAAGATTTTATTAAGGAAGAGATGGGCTATACAAATGGCGTTTTTAATAGCAAAGGAAGACTTGATTTAGGGAACATTGATATAAGTTCAATGCTCTCTAAACCATCTTTTTCTTATGGGGTTATTCCTTATATTGGGTTTATTGATATAAAGATTAAAAGAAGATTAGAGATTAATTTTCTAAAAATAGAAAAATCAACAACAAATGATAGTCTTTATATAGCAAAAGGGAAAACAAAAGTTGGTAAAAATGTAAGATTGTTTGAAGGAGATATAAAAATCAAACATGTATATTTTTTTGCAGAGCATTCTAGAGGAGCAGACGATGATATGGTGGGGAAAATAAAATCACAAGGAATTATTATTGCAGATTATTATTTTAGAGAAGATAAAAAATTATCAGCTACTGGTGTTTTTGAAGGAAAGGTTTTATTAGGATGGTATGTTAATAATAAAGGAGTGTTTTTATTTGATGATATTGAAGAATATTCAGATGACTATAGCAACAACCAATTTGTAGGGACTTGGACAAGTTATAAGACAGGTGTAAAAAAAGTAGCTAATTGGGGCATTTGTCGCATCCCTTGCTCAGGAGACTTAGATATAGGTGCAGCTGAATTTTTTCCTGCTCCTGAATATAGAAAATATGGCTGGGAAGACTACTATAAACCTTAAATAAAAAAAACCTTACCTTTGCAAAACAAAATAAAAGTCAACATATGAAATTATTACTTATTAGTTTATTCTTAATATGGGTATGGTCCTGTAAGAATGTTGTTAATAATAACACTGAAAAAGATTATCCTACTGATAGTATATCAAGTTTAGATTTTGATGATAAAGCTGAAATAAACAATCCTCTTATAGGTAAAAAATTCTATTATTTATATAAAGGTGAAGATGATGGAGAACTCTTTCTTGCTGTAGATGATGATATGCCTACAATTGTATTTATCAATGATATGCTTATAGATAATTGGAATACAATGGAAGGTAATAAATGGACCATAGAGAAAATAGAAGAAAAAGATACTCTGCTAACTTATTTTGTAAAGTTGGAAGATGGGGATTCTTCCATTGATTCTTTATGTTTGAGTTATAATGCTAAAAAAGGATTAATGTATAATATAAGAAAAGATACAACCTTTATACTAATAGATTCATTGTATATTAACAAAATAAAGAAAATTGCAACAAAAACAGAATTTTCGGATGATTAATGAGATATGTAAAATCAAATGAACAATCTACTCACCCATTATCCTGTGAATTGGATAGACGGAATGAAGCTAAGCAGCAGCCATTTTATTGCTGTGCGACAGCGTTAGAGATGCCATAGCCCTAATAAGACGAAATATAAGAAAAATAACAGAAGAAATAACAAACAAAAAAACAAATGAAAAAACAAAAAATAAAATTATTACTTATTAGTTTATTCTTAATAGGGACAGTGAGTTCCTGTAAGAACGTTGTTAATAATAACACTGAAAAAGATCCACTAAATGAATCATTAAGTATCGAATCTGATACCAAAATAAACAATCCACTAGCGAACAAAAAGTTTTATTATTTAGATAAAAAAGAGGAGAATGGAGAATTGAGGCTCTCAATATACCCATATCTTGAAGACGATTATGATATGGCTAAAATTATTTTTACTGACTCAATGCTTATTGATGGTTGGAATATTATGGCACCATATGAGTGGAAAATAGAAAGGGTTTCCCAACAAGATTCTCTTTTAATCTATCACTTACAAATGATGGAAAATCCAGAAAATCAAAAAACTTTTTATTTTTATTATAATGAAAAAAAAGGTATTTTATATAGAAAGTTATATAGAAAGGATAGAGATACGACTTTTATTTAATAGATTCTTTAAAGAGTAATAGTGTGAGAAAAGTAAAAGCAGAGTGGATACTATGATTTATATCTCAGTTATGTTCTAAAAAAAGATAACAGAAACCCTATTTAAGAAAGGAGTTGCTCTCTATCAATGGCAATGGAAATTAATAAACCCCGCAATAAAAGAAATATTAAATAGAATAATTAATGAGCAATTATGAGAGTATTTTTAGTATTACTATATTTGTATGCTTCCTATGTAATAGCACAACCTAAAAATGAAACGTTTGATTTTGAATTATATAAGAATCTTGGAAAAAATGCTGATATTTACAGACATCAGTATTTAAAAACAGATGGTTGTATTCTTTATAAGATTAGTTTTGACAAAGAAAAAGGGGGGTATATAGAGGAAAGTTTGCCCTCCCCTTCTTTTATAACACGCCGTAAAGATTATTATCCGAATGGAAAAATTAAAAGCATCAAGCATTTTATAGGAGAAAATGTACTTATCGGAAAATCTGTTTATTACAATAAAAAAGGCGTTAAAAGAATTGTAGATGAAGATAAGAAATTCAAGAAAATTAAATATCCTTATATTTTACAATTCTTGGAAAAGAAAGGACATATCAACCTTAAAACTGGAAAAGGTAGAATTGTTGATATTAGAGGAACAAATTATTTTGGATTTGAATTATATTATGTACAAAAAATGAATATGTGGAAAGTTGTGATAAAAGATGGTTACCCAAAAGATAAATGTTTAGAGAAATATATAGAATTAGCAAAAAAAGAAAAATATATAGAATTAGCAAAAAAAGAAAAACAAAAAAGAGAAGAGGATCATCTGATAGTTTGTACATATAGAAATTGTGATCTACATTATTTTATAGATGCAATTTCTGGAAAACAGATTTCAAAACAAGAGTACGCAAAAAGATATAGAGCAGCGTTTGGTGAAAACGATGAAAAACTTGATTATATCTTTACAGAACCTTGATATAATTTTTGAGTTGGCAGCTTCTAATGCTGATGAGCAAATCGCTGCACACGAAGTTTTGCCTCGGAAGCCGTAAGACAACGATGGAAAGATTTAATAGAGAGGAAATGGAATGGGATTGCAAAAATAAAAATAATCATATTAGAAAATACACCTGAAGCTAAAATAAAAATAAGAGTTACTATAACCTATCATACAATGAAAAATGAAAAAGGGAAAAAAGCTTGTTCTGATTGGGTTGTTTATGAAAAACAACTTGCTAAAATAGAGAAAGATTGATAAAAATATGAAGAGGTATTAGTGGATTTTGAAGGAGGTAATGCCGAACGTCCGTTTGTGTTAGGAGCGCATTATAATGGTGAGGCAAAAAGTGGGTATCACAATGCTGATAATCGTGTAAAGGCAATTCATACCAAAAGTGGACATAAGCTCATCTTTACCGAAGATGAGAGCATCCTACTTACCGACAAGAATGGCAATGTAATTAAGTTGGATACTCAAGGCAAAAACATTGAGATTTCTGCTCCTGAGACTATTAATATCACAGCTAAGAACATCAATTTAAAGGCAAGTGATAGTATTGATTTTGATGCTAATGTAAATATCACTGAAACAGCAGGAAAGGCTAAGAGAAGTGATATTTGTGGAGATATGTTTGTATATGTAAATGGTGCTTTAACTGAGGTGATTGAGGGGGATCTAAATAGCCATTCAAAAGGAGGAAGCCAATATACAGCGAAAGAGACTATTGTAGATAGCTCTAACAATATGAAAGTAAATTCTGCTACCTCTCTTAAAAAGAAGAGTGGAGAATATAATAATCAAAGCTAAAAGATAATACTATGAGAACAAGAATTGTAAAAGGAACAATGAACATCTCAAGTGATGGAGATATAGAATTTCATACCTTTGGAGGTGATTTAACTTTCAGTGCAGGTGGTAAAAATGAATGGACAAGCCCTCAAACCATTGTAGGGGCTTATGAAGGAGGAAAAATAAATGAAAAAGTTCTGTATAAAGATATTTTGATTCTTAGAGGTAAAAGAAGAAAGGGAAAAAATATGGAGGGGAAGCCTCACTTGGATTTGATGTATGGTGATTATACTGAAGATGAAAAAGGGTTTGAAAAACTATGGAGACAGATTTATATAGAAAACTTTAATCATACCCAAAATAAGGCTTTTGCCTTGGCTAGAGCTAATAAAGTAGTTCGGAAAATAAGCGAATTTTGTAAAAAAACGAGTGAAAAATTATTTGAGGACTTTAAAAGTGATATAGAATATTATTCTAAAGGAGTTTTAGAAGATGTTGCAAAAAAAATGGTTGATACAATGAAAACTAACAAAAGTAACACATATGAGTTTTCAGATAAGCGATTAGATATAGAAGTAAATAAACACTCAAATCATATTAATTTCAAAAATGCTGTAATAAATGAGGTCAAAGAAGAAATAAAAAAGTTTTTAACAATTGACTATGCTGTTTCAAATATGAAAATAACAAATGATGGCGAAGGAATATTATATAAAAAACTGGTTGACAAAGAAATTGATAGTCCTAGATTCCCAGACAAAATGAGTGGATTAGGAATTATGCTAAATGATATTTGGGCGTATGAAATATGGATAAAAGAAATTAAAGAAGTGATTTATCCTTGGAGTCCAAACCATAAGTTCACTTATTTAACTTTAAATTTTATTTACTTTGATCATTTTGGCTTAGACTACCCTGATTTAGAGAAAAAAAGAGCTCCAAGTCCTTGGATTGCTTGGGACCACAATATTTTTTGGGAATGGTTTGTATTGCAACATTTTAGAGGTTATGTACCTTTTATTACTAAAGTTGAAAACTCTGAAACAATATTGCTATGAATTATATTGTATATTTTATTATTTCTTTTCTGTTTTTTTCTTGTAGTAAAAATATCAAAATATCCGAAATGGATAAATCTTACAATGCTAGAATTTTACAGATTATGAATGAAAACTCATCTTACAAGTTTAATTATTTCTACTATGAAATAAAAAACTATACCCATAAGGATTATAGCAAGGTAGCATATGAAATAGAAGATTTTGTTGATAATAGTTATATTTCATCTATTGCGAAAAATAAAAGAGCAGAGATATATTGCTTTTTTTATACTAAAAGATGGTGGTATAGGAGAATTAACTTGAATGATACCGAAGAAATTAGCGATAATGGCTTAATTTACGATAGAGATTTAATCGCATTAGTTGAGTTCATATTAGATGAGAATAAAAATTATATTAAGAAAATTATTGTATATAATAAAAAAGAGATAATGTATGAAAGAAAAGAGATTTTGGATTAAGTATTAGTTATTTATACTGTAGTTTAGTTAAAATAGGTATTAGAAAATATCATATTGTATATTTTAAAGATAGAAATTTTGATATTAGTGAAGATAGAAGCTCTATTCTTAAGTTTATGTCGTGTATTTAGGTATATTTTACCTCCTTTTTTCTTATCCTCACGTACAAATTGATAGATACGTTCGTGAGAAACCATCTCTACATCGGTTTTACCTTCTTCCTTTAGTTTTTTGTAATAACCTACAATTTGTTTGGGCGACCACTGCTCATTACAAATTTTATCTTTGACTATTTTCTCTATTTCAGAAGTAAATTTGCGCTTCTTAGAAAGTTGTTCTTTCTTCATATCAGCTATTTCTTAATGTATTATGGAATTATTTAAGGGACAAAGCCTCTTAGAGTTTACTGAACGCTTTAAAACAGACTTAGATTGCGAAGAATATCTAGCTTCTTTAAAGTGGGAAGATGGATATTACTGTCGCAAATATGGTCATAAAAAATACCAAGTCAGAAAAGATTTTTCACGCACTTGCAATATCTGTTCAGATACAGAAAGTCCTACTGCTGGAACACTATTTCATAGACTAAAATTTGGGTTACGTAAAGCATTTTTTATATGTTTTGAAATGACAACTACAACTAAAGGGTTATCAGCCTCACAAGTTGCTCGTCGTTATGAAATTAGTCGTCAGACTGCACATTATTTTATGCAAAAAGTCCGTGAAGATATGAAATCCAATGAATCGCACAAAATGAATGATAGAGTGCAGGTTGATGAATTTACCATAGGAGGAAAAGAGGAAGGAAAACAAGGTAGAAGCTATGACACAAAGAAAAAGAAAGTTCTTTGTGCAATGGAACTTACTGACCGAGGCAAAGTAAAGTGCTTTTACGCACTAAAAACACCTGATTTTTCCTCAAAATCATTACGAACAATATTTGACAAACATATTAGTAAAACAGCACAAGTTACTACTGACGAATGGAAAGGATATAAACCTATAAAAGACTTTGATATAACTCAAATTCCTAGTAATAATGGGAAGAATTTTCCTACATTACATAAGGTAATACATCAAGTAAAATCTTGGATACGAGGTATATATTCTTGGGTATCAGAATTTAACATAGACCGATATTTAGCTGAGTATAGTTTTAGAATCAATCGCTCACAAAGCAAAGAGACTATCTTTAACAAATTAATGAAAAGAATTGTAGAACGTTCTCCCGTTTCCCAAAGTCAATTAGTATGTAGCTAAATAGACACCTCGATTAAAATAATTGAATATGAAATTGTTAAACATTATAATAGTCTTTTTTAGCATTTTTTGTAATGCTCAAAACAAAGAACTGATTAGTAAGACGTACTTAAAATTACAAAACGATAGTAAATCTTTTGAACAATTCGTTTTTTATGGTTTTTGTAATTGTAATGATACTTATTTATACACAGAAACATTTGAAGATAACTACACAACCACATTTAATCATCTAGAACCATTACCCCGATTTTTCGAAAAAGAAGAAATAAAGAAGGTGTTAGAGACTTATCACAACAAATACAAAAAGAGATTTGAAGGTGTTCAGAATAGTTATTATAATGGTTATTTGATAGTGTCTAAATGTTATAAATTATATAATGTGTCAAATAAAAATTTAAAGAAAGCCTATTACAACCTACTATCTAATGATAGATTACAAAAAGAATGGATAGAGGATTATATGAGAGATTATTTAGATTATTATTTTATTAAAGTTCAAACTGAATAATAGATTGGAAATGTTCAAGCAACATTGTTATCAAGCGAGCAATGGGGAGATGTATTAAAAAATATGAAAGGAATGATCCTATTTAGTATCTCAGGATGGAGTAATGCAAGAAGGTAAAATGATAACAATAGATGAATGGAATGCTAAATTCAAGTAATTATGACTCATATTTATAGAAACACACTATTCTTTTTTATTATATCATTCTTAATATATATTACACTACAGAGTATAGACAATCAAATGATGCTCTACTTTGCTGCTGCATTTTATTTTGGAATAATACAACATCTACAAGAATTATTTATAAAAAATATTCTTATTACATTCTTGCTCTCAGCAATAATATTAATTAGCTTCGTAGCCATATACTTCAGAATAAATAATAAAATATATAAGTTTGTAATTATTGTTCTATTAGCCTACCTCCTTTATATTATTGATATAGTACATTTATTTCTAAAATATCCATATAACACTTTTAGTAAATATGCTTTAATTACTATAAAAAGTTTCCTATTATCCCTTATTTACTTTAAAGGAAATAAAAATTAAAAAACCGCCTTGCCAAGCGGTATAACGATACCTTTAACTGCTTTGTACACCCACAGTACAACAAGGTTTAAAATAAAACTTTTGAGGTGTCGAAATAATTTCATATATTTGCACTCTGAAAATTAATGTATTATGGAATTATTTAAGGGACAAAGCCTCTTAGAGTTTACTGAACGCTTTAAAACAGACTTAGATTGCGAAGAATAGCTAGCTTCTTTAAAGTGGGAAGATGGATATTGCTGTCGCAAATTACGAGGTATATATTCTTGGGTATCAGAATTTAACATAGACCGATATTTAGCTGAGTATAGTTTTAGAATCAATCGCTCACAAAATAAAGATACTATCTTTAACAAATTAATGAAAAGAATTGTAGAGCGTTCTCCCGTTTCCCAAAGTCAATTAGTATGTAGCTAAATAGACACCTCAATTAAAAAAAGGATATAGAATGGACATTCTATAAAAGAAGTAAAGGAAAATTTTCTTTTCCTAAAAAGAATATTTGCGATTGCCCTTAGAAAACAAAAGACTCCCTTTGTGTGAACTCTCTACAATCAAAATCTGCTATACACTACACAATTTTAAGAGACGTCTTCTCTAAGAGTACACTTACTTTATAAGTTGCTTGGGGTAATTCTTTTTCTGTTGAGGGCAAAACAGCCTTACTTCAAAGAATCCCCAATGATCAAGGCTAAGGGAAGGATCAGGAGAGCCTTAGGATCGATATTGATTCCTACGGCAAAGCCCCTTCTCAAGGGATTATTATCGCCAGAGGCATAAGCATTGGTGGGGATTACATAGCCAGCATAAGCATATATATCCTTTGTACCAAGCCCTACCTTGGGGATGATGGCGTAGGGAGTATAGGTAGCTCCTGCAAATGTATGGCAATACTTCAGTGCCGCAGAGAACTCAAAGATCCCTCGTGTGCTTCCCTGAAAGCCTGTCAGATGTACTCCTGTACTGCCAAAAAAGGCATATTTTTTATCTTCATCCAAACGAATTTCTCCTGTGATTCCTGTATGGAAGGTATTTCTACCAATATACTCATAACCTACTACTAAAGAGCCTACTTGGGCATAATTGTTGCCACAGAGCATAAGAATAAGAAAAAGAATCCAATTTTTCATAATGGAAATAATATTGATCTAGGGAACCTCCCCCTTGTCAGGAAGTCGCTAAGGCGAGTGAGTTGGGGGAGGTTATTGTAAGTTAATTATAGTTATATCGAACTCGTGCTACTTAGTGGGTGTGATTTCGTAATTTTTCTCACGGAAAGCTTGGGTGAGTTTTTCGATATGCGCCAGTCCGTTGGTTTCCACGGTGACTTGTACCTCGATATCGCGGAATCGGGAAAGATTCTTGAACTGGTTATGAGCGAGTTTGACCACATTCGCCCCCTCTTGTGCGATAATCTGAGTGATTTTAGCCAATTCTCCAGGTCTGTCCTGAATGCTCACCGAGAAGTTGAAGATTCTATTGCGGCTTACCAACCCTTTGTTGATCATGGAAGAGATCATCAGTACATCGATATTGCCACCACTGACCACGGGCACTACCTTTTTATTCTTTTGGTGAAGCCTTTTGAGCGCTGCCATAGGTAGGATACCCGAGTTTTCAGCGATAATCTTATGTTTTTCCACCAGAAGGAGGAAAGCTTCCATCAGCTCATAGTCCGAGATGGTGATAATCTCATCAATATATTCCTTGATATACTCGAAGTTAGTTTCCCCAATGCGCTTCACGGCAGTACCGTCGGCAATGGTATTGGCTTCGGGGAGTTCTACGACCTTATTCTCCTTGATAGCCTCCAAGGCAGAGGCTGCTCCGGCGGGTTCTACTCCGATGATACGGATAGAAGGCTTGATGAGCTTAGCCGCACAAGCAATTCCCGAGATAAGGCCACCCCCACCGATGGGCACCAAGATGATATCCGTATCGGGGGCTTCCTCCAAGATTTCCAAGGCAATAGTACCCTGTCCTTCCAATACATCTTCATCGTTAAAGGGGTGTACAAATACATATCCTTCTTTGGCTTCTAACTCTTTTGCTTTTTTATAAGCATCGTCATATACATCGCCATAGAGGACTACCTCCGCGCCATACTTACGAGTGGATTCCACCTTGATCAGCGGGGTAGACTGCGGCATGACGATTACGGCTTTGATCCCCAGCTTCTTAGCGGCATAGGCAACCCCTTGGGCATGGTTTCCTGCAGAAGAGGCGATGACCCCCCTTTTCTTTTCCTCGGGGGAGAGTTTTAGGATTTTGTTATAAGCCCCACGGATCTTGAAAGAGCCTGTTTTCTGTAGGTTTTCAGGCTTGATAAAAACTTTATTTCCAGATTCCTCTGAGAAAATAGGACTATAGATGAGCTTGGTACTCAAGAGTACTTGAGCGAGATGCTCACGAGCAGAGATAAAATCATCTAACGAATGCATATAGAAGTTTTTAAAGTGATTGTCTTGATAAAAAGCAAAAGCCATTCCCCCAAGGGAGGGAATGGCTTTAGGATAGTGGAGTCGGAGAGATTCGAACTCTCGTCCAAACAAGTAACCACAAGGCTTTCTACACGCTTAGTTTCCATTTGTTTTTCGAGGTAGTGCTGAGTGGAAACGCCCCACACTACCCTTAGCTTCTATTAAGAGCTGAACCCCAAGGAAGAAGCCACCGAAGGGTTCCATGTTGATATTCATGGTGTCTCTTTAGCGACGAGCCATCAACAAGGGCTTTCAGAGACATCTCGCTTCCCTACCTTGTAGGGACTTAGCCAGAAATCTTACTATAATTCAGATTAGGCAGCAAGAGCGTAGTTATTCTCGCCATTTAAAGTGTTGAAACAGAGATTAACGAGCATTAGCTTCATAGCTCGGCGTGCTTACTTTATGCTTAGGCTTGCTGTCAAAACCAGTCGACCCCCATAAAAGTAATTTGGTGCAAAGGTACGATTTTTTTTGTATTACAAGAGATTTTTAACATAAAATAGAGAGCAGTGAACAGTGAACAGGGGTCAGTGAACAGGGGTCAGTGAACAGGGGTCAGTGAACAGTGAACAGAGAACAGGGGTCAGAGAACAGGGAGCGGGGAGCAGTGAGCAGTGAGCGGGGAGCAGGGATCAGGGAGTGGGGAGCGGGGGGCAGAGAGCTGTGAACAGTGAACAGGGGTCAGTAGGGGTGAATTGCAATTCGCCTTTTAGCTTCAGAGGGTATAACAATTTGCCCTTGAAAGGATGAAGAGTTTCCCCTTTTTGGGGGCAAGAGGATTGGCGAGGGATGAGAGTTTTCCCCCTTTGGGAGGTAGAGGGATGGGGGAGTAGTTTTTTTTGAGTTAAATATATTTTATCCAAAGTATTTTTTCCGTACATTTGCCCTTATTTTTGTATGTATACCAACACTCTATTATGGCTGTTATTGTAGAGAACTTAACCAAACAATTTGCGGGACAAACCGTGGTAGATCACTTGAGCTTTTCCCTCCACAAAGGAGAGGTTACGGGTTTTTTAGGTCTGAATGGGGCAGGGAAGACCACCACAATGAAGATGATGACTGGCGCCCTTGAGCCTGATCAAGGGAGTGTGAGTGTCTTAGGATACTCTATTCTTACCCAGCGCGAACAAGCCCAAAAGCACATTGGCTATCTGCCGGAACACAATCCGCTATATACGGATATGTATGTAAAGGAATATCTTAGCTATGTAGCAGACATCTACAAGGCGCCTAAGCACCGTATAGAGGAAAGTATCGCCCTGACTCAGCTTGAGAGCCATGCTCATAAGAAGATACACACCCTCTCGAAAGGGTATCGCCAGCGTATAGGCTTGGCCTCGACCCTGCTACACGACCCAGATGTGCTGATCTTGGACGAGCCTACCAATGGGCTTGATCCCCAGCAGATTCTCGAAATACGCCAGATAATCCGAGACTTAGGGCGGGAAAAGGTGGTGCTGCTCTCCTCCCATATCATGCAGGAGATACAGGCTGTATGCCAGCGTGTGCTAATCCTTCATCAGGGGAAAATAATCCTCAACGAGCCTATGACAGCCCTACAGGACAAGGAACAGACAGTGGAGGTACTCTTTGACTTCCGTGTGGAGGAACAGCTTCTACGCCGTATCCCCCATGTGAAGACTATTCACAACAACGAAGAATTTTTCTTTACCCTTACCTTTGACACCGAGGAAGATATGCGCCCTAAGCTCTTTGATTTTGCCATGGAGAATGGGCTAAAGATCCTCCAGATGAATCATCGTCATACCGACTTAGAAGCACTTTTTACCTCTCTTACAAAAACAAAATAGCTATGAGCGATTTTTTACTACAAATAGAAAACCTTAGCAAGCACTATGGCAAGCACACTGCTCTTTCGAGCGTTTCCCTACAGATTCCTCGCGGGAGTATCTTTGGCCTATTAGGCCCTAATGGAGCGGGGAAGACCACCCTTATCCGCATTCTCAATCAGATTATCTTCCCCGATGAGGGGCAGGTGCTCCTAGAGGGACATCCCTTGCAACCAGAGGACATCTCCCATATAGGCTATATGCCAGAGGAGCGCGGATTGTATAAGAATATGACCGTGGGGGAACAGCTTTTGTACTTAGGACAACTCAAGGGATTGAGTCGCCAACGGGCACAGGAGCGATTGGATTTTTGGCTTAAGCGCTTGGATATCAGCCATTGGAAAGGGAAAAAGCTACAGGAGCTCTCCAAGGGGATGGCACAGAAGGTACAATTTGTCGCGACGGTGCTTCATGAGCCTAAGCTGCTGATCTTCGATGAGGTATTCAGTGGGTTAGACCCTATCAATGCAGAGATTATCAAGGATCAAGTTCTTTATCTGAGGGAGCAGGGTAGTACCATTCTATTTTCTACCCACCGTATGGAATCGGTGGAGAGTCTCTGTGATCACATAGCCCTACTGAACCGCTCTAAGCTGCTACTCAGTGGAGAGCTTACTGCCATCAAGCGACAGTTTCAGGAGAACACTTATGAGGTAGGGATTATCCCCTATGAGGGAACATCGTTCGAGGAGTTTCAGCGCCGCTACACCCCTACTGCCGCGCAGTTTCCCACTATCCACAACGAGGAGAAATGGCTGGTTGCTCTCAGCCCTACCCAAGAGGTACATGAGCTACTACAGTACCTTATGCAGCTGGGGAAAATCACTCATTTCAACCAACAAATCCCGAGTGTTAGTGATATCTTTATACAGACGATTCAGGCAGGGGAGAGTGAAGAATGAAGAGTGAAGAATGAAGAATGAAGAGTGAAGAATGTAGCTAAGCGAATGAGCTTGGGTATGTGGTGAAGAGGGAGCTATAATTATTGTATAAAAGAGGCTGTCCGAAAAGTCTTATTCATGAAGTTCGATTTGCAAATCGCCCCTACAGCAGAACCTAAAACAAGTGATTTTCAATAGAATAAATTTGAAAAATAATGTTTTGGACTTTTTGGACAGCCTCTAAAATATTTTACCTAATTGATTTGGAATATTATCTTTCCCTAAACGAAGATAGCTGAAGCTCCGATGCGGTCTACACCGAGGGAGATATATTGTAGGGCGGTCTGCTTGTCTCGGATTCCTCCGGAAGCCTTTATCTTAGCGCGGTCACCTACTACCTCTCGGATCAGCTGTACATCGGCGAGGGTTGCCCCTCCGGTACCAAAGCCGGTAGAAGTTTTGACAAAGTCAGCCCCTGCATCTACACATACCTGGCTTGCCAATCGCTTCTGGTCATCGTTCAGATAACAAGTCTCTATAATCACCTTGAGCACTCGATCGCCTGTTTCCTGTTTGAGTAAGGCTATTTCATCTAGTACCTTAGCCACATTTCCTGATAGGAAAAGACCTACATTGAGCACCATATCTATCTCCTGCGCTCCTTGAGAAAGCGCTACGGAAGTCTCATAGAGTTTGGCTTGGGTACTCATAGCTCCTAAGGGGAAGCCTACCACTGTACATACGTTGACCTTAGATCCTTTTAGCTGTTCTGCTGCCAAGGGTACATAGCCACTATTGACACATACAGAGTAAAAACCATATTCGAGCGCCTCCTTACAGAGTTTTTCGATATCGGCAGGTGTTGCCGTTGCTTTAAGCAAGGTGTAATCAATATATTTTGCAATATCCATAGTATTTTATTTTAGATGTTAGAAAATGAGCTGTTTTAAAAAAAGAGACTACCCAAAAAAACCTCTTTTGGATAGCCTCTTTTTATAGATAAAATTAAAATTTTACAAAAGAGAATCCAATGCTTCAGTGTAAGTATTTTTAGGAGCTACGCCTACCTGACGGCCTACTACCTCGCCGTTTTGGAATACCAATACGGTAGGAATGTTTCTGACCCCATACTTAGCGGCATACTCTTGGTTGCTATCTACGTCAACCTTACCTACTACAACACGTCCTTCGTATTCGGTTGCGATTTCCTCTATTACAGGGCCGAGCATGCGGCAAGGTCCACACCATGTAGCCCAGAAATCTACCAATACGGGTTTATCACTTTTGAGTACTACTTCTTCAAAAGAAGCATCTGTTATTTGTAATGCCATATCTGTTAACTTTAAGATTAATGACCGCAAAGTTACAAAAAATATTTGGTAACAAGAGATCTTTTATTATAGATTTTTTCTATATAAAGAAATGAAGGGTTATAGGGTTGAAGGGGAATAGAAGTAACTTGAAATTCAAAATTCGAAACTCAAAACTTTTTTGTAACTTTGCCCTCAGAACAAGCACCATGAATATGGCTACATTGTAGATACCCTTTGCCAATGTGTATCTGTCTGTTTTTGAGCTATTTTTAAAAAATCAAACTTATAACCAAAGTGATAATACAAGAAGAGAAAGGCAAAACAGAAAGGAGAAAAGCGGCTTTTTTGCTAAAGAGAATCGTGCTATAAAAGGGGAAAAGATTCATGAGAGCAGCGCAGAAAAACTAATGAGGAATGATTAACTATTAACAATTAAAAATGTCTTCTTTATTTCAGAAATACAACGTACCCGGTCCTCGCTATACCAGCTATCCGACAGTGCCTTATTGGGAGGATAGCTCTTATTCTTATGAGAAATGGCTTGATTCCGTACGGACTTCTTTTACAGAAAGCAATAGTACACAAGGGATTAGCCTATATATACACCTGCCTTTCTGTGAGAGCTTGTGTACCTTCTGTGGGTGCCATAAGCATATCACCAAGCGCCATGAGATGGAGGATCCTTATATCCAAAATGTTCTGAAGGAATGGCGCCTTTACTTGGCCGTGCTGCCCTCAAGACCGAGGATCAAGGAAATCCACTTAGGAGGCGGTACCCCTACCTTTTTTTCGCCAGAGAATTTGCAGTATCTTATCGATCAGATATTTGAAGGAGCTGATAGGGCAGAAGGGTTTCAGTTCAGCTTCGAGGGACACCCGAACAACACTACCCGTGAGCACTTGCAACGACTTTACGATTTAGGCTTTACCCGTGTGAGCTATGGAGTGCAGGACTATTCGCCAGAGGTACAAAAGGCGATTCACCGTATCCAACCCTTTGCCAATGTGGAGCGAGTAACCCTACAAGCAAGGGAGATAGGCTATAGTTCCATCAGCCATGATTTGGTCTTTGGTCTGCCCTTTCAGAAGGAGGAAGACATGCGCTATACGATAGACTGTACCAATCGCCTGCGCCCCGACCGTATATCCTTCTATAGCTATGCCCATGTACCCTGGGTAAAAGGCACCGGTCAACGTGGATTTGACGAGAATGACCTACCCACCCCAGACCAAAAGCGCCACCTCTATGAGATCGGCAAGCAACAGCTATTGGACAACGGCTATATAGAGATAGGGATGGATCACTTTGCCCTGCCTTCGGATGAGATGTATGAATCCTTCGTCAGGGGTACACTCCATCGCAATTTCATGGGCTATACTGCCTCCAAGACACAGCTGATGATAGGATTGGGTATCTCGGCCATTAGTGATAGTTGGTATGGTTTTGCTCAGAACGTCAAGACCGTCAAGGAGTACGAAGAAGTCCTATCCCAGGACAGAATCCCTGTATATAGAGGGCATATCCTCTCGGAGGAAGACCTTATCCTGCGCCGCCATATACTGAACCTGATGTGCCAGTTCCACACCTCATGGGAGGCGCCCCAGCTACAATTTGCTGAAGCAGAGGAAGTAAAAATGCGCCTATCGGAGATGGAAAGAGATGGGCTTATACACCTCCACCCTCAGGGTATTGAAGTTACCGATGTAGGCAAGCCCTTTGTTCGGAATATCTGTATGGCCTTTGACCTGAGATTGCAGCGCAATGTGCCCACGACACGTATTTTCAGTATGACG
This sequence comes from Capnocytophaga gingivalis, assembly GCF_002302415.1. Taxonomy (NCBI): domain Bacteria; kingdom Pseudomonadati; phylum Bacteroidota; class Flavobacteriia; order Flavobacteriales; family Flavobacteriaceae; genus Capnocytophaga; species Capnocytophaga gingivalis. Next base: position 1,393,292 of record NZ_CP022386.1, on the reverse strand, counting down.
ATATAAAAATACCCAAAGAAAGAGACCTCTTAGTCATCAAAGAGGTCTCTTTCTATTTCTTCCATTTCGATAATATCCAAAGCTTCCTGTAGGGTAGGGCAGGCTGCTATTTCCTCAGGGAAGGTATCAGGGTCATAGGAAGGGATCACCACTACGAAGGAGTGTTCTGTCTCGCTGCGAAACATCTCAGAGAGGTAGAAGAGCGCATCGAGCTGCTCCTCGTCCAGCTCGGTCAGTGCCGAGAGATCAATGATGATATGGCAGGGCTTCAGGGTGGGATCCTTTAGCAGTACATTGGCTGTATCCAAGCTAATTTCGTCAGCCTCAAGACGAATGGTAGCGACAAGGTCTTTTTTGTGAATATGCATGGTAAACTATTTATTTCCTATTATACGTAAAATATCTCCAAATACCCCCCGAGCAGTGACAGCGGCACCGGCTCCGGCTCCCTGGATCACAATAGGGTTTTCGCCGTAGGACTCGGTGTAAATCTCGAAAATGGAGTCAGCACCCTTGACCTGTCCTAAGGCGCTGGTTACGGGTACCGATACGAGCTTGACCTCCAAGCGGGCGGTAGCCGTCTGGGAGAGGTCGCCATGGAGGTCGCCTACATAGCGTAGAACCGTGCCCTGAGGTGCTTTGTCCTTGATCTCTTGATAGATAGGGTCAAACTCTTTGAGACGGCTGAGAAACTCCTCACGGCTACCCTCACGTAGAGCAGGAGGGATTAGGTTCTCTATGGAGACCTCCTCGAACTCGTTTTCCAAATCCAATTCGCGAGCCAGAATCAATAGCTTACGCCCTACGTCGTTTCCACAGAGGTCTTCGCGTGGGTCAGGTTCGGTATAGCCACTGTCAATAGCCTTTTGGAGAATCTCACTGAAGGGAGCATCGCTGGCCGAATAGGTATTGAAAAGGAAGCTCAGTGTACCGGAGAAGATTCCCCTGATACGGGTGATATTCTCTCCTGAGTGGTGTAGTAGCTTGATGGTATCAATCAGCGGTAAGCCAGCTCCTACATTGGTTTCGTAGAGGTATTGTTTCTTATACTGGGTGAGGGTCTCTCTGAGTTTTTTATAGAAAGGATAGCCGATGGTATTGGCTATTTTGTTAGCCGATACAAGGTCAAAACCATTCTCTACCAAGGGGAGGTAGTTCTCGACAAAGGCCTTGCTGGCAGTGACATCTATAGCGATAAGGTTCTCCAAATGGTGCTGCTGTACCTGAGCGATCAGCTCGCTTATCTGGTAAGGAACCTTGAGTGTATCGAAGGCGGTGTAGTCCGCAGGGGATATTCCTTTGTGATTGAACACCACCTCTTTTGAGTTGGCTATAGCGACGATCTGCAAGTTGATATTTCTACGCTTGAGGATATCGGCACGAGCCTGGAAAATCTGTTCGATAAGCGTTCCCCCTACCGTACCACGACCGAAGATCACCAGGTTGATACGCTTGGAGATTTGGAAGATTTCCCCATGGATCACATTGACCGCTTTGGGAAGGTCTTTCTTATGGATCACCACGCTGACATTGCGCCCTGTGGCGGAGTTGTTGATCAGTAGCGGGATTACCTGGTTGCGAATGAGTGCATTGTAAGGCTTGTCAAAGTCGGCCAAGTTCTGTCCTACGATGGAGACTACCCCTACCTCTTCTACGAGGCTCACCCCGCTGACATCATGGCTATATACATCCGACTCGAACTCTTTTTCTAAGGCCTGCTTTGCCTTGTGAGCCTCCTTATTGGTTACCAAGAATCCAATTCCACGCTCGGAGGAACCCTGGGAGATGATACTCACGCTGATCTGAGCCTGCGCCAAGGCGCGGAAGATACGCGCATCTACCCCTACTTTCCCTAAGAGCCCGCGCCCCTCGAGGATGACCAAGGCATAGTTCTCCAATACAGAGATGGCGCGGATTCCGCCTATGCTGTCCTGAGCCTCGCAGATGAGAGTGCCAGCGTCATTGGGCTTGAAGGTATTGAGAATACGCAAAGGGATTTTCTTTTCCAAGAGAGGGATAATCGTCTTGGCATGAAGGATAGAGGTACCGAAATTGGCCAACTCATTGGCCTCTTCGAAGGAAAGGCGCTCGATAATCTTGGCATCGGTCACCAGCTCAGGATTGGCGGTGAAGATACCATCTACATGGGTGTAGTTCTGAAGCTCTTCTGCGTTGAGAATATTGGCTAAGATAGAGGCAGAGTAGTTGCTTCCGTTGCGCCCCAGAGTGGTAGTTTGCCCCAGTTCGTTGGCAGCGATAAAGCCCGTTACGATAGGAGTTGTTCCTTTGGGGAATTGGGCAAAATAATCCAAGGTACGCCTGTGAGAGGCTTCTTCCTGAAGTTGCGCATTGCCAAAGAGGCTATTGGTTACGTAGAACTGACGGCTATCGGCAAAGGCAGCCTGTATTCCGCGCTTTCTAAGTAAGTGAGCGACATACTTGGCCGAGAGGACTTCCCCCTGAGCCAAGGTGTTGTCCTTGATCTTATCATTATAATCCCCAAGGAGAGAGACCCCATCGAAGATGCGCTGTAGGACAGAAAACTCCTCAGAGAAATCAATATCCTCCCCAGCGAGCTGATATTCCTTAAAAGCGCTGAAATCGTCCGAGATGTCCTCCCCACCAGCGGCACGCTCCAGCATGGACTCCAATTGGTCTGTAGCCTTGTCGCGGGCAGAGACCACTACGGCGATTTCCTGTCCTTGTTTTACCTTGTCAATGATAATAGAAAGTACTGTTTCTAAGCCCTTTCCATTGGCGAGGGATTTCCCTCCAAACTTGAGAACCTTCATGATAATGATTAATGATTAGTGACAAATCGAGTGCGCAAAGATACAAATTTTCTTTTATTTACTAATGAAAAAAGAAATATTTTTTAAATAAGAAAAAGAAATTAGTTTTTAGTTGGTTCTAAAATAAAAATTATAGGGTTGTATAAAGGTGGAATCGAAGGATTATAGATATTAATTCCAAGGCTGTCCAAAAAGCCTTATTCTTGAAGGGCGATTTGCAAATCGCCCCTACAACAGAATCTAAAAACAACTGATTTTCAATAGAATAAAATTTGAAAATAATGTTTTGGATAGCCTCCTACAAATCAGTGTCAACGCGCGTATCATTAACCATTAATCACTGATCATTGATCATTAACCATTATATAATCGTATCCTTTGATAGAGAAAGGAATCCCTAAATGCTTGTTCAGAGGGCGTATCTTGCCATCGGCAAAGCGGATATAGCAGGTATTGACTGTGGCAGGGAACATAAGCCTGTCATAGTCTTTGCCACGCATTTCGACAAACTGCACCCCTATCCATACCTCGCCCTTAGGGGCAAAGACGGAGAGCTTGCGGGTGAAAGTCTGCGGTTGGGGACTGGGAAATACCTCTATATAAATAGGTTCCCTAAGCAAGGGCGTAAAGGCCTTATGCTCTCGATCTGTCTGGTAGACCACCACACGTAGTACAGCCATATAGAAGTCACTTCGGTCTATATCTATACTTAGCTCTGTAAGGCGTGCATCGTGCTTGAGAGACAGAAAATCTCCTATCTCCGCATTGAGATACTTGCGATTGCTGGTAGGCTCAAAGCCATCCTTCATCTCGCCATAGAGCTTGAAGACAATAGGCAGCCCCTTGCCCCTAAGGGTGTAGTATTTAGGTTTTTGCAAGGTAAAAGAAGCCTCGGGGAGCTTGATGTCAGTCTCCTCTAAGATAATTTTCTTTTGTATATCCTTGGCTAAAAGCACTTTACGCTTATAACTCAAGTGTGAAAAGTAAATACTATCTGTCGGAGCTGCTTCAAGCCTTTCCAAGGTGAACTCTCCTTGCTCGTTGGTAATAAGTCCTTTGGAAGTTCCTACTATGCCTATATTGACATATTCTACAGGGGTGCCCTTGGAGGAAAGCACCTGTTGTTGTGCCCATAAGGGCAAGGTAAAGAGGAGAAAGAAAAAACGCATAAATGAATGGTTAATGAACAATGATTAATGAACAATGATTTAAGTTTCGCAAGTCATTTTTAGGTTATAATTGTATTTATAATTGGTTAATAATCAATATATTGCAAAACGAACCTCCCTTCACATACTCCGTTCCATGTATTCACGGACTATCCCCTCCGAGAGGGGGAATAAATTCGTTGAAAAAGATAAAAATTGTCTATCAATCTGGAAAATGTCCTCTCTCTAACTCCTTGAGAATCATAAACTATCTCATTCCCCCTTTGGAGGGCGTAGGGGGAGATTTTGAATATCAATAAGTTACAGAGCTTTTGAAACTTAAATTAATGAACAATGAACACTAATTATCGTCCTGCTCGTATGCCTATCATAAAAGGATATTCGCCTTTGCTATTACCAGTAAAGAGAGGGGCAAGGCTATAGCGGAAGTAGAGGCTCCATTCCTTGACTCCTATATGAGCTGAGAGGCCATAAGTCCATCGGTTGGTGTGTAAGTCCTCCCGAATGAGAGTCTTATAGGTATTTCCTTCTCGCTCGGCATTCACTTTCTGATTGGCATCCAAGAGAATCCCCACAAAAGCCCCTACGCCAAGGTACAGATGCTCATGTGTCTGGAAATAGGAGATATTTCTATGCATTCCCTCCTTGGAGAAATCCCATTCCAGATCTATGGGAAGGAGCAGGTAGTGCGTGCGGAACTTAGACTTGGTCAGCTCGCTGCCATAGGGGACTAAGAGGGTGTTGCCTGCCTGGTGCTGGTAGTAGAGTCCATCGCGTATCTTAAAGCTCTGATACAGCCAAGAGAGTCCAAGGTTCAGGTGCAGCAGGTTGTCGTTTTTTCTTAGGCGGTAGTTGGTATAGATCCCCAACTCAAAGGACTTAGAGCCCAGAGGGCTCAGGCGCTTATCTCCAAAATGCCCAGCTGAGTGTAGGTTCAGTATCCCCAGAGCCAGATAAGGCGAGAAGATATCCCCCCTATTCATATATCGGCGTAGGTAAGTGTTGGCTTCCTGTCGTTGTGCTAAGGAATCCACCTGAGCCATGGTTTTCTCATAAGGAAGGTGAGGGTTTAAGGAATCGGCGGGCATCAGAAGGCTGTCCGCAGGAAAGGACTGTAACTCCTTGTCCAATTGGTCTCTAAGGAACTGAGCTTGCGTGTAGAGCAGCTGCTGGGTGCGCTGCTTGGCACGTTGCTTGAAGTCCTTTTTCATCTGTTCGGCCTCGTCCTTGGATATTTTTCCTTGTTCTAAGAGATCTTCTACTGAGCCTAACTGCTTGAACAAATGAGCTTTTTGAGTAGCTATGATAGAGTCCACCGCATACTTGCTCTGTAGGATTTGTCTCTCCAAGGAGTTCTGTGACCAAAGGGGGATACTTCCCAAAAGAAGGAAAGCAAAGAAAAAACTTTTCATAATTGTTAATGATTAATGGTTAATGGTTAATGGTTAATGGTTAATGGTTAATGGTTAATGGTTAATGGTTAATGGTTAATGGTTAATGGTTAATGGTTAATGTAGTAAATAGGTTGCAAAGTTAATTATTTTTTATTAAATTTCCTATTTTTTGAATGGGAATTTTATACTATGGGTGTTAATTTTGTGTTTTTGTAAAAAACAGTGCTGTAGAATACTTGAGACGTGAGAGAAGGGTTATTTTCCTTTTTTGCTGAAAATCCCATCTCTTGTAGGCTTGCACTCTACAGAAGTCTAAAAGGTTGAGGGTAAAAAAACTTGGCGAAAATGTTTGACTTCTACTTTTAAAAATCGTATCTTTGCAAGGTCATTTATTAATGAATTAAACCTTAATCTTATAATCTATGAAATCCTTTTTAAGAAAAGACGCTAGGAGCTTTTACTTTGTATTCTGTCTGCTCTTTTCCGTCGCCGTTGTTATTTATTATTTAGTAAGAGAAGAGAAAACCTCCTTACTAAATACGATTCTCTTACTCTCTGTTGCGCTACTGAATGTCTGTTCGGCAGGTTATTCCCTCTATGATGTGAGGAAAAGAGAAAGCATCACTCATTAAATATTGATTATTAAAATATGGTAAAAAAACGACAATTTGAAGAGATTCAGCTAAAGCAACATGATTCTTGGGGGATCTTTAAGATCATGAGTGAGTTTGTCACAGGCTATGAGCGCCTTTCGGAGATAGGCCCCTGTGTATCGGTGTTCGGGTCAGCACGTATTCAGCCTGATAGTAAGTACTACAACTTGGCCGCCGAGATTGCCGGACGCATTGTTGAGATGGGCTTTGGTATCATCACTGGAGGCGGGCCAGGGATCATGGAAGCGGCTAACAAGGGCGCCCACGAGCAGGGAGGACCTTCAGTGGGAATCAATATAGAACTCCCCTTTGAACAACATGACAACCCCTATGTGGACAGAGATAAGAACCTAAGGTTCAACTACTTTTTTGCTCGTAAGGTCATGTTCGTCCGCTACTCTCAAGCCTTTGTAGTCTTTCCAGGAGGCTTTGGTACCATGGATGAGCTATTTGAAGCGATTACCCTGATACAGACTACCAAGATAGAACCCTTTCCGATCATCTTGGTTGGCACGGAGTTCTGGAGTGGCTTGGTAGCATGGATCAAGGAAGTGCTCTTGGACAAGTTTGGCAATATCTCCGCCAAGGATATGGATATCTTCAAGATTGTAGATACTGCGGATGAAGTAGAAGAAATCATCGAGAAATTCTACCTAAAGTATAGCCTGAAACCTAAGTTTTAAGTGTATAGGGGAATCCTATACACTCTAAGGGGCTGTGAATTCCTATAGTCCTCAAAAGAGGTAACTGATAACTGAACTCGGTTGTAATTTGACTGAGTTCAGTTTTATTTTTTGCAGTTGAGAGGAAAGTAAAAATATTTAAGAGATGGTCATAGTTTGACCGACTTACTTCTTACTTTTGTCGTCAGAAAAAGATAAGAAAAAAGTAGAAAAATAAATATAAATTATCTTTGTATATTAATAAAATTTTACTATCTTTGCGCTTGATTAGTTATAATTAGGAAAAACATAGAAATAACAGATAGTCACAGCGATCATTAATTATTACAATTGATCATTAATTATTAGAAATAGCGTTTCGCTTTATATTTTCCCATTCTCGAAAATACGACCAATTTTTTCAACACCAAGGGAAAGTAAAGTGGAGATGCCTACGTTTTCAGGCGTGGGCATTCCTTTTGCTTTTGGTGTAGGCCTTTGGTCGGGCTTTCGAGAATAAGCAACAAGGAATGTCGCGCTTTTTTTGTGTCCTATAGTGATTGAAGTGTTAAAGTAGAAAAATGGTTGCAAGGTGGTCGTAGTTTGACCGAGTTGATTTATAATTTTGCCGCAAAATAAGGAGGGGGGAAGAATGAAATTTGTAAATATTTATAGTGACCTGTGTGTCGAAGAACAACAAGAACTATTTGTAGAATAACTATTAACCATTGAAAATTAATCATTAAAAGTTATGGCCTTATATCAAGTAACTGTAAGTAAGACGGTAGCCTCCAATGGTATCCGTTTAGAATCAGGGATGCAAGTTGTGATCCCTACTCAGACTACCACCAACCCCGTTTCCGTAAACGGTGGAAAAGACGTAATCGCTGCCTTCCAGCGTGTATTCGGTATCGATATCAGTAGTATCTTCCATACTTTGGGAGCGGTGCTGAAAGTGGAGAAAATTATATAAATAATAAAAAAATGGGAAGTATTATATTAGAAAAAACTTTATTAATAAATCGAAGAGCTTTTAAAAATTGCAGTTTAAAATCTATTACAATAAATAATGGTTCTCAGAAAGGTGTTCAGTTCTGTGGAATTAATATTTATGAAACAGATGTTGAACGGTTGTGTAAAACCCATCTTATAGATTCTCTTGTGTTACCGAAGGACTTGATTATGATTAGAGGTTATGCTTTTTCGGGATGTAAGTCACTGAAAACTGTTGAATTTCCACCCTATATAGTGATAGTGGGAGAAAAAGCTTTTGAAAACTGTAAAGAACTAGAAAAGGTCATTTTTCCGAATGCTATACCAAATGAAGTGAAAGGTAGAGAAATTGAAAATGAGGCTTTTTCAGGATGTAGTGCCTTAAAATCAATTATACTTCCTAAAGGTATAAGAACAATAGATATACAAGCTTTTCGAGATTGTACAGCTTTAGAAGAAGTTGAAATAGGAGAAGATATAAAGTTGATTGCGGATAGAGCTTTTTATGGTTGTAATTCACTAAAAACAGTTAGAATTAAAGCTGTGACCCCTCCAACACTTGGCAAGGATGTTTTTCCTAATCCAAATATAGACATAGAAATTCCTAAAGGCTCTCGTTCTTCTTATGAAAATGCTTGGAGTAGGTATAAAGACAGATTAATAGAAAAATAATTGTTTAATTAAATACAAGTTTAAAATGAAACTAAATTTTGAAAAAACAGTAGGTAAAATACAAGATTTTTTTGTAGAGGAAAATCTTGAAAAACTTACTGCAATGATGGAAAAGTTCCAAAATGGAATAATAGAAGCCATAGATAACCTCTCTCAGAGAGTCAAAGATGCTACCGATTTGCCCTGTGAGATGATTACCACAGAAAAATTGGATATGGAAAACCTAAAGGAAATTATCAGAGAAACAAAAGTGGAAGATGCTAAGTTCTTAGCAGTACTTAATGGTGGACGCAATAAGAAGGATAAATTAGAGCTATACCTACAATATATGGATCAAGATAAGCAAGCTTTAGACGTGAATAAGATTATCTGTGTTCGTTGTGATATAATGGTAGAAGCATTAAAGGAGGCTTTTGGGGATAAGGAATTGTTAATTGTTAAATTATAAAACTATGTTAGATACACTTATAAGTTTTTTTAAAAGAGCATGGGATTTTATTAAAAAAATCGCTGTTGCTATATTCAATTTTTTTGCAAATATTGTAAATTGGTTCAAAGCAAGGTATAATAGAATAAAACAGAAGCACCCAAATATTAAGGCAGTTTCTATAAAACTTAAGTCTTTAATGGATCAGGGGCAATATAATGAGATCTCTATTGGATTGGATGATAATAAGGATTATATAGCTAATACATTCTATGATGAATCAACAGGAGAAATCATAGAAGAAGAAACAGAAATCATAAAGACAGAGAACTTGGATGAAGCAACTAAGTCTCGATTTGGTAATAAAGAAATGATTGTTTTAACTTAAAAATATACGCTAATGAAAACATTCGCTATAATTTCATCAGTAGTTGTATTGGGAGGAATAGCTTATTTCCTTCTAAAACAGAATACAAAAAAAGTATCAAAATTGAAACAAAATAAGGTGGAAAAATTGACACTTCATTATGTGAAAGAGTATTTTGTAAAGCAAGGAGTAAGTATTAAAGATAATAAACCTGTAATGTTTCCTATCAAAGAATCAAACGATTATGGAATCGTTTTTGAAGAAGGCTTTAAATATTTTGTTCTTACTTACTATAATGAAAGTAAAGAAGAGATATTGGAAGATAATACCCTAATTGTTGCTACAAAGGAAATAGATAGTAACTTAAAGGATGCTTTTGGAGATAAAGAAATGATTGTTTTAAATTAGAAAATATGAATTTATTTAGTCTGCTATTAAAAATAGGCGATGATATCCTAAACAAACCTAATTCGACTGCGGCACAAATTACTAATTTTGCACTCAAGAATCCTGATCTTGTAAAGCAAGGTGCAAATTTTATAGGAAATGTAGTAGGGTTAACCTTTATGCCTTTTATATTTTTTTCTAAAGTAATTGTAGATAGGGAAATAAGAACCAATTATAATAATTGGAAAAAATCGCCTAACACTTCTGAAAAAATAAGACAGAAAGAAGCTTTTAAAAAAATGACAAGTTCCTATATAGGCAGTAGAATAAAGAAAGAAATTCCAATAGACATTGGATTAGAAAGAGGTTTTATATCTCGTGATAATCCTAATGAGACAATTATAGGGGTTTTTGAGAATGGAGAGATACGTTATGCGGAAAAGGCAAGTTATGATTCAATAGACCCTGAACTTGATAGAGAATTGAATAAAAAGAAATTGGTACTTACATAACTATGAATGACTATTCATCTAAAGTTCTTGAAGTTATCCAAAAAATAAAGACAACTGCAACAGAAGTACAAGAAGGACTTTATTTCGAGGAGGACTTTGATAAAAAAGCAGGTAAATTTTATGAGGTAAAAATATCTAATAGGGTAGGGATTCTTATAGAAGAAGATCTTTATAAAGGAAATAAGAAACTGGAAGAGGCTCTTTATTTTCGTAAAAACCTAATTCTTAGAGACTATAAGGACTTTATTAAGGATTTGCCTAATGTTTATATCTTTAAAAATAAGGAAAAAATGGAAGGACAGAAATCAAATACGGCTTCTAATAATAGGAAGCAAGAAGAAATGGTTTTTATTCCACAAATACCTAAATTCTCTTTGGAGCGAGTAATCCTGCCTCCTTCAGTAAAGGAGGATGTACTTCTGTCCCTTACACTTATAGAGAATCAGAAACGTATCTATGAGGATTGGGGATTCGAAGAAGTGGATGCCAAACCTAAGCTTATACTAAACTTCTATGGCCCACCTGGTACAGGAAAGACAATGGTTTCTCATGCTATTGCTAAGATGTTGAATAAGAATATTCTTGCCGTTAATTATGCAGAAATTGAATCCAAATATGTAGGGGATGCTCCTAAGAACCTATTCAAGGCTTTCAACACTGCCAAAGAATCAGATGCCGTGCTTTTCTTTGATGAGGCTGATTCTTTCTTAGGTAAGCGTATCCAAAATGTATCCAGTAGCTCTGATCAAGCGATTAACTCTCTTAGAAGTCAGATGCTTATTCTATTGGAGGATTTTGAAGGGGTTGTTGTTTTTGCAACCAACTTAGCGGATAATTATGATAAAGCTTTTGAATCTCGTATTTTGAAGCATATTCATTTTGATTTACCTACTTTGGAAAATAGAGAAGCTATTATTTCTATTACGATTCCTTCTAAAGTGCCTTTTTCTGAGGAAGTAAACAGAGAGGAACTCTGTAAGAAATTAGCTGAGATTTCAGAAGGGTTTTCAGGGCGTGAGATAAAAAATGCTGTCTTGGAAAGTCTTACAAGTGCTGTACAACAATCTACAGAGACAATTGGTGAGACCGTTTTTCTTGAAGGCTTCAAAAAACATAAAGAAAGGCTTGAAAAATTCGAGCAAGAACGAAAACAGAAAGGAGGTATTAGTAAGGAAGTGAAAGAAAGAATAGAGAACAAAATCAAAGAAAAATTGGCTCAAGAGAAGGTAGAAGATACTCCAGAAAAAACAGAAAATCCTGAAGAGAAATAGGGAGAGAATAAGGAGGAAAACTCCTAAAACTATAGTAGGCTTGCCACAAGGCAAGCCTACTATTTTTAAATTTTCTTTTTTGTAAGAGAGGGAGATGTTTTATTTCTACCTCTAATGTACAAGAGTATTACTCTTTATTTTTTTTTCAATTATTTCAATAAATATACTATCAACATCCTCTGTTACATATATAGGGTAACTCTTGTGTGATAATATTTCACTAATGACTTTTCCTGAAGGATGTCCATGTAAATTATTCTTTCCTACAGAGAAAGGACAAATAAATACATTGTCTTTAAGTATCTTATTGTTAAAAGAATATAGGCTTCCATGGTGAGGAATTTGTATCGTTCCTATTAAATTCCAATATCTCTCATATATTTTTTCTATAACCGTTTTTTCTCCATCTACAATGTTTAAATCTCCATCACCTGTGTATAAACAAGCAACTCGGTCTTGTTTTATATTGTGAAAGGGGTGAAAATAAAAATAACAATAGTGTTTATTTGGACGATATAGGTAAGTGTAATAAAAATTTTTCTTATTGATGGTGGGGCCTGAATATAAGAACATGGAATTTTCATTAATATCACCTACTTCTTCATATGTTTTTTTTATTATCTTCCGATATTCGGTATAATCATCAGGTACGTTTTCAAGTTTATTAATGTCAATACCATTCTTTTTCAATTTATCAAGAAATTTTTTACTTCGGTCTTTGTATTCATAATTAAAAGGAATAAAAATCCAATCAGAATTTTTCTCTATAGCTATTAGAGTTCCACTTGATATCTGTAGTTTTTGATTTGCATCATTTAAGAAAATAGATCGGGTGCCTTCATTTATTTTTTCTTCAGAGCTAGGTTCGACTCTAATAATACGAGTTTCTGCTCCAAAGAACTCCTTAGGCTCTTTCACTAAGGTTGCCAAGTTATTTTCTCCTAGAGCTTTAAATATATTAGATAATAAAATCTTTTCATTATTATGTAGTAATGGTATTACAACATTTCTGATTTCTTTTACTGTTGTCTTTAAGTCTTCAATCAGAGATATATGATCATAATCAAAGTGCGAGATGAAAAGGATATCAATTACATCTTCTTTGCTAAAACTTTGAGATACAACTTTTTTACTCTTACTAACACACATACTTCCACAATCATAGACAATGTTATGATTTTCATGTCTTTCAGAATAAAAAGCACCTTGGCCTATAGGATGAAAAATTCTTTGAATCATATTTAGGTTTTTTAAAGATTAAGCAATTTTGATTTTTAAATAGCTCTTAGAACGTGTAAAATTAAGAAAATATTTTTATATATACAAATAAAATTTGTATTTTTGTTTTAAAAAATTATTCTTGTTAGTTGAATATGTATTGTATAAATTCTTACTTTTTATCTTATTGTTTTCTTGACTTTTGCTTCTCAATATTGTAATTTTGCAAGGTAGATGATAGGTTTTAGGAACTAACTCTTAGTCCCTAAAATCTAAATCTCTCTTTTTTCTTGTAAAGGAGCGAAATATTTAGTATTTTTGCGGTTTAAATCAGAGGCTTGTGGAAAGGGTGTTCTTTTCTGAAAGACAAATAAAAAGTGATTTTCGAGGATATAATTATTTGTGTGATTTATATAACCAATCCCTACAATATCACAATCAAACTATTCTATTTGATTTCAGTCAAATTGATTTCATGGAGGCGAACCTATGTGCACTTATAGGCGCGCTTTTTGAAAAATTGGAAAGCAATGGGAATACTATCAGCTTAGAAAATATACCTCATAAGCTCTCTAATATCTTGAGGAAAAATAGTTTTTTAGTGAATTATGGTTATTCTGAATTGGTTGACAGGTACGATACTTCCTTAAGGTATCAACGGCTAAATCCTAAAGAAGATGCTTTATTTTATGATTATATCAGGCAATTGTTTTCCAAACCAGAGTTTCCTTCTCTTAGTGACCGATTAGGTCGTGAGATTGTTAAAAATATCTTTGAACTATATGAAAACGCAAGGACACACGGCAGGTGTAATTACATACATGTCTGTGGACAGTTTTTTCCAAAAGATCCTAAAAAGCCACTTCATTTCACGATTGTAGATAGAGGGGTTACGATTAAGGAGAATGTTTCTTCTTTCTTAGAAACAGAAATATCAGGAAGAGAAGCAATACAATGGGCTATGGTCTCTGGGAATACCACTAAAAGGGAAGTTGGAGGCTTGGGATTAGGTGTTATATTCGAATTTATCAAGCTCAATAAAGGGAAAATACATATTGTTTCTTCTGATGGATATTATGAATTTTCCAATGGGAAAGTCATTACTAAAGGGTTAATCTCTCCTTTTGGAGGAACACTAATAAATCTATCATTTAATCTAAATGATAAACACTATTACTGGTTAAAAGAAGAGAGTTTAGACAATATATTTTAAGTATGGAAACGAAAAACCAACATTTGACAGTTAAAAACATCATAGATTCGGATTTGGCAGTTAGCTCCGATGATGGCAAGAAGGTTTATCAGGCTATAGTAGAAGCACTTCGCAGAGAAGATATAGTAGAATTGGATTTTCAAGGGATTACTATTGTCATTACGGCCTTCCTTAATATGGCTATAGGAAAGCTCTATCAAGATTTTAAGGGTGATTTTCTCAATAGTCATCTCAAGTTAGTAAATGTAGATGATAAGGATAAAGCCCTTTTTAAGATGGTAGCGACCTATGCCAAAGAATATTTTGCTAACCAAGAAGCCTTTGAACAAGCCGTTGAAGAAATTCTATAGAGATGCCTAATGTTATTATCCCCTATCAACAATATGAGTTCAAAGCAAATAAAACCTATTTCTTTGACAATAATATTTGGATCATGCTACTTGCTCCTATGATTAATAGCAATGAGAAAAAGCAAGAAAGAGCAACGCGTTTTTTTAAGAATATTTCTACTTACAATATACAGATAGCCTTGGTAAGCCTTGTGGTGAGTGAATTTGCTAATACTTCCATGCGTTTTTTCTTTAATATATGGAAAAAACATCCTCAAAATGTGTCAGGGGATTACAAAAAGGATTACAAACAAAGTCAAGACTATAAAAATAATCTTGAGGATGTGAAAATAATGCTCCGTAAGATCTATGATTTAGATTTTGTACAAAAATATCCAGACGACTTCAATGCTATTAATAGCAATCATATCATAGAGAATTTCCATATAGACTACAATGACGCTTATTATCTCGAACTATGTGCTAAAAATGACTGGATATTGGTAACTTCCGATAATGACTTTGACAATATTGATAAAGGTATTACTATTGTCAAGATACAATAATCACATACCACTAATCCGTAACAATGGCTTTAATCATTTTCTCAATATTCTCTGTCAGTTCTCTTAGGTAGTTGAGTTGTTCGGTGTAGAAGAGCATCTCTTGGGGGCGGATGGTGGCTAAGGGATTGTCAGTGGTAGGGGTTTTGTCTTGCTGGGCAAAAAGTTCCAGAGTTGCTTGGCGTATTTCTTGGAATACCTTCGGGTCAAAGGGACGTATCTCCTGATCGAGCTTGCCGTCCAAGAGGGCTACACAGTGCTGGAGCTTGTGCTGTATCTCCTGTATGGCGCGGACGAAAAGGTCTTTGATGATAGGGGAGGGGTGCTCACTGAGCTGCGTACTCAGGGTGGCCACACAGGAGAGGAAATCCTGCTGGAGTACCTGTATCTCATTGCGCTGGGTGTAGTTCTTCTGTTGGGACTTGGGTTCTTGTAACATACGCTGCAAGCCCGCATTCAGGTTGGCCAAGGCCAAGAAAGCCTTTTTGCGGGCTACCTTGTACTCGGTGGTGATTTCTGGATGCTCTGCTCGCTTGATAAGTTCATTGGTATAGCCTAAATTGGCTCTTAAGCTCTTTACTATCAGTAGGTTGTAGTTCTTGTGCTCCCATGAGGGGAAGAGCAAGTAGTTGGCACTTACCGAAAGAACAAAGGCGATTAGGGTATCCACCACTCGGTATTGTACTACGCTCATCGCATCAGGGACGAAAAGAGCATAAGCCAAGACGATGTATAGGGTAAGGAAAATAGCACTCATGCTAAAGTTCTCCTGTAATAGCCCGTAGCCAAAGGGCATACTCATAAGAATCGCTGCTCCATAGATATATTTATAAACTTCATAGTCCAAGTGTAGTACAAATTGGCATATATATACTAAGACAAACGCAAAGCCTGCTCCTATGAGGGTACCCAAGGCTCTGTCCTTGGAGCGCTTGAGTGTAAGGCCATACCCTGGGCGCATGATCACATATACAGTAAAGAGAATCCAATGGGGGTTCTGTACTTCAAAGGCGCTCCCTATCAGGTAACCAATGACTGTAACGATGGCAAGGCGAAGGGCATGCCGGAAGAAGGAGGACTGGAAAGAAAAGTGATCTGCCAAGCGCTTGATGGAGTAGTTGTCCGCGCTGACAAAGCGGCGGAAACTCTTTTCGTCGCGGAAGCTCACCTCTTGGGTATAATAGTTGTTGAATATCTGTTGTACGTTGTAGATATTCTGTGTTTGCTTGCTTAGATAAAGGTACATTTTCTCCAAAAGCATCTGTTCTTCAGAGAAAGAACCTTCCTGACTGATGCTGAGATAGGTCTGCTTGAAGAGTAATTGTTTTTCTAAGAGACTTTTGAGGCTGATGTCATAGGTGCCTTTTTTTCTTTCTCCAATGTACTCAGCCATCTTAAGGAGTATTTGGGATAGTTCCTCTAAGAAATGGGTGTATTGATCCAAGAAACCGGCATTTTTAGTAGCGTATTTGTCTACTTTTTCATAAGGAATCGGGTTGGCAATGGCCAGTTCGAAGATATCCACCATCTCGATAAAGATAAGGAACTGTCGTTGTAGGTAGTTTGTTTTGCCCGACTTGGAGCGAGAGTCCAAGAGGACAGCCCGTAGTTTCTCGTATTCTTCATTGAGGGAGGACTGCAGGGAGAGGAGCAGCTGCTTGTTGGCGGAGCGGTGTTCGGTGTCGCGGATTAGTAGGGCGCGTATCTGTAAGTACTTGGCGGTAAGGGTCATACATTTTGCCAAGAGCTGTTCGCTGTATTGGCGTGGGCGTATCCACATCAGTATGCGTACTAAGAAGATATACCAAGCCCCTGCCATGAATATATACAAGGCATTGTATAGGATATCGATGCCCTTCTGGGGGCGTACCAAGGCCAAGGTAAGGGTGAAAATCCCCGCAATAGAGACCATGGCCGCACGCGCTCCATAGAGGGAGATATAAGCATAACCAAAGGTGAGCAATGCCATCAGGGCGAGGAGCTGCCAGAGGTGTCCGTAAGCATGAGCAAAATTGACCGTTACGGAACTGATAGCTACGAAAAGGGTCGCAATGACAATCCCTCCCAAGTGGTGCTTGCGGTTGCCTGGGATGTCACTGGGGGCAATCATAATGATTGTAGTGGCTGCTGTAAGTCCCGCCGAGACATTGCCAAAGATCCACCCCGCTATGGCGCAGGAGAGGATCGCAAAGGACTTAAGTACGCCAATAACAAAGGCATAACTCTTGAGAAATTCGGAAAAATCAAGTCGTTTCATCTGTGGTATCAGTTCTAAGTGCAAAAGTACAACATCTTGAGCAAAGATAAAAGATATTTTTTATTTACCAGAGCCTATGGGCGCATTTCTTGTAGCTCGTATCGGCAATAAGGAGAAAATGCAATGTATTCTCTCTGTGGAAATGTATGAGTTTCTCTTGCTATGCGTATTTATAACCACTTGTATATCAATAAAATAAAATATTTATTTAAAATAATTAAAAATAATGTTTGTTTATTTGGAAAAAAGTTATATCTTTGCACTGTTGTTGTTTGGATGTAAAAATCCGTCTGTAAGGAATGTTTTTAGTATTTCATTTCCATTACGTGTTCTAATGAGTAAGTTCTTTTTTAGTGTTTTTATATCAGTTGTTTTAACCTCATTAGAAACCCAGTTAGTTTTAAGTAAAAATCCTCACCATAGCATGGTGAGGATTTTTTGTGATTATAGTTCTTTGCTCACTGTTTACTCCTTGCAGATGATTGGCAAAGCATATTGTATCAATTTTTCTACGGCTTTACCTGGATCCGCGCTGAAGGTACCTGCAGGTCGGTTGGCGATGATAGCATTCATCGAAAGTGCTTGATGCCCTAAGAGCTTGCTCAGTCCATAGATAGCGGCGGTTTCCATCTCCATATTGGTTACTTTGTAGCCGTTGAAAGCATAGGATTCCAATTTTTCATTGAGATGTTCGTCCTGAGGGATCAAGCGAAGTTGGCGTCCCTGAGGGCCATAGAATCCAGGTGCGGTGGCGGTGATGCCCTTGAACACCTCAGGAGAGTAGAGCTTTTCGAGGAGGGCTTCCGACCCTTGTACGATACAGGGGTGTCCCTTGTCCATATTCCATTGGGTATGAGCGATAAAGGCATCTTCCATAGCTCTTTCACGTACCTTAGGGCTATCCTTGTAGGAGTGTAGGAGGTTGTCCATGCCCAAGCCATAAGCGGAGAGAACGATACTATCCACAGGGATATCGGCTTGTAGGCTACCGGAGGTGCCTAAGCGAACGAAAGTCAAGGGAGTGTGTTCTTGCTTGGGTACTCTTCGCTCTAAGTCAATGTTGAAAAGAGCGTCTAATTCATTCAGGACAATATCAATGTTATCAGGGCCTATTCCGGTGGAGACTACCGAGAGGCGCTTGCCCTGGTAGTAGCCTGTGTGAGTGACAAATTCTCGCTTGTGAGCGGTAAATTCTACTTTGTCAAAATGAGCGCTGACCACGGGTACGCGCTGAGGGTCTCCTACGAGAATAATAGTAGGAGCGATGTTCTCTTTCTGTATATTGAGGTGGTAGATACGCCCCTCCCCAGAGAGAATAAGTTCAGAATTTTGTATTTTCATTTTCTAAGAATTATAGGTTTTTTTAGTTGTTATAGTCAATCATATTTAAATTGCGAATAAATAGAACAAGAGATCAATTCTTTATTTGCTCTTTCTCAAGGGCGAATTGCAATTCGCCCCTACACATGCTCACGCTAATTTTTCCCAAACCATTTCTGTTTGACTATAGTCTGTCAGGCTGATTTCTGCAAAGATACGATTTTAAGAGGGAATAACCAAATAAATTCAGTGAACAGTGAGCAGAGAACGGTGAACAGTGAACAGAGAGCAGTGAACAGCTATTGTACATTTCTCTTGCCATTGGCAGAAAAAGAGACGATAAAGGCATCGGTGAATCCCTTTTTCTTAGCGATTTGTAAGAGTTCATCTATTTTTTTAAGATCTGTTTCCTTACCATAATAGTAGCGGAAGGCGTTGCCTACTTTTTCCTTGAGGATTGGGCTGAGTCCCTTGAAGTTGGAAGGCGTAGCAGCCAAGTCCTTGTTGCTAGTGGCTATCTGTACCCTATAGATAAGATCATTGGCGGCATTCTCAGGGCTGAGTTGGTTTCTGTTCTTGAGCCAATAGCGGTAGTTCTTGATAGCCTTGGCAATGGCCTCAGCTACTTGTTTCTGTCCTTGGGCAGAGTATAGGTAATCACGCTCTTCGGCATTGCTTAAAAAGCCTGTTTCTATCAGTACCGAGGGCATATAGGTCTGGTGTAGGACAATGAATCCCGCTTGCTTGACCCCGCGATCGCGGTGTACAGGATTCTCGGCCAAGGAAGATTGTATGCGCTTGGCCGCTTGTATGCTTTGTTCGAGGAATTCCTCCTGCATGATGGAAAGGCCTATGAAGGATTCAGGCGAGTTGATATCGTACCCTGCATAGCGCTCCTTATAGTCCTTTTCCAAGTAGATTACTTGGTTCTCCCCCTTGGCTACTTCGAAGTTCAGGTCGTTGGCATGTAGTCCCAATACATAGGATTCCGACCCATGGGCATCCTTGCTGGGAGAGGAGTTGCAGTGAATGGAGATGAACAAGTCAGCCTTGGCCTTATTGGCAATAGCTCCACGCTCATAGAGCTCAATGAAGCGGTCATCCTTACGTGTGTAGGTAACCTTGAACAAAGGATCTTTCTCCAGTTCCTTTCCTACCAATAGGGTGATATTCAGGGCTATCTCTTTTTCAAATATTTTCTTATGTACCTTTCCAGGGTCTTTTCCTCCATGTCCCGCATCTAAAACCACCTTGAAACGCTCGGTCTGAGCAGAGACAGAGAGAGAAAAAAGTAAAAAAATATAATAAAAATATTTCATCAATTCTAAAATTTCTTTAAAAACATTCACAAACTTCGTTTATCGCTTTTAGGATACAAAAAATATCCGTAAGTTTGACCTCTGAAAATAAAGAGTTTACCTATTGCTTAAATCTTTGATTTTCAAAATGCAAAGGTAAAAAAAAATGTTGAACTATTACATAGGCTTGCTTATATTTTGCATATTTACAAAAAATATACCATTCTCATAGGGGTTATCGCCTGTTTTGTAGGACTTTCGGCTCAGCGACCGCGGGAGCTCAAAGTTCCGCAACGTGAGCATATAGAGGCTTTTCTGAAGGATACCCTTGTCAAGGGCAAAGATTCCCTAAAGAGCGCTTCATCTCGAGCCAAGGGGAAAGACCTTCTTACCAAGAGTAAAGATACCCTTGGTAAGGGCAAAGATACCTTAGCACAGGTCAAGGATTCCCTACCTAAGAAACCCGCTATGCTTACCGATGTGGTGCGCTATCATGCCAAGGATTGTGTGGTGATCAGCAAGCCCTTGAGCAAAATTACCCTCTATGACCAGACACAGATTACCTATGAGGATACTGACCTGAAGGCAGGGATTAGTGTAATCGATTACCAAAAGAGAGAAGCCTATGCCGGGCGTATCAAGGATAGTGTGGGAGAGCTGGTACAAGCACCTGTCTTCAAGCAAGCACAACAAGTGATAGAACCCGATTCGATTCGCTTTAACTATGTGACTAAGAAGGCAATCATCCGCAATGCCTATACCATACAGGACGAGAATAAGATACGAGCTCAGATTATCAAAAAAGAGAATGACTCTACATACTTCTTGAAGGAGGGGATGATCACCACCGCGGAAGACCTTTCAGATCCAGATTACTATATCCGCCTGCGCAAAGCAAAGTTTGTTCCTAAGAAGAAAATCGTTGCGGGCTTTAGCAATATGTATATCTCAGATGTACCTACCCCTATAGCATTGCCTTTTGCCTACTATCCTATGGTGGATTCTCGTACCTCAGGGCTGTTGTTTCCTACTTTTGGACAGGTCAATGACAGGGGGTACTACTTGCAGAATGGAGGGTATTACTTTGTTATCTCAGATTATTTTGATCTGGCACTTACTGGGGATTACTATACCAATGGGAGTTACGGATTGCGTGGAGCCTCTACCTATCGCAAGCGCTATAAATATTCGGGCAATTTCGGGGTACGCTACGAGAACCTGATCTATAGCCAAAGGGGATTCCCTGATTATAGCCGCAACTCTATCTACAACATACAGTGGTCACACTCTCAGGATAGCAAGGCCAGTCCACTCTCTACTTTTTCCGCTTCGGTGAACTTGGGGAGCTCGACCTATTACCGTAATTCCTATAACCAACAGAACTCGGCTAACTTTCTGAACAACACCCTATCCTCGTCCATCTCATACTCACGTACATTTCCTTCGTATCCTTCTGTGAATCTGTCGCTTACGGCCTCTCACTCGCAGAACACCAATACCCAGAGTATCCAGATGACCCTACCGGCGATGCGGGTGAGCATGGAGCGTATCTATCCGTTTGCTAAGGAAGGAACGCCTAAGAAGGGGATGATAAAGAATATCAACTTCAACTATAGCTTACAGGGGGATAATAGGTACGATACTTCTGATAGGGATTTCTTTTCTAAAAAGATGTTTGATAAGGGGCAAACAGGGTTCCGTCATAGCATTCCTATCTCAACTAACTTTAAGATTCTCAAGTTTGTCAGTATGTCCTTGAATACTTCCTTGGATGAAGTGTGGCAGTTCAAGACGGTCAAGTATCACGACTATGATGAGCTCGCGGGCAAGATACGCAAGGATACTATTAATGGTTTTTCTCGCTATATGACCTATAACTTTGGGACGAGCTTAGGGACAACCATCTATGGGACTTTCAATTTTGGCAAGGATAAGAAAATACAGGCTATACGCCATGTAATGCGCCCTTCGGTGAGTTATGGATATACACCTTCGTTTGACAATTATTACAACTATTATATAGCCGATGCTTTTGGTACCAAGCGTGATTATAGCCGTTTTGAGGGAGGACTCTATGGGGCTCCTGGGCGCAATGAGTCCAGCTCGATGAGCTTCTCACTGAGCAATACCTTTGAGGCAAAAGTACGTAATCGCGAGCAGGATTCTATAGATGGTAAGCCAAAGAAGGTGATGCTGCTCAATAGTCTGAACTTCTCTTCAGGCTATGACTTAGTGACTAAGCGTTTTTCTCCGCTGAATATGACAGGCGGTACCCAGTTCTTCGACAATAAGCTCGGGCTGAACTTTGGTGCAACCATGAACCCCTATGCTATCGATGCCAATGGGGTACAGATGGAGAAGTTCAATATCAATAACGGGGGAAGTCTCTTTAGGCTTACCAATGCGAATATGACCCTGAATTATTCTTTCTCCAGTAAAAACTTTAAGAAAGGAAAAAATACGGACAATACCCAGTCGGGAGGTCGTTCGGATGATCTTTTCGGTTCGGCGATGAATACTGATCTGAGTAAACCTATGAAGGAAGATGACCCCAACGATAAGGAGAAGGAGGAGAAACAACGCCTTTACTATGCCTCTATGCCATGGGATATCACCTTGGCGTACTCGCTTTCGTATTCGAACACCAACCGTAATCCTATGATTTCGACCAATTCGCTGATGGTATCGGGAAATATAGACCTCACCCCAAAGATGCGGGTAGGGGCGTCCTCTGGATATGATTTCAAGGAGAAAGGGGTAACTTATACCCAGTTGCGTTTTGAGCGAGATCTGAACAGCTTTAGGATGTCCTTTAGCATTTCGCCCTTTGGAGATCGTAACTCTTGGTACTTCTTCATAGGAATTAAGGCTTCTATGCTTTCCGACCTCAAGTGGGAGAAGAACAAGTCGCCAGATAGAGTACTTAATTAATGATCAATGATTAATGAATAATGATCAATGAATAATAATTAATAATTAATAATTAATAATTAATAATTAATAATTAATAATTAATAATTAATAAACCCTCTTAAAAAAATCTATAATACTTATAAAATATGAAAAGAGTCATTCTTTCTTCTAAGGCTCCTGCACCTATAGGGCCTTACAGCCAAGCCATAGAGGCAAATGGCACTCTGTATGTATCTGGACAGATTCCTATCAACCCTGCCACAGGCGAGGTGGTGGCTGGAGGAATAGAACCACAGACACAACAGGTGATGAAAAACATTAAAGCTATTCTGGAAGAAGCAGGGTATAGCTTTGACCAAGTAGTAAAGACAACCATCCTCTTGGACGATTTGGCCAACTTCAATACGGTCAATACGCTCTATGGGGAGTACTTCCCTGGAGAAGGCGCCCCTGCTCGTGAGACCTACCAAGTGGCTAAACTTCCTAAAGGAGTCGCTGTGGAAATCTCATGCATAGCAGTGAAATAATGATCAATGATTAATGTTTAATGATCAATGTTTAATGATTAATCATTAAACATTGATCATTATTTAAATAGTTCCTTCGCATCGATGGCTTGTCGCTGTTTCTCGGTAGCATACTGCCATTGGTATTTGGTAAATCCAAAAAGTCCAGAGATGATATTGGAGGGGAAGGTAACAATAGCATCATTATAGTCGGTGATGGAGGCACTCAGATAGCGCCTACCGGCCGAGATTTGTTCTTCACAGTCCGAAAAAGCACGTTGCAACTGTATGAACTGGGTATTAGCCTTGAGTTCGGGATATTCTTCAGCACGTGCCATGAAATTCATCAGTACCTTTTTGCCCTGTTCGGGTTGTAGATAGGGATTTTGTTTCTCTGTAACAGTAGGGGAGCGCAATTCTGTAATCTGAGTGAGTGTTTCCTGCTCATACTGCATATACTGTTTGGTAGTTTCGATAAGATTCGGAATAAGCTCTGCTCGCTGGATAAAAAGAGAATCCAGGGAGGAGATAGCGTTCTGTATCTGGTTACGACGCGTAGAAAGCCTGTTGAAGGCCATCACTACATATAGGACTACGAGTACTCCTATACCACATAGAATGTAAGTTACCATAAAGAGTTTTAAGTTTTGAGTTTTAAGTTTTGAGTTTTGAGTTGTCAGGAACAGACCACTACTGATTGCTAAGTTTCAGGGTATCTATCATTTGTAATTGTTCGACAAGTTCTTCGTATACCTCGGTCACCAAGTTGAGGTCTATCTTTTGGAAGAGCGCACCGATGGGGCTATCTACCGAGCTCAGTACATTTCCATGATTGGTAGCGATGACGATATTGTCGGTATTGATAGCGATATATACTTGTCCTTTGTAGCGTTCGTTGAGCTTTTTGAGGCGCTCCATGAAAGCTGGAGTAAGTACATAGCGGGCAGTAACTTGGTCGTCGCAGTATACCTCGAACATCTTTTGGAATTCAGGGTCTTCCAAGCGAATACGTTCGCCCCCTGTGTTGAGGTAAGCGGCTATATCATTATCATTGAGCGTGCCGAAGAAACTCTTGACAGGGTGGATTACAATAGGGTGCTCAAAGGTCTTGGGTGAGCGAGCCACAAAATAATTTCCATAAAAAGCGATATCATCGGGCTCTTTTTCTAAGCGAATAGTAGGGCGATAGGTCAGCGCTAAGTTGCAGGACTGGAAAGGTATTCCGTTGTAGTGACCTACAATCTGGTCGCTGCCAGTAAGATCATAGCGTTCTTGGCGGAAAAGGAAAGACGCCAAAAGATCCCCTATGCCTATATGTCCCTTCTCTATATACTGGAAATCAGGGCTGATGTAGTGCACTATACGACTGAAAATCTTTGTCTTGAGCTGGGTGTAATCCTCTGTGCCTGCCAATTTCTTTTTGGCATGTTGCATAGAAAGGAAACTGTATAAAAAGCCAAAAACAGCGAAGCCAATGATGAAATACAGCACACTTGTCTGAGAGGAGAAATTGATCACTCCTGTAAAGACTAAGATCATCATCACCACTACAAAAGCTATAGCGATAATCGTCTGCCCCTTGAACATACTTTGGTTGGTGCTACGCGCCTTCTCCATAGAGGCGAGGGTAGGGGCTAATTCCTTCTGGGCGAAGGAGCGGAACTCTGAAACAGGTTTTAGGGAGATAGGAGCCTTATCAACCTCACTTCTCTCAGCAGCCTTGTCAAATAGGGAGTTGGCCTGTGGCTTGTTATAGAGCTCGTACATGACTTCCTTGTAAGCTCCGTCATCGGCTCCTGTAAGCACGCGCTTGATCTCAGCCGAACCGGCACGGTAATGAACAGGGAGCAAGTAGTTCTTGTTCTTGATCGTCACCCCAAGGTAGGAGATAGGATCCATATTGATACGAGAGCGCTTGCCAAAAGGAATTACGGTGAGGTAGTCGTCTGTCTCACTTGTGATACGGCATTCTTCTCCTTTGGCGATTAAGGAGAAGGCCTCTTCCACTTGTTCCCTGCGCTTGAAGATTTTCCATACTCGCACAAGAGGGTAGCCTATGGTCAGAAGCAAGGCTAAGGGGAGTATGAATTTTACATAAGTAGGTACATTGGTAACCTGTTGTGAGAGGATAGGTAGGAGGTATTTCACGCCTAAGAAAATTCCTATAAGTACGAGTATCCCGACGATGATAAGGTTCCTCAAGGTAATACGCTTTTCTCTTCCTGCCTCATAGAGGACAGATGCTTTAGCTTCGGATAGGGTCATAATAAGTTTTGAGTTTTGAGTTTTTGAGTTTTGAGTTATTCCAGAGATTCTTGTTTAGAACTTCTGAAATGTTGTATTTCTATTGAATTGTCTTCTTTTAGCTGAAAATATATTAGGAATCTTCCTTTTAAAATAGGTCTTACATACAAGTTTAGTTTTTCAATATATCTTCCCATGAAATAAGGGTTATTTGAGAGTTCTTGTAATAGGGATTTTATCTCCTCAATGATTTTATCTGAATATAACGGACTTCCATTATGGACTTCCCAATATTCAAGTGTTTCTAAAAGATTATCTTTTGCTTTGGGAGACCAAATTATTTCCATCCTTTCTTTCTTTTTTCTTCTATTTCTTTGAAAACATCTTCATTTTTTATTCCTAATCCCATTTTTAGTTGTTCTCTAGATATAGTAATCTCTTTAATGTCTTCTTCTGTAAGTAGATCATCTCCCATTTCATATGATCTTACTATATCCAACATTTGATGGTATTGGTCTATGGGCAATACAGCATATATAGTGTTTCCTTGTTTGTCTGTAAGGAAATGTGGTTCTGAGGGTGATAAAGTAGTGGTAGTCATAGTGCCTTAATTTAAGTTCTGTACATTTCTATCTAAATATGTCGCAAATGTACAAAAATAAAAACAAATGACAAATAACAAATAAAATACTTTTATAGAATCTGTCATTTGTCATTAGTCACTATTTTAGTATCCATCAATGGCTCTAATAACCATTTTATAGCGGTCATAGTCCGCCCCAGAGACCACTTTCACAGGAGTAACCCCTCTGAAATCTGATGGAGAGAAATACTTCATCAAGAGGAGATAGAAGGTTTTATTCTGTGTATCTTCATAGACATACATCTGTAGAGGTTGGTTGTTCTTGGAAGGTAGGTTCGCTAGCTCTTGGTAGTTGCCTTGTTCTAAAAGGCGGGAAAGCTCTTCCACGGTGGTGTGTCCAGAATCAAATTTCTTATGTCCTTTTTGTTTGATCTTGGTTTGGGTTTGCTTGTTGTAATAATCAGAAGCAAGGAATAAACTAATCCCTGCAAAGCCCATACCAATCCAAGCGATGACACGCCATATCCATAGCTCGCCCACAGGGATAAGGTCAGGCTTTATCATCAGTACCAAGCAAACCGCAAAGAGTAGCCCATAGGTGGATTTTTTTGCTACATCTGCTTTGAGGACAAATTGTTCTGGGTGAGCCTGAAAGTAGGCTGCCATGTTTTGTGGAATCTCAGTATTCATTATTTAAAGGTTTTATGTTATACAGATCAAAGATATAATAATTTTAGCATTTATAAACAAAAGAATCAATATTTGCGTGAGATGGGTAGATATCCGCTTATAAATAAGAAAAAAGCGAGTCACTCGCTTTTCATTAACCACTGCTGTACCAGCTCCCTGCGGCGTTCGGCCACAGGAATATGTTCGCCTGTGGTCAGTTCTAAAATGCCTTCTTTGTAATACTTTCGCACGTAACGAGCATTGACCAAATAGGATTGGTGGCAGCGTATAAACTGTGAGGCGGGCAAAAGCGCTTCGTATACTTTGAGTACCTTGCTGATTAGGATTGTCTCCCCACTTTCGAGGCAGAATGTTGTATAGCCCTTATCGCTCTGTAAATAGAGAATACTGGCTAAGGGAATCAGTTCTATCCCCTCGGCAGTCCTTATAGAGAGCCGCTCAAATCCCTGTTGCTGGGCGTGATAGTTCTAGGCATACGCCCATACGAACGCTGCCCACTGCTCCTTACACACCCCCAGAGAATCCGAGGGCAGTGTACTCAAGGAATTGATCTATCTTTTTAGTTATTTCTTCTAAAGAGGGCTTAGTCATTAGGGAGTAGTTACTTGTCATTAGCTAAGTCCTGTAATGATTCCATCATCATCAATATCCATACCTTCGGCCGCAGGGACACTTGGAAGGCCAGGCATACGAACGGTGTCTCCTAAGATAGGGATGATAAAGCCAGCGCCTGAGGCAAACTCGAACTCACGGACAGTTACCTCGAAGTCGGTCGGGCGTGCCAGTTTCTTCTCGTCATCGCTGAGCGACTTAGGGGTCTTGACCATACAGATAGGGAGCTTATCGAAACCTAATTTGTTGATCTGCTTGAGCTGGCTTAGGGCTGTGGAACTATATTTTACCCCCTTAGCCCCATAGATACGGGTAGCTACCGTTTTTATTTTTTCCTCTACCGAAGCGGCATGGTCATATAGGGGTGTAAAGTGGCTTTCCCCGCTCTCGGCTAAGGCTACCACCGCACGGGCAAGCTCTTGGGTACCTGCGCCGCCCTCACTAAAGCCCCGGCTGACAATTGCTTCCACGCCTCGTTCTTTGCAGAAGGCTTGGATATAGGCAATTTCCTCCTGGCTGTCATGCGGGAAGTGGTTGATGGCCACTACCGCCTTCAGACCAAAGCACTGTACGTTTTCTATATGTTTTTCTAAGTTGGCAATACCTTTCTTCACTCGTTCTAAGGAAGGAGTGTTGTACTCTTCCTTAGTAGCTCCTCCATGGTGGCGTAGGGCGCGTATGGTAGCGACAATAACTACCGCATTGGGGGCGAGTCCAGCTGATACACACTTGATATTGAGGAACTTCTCGGCGCCGAGGTCAGCCCCGAAACCTGCTTCAGTAACTACATATTCGCCTAAGGAAAGCCCCATTTTGGTAGCTACTACCGTATTGGTACCTTGGGCGATACTGGCAAAAGGACCTCCGTGTAGGATGGCAGGGTTGTCCTCAAGGGTTTGTACCAGATTGGGCTTGATAGCTTCCTTGAGCAGTAGCGCCATCGCACCTACGACCTTGAGATCACGAGCAAAAACAGGAGTGCCATCATATTTCTTTCCTACGTAGATATTGCCTAAGCGGCGCTTGAGGTCGGAAAAGTTCTCCGCTAAGCACAAGATAGCCATGATTTCGGAAGCAGGGGTGATGTTGAACCCATCTTCTCGGGGAATCCCATGAGTAGTCCCGCCTAAGCCTACGATGATATGGCGTAGGGCACGGTCGTTCATATCCATCACACGCTTCCAGACTACTGTACGAGGGTCTATACCTAAGGAGTGTGTTTTGCTCTGTATATTATTGTCTATGACAGCCGCCAAGAGGTTGTTGGCGCGCTCGATAGCGGCAAAATCGCCCGTGAAGTGTAGGTTAATATCCTCCATAGGCACCACTTGGGAGTAACCACCCCCAGCGGCACCCCCCTTGATACCGAAGACAGGGCCTAAGGAAGGTTCCCGAAGGACAGCGATGGCCTTTTTGCCAATTTTGTTGAGTCCCTCGGTAAGACCGATGCTCACAGTAGTCTTGCCTTCTCCGGCGGGAGTAGGGGTAATGGCAGTAACCAAGATGAGTTTGTTTTGGGCAATCTTCTTAGGGTCTATCAAGGACAAAGGCAGCTTGGCCTTGTACTTTCCATAGGGGTCTATATCATCTTCGGAGATATTTAACTTTTTCGCTATCTCTCTGATAGGCAGTATTTTGGCTTGTTGCGCTATGGCAAGGTCGGTTGGGAAAGTCATTTTATGTGTATTGAAAGGGCAAATATACAAAATTTAATAACAAATGACAAAAAACTAATAACAAATTTCGGTGCTTAGTCATCAGTTTTTGATTTTCGGTTATTAGAGACTAATGAGAGAAAACTGATGACTAATTTTGCTATTTTTTATAGTTATTCGTTAAAAGGATTTATCTCCGAAAGAGTAGGTTAGTTTGGGGCTAATGTCTAAAAGTCAGCCAGATATAATCAAAAAGATACTTTCTGTCATTATGCTTTCCTCGGTGTTTCTTTTTCTTAGCCAAATTCAGTACATATCTATCAGACGTATCAGGATTGAAATAGAAAGCACCTTTTTTATCAGTACGAACGGTAACACTTTTATCTACTGAAAAGTCAAAGGTAACATTCTCTTCCTTTAGGCCACGTTTTTTATAGAAAGCCTTGTACTTCTGCCCTTCCTTTTCAGCAGGAACTATTCCCAACCGGAAGAAAGACTTATCCCCCATAATAATTGTCTCTTTAAGCGGATGCGTACTCACATAAGCAACGGATTGGTATCTCAATCGCATTCGTTTGTACACCTTAGCGACTAGATGGTTGATGCTGAGTGTATAGACACCCTCTTCTTCTACCTTGAAATTCGCATAATAATATAATTCGGCCTGCTTCTTCTCTAGAGTGACCACCTTTCCTGAAGGAGATATTAGTAAAAGCGAAAGCGTATTCAAATCCGAATACCACCTTTCAGTAGGTGTAGGTTTGTTCGTTTCATTAGGTTCACCAAAAAATACCCGTACTTCATGCCAATCACCTACCTTTGCCTCTGTATTGGTCTCAATCCAAATAGCGTGTGCATTAGATGGCACTGTTAATAACCAAAACAGTGCAGTCCACAAATATTTCATATTAAAAATTCTCATCATTACTTATCTTATATCTAAAACTTGGATAACCTCCTTTTAATCTTTCATTTACATAATCATAGAACTGAATTTTTACAAACTTACCTTCAGCTGTTTTTAGGAGGTAAACTTCATTCCGGTTTTTATACTTTCCTCCACTTATATAAGTTACATATAGCGAAGCTTCTTGTGAAAAACTACCTTCTTTCTTGGTTTCAACATTCTTAATGATGTCCCAGCCGTTTAGGGTTCCTATTGCATCCTCTTTGTAGCCAGAGGGCGAGGCGTAAACCACCTTATTCCAATCCGTTTTTTTAGTGTTAATAGCTCCTCCTTTTCCCTTTCCCGATGTGCCACTATTGGTCTTTATATACCAACGTTGAAAAGCAATGTCCCAGCTAAGGTCTGTTTCTGGAGAACTCACCTCTACCACAGCACCTTTTTCGAATGAGTAATATACCCATTTCTGATACGATGTTGCATTTAACATTTTTACATCTTTCGTGACTGATAAGATTGTTTCCTCTCCCTTTTCTTTCTCACAGGCAGTCAAGCTCAATCCACCTACCACTGATAAAATAAATACTTTATAATTCATACTTTGTTATTTTTCGACAAAGGTACAAATTATTTTTAGATTGAACTAAAATAAATTTATTATTTTTAAATATAGCTGTTTTATCTATTCAATATTATATTTGTTTAGTAATATATCTATCTGATTGTTATGCTTCTATGTCTCAGCGTAATCCGTTTGAAATTTTTTCTTTACTAAATAATTTAGGTTTATCATTCCTTTTTCAACAAATTTAGAAAGTGGGGAAAATTCTATGCTTTTGTGTGCTGCATATGAGGCTGAAAATTAACCTTTTTACCGTTTAAAAAAGATTTCTAACAATTAATATAAAAAATACATCTAACCATTTGGTTAATCCAAATATTTAATATACCTTTGCCCCTGAAATCAAACAACAATGAGTAACACTAAAGACACATCCACTGAAGAACGTATCAAAGCAGCAGCACGTAAAGTCTTTCACCAGAAGGGCTATACAGGCACTCGCACCCGCGACATTGCCGAGGAAGCAGGTATCAATCACGCGATGCTCAACTATTATTTCCGTAGCAAGGAAAAGTTATTTGGCATTGTGATGATGGAAACAATGGGACAATTCTTTAAAGGAGTAGGTGTTATCCTCAATGATGAAAGTACCTCTTTAGAGGAGAAAATAGAGCAAGTAGTGGCTAACTATATCGATTTGCTCTTGGAAGAACCTGACCTGCCAACCTTTATACTCAACGAGGTGCGTCCTAACCCGCAATTCTTTGTAGAGCAAAGTCCTATAAGAGAAGCATTTACTAACTCGGTGCTCACCCGTCAATATGCTGAAGCTGTAGCCCGTGGCGAAATCAGCGAGCCTAACTTAATGCACGCTATTCTCAATGTCATTGGGTTGGTGATATTCCCTTTTGTTGCCAAGCCTATATTAAGTGCAATTACCAACCTACCTGAGGAAGAGTATAAAGCTCTAATGCTCGAGCGAAAAACCCTTATCCCACAATGGATCAAAGGGATGTTGTTCCTCCCCAATCCCTCATAAGAGCAGGGTGTGAGGTAAAGCACCCATGAAAGAAATAGAGGAGCCAATTTTGTCCTCAAAAGAATAGTTTATATTTTTTTACCCATATATTAACCAATTGGTTAAACTAAATGATTAAATTCTATTATTACTCATTAACCATTAATCATTAAAAAAATGCGATTATCAGTTTTACTCTTATTCCTACCTGTAGTAGTCTTTGCCCAAGAGAGACTTACCTTGGAGCGCTGTTATGAGTTAGCCCGTGAGCACTACCCAATAGTACAGCAGTTGGACTTGATAGCCAAGAGTAAGGACTATACTTTGGCCAATGCCAACAAGGCTTACTTGCCACAAGTGAGTCTCTCGGCACAGGCTACTTACCAGTCCGAGACGATTGATTTTTCCCAGTCTATCGGGCGGTTACCACTACCTATAGCACTACCAGAGGTAAGCAAAGACCAATATAAAGTGGTAGGAGAGGTGAGCCAACTCCTCTATAATGGAGGAGCTACTCGAGCACAAAAAGAGCTCGCCAAAGCACAAAGTGCCGTGCAAGCTCAGGCAGTGGAGACCCAACTCTATGCCCTGAAGCAACGGGTGAGCAATCTCTATTTTGGGGTATTGCTTATAGAGGCACAACTGGCTCAAAACCAGTTGAACGCCGAAACCTTACAGTCACAATTGGAAAAAGCACAGGTGGCACTCAAGCACGGAACCACTCTGCCGAGCAATGTAGCAGAGCTCAAAGCGGAACTCTTGCGCCTTGCGATGCAACGTACAGAATATGAAGCCACAAAAGGGATGTATCTGAAAATGCTTAGCACTTTTATAGGGAAGGAGTTGCCCTTCGATACAGCTTTGCAACGTCCCGAGCCAAGGGTACTTAGTCATAGCAATCACCGTCCTGAGCTCAGAGGCTTTGACCTGCGACAGACAGTATTAGATGCTCAAGAGCGACTACTTACCTCGGAGTATCTACCTAAAATAGGCCTTTTCTTTCAGGGGGCTTATGGTCGCCCTACGCTGAATATCATCAAGAACGAGTTCGACTGGTATTATATAGCAGGGGTACGCTTGCAGTGGAATCTCAGTCCGCTCTATAGCCTCTCGAATAAGAAGCAACTCCTACGCCTACAAGGGGAATCGCTCTTGGCAGACCGCAAAGCATTCCTGATGAGCACCGAGCTGGATCTTACCCAGCAGGATACACAGCTGGGCAAGCTCCAGCGCCTAATGGAGCAGGACAAAGAGAGCGCTGCCCTACGCCACTCGGTAGCCCAAGCCGCCCAAGTGCAGTTGGACAACGGGGTGATTACCACCCACGAATACCTGCAGAAGGTCAATGCTTGGCATCTGGCACAGCAAACACTCCTATTGCATGAGATACAGCTGCTACAAGCCCAAGAACAACAACAATTAATCATAGGAAAATGAAAAAGATAACACTCATCACCGCCCTTGCAGTCCTTATCGCCTGCAACAACAAACCTCAATTCGACGCTTCTGGCAACTTCATTGCCGACGAAGTGATTGTTTCCGCCCAGCAAACAGGGCAACTCATCGCCTACGAAGTAGAAGAAGGCAAGACCCTCACCGAAGGACAAAAGGTGGGGCAAATCAATGTAGAAGTCCTCAAGCTCCAAAAAGAGCAGGTCGAGGCTACCATTTCTTCCCTCAAAGAGAAGACCCTAAGTCCTGCCGACCAAGTAGCGCTCATCCGTAGCCAATACGAGGTACAGAAAGCACAACTCGAACAGCAGGAGCGCGAGCTTACCCGTGTGCAACAACTCGTGGCGGGAGGCGCTGCTACCCAAAAGCAATTGGACGACCTCACCGCTTTAGTAGACCAGCTCCGCAAGCAACTTGCCGTTACTCAGAACCAACTCAAGGTGAGCCTAACCAATATCAACACCCAGAACCGCAATGTGCTCAGCCAAGAAGCCCCTTTGCAAAAGAATGCTCAGGCTGTTCAAGCACAAATCAACCAAGGAGAGATTATCAACCCCATTGCAGGGACAGTACTCACCAATTACGCTCTCAAAGGTGAAATGCAGACTTTTGGGAAGCCACTGTATAAAATTGCCAATATCGAGACTCTTACTCTCAAAGCCTACATTACTGGCGACCAGCTGACCCAAATCAAGTTAGGACAGCAAGTGACCATCCGCACCGATGCAGGAGAAGGAGCACAACGCACCTATCAAGGCGAAATCACCTATATAGCCAGTAAGGCCGAGTTTACTCCAAAAACGATTCAAACCAAATCCGAACGCGCCAACCTGGTCTATGCTATCAAGGTTAAAGTAAAAAACGATGGTTATTTAAAGATTGGAATGTATGGGGAAGTGGTGTTCAAAAAATAAACTGACCAAAGAAAAGTGACTATTTTCAACATTTTTCTTATTAGCTTTAGGTATATTTCTTTACACATATGAAATATGTATGGAAAAGAGAAATTGTATAGGAGAGGGTAGGGACAAAAACAAAAAATTCGTATCTTTGTCATTATAATAGCAACAAAAATATCTAATAATTTATGAATCAGTTTATCAAAGCATTGTATTATGACAAAAAAGACCCACATATACCGGAAGAATACAATTTTTTTGGAGTTTTTGTGGGCGAGTGGGATATCGAATGGGTAGACCATCTAGAGGTTGACGAACCCAGACGAGTAAAAGGCGAATGGATTTTCTCTTGGGTACTAGAAGGGGCAGCCATACAAGATGTTTTTATTGTCCCTTCACGCTCAGAGCGTTTGCAAAACAAACAACCAGATGCTGAATATGGGACTACGCTACGGATATTCAATCCCAAAACTTCAGCATGGGATATTTTCTATGCTTGCAGAGGAGAGGCTATCCGTTTGACAGCTTACAAGGTAGGGGAGGATATTATTCTAACCGAAAATACTACTGAAGAGATGAGATATGTATTCTCAGAGATAACATCTACTTCCTTCAAATGGCGGAAAGAGCTTAAAAACGCATCGGGCAAATGGGACGTGATTGCCAAAGTAAGGGCACAGAGAGCAAAAGGGTAATTTAAAAATGCTTATGATGAAAATCAAAAAAATGATATACTTATTTTTATTATCAGTTATTATTTTCTTAGCAATCAGTCTTTTGTGGTTGTTTAGAAACCCGTCTTACGAAAAAATAGATAAAACATTCGTACAAGCAACAGATTCTGCAATTAAAAAAGAAATTCCTGCTCTTAATCTGAATTTTTTGGTAGACAAAGTAGCTTATTCCGAACCTGTTTATTTTCCTAACGGAGTGGAAACAGTTGATTTTACAGAACACTTAGAAGCTATAAATTTAGAAATTCCCGATTGGGACAAAGAAGGATTATACGAGGTAAAAGCTTCTACCAAAGCAGGTGTCTTAGATCCCGCATTCTTAGTATACAAATGGGATTCGGACACTTCCAATACACTCATTTTTCATCACGGAGCATCGGAATATCCTTTTTACGGGATTTTTTCTAAGATTTTCAAAAAAGAGATACTCA
Organism: Capnocytophaga gingivalis; assembly: GCF_002302415.1. Lineage (NCBI taxonomy): Bacteria > Pseudomonadati > Bacteroidota > Flavobacteriia > Flavobacteriales > Flavobacteriaceae > Capnocytophaga > Capnocytophaga gingivalis. Next base: position 1,358,592 of record NZ_CP022386.1, on the reverse strand, counting down.
ATGATTTGGGTATAAACCTAATCGTAGTCCGAACTCCTTTTCACAAGCAAAAAGGGGCTTTGAAACAGGGCACAGCAAACCTATCGACCTTTATGGCAACGATGGCAATGAGTGTGAAATTAACCGAAAAGCTGATTCACACTTTACGACAAAAAGGAGTACAGACTATTGAAATTGGCGGATTTAGCTTGGGGGCTGTGATAGCAAACAGGCATCGAGTGGCATATAATTCGGCGGATTTCTATGTACCGATAGTAGGAACAGTAGCACACGAAAAGTTTTTTATTTTCCAGAAGAAAAATATTACTGAAAGTGAAATTGAGCGAAACAAAATCATTACACATCACTTAAATTTCTCAGCCCAATGGCAAGAAAATCAATCCCCAAATGTATTTCCGGTTATGGCTCGCTATGATCTGTTTTTACCACTTCACCAGCACGCTTCCGCTTATGGAAATCTGGAAGTGGAAATTTGGAACACGGGACATTTATCCACTGCTCTTTTCTACGACGCAATGCGGTATGTTCTGTTAAAGAGGTTGAAGAAGTAGAAGTAAGTCTTTATGGTAGTTCGTTTTTAGAAATAAAAAATAACAAAAAATATGAACATCCGAGCCATCACTCCCATATAAGTTCGGAGGCTAAACATTAGAGCTCAGAAGTTAAATTTCGAAGCTAACTTCTCTCACATTTAATGTTAATTATTTTAGATGATGAATAAAAGTATCAACTTGAGAAGAATTCAATCTCTTACTCTGTCATAATCATAATTAAAATATCAAGCAATATGAAACGTTATTATATATGTATTGTCATCTTCTTTGTCTCTGTATGCGGGATAGCACAAACTGTAGACAGTATTAGGAATATACGAGAATTTGACGAGTTCGAAAAATATACCCACTTAGCAAAAGACAGTCTTGCTATTCAAAATATGGGAGAGCATCAGAAGTTTTGTTATTCTTCACGACACTTTACCATAGAGAAAGGAGAGAAGGGAGAAGCTGAAGCTACACATAGACTTTTGATGTGGTCGCTTTCGTCGGTATTATCGCAGAATAAAATATTGGTTCGCAACCCACAAGCACATTATTGTCTGACGAATCTTTATGTGTATACCAATACAGAACTTTTTTTCGATCACATTATCGACTTGTACGTATTATCTTCGTTCTCATCAGCCAATAAGTCGTTAATGAAGTTTGTACACTCTCTAAAGGATAAAGATTATATAGCATTCGACCCCATAATGAAAATGTCACATGTTTGTTATATGTTTTGGCACGAAGAAAAACTCATAATGGTACTTGTTCCCTGTCGTGTAATCTCCTTTGCCAAAGATGTAAACGATAAGATTGTAGAAGTGGCAAAAGAAGCGTTGGAACGTTATTATAAGTAAGTATTTTTGTCATTAAGACAACAAATTGTTAATAAATTAAGGTAGATAATAGATCCAAAAAAACAATGATGAAAAGACGTCTTTTATACCTAAGTATTGCGTTTTTATCCGCAGCCATACTCGGACTCGTTATAGTAGCAATGCGCTTACTATATCCCGATTGTTGCGACTCAACTTTTGGGATAATTCTATCCAAAGTCGTTTTTATCATAACTTATATCATATTCCCACTATTTTTCATCTATTTGATAATAGCCGAAATCAACCTTAATTTTATGTACCAACACAGCCTTAGAAAGAGGCAACATAAGCGCACAACCAGCTTCAACCTATCACTCATCACCTTAGCACTCGTGCTCCTGAGCCTTCTCGCCCGCCTCTTTCTCTAAGATTAATAACACATAAATCGAATTAGTAACAATTATAAAAAAAATATGATACGTAATTATTTTTACCTTGTAGTGGGAGTATTTTGCTTACTCTCTGCCGTTACTCACGAAATGAACGGCTTCACAACCCTTTTCCCTGCCTTGTCAAACACCAACATCGATGCCGAAAGCAGGGTAACATTCAATTATCTTTGGCATATCATAGCTACCGAAAACATAGTAATGGGTGTTGCTTTAGTGCTTATAGCGCTGTGCAAAAACGACAACGCAGGCAAGTATATTGCTCAGTTTGTAATGGCTTTATTAGCAGTACGTTGGGCAAGTATTGCATTTAGTACCCTAACAAGCGATGGAGGTAACCTTACCAAAATACTTCCTGAAAGTGTTATAATGTGGCTACTTATATTCCTATTGTGGTTAGGAGCAAGAAAAAAAGAACAATAAAAAGAGATTTATATATGAACCCCCCCGCTGGCGCGAGCCTATGGCTCGTGTCTATCAAGAATAGAGCTTGTAGCTCACATTCTTAGCACATTTTTTGTAGCTTACTAACAAATACAACCCTATGTTAAAGAAATACGACAAAGTAATAGCAACGGTTTTCGTCCTGCTTACCATAGTTTTTATAGTAGTCTTTCTCACTAATGACTCCTTTTTTGAGTGGACTTTTGTGCGACATCACAATATATTGAGCTGGTATGTCCGTCCACTCTTTATCGTGCCTATGGTGTATTTTGCTTTGAGAAAATCGTATGCAGGAGTGTCATTAAGTATCTTTTGCCTATTTACTAGTATGTTTTGGTTCCCCACTCCACAACAAACCGACCCTAAGGTGCTCGGCTTCTTAGCCTACGAAATGGACTATCTCAAAGGCACGTGGGACACAAAAAAGATACTTTTCTCACTAAGTGTACCGCTCTTTTTCTATCTGCTGATAGTCTCAGCGTGGAAGAGAAAATGGCGCTTATTGCTCTACACCGTAGTGTTAGCAGCGCTTTTAAAACTGTTATGGAGCGTAGTGAGCAGTGGCGCAAGCGGTTGGTCAGTAGCCAAACCCGCTCTTGTAGGACTGGTAATATGCGTAGTATTTATTTTGATAACAAGAAGAAAAGACAAAAAATAAGGGAAAATCAGTGTCCATTTGCCTTTGAAAAAAGGTTAATCACCACTACGCCAGCGATGATAAGCACCGCACCCAGTACAAAAGGCAAATCTACTTTGCTCTTAAAAACAAGAATACTCACAATGGCTGTCAGTACAATCCCCACCCCCGACCAGATAGCGTAGGCTACCCCCAGCGGAATATTCTTGAGGGCTAAGGATAAAAAATAAAAACAAACACCATAAGACAATAGTGAGCCTACAGCAAACAACCATTTGCTAAACCCTTCCGATTTACCTAAAAGAGCGGTGGCTAAGACCTCTAAAACAATCGCTAAAGTGAGGTATAGGTAATGCATATAAGTATAGTATCTAAATTCGTGGCAAAAATATAACAATTTTACTGAAAATGAAATTAAAACTCATAGAACACATAAAGCTCACTAAAGAACTCGTAGACCGAGAACATTTCTTTACCTTAGGATATTGTGAAGCACTCGAAACCCATTTGATGAAAGTACTTGTAAGTTGGGCAGCAGGCTATGAACGCTATTACCGGATAAGTGCCGACGATTACGCTTTGTTCGAAGAAGATCGTCCTGCATTCTACGAATTGTACAAAAACGAGCTCGGTGAGGATAACGAATGCTTTACTCAGAAGTTTATGGGGGCGCAAGCTCTACGCGATTATGACGGTCGTAAGAACTTTCAGATGTGTTACCCCTCAAAGGAAATGAACCCTTTTGGGCATTATGCCTATTGCAACGGAGTACTATATGCTCAAATCCTTTGGGACAAAGGCACTGTATATGTACCCCCTTATCAGAAAGTAAAAAACCTTAACGGCGATTGGGATTATCCCTTGCGAAAAGATTGTTATATAGAAAAAGACCCCGAAGGCAAAGACCTCTGCTTTTGCCTTGATATAGAAAACGGAAAGTAACCTCATAATTAGTAAAATATGTTTGATATAGAAGAATGTAGAATAACCCTCCTTACAGAGTATACATACGAAGTAGCCTACTTAGGAGGGTGTATGTTGTTAAGATATGAAACAGAGCCTCCACACGGAGATGAGGTTTGCTCTGTATATTTCCCTGAGTCAAACAATGAATTGCCCTATTGGTGCTACCTGAGAAATATCAAGCAAATAAGTGTTGATAAATCGACCAAAAGTTTCTTTATATCAATAGAAGCCGTGAAACCTCATCAATGGTCAGGCGTTGTAACCCTAATTATTGATCCGAAACATAGTAGATTTGCCTGTTTAGATGACTGGTATCCTTCTGTCAAAGCAGAAGAAAATAAGATTTATTTTTATAATAGTTACACGGGAAAAGAATATATTTTAGATGATTTCCAACTGCTTAAATGGCAATCATTTTAAGAAAATAACATATTGATGAATCGACAAATCAAAAAATGACAAACATAAATATACATAACAAACACTTTGGCAAAGTAAGCGCTATCTTATTTTTACTCGCTTTTATTCTATTAACTAATATAGAGTATGCCCCTCAATATTTCAATAAGGCTTTTAAGTTAAGTAATACGATAGTGGTAGTGATAACAATACTATTCTTGCCAATATGTTATTTTACCTATAAAAAACGACTCATTTGGGGATATAGGTGTATTCTTTGGGGTATATTATTCAGTTTTTCCTCTATGTTATTTATGCACTTTGAAGATTCTTTACTCGAAAAATACGAAAGAGGTGAAATATCATTGTTAGATAAAAATGCCTCAATAAGTATAGGAGAGCCCATTTTGTTAGGGATTGTATTTATCTTTTTCCTAATCTATGGAGCTATATATGATATAATAATAGCAAAGAAAAACAAATAAAATAATTTTGCTGGTGCTTTTCTTGTAGCTCGTGCCTACCAAGAAAAGAGTTTGTATCTCATTGGCAAAATCGATAAATTGACAAATCAGAAAAATGAATAATATTACCCAGCAATTGGGCTAGCTGTACTAAAATACTTCCTGAAAGTATTATAATGTGGGTACTTATACTTCTATTGTGGTTAGGTACAAGAAGAAAAGAGAAAAATAAAACCTTTATACTATGATTTACATTGAACAATTTCAAACCCTTACTTCTATTCCTGAAAAACTCAACAGTGGGGATAAACTTATGACTCTTACCGATGAAGGACTCTCGGTAAAGAACACAAAAACAGGTAAAGAATACTTTATCAAAGGGGATGTGCTTCATTACGAAGAATCTCTAAATCATACCTACCTATGGTGTGCCTTATACAATGAGAATGAGACTTTTACTCTTATGGCTATTGATGAAAATGGCAAAACTATAGCCTCATTGGAGATGGAAGACCCTTTTGGTGCAGCGAGTTTATGGCTTACCCATCTGCCTAAAGAAAATGAAGTAACTATTTCCTTATTAGATGGTGCAGGTTGGTCAGAAAGTTACTATATTGCTTTAGAAGGTAATGAACTGAAAATCTATCAAAAACTGCCTGATAGCTACATATATATGTTTACTCTTGGCAATCGTTCCCTTCTTACTAACTTTGATGACAGACTGATGTTAGCTTCCTATCCCGATTTTGAGATACTAAAAGAAAAACAACTCTCTGATACTGACGGTGAGGGTATACTTAATATATGGCAAGTAGACGAGCATTTTGGTATTTTCTCCAGTACACAAGGAATATGGTATGCCTTTAGTTTAGATACCCTTGAGATTATTAGTGAATGCGTGATAAAAGGTTATGAGCCTATTATAGAGGGAGAATACTATTACTCACACATTGCAGCTCTTATTCCAACACCTGATAAGTTCCTTTTCGAGCATTGGAGTTACCAAGATAAAAAAGAAGAAAGCCAATGGTTTGCTGTGGATAAAGCCTATTTATCTACCCTTATCCAAAAATACCTAAACTAATATACCCCCAGCTGGTGCTAGTTTGTAGCTCGTGACACCCTATGGCAACCTACACGAACACAATGTCGCAAGCTATATAGCAACAAAAAGTAGTAACTTATAAGTCCTTGAACTGATGAATACCACAAAAAACAAACACCCTGAAAAAGACTTAAAAGACCAAGGGATATCCCCTGAAAAATTACTGAAAATAGCGCTGGTAGTGCTAATGATAGTACCACTTGGCTATTTTTTGTATATCACATTGGAGGAGTTTCCCCCTATTTTTAGTAGGGATACAGAGGAAATTATCCACTTCTTTTTTCCTATGATAGGGCTGATGGTGCTATTTGTACTATTTTTTACAATGAGACTCAAAAATCGTACCCTTTACAATCCATATGCAGAAGGAGAGTTACCTACTGTCATTAGGATCAAAGGCGTAAACAATAAAGTTTTTCAGGGTGTGTCATTTGTTTGTTATGTATGCTTTAATGTGTGGATATTACAGCATATTACTATGGGGAAACCTTTGTTAATTGCTATTTTAATAATTGGTATAGTTCTTTTCGCTTATAGTTTTATAAAGAATTACCCAAATACACTCTATACTTTAGAGATACGAAACGAGTCAATTTACTTTTTTTATAGGAGAACACTCAAGCAGACAATCCCTTTAAACCACATTCTCCATATATGTTTTTCCTTTATCAACGAAGGGATCGCTACGAGGGTATACCCTCAAATAAAGGTGTACACCTCCAAGAAAGAGTGCGTTTTACATATGAAATTGAGTCGTGACAATTATTATTTACTAAGAACCTTCTTTTCTCAGAAGCATATCAAACTTATAGACGATTATATCCTTGAAAAATGACAAGTATCACTATACATAATCTCAGCAAGTCCTACGGCGATATCCACGCCGTGCAACACCTTTCCTTAGAAGTTAAAAAGGGCGAACTTTTCGGGCTCATCGGTCCTGATGGGGCAGGCAAAACCACCGTCTTTCGTATGCTCACCACCCTCCTCTTGCCTGATGAGGGCACTGCAAGCATCGAGGGCTGGGATATCGTCAAAGATTATAAGGAAATCCGCAAGCACGTGGGCTATATGCCTGGGCGTTTCTCTCTGTACCAAGATCTCACTGTCGAGGAGAACCTCATCTTCTTCGCTACCGTTTTTGGTACGACTATTTCTGAGAATTACGACCTTATCAAAGATATTTACGAGCAAATAAAGCCGTTCAGCAACCGTCGCGCGGGCAAGCTCTCAGGGGGTATGAAGCAGAAGTTAGCTCTTTGTTGCGCTCTCATTCACAAGCCCAAAGTCCTTTTGTTAGACGAGCCCACCACGGGGGTAGATGTGGTTTCGCGCAAAGAGTTCTGGGAGATGCTGAAGAAACTGAAGGAGCAAGGTATCGGCATACTCGTTTCCACCCCTTATATGGACGAAGCCAGCCTATGCGACCGCATAGCCTTAATACAATCAGGCAAGGTGCTTTCCACCAGCACCCCCGAGCAAATCATCGCTCAGTACCCTACGGCACTCTATGCTATCAAGGCGTCCAATCTGTACGCACTGCTCCAGCACCTGCGCGAAGACCCCTACATTGATAGCTGTTACCCCTTTGGCGAGTACCTACACCTTACTCTCAAGGAAAACACCCACATTCCCATATTCGAGCAACAGCTGAAAACCACCTTCCCCCACCTCGATTGGCAGCACATCACCCCCACCATAGAGGACAGTTTTATCCGCCTAATGGAGGAAAAAGGGAATATATAAATTCTGAACCAAAACTTTGGCAAAGTTGAAATTAAAAAAGATAAACAATGAGCAAAATATGGAAAAATATTGTTGCTGAAACACAAGAAGAGGTAAAAGCAACCTTTAGTGAAGTATATGCTTCCTTAGATTTTGGAGCTTATATAGCCCCACAAGATTATTTTGTGTCTTATATTTTCGAGACAGAAGAAGCTTTAAATAAAGCAAAAGAGATAGGATTATTACAAAAAATAAGCAATTATCACAAACAATTACTACGCAAGAAGGAATACCCGGAAGAAGGTATAAAAGACTGTACTTTCGCCTCTCAAGAAGATTGTGATAAAGAATATAACGGAAATTGGTATTATTATTACAAATAAAAAGCACTCCTTCAATCGCTATCAATCCCCTTTATAAGTTGTCCCCTTTGGGGGAACGGGAGCTAATTTGCTAATTTAATAAAATGAACGCAATCCACTGTCATAACCTAACAAAGCAATTCGGCGATTTCAAAGCCGTGAACAAGATTTCCCTAACCGTTGAAAAAGGCGAAATCTTCGGTTTCCTCGGTGCCAACGGCGCGGGGAAAACCACCGCTATACGCATCTTCTGCGGACTCTCCTACCCTACTTCGGGCGAGGCTACTGTAGCAGGCTTCGATGTCTATCGAGAGCAAGAGCAGATTAAAAAGCACATCGGCTATATGAGTCAGAAGTTTTCGCTCTACGACAACCTCACCGTGCAGGAAAACATCACCTTCTACGGAGGTGTCTATGGCTTGAGTCGCAAGGAAATCAAAACCCGCAGTACCCAGCTTATCGCCAAGCTTGGCTTGGAGGCAGAAGCCAACAAACTCGTAGGTTCGCTACCGCTGGGCTGGAAACAGAAGCTCGCCTTCTCGGTGGCTATCTTCCACCATCCCGAAATCGTGTTCTTAGACGAGCCCACCGGTGGCGTAGACCCGATAACGCGCCGTCAGTTTTGGGATATGATATACGAAGCCTCGGCACAGGGCATCACTGTATTCGTTACCACCCACTATATGGATGAAGCCGAATACTGCCACCGCATCAGCATAATGGTAGACGGCAAAGTGGAAGCAATGGATACGCCCACCCGACTTAAATCACAGTTTAACACTCATTCAATGGACGAGGTTTTCTACCAACTCGCCCGTAAAGCAAAACGTTCAGCAGACTAAACAATGAAACAACTCATCGCCTTTATACGCAAGGAATTCTATCACGTATTCCGCGACCGTCGCACGCTACTCATACTCTTTGGTATCCCAATAGCGCAGATTATCCTTTTCGGTCAAGCCCTCAGCAGCGAGGTCAAGAACATTGGTATCGCTGTATTAGATGAGGCAAATAATACCTATAGCCAAGAAATTACACACCGCTTGCAGGCAAGTCCGTATTTTAAGCTAAAAGAGCCTCTGTACCATTACAATCAAGTAGAAGACCAATTCAAGCGTGGCACAATAAAAGCTGCGCTCATCTTCCCTCCCGATTTCGGCAAAGACCTCTACACCCCCAGTGGCACTCCCCTACAACTCATCACCGATGGGAGCGACCCCAACACGGCTAAAACGGTGCAAAACTACTTCTCAACTATGGTAGCTAGCTATCAGCAAGAGCTGAACCCTGCTGTACAACTACCCTACCAGATAACCGTTGAAAACCGAATGCTGTACAATGAGGAGCAGAATGGCTCTATGAACTTCGTTCCTGGGGTGATTGCGCTCGTCTTTATGATAGTGAGCACTGCCCTCACATCGGTAGCGGTGGTGCGCGAAAAAGAGTTAGGCACTATGGAAATCCTTTTGGTATCGCCTTTCAAACCTATAATGATACTCATTGCCAAAGCCGTGCCTTACCTTATTCTCTCGCTCATCAACTTCACCGTGATACTCCTGCTATCGGTCTATATGCTCGATGTCCCGATACGTGGCAATCTGCTGTTGCTGTACGCCGAAAGCACTTTGTTTATCATCATCTGTTTGTCGTTGGGGCTACTCATATCCACCGTTACTGCTTCACAACAAACGGCTATGCTCATCGCTATGATGGGAATGATGCTCCCTACGGCTTTCTTTACTGGCTTTATGTTCCCCATAGAGAATATGCCTCTTATCTTTCAGGGAATATCCAAAGTCTTCCCCTCTAGTTACTACTACGCTATCGTAAAGAAAGTAATGCTCAAGGGATTAGATTTCACTTACGTATGGAAAGAAACGCTGATATTAATAGCAATGGCGGTAATTTTCTTAAGCCTTGCAATGAAGAAGTTTAAGATTAGATTACAATAAAGAAGAAATGAAAGTATTAAGCTTTATACTCCAAAAAGAATTTAAGCAGATATTCCGAGATAAGACGATCTTGGCAATGATGCTTGTGGCGCCTATGATGCAGCTGATTATACTGCCTTTGGTTGCCAATTTCGACGTGAAGAATATCAATCTTGTGTATATCGACCACGACCAGAGTCCGTACTCGCACGAGCTCATACAGAAGATTACTGCGTCAGGGTACTTTAAGCTTGTAGATGCTCCTTTCTCTTATAAGGAAGGTATCGCCCTGATAGAAGATGGCAAAGCTGATGTAGTTTTGGAAGTCCCCGAAGGTTTTGAGCGCAACCTCGTACGCGAAGGAAAGCAACCTCTCGGTGTCTCTCTCGATGCCATTAACGGGAGTAAGTCGTCGTTAGGAGGGGCGTATTTGCTTTCGGTGATACGCGACTTCAACACTCAGCTCGATGTAAATGTAAAAACACCTCAGCGCATAGGTAATGTAGCCAAAATCGGGGTGGAGAGTACCCATTGGTACAATCCCTATATGCAATACACTCGCTATATTGTTCCAGGCATTTTAGCTATATTACTCACCATTATCGGGGGCTTTCTTTCAGCTCTCAATGTAGTTAAAGAAAAGGAAATAGGTACTATTGAGCAGATAAATGTAACACCTATCAAGAAGTGGCAGTTTATCTTGGGCAAGCTCACTCCTTTTTTGGTAGTAGGGTTAATCCTCTTCACCTTGGGGCTTGTGGTGATGTATGTAGTCTATGGTATCTTCCCCGCAGGGAATCTACTCACCTTATACGCCTTTGCGATAATGTACCTCATCGCAATTCTCGGCTTCGGACTGCTGGTCTCCACTTATGCTAATTCGCAGTTGCAAGCTATGTTTATTGCCTATTTCTTTATAATGATCTTCCTACTGATGAGCGGTTTCCTCACCAGTGTAGACAGTATGCCGGCGTGGAGTAGGCAGGTGAGCAACGCCATTCCGATAACCCATTTTGTGAATGCGATGCGCCTTATTGTGCTGAAAGGCAGTAGTTTTGCACAACTCAGTACTGAGTTCTTGTATTTAGTAGGCTTTGCTTTGCTGCTGAACAGCTGGGCAATTTGGAACTATAAGAAAACGAGTTAGCAGGAGAGTGAAAAGCGAAGAGTGAAAAATATCACTTGAACTATTAGTCATTAGTTACTAATCACTAATCTTGATTCCTCTAATGCCATATCTTACTCCCAAGCTATCTGTTATACGTCCAGAGAGTACCTCCTGTGCTCCGGCGACTAAGGGGAAACATAAAAGAAAAATAATTTTTTTCATATAAAAATTGGTTTTTTAAAAATAATAGGCAAAGATAGTAAAAAAACGTTATCCATACTGACTTTTATTTCATTTTTTCAAAAAAAATGTTTTGTGTATCAAAATATTTTATACCTTTGTATTCAAAAATAAATTAAGAGAATCATAGCTAAGAAAGCATTGGTTGATTTCTATACTCTTTATCCTGATGCGAAACTATCTTTGGAGGACTGGTATAGAAAAACAATAGATGCTCAATGGACATGTTTCGCAGATATAAAAAAGAGCTTTAACAGCGTAGATGCTGTAGGGAACAAACGTTTTGTTTTCAATATTAAAGGTAATCATTTCAGAATAGTGGCTCTTATACTATTTACACCTAAAATTCTGTATATTCGATTTGTAGGTACTCATAAGGAATATGATGATATAGAAAATATAGATAAAATATAAGATTATGATAAAAAATGAAACACAATACAACGCTATTATGAAGCGTATAGACCAACTTTTAGAAGTGGTTGATGATAATACCCCTGAGGATAATCCAGATTATATAGAATTAATGCTTCTTACAGACCTTGTGGAAAGCTATGAAGATGAGCATTATCCTATAGAAAAACCTCCTTTGGATGAAGTTGTTGCGTCTCATCTTGCACTAGTTTAGAAGTCTATGAACCTAAAACTCATAACCCAAAACTTAAAGCGAATGATGCCCGCCATTGTTTGGGTGCAGCTCATTGTCTTGGGGTTCTTCTTTTTATGTTTGGCAGGGGTCTATTGGCTGGATCCTTTTATTTGGTCTCTGACCAAAATAGAACCCTTTACTGCCCTTTCCAAGGTAGTGAACCCGCCTTTGCTTTCCTCCTTGGATGCGCTTATAGGTCATAGGTTTCACTATTCTGTTATTGCGGCTTTCTTAGTAGGGGTGTTACTTATAGGGATAAGTATCCTCATAGGCGCGGTAGTGACGAAGATTCGTCAGTTGCTAAAGAAAGAGCCGCTACCCCTGACTGAGTGGATGAAGGATATCCTTCTTTTTGAGGGAATCTTCTTGGGAGTCTTGGCTGTAGGAGCACTCTTCTGGACACTCTTCACCTCTTTTGACGATGCCCAAGATAGGGACAATTCTAGCTATATATTCTTTGCCCTGTTACCTATAACAGCCGTATTGTTTCTCTTAGGGCGCTTTCTTAGCAGAAAAGGCTATCGCCTTATGGGGATGAGCCTCTTAGGGCTCTTTGGCGTAGGCCTATTTTATGGGCTGGGAGTGAGTATCTATCTCTTTTTCAAGGGAGAACTCAATACCGATTACGATTATTTTGATCTGCTGCGTCGTCCCTCCGCCCAAGTGGTTGATGAGAGCCAGTATGACGGTAGCTATATAGGGCAAGAGCGCAAGACCTTTAGCGATACAGATACCGAAGATACTTACCAAAGAGAAGAAGTAAAAGCCCCTGAATGGGATTTTGTAGCATTCAATAAGGATTCCCTACAAAAGCTCCTAAATAATGAAGCCTATAAAAAGGTATACGATCTAAATGAATTTTTCATCAAAGAAGATGGGTATCTCTATCCTATGAGTATCTATGCAAAGGGAGATACCCTATCCAGAAAACAGCCTACACTCTATCATCTCCAGCACTATATAGACAGAGATAACAATAAGCTCCTTGCCTTTTGGTACTATTTTGGCGATAGTGTTATGGAGGCGATGTATCAAAGCGGGCAGTTAGGGGAAAATACCTATATGCACCGTACACTCAATGGACAAATAGCAGACCTATTGAATGTCTATGAGTTACAAGGAGAGAATGGCCAACTCTATAAGGACATTCTTGATGTGATGAATCGCTCTTCCTATATAGAAGACCATATAAAAGGGCTTAAAAAGGTATTCAAGGAGTACGATATCCCCGAGTTTGAAAGAGACTTAACGGATAGTAACAGCCCCAGTGATGGTTACGTCCGCTGGGTCTATACCTTTTGGGCACGACGCTTTGACGAAGGCAATACCGAAGCTGTCCTTACCATACTTAGATCTATGCAGGAGCAGTGAACAGTTGTCAGTGAGCAGTGAGCAGTTGTCAGTGAACGGTGAACAGAGAGCGGTGAACAGAGAGTGGTTGTCAGAAACTAATCACTTAGAATTAAAAAACTCAAAATTAAAAACTTAAAACTCAAAATTAAAAACTTAAAATTAAAAACTCAAAACTTATGAAGCGATTCTTACTTGGCTTAGTCCTTATCTTTTTGGCTTCTTGTTCTAAGCAGCCAGCCTCTTTGGCGCTGGTCCCCAGCGATGCCGCTTGGGTAGTCTCTATTGACTTTAAGTCACTCTACCAAAAAGCGGATATTGCTTCCACTGAGGACTCAGCGGAGTTCAAGCAGTGGATTGATAGTCTTTCCCTAACAGACAAGCAGCGGGATTTCCTTCGAGAGCTGCTCCGCAACCCAAGAAATTCAGGGATACGCTTTCGAGATCCTGTCTATTTATTCCAGTATGGACAACAAGGGGGCAATGGTATGGAGAACTATATCGGGATAGCGTGTGTCCTTTCGGATAAGAAAAAGTTTGAAAACACCCTCAATCAACTTTTTGCCTTGGCTAAAGAGGAAAAGAACCTTACCGAGGAAGGTGGCTATAAGTTGCTGAACCTATCTGAGGGTAAGTATACATTGAGTTGGGATGATGACAAAGTGCTCTTTCTGGGGGCAGAGGACGACAAGGGAGAGTCTTCCTCAGGCTTGCAAACCTTCCTGAAGGCCAAGCAACTCCGTTCCTTGGAGGCTAAAAAGCAAATCACAGCACTTAGTGGTTTTGGAGACTTCCTTCACGATCAGAAGGACATCAGTATATGGGTCAATGTAGCATCTGCTTACGCAACCTTAGATGAGAAGCTACCCTCCACTGCCGCCCTTTCCCCCTCGCTATTCAACCTACAACAGGGTACTTATCTCTATGCTACTTTGGATTTCCAAAAAGAGGCAATAGCCCTTTCAGCTCGTACCCTATACAACGAAAAATACCAAAAGCTCTTAGACAAACACCATATAGGAGATGCCTCTTTTAACAAAAAGCTTTTCAAGCATTTCCCAGAGAAAATGCCTATGGCAATCACAGGGGCGCTCAATGTGAAGCATTACTATGAGTTCCTCAAGGAAGCAGAACCCGAACTCGTCAAAGAAGCCGATATCAAGGAGTGGCTTGCTAAGAAAGACCTTCAGCTGGATAACCTCTTGAACCTCTTTGGAGGTAGTTTCGTCATAGCCTTGGAGGACTTCCAGACGGGTATGAGTATCCCTATCCCAGTAATAGGCGCTTGTTTTGAGGTCAATGATAAAAAAATCTTGGACAAGATGGTCGCTGAAGAGGGATCCTTTACCAAAGATGGTGACCGCTATAGCCTCAGTTTCTTCTTTGTAAATGTATATTTCGCCTACAACGACAAGGCCTTTTTCATAAGCAACTCCTCCGATGAGGTAGATGCCTTCCTCGCTGGGAAACGCAAAAATAACGCCTATAGTAGTTCCTTGGCCTCACAGGCAAGTAAGAATACCTTCTATGGATTTTTTAACTTGAATATGGATGACTATCCCTCCGTGTTCAAGAGGGCAATGAAGGCCGACGAACGTTCCCGCAACGAGGCTTCTCTTCAGTGGATGATAGACCATTCTAAGAACTTGGAAATCAAAGCTGATGCTAAGAAGAACACCGCTACCCTTATCTATCATATGAGGAATGTGAAGCGCAACAGCCTCTATAGCTTTCTTCAGTTTGCCAAGCAGGTCGATACAACTAAAGCCAACAAAGAGGATAAGGCCACCGAAGACGACAGCACATACGAAGATGATGGAGTATATGAAGAGGATTCCGCAACGGACGAAGATATCATAATCGAAAAAGATGAAGAATAAGCAATAATGGAACTCGTTCTACGCCATCTCAAGCCTACTTATATGGAAGAAGCCGAGCTACATCCCTCGGATATCTATCTGAGGGAGGGGGTCGTCTTTGCTCCAGCCAAGCGCTATCTTATTCGCGCTCAGTCGGGTAGGGGAAAGACCTCTCTTTTGAGTTTTATCTATGGGGATCGAGACACCTACGAGGGTACTATTACCTACGATGGAGTGGCTCGCCCCAAAGACCTCTTCTCGTACCGGAGCAACAAGCTAAGTTACCTCTTCCAAGACCTGCGTCTCTTCCCCTCGCTAACAGCCAAGGAGAATATACAGCTCAAGAACCGCTTGACGGGCTACTTTTCCTCTGAGCAAGTTAGCCAACTGCTCGAGCGGGTGGGGCTTGCTCATAAGGCAGATACTCCTTTGGCAGCTCTTTCCTTAGGACAGCGCCAGCGTGTGGCCTTCCTGCGTGCCTTAGCCCAGCCCTTCGAGGTGCTCCTCTTGGACGAACCTTTCAGCCATTTGGACGAGGCAAATACCCATCTGCTCTGTGAGCTCTTACAAGAAGAATGCTCCCAGAGAGGTGCTACATTACTAATGACCTCCTTGGAAGTCAATGACTTACTTAATTATGACCAAGTATTACAGCTCTAAATCCCTAAAGTATGCTCCATAAGCTCCAACGAAAAACCCTCCCCAAGGGACAGCTCTTGGGCTATGCTTTCGCCCTGATGGTTGCTGTGGTATTGCTCGGAGGCATCTGGCAGCTCTATAGGGATGTAAAGCCCTTGCTGGAGGAGCAGACGGATATTTTCTCAAACAACTATGCCGTGGTGACCAAGCCTATCTCCGCCATAGGCTCCCTCCAGAAGGAGATGATTTACTTTACCCCAGCCGAGCAGGAATCCTTACGACAAGAACCTTTTGTCAAGAGTATGGCACCCTTCTCAGTGGCTACCTTCAAGATCATGGCCTACACTCGTGAGAGTGAGGGAGAGTTCCCACTCTTCGCTACAGACCTTTTTTTTGAGAGCATCCCCGATAAGTATATCGATGTCAAGAGTGACCAATGGGAGTGGAATCCATCCCGCTCTTTTGTGCCTATTATCATCCCTGAGAATTACCTATCCCTTTATAACTTTGGCTTTGCTCAGAGCCAAGGCTTACCCGTACTCTCTAAGGGCTTGATAGACAAGTTCACCTTCGGATTGCGCCTCTCAGGCAATGGCAAGGAAGCGACCTTCTCCAGCCGTATTGTAGGCTTTTCTGCCAAGATCAATTCTATTCTTGTTCCTGAGGACTTTCTCTCTTGGGCAAACGCTACCTATGGGTCGCCTACCTCACAGGTATCACGCCTCTTGGTAGAGTTTCATGATCCTTCCCAAAAGGAAATCTTAGCTTATTTCAAGGCTCATAACTACACCATAGCCAAGGACGAGCTGGAGCTAAGTAAGATGCGTTTCTTTTTCTCCTCTGCCCTCTGGGTAGTGGTAGGGATCGCCCTTCTGATCCTTATCCTCTCGGTAGGAGTGGTAGTACTGAGCCTGCATTTGGTCTTGCAGCGCAACAAGGAACAGATCCATTCGCTGCTCTCCATAGGCTATACGCCCGCCCAGATCGCCCGCTATTACCAATGGGCAGTCAGTCTCTTCACCATCGGGGCGATAATTGCTGCCTTGTCTCTCTGCTATGGGTTGCGCAACCTCTATATGGCCAAGCTCTCCCAGCTCTTTCCTTTCACTCCCACAGGTTTTACCTTGCCCTTAGTCGCTTTCGCTTTGGCTATAGTGCTATGTGTGCTTTATAGTGTGATACTCGTTAGGGGAGTCAGAGGAGTGAAGAGAGAAGTGTAAAAAGAGAAGTGTTTTACTTGCTAATTATTTGTTAATATAGTTAAAATCTTAAGGAGAATATGCTACTTTTGTAACTTCCTATAAGGCTACATTATGAGAAGTAATTTTGAGTTTCTAAAAGAGATTGAACCCCATATACTCTATCGTATTGCCCACTTGGCGGAGACGTACCTATATACCGACCCCAATGGCTGCTTGATGAAGCTACGCCAGTTTGCCGAGGTTATGGTCAATGAGGTGTTTCAGATAGAACATATTCCCCTGCCTTATGATAACAATCAGGCCAATAGAATCAGTGTGCTTAAGCGGGAAGGGATTATAGAACACCAGTTGGGTCGTATATTAAACGAGTTGAGACAAAGAGGTAACGAGGCGGTTCATGCAGGCTTTGACTCACTTACTTCAGCTAAAACCCTCTTGCAAATGGCCTATCACCTGGCTCAGTGGTATGCCCTGAGTTATGGTGAGGGAACAGGAGGGCATACCTTTGTTATGCCTCAGGAGGGGGATATTCCCAATGCCGTTGAGCTACAAGCAGAAAAAGAAGCGCAAGATCAGCAAATCAAAGCCCTTACGGAGCAACTCCTTGAACTACAAAAACAGCAAAGCTATTGGGAAGCCGCCCAGACCAAAGAGTTTATAAATGCTCAAAAAGAGCGTGCACGCCGTACCCAACAGTATACAAAAAACCTTCAACTCTCAGAAGCCGAAACACGCCAGCTCATTGATGCACAACTGTGTGAAGCAGGGTGGCAGGCCGATACAGAGCACTTACGCTATAGCAAAGGTACCCGCCCTGAGAAAGGGAAAAACCTTGCCATTGCCGAATGGCCGACAGACAAAGGTTTTGCCGATTATGCCCTTTTTGTCGGTCTACAACTGGTGGGTATCGTGGAGGCCAAAGCCAAACACAAAGATATTTCAAGTATCCTCTCCAACCAATGCAAGGACTACGCCACCCATGTCAAGAAAGAGCATGCCTGCTATCTTATTGGGCAATGGGGAGACTATCAGGTACCCTTCCTTTTTGCCACCAATGGGCGAAAATACCTTAAGCAATTGGATACCAAAGCAGGGATTTGGTTCTTAGATGTACGAGATAATGGCAATATCTCTAAAGCACTACAAGGCTGGAAAAGTCCTCAAGGACTCTTGGAGGATTTGGCACAAGATATAGCCAAAGCTACTCAAGACCTCGCTCAGACCCCTTATGACCTGCTGAGAGACCCCAACGGACTGAACCTACGTCCCTACCAAATCCGCGCTGTAGAAGCCACCGAAAAAGCCTTAACAGAAGGGCGCCGCTCGGTGCTCCTCTCTATGGCAACAGGGACAGGAAAGACACGCACCTTGCTGGCGATGATCTACCGCTTTTTGGCTGCCAAACGCTTTAAGCGTATCTTATTTTTGGTAGACCGTAATGTCTTAGGAAGGCAGGCACTTGATGTGTTCAAGGATGTAAAACTCGAAGACCTACAAACGCTTTATAATATCTATCCTATCAATGAACTTGGTGAAAAAACAATAGCGAAAGAAACCAAAATACAACTTAGCACTGTACAGGCTATGGTAAGGCGTATTCTCTATAATGAAGCGGAGGATATGCCCTCCGTATCGGATTACGATTTGGTAATTGTAGATGAGGCACACCGCGGCTATATCCTTGATAAAGAGATGAGCGAGGACGAGTTTGATTTCCGCAATCAGGAGGATTTTATCAGCAAATACACTATGGTAATTGACTACTTCGATGCGGTGAAAATAGCAGTTACTGCTACCCCTGCCCTACACACTACCCAGCTCTTTGGCAAACCTGTCTTTGAGTATTCTTATCGCGAAGCTGTATTGGACGGATTTTTAGTAGATTATAACCTACCTCACCATATTTTTACCCAACAGCGTATAGAAGGGATTCACTTTGCTAAAGGAGAAACTGTACAGGTATATGACGCTGAGAAAAATGAAGTGATAGATTTGTCAGAAATACCTGACGAACTGAACTTTGAGGTAGAACAATTCAACCGAAATATCATCGTAGAAGGGTTTAACCGTGCTGTATTGGAGGAAGTTTCTCAATTCTTAGACCCTACTGGCGAAGGAAAGACCCTTATTTTTGCCGTAGATGATGCCCATGCCGACCTTGTGGTGAAGATTCTCAAAGAAATCTATGCTGAGCAAGGAGTAGATAACGATGCTATCCAAAAGATAACAGGTAGCATAGGGGATAAGAAACGAGTGGAAGATGCTATTAAGCGATTCAAAAATGAGATCAACCCTAATATAGTAGTAACCGTAGACCTGCTTACCACAGGAGTGGATGTGCCTGAAATTACCACTTTGGTATTCCTACGTTTGGTGAAATCACGTATTCTTTTCGAGCAAATGATGGGGCGCGCTACCCGCCTTTGTCCTAAGATAAACAAGGAGAGTTTTGAGGTATATGATCCCGTGGGAGTCTTTGATTTCTTTGCAGAAGTCTCTGAAATGGTACCTATTGTAGTGAATCCCAATACCACTTTAGAAGATATCATCAATGGCTTTGAACATACTGAAGACCCTGAGCTGATTGCCAAATATACCCAACAGCTCTTAGCTCGATTGCAGCGACGAAAAAAGAATATTAGCCAGCAGGATTTTGATTATTTCTGTAGCCTGAGTCAGGGGGTATCCCCTAAGGATTTTTTAGCCACCCTTAAAAATACACCCACCGAACAGGTAAAGACTTTTATCAAAGAGAATGTAAAAGCTATTGCTTGTTTGTTCTATTCCCACCCTAAGACAGTAAAGTACAAATATATCAGTGACAAGCCAGATGAAGTACGCGAACACTATGTAGGCTATGGCAAGACCGAAAAACGCCCAGGGGACTATATAGAACAATTCTCAGCCTATATAGCGGAGAATCGCAATAAGCTCACCGCCCTGAACCTGCTCTGTACACGCCCTTCGGAGCTTACTCGTAGTGATCTGAAGCATCTTTACCTAGAAATGGCTCAAGAAGGCTATACCCTGAAAGAGCTGAATAAGGCATGGAACAATGCCAAGAATGTAGAGATCACCGCCGACCTCATTGGTATGATACGTACCTTAGCCTTGGGCAGTGCCCTAGTGGATTATAAAGTACGCTTGGACAATGCTTTTGAAAAGCTCAAACAGACACACAGCTTCAATGCTATGGAAACCAAATGGCTTGACCGTGTCAAGACTTTCTTAGAGAAGGAACAATATATAGAAAAGGCCGACTTTGATACCGGAGCTTTCCAAAATGCAGGAGGCTACGAGAAGATCAATAAGGTATTTAAAAACCATCTGGGGGAAATTGTAGATGAATTAAAGGAATATTTGTTTGAAATAGTGTAAGTTAAAATTTGTAATTAACGTAAATTCGACATAACAAAAGTTCATATACTGGTGTGAACGTGTCGCTCGTACCAGTTATAAATAGAGCATGTAGCTCCTTTTCATAAAAAGTTGAACTTAAGTTTGAAAAAAGAAAGACTTTTTTGATTCTGTGGAAGTTTCTTTATCAGTTTATTCTTGGGGGAAAATATGTAACATAGCAATCTCTTTATTTCATTTTATCAACAATTACAATGGCTACATTAAGGTTAAATAAAAGGGCAAAAAGGATTATAATTGTAATAATGGTTATTACCGCTATTATCATAGCTAGAGTAATTATATCGAATTATTATGAGAAGCAGAAAGAGGAACTTTCTAAAAAATGTTTCAATGATTCAAATATAGGTTTCTATTATGAGGAATTTAACTTCTATTTTCCTGAAGAACTTGAACTACAAGGAGCCCAAATATTACAAATTCACAATAAAGACACTATTGTGATAGATTATAGGATTCTAGATCATAACATAGTGATAAATAGTCCTAAAAACTTAAAGTCTGAAGACATTATTAAGATTATACTAAAAGACACTATCTTTACTCTGAGAGATTTTAGGAATGGCCCTATATTTGGAGGAGGTAGAGTTTTTTTGGGTTGCTTTTTAGAAGAATGTGTTATAAATAACCGAAAGAAAATATGTGATAATGCAGGAATCTTTATGTTTTTTTAGTACTCTTTAAATTATTAATCATTAGAACTTTATGTCTTATAATATCAATCAATAATAAAGACCCTTAATGATAATTCTATGAATATGAGAGGCAATTTACCCTCTAATCGAATGGTCATTCGCCCTTTCTAAATATAAATTATTACTATGAACAACCAAGAAATTGTAGCCAAACTATGGGCATTGTGCAATGTGCTCCGTGATGATGGTATCACCTACCATCAATATGTAACAGAGCTGACCTATATCCTTTTCCTAAAAATGGCCAAGGAAACCAATTCCGAAGGGGAAATACCTGAGGCTTATCGTTGGGACACTCTTGTGAGCAAAGACGGTATAGAACTAAAGAAATTCTATAAGGAGCTCTTAGAACACTTGGGCGAACAGTGCCGAGGAAGGATTCAGGAAATCTATGCAGGGGCTAAATCCAATATAGAAGAGCCTAAAAACCTCGAGAAAATCATCAAGACCATTGATGCTCTTGATTGGTATTCTGCCAAAGAAGAAGGCTTGGGTAACCTATACGAAGGCTTGCTAGAGAAGAACGCCAACGAAAAGAAATCAGGGGCAGGGCAGTACTTTACCCCTCGTGTGCTCATTGATGTAATGACGGAACTTACGAACCCCCAAGCGGGTGAACGCTGTAATGACCCTGCTTGTGGTACTTTTGGCTTTATGATTGCCGCTGACCGGTATATCAAAGACCAGACTGATGACCTTTTCTCTCTTTCGCAAGAGGTGCAAGAGTTCCAGATCAATGAGGCTTTCTCAGGAGGCGAATTGGTGCATGAGACCCACCGCTTGGCACTGATGAACGCCATGCTGCACGATATCAAAGGACCTATACAGCTTGGTGATACGCTTTCCTCCTTAGGCAAGCAGATGACTGGTTATGATGTGGTACTGACCAATCCACCCTTTGGCACCAAGAAAGGGGGCGAACGTGCGACCCGTGACGACCTCACCTTTCCTACTTCTAACAAACAGCTGAATTTTTTACAACATATCTACCGCAGTCTTAAAAAAGGCGGTCGTGCTGCCGTAGTACTCCCCGACAATGTGCTCTTTGTAGATGGCGATGGCGAACGTATCCGCAAAGACCTTATGGAAAAGTGTAACCTACATACCATCCTGCGCCTACCTACGGGGATTTTCTATGCCCAAGGGGTCAAGACCAATGTGCTCTTTTTCGAACGAGGACTTTCGGACAAAGGCAATACTCAAGAGGTTTGGTTCTATGACCTCCGTAGTAATATGCCTAACTTCGGGAAAACCAATCCCCTCAAGCGGGAACACTTTGACGAGTTTGTACAGTGCTATCAGCGTGACGACCGTCCTAAGCGCCAAGAAACCTATAGCGAGGAAAATCCCCAAGGCAGATGGCGCCGATACACCTATGAGGAAATCTGTGCCCGTGACAAAACAAGCCTTGACCTAAGCTGGATGCGTCAGGGAGAAGAAACCGAAGACATCCCCTTGAGCGAACTCATAGCCACTATGGAGGAAAAAGCAGCCAAAATCACTGAGGCTATTGCACAACTAAAAGCCATTATGGGAAATGAGTAGTCCAAAGAAACCTAAAGACATGCTAAGGGCTTCTGTAGCGGAGTATCTGACCTTTGTCACCGCCACAGGAGAGAGCAATATCCAAAGCCTCTATGCCGACGAGAATGTATGGCTTTCCCAAAAAATGATGGGGCTGCTCTATGGGGTAGAAATCCCTACTATCAATTACCATCTAAAGAAGATATTTGAAGACAATGAATTAGACGAGAATTCAGTTATTAGAAATTTTCTAATAACTGCCGATGATGGGAAAACCTATAATACGAAGCACTATAACCTGTCGGCAATCATTGCGGTAGGCTATAAGGTCAATTCGGAAAGGGCGGTGCAGTTCCGCAAATGGGCTACGCAAATCATAGAAGAATTTACCATCAAGGGCTTTGCCATGGATGATGAGCGGCTGAAAAACGATGGAACCCTGCTAGGAAAGAAGTATTTCGAGGAACAGCTACAGCGTATCCGAGAGATACGCCTCTCCGAACGCAAATTCTATCAGAAAATCACTGACATTTACGCCACCTCCATTGATTACGATCCTAAATCCTCCGCTACGAAGCGCTTTTTTGCCACTGTACAGAACAAACTACATTGGGCTATCCACGGACATACCGCTGCTGAGGTAATTTACGAGCGAGCCAATGCAGAAAAGCCTCACATGGGACTGACCTCTTGGAAGGATGCCCCCGAGGGGAAAATCTATCCCTTTGATGTGGTCGTTGCCAAGAACTACCTTACAGAAAATGAGATGGCACAGCTACAGCGCTTGGTCTCTGCCTATTTGGATATGGCAGAAGATATGGCCTTAAGGCATATCCCGATGACCATGAGTGATTGGGAGGTACGCCTCAACCGCTTTTTAGAATTTGCCGACCGAGAGGTCTTACAAGACGCTGGTAAAATCACCGCCGAGATCGCTCATACCCATGCCTTAGCGGAGTTTGAAAAGTATCGTATCGTACAAGACCGCCTTTTCCAATCGGATTTTGATAAATTTCTTGAATCATGAACACTAAGCAAATACGACAAAAGATATTAGACCTAGCTATCCGTGGGGAGTTAGTCCCCCAAGACCCCACCGATGAACCTGCCTCTGTGCTCTTGGAGCGTATTCGTGCAGAGAAAGAGCAGCTTATCAAAGACAAAAAACTCAAACGAGATAAAAAAGACAACGAACCGATTGATGAAGTCCCCTTTGAACTTCCAGAGGGATGGGAGTGGTGTAGGTTGGGGGAGATAGCCTATATAGCAGCAGGAAGTACTCCCGAAAGTTCTTCATTTGTTGATAAAGGAATACCATATTTAAAAGTTTATAATTTGCGAAATCAAGCTATTGACTTTGATTACAAACCTCAGTATATTAAGGAATCTATTCACAATGGGATACTAAAACGCTCAAAAACAGAAATAGGAGATCTTATAATGAATATAGTAGGACCTCCTTTAGGAAAGTTGGCTATTATACCTACATCTTTGCCTGAAAGTAATTTTAATCAAGCAGCAGTACTTATACGTCCCTATCTTTACAAAAATATCATCAATAAATATTTGTTCTACTTCCTGTCTGAAATGTCAGAAATCAATTCAATATCAACCAAAGGTTCAGCAGGACAGATAAATATTTCTTTATCTCAATCTAAGAATATGAGAGTTCCCTTCCCTCCTCTTGCCGAACAACACCGTATTGTCCAAAAGATAGAGCAGCTGTTTACTCTTGTGGATACTATAGAAACCCATAAAGAGCAGCTCAAATCCGATGTTAAGCAGGCGAGGAATCAGGTGCTCAACTATGCCATAGCGGGCAAACTCACTCACCAAGACCCTAATGATGAACCTGCGGAAGCACTTCTTAAGCGTATAGGCAAAACAACTGCCACTGATACCCCTTATGAGAAGTTGCCCAAGGGGTGGGCGTGGTGTAGGCTGGGGGATATCACGAAGACCATAGCTACAAAACCGTATCAGATTTTGCAGTCTGAAATAGAAAAAAATGGGGATTTTCCTGTAATAAGTCAAAGTGCTAATTATATAGAAGGTTTTTCTTCTGATGAAACAAAGGTTCTAAAGGTAGAAGATTTTATCATTGTTTTTGGAGACCATACGAGAGTTGTAAAATATATAGATTTTGATTTTATTGTGGGTGCAGATGGGGTTAAAGTTATTCTACCCAACAATAATCTATCAAAATATCTCTATTATCTCATTCTCAATGCTTCTTACAAAATTGAAAACAGAGGATATAGTAGGCATTTTCAGTTTCTACAGAAAGAATTTTTTCCTCTTCCTCCTCTTGCAGAGCAGCACCGTATCGTCCAAAAAATAGAGACTTATTTTTCTTTTCTAGATACCATAGAAGATAGTTTGTAAAAACTTCGTTTATTATCATTTCTAAATTTTAAAGAAATGATAGAACAATTCAAGTCTTTTCTACAGAAAAGCAACTTAGCGCGCAATACGATAGAGTCGTATGTGTGGACAGTGAGGTATTTCTTAGAAAAATACCCCATTATCAACAAGCCTAACCTGATGGCTTACAAGAATTTCCTGCTGGACAAGTACAAAGCACAAACCGTCAACCTACGTTTGCAGGCGATTAATAAGTACTTAGACTTCGTCAAGAAAGGTTCCCTGAAGATGTCCTTTGTAAAGGTACAGCAAAAGAACTTTTTAGAGCATGTAATCAGCCATGCGGATTATCTTTTCCTAAAGACACAGCTCAAAAAGGAAGGATATGAGGATTGGTATTTTCTCGTGTGGTTTCTCACCGCTACCGGAGCTCGTGTCAGTGAGCTGATTCAGATAAAAGCGGAACACCTCACTCAAGGTTATTTGGATCTTTATAGCAAAGGTGGAAAGGTGCGCCGCCTATACATTCCAAAGCTCTTGCGCGAAGAAAGTAGCCAATGGCTTAAGGCAAAGGGAATTACTTCAGGCTATATCTTCCTCAATCGCTTTGGCAAACGTATCACCCCAAGAGGAATTGCCCAGCAGCTCAAGGTCTTTGCTCATAAGTACCAGCTTAATCCTAAAGTGGTATATCCTCACTCTTTCAGACATCGGTTTGCTAAGAACTTTTTAGAGCGCTTCAATGACCTTACGCTCCTTGCCGATCTGATGGGGCATGAAAGTATTGAGACCACTCGTATCTATCTCAGACGTACTGCCAGCGAGCAGCAAGCCATTGTAGATACGGTTGTCAATTGGTAAGCCGTAGGGGCGAATGGCCATTCGCCCTTGAATGCAATTCGCTCATAGATGGTCATTCGCCCCTATGCTAATTCGTTTTCTACTTGGTTAAAAACTGTAAAGTAGTTTTCTATTTGCTGAACAATGCGATGTTGCTCTGCAAGAGGAGGGAGAGGGAAAAATAGTTCTTCTATATTAGAAAGTCTAATATAATTTGTCGCTGAACCAAACTGTTTCCCTTCAAGAGATTTTTTCCATAGTGCTTTTAATACATAATAAAAAAAACGGATATTTCCTATATTAAAATTTAGAATATAAGTTCTTTGATAAGCTTCAAATTTACCTTTGAAATAGACTACTTCTCCAACATTAGCACCATTCCCCGGCAATAATACAGCTTCCATGTCAAAAGAATAATTGTTACATCTTAAGGGGAGTAGAGCACAAGTAAAAAAAGGATATTTTCCGTTCTTATCTCCATAGTTTGCATCTTTTTTCCCAGTTTGAATATTAGCTATATCCCCCAGCCTACACCACGCCCACCCCTTAGGCAACTTCTCATAAGGGGTATTATGGCTACAAACGAAAGCTATTTGGTCATATTATGACCGAGTACTACTCGCTGATATTCTCAAAATCTGTCCAGAAGTTAGGGTAGGATTTTTCCACCACTTCTCCCTTTTCGATTGTAAGAGGGACTTTCAGGCAGAGGGGGGCAAAGGCCATGGCCATACGATGATCTCCGTAGGTAGCTATGGAGACATTGCGGGCTATCTTGCGAGGAACCCCTATCCATATTTCCCCTTGAGAGATGTGTACCTCTCCGCCAAGTTTCGTAATCTCGTCTCGTAGCGCTTCTAATCGGTTGGTTTCCTTGATATTGAGAGTGTGTAAGCCACTAAGGAAACACTCTACCCCCAAGCCAAAGCAAGTGACAGCTATGGTCTGGGCTATATCTGGACAATCCATCAGATTATAGGAGAAAATAGTAGAGAAGTCGTCCCGTTCCTTGATCAGCTGTATCTTATCCCTCCAGAAGATGGTCTTTACCCCAAAGCTCTGGTAGATGTCGGCCAAGATACGATCTCCCTGTAGGCTTTCCTTCTTATAATGATTCAGGAATAGGGAGGTGCCTACCTCACTGAGAGCTATCATGCTATAGAAGTATGAGGCAGAGCTCCAGTCGGGCTCCACTACAATAGTTTGTGCCTCTACCTCAGGGGTGTGGTATACGGTGATGATATTATCCTCCAGTACTGCTTCTATCCCCAATTGGTTCAAGAGAGCGAGGGTCATCCTCAGGTAGGGTAGGGAAGTGATCTCTCCCTCCAAGTGTAGGGTGAGTCCCTTGGGGAAGGTGCTCCCTACCAAGAGCAGGGCGGAGAGGTATTGGCTGCTGACATTGGCTTTGATGGTCAGCTCTCCACCTTCTATATGTTTTCCTGTTATGGATAGGGGAGGGAAGCCCTCTGTAGAAAGGTAGTCAATAGAAGCTCCTAACTGACGTAGTGCCTCCACCAGAATACCTATAGGACGCTGTTGCATACGCTCCGAGCCTGTCAGTACCACCTTGCGGTCAGTGCAGCAGGCATAGTAAGCTGTAAGGAAGCGCATAGCCGTACCGGCGTCTCCTACATTGATTTCCTCTCCCAGAAGGTGCAATCCTCGAGACATCATGTCTGTATCCTTCGAGGGGGAGATATTTTCTATTTCTAAGGAAGGAAAGAGTTGCTTGAGTAGTAGTAGTCGGTTGCTCTCACTCTTTGAGCCTCCTATATTCAGGGTAAGTTGGTTGCTGTTTTTTAAGCGTTTTTTCTTTAGACGAATATCCATGTTATATCTTAGAGGGCGCAAAATTACAAAAACATTCTAAAAAAAGGGCGTTAAAAAAACAGTTTTTGGCTATAAATTAACTTTTTTAACGTGCGTGAGCGTTTCCCTATGTAAGAGGAGTGTTTTGAGCAGCCATTCAGAACATAGTTTGTGTAGATCGTAAGGCAATACCCCTGACCTGAGGGCATATTAGGAGAGATTAAAAAAGATTCAGAGGGGAAGGAGTCATAAAGGACGAAAAATAAAATAAAAGCATAAAACATTTCTTTCTTTCTATTATTTTCCTTACCTTTACCCCCTCATTTGAGTGAGGGATGAAAAGTGGAAAATGTTATTGCTCACACAACTTTACCTAAATAATAAGCACAAGCTATAAAAAATGCACCAACTATAGGTAAATGACCATTCAACAATAAATCATTAATTATTAATCATTGATCATTAATCATTAAAGTAGATGAAATGGCTTGAAAAATTATTCAAAGGAGCTTTTTCCGAAGCACCTTCTGAAGTATACGAAGGAAAGAATAGCGATCTCCCTATTGACGAAGCGTTTGTAAACAACTTCAAGAATAAAGGAGGTATCTTTATCTACATAGAGAATCCAATAGAGCTCCCTAATATATTACAAACGATACTCTTGGACAAGGGCGCTGACAGCCTTGTCTTTTCGCACAATGAGCAGGTAGAAGCCTTGTTTTCGGCTGTACCTCATACTTTTTTTACCGATGATGACCAAGAAGCTACCCACTTTCTCACCGATTGTGAGTACTTAGTAGCCGAGGAAGGGTCTCTGTTATTTTCTTCCCGACAGCTGGGGCAGAAGCACTTGGACGAACTCCCTCAGAACCTTGTGGTAGTGGCCAAAATAAGCCAGATTGTTGCCACGCTCTTCGATGCTATGGGAGGACTCAATAGGCAGACACAGCAGAACCGCCCCAACAATATCCGTACTCTTAGGGCTTTTTTGCCTCCTAAGGAAAAAGATTCCATTCTCTATGAGAATTGTTATCGAACCACTTACTTACTTCTCTTAGAAGATCTAAATACCAACGAATGAACGAACTATTAAAGCGTAGTATCACAGGAATCCTATATGTATTCCTTCTTCTTACTGCCATTATGCTCTCCAATGCTGAGGCTTTTGGCTTTCTCTTCCTTGTCTTTGGACTTATTTGTCTTTACGAATTCAAGAGGTTGGTACGCCTCTCCAGTAGTGCCGTCTATTTGGCTTTTCTGTGCTTGTGGTGGTGCTTCAATTATCTGATCCCAATGGAGGGTTTCAGTAATAATTTTGTCGTATACCTACTACTTTTGGCAGTGATTTCCACCGATGTATACTTAGGCTTCTACCTCTACAGGCATGAGGCGGTGAGCTATACCCAATGGCAGAAATTCCTCTTAGCCTTGCTCTATGTAGGGGGAGGATGTCTTTTTATCTCACTGCTCTATAAGGTGGAGATATACAAGAACGAACAAGAGATTACAGCCACGTCTTTTGCTTTTTGGGAGTTTTCCCAATGGCAGTTCTCTGAGGCTTTTTCAGAGGCGCAACACACTATGATAGCCCTTTTGGCGATTATCTGGGCGAGTGATAGCTTCGCCTATGTATCAGGGAGGTTTTTGGGGCGCACCAAGCTCTTCCCCTCTGTCTCGCCTAAGAAGACCGTAGAGGGCTTCGTAGGAGGCTTTGTAGGGGCGCTATTGGTGGCAGCATGGCTTTCCCTTTATAGCAACAAAGAGCTGTGGAAGTGGTTGGTTATTGCGGC
Source organism: Capnocytophaga gingivalis (assembly GCF_002302415.1). NCBI lineage: Bacteria > Pseudomonadati > Bacteroidota > Flavobacteriia > Flavobacteriales > Flavobacteriaceae > Capnocytophaga > Capnocytophaga gingivalis. The sequence goes on along the minus strand of NZ_CP022386.1, from coordinate 1,329,261 downwards.
GGTACTGGTCGTGGCGGGCACTTTGGGCGACTTAGTCGAATCCAAGTTCAAGCGTGTAGCCGGCAAGAAGGACAGTGGCACCATCCTCCCCGGTCACGGAGGATTGCTCGACAGGCTTGACAGCCTTATCTATGCCTCTCCTTTTGCATTTGTTACTATTTTGATACTCTCTTATTTCTAAGAGTCCTCTTTGAGAAAGACAAGGAAAGCAACGGGTTTCACGCTCTTTCTATGTCACAACCTTGCAGGAATAAAGGGAAAGTGAAAATTGTTGTCTTTTTGCTTGTTTATTCTCATAAAAATACGTACCTTTGCTTGTCAGTTGTCAGTGAACAGTGAACAGAGGTCAGTGAACAGAGGTTGCCTAATAACTAACGACTAACCTAAGCTATTTAAATAAAAAAAATAATAATGGACGTACAAAAGATTATGGCCTCATTGGAGGCAAAGCACCCAGGAGAAAAAGAGTACTTACAAGCAGTACATGAAGTGTTGGAATCAGTACACGATGTGTACAACCAGCATCCAGAATTTGCTAAGGCAAAAATCATCGAACGTATTGTAGAACCTGATCGCATCCATACCTTCCGTGTGGATTGGGTAGATGACAAGGGAGAGGTACAATCCAACCTTGGTTACCGTGTGCAGTTCAATGCTGCCATAGGTCCTTACAAAGGAGGTATCCGCTTCCACAAGGCAGTGAATCCTTCTATGCTTAAGTTCTTAGGCTTCGAACAAACCTTCAAGAATGCGCTTACTACCCTACCTATGGGAGGTGCTAAGGGAGGATCAGACTTCGATCCTACAGGCAAGTCCGATGCGGAAATCATGCGCTTCTGCCAGGCCTTCATGCTCGAATTGTGGAAATACATAGGTCCTGATACCGACGTACCTGCAGGCGATGTAGGGGTAGGAGGCCGTGAGATAGGCTATATGTACGGTATGTACAAAAAATTGGCACACGAATACAATACAGGGGTACTCACAGGCAAGGGTATCAACTGGGGAGGTTCCCTTATCCGTCCAGAAGCGACAGGGTATGGAGCTCTTTATTTTGTAGATCATATGCTCAAAAAGCTCGGTCGCGATATCAAGGGACAGCGTGTGGTAGTTTCTGGTTTCGGAAATGTGGCTTGGGGAGCATCAGAAAAAGCAACCCAACTTGGTGCTAAAGTAATCGGTCTCTCTGGACCTGATGGTTGTGTAGAAGTACCTGGAGGTATGACTCAAGAGATGATCGACTACCTACTTGAGCTCCGCGCTTCTAACCGCAATATCGTAGCACCTTTCGCTGAAAAATTTGCGAAAGAAAGTAAGTTCACCGCAGGTAAAAAAGCATGGGTGATCCCTTGTGATATAGCCTTGCCTTGTGCTTTCCAAAACGAATTGGATGGAGACGATGCCAAGACGCTTATCGCTAATGGAGTAAAACTCGTAGCAGAGGTGTCCAACATGGGTTGTACTCCTGAGGCTATCAAAGCTTTCCAAGATGCTAAGTTGCCTTTTGCTCCAGGTAAGGCTGTCAATGCCGGTGGGGTAGCTACTTCTGGTTTGGAAATGACTCAGAACGCAGCTCACCTTTCTTGGACTTCCGAAGAGGTAGATGCGAAGCTACACCAGATCATGGAGTCTATCCACAATGCTTGCCTCAAGTATGGACAAGAAGAAGGATATATCAACTATGTAAAAGGAGCTAATATCGCTGGATTCATGAAAGTAGCCCATGCGATGCTCGACCAAGGGGTCATATAATTGTTTTTGTTAAATAAGCAGAGGCTGTCTCGACTATGAGGCAGCCTCTTTTTTGTTTCCAAATCCTTTAGATAAGTTTACAATACGTTTAACAGCTTTGAGCTTTCTTTCTTGGAAAATAGTTGTACTTTTGCCCCAAATTTTTTTCATAAAACACTGAGATTTAATCGTTAAAGTAAAATAAATTGATGGAAAAATTCCTAATGAATGTGGAATATTACTATGAATTGTTTCAAATCAATAGTTTATTCCTAAAAATATTATACACCTTGGTTTTTATCCTCTCGTGCCTATGTGCGTATAATATTCTTTTTCTTATCAAAAAGCACTTCAAGCGACGCAAGACACAGCGGAGAGTAGCCTATCTCCGCCGAGAGTATTTTGAGAGAATCAAAGAAATTCTCCTTACCGAGCAGGTCTTCGGCAGTAGTGATTTTCATAACTATCTGGGAGTTAGCTCTTATGACAATGGATTCAAGCGGGAGCTGACCAACCTTATACTGGAGATCATCGACACATATCCCCAGGTGAACAAGAAGAACTATGAACTACTCATGGAGGAGCTCAAGCTCAAAAAATTCTGGGAAGAGGAACTCCTCAAAGGCTCTAAAAAACGTAAAGAAAGAGCTTTGCGCAAGATAAAGGGTCTGAACCTGGTCATAGCCGAGTCGGTGATTATTCCTATGACTACCATCAAGAACTCTATCCTGAGAAGGAAAGCCCGTAGCTTGTACATATATATCAGTAAGAATAACCCCTTCAAGTTCTTCGACAATGATTTCGATGACCAATTTTCCGAATGGGACAATATTGAGATCCATGAGATCCTGAGCAAGAAACCACAGGAAACGATCCCTAATTTCATCCATTGGGTACAGAACCACTCAGCAGGTGAGGCACTCAAGTCGTTCTTGGTCTACGAGATGGGTTGTTATGGTCAGAAGGAGGCTTCGCCTTACTTGCTCAAGATGATCGAAAGCAGTGGTATGAAGCTCCGCCAACAGATTATCAGAACCTTAGGGGTCTTGCAGTACAAAGAAGCGGCTACTTTCCTTATGGGGATATACCCAGTACAACCCTCTTTTATTCAGGAGGAAATCCTCAAGACCTTAGGGGAGTTTGCCCAAGAGGATTCCCTACCTTTTGTGGAGAATGCCGTAGTAACCACCCACAATGTGGAGACAAAAATGCAAGGGCTCTATACCCTATTGTGCTTCGGGGAGTCTGGAAAGGCTATCTTCGAGCGACTAAAAGCACAGGCCAAGCCTCAGGAACTCTTGGCTTTTGAGCATGTGGAAAACCCTCTAAACCAAAGAACGCTATAGAAAATGGAACTACTCTATGATATTTTTCAGATATCGGTACTGATCTATTCGATCATGATTCTTCTGTGCATCGGTGCACAGGTGCTCATGGCGCGCCAGAACTTGCGAAATAACAAGTGGAAATATACGGATTTAGACCTCACTACGCTAAAGAACTCACCCTTGGCGCCGGGGATTTCTATTGTGGCACCAGCCTATAACGAACAGACAACTATTATTTCGAATGTGAACTCGCTTCTCTCCCTGGACTATCCTAAGTATGAGGTGGTTATCGTCAATGATGGGAGCAAGGACAGGACACTGGAGCTACTGATAGAAGAATATGAGCTGGAAGAAACGCCCTTTATGTATATAGAGCGTATCAAAGCCTCGCCCGTAAAGCGTATTTTCAAGTCCAAAAACCCCAAATATGCCAAGCTTACCGTAGTGGACAAGGTCAATGGAGGTACCAAGGCCGATGCTTCCAATGCAGGAGTCAATGCTTGTAGGTACCCTTATATGCTCAATACGGATGTAGATTGTGTATTGGCCAAGGATGCCCTGTTGCGGATGATTATGCCTTTCCTCAAATCATCGGTACGAGTGATAGGGGTAGGAGCTACCCTGCGTATGAGCAATGGTTGCGAAATGGAAGATGGAAAGCTCGTCCGTGTAAGCCCTCCTAAGTCTTTCTTTCCCGCTTTCCAAGAAATCGAGTATTTGCGTTCCTACTTGGTAGGAAAAATGGGTTGGTCGGTGATCAATGGGGTGCCCAATATATCTGGGGGCTTAGGTCTCTTTGACAAGGAAATACTTATCAATGCAGGGGGGTATGATCCGGCATCCTTTGCTGAGGATATGGATATGGTCACTCGTATGATTGTCTATATGAGAGATTTCAATTACGATTATCGTATCGTGGAGATTCCCGATACATGTTGCTGGACGGAGGGGCCACCGAACTATTCGGTTATGTATAAGCAGCGTACCCGCTGGGCTCGCGGTTTGTTCCAATTCTTTATGATCTACCGTAAGTACTTGTGGAACTACAAGTACGGGCGCTTGGGACTGGTGACCATGCCCTATATGTTCCTCTTCGAATTCTTAGCACCACTTATTGAAATAGTCGGCTGGGGAACACTTATCTACCTGCTTATCATAGGGAAAATGAACTATACGAATGCCCTTCTGATCTTCGGAACTATTTACCTTTTTGGGCTGATGGTCTCCTCCTCGGCTATTGTCTTTGACTATGTCACCAAGCAGCATTACAAGAGGCTCAGGGAGTATTTTCGACTGTTTGCCATCACCCTGATAGAACCCTTTACCTATCACCTGCTGATAGTCTATTTCAGTATTCGAGGGTATATCAGTTTTTTATCCAAAAAAAACTTCGAATGGGGGGAAATGACCCGCAAGGGGATTGATAAGAAGCAGCAACCTGTAGCGGTTCAAAACTAAAAAATGCAAAAGATGAAAATGACAAAAATATATAGTGTACTGCTGCTCCTGCTTCCATGTATCTCGGTTGTAGCACAGGATAAGAAGGAGCTCAAGCTGATTGATAGTTACTTCAAAGAAGGGCAGTATGAAGAGGCTAAGAAGCTGTTGGATAAGAATATAACTCAGTATCCTAAGAATGGGGATATTCAGTTCTACATGGGGAAGTACTACTACCAAAAGCAAGATAATGACAAGGCACGCTACCACTTGCTAAGGGCGCTGGATGAGCTTCCTAAGCATGTGGCAGCCAAGGAGATCTTGGCCAGTATCGAGACCACACAGAAGCATTATTCCAGTGCGATATGCTACGTGAATGAGCTGCTGGAGACCCGCCCCTATGACGCCGAACTCTGGCGCAAGAAGATTGCCCTTTATCGCCTACAAGGCAATGATATAGAGGCAAATCGCTTGCTCAAGCGCATCCGAGTGATCTACCCTCAGGATGAACAGTTCAAAAAGGATTACCTCTACTCCCTTCAGGTGCAGTCTTCCCAAGAGAAAAAGAAAGGAAATATAGAGGAAGCCATCAAGATGGAGCAAGAGACCCTCCGCCTGAATCCTAAGGATGAAGAGGCATATCTCACCCTGACCAATACATACCTCCTCTCGGGGGACAAGGAGAAGGCACTGACGTATGTGAATCGAGGCTTGCAGAACTTGCCTAATAACCAAGAGCTTATCAATCGAAAAATAGGTATTCTCTCCGAGATGAATCGTCCAGTGGAGGCGGTAGAGTTTATCCAACAGGAAATGAAAAAGGGCAATAAGTCCCCTCAGATGCTCAAGAATTACAATGACTTGCTTGCTCAGGCGGCTCTCTACCAAAACCAGTCCGACCCCTATGTGCTCTATGGCAAGCTCTATGAGAACAACCCCTCCAATGCAGAGGCACTGGACTACCTTATCAATAATTCCCTGACCAAGGGCTACTATACCGATGCTGCTGTATATATAGAAAAGGGTATCAAAAGCCGCGGACGTACCAAGGATCTGTTGTCTAAGAAATACACCTACCTTATGCTCTCAGGGCAAGATAAGGAGGCATATAAGGTCTTGGAGGAGCTTTTCTCGAAGTATCCCAACGATGCGGATATACGAAATAACTACCTACAATACCGCTATAACCGAGGGCAGCAGTTGGCACAACAAGGAAGGTATACCGAGGCCATCCCCGATTTGCAATGGGTGGCAGCACAGCCGTCCTTCGAGTGGCGAGAGGATGCCATCGCTGCCCTATATGGAGCCTATCTCAATAATCATCAGTATGACAAGGCTTTAGAACAGGCAGAGCTCCTTATCCAGCAATATCCTCAGAGCAAGGGAGGCTACCTAAGAAAAGCAGCAGCACTATCCGCCCTGAGGCAGTATCCGCAGTCCTTGGAGATCTATGAAAAACTCATAGGGGAAAGTGATGCCAAGGATAACGACCTCTATATCAGTGGATATGAGGAAACGGCTTTGGCTTATATCAAGTACCTCAATGAAAAAGGAGATGCTACCACTGCCTATGAGCAACAGAAAAAACTGATGACGCTCAAGGAAAATAGCAATCAAGGACTTAGGTATATTGTGGCGACTTCTTCCCTGCTGAAAAAGGAAGATGAAGTACTGAGCTATGCCCAGAAGGGAAAGGCTCTCTATCCAGATGATTTTTACTTTGTAGAACAAGAGGCCTATGCCTACACCCGCACCGATAGACCTCAGGAAGCGATAAATGCTTTAGAGCCTTACCTTGAGAAATATGCTTATAACAAAGACCTTTCCAAGGTCTACGCTGAAGCGGCTGAGAAGCAGGCGCAAAAGGAGTATAAGCAAAGGGATTATGACCAAGCACAGCACACCTTGCTCAAGGCACTACAGTATGACCCCCTGAACAAGAACTTGCAGTATGAGCGAGGACGTATATTCGAGGGGCAAAAGCAGTATGATAGCGCCTACTATTACCAGCGACAGTTCAATCCGTCCTTGGTGGAGCTTGCTGAGTTCAAAAGGCATCTGAACTACCTCAAGTACAAGACTTATAAGAATGAGATACAATTCTCCTACCAGCAGAACCAGCTGAAAGATACCAAGTTGCCAGGGATATTTACCGCTCTGTACCATAGGTATCAGCCTAAGAATACCTATACTTTGGGACTTTCCTCATCGGGGAGGGCAGACAAGCGAGCCTTCCAAGGACAAGTAGGATGGACACATATACTAAGCTACAAGTGGTATTTCGATATAGATGCAGCACTCTCCAATCATTATTTTCCGGAGTATATGGGGAATGTTACTATATACAGAGCCTTGCGCAATGAGTGGGAAGCCCAAATGGGGGTAGGGTATAAGAAGCTCCGAAGTGAGGATACACCACAGCTTATCCAAGCACACTTAGGTGCGACTAAGTCGCTGGAAGACTTCTCTTTCTTGGTCAAGCTCACAGGAGTGTCTTTTAACAATAGTCTGTATTACAACACTTTTGGGAGAATACAGTATGACCTCTTGGACAAGCGTAGCTTCTTGGCAATCTTCGGAGGGGTAGGTTCGGCTCCAGTCGATGAGATTCTCAATTACCAACTCTATGGGCAGTTCTCCACCACCAATGCCAACTTCGGAGGAATGGCGCAGTATATGCTCGTGGACAAGGTGGCACTGTCCCTCTCTGGGGTATGGTACAACTACTACAATGGGGTAGATTATAGCGATTTGTATAACCTAATCTTTGGAATAAATGTTTCGTTTTAGTATAGTAACCCTTTATTTTCTCCTGTTGGGCACCTGTCAGAGCAATGCCGAGAGTACGGCCGCAGCTGCTGAGGTACCTATCTCTCTCAGGGCGAAGGGCTATGCCATCTCCACGCAACCCCATGCCTCCGCCATAGATGAAAAATGGGCACAGTACTTCTATGATCATCTCAAAAACAGAGTAACCGATCGCCAGCGGGTGCTCTTGGCAAGTTCACAGAAGGATTATCTCACCCTGAAAGTAAAGGTGGACACTGCCCTCTCCACAGACTATTGTCTGAAGAATGATGGGCAACAGTGGCTGCTTACCGCCCGGACGGAGCGAGGCCTCCAGTGGCTGATATACCAAATGATAAAGCGCATCAGCGAAGATGATCCTTCGGTAGAGGCGCCCGACCTCAACCCATCTATTATCAACCTCGGTAAGGGATGTGCTTCTTTTGCCTTTGCTTACCGTGAACCACATTTCCTCCCCAACCTAAACCAAAAATATAACCAAATCTATAACACCCATAATGTAGAGATAGATTGGGGACTATGGGGGCACAACCTCTCTAAAGTGATTGACAAGAACAACAAGGCTCTCTATGCTACGGTAGAGGGCAAGCGCAATGAATCCCAACTGGATTTCACTTCCGATGCCCTTTACCAAGAAGTAGAGCACTACATCATAGACAACTTCGGTGCGGAACCCCCTATGAAGTTTGTCATCATGCCCAATGATAACCCTATAGTGAGTGATACCCCTAAGAATAAGTCACTGGGGAGTACCCCCACCAATGCCACTCCCTCGGTGAGCTATCTGGTCAATAAGCTTGCCAAGCGCTTTCCTAAGCATACTTTCTATACCTCTGGCTATCGGACCACCCGCACTCCTCCCACGGAGAGATTGGCCGATAATACGGGAGTGATTATAAGCACTATCGATCTACCCAAAGGGATAGCCCTACCCAGTGGCAAAGCTACAGAAGCCTTCTACCAAGCTCTTGCTCAGTGGAAAGCAAAGACCCCTGAGGTATACCTGTGGGACTATGCTTGTGATTTCGATGATTACTTTACCCCTTACCCTATCCTAAAGGGGTTCCAAAAGCAGCTGAAGGTATTCAAGGAGAAAGGCGTCAAAGGAGTATTTGTCAATGGCAGTGGCTATGATTACAGCACCTTTGCCGATGTGCAGACCTTTGTCATCACCTCTTTGCTCATAGACGAAAGTCTCTCGGTGGACGAGCTAGTTACTCGATTCTTCCGACAATACTATCCTGTATCAGGGGCACTGATGACAGCCTATTATCTTTCCTTGGAGAATGCCCAACAGCAGCAAAGCAAACCCCTACAGCCCTATGGGAATTTCGCCCATGCTCAGGAGGCTTATCTCGATCCGGCACAGTTTGTGAGCTTCTATGATAAGCTATCTACGCTACGCTTCGAGGCACAAGGGGAGGAACGCAAAGCCTTAGAGAAGCTCTATGCAGCACTTAGCTTTACCCGCCTACAGCTCGCCTATAGGCAGGGATATAGTAGCTATGGCTTTGCCCAGCGCCAAGCAAATACCCTACAGCCACGCCCTGAGGTGAAACAGTGGCTCGCTGCCTTAGCCACTAGCGAAAAATACAAGGAAATGGCACGCTATCAAGAGGACGAAAAGGGTACCCTCAAGGGCTATATAGAGCAGTGGAATAGCTTGCTTGCACGGGCTGATTTCCAAAACTTGCTCTTAGGACAGATGCTGGAGGCACAATGTACCTTGGACGAAGACTACCAAGACCTATCCCCCCTTACCGATGGGGTAGAGGGCTTTCCTTTGGATTATCATATCGGTTGGGTGATTAATTCTGTAGATGATCTGAAGGTACAGCTTCCCCCCGAGGCCAAAAAAGCAAAAAAAATAGCTCTTACTTTTCTACAAGACGAAAAGGGGCGCTTCTATATGCCGACAAAAATAGAGATTTACAAAAATGATAAGCTCTACAAGACGATGCTCCCACCCCCACAAGCAGGGGTACTCGCTCGTACTCTTACCACAGATATAGACCTGAGCGATAGTGATGTAACCCAAGTACGGATCTATAGGAATAGGACAAACCAACGTAACTTGTTAGCCACTTCTGAGATTCGCCTAATTCCTTAATTTCTAAAACCCTTTAATCCTAAAACAATGAGATTTTTACTGATATACCTATCTTTTGCAAGTCTTTTCTTAGCGAGCTGTCGTGATGCTTCAGAGCTATATCCACCTACCTCCATAGAGATTATGGACCCTGTGCGCCATTATTACCCTGTAGTACAAGGCGAGAAGTTTGAGATTAATATCAATATCAAGAATACAGGAAAACATTTTCTGAAAATTACCGATGTACAAACTTCCTGTGGCTGTATGGCAGTAGATAAAAATGCTATAGGCCTTATCCGAACAGGGGAGATAGGGACAATTAGGATTGTTAATGATAGCAAGAAAAATATAGGCTATGTCAAGCACTTTATTAAGATCTATGGCAATATCCCCGATGGAGAAGCAGAGGTAATATTTGACTACAATGTAGTCCCTGATGCGCTCTATACACCTGATTATGAGGAGATTTATAGCAAGGATAACAAATCTAGAGAAACACGCCGACAAAAATACTATACTGATCAGTGATTTCAGTGAACAGAGAGCGGTGAGCAGTAAGCAGTGAACAGCAGGCTGTAGGGGCGAATTGCAATTCGCCCTTCAGAGTAGTGCAATTCGTCCTTCAGAGAGTAGTGCAATTCGTCCTTCAGAGAGTAGTGCAATTCGTCCTTCAGAGAGTAGTGCAATTCGTCCTTCAGAGAGTAGTGCAATTCGCCCTTCAGAGAGTAGTGCAATTCGCCCTTCAGAGTAGTGCAATTCGCCCTTCAGAGAGTAGCACAATTCAATAGAGAGCAGTGCCCTGTCCTAAAATTAGCTGATGCTAACGCCTTTTTCTAACAAATCTCTTAGAGTCCTTGCTTTTTTGATAGTTTCTTCTGATAGATCAAGGGTGTCTCCTAATGAAAATAGCTGTCCTAAGGCTGTTTGTATTACCTTTATCCCTGGAACAGATATAGACAATTCTGAAAAAAGGTCATTCGAGAAGTAAGTGAGGTGTCCAATCCAGAGATTTCTTCCTATTGTAGGCACTTTATCTTCCAATTTTTCAGAAATAACCACAGCATATTGCAAATCTTGAGTTTGTTCTAAGCAGAAAATAAGTTTCTCTAAGGTATTCTCATCCAACTCTTGGGAAAAGCTATCAGAGAATTGAATCATTATAGAAGCAGGAGAACTGAACTTCTCCACCCCTTGTGAGATACTTATAGAAATATCCGCTACGGAGTGCTTGCTGATATTGCTTTGCCTTGTGCTTTCCAAAACGAATTGGACGGAGACGATGCTAAGACTCTTATCGCTAATGGAGTGAAACTCGTAGCTGAGGTGTCCAACATGGGTTGTACTCCTGAGGCTATCAAAGCTTTCCAAGATGTGAAATTGCCTTTCGCTCCAGGTAAGGCTGTCAATGCCGGTGGGGTAGCTACTTCTGGTTTGGAAATGACTCAGAACGCCGCTCACCTTTCTTGGACTTCCGAAGAGGTAGATGCTAAGCTTCACCAGATCATGGAGTCTATCCACAACGCTTGCCTCAAGTATGGACAAGAAGAAGGATATATCAACTATGTAAAAGGAGCCAACATCGCTGGTTTCATGAAAGTAGCCCATGCGATGCTCGACCAAGGAGTGATTTAATAATTGAATATAGTTGTCTTCAAAAAAGAGAGGCTGTCCCGCGAAAGCAGGACAGCCTTTTTCTTATAGCTTGAGCTTAATACCTCCGTTGAACACAAAACCGTCCAAGGGAGCATAGATATCTTTGAATACGGGAGCACGTTCACTACCTGTATAGATACTTCCAAAACGGGTCTGACGTACATCCAAGAAGTTTTCAAAATTGATATAAACAGAACAATGTTTCCATAATTTCTCTACTATAAAACCTGTCATCCAGTAAGGATGCCCACGCTCTCCATCACTCAGCAGCTGTGAACTGAAATAATAGGCTTCTAACCCGATTTTCCACTTATCTTCCACTTCGTAAAACAAAATAGAGTTGGTACGGTGCTTAGCAGTAAGCAGATTGTCCGTAAAGACATCTCCCTCATGTAATTGAGTGTTGGTTAGGGTGTAACCCAAGAAAAGTTTGAAGTCTTTGTAACCTATTTTTACATTGGTTTCCAATCCTTTGGTGTGGATATGCCCTTCTATATTGGTTAGGTGATACTTCTTAGGTGATAGGTTTTCCAGCAATAGCGGATGGTCTAAGTAGGTATAGAAAAAGAGTTGATTGATACTCAGAGTCCATTCCTCTCCTAAAAGGGTCTGGTAATTAATATCAAAGTTGGCGCCATAACTCTTCTCCAACCGATTCTTTTGGCTACTCACAGGCAAGATGTTTTGATAATGAAATCGTTCGCTTTCCTCTGTGAATAAGGTAGGTGTTTTATACCCCAATCCGCCTGATATGCGGGAAGTGAGTTTCTCTGATAGGTGAAAGAGGCTGGCTAGCCTAGGAAGTACTACCCATCCATAGTCTTTGACAAAATCGGTGCGCAAACCACTTTCTATCTCCAACCATGGGGCGGTTTTCCAAGTATTTTGGGCAAATCCTCCTACAATCATCTCCTGCTCATCTCTCAAAGGGAAGGTAGTAAGAGGCTGTTCCTTAAAACGATGATCTAAAAGGGTTACTCCTATAATCCAGTCTGTTTTTTCTCTTTCCAAACCATAGAACCCTTCTGTAAAGCTGCTTAGCTGTGTTCCTGAAAAACGATAATCAGGCAGGACAATTTCTCTTTGGAAGTAGTTAATACTACTCTTTAGCTGGAATCGGGAATCCTCACTTATATGGTGGTCAAATGTTAGCTGGCCACCATAGCGATGAGTATTGTTTTCCTCAAAATAGTGATAGGCAGGGTCGGTATTGCCCCTTAAGTACTCTATATGTCCTCCTAACCGCTGCTCCACCATGGCATTTATCCCTATGTTCAGCGAGGTGTCTTCGTCAAAATAGAGGAATAGCTTGGGATTCACTACCCAGCGTTCAAAGCGAGGAATGGCAGAAAAGGGAGTGTCACTTGGTGCATAGGCTTGGTTTCTGCTATGAGAAGCAAAAAGAGTGGTACCTACATGATTGAATTTTTGTCCATAGAATGCATTCAAGTTTAATCCCTTAGCCGATGTGCCGTCTATATGAAAAAGTAGCTCTCTCGCTGGGGTAGGGGTCTTAGAGATCAAATTGACCAATCCTGCTATGGCACCTCCTCCATAGAGGGTGGAGCTGGTACCCTTGATGACTTCCACCTGCTTGAGGTCCAAGGGGGGCGTTTGCAGCAAACCCAAGCCACTGGCAGCTCCAGAGTAAGCAGGGAATCCGTCCTTGAGTATCTGGGTATAGCGCCCATCCAATCCTTGGATACGAATACCTGCATTGGCACTGATTGGAGAGGTTGTCTGTACTTGTATACCAGTGCTTTCACTCAGTAGCATCCGCAAATCACTGGGGCGCATGTTGGCTTTTTCATCTAGCTCTTCAGCTGTAATAAGCTCAATACGAGTAGGCACTTTCTCTATGGTACGGCTACTACGTGTGGAGGTGATAGTCAGCCCCTCCAGCTCGGTCTCTTCTTCCTCTAATTCAAGGATAAGGGGAATATTAGTCTGGGTAATAGTGTATTCAAGGCTTCTAAATCCAATAAAGGAGAATACTAGTACCTCTCCAGAGGCTGCTTTGATAGAGAAATCTCCTTGTTCATTGGTAGTAGTGCCTCTTGGAGTATCTTTGATGCGTATGGAAACGCCCAAAAGAGGTGTTTTATCCGTTGCGGAGGTAATATGTCCGCTTATTTTTTGCTCCTGCCCATAGAGGATACTACCGCCAAAGAGAACAAAGAGCAGTATAATGATATTTTTCATGGAATTTTGTATGTAATAAATAGATAATGTTGGCACGAATTACAAAAACGCACCAGTCAAAGTAAAGTAGGGGCGAATGGCAATTCACCCTTATGTTGAAGAATTAAGCTATTTTAGGAGGACCCCAGATATTTCCCAAGTAGGAGGAATCTATAATAATATAGGGGTAGGAAATCAAGTGTTTGGTTTCTATAATAGGAGAAAGTGTTTCCAAGGGCGTCTCTTCAGAGACAGGAAGAGAAAGTACCATTTGGCAGCAATTGCAGATACATAGCGGGTTGCATAGGTCTATATCACCAGAAGAATGAGAGTGAGATGCACTCATCTCAGCCGTATCATTGCCCTCATATATAGGCATATCACTATATGGCAATACCAACAATGCCACAAGATAAAGACCTAATATGAATGCAATACTTTTCAAGTTCTGAGTTTTTATTTTGAGTTACTAATGCCAATCAAGAGTTGAATTTGTAGTTCTACTCTTGAAACCACTAACCACTATTTCTTCAGATAGTGGCTTACTATTCCCCAAGTGATAGCCGCCAATATGGCTGTTACTCCAGAGATAAAGAGAGCGCCCATAGCTGAGTAGCCATTGACAAACTTAAGGACTAAAAAGAGCAAAGCAAATAGTCCTAAACCAAAGATAACCGCTTGTGTTACAGTTTGTTTCTTTGCAGTTGCATTGGATAATGAATGTCCCATAGTACAAAGGATTTTATAGATAATTCTCTAGCTGCAAATTTACGTATTTATCTTTAGGGGAACAAGATATTTTTTGTATTTTTGCACTTTATCAGAAATCAGTGGTCAGTCACTAATCCCTAACCCCTAAAAGAAATGGATTCTATTTTACAACAAATCGAAGCGCTTCGCAAGGAGCTCAATGAGCATAACTACAACTATTATGTGCTCGACACCCCTTCTATTTCCGACTATGAGTTTGACCAAAAACTCAAGGCCTTACAGGATTTGGAAGCACAATACCCCCAGTACAAAGACCCCAATTCGCCTACCGTGAGAGTAGGGGGGGAGATTACCAAGAATTTCCCTACGGTAACCCACGAGTTCCGCATGTACTCCTTGGACAACTCCTATTCCAAAGAAGAGGTAGAGGAGTGGGAGAAGCGTGTTCTTAAGGGCTTAGGCACGGACAAGGTCTCATTCGTCTGTGAGCTCAAGTACGACGGGGCTTCGATAGATCTCACCTATGACCATGGGCAGCTGGTACAGGCTACCACTCGTGGCGATGGGGTACAGGGCGATGAGATTACCGCCAATGTACGTACCATCCGCAGTGTGCCCTTGACACTCAAGGGGGACTACCCTGACCATTTCCATATCCGCGGGGAGATTATCATCCTCAAGGAAGGGTTCAAGAAGATGAACGAACAGCGTATCGCCGAGGGCGAAGACCCCTATATGAACCCGCGTAATACCGCCAGCGGAAGCTTGAAACTACAAGATACCGCCGAGGTCGCCAAGCGACCGCTTGACTGCTTGCTTTACTATGTAGTGGGCGACAATCTCCCTGTGGACAACCAGTTCGACAGTCTCCAGAAAGCACGCGATTGGGGGTTCAAGGTGCCTTCGCAGTCCAAGCTATGCCACTCCACCGACGAGGTGATGGAGTTTATCAACTATTGGGATACCCGCCGCCATGATCTCCCCTATGAAACCGATGGGGTGGTGATCAAGGTCAATGACTACCAAGCACAACAGGAATTGGGCTACACTTCCAAGTCTCCTCGCTGGGCGATAGCCTATAAGTTCAAGGCCGAAGAGGTAACTACCTCTCTGGAGAGTATCTCCTATCAGGTAGGGCGTACAGGCGCTATTACCCCCGTAGCCAATCTCTCTCCGGTGCTCTTGGCGGGGACTATTGTAAAGCGCGCCTCTCTGCACAATGCAGACCAGATAGCCAAGCTCGGACTCCATATCGGCGATCAAGTATTTGTCGAAAAGGGAGGAGAGATCATCCCTAAGATTACGGGAGTAAAGCTCGAAGCACGCCACGAGCAAGCTACTCCTGTGACCTTTATCACCCATTGTCCTGAGTGTGGCAGTGAGCTGGTACGCAATGAGGGCGAGGCACAACACTATTGCCCCAATGCCTATGGCTGCCCCCCACAGATCACAGGGCGTATCCAGCACTTCATCTCCCGCAAGGCGATGAATATAGAGGGCTTGGGTTCCGAGACGGTAGAGCTGATGTTCCGAGCAGGGCTCATACACAACTATGCCGACCTCTATGAACTCAAAGCCGAGCAGATACAAAACCTCGAGCGTATGGGCACCCGCAGTGCACAGAATATAATTACAGGAATAGAAAAATCCAAGGAAGTACCCTTCGAGAGAGTGCTCTTTGCCTTGGGGATCCGTATGGTAGGGGAGAGCGTCGCCAAGAAGTTTGCCCGTATCTATAAGACACTGGAGGCTTTCCGTGCCGCTCCTTATGAGCAGCTCATCCAGATAGATGAAATCGGAGACCGTATCGCCCAGAGTGTCATCGAGTTCTTTGCCGATGACAGGAATAAGGAAATCCTCGAACGCTTACAGGGCTATGGCTTACAGTTTGCTCTTAAGGAAACAGCACAAACGTCTCTTTCCGAGGCACTGAAGGGGAAAACACTCGTAGTCTCAGGAGTCTTTGCACGCTATTCGCGGGACGAAATCAAGGCGCTGATCGAAAGCCACGGAGGCAAGGTCGGCTCTTCCATCTCTTCCAAGACAAACTATGTAGTAGCCGGAGACAATATGGGGCCGAGCAAACTCGAGAAAGCGACCCAATTGGGCATCCCTATCCTATCGGAAGAAGAGTTTGAAAAAATGATTCAGTGAGTAATGAGTAATGATCAATGATTAATGCCAATAATGATTCATACAAATATGAATTATTATTGGTTTTTTATTGTACAGATGTAATTTATTGTGTATTAATTTATTATTTCTTAATACATGCTTCACTACCCTCTGACGACTTTTTTCACCCATTTCGGGATCAGGTATACTCCCATAAGGCAGGTGACCATTACAGGTGAATAGGAATGGGTAAAGTAGCTTATCAAGATATGCCATACTAAGAAAAAGCTAAGACCTACAAGGTATCCCCCGAGAGCTATTCTGGTAGCTTTTTCGCTCTTGCGGCATAAAAAAGCAACAAGGGTTACTAAAGCGAGTTGCCCTATAGAAGCTCCTACAAAATATTCGGGGTGGTCATGTGCCAAATGAGCATTGTCTGAGATTCTTGGCAATTGTAACCAAGTGGGTATTTTATCCCCAAAATCAATATACCATTGCCAAAACGATATACTCTCTTCTACTTGGTGCAAGGCATGGAGTCCCATTATCGGGAACCATAATGATAAATACTTATTTGTTTGCATATACTTCCTGTTTTAGTGCAATAATGTAGTTCTGTTGTATACGTTTCAAATTCCAAAAAAGAGGAGCCATAAGCCTCAAAAAGAAATTCTTGATATGTATCTTCTCTTGAAAACAGATTTTAGTACCTCCCTTATAAGATTCAAACTTCCCTTCCCATTCTCCAATGAATAGCTTATGCTGCATTGTAAAGGCATAATACTCGTTTTCTATCTTTCGAATATTACTAAAGAGTGTATGCCCTCCTGCCTTGTAATATTCAATAAAACCTTCTTCCAACAGCTCTATATCTTTAACTTCCTCTCGCCACTGAAAATTACTATTATCTGTAACAATGTCATATACCAATGCAATAGGCGCATCAATAAAATCAGTTATCGTTGAAATAAGATAGGATTTCATTTCTTTTATAAATTATTTGTTAGGTATTAATCCTTTTATAAATAAAAAAAGTAAAAGGTAAAACATTATTACCTTTTACTTTTTATCTTTTACCTTAAAAAGAGACTACCATATTTTTACGCGGTCTTCTGGCTTGCGGTAGAGCTTATCTCCTTCTTTTACATCGAAAGCTTTGTACCAGCTATCTACGTTGGTCAGAGGAGCGAAGGCGCGGAAGTATCCTGGGGTATGGGGGTCAGTCTTCACCTGGTTGGTCATATACTGGTCGGTGGAGAGGGTACGCCATACAGTTGCCCAAGAGAGGAAGAAGCGTTGGTCTTGGTTGAATCCACTGATATCGGCAACTGCTCCATGGTCTTTGAGATACATTTGGAGCGCATCGAAGGCGATATTCACCCCACCAAGGTCAGCGATATTTTCTCCATTGGTAAAGGTACCATTCACGAAGACACCTTTTACAGGTTCATATTTGTCAAACTGAGCAGCGAGTGCTTTGGTTACCTTATCGAAGTTCTCCTTATCGGCAGGAGTCCACCAGTTTTGTAGGTTACCATCGGCATCGAACTCAGCTCCACTGACATCAAAGCCATGGGTCATCTCATGACCGATTACCCCACCAATTCCTCCAAAATTCACAGCAGGATCTGCCTCAAAGCTGAAGAAAGGAGGTTGAAGAATTCCAGCAGGGAAAACAATCTCATTGCTCGTAGGGTCATAATAAGCATTGACAGTCTGAGGAGGAAGCACCCACTTGGTTTTATCTACTTCTTTTCCTACTTTGTCCAATGCTTTTTGAAAAGCCCATTCTCCTACCTGTGTGATATTCTCAAATAGAGATACTTCAGGGTTCATAGTGAGTTTAGAATAATCCTCCCACTTGTCAGGATAGCCTACCTTTACAGAGAATTTGTGGAGCTTCTCCATCGCTTTTTCCTTAGTAGTATCCCCCATCCAAGTTACATTCTTGATATGCTGGGCAAAACTTTTCTTTAGATAATCTATCAGGGTAAGCATCTGATCCTTAGCTTTTTCAGGGAAGTATTTTTCCACATAGAGCTTACCGAAAGCTTCTCCAAGAATTCCGTTGATCAGTTCCAGAGCGCGCTTGTTCATAGGGCGTTGCTCCTGCTGTCCCATCAGGTATTTGTTATAGAAATTGAAAGTAAGATCATTGAGCTCTTGGGTGAGGAAGTTACTGTTGAGAGTAACCAATTTGTACCTGAGATAATCCTTAATCAGAGGTAGATTTTTCTCATTAATAAAAGTATCGTAATGCTTATAGAGGCCTATTTCCGTGAGGATAACCCCATCGGTATGAACTCCCACTTTTTCAAGCAACTCAGGTAAGTTAAGATTCTTCACTAAGGTGCTTAATTCCTTTGTTGTCACAGGGTTATAGCTGAGATTTGGATTGTTCTCTTCTTCACTTGTAAGCATGTATTTGGCAATATTCTTTTCAAAGGCTACGATTTGCTTTGCTTTTTCCTGAGGAAGGGGATCCTTTAGGACTTTGAAGATATCAGCTACATAGTCTTGGTACTTGGCTAAGGCTTCGGTATTGCTTGGATTCTCCTTTTGATAGTAATCCTTACCCAACCCCAAAGCAAAATTTCCTAAATATACAGCATTCATTTTGGAGTTCTTCATATCGGCATATACACCTATAGGGCAGATATGATTTGCCCTTTTAGAGGTCATCTCTTGCAAATAGTTTTGCAAATCATTTAAGGAGTGTATTGCATCAATCTTTTGAAAATACAATTCTAAAGGCTTCAATCCGTCAGCATTACGCTTATCCCAAGAGATATATTCTTTGTAGAGGGTTTGTATTTTTTCCCCTTCACTTCCTTTGGGATATTCCTTTTGGAGAAGGTCGTCAAGGATAGAAAGACACTGCTCATCGGTTTTCTCCATAAGCATATAGAAGGAACCCCAAGCAGGTTTGTCGGCAGGAATTTTAGCAGTTTTCATCCAGCTGCCACTAACATAGTTATAGAAGTCGTCTCCAGGGCGTAGGGAAGTATCCATAGCGGAGAGTTCAAGTCCTTTTTCAGTAAATACTTTAGGGGCTTCTTCTTTGTTGGAATTACCACAAGCCACCACCAAGGAAAGGCATGCGAACCAACCCATTTTGAAGTTTATTTTTTTCATGATAGAAAAATGAAATTGAATTACCCCGCAAAGGTACGAATTATAACAGTACTATGCAAGACAAAGTATTGTTATTTTTTCACTACTTTGTAAATCCATTTGGGAATAAGGTATACTCCCATAAGGCAGGTGACCATTACAGGTGAATAGGAATGGGTAAAGTAGCTTATCAAGATATGCCATACTAAGAAAAAGCTAAGACCTACAAGGTATCCCCCGAGAGCTATTCTGGTAGCTTTTTCGCTCCTTCGGCATAAAAAAGCAACAAGGGTTACTAAAGCGAGTTGCCCTATAGAAGCTCCTACAAAATATTCGGGGTGGTCATGTGCCAAATGAGCATTGTCTGAGATTCTTGGCAATTGTAACCAAGTGGGTATTTTATCCCCAAAATCAATATACCATTGCCAAAAGGATATACTCTCTTCTACTTGGTGCAAGGCATGAAGTCCCATTATCGGAAGCCATAATGATAAATACTTATTTGTTTGCATATACTTCCTGTTTTAGTGCAATAATGTAGTTCTGTTGTATCCGTTTCAATTTCCAGAAAAGAGGAGCTATAAGCCTTAAAAAGAAATTTTTGATATGTATCTTCTCTTGAAAGTAAATTTTAGTACCTCCTCTATAGGATTCAAACTTCCCTTCCCATTCTCCAATAAATAGCTTATGCCGCATAGTAAAGGTATAATACTCATTTTCTATCTTTCGAATATTACTGAAGCGTGTATGTCCTCCTGCTTTGTAATATTCAATAAAATCATCTTCCAATAACTCAATATCCTTAACTTCCTTTCGCCACTGAAAATTACTATTATCTGTAACAATACTATATACCAATGCAATAGGTGCATCAATAAAGTCCGTTACTGTTGAAATAAGATAGGATTTCATTTCTTTTATAAATTATTTGTTAGGTATTAATCTTTTTATAAATAAAAAAGTAAAAGGTAAAACATTATTACCTTTTACTTTTTATCTTTTACCTTAAAAAGGAATTACCATATTTTCACACGATCTTCTGGTTTGCGGTAGAGCTTATCACCTTCTTTTACATCGAAAGCTTTGTACCAGCTATCTACGTTGGTCAGAGGAGCAAAGGCGCGGAAGTATCCTGGGGTATGGGGGTCAGTCTTCACCTGGTTGGTCATATACTGGTCGGTGGAGAGGGTACGCCATACAGTTGCCCAAGAGAGGAAGAAGCGTTGGTCTTGGTTGAATCCACTGATATCGGCAACTGCTCCATGGTCTTTGAGATACATTTGGAGCGCATCGAAGGCGATATTTACCCCACCAAGGTCAGCGATATTTTCTCCATTGGTAAAGGTACCATTCACGAAGACACCTTTTACAGGTTCATATTTGTCAAACTGAGCAGCGAGTGCTTTGGTTACCTTATCGAAGTTCTCCTTATCGGCAGGAGTCCACCAGTTTTGTAGGTTACCATCGGCATCGAATTGGGCACCGCTATCATCGAATCCGTGAGTGATTTCGTGACCAATGACAGCACCTATTCCTCCGAAGTTCACAGCAGGATCCGCTTCAAAGCTAAAGAAAGGTGCTTGCAAAATAGCCGCAGGGAATACGATTTCGTTATACAATGGGTTGTAATAAGCGTTCACAGTCTGTGGAGTCATGCCCCATTCGGTTTTATCTACAGGCTTACCTACCTTATCCAACTCTTCTTGGTAAGCCCACTGGGCAACTTTGAGCAAGTTATCAAAGAGTGAAGCATCGGCAGAGAGAGACATCTTAGAATAGTCCTTCCACTTGTCTGGATAACCTACTTTTACCTTGAAAGTACTGAGCTTATGGAGAGCTTTTTCCTTGGTAGCATCGCTCATCCAAGTAACATTCTTGATATGCTCTGCGAAACTTTTCTTAAGGTAATCCACCAAAGTAACCATTTCTTCTTTGGCTTTAGCAGGGAAATATTTCTCTACATAGAGTTTTCCGAAAGCCTCTCCTACTACCCCATTGATAAGAGAAAGCGCACGCTTGTTCATAGGGCGTTGTTCCTGCTGTCCATTGAGGTATTTGCTATAGAAGTTGAATGAAAGTTCGTCCAAAGCCCCATTGAGATATCCCGCATTGCTTGCTACTAAGTTATAACGGAGGTAATCCTTAAGTAGGGGTAAGTTCTTCTCATTGACAAACTTATCGTATTCTTTGTACAAGCGTATTTCCCCTACGATTACCTTATCGGTATTTACCCCTACTTTCTTGAGTAAGGCAGGGATATTGAGGTTCTTTACCAGCTTGGAGAGTTCCTCCATGGTTTGAGGATTGTAGCTAAGGTTCGGGTCGCGGTCTTCCTCATTGGTAAGCATAAGTTTGGCCAAGTCTTTCTCGAAAGCTACTTGTTTTTGAGCCTTTTCATCAGCGGCAGCATCGCCAAGGAGCTTGAAGATATCGGCAACAAAGATCTGATATTTGCTTATGGCTTCCGTATTGCTTTGGCTTTGTTTTTGGTAGTAGTCACGACCAAGACCTAAGCCAAAGTTGCTTAGATATACCGCATTCTGGTTGGAATCCTTCATGTCGGCATAGACTCCCCAGCCACATACAGGGTTCTCTCCTAGCGGGGTAGCCTCTTCGAGGTAAGCCTGCAAGTCAGCAAGGGTTTTGATAGCCTCTATCTTCTTTAGATAAGGTTGGAGAGGCTCCAAACCTGCCTTGTTACGGGCATCCATGTCCATATAGGTTTTGTAAATAGCTTGGATTTTTTGCCCATCAGAGCCGTCGGGGTAGGAGGTTTTCAGTAGGTTGTCCAAGAGGGAAAGGCACTGCTGGTCAGTTTCCTCGCGGAGCATATAGAAGGTACCCCAAGAAGGTTTGTCCGCAGGGATTTTGGCAGTTTTCATCCACCCTCCATTGACATAGTTGTAGAAATCATCTTGCGGACGTACAGAAGTATCCATAGCCGAGAGGTCAAGACCTTTGTCAGTTGTTTCTTCTTTCATGTTGTCTTTTTTAGCAGGATTGCCACAAGCCACCATTAGGGCGAGGCAAGAATACAAGTGAATTTTGTTCATATGCTATTAAGTTTTGAGTTGTTAGTTTTGAATTTTGAGTTTTCTATTAACTGAAAAGTTCTGAATGTGAACCTAATCGTTCCAACACAATTACCATTTCTTCATCATCTTGTTGCCATATAAGGAGTAAATCTCCCTCTATATGACTCTAAGCATCCCTGATATTGTCCTACCAACATGTGTGGTTTCATCTTTTTAGGAATCTGAGAGACCCCTCCCTTTTCTAATAGTTTTACAACGGCTAATATCTTCTGAATTTTATCAGGTTGTTTTTTAAACTTCTTGAGTTCTTTTTTAAATATTGTGGCATAATATAATTCATATAAAAGCTCTTCTTGTTCTTCTATATCATTCATCTTCTGATAAGATTTCATTGAACAATTCTTCAGCACTTTTATGCCCCTTTATAAGCCCCTTTTTGTGCTTTTCAATCAATTTTTTTCCCTCTTCTATAGCCTCTATAGTCTCTTTATTGGGTATAGCTTTTTCTATGGGATAAGTTTTTTGGGGATCCACTACAATCATTTTAACCCTAAACTTCTCAAAAAGGGCTTGAAATAGTGGAATATCCACATTGTTAATCGTTGCTTGTATTGTTGTTGCCGTAATTTTTGTTTTAAAGAGCAAAGGTACGAAGAAATAATTAAATAAAGAAGTTAAAATACAATTATTTTTTTAATCTTTTTATCCAATCGTTGAAATGTTTCTTATTTCTCTTCTCCTGACCATCGACGATCAATTATTTCATCAAATGTTTCTTCACCAAAATACTCAAAGAAAACCTCTCCAAAGTCCTTGGAGGTAAGCTGTACTTCCCTATAGGGATTTTCCTTATCCATACCGAGGTTAATGCAACCAAGCCGGTGGAGTAGGAAATTATTGGCATATTTGTTGTACTTGAAAGTAATATATTCCTCAACAACAAATTTGTCTTTTTTGAACTCAAAGGTAAAGTACCCTCCTTTGCAGACTATCTGGTGAAGTGGATAAACCATACGAGAGAAATATCTACCTTTCCGAAGACAGGGTCCAAATGTGTGGGTATATCTGCTACATTACTATAGAAAAACTCTAAACCGGGGTATTCGTTGGAAGTATAGGGTACTCTCTTGAGGAGTTCATAAAGCTTTACCTCTATCTCTAGGCTCATAGGCTGCTCCGTGATAGGAGGAGGGGCTTGCTTGCAGGCAAAAAGCCACAAGGCTAAGAGGATAAGAGATAATCTTTTCATAAGGGGCTGTGTAGGGATAAGGTCAGCGAATGGGCACAGCTGATTGTGTGTGACTGTTCACCTTTTTAATAATCATCACTCTTCCATCTTTGAAAATCTGTCATCAATGAGGTAATCGAGCTGTTCTGCATAAAAGTCCTCAAAGAAGATTTCTCCAAAGTCCTTGGTGGTAAGCTGTACTTCTCTTTTGGGTTCTTGTGTGCCTCCACTGAGGTCTATATATCCGTAGCGATGGAGTAGGAAATTATTGGTATGCTTATCGTACTTGAAGGTGATATATAGCTCTGCGACAAATTTGTCATCCTTGAACTCTATGGTAAAGTAATTGCCTTTGCATACTATTTGGTGGAGCGGCCACTCCTTGTCGCAAAAATCGGGTGCTATCAAGAGCCTATACTTATGTACTCCCTCTCCGCTGAGCAGGATTACCACTCTTTGGTGTGCATTAGGGTCGTTTCTCTGCTCGGAGAAGACAAAGAGGTAATCCCCCTGTCCATCCTCATTAAGGTCACAGCTTGAGAGCTGTTGCTCTAAGTCATATTTCCCCATACGGACAATGCTTTCAGATAGGTCAGTAGGTTTCTCCACTTGGCATATGTCCTTGTAAGGGGCGATGATCCCCCGCCAATAGCTTATTTGGTTATCCTCAAGAGTGCTGATTTCTTCTCTGGTAGAGGTGGAGAAAGAAGCTCCTTTGCTCCATACGCCATCCTTGAGCAGATAGGTTACCTGCTTGAAAGGAACATAGATAGCCCCTTGCTCATCACTTGTCTCATTCTCTTTTTCTCCTGAAAAATATTGGTTGTCGATAGCTGAGATATATACATCAAAATAGCGAGCGATCTCCTTGGGGGAGAGCTTATGTATGGCTTGGGTAAGGTTCTCACTTAGTAGCAGATCATCGGAAAAATTTTCCAAAATGTAGGGATTGAACGCTGCTGTTTTGGGCAGTAGAGAAATATCTACTTTCCCAAAGACAGGATCTAAATGAGAGGGTATATCTGCGACATTGCTATAGAAAAATTCATAATCGGGGAGCTCATGCGAGGTATAGGAGACCCTCTTGAGTAGTTCATAGAGCTTTGCCTCTATCTCTGGGCTCATAGGCTGCTCAGTGATAGGGGGAGTTTGCTTGCAGGCAAAAAGCCACAAGGCTAAGAGGATAAGGGATAATCTTTTCATAAGGGTTCTACGTAAGGGTGAGTTGCCTCTTAAAGAGAGGGCGAATTGCCTTTTAAAGAGAGGGCGAATTGCCCTTTAAAGAGAGGGCGAATTGCTATTCGCCCCTACTTTATAGGGGTTGGGACGATAGCCGTCCATCAGCTGGTCATTCTCCATGATAAAAGGAATTGCATTGGGTTGTTCCCATTCTACATCGTAGCGGTTCATCAGGTAATCGCTTAGCTCGGTGCGGTTGGCAAAGAGGATAGCTTGGTAAGGTTCTTGGAAGGCGAGTTTTTCGATAAAAAGAAGTTTCCCTTCAAAGGGGAGGAGTACTCCCACATGGCCTACAAAGATCATATTTTCCTCAGGGGTGAGCTGAGAGTGGAAAACAACTGAGATAAGGGATGCTTTTGTAGGATCATTAGCATAGCGGAAGGCAATACCACGCGCTTGCCATGCCTTTTGCATCGCTTGCAAATGGAGGTTTATATCCTTGGTATTGGTAGTAGGCACTTCGGTGAAGAGCGCGAAGAAGTCGTTTTCCTCGGCTGGGGTAAAGAGCTTTTTAGGGGCGTTGCGCAAGGACTCACGATCTATAAAGAGTACCTCGTCTTCTGCTTTGCTGTCGAATTTTTTTCCAATAGGGAAGGAGATCAAGTCACGCAAAAGGGTAAAGGAGGTCAAGCGACAGTTATACCCCTGAAAGGCTGGGTATTTGCTCATCCAGTCCGTTTGTATAGCGACCTCGTCATACTTAGGCAGTAGGCTGTCAATAGTGACAAAACCCTCTGGGACAAGGTTTGCCTTTGCTCCGGCTGTCTGGTTGAAGAGGGCAACACTCTCTAAGAAAGCAGCTGCGTGAGCCTCAGATATCCCTGCGGCGATAAGGGCTTGCTGCACTTTTTCTTGAGTAGGTGTATCTACTAAGTTAGAGTAGGTCAGCGTTGGTGCGGCTTTTTCTTGAGTTTCTTGTGGCGTTTCTGCCGCTGCTGTAGTGGGGGCTTTCTTCTCTTGGCAGGCTATAGCAGCCAAAGAAAGTAATGACATGAGTAAAAGTCTTTTCATGAGAACATTCTTGATTCGTTGTAAAAATATGTAAAGTATGGATAATGTAATGATTAATAACTGCCTGTCATATCCTCATCTACCACTAAAATAAAGTCGGCTTGTCCGTAAGCCTCTGAGGGTAGTTTTTTTAGATTAGATTGTGATAGAGTGCTGATAGTGAGTATCTTGAGATTAGGGTTTCGCCTACGCAGATACCAATAAATACCCTGAAAGAAGTCGGAATGATAGCTCCCATTTAGGTGTAGGAACAGACTCCCTTTCTTGTAGTGTGTCTCTATGGATTCGGCCATAGTGGCATCCTTAATAGCCTGTGCCATAGGAAGATTCTCGGGGTTGTGGCGAGCCATCTTTTTCATCTTCTCGTACTGGGAAAGCTTGCCATCATAGGGAAAGGGGAGCGATACTATCCATTTTCGCTCTGCCGAAGGAAGGGTGTCAAGAGCTTGTAATCCTTTCTTATACACGAGATTGGCATATTTCCGAGGGATATTTGTCGCTACAATAGGGAGTTTTTCTCTTTTTGCCAAATCCACCCAAGGCTTGTAATCGGTCTTATAGTTCTTCCATAGGCGTGCCAAGGTGTCCAATCCTTTTTGGTCAATAGTTCCTTCAAGGTAGCCATCGAGGGCATCTTGGTTGTCTCGCTCGAACATTTCCGCTCCTAATATCAGCGAACGCTTGCCTAAGAGGTCTTTGGTGAGTTTTACCTCTAACCAATGAGCAATAGGATTGTTGTGATATTCTCCAAAGAGCACAATGTCCGCTTTCTTACTTTTTCTCAGTA
Source organism: Capnocytophaga gingivalis (assembly GCF_002302415.1). Lineage (NCBI taxonomy): Bacteria > Pseudomonadati > Bacteroidota > Flavobacteriia > Flavobacteriales > Flavobacteriaceae > Capnocytophaga > Capnocytophaga gingivalis. The sequence continues at coordinate 1,302,791 of NZ_CP022386.1, read as the reverse complement.
GCTTCCTGTAGGAGGTTCGCTTGCCATTTTGAGTAAAAAAAGCAAAGGCCTCTTGAGAGAACCCCTCCCCACAGAGGAATATAGATAGGATAAATAAAATGTTTTTCATGCTTGTCCATTTACTGTTCACCACTCACCGTTTACTTTATTTGGTTCCATTCTTGGGCGCGTGTAGGAGCGAGCTTGAGCAATACAGCACGTACTTCTTCCTTCTTGTCCAAGGGTTTCCCGCCTGAGAGTAGTTGTGAGATTTCATCGGCCTTGGCATCGAAAAAGAGTTGAGAGACAAAGCGGTTGATACGGCTATTGTTGATCTGGCTTAGCTCCAAGAGGGCAGCACCGATTTGGTTTTTTCCCTTTTGTATATCCTGAGCCATGAGGTCTAATCCCTGACGGTGATAGGTGTACAAAGCCTTGTGGAAACCGGCAAAGTCCTCAGCCAAGAGGTCGGTGACCATTTGCCAGCGATTGTTGGAACCATTCTGTTGCCAAGCACTATCGGAACTGCTTTGGGCATTGAGCACCACCGCAAGAGCTTGTTCAAAGTAGGGGTTTCCTCCGTTGGGGGCAAAGGTATCAGCATCCAAGCCTATGATAATCAAGGCATAATAGGCGATGATAGAGGAGAGATTGGAAGTGAAAGTATTAGGGTTGAAGTAGATCGGTTCGTTTTCCAAATAGGAAAAAGTGATATCTTTCTCTTGGTAGTTCAGCAGCGGGGTGGGGTAGGTGCTGCCATATACAGGGCGGGAAGCCTGTACCTGTAGGTCGGCCTTGAAGTTGTTATTCTCATAGGAGGAGAGGGTCAGCACAAAAGAGCAGTTGATACGCTCATTCTCTCTGGCTTTGATATCCGTCCATTGGGTTTTATTGACAAATTCCTGTAGGGCACGCTGTAGTGTTACAAAAGCCCTCTGGTTGGTTTGGTTGATACGCTGGGTATTGACAGTCACACGACAGGAAAGCTCTTGTGCATTTGCCGTCATTGTGAATATAAGTAAGCAGAGTAAGATAAGTTTTCTCATAAGGATAAAATTTAAAAATTATTTCTTGGTTTCTCTCAAGAGCTGCTCATGGATAGCCTTGAGGATTTCCTCAGCGATAGAGGTCTTGGACTGTAGAGGGAAGGGGATTTCTCTGCCTTGTGCGGTGATAAAGGTCACCTGGTTAGTATCACCAGAGAATCCAGCACCCTTGTCTCTAAGCGAATTAAGCACGATAGCATCTAAGTTCTTACGAACGAGCTTACCTCGGGCATTCTCCAGCTCATTCTCTGTCTCCAAGGCGAATCCCACCAAGAGCTGTTGCTGCTTACTCTTACCTAAGGAAGCCAAGATATCTTGTGTCTTGACGAGAGTTAGGGTCAGTGTATCGGTTTTTTTCTTGATCTTCTCGGGGGCCTGCTCTTGAGGCTTATAGTCAGCCACAGCCGCCGCCAATATAGCGATATCGGTATGGGTAAAGGCAGTAGTGGTAGCCTCATACATCTGAGCAGCACTCACTACTGAGACCACCCTTACACGAGGATCTATCTCATGGGGAGGGGTAGGGCCTAAGACCAAGGTAACTTCGGCACCCATACTGGTGGCGACATTCGCCAAAGCTACTCCCATCTTGCCTGAAGAAAAATTGCCTATAAAGCGCACGGGGTCTATCATTTCGTAGGTAGGTCCGGCGGTAATAAGGATTTTTTCCCCTTGGAAAAGGTGCTTTTCTTTCCAGAAAAACTCAGATAGGGCTCTTGCTATCGTCTCGGGCTCCGCCATGCGCCCCTTGCCCACCAGGCCGCTGGCTAACTCTCCATGTTCACTGGGTATCAGATGATTGCCATAAGAGGTCAAGAGGTCGATATTGTGCAGGGTGGTGGGGTGCTCATACATATCCAAGTCCATCGCAGGAGCGAAGAAGACAGGACACTTGGCCGAGAGGTAGGTGGCCAAAAGCAAGTTGTCACAGCCTCCTGTAGCCATCTTGGCTAAGGTATTGGCAGTGGCTGGGGCGATGAGCATTACATCTGCCCACTGGGCAAGCTCCACATGGCTGTTCCACTGCGCGTCACTTGTCTTGAAATCGGTGTATACCTTCTCTTTCGAGACTACCGAAAGTGTCAGCGGTGTCACAAAATCATGGGCAGCTTGAGTCATAATAACCTTAACGCTTGCCTGTTCTTTGACAAGCAAGCGTATGAGGTGCGGGAGCTTGTAGGCAGCAATACCGCCACAGACTCCTATAAGTATTTTTTTCCCCTTAAGCGAGGGAAGAATATTCATGATTGTTTTTCTCATCTGTATAACGATAATATATCTCCCCATCGAGCCATTCCTTTACAGCAATAGCCTGTGGCTTAGGAAGTTTTTCGTAGAACTTGGAGACTTCTATCTGTTCCTTGTTCTCAAAAACTTCTTCTAAACTATCATTATTAATGGCGAATTCCTCCAATTTTTCTTCCAATTCGTGCTTAATCTCTGCATTGATCTGTGAAGCACGCTTGGCTATGATGGAAATAGCTTCATAGATGTTCCCAGTCTGAGCATCTATCTTGTTTTTGTCATAGGTAATAGTGCTTTGTGGTGCATCTATGCGTTTCAAATTTATCATAATTCACTTATTTTCTTTAAAATATCTTGATACATTCTGTTTGCCTTTGTCATAAAGTTGGACTCAGGGTAGGTACGTGAGAATAGTTCGTAATAGTTTTTGGCTTCCTCAAAGCGTTGTTTTTCCTTACTCTTGATACTGTTTTTGGCCAGTTCATAGGCAGAGTGTAGGCGGTAGTACATCGCTTCTTCGCGGAAAGTAGAACCAGGGTTCTCTACCAAGAAGTTGTCAAAGGACTTGATTGCAGCCTGATAGTCGCGAATCTTGTCATATCCTTTGGCAATCTCAAAACTCTTGTGCTGAAGCTTGTTCAGTAGTTCCAAGACCATGTTGTTCGCTTCTCTGAGATAGGCGCCATTGGGATATCTATCTATATACTCTTGTAGCTGGTCAAGAGCTTTGTAGGTAGCATCCTGATCCAGACTGTACTTAGGAGACTCCAAAAAGTTACACTTCCCCTGCAGGAACAAGACTTCTTCAGCCTTTTCACTACGGGGATAATTCTTTAGAAATCGCTCATACTGATACCCTGCCAATAGATATTTCTTTCGCTTATAGAAACTATCGGCATACATGTACAAAGCGTCTTCTCCTTGGGGACGACCGATATAATAGCCCACCACCTTCTCCCAAAGTCGCATACTACGATTGTAGTCTCCCTTATCATAGAGCGCTTTGGCAACTTTGTATTTTAGTTCATAATCATCTGATTTTAAAGCCTTTTGGTATTCACCACAGCTCGAAAAAGCAAACGAAAGAACCACTATAAAAGCAAGTACTTTTCCTTTCATATTCATTGGGCAAAGATACGCATTTTTTTGTAATTGTCAATGATTAATTGTTAATTGTTAATTGGCAATTGTTAATCACTCCTATTTGGTAAGTTCCACAATAGGCTAAGACGCAATAAACTCACGTCTCTACCCTCGGTAGAGACGTGAGTTTATTGCGTCTTAATCCATTGATCATTAAACATTAATCATTGACAATTAATCATTGATCATTGATTATTTGTTAGGAGTATTTTTTAGGATTTCCAACAGATATTTCCAGAATTTCTGTACAGAGGAGATACATACTCTTTCGATAGGAGAGTGGGCTCCGAGGATGGTAGGTCCGAAGCTGATCATATCGATATGTGAGAAGTGCTCCCCTAGAAGACCACATTCCAATCCAGCGTGGACAGCAGCTACTTTTGGTTTCTCTTGGAACATACGTTCATATATATCTGTGAGCACATGCAAGATAGGAGAATCTGCATTAGGCTCCCAAGCAGGGTATGATCCGGAGAATTCTACTCGGTATCCAGCCAATTCGAATGCCGCTTGCAAGCTAGTAGCCAAATCATGCTTGCTACTGTCCACAGAAGAACGAGTCATACACAAGATAGCTATTTTTCCATTTTCTACTTTTACATTAGCGATGTTGTTGCTGGCCTCTACCAAGCCCTCTACGCTGCGGCTCATAGCATATACACCAGAGTGAGCCGTAGCTACCGCTCTAACAAAGGCTAGTTGAGACTTCACATCCATTACTTTGCTAGGAGCAGTTGTTTCCTTGAAGGTGATAGAAAGATCCACTTCTACTGGGTGTAGTTCTTTCTTGATAAGAGCTGCATTTTCTGCAAATTCTTTCTCAAAAGCAGCTTTGTGCTCAGCAGGAACCACTACAAGAGCTTCACTCTCACGAGGAATAGCATTTCGCAAACCTCCACCATGCAATTGGCTGATGCGTAAGCCGTATTTTTCATATTGACCGAGTAATAGGCGGTTCATCACTTTGTTAGCGTTACCGCGCCCCATATGGATATTCTGTCCACTGTGACCTCCCATCAGGCCGGTTACGCTAAGCTGGTAAGCTACTACCCCACTAGGGGTCGCTTCCTCTGTATAGTCGTGGTAAGCGGAAACGTCCACTGCACCAGCACAGCCTATGATTATCTCGTCATCTTCTTCTGTATCTAGGTTTAGGAGGATCTCTCCTGTAAGAGCTTTAGGGCTGAGCTCTTTAGCTCCTGTCATACCTGTCTCTTCGTCAGTGGTGAAGAGCGCTTCTATGGCAGGGTGTGCGATAGTCTTGCTCTCAAGGATGGCCATGATGGTAGCTACACCCAGACCATTGTCTGCCCCTAGAGTAGTACCTTTGGCACGTACCCAGTCGCCATCTATATAGGTTTCTATTCCTTGGGTATCGAAGTCGAATACAGTGTCATTGTTCTTCTGACATACCATATCCAAGTGTGACTGCAGAATGATTGTTTTTTTGTTTTCCAAACCAGCGGTAGCAGGTTTTCGGATAATCACATTTCCTATAGCATCGGAAGTAGTCTCTAAGCCTAATTTCTTACCGAAATCTACCATGAAGGCAGTGATTTTTTGTTCTTTTTTAGAGGGACGTGGCACCCCGTTGATGTCCGCAAAGCGATTCCATACCTCTTTGGGTTCTAATTCTCTAATGCTTGTACTCATTATAAAATAGATTGATAGTTAATACTTAACAAACTTAAAAGCCTACTCTTAAAAAGAAAAGGCACGCAAAGTTACGAATTTTTATTCAATTGGCATACAATAAAAGGGTATTTTTTATCTCCTCTAAAAATTCCCCTAACTCCCTTATAAAGTTAGGGGAATTTTCATTATCTTTGCCCTTAGCTTAAATAAATCATTATGAGAATATGTATCCTTAGTTTCTTTTTCTTCTTTTCCTGTACGGCTTTAGCACAAGGTAGCGTAGTTACAGGTGAGTTCAAGCAGGAGTATCGCACGATTAACCTCTATGGCAATATCCGAAAAGCACTCTTTGTATTAGAGAAAGGCAATGTATATTTTCTTGAGGATAGAGCCTATTTCCTTAAGCTCAGCCCCTTGGATGCTAAGAGGTTGGGGACTTCTCTTATCTTGTTGATTCCTCTCTTTGGGGACAAAATTACCTACAAGTACGATATCCCTATTTCTTTTGAGATACTCCCGATTCCTAATGCGCCTGATGTCTATTATACTAAGAAAGCCTTCTATACCGATGAGCAAGGCAAGAAAATAACCCTCTCTTATCCTGAAGAACTGCCCTTATCCCCTATGGAGAAAATCAAAAAAGGAATCCCTATCTACTATGAAGAGATTAACAATAATGATGACTTTCGGGATATACCCCAATGGATAGAAGCTTTGTCTAGCAAACAAAAAGTAACTACCATAGGAACAATAGTTTGGGACGGAGTGGATAAGGATGGGAAAATGGTCGGAGGTTACGACGAATTTAAGGAACAAGAGCTAATGAGTGAGTTAGCCCAAGAAAAGTTAAGCTCACTAAGCTATCTTCTAAAAACTATTGTTCCCTTACCCGAGGAGCTTACCCAAGAAGCTTGGCGGAAATGGTGGCAACGGTTCCAAAACTACTCCTTTCCCTTGGTCAAACACCTACCTGCTCATATAGAAACTTTTCAGGAATTTATTGACAGCTATAGGCTCTATGCTTTGGACAAAGAGACTCAGAAAGTATATAACCTTGCCCAAGGAACTGAGTATTATCCAGTCCCAGAACTCTTGGTGTTTGATGTTCAAAATGACAAAGTAGAACGAGGACGTATCTATTCGGAAGAGCAGCCTGATGCTACTGCTTTTGTGACTTTTTATGCTCAAAATGATACACTATATACGCTTAATAGTCATTTTGTTTGGGCAAAATATATTCCTAAAAGGGTAAATGATTCCCTCTTCTACCAGCAGATAGCCTCTGCTGATGTCGCCCCTGAGCCTAACAGGTCTTATCGTTATGTTTATTATCAAGATATTGAATATGAAATAGTACAGTGCTACACCACTGCTGAATGTATGTATTTCCTTGTCCAAAAAAAAGATACAAATGAGTTTCAAGTGATGACACTCGATACTAAAACAGGTAAGATAGAGGGGAAGATACCGCTCAACCCTTTACTGGACAATCCTAAGAAGTTAGAGCACCACACACAAGATATTGCCACAGGAGCGACAGATAACTTTGTATTTCAGTTGAAAACAGAAAAGGGGGTCTATTTTCTAAAGTGCAATGCTACCAAGCTACTTGAAAAGACTCTTTTAGGAAAGGAATTTGAGTGGGGAACTACTTATCTAAGCTGGGGAAAAAAACAGTATTATGGAGATATGGATGCCAATGATACTTTTGACTTCTACTCTATTGCCTCTCCTTCGCAAAAGCATAGTGTATCTTCACCGGATGATATCTATGACACCCAAATTATGGAGCAGGACGAAGAGTCTGTTGTGGCTTTTTATGAGTATTATGATGGCTTTTTCAGCGGGCTAAAGATGCAACGCCTTGACAAAGATACACACGCCCTGAAGGGAGAAAGCTCTTTGTTATACCAGTATTTTCCTGTGGAAGAGCTTTCAAGCGTAAATACGCCAAGTTGCCTAAAAGCCTTTAAGATCAATGGACAATGGCATGTCTTTTTTGCTAAAGAAAAGCGATATTACTGGGTGAAGGTTAAGTAATATAAATTGTTATCTAAGGTTTATGAACATAAAGAATTTTTTTGGGTCAATAATAAAAAAACAACTCGATATAGACGTCAGCGATTCAGGGCTGCTCATCAATAACGAACTTTTGTTAGAGTTCTCTGTGCCTCGACTTACAGAAGTATTCGGCAAACCTCGGATCTCTCTTATCACCGATGAGGGATCTCCATATAAGGCTATGTATCTATGGGATAGCTTGGGAGTGTATGTCTTTGAGAAAAAGGACGAAACGCTTTCCACCCTTGCCTTTAGAGTGGTGGATGATAAGGATTGGCAGCGGAGGGTTACCTTTGATTACTTTGCCTTCCGACCCAAGGGACTCTTTACGGGGGATTTTACCATAGCAGGGAAATCTCCTTTGTCCTATATCTCCAAGGAGCGATGTACAGATCCTTTTGGACTTGATGTAGCGTTGGATACTTGGACTGTTAGCTGTGTCTATACCGAAAAGCTATACAAGGAGCTTAAAGACCTCTCTAAGAAAGCGATAGCAGGGCGAGTAGCACAGGAAGCGATGCCTTTCCGTGATTATGAGGTGAGTTACGTCCCTGATGAGGCTTATCCAAGTAAGGAAAAAGACCCCAACAAATGGGCGGTTCCTTTGTCAGAGGAAAAATGCTTACAGTTTAAGAGCTTTAATTTTAAATTGGCCGTTGTACAAGAGCTCATGTATGTCCAAGAGGTGCTAAAACCTAAGTTTGACGTATATGATTTCTGTGAGAACTATACCAAGCGTGACATAGACCCTGAGGAGTATTACTTTGAAATCATTCCCGAGGTAAAGAAATGGTTTCAGGACTTGCCGATTCCTGCTTCTTTGGCTTCTTTGGTGACAGAATTGTACTTTGATGGAGGCAATGAGATTTATGCCCAGCTGATCCCCTTCTGGGATGGAGAGGATGATGTGTTTGATATCGAATCCCTTACCGAGGTGGATATCTCTCAGGTGCCTAATCTAAAAACCATTGACGGCACGGCTATCCTTATGTCTGAGCAGGTAAAAAACTTATGTAAGAGCAAAGGAATATCATTCACCAATTAGTCAATGAGTTTACTAACCACTAACCACTATCCTTATGAGAACACTCGTTATAGGTGACATACATGGTGCTTACATGGCGCTACTTGAGGTCTTGGAGCGGGCTAAGGTAACCCCCGATGACCTACTGATCTTCCTGGGTGACTATGCCGATAGGGGCAAGCACACCCCCCAAGTGCTTGACTATCTCATTGCCCTACAGCAAACTCATCAGGTGATTTGCCTTAGAGGAAACCACGATGCTCTGTGCTGTGATTTCCTCTTGGGCAAACCCATGTCCGAACTCTGGCGCTCCCATGGGGGTAAGGCTACAGAAGAGGCATATAAGGACTATACCAAGGACGACAAGCAGTCACATATCGACTTCCTTCAGTCTCTGAGGAACTACCTTTTGGATGGGCAAAATCGTCTTTTCCTACATGCAGGCTTTACCAACCGAGGGGGCGTGGCACATGAGTTTTTTACAGAAAATTTCTATTGGGACAGAACACTTTGGGAGTTAGCCCTTGCTACTTCGGAGGATATGTCGCCCTCCGATCCGTACTATCCTAAGCGCCTGACCTTGTATAAGGAAATCTATATAGGGCATACCCCCACCCTTAACTATGGTACAGACCAACCTATGTGCCGCCATCATATCTGGAACCTTGATACAGGGGCAGGCTTTGGCCACCGCCTTACTATCATGGATATAGATACCAAAGAGTATTGGCAGTCGTCAATGATCAATGATTAACGATTAATGGTCAATGATTAATGGTCAATGGTCACTGCTCACTGACAACTGACAACTGATTTTTAGTTTTTTCTTGAAAGGAGAATCCTCAATACATACCAGAATAGAAGCATGACAGAGGCGAATAGTTGTAGGGCGGCACCTACATATTGGTCGGTAGTGTATTCATTTTTGATAGCATAAGTCTCATAGAGAATACCTCCAGCGGCCAATACCACCATTCCTATAGAAAACCAAAGACCAAGCTCAAACCCAAAGAGAGCACCAGCTACGATAAGCCCTAAGGAGAGAAAACCGCCTATGATAAGCACACTTCTAAGGAAAGAAAAGTCCAAACGTGTCATGAAAACCACCGCAGTAAGCCCTGCAAAAAGCGAAAGGGTGATAATCGCTGCTTGCCAAAGCACTTCTGTACCTACATAAGCTAACGCCATATAGATCAACGGAAGGAAGATGATTGACTCCAAAAGCACATAGAATCCCAAGCCTAAGTATTGGGTATTCTTATTCAGCGAGTGAGACCATTTGGCGGCCATAACAGACCCCAACCAGAATCCGCCTATGATCAAAAGCCAAATAAATCTTCTGCCGAACATCGCCTCGATAAGCTCCACTGGAACCAAGTGCAACAAAGCCGTTTCCACGAGGATAAACGCCAAAATAGCCAAGGCTACATGGGTGTAGGTCTTGCGGTAGAACACCGCTCTTTCGCTCTCTGTAGAGTAAACGACTAATTCATTATCCTTTTGATAATGAGAATTGTAGCTACCTTTGTTGTAGCCAGAATTGTAATTTGTCTCCATAATGACATTATTTTAGACCGCAAATATACGAAAATATTTTTTAATGTTCAATGATTAATACTCCTTAATAATTAACAATTAACCATTAAAAATTGTATATTTGCCCTTGCTTTTTGGGTTTCTGGATAAGAGAATCTCAGGAGTCTGTGGCTATATATTAGCCATTAGGGTAGGAATGGGAATCTTCACAGGGCGTGTGACCCTTATGGATATAGATACTAAAGAGTATTAGCAGCGTGATCCCATAGCAGAGATGCAATTTGTTGTTTCTTAATTCATTGCATCTTAATTCGTAGATTTTTAATTTATATTGTCTTATAAGACAGCAAGCAGGCAAGAGATATGACTTCTCTTGCCTATTTTGCTATTATTGTTATCTCAGACCTCTTGGAAAACGACTGAGAATCTTCAATACATACCAGAATAGAACCATGACAGAGGCAAATAGTTGTAGAGCGGCACCTACATATTGCTCGGTAGTGTATTTATTTTTGATACGATAAGTCTCATAGAGAATAGATCCAGCGGCAAATGCCACCATTCCTATAGAAAACCAAAGACCTACATCATTTCCAAAGAGAACGCCAGCTACGATAAGTCCCAAGGAAAGAAAACCGCCTATGATAAGCACACTTCTAAGGAAAGAAAAGTCCAAGCGTGTCATGAAAACCACGGTAGTAATCCCTGTAAAAAGCGATAGGGTAATAATCACCGCTTGCCAAAGCACTTCTGTATAACTCATCATTACGGCCGCGCCGATAAACGGGAAAAAAAATATCGCTTCCAAAAGCACATAGAATCCCAAACCTAGGTATAGGGTATTCTTATTGAGCGAATGAGACCATTTGGTAGCCATAAAAGACCCCAACAATAAAATGCCAACCTCAAAAAAAGCAATAAAGGGTGCTGCAAACATATCCTCAATAAAATATGGAGGAATCAAGCGAAACAAAGCCGTTTCCACAAGGATAAACGCCAAAATAGCCAAGGCTACATGAGTATAGGTCTTGCGGTAGAATGCCGCTCTTTCGCTCTCTGTAGAGTAAGCGACTAATTTATTATCCTTTTGATAATGAAAATTGTAGCTACCTTTGTTGTAGCCTGAATTATAATTTGAATCCATAATCATAAGGTTATTTTTAAAGCGCAAATATACAAAAATATTTCTTAATAATCAATGATTAATGACAACCACTCACTGCTTTCTAATAATTAACAATTAGCCATTGACAATTAACAATTAAAAATTGTATATTTGCCCTTGCTTTTTGTGTTTCAGGATAGAGGGTTCTCCATAGCCTATAGTTACTTATTAGCTTTCAGAACTTATGGGCTAAAACCCCTTACCTCCTGCAACCCTAAGAATCCTTAAAATTCCTTAAAAAATGGACACTATCCTACACAACCTTCAGCACGTACAAGCACGTATCGATAAGGCCTGTCAGGCTGCTGGCCGCGACCCTAAAGAGGTCAAGCTCCTACTGGCGACCAAGACGGTAAACCCCGAGCGCATCCAGCAGGCATTTGCTGCCGGCTACACCCTTATTGCGGAAAATAAGGTGCAGGAACTCAAAGAAAAATACGAGGCGCTCAAGGCAACCCCGCATACCAATCACTTCATAGGACACTTGCAGACCAATAAGATCAAGGATATCCTCAAGTATGACGTTAGCTGTGTCGAGTCTCTGGACCGCTACGACTTAGCCGAGAAGCTCCACCAAAAGCTCTCTCAGGCAGGAAGAGAGATGGACGTATTTATACAAGTGAATACCTCTGGCGAAGAGAGCAAGTTCGGCGTGGCTCCTGAGAAGGCCTTAGCGCTTACCCAGCAAGTGGCACAGCTGCCTACCCTCCATATCCGTGGGCTGATGACCATTGGCCTTTTCAGTGCGGAAGAGGACAAGGTCCGCAAGTGCTTCCAGCTACTCAAGAGCATCCAACAACAGATCTTTGCCCTGAACCTCCCCGATGTACAGCCTTATGAACTCTCCATGGGGATGAGCGGCGACTTGGAAGTTGCCATTGCCGAAGGAGCTACCATCGTAAGGGTGGGAACTGCAATTTTTGGTCAGCGTATCTATCCGGATAGTTATTACTGGAACGAGCAAAAAGCCTAACCCTTGCCGCCTATGTACTATACCGATGTAGCCCTTCCCCTACCCCTACGCCAAGCCTTTACCTATGAGGTCAATCCCGAACAAGCGGATTTCCTCAGGGCAGGAATGCGCGTGGTGGTACCTTTTGGCAAAGCCAAAATATATACAGGGGTGGTCATCCGTGTACATCAGCACAAACCGTCCTATCCTACCAAGCCCATTGAGTTTATTCTCGATGAGCAGCCCATGCTCTCTTACAGACAGCTACAACTCTTCTCATGGATAAGTACCTACTACCTCTCCACCTTCGGCGAAGTGCTCAAGATGGGCATGCCTTCTTCCTTGCTCTTAGAGAGTGAAACCATAGTGGAGAAGACCTCTACGCCAATCACTGTCGCTACTCTCTCCGATGAGGAGTTCTTGGTCTACGAGGCGCTGGGGCAGGCTTCTTCACTGACAACCAAGGAAGTAGGGAAGGTGCTCCAGAGGAAAAATCCCATTGGGGTGCTTAAATCATTACTTGAGAAAGATGCCATTCGCCTAAGTGAAAAGATTTTTGAGAAATACCAACCCAAGGTAGAGAAATACCTACGCTTATCCTCTACCTATGAGGATAGGAATGCACTCAATACCCTTTTGGAGGGCGATACCCTCACCTCCAAGGCGCAGGAAAAGCTCCTCTGGGCTTTTGTGGCGCTGCGCTCTCAGAAACAGACCAGCATCACCCCGCAGCAGCTCTTGGAAAAGGCTGAGGTAAGTGCTTCTGTACTGAAAAAAATAGTGGAAAAAGGAATCTTGGAGGTGTATACCGAGGCAGTGGATAGGGTCTCTTTTGCCTCCGATAGCGATACATGGGAGCTCACTCCTGCCCAGCAAAAGGCGTTAGAAGAGGTACAGAAGCAATTCACTCAGAAGAATACAGTTCTACTACAAGGGGTGGCTGCTTCGGGGAAAACACTCCTTTATAGTCAGCTCATAGAGCAAACACTTGCTCAGGGGAAAAGCGTTCTCTACTTAGTACCTGAAGTAGGCCTCAGCGTACAGCTGATGAACCGTTTGGAACATTTCTTCGGGGACAAAATGAGTGTCTATCACGGCAAATACTCTTCCCATGAGCGGGTCGAGGTGTGGAACAATGTCTTGGCCAATAAGCCCAAGGCACAGTTTGTGCTCGGGGTAAGAGCGGCTGTCTGCTTACCTTTCCACGACTTGGGACTGGTCATTGTCGATGAGGAACACGATCTTTCCTATAAGCAGGAACAGACCCCCCCACGATTTCAGGTAAGGGATACCGCACTGATGTTGGCACACTTACACGGGGCAAAGACACTCTTAGGCTCGGCTACACCTTCTGCAGAGAGTTACTACAATGCTCAAGTGGGAAAGTACGGTTTTGTACAGCTCCTTGAGCGCTATACAGGGATACAAGCCCCTACGATCGAGTTGGTAGACCTCAAGGAGAAAACCAAGAAAAAGGAGCTCCAAGGACACTTCTCCGATACCCTTCTGGCGGCTATCGAGCAGACCCTCGCCCAGCATAGACAAGTGATTCTCCTACAAAATCGCCGTGGCTATGCGCCCTATCTACAATGCGACAAATGTGATACGATTCCACAGTGTCCCAACTGTGATGTCTCCCTCACCTATCACCAATTGCAGAACCAATTGCGCTGCCACTACTGTGGGTATACCATTCCTACTCCTATGAGCTGCCCTGCTTGTGGCGAGCATAGTTCCCTCAAGACAAAAGGACTGGGTACCGAGAAGGTAGAGGAAGAGCTGCTACAGTTTTTCCCTAAGGCACGTATAGAGCGTATGGATATGGATACCACCAAGGGGAAATATGGGTTCGAGAAGATTATCCACCACTTCGAGCGGGGAGAAACGGATATCCTTGTCGGTACACAAATGGTAAGTAAGGGACTGGACTTTCCCAAGGTAGGATTGGTTGGGGTGATGAATGCCGATTTGTTCCTCCATCAGCCGGATTTTCGCGCCAGCGAACGCGCCTTCCAGCTGCTAAGCCATATAGCAGGCCGTGCCGGGCGCAAAGAGCAAGGACGCGTGCTCATACAGACCTATAACCCTTTCCAAGAGACCCTACAAAGGATTCAGCAAGGGGAGTATACGGCTATGATGACAGCACAGCTCACAGAACGCTCCGATTTTCACTATCCTCCCTACTATCGCTTGGTGCGCATCATTTTCCGTCATAGGGAACTTGAGCGTATCAATCAGGCTGGACAATGGTTTGCCGATGGCTTGCGTACAGGGCTCGCTGGCTATCCCGTGGAAGTACTCGGGGCAGAGTTTCCCCCTATCTCGCGTATTCGCAATGAGTATATCAAGCATATCTTGCTCAAGATAGCCCCTAAAGTACCTTTGCCCATGGTCAAGGACTATATCCTTCGCTTAGAACAGAGTTTCTACTCCACAGCGCTTTTCCGCCCTGTAATACTTTCCTACAGTGTAGATCCTTAAAAATAGGGAAGAGGAGAGGTAATAAAACAAATCAAGAGTTGATTTTTTTGTAGAATCTATTTCGTTAAGACACAATAAATCGTGCCTCCTACGCTCTTACATGATTTTCCCAATCGTATTTTCTCGGGCTAAGACGATCAGCAGGTCGTCCTGACTTAGGCGTACATTAGGATCGGGGGTTACGTTCATCTTGCCATCGGAGTGCTTTACCGCAAGGATATTGATCTCATACTTATGGCGCAAGTTCAGCTCCATTAGCGATTTGTTTACATAGCTTTTAGGGATTTTTATCTCATATATAAAGTAGTCTTCGGAGAACTTGAAGTACTCAATGATGGTGGGGTGTAGCATGGAATAGGCGATTTTTTCTCCCATAGACTCCTCTGGAAAGACCACTTGAGTAGCCCCGATCTTCTCCAAGACCTTCCCTTGGGTATGGTTTACCGCCTTACAGATAATATGATCAATCCCTAACTCCTTCAGGTGTAGGGTGATAAGAATACTTGCTTGTATATTGTCCCCGACACTGACAAAAGCCATGTCGAAATCGTCCTTGACTACATTCTTCAGAGCAATCTCGTCTGTAGCGTCCAGAATCACCGCTTCGTCCAGGATACCTTCGTTAAGCGCCTGCTTGATAAGTTCCTCGTTCGAGTCTATCGCCATCACGGTAGCTTTGTTCTTATATAGGGTCTTGGCAACGGACTTGCCAAACTCTCCCAATCCAATCACTAAAAAATTCTTCTTCATACGTTTATCCGATTAATATGTTTTCCTTAGGATATTTGTATTTGCCTACATTGCGTTCTCGGGAGAAAGCCAAGACAATGGTCAGAGGTCCCACCCTACCTAAGAACATGGTAATGAGCAGGATCACCTGCGAGGGAGTACTCAGCCACGAGGTAAGCCCCATCGAAAGGCCACAGGTCGAGAAAGCCGACATCAGTTCGAAGAGTACCTTGATAGGTTCCTTATCCCTATCAAAATACATCATCAGGATTGCCATTATCATAATATAGGAGAAGGCGATAAATACCAAGGTTGATGCCTTATTGAACAACTGCCAGGAGATACGCCTTTTAGAGTATTCTATATACCGCTTGTTCAGTAGGGAGGTGCGTACCCCAAGATAGAGAATCCCAAAGGTTGTTGTCTTGATACCACTCCCAGTGGAGTTGGGCGAAGCACCTATGAACATCAGTAGCATGCACAACAATGCTGTAGCCCCTGAGATACCTGCTATAGATACCGTGCTGAACCCCGCCGTGCGTAGGGACGCCGAATGGAAAAAACTTACCAAAAGACGCTGCTGAACACTCCCATCCGTTAGCTCCCCTATATAGCGGTATTCTAAAATAAAAAATAAGAAAGTACCCACTCCCAAGAGAAGTAAGGTGATTAGGGTGGAAAACTTGGAATTAACACTGATCTTCCGCCTCTTGCCTATGAGGTATTCGTAGAGCTCAATAATGGCTGTAAAACCTAAGCCTCCGAAGATAATCAATAGGGAGATGATGATATTCATGCCCCAATGCATAGTATACCCCTCCAAGCTATCACGAAACAGAGAGATGCCGGCATTGCAAAATGCAGATACTGAGTGAAATATGGCATAATAAAGAGCTTTGTACCACGGATATTGTCCCACAAAGACAAAAAAGAGTAGTGCCGCTCCTATGGCCTCGATAAGTAGCACAACGAAGACAACCTTCTTGATATGCGAATATAGGTCTATCTTGGCCTCGTGGTTGAGCCCCTCCGAGACCAAGCGCTTGGTATAAAAGCTGATTTTCTTGGTGATGAGCAGTATAATCACTGAGGATAGGGTGAGGATTCCTAATCCGCCTAACTGTATGAGCAAGAGTACTATTATTTCCCCGTATATAGAAAAAGTGCTGTGTACATCACAGACAGTAAGCCCTGTGACGGTCACCGCTGAAGTCGCTGTAAAGAGAGCCTCGAAGAAGGTAAAACCACCTTCACTCACATGAGCAAATGGTAAGGACAACAGCAGGGTGCCCACCATGATTAGGGCGAGGAAGGAGAGTATGATAAAGGTATAAGGCGAACAGTTACGTAACATGTCTTTGGGCTTGTGAAGATATCGTTCTATCTTAGGCTATTAGAAATTGTAATCTATTGATAATTAGAAAATTAAAAAACTCCAACACAAAGTGCAAAAGTACTAATTAATTATCATATTCCCAAAGTATTTTTTAGACAAACTTAGTGTAAGGGGATTTTTTATTTATATACTTGTCAGTCAGTGATTTATATAATAAAAAGAGGGAAATGATTGAGAAAAAATATAAGGTAACGCAGAGATTAAAATCGCGTTACCTTATAGTGACCGCAAGAGGATTCGAACCCCTAACCCTCAGAGCCGAAATCTGATATTCTATCCAGTTGAACTATGCGGCCTTTTTAGTGAAATATTTATATTTTATGATAGTACACGCTTCACTACAGTAGCGATGAGCTTGCCATCGGCCTTGCCGGCGAGTTCCTTGTTCGCCTCACCCATGACCTTGCCCATGTCTTTCATGGACGAAGCCCCTACACGAGCTACAATGGCACGTATGGTGGTCTCCACAGCTTCTTCGGAGAGCTGCTCAGGAAGAAACTTAGCGATGATTTCCGCTTGTGCCAGCTCTGGAGTAGCCAAGTCCTCTCTGCCTTGTTTTTGGTAGAGCTCAGCACTCTCCTTGCGCTGCTTTACCAAGCGTTGTAAGAGTTTTATTTCCTCTTCCCCTGAGAGGGTATCCCCTGCAGAAGCCTCTGTTTTTGCTAAAAGGATAGCCGATTTTACCGCACGTAAGGACTCCAAGGCAATAGTATCCTTTGCCTTCATCGCCTCCTTAAGCGCTTCCATTATCTTTGATTCTAAACTCATAACTTTCAATTTAGGTAATAATGCAAGAATAATTAAACAAAATAAGTAAGTAGCTATTCTTTAGATATAGCCTTTAATTTAGTGGTTGCTGTTTTGAGCTTCTGAAATACTGAATTTCTATAAAATCTTCCCCATTTTTGTTTCTAACTTCAAAAAATATCAGAAATCTTCCTTTGAGAATGGGTCTTACATAGAGATTAAGTTTTTCATTGTATCTACCTAAGACAAAGGATTGTTGGAAAGCTCATAGATTAATTTTTCAATTTCAAATAATATTTTGTCAGAATAGGAGGGAGTTTCATTATGGGTATCCCAAAATTCAAGATTTTCTTTCAAATTTTCCAGAGCTTTGTCTGTCCAAACTATTTCCATTTTCTTTCCCTTAGTTCTCTAATTTGATTGAAAACATCTTCATTCTTTGTTACCATACCCAACTTTCCTTGCTCCTTTGATATAGCTATATTTTCAATATCTTCGGGAGTAAGGATGCTGAAATAATCTTCCTCTTCCTCAAAAATAATATCAGTTGCTATTCCTTTTAAGAATCTCTCTATGTAAGGAATATCAGCCTCTTGAACTATTGCTTGTAATCTGATGGCACTCATAATTTTTATTTTTGGCAAAGGTAATAATTATTAATGATTAATGATGCAAATCAATAGTTAAAAAGCAAATGAGTAGCTATTCTTCACGCTTCAAAGTGCAAAGGTACGTCTTTTTTTCAGATGAGGGAAATTTTACTTGTAAAAAATTTTACTTTTTCCTCTCCTTTCCAAAAGGACTTGCCAGTGCCAGAATAGAGGCTGGTCACTTGTCATATTCGACTACTTCCATATGGGAGATATTCCCCTCGGTAATCTCGAAGCGCAGCATAGTACGGCTCTTTTGGGCGCCATATTTGCCAATAGCCCCAGGGTTCAGGTGTAGCAGCTCGTATTTCTTGTCATAGATGACCTTTAGGATATGCGAATGGCCAGCGATAAATATCTTTGGTTTCTCCTGCACGAGCCATTGGGGAATGCCCTTGGCATAGTGGGAGGGATAGCCGCCTATATGAATCATGGCCACCCGTACCCCCTCACATTCGAAAAGCTGCCGCTCAGGGAAAAGAGCGCGTATCTCGGTTCCATCTATATTGCCATAGACCCCCCTGAGGGGTTTTACCGCCTGTAGCTGTTCGGCTACCGCAAGGGAGCCAAAATCTCCTGCATGCCATACCTCATCTGCCCAAAGAGCATGCTGGAGGATAGCCTCGTCTATATAGCTATGTGTATCGGACAAGAGTAGTATCTTCATGGGGTTATATTTCTATCTTCTCCAGTGTCATAGAGCGAGAGCCTTTGACAAGGAAAAGGGTATCGGAAAAAGGATGCGCCGCTAGGTAGGCATTGGCTTCTGCTGGCGTGGCAAATTTGAGGAAATCGGTCTGTGTCCGCCCGAAATTCTCTCCTATGAGTAGTACGGCTGTCCATGGGTAGGCGGCGATATCGGTAACTAACTGCTGGTGCTCTCTCTCACTATAAGCCCCCAATTCCTTCATATCTCCCAGAATCAGCACTTTATGTGCAGAGGGGAGGGCTTGGAAAGCCTCTATAGCAGCGTGCATGCTGCTGGGGTTGGCGTTGTAGGCATCCATCAGTACCCTATTGCCCCGAGTCTTTTCCACAAACTGGGAGCGGTTGTTGGTGGGTATATACCCCTCCACACCTCGGCGAATCGCCTCAGCGCTCAGCTTGAAGTAGCGCCCTATACACATAGCCGCGGCTATATTGGTGGCATTGTAATTGCCTATCAGAGCGCTGGAGAACTCCTGCCCTGCCCACTCAAGGGTGACGGTGGGGATACTCTTTAGGAGGCTTAGCTGGAGGTTGGCGCCCTCTCTGCCCTCGAGTGAAAACGAATAGGTGGGCTCGTAGCCCTCCAGTAGCTCTCGCTGCAAAGAGTTGTCCTCGGAAAAGAAAATACACTTATTGTCTTTCTTCAGGTATTGGTATAGCTCACTTTTGGCACGAATCACCCCCTCGAAGGAACCGAATCCCTCCAAGTGAGCACGACCGAAGTTGGTGATATAACCGAAATCTGGATCGGCTATCTGGCAGAGTCGGGCTATCTCCCCAGGGTGATTGGCGCCCATCTCCACGATGGCAATGTCTGTTTCGAATGTTAGGCGCAGTAGGGTAAGGGGTACACCTAAGTGGTTGTTCAGGTTCCCTTCTGTCTTGAGAGCGTTAAAAGATTGGTTGAGCACACTGTAGATGAGCTCTTTGGTAGTAGTTTTTCCATTGCTTCCTGTCAGGGCAATGATGGGAGTGCCCAATTTTTGGCGGTGATAAGTCGCCAACTCTTGGAGCGCCCATAGGGTGTCCTTCACCACGATAGCCTTGGGCTCTGAGCTCCATTGGGGATCGCTGGTAACAACCCACTTAGCCCCTTTCTCGAGGGCTAAGGGGACAAAGGTATTGCCGTCAAAGTTTTCCCCCTGAAGGCAGAAAAAAAGAGTGTCCTTCAGTTCCTTGCGGGTATCGGTAGTGACGCCCTTACTTTCTTGAAATTTTTCGTATAACAACATTTTTTCTATAAATCAAGGTGAGATCTATGTAAATATTTTATTTGCCCTTTATCCTGCGACGAATACCAATTCGTTCTCATGAGAAAGTTCCTCTGAGAAGTGATAGCCTCCTTTTTGGAAGCCCTTGAGCTGCTCGAGAGTAGTCACTCGCTCTTGGGCTATATAGCGTACCATCAGCCCACGGGCGCGCTTGGTGTATAGGACAATAGTTTTGAGCGTATCGCCCTTCCAGTTCTTAAAGGTAATATCTACCACAGGCACAGGTAGTTTCTTGCGGTTGATCACCTTGGTGTACTGGTTGCTGGCGAGGTTTACCACAGGTTCGTACTTTTCAAGTTCGTTCTTGAGGGCTTGGGTGAGCTTCTCTTCCCAGAATTCGTACAGGGTAGCCTTTCCTGCTACCGAGAGCTTGGTGCCCATCTCGAGGCGGTATGGCGCAATCAGGTCTAAGGGTCTTACGATCCCATAGAGTCCAGAGAGAATGCGCAATCGATCTTGTAGCCACAGTACCTCTTCGCTTGAGAGAGTATCAGCATCCAATCCATCATA
Source organism: Capnocytophaga gingivalis (assembly GCF_002302415.1). Classification (NCBI taxonomy): domain Bacteria; kingdom Pseudomonadati; phylum Bacteroidota; class Flavobacteriia; order Flavobacteriales; family Flavobacteriaceae; genus Capnocytophaga; species Capnocytophaga gingivalis. Next base: position 1,282,513 of record NZ_CP022386.1, on the reverse strand, counting down.
TACATCGCCCCTATAGGCAAAGAGAGCCTCTTTGGCGTTCTTTTCATTCAGGGGTAGGGAGATCTCTTGGTGGTATTGCCAGCTCTGCTCGGCTATACGAGGGGAAATGTCCATCAGGGGAGCCAGCTCTCGTGGCGAGAGGGCTCTTAGGGGTGCCAGAACCTGTGCTATCTCCTTCTGGAAAAGCGCTTGTGTAGGAACGCCTACCATGGAGTAAGAGGCGGAAGAGGCAGCCATTCGTTTGGCAGGGGAGAGTAGAATCTTCATTAGGAAAAAAGAGAGATAAGGTCTTGGATAATACTTTGTCCCTTGTCTTGGTTATACCACTTCTGGAGGTCTTCCTTGAACTCAGGGGAGAGCTTGCCATGCTCTTTTTTGTAGGCTTCTACCATGGTGGTAGCGGTTTTGGGGCGAGGTCCCCATACATGTAATACTTTTCCGGTAGCCTTGTCCGAGATGATAAGGATAGGAATGGCCTTGCCTCCATTGGTGAGGTATTGGTTCATCAGCTCAGGATTCTCATCGCGGAGCACTATCGAGAGGTGAATATGCGGATTAGCCTCGGCTACTTTGGCAATTACGGGTAGGATCTGTGCCGCATCCGCACACCAACATTCGGAGATAACCACCCATGACTGCTCTCCTGTAAGGTTGGCAAAAAAAGCAGTCTGCTCAGCCGTGAGCTCTAAGGTGTTGTCCAAGCGCTTGATACGCTGACGGTTAAGCTTGGTTAGGGAGACCATGAATTCCGATTGGTCCTCTCCTGAGGTTTTTCCTTCTTTTAATAGATTGTCCATCAGCTCTTTATAGGTTTCATAGGTGTAGGTTTCTGCCATAATATATTTTTTTATCGTTATCAGCGCACAAAGATACAAAAAAAAGTGGATAGTGAACAGAGAGCGTTTAACTCATTTCTTCTACTATTGGGAAACTATTTTATATAATAAAATTTTAGTTTTGAAAAAGTATTTTTTATATGTTTTTGAAATCTTTCAGTAATTTTCTATACAAATAAGATATATAAGTGATTTTTATGAGTTATATATAGAAAATAATCATGATTTATATTGCCTAAATTATTTTTTTTATCTTTTTTATTAATAAAATCATCTAAAAATTGTTTTTATCATTTTTATTTTGTACCTTTGCAAAAAATTTAAATACTCGTTTAAGATATATAAGTGATTTTTATGAGTTATATATAGAAAATAATCATGATTTATATTGCCTAAATTGTTTTTTTTACCTTTTTCATTAAATAAATCATCTAAAAATTGTTTTTATCATTTTTATTTTGTACCTTTGCAAAAAATTTAAATACTCGTTCAGAGTAAATATAAAATTAATTTTTTAAATTTTTAAGTTATGTCAAAGATAGCAAACACATTATTAGGACTAGCGGCAGGAACCGCTGTAGGAGTAGGTTTGGGGATCCTTTTTGCCCCAGACAAAGGAAAAAACACACGTAAAAAAATTAAAGATTCTATAACTGATAAAGTAGATGAATTGAAAGAACAAGTAGAAAGTCTTACTAAAAATTTGTGTAAAAAAACATCAGAACTCAAAGGATCTTTAGAAGAAAAGGTAGACAATCTTTTAGCCGAATCGAAGGATAAATCGGAAGATATCATTAGTCTATTAGAGAAAAAAATAGCGTCTATGAAAAAGGAGGCTAAAAAATAATTGAGTAAATATTAATAGAAACATTTTTAAATTTTATCAGATATGAAAAAGTTTTTCACTTTAGTTACTTTGGTGTGTATATCACTAGTAGCATTTTCGTCTATTTCTTGTAGCAAGAATGATGACCCAGCAGACAATGACCTTTTTGTAGGAACCTACAAAGGTAAAATTTCTTTCTTGAAAGGAGAAGAGAAAAAATCTGTTGACAATGGTTCAGTAACAGTTGTTAAAACAGGAAATGATTATTATTTCCGTTTTTCAGATGGTATTGAAGACCTAAAAGGTGTTAGCTTCAAAAAAGATGGAGATAACACTTTAGTAAATGTTGATTTGCAAGATGGTTTAAAAGTAATCAGAATTAACGCATCTTCATTGAACATCCTGTATACTACAGACGGAAAGACCTGGATTGCTAACGCTAGCAGATAGTTCTAAAAGACGAAACATCTAAGAAAAATCCCCAAAATATTATTTTGGGGATTTTCTTTTGTAAAATGGATTTTCTTCTACTATTGGGAAACTATTTTATATAATAAAATTTTAGTTTTGAAAAAGTATTTTCTATATGTTTTTGGAATCTTTCAGTAATTTTCTATACAAATAAGATATATAAGTGATTTTCATGAGTTATATATAGAAAATAATCATGATTTATATTTCCTAAATTATTTTTTTTATCTTTTTTATTAAATAAATCATCTAAAAATTGTTTTTATCATTTTTATTTTGTACCTTTGCAAAGAATCAGAGTTTAAATACTCGTTCAGAGCAAATATAAAATTAATTTTTTTAAATTTTTAAGTTATGTCAAAGATAGCAAACACATTATTAGGACTAGCGGCAGGAACCGCTGTAGGAGTAGGTTTGGGGATCCTTTTTGCCCCAGACAAAGGAAAAAACACACGTAAAAAAATTAAAGATTCTATAACTGATAAAGTAGATGAATTGAAAGAACAAGTAGAAAGTCTTACAAAGACTCTACGTAAAAAATCAATGGATATAAAGGAATCTTTAGAAGAAAAAGTTGATGGTCTTTTATCAGAATACGACTATAAATCTGAAGACCTAATTGATTTACTGGAAAAAAAATTGGCTTCTATGAAAAAAGAAGCTAAAAAGCAATTGAGTTAAACACTAACATTTTAAATTTTATTAATCATGAAGAAAATTTTCACTGTAGTTACTTTGATTTGTTTATCCATAGTAGCTTTTTCTTTAACTTCTTGTGGTAAGAAATATAACCCAACAAAACATGATATTTTTGTAGGGACTTACAATGGGAAAATATCTTATTCTGATAATAAGGATAAAAAATCTACTGAAAATGGCTCTGTAACAGTTGTAAAAACAGGGAATGATTATTATTTCCGTTTTTCAGATGGTATTGAAGACCTAAAAGGTGTTAGATTCAAAAAAGAAGGAGATAACAGGTTGGTGAACATCGATTTCGAAGATGGTGTAAAATACATTAAAATTGATGCCTCTTCATTGACCATGCTCTATACTACAGACGGAAAGACCTGGATTGCTAACGCTAGCAGATAGTTCTAAAAGACGAAACATCTAAGAAAAATCCCCGAAATATTATTTCGGGGATTTTCTTTTGTAAAATGGATTTTCGTAGCTAAGTTCCAATGACTGCATTTTTCCATTTTTAAATACTAGCTCTTTTTTTGTTTTATTACTTCTTTTTAGATACCAGATTTATCAAGAATAAAATAACAATAGCGCCAATAGCTCCCGTCAAGATGGCACCAATCCATCCTTCTCCAAGAGATATATGAAGCACACTTAAAAGCCAATACCCAACGCCACTTCCAAGAATACCTACAATGATATTCCCGAGAAGGCCTAATCCGCTACCTTTGTAAAGAGTACCTCCTAGCCATCCTGCGATGGCACCAATAATAAGTGTTCCAATAATACTCATAAATTTTAATATTAAATTGTTGGGTACAAAGGTAAGAATTATTTTTCAGATAATCAATTAATCATTGTTCATTAATCATTAATTATGTTGTACCTTTTTGAATACTGTCTGTGTCAACTTAGCTTATGTGGAAGGCAAATGGGTAGGGGTCTCGCGAGAACATGAGAAAAATTTATTAACTTAGTTTAACTTATACTTAGTTTTTATTAGGGATAAAATAGTTATTTTGTAGAATTTCTTTGTTTTTTTTGAAAAATTTTTTACTTTTGCGCCGAAAGTGGCTTATTTTAGGGTTTAGTTATCATAAGCGAAAGACGAGCTACCCATAGCTAAGCTACTGCCCATTGCAATATGAGAAATAAGAAACGCAAGATACTCTATATTCTTTTCCTCCAAGCCCTCAAGAAAAGCTTGGCAAGCCTTTGGAGCGCAAAGGTTGCCCTACTATGCCCTAATCACACTTCACTTAAAGCATTTTTTACTCTTCCTACCCTCAAAGGGAGAAAAGGTTCGCTGTTTACTGCTCACTGCTCACTGCTCACTGTTCACTGTTCACTGCTTACTGCTCTTTGCTTACTGCTCTCTGCTTATTACTCCCTGTTCATGTGTCCCTCTCTCAGTCACTTCCGCAGTGGGAACATAGAGCGTTGCAATACACACGCTATAATATCAATAAGGACTTCTTCAGTATGAACCAACCCCTACAGGTAGGCTCAGAGGGAGAGCTGCTCTTCTCTTCAGAAGAAAATGAGCTCTATGCCTTGCACAATACAGAGGTAGAACTGCTTTTCAAAGGAAAAGATGTAGGTGTATTCCATAAAAAATACAAGCTCTTGGACAACTATTTCTATGGTTTTTCCAAGGCTATCTATACGGGAAATTCTTATAAAAACCTTGAACAACGAGAAATAGGCTTTCCTGATGGGGAGTATAGCCACTTTGTTCTTATTGATAAAATAATCTATTTCACCATCTACTCCGCCACAGAGAATCTCTACAAGCTCATGAGCTATGATGGCAAGTTCTTTCAGGAGGTGGAGCGAAACCCAGATCCTATCTTCGCTATCTCGGTCAATAGCGTTCCTTATCGCTGTATTCTCTCAGAAACGACAACCTCACTGAGATCCCTTACGAGCAAAGAACCAGAAACGACCTTTCCAGAATCTTTTTTGCCTATATATATGCGCTCCTTGAGCGATTTCTACTTTATCCGACCGAACAATGAAGGACTTTTCCAGTATAATCATACGGTCATAACTCGAGTGCTCCCTGCCAATAAGAGCGAGAATAAGAATGGTGGGCGCTATTATCTCTACAATGATAGCAATGGACTGACACTCTATGATTTAGAGAAACAGCTCTCGCCAGTGGTTATTACTACCACTATGAAATCGGCTGCCTACAAGGCCTATTCTGAGGATTCACATAGTCTCTATATCGCTGGGGGGAACCAGTTCTACCGTATTTTCACCTATCTGAGGATCTATCCAAGACTCTATAATCATACCAATACCGACGGGCTGCTCTCTATTGCGCTCACCCCTTCGGGGAAGCTCTGGGCAGGAAGTTATAACGGGGGCTTCTCTGTGGTAGATTCGCTCAAGATAGAGGAGAGCCCTTTGCGCAACTTACAGTGTGCCAATGGCGCCTTGGCTATTGGGGAAAAAGTCTTATTCAATACCCAACAAAAGGGAATGTATCTTTTCCGCTCTCCTACGGCTTACCAAAAGGTGAGTGATACGATTGTTTCTACTTGCAACTTCCTGACCTCGGGTCGTGTGCTCTATACGGCAGTACAGGGCAACGGCTTGGCTTACAAGGCACTGGAACATCTGGAAATACGTACTCCTTGGCGACGTGTCACCCACAAGGAGGGGCTTGCTCTGAATCACTGTCAGGGCATTGCCGAGGATTCCCAGGGGAATATCTGGGTGATCTCCATGCAGGGTATCGCTCGCTATATCCCTGAAAAAGATAAGGCACAAACACTCTTTTTTGATAAAAAACAAACGCCTATTCGAGGCTATGCGATTCTGAAGGATTCTTTTGGTACGCTTTGGTTCGGTACCGAAAAGGGACAGCTCTATCGGTGGATGCCCAAGGGGACTAATCAGCTGGATCCGACTAATTTCCAAATAGTCAATCATCCACTGCTGACGGGGAATATCCGCCCCATTGTCTTTCTTCATCAGTGGCGGGATTACCTCATCGTGGGGGTCTCCAACCGTATCCTTGTGCTCTCGCTCTCGGATTTCTACAAGGGAAAGATTAGGGTGCGCTACCTGAATCCCTATGCCATGAACTTGCAAGCACCTATAGAACATACTTGTGTGGCCAGCCGAGATTCTGATGATCATATCTGGTTTGCCTCCTCCAATATGCTCTTTCAGTGGAATATCGCCCAGTGGCTCTCCCTGCCTGATTATCCCGTGGAGCCTACCCTGACGATCAATACAGGGAAAAATACTTATGACTCCCGTGCCGATGCCCCTATTATTCTCGGGGCTAATGAGAGTTCTTTTGATATACGATTGCATTACCAAAGCAAGGATAACCTCCCCCGCTATGTCAATGCTTCTCTGCGTAAGGAGAATAGTGATGATGTCATCGACCAAGGGGCTATCTCTATCGATACCGAATACCGCTACCAGAATCTCTCCACCGGCAACTATGTCTTTTCCCTGATAGTATGCCAAACAGATGGGAGTTTCACTCGCTATGAATACCCTATTATTATTAGAAAATATTTCTGGCAAGATACCTTCTTTTGGCTCTTGATTATCTTGATTCCTATTCTTACAGGAGGTTATTTGCTCCACAACATGAGGCGTATGGATAGGCAGGACAAGGAGATAGCCTTGCTCACTATAGGGAATTTGGGCAAGCAGTTCCGCCCTCATTTTATGCTCAATGCCCTCAATAGCCTTGGGGCGGAGCTCTATGACAACCCACATGCCGAGCGAATCCTCTCGCATATAGGGGAGAATATTTCGATTATGCACCGCTATTCGCAGGACAAGACCCCTTTTATCCCCTTCGAACAGGAGTGGAAACTCACCGAGAATACCATCGCCATTCAGAAGGAGATCTTCCTTCCAGACCTTGAGGTACAGGTAGAGAATTTTGGAGCGATCCCTCCCGATTATCGCCTTCCGATGGGGGTTGTTCAGGTGATTGTGGAGAACTCACTTCTCCATGGCTTGCGACATCGTACTGAACCGCCTTACCAGCTGCGTATCGCCTTCTGGGAGCGCCCCAATATGTATGGAATCAGTATCTCGGACAATGGGATTGGCGTGGCGGCTTCCAAGAAAATGGCGGGCGTGCAGCGCCATGGAACAGGACTGAAGAATATAGAACGTATCCTCAAGATTCTCGACAAGCATTTCGATGATGCTATTACGATCACCATGACCGAAAGGGACAAAGATGACCTCAAGTATCCTGGAACTACGACTATTATACAACTCAAAAAATCTATCAATTATGAAAAAATCAGTCTTTAAGTACATTATTATAGAAGATGATAAAAACATCTGGAAAAATATTACCGCTCGTATGGAGCGTTATCTTCAGTGGCACCCTGTATCGCCTACGGACAATCTGGAAGAGGCTATACAACTGATCCAGACACACCGTCCAGAACTTATCTTTACCGATTGGAGTATCCGAGGGGGCAACTCCTACCCCATTCTCTCTCATATCCACCGCAATATGGTAGGATATACCCCTTATATTATCTTCTTTACAGGCTACCAAGGGGAGAATCCGGAAATTCCTCAGGTGGTCTTCAATGAGTTTCCGTTGGTAAAAAAGTATTTGGTTAAACCTATTTTCCTACAACTGACAGAAAACCTCTCTCAGTATGTTTCCGAAGCGGAGGCACTTGCCGAGGGAGAAAAAGAAACACCTGTCTTTATAGAGAACTATCTCAAACAGAGTGTCAGGGTATTCCCTAAGCAAATCCTTTGTTTCTTGCAGGACGAACAGAATCCTCGCCTGAAGGTGCTCCATACGCTCTCCAGACAAGCAATTCAGCTCAAACTTACTTGGGAAGAGATCCATCGATTCTGTGCTGAATATCACCTACCTATCTTCTTGGCTAATGCGCGTAAGGCGATTGTCAACCGAGACTATATTATCCGTACCAATAAACCTTTTTTATGGCTCGAAGGAGGCTTGCGTGTACAGGTGTCTCGAGAACAATGGGCGGCTCTGGAGGCTGAAAATAAGGACGGAAAAATCTTAAAATAAACATTTTTTTTACCGTTCGTGCGCGAATACATACAGTTCATGACAAATTTTGCCCTTACCTATTGACATCTATAAAAAAACTATTACCTTTGTAGCAGAAAACAGAAAGATAGTTATAGACACTATTGCTACAGTGTTAATTTCTTTATAAGAAAATTTACTATCTTTCTCGCTAAAGTTGATTAGATTTTTTTGCGTTTTTTATTTTAGACAGTAAGGGATAAAGCACCTGAAATTATAAAAAAACTAAATCACCAAAATATTACGGGTGCTTGGTTCTTTGCTGTATTAAACAAAGATAGACTAAGAAAAGAAGTTTTCATCTCTTTATATAGTAATTAGATTTTTTGTGTTTTTATTTTAGATTAGAGTAAAGGAGATAAGTCTCCCTCACCCAAAAGGAGGCTTGTCTTTCTCGACTCTAATAGCACAAATTTCTTCAAAAAGAATATCGGACATTGCCTGGCAATTCCTTTTATATAACCAATTATAAGTAGTAGAATGAAAAAGTAGGTATATGTATTGCCTTTTGTCACCTTACAAAGAATAGTGTGTTGTCCGCCTAGCAAAGGCTTTCGTGAAACAAGCAACTAACAAGAAAGAGTTAAAGATTCCAACTAAACTAAACAATTATTATTTATATCACTCTGATTCTTTATAAGGAAGGATAAAAGGCAATTTTCCTACTATTTTTTAAAAACTGATTCCTAAAATAAGTGCATTTTTTCATACAGAAAGAAGAAGAAAGACCTGCCCACCAGCAAGTCTTTTTTCTTTTTCTACCCCTTAGGGAGGAAATTCTTTACTGCTTTCCTGTGCTTCCATACCCTCCTGTGCCTCTTTCTGTTTGGGAGAGTTCCTCAACAGGGACAAAGGTTGCGGCAGTATAGGGAGCAAAGACCATCTGGGCAATGCGTTCTCCATTGGCAATTTCGAAATTCTCTTGGGAGAGGTTGATCAGCAGTACAGAGATTTCACCGCGGTAGTCGGCATCGATAGTGCCAGGGCTGTTGAGTACCGTAATTCCATGCTTGAGAGCTAAGCCACTACGAGGTCTTACCTGTGCCTCGTACCCGTCGGGGAGTTCTATAAAGAGTCCTGTAGGAATGAGCTTGCGTTCCATAGGGTGGAGTACCACGGACTCCTTTAGGCAAGCACGCAAGTCCACCCCTGCCGATTGGGCTGTTTGGTAGGCAGGGAGGTCATGCCCAGAATGATTGATAATTTTTACTTCCATAATTTTTAGGGTTATAGAGTTATAGAAATTAAGGGTTATAGAATTATAGGGTTCTATAGAATGTGGTAACTAAGTTCATGAGCCTAGCTACATTTTTCATTTTTCACTCTCTTTACGCTTTTGTAGGCTAAGAAAGCATACCCTACTACGGCGGTACTTCCTACAAAAAGATTGCGATCTCCTATATAGAAATAAGCTAAGGAGAGCCCTGTCGATAACAGGAGAAAGCTACCTATACGCTGCCAAGGGTAGGGGATAGGGTATTTTCTTTGCCCTATCCAGAGCGATAGGAGCATCATCCCGCCATAGGCTAAGAAAGTAGCTACCGCAGCTCCCATATACCCCCATAGCGGGATTAGGCTAAGGTTGGCCACGATGGTAATCCCTCCTCCAATAAGCGAGATAATCGCTCCCCAATGGGTGCGGTCGGTGACTTTGTACCATACCGATAGGCTATGATAGAGTCCTAAACACAGATTGGCCATAAGAACAAAGGGAACAATCTTCAACCCTTCCCAATAGGCACTGTTAGGGATGAGCAACCACTTGAAGAGGTCTATATATACGCAGACAAAGAGGAATATTCCACCGGCAAAGATACTAAAGTATTCAGTTACCTTGGCATAGGTCTGTGGAGCATTCTTATCCGCTGCATTGGAGAAGAAGAAGGGTTCCACCCCTAGCTTATACGCAGTGATGAAAAGGGTCATAAATACGCCCATCTTGTAACAACCTGAATAGAGCCCCACTACGGCATCAGCTTGGGAGGCAGGGTAGAGCATACGTATAAAGACACGGTCAAAAGCCTCATTGATAGAAAAGGCTATTCCTGCTATCAGTACAGGGAAAGCATACTGAAAGAGTCGCTTCCATAGAGCTATGTCCCACAAGAAGCCGATACGCTTATATAGGGGTAACATGTAGATAAAGGTCAGTAGGCTGGCAATGAGGTTTGCCAAGAAAATGTATTGAGTTTTGTCACTGACAAGCTCCATTAGGGGGAGTCGGTAGCCCTTGCTCTCCAAAAAAGGAAAATAGAGGAGGAAAAGAAGGTTCAGCCCTAAGTTCACCGTTACATTGCCGATTTTGATAAAAGCATAGTGTAGTGATTGTCCTGAATACCGATACCAAGCAAAGGGAATCGCCACCAAGGTATCCAAAGCAAGTATCCATATAGCATAACGGATATAGATAGCAGGGTAGCTCAGCCATACAGCTATAGACTGAGATAGGAGTAGGCCTACCCCTAAAAAGACAAGGGTCGTAACGACTAAGGACGTCAGGCAAGTAGCTGCCACACGCTTGGGGTCTTCCTCACGATTCATAAAGCGGAAGAAGGCTGTTTCCATACCATAGGTTAGCAGTACATTGCCCAATATCATATAGGCAAAAAGTCCCTGATAGAGCCCATATTGTGCTTGCGAAAGCGTACGAGCACTGGTGTGCAAGGGGGTCAGTACCAAGTTCAGCAAACGAGGCATTACCGTAGCCAAGCCATAAATGGCAGTATGTTTGAATAATTGTCGGATACTCATTCTTTTAGTCGTTAGTGATCAGTTACTCACTCTTCACCACATACCCAAGCTCATTCGCTTGGCTACACTTTTCACTCAAAACACTCTTCGTTCTTCATTTTTCACTCTTCACTACCAAAGCCGAGTTGGTACCTCCAAACCCAAATGAATTGGAAAGAAAGGCTCTGATAGGGCGCTCTTGGGTATGGGTAATGATATTGAGCTTTTGGGAATCCTCGTCCAAGCGTTCTATATTGATATTAGGGGCGATAAAGTCGTGTTGCATCATCAGTATGGAGTAGATAATCTCACTAGCGCCGGCCATCCAGCACTCATGTCCGGTCATGGACTTGGTGGAGCTCACAGGAGTCTGGCTGCCAAATATCTGATGAATGGCTTTAGCCTCATTGGCATCGCCTATGGGGGTAGAGGTGGCATGGGCATTGATATAGTCTATCTGGGAGGCTTGCATAGAGGCATTGGCCAGTGCACGAGCCATTGCTTGCGCAGGGCCTTCCACATTGGGAGTGGATATATGTCCGCCATTGGAGGAGAAGCCATAGCCTACCACTTCGGCAAGGATAGGTACCCCACGGCGCTGCGCACTCTCATAGGTTTCTAGTACCAGTGTTGCCGCTCCCCCACTGGGCACCAAGCCATCGCGCGAAGCATCGAAGGGGCGGGAGGCTAGTTCAGGGGTATCCTCGCGCATGGAGAATACACCTAAGCCATCGAAGCTGCCCATGCTGTATTTGTTCGTCTCCTGAGCGCCTCCGCAGAGTATCATCTCCTGCATGCCACTCTGTAAGAGTAGGTAACCCAATCCCACGGCATGGGAGCCACTGGCACAGGCGGCACTGATGGTCATATTGACACCTCGGAGAGCAAAGAGTGTGGAGAGGTTCATCGTTACCGTCGAATTCATTGTACGGAATACAGCTCCCGATCCTACTAAGGTAGTATCCTGTTTCTCGCGGATGCGGTCGTTGGTCAGAATCACCGATTCGGCGACACTGTCGTTGCCATAGAGGATTCCCACTTCGTGAGTTTTGAGGTAGTCGGCATCTATCTGAGCGGTAGCCATAGCCTCAAGAGTGGCCATATATGCGTATTCGCTTTCTTCCCCCATGGAGATACGCTCCCTACGCCCCAAGAGCTCCTTGAGCTGGGGAGAAGGCACTGCCCCTGTAAGGGCGGAGCGATAGCCATATTTCTTACGTTCGGCATCATAGATGATGCCAGAACGCCCCTCGTACAAGGACGCTTGTACCTCCTGCAAGGAGGTGCCTATACAGGAATAGATACCCATTCCGGTGATCACTACTCGATTCTTCATTCTCAGATGTTAGGTTTTAGATGTTAGGGGATTAGCGGCAAAGGTACGAAAAAAATATGATTATGGGTCATCATTATATCAGTGTCTGTTATCACATCTTGGGTAGATATTCTCATAGGCATCGTCCAAGAAGATAATCGGATTACAGCCAAAGCTCTCATACACCAATCCGTAGATGGCTAAGGGTTTACCCTTGAGAAATCGTCCGATAAAGGGGGACATCTGACCATTGTCTAAGGGAGCAAAAGAGGTAGATTCACCTTCTTCAAAGAAAGCCCGCTTGATAATCTTCTTACTTTTGGCATCTACCGCCACGAAATAGCGCTTGCTACCATAGTAGGTGTCCTCACTCTTACTACTATCAAAATCAAAATCCTGTACATAACAAATCACCTCAGCCAACACATACTTGTAGGTATTACCCACTAAGTAATTATCATCCAAGAGTTTATAAGAAGCTGGAAACTCCTTAGGACTGACTTTTTTCCACTGCATCTGTCTTATCCCCGATTCTAAGGAAAAAGGGCTCTCTTTCCCTATATAGACAAAGGAATTGAAAAAGAGATCGGACAAGGGGGATACAATAGAATCCTTGGCGTGTTGTAGTTCAAAGCCTATCTCATAATCCCAAGCGCTGATATTCTCTATATCGGCATATACATTCACCGCTGCTACTGAGCGAGTATCCGCTAGAGGGTATTTTCTAAGTTGATTTTCCTGATAACTATAGAGAAAAATAGTATCCTTAGGCGTCAGTTTCATTCGCTCGAAGATATTCTGGCGGTACTTGCCCTCCAAGGGAAAGTAGCTCAATGCCTCTCGGCTCATCTTCTTCTGTTCCTTGATATATTGGGGAGGAATATCTAAGGAATCGTTGTTATATATAGTGGAGATGGAGAAGTATATACTCTTGAAGTCAAAGCTCCGATTAGGCTCATACAAGTCAATATCATCCGTATAGATGGGCTTGGGGATAGAGTCATACGCCACTACAGGCGAGGGGTTTTCCCTAAGGTAGGTGATCTGTACCTCCTCAGTAGGAGTAGAGGCAGGAGTACTATCCTCAGGGGTATTTTCTTTAGACTGCTTGCAGGCACAGAGGAGCAAACACAGAAAAAAGAGAGAAGAGTGGAAAGTTACATTTTGTTCTTTGTTTTTCATTGGATAAACTGTTCTATCTGTTCTTTTACTTTTTTCCAGAGTTTGTCTAGGGCATACTCGCTAGCCCAAGCTACGTGAGGGGTGAGCAGTACTCTGGGGTGCTGAGCGAGTTGCATAAGAGGGTCGTCCTTTCGAGGGGGTTCTTGTTCGAATACATCGGAGGCAAAGCCTAGGAGCTTGTCTTGTTGTAGGGCATCGTATACCGCTTGGGGATCTACTACAGCGCCACGAGCCACATTGATAAGTAAGGGCTTTCGCTGCATCTTGGCTAAGGTGCGCTCACAGATCAGGTGGTGGGTTTCGGGGGTGAGGGGGCAGTTCAGGGAGAGGACATCGCTCTGGGCGAGTACCTGGTCGAAGGGGGTATAGTCGCTATTGCGAGGGTCTTTTCCTTCGCGTTCTGCCCAAAGTACGCGCATGCCAAAGGCTTTGGCGCGCTCGGTGATAGCCTTGCCTATATGTCCCACTCCTATGATGCCCAAGGTGCGGGTATGCAAGTCCAAGAGAGTAGGCTCGGTAAGGCAGAAACGTCCATCGGCTTGCCATACTCCTGTCTCCACAGCGGTATGGTAAGGCTTGAGCCCCCTGAGTGAAGCGAGCATGAGCATAAAGAAGTGTTCGGCCACACTTTCAGTGGAGTAGCCCACGACATTCTTGACCTCTATGCCCAATTCTTTGGCGGCCTGGGTATCTATATTGTCCATTCCAGTGGCAGTGAGCTGAATGAGCTTGAGCTGAGGAAGTTGCTTGAGATGTTCTCGCCTTATCTTCACCTTGTTAGTAATGGCGATATCCGCTCCTGCCAAGTGTGTGATGATCTCTTCAGGGCGGGTACTCTCATAAATGACCCACTGGGTAACTCCCTCAGGTACGGAGAGTTCCATGTGGGAGGATAGGGTGTTTCTGTCTAAAAATACGGCTTTCATGCAATCTCTTTTTTGGGGCAAAGTCCAAAAGAGAGGACTCTCTGAGAATTTTTCGCCCCTATATTATTTATGATACAATTAAAGGCAAAGATACAAAATTCCTTTTTTTCTACCAAAAAGAAAAGAATCATTTTTTCGCTCAGGAAGACAATATTTTTAACATAAAATATTTTGAATATTTCTGAAAAAGGACTACCTTTGTAGTCAAATAGTGAAGATTGATTTTCTTTAAGAAAAAGAAAACTGTACTAACAGCTACAGAACTACAAAAAGGAGTATATACTTTTCCAATTAGGGTTCTTCCCTAATTCTATATCTATGGGAAGAATGTACTTTTCAGTAAGGACATACAAAGAGAGAAAATACCTATATACTTAGAATAATCAATAATATTTATTAGTTATGAAAAAGTTTTTTATATTATTTCTTTTAGTGATTTCCTTTTGTAATTGTAGTTACAAAAAGGATTCGGATCCATGTGACATGGGGCCTTATAAACTATATATCAGGGTCAAGGAGAATTCTCCAGAATATTCCTCTTTTTTCAAACAAGGAGAAATAGATGACAATGCTATTTTCCTAAAGATAAGGGACAAAAGAGAACAGAATATATTTTCCATAAAAAAAGGGTTATCTTGGATAGAAGGTTATAATGCAAAGGACATTATGTTGGATGGTGGTACTCTTCCAAGGGATTTTTTTAAAGATAATAGCGGTGAAACCCTTCTGTTGAAAAATAGGACAAAAACCTATACAATACTAATAAAAGGCGCTTCTCAAGAAAACGAATGTGGAGAGGTGTATGAAGTACAAGAACTTATGGTGAATGATGGCAAAGCTACTTTTGTACTTGGCAGTAGGTATTTTATAATTGATTTGTAAAAAAGTCTTTCTTAAAAATGCATCCTTAATAACAAATAGGCTATCCGTTTCGGATAGCCTATTTTCTCTACTTTAGTTGTCTTTTAGCTGTATTAGTTCAAGACAATATGATATTGAACAATAAAGGCTCCCTTGCGCATGGCCACTTCTTTCTGTTGGTTATAGATAGGGCGGTTTTGGTAGCAGAAGCTGAGCTTGTTACTATGACCTTTGAAGAAGATATTGGCACCGAGGTCATAGGCTACCATAGCGTCGTTAAGCCCATGGAATTTGGAGTATTGTACACTGACATTGGGCTGTATACGGGCATCGAATTTTTCACTTTTGCCAAAAAGGTAGCCTGCTAAGAGGGTATAGGTACTACCTGATCCCATCATGGGATAGGCGGCTCCTGCACCATTGAGGTATTCGTTGGAAGAGACTTTCATGATCGAAGGGCTTCCGTTGTTATTGCCTATGTATCGGATATGGTCACGGCCGAAATCAGTATAATAGTAGCCTGCATTGATGGTAATAGCATCGTTGCATTCGGAAAGAGGGGTATCGAGGAAGAGTTCGGCGGAGAAATTCTTATAATCGTAGTACTTAACTACACTATTTTGGAGTTCACTCATCATATCCTTTTGGTATACCCCCCCTAGGGCGAGGTTTAGTACCTTTTTCTTTCCTACATAAGTACCTGCTGTATAAGGAGTTTTGTTGCTTTCCAATTCCCAAAAATCATACTTTAGGTGGGCAGAATATTGTTTATGAGGAGCATTTTTGGCATAATCCACTACCCCTTCCTTAGGTTCAGTAGTTACGGTGTATGGGCTTTTGATGGTAAAGACATAGCTGAGTTGTTGTATCTGTCCCTTAGCGAAAGCACCGAGGCTACGGACGGCATCATCGTTTTTGTTCACGGTGAAGAGTGGGAAGCTAGGAGCATCCAATCCCATCATACTACCACTGGCTTTCATAGCGTTGCGGCTACCATTCCATCCGAATTTTCCCAATCCAAGAGTTAGCTCAGGGAGCAGCTGATAGTCCGCATAGAGGTCAAGGATACCTATACGATCCTCATTCTTGCTGGTGAAGTTGTAGTTGTTCCCTCCGAAGAGCCCATATACATAGAGCTTAGGGGTGAGTTGTCCTTGTACATTGATACGTAAGCGACGTACTGAGAAGTCAGTAACACGGCTCACCTCAGTACCATTGATCTGTGTGTGAGGGTTCGCTTCGTAGTATCTTGCCCAGAAGGTGGCAGAGAGACTGGCCTTGATATAGGTGGTACCTTCCTCGTTGAGATTCTTACGCAGATATTCCTGTCCCCACATCAGGGTAGGGCAAAAGAGACTAAGGAGTAGTAGCTTTTTTATCATAGCATTTTATTTTAAGAGTTGTTTTTCCCCACAAAGGTATAACTTTTTTTTCTAAGATAAGAAAATTTTTTTGAGTTTTTATTCCTATTTTTTTCTGTAGGGGATATAAATCATTGACACTATTCATTGACAAAGAACTCCTTGAGTTTTCCTTCTTTTTCGTAGTTATACAATGCTTTGATCACCCAAGAGGGAGGATACTTGCCATAAGTGAGTACAAAGATGTTCTTGATGGCCTTGCTCACTGGGTATAGCAAGGTCATCATCTGTAGGGTGCTTTCGAAGACTTCGCCGGTGGAGGTTTCTCTCAAGGGGACTTTCAAGAGGTCTAAGAGGAGATATACAGCGGCGACAACTCCAAGCATCTGAGCGTTTTTGATCAAGAGTGCTCTCCAAGAGAAAGAGTGGTTACGTATATGGTAGAGTGCCCCAATGACGAGATTGACCGAGAGGGCTACCACTAAGGCGATGATAAAAGCCTGATGGGTCTGTTGCCATGCATAAAAATAGTTAGCAAGCACCACTATGGGGGCGCAAGTCGAAAGGGTATGCCATAGATAGTACAGCCTATCCCGTAGGGCTATCTGCTTATCATAGGCATACAAAAGTACTAAAGGAGTAAGAAAAATAGCGATACGTTTCATTTTTAATCATTAATTAAGGGTTGTATCATTGCTTTTACTTGTAAGGAGGCGGCGGCCTCTCTCAGTGGGGTGTGGAGCAGGGCGAGGTATTCCTTGAGGATACTCAGGCGGCGTGCCAGATAGGCATCAAAGATTTCGCGCTTGTCCTGAACCTTGAGCGAGGCGTCCAAGAAAAGGAGCTTAAGGGCAGCACCTGAGGGGGTACCCATGGAGTGGAGGTTTTGGAAAGAGATGTCTGGGGTCTGGGTGAGGGTGTAGATCATTCTCAGTAGGGTATCCATCTCGAGCTTGACCGACTCGGGAGCGCTGTTCCACGAGATGTACTGCATAGAAGCATCCTTGTCGCCTTCTATGATAGAACCTGCTTCGCCTTTTTTGCTCCATCCCTGAATGTGTCCGGTGACGAAAATCTTGGGAGAGGCATGGTAGTCGTTGGTTTCGGCGAAGTTGGACAAGAGGTGTTCCAATCGTTCGATAAGAGGATCCACTATCTGTGTCTCGCGCTGAGGCTGGTGGGCATATACCACGGGGATTTTCCCGATAGGATTGGCCACGGGGTATCCCTCTTCGAGAGTCCAGTCGCCTAAGGTATTCTTCCACAGATAGTGAAAATGGGCAGTGTAGGTCTCGAAGTAAGCGGCCTTGCCATGTAGGGAAGAAGAGGGATCGTCGACCGTATAGGCGCGGGAGAAGGCGACCATATCTCCCACGGCATCGAAGAAGGGGTATAGGCTATCGCCAAAGGCAGGGGAGAAGAGCGAACAGCGGAGCTTGAAAGCACAGGGGATACCATAGGCGAGAGAGGGGGTAGCCAGTGGTAGGGCATGCCATAGCTCTGCACATTCTCCATAGGAAAACACGGCACGTGCCAAGCGGCGGTTCAGACTGTTCTCCTTGGCCTGGGCGAGTATATTCTCCAGTATAGCAAAAGCCTGCTCGTGCTCCTGGGTATCCTTGGTGTACTCATAGCGTACTGGCTTGCCAAAGAGGAAAGCCACTGAGCGCTTGATGATGAGTTGTTGCAAAGGCAGGGCAATACGGGCAACAGGCTCCGTATAGAGCCCCTCGGAGGTGGAGACACGCTTGTCACGACGCAAGAGGGGATTATTCACAGGGTGTTGTCGTGGATCAAGAGCCCGACGTGCCGCAGCGGGATCTGGTGCTGTGGTGTCTCTCCCTGATTGAAGAAACTGTATCGCCTGCAAAGGAGAAAGAGAAGAAAATTGAGAATCAAACATGATAAATAATAATTTGGCTAACACTGCTTATGTTGCAAAAGTACGATATCACACAGGGTGAAGTCAAGCAAAGAAACGTAGAGAAGTGAGAGGAGAACTGAGAATCATGATTAGTGAACAATCAATGATGATTAATGGCTTATATTCTAAAATAATTTCGTAACTTTGCAAAGTGAAAGTAAGAAATCATCGAACATTTTAAAAAGTGTATTTAATAATCAAGTCATTACATATTATCTTTGTTGTTAGTTATTTTGCAGGGATATTCTATATAGTGCGCTTGTTGATTTATCATACAGAAGCGCTACAGGGCAAGAGTGAGCCAGAACGAGGTATCCTCCACAGGCAGTATAGCTTTATGGAAGAGCGCTTGTGGAATATCATCACGGTGCCAGCATTGGTGATTGTGGTGCTCACTGGAGCTTATATGCTGTGGGCGACACAGTGGGCATATCTCCTTCAGGGGTGGATGCATATCAAGCTCTTAGGAGTGGTGTTCTTGTTAGTATACCACTATTGGAGTTGGCGTACCCTCAGGGAACTACAACAGGGGCGCACCCGCTATAGCTCAGTGAAGCTACGCATGGCCAATGAGGTGGCTACCTTGCTGCTCTTTGCTATTGTCTTTGCTGTGGTACTCAGGGGCTTATTCCTTAGTTACTGGTGGGCTACCCTCCTGAGCTTTGTCGCGATGGGTGCCCTCATCATGGCCGTTGTTAAGATTGTCAATAGAAAACGATAATCAATGATTAATGAACAATGTTCAATGATTAATGATACTATTACCTATTCTAACCCTCCTAACTCCTAAAAGAAAATGGAACATAAAGCAGGATTTGTCAATATTATAGGGAACCCCAATGTGGGGAAATCTACCTTGCTCAATGCTCTTGTAGGCGAGCGACTTTCGATCATCACCTCCAAGGCACAAACCACGCGGCATCGTATCTTTGGGATTGTCAGTGGGGACGACTTTCAAGTGGTCTTCTCCGATACTCCTGGGATCATCAAGCCAGCATACCAGTTGCAAAACTCTATGATGGACTTTGTCAAGGATGCCTTCGAGGATGCAGATATCCTGATCTACATGGTCGAGATAGGGGAGAAGGAACTCAAGGATGCCGACTTCTTCCGCAAGATCAACCAAGCAAAAGTGCCTGTCTTGGTGCTAATCAATAAGATAGACCGCTCCGATGAGGAGACTGTCAAGCAAGCCGTTGCCTATTGGCAACAGCAAGTTCCTAAGGGGGAGATCTATGCCATCTCAGCCTTGGAGAACTTCAACGTAGCGCCACTCTTTCATCGTATCTTGGAGCTACTGCCTGTATCCCCCGCCTTCTATCCCAAAGACCAGCTTACCGATAAGCCCGAACGCTTTTTTGTCAATGAGACTATACGTGAGAAGATCCTTCTGAACTACAAGAAGGAAGTCCCCTATGCAGTGGAGGTGGAGACAGAGACTTTTAGCGAGACGGACGAGATTATTCGTATCCGTAGTATCATCATGGTAGAGCGCGACAGTCAGAAGGGTATTATCATAGGTCATCGCGGTGAAGCCCTCAAGAGAGTAGGCACGCAAGCTCGCTATGACTTGGAGAAATTCTTTGGCAAGCAGATTCACCTGGAACTCTATGTGAAGGTCAATAAAAACTGGCGCTCCGACTTAGGACAGCTCCGCCGATTTGGATACTCTAATTAGAGTGAGCAGTGAGCGGTGAACAGAGAACAGAGAGCGGTGAATAGTGAACAGAGAACAGAGGGCGGTGAATGCCAGCACCCAGAGTGAACTCTCTTAAGAGGGCTAATAGCTCCCTTGTGATAGGCATGAGCGAAATGCTTGCGGTAGCGTGGAGAACTTAAGGAAGATTGAAAATGGAAGCCCAATTACCTAATTATCTAACAAAGTCTATAATCTAAATTAGAAACACAATGAATAAAATTTCTTTATTTCTCTCTCTTTCCTTAGTGGCTGCCTGTGGCAACCCAGCTAAGGAAGCACAGAACAAGGTCGAAGAAAAAGGACTTGACCTATCGGCGATGGATACCCTTGTCCGCCCACAAGACGACTTCTATAACTATGTAAATGGAGGGTGGATGAAAACAGCAAAAATTCCAGCCGATAAGACCTCATGGGGTACCTACTACATGCTGGATGAAATCACTGAAAACAACTGTCTTTCAATTCTTGATGACCTGAACAAAAAAGAATATCCCGAAGGCTCTGAAGGTCAAAAGATACAAACCCTCTTCCGCCAATACACCGATTGGTCTACGCGCAATGCACAAGGTCTTGCCCCTATCGAGGGACAGTTCAAGAAGATTGATGCTATCGCCTCCCTCGCCGATCTACAGAAATACTTAGAGGAGGCAACGCTCACAGGCAATAACCCTATCTGTAGCTGGGGTGCTTATGCCGATATGAAGGACTCCAATACCAATGTTGCCTATCTGAGTGAGTTCTCCATAGGGATGGGCAGCGACTACTACCAAAAGGAAAGCCCCAGCAATACCGAGGCTTTGCAAAAGTATGAAGGCTTTGTAGCTCAGGTATTCGAAGCCATTGGTGAAAAGAACCCTAAGGGGAAAGCAAGCAAACAGGTGGCTTTTGAGAAAAGTATCGCCAAGCTCATGCTCACCAATGAGGAAAGCCGTGATCCTAACCTAAGCTATAACCCTCAGACCATGACCGAGCTCAAAGCCTTGGTCAAGAATCTCGACCTGCCTGCTTTGCTCAAGAACGTAGGGATGACACAGGACAAGGTGATCCTCACCCAAATGCGTTTGTACAAAGACTATGACAAGTTCATCAATGCTGCTAACTTGCCCTTGCTTAAGGACTATCTCAAGTATATGTTGGTACTGAGCAATATCACCAACCTCAATGAACAGCTCGACAACCTCTCCTTCGAGTTTTATAACAAGTACCTCCGTGGCCAACAAGAGCAACGCTCCATCACCAAGCGCGCCTTTGGTGTCATCGATGGATCTTTGGGAGAAGCTTTTGGCAAACTCTATGTAGAGAAATATTTCCCTAAAGAAGCCAAAGAACAGATGCTTACCCTGATTAGCTACCTAAGAAAGAGCTTTGTGGAGCATATCAAAAACCTCTCTTGGATGAGTGAAGAAACTAAGAAAAAAGCCCTTGTCAAGCTCGACAAACTCGGAGTGAAGGTGGGATATCCTGACAAGTGGGAGGATTATTCCAAGCTCATCATAGACCCTAAAGTTTCCCTTGCCGAAAACCTACAACACATCTCCCAGTGGTATTACCAAAAGAGCCTTGACGAGGTTGGCAAGCCCGTGGATAAGTCCAAATGGAGCATGACCCCACAAACAGTCAATGCCTACTACAATCCGCTCTACAACGAGATTGTCTTCCCTGCGGCCATCCTACAAGCGCCTATGTTCAACTTCGAGGCAGATCCTGCTGTGAACTTTGGGGCTATCGGGGGGATCATTGGGCATGAGATAACCCATGGATTTGACGATAGTGGTGCTGAGTTCGATGCTGATGGAAATCTACAAAACTGGTGGAGCCCCGCCGATAAGGCAAATTTCGAAAAAGCAACACAAGCCCTCGCCAAGCAATATGACCAATATGAACCTGTCAAGGGAATCTTTGTCAATGGAATCTTCACCAATGGAGAGAATATTGCAGACCTTGGCGGTGCCAATATCGCCTTCGATGCTTTACAAATGTACCTAAAAGACCATGGTGATGTAGGAAAAATAAGTGGATTCACCCAAAACGAACGCTTCTTCATCGCGTGGGCTACCGTATGGCGCTCCCTGACTACTGATCAGAACCTTGCCAACCAGATCAAGACAGACCCACATGCTCCTGACTACCTCCGTGCCTTTGCCCCACTGACCAACGTGGAGGCTTGGTACCAGACTTTCCAAGTAAAAGAAGGTGACAAACTCTATAGAAAACCTGAGGAAAGAATCAAAATATGGTAAAACAGTGAACAGTGAACAGTGAGCGAGGTTGTCCAAAACATTATTTTTTCAAAGTTTAAATCGAATATTTTCGAATTTTATTCTATTGAAAATCAATTGTTTTAAATCCTCTTGTAGGGGCGATTTGCAAATCGCCTTTCATGAATAAGACTTTTCGGACAACCTCTTTCACACTTTATTTTTCATTTTATCTTGACATGGTTCTTTTTTGTATCTTTGCACACGCAAATAACTATATAATTATTGATCATTCAATCATATTAAATAAATGCTTGTAGAAAAATTCATCCCTAAGGCCTATAGTGAGAGGGTAGAGGCCGCAAAGGTGCGTCATCGTGCCTATAGCAATATTGCTTTAGTGAAATATTGGGGAAAAAGAGACGAACAAATCCCTATGAACCCCTCTATTAGCTTCACGCTGTCTCATTCTTATACAGAGACTGTCATAGAGATGACGCCTAGAACGGACTTTACCAGTAGCTTCCAGATTGATTTCTTCTTCGATGAGGAACCTAAGGATAATTTCTTACCCAAGATAGAAACCTTTTTCACCCGTATCCGCAACTATATACCTTTTCTCAGGGATTATTACTTTGTGATCCGTTCGAGCAATTCTTTCCCTCACAGTGCCGGTATAGCCTCTTCAGCCAGTGCTATGGCTGCTTTGGCGGTATGCTTGATGAAAATAGAAAAGCTCTTTGACCCTAAGATGACAGAGCAATTTTTTCATGAAAAAGCCTCTTTCTTAGCCCGTTTGGGATCGGGTAGTGCCTGCCGTAGTACCTACTCAGGGGTAGTGCTCTGGGGGGAACATTCGGCTGTGATGGGTAGCTCCGACCTCTACGGAATCCCTATGGAGGATGTACATGAAGTTTTCAATACCTATCAGGATACCATTCTACTTATTGATAAGGGGCAAAAGCCTGTAAGTAGCACCAAGGGGCATCAGCTCATGATAGGACACCCGTATGCTGAGGCACGTTTTCTACAGGCTCGTGAACAT
This sequence comes from Capnocytophaga gingivalis, assembly GCF_002302415.1. Taxonomy (NCBI): domain Bacteria; kingdom Pseudomonadati; phylum Bacteroidota; class Flavobacteriia; order Flavobacteriales; family Flavobacteriaceae; genus Capnocytophaga; species Capnocytophaga gingivalis. Next base: position 1,259,384 of record NZ_CP022386.1, on the reverse strand, counting down.
ATCGCAGCCCTTAAGAGTATTCTCAAAAAGGGAGACCTCAAGGGCTTTATGGCCTTAGTAGAGAGCGAAGCCCTCGCCCTACACGCTATGATGATGACCTCAGACCCTTACTACCTACTTATGCGCCCTAATACCATTGCTGCCATTGAGAAGATTTGGTATCTACGGGCGAGCACTCAAAAGCCTCTTTGCTTTACCCTTGATGCTGGGGCTAATATACACCTACTCTACCCCAAAGCCTACAAGGCGGACATTATTCCTTTTATAGAAAGAGAACTCAAACCTCTTTGCCAAGACCAAGAGGTTATCTACGATGAAGTGAAGAGTGAGTAGGGGCGAATTGCAATTCGCCCTTGAATAGGGTAGGGTAATTCCCTGCCAGTGTGGGGCTAATAGGGTAACACGCAATTTATGGCGTCTCTACTATGCCAATTAGGTTTCCCCTCATGCCAATTGAGGCTACTTGCTGAATTTGTGCGAGTTTTCGTTATATTGAACTTACATTAACTATTAAAAAGTTCGTAACGGAGAGAAGTGCGTTTTGTTGGCTTATAAAGCCAGAATAAATACACAACAAGGTTTGCTATGAGGATATTATTACTATTTTTGGTAGTTTTTCTCTCTTGTGAGGGAGGAAAAGTGCAATTTGTAGAATCTAAGGCCATAAAGGGGTTAGTTTTAGTAAAAAATCTGTCCCAATCTCCGGATAAGGTAAAAAAGGCAATTATAGAATACATCAAAAATCAAAAAGGAAAAGATTTTATGGAGTTCTATGAATATTCTTCAAGTACCAAAGCTTTTATAGAAAGCAAAAGAGTAGGTGGATATCTTAGAGAATATATACATCATTATCAAGAGCAAAACGGTATAGGTGTTTTTTATATAGGGAAATGTAAGGAAGATACCTCAGAACAAGTTGGTATCATAAGATATTACCAAAAATATGGTAATTTCTATGAACCTGATGCCATTATAGGGGAATGTAGAAATAAAAAAGCCTTTTAATTATAGAACCATGCGGATACAAATCCTATTGTTAATACTTTTTGCTATAAAAAGCTGCAAACCAGCTGTGAAAGACCCTACTGACGAGGAAATGATGCATCATTTTAACAAGCATAAAACTGATTTTGAAATGATTCGGCAAGTCATCGCAGAGGATACAATTTCTGCATTTGATTATCCCCCTATTTTAGTGGAAGGAAAATATAAAAATGTAAAGGATTCTATTTATTTCAATCAATTGAGTATAAGCAAAAAGAGAAAATTGGATTCCTTGCTACAAAATATACAATGTAGTGGAATAACAGTCCTTTCTGATAATGAGACCAGTTTCAATTATTATTCCTATGGAGGAATAGGTTGGGGTGTTGATAAAAATTTTCTTTATACAAAAAAGAATTTCAGCCAAATGAATGATGTAGAAATCTGTCCGCCAGAGGTAGATATGTCCGAAAAGCGCTATGATTCAATGAAAAACTGTTACTTAGTTAAAGAATTAGGTGACAATTGGTACATAGAACTAAACTATGATAGATAAAGGAATAGAAAAGAGTGCCTAAGACGCTGTTCTAAGCGGAGTATAAGAACAATTCGCTGACTTAGCCTTGTTCACTGCTCACCGTTTACTGTTTACCGTTCACTGTTCACTGCTTACCGCTCACTGTTCACTGCTTACTGTTCACTGCTTTTTGTTGGTCTTTTATCAGGTCGCCTGTACTTTTGATAAGGTATATTTCTCTCTCAGATACTTTATATATAATAAAGGCTAGTTTCCTTCTTTCTTTGAGTCTTTACATCACAACTATTGGTTATTTTGCTAAGATGAAAGCGGATATAAAACGCATTGATTTTTTCATAAGTACCATAAGAGTCTGTAAAACAATCATTCCCACACTTAGCAGAATACCATGAATGAAACCTCCCAAAGCACTCACACTTAATACTCCTAACCCCAAAAAAAGAATTTCGTTCTGGTTGCTATTAGAAAAAAAATTCACTAACTTTGTACTCTGTATAAAATCAAACAATATGAGACTAATTATTCTCACACTTCTTTTAGGAAGTTATACTTTAGCATTCACTCAAAATAAGATAAAAGGTGAGTGGTATCTCTATGAACTCTTTGGAAAAAAAACCTCTATGGATATGTATCGTTTAGAAAGGCAAACTAAAGAAAAAAGAGGGTACAAAATAAACTTTATTAAGAATAAGATTTTTATTGCTTCTTCTTTTACCTCATCTGAGGGCGATTGTTCTCCTTCTACTCTTGGGGTCTATGAAAAAATAAATAGACATTATGTATCCTTTCATGTAGATTCTTTCTCTGTTTCTGGAATAAGATGTCAGATGAATTATGAAAAAATAGACGCCGATTTGGGTAAGTTCTATATTCATTTATCATCCAAAGGGGTACTTTACCTAATCAAAAGTACAGGAGATCTCGATTACGATAAGCAATTAGCTCAGGATGCAGAGCAGATTAACGATATTAATTCTATTGCAAAGTATGTTTTCAAGTGTAATGGAGAAAATATCTCTTATAATCCTTCTTTTAAAGAAGAAGTAGCCACTTACGTAGCACAAGTACTCAAGTTGCCGCATTATAGAGTCTGTTTGAAGTTTTCTGTAGGAAGATATACAGGAGATGTAGCCTTAGTTAAGGATTTGGAGACAGGCACTTATTTCTATGTAGTCAAGGACAATGCTGCTCAGGAGGAAGCTACTCAAAAGGAAAACAAATACTTCCACTTCACCTCAGAAGAACTGAAAAAGTGAAAATGAATAGCCACTTTTTACCTCTTCACTTTCATCTTATTTAGACTTTTTACAAATTACAAGAAAAAGGCATTGCCCTCTTTTAAATTTCATTAAGAATTTATATTTTTGCACCGTGATATATATAGGGGGAGTTCCCTTAGTTATCATACATAAAAAATCGATAGTTTTTGTTTTTTTAATAGCTTTTTTATATGAAAAAGAGTAAGAACCATAAGGGAAGTAAGTTGCAGAAGTTCTGGCTTTTAGCAGCATTTCTCCCTATTTACTTATTTGGACAAGACGCCTCGGGGGATGCAGCTAAGGGGAAGGACTTGTTCAAAGCCAACTGTGCGGCTTGTCATAAGTTAGATGGCAAGCTCGTAGGGCCTCCACTGGGAGGTATTACCGAAAGGAAGTCCGCTGAGTGGCTACACAAGTGGATCAAAAATAGCAAAGCCCTTATCGATGCAGGTGATAAGGATGCTATAGCTATCTTCGAAGAGTACAACAAAGTACCTATGCTTGCCTATGACGGTATCCTCTCCGATGGGGATATTGACAATGTATTGGCCTATATCGCTGATCCTTCTAAAGCAGAAGCTGCTGCCCCTGCTACCCCTCCTGCAACAGATACTCCAGCTACTGCTACCTCAGATACAGCTACTGCAGCTACCGACACTCCTGCTGTAGCTCCTACAGCGCCCAAAGGCAAAGGATCTCTTGCTTTGGTATTGGGAATCGCCTCTGCAGCACTTTTACTTATCTTCTTGGCTATTGTCTTCAAGACCAATCGCGAAATCAAGAAGTTAGCCAAAGAAAACAACCAAGAAGAATACCTCAAACAAAGTAAATACTATCCTTTGTGGAATGTCTTTGTAAAGAATAAAATTATTACCGTTGTGGTAGGACTTCTCTTGTTCTTTACCTCTACTTACTTTGCCTATGGCTATCTTATGCAAGTGGGTGTAGACCAAGGATATCAGCCAATACAGGAGATTCACTACTCTCACAAAATCCATGCTGGGGACAACCAGATAGATTGTAAGTTCTGTCACTCAGCAGCACGTACTTCCAAGACTGCAGGTATCCCTTCCCTGAACGTATGTATGAACTGTCATAAGACTATCGATGAGTATACCGGACCTGTAACCGCTCAGTATACCAAAGAGTTCTACGATGGGGAAATCCAAAAACTATACCAAGCAGTGGGTTGGGATCCTGAAAATATGGCCTATACAGGAGTACAAAAACCTGTAAAATGGACACGTATCCACAACCTTCCTGACCATGTGTACTTCAATCACTCTCAGCACGTTACTGTAGCAGGAGTGGCTTGCCAACAGTGCCATGGCGACGTACAAACTATGGAAGTGGTTGAGCAACATGCACCCCTTACCATGGGATGGTGTATCAACTGCCACCGCACTACCGAAGTGAATGATGCCAATCCGTATTATGAAAAAATACATGAACAATTGGCTGCGAAAAGAGGTAAAGGAAAACTTACTATCGCCGAGCTCGGTGGTTTAGAGTGTGGTAAGTGCCACTACTAATAATGATTAATGTTCAATGATTAATGATTAATGAAAAGTAACCAGTGATAAAGAAAGAGTCATAAAGTCATTGACAATTAACAATTAACAATTAACAATTAAGAACATGTCATCAGAAAAAAAATATTGGAGAAGTGTAGAGGAGTTGGATACAAACAACCCCGTGATAGAGCAGATTCATCAAAATGAGTTTGTTGATAAGCTCCCTACCTTATATTCAGGCGAACATGAATTCTTGGGCAACCAAGAAGCGATGGAGGAGAGCTCCACCACACGCCGTGACTTCCTTAAGTATGTAGGTTTCACTACTGCTGCGGCTGCCTTAGCTGCGTGCGAAGGACCTGTACACAAGGCTATCCCTTACGTAGTACTCCCTGAGCAGATACGCCCAGGTATCCCTGACTACTATGCCACTACTATGGCCGATGGGTTTGACTTTGCTTCTGTCCTTGTCAAAACCCGTGAAGGACGCCCTATCCGTGTGGAGAACAACCGCGAAGCCTCTTTCCGTGGCTGTGGTAATGCCCGTGTACAGGCTTCTGTACTCTCTATGTATGATAGCCTACGTGCCAAAAATCCTCAGAAAGGGTCTGAAAATATCACTTGGGATACACTTGATACAGCCGTAGTGAAGGCGCTCAATGACGCACAAGCACAAGGAAAACAGATTGTTGTCCTTACAGGTACTCTCGCCAGCCCTTCTACAGAGAACCTTATCAAAGAATTTACTGAAAAATATCCTAATACTAAGCATGTAATCTACGATGCTGTTTCAGAAGAAGCTGCTGTACTTGCTTTCGAAAAGAAATATAGCGAGCGTGCCTTACCAGACTATGATTTCTCCAAAGCGAAAGTAATTGTTTCCTTCGGAGCAGACTTCATCGCTGACTGGCAAGGAGGCTACGAAGAGGAATATGCCAAAGGACGTATCCCTACCAAAACCGGTAAGATGTCCAAGCATTACCAATTCGAAAGCAACATGTCTCTCTCTGGTGCCAATGCCGATGTACGTGTAGCGCTAAAACCTTCTGAGCTTAAGATTGCCTTGGCCAAATTCTACGGATACCTCTGTGGTAAGAGCGTAGGAGGAAGCCTTCCTGAGCGTGCAGAAGCAGCCCTCAAGAAAGCCGCTGAGCAAGCTATGAAAGCAGGCGGACAAGCGGTAGTGGTTACAGGTATTCAGGATGTCAATGCACAAAGCCTTGCACTGGAAATTAACGAGGAAGTACTTCACAGCCAAGTGCTTAACTATGATAATCCTGTATATATCCGCCAAGGAAATAGCGCAGCCCTAAAGCAGCTCTTGACAGATATGAATGCTGGTAAGGTAGGGGTACTGATCACTTCGAATGTGAATCCTCTCTACACCCTTCCTGCTGCCGATGCTATGGCTTTTGAGTCTGGCCTATCGAAGGTAGGTACTTCTGTGGCTTTCACACTCCGTGCAGATGAGACAGCGCTGAAAACTACTTACTTGGCTGCGGCTCCTCACTATTTGGAGTCTTGGGGAGATGTACGTATGCGTGCAGACTATTACTCCCTCATGCAACCTACCATCCGTCCTCTCTTTGATACCCGCCAATTGCAAGAGGCGCTTCTCAAATGGGCTGGTAAGGATGCCAATTACTACGAATATATCAAAGCTTTCTGGAAAGCCAATATCCTCGCCGAGGGATATGCTTGGGAAAAAGCGCAACATGATGGATTCTATCACTCTTCCAAAGAGCGTGTATTAGCAGAAAAATCCTTTGTGCAAGATGTAGCCCCTATGCTCACTGCACTTACAGCTGCCCCTGCCCAAGGATTTGAGCTTACCCTATATACCAAAACCGGTCTCGGGGATGGACAACAAGCCAACAACCCTTGGCTACAAGAACTCCCTGACCCAATCACCCGTGTGAGCTGGGATAACTACCTAACCATGTCCGCTGCCGATGCTAAAGAGCTCGGTATCAAGAACTGGCACGTAGCCAATGGCGGTCTCGATGGGGACTATGCCGAGATACAAGTAGGCGATGTGAAGCTCAAAGTACCAGTACTTATCCAACCAGGACAGGCAAAAGGTTCGGTAGGACTTGCTTTCGGTTACGGAAGAAAGGCCGGCATGAAGAAAGAAATGCAAGTAGGGGTCAATGCGTATGCACTCTACAACAACCTTAACCCAGTACAACCCGTAGCCTCTATCAAAAAAGCAGAGGGTACTCACGAATATGCTTGCGTACAGCTCCACAATACTCTTATGGGACGTGGAGATATCGTCAAGGAAACCACTTTAGAGGAATTCCTTACCAAGGATGTCCACCAGTGGAACAAAAAACCAGAAGTATCCCTTGATCACAAGGAGGTAAAAGCTACTTCTGTGACCCTATGGAAAGAGTTTGACAACTCTACAGGGCATTTCTTCAACCTTTCTATCGACCTAAATGCTTGTACCGGTTGTGGGGCTTGTGTGATTGCCTGTCATGCTGAGAACAACGTGCCTGTAGTAGGTAAGAGTGAGGTAAGGCGTTCACGCGATATGCACTGGTTGCGTATCGACCGCTACTACTCCTCAGAAGAGTCCTTCGAGGGTGATATGCAGAAAGTAGAAGGTATAGAAGGGCTAAGTGCTTCACTCTCTACCTTCGGAGAAATGGAAACCCCTTCTGATAATCCACAAGTGGTCTTTCAGCCAGTAATGTGCCAGCAGTGTAACAATGCCCCTTGTGAGACTGTTTGTCCAGTAGGAGCTACCTCTCACGGATTGCAAGGACAAAACCACATGGCTTACAACCGTTGCGTAGGTACTCGCTATTGTGCTAATAACTGTCCTTACAAAGTACGTCGATTCAACTGGTTCTTATACAGCAATAACAATGAGTTCGACTACCATATGAACGATGATTATGGTAAGATGGTACTCAACCCAGATGTAGTGGTACGCTCTCGTGGGGTGATGGAAAAATGTTCTTTCTGTATCCAAGAGACCCAAGCGGTAATCCTACGTGCTAAGCGTGAAAACCGCCAGGTGAAGGTAGGAGAGTTCAACGACGCTTGCGCTTGTGCATCAGCCTGTGGTACTGGAGCGATGACCTTCGGAGATATGAACAACCCAGAGGATCCTATCGTAACCCTAAGCAAGGACGAGCGTATGTATCACCTACTCGAACATATCGGTACACGTCCTAACGTATTCTATCAAGTAAAAGTAAGAAACAACGATTAATATAGTTAATAATTTTGAGTTTTGAGTGCTTAGTTAGTAGCTCAAAACTCAAAACCCGAAACTCAAAACTAAAAAATATGGCATCGCATTACGAAGCACCTATACGCAATCCACTAATAGTAGGCGACAAGACCTACCACGATGTTACTGTGGATGTAGCGCGCCCTGTCGAAGGGAAAGCCAATCGCCTTTGGTGGATAGTATTCTCAATAGCCCTTACTGCTTTCTTGTGGGGATTGGGCTGTATCGTCTATACCGTATCTACGGGGATAGGCGTATGGGGATTGAATAAGACCGTAGGTTGGGCTTGGGACATCACCAACTTTGTATGGTGGGTAGGTATCGGTCACGCTGGTACCCTAATCTCCGCCGTATTGTTACTCTTCCGTCAGAAATGGAGAATGGCCATCAACCGCTCTGCCGAAGCGATGACTATCTTCTCGGTAGTACAGGCGGGTCTCTTTCCTATTATTCACATGGGGCGTCCTTGGCTGGCCTACTGGACAGTTCCTATACCTAACCAATTTGGTTCCTTGTGGGTGAACTTTAACTCCCCTCTACTATGGGACGTGTTCGCGATTTCCACTTACCTCTCTGTATCCTTAGTGTTCTGGTGGACAGGGCTTTTGCCTGACTTCGCCATGCTACGCGATAGAGCTGTAAAACCATTCCAAAAGAAAATCTATAGCTTAGTGAGCTTCGGATGGAGTGGTCGCGCTAAGGACTGGCAACGCTTTGAGGAAGTATCCTTGGTATTGGCAGGATTGGCTACCCCTTTGGTACTTTCTGTACACACCATCGTATCCTTTGACTTTGCTACCTCTGTAATCCCTGGTTGGCATACCACCATCTTCCCGCCTTACTTCGTGGCAGGGGCGATCTTCTCGGGATTCTCCATGGTAAATACCTTGCTTATCATCATGCGTAAGGTCTGCAACCTTGAGAGCTATATCACCCTACAACACATCGAGCTGATGAACCTTGTGGTAATGATCACAGGATCCATCGTAGGTTGTGCCTATATCACTGAGCTCTTCGTGGCTTGGTACTCTGGAGTAGAGTATGAGCAATATGCCTTCCTTAACCGTGCTACAGGACCTTACTGGTGGGCTTACTGGATGATGATGACCTGCAACGTATTCTCACCTCAGTTCATGTGGATTAAGAAGTTACGCCGTAGTATCCTCTTCTCCTTCTGTATCTCTATCGTAGTAAATATAGGGATGTGGTTCGAGCGCTTTGTGATCATCGTAACCTCTTTGCACCGCGATTACCTACCTTCCTCTTGGACGATGTTTTCTCCTACCCTTATCGATATAGGGATCTATACAGGAACTATCGGATTCTTCTTTGTGCTCTTCCTCTTGTACGCACGTACTTTCCCAGTGATAGCACAAGCTGAGGTGAAATCCATCCTCAAATCCTCCGGAGAGAAATATAAAAAATTAAGAGACGCTAACCCTAATAATTCCCATTAGTTATGAGTAAGAAAGTAGTACATGCAATCTATAACGACGACGACGTGCTGATGGACGCCGTCAAGAAAGTGCGCGCAGCCAACCTCAAGATCGAGGAGGTATATACACCTTTCCCTGTACATGGGCTTGACAAGGTCTTGGGACTCAAGCACACACGCCTTGCCATCGCTTCTTTCATCTATGGGTGTATAGGGCTTACTGTGGCTACCCTGATGATGAAATATATCATGATCGATGACTGGCCACGTAACATTGGGGGAAAACCTAACTTTACGTATATCACGAACTTACCTGCTTTCGTGCCTATCATGTTCGAAATGACAGTATTCTTCGCTGCCCACCTTATGGTAATCTCTTTCTACATGCGTAGTAAGCTATATCCCTATAAGAAGGCTGAGAATCCAGATCCTCGTACCACCGATGACCATTTCCTTATGGAAGTAGCCAGTGATGGCAACGAGCAAGAAGTGGTGAGATTCTTAGAATCCACCGGAGCAGTAGAGGTAAAATTAGCAGACAAAAAAGCAATTCAGATATGAAAAAAAGATATATACTCTCTTTATTGATAGCAAGTTGTGCCCTTACCTCTTGCTTCCATAAGGACAAGCCTAACTATCAGTACATGGCCGATACGGACATGTATTTCCCTGTGGGCTACGAGACCTATCAGGAAGCCCCCCAAGGGAACCAAGCCCTCAAGAATGGCATGGAGGCACAGCTTCCACCAGAGCACACTATTAAGCGTGGGTGGATGCCTTTTCTCTACCCTAATACAAACGAAGGGTATGAGCAGGCTAAGGCCAACCTAAAGAACCCACTACTGGCCGATAGCTTAGCCCTGAAGGATCACCTAAAGGAAGGAGCGGCTCTATACAACATCTATTGTATGGTGTGTCATGGTGCTGAAGGGGACGGACAGGGAATCTTGGTACAGCGTGACAAATACTTAGGGGTGCCTAACTATAAGGATAGGGAGATTACCCAAGGAAGTATCTATTACGTTATCTATCACGGACGCAATGCCATGGGCTCATACGCTTCTCAGATCACTGAGAAAGAGCGCTGGCAGGTAGCCCTCTATGTGGAGCAACTCCGTAACAAACTCTTAAACAAATAACCCACTTAAGATAAGAAGAATTATGTATTCGTTTTCAGGAAAAATCAAATTAGTAGCCATCATCAGTATGGTAGTGGGGCTTTTAGGCATAGGGTATAGCTTTATCGCTACCCCCAGTACAGTGGAGGCTTTGGGCGCTCATGCCAGCCATGATCCCGCTCACGCTGAGCATGTGCTACACTTATTACAGAATAAGCCTTGGGCAGCCCTCTACGTAGCGGCCTTGTTCTTTATGCTTATCTCCTTAGGGGTGTTGGCATTTTACGCCATTAACCGAGCTGCTCAGGCAGGTTGGGCTCCAATTCTCTTTAGAGTGATGGAGGGTATCACAGGCTATTTGCCTATAGGAGCACTTATTTTCTTCCTCCTATTGGTATTCTCAGGCCTACACTTCAATCACCTTTTTATCTGGATGGATCCTGCGGTAGTGGCGCATGATAAGGTAATTCAGGGCAAGACAGGCTACCTGAATGTGCCTTTCTTCTTGGTGCGTGCTGCCGTATATATGCTTGGCTGGATTGCTTATCGCCAGATTACTCGCAAGCTCTCCAAAGCACAGGATCAGGCACATGATAATCGTCCATTCGTCAAGGCTTTCAAATGGTCAGCAGGCTTCTTGGTATTCTTCCTCGTGAGTGAGTCCATGATGTCTTGGGACTGGGTGATGAGTGTGGATCCTCACTGGTTCAGTACCCTATTCGGTTGGTACGTATTTGGTAGCTTGATTGCTTCAGCTATTGCAGCTATTATCTTAGTTACTGTAACCCTCAAAAGCCAAGGCTACTTAGAGCATGTCAATGACAGTCACTTGCACGATTTGGCCAAATACCTCTTCGGGTTCTCTATCTTCTGGACTTATCTTTGGTTCTCCCAATACCTCTTGTATTGGTACTCCAATATCCCAGAGGAAGTAACCTACTTCGTAACCCGCTTAGAGCACTATGAGCCTATCGTACTGAGCATGCTTGCTATCAACTTCCTTTTGCCACTGCTTATCTTGGTGGATTCCGATATCAAGCGCAAACCTTGGGTAGTAGGAACCATGGCAGTAGTTATCCTAGTAGGACACTATTTGGATTTCTTCAATATGATCATGCCTGCTACAGTAGGGGATCAGTGGTGCATAGGAGCAGGTGAAATAGGTAGTGTATTGTTCTTTTTTGGACTCTTTACCTTTGTTACCTTCCGCACCCTTACCAAGGCTCCTTTAGTGGAGAAAAATCACCCTCTTATGCATGAGAGTGAACATTTTCACTATTAGTATATAGAAATTTATTTGGTTTTATTACTGATATGGAGGCTATCCGAAAAGGGTAGCCTCTTTTTTGTTAAGAAAGGAGTGTTTTTTACCGTTCGTGCACGATTTTGTACATTTCATGAAAAATTTCTTGCTTTAAGAGTATGGTTGCCGAATAAAATAAGTACCTTTGCGCCCATAAATAATAAAAGTAAATACCATGAAAAAAATGTTTATTCTAGCCAGTTTAGCTCTTGTAGGAATGGCTTGTAGTAAAAATGACGACAACGTGGGTGTCTACAATGGAGGAGGAAACAAAGTAATAAGCAACAGCACGATAAGTGGCGACCCTTTCATCACAGAGGAGCCTGCAGTATTCCCAACTCAGAAAGAAGGAACTGACCAAGAATATGACCTCACTACTTATACCGTAGAAAACAACAAAGTAAAGAGTGTGGTTATAGATAATTACGTAAATGGTCAAAAGGTAAATAACGAGACCATTACTACTAATGTTACTTATAATGCCAAAGGACTTCCCTCCAAATTAGAGCAAACGCAAGATACTGAAACTCGTACAATAGAGTACATCTACAATGCGAAAAATCAGATCGAAGAGATCAAAGCTACTCATAATAATATAACAACAAGATATGTACATGAGTACGACGCTCAGGGAAGACTCTCTAAAATGACTTTCTCTGCTACAAATGAACAGCCTTATACGATTACTTACGAATATCCTACTGCAAATACTGTAGTGGAAAAAAATAGTACGAATACGAATGAATCTTTGACCTATACTTTTGAAAATGGAAATCTTACTAAAAAGGTTCTGGAAAGATTCTACCAAGGAAAAGTCATAGGTAGTGCCGTAGAGGAATACAAATATGACACTACTATAAAAAATCCTGATGCCTCTTTAGAGCTGAAATTAGTAGACCTTAATTATTATCTTGAGGAAGATCGCTATTCTCCAGAAAGAAGCAAAAATGTAGTTACTGAAATCACTAAATCAGGAACCGATGGTCAGTATGAACTCCCTAAAAGAATATCTGCTACATATACCTACGAGAAAAATGATAAAGGGTATCCTACTAAGAAAACAGAAACAAAAGCCGGAAATACTCCTAAGGTTACCACTTATACCTACTAAGAGATAACTTTTATCTACATTAATCAATAACTTATAGTCCTCTGTGATGGATTCCTCCATGTACAGAGGATTTTTTTATTACTATAAGAGGATTTTCTTAAGGAGAACCTATTTTTGTTAAAAAAGCACTTTTTTTACCGTTCGTGCACCATTTTCTACAATTCGTGCGTAGTTTTTTATACTTTTGTTGTAGCTATCGAAAAAATAAATATCTTTGCCATGTAATTTTAAAAGTAAAAATATCATGAAAAAAATGTTTATCCTAGCAAGTATAGCTCTTGTGGGAGCGGCTTGCAGTAAAAGTGATGACAATGGGGGAGGAAATAATGGAGGGGGTAACCCTGTAACTCCTTCAGAAGTACCTGCAGTATATCCTACTGAAAAAAGAGGAGATGACCAAAACTACAGCCAAACTACCTATACCCTAGAGAACAACAAGGTAAAAACGGTTGTTAGAGAACGTTACCAAAATGGGGTAAAAGATGCTACTGCTACTAGAACTACTAATGTTACTTACACGGACAAGAAATATCCTACAGTAGTAGAAGAAACCTATAATGGAAGTTTTACTAATAAAACAGAATATACTTACAATGAGAAAAACCAAATCACTGAGATGAAGAATACCAGAGAAGGTTCTACTCAGGTAGTAAAATTTGAATACAATGCCGAAGGTAAGGTCTCTAAAGCTATTCACCCGACCTATCAAGTCACCTATGAGTATCCTAATGCGACTACAGTGGTAGAAAAGAACAGCTCTACTCCTAATAGCACCAATACTTATACCATAGTGAATGGAAATGTGACCAAATTTTTACAAGAAAGTAAGGATGACCTAGGTACTGTAAGATTCACTAATACCCAAGAATACGAATATAATACTGCTGTAAAGAATCCTGATGCTTCTTTTGAGCGTAGAATACTTGATCCTAGCTATTTCTACAACTACAGTCCTTATGATGCAGATCATAGCTACAATATGTATACTAAGAGAACAGATTCCTATAATGACAATGGTCACACAAATTCTAGAACTTATACGTATACCTATGAGACTAATGACAAAGGCTATCCTACCAAGAAAACAGAAATATTTGAAGGAGGAAATACGGTTACCACTTATACCTACTAAGAGAATACTTTTATCCTAATACGTTAATTAATAACTTATAGTCCTCCGCCATGAGTTCTACCCATGCGCAGAGGACTTTTTTTGCGATGCCCTTTTGAAGGAGGTAGTGGCTATAGGAATCAAAAAAATCCTCGGGATATTGGTCAAATACGAAGAAAGAGTTTTCCGTCTTTAGGTTGTGGCGGATAGCGACTTCTCCCAAGCAGATATTAGGTAGGGTATATACAAATATTGCAGGAGAGGGATAGTAGTTCTTAGGGTCTTCTATAGAGGCTTGGTGTCTCAGATCGGTGTCCAAGCTGGCGGAGTGGTTGGCAAAGAGCAGCGCCATATCCTCTTTTTCCTCAGAGGGTAGGGTAGGGAGGAGGTACTCCATTCCCAAGAAAGCGAGCTTGCTTAGGGCGTCCATCTTGAAGAACTTGGGATAGTCAATCCCTAAGTGCTTATAGGCGCCCTTGGCAAAGGTGACAAAATCACCTCCCAACATCTCAAAAGCAAAGGAACCATTCACAATAATGGCTCCTTGGTATATTTTACAAATGTACAACTTTTAATAATGATTAATGTTCAACGTTCAATGATTAATGAATAATGTTCAACGTTCAATGGTTAATGATCAATGATTAAAGATTATTCTTCTGCTCACTGTTCACTGACTTCTGTTCACTGTTCACTGACCTCTGTTCACTGCCTACCCGTTAAGGGCGTTGGCACCAGAAACGATTTCGAGGATTTCGTTGGTGATAGCTGTTTGTCGGGCTTTGTTGTAAGTGAGGGTGAGCTCATCGCGCAGTGCGGTAGCGTTGTCCGTAGCCTTGTGCATAGCCGTCATACGAGCCCCATGCTCAGCAGCTAAGGAATCACGCAATACTTTGTAAATCTGTAACTTGAGACTCTTAGGAATCAGCCCCTGAACAATCTCTTGGGCAGAAGGCTCATAGAGGTATTCACTTTGAGCCGCTTCTTCTTGTTCTGAGATTTGCAAAGGAAGGAACACTTCCTCGGTAAGGATCTGGGTAGCTACATTCTTGAAGCTATTGTATACTAATAGGATACGATCATACTTGCCTGATAGGTAGGCATCGATAAGTTCCTGAGCTAAAGAGGCTGTTTTTTGGAAATCCATGTGGTCATAGAATCCTTCGCAATAGCGGCTTACCTTATCTGTCTTCTTGAGGATGTCGTTTCCTTTTTTTCCGATAGTGAGCACCTCTACTTCTTTTCCTTGGTATTTTTGTAGGAGAGAAAGAGTATGCTTAACCACAGCAGAGTTGAACGCTCCACAGAGACCTCTGTCAGAGGTAATAGCCACTATAAGAATACGCTTTTCTTCGGCTCTTTCGAGGAATGGATTCTCATTGCCCAAAGCATCTTTAAGTGATTGAAGCAAGGTGCCCAAAGTATTGGCATAGGGCTTCATCGCGGTGATGACCTCTTGTGCTTTCTTGCTCTTAGCAGCAGATACCATCTTCATCGCGCTGGTAATCTGCATAGTGGAGTTGATCGAAGATATTCTGTTTCGGATCTCTTTAAGGTTAGCCATAGCTTTCTTTTAATTCATTTTTTGCGTGCGCAAAGATACAAAAATAATTGTCAATTTTCAATGATTAGTGATTAATTTTTTATCACCTCTGCTTACTTATTCCAAAAATAGTATCCTACTACGGAGATAAAGAGGATGCTAATAATATTAAGCCAGAAACCAGCCTTGAGCATGACGCGCTGTGGGAGCAATCCCGTACCAAAGGCAATGGCATTAGGTGGAGTAGCCACAGGGAGCATAAAGGCACAAGAAGCCCCTATCCCGATGATCATGGCCAAGCCCGTAGGATTTACCCCTAACTGCTCGGCGATGGAAATAAATATAGGTACCAGAAGCGCCGCAGAGGCAGTGTTGGAGGTGAACTCGGTGAGAAATACGATGAAAGTTGATACTAACAATCCTATTATGAAATAGTTCTGCGAACGTATCAGCTCCACGATGGAATCCACCATCGCCTTGCTGGCTCCGGAGGAGGTGAGCACCGCGCTTAGGGTAAGTCCGCCCCCGAAGAGCATCAGTACTCCCCAGTCGGTATTCTCTTGGATTTGTTTCCAGCTTACCACGTTGAACACGCAGACCAAGATAGCCGCAGTCATGGCGATTACACTATCGAAATCGGCTATTTTCTCCAAGCCAAACAAGCCTGCGAGAACTGGGTTGATCTGAGTGGAGAACACCCAGAAGAGTGCCGTAAGGACGAATATAACAATCGCTGCCCACTGTTTTTTTCCTAAGGTTGTTGCTACCTGATGTGTCTGTTCTCCTTTGGGAGAGATAATAGCGTCCTTGAGATTGGGGCGGAAGAAGATGTAAAGAAAGATAATAGTCAGAGGCAGAAGTCCTGCCACAATAGGCATTCCGTACCATAGCCACTCTTGGAAAGTGATATGAAGGTTTGAGGAGACGATGGCATTCGGTGGACTACCTACCAAGGTACCCATCCCTCCTATACTGGAAGAATAGGTAATCCCCAGAATAACAAACCAATACGCTTTTTTGTTTTCCTCATAAGGCAACCCCTTAAGCAAGCCCACACCCAAGGGAATCATCATAGCCGCAGTAGCGGTATTGCTAATACCCATGGAGAGCAAGGCTGTAACAAGGAAAAGTAGCAATATGGCTACTAAAAGGTTACCCCGTGCTAAGGATAGCACTTTATGAGCTATATATCTGTCCAATCCATTGACACTCAGTGAGGTCGCCAAGGCAAATCCTCCAAAGAAGAGAAAGATGGTCGGATTGGCAAAGTGTTGCAAAGCAGGCTTGGTTTCTACCAGTCCTAAGAAAATGGAGAGGATAGGTACTGCCAGCGCCGTGATGGTGATAGGAATCACCTCGGTAAGCCAAAGAATAGCCACTAATATCAAGAGAGCTATCCCTCTATTTGTCTGAGCTTCATAGGGAAGCCACAGGAGCATAGAGCCAGAGAAAAGTGTAGCTAAGAGCAGGATAATAACTCTCTTAGCGGAAATAAATTCGGTCTTCATAATCTAAAAAGTATTGTAAAATAACAGTTCTTTTTTTTGCGTAGTATGTCTGACAAAATTACTTCTTTTTTTTAAATAATCAAAATATTTTTTTCAATCGAAAGAAAATATTTTTTAATATATTGATAATCAGTAAGCAGTGAACAGTAAGCAGTGAACAGTGAGCAGTGAACAGTGAGCAGGGGTCAGTGAACAAGGGTCAGTGAGCAGTGAGCAGTAATCAGTGAGCAGTAATCAGTGAACAGGGGTCAGTGAACAGTGAGCAGGGGTCAGTGAACAGTGAACAGAGGTCAGAGGAGTAATCATTAATCATTGAACATTGAACATTAATCATTGAACATTAATCATTGAACATTAATCATTAAAAAAAGTTGTATATTTGCAGCCTGAACTCTTTTATATATAGTTTATGATATTTGATTTTGTATTAGAGAGATACCCGCAGATTATCGCAACAGGAGTAGCGTTGTTGGTATTTTTTATTTTAAAGTATTTTACGGATTCTATCGTGAATCGTTTTGGTCAGAAGACACAGTTCACCAAGGCACGGGTGCAATTGGTTAGAAAATACATTGATTTCCTATTAGGACTTTTGGCGGCAGTGGTGATTATCTCCATCTGGGGGGTGAAGCCTGACCAGATATTCCTCTTTATCTCCTCTATTCTTACGGTGATAGGAGTGGCATTCTTTGCCCAATGGTCTATACTGAGCAATGTCACTGCGGGGATCATTCTTTTCTTCTCTTTCCCCTTCAAGATAGGGGACAAAATTCGTATTTTGGACAAAGAATGCCCTATAGAGGCAGAAATCAAGGATATCAGCTCCTTCTATACCCTGCTCAAGACAGCTTCAGGAGAGCGTATCTCCTTGCCTAACAACCTATTGATACAAAAAGCAGTGGTTATCATAGAATCCAATGAACTATAATATAGCAAATAGATAGTATATAACATACAGATATTTATGAAGTTACAAATAAAATACACAGCAGACCCTACCATTGTTCAGTTAGAAGCACCAGTGGTGTTGGTCAAGGGGAACTACCAATATAGCAAGGGGGATAATACGCAGGATTCTCCCTTGGCAGGTGAGCTATTGCGCTTGCCCTTTATCAATACAGTATACTTTTCGGCAAACTTTATTGCGCTGCAATCCACCGGTAATATCCGCTGGGAGGAAGTTGCTCCAGAGCTTGTAGGACAGATAGAGACAGCCCTTAGCCAAGGGGAAGCCTTGGTGTATGTCCCTGGAGAGGAAACCCAGGAAGCGGCACCTAAGCGTATTCCGGTGACTATCTATGTGGAGAGTACGCCGAACCCTATGGCGATGAAGTTTGTAGCCAATAAGAAGCTGGTAAGTCGTCCGTATGAGTTCAAAACGATAGAAGAGGCGGAGAATTCTCCCTTGGCGCAGGCTTTGTTTGGTTTTGACTTTGTCAAATCTGTATTCTTTGACGCCAACTATGTATCCATCACACGCCTACCCCGCAGCACCCCTTGGGAGGAGGTGATGATGGAGACACGAGAGTTCCTCCGCCAGTACCTTATGGAAGGTAAAACAGTGGTGAAAGTGGCTGTCAG
Source organism: Capnocytophaga gingivalis (assembly GCF_002302415.1). Classification (NCBI taxonomy): domain Bacteria; kingdom Pseudomonadati; phylum Bacteroidota; class Flavobacteriia; order Flavobacteriales; family Flavobacteriaceae; genus Capnocytophaga; species Capnocytophaga gingivalis. The sequence goes on along the minus strand of NZ_CP022386.1, from coordinate 1,241,135 downwards.
TGAGGAAGATCGCCCGAAGGGATTGCCTCGCTTAGGAGATATTTATAGTAAGAAAATAGTAGCCCTCTTAGACCAATATATCCGCCCTGCTGTCTCAAGCGATGGAGGAAATATAGAGTTTGTCAGCTATGACAAAGAGACCCACAAAGTGAAGGTTGTTCTCCAAGGGGCATGCAATGGTTGTCCTTCCTCGCGCATTACCCTCAAGCAGGGGATAGAAGGCCTACTGAGGGAGCAGCTCAAGGATGACAAGCTCACCGTAGAAGCGGTGGACAATGTATAGTGTTATTTCCCTATGAAAGTGTTTATCTCGTTGACTAAGTGAGAGATAGCATTGGTTGAAGGAGCAGGTTTGTTCGTAAACTCCGTGATGATCGCCTCGCGGAGTTTTTGTGCATCCGGGATATTGGTATCGGTGGCGATACGGTGGATGATCTGCAAGGTAGCATTTTTGCTAATGAGGATGACATTCCAGAGGTTTTCGCTGACGAAAATCTGCTGGGTAATGTTGTGTTCGAACTCAGCATTGATATGCTCTATAAGGAGCAACTCATACGCCTGCTTGTCCGCAGTAGCGGGGGCTACTCTTAGGGCGAGCTTCTGAGGGCTGGTGCGGTCTAAAAGGAGTACTAAGCGCTCATACGCCTGCAAGCGCAAGGGAAGTGCTTCTCGCTGTAAGTCCTTGAGGAGTTGGTAATTGCGCTTTTTGTCTTCGTTCTTGAAGTACAATTGAAAGAAAAAATAAGCCAATACGGCAACAATTACCGCAGGAAGGCAAAAGGAAAGGATTTGTTGAAACATTTTATTTAAATTAGGTGACAGTTCAGTCACTGCTGACTGAAATAGGGGGCAAAGATACGATATTAATTATCAATTATCAATTGTTAATTGTTAATTGTTAATAGAAAAAAAAACGTACTTTTGCCACAGAAGAGAAAGAAACATGCGACTACACCGAAACTTAGTAGATGCCGTAGTAGACGGCTTTATGCAAATCAATAATGACGGCTTGTATGCCGACAAGGTCATTGAGCGGCTGCTCAAGCGTGATAAGCGCTGGGGGAGCAAGGATAGGGCTTTTATCGCCGAGACGCTCTATGAGCTGGTGCGCTATAAGCGACTTTATACAGAGATAGCACAGGAGAAGGCACCTTTTACAGTGCAGAGCAGCCGTCGGGTTTTTGCCGTATGGGCAGTGCTTCGTGGCATTACCTTGCCTGAGTGGTATTTCGAAGGTACACCAGAGCGCCGTATCAAGGGGCGCTTTGATGAGCTTTCCCGTGTGCGAGCCCTTCGGGAGTCTGTTCCTGATTGGTTAGATGCTCTTGGGGTGGCAGAGCTTGGAGAGGAGGCATGGGGTGAGGAGCTTCATGCCCTGAACCAACAGGCAGCTGTGGTACTTAGAGTCAATACCCTCAAGATAGATAGGGAAGCCCTACGTACACAGCTGGCTAAGGAAGGCTATGAAACAGAGCCCTTGGAGGGCAACCCCGATGCACTTCAGCTGAAAAAGCGTGCCAATGTATTCCTCTCGGAGGCTTTCAAGCAGGGGCTTTTTGAGCTACAAGATGCCTCGTCACAGCGGGTGGCTCCTTTGCTCTTAGGTGCGTGGAATCCCTCACAAGGCAGCTTGAAGGTAGCCGATTGCTGTGCTGGGGCAGGGGGAAAAACCCTTCACTTGGCAGCGCTGATGGGGGGCAAGGGTAAGATCGTAGCTATGGACATATACCCACAGAAGCTCGACGAACTCTCTCGCAGGGCAAAGCGCAATGGAGCTTACAATATAGAAGCACGTCTGATAGAGGCTAAGTACCTTAAGCGCCAGCGAGGCACTTTCGATAGGGTGCTTATCGATGCTCCTTGTTCGGGCTTGGGCGTACTGCGCCGCAACCCAGATACCAAGTGGAAGCTCACCCCTGAGTTCTTGGAGGAGATACGAAAGACACAAGCGCAGTTGCTTGCTCAATACAGTCTGCTTGTCAAGGAAGGAGGTAGCTTGGTCTATGCCACCTGCTCCATACTCCCCTCTGAGAACGAGCAGCAAGTGCAGCACTTCCTCGCCAGTGAGGCAGGTAAGCGCTTTACACTGGTGGAACAACACAAGATATCCGCTACCCAAGGGTATGATGGATTCTATATGGCAGCTTTGAGAGTGAAGAGTGAAGAATGAAGAATGAAGAGTGAAGAATGAAGAGTGAGCAGTCAATACTCCCGTAGAGATGTTATTTATTGTGTCTTATAATTCTAAAAATTCTATAACCCTATAACCCTTAAATTCTATAATTCTGAAAATAGCATTTGATCCTATATACACGCATCCTGTGCCTGAGAACCATCGTTTCCCTATGGAGAAGTACGCACTTTTGCATGAGCAGTTGCTGTGGGAAGGGGTTGCTGAGGTGGAGGATTTTTTTGCCCCTGCTAAGGTCAGTATAGCAGATGCTTCCTTGGCGCACGATCGGGGGTATGTGGAGGCATTCGTGGGGCTACACTTGCCCGAACGTACTCGTATCCGCATCGGCTTTGTGCAGAGTCCACAGCTCGTAGCACGGGAGCTAACCCTGGTGCAAGGTACTATAGATGGGGCACACTACGCCTTGGAGGAAGGTGTAGCCTTCAATATAGCCGGAGGCACACACCACGCCTACTCGGATAGGGGAGAGGGCTTTTGTATGCTCAACGACCAAGCCGTGGCGGCTGCTTATCTGCTTAAGACAGGCCGTGCTAAGCGTATCCTGATTGTCGACTTGGATGTACACCAGGGCAATGGCACTGCGGAGATCTTTGCCCATCGGGAGGAAGTCTTTACCTTCTCTATGCATGCCAAGGGGAATTATCCCTTTGTCAAAGAGCAGTCGGACAACGATATAGAGCTCCCCAAGGGGGTTACAGATAAGGAGTATTTGTCCCTGCTGAAGGCGACCCTTCCTGCGCTCTTTGAGCGGCATCGGCCGGATTTTGTCTTCTACCAATCGGGAGTAGATGTACTAGAGAGTGATCGTTTTGGCTTGCTTAGCCTTACCCTAGAGGGCTGTGCTCAGCGGGATAGGTTTGTTTTCGAAGAATGCCAAAAGCGAGGCATACCGGTACAATGCAGCATGGGAGGCGGGTATTCGCCTAAGCTCTCGATTATCCTCGAGGCACATACGAATACTTTCAGGGAGGCACAGCGGATATTTTGTTGAGTAAATAGTTTTTTATAAATAAATTATTGTAACTTTGCAACCTCAGGGTCAGTGAGCAGTGAGCAGAGGTCAGTGAACAGTGAGCAGGAGCTAAAACCGTATAATTCTTTAATACTAAAGAACTAACCCTTTTAATACTAAAGAACTAACCCCTTTAATCCTAAATAACTAAAAACTCAAAATTCAAAACTCAAAATTCAAGATGATAGCAACGGACAAACTTACCATGGGGGTGTTGTTCCCTATAGAGGCTTTTGAGGGGCCAATACCTCAGATGAATAAAGAAGAACAGATTAGGCTGGCTCAGCAGGCGGAGTCCTTAGGGTTTGATACTCTTTGGGTGAGGGATGTACCTCTTTTTGATCCTAATTTCCGTGATGTAGGGCAGATCTACGATCCGTGGATCTATATGGCACATATTGCGACCTTGACCCAGAGTATCAAGCTTGGTACTGCCAGTATGGTATTGCCTCTACGCCACCCGATCCACTTTGCCAAAGCAGCAGCCAGTATAGATAGGCTTTTTCCTGGGCGCTTGCACCTGGGGGTAGCCTCAGGAGACCGAGCTATAGAGTACCCAGCTTTCAATAAGCCGTATGAGAACCGTAGTATAGACTTCATGCGACAGATAGAGACCATACGTACTTTTTGGAAGGATGACTTTCCACACTATGATACCTCTTTCGGGAAGATGCAGGGCGAGGCAGATGTGATTCCTAAGCCTGTGAACAAGCGTATCCCGATGTATATCACTGGACATGCTGGAGGAATCAACCTCGACTGGATCGCCCAAAATGGCGATGGCTGGATATACTACCCTCGTGAGTTCGCCTATACCAAGAATATCATACAGAACTGGAAAGAAGCCCTCAAGAAGCACAACCAGGTGGATAAGCCCTATATACAACCCCTATATATAGACCTTCTGGAGGATCCATCAGCGGAGCCTATCAATATAGAATTGGGCTTCAGATTAGGTCGTAACTATCTGATTGACTTGTTACAAACCCTTAAATTTATGGGAGTAAACCATACAATCTTCATTGCCAAGTTTTGTTCGCGTCCTATGGCAGAAGTCTTGGACGAAATTGGCAAAGAAGTGCTCCCACATATGAACGAATAGCCTATGCGAGTGATTATTATCAACGGGCCTAACCTGAACCTCTTGGGGCAGCGTGAGCCCAGTGTATATGGAGCAGATAGCTTTGAGGCATACTTTGCCACCCTTCAGCAGGCTTACCCCCAGTTGGAGCTAAGCTATTTCCAGTCCAACCACGAGGGGGCTCTTTTGGACAAGCTCCATGAGGTGGGCTTTAGCTATGACGGCATTATCCTGAATGCAGGAGCCTATACCCACACCTCCGTGGCGCTACACGATGCCATACGTGCCATCACCACCCCTGTGGTGGAGGTACATATCTCCAATACCTTTGCCCGTGAAGCCTTCCGCCACCACTCTTATATAGCTGCGGTAGCCAAAGGGGTAATTGTAGGCTTTGGTATGGAGAGTTACAGATTAGCTTTAGAAAGTTTTTTATTTAATGATTAATGATCAATGCCAATAATGATTAATTCCTTAACTACTCATTGCTCATTAATCATTAACCATTAATCATTGCTCATTACTCATTGTTCATTAACCATTAACCATTATTATTGATGAAGATAACCTTAGCGATACTTGCGGCCGGTTTGGGGTCGCGTTTTGGGGCAGATAAACAAATCGTGCCCATACATGGAGACTCCATTCTCTTGGATTACTCTATACAAGATGCCTTTGCGGCAGGTTTTGACCAAGTAGTACTGATTGTACGTAGTGAGATAGAGGAGGCACTAAGAACACACCTTGAGAAGAAGTTTCCTTCCGAGAAGCTTGCCTTTGTATGTCAGGACAAGCATAACCCTGTGGAACGTAAGAAGCCATGGGGGACAGGACATGCCTTGCTATGCCTTAAGGAGCTTGTAGATACTCCTTTTCTTATCATCAATGCGGACGACTTCTACGGGCGTCATTCTTTCCAGATGATGGCAGAAGCCTTGCGTACAGGCAAGGAAAAGACGTTCTACTCGGCAGGCTATCGCTTGGGCAATACCCTAAGTGAGAATGGTACGGTATCCCGTGGTATCTGTACGGTAAGTGCTGACAACCACCTCCTTAGCATAGAAGAGCGCACCAAGCTCCTTAAAACAAGTGATGATGAAGCTACCGACGAACGTACAGGAGAGCGCTTTGCCCTCTCGAGCTTCGTATCGATGAACTTCTGGGGCTTTACCCCTGATATATTCGAAATGGGAGTACCTCTCTTTCAGGACTTTATCGCTCAGTACAAGGACGATCCCAAGGCGGAGTTCTACATACCTACCTTGGTGAGCCATGCCATGGCACAGGGCTATGTAGTGGAGGTAGTGCCTACCGATGCTGTATGGTTCGGTATGACCTATCAGGAGGACTTGGCGGTAGTCAAAAGAGAAATAGAGAGACTCAGCAGGGGTCAGTGAGCAGTGAACAGAGGTCAGTGAACAGTGAACAGAGGTCAGTGAACAGAGGTCAGTGAGCAGGGGTCAGTGAACGAAGTAATAGGCTAATTACTGATCATTGTTCTCTCTTTTAGAGGGAGAGGGCTTGTTTATTTTTCATAGTAAGTCAGTTTGCGTGTTTCTATAAAAAAAGGTTTGCTTACCCCCGCATCATCTGTTAAATACATAATACGTTCTGTCCAGTTTTTTTGTGAGTCAAAAGAAATGTACTTATATAGTGTAGTTTCTATCCAATCACCATCTTCAGAGAGTATTTCTTTTTCTAAATGCCCTTCTTTGTTGTAAGTATATTTGGTAATCCGTTGTTCTTCTGATAAATTGGTGACAATCAATCTTCTGGAAGAATCATACTTCAGGCTAACCCTATAGTCATAGTCTTGCCTATATTGCCCTACTCCTATAGATCTTTTTTCGATAGGATCACCCTGTGCGTTGTACTTGAAAGTATCAATGCAATAAAGCTCTCCTATTATATAGAGTTTTTCAATGCATTTTCCTTGGACATAGCTATACTTGGAAGCAAGTTCTGGTTCTCCATGATGCTTAGATTCTTGTTTCTTTATTTTTCTACCTTTTTTGTCATAGAAATAATATTGTTGTACAAAGGCGTCTTTTCCTATTTCTTTGACATTTAGCATGTTACCATCTTTATTATAAACAACCTCTTTGGAATAATATCTATATTTTGGGTAGCCATCACGTACTATCTTTCCATCTCTGAGAACAGCATTATAGTAGGTAGTAATTGTTGTTTTTACTTTTCCTTTTAGATTTTCTTCTTGAAGATCCGTTCTTTGTTTTTGTCCAAAAGAGGCAGTAAAACTCATTAAGAAAAGGTAGAAAAATATTGTTTTCATAATAATTTATTAGTGAATTATCGTCTATTGTATTTAGGACACTGAATGTATGGAAGTGAGCATTAATCATTGTTCATTAATCATTATATTTACGATTTCCTGTGTAGCGTGGGGTCGAGCGAGCTTTCTGAAGTTATCGGAGAGCTCTTTTCTTTTGGCAGGGTCGCTCCAGAGTGTAGAGAACATAGGGGCGAAGTGCGAGGCAATATCCGCTTCCCGAAGCAGTAGGGCAGCGTTTTGGTCGACTATCGCTTGGGCATTCTTGGTTTGGTGATCTTCGGCGACATTGGGGGAGGGTACGAAGATGACGGGCTTGCCTACGACGGCCAGTTCGCTCACAGTACTGGCTCCTGCGCGGGAGAGAATCACATCGGCGATGGCAAAGGCGGCTTTCATGTCTTCCACGAAGGGGAGGACACGCACTTGGGGGCTATCGTATTGGCGGTATTCCTCGAAGTAGTAAGAGCCACATTGCCAGAGGATTTGTACCTTTTTCTCTTGGAAAAAGTCCAAATGTGTTTTTACCAATTCGTTGATTTTTCGAGCTCCTAAGCTCCCACCAATCACCACAAGGGTGAAGGCATCAGGGTCAAGGGAAAAGGAAGCAAAAGCCTCAGGATTTTTGTCCTTGATTTCGATTACCTCTTCACGGATAGGGTTGCCAGTGAGGAAGATAGGGGAATGAGGGAAATAGCGCTGCATGTGGTCATAGGCGACAAAGACACCCTTAGCGCCACGGGCTACCCACTTGTTGGTGACCCCAGCGTAGGAGTTTTGCTCCTGAATAAAAGAAGGGATGCCGAGCCATTGTGCTATTTTCAGGGTAGGGGCGGAGGCATAGCCACCGGTGCCGATGACCATATCGGGGCGGAACTTCTTGAGGATGCGGTAGGCCTTCCATAGGCTTGAGAGGAGCTTGAAGGGGAAGGCTAAGGTCGAGAGGCTCGCCTTGCGCTGTAGCCCACGTATGGGTAGCCCCACGATAGGATAGCCCGCTTGGGGTATCCGCTGCATTTCCATTTTCCCCTCAGCACCCACAAAAAGGAACTCGGCCGTAGGGAATCTTTTTTTTAGCTCATTGGCTATAGCGATGGCAGGGAAGATGTGACCTCCTGTACCCCCGCCGGAAAGAATGATACGCATTTTGATGTTCAATGATTAATGATCAATGATGGGGATAAACAAAAAACTACTTTTCCTCAAGAAAAAGTAGTCTTTCAGTTTTTAATGGTGGTGCCTCCAGGAATCGAACCAGGGACACAAGGATTTTCAGTCCTTTGCTCTACCAACTGAGCTAAGGCACCATGGTTGGTTAATTCGGGTGCAAAGGTACGACTTTTTTTCTTTCCTGCAAGTGTTTTTCAAGAAAAATTCGAAAAATTTTTTCATTAATTTCTATTTTATTGTTTTTCAGCGGTTTAAAATTCATGTTTTTTAATAAACAAAAGTTTAACAAGGAAACCTTTCTTTTTTCTTGTGTAAATGCTAAAAAAGTTGGATATTTGCAATTCGTAACAATAATGACGGCTTGTCTGCCCAAAACAAGGGTGTAGGCGGTCATCATTAACGATCAATCTTTATGAAGATAAGACTTATTTTAGCTTTGCTCATGGTTTCTTTTGCCTATGGGCAGAAGGGCACGAACTCTCCTTTTTCCTATTATGGATTGGGAGACAGGCGTTATGAGGGGAATATTGAGAATGCACTGATGGGCGGGATGAATGCCTATGTGGATTCTACCAGTGTGGATGTGCGCAATCCGGCGTCTTTGGCCAAGCTCAAGCGTACCGTATTTTCTTTGGCTTCGTCCTATGATATTCGCCGTATGCATTCCCAGAGTGATAGCTATTCGGAGCGTACTTTCCTATTGGACTATGTGAACCTTTCGTTTCCTATCTATAAGAACTTAGGTTTCTCAGTAGGCTTGCGTCCGTATACCTCCGTAGGGTATAGACTGCTATCGAAAGAGACGATACAGGGGCGTGAACAGTACTATTCCTATGAGGGAAGTGGTGGGGTGAACCAAGCCTATATGGCTTTGGGCTACCAGGTTATAAATGGACTTCGCATAGGAGTGGCCGGCGGGTTCAACTTCGGTCGTAGCAACCTGAGCAATCTCTATAGTTCACCTGTATTGGCGTACATCACCCGTGAGGACAGTCAGTCCCTATACCGTGGCGGCAGCTTTACCATGGGAGTGCAGTATGAGCGCGCTCTTACCGAAAAGCTCAGCTTCAACACAGGACTTTCCTATAAGCCACAGACCACCCTTAGATCGGATAACAACCTGACCCTCTATTCGCTTTTGCCTAATAATGGCAATTTTATCATCAAAGATAGTCGAGAGGTGACCGATGCTTCTCTGAGGCGTACTCACCTGACTTTGCCCTCCGAATGGGCAATCTCGGCAGGAGTGGGCAACCCTAATGAGTGGTTTGTCGGAGCTACTGCCAATTTTGTACAAATGCAGAATTTTTCCAATCCTTTTGTAACTTCCTCGTTTGTAAGTTATGAAAATGCGTACAAATTCTCAGTAGGAGGATTTTATTTGCCACACAATACAGCATATACAAAATACTGGAAACGAGTTACTTATCGTGCTGGGCTCTACTACGAGCGCACAGGAATCGTGCTTCGAGACAAGTCTATCAACGATTATGGCATGACTTTTGGAGCTACCCTACCTATGAAAGGGCTTTCCAATGTTTCCTTTGGGGCTACTTGGGGGCGCAAGGGAGATACTTCTCTCCTTAAGGAAAACTATTTTACCCTACACTTAGCCCTTACCCTTAGCGATAAGTGGTTCCAGAGAACAAAATACCATTAATCATTGATTAATGAACAATGATTAATGATTAATGAACAATGCTCAATGAATAATGAATAATGAATAATGAATAATGAACAATGAACAATGAACAATGATTAATGATTAATAATTGATAATTGATAATTGACAATTGACAATTGATAATTGATAATTGATAATTGATATAACCCCTTAAAAAATAGAAAAATGAAAAAGAAATTATTGTATGGGTTCCTCTTGATGGGGACAGTAACGGCTTTCGCGCAGAAGCAAGATTGTCCTATGAAGGCCTCCGTATATGTGGAGGCAGCCAAGCTAAAAAACTATGATGAGGCTTATCCTTCTTGGAAATTTGTCTATGACAATTGCCCTGAACTCTACCAGTCTACTTTCCAATATGGGGAGCGTATCCTCAGGGATAAGATTAGTAAGGGAGTGGATAAGGATAAATATATCAAAGACTTACAAGAGCTTTATAATAAATATAATCAATATTTTCCACAAAAGTTCTCTGCAGCTAACAACCAAATCCATCAGGCATATATACTCATAGAGCACAATAAGGGTACCAAAGAGGAGCTTTTTGCCCTTCTGGACGGGGTATATAAGCAGGATAAGGATGCTTTTGCCGATGATACAGCTATCTATCAGTACTTTGCTACAGCCTTAGACCTATACAAGGCTAATAAGAAACCCCTACAAGAGGTGTTCGATGTGTATGACAATGTATCTGAAATCATAGAAAATGAGAACAACAAGCTCTCAGTACGTATGAATGAGCTTTTGCCTAAGGAAGAAGCTAATACACTGACTGATAAGGAAAAAGGTCAGCTACAAGTAGCCCGTACTCGTGTGGAGAACCTCAAGAACATCACCGAGAGTGTGGATAATTCCTTGGGACAATTGGCAGATTGTAAGAACCTTGTACCTCTTTACCAAAAGGTATATGATGCTAACAAGGACAACACCGAGTGGTTGCGCCGTGCAGCAGCCAAGCTCTCCGACAAGGAGTGTACCACCGATCCGCTATTTGTCAAAATCGTAGAGCGCTTGAACCAGTTAGCCCCATCGGCTTCTTCTGCGCTATACTTGGGTATCCTAAAGGAAAAACAAAAGAATACAACTGAGGCCGTGAAGTACTTCAACCAAGCGGTGGATTTGGAGAAAGACCCCTTGAGGAAATCAAGCTATTTAGTAAAAATAGCTACCAAATACTCTGGCAGCACTGCAGTGAGCTATGCACAGAAAGCCTTGTCCTTCAATCCGTCCAATGCCTCTGCTTATCAGGTGATGGCACAGGCGTATGCCTCTGCGGCGAATGATTGTGGTACTACTGTTTTCGAAAAGCGCGCTGTATACTGGCTGGCAGCCTCCACCGCAAGAAAAGGAGGCTTGGAGAAATTGGCAGCACACTATGATAAGCTCGCTCCCTCACGTGCCGATATATTCAGTTCAGGCTTGGCAGGGAAGACTATCACCTTCAAGTGTTGGATAGGCCAATCGGTTAAGGTACCACAGTTATGATACACACATATATAAAGGTATATTTGCTTAAGAACATTGTAGGGCTTCTTGTCCTTACAATGTTTTTCTCGTGTGAAGAGGCGGCTAAGAAAAGCACAGATTCACAGGAGAAAATACCCAATGGGGAGACGTATAATTTCCGCCTTATCTACACCGATTCGACCAAGGTAAGGACGGTACTGGAGAGTGCACTGAACAAGGATTTTTCCACTCAGAAGTTTCCCTATACGGAGTTTCCTAAGGGCTTGGTGCTCAAGCTCTATGATGAGCAGGCACATGAGAATATCATCAAGGCACGGTATGGCATCTATTACCTGCCTACTCAGATGGTGCAACTGCGTGATAGTGTGGAGATTATCACCTATGACGGCAAGGTGCTCAAGACCTCAGAGCTCTTCTGGCAAGCCAATACCGACTGGGTATTCACCGAGCAACCTTTTGAGTATATAGACAGCCTACAGGGCTCTATTACCAAGGGGATAGGTATGGATTTTGATAAGCGATTCACCCACCTAAAAGCCCATAAAATCACAGGAATTATACCCGTGAAGGAGTAGCTATCAATGATTAATGATCAATGATTAATGATTAATGATTAATGATCAATGATCAATGATTAATGATCAATGACTCAAGGTCAGAGGTCAGTGAGCAGAGGTCAGTGAACAGTGAGCGGTGAATAGAGGTCACCCCATATTAGCATAAGGGTTTTGCGCTCTGCTGTAGGGGCGATTTGCAAATCGCCCTATGCTGGTGTGTGACAGAGGTCAGTGAATAGTGAACAGAGGTTGCCCCATATTAGCATGAGGGTTTTTGCGTTCTGCTGTAGGGGCGATTTGCAAATCGCCCTATGTTGGTGTGTGACAGAGGTCAGTGAACAGTGAGCAGAGGTCAGTGAATAGAAGATTAAAAATTGAACATTAAAAATTAATCATTAAATAAGTTGTTAACATCGATTATTATCATACTTGTATTGCTTTTCTTCTCTGCGTATTTCTCAGGGATGGAGATAGCGTATGTTTCCTCGAACAAGGTACAACTGGAGATAGAGAAGAAACAAGGAGGGGTTATCGGGAGTATTTTAGAGAAACTCACCCGCAAGCCGTCCAAGTTTATCGCAACCATGTTGGTAGGGAACAATGTCACCTTGGTAATCTATGGAATAGAGATGGGCAAGTTGATCCTAAGCTACCTCCCAGAATATTTCCATGGGATACTCTGGCAGACGATTATTTCGACCTTAGTGATTGTCATCACAGGAGAGTTCCTGCCGAAGGTTTTCTTTCAGATATATTCCAATACGCTACTTAGAGCCCTCTCGCCGGTGACCTATGTGCTTTATTTGATATTTTCCCCGATCACAGCTTTTGTTATTTGGTTGTCGGACAATATCCTACACGTATTTTTCAACACCCAAGGCGATGTGACTCGTTTGACCTTTTCCAAGGAAGAATTGGAAAACTACATTTCTGAGCAGATAGAGAACATGTCCGAGGATAAGACGATGGATAGTGAGGTACAGATATTCCAAAATGCTTTAGGCTTTTCCCAAGTAAAGGCACGGGATATCATGAAGCCCCGCACGGAGATCATCGCCATCAGTATACAGGAGAGTGTGGCCTGTCTTAGAGACCTTTTTGTACGTTCGAATTATTCAAAAATCCTTGTGTATCAGGAGAATATAGATGATATCATCGGTTATGTACATGCCTTTGACCTCTTCAAGAAGCCTAAGACCATACGAGAGTTTTTGCGTCCGATTACCTTTGTTCCCGAGACGATATACATCTCCAAGCTCTTGGATACGCTGATTAAGAAGCACCAGAGTATGGCGATTGTCTTTGACGAATACGGGGGTACTTCGGGCTTGGTGACCCTTGAGGACATCGTGGAGGAACTCTTTGGGGAGATAGAGGACGAGCACGACCAAATACATACCAAGGAACTCCCCATCTCGGACAAGGAGTATGTGTTCTCAGCACGCTTGGAAGTGGAGTACCTCAATGAGAAATACAAGCTCGCCCTCCCCGAGAGCGAGAACTACGACACCTTAGGAGGCTTGGTGACGGACGTACATGAGTCCATTCCTGAACGTAATGAAGAGATAGAAATAGATCGTTTCCGCTTCTTGGTAGAAGAAGTCTCTGATAATAGGATTATTACCGTGAGAGTCTTTATTAATGATTAATGATTTAAGTTTCGCAGGTCATTTTTAGGTTATAATTAGATTTGTAATTAATTAATAATCAATATATTGAAAAATAAACCTCCCCCTTGCCCCCTCCGAGAGGGGGAATAAATTCGTTGAAAAAGATAAAAATTGTCTATCAATCTGGAAAATGTCCTCTCTCTAACTTCTTGAGAATCATAAACTATCTCATTCCCCCTTTGGAGGGGGTAGGGGGAGGTTTTTGAATATCAATAAGTTACAGAACTGGCGAAACTTAAATTAATGATCAATGACTTAAGGGAGTTGAAAGAGGGAGCGGTAAGCGGAGGCTTTATGTAGGATTTGGTGTGCAAAGATCTCTTGCACACCAAATCTTATTTTTAAGGGGGAAAGGATACTACTTCAAGAATTTTTTATACCTTTGTTCCAAGTTGGTAGTAGTTGTGTTTAACGGATTGAAAGGCAATCACATGTTTTCCTTTTTTATTTTTTGAAATCAAAATGAACAAGGGATAGTCTATATCTTAGATAGTAATCATACGTTGCCTATTTTTGAAAGAGAGGAATAACATCTAAGCTATTATTTTTCAGAGAAATGCCTATTTTAGTACCCTAAAAGTCCTTATACCTTTAGCAAAATGCAATAAAAACACAATAAAATGTTTAAACTAGATTCTAAAATAGATAATGTAAGAGATTATGTTATCTATAAAGGTAAACCTTATTACATCAATACATCACACGAACTTCAATGTGGCGAAAAAAAGCAAATGCTTTACAAAACGCCACTAAGTCCGCTTGCTACTTTTAATGGTAAATTCTATTGTAGTGAGTGGGAGAATAATTATAAAATCTTCAACGAAAATTTAGAATTAATAGAAGAAGGAAAAGACAAAGCTTTTTTGTATTTATCTAAAGAGTTTTTAGAAACTTATTTTTTAGATGAACAGCAAAAAATATTCATTACAGCTCTTTTGGATAGAGAAGGGAATCTTATGGTATTGGGAAATATTGACAAATTTTCTATAAGTTTTTTCCAAATGGGTATATATGTATATACATACAAAAAGGATAAAATATACGATGATGTAATGTCTATCAGAGCCTTTTCTATTCAAAAGAAAGAACATCTGTGGGAGTTTTCTCTTGCTTCATTTGGGAAGTGGAAAAATTCGTGGGATGAAGAAAGATATTTTAAAGTATATAAACTTATAGGTATATACAACAATATTCTTTGGGCTTTTATAGAGATAGGAGGCTTTATAGGTTTAGATATTGAAACAGGAGAATTAAAATATCGTATCCCTGAATATCACCAAGCTATAGGAAAAACAAGTACGAGTTCTTATGATGATAGCAAAGGCTTTTTTAGAAGTGATTATCTCTTAAATAGTGAAAAAGGAAAAATTTTAGGCTTAGCAGTAGATGTTTTTATTGAAATAGATTTAAATCAAGCCCCTCCTTTTGTTACTCAATATGGCTTACAAGAAGAGTTTGAAAAGTACAACATCAAAAAAGCAAATGATACTGCAGGAAGTTATGTTGTTCAAGATAATTTATTGTATTTTTATCTTGCTGAAAAACTAAAATTCGGTATTTTAGACATCAATACCAAGGAAATTATCTATATTTCAGAGCCTATTGCAGTAGTGGAAAGAGATGATAGTTTTACTCGCCTTAGAGATTTAAAAGTCTCAGAAAATAAGGTGTATATCTTAGATAGTAATCATACGTTACATATTTTTGAAAGAGAGGAATAGAATATTTTGCTTTATCTTGTCCTGAAATAAGCTTATAGAGATAAGTCTTACAAGCAAAGAAAGTAGTTTGTTATTTCTTTGAAAATCTGTGGACAAACTAGTTTTAGGACGAGCAAAAAGGCTAATAAAACAGCTCTAAAAAGCATCAGAATTTGAAAAAAGACATTTCTCCTTGGAATGAAAAATAGGCAAGATTTCAAATATCCTTATATACGAAAAATCATTTATGCTATAGGAGCGCAACCACAGCCTGAGAGTCTTTTAGCATTAGAAAAATTGGCATCTGAGACTAATGATATAAAAATAAAGGAATTGGCTTTACATCAGCTGGAAAAAAGAAAAGAATACAGTTTCCTCAAAGAAGGCTTTTAGAGGCTCGGTTGTCTTGCTATAGTTGTATATTTCATAAAATCAAATACTTACATGTATCTCTCTCTGTTAGAACAAGGTGTGAATAAATAAAGGAAATAAAACTTTCAAAATTGGTAAAAATTTTGTAATTTCGCACCCGATTTTTTGGGTTGTCAGTTTGTCAGTGAACAGTTGTCAGTGAACAGTTGTCAGTGAACAGTTGTCGGTGAGCAGGATGAGAACTCAAAATTCAAAACTCAAAACTCAAAACTAAAAAAATGGCCGTTTTAGAAAAAATCAGAAAACGTACTGTATTCCTAATCCTTGTAATTGGATTAGCGCTTTTTGCCTTTGTTATCTCCGGTATTTTTAGCCGTAACACCACCCCTGACCAATTGGTGATAGGGAGTGTAAATGGGGATGATATCTCCTATCGAGAGTTCTCTACTCAAGTGGAGAACACCACCCGCAACATGGGGGGAAGCATAGGACAAGGCTATATCGTCAATGCTCTATGGCAACAGGCGGTACAAGGGAAAATCATAGACCAACAGTTCGAAAAGCTGGGAATCTCAGTGGGCAAAGAACAGATCTTTGCCATGATCAAGCGTGTGCCTCAGTATGCACAAGACCCTCAGTTTCAGGATGAAAAAGGGCAATTCTCCATAGCTAAGTTTGCCCAAGTGATCGCTCAGATTAAGAAGGTCAACCCCGCCCAGTACCAACAATGGCAAGCAGAAGAGAAATCCTACGTGGATGGTGCCAAGCGTGAGCTATACCTTAGCCTAATTCGTGCTGGATTGGGTGTGACTCTCAAGGACGGAGAGGATGCCTACCACCGTCAAGCGGACAAAGTAACCTTCAACTATGTAACCTTGCCCTACACAAGTATTCCTGATAGTGAGGTCAAGGTAAGTGATGCTGAGATAGATGCGTATGTAAAAGCTCACAAAAAACAGTTCGAGCAGAAAGAAATGCGCAATATTCAGTTCGTATGGGTTACTGAGACTGCCTCTGAAGCGGATATCAAGCAGGTAGAGCAGAGCCTACAAGCCCTTAACGCTCCCAGAGTGGTATATAATAGCCAAAAACAAGCCAACGATACCCTTCCTGGCTTCGGCGCCTTGGCTACTAAGGATGTGCCACAGTTCGTAAATGAAAATTCTGATGTGCCTTTCGATAGCCTCTACGTAAGTAAGGACAGGCTTCCTGCCGATCATGCTGAGGCACTCTACAACCTCCCTGTAGGAGACCTCTATGGTCCTTACAAAGAAGGGAACACCTATCGCTATACCCGTATGCTCTCCAAAAAGCCTAATGCCCAGATGAGAGCAAGCCATATTCTTATCGCTTATAAGGGTTCTCTCCCAGGTAATGAGACCATCACTCGTACCAAAGAAGAAGCCAAAGCAAAAGCGGAAGATATCTTGGCAAAAGTAAAAGCAGGAGAGGACTATGCAGCCTTGGCAATGGTTAATTCCGATGACTCGTCCAACGCTCCTAATGGAGGAGACCTTGACTTCTTCTCACCAGGGATGATGGTGCCTGCCTTCAACGACTATGTATTCCATGGAAAAGTAGGCGATATAGGGCTTGTAGAAACGAATTTCGGATTCCATATCATCAAGATTACTGACCAGAGAGAAGGGGTACAATTGGCTACCATTGTACGCAATATCGAGCCTTCTAAAGCGACACAGAACGAAATCTATACCAAGCTTACCGCCTTCAACGAACAAGCGCTACAGCATCCTAAGGACTTTGCTTCCTTGGCAGCTAAAGCGGGATACAATGTATTGCCTGCTAATAACTTGGATGCTATGGCTGAAGATATCCCAGGTCTGGGTAACAACCGCGCCTTGGTCAGATGGGCTTTTGCAGATGATACCAAAGTAGGTGATATACACCGTGAAGATGTTAAGGATGGTTATATAATCGCGCAGCTTACTAAGAAGATCAGCGAGGGAGTAGCCTCAGCCTCCGATGCGCGTCCTATAGTAGCGCCTATCCTTATCAAAGAGAAGAAAGCCAAACAGCTTTCAGAGAAGCTCAAGGGAAGTACCTTGGAGCAAGTAGCGCAAGCCTCTGGACAGGCTGGAAATATACAAACAGCAGAGAATGTAACCCAAGAATATCCTGCCCTTCCCGGACAAGGAAGTGAACCAAGTGTGTTGGGCGCTGCCTTTGCCTTGCCTCAAGGAAAAGTAAGCCAACCAATCGCAGGGGACAACGGAGTATACGTTATTCAAGTGACACAGAAGGACATCGCTCCTGCATTGCCTAACTATAGTAGTTACATGGCGCCTTTGAGAAACCAGAAGCTCAACCGTGCTTCTCAAGATCTTTTCTCAGCCTTGGAAGCTACTGCTGATATTAAGGATAATAGAGCTAAATTCTACTAAGATACTCAATTCTTAATTTTTCGCACTGCGAATATTCATCATTAACTATTTTTTAATTCATCGACTTTGCCAATGCCTACAGGGATTGGCAAAGTTTTTTTATGGACAAAAGTCAAAAAAATCTTTGTTGATAAAAAAAAGTGGGAGAAAGTGGGAGAAAGTGGGAAAAAGTTTGTACCTTTGACCCGATAAAATGACTCAAAGTGATACAGACTTTTGTAACATACGAATGCAAGGCGGACTCCAAAGGGCGTGTAACGATCCCTGTGGGGCTTAAAGCCGTGTTAGAGAGTGAGTTACATAAGGGATTTATTCTAAAGCCTTCGATTTTTAAAGGGTGTATAGAGCTGTATCCGCAGGGCGAATGGCAGGAAATCATGGAGAAGATGCGCTCGAAATTGAATCTTTTTTCCAAGCAACACTTGGATTATTTGCGCAAGTACACGGCGGGGGTCAAGGAGGTAGAGGTGGACGGCTCTGGGCGTTTTCTCATTCCCAAGCCTTTGTTGGAATTTGCCAAGATCGATAAGGAAGTCGTTTTGGCTCCTGCCCTGAACTTCATAGAAGTATGGGACAGAGAGTGTTATGAGGCGGAAATAGCCAGTATCGATGAGGAGGCGTTCATGGCGCTGACAGAAAAAATTATGGGAGCAGATGCAGGAGAATAGTTATCACATACCGGTACTCCTTACCGAGTGTATCGAGGGGCTATCGATAGATCCTGCAGGTACTTACGTGGATGTAACCTTCGGTGGAGGGGGGCATTCGCGTGCCATTTTGGAGCAGCTTTCCCCCCAGGGAAGGTTGTTTGCCTTTGACCAAGATCCGCAGGCACAAGCCAATGCGATCGCCGATGACCGCTTTACCCTCATAGGGCAGAACTTCAGGCATATCAAGCGTTTTTTACGCTTCTATGGGGTGAAGGAAGTATCGGGGGTATTGGGGGATTTTGGGGTTTCCTCTCACCAGTTTGACACCGCCGAACGCGGTTTTTCCATTCGTATGGAGGGGGAACTGGATATGCGTATGAATCCTGAGCAACCGCTCTCAGCAAAGGAAGTGGTCAATGGCTATTCGCAAGAGGAGCTTAGTGAAATTTTCTTTCGCTATGGGGAGCTTTCCCAGAGTAGGAAATTGGCACAGGCCATTGTGCAACATAGAGAGGCCGCACCGATCACCACCACCGCCGCTCTGAAGGAGGTGGTACAGCGATATTTTCCTAAGAATCAGGAAAACAAACATTTAGCGCAGCTCTACCAAGCCATTCGCATAGAGGTGAATCAGGAGCTGAGCGCCTTGGAGGAGTTGCTTTTGCAACTTCCTGATATAGTGAAGCCTATGGGGCGTATAGCCCTGATCAGCTACCACTCTTTGGAAGACAGGCTCATCAAGCGCTTTATTCGCGATGGGCAGTTTTCAGGAGAGCCAGAGAAGGATTTTTATGGGAATATACAAGTGCCTTTCCGCAAGGTAGGTAAGCCTATCCTGCCCACTGCCGAGGAGTTAGCCCGCAACAACCGCGCCCGTAGTGCTAAGCTCAGAGTAGCAGAACGAGTGAAAAAAGTTTTGAATGAAGAGTTTTGAGTTTTGAGTGAAGAGAGTTTTGAGTGAAGAATGAAGAGTGAAAAGTGAAGAATGAGTAACTAACGACTAACAACTAAAAACTGAAAACTAAAAACTAACGACTAACAACTAAAAACTAAAAACCGAATACAATGCAAAGAATAAAAGAAGAATTTGTAAAACTGTTCAAGGCAGATTTTCTCATAGGGGCACATGCTATGAGGAATTGGGCAGTGATTCTTTTTGTTTTGTTTATAGGTATCATCATGATATATAGTGGTCACTTGATAGACCAAAAGATATATGCCATAGCCAAGCTGGAAGGGGAGGTAAAGGAGCTCCGCAGCGAGTTTGTGGACGTACGTTCACGCTTGCAGAAAGTAAAGCTCGAGTCCACGATACTCTCCTCACTGAAGGACACTGGACTGAAGCAGTCACCGACACCACCGAATAAAATAAAGGTATTAGTCAAAGATGAGTAAGGAAATACAAAGAGATAGGATAGTGAATTTGCGCACCATCTTGGTGGGCATAGGGCTGTTTATCTTTGCTATAGCGATTGTCTCCAAGCTTATCGGGCTGTATTTCAATGGACAGAAGTATCGCGACCTGATTGCTGAGAATACCATCAAGGAATTTGTCATAGAGCCCAATCGAGGGAATCTGTATTCGGATGATGGGAGTCTTTTGGCGACTTCGATCACGCGTTATGATATTCATTTTGATGCGATGACCCCTTCGAAGAAGAATTTTGACACGCATCTGAAGGCGCTGAGCGACTCTTTGGGGCGTTTTTTCTCTCGACCTTCGTCCTATTACCAAGAGGCGCTAAAGGGAGCACGTAAGAACAAGAATAAGTATTTCCTTATTGCGCGGGGGCTTGGATATGATGCGTGTGCACGCATTCGCCAGTTTCCTCTTTTCTCCAAGGGAGCCTACAAAGGAGGGCTCATCGTGGAGGGGCGCAGTTCGCGGGAATATCCCTTGGGGGCGATAGCCCAGCGTATCGTAGGATATGAGCGCACCGATGGACAAGGGAATACCTTCAAGGTAGGTTTGGAGGGTGCTTTCAGCAAATACCTCTCCGGAGTAGAGGGCAGGCATCTGAAACAGAAGATCGCCCAAGGGCAATGGAAGCCCATAGAGGACAGCAACGAGATAGAGCCCAAGGACGGCTATGATGTGGTTTCGACCATTAATATAAATATACAAGATATTGCGCACCACGCCCTACTCAAGCAGCTGGAGACCTATCAAGCGGATCATGGCTGTGCGGTGGTCATGGAAGTGGCCACGGGAGAAATCAAGGCTATTTCGAACTTGGGGCGCAACAAGGATGGTAGCTATGGGGAGCGCTTCAACTATGCCTTGGGAGAGACTTACGAACCCGGTTCGGTGTTCAAGACCGTTTCCCTAGTGGTCGCCTTAGAAGAAGCCAAGATCGATACTACTTATACGGTGGATACCAAGAAAGGGGTGATCTCCTTCTATGGGAGAGAGGTGTGGGATTCCAACCGCCGTGGCTATGGCACGATCAACCTCTCCAAAGCCATGCAAGTATCGTCCAATACGGCCATCGTGCAGATGGTGCATGACCTCTTCGGGAAAGACCCAAAGAAGTTTGTCGGAAGGATAAATAAAATGCACCTAAACAGGAAGTTAGGCATGCCTATTCTGGGAGAAGGGACACCCTTCGTACCGCAGCCCAATCAGCGTGGCTGGAGTGGGATTGCTCTGGAGTGGATGGCCTTCGGCTACGGGCTGGAGATGACCCCCCTACAGGTGCTCACCTTCTACAATGCTATTGCCAACAATGGGATGATGCTCAAGCCTCGCATGATACGCGAGGTGAAGCAATGGAATAAGTCGATACAAAAATTTGACGTAGAGGTGCTCAATAGCTCCATTTGTACGCCAGAGACCGCCGAGGTGGTCAAGAAAGTACTGGAGAATACCGTCAAGTACGGGACTGGAAAGAGCCTCTATTCGCCCAACTTCTCCATGGCAGGGAAGACAGGGACAGCACAGAAAGACTATAAGGATAAGTCCAAGCTAGGGTATATATCCTCTTTTGCAGGTTTTTTCCCTGCTCAAAACCCGAAATACTCTTGTATAGTGGTCATACACAACCCTGACAAGCAGATAGGGTATTATGGAGCTGATGTATCAGGGCCTGTATTCAAGAGTATAGCCCAGAAGATATACACCAACTCCTTGCTCATTGACACCATTGACGATATAGAGACGACCTCCCCACAAGTGGCCAAGAGTTACGAACAGTATAATGAGATACTCAATAAATACAAGACCATAGTGCCCAATGTATTGGGTATGGAAGCGATGGATGCCATAGCCATCATGGAGAACTTAGGCTTGAGTGTCACCATAGAGGGGACAGGCAGGCGTGTGACCGCGCAGTCCATCGCAGGAGGGGAGTATATAGGCGGACGCAAGACCATACGATTGAAATTTTTATAGGGAATTATGTTACTCAAAGAGCTATTACAAGGCGTAGAAGTACTCCAAACCATAGGAGATACCTCACAGGAAGTGGAAAATATCACCCAGAGTTCTCGAGATATTACCCCTAATACGCTATTTTTTGCTATAAAAGGCGCACATACCGATGGGCATCGTTTCATACCAGAGGTAATTGCCCAACAAGGAAAGGTGTTGGTCGTGGAAGACCTCCCCGAAGCACTTGCCGAGGGGGTAACCTATGTACAAGTGACCGATACGAGCCGCGCCATGGGACAGATAGCCGCCCACTTCTATGGGCACCCCAGTGAGCAATTGCGCCTAGTAGGGGTTACAGGTACCAATGGCAAGACAACCATAGCCAGCCTATCCTATCAGCTATTTCGACAATTGGGCTACAAGGTGGGACTGATCTCTACCATAGCCATATATATAGACCAAGAGCGCGAGGAGACACACAACACCACTCCGGATGTGCTTACCCTGAACAAGGTATTGCGCCGCATGGTGGATCAAGGGGTAACACACTGCTTCATGGAAGTGAGTTCGCACGGCATCGCGCTACATCGTATAGAAGGGCTGGTTTTTGCCGGCGGAGTGTTCACCAACCTCACGCAAGACCACCTAGATTTTCATGAGACCTTTGCGCAGTATCGCGATACGAAGAAGACGTTCTTTGACCAATTGCCAAAAACAGCCTTTGCGCTGACCAATGTAGAGGATAAGAATGGGGCGTATATGCTTCAGAACACCTCGGCACACAAGCATACCTATGCTCTTGGGCGTGCTGCCGACTTCAAGGGACAACTCTTGGAGAGCACCTTTGCAGGGATGACCCTACGAGTGGGCAGTCACGAGGTATGGACTTCGCTCATAGGCAGGTTCAATGCCTATAACCTCTTGGCCATCTATGCTACAGCGGTACTCTTGGGCGAGGAACCTCTGGAGGTACTCACCCAGATCAGCACCCTTAGGAGTGTAGCTGGGCGCTTTCAGTACTTTGTCTCCCCCAGTGGGGTGACAGTAATCGTGGACTATGCCCACACCCCTGATGCCTTGCAGAATGTGATAGAAACGATCCTTGACATAAAAGACTCCTCACAGCGGCTTATCACCGTGGTAGGCTGTGGCGGGAATCGTGACAAAGGCAAGCGACCTATCATGGCACATATAGCTACCTCGCTCAGTGAAAAGGTGATACTCACCTCCGACAACCCTCGTGAGGAAGATCCCCAGGAAATCCTCCGAGAGATGGAAGCGGGAATCACCCCAGAGAACCAGCACAAGAGTATGACAGTGACCGATAGGCGACAGGCGATAAAAGTAGCCTGCCACCTTGCCCAAAAAGGCGATATCCTCCTAATAGCAGGCAAAGGGCATGAGACCTATCAGGAAGTCAAGGGCGTAAGGACACACTTTGACGATCTGGAAGAAGCGAGGGGAGTGAAGAGTGAAGAGTGAAGAGTGAAGAGTGAAGAGGCGTGAGGATGTGATAGGGGGGTACATGTTGTTGATTATCATATTGTTATAAATAAAATTATAACCTAAAAGTAGCTTGGGAAACTTGAATTATTAAAAATACAAAGAAAATGGAAGAGAAAGAGTTGCAGGAAGATAAAAAAGGAATATTGTCTAAGAAAACATATAACTTTGCTATCAGGATTGTAAAACTTTCAAAATTTCTAAGAGAAAGTAATGAATATGTACTGAGCAAACAGTTACTTAGAAGTGGTACTGCTATAGGTGCTCTTATAAGAGAGGCTGAATATGCTCAAAGTATTTCTGATTTTGTTTCTAAACTTTCCATAGCTTTGAAAGAGGCAAATGAAACACTTTACTGGATTTCTTTGCTATATGATACAGAACATTTTGATGAGAAAATAAAAAATAGTTTTCAAAAAGATTGTGATGAGATTATTTCTATTCTTGTGACTTCTATAAAAACAGGAAAAAAAAGGATTAATCAGAAGGGAGTGAAGAGTGGTTTTGAGTGAAGAGTGGTTTTGAGTGAAGAGTGGTTTTGAGTGAAGAGTGAAGAATGAAGAGAGTGAGTGTTCACAGCTGGGTATGTGGTGAAGAGTGAAGAGAGCGAGTGTTCATAGCTGGGAATCCTAATTGGCGTAGTTTTCTGTAGAGACACAATTCATTGCGTTTTACCCTAACTTTTCATACTTCGTTTTTCACTTAATAAGGGAATTAATAGATAAAAGATAAAGTGAATAGAAGGCAGATAGAAAAAGAATGGATGCAGGATGTGCATTCTTCACTTTTCACTCTTCACTTTTCACTCTTCGTTTTTCACTTAATAAGGGAATTAATAGATAAAAGATAAAGTGAATAGAAGACAGATAGAAAAAGAATGGATGCAGGATGTGCATTCTTCACTTTTCACTCTTCGTTTTTCACTTAATAAGGGAATTAATAGATAAAAGATAAAGTGAATAGAAGGCAGATAGAAAAAGAATGGATGCAGGATGTGCATTCTTCACTTTTCACTCTTCGTTTTTCACTTAATAAGGGAATTAATAGATAAAAGATAAAGTGAATAGAAGACAGATAGAAAAAGAATGGATGCAGGATGTGCATTCTTCACTTTTCACTCTTCGTTTTTCACTTAATAAGGGAATTAATAGATAAAAGATAAAGTGAATAGAAGACAGATAGAAAAAGAATGGATGCAGGATGTGCATTCTTCACTTTTCACTCTTCGTTTTTCACTTAATTGTGGTTATGTTATATTACTTATTTGATTATTTACATAGAGCGTATAACCTGCCGGGGGCGGGGATGTTCCAGTATATTTCCTTCAGGGCGGGGATAGCTGCTATTTTAGCGCTGCTCATCGCTACCCTTAGTGGAAAGCGTATCATAGGTCTTTTGTATCGCTTGCAAGTGGGCGAGACCGTGCGAGACTTAGGGCTGGAGGGGCAGAAGGAGAAATCCGGTACACCTACCATGGGGGGGATTATTATTATTTTGGCTTTGCTCATTCCGGTGCTTTTACTGACACGCTTGGACAATATATATATCATCCTGCTGATAATCACCACCCTGTGGATGGGGCTGATTGGTTTTATCGATGACTATATCAAGGTATTTCGCAAGAACAAGGATGGACTCAAGGGGCGTTTCAAGGTCTTAGGGCAGGTATCTCTGGGGATTATCGTAGGGGCAACTCTCTACTTTCATCCGGATGTTACCGTAAAGAACGAGAATGCACAGGCTTCCCGCATGGTACAGACGCAAGCGCAGCGTCGTCCGCTCTCGGAGATGGCCGAAGTAAAATCGACTAAGACGACCATTCCCTTTATGAAAAACAACGAATTGGACTATGCCTCGCTGATCAAGTGGACAGGAGAGAACTATAAGCACTGGGTATGGTTGATATTTATCCCCATAGTGATATTTATCATCACTGCCGTATCCAATGGAGCCAACCTAACCGATGGTATCGATGGGCTGGCAGCGGGGAGTTCGGCGATTATCGTATTTACCTTGGGGATATTTGCATGGATATCCGGGAATACGATTTTCTCAGAGTACCTCAATATCATGTATATACCGCATGTGGGAGAGGTGACCATCTTCATAGCGGCGATGGTAGGAGCGCTCATCGGTTTCTTGTGGTACAACACCTATCCCGCACAGGTATTCATGGGGGATACCGGTAGCCTAACCATAGGAGGGATTATTGCGGTGCTGGCCATCATGGTGCGCAAGGAGCTGCTTATCCCGGTACTCTGTGGTATCTTCCTTATGGAGAACCTCTCGGTGATGTTGCAAGTGGCGTATTTCAAATATACGAAAAAGAAATATGGCGAAGGACGTAGGATTTTCCTCATGTCGCCCCTACACCACCACTATCAGAAGAAGGGCTATCATGAGAGTAAAATAGTAATGCGCTTTCTGATCGTGGGAATTATCTTGGCACTGATATCCTTTATTACCCTGAAAATCCGATAGACAATGATTAATGATTAATTATCAATTATCAATTATCAATGATTAATGATTAATGATCAATGATTAATGAGTAAAACCTTTAAAATCTATAATTCTATAACCTTAAATATCTATAACCCTTAGCATGAAATTAGTTATACTTGGAGGCGGAGAGAGTGGCACAGGGGCTGCTGTTCTCGGAAAACAAAAAGGCTGGGAGGTGTTTCTCTCAGACAAATCACCCCTGAAGGAGGTATACAAGAAGGAGCTGGATGCCAAGGGCATTCGCTGGGAGGAAGGCCAACATACCGAAAGCGAAATCCTCTCTGCCGATTGCATTATCAAAAGCCCTGGGATTCCTCATAAAGTGCCTATAGTGCAGCAAGCCAAGGCCAAAGGAATAGAGATTATCTCCGAGATAGAATTTGCCTCTCGCTATACGGATGCGAAGATTATCGCCATCACAGGGAGCAATGGCAAGACCACGACCACGACCTTGGTATACCACCTGCTTAAAGAGGCCGGTCTTTCGGTAGGAGTAGGGGGCAATATAGGATACAGCTTTGCCCGCTTGGTAGCTCAAGAGCCTAAGGAATATTATGTATTGGAAATCAGTAGTTTTCAGCTGGACGATATTACCTCCTTCCACCCACATATAGCCCTATTGCTCAATATCACCCCTGACCATTTGGACAGGTATAACTATGAATTTCAGAACTATATAGATGCCAAGATGCGCATCACCGAGTTCCAGCAAGCGGTCGATTATCTGATCTATGATGCAGATGATCCGGTCACCGTCCAAGAGATTAACAAAGGTCAAGTAAAAGCACAACTTTTGCCCTTCTCCTTGGAAAAAACTTTCGAGAGAGGCGCTTGGAGCCTTGATGAGAAAAATATGTATGTAAATGTTAACCAAAATATATTCGAGATGTCCACTAAAGATTTGACAATTAAAGGAAAACACAATCTAAAGAATGCCATGGGAGCCACCATGGTTGCCAAATTATTGAATGTACGCAACCAGAACATTCGCAACAGTCTGATGACCTTTCAGGGAGTACCCCACCGCTTGGAATTTGTCCGTGAGGTAGAGGGTGTCAGATATATCAATGACTCCAAGGCTACCAATGTCAATTCCGTATACTATGCCTTGGACTCCATGGAGGAAGGACTTGTGTGGATTGTTGGGGGGCAGGACAAAGGAAATGACTATACACCACTGATTCCGTATGTAAGCAAGAAAGTAAAAGCGATTGTGTGCTTAGGTCTTGATAATCAGAAGATTATACAGACTTTCCAAAGTATCGTTCCTACCATCATAGAGACTCACTCCATGGAGGATGCCGTACAGGTAGGTCGTGGACTCTCTCAAGAAGGAGACACCGTATTGCTTTCTCCCGCCTGTGCCAGCTTTGACCTTTTCCAGAGCTATGAGGACAGAGGCAACCAGTTCAAGCATTATGTAAATATGCTATAAAAAAACAATCCTATGGAACGCTTCAGACGCTATCTCAAGGGGGATATTTCCCTTTGGGGAGTCATCCTCTTCTTTGCCCTGATTTCCTTTCTGCCAGTGTATAGCTCGAGCAGCAACTTGGTGTATTTGGAAAGGACAGGTATCTCCACACGTGGATACCTGATAAGGCATGTGGGGTTGATCGCGGCGGGGCTTCTGATCATCTACCTAATCCATAGGTTTCCATATCGTTATTTTCGCCCATTGGCGCGACTGGGGTTGCTGCTTTCGTGGATATTGCTTTTCTTTGCCTTGCTCAAGGGAAGCACCATAGAGGGGGCTAATGCTAGCCGCTGGATCTACATCATGGGGATTTCCTTTCAGCCATCGGCTTTTGCTATGATTATCCTACTGATGTATGTAGCCTCGTACTTGGCCGAGGTGTATGAGACCAAGTATAGCTTCGCCGAGAGTATATTGCCCTTGTGGCTGCCTGTAGGGATTACCCTGGCGATGGTTACCCTGCCAAACCTCTCCACAGGGGCGATGATGTACGCCATGGTGCTGATGGTGCTCTATATAGGGCGCTACCCGATTAAGTACATACTGGGCAGTAGTATACTGGCAGTGTTGCTCTTTGCCTTGTTCATGTTGGTTGTAAAAGCCTTTCCGGATGCTTTTCCGCATCGTGTGGACACGTGGAAGAACCGAATAGAGACCTTTATGAGCAAGGACAAGGAAGAGAACTACCAGTCGGAGCGTGCCAAGATGGCCATTGTCTCGGGTGGATTCTGGGGGCAAGGTGCAGGAAAGAGCGTGATGAAGAACCTCTTGCCTCAGGGTTCGTCGGATTTTATCTTTGCTATAGTGGTCGAGGAATATGGACTGTTGGGGGGCTCTGCCCTGATACTGCTATTTATCATTATGCTGGTGCGCTTTGTGGTCATCTCGATGAAAGCCACCACTATTTTCGGTAAATTGTTGGTCTTAGGGGTGGGAATCCCGATTGTCTTCCAAGGGTTTGTCAATATGGGCGTTTCCGTAGGTCTTTTGCCAGTAACAGGGCAGAACTTGCCCTTCTTCACTACAGGGGGTACCTCCATCTGGATGACCTGTATGGCACTGGGAATCGTACTCTCGGTAAGCTCTCATGGAGTGAAGAGTGAAGAGAGAAAAGTGAAGAATGAAGAGGAAGAAATGAAGAACGCAGCCAGCGAGAGCCCACAGCTGGGTGTGTGATGAAGAAGTGAAGAATAAGGACGTGAAGAATTTCTTCTTTGGGTGTATTTTTGCATGCGTTGTAGGGACAAAGTTAGCGAGTTGGTGCAACTGAGTATGTGAGCAATTTGCCCATAATTTTCAATTATTACTACATAAGGGAGAAGCTGTCCGAAAAAGTATAAAATATTGTTTTTCAAGGTTTAAAATGAATATTTTAAAATTTTATTCTATTGAAAATCAGTTGTTTTAGATCCTGTTGTAGGGGCGATTTGCAAATCGCCCTTCATGAATAAGACTTTTCGGACAGCTTCCTACAGATGAAAACATGGAAATAAATTTACCAGCAGGCAAGAAGCTGTATTTTGCTTCGGATAATCACTTAGGCGCACCGACCTACCAAGAGAGTCGGGAGCGCGAGACGCGCTTTGTGCATTGGCTGGATACTATCAAGACTGATGCGGGGGCGCTGTTTCTTTTAGGAGACCTCTTTGACTTTTGGTTTGAGTACAAGACAGTGGTACCCCGCGGTTTTGTACGTGTATTGGGCAAGCTCGCTGAGCTTCGCGATAGTGGACTGCCTATCTTCTTCTTTGTAGGCAACCACGACCTGTGGATGGATGACTACTTCCCCCAGGAATTGGATATCCCTGTATACCGCAGTCCACAAGAATTTATCTGCCGTGGCAAGCACTTTCTCATAGGCCATGGCGACGGCTTAGGCCCTGGTGACAAGGGGTACAAGCGCATGAAAAAAGTCTTTACCAACCCCTTTTGTAAGTGGCTCTTCCGCTGGCTACACCCCGATATTGGGGTACGCTTGGCACAATATCTCTCGGTGAAGAACAAGCTTATCTCCGGTGACGAGGATGTGCATTTCCTTGGCCAAGACAAGGAATGGCTTGTGCAATACTGCCGCCGCAAGCTCCAGAGTAAGCACTATGACTACTTTCTCTTTGGTCACCGCCACCTACCTATGACTATAGACCTCGGCGGGGAGGCTACCTATATCAATACAGGAGATTGGATACACTACTATACTTATGCCGTATTCGATGGGGAGAGCTGCCAGCTCATCAGCGAGAAGTCGTAGGAGGGAATTGTCCATAACGGAAGGGCGAATTACCCATAATGGGAGGGCGAATTGCAATTCGCCCCTACGCGTGTGTTATCCGAACGTTTGCAAATATATGTGTAAAAACGTGTAAATACATATAAATACACAAAAAAGGCATCACGGGCATGGTGTGGGTTCTTTTGAGTGCGTCGTAGAGGCAAAGTCCGCGAGCTGGCGCAGCGGAGTATGTACTCCAATTCGCCCACATTACAAAATCGTCTATGTTACAATTCCCCCCCATTACTGCTTATTGGCCAATTGTCCGCAGGCGGCATCGATGTCCTTGCCACGAGAGTAGCGGATGGTCGTGGTGATACCTGCTTCTTCGAGTTTTCTTTTATACAATTGTAGTGCTTTTTCGTCGGCTTGTTCGAAGAGTCCCTCGTCGATAGGGTTGTATTCGATAAGGTTTACCTTGCAGGGAGCAAAGCGGCAGAAAGCCACCAGCGCCTCTACATCCTTGGGGGTGTCATTGATCCCTTTCCAGACTACATATTCGTAGGTAATGCGGCTTTTGGTCTGCTGATACCAGTATTGGAGGGCGGTTCTCAGCTCGGTAAGGGGAAAGTCCACCGTCCAAGGCATGATCTTGTTGCGTGTCTCCTCGATAGCCGAGTGTAGGGATACGGCAAGGCGAAACTTGACCTTGTCATCGGCCATCTTGCGGATGAGCTTGGAGACGCCCGAAGTGGATACGGTGATGCGTTTGGGAGAGAAGCCCAGCCCCTCTTTCTCGGAGGTGATGCGCTCGATAGCCTTCATCACATTGGGGTAGTTCATCAGAGGCTCGCCCATGCCCATAAAGACGATATTGCGCAGCGGACGCCCGTAGTAGAGGCGACTCTGCTGGTCTATGGTGAGCACTTGGTCGAAAATCTCATCAGGAGAGAGGTTGCGCATACGCTTAAGGCGTGCTGTAGCACAAAAAGAGCAGTTCAGTGAGCACCCTACCTGACTGGAGACACAGGCGGTGATACGCGTATCGGTGGGGATGAGCACGGACTCCACATACAGCCCGTCGTGTAGGCGTACGGCATTCTTGATAGTACCATCCTCACTGCGCTGCATGGTATCCACCTTGATATGGTTGATGACAAAATGCTCCGAAAGCAACTGGCGGGTCTCCTTGGAGAGGTTGGTCATCTGCTCGAAGGAGTGAACCCCCTTGCTCCAAAGCCACTCATATACTTGGTTAGCACGAAAAGCCTTTTCCCCATGGGAGAGGAAAAAGGCTTGTAGTTCTTCTTTTTTTAAAGCACGAATATCTTTCATAATGGCTGCAAAGGTACAAAATAAAGCTGAAACATTTACTTTTGTTTTCTCGGGTGTAATAGAAAAAGAAGCAGCATCGCCACGCCCCAAAGGAAAAGGGAGAAGTAGGGGTGTTTCCTCAGATCAAAGGTTTGTTTGTGGGTGTCCCGAATATGTCTCTGGTGGGTCTGCTTCTCTGTGGTTCGCTGCTCATGCTGCTTGAGCTGCTCCTCTAGCGCTTTCTTGCGAATGCCACTCCCGCAAAAGACGCTCATCCCTATGTGCATGATAGGCTTGCTCCGCATTAGTTGCAATTCCTTATCTATTCTGAAGATAGAAGAAAGAGACAAGTAAAAAGTCTTTCGGATAGAAAATAAATAAAAGCTGTTGCAAATCTTACCTTGCAACAGCTTTTATATCAGTAGTTTTTCACTTCGCAAGTAAAAATCATAGTATCCCAATGGGGGTTAAGTAATTTCACTATTTAAAATAGTAGCGGTATAACAGACCATCTTCTGCAAAAGCATAAAGTACATTTTCAGTGTAATAGAGTTTTTTGATTCTGCTTTCGCCTTCAAACTCTTTTTGCCAAGTATAGCCTCCATCAGTAGTTTTGTAGATAACTTTGCTTGATGATTCCCAGCCTATATTTTCATCTTTAAAGGCCAAGGAGTGATAAGCTATTAAAGGAAATTCAAAAGGTAATTTCTGCCAAGAGTATCCCCCATCAGTAGATTTGTATATTCTCTGATTCGCTTGAGATGATATTAAACAATAACCTATTTGATTAGTAGGGAAATCCACATCGACAGCCATTCCTTCGGGATCATTTTCAAATACATATTCTGTCCATTGTTCATTATTACCATTACAGAATAGTATTATAGCTTTGTGATTTTTGTCATCCAATCCACCAATCCATATATGGTTTACATCTCTTTTAAAAGCACAAAATTGATAATCAACAAGTCTACGGGTATTAACTTCTCTTACAGGATAAAAATCTTTCCCATTAGTTGATTTATAGACGTCGCCAGCTATTGAGACCACAATGATATTTTTCATTTCATCATCACAAATTACTCTATTGAAAGTAATATTTTTATTGTAAAAAATTTCTTTTCCACTATTAATAAAAGGGTTAGGAGTTTTTGTTCCTCCAATAGGTACTTTGTATACACCACTAGAATTTACATTCAGACCTTCGTGAGTGGAGGTAATATAAAAATCAGAAATATAACTCCATACACCTGTATTTGCCCATTTTTCCCAAGTGATGCCATTATCTTTGCTAAAAACCACAATATTTCCAGAGGATTTCTCCCGTACTTGTGTACTATATATGTAATCTCCTATGATTTGGGTTTTTACATTATACCAATAAGAAGCATTGGCTACATCCCATTGAGTTTTTACCCATTGTCCTATGACTTTATCAATGATACCTATTTTTTGTTCATAGTCATTGGTTACGTTGTTTTCTATTATAGCTTTTTCGCCGAAATGGAATTTTAGTTCTGGCAAATAAGTGCTACTGCGAGGTAATATAAGGGTGAGCTTTTTGCCATCAGATGAAACTGAGGTGATAGTAGCTTCGGTGTCTCCAAAAGTTACTTTACATTGTTCTTTTTTAGGGAAATTCTCCCCTAAAATATCTATGCTATCACCTGCATAACCATAGTTTTTGCTATATGAAGTGATAACAATTGCTTTTTGTTCAGCAGATGGGGTAACATTGCTGTTGTTATTGCCGTTACCACTATTAGGGTTAGAATCGTCTTTGCCACAAGAGGTCAGTAGTAAGAGTACTAAGCCTATTGTTTTTAACATTTTTTCCATGTATATTTATTTTTAGTTTTTTACATTGAAGCTGTTTAAACTTTTTAGAGAAGAAGCTGTTTAAACTTTTTCTTATAATAAAATAAAAGTTCCCGAAAATTAGTAATTTTGTGTTTGAGAAAAAACACTAAAATTCAGGAACTTTGGACAAAGATACAATAAATAATTGGATTATTCCCTTTTTAAGTGTAAAAAAGAAGGTTTAGCTTTAATAATGGAGAGCAACCAGATGTTTATTTTGATGAAGAATTGTACAAAAATAGGTTTAAGATTGAACAAGCAAATGGTTGGCTTGACGGATATAAAGGTTTGATAATGAGATATGAGTATCTTGATGTAACTTGGATTGGAATGCTTTTATTAGGGTTTATATCCAAGTTTTTAAAAAAAGTTTAAACACGTTTTTTGTAAAAACTTCTACTCTATAAATTAACTTTCCCAGTCAATAGCAAGGATTTCCCCATTTAAGTCATACTTCACAGCAAGGATTTCATCAGTTTCCTCTGGGCGTATCATATAGTTGACAATTACCTCGCCTATTGATCTTTCACAAATGGTATACCACAGTTCAATAGTTTCTACCTTCATTTCTCATCGAAACCACACCTCTCACCGTGATTTGAGCCTTTACAGAAAGCCCTATCACTAAACTGAATAATACAAATACTTTTTTCATTACTCATTCTTTTTCTATTAAAAACCTATACTATATACTAACAGCTGGATAATAAAAATCCTCCGTTGGGAAGAACTCCTTCTTTGTTTTCGAATCTTGGAGCTTAATGATATTTTTCTTGTCCTTATCTAAAAAAATCTTAAAAATTTGCTTTTCTTTCGTTTTATCATTTGTTAGTTCTACATTATCGCCAACAA
Organism: Capnocytophaga gingivalis; assembly: GCF_002302415.1. Taxonomy (NCBI): domain Bacteria; kingdom Pseudomonadati; phylum Bacteroidota; class Flavobacteriia; order Flavobacteriales; family Flavobacteriaceae; genus Capnocytophaga; species Capnocytophaga gingivalis. The sequence continues at coordinate 1,207,799 of NZ_CP022386.1, read as the reverse complement.
TTTTAACGGATTCAGAAAACCATGGATAATCCACTAAATCAGTATAAAACATAAGAGGGGTAAGGTTTTTATCCAATTTAGCTCCTTTTTCTACAGAGTAAATTACTTTCAGAGCAGAAATATTATAAAATCTTAATTCTTTAAGCGACCGAAATTCAAGATAGATTTTATAAATCATCCTGTCTTCATTAGCGATAATAGTAGAATCCTTTACTTCCATTCTCCATTGGAAAGCAAGCACCGTATTATCTTCAAAAACCCTTCGGTAAGGAGATTTTTGCACTTTTTGTTTGGTAATTTTTTCAGGTGGTGGAGGAATAGATTTTTTCTTCTTTTGTCCAAAAGCCACAAAGTGAGCTGCCACCATGACAATTAAAAGTAATTTTTTCATATTGAATCTGTTTAAACTTTTTCCTATAATAAAGTAAAAGTTCCCAAAAATTAGTAATTTTGTGTTTGAGAAAAAACACCAAAATTCAGGAACTTTGGGCAAAGATACAATAAATAATTGGATTATTCCCTTTTTAAGTGTAAAAAAGAAGATTTAGCTTTAATAATGGAGAGCAACCAGATGTTTATTTTGATGAAGAATTGTACAAAAATAGGTTTAAAATTGAACCAGCAAATGGTTGGCTTGACGGATATAAAGGTTTGATAATGAGATACGAGTATCTTGATGTAACTTAGATTGGAATGCTCTTATTAGGGTTTATCTCCAAGTTCCTCAAAAAAGTTTAAACACGTTTATTATCTGTTTGTTCCCCTTTATAGATGAAGTCATCACTATTCTTTTCAAAAGTATGATCTAACCCAATACTGTGCAAAACTTCGTGTGCAGCAGTTTGCTCACCAGCGTTTAAGAAGCTGCCAACTCAAAAATTATATCACGGCTCTGTAAAGATATAATCAAGTCTTTCATTCTCTTTACCAAATGCTGCTTTATATCTTTTTGCGTACTCTTGTTTTGAAATCTGTTTTCCAGAAATTGCATCTATAAAATAATGTAGATCACAATTTCTATATGTACAAACTATCAGATGATCCTCTTCTCTTTTTTGTTTTTCTTTTTTTGCTAATTCTATATATTTTTCTTTTTTTGCTAATTCTATATATTTCTCTAAACATTTATCTTTTGGGTAACCATCTTTTATCACAACTTTCCACATATTCATTTTTTGTACATAATATAATTCAAATCCAAAATAATTTGTTCCTCTAATATCAACAATTCTACCTTTTCCAGTTTTAAGGTTGATATGCCCTTTCTTTTCCAAGAATTGTAAAATATAAGGATATTTAATTTTCTTGAATTTCTTATCTTCATCTACAATTCTTTTAACACCTTTTTTATTGTAATAAACAGATTTTCCGATAAGTACATTTTCTCCTATAAAATGCTTGATGCTTTTAATTTTTCCATTCGGATAATAATCTTTACGGCGTGTTATAAAAGAAGGGGAGGGCAAACTTTCCTCTATATACCCCCCTTCTTCTTTGTCAAAATCTATATCATAAACTCTGCACCCTTCTTTCATATATACCTCTTTCAATAATACCCCCCTTTTATGTTCAAGCTCTTTAGCGAGCTTAAAATCAAACGTTTCATTTTTAGATTGTGCTATTACATAGGAAGCATACAAATATAGTAATACTAAAAATACTCTCATAATTGCTCATTAATTATTTTATTTAATATTTCTTTTTTGAGGTGTCTATTTAGCTACATACTAATTGACTTTGGGAAACGTTACTTGATGTATTACCTTATGTAATGTAGGAAAATTCTTCCCATTATTACTAAGTCTGTTTTAAAGCGTTCAGTAAACTCTAAGAGGCTTTGTCCCTTAAATAATTCCATAATACATTAATTTTCAGAGTGCAAATATATGAAATTATTTTGATACCTCAAATTATTCCAAAGTAGGGATTAGTGATCGTTTTTGCTTTTAAGGACAAAGCAAAAACATACAAGTAGCTTTAAAGCGAAGTAATAAAAGTTAAGAATCCTAAAACTACCCCTACCAAATTGGGGATAATGAGAATATAATCTGGTTTAGGCTCTTTTGTCCAGCCATACACCACCCAGATAAGACAAGACCCCGCTGCAAACAAAGGTTGCCAAGGTTGTGCTTTGTGCCCCTCTAAGTTGGCCATAATTTGAGGAATATAGGCTACAAATACCGCCACTCCTATAAAGGCTCCTATGGAACCTATAAACAAATTAATTTTTTGCTTGATATTTCTTTTTTCGTTCATAATAACATGGTTTTCTGCAAAGATAGTAATAATTTTCGTATTTTGCAAAGAAATCTCAAAAATAATTAGAAAAAATTTTTTGAGGTGTCTATTTGGCTACATGCTAATTGACTTTGGGAAACGTTACTTGATGTATTATCTTATGTAATGTAGGAAAATTCTTCCCATTATTACTAAGTCTGTTTTAAAGCGTTCAGTAAACTCTAAGAGGCTTTGTCCCTTAAATAATTCCATAATACATTAATTTTCAGAGAGCAAATATATGAAATTATTTTGATACCTCAATAAAACATCTCTCTTCCTGTTTCAGGATGAGGTACTATAACCTTAGTTTGGGCATAGTTAAAAGTTCCTAATAGTAAGAATGCTGTAAATAATAAGTGTTTCATCTTCTTTTTTCGTTTTCAATTTCAATTTTAATAGCAGGATTTACAATAGCCCATTGCCAACACCAAGTACTATAACAAGGATAAGGAGCTAATAAATCAGTATAAGACATTAGATTTGTTGTATAGTTTAGAGCAAATACATATTTTTTATTGGGAAAGATAATGTTTGTATTTTCTCCCTTATCTTTGTGTGTATGAAAATCTATAAACTTTTCTACCTGATTAAAGAATTTAGTTTTAAGAACCCCCCATAAGAGTATTAATAACATTCCCCTCTGAGTCTTTTTCGCTACAAAGGTACAAAATAAAGCTGAAACATTTACTTTTGTTTTCTCGGGTGTAATAGAAAAAGAAGTAGCATCGCCACGCCCCAAAGGAAAAGGGAGAAGTAGGGGTGTCTCCTCAGATCAAAGGTTTGTTTGTGGGTGTCCCGAATATGGGTCTGGTGGGTCTGCTTCTCTGTGGTTCGCTGCTCATGCTCCTTGAGCTGCTCCTGGAGTGTTTTCTCCCTAAAGTGCAGTTTTAGCACCTTCGCCCCTTGTATGGAAAGGGTCTGCCCTTGTGCTGTCTTCTGCTGGGAGATAACCACTCCTTGCAAGGAGGGCGCTGGCAGGGGCGAAAGGGACAAGGAGGGCACTCGTTCGGGCGAGAGGGGCAGGGGCGAAGACCAGGCAGCAGGGGCGAGACTATCGGCGGGGACAACCTCCAAGGCGATTTCTTGCGAATGCCACTCCCGCAAGAGACTCTCGCCCCTATACTCGTGATAGGCTTCCACAGAATCACGTTGCTGGAAAAGTTGTGTATGCTCTTGGCTTTTCTTGACACTCCTACAGCTGACAAGGAGTAAAAGAGAGAAAAAGAAAAATTTCATAATAATTTTTAATTTTTAATTTTTAATCATTGTTCATTAATCATTGTTCATTGATCATTGTTCATTGATCTTTCGTATAATTCTCCTGAGTTTGCCTTCGTAGTCGGGGTCGGTGGCATAGCCTGCTTGTGCGATGAAGTGAGCAAAGGCGAGAGGGTCTTCACGGTGGAGGAGTGCTTGGCGGTAGCGAGGGTTGCGGGTGAGCAGTCGGGCGTGGTGCAGGAAGCTCTCAGCGGGGGAGTCATAGCGGCGAAACCAGTCCTTGACCACGTGTAGGTATTTGCCATTGGGTAGCGGGGTGATGCTGAGAATCTCGGGGAAGTCGCCCTTACGAGCGGGCTTAGGGAGTATCTCTTGGGTGCGTAACAGCTGCTTGAGGTGGTCAGGGGTGAGTGCGGTGGCCTTGATACCGAAAAACATATTGCCGGGGGTATGGGCGCCCCAGCCTGTCTCCAGCGCCGCTTGGGCAAGACTAAATAGGGCGGAAATACCCGTAAGTCGTTCGCTCTCAAGGGCGTAGGGGAGATATTGTTTCTTAAAATCGTAGGGTGATAGTGGCTGCATGTTGGTGTATTTTTGCAAAAGAAGTAAGAGTTTGTTTGTCAATAATATAGTGTATGTTTCCCTGTACCCATGAGGCACGTAGGGCGCTGATAACCTCTTGGCAGAGTTCTTTCAGGCGGTAGCGTGGGGATACGTATTGGGCGCCTATCCTCCCCATATATACGTAATGATCAGGGACGTAGAGGAGAATCTGTGCCTGCCCACTGGGAGGGGGTAGCTTCTCACTCGGGGGTTGTCCCTTGGGGCGAAGGTAGCGGCAGGCAAGACACTGGATGACTATATCCTCCTTCTGTGAGTCATTAGGACGGTCATTGCCTAAGTAAATGCCCCCGCTGAGTCCAAGACGCTTCCTTACCTCAGGGGTGGAAAGAAGCTGGTAAAGGTGGGTTTCTATTTCGAAAGTCACGAAAATAATGATTATAAAAAGATTCTATTATGCAGCTGTCCTTGGTCGTATTTCTGTACGATGGAGCAGCTACGGGGGTTGTTGCCTTCGGGGTCGTTGGTAATAAGGATAAGGGAGCCCTCGGCAATGTGTGGGGCATCGCGGGGGAGGTACACCACATAGGCGAAGCGGCGAAAGGAGGCATTGGCGGTCTGTACATGATGGTAGAGGCTATTGGCCAGAGGTACTTCCTGCCCCTTGCTATTGGCCTCCTGCAAGCAGCGACAGGCAAAGGAGCGCGAGAGGGTACTGGCCATCCATGTGCCATCCGCCCGCTGCTGGGAGAGGGAAGGAGTAAGAAGAAAAAGATAATGAGGGTAAAGCATTTTTGAGTAGAGTGAAGAGTGAAGAGTGAAGAGTGAAGAGTGAAGAGTGAAGAGTGAAGAGTGAAGAGTGAAAAGTGTAGCCAAGCGAATGAGCTTGGGTATGTGGTGAAGAGTGAAAAGTGAAGAGTGAAAAGTGTAGCCAAGCGAATGAGCTTGGGTATGTGGTGAAGAGTGAAAAGTGAAAAGTGAAAAGTGTAGCCAAGCGAATGAGCTTGGGTATGTGGTGAAAAGTGAAGTTAGCTGTGGGCACTCGCTGGCTACATTCTTCGTTCTTCATTCTTCGTTCTTCACTCTTCACTCCCTCCGTTCTTCATTCTTCGTTCTTCACTCTTCACTCCCTCCGCTCCCCTCACCATATCTGTGATTGATCGTTGAGTTTAGGGGCGTGGGAGGGGAAGAGGATGTTGCGCTCGCCCAGCTCATAGCATAGGGCGGTGTAGTACTCCTTGAGGGCTTCTAAGTTCCAGCTTTGGGAATAGGCACCTTCGCTTTTCTTCAGGGAGGCGGGTGCCAGTATCAAGGAGAAGAATTGGTAGATGGCTCTGTCGCAGCGGGCTATCTCCACGGGGGCTTGTGGAGATAGCTGCGCTTTGAGCAGAAGCAGCTCGAGGGTTTCCTTCTCTATCCCTAAGGGCGAGAGGGTGCGGCTCAGGTATAGAGCATTGGTCATTAGTTCTTGTTCCATGAGGTGCTGTTGGTTTGCATAAGGATGGAGCGAGCGGCGAGGTTCCAGGCAGGGAAGAGGTTGGCGATACCCTCGGTGACCTCGCGCACAGGGGATTCTTCGGAATACTTCTTGATGAGGGTATGCCCGTGGAGCACCTTTAGGGCGTGGGAGGAAGTCATCTTCATATCGATAGGAGCTTTCCAGTAGGTGTTGCCCAAGACCTTGCTTTCGGAGAAGAGAATCACGTCGTCCTCGAAGGGGTTGGCCGTCCTTGTCTCTCCACTGATGGATTGCAAGGAGATCTCTTGGTCGATGACGATGATCTGCAAACCGCGATAAGTCTCGGCATGCTTGGCAAGGTAGGTGTTGACGGTACTCAGGTCAGGAGCATCGGCAAGGGGAGCATTCGCATAGGGAGCACAGCGCTTGCCTACTTCCTCTTGTGAGGCAAACTTCAGGAAGGTATCCACGTTCATAAAGGCATATTTGTAAGAGACTCCATGGAGCTGTTGTCCTAAGCGCAAGGCCTTGATGAAGTCCTTGGAGAGGGGTTTTCCGGTGGTATTATTGTTGTAAGAGGCCTCTACTCCTATTTTCTGAGCGGCAGGGATTTGGTAATCCAAGTCGTACTGACTTACCACAGAAGCGTTGTTCTCGGTCGTCAGCGAGAAGCGTCCTAAGGAAATCTGTTGGAGCGCCATCCATTCGGCACGAGCAGCGATACCATGCCAGCAGGCCTTGGTGTCATCAGCCCAGAACTCGATAAGGGAGAGCATATCGGGATTGGCGCCACAGGCAGCTACCATTAGGTCGTACTCAGTGAGTTCGTCCTCATTCTTCTCGCGAGCGATGGAGAGCTTAGGGATATCCCCAGAGAGCTTAGAGAGTCCTTTGCGGTTTTTTTTAGGAATAGAAGCGCCACGAGCGATGATATCTCCGGCTACTTTCAGCCCTGCTTGCCCCTGAAGCATACGCCAGGAGAGGGTAGAAGCCTCTCGCAAAGGAAAAAGAGTAGGATAATAATATTGTTCGAGATTGTAGGAGCCTACAACCGCTTGCAAATCGGTCTGGTTAAGACCTGTCATAAGTGATGCATTCATTTTTTTAATAATTAGAGAATAATGATTAATGATTAATGATTAATGAATAATGAATAATGAATAATGAATAATGAATAATGATTAATAATTAATTATTAATTATTAACAATTAACAATTAACAATTAACAATTAACAATTAACAATTAACAATTAACAATTAACAATTGAACATTGATCATTATAAAAAGATAACTCCTTTGAGGGCGTCTTTGATGGTTTTAGGCATAGGGGGCATGAGGGCTTCACTCACTACGCAACTCACCCAAGCGGCACAGAAAAGGTCGTCGCGCATAGGCACCAAGCAGGTGTAAGAGGCCAAGGCCACGGGGGTCACCTTGGGGAGGAGGTCATTGCCCTTGGACTGGAATAGCGGTGTTTCCTTAGGGAGTTCCACTGCTAAAGCCGTCTCAAGAGTCAGGAGGTCATACTCAGGGTTTTGCTTATTGACTGTTTTGATTTTCTGCCCCTTAGCGGTATCTGCAGCGATATAGTCCCCAGGGAGGAAGTGATGTCCCTTGGCAATCTTTATCTCAGTGGCAGAGGCGCTTGTCAGGGTAGTAGAGGTTCGGGCTGTTTTCACCACGGCATAGCGCCCGAGGGAGTCCTTGCCGATAGGCGTTCCTGCGATCAGTTTAGCGCCCCCTAAGACCTCTGTTGTAATGGTTACCCCACCGGAGAGGTCGGCCAGGGTGTGCATAAAAAGACCCGGGGAGGGGTAGGATTCGGTAATGTGTAATTTCATAGGTCGTTGTTGGTAAAAGAGTTATACTTGTTTTCCTTTGAATTGTTGCTGCGCGTTGGCTTGGAGTTGGATAAAAGAGACCACCGCAGGAGAGACATTCTGCAGCGGTGTCTCCTTGGTGTAAAAAGGCGGGTGTTGTAATGCCAAGCTTCTGTTGGCGAGGGTTTGATTTGCCTGTTGTACGTCATTTTTCTTTTGTTGTAGATATTGTTCGAAATCGGCAGGGGTAGCAAAGTGCATTAGGGGGAAGTCGCGCAGACTCTGCATGCGGAAATTGCTATCTTGGCACTGAGCGAGTACCTCCTGAAGGCGGTTGTGTTGTAGCTGTTGTTTTTGTTGTGTCTCGAATAGGCTTAGGCGCTGTTCGAAAGCCAGTACAGCCTTGCGTACACTCTCCTCGATGCGCTTGTCCAAGGAGTCCGCAGCACTTGGGGTATCCCCTGCTACAGAAGGGGGTGTGCCTGTCGGAGTGGGGGTTGTTGCCGCAAGATAGTCCGCCACTTGCTCTGCGGTGAGCTTATTGACCAAGGCTTGTCCTTGGTGAGCATCAGGCTGTTGGGCAGCCAAGGAAGCAGCCAAGGTCTCCAAGCGAGCGGCATCCATTGCTGAAAATTTCTCTGTCAAGAGCGATAAAAATTCTTCTTTGTTCATGGTTTTAGGATTATGGGGTATTAGGGTTTCGTAGACTAACGCCTAAGACCTGTTTTAAATTCGATGCAAAAATACAACATTTTTGATGTACAAGTCAAGAAGAATCGTTGTGAGAAATGAGAATAGAAGTGGGAGGGGAGAGGGCAGTGAAAAGTGAAGAGTGAAGAGTGAAAAGTGAAGAGTGAAAAGTGAGCAGAGGTCAGTGATATTGGCATGAGGTTTTTTGCGTGTGTCGTAGGGGCAAAGTCCGCGAGCTGGCGCAGCGGAGTATGTGATGCAATTCACCCTTATGCTGTTGCGTGCGTTTTTGCCTCAAATCGCCCTTGTTGCAAATTCACCCACATTTCAAATTCGCCCATGTGGGAGGGCTAATTGCAATTAGCCCCTACACGTGTGTTTTCTGGACGTTCGCAAGTATAGATGTAAATACGTGTAAATATATGTAAATACACAGAAAAACATCATGGGCATGGTGTGAGTATGTTTGCGCACGTTGTAGGGGCGAATTGCAATTCGTCCATATTGCAATTCGCCTTTGTTGCAAATTCACCCACATTACAATTCGCCCATATTTCAAATTCGCCCATGTTTTCAATTGCCCCGATGTGGGAGGGCTAATTGCAATTAGCCCCTACACGTGTGTTTTCTGAACATTCGCAAATATACATGTAAATACACAAAAAAAGCATCACGGGCATGGTGTGAGTATGTTTACGTGTGTCGTAGGGGCGATTTGCAAATCGCCCATACAGAGGGCTTTGTTTCCAGGTTCTAAAAATTGTTAAAATAAATACAATTAACAAAATAAAGTCGACAAACAATGAAAAAATTTTTATATTTGCCCTGTAAATCAGAAAAAATAAATCTAATAAATATGAAAAAGTTGTTTTTTGCAGGGTTGCTTACTGCAATAGTAGGGGGAAGTGTAGTGGCGGCGTCACTTCCCTCTTCTGTTTTAGAAGATCCGCTGGAGGGAATACAGCAGCGCCCTACCACTTACAAAGTGACTGGTACACTGATGAATAGACGTAATCATGTGGCTATAGCAGGCGGGATGATTATCTTGAAAGACCTTACCACAGGTGATCAACAGTCCCTTCCAAGCGATACTCAAGGGGGGTATACAGTAGTGCTACAAGTGGATCATAACTATACCCTACAGGCGAGTGCTTCAGGTTACAAGACCTCCGAGCCTGTCACCTTCCGCGCCAATACCAACGACCCCGAACGTGTTCCTATGAAAGTGCAAGACTTTAGGCTCAGTGAGCGGTAAAAAATAAAAGAGAGCTTGCGCTCTCTTTTACCAATTCTAACCACAAAATCTAATATATGAAAAACAATTTATCTTTTTGTTTCTTTGACGGTGCAAAGGTAGGGTAGTTTTCTTCTTTGACCAATAGATTTTTATTATTTTTTTTCTATACCACTATCGATTTTTTCTATTTAACTTCCTCTGCTTACTGCTCACTGCTCACCGCTCACTGTTCACTGCTCACCGCTCACTGACCTCTGCTCACTACTTACTGTCAACACAGACAAGGGCGATTTGCAAATCGCCCCTACAGCAGGATGCAAAACCTTCATGCCAATATCAATTATTAATGAGCAATGTTCAATGATCAATGATTAATGACCTCTGCTCACCGCTCACTGTTCACTGACCTCTGTTCACTGTTCACTGCCCTCTGCTCACCGCTCACTGTTCACTGCCCTCTTATATGTTAAATCTCTTGTTTTTGGCTTCAAAATGTTGTAATTTTGCAACGTTTTTAATGTCAATTAGTAGTCTGTTACTCATTACTCATTGATCATTACTCATTGATCATTAATCGTTAGTCATTGAACATTGATTATTATGAAGGATTCATTTGTATTTTATCGTGATTGGCTCAACGTAATGGAGCAATTACCCGCAGAGATTCAGCTCGAACTGTACCAAGCAGTAGCCCAGTATGCCCTCAATGGCAAAACACCTACGCTCTCGCCCATGGCAAAAATCGCCTTCGGGTTTATACAACAAACCCTTGATAGAGATGAAGATAAATATCATAAAACAGTCGTATCAAGTAAAGTGAGTGGGCGCATGGGAAATCTTAAGAGATGGCATAAAGATCTTTATCAGAAAGTGCTCGAAGGAACTCTTTCTTTAGAAGATGCTGAGAGTATCGCCCAAGCGATGAAAAAATCGCCCCCCGATAAGGAAAATCGCCCCCCGAAAAATTTATCGCTTAATGATAATGATAATGTCAATGATAATGATAATGTCAATGTCAATGATAATGATCTTTCTTTTTTAGAAAAAAAGAAACAAAAAAACGCGAGTGTAAAAAAAAGTGGCATCAAAGAAATTGATTTTCAAGAGCTTTCGGTAGAGACGCTTAAGGAAGAAAAAGAAAAAAATTCCGCGCAAAAAGAAAAAGAAAAATCCTCAGTCAAGGCATTTACCCCTCCCTCTCCTGCAGAAGTGGCGGCCTATTGTAGGGAGCGCGGCAATGATATCTCCCCTGAGAGCTTCTGTAGCTTCTATGCCTCCAAGGGCTGGCGCGTGGGGAATCAGCCTATGAAGGACTGGCGCGCTGCTATACGACACTGGGAAACACGGCGCTCCCATGAGAACAAACAGCAATCTTTCCCCAAAAACAAACAATCTCAACCCTTAGTTATCGATGAAAATGGAAACATCTTGTCCGCAGAGACTAACAACAATACCACACAAGCCAACACTTATGTGGCAGGAAGACAAACCGCAGCTTCTCTTAGCGCAAATCTCCAAGGTTGGTAATGGGCTTTCTCCCGTAGGCTTTGTCGAGAAGCTCAGAGACTTTGCTCCTTTGCGAGAACAGCCCGAGCCCATAGCCCGTATGGCCATTGGACTGATTGTCACTCAGCATGCGGCTTTGATAGGTATCAAGGGCACTATTGATGCCATGAACAAGGAGGATATCTCCAACCTTATCTATAGCCGCTTTGCTCACTTGGCTTTGGAGGAGCTCCACAAGGCATTCCAGCTCGAGCGCTATGGGGAACTGGGGGAAGCTACTGCGCACTACAACCTGATCAATGCTCCCTATATAGCTCAGGTACTCACCAAGTATGTCTCTTGGCTTAGGAAAACACGCCAAAACCATCCTCACCTCTCCCTCGAGAGGACTCCCCCAGAGCAGACACCCCCTGCACCTCCCTCCCCAGAACGCATAGAAGTACTCGCCCAGCAGATGCAGCAGCAGTACTTGCAAACCGGACAAATGCCCTTGTTCTGCTCTTGGCTCTTCGATGCTATGCGGCAGGTGGGCATGCTCCCTGATTTCTCCCCAGAGGAAAAAAAACTCCTACAGGCTCGCTACCAGAAGGAACGACTCGAACTCTCTAAAGAGAACAGACCCAGATACAACCCCTCCGCCTCCCTCTATGAGGAAATCGCCCTGAAAAAAGAAATCGCCTTGAAATACTTTTTTGAACAAAGGTCAGTGAACAGTGAACAGAGGTCAGTGAGCAGTGAGCAGAAGTCAGTGATCAGAGGTCAGTGAACAGAAGTCAGTGATCAGAGGTCAGTGAATAGTGAACAGAGGTCAGTGAATAGTGAACAGAGGTCAGTGAGCAGTGAACAGAGGTCATTAATCATTAAACATTGATCATTAATCATTGATATTGGCATGAGGTTTTTTGCGTTCTGTTGTAGGGGCGATTTGCAAATCGCCTATATTGACAGGTGATCATTAATCATTAAAAATTAATCATTAAAAATTAATCATTAAAAATTAACCATTAACCATTGCTCATTAATCATTAACAATTAACAATTAACAATTAAAAAAATGCTTTATATTACCATTCCAGAAGAATCGATAGAGGAATCCTATCGAGAAGTTTTTGTACATTTGTATACCACCGTTCAGGCCTTGGGAGGTAGCATCCGCTATACCTTTGAGAAGGCCAAGAGTCCTTCGCAAGAGAGGGAAAGGAACTGGTCATCTTCGTGAGAGTCAGCGAGTTGTCCCACGGGGCTGAGCCATGAGCGTCTTGGGCAAATCCTCACGAGGGTCTGCCGGCTGACGGGTTGTTTGGTGCAAGAGATATGTTCGACCAGTCGAGTGCCTAAGCACCTATATGCGCGCTTGTTCTTGGTGCACTTAGCCTGCCAAGAGGGCGCCACCATCTCCCAGCTCTGCCTGCTGCTGGGGCGCGCTCCATCGACCATCTACCGCCTGCGTAAGCAATACGACCAAGAAGTCCTCTATAATCCAGCTTTTAGAAAGATAGTGAGCAGAGGTCAGTGAACAGTGAACAGTGAGCAGTGAACATTGATATTGGCATGAGGTTTTTGCGTGCGTCGTAGGGGCGAATTGCAATTCGCCCATATTGCAAATTACCCATATTGCAAATTACCCATGTTACAATTCACCCCCATGTGGAAGGGCTAATTGCAATTAGCCCCTACACGTGTGTTTACTGGACGTTCACAAATATACATGTAAATATACGAAAAAAGCATCACGGGCATGGTATGGGTTCTTTTGCGTGCGTCGTAGGGGCGATTTGCAAATCGCCCATGTCACAAATCGCCCATATTGCAAATTACCCATGTTACAAATCGCCCCCATGTGGAAGGGCTAATTGCAATTAGCCCCTACACGGGTGTTATCAGGATGTTCACAAATATACATGTAAATACACAAAAAAGCATCACGGGCATGGTATGGGTTCTTTTGCGCACGTTGTAGGGGAGATTTGCAAATCGCCCACATTGCAATTCGCCCATATTGCAAATTACCCCTATTACAAATTTACCCATGTTACAAATTGCCCCTATTCCAAATTCGCCCATGTTTTCAATTGCCCCCATTCCAAATCGTCCTTGGGATAAAAAACTCAAAAAAAGTTTTTTATTATAAAAATAAATTTGTATCTTTGCCCCCTTGAAAGAAGTATATGTCTTGTAATACACACAGCTGATAGCACTCAGTCCTTGGGATAGTTCTGTCCTGAAGGCTGTGTCTTTTCGTGTATATTTTATAGCTAATGATTCAAGGCAATACCTACAATGATGAATTGTGTAAAATCTAATCATTGAATTAGGAGTCTAAAGCCATTGATCATTAATCATTAATCATTAATCATTAACAAAAAGATGCTTACGAACCAATCTTCCAGAATTAATTTTGCTTCAACCAAGCATGTGCCTGACTATCCGGATTTTTTGGATATTCAGGTGAAATCATTCCAAGATTTCTTCCAGATGGAGACCAAGTCGGATGCCAGAAGTGGCGAGGGGCTATATAGCACCTTCAAGGAGAATTTTCCTATCACCGACACCCGCAACCAGTTTGTACTGGAGTTCTTGGACTATTTCATAGACCCTCCTCGCTACTCTGTGGAGGAGTGTATAGAGCGTGGACTTACTTATAGTGTTCCCCTCAAGGCTCGTCTTAAGCTCTTTTGTACTGACCCAGAACATGAGGATTTCGAGACCATTGTACAGGATGTATATTTGGGTACCATCCCATATATGACTGGTAGTGGTACCTTTATCATCAATGGGGCTGAGCGTGTGGTTGTCTCTCAGCTACACCGTTCGCCAGGGGTGTTCTTCGGACAGTCTTACCATGCCAATGGTACCAAGCTCTATTCGGCTCGTATCATTCCTTTCAAAGGATCTTGGATAGAATTTACTACAGATATCAACAATGTCATGTATGCCTACATCGACCGTAAGAAAAAGTTGCCTGTAACGACTCTCTTCCGTGCCATAGGCTTCGAGCGTGACAAGGATATCCTCGAGATATTCGACCTGGCAGAAGAGGTGAAAGTCTCTAAGACAGGTCTTAAGAAATACCTCGGTCGTCGCCTTGCTGCCCGTGTGCTCAACACTTGGCATGAGGACTTCGTGGACGAAGATACAGGCGAAGTGGTATCTATCGAGCGTAATGAGATCATCCTTGACCGTGATACCATCCTCGAAAAAGAACATATCGACCAGATTGTAGAATCCAATGCCAAGACCATCCTCCTTCATAAGGAAGATGAGCGCAGTGTGGACTACAACATCATTCATAACACCCTCCAGAAAGACCCTACCAACTCCGAAAAGGAGGCCGTAGAGCACATCTACCGTCAGTTGCGCAACGCAGAACCACCCGATGAGGAAACCGCTCGCGACATCATCGATAAGCTCTTCTTCTCTGACCAACGCTACAACTTGGGCGATGTAGGGCGCTATCGTATGAATAAAAAATTAGGGCTCGATATCCCTATGGAAAAACAGGTACTTACCAAGGAAGATATCATCACCATTGTGAAGTATCTCATCGAGCTTATCAACTCCAAAGCCGAGGTTGATGATATCGACCACCTTTCCAACCGTCGTGTGCGCACCGTAGGCGAACAGCTCGCCGCTCAGTTCGGCGTGGGATTGGCTCGTATGGCACGTACCATTCGTGAGCGTATGAATGTACGTGACAATGAGGTCTTTACACCACTGGACTTGATCAACGCCAAGACCCTTTCTTCGGTGATCAACTCTTTCTTCGGTACCAGCCAGCTCTCCCAGTTCATGGATCAGACCAACCCGCTGGCCGAAATCACCCACAAGCGCCGTCTCTCTGCCCTCGGTCCTGGAGGTCTCTCCCGCGAACGTGCAGGCTTTGAGGTACGTGACGTACACTATACTCACTACGGACGCCTTTGTCCTATCGAAACCCCTGAAGGTCCTAACATCGGTCTTATCTCCTCTTTGGCTGTATATGCCAAGGTGAACAACATGGGATTCATAGAGACTCCTTACCGCAAGGTAGAAAATGGAAAAATAAAACTCGACGAACTCGTATACATGAGTGCCGAAGAGGAAGAAGGTCTTAAGATTCCTCAAGCCAATATTCAGGTGGACGACCAAGGAAATATCCTCGACGAACGCTTGGTAGTGAAAGAAGATGGGGACTACCCTGTCGTCTCTCGCGAAGAAGTGGATTACATAGACGTGGCGCCTAACCAGATCGCCTCCATCTCTGCTTCCCTTATTCCTTTCTTGGAGCACGACGACGCCAACCGTGCGCTTATGGGATCCAACATGATGCGCCAGGCGGTACCGCTCTTGCGCCCTGAAGCCCCTATCGTGGGTACAGGCCTCGAAAAACGTGTAGTTACCGACTCCCGCGTACTTATCAATGCCGAAAGAGAAGGTACCGTAACCTATGTGGATGCCGACAAAATTGTCATCGAGTACGACCGCACCGAAGACGAAATCCTTGTTTCCTTCGATAGTAGACTGACTACCTATAACCTTATTAAGTTCCGCCGTACCAACCAAGGTACTTGTATCAACCTAAAACCTATCGTGCGCAAGGGTGACCGTGTGCATAAGGGACAAGTACTCTGCCAAGGATATGCTACCGAACAAGGTGAACTCGCCTTAGGTCGCAATATGAAGGTAGCCTTCATGCCTTGGAAAGGGTACAACTTCGAGGATGCGATTGTGATCTCCGAACGTGTAATCCGTGAGGATATCTTCACCTCCATCCATATCGACGAGTATACCCTCGATGTACGTGATACTAAGCTCGGGGTAGAGGAACTCACCAACGATATCCCTAACGTATCCGAGGATGCTACCAAAGACCTCGATGAAAACGGTATCGTACGTATCGGAGCCAATATCAAACCTGGGGATATCCTTATCGGTAAGGTGACTCCTAAGGGAGAAAGCGATCCTACTCCTGAGGAAAAACTCCTTAGAGCGATCTTCGGTGACAAAGCCGGCGACGTGAAGGATGCTTCTCTGAAGGCTTCTCCATCCCTCGAAGGAGTGGTTATCGGTAAAAAACTCTTCTCCCGTGCGGTGAAGACCAAACAAAAACGTGCCAAAGAAAAAGACGAAATGGCAGCCCTCGATGCAGCGTTCAACGCTAAAGCAGAGGCGCTTAAGGATGTCCTCCTCGAAAAACTCTTCTCTTTGGTCAATGGAAAAACCTCTCAAGGGGTATTCAATGATTTAGGGGAAGAAATGATTCCTAAGGGTAGAAAACATACCCAAAGAGGTCTCAAAGAAATAGAAGACTATACACACTTGCTCTCTGGTGGTTGGACTACCGATGAGCATACCAATGAGCTAATCAACGACTTGATTCACAATTACAAAATCAAGCTTAACGACCTTCAGGGTATGCTCCGCCGCGACAAGTTCACCCTCACTGTAGGGGATGAGCTACCTGCGGGTATCATGAAGCTCGCCAAGATATACATCGCTAAGAAGCGTAAACTTAAAGTAGGGGACAAGATGGCCGGTCGCCACGGTAACAAAGGTATCGTAGCCCGTATCGTACGTGATGAGGATATGCCTTTCCTTGAGGACGGAACTCCTGTGGATATCGTACTCAACCCACTTGGGGTACCTTCTCGTATGAATATCGGTCAGATATACGAAACCGTACTCGGATGGGCAGGTCAGAAACTCGGCAAGAAGTTTGCTACCCCTATCTTCGACGGAGCTTCCCTCGAGCAGATTACCGAATATACCAATGAGGCAGGTGTACCTGCTTTCGGACATACTTACCTCTATGACGGAGGTACCGGAGAGCGCTTCGACCAGAAGGCTACCGTAGGGGTGATCTACATGATCAAGCTCGGTCACATGATCGACGATAAGATGCACGCCCGTTCTATCGGTCCTTACTCTCTTATCACCCAGCAACCACTCGGTGGTAAAGCACAGTTCGGAGGTCAGCGTTTCGGGGAAATGGAGGTATGGGCTCTCGAAGCCTATGGAGCTTCCAGCACCCTTCGCGAGATCCTTACTGTTAAGTCCGACGATGTCATCGGTCGTGCCCGTACCTACGAGGCTATCGTACACGGCGATACCATGCCTGAACCAGGCTTGCCTGAGTCCTTCAACGTACTCATGCACGAACTCAAGGGATTGGGCTTGGATATCCGCTTAGAAGACTAAAGAATGATCAATGGTCAATGATCAATGATCAATATAAAAGTGAAGAGTGAAGAGTTACCTTTGAGAGTAATTCTTCACTCTTTTCGCTTAATATAAAGCGTAGTAGAGATGCAATAAATCGTGTATTAATTTATTGATTTTTAATGAATTAGATTATACAAAAAATTGAACCCTTGATTTATCTCTTTGATTGAAGACTAATATCATTAACTCATTATGAAAAGGTTTTTATTTTTAGCCGTTTGTATATTTTCCTTGTTAGCTCCTTCACTGGCGCGAGCTTGCAGTGCTTTGCTGCTCACTGATTCCTCTCCGCTACAAGAGAGTGTATATCCTTTGGATAGCTTGCAGCGCGATACCATAGCTGCAATAGCGCCTACTGAGCCAGTAGTGGCAAAGCCGTATGTAAACCCCTGGTCATTGGCTATTCCTGCGGTGCTCATCGCTCGTGGTGCCTTTTCTATCGATTCCCATTTTGACCACAAATTGCAGCGCTATGTCGTGGAGAATGTCAAGGGCAAGGTACGTGCCGATGATTATGTACAATACCTACCCATAGCCAGTGTTTTTGCATTCCCCAATTTGGGCTTGCCTCCTGCCCACACTCTCAAGGAACGCTTGGTCATAGGGGCTACTGCCTATGCCCTTACCGCCATATTTGTCAATGCAACCAAGTATACCGTACGCCATCATCGTCCTGATACAAGTACTCACAACTCCTTTCCTTCAGGGCATACCGCCACTGTCTTCACCGGAGTGGAGATACTCTATCAGGAGTACAAGCACTACGATCCATGGATAGGCATAGGCGGCTACGCAGTGGCGGCAGGAGTGGGGCTCTTGCGTATCCATAACAACCGCCATTGGGCTTCCGATGTCGTAGCAGGAGCGGGGATAGGCATTCTCTCGGCTAAGCTCTCTTACCTGCTTTTCCCGTATACCTCACGTATTTTAGGAAAAAGAAAACAACCCCTCCCCATAGAAAAGGCTATCCCAGAGACCTCGTCCTCCCTCTCGGTGCTCCCCATCTGGGAACCTACACATAACACCTTTGGCGCCGCCCTGACCCTGCAATTTTAAGGGAGCGGTATAGGTACGTAGAGACGCAATTTATTGCGTCTTATATGCAATTTATTGCGTCTTATTATGTAATTCATTACGTCTTATTATGTAATTCATTACATTTTGTCTGCATTGGCCGATAAAAGAAAAAACAAAGAGTGAAGAACTACCCATAGTAATTCTTCACTCAGAGTTGTATAGTTTTTTGATTTCTAAATCTCAAGAATGGCAGAGATTTCATCACTGTAGAAATTCCAATTTGGAGCTCCTTTGTACTTTTGTACACTTGAGGAGGGTACAAGGATGTTTCTTCTTATTGATGAACCATTATTGAGAGCATTTGGATCTACTAAAGTAGGTACTTCAATTGCTTTTACAATAAGAGTAGACAAGCGAAAACAAGCAAAAAAAGCCACTTTATCTATTTTCTTGATAGTGGATGGTAAGATTACTTTTTCTACATTCTCACAACCAGCAAAGGCTCTTTCTCCTATTTCGGTAAGGGTGGTGTTGTCTAAGTTGATCTGAGTAAGAGCTACACAACCTCGAAAGGCTCTTTCTCCTATTTTTTCAGTCTTACCGAATTGTACTTCTTTTAGATTCACACAGCCAGAAAAAGAGGAAGCAGGTATTTCTTTGGTGTTAGGCAACTTTACGGAAACTAATTGAGTATCTTCAAACACAGCTTGTCCAAAAGTAACAGAGGACGAAGTATTAAAAGTAATCGTATGAAGTCTTGAATTGATAAAGGCATAATCTCCTATCTCTTTCAGGTTATTAGGGAGTGTAATGTTTTCTACCTTACTATCTCTAAAAGCATTTGCAGCTATTGTATTTACTTTTTGAAGTTTGCTATCTGCTTGCATATCAAGAGAAGTAGTGTTAGTATCTTCCCATTTCAGAAGTGTAAGTCCATCCTCACTAAGTTTGTAATAACTTGCAGGAATTCTGTTTTCTTTTGGGTCATCGCTTTTTGGGTCATCGCTACTTTTGCTACAACCAATAAAGGCAGCCACTGTTAAGGCTAAGAATAGAATTTTTTTCATTATAAATGTGATTTAATTTGTTTCTCTGGGGCAAAAATACAAAATAATTACCAAATAACAAAAGATATTTTTAAAAATAAAAAGTGAAGAACTACCATAGTAATTCTTCACTTTTCATTAATCATTGATCATTAATCATTGATCATTAATCATTGATCATTGTCTCAAGTTTTCCTTGTGCTTTAAGTAACTCTATTTCGGCGAGTTTGTAGGAAAGTAGAGCGTTGGTATAGCTATTTTTAGCATCGGATAGGGCTCTTTCGCTTTCCAAAAGGTCATTGAGAGAGGCGAGTCCTTGGTGATAGTTGTTTTGAGTATTTTGGAGTACCTCGTTGGCCAGTTTCACGTTCTCTTCCTGAGTCTGTATGGTCAGTAGGTTGTTAGCCAGCTTTGTCTGGGCACTCTCTTGGGCTAAGTCTAAGGCAAGGCGTGTATCCTTCAGGGTCGCTTCGAGGGCTTCTTCTTCCATCTTAGCTTGTTCTATCTTGGCACGGGTGCCGAAGCCAGAGAAGATAGGTATTTTTAGTCCTAAGGTAATGGCCGAGTAGTCAGACCAATACACCTTATCAGCCTTCCCGTAGAAGATAGGAACTTTGGGTCCCATCCCTAAGTAGCCATAGGTAGCTTGTAGGGCGAGAGACGGGTAGAGTCCGCTGCGCTGCGCTTTAGTGCTGAGGCTAAGGAGCTCTTTTTGCTTCTCAAGTACTTTTATTTCGGTACGCTCAGAGGCATTTCCTTTTTCAAAAACCAGCGAATAATCTGCTTTGAAGGCTTCCTTAGGCAAGGAGATAGGCTCATTCATAGGCATACCTATCATGTATTTCAGGGCGAGGGTAGCCACTTGTAAGCCACTCATGGCTTGTTGCTCAGCGGAACGTAGGTTGTTCAGGGCTACGGTTACGCGGTCAAGGTCTATTTTTTTGGCCAACCCCGCTTTGTATGACCCTTCGACTATCTTAGCCGTTTTCTCGGTAAGTTCGAGGTTTACACGCACATTTTCAAGAGCTTGTTCTCCTTGGTATACTTGCCAATAGGCTTGAGCTACTTTTTCGATAATATCGTTTTGGGTGAGCTGCTCATTGAGCTGATAGAATTCACGGGTGGTACGAGCCGCTTTCAGGCCGATAAATACCGCTTGGTTAAAGATCACCTGAGTGAGCTTCAACTCTGCTGAGGACGCCCATTTCTGCCCCATTTCGAGCTTCTTGGGCTCATTGGATACAGGCATTCCAGGGAAAGCAAAGGCGCTCCCATCTATATAAGTAGCCTGTAGCTTAGGGTTATAGACGAGCCCCGCAGAGCCCGCGATAGTAGGCAAGGCATTGGCACGAGCCTCTTTGATCTTGTATTCACTCTTGCGGACTTCTATTTGAGCCTTTTGAGCAGCCGCCTTGTGCTGGAGAGCATAGCCAATAGCTTGTGAGAGGGTGAGTTCCCTGCCTACCTCCTGCGCCCATAGGGAACCTGTCCCCACGCAGATACTTAGTATGGTAATAAAAATATGTTTCACTTCTACTAATTTATTTTTTAGATAATAAAGGGTTTTAGAATCATTAATCATTAATCATTGATCATTAATCATTGATCATTGACAAGACTCTTTCCAGTTCTTTCATTCCTTTTTCATTGACAATGATTCTAAAGAAATACTCCATCATGGTATAGATAGTCTCCCAGAAGGGGAAATCTCTTTCGTCGAAAGCCTCTTCGAAGGAGCGCAATCGCTGTACTTGGGTGTAGAACTGCTTATAGAACTTGATATTGATATCCTTGCGAAAAAGCCCCTCCTTCCAACCTCTTTCGAAGAGCATGTCTATAAAGAGAGCATCCGCCTGAGCAAATTCCTTATCCATGCGCTTGTAAGTATCTGGAAAATAGCGCTTAAGTTCCCATAAGGGGCGAGCACTCTTCATATTGAAGAGATGTTCCACCTCCTTTTGTCCTAAAAAGACATTTTCTATAACACTTTTGTCTTCCTTAGAAAAAAATGTTTCTGTTCTACAGCAAGACATCTCCAAAGCATAATCCAAACAAGCATCTACTAAAATCTGTTTCGAGGCAAATTGCTCGTAAAGGGTTTTCTTAGAAATTCCTAAGTTATGCGCTAAATCATCCATTGTAAAGGTCTTAAACCCATACTGCATGAAATACTCAAAGGCACGTGGTATTATCTCCATTATCTCACTCAGTCGTTAGTCGTCGGTTGTCAGTCGTTAGTTGTCAGTGGTCAGTGAACAGTTACTCACTCTTCACCATATACCCAAGCTCATTCGCTTGGCTACACTCTTCATTCTTCACTCTTCGTTCTTCACTCTTCGTTCTTCACTCAAAACACTCTTCAGTTTTTCGGGTGCAAAGGTAATACAAAAAACTAAATAAACAAAAAAAGTTTCCAAAATTTTTTCGGAGGAAAGAATGGTTATGGGGGAGGTGGTTAAATAATTGATATATAGAGTTTTGTAAGTGTTTTTGAGAAAAACTTGATCAGGGAGGCTCTATCTCTTGAATCTTCATATATTCTCTGCTTGTTGTATGGGCAAACTCATGTTGTTTTTCAATCATCATTAATAATTTAAGAAATTACTTTCGTATCCTTTCACTGAAAAAATCTTTTGATATGGTGTAAAAGTGCTGAATTTCTTGTTTTATTCATTATAAGTTCATAACTTTGCAATCAATATCAAGATAAACTATCATTGTAAGCAATCCTCCCTCACCATTATCTTCGAAGTGACAGAATGGCTCAATGTTTCACCTAAAGAATTAATAAAATGATGCACAATAACCTTATAGATAATTCTTCTGATACACTCTCAATGGAGACCTATCTCAAGAGATGTATCTTGACTGAGGGTATTGATAAAATTCAGATTGCAACTGGATACTGGGATATTCCAGGGATGACACTTGTTCTCAATGAACTCACAAGCTTCTTAGAGCGAGAGGGAACTTCATTTGAACTTCTCATTGGTAAAGATCCTTATGTCTATACTTCAATGCTTAAAAATCCTAAGTACAAAGATGCTACTTATCCTTATGACTTTATACGCACAGATATACGCGATCTAGAAATAAAAGAGGAATATGAAGATGTTATTAAGCTATTGCTCAAATATGGCGGGAGTAGCAAAATTCAGATACGCATATACACTAAAAATTCAAAAGAAGAAGATGAATTTTTACACTCTAAATGCTATATTTTTTCAGGAACTTCACATTCTTTTGGGATCATTGGAAGTTCTAACTTTACAAAGAAGGGATTGTTAGGAAATGCAGAATTGAATTATCTTGAAACAGACCCTACACGTATCACGGCTCGACCTACACGTGGATCCAATGCAAAAGGACACATTTGTTGGTTCGAAGAAAAGTGGGAACTCTCAGAAGACTGGACACAAGAGTTTTTGGAGCAAATTATTAAAAAATCTCCTATCTACATTGATATACAAAAAGATACTCCAAAAGAATTCACACCTTATGAACAATATATCAAATTGTTACAAATTAAGTTTGGTGATATTGTAGATAAAACACTCGGACAACAAATAGAATCCTATCTGCCAGCAAATATTCACAAACTAGAATATCAGGTTGATGCCGTCAAACGGTGTCTTAGCATCATGCGTGAACATGGTGGCTTTATGTTGGCAGACGTGGTGGGACTTGGAAAGACTATTATTGGTACGCTCATCATTAAGCGTTTCCTCTCCGTACCGGAAGAGGATGGGAGAGAGCGTAAAGTGCTGATTATCACGCCTCCTGCTATTCAATCGAGCTGGAAGAAAACTATTGCTGCCTTCGATAAAGATACTGACGAGAAGATTACGCCATTCATTGACTTCATTACAACTGGACGTATCGGAAATATTACTGATGATGAAGACTGGGAAGAAGCCGATGATGACAACAATGATTCAGGCGACTTTGGAGGAACACTGCAAGAAAAGAATTACGGTTTTATTGTAATAGACGAAAGTCATAAGTTCCGTAACAGTGCCACACTGATGTACCAGTCTCTTGATCAACTGATACAGAAGATTGGTTTTGATACTGGGGTATATCCGTATGTGGGTCTTCTTTCTGCCACACCTCAGAACAACCAACCAAATGACTTAAAGAATCAGATTTATCTCTTTGAGCGTAACCACAACGACAGTACATTGAAAAAAGCTGAAAGTGGAAATATCGAAAGATTCTTTGCAGATGTCAACCGAGAATATGAACAGCTTATAGATAGGAAAAATGATATTCCAGCAGAGGAACGTGACCAACGTCTGGATGCTATTTCAAAGCGGCTACGTGATTGTGTGTTAAGTGACATTCTAGAACGACGTACAAGAACAGATGTTGAGAAATATTACAAGGAGGATATGGAGGCACAAGGTTTGGTATTCCCAAAAATTGTTGGGCCTAACAACCTTGAATATATCATGGATGATGAGTTGGCACAGCTTTTCTCTGACACCATGAAAATTATAGCTCCTACAAATGAGGAAAAGTTGCAGACTGATGAATGGTTAAGATATTTTCGTTATCGTGCTATTGAATACTTTACCGATCCTGCCAATGAAAGGAAACATACAGGTCGAGGTAACCGTAGTGTTAGCGATGTGTCCAAGCAGCTTGCCACCATTATGCAGATTCTTCTTGTCAAGCGTCTCGAGAGTTCATTCACCGCTTTCACCCAATCCCTCTTGAACCTACGTCGTTACACAGAGAACATGATTAAGATGTGGGAGAACGACACCATCTTTGTTTGTCCGGATATAGATGTGAACAAAGAACTTGACTACGAAGCTAAGACCGAGAAACGTAACAAACAAGTTTCGTTTCATGATTGTGTAGAAGACATCAGAGCCAAGATAAAGAAGCTAACAGAACAAGGACGTAACGAAAAGGGGCAGAATGCCGAATATCAGCGTAAAGATTTCAAGGAGAAATACTTTAGCGAACTGAAAGAAGACCTCCGACTTATTACCAATCTTTATGATCGATGGGCGAAGAACCCACAAGACCCGAAGTTCGATGCTTTCAAGGAAAATCTCAAACCTGAATTATTCAATCCTCAAAAAAACACTTCTGGAAAGTTAGTTATCTTCTCAGAAGCAATTGATACTGTTCAAGCACTTGCAAGAGCTGTTAAGGCAAAGGGCTATAAACCTCTTGTTATTACAGCTGTCAATCGCGATGAAATGGAAAAAATAATTGAAGAGAACTTTGATGCTAATTACGAAGGTGAATGGAAGGACGACTACAATGTAATCATCACAACTGAAGTTTTGGCAGAGGGGGTAAACCTTCACCGTGCTAATGTTATTCTGAACTATGACACCCCTTGGAACTCTACTCGTCTGATGCAGCGTATAGGGCGTGTAAACCGTATCGGTAGTAAGGAGCCATTTGTCTTTGTCTATAATTTCATGCCAAGTGCCGAGGGTGATGCACAGATACAATTGGTGCGTAAGGCACATACCAAGTTGCAATCCTTCCATGTCCTCTTTGGTGAAGATAGCAAGATTTTCTCGGAAGAGGAAAGTGTGGTACATTACGATATTGCCAAAGCCTTTGACGGAGAGGAGTCTCCTTTGCTGAAATATGTAGATGAGCTGAAACAATACAAAGAAGATCATCCAGAACGTTATTTGCAAATAGATCAGACCACTCAGGGGTGGGAAATAGCGCAGGCAACAAATGGCACGGGATATTTTATGGTAAGAGCTCCACGATCTGGAATACTTGCCATCAAAATAGATGCCGAAGGAAAGGCAAAGGAAATTTCTCATTTTGAACTACTTGAGGATATACGGGTGGATAAAAATGCCAAACGTGTTCCACTGCCAGATAATTGGCAGCAGTTGTCGGCGGAGGCTATTAAGACTTATAACCAATACTTTATCCGTATCAATAAGTCAAGGGCTGGTGACAAGGCAACAGCTGCCAAAGAAATGTTAGTGAAGATCAACAATACCTCTGGTTTGTCACCTCATTCAAAAAATTTGCTAAAAAATGCTCGTAAATTGGTTGACCGAGGAAGTTTTGATATTATCAAAAAAGTATTGGCAATTGGTCGAGAATTAGAAGAACGCGATTCTCGTCTTTTTTCCATCGAACAACAAGATATTGACGAAATTCTGGAGCGGGAAATCGGTAAACTCGTCGCCAATGTAGAAAGCAAACAAGGAGAAGCATCCATTGTATTAGCAACCATTAAGTAAACAAACAACCCCCATGAATAAAGAATTATTAAAAGAGTATTTAAGCGGCCGGTATCAAGGCTGGAGTTCGTTCCTCGATAATGTCATTTTCCCCATTTTCGGTCAAGAGGACTTTGAGGATGGTTTTGAGGCGGAACTTTTAGACAGTCAGCCAGAACGACGACAATTGGCTCAGGCCACAGGAATACACAGTATGAAGCAAGTAGGAAAGATATATGTAGGTGTAGAACCCTTGCAGATTTTCGATGTAACGGTCAGCGATCGAGTGATGATGGAGCGCAACCGTGTAAATATCCAGCGGCTCGTACGTACGGTTATGGATCAGTTCTCTTGTGCCTTCATGTTGTTCCATTACGAGGATGACACACGTTGGGATTGGCGTTTTACCTATTGTCGAAAGAGTGGCAACAAGGAAGAGAGCACCGACAGTAAGCGATATACCTTCTTGTTAGGTCCTGGTCAGTCATGCCGCACGGCAACTGATAACTTCATGGGGCTATATGACAAAAGAGATTCCCTTGAGATTAAAGATATCGAAGATGCGTTCAATGTGGAAGCGCTCTCTAAGGAGTTCTTTGGAAAATACAAGGCTCAATACGAGGCTTTTGTCAGTTACATGATCAAGCCAGACAATGGAATGCGCCAGAACTTCATTGATACAGACTTTGACCATACGGGTATGACAGCAGACAAAATTCGCGATCGTGAGGAAAAACCCATACGAGACTATGTGAAGAAACTCTTTGGACGTATTGTCTTCCTTCATTTCCTCCAAAAGAAGGGCTGGCTTGGTGTTCCTGCTGGAAAGGAATGGGGCGAAGGTGACCATAACTTTATGTTACACCTTTTTGAAAATGCCTCTGAAGAACAAAAAGAAAACTTCCTTGATGATATTTTAGAAGATCTTTTTGCGAAAGGCTTGGACTGTAACCGTTCGGATAGGGGCGACCTTTATGACACGAAAGTTGAAGGCTTTCGCAACCATCGCATTCCTTATCTCAATGGAGGATTATTTGAGAGAGACAATCTTGATGAGAAGACGGTTTGTTTCCCTTCCAATTATTTTAAGGATTTGCTGACAATGCTCTCCCAATATAACTTTACCATCGACGAAAACGACCCGAATGATGCTGAAGTGGGGGTCGACCCCGAAATGCTTGGTCGCATCTTTGAAAATTTGTTGGAGGACAATAAGGATAAGGGCGCTTTCTACACTCCAAAGGAGATTGTCCAGTATATGTGCCGTGAAAGCTTGATTGCTTATCTGCAAACTGACCAAAGAGAAGAAGACAAAGAGCCTATTCGTCAGTTCGTTACTACACATGATGTGGAGTCACTTGGAGAGTTGAAAGAAGAGATCGAACAAAAACTTATCGAGGTGAAAATATGTGACCCTGCTATCGGGTCAGGCGCTTTCCCGATGGGTTTGCTGCGTGAGCTATTCCTATGCCGTTCGGCTATCGAACTTAATATTGTGGAGAAAGCGGCTGATATCAAGCGACATATCATACAGAATAATATCTATGGCGTTGATATAGAGCGCGGTGCGGTGGAGATTGCCCGATTGCGTTTTTGGCTTGCTTTGATTGTAGAGGAAAAATCACCAGAGGTACTCCCTAACCTTGATTTTAAGATTATGCAGGGGAATTCCCTTTTAGAACAGTACAAAGGGGTAGATCTCTCAACAATGACAGAAAATAAGCTAAAATCAGGACAAGTTATGACTATCTTTGATAACATGTTAGAGGATTATCGTAAGAAGCTACGCGACAAACTTGCAGAATACTACGCTTGCCCAGCACATGACAAGAAAGTACAGTTGAGAAGAGATATTGTAGACATTGTTAAACAACAACTTATTGAACAACATATTTATATTGACTTTGAGAACTTAGATCTATCTGCAAACAGTCAATTTTTTCTATGGCATACTTGGTTCCATGATGTTTTTTCTCGACCCTCAAAAGAGGGCTTCGATATTGTTATTGGAAACCCGCCGTATATTTCGACAAAGGGTGTCACTATTGAAGACAAGAGGAAGTATGAAAAAGAATTTGGTTTTTCTGATGATACATACAACCTATTTACTTTTAAAGGTATGTCGCTTTTAAAAGATGGAGGCTCGCTTTCTTACATTATACCAAAGACTTTTTGGACGACTCAAACTAAACGAAATATGCGTGATTTGATTCTGAGTAATCAAATTAATTACATATTTGACACTACGAATCCTTTTGATGCAGTAATGGTTGATACTTGTATTATTCAGGTTGTTAAGCATTCTATGCCTAAAGAACATCTGATAAGGTTCATGGATGGTACAAAGGACTTGTCTAATCCTTTGATTTTTCCTCCAATAAAACAAGACATCTATTTGGATACTCAGAACTCCGTAATATTCAAGCCAACTGACTTGAATTTACGTATTTACCAATTATATGGTCATAAAGTCAAAGAACTCTATGAAAAGTGGTGGGACAAAATAGAAACATCGAGGAAAATTGCAAAGAACCAACAAGAACTTGAGGCTTATAGAGCCAGTTTGAAACCTGGTGATGTTGCTCTCTTGGGTTGTCTGACGGAAGGAGGCCAAGGACTTGCAACAGCTAACAACGGAAAATACATTGCTGTACGTCGTTCTACAAAATTGGCTAAGAATATCATAAGTTCTCGTCCTAAGAAATTAGCCGAAGCTATCAAAAAGAAAAAAGTGTCTATTCCACAGATGGCAAACTTTGCCAATGAAAATGACTTTCTTGACTCTCTCTCTGAGAAAGAGATTGCTACATTGTTTGATTCTCTTAAGGAGCAGTATGGGCGAGATATTTTTGATAAAGGATACATCTATAAAATTATTGAAGATAGTGAGTTAGCTAATGTTGATGAATTATCCGAAGAAGAAAAAGAAAATGGCATTGATACATCAAAGAATTATTATGTTCCTTATGATAAAGGAGATAAAGAAGGGAACCGTTGGTATCTTGAGACTCCCTTTGCTATTGCTTGGTCTAAAGAGAACGTCCAGTTTTTGAAGACTAACTCAGGCAAGAAGGGTGAAGGAATGCCTGTAGTTCGTAACCCTCAATTCTATTTTAGAGAGGGTTTTTGTTGGATAGATGTGAATTCTACCTATTTAAAGGCTCGAATAAAGTCTAATGGAGTATTTGACGTATTAAGTATGAGTCTTTTTACGATAACGGAACTTCCTGATTGGTATTATGTTAGCTTGATTAACTCGGAATTCATAAGTTTATATGTAGATAATTTTATCAATAATACTTCTCATTTCCAAATTAATGATGCACGACAATTGCCTGTAATCATACCTACGCAAGAAGAATTGTGTGATTTACAGAGGATTGTTCAACAGGCGATTGATCTAAAGAAACACAGCTTTTCTCCCTCTTTAAACATATCTGTAGAGGAAAAAAAGCTGGAAGAAATTCAGTGTTTATTAAACCAGAAAGTATTAACTCTTTATCGAATATAATTGAGCAATCAATCCATCATTCAAAATCTCTGTTTCTAAAAGACTTTGCGCTATCTCTGAGTCAGTGGCTATCTCTTTAGCCACTGATTCTTTCATACTAAAAGCCTTATTAAAAATCTCCTTAAACTGTTCCAATTCTGAGATTGTTGGGATAATCACAGGTATAAGTTTTGCGTCACCAGTAGTACAATGAGAAGTGGAATTGACAAAACAATCAACATATTGAGCCACTAATTTAGAATTCATAAGGCATATAAAGAAATATTCTGGTAGTTCATCTGAACATGAGAAAAAACTCATACTTTCAGTGCTTTGCACGGTTTTTTCTTTCTTTCTACATTTCAGATACGTTGTCAAAACATTATTCCAACAAAAACCCTCTCTAAAATAGAATTGAGGGTTACGAACTACAGGCATTCCTTCACCCTTCTTGCCTGAGTTAGTCTTCAAAAACTGGATGTTATTAATAGATTCCTCTTTCCCATCTTCCATTTGCAGATTTTGTTGGTAGTCGTACTTCTGTATAGGCAAGGTATCTATACAGTGTACCTCTTGCGACTTTGATCTCCTTGGCTATTTTAGGAATGCTAACACCAAGGGCTAATTGCTTTAATATAAATTCATGTTTAGATGAACACTTTAAATTAAGTAGATTATTTCTCCGTCCGCTTCCACGTCCTATTGATTTACCCTCCGTTTTTAATCTTGCTAAAGCTTCTTTGGTTCGCTGGCTGATAAGGTTACGCTCTATCTCAGCGGATAACCCAAAAGCAAAGGCAAGGACCTTGCTCTGTATATCATCTCCCAGGCGGTAGTTGTCCTTGATAGTCCACACACGACACTCTTTTGCCATGCAGATATTCAGTATCTCCATAATCATAAATAGGTTACGTCCAAGGCGGGACAACTCGCTGCAAATGATAATATCGTCTTTCCTCACTTTTTTGAGTAACCTGCCAAGTTCTCGTTTGCTATAGTTCTTTGTGCCACTGATAGTTTCCTCTATCCAGTCGTCAATTGAAAGATTTTGATGCTTACAAAAATTGCTAATCTCAAAGCGTTGATTCTCTACCGTTTGCTTGTCGCTGCTAACTCTAATATATCCGTAAATCATAATTGTAATGTGTGATAGTTATTACTTTCATAAATACAAACGAATATTCTAATAAAAGAAATGTGATATGTTTTCTAAGGTAATGAAAGGGAAGTCATGTAAGCGCGTATCTGTATCGTCAATGAGTTTGGAAGGTGCATAAGAGTGTTTTGAGTCTAGAGCCAAAAATGTCCATTGATCATTAATCATTGTTCATTGATCATTATTAAGGAATTCTCTTTCGGCGGGGTTATAGCCCCATGGGGAAGAGGTATTTTCCATTTGGGTCATCATTTTGTTCAGTGAGGCGGGAGCGGCAGATTGTTCCATGACGATATAGCGGCGCATCTCCACAATGATTGACAGGGGACTGATCTCCATAGGACAAGCCTCTACACAAGCGGCACAAGTGGTGCATGCCCAGAGCTCTTCAGGGGTGATGTAGTCGCCCAAGAGCGCTTTTTGGTCAGGGACAAAAGTACCCTTGTTGTGCCTTATATTCTCCGCTACCTCTTGGGTGCGGCGGCGGGTGTCCATCATGATTTTCCGAGGGGAAAGGAGCTTGCCCGTTTGGTTGGCAGGACACTCATCCGTACAGCGCCCACATTCGGTACAAGCATAGGCGGCAAGCAGCTGCACACGACTTAGGTGCATGATGTCTGAAGCACCAAAGGTAGGCGTGGTCTCCTCACCTTCGCCTGTATCCTCTATAGTGCCGAGCATCAGTTGTACCTCCCGTGTGACTGTAGGGAGGTTGTCCATAGCACCTTTGGGTTTTATGGGCGCAAAGTAGGTATAAGGGAACGCCAAGAGGATATGTAGGTGCTTGGAGTAGTATAGATAGTTCAAAAAAGCTAAAATCCCGAGAATGTGTCCCCACCATGCCCCGCGCTCTATGAGAATCAGGGTAGGGGAGGAGAGAGAAGCAAAAAGCGGAGAAAGCCACTGGCTTATGGGGAAGGCACCCGCCTGCACATAAGGGGTGACACCTCGCTCTTGCAAGAGTAGGTCACAGGCGTTCATCACTAAGAAAAGGGTCATCATCACCGCCTCGGCATAGAGGATGATATTGGCATCACGACGAGGTCGCCCCTGAAGTTCTTTCTTCTGAAAACGTGTGATTTTCAGTATGTTGCGGCGTACATAGAAAACGGTTACCCCTATGAGAACCAGCAGCGCCAAGACCTCGAAACTGCCGATAAGCAGGTTGTAAAACCCTCCTAAGAAGTGTAGCACCCTATGAGTACCAAAGATTCCATCGATGAGGATTTCCAGTACTTCTATATTGATAATGATAAAGCCTATATATACGAATAGGTGAAGGATTCCCGCCACAGGGCGTACCCCCATTTTTCCTTGTCCTAAAGCCAAGCGGAGCATACGTAAGAGCCTTGCCTTAGGGCGGTCGGTAATATCCTGAGCTACCCCCAAGTGTATTGCCCTGCGAAGTCTCAGCATATTCCTTACAAAAAAGCCTATGCCCGCTGCTAATATAAGTATAAACAATAGTATAGCCACTATGAGTTCTTTAGGAATTTAGGATTTAAAGGTTATAGTCTCTGCTCACTGACGACTGATTACTGCTCACTGTTCACTGATTCACTGATTCTCTCTGAGATGGGCGTTTCTACCTTAGTCGGGGTCTCATACTCTTTGTTTTTCTTTCCAAAGATAGAGATATGTACATAGCGCTTGGGGTTCAGGCGGATATCCTCCATTAGGAGTCCCAGTTCGGAGGTTGCTGTCTGTAGGTTGTTGTATAGCTTAGGGTCACTCAGGAGTTTGCTTACGGTACCACCGCCTTTTTGTACTTCCTTGAGCAGGCCATCTACCTGAGTAAGGGTGCTTTCCACATGTGCCATGAGTTTGCCTACTTGGAGCTTGGAGAGCGAGTCACTCAGTTGTACGAAGTTGCCAGAGAGGGTCTCTACATTGTGCAAGGACTTGTGCAGAGGAGCTTGAGCGGACGCCAATAGGTTATTGAGGCTCACTGAAGCACGGCTCATCTGTTGTAGGGTCACGTTCAGGTTGGCCAAGCTCTCCTTGATATCCTGTTGTGCTTTGGCATCGAGGGTACGGGAGAAGGTGGTCATGAGCGAATCGGTGGAGGAGAGTACCTTGTTGAGGTTCTTGGCGGTAGGCTCTAAGTTGGCTCCGATGGCATCCATCAAGCTCGCTTGGATATGTGAGGGTAGGGTATCCCCAGGCTGTGCCTGTGGAGCGCCATCGAGAGCAGGGAGTATCTGTAGCCCTGTGTTGCCAAGCAGACTGCTGTAGATCTCCGCTTGGCTGTTCTTGGAGAAGGTAAAGTCCTTCTTACAGGAAAAGCTTACGATGATCTTGGCGGTAGCAGGGTCTATCTGAATCTTCTTCACAGCCCCTACGGTAACCCCATTTACAGTGACATTCGTCCCTGTCTGCAAGCCCCCAGAGTGGGTGAATACAGCATGATAGTTCTTGTCCGAGCTGAACAAAGGCGTGGACTTCAGGAAGTTATATCCAAAAATAAAACTCCCTACTCCTAAGAGTATGATAATTGCGGTTTTAGCTTCTTTCGATATTTTCACGGCGATATATTAAATTATTTGGGGGCAAAGATACAATTTTTAATGATTAATTGTTAATTTTCAATTGTTAATTATTAATCATTAATCATTGATCATTGAAATCTACACATTGAATCTAAAGTGCATGATATCGCCATCCTTCACTACATACTCTTTTCCTTCTACACGCATCTTGCCGGCTTCTTTCACTTTGCTTTCGCTGCCATAGGAGATAAAATCCTCGTAGGCAATCACTTCTGCACGGATAAACCCACGCTCGAAGTCGGAGTGTATCACCCCTGCGGCCTGCGGAGCGGTCGCTCCTACCGGAATAGTCCAAGCACGTACCTCCTTCACTCCTGCGGTGAAGTATGTCTGTAGGCTCAATAGCTTATAAGCGGCACGGATAAGTACCGATGCCCCTGGCTCGTCCAGTCCCATATCCTGAAGGAATAACTGGCGCTCTTCATAGGTCTCCAATTCAGCTATATCGGCCTCGGTGGCTACCGCAAGTACAATTACTTGTGCATTTTCATTCTTAACCGCCTCACGTACTGCCTCTACATATTTGTTGCCTGTGGCAGCGGAAGCCTCATCTACATTACATACATATAGGATAGGTTTGGCCGTAAGCAGCTGATAGCTCTGGCTGAGCTCTTGCTCTTCCTCGCTTAGCTCGACCGCACGTGCAGAAATCCCCTTGAGCAAGGCCTCGCGATAACGCCCCAAGAGGGCAAGTTCTTTTTGCGCTACCTTGTCCCCCGCCTTGGCGGCACGGGTCACCTTCTCCAGGCGCTTCTCTACCGTCTCTAAGTCCTTGAGCTGTAGTTCTATATCTATAGTTTCTTTGTCGCGAATAGGATCTACCGAACCTTCTACATGTACGATATTGTCATTGTCAAAACAGCGTAATACATGTATGATGGCGTGACATTCGCGTATATTTCCTAAGAATTGGTTGCCTAAGCCTTCCCCCTTGCTTGCACCTTTGACAAGCCCTGCGATATCCACGATTTCGACCGTAGCGGGTTGTACACGTTCGGGATGCACCAGCTCCTCGAGCTTCTCCAAGCGTGCATCAGGGACATTCACTACTCCTAAGTTTGGCTCAATAGTACAAAAAGGAAAGTTTGCACTCTGTGCCTTAGCGTTTGACAAACAATTGAATAAAGTGGATTTCCCTACATTGGGGAGCCCTACAATACCTGCTTTCATTCTGTTGATGTTTTTAAGGGGCAAAGATACAAAATAATTATCAATGGTTAATGATTAATTTTTAATGTTCAATAATTAATGTTCAATGATTAATCGTTGCTCTCTGTTTCCGTAGTAAGACGCAATTCATTGCGTCTTACTCTTGATTCGCATTTCCAATAATTTTTAAGATAAACAAAAAAACACTGCAATGAAAATTGCAGTGTTTTTTTATTTGTAAAAATTTTAAGCTATTTAGTTCCCTCCATTATTAACAGTAGCTAAAATAGCATCTAATTCGGCTTGGGTGATTTTTCTATATTTGAAAACAAATATTTTTGCATTTTCTACAAATTCAATAGTGAATGTATTTCCCGAAACAGAGAAAGAAAGACTTTCATCAGGATCTGTATCACTTTTAATAACATTCCCTTCTATTCTGTAGGATTTAGTACTTTTAGAATATCTACAAACCCCTGCGTTTTCTATAAAATCATGAGTAGTTATCTGATTTTTAGTAAAAACAGCCACAGTTTTCTTTTCACAATCATTAATTCTCTGAGATTGTCCATTGACAGTTTCAGATTCTATTTGCCAAATACCTTCCAAATTTTGAGCATTTTTATTTCCCCCTCCATTGTTATTATTAGCAGTAGCTAAAATAGCATCTAATTCGGCTTGGGTGATTTTTCTATATTTGAGAATAGTTTTTTCCTGACCGTGTACTGATTCAATAGTTAATGTATTTCCTGAAACAGAGAAAGGAAAACTTATACTGGGATCTTCATTACTTTTAATAGCATTCCCTTCTATTTTGTAGGTATGAAGTTGTTTAGTATATGTACAAAACCCTGGTCTGTAGCTGAAATCATGAAAAGTTAACTGATTTTGGGTAAAAACAACCGCAGATTTCTTTTCACATTCATTAATTGTCTGGGATTGTCCATTGACTGTTTCGGACTCTTTTTGCCAGATACCGGTGATATCTCCGGAGGAATCATCACTTTTCCCACAAGAGGAAATTAACAAGGCTATAGAAGCCATTGCTGTTAATAAAATTCTTTTCATAAAACTTAATTTGTTATTTTATGCCACAAAGGTAGTAAATTTTTTGATAAAACAAGAGAGATGGTGAAAAACTTTCATTTCACCAATTCTCCCCGCTCCTCTCTTGTTGGCGCGAGCGTTTCGCTTGTGCCTATCATAAGGGATCTTTTAACTGTTTACCGTTCACTGCTCACTGACCACTGCTCACTGACGACTGACCTCTGTTCACTGCTCCCTGTTCACTGTTCACTGACCACTGACCTCTGCTCACCGCTCACTGTTCACTGCTTACTGACCTCTGCTCACTGTTCACTGATGACTGACCACTGACCACTGACGACTGACCACTGCTCACTGACCTCTGAAAATTTAACAATTAACCATTACTCATTGATAATTTTTTTTGTATCTTTGCCCCAGAAAAAAACAACAACATGCAAGTAGATTTTTCTTTTCAAGAATATTTAGGCTTTTTAGCCTTCTTAGGAATTGCTACTATGGGCTTTTGGCTTATGATCTTTTTGCTTACTTATGTAGTGCCTTATTGGGTATTTGGTGCGGCTATAGAGCGCTTTAAAGAAAAACGTGCCGCTAAAAAGCTACAAAAAGAACAAGCTGCCTAAGACAAGTAACAAGTAGAAAAATATCCCTTACAGAAGCTCTAAAAACTTCTGTGGGGCTTTCTCATACCTATACAAAACAATGCACTATGTACAAAGAGGTCGAAGAAAAAATAGATAAAATTCCTATTCTCAACAAATTAGCCTGTTTCCTCAAGAAAATTTCCTTGGGAAAAGGACAGCAGTTTTCCCTATACGACTTGCTGTTGCTCTATACCATAGGGATTGTAAAGGGGGCACTTACTTATAGGGCGAGTGCTATTTCTTATAGCTTTTTTGTCGCTATTTTTCCCTTTTTGCTCGTCGTGCTGAACCTGATTCCCTATATCCCAATTGATGATTTCCAACAGGATTTTTGGGTCTTCTTGGACAGTCTATTGCCCCCTGGTACCCATGGTTTCTTTGAGGAGATATTTTTTGATATTGCAGGGAAGAAGCGTGCAGGCTTGCTCTCCACCGTGTTTGTCCTCTCTATCTTTCTGACCACTAATGGTATCAATGCCGTATTTGGAGGCTTTGAATACTCCTATCATGTCAGGGCTACCCGTGGGGCGCTCAAGCAGTACTTTATCTCCATGGGAGTGGCGATGCTACTAATTTTCTTGATTCTCTTTTCCGTGATTCTATGGTTGGCCTTTGAGTATATACAAGGGATGAGAATTTTTTCTTTTTTCAATAGCAATCCTTATTTTTTCCCTGTGGTGAAGAAGATATTTTTTATTTTTGTAGCCTATCTGGTGGTTTCTATCTTGTTCCATTTTGGTACCACCGATCGGGGCAGGCGCTTTTTCTCGGCAGGTTCATTGCTGACCTTGATTCTTTTTATACTCACCACCTATGGTTTTGGGGTGTATATAGAGAATTTTGCTCAGTATAACCAGCTCTATGGCTCCATAGGGGCGCTGCTCATCTTCCTATTGTACATCTGGCTCAATGCTACTATCCTCCTATTAGGCTTCGAACTGAATGCTTCCCTGACCAACCTCAGGAGAGTGAAGAATGTAGCCAAGTGAATGAGCTTGGGTATGTGGTGAAAAGTGAAAAGTGAAGAATGAAAAGTGTATCCAAACTCATTTGCTTGGCTACATTCTTCGTTCTTCACTTTTTACTATATACCCAGCTGAGAGCACTCGCTGGCTACATTCTTCACTTTTCACTCTTCGTTCTTCACTCTTCACTCTTATGGTACTTCCACAGTATTGACTATCTTGTGGATGATTTCCATAGAGGAAATATTTTCGGCTTCTGCCTCATAGGTGATACCAATACGGTGACGAAGCACATCGAAGACTACCGAACGTACATCCTCAGGAATCACATAGCCGCGGTGGTGGATAAAGGCATGACACTTGGCCGCTACAGCGAGGTTGATACTACCACGTGGAGAAGCCCCAAACTGGATAAGCGGGCTTAGCTCCGCAAGCTGGTATTTCTCAGGGTAACGAGTAGCGAAAATAATATCAAGGATATACTTCTCTATCTTCTCATCCATATACACCTCGGAAGCTGCCTTCTGTGCATGAAGAATCTGATCTGTAGTCACCACAGCCTTCACCTTCGGACGCTCTCCGGCGAGGTTGCCACGCATGATATATTGCTCTTCATCGATTTTAGGATAGTCTATCACTACCTTGAGCATGAACCTATCCACTTGTGCCTCTGGAAGTGGGTAAGTACCCTCTTGTTCCACAGGGTTTTGTGTAGCCATGACAAGGAAAGGCTTATCCAAAGGGAAAGTAGTATCGCCTATGGTCACTTGGCGCTCTTGCATAGCCTCCAATAGGGCAGACTGCACCTTGGCAGGAGCTCGGTTGATCTCATCGGCCAAGACAAAGTTAGCAAAGATAGGCCCTTTCTTGATTGAAAACTCATTCTGCTTTAC
This sequence comes from Capnocytophaga gingivalis, assembly GCF_002302415.1. Taxonomy (NCBI): domain Bacteria; kingdom Pseudomonadati; phylum Bacteroidota; class Flavobacteriia; order Flavobacteriales; family Flavobacteriaceae; genus Capnocytophaga; species Capnocytophaga gingivalis. Next base: position 1,170,654 of record NZ_CP022386.1, on the reverse strand, counting down.
ATTGTAGGTCATCGTACCTATCACATCGGCAGGAAGCAAGTCAGGGGTAAACTGGATTCGGCTGAAGGTAGCCTGTATGGCTTTTGATAATGTATTGATGGATAGAGTCTTAGCAAGTCCCGGTACCCCTTCCAAGAGGATATGTCCACGACCTAAGAGACCTATAAGCAGCGCATCGACCATGTGGTGTTGCCCTACGATTACCTTGGACATCTCGGCTCTGAGGGTATCTATGAATACACTTTCTCGCTCTATTTTCTCATTGATTTGGCTGATATCTACATTCATGATATGTTTTTTTGTATGTGTTTGAATGATGGCGCTAAATTATTACTTTTTTCTCAATTATCCCGTTAAAGTAAAGTGAAATCTATTTTAATGATTAATGTTTAATGATCAATGATTAATCACTAATGTACCGTTAAATATTATAGTCGTTGTGTGCTGGCGTGAATCACATATTCACTTCCATGTTATCCAGCGACTTTAGCTCATACTTACCATAAACAAGGTTTGTAGCTCTTTCGTCAAAGAATAAAGGTTCTCTACAATAAAAGGAAAAATCAAATCCGTTTTATTTAAAAACCTTTATAAATAACTATATATCAAATACTTAAAAAAAATTTTATTTTTTTAAGGGACACTAATAATGTTTAATGATTAACGTTTAATCATTGTTCATTGCTCATTAATCATTAATCATTGATCATTATTTTCGATTGACTTTCGAAGGGGATTACCTTGCCTTTTTGGTGGGAGAGGTCGCCCTCTACTTCTGTTTCTCCCTTGAGGGTCTGTAGCGCGGTAGCCTTGAGAATCCACTTCGTCTGGGCATCGAGCCAAATATCTATGTCCACCTGTCCTTGCATGGTGAAGAATACATATTGCCCTTGCTGGAGGATCACCTTCTGTTTGTCAGTGGCGATAACAGATTTTCCTTGGATATGGAGCTGCCCATTGAGCGCTTCTACCAGGGTATATCGGGTCTTGATAGGTACATTCATTTCCTTGGAGAGGAAGGACGAGATTTCCCACGAGTCCCCTATAGCCACCCGCTGTCGGGGCAATATGGAGAGCACATTGGAGAGGTTCGATTGTAGGGTAGTCTCCGAGAAAGCTGCCTCCAGTTGCATCTGTATCTGCTGCTTTTCGAAGGAAGTCAAGGGGTTATTCTTGGCATGCTTTTTCTCCAAAGTCCTCATGGCACGCTCTACAAGGGGTTGCAAAGGCTCTATTTTGACAATTTTCCCCTTGGTGCTTAGCTCTCCTTTGAGGGGTTGCTCCAGTAGCTCCTTGGCTGCTTGGTTGGTATAGTCTGGAATCTTCTCTAAGGGCATCTCCTTGCCATTCACCTTGGTAGATACTTCCAGGGATGCCTCTTCATAGCGCAGAGTCATCGGGTAGATCAGCTTGTCCTCCTTGCCGAAGGTATAGCGAATGCGCATGCGACTAAGTGCTTTGGTCTCCACCTGTGCCCCATCTATTTGTTGTGTGGAGGATACCTCGGAGGAGATTTTATGCACATATTTCTCTTTGTTCTTTAGCGAAAGACTCAGGTCTATCGCTTGCGAATATCCCAATATAGGGAGTAAAAATAATAGATATTTTTTCATATTTATTTAGTTGAAAATCAGTTGTTTTTAGGTTCTGTCGTAGGGGCAAAGTCCGCGAGCTGGCGCAGCGGAGTATGTGATGCAATTCGCCCACTTGATTTTGCAAATAGCCCACTTGATTTGCAAATCGTCCATTCAATTTGCAAATCGTCCATTCAATTTGCAGTTCGCGCACTAAAAACAAGCCTTTTCGGACAGTCCCTATATTAATGATTAATGCTCTCCCGTCAATAGGGGCGATTTGCAAATCGCCCCTACAACAGAACGCAAAAAACCTCATGCCAATATCAATGTTCAATGATTAATGATTAATAACCTCTGTTCACTCTTCATTCTTCACTATAAAAAGAGTAGCAACAGGGTTCCTGCGAGGATACGATAATAGCCCCATAGGGAAAAGCCATATTTCTTGATAAGGTTTACAAACCCTTTGATGGCAATGATTGCCACGATATACGCTACTACATTGCCTATGAGAAACATAGAGAGCTTGTCGCTGTTCTCAGCCAAGAGGGTATAGCCCTTGATAGGGGTGCCTGTACCGTGGTATTCCTTGAGAAAGAGCGAGTATACAGTTACCGCAAGCATGGTAGGTACGGCTAAGAAAAAGGAAAACTCTGCGGCGAGTTCTCTCGAGAGTTTTTGCTGCATCCCCCCTATGATGGAGGCTGCCGAACGGCTCGTGCCGGGCATCATCGCAAGGCACTGCCAAAACCCTATAATTACCGCTTTCTTGATGGTGATATCCTTCTCCTGAAGAATGGTCGGATGCTTGAAAAATCGGTCAATGAATAGGAGAACAACTCCTCCGACAATCAGCATGATAGCTATATACACGGGCGCTCCCATGACCGAATCAATATAATCGTCCAAGAGCATGCCCAAGACCAGCGCAGGAAGTACGGCAAATCCTAACTTGACAAAAAACTGCCAGCGGCTGAAGTCGAAAAACTTGCGCCAATATAGGGTGACTACTGCTAAAATAGCACCAAACTGGATACATAGGGCGAAAATCTTGAAAAAATCGTCCTCCGCAATTCCCATAAGCTCTCGGGTGAAGATCATATGCGCTGTGGAGGAGATGGGCAAGTATTCCGTAAGCCCCTCTACAATCGCTATTATAATTGCTTGTAGTAAGTCCATTAGCTTTCTTTTTCCTTTTTATCGGTGTACAAAATAGCCCATACTTCCACCGCAAAGCCCAATAACACTAGGGCTGGGGCTAGGCTGATACGTCGGAAACTGAAAATATCAGGGTTGAAGACTTTCGGATTGTCACTCCCCCCGCCACTCATGGTGATAAAGCCAATGGCGATAAGGGCTAAGCCCAAGGCCATCCATAGGTAATTTTTCTTTTTGAAAACCATTATATTCTTTCTTTTCAAATTATTGTCGGTACGAAGCTACAAAATCCATCAGTTGTCGCTTGTAACTATCGTAGGTAAATATATCATATACAATAAAAAAGTTTCCGCGATCTGCACACAGTGGGAAGAGGAGCTTGCCCATATCTACTTTATTGTTATCGAAGTCGAATCGGGATAAGAGATCCTTGATCTGTGCCGCTGTATAGGCGGTATTTTGCTGCTGACGGATGAAGCCGATACGCTCGTTGTCGAAGGTCAGTCTCTTATAAGCAGCGAAGAAGTTGGAGAAAACCTCCTGAGGCATTACCTGTATATGAGGGGCATGACTTAGCTGGCGTCCTGCACGGTAGGGGTTGTTCCAGATATCATTCCATTCGCCTCCGTACCAATCCTTCTCTATAGGGTAGCGTTCGAGCTCATAGAGGCCATATTGTACAAAGTAGTCCAACACACTGCGTTGGTTTTCAGCAGTTCTCAGGGTAGTCTGGTACACCAAGAAGCCATTGAGATAGATCGAGAGTGGCAGAGCTCCAGAGCGCACATCGAAGAAGCGAAACTTCCCCGAGGGGCTGCTGATCTGCTGGTCGCCCAGAACTACTGTGAAGTAGCCGCGATCGGCAATACGCAAGAATACCTCACTATACCCATAGGGCGCAGGATTCCAGGTATACTGGGAGGGAGGGGTGCGGTAGTCTCCCAAGTTGGGCTTGCGCTGTGAACCCCCTTGTACATCCACTTGGATACGCACCGAGTTGATATCCGATGCCTTTGCCTCATTGCGCAAAAGGGTACCTATGCTCCCCGCCTCTTGGCTATATCCCATAGCAGCAGCCAAAAAGAGGATGCTACAGAATGCCTTTTTCAAAAATGTCTTTCTCATGATTTTTCTTTTTTCAGATTTCCCACTACAGATAGCAAGATGTATGCCAAAATAATAAGAGGGAAAGCACTTTCTCTCATAAGAACCAGTAAAACCACGCTTATAAGTAGCAAAAGATACTTGAGAAGGTTGTTTTTTATAGAAAAATCCTTGAACTTTAGTGCCAAGAGTCTTAGGTTGCTATTCAGTAGCACACAACTGGCTAAGGTGATAAGCAGGGTGCCCCATAGGGGAATGGCTTTCAGGTAGACAGCTTGTTTTACGATAAGTCCTAAGGAGATGATAAAGAGAGCATTAGCCGGAGTAGGCAGCCCTATAAAGGAATCACTCTGGCGGGTGTCAAGGTTGAAACAGGCCAAGCGATAGGCGGAGGCCAAGGTGATAAGGTATCCCGCAAAGGGCAGAAAAAAGTGTAATGTCTGTCCATAATGAGCCGCCGAATAGCTGATCAGCCAATACATTACCTGCCCAGGAACAAGTCCTGAGGTTACCAAATCCGCCAAAGAATCCAGTTCCTTGCCCAGAGGGGAGGAGACTTTCAGAATACGGGCTACAAACCCATCGAAGAAGTCAAGGGTGATGCCTAAGAAAAACCAAAACAATGCCCAGTCAAAGGCTTGTGATAGCGCATATCTCAGGGCGATGATCCCACAGAAAAGGTTTAGCAGGGTCAGTAGGTTAGGAATTTGTTTTTTCATGATAGTGTCATTCTTTGTTAGTTGCAGTTGTAGGCATCTAAGTAATCCACAGTACCATTGCCATTGCAGTCAGGAAAGACTATGGTGCCATCTTCCTGATGGTTAATCTCTTGGATAGAAGGCTTGCCGTCTCCGTCATGGTCATAGTTGGCCGTGGAGATAAGTTTGATCTCGAATATCAGAGGGGTGTAGGCCGGTAGTCCTGTAGTACCTGCAAAGTAAGCCAGTCCTGAAGGCAAGAAGAAGATACCCATCCCTCCGTCGGTAGGTGCTTTCAGGGTGCCATCCCCCACCTCGGTAGGTTTAGCAGTGGAGGCCTTGAGGGTCGCTACCGCTTCGCGAAAGCCGATGATGGCTCCTCCTTGGTAGGCGCTGGCACGGGTGCCGAGTAAGTCCATCCAGTTGCTCTGGGTAAAGCGCATGCCGTCTTCAAAGACTTTATCCTTGAGAGTCAGTCCCTTGTAGAGCACATAAGAGCGGTCAGCGATGGTTGCCTGTGCCCCTGCTCCCTCTTGTAGGATAAGGTAGTACATCGTATGGTTGATGTAGTTGCCGTGTATATCAGGCACTTTCAGGGTCTTACGCTTTAGGTTGGGGCTGTCCCATAGGGAGGTCTTCCCTGTATTGCCCGCCAGAGTGCCTAAGACTATATTCTTATCAGCGTCCAATTCGCAATAATGACTCTTGAGGTAGGCTTGTATGTCATTGTCATTCTCCACCACTACCTCGGACATTTCTCGTAATTTCTGGCTGTCATCACCACTTTTCTTGCAGGAAAACAAGGAGATAGCCCCACAGCTAAGTAATAGCAAACTTCTTCTAATCATCTTATGAAAAATAAATATTCGAATTTGGGCGCAAGTTACGAAAAATTCTTGTATTTTTGCATGATTTTTTAATCAATTTAGGTTTCATAACCTCCTAACCCCCAACCCCTAACTAAAGTGAGAATAGACAAATACCTATGGTGTGTGCGGTATTATAAGACACGCAACATCGCCACGGAGGCCTGTAAGAAAGGACATGTCCGCATCGGAGGGGAAATCGCCAAAGCCTCCAAGGAGGTCTTCCCACAGGATAAGATACAAGTACGCAAGGGTGCCATTACTTACGAGATAGAAGTCTTGGACATCCCCACCAGTAGGGTAGGGGCTAAGCTCGTAGGGCTCTATTGTATAGACCACACCCCCGAAGAAGCCTTTGAACAAGAGGAACTCCGACAGCTCGCCCAAGAGTATTATCGCAAGAAAGGCGAAGGTCGCCCTACCAAAAAAGACCGCCGCGACCTCGACGATTTCTTCTCAAGCGAAGAAGACGAAGAGTGGGGGAGTGAAAAGTGAAGAGTGAAGAGTGAAGAGTGAAAAGTGAACAGAGGTCATTAATCATTGAACATTAATCATTGATATAGGCATGAGTGCTTTTTCGTTCTGTTGTAGGGGCGATTTGCAAATCGCCCTATGTTGGCACGTGAGGGAGTGAAAAGTGAAAAGTGAAGAGTGAAGAGTGAAAAGTGAACAGAGATCATTAATCATTGAACATTAATCATTGATATTAGGCATGAGTGCTTTTTCGTTCTGTTGTAGGGGCGATTTGCAAATTGCCCTATGTCGGCACATGAGGGGAGTGAAGAGTGTAGCCAAGCGAATGAGCTTGGGTATGTGGTGAAAAATGAAGGAGAATCAGAGCTAATTATCAATACCTAAACTCTTTTTCCTCTTAATTTCTAAGACCTTATAACCCTTAAATTCTAAAACCCTATAACCCTTAATTTCTATAATTCTAAAACCTAAATCTCTATGACTATCATTTTAGATGCAACCCAGATAGAACATAAGATTCGCCGTATCGCCTATCAGATATACGAGGCGAATATTCACCAAGAGCGCTTTATCCTTGCGGGGATAGCCGAAAATGGCTATATCTTAGCCGAAAAGCTCTATGAGCAACTGCAACAGTTTTGTCCAATTCCTATCACCCTGTGCAAGGTCTTTGTCAAGAAAACAGACCCCTTAGCCCCCGTGACCACCTCTCTGCCGGAAGAAGCCTACCGAGGAGAATCCGTGGTTTTGGTCGATGATGTGCTCAGCAGTGGTGCTACTCTGATCTATGGGGTACGACACTTTCTCTCTGTCCCCCTCAAACAGCTCAAAACAGCCGTTTTGGTGAATCGTAACCATAAGAAATATCCTATCAAGGCCGATTTCAAGGGTATTTCCCTTTCTACCTCCTTACAAGAACATATCGAGGTGAGCTTCGAGGGTGACCCTGTGGCCTTTTTACAATGATCATTAATCATTAAACAATGCTTTTTCTTTTACTCCTTTGTATTCTTATCAATTCCGTGCTCAAACTGAGTTTTTGGAGGTTTTGGCATGTCTTGCTCTTCTCCTTGGGAGTAGGTGCCTTTCTCTATGGAGTGTCTGACTTTGCTACAGAACAATCGCAACTAACTATCTCTCAATGGCTTAGTGACACTAAGGTGCTGAGCAATATGGCCGTATTGGTTACCATAGAGTCGGTCATAGGGCTCTTCTTCTGCTTTATCTCCCTTAAGGCCTTCTATGAGGAGAAGCGCAACCGCTGGGCAAGAATTTTGCTTTGGTTCCCAGGAGTGCTACTCTTTCCATGTCTTTTCTTGGGGCTTACAGAGAGTTTCTTTTTCTTTTCAGGAGTTGATTTTGGGGAAGTTACATTTGCATTCATCGCTCTTACCATAGCAGGTTTTCTTTTGGGGGCTTGGGGATTCCACGCCTTGGTACCCGAGCGTGAACTTCGCTTGGAACTACATTTGCTCATGAGTATATGGGTAACCCTGATGGGATTAGCGATGACTGCCAGTGGACAGATTATTTATGTGCCTAAGAGTGATCCTATCAACCTATGGCTCATAGGGAAAGTATTTCTTTTCTTCACCTCTCTTTTCTTCTTGGGCTGGCTTCTAAGCAAAATAAGAAGACGCTGAACAATGATTAATGTTCAATGATCAATGATTCGTGTATGATAGGGTCTTGGTAGAGATGCCTATTAGGGTGATGCAATTTCACTTTTCACTCTTTACTCTTCACTTTTCACTCTTCACTCTTCACTCTTCACTCAAAACGTTTTTCATCGCCTGATCAGCGCGATACAGAATACCCCTACCACGATGATAACTTTCAGTAGGTTTCTCAAAAAAGCATAATGTATCTGGGTGCGTCCTTTCCAGAGTATTGGCAAAAAGCCTCCCAGAAGGATGATGGCTGTCAGAATAAAGTAGTACTTCATACTACCCGTGTCGGGGAAGGCTGTCAGAAAGTAGATACACACAAGGGTAAGACCAATGAGCACAGTGATGAGCTGCTTGGAACTACGCTCCCCATAGTCGGTGGCGATGGTATGGTAGCCTAAAGCAAAATCCCCTTTGATATTCTGCAAGTCCTTCACAAAATCCTTCGCCAAGAGTAGGTAATAGAGAAAAGCGGCATGGACAAAGATAATCTTTTGGAAATTGTGATAATATACAAAAATAGCAAAGAAAGGAATAATAGAGAGTATCCCTGATACGATATTTCCTACCAATACTATCTTCTTGATTCTGTGGGAATAAAACCACATCATAAAGATATAGATAGAGAAGAACAACACCGCTCGGAAGGATACATAACTGGCCACTATTACGGAAAGAAAATTCAGTATAAAGTATAGTGAGAGCTTAGTATGCTGCCCTACCATGCGCTCCATCAGGGTACGTGTAGGCTTATTGATTAGGTCTTTTTCTTGGTCATAAAAAGCATTGATGATATATCCACCAGCCACCGCCAAAGCTCCTGCCAAGACAATAGCAAAAAGGCGCGGATCCAATAACACCTGCCTTAGTGGCTGGCGCGAAAGGATAAAGATGGCCGTCAGATACTGGGCGATACAGATCATCATGATATTATACCCCCTGACCACCGAAAAAAGGCCTATGAATTTTTCAAATGGTAGCATAGTGTTGCTTTAGTAATAAAGCTCGTCGGTATGTAGGTTCAAGAACCGCTGAGCTGCAAAATAGGTACTGATCCAGCTGAGGAATACCCCAATAAGGAACAGGGCAGCGCCCACCCAGATAAAATCTCGATAGTGCATAATAAGCCCCCATTCTGGCCACGATTGGTCTATGGCATAGAAGGTAAAAGCCAAGGCAGCACACGCCAATATAGCACTGAGAATCCCCAACCAGATGTTGGTGATGATAAAGGGACGCCTGATAAAGGCTTTGGTAGCCCCTACCAGCTGCATAGTCTTGATAATAAATCGCTTAGAGTATACAGAGAGTCGTATAGAAGCATTGATAAGCAGCATGGCCACCACGGTAAAAATCGCCGAAACTGCCAGGATGACCAAGCTGATACTCTGTATATTGGAGTGTATCTTCTTGACCGAATCCTTGTCATAGTTCACTTCCTTGACCGAGGCATTCTGCAGGATACTCTCCTTGACTTCTTCCATCTTCTGAGGGGTTACATAATCGGCTTTCAGTGCCAGATCAAAAGAGTTCTCCAGAGGATTGTCCCCTATGAAGGAGATAAAGTCCTCCCCAATCTCCTCACTGAAGGACTGGGCAGCTTGCTCCTTGGAGATAAACTCTACCTGTTTGGTGTACGAGGCTAAGGAAAGACTTTTTTGCAATTGCTCTATGTCGGCTTCCTTGGCCGTATCCTTGAGAAAAACATGGATAATTAGGTGTTCCTTATAACTATCGGTGAAGTTTTTCACGTTGATAAGTAAAAAACCCAATAACCCTAAGAGGAATAAAACTAAGGTAATACTTAGGGTGACAGAAAAATAAGAAGAAATGAGCTTCCTACGATTGTAACGTTCGGTTCGGGTATGCACTTTTTAATCTACTTAGAAAATGAGCGTAAAAGTAATAAAAATCCTTTACTTAGCAGCTTTATTAGTGTAGATACACATAAGTTTAACGTTTGTTAGTTGTTTTTTAAGAGTAAACAAAGGAAATTATAGCCATTAGGTATTTATTTTTTTGTACATTTGCCCAAAATTTAATCACTATTCTTTTTATGACAATAGTACAGTTTCAATATATATTAGCTGTAGCTCAGTATAAGAATTTCAGTGTGGCCGCCCAGAAGTGTTTCGTCACTCAGCCTACACTCAGCATGCAAGTACAGCGCTTGGAGGAAGAACTGGATGTGCTTATTTTTGACCGTGCCAAAAAGCCTCTTCGCGTCACAGAAGTAGGGGAGAAGATCCTTCAGCAGGCCGAGAGCATTGTCAGTGAGTCCGAACGTATCAAGGACATTATTGCCCAGCATAAGGGGTTCATAGGCGGGCGTTTCCGATTGGGGATTATCCCTACAGTAGCACCAACCTTGTTGCCTATGTTTCTGAACAATTTTACTAAGAAATATCCTAAGGTCGAGCTCAAGGTGGAGGAGATGACCACCCGAGAGTGTATCCGTGAGCTCGCAGAAGGTACCCTGGATGTGGCCATTGTGGCTACTCCCTTGCACGAAAAGCATCTTATAGAGCGCCCTCTCTACTATGAGCCTTTTGTCGCTTATATCCCCAATGCAAAATACCACCTGACTGAAAATCAGAAAATCCAAGTCTCTGACCTTCATCTCAACGATATCCTTATGCTACAGGATGGACACTGTTTTCGCGAAAGTGTATTGAATATCTGTCAGGAGAATAGCTCCTCGGATAAGGGCAAGGACAACAGCCTTGAGATCAAGAGTGGTAGCTTTGAGACCTTGATCAAGCTTGCCAATGAGGGCATGGGCATGACACTCTTGCCTTACCTACATACCTTAGATCTCTCTAAGGAAGAAAAGAAGAACCTTCACTACTTCGAGGAACCCTCTCCCGCTCGTGAGATAAGTCTGCTGTATCATAGCAACGAACTCAAAATAAGCATTATAGATGCACTATACAATGTCATCTCAGGGGTCATAAGGGGGGCTATCACCTTCGAGAATCTCAATATCATAGACCCTATCCTTAAGAAGAAAAAGAAACAGTGAACAGTGAGCGGTGAACAGTGAGCGGTGAGCAGTGAGCAGTAAGCAGTAAGCCTGACCCCTGACCCCTGACCCCTGATCACTGACAACTTATCACTGTTCACTGGACAAATAGAGTTGTCTTACAATCCCATCGGCCAGACCGACTTTCGGAACGAGGATATGCTTTATCTTTGCCCATTTCATGGCTTTGATGTAGATAGGCAATGCCAAAGGAAGGATATCCGCACGGTCAGGGTTGAGTTCTAAGTCACGGATACGCTCCTCATAGCTCAGTGAGTTGATTTCCTTGAGGTAATCCTCCAAGAAATGCAGCGAAAGAGGGCTGTCCTTGCGCTTGCCGGAGACCTTGAATATCTTGTTGATATTGCCTCCAGAGCCTATGGCCTCTATTGTTTTGAGCCCTTTGGTATGGATGTGTATCCACTCCTTGAGCTCCTCCCATACTTGCTCGTCGACTTTCCCTTTCAGTAGGCGCACTCCTCCTATGGGAAAAGACCTGGCAGCACGTACCTCTCCTTGACTATAGATGGTGAACTCAGTACTACCCCCTCCCACATCTATATACAAATAGTTTTTATCACTTTCCACAAGGGTATGCAGGTCAGTATTGGCGATAATCGCTGCTTCCTCTGCCCCTCCTATAATCTCTATTTGCACCCCTGTATGCTGGGCTATCTCTCGGACAATCTCTGTGCCATTGGTAGCCTCGCGCATGGCTGAGGTAGCACAAGCACGATAAGCCTCTACTCCTTGTACCTTCATGAGCAAGTGATAGGCCTGCATGGTATCACTCAGGCGTGAGGCATTCTCAGCACTTATACGCCCTTGTTCGAAGACATCGGCACCCAAGCGAATCGGCACTCTCACAAGGCTCCCTTTGGAGAAAATAGGTGTCTTGCCTTCTTCTTCTAATATGTTGGCAATCAGTAATCGAACCCCATTGGAGCCAATATCGATACCTGCAAATTTCCGGATATTCATAACTATTTTTTTTGCAAAGCTACAATAATAAATGGAAAAATAAAAAAATCCTCCCATAATTTTTTACAGAAGGATTTTAAAATTAAGTAGAATGAAAAAGAAATCTATAACAATTTGACAACATCCTTGGCAAAGTAGGAGGCGATAAGGTCGGCTCCTGCACGCTTGATAGCGTATATCTGTTCAAGCATGATAGCATCATGGTCTAACCATCCGTTTTGAGCAGCGGCTTTGATCATGGCATATTCTCCAGATACTTGGTATACGGATACAGGTACATTCACTGCATTCTTCACCTCGCGTACTACGTCCAAATATACGATACCAGGTTTTACCATCACCATATCAGCACCTTCTTCCACATCCATAATCACTTCCTTGATTGCTTCTAAGCGGTTGGCATAGTCCATCTGGTAGGTTTTCTTATCCTTAGGGATATCCTGCTCATCTACAGGAGCGCTATCCAAGGCATCTCGGAAAGGACCATAGAGGGCAGAAGCATATTTGGCAGAATAAGCCATGATACCTGCGTTGGTATAATTGTATTTGTCTAAGAAAAGACGGATTTGCTCTATACGCCCATCCATCATATCGCTGGGAGCTACCCAGTCAGCCCCTGCTCTTACATGCGAAAGGCTCATTTGTGCCAATATCGATACGGTAGTATCGTTCTCTACCACCCCATTTTTAATAATACCATCATGTCCGTAGATGGAATAAGGGTCAAGTGCGACATCAGTCATCACCAGCATATCAGGAGTCGCCTCTTTGACAGTCTTGATGGCTCGTTGCATAAGTCCGTCAGGGTTGATTGCTTCTGTTCCTTCGTTGTCCTTAAGGTGATCTGGTACTTTGACAAAGAGCAATACGCTCTTGATCCCCAAGCTCCACAGTTCTTTCACCTCTTGGGCTAAGTAGTCCAAGCTATAGCGATAATAATTAGGCATGGAAGGAATCTCTGCCCTGATACCAAGCCCCTCTACTACAAAAAGAGGCACAATAAAATCATTGGGTGTTATGGTTGTTTCCCTTACTAAGGCTCGTATAGTTTCATTTACACGAAGCCTACGGTTTCTTCTGAGTATATTCACTTTTATAAAGGATTAATTTTTCACTGCTTATTGCTTACTGCTCACCGTTCACTGTCCCTCACAACAGCATAGGACGATTTGCAAATCGCTCCTACAACAGGATGCAAAAGCCCTCATGCCAATATAGGGGAACCTCTCTTCACTCTTCACCACATACCCAGCTGTGGGCACTCGCTGGCTACACTCTTCACTCTTTACTCGCGCAAAGGTACGTTTTTTTTTGTTAAAAAAGAAATTATATTTGTTAGATTTTGTACTTTTGCTTCAAATTTTTTTTCATGAGGAATTATATACTATGGATAAGCCTGTTCTTGGGAATGGTTAGCTACGGACAATCGGATTCTTTAGCCTTGGACAACAAGTACTTAGAAGACCAATTCCACATAGGGATCAGTTATGATTGGGTGGTTTCCAGACCATCAGGGGTGAGGCAACACAGCTTCTCGCGAAGTCTCTTTGGGGGCTATCAGCGAGACATTCCTCTGAATAAGCAGCGCAATATAGGTTTTGCCGCAGGGGTCAGTTACAGCTATGACCTTCTGTACCTGAACATACAAGCCAAGCAGATCGAGGGGCAGATGTCCTATGAGATCATCTCTATCAGCGATAAAAAAGTAGAAGATTCCTACTACGAACAGCATTCGATAGGCTTTCCTATTGAGTTCCGCTGGCGTACCTCCACACCCTATTCCCATAAGTTCTGGAGGATATATACAGGGGTGAAGCCTACCTATACCTTTGCCTCACGCTACAAATTCTCAGGTAGTGAAGGGAGCTATAGCCTTTCCGACCCCAACCTTAAGGGATATATGGATGCAAAACTCTATATAGCTGTCGGGCATAATACTTGGAATGTGTATCTACAATATGCACTTCGTCCCCTATTCAAGGGTGAAAATTCACAAAATGGGCAAAATTTGCAAAGTAATATCCTAAAAATAGGACTTATTTTTTATATTTTATAATTTTTCTTTGTCAATTCAAATAAAACATTTATTTTTGCCCCCAAAATATAATAGATTTTGTTATGGGATTTTTAAAAGAATTCAAAGAATTTGCTGTAAAAGGCAATGTAGTTGATTTGGCCATCGGGGTAATCATCGGGGGTGCTTTTGGAGCGATTGTCTCTTCCTTAGTTGCCGATGTGATTACACCACTACTACTTACTCCTGCTTTCAAGGCTACAGGTGCTGAAAACCTACAAGACCTTGTATGGAATGGGGTAGCGTATGGAAAATTTTTAGCTGCCGTGATTAATTTCTTGTGTGTAGCTTTCGTATTGTTTATGTTGGTTAAAGGAATCAATAAGTTCAAAAAGAAAGAAGAACCAGCTCCTGAAGCTCCAGCAGGACCTACTCAGGAAGAGCTTTTAGCTGAGATCCGTGACCTACTGAAGAAAAACAACTAATTTTTTTCTTATTATCAAACTTAAGAAGTTAATATGATAAAATTGCCCTCCCTCCAAAGGAGGGTAATTTTTTTATATATAATTATATAATTATAGCTAAGTCTGAGAAAAATTAGTATTTTTGCAGACTATTATCAGAGAATTTGTTTATGACTCATTATCCTAAAATCACAGCAAATAGTTATATTATTTCATTGGGAAATACAAGTGCGCGCTTGAGTGATCCCCTGTGCTATTGTACAAGTGCTCTCTTATGAATTGGGTAAGGGTCAAGGATACTATAGCATACTCAGCTAAATGGTTAAGCGATACCACCTTACTCTCTTTATAAAACCAAGAATGTAATTTTTTATTTGATGGTCATTTGACAGAACAGACCTTTTAAAAATTAAATCATTGATATTCAATGAGTTTTTATTTGATGGTCATTTGATAGAAATGTAAAAATATTAAAACTTATACTCTATGAAATTAACACTCTTACTCGTTATTGCTTGTATTGCCAATACCTTTGCTCAACTCTCACCACAAGTCTTAGACTCCTTACAGCAAGTGAAGTACATCAAAGCAAAGTATGTATTGCACGCCAGTCAAAACATTTCTTTAGCCCCAAGCAGACTCTATACGTTAAAAGGTGAAAAATATTATGGCGAATATGTAACCAAATACAACCACCGAGGCAGCGCTCTGGAGTTTTACAGCGGAGGTTCAGAAGGTTATATACCTCACAAACGCTATAATACCTATGGCAAAGACCTGCCTTTTGAAGCTGATATGTACGAATACCATATCAAAATAGACAAAAAGCACGGCACCATCATCGACAATGGGGAAACACATCGCAATTTTCACTTCATCAAAGGCGAAAAGAAAATAAAAATCCCCACCAACTCCCAAGGTCGCTTTATCATTTATGAGTATTTATGATAATCAATCACTTTTAGAGTATGTTGTGTAGGAAAGCCAGCGATAGCTGGGTATGTGCTGCAAACGCCCCCTAAAAACAAGCCTATTTATTCGAAATCTATTTTCGTTTAACTATAAATCAAGAAGTATAACTCTAAAAACCTTATAAAGATGATAAATCTTCTAATTAAATTTGTTTTTTATTTCTTTATGATGTCTGCTTTTTTTAAGAGCATCTATCCTATCAAATTTGATAAGGAATTAAACAAAGGAGTAAAAATCGAAAATATAGATACTATTTTTGCTCCTAAGGATATTTTTAAATATAATTGCAACTATAATGTAAAGCAATATGAAAAGCGTTATAATTATCATATTTCTAAATTTTACATTATAGGAGATGAGAATGTATTGTCTAACAATGATAGTTTAGCCACATTAACCCCTTTTTATATTGAAGGTTTGGGAGATTGTTACCCTGAGAAAATCCACAAAAAATTACTTATTATACAGCGTAAGAACATAAAAAACCAAAATAAAACAAAAATCTACAATGATGTCTTATATCCTGATATACATCAAGAAATATCTAAATATAAAGAGGGATTTGTAATAGAAGTTTATATGTCTGGCGTTAGTGGTTTTCGGTCGGACACTTATGTAAATTCTCAATATTGTATAGACAGCATTCATATAGAATCGTGGGGACATCATCAATATGAAAAGACTTATAAATACAAGAATTTTTCATTGGATAATTTTACCTATCATCACATTGATAATCTACGCAAAAAAAACGACAAAATGGATAATATAAGGCGTAAAAAAGAAGGACTTCCTATATTATAGAATTGGTTATACTAAATCCACATCGCCACACCCCCGATAATCAATCACCTTTACAGTGCGTGGTGTACGGGCGTTTTGCAAACGCCCCTTAAAAATAAGCCTATTTTCGTTTAACTATAAATTTATGAAAAAGATTTTTTATATATTAGTAAGTATTGCTTTTATAGTTTTGGTTATTATTTTTATAAGCAAAAAGAATTCAATAAAATTAGATAACAATACCCACAAGAACCTTATTCTTGCAACTAAAAAAGTTAAATCAAACGATAAATACGATACGATTATAACTCCAAAAGATTATGATTGTAAGGAAGATTTTCACAGATATTCTAACTACCAAAAAAGATTTAATCTTTATATCTCTACTTTTTATGAAATTGATGAAGCTATAAAAACCCCCAATAATGATAGCATTGCTATATTAAGACCTTATTATTCTACACTTGGAGCAACAAATTGCCTTCCTAACAGAGAGTATGAATGGTTACTTTTGGCGAAAAAAGGCAATGATGAAGCTAAGTATAAAATCTATAAACAAGCTTTATATTCTGTTGGTTATCATAGTGTTCATTCATTATCAACTTATGAAAATGGATTTATAATAAATGTAGATATGTCTGGCAATAATTATTTTGGTTCAAAAATCTATGTAAATTCTCAATATTGTATAGACAGTATTCATGTTGAATCGTGGGGACATCATCAATACGAAAAGACTTATAAATACAAGAATTTTTCATTGGATAATTTTACCTATCATCACATTGATAATCTACGTGAAGAAAGCGACAAAATGGATAATAAAAAACGCAAAAAAGAAGGACTTCCTCCTATATTATAGAATTGGTTATACTAAATTCATATCGCCACACCCCAATAATCAATCACCTTTACAGTGTGTGGTGTACAGGCGTTTTGCAGACGCCCCCTAAAAACAAGCCTATTTATTCGAAATCTATTTTCGTTTAACTATAAATCAAGAAGTAAAACTCTAAAAACCTTGAAAAACAAGGAAGAATATCTGATAATGAAACATTACAGATTTATAAAAGGATGTAATTTTTTATTTGATGGTCATTTGATAGGAAAGTCCTTTTGAAAATTAAATCATTGATATTCAATGAGTTTTTATTTGATGGTCATTTGATAGCATTTATTTATTTTTCACTATCTTTGCTCCATAGTTTTTAGAAGCCAATGCTTTATAGTCAATCAGAAATGGCTCGCGAACTGTAGGGGCGAATTGCAATTCGCCCTCTTATAGGAAGCGATTCGTCCTTGCAGAATTGCGATTCGTCCTTGCAGAATTACGACTTGCCCTTTTATAGGATAGCAACTTGCCCTTTCAGAATAGCAATTCGCTCTTTAAAATAAGCAAATTAAATCAGTTATTTATCTTATTTATATTCTATCTATATGTTTGACTATGATTGGCATATTGATGAAGACTTACCAGAAATGATGGAAGAACATTTGTGATGAAAAAACTTTTACTATTTTTTTTAGTTTTTGTATCTTTGGCCTGCCAAAGAACCACCCCTGTGGCAAGCCTTGCGGTATATTATTGGCGCACCTCTCTCTCCCTGACTCCTGAGCAGGAGGGCTTTCTCACCGAGCAAAGGATAACAAAGCTCTATGTGCGCTACTGCGATGTAGGCCTCAGAGGTGGGGAGGCTGTCCCTATTGCTCCTATCGAGATGGATAGTGTGGCACTGGTGGGCAAGCAAGTTGTCCCGGTGATATACCTCAAGAATGAGGTGTTCCTAGACAAACAAACGGATCCTAAAGCACTCGCCGCCAAGGTGGGTAAGTATATAGAACAGATTAATAATAGTTATCATCTCACCGTAGGGGAGGTACAGTTCGATTGTGATTGGTCGCTCTCAAGCAAGGAACGTTATTTCGCTTTCTTGGAGCACTTCAGGGGGCTATACCCATATCACCTCTCGGCGACCATTCGCCTGCATCAGGTGAAGTATCAGGATACTACGGGCGTCCCTCCTGTGGAGAGGGGAGTACTCATGTACTATAATATGGGCAAGATTACCGCCACGGGGAGCAATTCTATCTATGACCGAGAGGTGGCCAAGCGTTATTTGCCTTCGCTCAGGGGCTACCCTTTGCCTTTGGATCTTGCCTTGCCGCTCTTTAGCTGGGGGGTACACTCCATAGCGGGCGATGTCAATGCGCTCATCGGAGGGCTT
The DNA here is from genome assembly GCF_002302415.1 of Capnocytophaga gingivalis. Taxonomy (NCBI): domain Bacteria; kingdom Pseudomonadati; phylum Bacteroidota; class Flavobacteriia; order Flavobacteriales; family Flavobacteriaceae; genus Capnocytophaga; species Capnocytophaga gingivalis. The sequence goes on along the minus strand of NZ_CP022386.1, from coordinate 1,152,649 downwards.
ACCACAGCCCAGATGGATACAATCAAGGGGGTGGAGCGCATGGGGGAGACTTCTTCCTATCTGGTGACCCACCAAACCAACTACCTCGGCAGGCTCTGGCAAAAGGGGGATGTGGTCAAGGTAGAAGAAATCACCCCTGAAAACCTCAGAGAGATGAAGGCTGACTTGATCAAATATATGAAACAACCCCCCAAGGAGATTATTTTGTATGATTTGAATAAAAACATTACTACTTATGAAAAAAAACTTTTTGAAGACTTGCGTTAAACTATCCGTGCTCGCGGGTATAGGCTACGGTGCCTATCTCTATGCCTGTGCAGGAGAAGGCTTGGGGGATTATTACAACTCGGTTTTCTCTCCCGAGATAGCTGTGGGCAATACCTCTTATAAAGCCTTATTCCTCAGCGAAGACTCTTTTTTCTATGGAGGTTATATAGATATAGATGAAAAGAAAAGTGATCAGCTCACCGCTGATGCCAAAGAGTGGCGTACTTATTTGGGGCAAGCCAAACAGCCCAATGCCGAGAGCTGGCTTTCTCTCTTCTTCAATCCTAAGACCAAGCTTCAGGACGCACAAAAAGCACTTCGCCGTATCGAGCAGAAGGAATATCCCAAAAAAACGCAAAACTTCGTAGACTTCCTACGCATAGCTGTGGGCAACGAGGGGGCTACCAATATGCCTTATGACCCTTGGAATTATGAAAATCGTAAGGTGGAAAAGGTACAACAGCTACAGATACAAAAGGCAGACAACCTCTATGCTTCGGCGCAGAAGGATAAGGATGCTTTCTTTGCCAATCGTATGTGGTTCCAAGCCCTGCGCCTACGCTTCTACTCCTATGACCGCAGTGCGGTGATTGCCTATTTCGAGCAGACACACCGTGACCAACCTAAGAATGCGCTCTACTACCGTGCGCTGCACTATGTAGCAGGGGCTTATATCGCTCAGAAGAATTATCGCAAAGCCAATGCGCTTTTAGCTACTCTCTTCCATGAGGTGCCAGCACTAAGGCAAACGGCTACTTATGAATATCATCCTCTCACAGATAATGAGGTTAGTGCCATTGCACAAGGTCTGCAACCCTCTCAGGCAGCGGCACTTTGGGCTATGCAAGGCTATTATCGCAATGAGAAAGAGGCTATTGAGCATATTCTTGCCTTAGAGCCTCGCTCGCCATATGTGGATTTCCTTCTTACTCGCTATATCAATAGAATAGAGATTAAAACCAATACTTATGATGACAAGTGGGTGATTATGGCTTCCTATAAGGGATACCGCTCTTATACTCATAGGGTGGTGACCAAGGATTTCGATACCCAATGGGTGTTGCAGACAGCACAAAAAGAAACACTTGCCAACCCTTACCTCTGGCATATTGCTGCGGGCTACCTCTCTATGTTTCGCAATGATTTCCAAGGTGCTGCTTCCTTTTTGAAAAAAGCAAAAACAGAGGCCAAAAACACCGCTATGCAAGACCAAGTACGCCTCTTGGAGACTCTCAATGAGGTAAGTAGCCTTGAACAAATCTCCAAAGAAGCGGAGGACAAGCTCCTGAAGGATATCCAATGGCTCTGGACACACAAAAAGAATGAGGATATGCGCTATGGTTACGCCTTCTCTTTTGTAAGAGCCTATCTCTCACGCTTGTACAAGGAAGCTAATAATACGCTTATGTGGGAGCTTACCTCGCCTCAAGCAGGATTCTATAAGAATGGACAACAGTCTCTGGCCATGGAGCAACTCCTGCTCAAGGGCAACAAAACACCTTGGGAAAAGTTCTGGGCTGAGTATTATACCTATACCTTGGGCGATATCTATGAGAGTAGGGCTATCTATGCTTTCTATGAGGATAATATCTCTAAAGCAATAGCCGAGCTCAAGAAGGTGCCTTTCCAAGAGGAAAATGTATATAATGAAGTGACACGAAGGATGGAAAAGAAAAAAATAAAGCTCAGTGACTATATATTACCCGCCAATCCTTTCAATGGATTTATCAAGGACTGTAATGATTGCCAACATGCCATGCCACAAAAGGTGAAATACTCTAAGCTCTCTTTCTTAGAAAAAGTAAAAGAAATGCAGGGGAAAATCACCAAAGGAGAGGATGTATATAACAATGCCCTTCTGATAGGGAATGCTTTCTATAATGCTTCTTATTTTGGAAGTATTCGTGCTTTCTATCATAATAGAATTATAGGCGAATATGGTTTAGGCATCAACCCAGAGAATCAAGAAGTACTCCTTGGTATGGGAAATGCTAAAAAGTATTACCTCTTGGCTCAAAAGCATGCCACTACCGATGAACAAAGGGCTAAAATGGCTTACCTACTTGCCAAAATAGAGCGCAATGAGTTCTATATAGAGGCGTATTTTAGCAAGCCTGATAATTATGGTGGGGCATGGGCTGATGATGTCCTTGTCAAGGATTGGAAGGGCTTTCAGGAACTTAGGAATAAGTATAGGCACACCCAGTACTACAAAGAGGTGATTCGTGAGTGTGGCTATTTTAGAAAAACAATCAAATAAACAAATGCAAAAATTAGTTGTACTTACCGGAGCGGGTATTTCTGCCGAAAGTGGCATTAGTACTTTCCGTGATTCGGGAGGTCTTTGGGAGGGCTATGATGTCAATCAGGTAGCTACTCCCGAAGGCTTTGCGGCCGACCCTGCCTTGGTGCTGGACTTCTACAACCAGCGCCGCCGCCAGCTCTCTCAGGTAGAGCCCAATGAGGCACATCGCCTTTTGGCACATTTAGAAAAACGCTATGAGGTAGTCATTATCACTCAGAATGTGGACGACCTACACGAGCGGGCAGGAAGTCATAACATCATCCACCTACATGGCGAATTGCTCAAGAGTCGTGGGGTGGACAACCCTGAGGTGACTTACCCTTGTACAGGGGATATCCATGTGGGAGACAAGAGCCCTACTGGAGCGCAATTGCGCCCCCATATCGTATGGTTTGGCGAGGAAGTGCCTATGCTGGAGAAGGCTATAGCACAGGTGTACTCCGCAGATATACTGATGATTATAGGGACTTCCCTACAGGTGTATCCTGCGGCAAGTCTTATAGACTATGTCAAGGAGGGTACCCCTATCTTCTACATAGACCCAAACCCCTCACTACACAGCAAGGGGGATCTTACAGTTATCGCACAGAAAGCCTCCACAGGGGTGGCCAAGGCTATTGAGCTTATGACTCCTTAAAATTCTTGACAGCCTCTACAAAAGCACGGGCATGCTCCACGGGTACTTCTGGGAGGATACCATGTCCTAAGTTGGCTATATAGTGTTCTTTGCCAAAGGCGCGGATCATCTGTTGGGTTTTCTCCTTAATTTGGGTGATAGGTGCCAAGAGCCATGCAGGGTCTAAGTTGCCTTGTAGGACTTTCTTGCCACCGGTGAGCTTGCGTGCCATCTCGGGCGAGCAGGTCCAGTCTACCCCAAGAGCTGCTGCCTTGCTCTGGCTCATCTCTTCTAGGGCATACCAACAGCCTTTGGCAAAGACAATCACGGGGACTTCCTCAGAGAGCGCCTCCACGATCTGGCGGGTATAGGGCCAGGAGTACTTCTGATAGTCTTCTGCAGAGAGCACCCCTCCCCAGCTATCGAAGAGTTGTAGGGCATCCACTCCAGCTTTTACCTTTTCTCTTAGGTAAGCGATGGTCGTATCAGTGATTTTCTGTAGGAACTCAGCTGTCCACTCTGGGTAGGAGAATGCGAATGACTTAGCTGTATCAAAGTTCTTAGACCCTTTTCCTTCTACTGCATAGCAGAAGATAGTCCATGGTGCTCCTGCAAAGCCTATCAAGGGTACTTCCCCTGCCAAGCGCTCCTTGGTAAGGCGGATTCCCTCCATCACATAGCCTAATGCCTCGGATACCTCGGGTATCTGCACGCGCTCTATATCCGCTTTGGTACGGATGGGGTGCGGTAGGTAGGGACCTACTTGTTCTTTCATCTCGATATGTATCCCCATCGCTTGGGGTACCACCAGAATATCACTGAAGAGGATAGCCGCATCCACCCCTACGATATCTACCGGTTGAGTGGTAATCTCGGCAACCAGCTCAGGGGTACGGCAGCGGGTGAAGAAGTCATATTTGGCGCGTAAGGCTCTGAATTCAGGTAGGTAACGCCCCGCTTGGCGCATCATCCACACGGCAGGACGCTCGGTTTTCTCTCCTTGGAGAATCCTTAGGAAAAGGTCATTTTTTATCATAAATTACGTTTGTCTATTGTTGAATATCTCTCGGCATCGCTCCATCATTCCCTCCAAGGTAGGCGACTGCGCGATATAGCTGCTAACACCTTCAGGGAGGGCACTTTGTGTCGTACTTCCTATACAGAAAATTTTTTCCTCAGCAAAGCTATTTGCCGCAAGAAAGCTCCTCACTGCCGAGGGACTGAAAAAGAGCAGCCCATCGTAGTGCTTGGATAACTTCTTAGGTGTCAGCTCTGTAGTGTAAGTAAGGCATTCATGGCAAGGGATTCCCCTCTTAGCAAGTACTTTAGGCAGGGTCTCCATACGGCTCTCCCCACAGAAGAAGACAAAGGAATAGCTGGCGTACTGTTCCACTAAGTAGTTGGCCAGCTGCTGAGCATAGCCAAAAGAAGCTATCACCTCCCAGCCTGCACTCTCGAGGCGCTCTCGGGTCTTGGCTCCTACACAGAAAGCCCTATGCGGAGCAAGCGCTTTAGCTGCCGGATGTTTCTGCAGTGCCTCCAATGCATTCCCACTGGTGAAGATAGCAAAATCTGCTTGAGGAAAAGCCTCTATAGTCTCTGATAGCTGTACTCTGATAAGCGGAAGAGACTCCACCTGAAAGCCTAAGGCAGCAAAAGCCTCTACTTCTTGGGGCAAAAGGAGCTTGGTACTTAGAAGGCGAATCATCTGTTTTTAGGTGCAAAAATAATGAAAAATTGTGAATAATATACGTAACTGGATTGTTTTTAACAATTTGAAAATTGAAAACTTATCTTTTTTTCAACAATAAGAAAAAAATAAGAAAAGAAAGGTACAAGTAATCAATTAATTCCGTAACTTTGCAGGTGCTTTTCAAAATATGGATCTATGAAAAAAATACTACCTATTCTACTTTTTTTTGCAGGCACAGCGTATCACCAAGAAGTGCAAGCGCAGAACCGTCCTTCGAAACCTTTGGTGGACAATCCTACCTACCTAGAGGGAAAGAATGATATGCTCATAGCAGCGACAGACTTTGGAAATATCTCCCGCTATGAGAATGCAGTGATAGACGAGTCCATGCCGATCAGCCGCCGAGGAGAACTCTTGGTAAAGCCCGACTTAGAGGCTATGGGTGCTGAGGATAGGGTAGTAGCCCTTATCGATGCCGCTTATTCGTATATAGGAACCCCCTATAAGTGGTCAGGCACTACCCGCGAGGGAATGGATTGTTCGGGCTTTGTAAGCACCGCCTTTAGCTCCATCAATGTTCCCCTGAGCCGCTCTTCTACTGAGATGTCTACCCAAGGTGTGGATATTCCCCTAAGCCAAGCTCAGGTAGGCGATTTGCTTTTCTTCAAGACTACCCGCAAGCGCAACCGTATCAGCCATGTAGGTATCGTGGTAGGTACGGGCGATGAAGTTAAGTTCATACACGCTTCTACTTCTCAAGGTATTACTGTCTCCAGCCTCTCTGAGGACTATTGGCAGAAGGCTTATGCCAAAACCAGTAGAGTACTTAAGTAATCCGATAAACACAGATGCAATAAATACAGACGCAATTTATTGCGTCTCTACCATAACGTAGAGACGCAATTTTTGTCTCCACTAGCTACATTTTTCACTTTTCCCTCCCTAATCCCTCACTTCTCTAATATTTTTAAAATAATATTCGGAAAAATAAAAAAATAGTAGTATCTTTGTACTTCATATACTGACCCCTTGTGAGGGGGGTGACCTCCTGAGAGGAAAATAGAAAAATCCCCAAAGGGTCTAAAGTGTTTTGTAAGATATAACTAACTTAAAATCAACGATATACTATGTTGCAAATCAGTTACATAAGAGAGAATAAAGAGAAGGTTCTCACAGGACTTAAGAAGAGAAATTTCGGTGAATTGGAGCTTGTAGAGCAGGCTATTGCTTTGGATGAAAAGCGTCGTGCACTCCAAACGGAGCTCGATGAAGCGCTTTCTAAGAGCAATAAGCTCTCCAAGGAAATAGGCGCGCTGATGAAGGAAGGGAAAAAGGAAGAAGCCGAAGCTGCCAAAGAACAAACCGCTCAGTATAAGGAGCTTACTAAGCGTCTCAATGCAGAACTTGACCAGACGGCTACCTCCCTTACTCAGGTGCTCTACCGTATCCCTAATATCCCTAACGAGATTGTTCCTGAAGGAAAATCAGCAGAGGACAACCTCAATGTATTCCAAGCAGGAGAGATTCCCGCCCTCTACGAAGGGGCACTCCCTCACTGGGAATTAGCCAAAAAATATGATATTATCGACTTCGAACTCGGGGTGAAGCTCACCGGAGCGGGATTCCCTGTATACAAGGGTAAGGGAGCAAAACTGCAAAGAGCCTTGATTTCTTACTTCTTGGACAAGAATACCGCCGCAGGCTACCAAGAGTTTCAAGTACCTCATATGGTCAATGAGGATTCTGGCTATGGTACCGGACAGCTTCCTGACAAGGAAGGACAGATGTACCATGTACAGCTCGATAACCTCTACCTGATTCCTACTGCCGAGGTGCCTGTAACGAATATCTTCCGTGATGTGATTCTCTCCGAAGCGGATTTCCCTATCTGTTGTACCGCTTATACGCCTTGTTTCCGTCGCGAAGCAGGTAGCTATGGGGCACATGTAAGAGGGCTAAACCGCTTGCACCAGTTTGACAAAGTAGAGATTGTCCGTATAGAACATCCCGACCGTTCCTACCAAGCACTCACTCAGATGGTAGAGCATGTCAAGGGTATTCTCAACGAACTGAAACTCCCTTATCGTATCCTACGCCTCTGTGGGGGTGATTTGGGCTTTACCTCAGCTATTACTTATGACTTCGAGGTATACTCTACCGCTCAGGAGAAATGGCTCGAAATAAGCTCTGTTTCCAACTTTGAGACCTTCCAAGCCAACCGACTCAAGCTCCGCTTCCGCAATAGCGAAGGCAAAACACAGCTTGTCCATACCCTCAATGGTAGCTCCTTGGCATTGCCTCGTGTCTTGGCAGGTATCTTGGAAAACTACCAAACCCCAGAGGGTATCCTGATCCCTGAGGTATTGCGCAAGTATACAGGATTCGATATCATTAATTAATGATTAATGGTCAATGATTAATGAATAATATTACTAAAAAGCCGCATAAGGAAATCTCCTTATGCGGCTTTTTTTAGGTAATAGGTAAAGTAGCGTGAACAAGTATGAGGAACAGCCTGCTCACTCTTCACTTTTCACTTTTCACTCTTCACTCTTCACTGCTCACTGTTTCTTCCCTTGATTAGCTACGCTATTGATAGCGGCAGCGATGGCCTCTTGGTCGCCTAAGTAGTAGTGCTTAATAGGCTTTAGGTCGGCATCGAGTTCGTATACCAATGGCACCCCAGTAGGGATATTGAGTTTTAGGATTTCTTCCTCAGAGAGGCTGTCCAAGTATTGCACTAAGGAGCGCAAGCTATTACCATGAGCGGCAATGATTACACTTTTTCCTTGCTTGATTGCAGGAGCGATATCGCTGAACCAAAGGGGGAGCATGCGATCATAACAGTCCTTGAGGCTCTCTCCAGCTGTCTTCTCAGCATCGGTGAGTGTGTCATAGCGGCGGTCATGAGAGGGGTGACGCTCGTCGCTTTTCTCCAATAGTGGTGGTTGTACATCGTAGGAGCGTCTCCAGAGGAGCACCTGATCTTCGCCGTATTTGGCAGCTGTCTCAGCCTTGTTAAGTCCTTGTAGGGCACCGTAGCTTTTCTCGTTCAGGCGCCAGCTCTTATAGGTAGGTACCCATAGCTCGCCCATCACTTCCAGGGCATTGTTCAGTGTCTTGATAGCTCGCTTGAGGACAGAGGTATAAGCCACATCAAAGCGGAATCCCTCTTCCTTGAGTACACGACCAGCCTCACGGGCTTCTTGTACTCCTTGCTCAGTGAGGTCTACATCTTGCCATCCAGTGAATAGATTGAGCTTGTTCCATTCACTCTGTCCATGACGTAAAAGAACTACTTTATACATAATTTAGAATATTAGGGTTGTAGAAATTACAGGGTTATAGAATTATAGAAATTACAGGGTTAATCATTAAACATTAATCATTGATCATTATTAAAAGTCTTTTCTCTTAATCTTTCTTAGGATCAAGAAGATAATGGCTATCACCCATAAGCTCAGGGAGCCCAAGGAAGCAGCAATACCGGTGGTCGAACCAAAGAATGACTTAAAGAAAGCACTGGTATAGCCCATCAGTGCTGATATATCGAGTTTCAGCAGGATGAGGATACGAGAGAGGTCTATCGGATTGGCTAAAATCATCGCAAGGGAGAATGAGTCCAAAGGATATTGGCGGAATACCATAAAGCATATTAGGAAGATACCATCGAAGATTACCGCCATGAAAAGCCATATAAAAATAGCCAAACTAAAGCCCTTGATCTTGTTCTCATAATAGAGCCCAATAAGGTAGGAAATTCCTACAAAAATAAAGCTAAGAAACACCCCTGTGACAATCAGCATCAGGAAGTTGAATATTTCCGAAGATAGGAACAATCCGTATAGTAGAAAAGGTACCCCCAGCCCGATAACAAGGCTTAAGGAAAGTGATAGTGAAATCCCCAAGTACTGCCCTAAGAAAATATGCTTCCTCGGTATCGGTTGGGCTAAGAGTAGCTCAATGAACTCACGAGCATTGTAATAATACATTACCCCGAAGATGGTGGAAATCAAAGGAATAAGAACAATAATTACATTCATCAGGGTAATGACCGATTTGGATATATCATGGTTCAGGAATAGGAGTATACTACTTAGGATCAGGTAGAACCCAAAGTAGAAATATGTCCAACTGCTGCGGATAAGGTCAAAAAAAGTATATCGGATAATCTTAAGCATATTTTTCGTTTTTTAGGAGTTCGGCAATGGCTTCTTGGAAATTGTCCTTTTGGGTGGTTGCTAAGAGTTCCTGAGGGGTTCCTCTAAAGTAGATATTCCCTTCTAAGATAAAGAGAATCTCATCGGAGAGTTCCTCTAAGAAGCTAAGGATGTGGGAGGTGATTAGGATAGTTTTTCCCTTCTCTTTCTCGCGAAGGATGAGCTTTTTCAGTGCTAAAACGGCGATAGGATCAAGTCCTGAGGTAGGCTCGTCCAAGACCAGTACAGGCACATCGACCATGAAGGTCAAGACTAAGTTCACCTTCTGCTTGGTTCCTCCAGAGAGATTCCCCAAGGACTTATTCAGATGCTTCTGTAGGCCAAAGAGCTCTATGAGTTCTTGGTCATTACAAGGCACCTTCTTGATGTTCTTGATCATGGAGATAAGCTCTTTCACCTTGAGGTTGCTGGGGAAGTTGGCTATCTGAGGGAGGTAAGAGATCTGCTCCCTATAAGCCCATTGTCCTTTGATGGACTTCCCATTGAAAAGGATATCCCCTTTGGTAGGCACCACCATGCCTAAGAAACTCTTCATGGAGGTTGTCTTCCCAGAGCCATTAGGGCCTAAGATGGCGATAATCCCCCCATCCTTGATGGTAAAGTTCACGCCCTTGAGCACTTCCAATTTGCCGTATTTCTTATGTATATCTTTGAATTCTATCATAGATGTATTAGGGTAATTAGTTGATTATTAGTTTTTCTTTTTAGAAAAAGGATTCATACGAGGGGTCTCATCGACCAGGTTCTCAGGAGTAAAGGCAGGTGCTACTTTCTCCGAAAAGTTCATGATGTCGATAAAAAGACTTCTCAAGAGTACAATACTCTCTGGGGTACGGTTGCTGATATAGGAGAAGAGCTTCACTGGGCGGTAGGGGACATCGCCGATACCATCTTTGTTCAGGTCATAACCAGTGTAGTCACTCCAATAATTATCATAGAACTTGTTGTCATTCACATTGTTATCATAAGCCACATCGAAGGTGTTGTTCAGGAAATTATTATCCCAGAAATCGTTCTGATAGCACCCTCCTCGGATACGGATTCCCCAACCATTCTCACTGAAGATATTTTCGTTGTACTTCATACGGGTACAGTTCTCCCCATTGATACCGATGGTGTTGCGGTAGAAGGTATTGCCTGTGAGTTCGGAATCGTACAGCTCCTTGAGCAACAGTCCATAGGAGGCCGGCCCCCAGTTGTCTTGGAAAGTATTCCCGTTCATCTTTACTCGCTTGGAGAACATCACCGCGGCACCTGCACCATTTTTAGTGAATTTGTTGTGGTGATATTCGTTATCGTCCGAGAACATAAAGTGTAGTCCATAGCGTAGGTTTCCATGGCAGTAGTTATTCTCAATATAGGACTTAGATGAAAATTGTATATAGATACCATCACGACAGTTAGCCGATTCATTACCAATGATTCTTATATTCTTGCAGCTCCATAGGTGTATAGCATTTCCTGAGTTATATTGTTGGGTAGCATTGGAAAAAATCTTGTTGTTTTTTACAATACCATCACGTCCCTTTCTCAGGAGCACGCCGAAGCATACTTGATCCATGATATTATCCTCTATAACGAAATTTTTGGATTTGTCTAAGAGTATAGCTGCTTGTTCTTCTGTAGCTTTGAAAGGAACATTGGCCAGGCGGAAGCCCTTAATGGTGATGCTATCGGCTTGGATTTTGAGAATACTTCCCTTGAACTGCCCATTGATGACCGGTCTGTCTTTCCCGATAAGGGTTAGAGGCTTGTTAAGGAGTATATTATTCTCTGGATATGTACCCTTTTGTACTACAATAGTATCACCCCTTTTAGCAATAGCGACAGCTTGAGCTATAGTACTTATAGGACACTGAGGACATACTTGGAGGGATTGTGCTTTCCCTAAAAGAGGAAAGCATATGATAAGGAATATTAGTTTTTTTAGCATAGGTTTGATAGTGATGGTCTATTAATGGTCGTGCATGTTACCATGATCCTCATTTGCAGGGTGCTGATGTCCTTGGAACTTAGCTTGGATACCTTGCCAGTCGTAGAGTTCTCCTCCTTTTTCCCTTTGTATCTTTTGGGCATCCTCACGGGAGGCAAAAGCAGCCAAGTGAGCTCCCATAGGGCTCTCTATTTCTTTGGAAATAAGGTAAGTAGCCTTGGTAGCATCGATTAGGTTGCCTTCCTTGAGGTAGTCACACACCAAGTGCAGCGCTACTTGGTCTTCTTGAGGGGCTTGGAGCATGCACTCCACGGCATCATACTTGAAGGCTTTGGACTTCTGAGTAACCACTTCTGAGGCGAACTGAGGACTTACAATAGTCATCTTGCAGAAGGCACATTCTTCCTTCCCATAGTCAATAGGCTCTGCCTTAGGGGCACACGAAGCCATAAGGAGCCCAAGGCTCAATAGAGATAATACTTTTTTCATGTTGCGATATTTAGACTGCAAATATAAGAAAAAAAATCATCTTAGCAATGAATTAAGTCACTACTAAGATGATTTTTTCTCTTAAGATTAATTAAGCTACTTTTTTCTTACTGATGAAGAAGGCTACTAAGGCGAGTACTGCCGCCAAGACCATGGCATAAGTACCCCAGCTTGGGTAGGATTCCGCATAGAAGTTCAGCAGTTCCTTACCTCCAAAGAAAGGAGGTTGGTAGGCCATACCAGGGATTTTGATCTGAGCGGTGTCGCTTAGGTTGTGCCCATAGTCATACTCCCACTTATAGAAGTCATACATTCCCAATACACCTGCTACTCCCATAAGAGCAGCCCATGCAAAGTAAAGGATTCTCTTGCCTGCAAAGGCGATGAGCAAGCCCAAAACAAGGAGGCTGCCGATGACCCATGGGAAGGCTTTGAATTCCCAGAAATTCTCAGCATGAATATGCTTCATTCCTATATAGTGGTTTAGCAGATTGATATTCTCAATGGTATGGATGGAAAGTTCATCCTCTTGGGCAGAGAAGCTGCTCTTTCCATTAATGTCGTTAATCCAGATATACATTTTGATACCTTCTGGATATTGAGGAGCATCCAACTTGATACTCCAGATAGGGAAAATAAAGAGTAAGAGTAGCAAAAGGGAGGCTACTACCATTAAAATTCGTGCTTTCATTTCAATTAAAATTTGTAAAAAAGGCTGATACGAGACCAGCCTTTTTTTGGTTATATAAATTATTCGTCGCTACCGAGGCTCCACTTAAGCGGAGTGTTGCTTCCTGCAGCAGATACGCGGATGTATCCTTGCATTTCTTGGTGAAGAGCAGAACAGAAGTCTGTACAGTAGAATGGCCATACACCCACTTTAGTAGGTTTCCATACGAGGGTTTCTGTTTGTCCAGGCATGATAAGCAATTCTGCATTCTGAGCACCCAATACAGAGAATCCATGAGGGATATCCCAGTCTTGTTCTACGTTGGTTACGTGGAAGTATACAGTGTCACCCACTTTGATACCTTCGATGTTGTCAGGAGAGAAGTGGCTACGGATACAAGTCATGTACACATGTACGTTGTTACCTTCTCTTACTACCTTAGCATCGGCATCGGTACGAGTTACGTAAGGGTGGTGGTTATCCTTAAGTGCATAGATTTTGGTTTGTTGTGCTTTTATCTTGTCAGCAGGGATAGCCTGTGCATAGTGAGGCTCTCCGATAGTTGGGAAGTCCAAGAGGAGTTCCATTTTGTCTCCAGAGATATCGAATAACTGTGCAGATTGGCAAAGTTCAGGACCGGTAGGGAGGTAACGGTCTTTGGTAATCTTGTTCATTGCAACGAGATATTTACCGAAAGGCTTACGAGAGTCTCCACCAGGGATCATAAGGTGACCAGGAGCATAGTAGGTTGGTTTTCTATCCAATACCTCCCAAGTACCTACTTTCCATTTGATAACTTCTGAGGAGATAAAGAAAGTAGTATACGCATTACCTTTGTCATCGAACTCAGTGTGCAATGGGCCAAGACCTGTACTTTTTACTACACCAGCTACTACAGCATCCATTTTGATAGTAGGAATACCATATTTTTCACCATCGAAAGCCTTGTTTTCGATAGCTTTTAGCATTTTAGAGAAAGAGTGTACAGTAAGATCAGAAGAAAGTTTTCCGTTACCAATGATGTATTCCCCTGTTGGGTCTACGTCCACTCCATGAGGAGATTTAGGGGTAGGAAGTAGGTATACCAATCCTGGAAGCTGAGAAGCGTCAAGGATTTTTACAGTTTCTACTACTTCACTCTTACCTGTGTGTGTCTCATCACTGTAAGTGTTATGGTAGTGAGGAGCTTTCATTTCGGTGAATTTACCTTGTTTGATATAGTCCTCAGCTACTTTCCAGTTGATCGCTGCGATGTAGTCATAGTCATTTTCAGAAGCTTCTACTTCCAAAAGAGTGTTAGCTTCCTCAGTGTTGTAAGTGGTGAAGAATACCCATCCGTGAGAATCTCCTTTACCAGCGTGAGCTAAGTCATAGTTGAATCCTGGCATAAGGATTTGGAATTCGAGGTTCATAGCCCCTGAATCAGGATTGATTTTCACAAAAGAGATAGCTCCTTTGAATTTTCCTTTGTAATCCTTGATGGCTACGTCTTCCTGAGGAATAGGCACAGAGAAGCGAGTTCCCCCTACGATATACTCAGTGTTTTGAGTTACGAAAGTAGAAGAGTGGTTACCCCCTACGTTAGGAAGTTCCAAAATTTCTTCTGTTTCGAATGTTTTGAGACTAATACGGGCTACACGAGGAGTGTTGTTCCCGTTGATGAAGATCCAGCGTCCGTCTACTTCTCCATTGGTTTGAGAAAGGTCAGGGTGGTGGGTGTCATCCCAAGGAATGAACCCATGGGTAGTTTGCAAAAGAGGCTTGGTTTCTTCGTTGTAACCATATCCTTTTTCTGGGTCTTGTGAGAACACAGGAATCACTTTGAGTAGTCGTCCTGAAGGAAGTCCGTAAGTGGCAAGTTGTCCACTGAACCCTCCTGATAGGAATGCATAGTACTCGTCATATTGTCCTGGTGCTACATACACTCTGGAGGCAGCATCTGAAGCTCCCATAGCCCCAGACTTATTGTTGTCACTTTTGCTGCCATTTCCACAACTGGCAAGAAAAGCTCCAGCAATTGCCAAAGATAACAATTTGCTTGTTTTCATAAAACAATTTATTTAAAAATATTTATATCCTAAAAGTTTGATTTAGGGAGTAAAAGCCTGCTTAGAGTTTTTGAGTGCTCTAAACAGACTTTCTCTCTTTGAGAGCTTACTCAATAGTACGGAAGTACTCTAAGACAGCTCTGGCTTGTTCTTCTGTAAGGTGTTGGTTAGCCATAGGTGATCCGTTAGCCTCTACTAAGAGTTGCTTCGCGATAGGGTCATTGGCGATCATTTCCTCAGGGTTGAGGATCATGTTCATTACCCATTCAGGCGAACGTCTTTCCAAGATGCCCTTAGGAGCAGGTCCTATGAACTTCTTAGTTGGCTTGTGGCAAGCAGTACAATTGAGCTTGAATAGCTCTTGTCCTTTGGCTGCCAAGGCTTGATCTACAGTATTTCCTAATGGTGGATTCACTGCTTTTACAGGGCCTATTCCTTTGTTGCTTAGGTCTACTCCAGCACCACCAGTAGGGGCTGCAGGGGTTTCTGTAGCAGGAGTATTAGTCGCTGCAGGAGTCTCGGTTGTTGTGCTGGGTGTGCTGTTGTCAGTATTGGCATTATCTCCATTGGAGCTACCACCGCCACAGCTTACCATGGCCATAGTAGCCAATACAGCAAGCGTTAGTTTCACTGATTTCATTAAAAAATAGATTTAGTATTTTATGGGACAAAGGTACATATTTTTTTTAAAAAAACTACAATTTCCTCTCTTTTTTTTTACTCAAAAACAGAGTGGCTTTTCTCTTAAAGAGGAGATAACTTCTCCAAAGTGCCTATATTATTGAAAATGCCGTGTTTGTATCTTCTAAAAAGATTTTTTTAACAAAGTTTGGTAAAGGTACTAAAAAAGCACAAGTTGGGTATTTCCTACCTGTGCTTTTGAAAAATGCTTCTGCACAGGGCTAAAGTTGTTCGTCCAAGGCCATAGCAAGGGGTCTACTTTTCTCAATGAGTGCTCTTGCGATGCCCATATTGGCTTTGTCTCTTTCTAAGACTAAGAGGTTAAAAAACTTTCCCTTATTCGAAACCCCGATGACATAGGTGACCTTGTCGGTCTCTATAAGAATACTATGTATTTCTTTGATTTGTAGGGATTCACTTAGGAAAACAACATTTTTCACCTGTGTTACAATCGTGGTGAAGAAAGGGCTTGTTTCTTCAGCGGTTTTTAACAGCTCGACAGAGGCGGAGGCCTTTGCCATAATAGTCCCATCGGAACATTTGAGGATTCCACAGAAAAGGAATCCAGATAGACTGTCTTTCATTTCTAAGCAAAGCTTGTCAAGAGCTTCTTGTATTTCAGATCCTGTCGTAAAATTGGTTTTTGATATTATTTTGCTGCAAATGTAGCTATAATATCTATAATAATTGTATTTTTTAACAATTAATAAGTTGTGAAAAATGTTTATTAATCATTGCTCATTAATCATTAATCATTGTTCATGGTATACCGTTTCATACATAGGGATGATCCTCTTTTCGTCGAAAAGGCTGGCTCTCTCTAAGGCTTGTGCCTTGAACCGGGCGAGGGTCTCCCGATCATGAAGGATAGTAAGGGCGTTGCGTGCCATGTCGTCCACATCACCAACAGGGCTGAGAAAGCCTGATACACCCTGCTTATTCACCTCAGGGATTCCTCCAGCATTGCTCGAGATGACAGGCACTCCTTCTGCCATCGCTTCCAAGGCAGCTAAGCCAAAACTCTCTGATTCTGAAGGAAGTAGGAATAAGTCGCTCGAACAGAGTATGTCGTTCACATCCAAGTAGTTACCCAAAAAATTAACGTAGTTCTGTATCTCCAAGTCATGGGCAAGGGCTTGGGCATTCTCTCTGTCGGGGCCATCACCGACCATGATCAGGCGTGCTTTCTTCTGTTGGAGTACTTTGTGGAAGATACGCACCACATCGCAGGCTCTTTTTACCTTGCGGAAGTTGCTCACATGGGTGAGTATCAGCTCGTCAGGTTCTGCCAACATAGCACGCTGGCAGCGCTTGGGCTCACTTTTTTTCTTTTCTACATTGATGAAGTTCGGAATTACGTTGATGTGTTTCTGTACATCGAAGAGCTCATAGGTCATATCTCTGAGGCTCTCTGAGACAGCAGTCACTGCATCGGAGGCATTGATACTGAAGTTTACCGCAGTCTTGTAGTAAGGATGGTTCCCTACCAGGGTAATATCTGTGCCGTGTAGGGTGGTGATGATCTTCACTTCCAAACCTTCCTTGCGGAGAATCTCCTTGGCCATGAAGGCTGTATAGGCATGGGGAATGGCATAGTGAGCATGGATAATGTCGATATTATATTCGCGTACTACCTCCACCATCTTGCTTGAGAGTGCAAGTTCGTAAGGCTGATAGCGGAATAGAGGGTATTCCTCCACATATACTTGGTGCAAGTGGATGTTCTTATGAAAGGCTGAGAGCCTCACTGGCTGGCCATAGGTGATAAAGTGTATCTGATAGCCTTTCTGAGCAAGGGCAACCCCCAGCTCGGTAGCTACCACTCCACTTCCTCCAAAAGTAGAATAACAAACAATAGCGATCTTCATAATGATTAGGATTAAAGGGTATTAGGTGTCAGGATGTTAGGGTTAGAGAGTTTTAGGGGTAAAGAATTAATAGTACCTTGGCTAAAACCCTTTATCCCTCATTTCTATATTTCTCAATCCCTTAAAAATGGTATCTTGCCTGTGCTGTGACATGCATATCGGCAAAGTCTTTTTGTAAATATTTGTAATAAGCGGCGATACCTATCATAGCAGCATTGTCGGTGCAATACTCGAAGGGGGGGACAAAGACCCTCCAGTGGTATTTCTCGCCATAGGTTTTCAGCGCACTTCTCAGCCCTGAGTTCGCACAGACGCCCCCTCCTATGGCAATCTGGCGTATACCTGTCTGTTCGACTGCCTTCTTGAGCTTGCGCATAAGGATTTCTATGATAGTATATTGTACCGAAGCGCAGATATCGGCCAAGTGTTCTTGGACAAAGTTTGGATTTTCCTTTACCTCCTTCTGTATGAAATAGAGCACTGCGGTCTTCAGTCCTGAAAAGCTGAAGTTTAGCCCCTCTACCTTAGGGAAAGGGAAAGCAAACGCCTTTGGGTTGCCTTTTTGGGCATACTTGTCGATCAAGGGACCGCCAGGGTAGGGGAGACCGAGTATCTTGGCTGTCTTGTCGAAAGCCTCGCCTGTGGCATCGTCCTGTGTCTCTCCCAGAACTTCCATAGTGAAGTAGTCACTGACCTTGAGAATCTGGGTATGCCCCCCGCTGATGGTCATTCCCAAAAAAGGAAAGGAAGGTTTCTCCTGCCCCTCTTGGTCTATGAAGTGGGAGAGAATGTGTCCTTGGAGGTGATTGACTTCTACCAAAGGAATTCCTAAGGAGAGTGCTAAGGATTTGGCAAAGGAAACGCCTACTAATAGCGACCCCAGCAAGCCAGGCCCTCGAGTGAAGGCAATGGCTGAGAGTTGCTCCTTGCCCACTCCTGCTCGCTGCAAGGCCTGATGTACAACGGGAATGATATGCTGCTGGTGAGCACGCGAGGCCAGCTCTGGTACTACACCTCCGTATTCTTGGTGAATCTTCTGGGAGGCAATCACATTCGAGAGAACTTTGTCTCCCTGCATCACTGCCGCTGAGGTATCATCACAAGAGGATTCTATAGCTAATATATATGGTATGTCGTTCATTTCTGTAGAAAAGGGAAATAGCCCATAGTCATTTTATGCGGCAAAGGTACAACATTATCAGTATTTGTCAATGATTAATTTAAGGAAATCTCGTGTCAAAAGTTGTTAATTGTTCATTGTCAAAGAATAATTATTTATACCTTTGCCACAGTTGAAACTCAAAAAACACGTATTATGATGAGAAATATTTTAAAAGCAACCTTTATAGTCATCGCTATTTTGGCAATCTCTTGTGATAAGTCAGAAGACCTCTCTTCTAAGGATCTTGTAGGCTCTTGGTACTTAGAGAGTGTCACTTATGGAGGGCAACCTCAGGGACTTTCTTCTTGTGCTAAGCAGTCAAATATAGTTTTTACAGAAACAGAATATACTAAAACAGAATATGCAGGAATCGATGGTGGTCTCTGTTCTGAGACTCATAAAAAAATAGGGACTTATACAACATCTGGCTCTAAAGTTTTAGTAAAATACAAAGAAGGGAACAACGAGACAGTACCTACTATAAGCATATCAGGCAAAACACTTACCCTCTCTTTGGTGAAAGAACAAGGCGACAAAAAAATGCCTTTGGTCATGACTTTTGTAAAACGATAGCCCCTAAGTCGGTATTATATTGGGAACACCCCAAGAGAGAAAAGCATCTGAATAAGTTGCCTATGGGTTTCTAATCACTAAAAAAAACAAAACATCTCGCAAAAAAAGATATTTTTGTTGTACATTTGTGCCCAATTTTATACATTAGCTAACCTCTCTAAAATAAGCACACAAGGTGATAGGCAAGATATTCCGTATACTTAAAACGATTATAAAAATAGGAATCTATACGCTTATTTTTATATTCCTCGCCCTGATGATTCCAGCGGTACAAACCAAGTTGGCCTCATGGGTAATGGAGCGTATCAACACGGACTACAATGTCAATATACATATAGATAAGGTATCCATCAGCCTTACGGGCATGGTAGGGCTCGATGGGGTACTTATCCGCGACCATCATCAGGATACCTTGATCGCAGCTCAGAGTATCCGCACCCCACTGCTCGACCTCAAAGCGGCGATGGATGGCAATCTGATCTTCTCTCATATCGAGACCAATGAGCTCTTCTTGAATATGAAGACTCACAAAGGGGATACCCTGACCAATCTGGATGTGTTCGTCTCTCGCTTTGATAGTGGTACACCTCGTAGCAAGGATCCCTTTGTCATGCGAGCCAATACCATCAAGCTTCGCGATACGCATTTTCGTGTAAGTGATTACAATATCGCACAGGGGGAAAACCCTATACAGACGGATATAAAACATATCGCTGGAACAATTGTGGATTTCGATATTGTGGATTCCGAAGTGAAGTTCCAGATGAAGAAGGGTTCACTGCTCTTTGACAATCACCTGAAGGTGGAAGAGCTTGAAACCTATTTCCAATATACGGATTCTTTGATTTTTCTGGATCGGGTGAATATCCGTACTCCCTCCACTCATATAGATGCTGATTTGGCTTTTGAGCCTTATAATAATAGCTTTGCCGACTTCCTCAACAAGATTACTGTCCGCGCAGAGCTTAGAAGTTCCTTCATAGGAACTGATGATATCAACGGATTCTATAATGGCTTTGGTAAGGGGAAAACTCTTGAGGTAGAGGGGAAGTTCTCCGGAACACTGAACAACCTCTCTATCAAGGAAGTACATCTATATCATGCCAATACAAACATAGAGGGACAGGATATCCTTCTCAGGAATGCTTTTTCTTCGGACAAGGATTTTGTCTTCTGGGGGGATTTCTCCCATTTCTCCACCTCTTACTCGGATCTGGTAGGGCTTATGCCCGAGCTCATCGGCGAGAGTCTTCCCAAAGAACTCCGCGATTTTGGCCTTCTCGAGGGACAAACGGAGCTGACCTATACTACCCAAGACCTTCTATTGGATGCCGATGTCTTTACCCAAAAAGGAGACTTTATTCTCAGTGGCTCTTTCTACGGACTGAAGGACTTGAATAAGACTACCTACAAAGGTACTATCGATACTTATCAGTTACAGCTGGGTAACCTACTTGAAGTCAAAGACTTAGGAAAGCTCTCAGCGGGCTTACAGTTTGTAGGTACAGGATTGAGCCTTAAGAAGTTACAAAAATTATCTCTGCATGGGAATGTCAGGGAGGTTTCCTATAAGGATTACCTATATAAGGATATCAAGCTTGATGCAGAGTATTTCAACAAAAAGATCAAGGCAACGGCATCTATAGGGGATGACAACCTACAGATGGACTTCAAGGGAATGGCGGATATCACCTCCTCCCAGCGCTCGAACTATATGCTCTCTGGTCAGATGAAGTATATAGACCTGAAGGCTTTGGGCTTGGTAAAGAAGGATTCTATTGCCAAGGTAAAAGGGGAAATCGATTTGGACATTACTGGAAATACGATAGATAACATGGTGGGGAAGGTGGTGCTCAAGAATGCTTCTTACCAGAAAAATTCACAGACGTATGACTTTGCCGACTTTGCTATCAATATAGAGAAGGATACCACCAGCCTTAGAACCATTACCTTGGAGTCCTCGGATATTATTTCGGGTAAGGTGCAAGGCGAATTTAAATTTGCCGAAATAGGGAAGGTCTTGGTCAATACCTTGGCTTATGGGTTTGAGAACTATAAGCCTTTCAAGGTCATGCAGGGACAGTACCTCACCTTTGATTTCAAGATATATAACAAAATCATTGAGATATTCTTCCCTGAGCTTTCTTTTGCTCCGAATACCTTTATCCGAGGGAAATTGGTGGGCGATGACTATGATTTCAAGCTCAATTTCCGTTCGCCTTATATCAATATCTCGGATTATTCTCTTCGTGGGGTCAATCTTGAGTATGACAAGAAGAACCCTGTCTATAGGTCTCTGATCCAGATGTCTTCCATCCAGAATCCTTACTATAAGATATCTGATCTGAATGTACTGAATACCTCCGTGAACGATACCCTTTTCTTCCAAACGGAATTCAAGGGGGGCAAGAATTCCGAGGATGACTATACCATCAAGCTCTATCACACCATCAATGAGCGTAGGGAGTCGGTGATCGGGATGAAGCACTCCACAATCTATTTCAAGGGGAACGAATGGGCTTTTGATCAGCGTAGTGAAAACCAATTGCGCATCAATCGCAAGCTCGATTCTATCACTATACGCCCCTTTACCCTCCATCATAAGGATGAGTCTATTACCTTCAACGGGATGGCCTCCAAGCATAACAATTACAAAGACCTCCACTTGGTTTTTGATAAGGTGGATATCAATAAGATAATTCCTGCTATAGACAACTTAGACTTGGCAGGAGTGCTCAATGGTCACCTCTCCCTCATGCAGGATAGAAACAAATACACTCCCGAGGCGGATCTGACCCTCAAGAGCTTTATGCTCAACAAGTACGAGATGGGAGACCTACAAGCCAATATCTCCGGTAACGAAGACCTTACCTCCTTCAAGACGAAACTGGAGTTCCTCAATGGCTTGGGTGAGGGACTACTGGCACAAGGGAATATATTTATCAAGGATGCCAATACGTACTTGGACTTGCGTGCCACCCTTACCAAGCTTAACCTCAAGCCTTTCGGGCCTTTTATGCAGGATATACTCTCCAACCTTCGGGGGGCACTCTCCGGAGAGGCTCAGATCACAGGCGAGGTTTCCAAGCCTAAGGTGGAAGGGGTGCTACAGCTCTCCCAGGCTGGACTTGGAGTCCCTTATCTGAATATAGATATGGAGCTCTCGGACAATGCACAAATCTTTCTGGAGGATAACAAATTTATTTTCAAAGATATAACCCTTACCGATACAGCTTATAAGACCAAGGCTCTTTTCAATGGGCTTATCTCACACCGTCGCTTTACCGACTGGTACTTGGATCTGAAGTTTGACACCCAGAATAAGCGCTTTCTGGCTCTGAACACCTCGGCCAAGGACAATGATCTTTTCTATGGAACAGGTTTTATCGTAGGTAAGGCGAATATCATTGGGGATGTCAATGCGCTGACAATCAATGTCAATGCTGTAACTGGAGAAGGTACTAAGTTCAAGATTCCACTGAGTGATACCCAGACAGTGGGCGATGACTCCTTTATCACCTTTGTCTCCAAGGAAAAGAGTAAAAAGAATCTCGTGGTCAAGACCTACCAAGGTCTGGAGCTACACTTCGAGGTCGATATCCTTCCTTCGGCCGAGGTGGAGATTATCGTGGATCCTAAGAACAACTCCAGTCTCATAGGTCGTGGGGCGGGAACACTGCTGATGGAGATCAATACCAATGGCAAGTTCAATATGTGGGGGGACTTTATCACTACCTCAGGGGAGTATAACTTCAAGTACGAAGGACTCATCGATAAGAAATTCAAGGTGTTGCCCAATGGGTCTATCTCTTGGAATGGCGACCCTATGGGAGCGACCCTACAAAACCTCAGGGCTGCCTATACCCTCTATGCGAACCCTTCCGTCTTGCTCAACTCTTCTCAGTACAACCGAAAGATACAGACTCAGGTGATTATCAACCTACAAGGGGACTTAGCGCATCCTGAAACGGTCTTTGACCTGAAATTTCCCGATAGTAGCCCAAGCTTGGTTTCTGAGCTGAACTACCGCTTGGAGAGCTCTGACAAAAAGCAATTGCAGGCATTCTCCCTCTTGGCACAAGGTAACTTCCTGAGCGATGCCGCAGCAGGGGAGAAGCTCTTGGCTTACAATATGCTTGAGACCGCAGCAGGAATCTTTAACCAACTCCTCTCAAGTGAGGATGATAAGCTCAACCTTGGGGTGAGCTATGAGGCAGGTACGATAGACCCCAACCGTGCTTACAACAGTGCTGACCGCTTAGGAATCACTGTATCCACTCAGATTACCGATCGTGTCCTCTTCAATGGTAAGTTGGGAATCCCTGTAGGAGGGGTCACCCAGACAGCTGTAGCAGGAGACTTTGAGGTACAGTTCCTCCTAACGAAGGACGGCCGACTCAGTGCTAAGATATTCAACCGAGAAAACGAACTCCAGCAGTATCTCATCGATAAGATAGACTACTCCCAAGGGGTCGGACTCACTTACAAGGTCGATTTCGATACCTTCAAGCAGCTCATTCGTGATATTTTTACTAAAGCAAAGAAAAAATAATGACGGTAGGTGACTTCAAACGATATTTCGTTCAGCATTTTCTTAGTTATGATATGGCTGAGCGCACAAGTATCCTCTCTATAATCATGGAAGAGACTTTGGGAATGAATCAAGTAGAAGCAATCCTATATCATGACCAAGAAATCGCCCAAGAAAAAAAGATGGAGCTTCAGCGGGTATGCCAAGAGCTAAGCAAGAATATCCCTATACAATATATCTACCAGAAGGCACATTTCTTAGGGCTCTCTCTCTATGTAGACTCGAGGGTACTCATCCCTCGACAAGAGACAGAAGAACTGGTGGACTGGATTGTCACCTCCTACATGGCAGCACCGCAGCTGCGTATCTTGGATATAGGCACTGGAAGTGGTGCTATTGCCATTGCTCTAAAAAAACATCTGCCACAGGCCTCCCTGACAGCTATCGACATCAGTGAAGGAGCGCTGGCAGTAGCTCAGCAGAATGCCAAGCGCCATGGAGTGGCCATCACTTTCCTTCAGCAGGATATACTTGGGGTGGAGGATTTGGGGACTTCCTATGATATTATTGTCTCCAACCCTCCCTATGTACGAGAATTAGAGAAAAAAGAGATGCACGCCAATGTCTTAGACTACGAACCCTCCTTGGCACTCTTTGTTCCTGATGACAACCCTTTGCTTTTCTATGAGAAAATAGCAGAGATAGCCGCCCGAAACCTTACAGAAGAGGGGACACTTTACTTTGAGATAAATCAATACTTAGGTCAGCAGACCCTTGAGATGCTCCACAAAAAAGGTTTTAAAGCCCTTCTTAGAAAAGACCTCAATGACAACGACCGAATGATTCGAGCAGGCCGCGCCATATAGGCGAATAAGAGAACCGAGAACGAGATAGGGGACAATAACCAATGAAAGATACCTTCAAGAGGTGTTGTGGCACACTTGTAGGGGCGAATTGCAATTCGCCCTTCCAAGGGGAGACAATTCACTCCCCCAATAGGAGGCAAATTGCCCTGCCGTAGGGGCGAATTGCAATTCGCCCTTCAAAAGAGAGGCAATTCGCCCTTCAAAGGGGCAATTCGCCTTCCATCGCCCCCAATAGAAACCATTCACTCTGGGGACAGCAATAAATCATGGAGGAGATTTTTGAAATAAGACCATAAAAATAAAAGGATATCCTATGAAGATCAAGAAAAATAAACTTTTGATATACCTAAGCTTAGGAGGTCTATTACTTTTGTTTACCCATTGTACCACTTTTGTCTCTGATAATAATATGAGGTGGACAGCCCAATATGACTTTATAGATTTGTACAAAAAAAGAAACAATGGTTTCAATCCTGGCTCAGACAAACAATTAAGTGTGGTATTTTCACCTACCGAAAATATTATTGTCTTAGGAGCACAGAAGGATACACCTGAATTTGATCCCACTGCTACAGAAAAACAAGCCGTACTTTATATCTCAACTGATAGAGGACAATCCTACAAAGAACTCATTCTTGATGGAGATGATGTATATGATGCTGTAGCCTATACGAAGGATAACAGTATCATTTATACCTCTGATTATAAATATGAATATGTATACCTCTTTAATCATAAAACTCTTAAGATAAAGGAAATAGATAAGTATGATAGAAGGAATAAAATCCACTATAGTAATTTTGATGGTCGCTTTTTAAAATGCAAAAGGAATGAAATACGTTTTTTGGTAGATGTATTAACTCAGGATTCTATAAAATCATATGAAATACCTGAGAAATTTACTAATTATCCGTATTACCCTATTCATCAGAATGGAGATATCTTATATTATGATATGATATTAGAACTCCGCACTTATAATGTAGTTACAGGAGAAGATAAGCTCTTTAAACAACTCAAGCATAAGTATGATTATTTTCTTCCAGAAGATTATTCAAACAATAATACGCCTCTTTCTCTACAAAAAGTTGAAAATAAAGAAGATGAAGAAAAGTATGAGAAAACAATTTACGACCTTGAGGAAAACTTTGTCCGTAAGATAACTAAAGAGAATCGTGAAAAGTATTATTTTTATAAGGATTTTATCTGCGATTATACAAACCTTCATAGTCGGGGAAATACCTTGCGTTTTTCTTTTGATAAGGGGAAAACATGGAAAACACACCATATCCCAATGGATGGTTTGTTAGTTTTCAATAAGAATGTAGGTTTTTTTGAGGACAAATACATTATCTTTGAGGGGATTTTCTTTCGTGGAGCTTCTCCTGAGAGTGGAAATAGGATTTTGGTAGGGGAATTTATTAAATAATTTAGGTGACAAAATAAAAATAAAATGACATCGAACACCATTGCACAAGGAATCCTCAAAGCGGTGGGGATTATGGTAG
The DNA here is from genome assembly GCF_002302415.1 of Capnocytophaga gingivalis. Lineage (NCBI taxonomy): Bacteria > Pseudomonadati > Bacteroidota > Flavobacteriia > Flavobacteriales > Flavobacteriaceae > Capnocytophaga > Capnocytophaga gingivalis. Next base: position 1,127,219 of record NZ_CP022386.1, on the reverse strand, counting down.
GCATTGTCCTACTGGCTTTAGCTTTGTATAAGCTACAGAACATTATTATCTATATCGTCTTGGCGGCGGTACTAGCCCTCATAGGCAGACCTATGGTAGGCTTCCTAAAGCGCAGGCTCAAGTTCAAAAACACTTGGGCGACAGTCACTGCCATTGCCATCATCATGAGTTTCTTTGCGGGAATTATCAGCCTCTTTGTACCGCTACTTATTTCGCAAGGGAAGAACTTAGCTTCTATTGATTTTAAGGCCTTGAACGATAATGTTCATCGTTTCTTAGATAACCTACTTCATTCCTTAGGCATGGGTAGGATGGAGTCTCAAGTGGCCAATATCCCTGAGTTGCTCAATATGGAGGATATCTCCTCTGTCCTCAATGGCTTTATTGGAGTTATTAGCAATATAGGGATAGGACTTTTCTCTGTCCTTTTCATTGCCTTTTTCTTTATGAAGGATGGTACTGCTATCAGTGAAGGTTTTCTTAGTTTGGTTAAGCCCAAGCGCTTACCTAAGGTACGTGAGACCTTGGAGGACATCAAGACAATTCTCTCCCGCTATTTTGTTGGCTTGTTCTTACAGCTAAGTGTGGTCTTTATCCTGCTTACTATTGTCCTGCTTATCTTTGGGGTCAAGGATGCGCTGATTATTGCTTTTCTCTGTGCGTTGCTCAATCTGATTCCTTACGTGGGACCTATGATAGGTGCGGTGGTCATCTCTGTGCTCACTATCTCCAATTTTATGGATGCCGACTTGCAGAGTGTTATCCTTCCAAAAACCCTCTATGTACTGATAGGTTTCCTCTTTACTCAGTTTATAGATAATGTTTTTAGTCAGCCTATTATATTCTCCAACTCTATGAAATCCAGTCCTTTGGAGATATTTATTGTCACTTTGGTTATTGGTACTCTTTTTGGTATAGCGGGTATGGTTGTGGCTATCCCTGCTTATACAGTACTCAAGGTCATTCTCAAGGCAGTTTTTCCTAACAACAAACTCGTACAGTTGCTTACAGTCAAGATATAACATGCTCAATTACCAATTAGTAACCCCCGAGATACAGGCCTACCTGCAAGAACACCTCTGGGAGGAAGCCCCGAAGTTTGCCCTCAAGAAATCTCCTTTCTCGGGGGTGAGTGCGAGCGAACTCTCGCAGCAGCTCTTAGGTCGCCAGAAAGCCAAGGACAAGCTCCCTCTCTGGCACAGGACCCAGGGGATCTACTATCCTGCCAAGCTCTCCTTGGAGCAGGCCTCGTCCGAGGCTACCGCACGCTACAAAGCCTCTTTGGTCACAGGTCATCTATTAGACGCTACGGGGGGCTTTGGGGTGGATGATTACTTCTTCGCTCAGCACTGCAAAAGTGTCACTCACTGTGAACTACAGGAAGAACTCTCGGAAATAGTGGCTCACAACTTTGCTGTATTGGGGGCTGATATCCACTGTGTAGCACAGGATTCTTATGCTTACTTGGCAAGTGAGGGTAAGCACTATGATGTGATATACTTAGACCCTGCCCGCCGTGATAGCCACAAGCGCAAGGTCTTTTTCTTAGAGGACTGCACCCCCGATGTGCCTCATAGCCTTGATTTTCTTTGGCAATATACGGATACGATTTTGCTCAAAGCTTCTCCCATGCTTGATATTAGTCGGGCACTTACCCAGCTACCCCAAACACATGAGATACATATCGTAGCGATAGAGGGCGAGGTCAAGGAACTCCTTTTCCTGCTGAAAAAGACACCTCTTGCAAGGGAGGTGCAGATCAAGACAGTCAATATGCTGCCTACCCGTACCGATATTTTTAGCTTTTTCCCTTCAGAAATAGACCAAAAGGATATTCCTATGACCCGCGGCTATCTCTGTCGCTACCTCTATGAGCCTAATGCCGCCTTGGTCAAGGGGAAGGGGCTCTTCCCAGTGGGACTTGCTTATGGGTTGGCTTATCTGAACAAGGATTCTCAACTGCTCTTAGGAGAGGAGTATATTCCTGATTTTCCAGGACGAGTCTTCCTCATTGATGAGATTCTCCCCTATGACCGAAAACTCCTCAAGAGTGGCAAGATAGAACAGGCCAATATCACCGTGCGCAATTTTCCGATGAAAGTGGCTGAGATACGCGAGCGCTTTTCCATAGCCGAAGGAGGTAATTGCTATCTGTTTTTTACCTTGGGAGGAATAGGAAATAAGCTCATGATTATTTGTCGCAAACCGTTTGTATAATTGCTAATAAAGTTGTAACTTTGCACGAGTTATGAAACAGTTACGTCTTATCATTTTCCGCGAATACCTCACTAAGGTACGCAATAAATCTTTCTTGCTGATGACCCTGCTTAGTCCATTGGCAGTGGTAGTCTTGTCCTTAGTGATAGGCTACCTCACTCAGGTCAATAGCAACACCAAGCGCCATATACAGGTCTTAGACCTCAGCGGTTCCTTTGTCAAAGCCTTTGAGGCAGATGCAGGGATAACCTACTCCTACACCAGCGAAGGTGATTTGTCCACTCTACAGAAGCAATCACAAAAGCAAGGTGACTATGGGCTCTTGTATATAGATGCACAAGCTACTCATTTTGAGTTCTTTAGCGAAGATACTCCTAGTCCTACTTTCTTGGAAAAAATACAAGGAAAGGTAGAAAAGGCCTTGTTCTTCCGCAACCTACAGCGGGAAAATATAGATCCTTCTCAGATAGATAAAGCACAAGAGCGAGTGAAGATCTCCCTAACCAATTTCTCTGGAGATAAAAGCTCTGAGGCAGCCGGTTGGATCAAGCTCATCTTTGGTAGTATGGCAGGCTATCTGCTGATGATTTTCATCGTAGTGTATGGTAATATGATCATGCGTAGTGTCATTGAGGAGAAGGTCAATCGTATTGTGGAGGTGATTATCTCCTCCGTACCGGCTCGCACCTTGCTTTTGGGCAAGATTATTGGTACCTCGCTGGTGGGCATCACCCAGTTTGCCATCTGGCTGCTCTTGGGTGGGGCACTACTATCCTTTTTGCCATCACTACAGGGCAGTGTACCCGCTACGGCGGATTCCCATATGCTCTCCGATTTTATAACTGAGGTGAACACCCTGCCTTTGGGTAAGCTCTCAGTATGCTTTTTGCTCTACTTCATAGGGGGGTATTTGGTATATAGTGCCTTCTATGCCATGATAGGTGCTGCTGTGGATAACGAAACGGACACTCAGCAGTTCCTCCTTCCGGTGCTGACCCCCTTGATCTTGGCAATCTATGTAGGAATCTTTACTGTAATAGAAGCCCCTCATGGCACTGTATCGGTTATCTTCTCTTATATTCCCTTGACCTCCTCGGTAGTGATGCTCATGCGTATTCCCTTTGGAGTCTCTTGGGGAGAGTTGCTGCTCTCCTTGGGATTGCTCTATGCTTTTTTCTTCCTAAGTATCTGGGTAGCAGCACGTATCTACCGTGTGGGGATTCTCTCCTATGGAAAAAAACCTTCGTATAAGGAATTGTTCAAGTGGTTGCGAATGTCCAACTAATATACTGATTTGTAGATGTTTGTACGTATATCTTTGCTTGTTCTCTGCTCCTTCGTAAGCACTTTCTCTCTTACTGCTCAGAAGAAACAATCCGCCAAGCACCCTTCGATAGAGGATAAGTTTGTCAATATAAAGACCCTATCTCCAGAAATACTCTTGGATATGAAGTATGCTACGGCAGATAATTTCCTCGGACAGGTAGTGTATGATTGTGCGGAGTGTTACCTGAGAAAAGCTACGGCACAGGCCTTGGTAGCAGCACAGAAGGACTTTGTCGCGCGGGGCTATTCCCTTAAGCTCTTTGACTGCTATCGACCGCTTTCGGTACAGAAGAAGATGTGGAAGATACTCCCTGGTACCCACTATGTGGCCAATCCTGCCAAGGGTTCCAAGCACAACCGAGGCGCCGCAGTAGACCTTACCTTGGTTGAGATAGCCACCGGTAAGGAAGTGGATATGGGTACTCCCTTTGATACCTTCTCTCCCAAGGCACACCATAGTTATACCGACCTGCCCAAGGAAGTCTTAGCCCATCGCCAATTGCTCAAGGAGGTTTTGGGAAAGCATAATTTTAAGCCTATCTTTTCCGAGTGGTGGCACTATGAATACCGTCCTGAGATGACCTCCCCCGTGGAAGACCTCGCTTGGCCATGCCCTGATGATAAGCAGTACAATCAATAAAAAAACAGCCAAAAACAACTTAATAAGCATAAATAATTCTTAAATCATTATTATTCGGGAAAAAATGATTAATTTTGGCACGATATTTTATATACCATAATCATGAATATAAAAGCTTTTTTTCTTTCTTTGTCTTTGGTAGCTACCTCGTCCCTATGGGCGCAGAAGGCCACAAGGATTGCCTATGTGGATATGAACTATATCCTCAACAATATGGAGGAATACAAAGTAGCCAGTGAGCAGCTAAGCCAAAAAGTGGCACAATGGGAGAAGGAGATAGAGGAAAAACAGGCAGAAATAGATACACGCAAGCAAAAGTTAGAGGCTGAAAAACCCCTGCTTACCCCCCAGACAGTCAAGGATAGGGAAGAGGAGATTCAGGTACTCGAACAGAACTTGGAGGATTATAAGCAAAAACGCTTTGGAGCTGAAAACGGGGACTATATCACCCAGCGCTGGAAGCTTGTGCAGCCTATTCAGGATCAGGTATTCAACATCACTCAGCAGATAGGAAAAACCAAAAAGTTTGACTATATATTCACCTCCGATGATGCTGCTTCGATCTATGCTGATGAGAAAAATGACATCACTAAGATTGTCCTACGCTTACTCAAGAGAAAGGACAATGCCGAGGATAGAAATAAGGAAATAAGCACTTTGCTCAAGGAAAACCTCAGTTTTGAGTTCAAGGATGAGCGCCAACGCAAGTTAGAAGAACGCCAGCGCGCCCATCAGGAAGCCCTCTCCAAGCGACAAGCCGAGAGAGAGCGTATCAAGCAAAAACAACTCGAAAATAGGCAAAAACGTGAACAAGAACGCCAACAAGCCTTAGAGAAGAAAAGACAACAGAAAGCAGCGGGAGCCAAAAGTGAAAAGTGAAGAATGTAGAGGAGAATTGTAATTCGCCTATGAGTCTTACTGACTCGCTCACGCCACTTTACCTATTTTAAAGAAGTAAATAATTTAACACATAGAAAAATGATAAGAAAAATTAGAAATTGGGTATTGACAGCAGCCTTTGTCCTTGGTGGGACTACAATTGCTATGGCACAAGCCAAAATAGCACACATCGACTCTCAGAAGCTCCTTAAGGAGATGCCTGAGATGAAAACCGCTCAAGCACAATTGCAGAAATTGGAACAATCTTATACCAATGATATCCAAGCCTCTGTGAAGGAATACCAAAAGAAATTGGAGGATTTCCAACGCAAAGTAAATGCTCTTACAGAAGCCCAACTCAAAGAAAAACAAGCTGAGTTAGAAAAAGAACAACGTGCCTTGGAGACTATGCAGAACAACATCCGTCAAGCACAACAAACCGCTTCTGAGGAATACCAAAAGAAAAGCCAAGCCCTCATAGAGCCTATTATGGAAAAAGCGAAAAAAGCAGTACAAAAAGTAGCTAAAACACAAGGCTATCAGTATGTATTGGATTCCGCTGCTGGAGCAGGTGTCATCGTTTCTGATGGAAAAGATCTCTTCAACGATGTGAAAAAAGAATTGGGATTCTAAATAATGCTCAATGATCAGTGATTAATGATCAATTCCATTATTACTCAAAATTATTAATCATTAGAAAAATCCGTATAAGCACTGCTTATACGGATTTTTTTCAGTATATAACTGTAAAATATTATCGAATAACCTTTTAAGACGCAATGAATTGCGTCTCTACCCTAATGTTGGCTAAAACAATTTCAGTTGTTTTGGGTTCTATCGCAGGGGCGAATTGCAATTCGCCTTACTAAAGAAAAGGCTTTTCGGACAGCCTCATTATTACCCCCAACTGCTTGTTATTAATCATTGCTCTCATTGTTTTCTTTACTTGGCATAAAGAGCTTGATGAGGATAGGAGCGGTGGTTATTAGTACGATAAAGAGCACGATGAGCTCCAAGTGTTTCTTGAGGTCTATGCCAAACTGCTCTATAAAGAGCTTGTCCAAGTAGTGCCCCATGAAGACAAGAGAGAAAGACCATGCTACAGCACCTATGATATTGTATACCATGAACTTGCCCCGGCGCATCCCGACAATCCCCGCTACGATAGGGGCAAAGGTGCGTACGATAGGAAGAAAACGCGCCGCAATCACCGCTACAGCTCCGTGTTTTTCATAGAATACATGTGCTTTGAGTAAGTATTTACGCTTGAAGAAGAACGAATCCTTACGCTCATACAATCCATGCCCACTACGCCTGCCGAACCAGTAGCTGACCATATTTCCTATGATGGCTGCCAGGGATATAGAAGAGGCTATGATGGTTGTATCCAAAAGATCACTGCCGGTGATTCCAAAGGTATCCCTCACCATAGGTACTGCATAGATACCCGAAATGAAGAGCAGACTATCCCCAGGAAGGAAAAAGCCTACAAAAAGCCCTGTCTCGGCAAAGATGATAAAAAGAACGAGCCAATAACCTCCTAACTTGATGTAAAATTCCGGATTGACAAGGTCGCTCCAACTCTGAAAGTGTTCCATAGTGTTTTATATTTTTTAGTGTTTGTCAGTGTTCTTTACAATTTCTTTTACAAGGGGACAGAAGGAGAACACCTCTGGATATTTTTTCTCAAAATAAGCAAGCCATTCGCCTCCTTGCTTAAGAGCGGTACCGAGGTAGGTATATTCTTTTTCTTTCTCTCCCAGCATATGGTAGGCGATGCCTATACGATAGTAGGCGCTAACCTCTTGTGGATATAGATGAAGTGTACTCAGCGATAGCATTAGTGCACGTTCGTAGGCTTTCTCCTGAAGCAGTAGGTCAGATAGCTCATTGCGTATCTCCACGGAGTAATCGCCTAAGTCTATCGCTTGGGTATATATCTGTATGGCATCCTCTCGCCTACCTACATGAGCGTATACCTCGGCACAACGGCGTAGGAACGAGGGGTTGTCGCCCTCATTGAGGAGTACCTTGGAGACGTATTTTTCGGCTTTTGTGTAATCGTTCTCCCTTACATAGTAGTCCACCAAGGCCAGCCATGCCTTGCTCGACTGGGGATCCTCATGCACTGCCTTGAAGTAATATTGCTCGGCCATGGCACTCTCTCCTAACTTCTCATAGCAGATACCTATACGTAGGTAAGCAAAAGAAGAAGGATCGTCAAGAGAAAGGGTAATCTTGTAGTTTTCAATAGCTTGCTTGTAGTCCTTGAGCAGTTCCAGTACCTTTCCTTTCTCGAAATAGGCTCCAGTGAAAGTATCGTCGCTGATGATGGCAAAGTCGAACGCTCGGAGGGCTTCCTGCAGGTTGTTCTGCACCATATACTGCTTGCCTAAGCTATGCCATGCTACCTCACAATAAGGATTTTCGTCAAGGAAGGCTGTGAGAAAAGCAATGGCTTGCTCATCTTCCTTGAGGAAGTCAAAACAGTGAAGCAACTGCTGGAGGGAAAAGTAGTCCTCAGGGTCTTTAGCTAAGCATTTTTTGAAGTATTTCTTAGCCAAGGCATATTCCTCCATGTACATATACTCCATTGCGATAAGGGAGTGTATGTCAGATAGCTCCTCTGATAGAGAGGCAGCATACTTGAGGAGCTCTATAGCCTTGATATGGTCATTTTTTTTAGAATATAGGTTAGCCCGCTGTACATGTATCTCGGCATTGTACGGCTCTTCGCGAAGGATATCGTCGAGAATCTCCCCTGCTTGTTGTAGATTATCCTCATAGATGAGTATTTCCACTTGCAGCAAGCGTAAAGCAGAAGCTGTAGGGTATTGGCTCAGTGCTACCTCTAAGGCCTGTTTTGCCTTGGCATACTTAGCATATTCTAAATAATATAAGATAATATCTTCATACTGGTAACTGTCAAAAAAAATTGTCTCGTGCTCCAGAAGCATCTTTTCATAGCGCGTGACAGCCTCCCGAAGGTCATCATTCTTGGAAAACATCGTCTTTTTATAAGTAATTAAAAACAATAATCAATTGTATTTCAATACATTACAAATGATTGAATTTGTGTTTTTTCAGGGAGCTAAAGTACAACTTTTTGGCTTATATACCACAGGATTGGTTATAACTTTTCATTTTGTTGATAACTTGTTAGTGAGCAGTGAACAGTGGTCGGTGAACAGAGAGCAGAGGTCAGTGAGCAGTGAACAGAGGTCGCCTCATATAGGCATGAGAATTTTTGCGTCCTGTGGTAGGGGCGATTTGCAAATCGCCCTATGCTAGTGCATGAGACAGTGAGCAGAGGTCAGTGAGCAGTGAGCAGAGGTCAGTGAACAGTAAGCAAAAAAATGACTAGTGACTAATCCGTTATGGTTAGTCACTAGTCATTAATCATTAATCATTAAACATTAATCATTATTTAGAGCCACTTCACCAGAGCAAAGTCTTGTCGGTGAGGGAGGAGTTCATGCTTGGGGTATAGGCGTAGAGCAATCATGAATAAGCCAGCATCTTCCGTGGAGGTGGAGAGCTTATAGGAAGCCACACGACCAGAGAAGGATATCAGTTCTGCTTGTATCAGTTGGGTTACCTTCAGCTGTCCCTCTTCTTTGCAAGTGACCACCAGTTCTAAGCCCACATCCTCAGGGGTAAGTTCTCCAAGGTAGAGGTCGATCGTAGCCTCATAGATATTGCCCAAGGAGATAAGCTCACGATCACGCTTAGGAGCTACCACCTTTTCTACGCGCAATTCAGGCCACTCATGCGCCACCCGCTTCTTCCACTGGGAGAGTTCGATTGCCTTCTCAAAACCATTGGCTCTGAGCAGTGCCGAACGTTTTTGCTGAGGGTAGTAGTACTGCCTTTCGTAGTCGGAGAGCATACGATAGGTAGTGAACTGAGGTGCTACCTTGCCAATGGTATTCTTGATAAAGTTGCACCATTGTATGGAGATACCATTACTGTCCTTGTTATAGTAAGCAGGAGCTATTTGGTCTTCTATGATATTGTATATCAGCTCGGCATCCAATTCGTCTTGGTACTGCTGGTTTTCGTAAGTACGTTTTTGAGGGAGCATCCAGCCGGCATCCTCGCGATAGCCCTCTACCCACCAGCCGTCCAATACACTGAAGTGCATTACCCCGTTCATAGCAGCTTTTTCCCCACTGGTACCAGAGGCTTCCAGAGGGCGTGTAGGAGTATTCATCCATACATCCACCCCTTGGATAAGCGCACGCGCCAAGTCCATATCGTAGTTGGAGAGGAAGATAATTTTGCCTAAGAAGCGTGGTTGTTTGGATATCTCTACAATGTGCTTAATCAGGTCTTGTCCAGCCTTATCCGCAGGATGCGCCTTGCCGGCAAAGATAAACTGTACTGGACGATCGGGGTTGTTCACGATGGCATCCAATCGGTCAAGGTTGGTAAAGAGCAGGTGGGCACGCTTATAAGTGGCGAAACGACGGGCAAAACCAATGGTAAGCACATCATCACGCAGGGTATCGGATACCTCGACAATCTCACGTGGCGTGAAGTAAGTGATGTTCAGGGTCTCTTTCAGATTGTTCTTGATGCGCCCCACGAGTTTGGTACGGAGTTCCTGCTGTATGTGTGCGATCTTCTCATCAGGTACATTGTAGATACCCTCAAAAGAAGCGGCGGTATAGGCTCCCCCTTCTTTCTTGAAATATTTTTGTTCTACTTCCTTCCATAGAGGGGCTGTCCAAGTAGGGCGGTGTACCCCATTGGTTACATAGCTAATGTGCAGCTCCTCAGGGAAATAACCTTTCCACATATCCTTGAAGATTTCACGACTCACCTCGCCATGGAGCATACTTACCCCATTGACCTCCTGAGAGAGGTTCGCTGCCAAGAAGCTCATAGAGAATTTCTCATGAGGATCAGAGACATTTATTTTACCTAAGGCGAGAATCTGTTGCCAATCCACATGCAACTTCTCTGCATAGTCGCCTATGAAAGCACGGAGCATACCTTCCTCGAAGGCATCGTGCCCTGCGGGTACTGGTGTATGAGTGGTAAAGAGTGATGAAGCACGTACTACCTCTATCGCTTCGGAGAAGGAGAGGTGGAACTCGTTGATAAACTTGTTCAGGCGTTCCAAGCCAATCAAGGCGGCATGTCCCTCATTGCAATGATAAATGTCGTAGCTTACCCCTAAGCTGCGGAGTACCTTGATACCCCCTAAGCCCAAGAGCATTTCCTGCTTGAGGCGGTTTTCCCAGTTTCCACCATATAAATGGTGAGTGATGGTGCGGTCTTCTTCGCTATTGTCTTCGAAATCCGCATCCAACAGATATAGTTCAATACGTCCTACATCGACCCGCCACACCCGTGCATAGAGGGTGCGCCCTGGTAGGTCTAAGGAGATTTTCAGCCATTTGCCCTCGCTATCAGTAACTGGGGAAACAGGGATTTTGGTAAAGTCCTGTGCTTCGTACTCGGATTCTTGGTGCCCAAAGGCAGATATTTTTTGGGTAAAATACCCATAACGGTACAGCAAGCCCACTCCAGTAATCTTGGTGGCCTTGTCACTGGCTTCCTTGAGGTAGTCTCCTGCCAAGATACCCAAGCCCCCTGAATAGATTTTCAGAGAGGAGTGCAAGCCAAATTCCATACTAAAGTAAGCGATGGAAGGGCTAATCATTTCCTTCTTCTTTTCCATATAAGTAAGGAAGTCCGCATATACCTTGTGTAGGCGTGCCATGAATTGAGTATCATTCTCAAGCGCCTTGAACTGACTCACCGAAATAGAGTCCAGAAGCAGGATAGGATTCTTGTGCACTCGGTGCCACTCCTCGGGGTCTATACTCTTGAAGAGCTGTTCGGCCTCTTCATTCCATGACCACCATAGGTTTTTGGCCATTTCCTCAAGAGCTTTGAACTTTTCCGGAGTAGAACGGTGTACGATGACACTTCGCCAGAAAGGTGTATTGATTTGTTGGGACTGTTCCCAGTAGCGCGAAGCCTCAGTATCGGCAATAGGTCTATTCTGTAGGCGAGGTTGCATACGCTCAAGGGTAAGGGTGTAAGCCTCTTGATAGTAAGCGAAGAACTTATCCCAGAGAGCTGCCTTGCCTATCTGTTGGGCATCCTCCCAAAGCGCCTCGTAAGCGGTAGGGGAGAGCCCTGCTATTTTTTCTATCTGGCGGGTAACCCCTTCGACTACCTCCACATAGTTATTGTCGTCCCTATTGAGCACCCTTAGGGCAAGGTTTTCATTAGGAAAATGTCCCAAAGCCCAAGAACCGAAGCCTGCCAAAGAAGTAGTGACAGTAGGCACTCCTAAGCACAGACTCTCCAAGGGAGTGTAGCCCCAAGGCTCATAGTACGAAGGAAATACACTAAGATCAATCCCTGTCAGTAGGTCATAGTAAGGAAGGTTGAACACCCCATCACTACCCAAGAGGTAGCTCGGACAGAACACTACCTTGACCTTGTCCTCTACATGGTTGAAGAGCTGTGCCTCCTTGAGCTTGGAGAAAATAGTATTGTGAAATTCGTTCTTAACCAAATGGGTGGTATAAGGCTGAGAAATGGTATTAACCCCTTCATAATCAGAAGGAATGAGGATAAAAGCCACTATTTCACGGGGAAGTGTAGCCTTCTTGTTGATTTGCTCTAAAGTATCGATAAATACATCTATTCCTTTGTTTCTGAATTCATTACGTCCGCTGATGGCTACAAAGAAAGGTTTTTCCTCGAAAGTAGTTCCGGTAACTTTTTCAGCCACCTCCCAGAGCTTTCCAGAAGCGCGTTTGTGTCGTTCTAAATAGCTGGTTCTGTCCATGATATGAGATTCATCGAAGCCATTGGGGGTGATCACTTCAGGGTTGCGAGATAGGAAGTGGTTGCATTCGCGGGCAGTGATGTCACTCACCGTGGTGAATATATCAGCTCCAGCAGCGGCTTTTTGTTCTAAGAAGTGCTTATGCTGTACAGAGAAGCGGTAAGCGAGCTCCTCAGGCTTGTATTCCTCCAAGTAGTTGTATAGCGCCCAGCCATTGCCGGCTATGCTGCGCCCCAATACAGTGGCATGGGTGGTGAAGATAGTTCCCACCTCAGGGAGCGCTTCCTTAAGATATAGTAAGCCTGTACCTGTCATCCACTCATGAAAATGCGCAATGACACGTTCACGAGCCCCTACTTGAAAGTGGACAAAACTCTCGATGACCTTACCTACGGCATAGCCAAAGAGTACCGACTCGGTATAATCCCAAGAAGCATCCAAGGAATCCAGCTGTTGGGTATTCCAAAAGTAGGTAAGAATCTCATTTTTTTCACTGATATAATGGGAGAAATCCACCAAGATAGCAATAGGCTTTCCCTTGATATTCCAATACCCCGTACGTACACGCAAGCCCTCCTGTTGCGCCCTATTGAGCCAAGAAGGAAAGAGAGAGGTATCTTCGACAAATTCAGGGTTTTCCTTGCGTAGCCACAGGTCAGGACCTATGGTGATATACTTTTGGGCAAACTGTTCCTTGAGGATTGTTGCCCTGGTGGCCAATACCGTATGTATGCCCCCTATCTTGTTGCAGACCTCCCAACTAACCTCAAAGAGGTAGTTAGGACTTGTTGTTTCTCCTTTCATTATTGCAGTTTTTTAATATCCCGCAAATATAATGAATAATCCCCAAAAAAGAAATATAAAACACTACTTTTTATTAACAACAAACCTGTTATTCTGTAAATAATTGACTATCAATATATAGTTATCAGTGGTCGGTTGTCAGTGAGCATTGAACATTAATCATTCAAAATTATTCATTAAGGTGGTCGTAGTTTGTCCACTATTTTTCATATCTTTGCCATAAAATGATAAACATAATCTAATTCCTTAAACTCCTAACACCTTCATGAAAATACAATACTTTTCCGACTTACATCTTGAATTTCAAGACAATCTCAACTGGATTGACAACAACACCATAGAGCGGGTGGGCGATGTCCTAATCATTGCAGGGGACTTGTGCCCCTTTGTGAAGCTATCTAACATAATGTATAAGAGCGAGATAGCAGACCTATGCAAGGGCTACAAAAAAGTATTTTGGATTCCTGGTAACCACGAGTACTATATCTTTACCCACTCCTACGCTGCTACTCGCTACGAACAACCTATAAAGGAGATACGAAATCTCTTTTTGGTGGACAACTATACCGAGCGTATCGGTCGTACTCAGCTGATCCTATGTACGATGTGGAGTCATATCAGTACGAAGAATGCCGCCAAAATCAAGCATGGTATGAGCGACTTTCACTATATCACCGTGCAGAACCCCGAAAAGGGAGAGGAGATAGACTCCCTACAGGTCGCTGACTTTAACGCTTTCAACAAAACAGCGGTTAAGTTCCTCAAAAAAGCCGTCAAAGCAGCTACTCAAGCAAAAAAGGCTGGAGAGATAGACCATATCATTGTAGCTACCCACTACGTCCCTACCCTCAAGTACTACCCTGAGATGTATTTGGGCAGCGTACTGAACGATGCCTTTGTCCTTGACCTAACCGATTTCATAGAAAAAAGCGCCATCGACTATTGGATTTATGGGCATCATCACTTCAACCAACCTGATTTCAGGCTTGGCAAGACCATACTAACCACTAACCAACTCGGCTATGTGATGCGAGAGGAACACGAGGGGTTTGAGTGGGGAAAATATATAGAAGTGAAGAATGAAGAATGAAAAGTGAAGAATGAAAAGTGAAGCAACAGTCATTAACAATTAACAATTAACCATTAATCATTAAAATTGTGGCAAAAGTAGATCAGATATTCCGTCTGGTACGGATTATCAAGGAATTAGAAAGGCACAAAGAGAGCGGGGGGCTTACCTATGAGGAGCTCAAAGAGCGCTTGGAGAATGTACATGACAACGAATACGATGCGGGACGCCTCCAGATCGAGGAGCTTCGCTTTAGTGAAAAAACCTTCCAGCGCGACCGCCGCTTGCTCAGTGACCTCTTCGACGTGGAGGTGGTCTTCGAGGATAAAAAATGGCGGTTGGAGGAGAATGACTTTGCCAACAAATACGCCTTCTTCGACAATCTCTTGCTGATGAATGCCTATCGCCGGAGTAAGGAGCTTTCCAATATCCTCCTCTTCGAACGACAGCAACAAAGCTCATTGCGTTTCTTGGAGGATATTATCGAGGCCATACAGGAGCGCATGCTCATCCGCTTTGACTATACTAAGTTCTGGGAAGGGGTGCCCCATTCTCGAAGGGTGATCCCCTATGCGATCAAGGAGTATAAGCGCCGATGGTACTTGGTGGGGGAAGATTCGATAGGAACGGAGGGGCTTAAGTGCTTTGGACTGGATCGCATCTCTCATCTGGAGGTATTGGATATTCCCGTAGTGCGTAAGGAAGTAGATTTCGAGAAACTTTTTAGCAATGCTTTCGGCATCTCTATCGCTACAGACGAGAAACCTCAGGAGATTGTGCTTTCCTTCAACTACGAGCAGGGACAGTATATTAAGAGCCTCCCACTACACCCTACCCAGGAGTTATTAGTAGACAATGATCAGGAGGTGCGTATCCGCCTGAGATTGGTTCCTACTTATGATTTTGTAATGGAAATATGTGCCCGCAGCTGCTATGTAAAGGTACTCTCTCCTTTTTCCTTGATAGAAGAAGTACAAAACCTCCTCAAGGCTGGTTATCAGCAATATGAACAAATTGCCCATTAGCTAATTATTTGTTAGTTTCATTGAGATACTTGAGGGGATCGGCATTTTGATAAATTTGTAGGATCTTGGTTGGTATTACTAATTTATTTTGTACATTTGCTGCTGTCTATGAACTTTACTACTAAGATACCCATTTCTCCGGTGGCGGAGGATAACCAGCTTTCCTATGCGACCCCTGTGGTGAGTATGGGCTCATGCTTTGCAGCACACATGCAGGAGAAGTTCGCCTACTATAAGTTGCCTTTTTTCACCCACCCTTTTGGCACTCTCTTTCATCCTTTGGCCATTGAGCGAAGTCTGGAACGGACGTGCTTAGGACAGCTTTTCACTGAGGAGGATTTCTTTCTTGAGGAGGATCTGTGGCTCTCCTTTGACCTACATTCCCAGTGGGCAAATCCCTCGCTTCCTACCCTCTTGGAGCATCTGAATCAGGAAGTTAAGGAAGTAGGGGAAGCACTCAGCAAAGCTTCCTTTTTGATTCTTACCTTGGGGACGGCCTGGGTGTATGAACACCTCGCTACGGGAAATATAGTGGCCAATTGTCATAAGCAACCTCAGAAGATTTTTAGCAAACAATTACTCTCTGCCCAACAGATACAGGCTTCTTTAGAGCATATAGTCGCTTTGGTGAGGGAGCGACAGCCTCAGATCAAGGTTATCTTTACCCTTTCCCCAGTGAGGCATCTTCGCGATGGAGCGGTGGAGAATCAGCTGAGTAAGTCCTTGTTGCTCTGTGCAATACATGCACTCTTAGGTACAGGCACCTCCCAGAGGGCAGAAGGTCTTTTCTACTTTCCTTCCTATGAGATTCTGATGGATGAGCTAAGGGATTATCGTTTTTATAAGGAGGATATGCTCCACCCCACCGAGCAGGCGGTGCAGTATGTATGGGAACGCTTTGTGGAGACTTTTTTTACCACTGAGGCGCAGTCCCTCATGCAGGAGGTGGGCAGTATTCACCGGGCTTTGGCGCATCGTCCCTTTAACCCAGAGGGGGAAAAACACCTACAGTTCCTTGCTGCTCTACAGGAGAAAATAAAAAAGATGGAAGAGAAAATAAGGAAGCACTCGGAGTGAAAAGTAAAGTCGTATGCGAGTATGTGACCAACGAGTCTTCACAGTAGGACTGTGAGTAATAGGCAAAAAATAATATTTATAACCATGAGAAAACTTTTATTAGGCCTTTTAATAGGTATAGGTGCAGCGTTTCTGTTGCAATATTTTTTCAAAAAAGAGCAAGATCACAGTTCTCTTACTGAGGATAGTGCACTGATTGTACAGCAGATCAACAATGTGGGTAAATTGGTAGTTACCGAAGGCTATTTTTCGGAAATTATGACCTACCAAGATGCCAAGAAATACTTCAATAATTGGGTGTCCTTTGACAAAAAGGCACTGGTAGTGGTCAATGCCGAAGCGACTATCTCCTATGACTTGCACCAGCTTCGCTATGAGATAGATGAGGCTCACAAGGTGGTGCGCCTTACCCAAATCCCTCCAGAGGAGCTCAAGATATACCCTAAGGTGCAGTACTACAATATAGAGGAAAGCTCCTTCAATCCTTTTACAGCCGAGGATCACAACAAGATCAACAAGCGGGTTACCGATCTTATCTCTCGTAAAATAGAACAATCTTCCCTACGAAGCAATGCCCAAAACCGCTTACTTACAGAACTTTCTAAGATATTTATTCTTACTCATACCATGGGCTGGAAATTAGAATATACTGATATTCCTATCGAAAAAGAAAGCGACTTAGCATTGCCCCTAAAAAAATAGGAAGTAAAGAGTAATTATTAGGAAAAATTTTTCTATCTTTGCGCTTTATTTCGTAAAATATTTTTAGAATGTCTTCAGAAACAAAAAAAGCAAGTGCCATAGCGCTTTTGCCTTTGATTATTTTTGTAGCCGTTTTCTTATGGAGCGGTATTCAGTATGGGAGTTTTTATGAGTTTCCAGCTCCTATTGCAGTATTGATAGGGATTATAGCTGCCTTTTTTATCTTCCGTCGCAATGGGATAGGGGGGAATGTAGCTGCTTTTATCAAGGGAGCAGGGAATCCCAGTATCTTGATGATGTGCTTAATCGCTTTATTCTCAGGAGCTTTCAGTGTGGTAACTAAGCAGATAGGCGCTACAGATACTTTTGTACAAATCACCAAGAATTATCTCTCCTTACAATACTTATATGCAGGGGTTTTTGTTATCGCCTCTTTCCTTTCTTTTGCCTCAGGTACTTCAGTAGGGGCTATCGTGAGCTTAGCACCTATAGCGGCGGGCTTTGTCTCTCTACCCAATGTCAATGTAGAGCTTATCGCAGGAGCGCTCTTGGGAGGGGCTATGTTCGGGGATAATCTCTCTTTTATCTCCGATACGACCATTGCAGCTACTCAGTCGCAGGGGTGTGAGATGAAGGATAAGTTCCGTATGAATGGGAAGATTGCCTTGCCTGCTTCTGTGCTTACAGTATTGATACTTATTGTTGTAGGGGTGTTACTTCATCCCAGTGGACATTCACTCAGCCAAGAGGAGGTATCTATACAATGGATGAACTTACTACCATATATCGCTGTTATTATCTTGGCAGTGGCTGGGCTCAATGTATATGTAACCTTCCTGATAGGTACAGTGCTTTCAGGGATTTTAGGCTTTTGGTATGGTACTTTTAACCTCTTGAGCTATAGCAAGACTATTTTCGAGGGATTTGCTTCTATGAATGATATTTTCTTGGTATTCCTCTTCACCGGAGGGTTGGCATATCTTATAGAAAGGGAAGGGGGGATTTCTTTCCTTACCCAGAAAATAGGAAAGTTCATTACGAACAAAGGACGTGCAGCTACAGGGATAGGTTTCTTAGTCGCTCTGATAGATGCGGCTGTGGCCAATAATACAGTGGCTATTGTCATCAGTGCGCCTGTGGCAAAGAAAATCAGTGAAGAATATAAAATCTCTCCTATACAGACAGCTTCGATTCTTGATATTTCCTCTTGTGTTGTACAGGGGATTATTCCCTATGGAGCACAAGTACTACTGCTTATCAAGCTCTTAGGGGTCGATGTGAATTATAGCAGTATGATTGCCCAGAGCTATTATATCTGGCTGTTGCTCTTGTGTACTATAGTCTTCTTCCTTAAGGGAGTGAAGAGAGTGAAGAATGAAGAATGAAGAATGAAGAGAGTAGCCAAGTGAATGAGCTTGGGTATGTGGTGAAGAGTAAAAAATGAAGAATAAAAGTGAAGAATGAAATTTTTTTGTAACTTTGTAGGGTATAACCCTAAACTGTTTTTATCATGAAATCTTTTATCTTTTTATTTTTTATTTGTTTTGGAGCTTTTGCTCAAGAAGGGAATTACGATAGTCAGCAGGTCGTTATAGACGCTGAAGTGCAGGGTACTTTACTCTCTCCTAAAGGAAGTGCACAGCCTCCCTTGGCGATACTGATAGCAGGTTCTGGACCCACTGACCGCGATGGGAATCAAGTACAATTCAAGAATAATTCTCTGAAATATCTTGCAGAAGGATTGGCTCAGAAGGGTATTGCAACTTTTCGTTATGACAAGCGTGTTATTGCACAGATAAAAAATGGAACTGCACAGGAAGAGAAAATGACTTTCGAAGACGAGGTGAAGGATGCTCTTTTAGTAGTGGATTATTTTAAGAAGAAATATAAAAATATCACTCTTGTTGGTCATTCTGAAGGGGCTTTGATAGGTCTTCTTGTTGCACAAAAGGGAGTCATCTCCAAGTTTGTTTCTCTTTCAGGTGCAGGCAGTAGCAGTGCTACCCTTATAGAAGAACAAATAGCAAAGAATGCTCCACAACTCAAGGAGGAAAGTCAAAAAGTGATCAATCAGTTAAGAAAAGGCGAACTCGTAGAGAATCTCTCCTCTTATTTGGCACCTGTATTTAGAAAAAGTGTCCAACCCTACCTTATCTCTTGGTTCAAATATGAACCTACTCAAGAGATAGCAAAACTATCAATACCTATTCTTATTGTTCAGGGTACCAATGATTTGCAAGTGGAAAGCAAGCAAGCACAACTTCTCAAAGAAGCCCAACCCAAGGCACAACTTCTTCTTATAGAGGGTATGAACCATGTACTCAAAAAGGTAAAAACAATGGAAGAAAACCAGCAATCTTATCTAAATCCTGATCTTCCTGTCCCCACCGAACTTGTAGAAGGCATTGCAAGTTTTATAAAGTAGAAAGTAAAGACAAAAGATCACTGCTCACTGCTCCTATACTGTTTTTCTATTTTCTTCTCAGGGTGCAGGCAGAAGGTATATAAGCAAAGCAAAAAGAACCATTCCAAGGGCTTCATTAGCAAATAAGTGAGATTGGAAGCAAAGGGGGTGTTGATCTTCTGGGAAAGGTCATATCCGTATTTGTCATAATTGGTACGCAAGAAGCGGTGTAGCGCAGGGGAGAAGTCGGCGACAAGCTCCTCAAAGGCATTGGCTATCTGTAACTGACGATTGACGATGATAGGCCTGCCTCCTCGCTTGCCCCAACGCAAGGGCTTCACTAAGCGTGGCGAGCCACAGGCGGCCACTGTACATAGGTAGTGCCCTGTGTGTTCTAAATAAGGAGGGTGCTCCTTCTGCGAAAATGCCCAAGTGGTCGTCTCCGTAAAGCCTTTGGCTACCGAATCATAGTCCTGACCAAAGAGCATCAGTAAGAGCGTAATAAATGCAAAGATAGGGAAGACCAAGATAACAGACCAAGTAAGGACTGTAAAGCGTGAAGAAAGCAATGTATTGAGCTTATTGAGCCACCGAATCCTAAAGGTCTTTGTGGAAAGCTCTTCTCGAACGGCCATAAGTGTACGGCCTATAACCAATATGGCTATAAAAGAACTAAATATAGGAAAGGAAGCAAGGATAAAATCACCATTTTCTCCAGAGGATACTTGGCTGGCGATACCAATATTCACGGCAATCCCTATATATAAGAAGCACAAACAAAGCACCAAAGGAAGTGGAGGTAGTTTTGCTCGGCGTACCCAAAGTGTCCCAAGTGCTATATGATACAGAAGAAAATAGGTAAGAAAGGTAGGCCAATACTGCACCGAAATAAAGGTGTAGCTCTCTCCATCTGCAGGGTCTATAGCGGTAGTATATTCAGCTCCAAAGAAAGAACTTAAAAAAAGGAACAATAAAAGCCATAACACATAGATAAAAGCTATGGGATACTGCCAAAGGGGGACATTTTGCTTATGTAAGTAGATCCCAATAAAAAAAAGTATAGCTAAAATGGCTAAAAGAAAGACGAAAATAAATACAAAACTAAACATAAGAGACAGATTTGAGTAAAAACTTCGCCCCGAAAAACGCTTCTTAGTCATCGAGAGAAGTGTTTTTCAGGGCGAAGCAAATTTAAAAACCAAAATAATATGAAAAAATCTTACTTAACGAGTTTCATTTCATTGACTAAGTGACCTGCACCGGCATATTTGTCGATAACAAAAAGCACATAGCGAATGTCCACCATGATATTGCGGCATAGCTTAGGATCATAGTGAATGTCACTCATAGTACCTTCCCACACACGGTCAAAGTTAAGTCCGATAAGGTTTCCGTTGGCATCGATGGCAGGGCTTCCAGAGTTACCTCCTGTAGTGTGGCAGGTAGAAAGGAAGCATAGAGGCATCTTGCCATTCTTATCTCCATAGCGACCGAAATCCTTCTTCGCTTGTAGGTCACGCAAGTGCTGTGGTACGTCAAATTCGTAATCCCCAGGAACATATTTTTCCATCACTCCGTCCAAGGTAGTGTGTGCACTATAGGTAACCGCATCGGCAGGAGAGAAGCCTGCTACCTTTCCATAGGTTACACGTAGGGTACCATTGGCATCAGGGAAGATTCTATCTGATGGTTTTGAAAATTCCAAGATGGCTTTCATGTAGGTGCGTTGTAAGGCATGTATCTGTGTATTGAGACGATCATATACAGGGAATACCTGAGTATCATTCATATCCTTAAGTTCGCGAACAAACTGTATTCCTACGTCACTTTTCATCTTTTCATTGAATTGAGCTGCAGAAAGATTCAGAACGCTCTCTACACCAGAGAGGGAGGTTAGGAAGGAATTACCATAAAGATTGTCAGCCAATGCTTTAGCATCAAAGTTCTTCAAAGAGTTGGCAAGCAAGTTCTTAGGCATATTAGCAGCATAGAAGATGACTGCTTTTTCGAAGACATCCTTATCTACTTGTTTGTCATTGTCTTTGAACACATCCTTGAAGGTATTCAGAAGGTTTTTCTTCCTATCATTGAAAGCTTGTTCTCCCTTGTCTTCTAGTACTTTTTGTAATTGGAGCAAACGATAACCATTGGAGAGTAAGTCCACATTGCGGTAGATAAACTCAGAGTTGAGGTTGGCCGCAAGGGTATAAGGTTCTATTTCCTTGTACAAACGGTTGAAGTCAGAAAGGAGGTTGCCATACTGAGCTTGTTTGTTTGCTTTTTGGATTGCTTGTTGGAATTTGGCTTCCTGTTGTTGCTTGAGAGCTACAGCATCGGATTTTATAAGTCCTTTGGTTTCTCCAGTCCATTTTTTCCAGTAATTAGCGATACGCGCATACTTGGCAGCATATTTTATTTTGATAGCTTGGTTTTTGCGCATATAGCTATCCTGTACCTTGAGTACTACATCGCGTATACCTACTCTGGCAGGGTTCACCACATTCTGTATCTGAGCCACAGCAGCTGAAGGCAAATATTCTTGAGTAGTTCCTGGGTAACCGAAGACCAAAACAAAGTCTCCTTCTTTTACTCCCTTGAGAGAGATAGGGAAGAAGTGTTTAGGCTTGTAAGGGACATTATCCTTGGAGTATTCCGCAGGGCGATTGTTTTTGTCAGCATAGATACGGAATAGGGAGAAATCCCCAGTGTGGCGAGGCCATACCCAGTTGTCTGTATCGGAACCGAACTTACCGATAGAGGAGGGGGGAGCTCCTACCAAGCGTACATCCTTGAAGGTCTCTGTGACAAAGAGAATGTATTGGTTTCCATCATAGAAAGCCTTTACACTATTTTCCTGCCAAGCCTCTTTCGGAGCTGTTTTGATGACCTCAGCAATATTTTTCTCGATGAGTTTGGCTTTTTCAGTCTCGTCAGTGATGCTTTCTGTACCTTTGAGTACCTGCTTGGTGACATCGTCGATACGCACCATAAAGGTAACTTTTAGGTTCTTGTTAGGAAGTTCCTCAGCCAGACTTTTTGCCCAGAATCCATTGGCAAGGTAGTCATTCTGCAGCGTAGAGTGTGCTTGGATCTGTCCATAACCGCAGTGGTGGTTGGTAAGTAATAATCCCTTGTCAGAGATTACCTCTGAGGAGCATCCTCCATTGAAGTGAGGTGCTGCATCCTTGAGACTTGATTTGTTTACACTGTAGATGTCGGCCACAGTCATTTTCATGCCCAAGGTCTTCATCTCCTTAGCGTTCATTCCTTCCAATAGTGAAGGAATCCACATCCCGCCTTGCTGTCCATAGAGGGCTGATACCCCTAAGAACAAGGCCATTTTAAAAAATCTCTTCATATAGTATAGTATTTATTCTTTTAGTATGTATTTCTATCTTATTCTTTTACAAAAGGTAAAACAAAATCACGCCATTTGAAATATGTTGCTCCTACCAAGTGAAGCCCATCATTGGTATAAGCTGGGTCTAATAGTTGTGAACCTGAGGTAACCAGTTCCTTATACAGATCAATATAGGTGAGCCCATTTTCCTGACAGAGTACCTTTATCTTCTCATTCAGTGCTGCAATAGAAGTGTGTTTCATATGTCCTGAGAAAAGCCCAAAGGAATGATTGGTAGGCAATACACTCTGTATATATAGCTTAGTGCTAGGACTATCAGTTTTTATCTTTTGGATAATATTTTTAATTTTTCCCTCTACGGTCTGTACAGGAATATTCAATGCCAGATCATTGGTACCTATCATCAAGAAAATCTTCTTAGGTTTTCCCCTGAGGATATTCCCCAAGCGTGCCAATACCCCATCAGTGATATCCCCACTGATGCCTCTGTTTTTCACATGTATATCGGCAAAGAGTTCTCCCCATTCAGCTCCATCGGTGATACTATTGCCTAAGAAGACAATATCATCGGAGGAGATAGGCAGTAGCTCAAAAAGGCTCTGTCGCTGCCCGTAATACGTCCCAAAGGAATTGATTATAGGTGCAGGAGCAGGATAAGGCTTAGGAGGGACTGCTTTTGTCTCTGTGGGGGTTTTAGGCGCTTCCTGCCCATTGTCTTTCTTAGAGCAAGAAAAGAGCAAAAGCCCAGCGAAGAGGAGTGTCTTTGAAAAAAAATAAAAATGTAATTTGTTCATAATATTTAAATTTACGTAATAAGTAAAAGCGGATACTATACTCATTGTTAGGTATTTAAAACAATTTCCATAACTTAATTCTGCTATAATCGAATAAGTTTAGAGGCTAAGAATAAATATAGTATAAAAATCAGTATATTAATTATGGTAACTATTCCTCATAAATATCTCTTTTCCATCTTCCTCCTACAAACTCTCTATTGGCACACTCCCCATAATCAAGATCAAAAACATCATTGAGAGTAGGATCAACTTTTATTAGTTCTTCCAAGGACACTAATTTCCAATCAGGTTCTCCCAAAGGAAGAAAAAACCAATGGCCCTCTTTATCATGTATCACATCTACAATAGGTTGCTGATTTTCTAACCAAGCTGATGTTGTGAATACAGGACAGAGTTTGTCTTCTCTGAATTTGAAATCAGCATTCCTATCTAAGAGCGGTTGTAAGTAGATAAGATCTTCTCTGAAATCTGATTCATATGGGAATATTCCTTTGTCATCAGGCCATATCAGTTGCAAAGCAGGAAAATCGACTGTTTGGTAATAACTAATTGCCTGGCCAAAATAATCAGGGATATTACGCTTATCCACTGTTAAGAATTGTACAGGATATTTTTCTAATATATCATGATAATTCCTACCTATTTCTATCAGTTTTTCTTTTTTTATTACTTCAAAGGCTACAGTATTGAGCATAGTATGGAGTGTATCTATAGGCAATCCTAAGGAAATAAGTTCAGGATGCTTGTAGCTTTTCCATAGACCTACAGTATAGGCAAAAGATGGCAAGTAATTGGTTTGTGGAACCATTATTACCTCAAAACCATACTTTACAATATCATCTGTTAGTTTGTTAGAGTATTCATCTGACATTCGCTAATTTATTGATTTGTTACTATCTCTAAGATCACTGTTCACTGTTCTCCGCTCACTGATTACTAACTATCTTATATAGCTTGTCAGAGGGGCGGGTGCGGAATTCGGTACGGAAGGTACAAGAATCTCCTTTCTTGGCACTCTCAGAGAGTTGGTCATTGACATACATATCCTCCAAGATGAGTTCCTGTACCCCTGTGGTGGGGCCTGTGATAAGGAGCTTATCCCCTCGCTTGATGTCAAAAGCCTCGATTTTGAACTCAGAAATATTCGTTTTCGGGAAAAAGTGCATGGCCTTGCCTATATACACTTTCTTCTGAGTAGCCTGAGAGCCAGGAACACCGCTCCATTCTCCTAATTTCTGTCCTAGATAATACCCACCCCAGAAACCACGATTGTATACAGTGGCAAGCGCTTCCATCCATTTCTCTACTTTTTCCTTGGTGTAAGTGCCCTCATAATAAGCGTCTATAGCCTCTCTATAGGTGCGAATTACGGTCGCTACATACTCAGGGGCGCGACCTCTCCCTTCTATCTTGAGTACTTTAGCTCCTGTATCAATCACCTGGTCTAAGAAATCCAAGGTACATAAGTCCTTGGGGGACATCATATACTCGTTGTCCAATTCTATCTCGAATCCACTTTCTTGGTCTATTACTGTATATTTCTTGCGGCAATTCTGCTTGCAAGCTCCTCTATTGGCGGAGGAGTTGTGAGAATGTAAGCTCAAATAACACTTTCCAGAGACAGCCATACACAAGGCACCATGTCCAAAAATCTCTACCTCTACCAAGTTCCCTGAAGGGCCTTTGACCTGTTCTCTCTCTATTTGTTCACATATTTTCTTGATCTGTCGCAAGGAAAGCTCACGGCTCATCACCATAGTATCAGCAAAAAGCGCATAGAACTTCACGGTTTCTATATTGGTAATATTGATCTGGGTCGAGATATGTACCTCCATCCCTATTTGCCTTGCGTAAGCGATTACAGCCTGATCCATCGCAATGACTGCTGTGATATGAGCCTGCTTGGCTCTGTCCAATAAAGTCTTTATGATGGAGAGATCATGGTCATAGATGATGGTATTGAGTGTCAGATAAGTGCGAACATTCTTTTCCTTACAGCGGCGCGCAATCTCGTCCAAGTCGTCCAAAGTAAAGTTGATACTCGAGCGAGCTCTCATATTGAGCTGTTCTACTCCAAAGTATACAGAATCAGCCCCATTGTCCAAGGCAGCTTGCAGGGATTCAAAGCTACCTGCAGGAGCCATTAGTTCTATCTTTCCGGTTGTTGTCATTTCTTTCGTTAGGCGTTACAAATTTACAGCAAATTATTTGAATACCAAAATAATAATATGAATTTTTCTCTGTTTTAGGAATAGATTTTTTAGAGAATTATCCTGATAGAAAAATGTTATAGGATTGGCTAAAGTTCTTATTATTTTTTAGTATAAACAGATTGTTTTTCAGTCTGTAGAGAAGAGTGGTTAAGGTTTCTTCTTAGGATCCAAAAAGTCCAGTATGGAATCCTTGTGTAGGAGAGAATCCTTGGAGGTCTGCATGAGCTCATCTATCTTCTCGGTTGAGGATTTAGGATGCTTGAAGGATAAGTATTTTCGCATCAGTTCTTTGTACAATAGCTGGGCTACCTTCTTGGAACCACGAGCATTGAAGTGAGTATAGTCCTTTCCTGCCAAGGGAGGAGTAGCCCCTACCCACTTGAGCATGGAGCCTTCGCCACCCATGAGCTTGTATAGGTTGATAAATCCAGCATGTGTCTGCTTTGCATAGGACTCTTGTGCTAAGGAAAGAGGTACTACAGCATTGTCTGTTTTCATTTCCATGCCATACTTGGATGATTTGTCGGCAGTGGAGATGATTAGGAAGGATGCCT
The DNA here is from genome assembly GCF_002302415.1 of Capnocytophaga gingivalis. Classification (NCBI taxonomy): domain Bacteria; kingdom Pseudomonadati; phylum Bacteroidota; class Flavobacteriia; order Flavobacteriales; family Flavobacteriaceae; genus Capnocytophaga; species Capnocytophaga gingivalis. The sequence continues at coordinate 1,101,337 of NZ_CP022386.1, read as the reverse complement.
TGGGGAAGCAAGTACGCAATTGGTTGATCACTTTGGTCATACCTTTTTCATACCATCGGTAGTCCAAAGTACCGTAGTTCAGTACGTTAGCTCCAAAATGCAATACGATAAGGTCATAATTGCCCAAGGCGGTATCAAAGTCCTGCATCAGTGCAGTATTGAATAGGGAAAGAGGCAAACCTGAATTCCCTCTACTGGAGAAATTGTCTACATGTACCCCTCCATCGCTGGCAGAGTTGATACCATAGATAGGGATAGAATCCGCTTTGAAGAAGTTCACACGTACTCCTTTTACATTTCCTTTGGCTAAGGTGAGGCTGTTGAGTCGTTTGGAGGCGTTCAGTGGCTTTACGATACGGGTGGTATCTCCTTCGTGGCGAATCTCCACATATGCTTCCGTATTCCCTGATTGTCCGAAGAAAAGGGTAGGAGAGTACATTTGGTTGATATGAGGCTGAGCAGAGGCCTTGTAGGAGACCCAAGTAAGGGCTGGGCTTTTTACAAAGAAGACCTGTCCGGCAACTCCAAAGGGACGGGTTGGACGCTTTACATTGACATAAGATTCTCGCTTCCAATTGTTCGAATAGGTGTGATGTACACTTCCTCGTGAGGCGGCAGACTCCGAGGTGATGGGTAAGAAACCTACTCCATTACCTCCAAAAGCTCCTTGGAAGAGTGCACGTAAGTCCTGTACGATAAAGTCCCCATCGGTCATAGAGTCACCGAAATACCCAATGCGCACATGCCCTTGCCCTGTAGTTTCTAAGTGTTGCAGTTTCTCAAAGAAAGGCTGTAGATACTGTTGGGGAGTTTGCCCCTTGAGGGAGTCAGAGGTCCTGTGCTTGGGGGCTTTTCCATGAGCGAGTGTATCTTTGTTCTCATTCAGTACCTCCTCAATATCCTTGCCCGAGAGAGCCTCCAGCATCAGACTATCCACAACCACATTGGTAGAAGAGGCATTCCCTTCAGGGAAGATACGAGTAGGTAAATAAGGTTTTAGCCCTACAAAAAGAAGGGCTGCTAAAAGCAATATAAAGAAAGATTGCTTGAAATAAGATATGTTCACAGGAATAAAAATCTAAATGCTACTAAAGGGCAAAGGTACAAAATTAATGATTAATGAATGATGATTAATCTGTTAATTTTTTTCTTGGTAATTCCGCATAATATCAAAGGCAAAAGGTGTCCATACACAAGCGCGTATACCACTGTTTTTAAGCATTTTATTTGTCCAACTATTGCAGGTGAAAAACAGCTGATAGTGTCCCTTAGCTTCATAGAAAGCATCGGTATCCCCATACACGGCATCGGTGGGAACAAGGAGCGCCTTACCTTCTTTCAGGACAAAGGTTTGTGAGATGTGCTCCGCCAACTTCTTATATTGGGCTTGGCTGACAGAGAGTGCAGCTATCATATCAGAGGAGGGAATCTCCTCATAGAAGGTAGCATGCATGAGAGTGCCCCCTTGTCCTGTAACCGCTTGAAAGGCTGTAGTAAATTTCAGGTCAGCCCAAGTGGGTGTTTCTAAGTAAAACTTCCTACACCCCCACCCTAAAGCAATATAGGGACTTTGTCCTTTCCATCGTGTATCTTGCTGGCTGACAATATTCTGCCAATCGAAAAGGTCATTCTTCACAGGCATGATAATATCCGTATGGGCTCCATTGGAGAGTACCCAAATGGTCTCTTCTTCTGTGCTAACTTCTTTGGCATTGACCTCAATACGGGAGAGTATCACTGCCGAGAGCAGGTAGAGTAAAAGGAAGGCTACCAAGCCTAATATGCTGTAGGCGAGGTATTTTAAAGTTTTAAGAATGATTTTCATTATCCTTTGCACATTTCTATTTCTTCTTCAAGCCACTGGGAGAAAGGGACTAATTCGGTATCTTCTTCCCAATACTCAGGAGGGATATCGGAGTAGAAAATTCCAAACTGATCTTTTTCGCCCAATACAAACCCTGCCTGATGGCCTACAGTGGGATAGCAGACTAAAAGGATATGAGGGAATAAATAGACCCCTGTCCCCTCAAAGACCTCTTTAGCATAGCTTTCCCATTGTTCAGGGTGATAGAACTGATACGAAAAACCTCTTTCATCCTCGAAAAGGGTACAAGCACCCAAGGTAAGAAGAAAGTTTTTGAAGTCCTCGGGCAGTTGCACATTATATTGTTGTTCAAAAAGCGTAAGTTGTTCAGGAGTAACCTCACTTTGTCGAGAAAAACAATAGGTTTCATTGCCAAAATGAATCGGTTTGCCCCCACTTTGTTTTATAAGGTCTTGTAATAAGGAAAGAGTTTTATTAAAAGTACTCATAATCTTCTATTTTTTTGCAAAGATACTATTTTTTTATTGAATCGGAAAAGAGGTAGTTCTGTTATACTCTTTTGTATTCTTTGAGCAATTGTACCAATTGGTATACTAGGGTCACGGGTTTTTGTTGGTGATAGGGGAGGTCTTTTTGTCTAAGATGTAACTTCTCAGCACGAGCAATAGCCTGTAATTCAGAAGAATTATTATCTTCTTGCAGTAGTGTATAGAGCCTCTTACAGAAATCAAGTCTCTTGCCTTCTTTTACATAATTCATCTTAAAGTATTTTCCCAACTGTTCATAGTAATATTCTCTATTTTGAGTGCTTTGTATATCCTTGTAATGTAATAAAAGCCATAGTTCAAAACAATCATTAGAATAAGCTACATTGTAACCCAAGGATTTGGCTCTATCTATAGAATTATCAAAGTTAGCAAAGTCTTTATCACTATTTTGTACATCCATATCAAATACACACCACACTTCGTCAAAGGTGAAATCCTCATTTTTTACAATCTCCTGAGTGGCTTGTACTAAATTCATCTTGGATTGCCCTTGTAGGTTGACACATCTTACAAGTAGGGAAATAACAGGAAATTTGCTAAAGTACCATTCTTCAGTCTGCCCTTCACAGACGATCAATATGGTTTTATTAGCTTTTCTAATAGCTTCATATTGGTAGCTATTTTTACGCTTTTCCCAAGGTTTTCCTTGATCAGTAACCTTTATAGCTTTGGTTTTCTTCCCCATATCACTTATGAATTGGTTACTAATTCTGAAAAATCCTCTACCCAAGGAATTGCCCCATATTTACCATGGATATAATCCTTTTCAAAAGAGGCTTCTGCACGTACCCCATTGATCTCGGCTAAGCTGTAGAGATGACTGGCGCCTTCTTCATCCTTTTCGACAAACTCAATCTGATCGCGTCTTAGAAGGTTATTAGATAGCAAAGAAGTATCATGAGTAACGAAAATGAACTGTGTTTGTTTGTTCTCTTCCGAATTGAATAATTGTACAATACGCTTAGTTAACAGAGGGTGGAAGCGAGCATCGAACTCATCAATCACCAGAGGACGCCCTTCTTTGAGAGCTTCATAAATGTAAGGACTTAATTCAAAAAGCTTACGTGTACCCTCCGATTCGTATTTTTCAAAAGAAAAAACCCCATGGGCTAAACCTCCCATATATTTTCTTTTAGAAACAAGTAGTTGTGTTTTTTTCTGTTTTTCTAAATCAACAGATTTTTCAGGTTCTCTCAACTCTAAGTCATCGATGGAGGTATCTCCTTTTTTTAGCATACTAATAATAAACTCTTTTTTAGTGTTATCTTCTAAAGCTTCTTTTGCATAACTCATCATTGCAGGGTTGCTCAGTCCACTGATGATATTAATACTACTTAGATTATTAGTGATATGCTTGGATATCTTTCCAAAGCCAAAGGAAGCCAAGACTGTAAGAAATAAATTGGTAGATAAAAGCATTTCCCCTGTATCGCCCCCTTGTTGGGTGAGGTTCATATAGATAACCCCTTCGGCAAAGTTTGTTTTGTCTATCTCTGTAATTGTATTACCCTCACGGATAAAATAACACAATTCTCGTTTTCCCTTTTTTCCATAGAGCCATTCGGAGGTAATTCTCCCTGTTTGGACTTCAAACCCATAGCGATATTTTACTTCATCTATATAGAAAATCATCTGAAAGAAAGCAGCCTGATATATGGTTTCAATACTTATAAAAGAATCCATCAGTAAAAGTACCTTGTTGTCTTTTACAGAATCAGATACTATTTTTATAAAAGCATGCAAAGCCTTTATAACATTACTTTTCCCACTAGCATTTGCTCCATAGATAGCTTTTGTCTTTAGGAAAGCATTGTCTTTGTACTTGAAAGTATGTGTAGATTCCAAGGCAATATCCTTGGTGGAAGTCAGAGGTGCTTTGGAAAGACTTAGAGTCTGTATTTCTTTGAAAGATCGGAAGTTTCCGAAACTAAAATCTTGCAATACTATCATAATTCTGTTTTTGCATATTTTTCGCAAAAATACAAATAAGAAATGATATAACAAAATATTTCTTAGGAATAATCCAATGATTTATTGTATCTTTGCCCAAAGTTACTGAACTGTCTCAAACACAAAATTACTAATTTTCGGGAACTTTTACTTTATTTGAAAAGTTTAAACTACTTCAATATGAAATTTGGAATATCAATTACAATAGACAAAAAAGCAGAGCATAAATCTCATTTAATCATTGCCTTATCAGAGGCTTTAAAAGAATATTTTCAAGATAAAAATTATGGGGAAGATATAAAAGATTATATTATAGGGTGTATTTGCATTTTACCACCCGAAGGATTTGAAAAATTTAATAAGCCTAAAAAACCTATTTATATAGATGATAAAACCACTAAAAATAGGTTTACAGGAGAAGAGCTGAGAATGCACAAGCTTTTTATCAATGAATTTAATTTCAATGCGGATGAATATGAAGAATTTATTTCAGTATCAGATGAAGAAAGTAAAAAGATATTGGAAAACAAAATCATAGAGAGTTTAGAAAATTTGGATAAACTCCCTAAAAAAGTCAAAGACTTTGATAAGAAGAGATTTAAAAATGATTTGTTAGTTTTTCTAAAGAAAGAGACTCAAATATAAACATCATATGGTAAAGAAAGTAATACTTTGTATATTAGTTATTTTTGTAGCTTGGCTATTGGCTGTTTTACTACACAATTGGGGTGTTGATTTTTATAAAAAATACTATTCTTTTAAAAGAGATTTATCTTTTGGAATAATTATTCATTTTGTATTTCTGTATTATTTCCCTGTAACTTTAGTGGGTTGTACCCTTTTATTTTTTGCTAAAAGGCAACTGATGCTTATCCCTCATTTATTCCTTATCCTTTATATTTTATATATTGGGAATTATAGGCCCTACAGAACCTTGCTTATACTTTTTTCTATTAGTATGGGGTATCTTTTATTGAGGTTTAGTTTAAAATATATTTTTGCCAGAAAGATAACTATTAATAACTAATTTTTCCCTGCCAACGCACATTGAGAGCTTGTACTGAGAAGAAAAAAATAAAACATTATGGTTTTGAACGAATTGAAAAAAGTAAAAGGTATTTATTATTTAGTAGAAGAAGGTCATTATGGGCTTAAAATGATATTGGAGTTTGAAGATACTGAATATTTATACTTTGATTCTTGTAAATTTCAAATAAAAAAGAATGAAACATTAAACCTAATAACATCTAAATGGACAAAGTTGGAGTATCCTGAGTTAGAAAAGGATGATGTTTATATAAAAGAAATAAAAGAAGATGAGGCTATAGCTTATTTCATTAGATTTTCAAATGATGATATACTGCATATTTACGAGTATGTTGATGGTTTAGAAAATTGGTTTTTGAATTTTGAAATTGTATCACCTAAAAATGAAAATTATAATGAGATAATGACCCATATGAATGAAACGTGGGTAAAAAGACTCTTATCATATTAAATATCTTTCAAATTACCATAAAAAACTATTCAGACAAAAGTTAATTGAAACCATTTCGATAGAAAATGAAAGCATTAAAGAAATTTTATTCTTGGAATCACTATATATATTTTATATTCTTTCTTGCCGTATTGGTATTTACAGTGAGTGCTTATGTTGATATAAAAAATAAAGAGGATTTCATAAAATATAACGATCCCGTTAAAGTATATATTCTTAATATTTATAGGTTTGCAAAATCATCATCTACCTGTGATGTTACATATAATAACAGCGTATATAAAGGAATTCCTTATCCAGGCAAATTAAAAGAAGGGGAATATAATGATGATATTTTTTATTATGATAAAGAAAAGGATATCCTATTTGTAGGAAAAATAGAATATAAGATTGTATATATCTTATCATGCTTGTCTTTCTTCTTTCTACTTTTATGGATAAAAAATATAAGGAAATCGTAATAGATAATATTTCAAATTATCATAATAAACGTGTTTAAATTTTTTTGAGGACTTGGAGATAAAACCTTATAGGAACATTCTAATCCAAGTTATATCAAGGCACTAAACCTTTATATCTGTAAAACCAGCCATTTGCTTGCCTAATTTTAAACAACTTCATACCGTCCTTGGTACATTTTTTTGGCTATTTGTGTATATTTTTTTATGAAGTCCGTCTTATACGCTGTATAAGCATCTCTATCATGCTCATAAGGTTTCCATAGGGAGATTTTAAGCGCTTCATATTGCCTTGCCACCAACAGATGTTCCTGTACATAATCTCGGAAATACAACTCATCATTATCCCCTCCATAGCGCAAATGTAGGTGAAATACCTTCTCAGCAAAACCTTCTAAAGTATACCCTTTGTTGAGAGTGATTCTTGTTGGAGTCTCATTCATACAGAGATAGCCTGCCTCAAGAAGCTTCTCTTTGATCTGTGAAAGTGAAGCTTCTCGGGGTATCTCTACAAGGATATCTATAATGGGTTTTGCCCATATTCCACCAATAGCAGTACTACCTATATGGCTAATTCTCAACACCTTTTCATGAGCCAATTGTTTTAGGAGAAAAGACTTTTCTTCCTCAAACCATTCCCTCCACAGTGGGTTAAAAGGGGAAAGAATGATGGGGAATAACTCCCATAGTTGCCTAAGAGACATTCTCAGCAAAGGGTGGGGCTGTTCATCATGACTCATGACTCATTATTTAGTGGGCTTCCAGCCAGTTATTCCCTGTTCCTATCTCCACGATAAGGGGAACAGAAAGAGCGTATGCATGTTCCATTTCCTCACGGATAAGAGGGGTTACTACTTCGAGTTCCCTCTTAGGAACGTCAAAGAGCAATTCGTCATGTACTTGTAGGAGCATGCGGGTAGCCAATTTCTCTTTTTCAAGACGCTCAGCGATACGTACCATGGCTATTTTGATAATATCGGCAGCACTTCCTTGTATAGGGGCATTTACGGCATTGCGTTCGGCAGCCCCTCTCACTACCTGATTTCGGGAATGGATATCTGGCAGATAGCGACGACGCCCTAAGAGAGTCTGTACATATCCGTGTTCGCGAGCAAAGAAAATCTGCTGTTCTATATAGGTCTTGAGCTTAGGATAGGTCTTGTAATAGGTATCAATCAGTTCCTTACTTTGGCTGCGGCTTAGCGAGGTTTGCTGGCTTAGCCCTATGGCCGATACTCCATAGATGATTCCAAAATTGACTGTTTTGGCATGGCTACGCTGCTCCTTGGTCACGGCTTCCAAGGGTACGCCAAATACCTTGGCAGCGGTAGAGCGGTGGATGTCCTGTCCGTCGAGGAAGGCCTCTATCATATGCGTTTCTTCACTCAGTGCGGCTATGATGCGCAGTTCTATCTGCGAATAGTCGGCCGAGAGCAGGGTGTAGTTCTCATCGCGAGGAACAAAGGCCTTGCGAATCTGGCTACCACGAGGGGTGCGGATAGGAATGTTTTGCAGGTTGGGTTGGTTGCTGCTAAGCCTACCCGTAGCGGTTACTGCCTGCATGAAGGTAGTATGGATACGCCCTGTACGCGGGTTCACCTCACGGGGAAGGGCATCGGTGTAGGTACTCTGTAGTTTCTGTAAGGCGCGGAACTCCAATACATTGGCTACAATAGGGTGCTGAGAAGCCAGTTCGGATAGTACCTCCTCGGAAGTAGCATATTGTCCAGTCTTGGTCTTCTTGGGTTTGGAAAGTAACTTTAGCTTCTCGAAAAGGATATCCCCCAATTGCTTGGGAGAGGAGAGGTTAAAGGATTCCCCAGCTTGTTGAAAGATAGCCGTTTGTAGGGCGATAAGATCGGTGTTAATTTCTTTGGAGAGCTGGGAGAGGAAAGCTGTATCTACTGCAATACCCTCATATTCCATCTGAGCCAATACGCGAACCAAAGGCGCTTCTACTTCAGTGAAGAGTGGGGTCATTTTGTCTTTTTCCAACAGAGGGAGAAAGGTATGTTTGAGTTGTAGGGTGACATCGGTATCCTCTACAGCATATTCCTTTTGCAGTTCGGCCGGTACCGAGCGCATGGAGAGTTGTCCCTTGCCTTTCTTGCCGATAAGGCTTTCTATAGCAACAGGGGCATAGCTTAGGTATGCTTCCGAAAGCAAATCCATATTGTGTCGCATATCTGGATTGAGCAGGTAATGAGCGATCATGGTGTCAAAGAGTTGTCCCCTTACCTCGATGTCATAATTGGCCAAAATCTTAAGGTCATACTTGAGGTTTTGACCTATCTTGAGTATGTTTTCTGCTTCAAAAAAGGGTTTTAAAAGGCTAAGCCACTCTTTGGCAAGGGAGAAATCTTCCGGAAAGAGGATATAATAGCCTTTGTGTACTTCCCAAGAGAATGCCAAGCCAACGATCTGGGCTTCCATTTCGTCCAGGGAGGTTGTTTCGGTATCAAAACATACTTCTTTTTGTTTCAGTAGCTCAGGCAATAGGGCTTTTACTTCGTCTTCACTGGTTAGTAGTTGATACTCATGAGGAACATCCTTGATTGTTTGGAGCTTTTTGGAAGGCGCTAAGTCAAAGAGTGAAGGGGTTGCTGTTCCTGCAATAGGGGAGGGTTGTCCAGCTAAGGAGAACAAGTCGGGTTGGGTGGATACAGGAGCCACATTGAAGGCCTTTTGTAGGGTGGTGAGCATGGTGCGGAACTCCAGTTCCTCGAATAGGGGTTCTATCTCAGCCATTTTTGGCGAGGAGAGTTCAAAGTCTTTTTCATCAAAGGTTACAGGCACATCCAAGATGATACGAGCCAAGGTCTTGGAGAGGATTCCTTTGTCCTTGTTTGCTTCAATATTCTCACGGAGTTTTCCCTTGAGCTTATCTGTATTGTCCAAGAGGTTCTCTAAGGAGCCAAATTCCTTGAGGAGCTTTTGCGCTGTTTTCTCTCCCACCCCTGGTAGGCCAGGGATATTATCTACCGCATCGCCCATCATACCTAAGAGGTCTATCACTTGCTCTGGGTTTTCCACTTGGAAATTCTCCTTGACCTCTTCCACCCCCCATATCTCGGTATCCTTGCCCCCACGGGCAGGCTTATACATGAAGATATTAGGGCTTACCAGTTGCCCATAGTCCTTATCAGGGGTGACCATATACACTGTATATCCTTGTTTTTCCGCTTGTTTGGCCAAGGTGCCTATGATGTCATCTGCTTCATATCCTTCTTTTTCTATCACAGGGATCTGCATAGCGTGGAGTATCTGGTGGATATAGGGAATAGCAAAGCGAATGGCCTCGGGGGTCTCTTCGCGGTTGGCCTTGTATTCAGGGAAAAGAGCTGAGCGCTCTTGGCTTCCTCCTTTGTCAAAACAAACAGCCAAGAGGTGTGGTTGTTCCTTGCGGATGACCTCCAAAAGGGAGTTCATAAAGCCCACAATGGCAGAGGTGTTCATCCCCTTGGAGTTGATACGAGGATTCTTGATAAAGGCATAATAGCCTCTGAATATCAATGCATAAGCATCTAAAAGGAATAATTTTTTCATCGTAAAGTCTGGGTTGTTAGTAAATAAGAGTAACGTTCAGGGAGAAGAACTTATCGATAGCCTTGTCCCCTAAGTAGTCCGAGAAGCTCTCAGCAGCGAAACTCACCCCATAGGCGGTTCTATCGATAGTAAGAGCCGTCTGGAAGCTGCGCTGTGCGATGGCTGGAATCAGTACAAAGACTATAGGCTTGGTAGTGCCTTTGATGGTCATATCTGCCTGTATCTCATAACTTTTGTTGTTTATCTCGGTCACTTGTTTTATTAGCAAGGTAGCTAAGGGGTATTCCTTGACAGAGAAGAAATCCCCTGACTTGAGGTGTTCCTCGAGCTTGCCACGGCGATTATCAGTAAGGTCTAATACCCTTAAGGACGACATATCCACCGCCAGGCTGCCCCCTTTGAGCTTGCCCTCCTTGGAGAAAACCAATTCGCCCGACTTGAACGAAAGCACTCCCTGGTGGGAAGCTCCAATCATCTTCTTGCCCGTCCACTGTATACTGCTTGATTCGGTATCTATAGGGTGGGCAATCATTTTTTTAGAAGTTTTTTTCCCTTTCTTTCCTTTTAGGGAAGAAGTATTCTTAGCTCCCGAGGGTTTTTTATCTGTCTGTACTGTCTGGGCTTTATTTTTTTTCTTTTTCACTTGTCCTTCTGCGGTAAAAGAAAGCAAGAAGGCAGCTATAGATAGTATTGTAATAATTTTTCTCATGGCACATAATAGGGTTAGAATGATGAAATACCTTTGGCAAAATTACTTCGCCAAAGGTATTCTTGTATATAAAATCACCAAATCAACTTACAGTTTAGTTTTCAGGAATTACAAAGGCGTAGAGTGTGAAATTATCCTCGATAGCCTTGTCTCCCAAGTTGGAGAAGAAGCTTCCAGAGCCATACTTGATGTCGAACTCGGTGCGGTTCACCACCAAAGTAGAAGCATATCCCTCTACAGCAGTTCTAAGGAGCTCCACCTCTACAGGCTTAGTGATTCCCTTGATAGTAAGGTCTCCCTTAGCCTTGTAGCCCTGTTGGGTACGGGTTACCTGCTTTAGTGTAAGGGTTGCGGTTGGGAATTTTTTTACAGAGAAGAAATCATCGGACTTGAGGTGCCCTATGAGTTTTTCCTTTCCTTTGGCATCCATTCCCTCATCAGTAACCGCCAGAGAGTTCATATCTACTACAAAAGTACCCCCTGTGAGTTCATTATTCTTATAGGTAAGCTCGCCAGACTTGAAGGCAAGAGTTCCCTTATGCCCCCCAGCAACCACTTTTTTAGCTTCCCACTGAAGGTTGCTTCCCTTCAGATGTAGTTTCTTTGTCTGCCCTATAGCTACTATACTAACTAAGAGCGCTACAATGCTTAGTAATTTTTTCATAAAACGTATTTTAATTGGGCAAAGATAGTAATAAAAATGGAACTAACAAGCGAATATTCGCAAATTAATTTTCGGATAAGGTTTGGTTCTCGAACTCTACGGAAAGGTTCTCAGTCACATACTTCTGTATCTGTCCCTTATGGGCTTCATCGGAATAGAGGAGCACTGCCTTGAGCTCTTTGTGCTGTGCAAGGAAGTCCTTAGCCTTCTCTATGCCTCCCAAGGCCATCAGGGTAGTAGCATAGCCATCGGCAAGCATAGCCGAAGGTGCTATCACAGTAGCACTGAGCAGATTACTTGGTTGTGGACGACCTGTCTTAGGGTTAATGGTATGTACATATTTCTGCCCAGAAATCGAATCCGTCCAGAGCTTGCGGTAGTTTCCGGAAGTAGCCAAGCCACAATCTGTTAGCTCCACAGTAGCGATAATCTCCCTATCTTCTTCTGGTTTTTGCAGAGGGTTATCGATACCTATTCTCCAAGGCTTGTCCTTGAGGATATTCTTCCCATAAATAGCCAACTCACCCCCTACTTCTACAATAAAATTGGAGATTTGATTAGAGCGAAAGTAATCGGCAATCACATCGGAGGTATAACCTTGTGCTATCGCGTTGAAATTCAATTGTATATTAGGGTTATCCTTTCTTATAAAAGCACCTCTGGGGGTGTCTATGTAATGCACCTTATCCATACCAGTTAGGGCAAGCAGGCTATCTATCTGCTTTTGAGTAGGCGGGATATGGTTTTCCTTTTTGCCAAAGCCCCAAGCATTGATCAGTTGTCCTATAGAAGGGTCAAAGGCTCCTTTACTCTGCCAATATATATCAAAAGAAGCTGAAAAAACCTTCTCAAAATGTGGATCTATAGGTAGATTTTTTCCCCTGTTTATTTTGGAGATCAAAGAGTTATCTATATAGGTAGACATCGATAGGTCTATGACCTGTAGTATAGAATCAATAGCTGTCTTTTCCACAGGAGCTTTGGCAATATAAGTAATACTATAGGTAGTACCTTGTGCCTCCCCTTTTATATAATAGACATTCTCCTTTGGGGTCGTCTCACAAGCGGTCACTAAGACGGCTATACATAAGGTATATAGATATTTCATTTATTCAATTTTTAAAAGACCTCTGAAATCCACTTGGTAGGACTTGCCATGCTCCAATGGGGCTAATGGGTTGGCTACATCATAGAGCCCTACACCTGCCCAATAGGCATCGCCCTTATGCTCCTGTGCCTTGCGGTGTACAGCTTCCATCAGGACAGGGTCGTATACATCGGGGTCATCCCCTTGCAAAATAGGGCGTACAATGATAAAGCTCTTTTGTCCCTGCGGATCTATACAGACAAACTGAGGGTTCTTCTTGCGGTCACTATTGACCAATAAGAACTCCCAGCCCAGCTCCTGCAAAGCCTCTCCCACGATATTCATCGCCAAATTATGTAATTCTTGTTCGGTAAGCACTTTTTTAATGTTTAATTATCAATGTTCAATGTTCAATGTTCAATGTTCAATGTTCAATGTTCAATGTTCAATGTTCAATGTTCAATGTTCAATGTTCAATGTTCAATGTTCAATGTTCCTCTAAGCAAAGGGCAAAAGTACGAAATAAATAGAGAATTACCACGAAAAACTGTTATTTTTTTGTACCTTTGTCTTCTCTAACGAACCTTCTGATCATGTCCCAAGCAAGCTCCTTTGTACCATTGTTGCTTACGCTGCAAGATATACCCTATGGTGATTTTACACATAAGCTTATCCCTACTCTTTCCCGTGAGCGTATCATAGGGGTACGCCTGCCTGCCCTACGCAAAGCAGCCAAAGACCTTACTAAGCAACAGCCTGAAGCCGTAGCGCTGTTCCTCAACTCACTTCCCCACTACTACCATGAGGAAAACCTCTTACATGGCTTTCTCATAGAACAAGTGAAAGCCTTTGACAAGGCCATCGCCTATACGGAAGCCTTTTTGCCTTATATAGATAATTGGGCGGTGTGTGATACCTTTTCTCCTAAGCTCTTTCAGAAGCACCCAAGGGAGACCTATGTCCATATCCTCCAGTGGCTCAAAAGCCCACAGCCCTACACCATTCGCTATGGCATAGGGCTGCTGTTGTCCAATTACTTAGATGACTACTTTGAGAATGAAATGCTCTCCCTCGTTGCCAGCATCCAGTCGGACGAATACTATGTCAATATGATGATTGCTTGGTACTTCGCCACTGCCTTGGCCAAACAGTACGAAGCAACCCTGCCTCTTATTCAAAGCCAAACCCTCTCTCCCTTTGCCCAAAACAAAACCATCCAAAAAGCGCGTGAAAGCAGGAGAATTACGCAGGAGGTGAAGGATTTTTTACTTCAATATAAATTACCTACAATATGAATCTTTGGCATATACAACTTCACCCCACTGGCGCTACTACTTGGACAACCGAAGACACCCGTCGTATTGTTGCTACGGGCTATATAGGTTGCTCAGGCAAGGCGGTACAGACTTTCGAAAAGCTCCTTGTAGGCGACTTAGTACTGGTACGTTATGGAGCGCAAGTAGTAGCTTTGGTCGCTGTGGAGGATACACCCCGCTTATTGCGGGATTATGAAAAGCATCCTTTGCACTGGTTCTCCCATGGCTGTCGAGTAAAGGCACTTGCCTACTATGACCACCTAAAAATAGGCGGTCGTGGCTGGTACCTGCCCACTACGATCCAACAGATAAAACCTGAGAATGAGATAGCTTACGGCTTTGTAAAGGACTTATGGGAAAAGACAGACACTCACCTGCTTTTTTCTGTAGATTTCAACGAACTCTTGGAGTATGATCTGGTACTATTTTCTCAAAAAGACGCTCGAGAGAATGTATGTGGAGAGCTGATATCCTTATACGAAGGTTTGAAAGTAAATATCTATATGGGCGATGGGGATGAGCAGAACAATCGTGATGACCTTGTTGCCTCGGGCTATGTAACGGCAAACACTACAGAGTACTATCCTTATGTAAAGTGGTGCTGCCGAATAGATGAAAAAGGTATTCGCAGTGAGTCTGAAGTGAAATAAGAATTATTTGCTATTATATTTCCTGAAAAAGTTGTATATTTGCCCCATAAATATTTACAGATATGCAGTATACTATTGACATAGATCCTATTATTTTCCAGAAAGCACAGCTCTATGCGCAGGAAAAAGGCATAGACTTCAACAAATACGTGGAAAAACAGCTTACCCCTTCTCGTGCTCAAGGCACGAAGAAAACCCTTGTAGCGCTCTTAGGGGTTATCGTAGGGATATTAGCTTTATTTGTTTTTGTAGCCTCTCTATTGCCTTTCTTAGGAGAAATAGCTTTTATAGGAGGGGCTGTAGTCATTTTATTATCGGGAGTAGGGCTATATTTTGCTTTTATCTATGGCTTAGCTAAGGGAATACTTATTCTTTCTCTACTGGCTTCTGTAGCTGCCACAGGGATTTCTATCAAAAAATTTATTGATTATAACCAGAACAATACTTCTGAGAATCATCATAGTGAATCTAGTCATGGACACTGGTGGGGTGATGATGATTAAAATCGTATATTTGCACCCATATTACTAACCCCTAAAAACTGACAATCATGCAATACACTATAGACATAGATCCCGTTACTCTTGAAAAGGCTCAACAATGTGCTAAGGAAAATGACTTTGATCTGAATGAATATATAATAGAAAAATTGGAGGAATTCATATCTATTTATGACGAGATGCCTGTTGTTGATTACAGAGAAAAAATGGCTGCTTTTAGAAAACTAAAGGGAGTATTAAAAGGTATGGATTCAGAAGTTGAACGATATAAATATCTTGAAGAGAAAGAATTAGCATAATGAAACAAGTGTTTGTAGATACAAATATCCTTTTAGACTATCTTTTTGAAAGGAGAGGATTTTACAAAAATGCAGAGAGACTCTTTGACTATTGTGCTATGAGAAATATAAAGGTCAATATAAGTTCCTTATCTGTTGCCACAATAGCCTATCTCTTATCTAAAAAATTCAGAATCAGCGAGGTAAAAGAACAATTAGAAATCCTTTATGGGTTTGCCAAGATCCTCCCCTTTAATGAAAGAATCATCTTCTTAGCCCATCAATCCTCGTTTAAGGATTTAGAAGACGCTTTTCAGTATTTCACTGCCAAAGAACACCATATCCCCATGCTCATCACTCGCAATATCAAAGATTTTGCTGTAGATGATCTCTCTATACTCTCTCCCCAACAGTTTTTAGAAATCATGGCAAAGTGATTTTTTACCTATTTCCTCCAAAACTTCTTAACATGGGAAAAATATAAATCCCAAAACCTCTCTTTATTCAGATAAAAATAGTATTTTTGCCCCTTGTAAATGATATCTTTATATGTCTGAAAAACATCACTACAAAGGGCTTACCGATGCCCAAGTTGTTGAAAGTCGCCAAAAGTATGGCGAAAACACCTTTACTGCGGTGGAGGGGGAACCACTCTGGAAACAGTTCTTAGAGAAATTTACCGACCCTATCATCATCATCCTATTGGTGGCGTTGGTCTTTTCTTTTGGAGTTTCTTTCTACGAATATACAGTACATGATACCGGTATCCATGCTTTCTTAGAGCCTGTGGGTATCCTCTTTGCGATTCTTTTAGCCACCGGAGTCGCTTTCTACTTTGAACAAAAAGCAAACAAGCAATTTGAAATCCTCAATCAGGTCAATGACGATATTTATTACAAGGTCATTCGCAATGAACGCATCACTCAAGTGCTAAAGAAGGATATTGTCGTGGGGGACATTGTCATCATTGAGACAGGAGAGGAAGTACCTGCCGATGGGGAGTTGTTGGAGGCTGTCTCCCTTCACCTGAATGAATCCACCCTTACAGGGGAACCCCTCGTACACAAGAGCATTCTTCCAGAGGACTTCGAGGCAGAAGCTACCTATCCTACTAATTATGTATGCCGCGGTACTTCAGTAGCCGATGGACATGGTATTTTTGAGGTAAAAAAGGTGGGAGATGCTACCGAATATGGGAAAGTGTTCGAGGGGGTACAGATCGATGATTCTGTAAAAACACCACTCAATGAGCAGTTAGACCGTTTGGCTGACCTTATTACCAAGGTGAGTTACGGAATTGCTGCCCTTGTCATCGTAGGAAGACTGATTGTTTATTTTGCAGATCCTACCCATAGTTTGGATAACCTTGATTGGGTGTCTTTCGGAGGGTATCTACTTAATACTGTGATGATTGCTATTACAGTAGTAGTGGTTGCTGTGCCGGAGGGGTTGCCTATGAGTGTTACCCTGAGTTTGGCCTACAGTATGCGCAGTATGATGGCTACCAACAACCTCGTACGCAAGATGCATGCTTGCGAGACCATGGGAGCTACTACAGTAATCTGTACCGACAAAACAGGTACACTCACTCAGAATCAAATGACTATCTACGAAACATACTTTAATCAGTTCCCAGATAGTTCTTTCGCCGATCGACTTATCGCCGAGTCTATGGCGGTCAATTCCACTGCTTATCTTGATTTTTCTGATAAGGAAAAACCCAGTGTACTGGGCAATCCTACCGAAGGGGCGCTTCTTCTTTGGCTCTATGGCAAGGGTATCAACTACTTGCCTATACGTGAGGAAAGTGAAGTGCTACAACAGCTTACCTTCTCCACCGAGCGTAAGTATATGGCGACGCTCATCTATTCACCTACGCTAAAGAAAAATATACTCTATGTAAAAGGGGCTCCTGAGATTGTGATGACTTTCTGTCAGGAGGGAGGAAGACTAAATTCGACTCTCTCCCAAGCTGATTTCGAAGTTAAGTTGCTCCAATACCAAAACCAGGCGATGCGCACCATTGGTTTTGCTTACAAGGAAATAGACGATCCTAAAGCGATCATCTCCGAAAATGGCAAGTTAGTAGTCAAAGGATTACATTTTATCGGTGTCACAGCTATTTCTGATCCTGTTCGTGCAGACGTGCCTGCAGCTATTGAGGAATGTATGCAGGCGGGCATTCAGGTGAAGATTGTAACAGGGGATACCCCAGGTACTGCCAAGGAAATTGCTCGACAGATACGCCTATGGGACGAGAGCTGTACCGATCGCAACCATATCACAGGAGCTGAGTTTGCCACTATGAGCGATGCTGACCTCTTGGAGCGTGTGAGTGACCTTAGAGTCATCTCTCGTGCACGTCCGCTGGACAAAGCGCGCTTGGTGAACCTGTTGCAACAAAAAGGAGAAGTAGTCGCTGTAACTGGTGACGGGACTAACGATGCCCCAGCGCTCAAGGCGGCTCAGGTAGGACTTTCCATGGGCGATGGTACCTCTGTAGCCAAGGAAGCCAGTGATATTACTATCTTGGACAACTCCTTTAGTAGTATTGGCAAGGCGGTGATGTGGGGGCGCTCGCTCTACTTGAACATTCAGCGCTTTATTCTCTTCCAGATGACGATCAATGTGGCTGCGTGTATCATTGTGCTCATTGGGGCTTTCTTAGGGGTAGAATCACCTTTGACTGTAACCCAGATGCTATGGGTGAACCTTATTATGGATACTTTTGCGGCTTTGGCTTTGGCATCCTTGCCACCAAGCCACCGTGTGATGCATGACAAGCCACGTCCACGCAAGGCAAATATCATCAGCCGTGCCATGGCCAAGGGAATCTTCGGGGTAGGTGGATTCTTTGTATTACTACTCTTTGGATTTATACAATATTTTAAAAACGAAGATATTACCAGCTTGACACAATTCTCTTTAGGGGACTATATGAGCCACTTCTTTCACTTTGGAGCACCCAAGGGAAGCCTATCTGCTTATGAGCTTTCGTTGTTCTTTTCCATTTTTGTATTCTTGCAGTTCTGGAATATGTTCAATGCCAAAGCCTATCGTACAGGAAGGAGTGCTTTCCATAATATGGGTAAGAGCCAAGGTTTCTTGATGATTGCTGCAGCGATTGTCTTAGGACAAGTATTTATCACTACCTTTGGGGGAGGAATGTTCAGTGTAACTCCATTGCAGTTAGTGGATTGGGCTATTATCATCGGAGCCACCAGTATAGTACTTTGGATAGGAGAAATCCGTCGTTCAGTTGCCAAAGGTTAGTAAACAGAGGCCAGTTTAAGAATTAACAAATAATAATTAATAATTAATCATTATTTTTTGTATCTTTGCGCCTCAATAATAGAAGGGGTCTCATAGTTCAACGGATAGAATAGAAGTTTCCTAAACTTTTGATCCAAGTTCGATTCTTGGTGAGACCACTTTTTCAAAAACTATCTTGATGTTTTTTCAGGATAGTTTTATTTTTTCTCCAAATCTATTTTGTTAAGAAGCCCATTGATGATAAGGGCAAACAAAGTCCCCAGAGGGAAAGATAATAGGGCTACAGAAAGAAAGGCGCAAGGAAAGAACAAAGGGATATATCGCTGCACAAAGTAAAAAACTTCTTGATATGCATAGCAAATCCCCCAGATCATAGGATAACGGATACCAGTAGGGGAGAGCTCTTCTTCTCTATAGAGGAAGAATCCTATAAAGAAAATGATAAATACCAATAGCAAGAAGGCCATAAGGTAGAATAGCGAAAAGTCTTTTAGTAGCTTACACTTTATTTGTTTGGGTATGAGGAATAAAATCTAATATTCTTCGGGCAAAATTACGAAAATATTTTTGAAGAAAAGGTTTCTATAACAAACATCTGTATATTAGGTATTCATTTGTTATATCTTAGAGCGTTCTGGAAGAAAAAAATAAAAAAAGATTAGGAAGATTCAGAAAAAAGGTGTACCTTTGCCGCTGAAAAATAATGGGGGATTGGCGCAGCTGGCTAGCGCGTTTGCATGGCATGCAAAAGGTCACGGGTTCGAATCCCGTATTCTCCACTTCTATAAGTACAAATGACCAATAACTAATCCTCTTGGGTATTAGTTATTGGTCATTATTCATTAATCATTCATTCACTATTCGTTATGTTAGGTGCTATTATAGGAGATATTGTAGGTTCTCGATATGAGTTTGCCAATATCCATACTACAGATTTTGAGTTGTTTACTTCTGATAACAGCTTTACCGATGATACTATATGTACCATCGCCATCGCTGATGCACTGCTTCATGGAAAATCTTTCAAGGATAGTCTGCTCTATTGGTGTAGGAGATACCCTTCGCCTATGGGATCTTATGGAGGGCGTTTTGGTCAGTGGATACGTAGTGAAAATCCACAACCATACAATAGTTTTGGCAATGGTTCTGCTATGCGTGTCTCTCCTTGTGGTTGGTTAGGGAGCATGGACCAGGTGCTAAGTTTTGCTCGCGAGAGTGCTGAATGTACTCACAACCATCCAGAAGGGGTCAAGGGTGCTGAGTGTGTCGCTTATGCCATTGCTTTGGCTCTTGAGGGAAAAAACAAAGAACAGATAAAAAAGAAAGTCTGCTGGCTCTATGGGTATGACCTCTCTATGACTTGTCAGGAGCTTCGCCGAACATATCGTTTCGATGAAACTTGCCAAGGGACAGTACCACAAGCCATTATCTGCTTTTTAGAAAGCCACGATTTCGAGAGTGCCCTTCGCCTTGCCGTCTCCATAGGGGGTGATAGTGATACCCTTGCCGCCATTACAGGCGGTATAGCCGAGGCTTATTATGGTATTCCTAAAGAAATTGAGCAGAAAGCACTTACCTATCTGCCTGAGGAGTTTAAGGATTTGATCAGGGAGTTTAGAGAAAAGATAATAAGACGAATCAAGGAGTAAAATATACCAGTTTGTCATTTTTTAATACAGAATACAAAGACGCAATTTATTGCATCTGCGTCTATTAATGCCTTCTCAAGATTATATTTCTTCATTAGATACTTTCTGTAATAAGAAAACATGTCATTTTTACATGTTTTAATCAATTGAAAATCAAAATAAATTTCTTTTTCTGTAAGTATAAAATCTTAAAAACATGCCAATTTGTCAGTTTTTGAGATTTGGAATACTTCTTGATAGATAAGGGACAAGGAGGGGGAAGAAAGTGAAGAATTAAAAGAACAACCTAATTCTATAATTCTTTAATTTCTAAGAACCTCACTCCTTAATAATTAATTCTATAACCCTTAAATTGTAAAGAAAATGAATTTTGACAACTATACTATTAAGTCCCAAGAGGCTATCCAAAGAGCTCAGCAACTGGCTCAGGGTCTTGGGCAACAAGATATCCAAGTAGAGCATATCTTCAAGGGTATCCAAGAGGTGGACAATAACGTACTGCCTTTTGTACTTAAAAAGTTGCAAGTGAATACCGCTACACTCTCTCAAGCGGTGGATAAGGCTTTGGCTTCTTATCCTAAGGTACAGGGAGGTCAAATGTCGCTCTCTCGTACCGCAGGAGAAGTACTTCTGGAAGCAAGTAATATTGCTAAGAAAAGGAATGATGAGTATGTCTCCATAGAGCACTTGCTCTTGGCTATTTTCAAGGTAAAAAACCAAGTAGGACAAGCGCTCAAGGAACAGGGAGTGACTGAAAAGGAATTTGAGAAGGTCATTACCGAGCTTCGCAAGGGCGAGCGTGTTACTTCCGCTTCAGCAGAAGATACCTACAATTCACTCAATAAGTATGCGAAGAACCTAACCCAGTTGGCACACAGTGGCAAGCTAGACCCTGTCATCGGGCGTGATGAGGAGATTCGTCGTGTACTTCAGATTCTTTCCCGTCGTACCAAGAACAATCCTATGCTCGTAGGGGAACCTGGGGTAGGGAAGACAGCTATTGCCGAAGGACTAGCACACCGTATTGTCAATGGAGACGTGCCTGAAAATCTAAAAGATAAAACAATCTATTCCTTGGATATGGGGGCTCTTATTGCAGGAGCGAAGTACAAGGGAGAGTTCGAGGAACGACTCAAATCGGTAGTAAAAGAAGTAACTTCTTCCGATGGTAATATCATTCTTTTTATCGATGAAATCCATACTCTTGTAGGAGCAGGTGGAGGAGAAGGGGCTATGGATGCCGCTAATATTCTAAAACCAGCTTTGGCACGTGGAGAACTTCGCGCCATTGGGGCAACAACTTTGGATGAATACCAGAAGTATTTCGAAAAGGATAAGGCACTAGAGCGTCGTTTTCAAAAAGTAATGGTCGAAGAGCCTGATACTGAGAGTGCTATTTCTATTCTTCGTGGTATCAAGGAAAAATATGAAGCACACCATAAGGTACGTATCAAGGATGAGGCTATCATTGCAGCGGTAGAGCTCTCCGAGCGATATATTCCTAACCGCTACTTACCGGACAAGGCTATTGACCTGATGGATGAGGCGGCTGCTAAGCTTCGTATGGAGATCAACTCCAAGCCTGAGGAGCTCGATGTACTCGACCGTAAGATCATGCAGCTGGAGATTGAAATAGAGGCCATCAAGCGTGAAAATGATGAGGAAAAACTCCGTATGCTCAATGCAGAGGTAGGTAACCTAAGGGAAGAACGCAATGCTCTCTTTACCAAATGGCAGGGAGAAAAGACCCTTGTGGACGAGATACAAGCCGCCAAGAACAATATAGAAAACTATAAGATAGAGGCCGAGCGTGCCGAACGTGAGGGTAATTATGGTAAGGTGGCCGAACTCCGTTATGGGAAGATAACCCAAGAGGAAGAAAAGCTTGAAGCACTCCAAAAGGAAATCGACAAGCATGAGATGACCATGATCAAGGAAGAGGTTACCCGTGAGGATATCGCTGAGGTGATTGCCAAATGGACGGGAGTGCCAGTAACCAAGATGATGCAGGGCGAGCGTGAAAAGCTCCTTCACTTAGAGGAAGAGCTTCACAAGCGCGTAGTAGGACAGGAAGAAGCCATCGCGGCTGTTTCTGATGCTATCCGCCGTAGTCGTGCAGGCTTGCAGGATCCTAAAAAACCTATAGGTTCTTTCCTTTTCTTAGGTACCACTGGGGTTGGGAAAACCGAGCTTGCCAAGGCCTTGGCCGAATATCTCTTTGACGATGAGAATGCCATGACTCGTATCGATATGAGTGAATATCAGGAAAAACATGCGGTGAGCCGTTTGGTAGGAGCACCTCCCGGATATGTAGGGTATGACGAAGGTGGACAACTCACCGAAGCCGTGCGTCGTCGCCCTTACTCTGTAGTCTTATTGGATGAGATAGAGAAGGCACACCCTGATACGTTCAATATTCTTTTGCAGGTCTTGGACGAAGGACGACTTACAGACAATAAGGGGCGTACGGCCGACTTCAAGAATACGATTATTATCATGACTTCCAATATGGGTAGCCACCTCATTCAGGAAAGTTTTGAAAAATATAAGGATACAGAGGAAGCCACCGAGAAGGCAAAAGAAGAAGTACTACAATTGCTCAAGCAAACAGTGCGTCCTGAATTTATCAATCGTATAGATGATATAGTAATGTTTACACCTCTTACTCAGGACAATATCAAGCAAATTGTACGCTTGCAGTTGGGTGGTATCATCAAGTTAGTAGCCCGTGAGAACATCACCTTGGAGGCTACCAATGAAGCGATAGATTACTTGGCTAAGCGTGGATATGATCCTCAGTTTGGAGCACGACCTGTAAAGCGTGTTATCCAGAAAGAAGTAATGAATGCTCTTTCCAAGGAAATACTCCAAGGAAAGATCAAGGCAGGTAGTCTGGTATTGATAGATTCCTTTGACAATGGCCTTGTCTTTAGAAATAAAACTGAATAGTTTTAAATTGTAATAATTTAGAGACACTTTTTATGAGTAAAAAGTGTCTCTAATTTTTTTAATGAATTAGACTGATTGTAGAGAAGATTTTAAGCAAATTATGATTAATAAGTAAAGCCTCATAAAATTAGTGTAGATATATGTAGGGGCGAATGGCAATTCGCCCTATATAAGAAGAGCAAAAAATATTGACAAAATACTTATGGAGGAATGTGAAAAAGATAATGATTGGGATTTTGTCAATCGTTACAAAAATGGAGTAGAGTTTGTCTATGAAATAGAGTTGGACGGTATAAGCAAACAGCTTCCTGAACTCAATATGGCTGAGTTGGCACGCAGAATAGCCGTTAGCCCAGTGATGATAAGAAAATATGCAACGGGGAAAAGTAAGGCATCCGAAAAAAGACTTTTAGAAATTCAAAATGGAATAAGAGAGATAGGGAAGGAGTTGTCTCAGATAACATTGTTATAGTGATCCCTAGCTTAAGGCAGTTCTACTTACAAATAACAAAAGCACTTACATGATTGTAAGTGCTTTTTCTTTGAGGTGGTCCAGCTTGGGCTCGAACCAAGGACCCCCTGATTATGAGTCAGGTGCTCTAACCAGCTGAGCTACAAGACCTCGCTTTTTTCAGGGTGCAAAAGTACAACCTTTTTTGCATATATCAAAATTTTACACCTTATTTTTTTAAAAAAATAGTGTAAAATATTGGCTACTACCTATCTAAAAAATCTTCTAAGCAGAAATCCTGCTGCTAAGGAAAGAAGGCTCTTCTGCTTGCTCACAAAGGCTTGTGTAAGTTCAGAGACAGAGTCTGAGAACAACTGAGAAACGGAGAGATTGCGTACAAGAGTCTGATAGTCAGTCTTTAGGCACATCAAGTCTACGTCCTTTTTAAGCTTTAGGGCGTGTAGGTCTTTTTCTATTTCATCCAGTGAGGTGTATTTTCTTTCCATAGTACTATTCTTTGAAATATATTTCAGATAATTTTCCTAATATAGGCTTGTGTACAAAACTCTTTCTCCATTTGTAGATAACAAATAGAATGATAAGGAATACACTTCCCATGATGAGGAATCCTAAGGCCATACTACCGAGCCATTCTCCTAAAGCAAAAGCAGAGGCACAAGCTAAGAAAAACGCAATGATTAGCACAAAGAGGGCTACCACAAATAGGCTTACAAAGCCCATAGTGGACTTGGCTATGATACGGAATATATATAGCTTGTAGTACTCTGAATGAGAATTCAAGGTGGACTGTACCTCATCGGGGAGGGTCTGTGCGGTTTCCTTTAGTTGCTGGAGTGCCATAATGATTTGCTTAGGGGTTATTTTTGAAATTTAGCATTGGCCTTTTTTAGGTCCTCGAGTTTACGCTCTAAAGCATTGATAAGTTCCTCTGCCTTATAGCTAGACTTGGAAAGAAGTTTCTCTACATTTTCCTCCAAGGTGCCTTTGAATTTGAGCTTTTTCTCCTTCAAATCCTCATTCAGGTGAGTGAGACGATCTCTGAGATTGTCAGAAACTCCTTCTAAGGACTTGCGGATACGCTTGCGTGTTTTCTTTCCTTCGTCAGGAGCAAAAAGAATTCCTACTCCTGCACCAATAGCAGCTCCTACAAGCAGAGCAGCTAATGCATTTCCTACTTTAGACATAACGGTAATATTTAATATTTACTGCAAAGTTACATTTTTATTTCTAAATAAAAACATTTTAAGGTGTTATTTTTTTCAAAAAGAAATATTTTTCACAAAGAATTCGTATATATTTGATTTTCAATATGTTATAAATTGTGAATAAAAACTTGTCAATATTAACATAAAAAGAAATCGCCATCTGAGAAAAAAATAGTAACTTTGCCCTGCAAAAATTCTTAGAATGTATCTTGTGAAAGAGAACTATGTCAGAGATGGATATGGGCTAAGAGAATGAAAAATATATGTCTTGGTTTAAGAGAAAAACAAAGGGGATACAGACCGCCACAGAGGAGAAAAAAGATATTCCACAGGGATTGTGGTACAAGTCTCCTACTGGGAAAATTGTAGAAACAGAAGAGCTTGCTCAGAACTGTTATATAAGCCCTGAGGATGGCTATCATGTTCGTATAGGTAGCAAGGAATATTTTGAAATTCTTTTCGATGGGAAGTTCAGCGAGTTGGACAAGACCATGAAGTCCAAGGATCCTTTGGATTTTGAGGATACAAAGCGATACAAAGACAGGCTCAAGGAAGCTCAGAAGAAAACGGATCTATATGATGCTGTGCGCTGTGCAGTAGGAGAGTCCAAAGGGCGTGAGATTGTTATTGCTTGTATGGATTTTGACTTCATCGGAGGCTCTATGGGAAGTGTCGTAGGGGAGAAGATTGCCCGCGGGATCGACTATGCCATCAAGAACCGATTGCCTTTTATGATGATCTCCAAGTCCGGAGGAGCTCGTATGATGGAGGCTGCTTTCTCTCTGATGCAGATGGCCAAAACTTCCGCCAAGCTCGCTCAGCTTGATGATGCTGGCTTGCCTTATATCTCACTTTGTACAGATCCTACTACAGGTGGGGTGACTGCCTCCTTTGCTATGCTGGGGGATATCAATATAGCCGAACCTGGCGCACTGATAGGCTTTGCAGGGCCTCGTGTGGTAAAGGATACCACAGGAAAAGACTTGCCAGAAGGCTTCCAAACAGCAGAGTTTGTACAAGAACATGGCTTCTTGGATTTTATTGTCAATCGTAAGGAGCTCAAGGACAAGGTGAACTTGTATATAGACCTTGTGATGAACCTTCCAGTAAGAGCGTAAATATTGTCGAAACCTTATTTATAAAAAAATGCGTGATTTCTTCTTTAGAAGTCACGCATTTTGCTGTCGATAAAGATAGTAACAGGGCCATCGTTGCATAGGCTTACCTGCATATCGGCTCCGAATACTCCTGTGGCAATTTCCTTTCCTGATAGTTGTTGTAGGGTATGGACAAACTGCTCATATAGAGGAATTGCCCTTTCGGGTCTTGCCGCTCGAATGTAGGAGGGGCGGTTCCCCTTCTTTGTCTGGGCATATAGGGTGAATTGACTTACTACCATTAGGGCACCACCTGCTTCCTGTACCGAGAGGTTCATCACCCCATTATCATCGTTGAACAGACGGATTTGAGTTGTTTTCTTACAGAGAAAATCAATATCCTCTTGGCTATCACTCTCTTCTATACCTAAAAGCAGAAGTAGCCCTTGGGAGATCTGGGAATGAATCCTTCCTCCAATGGCTACTTGTGCTTCTTTGACTCGCTGGATAAGTAAACGCATAAATAATTGTTAGTCTTCAATGGTTAATTTCCAATACTAATGGGAGTCATTAATCATTAATTAGGGTTTTCCTCGAAGAGGTCAGCTACAGACCAGTAGCGGTCTCCAGAGTCATAGTTGACAGTAAGCACCACTTCATTAGCTTTGATTTCAGGGAGTTTCTTAGCGATAGCGGCTAAAGAAGTTCCAGTGGAGATACCTGCTAAGATACCTTCTGTTCGGGCTAAGCGGCGGGTATAGTCATAAGCTTCATCTTTATCAATGGTGATGATACCATCATAGATAGAAGTATTGAGTGTCTTAGGGATAAAGCCTGTTCCGATACCTTGTAGTGGGTGAGGGCCGGGTTTGTTTCCGCTAAGCACAGCAGAGGTGGCAGGTTCTATACCGAATACTTTGGTCTGAGGGAATTTCGCTTTGAGTATTTCTCCAATTCCAGAGAGATGCCCTCCGGTACCAATTCCAGAGATAAAGTAGTCTACTCCTTCGGGGAAGTCGCTCACGATTTCTTGTGCTGTCGTTAGGCGGTGTATCTCGGGGTTGGCAGGGTTTTCGAACTGTTGAGGTACCCAAGAATTAGGGATAGAAGCGGCCAATTCTTTGGCTTTCTCTACAGCACCCCCAGTACCTTTTTCTTTAGGAGTAAGCACAAAAGAAGCTCCATAGGCAGAGACCAATTTGCGGCGCTCCACACTCATGGATTCAGGCATTACCAGAATGAGCTTGTACCCTTTTACAGCTGCTACAAGAGCAAGACCTACTCCAGTATTCCCAGAGGTGGGTTCTATAATAGTGGTATCTTTGTTGATAAGCCCTTGTTTTTCAGCTTGCTCAATCATAGCCAAGGCGATACGATCCTTGATACTTCCTCCAGGGTTGCTCTTCTCAAGCTTAATCCAAACTTGGTGTGAAGGGAAAAGCTTGGCCAAACGAATCACGGGAGTGTTTCCGATAGCTCCCAAAATGTTGTTGTACTTCATAAAAATATAATTATAGGTTATGTATTAAGGTTTATATATGAAAAAATATAGGTTCAGGTGATAGGTTTTTTCCTTTGGTTATCATCTCACTCTTGTAATAGATTACGGTATAGGGGTCTATTCCTTCGGTAAGCCATACATTGCCCCCTATAGTGCTGTCGTGTCCTATATGTCCACTACCCAAGATGGTTGCTCCGGAGTAGATGACCACATTGTCACCAATATTCGGGTGGCGTACGGTATCTTTCTTATCCTTGGCTACCGATAGCGCCCCAAGGGTAACTCCTTGGTATATTTTTACATTATTACCAATCACACAGGTCTCTCCTATGACAATACCTGTTCCGTGGTCTATACAGAAATTGTCTCCTATCTGCGCACCAGGGTGAATGTCTATTCCGGTCTTGCTATGGGCAAATTCGCTCCACACGCGGGCTAAAAGCTTCAAGTCCTGTAGCCATAGCTGATGGGCAAAGCGATGTACCACAATCGCATAGAAGCCAGGGTAAGCTATATATACTTCTTCCAAATTCTGTGCCGCAGGGTCATTGTCCAAGATGGCTTGTGCATCGCGGAGCAATCGGCAGTAGACCTCCTCTATAGAAGAGAAAAAGGTAGTGGTTGCCTGCTGAGCACGTTGGTTATCTCTGAAATAGTCATAGATAATCTCGGAAAATTCCAACTGTTTGGCTTTCAGTTTTTGTTCTACCTCATAACTACATTGGCAAGGTTCTGTATCCAAGGAGAAGAGCAAGCGGTATAGACCATCTATAAAATCCTCTGCTTTTTTCTTTGGAAGCGTATTGGTAATGTTGTTTCGCTGTGCTAATATGAGTTCCGTGAGTCGGTATTCCATTTTCTAATTTAAAAAAATAATCTTTTAATAAAAAAGATAGTAAAAAAATCTTTGCAAAGGTACATATTTTTTCCGAAAAAAAAAATTTAAAAGCATTTTTTTCAAGAATTTTTTTTTATTTTTAGTGAAATAAATTTGCAAATATTTGATTTACAATATTTTGAAATTTATTGTTTGTCATTAATCATTGAGCATTAATTATTTGTCATTATTTTGTACCTTTGTCACGAAAATAGTATACAGATGATACAAGATATTATTACCTATGCTTTAGTGGCATTAGCCATTGTTTTTTTAGTAAAAAAATTCTTTTTCACTAAGAAAAAAAAATGTGGGGGTGGCCCTGATTGTAAATGTGGAGGATAATTTGTACCTTTGCCCCTTGTTAAAAGTATATTCAAATGACAAAGCTCAGTGTAAATATCAATAAGATAGCTACTCTTCGCAATTCACGAGGTGGGAATGTTCCTAATTTGTTGCAAGTAGCTACTGATTTACAAGACTTTGGAGCGGAGGGGATTACCATACACCCACGACCCGATGAGCGCCATATCCGCTACCAAGATGCCTTAGATCTCAAGGAAATAGTACATACAGAATACAATATAGAAGGGAATCCCATTCCTAAGTTTGTAGACCTTGTCCTCAAGGTGAAGCCTACACAAGTAACCCTTGTCCCTGATGCTGAGGATGCTATTACCTCCAATGCTGGTTGGGATACCCTTACTCATGGGGCATATCTGACGGAAATTGTTGCCGAGTTCAAGCGTCATGGGATTCGCACCTCTCTCTTTGTAGATCCTGTAGAACGTATGGTGGAGGCTGCTGCTAAAACAGGAACCGACCGTGTGGAACTCTATACAGAAGCCTATGCTCGAGAGTACGCTCGTGGCAACAAGGAGGGGATTCGCCCTTATGTACAGGCTGCTGAGGTAGCTCAGAAGGTCGGGTTGGGGCTCAATGCAGGGCATGATCTTAGTTTGGACAATTTACAATATTTCAAAGAGCAGATACCTGGCCTTTTGGAAGTCTCCATAGGGCACGCCCTCATTAGTGAGGCTCTCTACTTAGGCCTTCAGAATGTGGTGAGTATGTATCTGTATCGTCTCAAATAGTATAATAATATGGAGCTTATTAATTCTCAAATAGTAGGAGAGGGAAAGCCGCTAATTATCCTTCATGGTTTCTTAGGTATGGGGGACAACTGGCGTACCCACTCCCTTCACTTTGCTGAAAAAGGGTATCAGGTACATGTGATTGATGCTCGTAATCATGGGCATAGCTTTCATTCTCCTGAATTTTCGTATACTCTTATGATGGAGGATCTGATTCGCTATATGGATTATCACCAGATCGCCTCAGCACCTCTTATTGGGCATTCTATGGGAGGGAAGACTACTATGCTCTTGGCAGTCACTTATCCTGAGCGGGCTGAACGTATCGTGGTGGTCGATATGTCGCCTAAGTACTATCCAGTGCACCACAAGGTCATCTTGGATGCCCTCTCTACCTTGGACTTTTCTCAGATCAAGACTCGTGAGCAGGCTGATCAGCAGTTAGGCAAGTTCATCATAGATGTCCCTATACGCCAGTTCTTGCTTAAGAATGTCTATAGAAAGACAGCAGATCAGTTGGCCCTGCGTATCAACCTACCTGTACTGCGTGAGCGTGTAGCCGAGATAGGTACAGCGCTCCCGGTAGGAACTATCTATCAAGGGAAAACACTCTTTTTGATAGGAGGAAAGTCTCACTATGTATTGCCAGAGGATATGCCCCTGATCATGCAACATTTTCCTAAGGCTGAGGCTGTAACCATACCCGATGCTGGACACTGGGTACAGGTGGAAAAGCCTAAAGAATTTTTCGAAATTACTTATCAATTCCTACAAAAATAATCACAAAATGAAGTATATAGTCAATCTGATTATTACCAGTATTCTCATATTGGGGCTGAGCAAGGTATTGCCTCATATCCAAGTAAGGGATTTTTCGGATGCCTTGTTATTTGCCTTGGTAGTGGGAGTACTCAATATATTTCTAAAGCCGATCTTGATAGTACTTTCTTTACCTATTACCATGATCACCTTTGGATTGTTCCTCATCATTATCAATACCATTATTATAATATTGGCAGATAGGCTTATTGAGGGAATTCATATTGAGGGATTTTGGTATGCTGTACTTTTTAGTCTCTGTCTCTCAGCGGTACAATCTCTTTTGCAGGGCAATAATCAGTGATTAGTTCTTACTAAATCGAAAACTTAACCTTCCCCTGAAATTAACAATTAACGATTAACAATTATAGAGTAATGCATAAATATTTTCTTTGGTTGATACTTACCTGCTGTGCCATCACGAAGGGGTGGGGGCAGTATAATGAAATAGGGGTTTTCTTCGGAGGAGTGAACCCCATTGCGGACATTGGTTCTACTTATTATGTCTTTCCCACCAAGCCCGCTATAGGCTTACTCTACAAGCGCAATATCCGCAAACAGCTCTCTCTACGTGCCGATATCAAGTGGTTTGACCTCTGGGATAGCGACCGTAGAGCCACCACCGATGCCCGTCGTAACAGGGACTTTGCTTTCCAGAATCGCATGGTCGAGATGGGAGCAGGTGTGGAGTATGATTTTCTGCATTTCGATACCCATGAGCCTTTTAAGCTTCTTTTTACCCCCTATGTACATACAGGCTTCTATTATTTCAAGATGGATCGATTGTATTTTGACGATATTACCACCCCCAGTCAGCATGCCAAGTATCAGACCTACCCAGAGCGTGATGAATCATGGGCAATACCTTTTACCTTGGGTGTCAAGACTCGCCTATGGGGATCCCGCTTCTTAGTAGGGGCAGAAGTGAGTATGCGCTATACCTTTACCAACAATCTTGATGGAAGTAAATCGGGCAAAGGGGTACACTTCGGCAATCTCAATACCAACGATTGGTACATGGTATCAGGACTATACCTTACCTATACCTTCGGAGCTAAAAAATGTAATTGTTTCGAATTTGCCAAATAAGATATAAATTTTTTCAGGTTTGCCAAAAAAATCATATCTTTGCACACTTGATAGTAACTTGCAGATAAGCCAATGGATATAGAAAGTAAAATGCTCCCCCGACATTTGGCAATTATCATGGACGGGAATGGGCGTTGGGCAAAACAACGAGGCAAACAACGCATTTTGGGGCATGAAAAAGGCGCTAAGACCGTGCGCGAAATTATACAGGAGGTAACCCAGTTAGGGATTCCTTACCTGACTCTCTATACTTTTTCTACAGAGAACTGGAAGCGCCCCAAACTGGAAGTGGAGGCGCTTATGCACTTACTATCTCGTTATCTTAAGAAAGAGGTGGAGATCATGCAGCAGAACAATGTACGCCTCAATGCTATAGGGGATTTAGAAAGCTTGCCTTCCAAAATCCAAAAGGAACTCCACAAAGCCATGGAAGCTACTAAGGGTAATACCAAGACTGTGGTAAGCTTGGCTTTGGGATATGGAGGACAACAGGAGATCCTCCAGATGGTACAACACATAGCTCAAAAGGTACAGCAGGGCGAACTCTCCTTGGACGAAATCACTGCAGAGAGAGTGCAAGCGGCTCTTTATACCAAGGAGATTCCTCCCGTGGACTTGCTTATACGTACCAGTGGAGAATGTCGTATTAGTAACTTCTTGCTCTGGCAAATAGCTTATGCTGAGCTCTACTTTACCGATGTCCTATGGCCTGACTTTTCTTCAGAGGAACTACATAAAGCACTTTTTAATTATCAAAATAGAGAACGCAGATTTGGAAAAACCAGTGAACAACTTAGTTAGTATGAGAAGAACTTTCATATACATTTTTGGGATACTTTTTCTCCATACCGCCTATGGGCAACAAGAGGAAACCCATCAGGCTACTACTGTGAGAGATACTCTCCAGTCGGTGGCTGTTATTGATACCCTCTCGCAGGAACAGAATCTTACCGCTTTGGAAAAAGGTAGAGATTTTGTCATTGGGGGCATAGAGGTCAAAGGAGCTAAGCACTACAATGCACAGACTATCATTGTTGCCTCTGGACTGAAGGTTGGAGATAGGATTACCATCCCCAGCGAACGATTTACCCGAATCATTCATAAGCTTTGGAACTATCAGGTATTCAATGATATAGATATATATATAGCCAAAACAGAGGGGGATAAGGTCTTCTTGGAGTTTGTCATTCAGGAGATTCCTGAACTCACTGAGGTCAAGGTAGAGGGGATTCGCAAGAGAAAAGCAGAGGAACTCCTCAAAAAGCTTGAATTGGACAAGACTCATTTGGAATCCAGAAAGAAGGTCAATGAGAGCCTCATCGCCAAGACTAAGTCCTATATCACTGATAAGTATCGCAAGGAAGGTTACCTAAATACCAAGGTACATATTACTACTTCTCCAGCGGATTCCTTGGGTACCAAGGAACGTATGCTTATCCGTATAGATAGGGGTAACAAGGTGAAAATCAATAGTATATCGTTTGAAGGAAATGAAAAATTTGCCGATAGCAAGCTCCGCCGCAAGATGAAAAAGACCAAACAACGCTTCTTCGGACGCTTCTGGAAACGCTCTAAGTATGTGCAAGATAAGTACAACGAAGACTTAGCTTCCTTGATTGATTTCTATAAGGAAAACGGATATCGTGATGCGCGTATCACTCATGATACTCTCTATGATGGCAAGGAGAATATCAACCTAAAAATATCTTTGCAAGAAGGGAAAAAATACTATTTTGGTGATATTAAGTTCCTCGGAAATAGTGTCTATAGCAACCAGATGTTGGATCACATATTAGGACTTAAGAAAGGAGAAATATACAATGGTGTACAGCTACGTAATCGTATCAATGACCCTAAAGATCCTGATGCCAATAGTATCTCCAACCTCTACCAGAATACAGGATACCTTTTCTCTCAGATCAATCCTGTGGAGACTTCGGTAGTGAATGATACGATCAATTTCGAGATACGTATCCATGAGGGGAAACCGGCTCACTTTAATAATATTACGGTAACAGGTAATACCACTACCAATGATAAGGTCATTTATCGAGAATTGCGTACACGCCCAGGGTATCTCTATTCCAAAGAAGATGTAATCCGTACCGTACGAGAGCTTTCCCAGTTGGGGATATTCGATGCACAAAGCATCAACCCTCAGATCAAGAATCCAGATCCGAACTCCGGTACAGTGGATTTAGAGTATGTGCTCAATGATACCAGTTCTTCCAGCCAGATACAGCTGCAAGGAGGTTATGGCGGGGGAGGCTTCATGGGAACCCTCGGGTTGAACTTCAATAACTTCTCTATACAGAATATTTTCGATAAGAAGTCCTATAAGCCCCTCCCTATGGGAGATGCCCAGAAGTTAGCTCTCAATGTCAGTGTAGGGCGTGCTTATAGGGTGGCTAGCTTCTCCTTCATGGAGCCATGGATGGGAGGAGAGAGACCCGTTCAGTTCTCTATAGGGTTCAACTATTCTGTGAGCTATGACTATAACTATTATACCTATGATGTAGATAAGAGCAAGCGCTTCTATATCACAGGGGTTACTTTAGGATTGGCCAAAAGGCTGAGAGTACCTGATGATTATTTCCAATTGGCTCAGTACGTCAGCTACAACTATTATGACCTAAGGAACTATAACACTACGCTCTTTACTTTTGGGAATGGACATTCGAATGCCTTGGCTTATACCGTATCGCTAAGTCGTCGTTCCAGTGGGCCTAACCCTATATTTCCTTTGGGAGGTAGTGACTTTACCATTACAGCCAAGCTCACTCCCCCTTACTCTCTTTTCAATGGGGTAGATTACAAGTCCCTCATGGAACAGCGTGCTGTGGCGGAGGCTAACAAGAATACTAACCGTATCGGGGAGATAGACCAAGAGCGCTTTAAGTGGTTGGAGTACTATAAGCTGCGATTGCAAGGTAACTGGTATCTCAATCTCGTAGATAAGCTCGTACTGCGCCCTGCTGTGGATTTCGGTTACTTAGGATACTATAACAGAGACAGAGGTACTGTACCTTTCGAACGTTTCTTAGTAGGAGGAGATGGAATGTCCTACAACTCTTTAGAGGGTAGGGAATATATACAAATGCGTGGTTACCCGAACCAATCTCTCTCCTCACGCGATGGAGATGTGATCTATAACAAGTTCTCTTTGGAATTACGCTACCCAATTACCCTCAAGCCTATGGCTTCCATCTACGGATTGGTATTTGCAGAAGGGGCGAACTCCTTCGGAAGTTTCTCTCAGTACAATCCGTTCGATATCAAGCGCTCTGCTGGTTTTGGAGTACGTATCTTTATGCCTATGCTTGGACTCTTAGGGTTTGACTTCGGATATGGATATGATGGTATCAACGGACAAACCACTCCTCATGGTTGGGAGACACATTTTATCTTTGGACAACAATTTTAATATAAGGTAATAGGTAATAGGAAACAGGTAACAGATGTCCTATTACCTATTATCTATTACCTTTTACCTTATTTTATGGAAGAACACCCTATACCACCACAAGCCCTACAAGGGGAACCTCAAGAGACCATTACTCGTATCAGTGGGATGTACCAGAATTGGTTTCTCGATTATGCCTCCTATGTAATCCTCGAACGTGCTGTCCCCGCCTTGGAGGATGGCTTTAAGCCTGTACAGCGTCGTATCATGCACTCTATGGATGAGCTGGAGGATGGTCGCTATAACAAAGTAGCCAATATAGTAGGGAATACCATGAAGTACCACCCTCATGGCGATGCTTCCATAGGGGATGCTATTATTCAGCTTGGGCAAAAAGAATTGCTGATCGATACTCAGGGAAGCTGGGGGAATATTCTCACTGGCGACGATGCTGCTGCTCCTCGATATATCGAGGCTCGCCTTTCCAAATTTGCTCTGGACGTCCTCTTTAGCCCTAAGGTTACCCAGTGGCAGAAGAGTTATGACGGCCGTAATGACGAGCCTGTACACCTACCTGTGAAGTTTCCCCTGCTCTTAGCCCAAGGAGCAGAAGGAATTGCCGTAGGACTCTCTACCAAAATCCTACCTCATAACTTCAACGAACTCATTGATGCTTCTGTACTTTACCTCGAAGGCAAGCCCTTTGAGCTGTATCCCGATTTCCCTACCGCAGGGATTATGGACGCTGCTGGATACAGTGATGGTATGCGTGGAGGGCGTATCAGGGTACGAGCTCGTATCGCTCAGAGGGACAAATCTACCTTGGTCATCACCGAGATACCTTTTGGCACCACTACCTCTTCCCTGATAGATTCTATTCTCAAAGCCAATGAAAAAGGTAAGATAAAGGTACTTAAGGTAGATGACAATACCGCTGCCAATGTAGAAATATTAGTACACTTGCCCAAAGGAATTTCTCCAGATAAGACTATCGATGCACTCTATGCTTTCACCGATTGTGAGACCTCCGTATCTCCTCTTTGTTGTGTAATTGAGGGGAGTAGACCTCTCTTTATAGGGGTAAGTGATATCCTAAAGAAAAGCACGGATAGGACAGTAGAGATTCTCAAAAAAGAATTGGAGGTCAAGCTCGATGACCTTGAGCAGAAGTGGCACAATGCTTCCTTGGAGAAAATATTTATCCGTGAGGAGATGTATATTGACTTCAAAAACTATAGTGATAAGGAATCACTCTATGCCTACTTATATAAGCGCTTTGAGCCTTTTGCAGAACAACTCCTGCGCCCTATCACCGATGAGGACTTGGAGCGCCTCACCCAGATTCCTATGATTCGTATCACTAAATATGATACTTACAAGGCGGAGGAAAATCTCCTCAAGATAGAAGAGAATATAGCAGAGGTGAAAGATCACTTGGCTAACCTCATTGCCTTTGCCATAGATTATTTCAGAAATCTCCAAAAAAAATACGGAAAGGGCAAAGACCGTAAGACCGAAATACGTCCGTTCGATACCATTGAGGCAACCAAGGTTGTCGTGCGCAATCTCAAACTCTATGTCAATCGAGAAGAAGGTTTCGTAGGGACATCCCTCAAGAAGGACGAATATGTAGCTGATTGTAGTGATATAGATGATATAATTGTCTTCACTGCCGATGGAAAGATGATTATCACTAAGGTTACCGAAAAGAGCTATATAGGCAAGAATATTGTTCATGTAGGAGTATTTAAGAAGAATGACACCCGTACAGTATACAATTTGGTATACCGCAACGGGAATGATAAGATCTCCTATATCAAGCGCTTTACTGTTACAGGAATTATCCGAGACAAGGAATACGATGTGGTAGAGCCTCATAAGGACTCCCAAGTACTGTATTTCTCGGCTAACCCCAATGGGGAAGCCGAGGTAATCTCTGTTATACTTCGCCAAGCAGGGAGCGTGAAGAAGCTCAAATGGGATATCAATTTTGCCGATATCCTTATCAAAGGAAGAGCCTCTCGCGGAAACATCGTAACCAAATATGCCATCAAGCGTATAGAGCTCAAGGAAAAAGGCGTTTCTACCCTCAAGCCACGCAAGATATGGTACGACCCTATCGTACACCGTCTCAATACCGAGGGGCGTGGAGAGCTACTCGGCTCCTTCAAGGGAGAGGATAGGTTGCTACTTATCAGCAAGGATGCCATCGTCAAGACGGTAATCCCTGACCTCTCCCTACACTTTGACCCGAACCTGCTGATTATAGAGAAATGGAACCCTGAAAAGCCCATTTCAGTAATCCATTACGAAGGGGAAAAGGAACGCTATTTTATCAAACGCTTCTTGGTGGAAAATCCTAACCGAGAGGAACTGGTCATCTCCGACCATCCTAAGTCTCAGCTGCTCTTTGTCTCCACCCAGTGGCGTCCTATGGCCGAGGTAGTATTTACCAAGACAGGCAGAGAGCGTGCTGAAAACCAAATAGTTAATATAGAAGAGTTTATCGCTATCAAGGGTATCAAAGCCATTGGCAACCAGCTCTCTACTGAGCGTATCAAGGAGATTGTCCCCTTGGAGCCACTTCCATACGAAGAACCCCAAGAGGAGGAAACCGCTACCGAAGAGGAGGAAACTGCTACGCCAGAGGTGATACAACCTGATTTGTTTAGTGGTTTGGATCAGTAGTCAGTAGTCAGTAGTCAGTGGTCAGAAGTCAGAGACTGAATGCTACCAAAAAAGGCAGTTTGGCAGAGGTAATTATATAATTCAACTCATTCAAAAACAAACAAATGAAATAACTAATGGTAAAGAAAAAACGAACCTGGACAAGTCTTAGAACAGAAATAGCACAATTAGTGGTTCAATTGCAGATTTCTTCAGAGGATTTCTGCCCATTAGGGATAGATGAATGGAAAGCTGTAGAGACTCAGATTTATAAGACATTCTGTAAGCATCAAAGAGGTAGGTACTATTGGCTTTGGGAGGATTTCTCTCAAGAAGCGGTTGCTTTTGTTCCGCCCCATAATCCTGAAAATTATCTTACTGAACTTATTGATGCACAGGAAGAGATATTCTTTATCTTTGCAGAATCTCAGAATGATAAGTTTTGGTTTTATGAAGGGAGGATAACCCCAGTACTCCCACTTATAGGAGAACTTCGTCATTATGATGAGTTTTATTTTGTTTCTAAGAAATACGAATGGCTTATAGCTATTAATCATCATGATGCTTTTATTGCTACAGGCAGTAAAACAGAGACCTTGAAAAGTATTATCTCATAGAGAAAAAAACTAGCCTCAATTCATCACCAGCGTGATGAATTGTAAAACACTGATAGCTAACAACTAACGTGAGTTCGACGTAAGCAAAATTATATTTTTTCTCCCACGGATTTTCACGGAGAAAATGATACAACTAAGCGTAATTCTGTAATTTTCACGGATAAATAAGACCAAAGGTCTTATACAAATCTGTGTAAATCGCAACAACACAATTACACAGACATAGAAAATCTGTGAAATCCGTGAAAATCAGTGGGAGCTTTCGTTATATCGAACTCATGTTAATTAATAGGTCGAATCTATGGAAATCGTACGGCTATAATGCTGATACGAATCAAAAAATACAAAAAAACAAGAACTTATGGGTATTTTTTTAAAGATAACTTACGAATCAAGATACGCTGGGAATTTTGAAAATAATGTAAAACAAATAAAAGTTGCAAGATATATAATTGACAATCTAAATAATATGATATGGCAGGAATCTATATCTAATCAATTACAGAAAATAGACAGGCATCACATATCATTAAGTATTATTTTAAGGCTGTTTAATATAAAAGATATTGAAAAAGGTAAATTAAAATCGTATGCTCGGTATATGCGAAAAAAAGATGAACTTGATATAGACCAAATGCTTGTTTTAAATAAATATGTAGATCTTTCAGAGGACGAAATGCGTAATGAACTCTGTAGTGATATTCTTATCTATCTAAAAGAGTTGTTGATAAAATACAAAGGTCATTTTCAAGATTTTGATTCTGTAGCTTTTATTCCTTTATTGGAAAACCGGATTGAGAAAATTAAAAATAACGAATTTGAAGATAATTATTATGAAACAGAATCTTTTGCTATGTTAAAACAAGTCGAGGAAATAAAAAAACAACTCAATAAAATTTGATACAGAAGCTGGATATGTGAAAAGATAAATATATGTTATCAGGTCTAATAAAGAAATACAATTTAAATAATATCTCAGCAAACTACATTTCTTCCCAAAGGAGTGCTATACGGCTATACCGAAATAAAGTAGTAGAAATAATATTTTCTGAAGAGAATATTGATTCTCTTGATGATTTTTTACCTTTTGCGGATACTCTGAA
This sequence comes from Capnocytophaga gingivalis, assembly GCF_002302415.1. Taxonomy (NCBI): domain Bacteria; kingdom Pseudomonadati; phylum Bacteroidota; class Flavobacteriia; order Flavobacteriales; family Flavobacteriaceae; genus Capnocytophaga; species Capnocytophaga gingivalis. The sequence goes on along the minus strand of NZ_CP022386.1, from coordinate 1,062,493 downwards.
AGAAATAACCTTTTATAAGTGTAATTTGTCAGATTTAAGCGAGTTAAAGCGATTGGAGCAACTTAGAGACTTAACCTTAGAATGTTGCTCTTTCCCCCATATGGATGTATTTGATAACTTTCCTAATTTCCCAGCTTTAAAGACTTTAGAGATTACAAAAAATAAAAAGATAACCAATTTGAATATTAGTAGTAATTCAATTAAAATATTAAACATCTCGGATACTTCAATAACGAATTTAGCAAATGTAAATATTCCCAGTTTAAAAGAATTACGCACAACAAATAATTATATTAAGTTTATAGATAAATCCTTTCCTAAATTAGAGAATTTATATGTAGATTTTAAAGATTTTGATTTTTATTCTTTGAAAAGCACACCAAATTTACGGAATTTGCACGGCTATAATACAGATACGAATCAAAAATTGGAAGGATTGGAAAATTGTAAAAAACTAAAACATTTAGATTTATATGATTCTCCATTTACTAATTTTCTTCCTTTTAAAAAATTAAAATCTCTTGAGTTTTTAGATGTACAAGAAAATAAAATAGAGAGTTTAATAGGGTTAGAACACCTACCTCATTTGAAAAAACTGTATATGTTCTATAATCCTATTAAAGAAATAAGTGATATAGCTCCTATCAAAAATTTGCAAGTAATAGCTATAGAAAAACACAAAATATTAAAAATCATAGATGATTTGAATCTTTTAGGCATTAAGTACATAGTATTAGGTGAAGGGTGATTTTAGATATGTTCTTAAAGCTTCAAAACCTTTCCAATCAGTACAATACAAAAGCCCTTCGTGAAAGATAGCACTTTTGAGAAAACTAAATGACTATGAAAAAAGGTAATATAATAATCCTATATCAGATTGATTTAGAAATATATAAAAAAGTAAAAAGGGAAAACTACTATCATTTTTCTAAATCTGAAATCGTTGAGAAAATGCTATGGGGAGAGGTTTTAATTTTAAATGATGATAAAACTCTTTTTCATTTTCAGGCTGATTTGCTTAAATTCTTCATTGTTTTTGCTGATAATTTAGAGAAAATAGTTTCGGGAGAAGAAACAAAAAATGAAGTATTTAGTGTGTATGATGATTATCATTTTTCCCTCAGAAGAGAGGATGAAGAGTATGTTCGTATCCTATTCAATGGACAAAGAAAGTCGTTGTTCACCATCAAAAAATTACTGCATAAAATAGAAGCTGTAAAACAAAAATTATACAACGACTTTAAGATACTATACCCTGATTATGAGCAATTGAAAAACTTGGATTACTTGGAGCGTAAACTGGTAAGCTTGTAGGTTGTGTCTATTCATTATTGTCCAAAATACCGTAAGTACTATACTATCAAAAAACTATGATTCATATCGAAAAAGGAAAAATAGATACATTTCAAGTGGGAGATTTCTCCGATATAACAAGAATAGAAAGGAATTCGCTTACATTTTTCTTTGAAATAGAAAATAAGCGTATTCAGACTATTTCTGTTCGGGATGTAAAAGAGATAGAAGTATATGGCAAAAGGATTACAGTAGCTACTCTTGATACAATTGCACAAGAAAAGCCTATTATAGATGGAGACTTCTATATTTATCCAAACTTACAGCTGTCTTTGTACATTGATTTAAAAAACAAAATCTTTGCACAAGTATTAGTTTTTGATAGTTCCTTGGTAGATTTGTATGTTCCAAAAGCATATAAATTGATAGAAGATAGTTTGCTGAGGTGTTCTAATATATTGGAAATAAATCCTTTTAAATCCGTTAATCAATTTGTATTTGATACTACTTTAGAGGATTTTAAAAAGGAATACCACATCACAACAATGCCCGTAGAAGGGATTGGAGGGAAGAAGATATTTGAAAGTGCCTCTTTATTGTTTGAATTTTACAATCAGTTGCTTTGTAGCATATATGTAAAAACGCCTCGTTTATTTGATAAGATACTTGTAAGAGATTATGATTTGAATAATGATAAAGATATAAAAAGACTTATAAGGACTGAAAAAGTATTATATCGCGGTGATTGGATAGTTATACCTGCTTTAGGAATTAGTATTGAAGGAGACAACTTAACAAGGTTGTGTTTTTACAATGAATATGTAGCTCCTTTTTGGGAGAATATACGTCGACCTATCACAAGTTGGTAAGGAATCAAGGGGGTAGTAGAGCTTTAATACTCTCCCCAAAATATTGAAAATCCTATATCATAGAGAGAAGCGTTTTTTAAGGCTTAATTGATAAGGGAATACAGGGGGGCAAATACTCACACCCAAGCGAAAAAGTTGAATTAAAAACACATTATTAGAACTTGAAATATATGAAAGAAGTAACATTTTTATTGACCCCAGCAGAGGTAAATGCCTTACTAAAACTACTTAATTATATAAAATTCACTTGTGAAGATGAGGAAGCAGATATATTTAAAGACAGTCCTTTTATCAATTCAATATTTGAGAAAATTTTAAAAGAAAATCCTATTCCTCTACATCAAAGTAAACAGAGACAAAAAGAGATTTTAGAGGACATAGAGAAAAGGTTAGAACAGAATGATTATTATAAGGGACTTTCGACTGAGGAAAAAAGAGAATACTTATCTGTCCTTTTGTTCCCATATCCATTAGAGTAGAGAATGGGTAATTTAACCATATGGTTAACTTCCTATAATGGAGATAAACCCTTTTAAACCCTTTTTTACTATGAAATCTTATTTTAATATAACATTACTTTTCTGCTTTTGTTTTTCTCTTTCGGCACAAGAGAAGAATAAAAGCAAATATACAGAGGAACAATTAGAAGTTTTTGGAGGCACACTTCAGGGACGTGTAAAATCCGTGGAGAGAATCTATTATATAGGTGAAGAATCCGAAGGGGTAGATAAGAAAAGGCTCCCTAATGACAATGAATCCAATAGCACGAACGAACATTGCAAATATAGCTTTGACAGAGAGGGCAATATCACTGAAATACAAATATTTGATACCTTAAGTAGTGTAAAGTACAAGCAGATTTTTACTTATAACGACCTTTGGCTCCCTTCACATATAGAAAGTTTCCAATATCAAGACAAAAAAGAAGTAGCACATTCCTTGGAAACTTATACATATAAAGGAAAAGAAGTAGCCTTAAGGGAAACAGTGATAAGTACGAATTTTGATAAGAAAAAAAAGAATGTATTCAAGGATATTACTAAGTTCAATCACAAAGACCAAAAAGAAAGTATTTCAGCGTATGCTGGAAATAAACTACAGACTAAAATTACTTTCACTTATGATGACAAAGGAAATCTGACCCAAGAGGAATACAAAAGTCTTATTAACAAAGAAGAAAATACAACTACCTATGCCTATCTCTCTAACGGAAAAGTGTGGCAGAAAACTTCTTACGAAATTTACTCAGAAGAAAAAGATAAAAAGAGGAATGAGACCATCACTTATTATACTTATGATGCGAATGGTGACCTCGTAGAAGACCAATACATCGGTATGGATGATTTCAAAGTAGGTACTTCTTATTGCTATGAGAATAAGAAATTGAAAGAAAATTATACTTATGTACAAGGGACTCTTAAAAGTGTTACTTTCTGGAGAGAAGAAAATGGAAAAACGACTAAGCAAGAAGAGTTTTCTCCCGAGGGGAAGCTACAAGGAGGCGTTTATTATACTTATGATGATAAGGGAAATTGTACTATGGAACTTTACAAATCTTTTAATGAGAGAACGAGAACTATAGAAACTACAGGTAAAACGATTTACAAATATGATATATATAACAACTGTACCTATGAGGCTAAATTCTTTAGAGATAGTTTAGAGTATCTTATAGAGAGAAACTTTACCTATTATGAATAGGTCTTAACAAGCGCCAATTTGTAACTTACTCCTCAATTCATCACCACACTGGGAATGAATGGTGAAATACTGATTAATAACAAATAACCAATGAAACATATTGCAATAATCTTTGTAACATCATTATTAGCAAGCTGTAATCTTTTCCAAAGACAACAACCTGTAGGATCTACAGAGCAAAAGCAGCGGGAGGTCTTTGTGCCTGTGGACAAGGAGTTGTATGTAATCAGCCATACAGCACTACAATATACAGAGCCTGATCTTCTTAGCAATCCTGATAAACAGGAGAGTTCTTTTGGAAATCTTTTTGAGATAGAAGCGGAGTCGGAGCATTTCTATAAGATAAAAAGCAATTGGGATTGGTATCTTCGTAAGGAAGATATGGGAAGCTATGAGGATATCCAATTCACCAAGGAAGTATTAGAAGATGTCCATTTTATAGGTAAAAGGGAGGGAGAGACTTTTGTAGATGAAAAAGAAGGAACTACCCTTTCCAAATACTTTACAATTGACTTGATTTCTTACGAAGAATATCAAAAAGCAAAGAAAAATGGATACTTTCCTTTGGTGAAAGATACCCTTGCTATAAAAAAGAAAGAGGGAATACTCTTACTCCCTTGTAGCAATACTGTGGTTAAGCTTAAGGATGTAGAAATGACTCCTCAAGATGACTTGGAAGTCTATGAATACGAGGGAGAGATGCAGCCCATACACCAATATCTTATAGCAGGTTACTACTATGAGGCTGGAGATAAGTTTTTTATAGATAAAAGAACAGGGCACGAGACAGAAATAGAAAGCCACCCTTACCTTTCGCCTGATGGAAAGTATATCATCACTCTTGGGGTGACAGAGATGGGAGGGGCTACTGCTATTGCGCTATATAAGGTACTAAACAAAGATCCTTTTGCTATCGAACTTGTAGTATCCGCTTGGATTCGCTATTGGGTAGCCTACGAAGCATCTAAAAATAGACCTACTTTCTTTGGCAAAGACGGGTGCTTGTATGTTGCCATGGATGCTTTAGATAGCTATGAATATAATTATAAAGAGGAGGATAAGCCTTGTAAGTATGTAAGGATCAAGATCAAAGACAGGTATCAGTAAATAACCAACTAATGAAACACATTGTAATATTTTTGGCATTGTTATCTACCAACTGTAACCTCTTTCAGGGGCAACAGCCGGCAGGGGAAAGTGTTGCGGCAGAGGAAAAGCAACAACAAGAAGAAGTCTTTGTGCCTGTACAGAAGGAGTTGTATGTGATTGATAAGGAAGAACGGGAAGATTATTATCTTTTCGGCGAGAAAATAAAAATAAGTGCAGAAGGAAATGAGTTTTACCAAACTGATAGAGGAGATTATATAAAAAAGAAAGATGTAGGAGATTGGAATACCCTGAAAACTAAAATCACTGGGGATGATCTTTCAAGAAATGTAGATATTAACGGAAATTCTAACGATCATATCACTAAATACCTAAGTATAGATCAAATTTCTTATGAAGAATATCAAGAAGCTCTTAGAAATAAGATAGATTTCCTCATAGAAGACACCCTTGCAATTGTAAAAAAGAATGGCAAACTTACCTTCCCTTGTGAGCATAAAACAGTTTATCTAAAAGACCAGTCTGATAGCGTTGAAGATCCTTTTTCTACAACCTATGCTTATGTAGGGAATGTTCCTATTCTCAATCAATATTTAGTTTTTGAAGATTCTGAAGATTTTTATGCTTATATCTTTATAGATAAAACCACTGGTAAGCAAACTGATTTTGACCGTTTTCCCTTTCTCTCTCCCGATAAGAAGTATATCATTACAATAGGGAGAGCTTATGAAGATTTAGTGGGAACGATTTCTTTGTATCGCATAAAAAGCATAAAACCATTTGTGATTGAAACTTTAGTAAATGAAGACATAAAATGGTGGGCAACCTATGATTTTGATGAAGACCCCATCTTTTTTAGTAAAAATGGTTCCTTATATGCTCCGATGAATGTTATCCCAAACTTTTTTGACGAGCATAATAATCCTAACAAACAGCGAATGTATATCAAGATAGGAATCAAATAATAGTTACTATGACAAGATGGATATTTTACTTTTTAGGGATTTTATGGGTAGGAAATACTTATAGTCAGCAGCGGTGTGTTACCTTTGTAGATGGGGAGCGAATTTGCTTTGATGAGAAGATACCTACTGAAGCAATTGAAAAAGTAACCTATGTTCATAAGTCGTTTGAAGCCTCAGTAATAGAAGGTTGCTTTAAGGGAAGCCAGTTTTTTATAGATGAACATATAGCCAAACATCTTGATAAGAAGATGAGGCGCAAAGTATATGACCGTTATTGTTGTGACCCTAATGCTGATGATTTTTTCCTATATCGTGAATATACGGCTTTTGAGTTCAAACAAGGAGACCATATTTTTGTAGCAGACATTCTGGGGGAAAATCTTATAAAAGAATGTTGTAAAGGTTGTGAGAATTATGTAATGACGGCTATAATCTTTACTTTTTATACAAAGAGTGGAACTTATAAAGAGATATTAGTAGAAAAAGGAACTAAAAAATGTGCTAAGAAATGAGAAACTTATTACTATACATATCAATCTTATCGTTTGTAGGCTGTAACCTTTTCCAAAAACAACAGCCGGCAGGGGAAAGTGTGGCGAGTTTCTGGAAAGATGAAGTGTTTGTGCCTGTGGAGAAGGAGTTGTATGTGATTAAAGATGTAACAACGATATATGCTAGTTTGACAGACTCTATACCATCGCTTTTTTGCATAATGGGGGATAAGTTGGAGATTATAGCCGAAGGAAAGGAACTTTATAAAACGGAAAGAGGCTATGTGGAAAAAGAAGACATGGGAGATTGGGAAGCCCTGAAGTCCAAAATGACAGGGGAGGTACTTGTAGAGAGTATCTATGGAGATATTTCTGATACTATCTCTAAGTATCTGAATATAAATCAAGTCTCTTCTGAAGAATATCAAGAAGCCTTGAAAAATAAAGTAGATTTCCTTCAAAGAGATACACTTGCGATTGTAAAAAAGAAAGGCAAACTTACTTTTGTGTGCAAACAGAGGACGGTTTATCTAAAAGATGATATATCTGAACTTGCGGATAAACATTTTGATATGATCTATACCTATTTAGGCAATATACCTGCTATTGATCAGTATGTGGTATTGGAAGATACTGAAAGATCATTGGCTTATATCTTGATAGATAAGACCACGGGAGAGAAAAGAAGATTTGAGAAGTTTCCCTTTCTCTCTGCTGATAAGAGGTATATCATCAATATAGGTAGGGACTACTATGATTTGGATAGGCTTATTTCTTTGTATCGTATAGAACATATAAAACCGCTGAAAATAGACACCTTAGTAGAAGGATATACAAAGAGCTGGGATGTCTATGATCTTGATAAAGAACCTATTTTCTTTAGTAAAAATGACTATTTGTATGCGCCTATGAACGTGGTGGGTAATTTCTTTGATGAGCATAATAACCCCAATAAACAACGAATGTATATCAAGATAGGAATCAGAAATCAGTAAACACTATTATAACTAATCTATGAAATATTTTATCTCTCTTATTTTAATACTAAGTATTACCAGCTGTAACCTCTTTCAAAGGCAACAAAAGGTAGAAGAGGATATACTTGTAAAAAAACCAGAATGGCCACTTGTAGAAGATTTACTTGATATTACAGAAAAGAAGCTTTTGGAGGCTATCAACGATGGAAGAGGTGAAATATCAGATACTACTACTTTTGGTAAATTTTTTACGATAGAAAGGATACCTCGGCAGGTGTATCAGCAAGCACTCAAGCATCGTTATGATTTTCTCAAGAAAGATAGCTTGGCCATTAAGCAAGAATCAGGAGTAATGACCCTTCCTTGTAAAAAGCAAATAGTAACATTGGTAGATGAAGGGCCTCCAGAAGATACACAAGTTACATTTTATCTCTATTTAGGAGAAATACCTGACTTAGAGCAATATGTAGTGTCGCGTGTTGTCTACAGAAGCTGGGAAGCTCTTTTTATAGATAAGCAAACAGGAGCAGAGGTGGAAATGGGGCGCAATCCTCTCCCCACACCTGATGGCAAGTATGTAGTGGATGTATATAGCGATTATTTTTCAATAATCCTAACGCTCTATAAAGTAGAAAAGAAGCGTTCTTTTACTTTTAAAAAACTGATTACTCTGGAGCCTCATTATTGGTTACTTGATTATGATGAAAAAGAACCTGAGTTTTTTAGTAATGATGGGTATCTGTATATGCCTACTATATGCAGATACTTCTCGGAAGATATTGATAAGCGCACCTATGTTAGAATAGGAATCAAAAATCAGTCGTCAGTAGATAACAAATAACCAACAAATGAAACACAAACCAACCACTATTCGGCTTTCCTTCTGTATATATGGAGACTATTTTGATGTGGATAAGGTAACCAATATCATGGGTTTTCCACCTACTCAAACCGCTTATAAGGGAGACCGACTAAAATATCGTGTCAGTGAAGAGACTTTTTGGGAATATAACTTTGCTCCTCTTGAAACTCTTCTTATAGAAGATAATTTGCAAGTATTTGCCGCTCAGGTAACGCCTTGTTTGGAAGAATTAGCTTCTTTTATCAAAGCGTTTGCTCTTACTTCAAAATTACTTTTTTGTGTAGAAATGAGTCCTGAGGAGAGCTGCCCTGCCATCGTTTTTGATAACAAAATATTAGAACTACTTCACAGGCTTAATGCTTGGATAGATATTGATATGTATAAATGACAAAGGAACTAACAAAAATTACTTAATTCATAAAATGAAAACACACCTATTTCAACAGCTATTTATAGGGTTTTCCCTATTCTTTGCTACAGTGGTAACGAACCCTCTTTGGGGACAAACGCAAACAAAAGCGTTTATTACTTTCTCTATCAAGAAAGGTTTTCTCACGATAAAGGGGGAGTTTAAGAACTATTTACATGACATACATTTAGACAGAAAGATCTTTGGAAGAGTACGAGTGGCCAGTGTAGATACCGGAAACAAAAAGCGAGATGCACACCTGCAAAGTGAAGAGTGGTTTGATGCTGCTACTTATCCCTATATCGAAATGCAGTCTACCAAAATCACTGAAGTATCTGAAAGGAAATACCTCGGTACCTTTGATATAAAGATAAAAGGGAAAACGCTAAGTAAGGAGATTCCTTTTACTACAGAAGGAAATGTTTTCAAAATGGATTTTGAGCTTTCACGTAAGTCTTTCGGTGTAGGAAGTGGTTTTTTGGGAGCTATTGTAGGGGATAATGTAAAGATAAGTATTCATCTCCCCATCTTCGGTTACATAGAGGCAGAATAGCTAAAAAAGTAACAGGTAATAGTTCTATTTCTATTACCTGTTATTTTTTTTATTCCTATCTCTTTTTCTTCCACTGGGAAATGGAATCCTGATTCATTTTGACATAATCCTCATTACCTGCTTTTTTGGCTTTTTGTAGGGAGGTTTCTGCGGCTTTGATAGCTTCTTTGGTCTTTCCTAACTTAGAGAGGATGATGGCTTGTGCGCGATACATATAGTAGGGAGCATCTTCCTGCATGCTAAGGGATTTGGTAATGAACTCATTAGCTTTGTTGAGGTCTCCATTGGCATTGAGTAGGTAGTTCGCCGCTTCGTAATAATCACGTGCGGAGGACTCAGCCGTGATCTTGTCCGCTATATTATCCATGGATTGCTCTTGCGTATGGGTATGGAAAGGCAGTTCTATGAGGGTCTTATCCCAGCGAATAGCTATTTTTCCATCGTTATAGTTGATAGGGTTTAGCTCTATGGTGAGGTATTCTGTTTCCATAGGGTAGGGGATAGGCTTGCCCTCAGCTTGTAGGGCTATTTGGCTTTCTTCCCATGGTTGGGGAAGCCCCCAGTTATCATTTTTCTTGTAGAAATAGAAAGTCCATTTGTCCATTTCTGGCTTCGTGTATAGGGCATATTTTCCTTTGGGGAGTACTTTCCCTGTGATCATTACATCTTCACTAAAGGAAATGGTGGTATTCTCATTGGCTCCAGTACGCCATACACGTCCGTAAGGGACTAACTCTCCGAAGATTTTTCTTCCTCGCTTGGCAGGGCGGGTATAGTCTACCTCTACCTCAGTGAGTCCTACCACTTGTTCTATACTTCCCTTCACGCTGGGCTGAGGGAGCTTGATCTGAGCCATTCCTTCACTAAGAAAGCATAGCATACTAGCAATAAAAACTATTTTTTTCATTCTACGGTTGTTTTTCTAAAGGGGAATTTGTAGCAAAAACTATACCAAATTAGTTTTGAGTTTTAAGTTTTGAATTTTGAGTTTCCTACGAACTCATAACTATAAACAGAGAACTACGAACTATAAACTGGGAACTACGAACTCAAAACTATGAATTCAAAACTCAAAACTATGAATTCAAAACTCAAAACTAACTAGATACTGCTTTGAGTCCCACTACAGAGCCTATGAGGGTAGAGAGAAAGAAGAGGCGCCAGAAGGAAGCGGGTTCCTTGAAGACGAAAATTCCCACTAAGGCGGTACCTACCGCTCCTATGCCAGTCCATACAGCATAGGCAGTGCCTAAGGGGAGGTGTTGGGAAACCTTCATCAGCAGAGACATACTCACAAAAGTACAGAGCAAGAAACCTCCATACCATAGGTACATAGTGGTACCCTGTGTTTCTTTTCCTTTGCCAAGACAGAAAGTAAAAGCGACCTCGAAAAGGCCTGCTATAATAAGTAAAATCCAATACATAAACTTGAGTTTTGAGTTTTGAGTTTTGAGTTTTCAGTTATGGGGGCTATTCCATTCTCATAAGACATTCCTTTAATCTTTGTAGGAGATTTGGAGCTGCGATACAGTCGGCAATGCTTAGATTGTCTAAAGCAGGCACAGGCTGTGTGATGACAGAGAGGCTGCTGGATTCAAATTTTCCCCAAATCACTTGGGCAATATCCCTATGATAGTTCAGCTGTTGTAATAGTTCTTTGGTAAGGGAATTGCTGGTGTCGAATTCCTCATAAAGACTTACAAACTGATTCCAAGCCCAATCGCCTGAATAATGGTTTTCTAAATGATGGTTCATCTTTGTAAATTAAGAGTTGAGAAACAAACTATTCAATAATTATTTTTTGTCCTTTGCTCGAAAAATGTTCTATAATAGCCTGTAATATAGTCTCTTGTTCCACAGAGGAAAGTGTATTATCTAAGGAATTGCGATAGATAATGTAACTATAGGCATTTCCCTCAGTTAGTAAAAGACCCTCGCCTAAGATATTGTAATACTGACCTTTGTAAGATATGGTGATCTGTCCTCTTGTGATTTTTTCTATTTTGACCATTACATATTTTGATGAATTGTTTTCTAAACTAACGTGAGTTCAATATAACAAAATCTCCCACGAATTATAATAAGACCTTTGGTTTTATCTCAGACTAGAGCCATAGGGGCTGTTTATAATGGGCACGAGCTGCAAGAAGCGAACTAGTGAGGGGATTATCCTATGGTCATTTTAAACTGTTTTTAGCTTCTTCTAATAGTTCGATAAAGGTATTGTATTCTACCTTATGGGTTATTATTTCCTCATTGCTTCGATTCATGGTAGGTGTTTCTACGAAAAAATTATGATCTTCATCGTAGCTAACAAGCGCGATATATTTGCCATCAATGTAGATTTCGGCGACTAAATTGTCATAATTACCATCACTACTTATGAGTATTTCTTTCTTCATCCGTTTTATTTTAGGCTATTGATCAGTTCTTTTTCCTTTGGGGTCAGGTACTCTACTTCAGGGATATAGCTAGGGTTAGGCTGGTACCAATCCTGTTTGTTATAGAAGGCTTGTAGTGTCTTGTCCTTGAAGATATAGCCGCGGCGGGCAAAGGGGAGATTGCGTAGCAGGCGCTTCTCTTCTTCTGTTTTGGGTTCTGTTTCGTATTTGAAGTTGGGTAGGTCAATGGTGAAGGGGTAGTCAATAGGGAAGCCCACACTCTGATGCATCCATAATGCCCAATCCCAGATATGGAGTTCGCCCTTGGGGCTAAAGTTCTTCTTCTGAAAGAATAGTAGTCCCTGCTGTACATAGAAGTTGGTAGTATTCAGGTCAGTACCGTCTCCTCCGCCTTTCAGGGTTGTTTCGGTGATTTTGCCTACGCCACTGAGAAGCCATTCTCTGCCGCTTTTGAAAAAAGTGCGTTCGATGGAAGCGGTTTGGAAGGCGCCCATATCTACAATGAGGGTAAAGTCGTCTATGCGCTTGTTCGCCCAGCGGTTGGCAGCGGTGAGGATATAGTCAAAGTGGTAGTTGTAGGCGATGTCTTGAGATATATTGTATTTGTAGGTATGCTTGAGGATATTGACCCCCTTTTTGAACTTGGCTTTGAAGTGATAGACATACCTGAAATCAATATCGTTGCCGTCCTTATTCCCATCGAAGGTGTTGAGGTCTATGCTCTTTATTTTCCCTCCTTTGGCATAGAGGGAATCGGTTACATAGGCGATTTGGTAAGGGAGGAAGGCGTTGTTGAGGTTTACCGTAAAATCGAACATATAAGGGTGGTGTCCGTTTTTTGGAGCACCATCTACATCGCCGTTGGGGCTTTCTGCCTCAAAGCCTACAGTGATTTCCTTGTCTTCCTTGGGGTTGAAGAACTCGTAATAGACAGAGACTTCTATATATTTGTTCTGTATCTTCTTCAGATATAGGATTTCTTTTTGTACAGAAATATCCGTTTCTCTGATAGGAACCAAGTGATTGCCCGAACCGAAGAAAGCTCCGTCATTGGCGTAAAGGGCTGTGCTTAATAAGAGTAAAAACCATTTCATGAATTTAGGGTTTTAGGTAAAATTCTTTTTTGGAGGCAAATATACGGAATAATTTTGAGTTTTGAGTTTTAAGTTACCGTATGCCAATAAAGGGGTAAAATGTTATTTGCTAACTTTTTATGACGTCTTAAATGAATTTAGATTATACAGCTATTTTTAGGCTATAATTATATTTATAACAAGATAATAATCAGTAACTTATAAAACTTTCGAAACTTAAATTATTGATTTTCATTATTATATGCCTCTATTTAGTAAAAGGGATAGATAGGGGAGAGGTGTATGTTAAACATTTGATAATCAGTAATAAGAGTGATTTTACAAATAAAATGACAAAAAAACGAATAAAAATTTTTCTATTTAGAAAAAAAGTATTACTTTTGCACCCGAAATAAATGGTGGTTTTAGCTCAGTTGGTTAGAGCGTCGGATTGTGGTTCCGAAGGTCGTGGGTTCGAGCCCCATACTCCACCCTTTACAAAACCAAACCCCTGATAAGCATGCTTATCAGGGGTGTTTTTTTACTTTTCACTATTCACTTTATTGGGTCTTGACCACTTAGGTTTTTCTCCGAGGGCGGGTATCTGTGAGTCAGCAGCCTCCACGGTCACCGGCTGAGGGTGTTTCTCGAAAGGTTTTTGGGTACGCATGCCTAAGGCTTCGAGCATGTGCATATCCTCCTTGATGTCAGGGTTGGGAGTTGTCAGAAGCTTGTCTCCAGCAAAGATGGAGTTTGCTCCAGCAAAGAAGCACAAGGCCTGTCCTTCGCGGGACATATTCATACGTCCTGCCGAGAGACGTACCTGAGACTGAGGCATCACGATACGGGCGGTAGCGATCATGCGTACCATTTCCCAGATATCCACAGGAGGGAGTTCCTCCAAAGGAGTACCCTCTATAGGTACTAAGGCATTGATAGGTACAGACTCTGGCTGTGGATCTAGGGTGGAGAGGGCTACGAGCATCTTTGCTCTATCTTCGAGGGATTCCCCCATCCCTATGATACCTCCACTACATATAGTGATGCTTGTCTTGCGTACATTCTCTATTGTCTTGAGGCGGTCTTCGTAGCTACGAGTGGTTACGATCTCGCTATAATAATCCTCGGAAGTGTCTAAGTTGTGGTTGTAGGCATAGAGTCCTGCTTCGCTTAGGCGCTTGGCTTGGTTCTCCGTAATCATCCCCAGTGTGCAGCACACTTCCATATCGAGCTTATTGATAGTACGTACCATCTCCAATACTTGCTCGAACTCAGGGCCGTCTTTCACATTGCGCCAAGCAGCCCCCATACATACACGTGAGCTCCCAGAGGCTTTCGCTCGCAAGGCTTGCGCCTTTACTTGTGAGAGGCTCATCATGGGCTCTATCTCCACCTCCGTGTGGTAGCGTGCCGACTGAGAGCAGTAGCAACAGTCCTCTGAGCAACCTCCAGTCTTAACTGAAAGCAAGGTAGATACCTGTACGGTATTCGGGTCATGGTATTGGCGATGTACTGTTGCAGCCTCATAGAGTAAGTCCATCAAAGGTCTGTTATAGATATCTATAATCTCCTGAGCTGTCCAGTTATGTCGTATTTCGTTCATGTCGTTTTTTCTTTGTGATTTATTACAAGGGGCAAAAGTACGAATTTTAATTGTTAATTATCAAAGGTCAATTGTTAATTTAGTGAGCGGTGAACACTAATGTGATGAGCAGTCACTTTTCACGCTTCACTCTTTTTGGCAACTTATTTATCAAGGGGCACTTGTCATTTGTTATTAATTTTGTATCTTTGCCGAAAAATAGTTCTCACTCATTGATAGAATGAAATTAACTACTTTAGGCTGCCATAGTGCTTCTCCTCGGGATAAGGCACGTACTACCGCTCAGCTTCTTGAGATGCGAGGACACCTTTTCTTGATTGATTGTGGAGAAGGTACCCAGATGGCTCTTAGGCAATCCAGTGCTAAGTTTGCTCGCATTAAGCATATTTTTATCTCCCACCTCCATGGGGATCATTTCTATGGGTTGGCGGGGTTGATCTCCACTTTCCAGCTACAGGGTAGGGAAGCGGAGCTACATATCTATGCTCCTAAGGGGGCTAAAGAAGCCATGCTGCTATTGCTCAAGGTCAGTGGGGCTCATATGGTCTTCCCGCTTTATTTTCACGAGCTGGAAGGGAAGGAGAGCCAACTGATTTTCGAAGACGACAAGGTGGCCGTAACCACCATTCCTCTAGACCATCGTATCTATGCTAATGGATTTCTATTCAAGGAGAAGAACAAAGAGCGTAAGCTCAATGTAGATGCGGTGCAGCAATATGGTATCGATGTGTGCTACTATCAGAATATTAAAAATGGCAAGGATATCCTTTTGGATTCTGGAGAGTGTATCCCCAATGAGCTTTTGAGCTTTCCTCCAGCACCTCCTGAGAGTTATGCCTTTTGTAGTGATACGATATACCGCCCCGAGATCGTCCCACTGATTAAGGGAGTTCAGGTACTCTACCATGAGAGTACTTTCCTAGAGGATAATCGAGCTTTGGCTGAAAAAACCAAACACTCCACAGCGCTACAGGCGGCACAAATAGCACAAGCAGCAGGGGTACAAACCCTTATCTTAGGACATTATTCCTCCCGATACAAGGATAAAAGAGTCTTCCAAGAAGAAGCCCAAACCCTCTTTCCCAATACCCTCCTAAGCGAAGATGGAAAAGAATTTAATTTTAATGATTAATGATCAATGATTAATGATTAATGTTCTAAAACTCTAAGGACTCAAAACTAAGAGCTCAAAACTCAAAATTAAGAACTCAAAACTAAGAACTCAAAACTCAAAATTAAGAACTCAAAACTAACTTGATGTATACATTACTAAGAACTACCCATTCGCTTACTGCCTATATAGTGCTGGCAGTACTTTGTTTTGCTGTTGTCAATGCCCTATTAGGGGTTTTACAAAAGCGCAAATATACCAAGGCAGACTTGCGTATTAATCTCTTTGCACTGATATTCACGCACTTACAGGTTACCTTAGGGTTGATCCTTTACTTTGTAACCCCTCTGTTCCAGAGCTGGTCTGCTATGGGGGCTGGAGTGATGAAGGATGCTTACCTTAGGAAGATGTTGGTAGAACATCCTTTTGGACTCGTAGCTGTAGCGCTGATTACTATCGGCTGGTCTCTACATAAGAAACAGAAAACGGATATAGGAGCTTTTAAGCGTATCTTGGTATTCTATGCCTTGGGATTGCTCCTTATCTTGGGAGTACTTCCTTGGAAGACATGGATGAGTGCTTTCTAATATGAGTGATACGGTCAAGACTTATACAGTGCAGGAAGCCACTGCACGTATGGAACGCTTCTGTGCTTATCAGGAGCGCTGCCATAAGGAAGTCGTTGCCAAGCTCCGCCAGATGCGTATGATCCCAGAGGCAATTGACCTTATTCTCACGCACCTTATCGAGGATAACTACCTCAATGAGGAGCGTTTTGCCCGTAGCTTTGCCCGTGGTAAGTTCCGCTTCAAAAAATGGGGAAGGGTACGGATCACTCGAGAGCTGAAGCTCCGCGCTATCTCTCGCTACAATATAGCCTGTGCTATGGAGGAGATCGAGGAGGACTATGAAGAGGTTTTCGATACCTTAGCCCAGAAGAAAGCGGATACAATCTCTGAAAAGAATATTCAAAAAGCACGCCGCAAGCTCGCAGACTACCTTCTCTACAAGGGGTGGGAGTCTGCTCGGGTATATGCTAAGGCGGTAGAACTCTTCCCTTATGAATAGTAACCCTCTTTTTCCTTATCCCAATATCCATACACACAAGGCACGCCATAGCCAAGAGGTTCAGAACTGCTTCCCTGAGGATACGTATGAACAAGGAGTCTTCTCGGTGGGTATACACCCTTGTTATATCAAGGGGGAAGGCCGAGAGCAGTGGGAACAGGTCGTAGCACGTGCTACCCATCCGCTTTGTGTGGCCATAGGCGAATGCGGCTTGGACAAAAGGGCTTCTTCGCCCCTTGTGCTACAAGAAGAAATTTTCCGCTGGCATATCTCCCTTGCCCAAGAGCTGCAAAAGCCGCTTATTATCCATTGTGTAAGGAGCTTTGGGGAGATCATCCGACTGCGAAAGGAAACAGGGGCTACAGGTCTGTGGATACTTCACGGTTTTCGAAAGAGCGAAGCTCTGGCACACCAGCTTTTGGCCTCCGGCATAAAACTCTCTTTTGGTACCGCCCTTGGGCGGGATCCACGCTTGCAGCATTTGGTACAAACCCTCCCTCGTGAAGATTATTTCTTCGAGACAGACGAGGATAATGAGTAATGATCAATGAATAATGAACAATAAAAAAAGGCTGTCTTTTTTGGACAGCCTTTCTTTTTTTATGTTTATTAGTTCTTAGTATTCGTACTCTGTGGTGAGTTCTAATACATTACCAGAATCTTTTTTCTTAAATCTTTCTTCCTTTACCAACTGGTCATTTTTATACTCATATACATATTCATACTCTGTAGTGGTTCCATTGTAGACTCTCTTCTTAGTTTTGAGCGCATGTTCTGATCTTTCCCCATCAGTGAAATAATTCGGATCTAATATAGTGGATACATTGTTACGCTTGATATTCTTTTTAGAAGTATCATAAGTATACTCATAAGTAATACTTTGGAAAGGAGTCGTTTCCTCTTTTTTTATCAAATCATTGCCGCTAAAGGTGTATTTATTAGTTTCTAAAGAAGAGTCCTTTTTATTTCCTTGCTCGTCCAATATGTAAGTCTCTATATTCTCAACCATTTGTTCTCCTGAACGGGTATAAGTAAAATCTTGATATCGACTGATCTGTACTTCTTCTCTACCATTATTTCTACGAACAGTTACTATTGGCTCTCCTTTGATAGTAGAAAGGTTTTCTCCACTGTATTCGTAGCTTACAGTATAGGTTTTGTCTGGAGAAGCATTGTATTTGATAACCTTTTTTTCGAGTTTTCCATCTTTATAGGAAAAAGTCTCTATTTTGTCTGCATCCCAACCACCTTGTTGTTTTACTTCTTTTATATAATTTCCATCATAAGAAATAGTATTGATGGATTTTTTTATATTTGGAGTACCATTTTCGTATTGTTGAGAGGTATAAGATAATATTTTTCCATCTAAGATGGTATACTCTGTTGTATGTAGTATTTTTCCATCCTCTTCTTTCATAGTGATTTTTTTTGGGTAATTATTTGGAACAATTGTTCCTTCCTCACCATTATCACTTTTACTACAGCCTACTAATGCTGCGATAGCCACAAGGCTTACCATAATTTTTTTCATTATTTTTTCAGTTTATTGTTAGTGCGGCAAAGGTACAAAATATCCCCCCCGTTTAGTTAATAAAAATATAAAATACAAACCTTAATGAGTTAAAGTTGTTAAATAGATTCCAGTAGGTTACAATCAAAACAAAGAAATGCAAGATTTTATAAAATCTTGCATTTCTAGTTATAAGTTTTAGCCTAAGGGATTACTCTCTCAGAATGAACTATTTGGATTAGTAAGTATACTCAACAATCTCACCTAATTCCTTCTTTTCTAACCCATTTTCAGTTGTTTTACTGAATATTTTTTGAGTAAGAGGGTAATTGTTATCTGCATAAGTGTACTCATATACATATTCACTTACATAAGGACTATCATTGTTATTTTTACGAGTTTCTTTTTGAGTAAGTATATTGTTTTTAGAACCATTTTTAGTGGTAAAATAATCAGGCCCTAATAGTTTGAAAAAATTTTGCAGAAGAGGATTGTTTTTTTCATCATAGGTATACTCTGTAGTATATTCATGATTTGTAGTACTTTCAGTTACCTTAATCAGATTCTCATTCGCAAAAGTATAGGTATAGTTTGTTAGGCTTGTATCTCCATCTCGTTTGTTTCCTTGAGCATCTTTGGTATATTTTTTTTCAGCAGCTGAGATTACATTACCTGTATGTGTATAATCGGTTTCTGTAACAAGAGTGATTTCTTCTGTTTGTCCATTTGGAAGCCCTAAGTTACCTGGAGATTCAACGAGAACCTTAGCCAATTTTCCATCACTATGGTAGCTATAAGTAGTAGTAGTTGGTCTATGAGCTGTACCATATTTTCGTGTAGTAGTTTTTAGTTTTCCGTCCACAAAGGAATAAGTTTCAGTAAAGCTCTCTTTTTCTCCATTTGTTCTCGATTTTGTATAAGTAGCTTCCTTAGGATAGTCTCCTTCATAGGAAAAGGATCTTAAGAGTTTGCTTTCTACACTCCCATCAGGCTTATAGGAAGTAGAAGTACTAGAGAGTATTTTTCCTCCTTGGATATTGAAACTTGTCTCGTAGCTAATGTTGCCACTACTCCCTTTGTTGACAACTTTTTTAGGGTAGGTACCTTCAGAGATAGAAATACCTCCTCCATTATCATCACTTTTACTACAGCCCACTAATGCTGCGATAGCCACAAGGCTTGCCATGATTTTTTTCATGATATTTTAATTTATTATTATTGCCACAAAGATACAAATTGCCTTTTTCTTTTTAGTTAATAAGAATATAAATTAAAAGATTTGGCATGTTAAATTTAATAGTTGGAATGTAAAAAAACGAGATTTTTTAAAATCTCGCTTTTTAGTTATAAGTTTCAGACCAAGGGATTGTTTCTTGAAAACAAACTATTTGGATTAGTAAGTATACTCTGTAGTCAGATCTAATTCCTTCTTTTCTAATCCATTTTCAGTTGTTTTACGGAATATTTTTTCAGTAAGAGGGTAATTGTTATCTGCATAAGTGTACTCATATACATATTCACTTACATAAGGATTAGCGTTGTTATGGTCGCCTTTATAAGTCGTTTTTTGAGTAAGTATATTGTTTTTAGAGCCACTTGTACTAATAAAATAATTAGGGTTTACTAGTTTGATAAAGTTTTGCAAATTAGGATTGTTTTTTCCATCATAGGTATACTCTGTAGTAGATTCATGACCCGTAGTACTTTTAGTTACCTTAATCAGATTCTCATTTTCAAAAGTATAGGTATAGATTGTTAGGCTTGTATCTCCATCTCGTTTGTTTCCTTGAGCATCTTTGGTATATGTTTTCTCAGCAGCTGAGATTACATTGCCTGTATGCGTATAATCGGTTTCTGTAACAAAAGTGATTTTTTCTATTTGTCCATTTTGACCTGCGTTACCTGGTTCTTCAAAGAGAACTTTTGCCAATTTTCCATCATTATGGTAGCTATAAGTCGTAGTAGTTGCCCTATCAGAATTATCATATTTTTTAATGGTAGTTTTTAGTTTTCCATCTACAAAAGAATAAGTTTCGGTATAGTTCTTTTTTTCTCCATTTGTTATTGATTCTGTATGGGTAATTTCCTTAGGATAGTCTCCCTCATAGGAAGCAGAGATTAAGCTTTTCCTTTCTATATCCCCATCGGGCTTATAGGAAATAAAAGTAGTAGAGAGTATTTTTCCTCCTTGGAGGTTGTAAATTGTCTCATTGTTAACGTTGCCACTACTTCCTTTGTTGACAATTTTCTTAGGAAAGGTACCTTCAGAGATAGAAATACCTCCTCCATTATCATCACTTTTACTACAGCCCACTAATGCTGCGATAGCCACAAGGCTTGCCATGATTTTTTTCATGATATTTTAATTTATTATTATTGCCACAAAGGTACAAATTGCCTTTTTCTTTTTAGTTAATAAAAATATAAATTAAAAGATTTGGTATGTTAAATTTAATAGTTGAAATGTAAAAGAGGCTGTCCAAAAAGTCCAAAACATTATTTTCCAAAGTTTAAATCGAATATTTTCAATTTTTATTCTATTGAAAACCAGTTGTTTTAGGTTTTGTTGTAGGGGTGATTTGCAAATCGCCCTTCATGAATAAGACTTTTCGGACAGCTTTTTTAGTTATGAGTTTCAGACTAAGCGATTACTCCCTGAAAACGAACTATTTGGATTAGTAAGCATACTCTGTAGTCTCATCTAATTCCTTCTTTTCTACCCCGTTTTCAGTTGTTTTATCGAATACTTTTTCAGTAAGAGGGTAATTGTTATCTGCATAAGTGTGCTCATATACATATTCATTTACTATAGTAGAGTTGTTGTAATTATATTTAGTAGTTATCTTTCTAGTAAGTATGTTGTTCTTGGAGTTCTTTGCATCATTAAAATAATCAGGGTCGATTAGTTTTTTGAAATTTTGAAAGAGAGGGTTGTTTTTTCCATCATAAGTATACTCTGTAGTAGAATAATATTCAGTAGAGTTTTCAGTTTCCTTAATCAGATTTTCATTTTCAAAAGTATAGGTATAGGTTGTTAGACTTGTATTTTCATCTCGTTTGTTCCCTTGAGTATCTTTAAAGTATCTTTTCTCAGTAGCTGTGATTACATTACCTGTATGTGTATAATCGGTTTCTGTAACATAAATGTCCTCCATTATTTGTCCATTTAGACTTGATTTACGTGGTTCTTCAACAAGAACCTTAGCCAATTTTCCATCATTATGGTAGCTATAAGTAGTAGTTTTTGTTGCTCTAGGATTCGTATCGTGTTTTAGCGTAGTGTTTTTTAGTTTTCCATCCACAAAAGAATAGGTTTCGGTATAGTTCTCATTTTCTCCATTTGTTTTTGATCTTTTATAAGTAGCTTCCTTAGGATAGTCTCCCTCATAAGAAAAAGAGATTAAGATTTTGCTTTCTATACTGCCATCACGTTTGTAGGAAATAGAAGTAGTAGAAAGTATTTTTTCTCCTTGAACATTATTAGTTATTTCATAGCTAATGTTGCCATTTTCTGCTTTGTGGACAATTTTCTTAGGAAAGGTACCTTCAGAGATAGAAATACCTCCTCCATTATCATCACTTTTACTGCAACCTACTAGTGCTGCCATAGCCGCAAGGCATGTCATAATTTTTTTCATTATTTTTTCAGTTTATTGTTAGTGTGGCAAAGGTACAAAATATCCTCTTCTTTACTTAGTTAATAAAAACACAAATTTAAAGATTTGACTTGTTAAAATCAGTAGTTAGATTTCAGTAGGCAGTAATCAAAATATAAAAAAGCGAGATTTTTAAAATCTCGCTTTTCTTTGTTATTTAGGTATGTTAGGTTTTACTCATATACGCGCTCACGTGGCTTTATCTAAAACTTCACTCCTACCCCCAAGGAAAGTACGGCATTCTTGAAATTGTTGGTATCGCTGATACGTGCATTTCTTAGCGAAGTGTTACTGTTGTCAAAAGAGTTGGTCAAGGAGTGTGTGTAGCGTGCTTCTGCGAAGAAGTGAGAGTTAAAGTTGATCCCTAATCCCGCTCCTACCCCGAAGTCAAAAGCGGCATAAGCATCTTTGTCCAACTTCTGGGAGTTACTTAGGTTGCCCACTGTATAGCTTACCTCAGGTTTGCCCACCAAGAAGCCAAACTGTACTCCTCCCTGTAGGAAAAGAGGTCCCAGGTTCACCTTAGCCATCACAGGGATATTTAGGTAGTCCATCTTGAGATCTTTGGTTGTAGTGGTGCCAAGAGTTTTGTACTCCCAAGAAGCTCCTTGTCGTGAGTAGACAAGCTCTGGTTGTAGGGAGATGACATCTCCTAAGGGTAGTTCCAATAGGGCTCCTACATAGAATCCACTGCGCCCCTTTAGACTTGAATCATTGGCTACTTCTCCATTGAGAGAAGAGTAGTTGTATCCTCCTTTGAACCCGAAATTCTGTGCTATAGCTTGGGTCATTCCTATGAGCATAAATGTTAATAAAAGTGCGATTTTTTTCATCTTTTATGAATTTTACAGCTAATTATTCATTAGCTTGGTTAATTGATTATTTAAATCGCAAAAACCGTGCCAAAAATTTATATATAATAGGAAATAATGCTAATCAATAGTAGAAAATATTTTGTATAGCCCAATTTGTTAAGGCGCAACAAATAGCCTCTCTACGGATGATTATACTAATGAGGAGGGATCTTAGCCAGCGTTTAGGTCAGAGATGCGAGGATCGAATCGTTACCCCATTTACTCTTCACTCTTCACCGCTCACTGTTCACTTCTCACCGCTCACTGATTACTGATTACAGAACTGAGTTGTATACCTCTGGAGAGGATTTTCCCATCTTTGTCTAAGAGCATATAAGTAGGAATCCATCTAAGGGCATAGGTGAGTGCGGCATCGGATTGCCATACTCCTTTGGCTAAGGCCTGTGGCCAAGTATATTGATCCTTGGCTATGGCAGCCTGCCATGCGGAGGTATCTTCATCAAGAGAAATACTGAGTATCTCTAACCCTTTGTCCTTTTGTTCTTTGTATAGAGCTACTAGTTCTGGACTTGCTTTGCGGCAGTCAGGACACCAAGATGCCCAGAAATCTACTAAGAGTTTTTTGCCACGAAAATCCTTAAGAGATACTTTTTTTCCTTGCGCATCTACCAAATCGATTTCTGGAGCTTCTGCTCCGGGTTGTATCTTGGAGAGTTGCTCAAGAGCTAAGTCTAATTCTTTGATATAGGGATTGTTGTCCAAGGATTTGTCCAAGCTCTTACGTAGGGCGGATAGGGTAGGGAAGTCATAGCGGTAGGCATTGCGTGCCAAGAAGTAAGCCAGCTGCGGAGAGGCAGGAGCTTCCTTGATCTCTTTAGGGAGATCCAAGGCATTGTTCAGTGCCATACGGTTGTAGAGCTCGAAAACTTGAGTACCATCGCTGGAGCGGAGAAACTCGAAATTCCAATCAGGATTGAGAATCAGGCTAATAGGGCTATTTTCTATATATAAGTGAGCACGCTTGCCGCTGCCGTTCAGGCGTAGGGCGTAGACTAATGGTTCGGCAGTCTTTCCTTCAAAGTGGAAACGCCCTTGGCTGTCAAGAGCAACCGAATCCACAGGGGTATATACCCTGTCTTTGTATTGGTAGAGGAAGATACGAGCGCCCTCTTTTACGGGTGCTGTACCGTCTATTATATAATGGTCTCCTATGGTGATTTTCTCAGAGGTGTCCCCAGAGGTGGACGCATTCCCCGCAGGAGCGGTGTTCTGGCAGCCTACCCAAAGAGCGGATAGGGCTACAATGTAAAGAATTTTATTCATATAATATATATCTTTTTAATTCTGCAAAGGTAGTAAAAAATAATAATACAATAACATATTTCAGTTATTTTTTTTATCATTACCTTATTGCCCTATTTGTTTGTTATTTAATATTAAAAGAAGTGTTCCCAAGAAAATTAATTTTGTGATCTAAAAAAAAATAACTACCTTTGTAGCGCATTGCAGTAGTGTGCTATTTCTTTTTAAAAGAAATCCCTACTACAGGCTACTTGGAGATAAATATTTTAAATGTGTCATAATGAAAAATTACGATGTTATTGTTATAGGAGCAGGCCCAGGGGGCTATGTAGCGGCTATTCGCGCCTCTCAGTTGGGGAAGAAAACCGCAATTGTAGAGAAGTATAACACCCTCGGAGGAACTTGCCTCAATGTGGGCTGTATCCCTTCTAAAGCGCTCTTGGACTCTACGCACCTCTTGGAGGATACCCACAAACACGCCATTTCTCATGGGATAGAAATTGATGGGAATATCATGGTGGATTTTGCTAAAATGGTCGAGCGCAAACAGGCGGTGGTAGATCAAAACACACAGGGAATCAACTTCCTGATGAAGAAAAACAATGTAGATGTATTCCACGGAAAGGCTTCTTTTACCTCTCCTACTGAGATACAGGTAGAGGGGGCTCAGCCTGAAACACTCTCTGCAACTCACTTTATCATCGCAACAGGCTCTAAGCCTTCAGCACTGCCTTTTATTACTTTGGATAAGCAGCGTGTGATTACCTCCACTGAGGCGCTAAGCCTTCGTGAAGTACCTAAGCACTTGATTATCATAGGTGGAGGGGTTATTGGGCTGGAGCTTGGACAGGTGTACTTACGCTTAGGGGCTAAGGTCTCAGTGGTAGAATATGCTCCTAACATCCTCCCTACAATGGATGCCGCCATTAGCAAAGAACTTGCCAAAGTGCTTAAGAAACAAGGATTTGAGATTTATACAGATAGCAAAGTGAAGGAAGTCTCTCGTGTAGGGGACTCCGTGATAGTCAAGGCTGATGCTCCTAATGGAGAGCTTGTACTCGAAGGAGATTACTGCCTGGTGGCCACCGGTCGCCGCCCTTATACCGAGGGATTGGGCTTGGAGAAAGCAGGTGTACAGCTCAACTCACGTGGACAGATAGAAGTAAACGAACACTTGCAGACTTCTGCTGCTCATATCTATGCTATAGGCGATGTGATTCGTGGGGCTATGTTGGCTCATAAGGCAGAAGAAGAAGGCGTATATGTAGCCGAACTCTTAGCAGGAGAAAAACCTCACATAAACTACAACCTGATTCCTGGGGCTGTATATACTACCCCTGAGGTAGCAGCTGTAGGAAAGACAGAACAACAGTTGCAGGAGGAAGGGCGTGCTTACAAAGTAGGACAGTTCCCAATGCGTGCCTTGGGACGTGCTCGCGCCAGTCAAGAAACGGATGGTTTTGTAAAAGTCTTAGCGGATGCTTCCACTGATGAGATTCTCGGAGTGCATATTCTTGGAGCGCGTGCTTCTGACCTTATCGCCCAGTCGGTAGTAGCTATGGAATACCGTGCCAGTGCAGAGGATATTGCCCGTATCTGTCATGCACACCCTACCTATAGTGAAGCGGTCAAAGAGGCTTGCCTCGATGCTACCGCCAAGAGAGCTATACATATGTAAGTAGTGATTAAATTTTTAATGATCAATGATTAATATATAAGCTATTAATCATTGATCATTATTCATTAATCATTATCATATTTTCCTTAGGCTATGTTTCTTAGCCCAGCCTATACGACCATCGGCGACTTTGAGCTTATACCATTCTTTGAATTGGTCAAGGATTTCTACTTTAGCTCCCTCATGTAGGGAAAATACTTCCTTGCTATAGGTGTTGGGTTGTTCATAGAGCCGCACTTCCTTATCAAAGAGGATGCCGTAGTGATTGCTATGCACATAATGGCTTACGGTGCGACCTAAAAAAAAGCTGGATACAGAACCTAAAAAAGCTACAACCATCAGCGTGAAGAAGATACGCTTGTAGAGGATTTTTTCCAAGAAATAATAACAGAAGAAAAATCCTGCAAAGAGGCACATGCTCACCACAGCCCATACTCCCCAACCATTAGGAGAATTCCAGCGGCTCAGGGCTTCCATGGCGCGCTGTGACCATAGCTTAGGCAAGGGGACTATCGCATCCAAAGCCATCTGCTGGGCATATTTGAGATTGTTCTGTATGGCCTTATCCTCAGGAGAGAGCTCTAGCGCCTTCTCATAATAATAGATACTATGAGCTACATCCTCTGTCTTATAGTACGCATTGGCCAAGTTGTAGTACAGGCTTGCTGAGGCTTCCCCTTTGGAGAGAATCCGCCGATAATTGTCTATAGCCTCCTGCCAGTCTCCCCGATTATAGGCACTTCCTGCCTGTGCAAAAAGCTCCGCATTGCTCTGCGCTGAGGCCGACCCAATGCAGATAATGGATAATAGATAATAGGTGATAGATAATAGCTTGCTCATTTTTCTTTAGGTAACAGGTAAACTTTTTTCACTCTTCGCTACAAAGAGATGATTCCCTCTATTTCGCCTGCTTTTCGGTAATAGGCAATTACCTGATCAGGGTCTTGTACCTCAAGGCGTATAGAATAGCTGATATACTTTCCTGTAGACGAAGGCTTTTCTTCTATAGTAGCTTGTGTATCCTTGAAAACAGCTCTTATAGCCTCTCTCTTCTCTTGAGTAGCAGGTAGGATAAACTTATATAGGTATTCGCTGGGGAAGACCGTTGTTTTCTCCAATTCTGATTTGAGTTTTGCATAGAACTCAGCAACTTCTTGTGGATCTTTTTCCATAATTTTTCTTTTACTATTGTTCGCAAAATTACAAAAAAAATCATTTGCTATTATTTTTTTAATATATTTTATGCAATAACGTAGGGGTGAATGATCATTCGCTCTATAAGCGAATGGTTATTTGCCTAAAGTTATCAACTGTTAATGGTGGGAAAAAATAATAAAAAGAGGAAAAATAACATAAAAATTTGTTTGTTTTTCGATTTTTTTATTATACCTTTGCCCAAAATATGACGATTATGAGTAATACAATTCCATTAAAAGAAAAATTGGATTTTCAACAATACCAATTGGTTATCAATGCCCTTTCTAATATAGGTATAGAAATAGCTATTCCTGAAGATGTAGCTCATGGGCATGAGAATGAGCTTGCTGGAGCTACCTTAGGCGAAAATGAGCAACTCTTTAAGATAGAGTTACCTGTTTTAGCCCCTCTTTTCCTTACAGATAAGAGAGGTGGAGAGCTCGTACTTTTGACCAAAGAAGCCTATGATAGGTTTTCCCTCAAGGAAAAAGAACTACAGATCCTCTCTACGGAAACCTATGACAAACTCTTACGTAAGGAAAAAGAATTGGAAGAGTTTACCAAAGAAGCCTATAATAAGCTCTCTCTCAAGGAAAAAGAATTAGAAGCAGTGAGCCAAAAGCTCTCTTTCAAGGAAAAAGAATTGGATGTACTCAAGAGAGACCTACAAGAGAATTATGTAGAAAAGAACAGTGTAGCACCTCAAAATACACCTATTACAATAGTTCCCCAAAGTGCACCAGCACCTATAGCTGTTCAGAACACTCCAGAGCCAGTGGTAGCTCAGAGTACTGCCGCCTCTTTGACTACTACCGATCCGCTAAGTGCTACCAATCCCTTGGTGCCTCAGACAGTTACGAAGAACATCACCTTTGAAGAAGTGCCTGAGCACCCAGAATCAAACTCTTCTTACGAGGAATCAACTTCTTCTTATCAGGAACCAGCTGCTCGTACTACACCACTTTACCAAACCTCCAATGCTCCTGTTTCCCATCAAGAGGCAGTGGAAAGAGCTAGAAGTATCTTAGAAAAGTATAAGAAATAATGATTAATGATCAATGGTTAATAGCAAAATAAGGCTGTCCAAAAGGGCAGCCTCTTTTTTTAGGCAAATCAAAGTAGCTTTGCCTCGTTCTTTATGTCATTCTGGGTATACTTTTCACTCTTCATTCTTCACTTAAAAAGAAAAAGCCCTCCAACAAGTGGAGAGCCTTTTCACATATGTAATGTCCAAAACCTAATTACATGGGAATGATTGTACTTTGCTTCTGTAAGCAGTTGTTTTAGCTGGACTATTGCCTAAGTTGATATTTTGTTTAACAGTATCTACTCTATTGGCAGGTACAGCGATACATTCTATGTGGTTAGCTATATTACTATCTTCTTCAATAGTGATTTGTTCTATGTTAGAAGAATTAACCACATTTATTTTCTTTACTCTATGTGAATTCCTTAGGATAATCTTTTTAAGTCTTGGGGCATTACCTTGAATTACCTCAATAGTACTTCCTGTGGATATTATTTCCTCAAGACTGTCCATACCTGTAAGGTTCAGAGTAGTTGGTGTAGAAGTGTATATGGTAAGTTTCTTTACCTTAGAGAAGTATTCTAATCCAGAAAGGTCTCTAACACTACCATCTAATTCTAACGCAGTAGGGAAATCAGCTCTATCTAAGTCCGACTTATAGATTTTTCCTGTAGTATCATTCTTTCCACCAGGGAAGCGTCCACGGAATTCTTGGGAAGTCATAATAGCTTGCAATTTCTCAAGAGTAAGGAGTCTTAATCGGCTGTCATGAATAGGAACTTCAGGATTACTTCCTCCACTACCATCTACTTGGTATTTGCCTGCTCCTGCATCATTTGTATTTAGAGCATTGGCGGTATCTTGATCTTTTACCTTGATACGAACCACTCCTGAATTATTACCTGCACGCAAAATTTGTACTCCATTTGCATTTTCTCTTAGGTTTGCTGTAATCTTTGAAAGATCAAGCTATCCTTGTAGGTTGTTTTCTCTAAGGTTGAGTGCTGTTAGCTTAGGGAAGGTATTCTCAGGGGTAGTGATTCCATTGAGGTTGGTTAAGCTATTTCTTTCGAGGTTCAGAGAAACCAACTCTGGCATACCACTAAGTACAACCTCAGTAAGTTCATTTCCTGTCAAGATAAGATGTTTGAGCTTAGGGAAGTTGCTTAGAGTGAGCTTAGTCATCTTTGTATTGGCAATGGTAAGGCTCTCTATTTCTGTAAAGTCAGCCAAAGAAACTTGTCCATCTACAAGGACATTTTTTTGTCCAGCAGGTGCCTGAATAACCAGAGAGGTAGCTTTTTTGAAATATTCCATCCCCTTGAGAGATTTGATCCCAGTAGCAATAATACTTATAGGTTTGTTGAATCTTTCGGCTTCTTTATTCGTGATTTCACCATCTCCATTGCGATCAGGGTGGTTATTATCTGCCAATAGTGCTGCTTTGATAACAGGGTCTAAGTCCAAAATTCGTTCTAATTCTCCTGAGAAAGTATATTTGGTCGTATGCTCAAAATTGTTCATAGCTGTTGCTTTTGCTTCATCAGCGACAAATATCTTTTCTATAGAAGTATTACCTGCTACGATTTTTACTTTATCATTAGCAAGATATTTAAGTTCCTTTAGGTTAAGTTCTCCTGAGAGTAGGTTGTTCGTAAGGTTGAGTTTTTTTAGGTGAGTGAGTCCACTTAGATTAACAGTAGTAAGCTTATTGTCATTAGCATCCAAGCTTTCAAGGTTGGTAAAGGCCTCTATTCCTTCTAAGGTAGCGATTTCTTTCCCAGCTACTGAAAATCCTGTTACAGCCTGAGCTTCCGCAGGGCTTATCTTACCATTTTTATTGGCATCAATACCTACAATAGCAAGTAGTGCTGCTTTGAAATTGGCATCTTTTATAACAATCTCACCTTCTGAAGAAGCAGACCATACCCCATTCTTTTTTTCATAAATGGTATTGGTCTTAGTGTCAATATAGGAATCTCCATTGTTCCCTTGACTGGGTTTGGCTTTTCCTTGACCAGAAAGCAAGTTTCCATTAAGATTCATAGTGGCAATTCCTGTCCAAGAAGAACCTTTTCTCTTATAAAGAGTCTTGGAAGTAGAATCAAAGTAATAATCTCCTTTTTGCCCCGCAGTAGGAGCACCACTACCAGTGGTTACTTGAGAGATAGAGTTGGGATCACTTCCTCCTCCAAAATCAATTTTGTCCTTATTACAACTCACCGATAGGATAGCAGTGGAGAGTAACGACAAAGCTAATAGGGTGTAAAATCTTTTTCTCATAATCAATTAGTTTTGCTTAACATTACAATATTCATTTTTTACTTTTAATTAGGTTTTTTTCATGGCACAAAAGTAAGCATTTATTTCTAATTGTCAAAACCTTTGCTCTGTAAACGTCCTCAAAAGTAGGTTATAAACGAAGTTATCAACAATCAAAAGGTTGGTTTGTAAAGATTTTATTAACATAGAACCTTTATTATGTATTACATATTAACTGTTTTATTAAGAAAAAGAGGGAAGGAAATACCATTCGTGACTAATTATGCACAACTTGTGTATCTCTGTTAATAACCTATTTATTTTGCCATTTTTCAATCCAAGAAAGGAGGGTTTTTGCCCAGTCTTCTCGGTCATTTAGGCAAGGAATATAGTTGTAGTGTGTTCCACCGTGTTCTAAGTAGGTTTCTCTGCCTTCCATAGCGATCTCCTCCAGAGTCTCCAAGCAGTCAGCTACAAAGGCTGGGGTCACCACGGCCAATCGCTTGATACCTTTTTCAGGAAGAGCAGCCAGAGTGGTATCGGTATAGGGTTGAAGCCAAGGGTCACGCCCTAAGCGCGATTGAAAAGAAGTACCATATTGCGCTGGGGTGAGTTGTAGCTCTCGGGCAATAGACTCGGTTAGGGCAAAGCACTGGTGGCGGTAGCAATATTGGTGAGCAGGGGAGAGGGTGTTGCAGCAAATGTCATTGAGCTGGCAGTGCTCTTTGGTAATATCGCTCTTATAGATATGCCGCTCAGGTACTCCATGATAGGAGAAGAGCAGGTACTCATCCTCCTTGTGGTGTTCCCTAATAGAGGTCGCCAATACCTTTATATATTCAGGATTATTGTAGAAGGGTGGCAGCTCGCTTAGGCACATATCCTTATAGTGCTTGCGAATGATTTTCTCAGCCAATACGGAGATGGTCTCGGTAGTGGACATGGCATACTGGGGGTATAGAGGGATGAGCAAAAGTTCCCGAACGCCCTGCTTGTAGAGCGATTCTATGGCTGAAGCTATAGAAGGCTTCCCATAGCGCATAGCCATAGCTACGGGGATATCTGTCCCTTGTTGTACCTTCTCTCTTAGGTGTCTTGTATGGACAATCAGCGGAGAACCTTCCGCTGTCCATACCTTGCGATAAGCCTCTGCTGATCGCTTGGGGCGGGTACGTAGGATAATCCCTTTTACCAAGAAAGCACGGCTGAGGTAGGGCAAATCAATCACTCTGGGATCCATAAGAAATTCATCTAAATACGCTCTTACATCCTTCACAGAGGTTGAGTTAGGAGAGCCTAAGTTCACTAAAAGAACACCTTTTGACATTCGTTTGAAATTTGTGACAAAAATACATCATTTTTTTGGATTACACATTAGACAAGACAAAATAAATTATATTCTTACTTTTACGCACTATTCAAAACAAGGGTATAGCTCTATTTCTCTATGAAAAAGAGAAGGTGTAAGGCTCTTATTTTATTAAGAGAAAGTCTTTTTCATTGGTTTAGGATAAAATTTATCTTAAAATAAATCTAAATAAAAATATAGATTCAAAAGAAATAATTATTTTTGCGCCGTTTTTAGTTATATTAAAAGTGTTCTTTATGAAAAAGAAAACACAAATGATAGCTAAGCTACTTCTTACAACAATGGTAGCTTTGACTATTCCTCAGGCTAATGCCGCAGATAAGGTTCCCTCTTATAGTATTATGGGACAACAGAAGGAAATCCAAGTAGAAGGGCGTGTAGTCGATGCCCAAGGGAATCCACTTCTTGGGGTGAATGTGCTTGTAAAAGGCTCTCAACGAGGTGTCGCTACGGATAAGGATGGGTATTACACCCTACGTGTGGATGAGAATGCAGTGCTTGTATTCAAGTCTTTAGGCTTTCACACCCAAGAGATTGCACTACAGGGACGTACCGTGCTCAATGTACAGATGAAAGTCTCTCAAGAGGAACTACCTGAGGTAACAGTTACTTCCACTGGGATTAAGCGACAAATCAAGGACTTTGCAGGTACTGTAAATGTCGTTTCTGCTACACAGATTAAAGAATTGGCTATTCCTGCCGTAGGAGATGCTGTTCGCTTTATGCCTGGGGTCAATTATATAGATGAGGACGGACGAGGTCTCAGACCTGGGATAGGGCTTAGAGGAATAGACCCTGCTCGTAATAGCAATACGTTGGTAGTTATCGATGGGAAGATTCCTATTGGACAGAGTTACTCTGACATGGGTGGATACTATATGATGCCTGTGGGGGCTATTGAGAGTATAGAGGTAATCAAAGGGGCTTCTCCAGCTCTCTATGGAAGTGGTAGTATAGGTGGGGTAGTCAATATTATCACCAAAAAAGGTGCCGCTCAGCCTTATACAGGTCTTAATCTCCAGTATGGAAATCATAATGCGCTCAATATAGGAGTGGAAACAGTAGGAAATACCAATGAAGGAGCCATGAACTACTATGCAGGTTTCCATCGTCGCCAAGGAGATGGTTTTAGGAAATCACGTAGTCGCTATGCAGTAAACGATTTTACAGGCAATGCTACGGTGAAAGTAGGGGAGAGAAACGAATGGCGCTTTTTTGTCAATGGATTTACTGAGTATTCTGACACTCCAGGGGGGCTCAGTCAGGCACAATGGGATGCTGATCCTGAGCAATCGGTGAATCCTCATGATTTCTTCGAGGCCAGACGCTTTAGTACAGCTATCTCCTACAAACGTACTTTTGATGAAGATAATTCGCTTACTACCTCCCTCTACGGAAGTTACCTCAAGCGTGATTGGTGGCTCGACAACCGCAATGCCGATGCTACAAAGCGCAAGTTTACCGCAGCTCTTCGTGATATTCCTTCGGTGGGACTCTTCTCCGACTATGAGCGTACCAATACACTCTTTGGTAAGGAAAACAAGCTCTTAGCGGGTATTCGCTTGCATACCGATATCACCCATGAAGTATCTGTGGCAGGTGATAAAATGGGCGAAAAATCAGGGAAAACAACAGCTAACTCAGCCAATACGGTTGCTGTGGTAGAAGGCTATGTATTTGACGAATTCCATATCACTGATAAGTTTAACATCAACCCTGGATTGCGCTACACCTTTGTCAATTACGACAAAGAGGATTACTTCCGTAATCAGTGGGATAATACCAATGAGGATGCTTTCATCTACTCTTTGGGTCTCTTCTATAAGTTTTCTGAAAATTACCGTGCTTATCTTACTTATTCTAAGGGATATAAAATGCCTCAGATACGTATAGCCTTTGAAACCAATGGTGACTTGGACGCGGAAACATCCAATAACTATGAGTTGGGGTTGCGTACCACTCCTACCGATTGGTTAGAAGTAGAATTGGCTGCTTATATTCTGGATTTTGATCACAAAATATTCCGTGAAGGAGGAGTGCTTAACAACGGAGGTAAGGCACTACACCAAGGAATAGAGGTCAGTGGAGCTATCTATCCTATAGAAGGATTGAAACTCTATGGAAGTGGAGCTATCCAAAAAGCAACCATAGAATATGGTATGTACAAGGGAAATCGTGTACCTTATGCCCCTCGCTATACAGCCACCGCCGGTGCTAAGTATCAACTCGAATGTGCAGGAGGTGTGCTTACGCTCAATGGCTATGGCAACTTTGTAAGTACTCAGTTCTCTGATACCAAAAATACAGAAGCAGGTTCAGCTAATGGCAATGTGGGAGCTATTCCTAGGTTCTTCTTGCTCAATGCAACAGCGAACTACAGTATAAAGAAATGGAATGTGAACCTCAATGCGTTGAATCTTCTAAATCGTAAGTACTTTACCACTCGCCATAGTGCTTGGGGAGGTATTATGCCTGCTGCCACCATCAGTGTATTAGCTGGGGTAGGATATCAGTTTTAGACTAAGTTCTTTTTTATAAATTATCAAAGGCTATTCTTCAAAAGAATAGCCTTTTTTTAATTTCTATAAATAAAAATTTCTTTTTGATATTGTATATATTAAAAATATTTTCTATCTTTGCGGTCTATTTAGAAAATAAAAATATATAACTATATTTTAAAACAGAAAAACATGAGTACATTTAAACAGTCTACTAACGCCCTCCATGCAGGGTATGATCCACAGGCTCACCAAGGAGCTCAGGCGGTGCCTATCTATCAAACTTCCTCTTATGTATTTGAAAATGCAGATGATGCTGCAGGAAGATTCAATCTTTCCGTTCCTGGATATATCTATACAAGACTTAATAATCCTACCAATGATGTATTGGAACAACGCTTGGCTGCCATAGAGGGAGGAGTAGGCGCTGTGGTAACCTCCTCTGGAGCGGCTGCGCTGACTACTGCTTTCCTTACCCTCTTGCGTACGGGAGAGCATATCGTATCGTCCAATAGTCTCTATGGAGGTACTTATAACCTACTTAATGTAACACTCCCTCGTCTTGGGATTACCACTACTTTTGTAGATCCTAAGGAAGTGTCCAACTTTGACAAGGCAGTAAAGGACAATACCCGTGTTATTTTTATAGAGACTCTGGGAAATCCTAAGCTGGATGTATTGGATATAGAAGAGATTGCCAAGGTGGCTCAAAAACACCGAATTCCCTTGATAGTAGACAATACGGTTGCTACTCCAGTATTGCTCAATCCGATCAAGTATGGAGCTAATATAGTGGTACATTCTCTTACCAAATATATAGGAGGCAATGGTACTTCTCTCGCAGGAGCAATTATTGATGGAGGTAACTTCGATTGGAGTAGTGGTAAGTTTCCTGAATTTACCGAGCCTTCTGCAGGGTATCACGGATTGGTACTACATGAAGCCTTAGGTAATTTGGCTTTCATTGCTAAGGTGCGTATAGAAGGCTTGCGTGACTTAGGTACTTCACTGAGTCCCTTCAATGCTTTTCAGATCTTGCAGAGCTTAGAAACACTTTCTATTCGTGTAAAGAAGCATAGCGAAAATGCTTTGGCACTGGCTCAGTGGCTCAAAGTACAACCTGAAGTGGCTTGGGTAAATTACCCCGGATTGGCTGACAGTCCTTACAAAGCGTTGGCTGATAAATACTTGCAAGGAGGTCAGAGTGGTTTGGTGACTTTCGGTCTTAAGGGAGGGTTCGAAGCGGCTAAGAAAACGGTGAATAATGTAAAAATATTTTCTCTCTTGGCCAATTTGGGCGATACCAAGTCGCTAATCATACATCCTGCCAGTACTACCCATCAGCAACTTAGTCAGGAGGCACAGGCGCTCACTGGAGTGACTTCGGATCTGATTCGCCTCTCTGTAGGATTGGAGGATATAGAAGATCTACAAAAGGATCTCAAGCAAGCGTTCTGATAACTCTTCTATCCCCAAAGAAGAAATGACAAATGGCAAATAACCGATATTCATCGGTTATTTGCCATTTGTCATTTAAATAAAGTAAAGGTTTGAATTATGAAGAAAATTAGTTTGCGGCATTTACTGGATTTTCTACATTGTTTTTAAGAATGAAATCCAAGATAGTTTTTGTCAAGTGGATAGATTCTCCTCCTCGCACGTTGTGCTCTTGGTTAGGGTATAGCATGGCATGGATTACCTTGCCTTCCTTGATTGCTGCTTGAGAGATGGTAAGCATGTGTTGAGGTACCACAATAGGGTCTATATACCCATGGATATAGAGGATATTGCCCTGTAGGTTCTTGATATAGTTGGTCACAAGGTTGTCTTGGTAACCTTCTGGATTTTCTTCAGGAGTGTCCATGTAGCGTTCGCCATACATAACTTCATAGAATTTCCAGTCGATTACAGCTCCCCCAGCTACAGCAGTGGTGAAGGTGCCAGGGTGACGATACATAAGCGAAGAAGTAAGGAATCCTCCAAAGCTCCAACCATATACAGCCATACGCTTGCTATTGATATAAGGAAGTGATTTTAAGTATTCTACTCCTACCATTTGGTCTTTCATAGCGTAGGTAGCCAGGTTGCGGTGGATGACACTTTCAAAAGCGAATCCGCGATTTTCAGAGCCACGATTGTCCAAAGTGAAGATGATATATTGCTGATTTTGAGCCATAGCAAGCATCCAAGGGTAAGTAGCTGCATTCCACTGATTGATCACTAACTGTGCATGAGGACCTCCATACACATACACCAATACAGGATATTTCTTATTAGGGTCGAAGTCACGTGGTTTTACCATCTTGGCATAGAGAGGGGTGCCATCATCGGCTTTTAGAGTGAGAAACTCTATAGTTCCCAGATCATACTTATCATTAGGATTAGGAGCTTCATAGAAGGTCTTCGAAGTATTTTTGTTGATATCTATCAGGGAGACATTGTATGGGGTAGTTACCGCACTGTGGATATCCAATAAGTAACGTCCTCCATCACTGAGCAATCCTGAGTGAGCTCCTGCTTTGGTAGTGAGTTTTTTGACAGTTCCTTTTCGAATATTTACACTATAGAGGTGTCTCTCACGAGGGTCTTCGCCAGTTCCTTTTATAAATACATTTTCTCCCTTAGCATCGAAACCTAAGACTTCTTCTACCACCCACTTGAAAGAAGTGAGTTGGCGTGATTTGGTAGAGTTGGTCGCACATACATATAGGTTCATGAATCCATCTTTTTCACTAAGCCAGATAAATTCGTTAGGATGGTTAGGGATAAAAATAGCGGCAGTTTCTGGCTCTACCCATTTGGAATTGCTTTCTTTCCAAAGAGTTTGATTTTTCTCTCCTGTCTCACGGTTATAAGTATTTAGGTCGCAGTGATTCTGTCCACGATTTACTTCCGCTAAGAGGATTTGTTTCTCATCAGGAGTCCAAGCCAAGTTGGTTAGGTAATGGGCATCGTGATTGTCTATCTTTAGATAGGAAGTAGTCTTTTTAGCTACATCGAATACCCCCACTTTAGCGATTTCATTCTTTCCTCCTGCCATAGGATACTTGATACTTTTGACAGAGGCAGGGGTGGTGTTGATATCTACCAAAGGATAATTAGTTACTTGGCTTACATCTTTCTGATAGAAAGCTATATAGTTTCCGTTAGGAGACCAGAAGATACCTTTCTGAATACCGAACTCATTGCGGTGGATGAACTGTCCAGAGATAATGTTTTCGTCCTTGAAGACAGCAATAGGGAAGCGAGGTTCTTCGGCAGTAGCCAAGAACAAATTGTTGTCCAGAGTATAGGCAACAGCTCTCTGGGTGTGATTGTACTCTGCATTCTGTGCATTCTCAGGCAGGGTAATGGTGAAGAGTGGTTTTTCTATCACATAGTCATAAATGTGAAACTTATTCCCTTCCTCAATGACTACTTGGTTAGCATCTATATAGGAGATGGTAGGGTTACCCTTTAGGGAGTAGGTCTGGGAGAGCTTCTGAAGGTCGATCCCTCCTACTTGGGTGCCTTTTGAGTCAAAGATCGCAAGGTTGTTGTCCTTGTAATACATATAGTTATCAGTGCCTTGTACCCATTGGAGGTAGTTCAAGCGCTTAGCCCACAAGCTCCCATCATAGGTGGCTTTGTCGGTGGCAATGGTTTGTTTTTGGCAAAAGCCAATCAGTGGCAAACACAATGCTAAGAGGAAACTTATTCTTTTCATCTTTTATAGAATTTTAGTGCTACAAAAGTACGTTTTTTTTGTCAATAAAAAAAGCAGTAAGAGATAAATCTTACTGCTTAGAAGTTAAAAAAAGAGTTATATTCCTTCTTATGCTTCTGCCAATGGTTGGATAGAAACATAAGATTTGTTATCTTTTTTCTTTTGGAACTTTACAATTCCGCTAATAGCTGCATGTAGTGTATGGTCTTTACCCATATATACATTTTCTCCAGCTACATGTACTGTTCCTCTTTGGCGAACGATGATGTTACCAGCTATAGCAAGCTGACCACCATATATCTTTACGCCAAGTCGTTTAGAGTGAGATTCTCTACCGTTCTTAGAACTACCGACACCTTTCTTGTGAGCCATATTATTTTAATTTATTTACTTGATATTCAAGCGGTTATACATTATTTTACAATACCTCCGTTGAGTTCGTCTTGCCATTTTTTAAGCTCATCCCATTTGCCATCAGCAGCGAGGCGTGCTTGTTGAGCCCAGGTCTGAGGATCAAGGTGTGCTAAGGTTTTGCTTGCCTCTACCAAAATGGTACGAATCTCTTCTACAGATTTTTTAGACAATTTCTCAAAAGTATCTACTCCAGCTTTTGCCAAAGCTTCAGCAGCTTTAGGACCAATACCTTCTACCTTAGTAAGGTCGTCTTTTTGAGATTTTTTAGGTTTGCTTTCTTTTGCAGGAGCCTTTTTTCCTCCAGTAGCAAGGATTTCTTCTACAGAGATTTCAGTGAAAAACTGGCGGTGACCATTTTTTACTTTGTATCCTTTACGTCTTTTCTTTTTGAAAACGAGCACTTTGTCTCCTTTTACATGGCGTAATACTTTGGCTTGCACAGAAGCACCATCTATAGCGGGGGCGCCAAGGGTAATTGCTCCATTTTGGTCTATGAGAAGTACTTTGTCGAAGATTACTTCGCTTCCTTCACTCTCGTCCAAGCGGTGAACAAATATCTTTTGGTCTTTGCTAACTTTGAATTGTTGCCCTGCTATCTCTACAATTGCATACATAATTCGGTTGCTTTTAATTAATTCAATTTTGGGCGCAAAAGTAAGACTTTTTTTATAAATAGCCAAACTTTTTTGCAAGAAAAATTTGTCTTCTTAGGATTTCCACTCGAATCGCTTTTGGGCTTCAGTTTCTCCTACCTTTACTTTGTTGATATGAGTGAAGGTTATCGCGGGGTCTACTTCAGCAAACTGGAGTGCTTTCTTGATACAATAATCTATCTTGTAGGCTACGGCTATACATACACGATGCTTCTTGACCAGTCCCATAGCCATATAGATGTATTCTCCTAAGGTGAAATAATCCGTGTCGATAAGGTGGATTTCCTGATTGATTTCTTTGGTTAGATTCATGGTTTGGTAAAAGATTAGATTTTGTTTGGGTCAGTGTTAGAATAAATCGTTGGCGGTGATACTCTTGTCGTGCTTGGTATAGGCAGTAGGTCGTTTGGCGAAAAAGTCGTCTAATTCATTGACAAAAACCTCCTCCTCGAACCAAAGCATAGGTTTTGCTTCTTCGGCTGTAATACCGAAAGGCTTTCCTAAGTCTAACTGGGTGAGGGCATCGTCCAAGCGGTAACGCATATAGTTAGCCAAATCCTTCTTGGAGAAGAACTCTAATTCTCCTTCTTCGAATATCCAGTCTAACATTTTGTCTTCCAAAAGAATGTACTCGCGGATAAACTCAGTAGCTTCTTTCTTTGCCTTAGTACGGAATTCTGGATTTTCGTCAAAAATAGTCTTAAGGATATAGATACCGGCATTGGCATGTACTTGCTCATCTACGGAAGTCCAAGCGATGATATTGGCTACATTCTTCATATACCCCTTGAAGCGGGTAAAGGAAAGAATAGTGGCAAACTGACTGAATAGGGAAGCGTTCTCTATAATTAAGGTAAAGAAGAGGATACGCTCCATCGCATTTTCACGATTCTTGGCTAAGTATTCTTTCAGTATGGTATTTCTTTCTTTGAAAATAGGTACTTCCAAGAGTGCTTCGAACTCATTGTTGTAGCCCAATACCTCCAATAAGCGTGAATAAGCCTCAGAGTGGCGGAACTCACATTCGGCAAAGGTGGCTCCCAGTCCATTGAACTCAGGCTTAGGAAACACATCATAGAGGTCACCCCAGAATGTTTTTACGGCTACTTCTACTTGTGCAATACCTAAGAGTGCACGCTTTACAGCTTCTTTTTCTACCAGGCTGAGATTGGACTTGAAATCCTGTATATCAGCGGTAAATTCTACTTCCGAATGCACCCAGAATGTTTGGTGCATCATATCCACGAATTTCATTACTTCGGGATACTCAAAAGGCTTGTAATTCTCTCTTTTGTCAAAAATTCCCATCTTTTTTAATTGTTAATTATCAATTGTCTATAGTTCATGGTCAGGCTCTATTAAAGATTGACCATATCATATATATAATACATGCTGCTAAGGCAAGGATAAAGTACCACTTGATACCCTCAAAAATATTGAAAGATTTTTTCTTAATAAAGAGGGTGTCTTCTCTTTTTCCACCAGAGACTCCTGCCTGTGCTTCCATCTCAAGGACGGCCTTTCGGAAAGGTTCTCTGGCTTTGACGATGTCCTCAGGCGCTCCCTCCCACCCATGGCTGTACTGGGCTTTTACACGTTCCCACATGGGGTGACCTGGAGTTACCTCTTCCTTGACATTGCCCTTCTGATAATAGAAATGTACATTGGAACCATCAGCATCTGAGGTAGCACTAATCCTCTCATAGCTCTCCGAGTAATGACTCTTGGCCGATGCAATACGAGCGTTGAGATCTATAGTGTTGTCTAAATCAAGGTCGTCAATAATATCTTTGGCCTGTTTTAGGTCTACTCCAGAAGCGTCCTTCAGAGCCTTGACCGCTGCAAGCTTGTACCCTTGGTGGACAAACTCTTGTATTTCTTTTATTTTGCTCTGTGAAATGTATGCCCCCTCAGCTATATGAGAGGAAGGCTGCTCTGAAAAACCTCCTCCTTTGATCCGTTGTAGACAGACATTCAGATCGCTTTCCTTGCCCTCAGCAATTAGGTTGATAATCTCTGCTGAATCTTTCAGGCTTATCTGAGCTTTGTCCATCAGCTCTTTTACTGCCAAGAGCTTATTCCCTTCACTAATATGTTGTAG
The DNA here is from genome assembly GCF_002302415.1 of Capnocytophaga gingivalis. Lineage (NCBI taxonomy): Bacteria > Pseudomonadati > Bacteroidota > Flavobacteriia > Flavobacteriales > Flavobacteriaceae > Capnocytophaga > Capnocytophaga gingivalis. The sequence goes on along the minus strand of NZ_CP022386.1, from coordinate 1,021,821 downwards.
GATATGGTCTATTTCGTTTTGTGTCATGGTTAGAAAATATCGGCAAAATTAGGTTATTCAATAGGGTTATGCAAGAGAAAAAAGTAAGAAAGAGCTAAAGACTTATAAACAAAAGACTTATTTTATCAACATTGAATTGTTGATAACTTTTTCGATTGGTGGATATGAAGATTTTTGTTTTATAAAACACTGTAAATAAGGTATATATAAATTGTTTAAAAATAAAAATAGGAAAAACAAAGGGTATAAAAAATAAAATATGTACTTTTGCCGCTAAAATCGCAATTAATTAAAGTTCTTTATGCTCACACGTAGGCACATCCGTGTAAAGGTGATGCAGGCGATCTATGCACTGCACAAGGAGGAAAATCATAACTTGCAAAGAGGGGAATCCTTCCTACTCTCAAGTATGGATAATATGTATAGTTTGTACATCTCCCTTATGGGCTTATGGGGTGCACTACAGGAACGCTCTTCACAGATGCATGCCCTCTCCAAAAGCAAATTCATCCGTGATGAAAATCTCTCACACACTCTCTTCTGTGAGAACAAAGCGCTACAACTTATTACAACCAATGAGCCCCTGAAGGAGGCTATCGAAGCAGAAAAAAAACTCTCTTGGCATACCTATAATGAATATGTAAATATCCTCTATAACAAGATTGTCGAGAGCCAAGTGTATCGTCGCCACAGCACTCTTGAGAGAAGTTTCCAAGCAGATAAGCAACTACTTATTGACTTATATATGGAGGTGATTGCCCCCAATGAGGAACTTTTTGACTTCTTATCGGATAGGGAGATTACTTGGGATGATGATTTCCCTATTATCAATACCCTTATTGTAAAGATTCTTAAGGGATTATCGGAGGGAGGAGTAGCTGATTTTCTACCTCCTTTGTTCAAGGATAAGTCCGACAAGGACTTTGCCATTGAGCTTCTAAGAAAGGCCGTGCTTAACGATGAGGCCTTCCATAAGTATTTGGTAGAGAAGACTCCTAAGTGGGATGCCGATCGTATCACCGAATTGGATGCAATTATGATAAAGATGGGAATTGCAGAGTTCCTTAAGTTCCCCAGTATTCCTGTCAAGGTTACACTCAATGAATATGTGGAGATTGCCAAGGAATATTCTACCCCTAAGAGCAGTGTCTTTGTCAATGGAATCCTTGATACCCTTTCTAAGGATTTCCAACAAGAAGGGAAACTTAAGAAAATAGGAAGAGGACTGTTATAGTGATCAATATTTTTTACTACCTTTGCACTTTGATAAAAAAATATAGTACTCCTATGGTTAGTGCTTAGAAAAAAATATGTAAATTATTAAAAATCAGTCGTTAACCAATAATTATTATAAAAACTGTTTTATGAAAAAAATATTTGTTTTAGCAGGAATGGCTTTCTTGGCTTCTTGTGCAGATAAGGGCACAGATGCTGCTGGAAAGATCAATCAAAACAACCTCAAAGAGGCTCAGGAGTTGGCTGAAAAAGCTAATCAATTTCCTCAGATAAAGTTTGAGGAAACCACTCATGACTTTGGGGAAATAAAGCAAGGGGTGGAAGTACAAACCCTTTTTAATTTTAAGAACACAGGGAAGGTACCCTTGGTAATCACCAATGCCTCCAGTAGCTGTGGATGTACCGTACCAGAGTATCCTAAGGAAGCCATCGCACCAGGGGCGACAGGAGCTATTAAGGTAGTCTACAATGGCTCTGGTAATGGAAATATTACCAAGACGGTAACCCTTACGACCAATACCGAACAGGGAACAGAAACCCTCACTATCAATGCAAATGTAAAACCGTAAAAAACGCAATTTATATGAATATAGTACTACAAGCAGCTCCTCAAGCAGGAGGAGGCAACTTCACCTTTCTCATTATCATGGTGGTGATCATGTGTGTCTTTATGATTTTTCCTTCTATGAGAAGACAGCGACAAGAAAAAAAATTCTATGGAGCGCTCAAGAAGGGAGACAAGGTTATCATGAAGAGTGGTCTGCATGGAAGAATCGTAGAGCTTACCGATACTACAGTGGTTGTAGAGACCCTTTCTGGGAAACTCAAGTTCGAACGCTCTGCCGTATCTATGGATTACTCCCGCCGAGTACAACAAGAACAATAGGGAGCGAATCGCAATTAGCTCAATAACAGAGAAGAATCACAATTTGCCCAATATATTGGGCAAATTGTGATTCTATTACTTGCCTTTCTGCGACTTTACCTAAAAAGAACTATGGATGGAACAATATTACCCCTTATGGAGGATTTTTACACCATACAGGGGGAAGGATTTTACAGAGGTACCGCAGCTTATTTTATTCGCTTAGCGGGCTGTGATGTAGGCTGCCATTGGTGTGATGTCAAGGAGAGTTGGGATGCCTCAGTACACCCACGAGTACCTATTGAAGAGATTGCTCAGAGGGCATTGGCACATTCCAAAACGATCATCATTACAGGAGGAGAACCCCTTATGTACAACCTACAACCCCTTACAGAATTACTCAAGAGTAAGGGGGCGCGTACCCATATAGAAACCTCTGGAGCTCACCCTCTTACAGGAGTATGGGACTGGATATGTCTGTCTCCTAAGAAAAACAAACGCCCCTTGCCTGAAGTCCATCAGCAGGCAAGTGAGCTGAAAATGATTATCTACAACCATCATGATTTTCTCTTTGCAGAAGAAATGTCTGCCCTTACACAGCCTGACTGTATCCGCTATTTGCAGCCCGAGTGGAGCCGAAGGGAGCGAATGGTACCTCTCATAGTGGACTATGTCATGGAAAATCCTCAGTGGAAAATCTCCTTACAAATGCATAAATATTTAGACATCCCATAGAAGAAAAACCAATGTTCAGGCGTATCCTTAGTTATATTTTTCCTTTATCTCTCCACCAAAGAACCTCCACGGTCAGTGGAACCCTTTCGGTAACCCTTCTTAATGGGAAAAAGCTACTCAATTCGCCTAATACCGACTATTCTTATGGAAGGCTCCAGCAGGTATTGCGCTTTGGGCTTGAGCAAATAGGCTTTAGCGCTATAAAAAAGCAAAAAAAGATACTGATCTTAGGTATTGCCGCAGGGAGTGTAGTGGAAACCTTGGTAAAGGAAATAGCATTTGATGGAGAAATACATGGGGTAGAGATCGACCCAGAAGTAATTGCTATAGGCAAACAATTCTTTGACTTGGACAAGGTGAAAAATCTACAATTATTTATCCAAGATGCACAGGAGTATGTAAAAAATACCTCAGAGAGATATGATTTGATCATTGTGGATATATTCCAAGATGACCAGATGCCTTCTTTCCTCTTTGCTCCTCCCTTTTTCTTGCAATTGAATACACTTCTGAACTCTAATGGGGTAATTCTCTTCAATACAATTGTAAAAAACAAATCCCAAGCACAGCGGAATAGGGGCTTTGTTCAATATTTTCAGAACACCTATCAGATAACTGTATTTCCAAAAGTAAAGCAGGAAAATCAATTGCTTTTATTAGCCAAAAAGAACCTAAATTCAAGTATTAAAAAGTAATTTTTTGTTTGATAAATTACCTGTTTTTCTTATTTTTGTCTCTGAAAATTGAAATTTTATGAAAGAATTCCTCTTTTTACCGGCACTACTCGTTGGCATTTTCTTTGCTGCTTTTTTTATCTTTCTTGTCAATGAGTTTTCCACAAGCTTATACTCAGAAGTGTGGCTTCTTTTTTTTCCTATTCCTTTGATTTTAGGGATATGGCTCTTCTATGCTATCTACTACAAGCAGATAATATTGTCCTTAGGAGCAATAGGTTGTTCCATCGCTTTCTTTGCTTGGATAATGAAAGAATTGAACGTTTCTTTCTCTAAACTGAGTTCTGAAAAAAACTTACCTATAACTTACCAAAACTATGAAGATTTAGACTATGAAGTATCGGTTTGTGCCCAAGAGAAAGGACATTGTATTCACGAAGTTCCTACTAATGAATCAGAAGATCTCACTAGTTGTTTTCTCAATCACCTAAATGAAGTGGTTATGGTTCAAGATGATCGTATGTCCTCCTATATTGTAAAATTCGATACCTTAGGATATCAGCAATCAATAGAAGTACCCACTGATGATGATCATAGAAAAGTAGCTTATATTGTAGATGATTATATAATCAATATTGCTGATAATACCTATAGTTCGTTCTTCTTAAATGATGATGAAGATTTCTTGCCTATGACCTTTGTAGAAGCCTCTAAAAATTGGACAAAAGAGGAACAACAAACTTATTTTGAAAACAATGTAAAAACTAAAGCCACTTGCTTTAAAATAGTAAAGAGGGAAAAGAGCAAAGTTTTCTTCCTAAAAGATGACAAATGGCAGTATTTCTACACCGATCTTGGTAAAGAAACATTGAAAACTCAGTACAATTACCCTGAACTATTCGACGAAAAACGTTTTCCTATACAAGAAAGGAGCCTAAAACGCACTTATATTCAGCCTCAATATGTACAAACTTACCAAGATAACTATGGATATGCCACCATTTTATATTACCATATTATAAAACCTTTTCTTACCTATCATCTAAAAACACGCTTTGAAACTGTTAAATCTCAAGAAGAACTCAGTGCACTACCTACCTATTACTTTAAAAATGACACTGAAACTATAGAAGTTTTTGGATCAATGAGACTTTATAGCCATAAGCATTTGCAATATCAATTGTTGAGAATAGGAAAAAAAACATATAGGGTAGGAAAGTAAAAGCTAATTGCGCTCCATTATTGAAACTAAATCTTTTTTCTACACTTAAAAAGGGAATAATCCAATGATTTATTGTATCTTTGTCCAAAGCTCCTGAATTTTGGTATTCTTTTTTCTCAAACACAAAATTACTAATTCTTGGGAGCTTTTACTTTATTATTAAGGAAAAGTTTAAACAGCTTCATAGGGAAGAAGAGAAGTTTTTTTACAAACCCCTTTTTTATTTCAAAAAAATAACTATATTTGCCATTGAATTGAAATAAAGCAAAAATATTATGATTGTAAAAAGAATCTTTTCATTTTTTGGAGCACTTCTTTTCTTATTAGTGAGTGCATGCACTACTGGGAAAGTAGCTACAGGACAGAAAAAAGGGGTATTGGCCAAGCATGCTATGGTCGTGAGTGCCAAGAGGGAAGCCTCCGAGATAGGGCTTGCAATCCTTAAAAAAGGAGGTAATGCCTTTGATGCAATGGTGGCTACAGAATTAGCCTTGGCAGTGGCTTACCCCAATGCTGGGAATATAGGCGGGGGAGGCTTTATGGTATACCGTTTGGCTAATGGAGAAAAAGGCGCTTTGGACTATCGAGAAAAAGCACCTAACAAAGCACATCGTGATATGTACTTGGATGCCAATGGCAAGGTGATTCCTGGTAAGAGTACCCTTGGGGCGCTTGCGATAGGGGTGCCTGGTACGATAGATGCACTCTTTGAAGTACATCAGAAATTTGGAAAACTCCCTATGGCAGAGCTTATACAACCAGCTATCGATTTAGCTCGCAATGGGGTGGTCATCACTCCCTTACAGGCGGATTTCTACATGGGGAAAAATGTAGAACAGATAAAAAAAGCCAATAATTATGTCACTCCTTTTGAGAATGGATGGAAGGCAGGTGAGCGTTTTAAGTATGAGGAACTAGCACAGACCTTAGAGCGTATCCGAGACAATGGTCGCGCTGAATTTTACGAGGGAGAGACTGCCAAGCGTATCGTAAGCTATGTCCAAGAATTAGGGGGGATTCTCTCTTTTGAAGACTTGAAGAACTATCACTCTCAGTGGCGTACTCCTATTACATTCAATTATAAGAATTATACCATTTCCTCTATGCCACTCCCTTCCAGTGGGGGGCTCTGTATCGCTCAGATACTCAAATCGATAGAGCCTTACAAGATTGGGCAATACCCTCACAATGGGGAAAAATATGTACAGCTCTTAGTAGAGGCTGAGCGACGTGCTTATGCCGATAGGGCTTACTTTTTGGGGGATCCTGATTTTGTAAAGGTACCTACCCAGACACTACTTTCTCCTGACTATCTAAAACAGCGTATGAGTACCTTCTCTTGGGATAAGGCTAGCAAGTCCAGTGAGATAGCTCATGGTAAGGTGGTCGGTTATGAGAGTGATGAGACCACTCACTACTCCATCGTCGACAGCGAGGGCAATGCGGTAGCTGTAACCACTACTCTTAATACCAATTATGGTTCCAAGGTATATGTAAAAGGAGCTGGTTTTTTCCTCAATAATCAAATGGATGATTTCAGTATCAAGCCAGGGGAGCCAAATACCTACGGATTAGTGGGGTCTGAAAAGAATGCTATTGCACCCAACAAACGAATGCTTAGCTCTATGTCGCCTACTATAGTAGAGGAAAATGGCAAGCTCCGTATGGTTATAGGTACCCCAGGGGGCTCTACCATTATTACTTCTGTACTCCAGTGTATGCTCAATGTCTTTGAGTATGGTATGACTATGCAGGAGTCGGTAAGCAAGCCTCGCTTTCACCACCAATGGTTACCGGACGATGTCATGTTCGAGCCCAAAGGTTTTGACCCTATGGTCATCAGTAAGCTGAAGGCTAAAGGCTATGTGCCTAAGGAAGAAAACTTTGTAATTATTGGTCGTGTAGATGCTATTTTGGTAGAGAAAGATGGTAGCTTAGAAGGAGGTGCTGATCCTCGTGGAGATGATGTGGCAGTAGGCTTTTAAACTATATAAAATAAAAATAATAAAAAAAATATTTATTTTTGTTTTGTAATTAAAAAATTTTTACTACCTTTGCGCCTGAAATCGTGAACAATGAACGGTGGAAAAGGATTAACAATTGAAAATTAATAATTAAGAATGAGTATTATTCGAAGAAATAACATGATGTGTTGCTCAATGGCTTACCCTTAGTAAGACATCATAATTTATTTTGTCCATAGTATAGATATTCTAAAAAGAAAGCAATGATGTAGTATCGTTGCTTTCTTTTTTCTTTTTAAACTTATAACCCTAAATTATTAGACCGAATGAGAACAAAAATTCGACAACAGCTTTTAAGCCTTGCTTTTTTTCTCCTCGCCACAGTGGCAGGAGCACAGACCCTCAAAGGGAAAGTTACTGATGATCAAAAGGAGCCTCTCTTGGGAGTTACCATCTTGATAAAGAATAGTCCCAGCAGAGGGGCTACGACCAATGAGAAAGGAGAGTTTACCCTCAGAGTATCTCCCGAAGAAACTCTTGTCTTTTCCTATATAGGATTTAAGACGAAGGAAGTCAAAGTAGGCAAGCACAAACAACTCTTAGTCTCCTTGGAGAGTGAAGCCGAGGAACTTCCTGAACTCTTGGTGGTGGGCTCTCGTGCAGGAGGACGCACTAAGATTGACAGCCCTGTACCGGTGGATGTCTTCGATGTGACCAAAACAAGCAAGACACAGCCACAGGCGAATATTAACCAGATACTCAATAGTATAGCACCCTCTTTTACCTCCACTACTCAAGTGGTGTCCGATGGTTCGGATCACCTTGACCCAGCTCAGTTGCGTGGGTTGGGGCCTGATCAAACTTTGGTACTTCTCAACGGAAAGCGCCGACATACTTCTGCCTTTATCAATGTCAATGGGACTCCAGGGCGAGGCACTGTAGGAACCGATCTGAATACGATTCCTTCCTTTGCGCTCTCTCGTATAGAGGTATTGCGTGATGGAGCTTCTGCTCAGTATGGATCGGATGCCATCGCAGGGGTGATGAACTTAGAGCTCAAAAAAGAAAAAGGGCTTTCCGCTCAGGTAAGTTATGGAGGTCACCTTACACCTAAGGCTAATGACCATAGGGGTGACTTTGATGGCGGACAAGGTCAGCTGGATATTAATTACGGTACCGAATTGGGCAAGAAGGGGGGATTCTTCAACCTAACTTTCTCTGCTCAGTTCCGTAACACAACTCATCGTGCAGGTACTTTTGATGGAGATATTTTCAATGCTTACAATGCTATAGAACTGCGTGCTCTTGAGCACAATGACAACTTATCGGGGTACTTTAGCAATATCAATGTAGATGCAGACTCTCGCCTATTAGGGCTTATCAAAGGTTATGCTCAGGAGGTAGATTATTTTGATAGTAGCTATCTCTCTCAGATACAGGGTGCTACCTCTATAGCAGCCTTGCAGCCGCTTCTCAAGAAGGACTTTACCGAGCAGGAACTCGCTTACCGAGGCTTGGGGCGCAAAGATTTCAATATGCATGTAGGCCAATCCAGTCTCTTGGGGACTCAGTTCTTTATCAATGCAGTGATTCCTTTCTCTAAGCACTGGGAACTTTATGCTTTCGGAGGGCAGAGTTATCGCTATGGAGAGGCAGGAGGCTTCTTCCGTCGTCCTAACCAAGCTCGTACTTTCACAGGCTTACATCCCAATGGATATTTGCCTAAGATAACTACCGACATACAGGATTCCTCTATCTCGGCAGGGATACGTGGAGAAGTAGGGAAGTGGCATATCGACTTGAGTAATACCTTTGGTCGCAATGAGTTCGCCTACACCATTAAGAATACAGGCAATACCAGCTTACGCTTTGCCTCTCCGGACTCCTTCGATGCTGGTAAGTTACGCTTCCTGCAGAATACGATCAACTTAGACTTCTCTCGCCCTCTTGAGCTCTTTGAAAAGGCTAATATTTCTTTTGGATTGGAGCAGCGTCATGAGGCTTATAGTACAGTGGCAGGCGAGGAACTCTCCTATGCTACCTATGATATACATGGCGGAGTACTCCCGTTGGGAGCACCAAGCAGCCAAAAGACAACTGACTTTTTTGGGAACGCACTCCCTGGAGGGGCACAAGTGCTCCCTGGATTTAGGAAAGAAAGTGCTCTTACCAAAACACGTAATGTAGTGGCAGGGTATGGAGAATTCGAAACAGATATTACCAAATGGTTGTTGGCTAATGCTGCAGTGCGTTATGAACATTATTCAGACTTTGGAAATACCTTTAACTATAAGCTCGCTACACGTGTAAAACTCTTTCCGAATGTGAATCTCCGCGGGGCTGCCTCTACCGGCTTCCGTGCTCCTTCTATTCATCAGTTGTATTATACCAATATCAATACCTTGCAGATCAATGGAGTATTGCAGGAAACAGGTACTTTCAACAATATCTCTCGTGCAGCAGAACTCTTTGGAATAGATAAGCTTCGCGAAGAAAAATCCAAGTCGGTTAGTGCAGGTTTCGCTTTGAAAGTACCTAAGGCGGGTCTCTCTCTCAGTGCCGATGCTTACTTTATCCGTGTGGATGACCGTATTATCCTTACTGAAGCTTTTTCTCGTCCTGCAGGGAATACTACTGCTGAGAATGAACTCAAACAAATATTTGATTTGGCCAATGTCAATACCGTACAGTTCTTTGCCAATGCGGTAGATGTAGAAACCAAAGGGATAGATGTAGTACTGAGCCATTCGTTACAAAACGATAAGCTCTCCCTGACCAATGATTTTGCTTTTAACCTTACCCAAACTAAAAAGGTAGGAGAGATACATACCCCAAGAGCTATCAAGGCTGCAGGACTTGAGGAGAAATTCTTCTCCGAGCGCTCTCGAGTACTTTTGGAAGAGGTAATCCCTCGCTTCAAAGCGACACTTTCTCACAATCTTACCATAGGAAAATGGAATGGCTACTTGCGCAATACTTATTATGGCAAGGCAACAGGACCTGATATCATTCGAACTGCTGACCAAGTAGGAGATTTTGTATTCGATGAGCGGGGACACCAAGTGATCCGTGGGAAAATAATCACTGACCTTTCTATAGCGTATAACTTCACTCCGAAGACCTCTTTTACCCTTGGGGTGAATAACCTCTTTGACCTTTATCCTGAGAAAAATGTCAAGGTTAATAACAATAATGACCAGTTTGTCTATTCACGAGCCACTTCTCAGTTTGGGCTCAATGGACGCTATGTCTTTGCTCGCGCTACCTTCCATCTCTTCTGATGCCATATTATATAAATAGAAAAAACCGCTCCCCAAAAGAGCGGTTTTTTTGTTATTAATCATCGTCTTCTTCATCTGGATAGTTGTCGTCATCCTCCGGTTCGTCGTAATTATCATCGTCATCCTCATTGGATTTTCCTTTGGATTTGCTACTGCTGCTTTTGGTTTTTTTCTTCACTACTACTTTTCCTTCCTTGACAGCCTCTTTGATTTTGTTTTCAATCTCTTCGGCCATTTCGGGATTGTCAAGAAGTAAAGCCTTCATCGCATCACGACCATTGGCAAGGCGTGTTCCTTGATAACTATACCAAGCACCACTCTTGGAGAGGATGTCGAATTCGGTACCCCAATCTACGATTTCAGAAACCTTGGAGATACCCTCTCCATAGATAATTTCAAATTCTGTTTTCTGGAAAGGAGGAGCTACTTTATTTTTCACCACTTTGATTCGGGTAAGATTACCATAAGCCTCCCCGTCTTTGTTCTTCAGTGGAGCGGCTTGTCGGCGTACATCTACACGTACGGACGAGTAGAATTTCAGTGCGTTCCCCCCAGTGGTTGTTTCAGGATTTCCGAAAGTAACACCTATCTTGTCTCGAAGCTGGTTGATGAACATTACCACGCAATTGGCTTTACTGATACTACCAGTGATCTTGCGTAGCGCCTGTGACATCAATCGGGCATGTACTCCCATTTTGGAATCTCCCATTTCCCCATCTATTTCAGCCTTAGGAGTAAGGGCAGCCACAGAGTCCACTACAATAATATCTACCGCACCGGATCGTACCAAACCATCAACAATCTCAAGAGCTTGTTCTCCATTGTCTGGCTGGGAGACGATTAGGTTGTCTATATCGATTCCTATTTTTTTAGCATAATAAGGGTCAAAGGCATGCTCTGCATCTATGAAAGCAGCAGAACCTCCTTGTCTTTGAGCCTCAGCAATCGCATGTAGGGTTAGGGTGGTCTTACCAGAGGATTCCTGACCGAAGATCTCAATGACCCTACCACGAGGATAACCTCCTACCCCCAAGGCAATATCCAACCCTAAGGAGCCAGAAGGGATAACCTCTACCTTCTCAGCTACTTTGTCCCCAAGGCGCATTACAGTCCCCTTACCGAAGGATTTCTCTAAGCGCTCCAAGGCGAGCTTCAGGGCTTGGGCTTTGGCATCTTTGTCCTTGATTTCCTCTACTTTATCTTTTTCTTTTTTTGCCATCTTTTTTAATGATTAATGGTTAATGATCAATGATTAATGGTCAATGATTAATAGGCGTTGGCATTAATCATTGTTGGTATTAATCATTAAAGAACAAATTTCTTTGCACTTTGTCCTTTGTAGCGGGCGATACATTCTTCGTATACCTCAAGCGCTTTCTGAGCATCTCCCCAGCCACGTACTTCTACCTTCTTGTTTTCCAAGTCTTTGTATACTTTGAAGAAGTGTTCTATTTCCTTAGTAAGGTGAGGGTTTACTTGGTCAAGTTCATTGAGTGATTTTACCATAGGATCGGCCTTAGGCACACAAAGTACTTTTTCGTCCCCTCCTTTTTCATCGGACATATAGAGGATACCCACAGGTTTTACCTCTACTACACATCCAGGGAAAAAAGGAATGGTGGAGATCACCAATACATCCAAAGGATCCCCATCATCGGCCAAAGTTTCTGGAATAAAACCATAGTCAGTAGGGTACACCATGGAGGTATGGAGCATTCTATCGAAGCGCATTTTTCCTAAATCAAAATCATATTCGTACTTGTTTCTACTTCCCTTTGGAATCTCAATAAGTACATCAAAAGTTGTTTCTTTTGCCATTGTATTTATATCAAAAAATTTAGAGAGCAAAGATAGCATATTTTTTTTTATTCTCAAAGCAAATATTTATGTTTCTTTCCTCAAAAAAATTTCGTACATTTGCCACCTATTTAATACCCTTTATTTATGTATTCAGAATTAGCCGAAGGACACCCTATACGCACTTATTTGCATGAAACAGAACTTATCCAAAACCTTTTAGAAGAAATCATGCAAACGGATCCCGAGAAGGATTATCAGAAGTTCTATAATCTCTTCAATCACCTTTCCTCCGTGGAGAAGCGATTCCAAAGAAAAGAAAATCAGCTATTTCCTTTCTTGGAGCAAAAGGGGTGGACGAACCCTTCTCAGAATATGTGGTCATTCCACGATACCATTCGCGATATGTTCCGCTTGGTCAGAAAGAACTTAGAAGAGAAGGATTTAGCTAAAGCTAAAGAGAATATGGTATATGTGGAGGACAACCTCCAGCGCTTACTCTCTGTAGAGTACAACATTCTTTTTGCCCGCTCATTGGAGATTCTCTCTGAAGAGGATTGGATCAAGATGCGCCAAGGAGAGGACGAGATTGGTTGGATGCTTCCTACTCCACCACCTACTTACCCTAATGAATCCGGATATATACACCCTTCTGAGGATACTACCCTACGTACTGATGTGGTTTTTGATGAAAATGCACAGCACTACGACGAAGGCTATATGACCATAGAACAGGTGAACCTATTGCTCAAAACCTTACCTATTGATATTACTTTTGTCGATGAGAATGACAAGGTAATCTTCTACAACCGAGGAGAGGAACGAGTATTCCCTCGTAGTGCAGGAATCATAGGCCGCGAGGTGAAGTTCTGTCACCCTCCTAAGAGTGTAGGGACAGTACTGAAGATTGTAGAAGCCTTCCGCAATGGTACCCAGAATGAAGCTAACTTCTGGTTCAACTATCGTGGTAGACTCATCTATGTACGCTACTTCGCTGTACGCGATGCTCAAAAGAACTATCGCGGAGTGATAGAAATGTCTCAGGATATTACCGATATAAAAACCATAGAAGGGGAAAGACGCCTTCTGGAATGGGAGTAAGATATAAATAACTTTTTGCTTTGGCGAAAATCATAGAACAAATAAAAGAGCCTATCGCTCAGGAGATGGCCACCTTTGAGGACAAGTTCAGAGACTCTATGTCCTCAAGGGTGGCCTTGCTCAATCGTATCACCCACTATATAGTAAACCGCAAAGGGAAACAGATGCGCCCCATGTTCGTATTCTTGGTGGCAAAGCTTGTCTCTGAAGGACTCGTACAGGAGCGTACCTACCGAGGAGCGGCGGTCATTGAGCTGATCCATACGGCTACTCTAGTTCATGACGATGTCGTAGATGATAGTAACAAAAGGCGTGGTTTCTTCTCCATCAATGCCTTGTGGAAGAATAAGATAGCAGTTCTGGTAGGGGATTATCTCCTCTCCAAGGGACTACTTCTTTCTATAGACAATGGGGATTTTGATCTATTGAGAATCATTTCCGTAGCAGTACGAGAGATGAGTGAGGGAGAGCTCTTACAAATGGAAAAAGCGCGCAGATTGGATATCACCGAGGAAGTATATTATGAGATTATCCGCCAGAAAACGGCTACCCTCATTGCCGCTTGCTGTGCTATGGGAGCTTGCTCGGTAGCTCCTGAAAATAGCCAAGTGATAGAGCAAATGCGCCTTTTTGGAGAATATGTCGGGATGGCCTTCCAGATAAAGGATGACCTCTTTGATTATACAGAAGAAGCTATTGGAAAGCCTACAGGAATCGATATTAAGGAACAAAAAATGACTCTCCCACTAATCTATACCCTCAATACGGTTGCCGAAAAAGACCGCCATTGGCTGATCAATAGCATCAAAAATCACAATACAGACAAAAAACGGGTGAAAGAAGTCATTGCCTTTGTCAAAGCACATGGAGGAATCAACTATACCCAGAAGAAAATGAAAGAATACCAAGCAAAAGCGGTGGCTATATTGGATCGCTTTCCGGATTCTCCTTATAAAAAAGCACTGCTACAGATAGTCACTTACGTCATAGAGCGAACTATATAGCTTGGGAGGCTATCATCTCGGTGAGTTCCTTCCAAAACCGCTGAGTAGGGAAGCCTACAACATTGTTATAAGACCCCTTGATTTGGGTAATTCCTACAGCACCTATCCATTCCTGTATCCCATAGCTGCCAGCCTTGTCAAAAGGTTGGTAGTGAGTAAGATAGTAATCAATCATTTCAGGGGTAAGGGCGGAGAAAGTCACCTGAGTACTCTCATAAAAAGCCCTTTGTTGCTCCTTTCCTTTCAGGCATACAGCGGTGATAACCTCGTGTGTTTTCCCAGAGAAAGCCTTTAGTGTTGCCATGGCATCAGCATAGTCCTTGGGCTTGCCGATAGCCTTACCCTCGAACCAAATAAGGGTATCAGCAGTAATAAGAATTTCTTTTTCAGTGATTTCTCCCGAGAAAGCATGGGCTTTTTCTTGGGCAATATATAAGGGAATTTCAGCCCCTTTTAAGTCTTTGGGATAGTGCTCATCCGTTTGCTTAATGCGAACTTCAAAGGGTAGGTTCAAGTCCCTGAGAAACTGTGCTCTACGAGGAGAAGCAGAGGCTAAGATAAGGGAATATCCCCTGAGTGACTGTGATAACATAAGCTTTCGAAAGATTAGTCTGGGACAAAAATATTCTCTCCGTCCTCATTCTCATAGAGGGTTCCCAATCGCTTACCTTTGTCCTTGGAGGAACTCGAAGAGGAAGCCCCTTTAGCAGTTTTGTATTTGGTAATTTTCTCTCCTTTTTTCTGGATAATCTCCATATCATCTCCATTTTTATTGACAATAGTAAAGTCTCCTCCTGTGAAAAAGGCAGAGAGGTTCAGATTCATCACCATGGAGACCATCAGAGCAACGGAGAAAACCATGGCGACATCGAAGAGATTGACCACGACACTTAGTGGATCAGCATCGTCGTCCTTGAATGGGTTTGTTCTTCGGGTATTTCTCATTTCTCAGGAGTTTGTTGGGTAGCAATACGGGAAATATAATCTAACTGGTTTACCTCTTTGGCATACCAGCGTTGTTTGAACTGTAGGGTGATAAGCCCTACTAAGCTTACCACCAGTCCCACTACAGTGGTGGCGAAGACCACCTGCATATTGGAAGCCATCTTGGAGATGTCCCCCTGAGAGAGACCTGTAAGAGCAGGGCTCATGGCGATAAGTGTTCCGATAAGTCCCAGTACAGGGCCTACCTTGGAGAGTAGTTTGGAGGTGACGATATCCTTTTCAGCCTCATTCTCAAAATTGGAAATCATATAATCAGCATAAGCCCCGTCGGTAGGACGAAGTAGGATCTTACGCAGGTGTTTTACAAAGAGAGAATTGTCCTTCTCGGGGAGCGCTTCCTGTAAGCGAGGTAGTGACTCAGGGGAGAGCGTCTCCAAGATGGGGGAGAGCTGTCGTTGGTTTTTGTATTTGGTAATGAATTGGTTATAAAAGCTTCCAGAGAGCAGTAGCGCGCGTACAAAGAGTATCAACAGCACTATGATGTCTGGAATGAGCAAGCTGTCGGATACTAAGAAAAGAATTTGTGAGATTTGATCCATTTTGATTTAGATTATTTCTAAGTGCAAAGATACGAATTAAATAAGAAATGACCAATGAGAAATATATAATAATTCAATAATGGTTAATGATTCATCCTCGCATGGGATGAATCATTAACCATTATTAACAATATATCTCTTATTCTTCCACGGCTTGGTTTACTGTGCCAGGGAAGTAATATTTAGGTTCTGAGATACTTCTCATATAGTATACTGGTCCCAAGGTTGCCGATAAGCTGGACTTCCAAAGATAGATACCTTGCGAGCTCATTTGAATAAAATGAGTCAATCGCTCCTGTGCCATCTGTAGAATTTCTTCATTATTAGGATCTATCCAGAACTCATCCATATCCTCATGCTCGCCTATGAAGGTGATGTATATCTTCTTATCACGGATTTCATAGTTGCATTTGTATGCGTAATACACTCTATCATTTTGGTTTCCTGTAGGGGTATAGCCTACCCGCAAGAGAGGGGTATCCGCATCGGATTGGAAGAGTAGCTCATAGGAGAAGAATTTCCCTTCGCCTACCTCTGTATAGAAGTCTCTTTTGAAGTCCGCACTCATATAAGGCAAGTTAAGATGTGCTTGATCGCCTAAGAGTACTATAAAGTCAGTGACAACATCTCCTTGGGATTCGAACTCATCCATAGGATTGTTGAAGTGTCTTAGCTCAATAGTCACTCCATTGCTTTGTGCTCTATAGTTCAGCGGAGGAGTTCCTGGCACTGCTGTCATATGAGTGAATTTTTCTCCTGCTATCTCCAACGAAGGAGTGAAGGTCAGTTCATTAGAATTCACTGCAATACCTGCTCGGCTTGCTTTGTGGCTATCCTGCATGGAGGTAAAGAGGAACATGCGGAAGGCACTTCTTACAAAGTAATTCTCCACCCCTTGAGCAGAAGTTACTTTTAGGTAATAGGTATGATCAATACCATCGAGCTGTTCACCCTGAGTACCTATAGTTGTCCAATCCTCGGCAGTGGCCTTCTCGAAATAAAGGAATTGTTCGGTTGCCTTTCGTTGGGTTTTGAACTTAAGTTTATCGCCCTCCTGCCCTATATAGACAAACTGAAATTCACCTTCGAGACCTTTACCGATATGCTCACGAGGGTCTAAACTATAGGTAAGAGGTTCGAGCAGGGTATGAATGTAGTTTCGGGTGGTAAAGACCAAAAGGGGACCCTGTCCTTCCTGAATTTGGTAGCCACTCTCCTGAGGGGTTGTTCCACTACCGAAATCAGCCACCATCGTTACGCGTCCTCCGAGGGTGAACTTCATTAGAAAGGTATAGCCTCCGAAGGTATTCTTTTTAGGAAAATAGCTCAATTTCCAACCATAAGGCGCCTCCGAGAGCGTTTTTTTGAGATTTTCCTTGTTCTGCTGTATACGTTCGGAAGCATTCTTACCCATGAGCAAGTCAGGTTCGTTCTTCTGACATCCGGCTACAGCTATGATAGCGAGTAGGTATAATATTTTTCTCATTTTAGTATCTGTTTTGGTTTACAAATAGTTTCGCATTCTTTGGTAAGCGACCCCTTGGAGCTGATAGAAGTCAATACCCCATTCGGCTCTGAAGTACTCCACGATAAAGGCTTCTTTCTTCTTAAGAGCTACCTTCCCTTTCTCAGGCATGGCATTGAGGGCGGCATCCCATTGCGCCTTGGACTTCATGAGCATATGAGAGGTCATTTCGGCAAAGTCCTCAAAGGGGTTTGCCGCTGCATAGTTGGTAATAAAGCCTAAGGCATTGGCCTGAGCTGTTGTCTTACCATGCCAAGAAGAACTGTAATCATCGGGGGTTATTTTCCCAAATTCAGGCGCAAAAGGCTTATGCTGATTGATGATATGGCAGTACTCATGCTGAATGGTATGGATAATGTGCCTGATATTCTCCTCATTTGGATGGGCTGGATCGTAATAGTCAACGCGAGCGATGGTGATCTTAGCCCCATTGTCAGCCTGACCGAGAGTTTCCTCGAAGAGGTAGGTCTCAGGATTGCGCTGAGGATCCAAGTTACGCCCTCCGATAAGGCTTATCTGTCGAGGAGCTACTTGGCTAACAAAGGTCGTACCGGCTACCTGCTGATAGGCTCCTAACCAAACATACTTGATCATCTCCAAGAAAGGCTGTACCTTGCTTTCAGTCGGTGGATATAGGTAGCGCCCCATCTCGTAGTTGATGTCCACATATTTGTAATTGACCTCTATATTATAGGAATTGATATATTCGTTTCGGATATAGGTATCCAAGGCAGTGGGGGTATCCGTATCGTCATGGATCACACTTTGGGGATCGAGTGTCTCTTTCTTATTGCAGCTGGAAAGGGCAACAGAAAGGGCAACGCATATATAGGTTATTTTTTTCATACTTCAAAGAATTAAAAGATTAACGAGGGTTGGGTGCCATACCAAATTCAAGGGCGCTATTAGGAATTTGAAGCTCTCGACGCGGGTCGCCCTTGGTGAGTTCTATTTGGCCATCGCCCACCTTATGCACGACCTTCATCCCTAAGCGCTTGTTATCAAACCAGCGCAAGCCCTCTTGTACAAACTCCACTCGTCGGATATCCACTACCGCTTGGAGCCATTCTCTCTGTCGGGTTGAGAGAGGATAGGAAGGATCGAAATCAACTCCTCTACCCTGATAACGCCTATCAAGTGCCGCCTGAGTCATATAGCGCTCGAAGGTCATACGAGGGAAAGGATAGGCCTCATTGGGTCGGGAGCTATTATGGGTCTTAGGAATGAGATAGGTAAAGAGGTCACTACGGAACTGATCTAAGTTGCCGGACATTAGGTAGGCCTCCAAGCGGTTGAGGTAGACCTCGTCATAAGAGAACAAAACCGCTGCACTATAATAAACCCTAGTGCCTGCCGAACGATTTACATACTTATAGTAGTAGTTAGACTTAGGAAAGACAATATTACCTGCCCCATCTCCCAAAGCCGAATTGACTGCTTCCCAACTGATATTGGAGAAGTTCAAAGGATGGGTATTACGAGGAGAGCAGATCTCCGCCATCTTTTGCAAAGTTAGGCTATACTTATGAGTCTGGAAACGATAGGCCAAGGCAGAACGAGCCGTACCCACAAGTATATTGGATGGGTTAGTGGATTCTGTATAGTAAGCACTTCTGGACTCAAGGGCTACCGCATTGAGGGTTTTTATGTTTCTGAGCTTGGTTTCTGCATTGGCTCCCAAAACGGCATCGGCATGTTCAATTACCTTATTCCACTGGGCTTTCATTAGGTAGAAGCGCGTAGCAAAGGCATGAGCTGCCGCTGTAGTGAAGTGGAAACGAGGTTGCTTATATTTGCTATCATCAAGCAAGGGAAGCCCTTGGGTGAGGTCGCGCTCTATAGCATCATAATATTCCTTAAGTGGGATACGGGTGTAGTGTCCAAAGACATGCTTTTCAGGGGTAGTAATATAGGCCAATCCCAAATCAGAGGCAGCGGTAGCCTCATTATAAGGCTTACACCAAAGGTAAGCCAACATAAAATGGGCATAGGCTCGTGCTACCAAGGCTTCTCCTTTGATATAGTTATATCGTGCTGCCTCGCCTAATTCGGCATAGGATTCCAAAGCCTGATTGGCTGCCCCAATGGCCGCATAGCAGGCTATCCAATAGTCGGTTGGGGTATTGTCCTCCCCATCTATCTCATTGTTATCTCTCCAGAAATACATATCTGTATTAAGGGTTGAGATTCCTAAGAAGGAGGTCTTTTCGCTTACATTATCACTCATCATCTCTGCGATGTAAGTAGGAAAGCGATTAGGATAGGCGCCGACCAAGAGTTCCTCTATTTTTTCAGGACTATCTATTTCTGTACGGCTATCAGGTAGGTCGTCTAATATTTTGTTACAAGCGCTCAGCACCAAGGTAAGGGCTAAGGCTAAGAGGGACAAGTATTTGTTTCTTTTCATGAGTTGCTGTTTTGTTAGATTCCAAGATTAATGGTAAAGGTATATTGGGGTGTGATCGGGTAGGCTACTCCTCCAGAGCGGAAGAATTCTGGATCCTGTCCGTTCAAGTCCTTATGAGCATAGATTAGGAAGGGGTTGGAAGCTTGTAAGCGTAGGGTTAGGTTGCCTAAGTTTAGGTTTTCCAAAACTTCCTTATCAAAGGTATAGGATAGGGAGATGCTCTTCATACGTACAAAAGAGCCATCGACTACACGAGCGGTAGAGTGGTTATAGGCGCTATAAGCTCTTGAGATATAGGCCTTGTTTTCCTCATTGAGTGTTCGCTGAGAGACAATGCCAGGTATTTGAGTTAAGGCCTCATCTCCAGGGGCTACCCAGCGATTCTTGAACTCTCTTGGGAAGACACTTAAGTCATCATAGCCAGCTCCTTTGTAGAGGGGTGCCTTGCGAATCTTATTACCCGCTTGCATAGTAATGAGGAAGTTTAGCTCCCAATTCTTGTAACGGAAAGTATTGCTAAGTCCTCCTGTGATGTTGGGATCCACCGCTCCTTCTTTCTTGAGATAGGAGAGGATATTATCACGATCTTGGAAATCAATATCCTTATAGTCTCTACTTCCTCCCTTAAGGTTGAATAGCGGCATTCCTTGGCTATTAAGACCTGCAAAATCATAGGAATAGAGGGTGTTGCGTGGATTACCCAATACATTGCCCCCTGTCTCACGTACTAAGTTGAAAACACTGTTGGAGGCATTGGCCAAGGAGGTAATCTCTTGCTTAAAATAAGCAAAGTTCACACTGGTACTCCAAGTGAAATCCTCAGTCTTGAAGTTACGAGTATCTAGTACTAGCTCAACCCCACGAGTGGTCATGGAGGCATCATTAGCATACTTATTCATTTCCCCTCCCATACCGGAAGTACGCACAATGTCTAATAAGTCCTTGGAGTTCTTCTGGTAGAGGTCTACCGAGAGGGAGATCGAATTGGAAAGGAAGCCTATGTCAGTACCGAAGTTAGTCTCATACACCTTCTCCCAAGTAAGGTCAGAGTTCTGGAGAGAAAGGATACGGATTAGGCGTTCATTATCCTGGTTGCGGAAGCGGGGGGTGATGGTACTAGCCATGATAGGTAAGGCATTTCCTATATTGTTCAGTCCTGCAATCAGTCCATAGCTAAGGCGGAAAGAGAGGTTAGAGAGGGCATGGGTCGCAGGCAAGAAATGTTCGTTGGTTACATTCCAGCGGCCACTGATATTCCAAGTAGGGAGCCAGCGAGCCTTACGGCTTCTACCAAGTTGGTTAGAACCCTCATAGTTCAGTGTACCAGAGAGAATATAACGGTTGCGGAAGCCATAGGATGCCTGAGAGAAGAAAGCTACTCCTCGTTCACGACCGGTAGAGCGATCAAAGTATTGGGCATTATCGGCAATCACCTTCTCTATGATTCGAGGATCAGTAAAGACTACTCCACCACGATTGAACTGATAGCCATAACCATCGAAGGATTGGTTATCCCTATCGGTATAACGGAATTCTTGTCCTAAGAAGAGCTTAAGGGTATGCTTGTCCTGCTCATCTTGGTCTTTGAAAGCCTTATTGTACTCCAAGGCATTGCGTAAGTAGTAGCTTTGGAGGTTATTTTGTTCCAACTTATAGATACCTCCGTTGGGAAGTACCACTTGCGGAAGGGCTGAAGGATCATCAGGGTTGCGGTATAGGAATGGGTTGCGCTCCCCTATAATCATATTATCGTTGGCACGATAAGCCCCTACCACATTGGAACCTTCGGTGATCGTATGCTCTTGGGTACTTTGGGCATAGCGTACCGAACCTAAGAACTTGTACTTAAGCGCTGGAGTGAATTTGATCTCTAAGTCGCTTTGGAGCTTGTACTCCATCATCTTCAGATCTATATAATTATTCTTAAGCTCCTTAAGGATATTCATAGGTGCATAGTTCATACGATAATAGTCGTAGTTGCCTTCATCATCATAGGGACGTAGTGCACGAGTAGTATTGAGTGCATAGCTGAAGGGATTGATATCGAAATCACGTTCGTACTCCCCTGTTACCTGATTGCTCGAACGGGAGAAGGTACCCGGTGCTTTTTGGTTACGGATGGCTCCTTGTGCTAGAATACCTATCTTCACCTTAGAAGAGAGGTCATAAGTGGTCTTTATATTTCCGGTAATACGGTGTACCCTATCGGCTATCGTCCATCCTGGGTCTACAAAGAAGCCTAAGGAACTATAGATAGTCGTATTCTCTCCTCCACCACTAAGACTCAAGGTATGATTTTGAGTTAAGGAAGGTCGGAAGAGGGTTTTGAACCAGTCCGTATTGGCATACTCATATTTGCGCAAGAAAGCATTACGTGCCTCTGGACTGTTCTGCAATAGAAAGCGACCAGTAGCAGGATCATAAGTATCGGTATTTCGGTACATGATCTGGTAAACCCCACCTTGCTGAGCAGCTGTATAAGTAGCTCGGTCTAAGTAGCCCTTTTGCTCCAACTCACGATAGACACTCATGGTCTCTTGGGAGTTCATCAGGTCGAACTGTGCATAATTAGGAATCATACGTACAGACTCCTCCAACTGGTAGCTCAATTGTGTCTTCACATTGCGTTTTCCACTTTTGGTAGTAATGATTACGGCTCCATTAAGCGCACGTGCTCCATATAGGGAAAGTGCGGAAGCATCCTTGAGGATTTCTATACTCTCAATATCATTGGCATTCAGCCCTGAGATTGCTGAGCTAATTAGGGTTGAGGCATCTCCAGAGGCTAACTGTTCAAAGGAAAGGTTCACCACCTCCTCCTGTACAGCTCCATCCACTACCCAGAGGGGTTTGGTATCTCCAAAGATAGAGGAACCTCCACGTATAGTAATCTTAGGAGATGTACCAAAAGTACCTGAAAGGTTCTGTACATTGACCCCAGCGGAGCGTCCCTCAAGCATACGACCTACATCGACTACTCCATCTTGTTTGATGTTGTCAATTTTTAGTGTCTGGGAATTACCCGTGAAAAGCTTCTTGTCAATTTCTTGATAACCATTGAAGACAAGACCTGTAAGCTCAGTAACATCCTCTTTGAGAGTGACGTTCAGCTCCTTGTGATTGCCTACTACACGCTCCACGGGCTTACTTCCTAACATAGAAAAAACAAGAACTGCTTTTTCATCAGGCACTTTTATGGAATATTTACCATCCAAATCGGTATCAACCCCTCGAGTGGTTCCTTTGACAACTACGGAGACACCTAAGAGAGGTTTTCCTTCCTCATCTCTTACAATTCCCGTTATGGTACTTTCTTGGGCATACAGCCCAGTTGCTGTTAGGCATAAAAACCCTAACAGCACATACAGCCATTTTCTCTTCATGTTTTTATATATATTCGCACAATTAGTTTTGCAAATATTCGTAAAAAAAAGTGAGAAAAACAAATAATTCTATATGTTTTTTTCAATATCGTGTTCTTTAAGAATTTTAAAAGCATGTTTTTTGTTAAAAATAAAAAATTGATAGTTTTGTTTGTTAATATTTTGAATTGATAATTGTTTTAATACTATTTAATACAATTGTATTTATTAAAATAAAATAATTGGTGAATATATTTTATTTAATGTTAAGGGAGTATTAATTATTGATAATGAATGAAATAGTTCTTTCTCTTGAAAAATAAAAGAGAATTATTTTTATCGTTTTGTTGTTGCTGCTATTCAATATTTAACTTTTTTAATAAATTATATCTTTTATTTTAAGGCTGTTGATGGAAGTAGAAAAGTGAAAAATAGAATGGTTTTTATCTCAAAGGTAAAAGAAAAATAGAAAACTTTTTCATTTCCTTCTTTCTCTTTTTACTTTTTTTGTATCTTTGCCCTCTCGAATAGTTAGTATGAAACATTTAGAAGCTATAGGAAGGTATTTCCTAATGATATACGAAATATTCCGCAAGCGTACCAAGTGGGCTATGATGAAAAGGCTTATAATGAAGGAGATAGATGACCTTATGTATGGATCGTTGGGGATTATTGCTTTTATCTCGCTCTTTGTCGGGGCGGTAATTGCCATACAGATGGCACTGAACATAGATAACCCTCTTATACCTAAGAGTCTTATTGGCTTTGCCACCCGTCAGACCATTGTACTGGAGTTTGCTCCTACCTTTACCTCTATCATAGTAGCGGGGAAGGTGGGTTCCTTTATCACTTCAAGTATTGGGACTATGCGTGTTACCGAACAGATAGATGCCTTGGATATCATGGGGGTCAATTCTCTTAATTACCTTATCTTTCCTAAGATTATTGCCTTGCTTTTGTATCCTTTTGCCATTACTATGGCGATGGCTTTGGGTATCTATGGAGGGTATATTGCAGCTACTGTAGGGCACTATGCTACCTCGGCAGAGTTCTTGGAAGGTTTGAAGTTACAGTTCCGCGCTTTCGATATCACCTATGCACTTATTAAGAGTGTTATTTTTGCCTTTGTGCTGGCGACTATTCCGGCCTATCACGGCTATTATATGAAGGGGGGCGCCTTGGATGTAGGAAAGGCTAGTACCATTTCCTTCGTATGGACAAGTGTGGCAATTATTATTATTGATTTTATTATTACTCAAATTCTCCTTACGTAAATGATTGAAGTACAAGATATAAAAAAATCCTTTGACGGGGTAGAGATTCTCAAAGGAATCTCGGCAACTTTTCACAAAGGAAAGACAAACCTTATAATAGGGCAGAGTGGCTCCGGAAAGACCGTTTTCCTAAAGACTCTCTTGGGCTTACACATTCCTGATAGTGGCAATATTATCTATGATGGGGTCAAGTATGCCGATATGAATAAGGAACAACGTCGTAAGTTGCGCCAAGAGATGGGAATGGTCTTCCAAGGGAGTGCGCTTTTTGATTCCATGACTGTGGAGGAGAATGTGATGTTCCCGCTGCAGATGTTTTCTTCTCTGACCCCTGCCGAGATGAAGGATAGGGTGGATTTTGTCTTGGAAAAGGTGAATCTGGTCAATGCCCATCATAAGAAACCTGCCGAGATATCGGGGGGGATGCGAAAGCGTGTGGCCATTGCTCGTGCAGTGGTGAACTCGCCTAAGTACCTCTTCTGTGATGAGCCTAACTCAGGACTGGATCCTAAGACGTCTATTGTTATAGATAATCTAATTCATACCGTAACAGAAGAGTTTAACATCACCACCATTATCAATACCCACGATATGAACTCTGTCATGGAGATAGGGGAACAGATTATCTTCCTCAAGAATGGGTACAAAGAGTGGGAAGGTAGTAAGGATACTATCTTCAAGACGGATAACGAGGCCGTTACTGACTTTGTTTACTCTTCCGAACTCTTTAAGAAAGTCCGACAGATGTACTTGAATAATGATTAATGTTTAATGATTAATCATTGAACGTTGATCATTACTCATTGATCATTGATGCATATTCTTCAGCAGATAGTAATTCTTCTAACTCAGCGGGAGCAGTAGGTTTTATTTGGATAATCCAAGACTCATAGGGAGTTTTGTTAATCTGTTCAGGCTTACGTACAAGCTCTTTGTTGAAGGCGATAATCTCTCCAGAGAGAGGCATGAAGAGGTCTGAGAGTGTCTTTACAGCTTCTATAGTGCCAAATACTTGGTCTTTGCCAAGGGTTTCTCCTTCGGTTTCTACTTCTACATATACAATATCACTGAGTTGCTGCTGTGCAAAATCGGTAATTCCTGCATAGAATAAGTCTCCTTCGGATCTTATCCAAAGGTGCTCTGCGGTATAACGGAGTTCTTCTGGTAGGTTCATTTCTTTATTTCTTTAATTTTCTATTTCTTCTCAACTATATATCCTATATTATTCTCAAGGAAAAGCTTGCGAGAGTCCTCGATAAAGAGTTTTATCTGCTTAGTACTCTCTTTGTCCAGTCCTTTGAAATTTTCCTTTTCTACTTGTGCGCAAGGGAGTATCTCATAGTGGTTTTTCCCCTCTTGTTGATAGATATGTACCCAAGTGAGGTAGTACTGAGGAATCAGAAATTTCGTCTTTCCTTCTTTATTTTTGACAAAAGAGAGCTTAACCATCAGGCCGCCATCGGTATGGCGCTTGCGCTGGTTGGAGATAAAGTTGCCCAAGGAATAGGCAACAAATTGGTCATTAGTATTTTTCTCCATAGGTTGGAGTACATGTGGGTGCCCCCCTATGATAGCATCCACTCCATTTCTCAGGAGGAAATTGGCCATGTCTTTTTGGGCTTGGTTGGGTTTGGTAGCATATTCTACTCCCCAATGTACTACCGCAATGAGTTTGTCAAGCCTGTGGGCGTGGGCACTTTGTAGGTCTTTTTTTATCTGGAGGGTATCAAGTAGATTCACAAGGGTAGGTTCAGGGATAGGTAGGCCATTGGTGCCATAAGTATAGTTAAGGATTCCTACACGAATATTGTTTTTCCTCAGCACAAGCAGGTTCCTACGAGCCCTGTCTATTAGGTCATAGAAGGTGCCTGTATGCTTTATTCCCAAAGAATCCAACTGATATAGTGTATTGGTGATTCCCTTTTTTCCACGGTCACAGGAATGGTTGTTCGCCGTTACCATCACATTGATACCACTCTTATAGCAAGCTGCCGCTAGGGCATTGGGCGAGGAGAAGGTTGGATATCCTGTATAAGGTTTCCCACCGAGGGTTACCTCTAGGTTGGCTATTACATAGTCATTTTCCCTGAAGATAGGGGCTACTTTAGCAAAGACAGGCTCATATTCATATCGTTGTGTTGTCTTATTATAGGCAGATGTGATCTGAGGGGAGTGTCCCATGATATCTCCAGCAAAAAGTAGGGAAAGGGTGTCCTTTTCCTTGTTTATGGACGCTTGTCCCAAACTATAGAAGCTGATAAGTAAAAAGCAAAATAGGAGTCCTTTTTTCATAATGAAAAAACAAGGTTAGTAAACAAAGGGCAAAGATACAAAATAATGAATAATGTTCAATGATTTATTCTATAAATACTTCTTTGGGCTTATATTATATTCTTTGTTATAGCTCTTCAAGGAGATGTGTAGAAAAAATGATATGAAAAATAAAAAAAAATTAGGTAATTTCAGAAAAAAAACCTATTTTTATAGCCGTTTTCAAAGAAGCTTTTTTTATAACCAATGTATTAATTAACAGCTCTTTATAGAAATAATAACCGTATAGGAAACACAAAAAATCATTATAAATACTATGGAACAGCAAAAGAAACATTATTTTGACACAAAAGTACTGGGGCAGCCCTCGGGACTTTTCTTTTTGTTCTTCACTGAGATGTGGGAACGCTTTTCCTTCTATGGAATGCGTGTCCTTTTGGTACAATTTCTAACCGCCGAGATTCTTCTAGGGGATCCTAAGGGAGGCTGGGGCTGGACGGCTGAGCAAGCGGCTTCGCTCTATGGAACGTATGCCATGCTCCTATACCTAACTCCTGTCTTGGGGGGGATCATTGCCGATAAGTACCTCGGGGCGCGCAATGCTGTGATTACTGGAGCGGTGATCATGACTATAGGACAGCTCTGTCTCTTCCTCTCTATCCCTGTGATGTTCTACATAGGGCTTACTTGCTTAGTGATAGGGGTAGGATTCTTCAAGCCTAATGTCCCTTCTATCCTCTCGGAAATGTTCAAGGAACATGCCGATAAGAAGGATAGTGCTTATACCATTTTCTATATGGGGGTCAATTCAGGCTCTTTCTTTGGTACCATGCTCTGTGGGTACTTAGCAATGACTCATGGCTGGAGTTGGGGCTTCGGACTGGCAGGTATCTTTATGGCATTGGGAACAATCCAATTTGTTTTCGCAAAGAACCTTATGGGAGATTTAGGGGTACTTAAGCAAGCGCTTCCTCAACAAAAAGAGGAAAAACAGGCCACAGAAGTCAAAAAAGAAGATACAGATAAGCGTAATCCTTTTACCTTTACCGATACAATCCTCATTACGATAGTAACCCTTTTGGGACTCACTTATGCTTTCAATGATCCATTGTCTAAGAATGGCATGTATGATGTCTTTGCCTGGGCGAATAGCTCCCTTATGAGAGGACAAACGCTCTTTATCATCATTACCTTAGTGCTCTTTATCTATGTACTCTTCTCCCGTATCATGCGCTATGAAGGGGTAGTGCGCAGCCGTATGTTGGCAGTGGTGAGCTTGGCAATCTTTATCATGTTCTTTTATATAACCTTCGATCAAGCACCTTCTTCATTGATTATTATTGCTCGTGATCATGTGGATAGAAGCCTTACGGGCAATGGATTGTTTATCTTCAATATCATTAATAGCCTTATTGTGGTGGTGCCCTTGATCATTATCTTCTATGTACTCATAAGGCTTGCGATGGCCACTTGGAAACATATCCCGATTACTAATATGATTCTCCTATTATGTTTTTCCCTCATCTGGGTGGTAGTAGTGTATATGCTCAAGAGTGAATTTGCCAAGACAGAATCTGAAATCTCTGTATCGTGGTTCTCTGTGCTTAACCCCTTCTTTGTCATTACCTTAGCCTCCTCTGTATCGAAGATATGGGAATCTAAATTCAATCCTCCAGCGGCCTACAAGTATGGCTTTGGATTGTTCTTCGTGGCCATTGGGTATATCGCTATATGGTTAGGCGCTACAGGCTTGGGCGAAGGAGCGAAGATCTCTGTAATATTCCTTATCCTTACCTATCTATTCCATACTTTAGGAGAATTATTTATCTCTCCGGTGGGACTTTCCTATGTTTCCAAGTTAGTACCAGCCAGAATGCTTGCCTTCATGTTCGGTATGTGGTACTTAGGAATTGCTATTGCTCAAAAGATAGCTGCAACCTTAGGTGGACAGATAGAGTATGTCAAGCAAAACTATGGATTAAGTACTTTCTTCCTTATTTTTGCAGTCATAGCCGCAGGAGCAGGAATATTGGTAATTCTTCTGCACCCTATGATCAAAAAACTTATGCATGGAGTGAAATAAAACTTGCATTTCTTGAGGGAAAGTAGTATCTTTACACCTGAATTAGAAAAGATCTATTACTTAATCAAAATAACAGACTTATGAGAAAAAAAATAATTGCAGGAAACTGGAAAATGAACAATGATGCGGGGCAATCCGCAGAGCTCATTGCCGCTTTGCTACAGAAGCTCCCACAGACTAAGGCAGAGGTGATTATAGCCCCGTCTTTTGTGAATCTGGCTTTAGCAGTGGAAAAAACAAAAGGGAGTCCTATTGTGGTAGCTGCACAGAATATGCACTTTGCTGAAAAAGGGGCTTTCACTGGAGAAGTATCCGCTTCTATGCTTGAGGCTATAGGGGTTAGAACCACTATCTTAGGACACTCCGAACGTCGTGAGTACTTTAATGAAACGGACGAAAGTCTCGCCAAAAAGGTAGATACTGCCCTTGCTCATCAGTTCCGTATCATCTTCTGTATAGGGGAGAAACTTGCCGAACGTAAGGCAGAGAAACACTTTGAAGTGGTGCAGCGCCAAATAGAAAAAGCTCTTTTCCACTTACCTGAGGATGCTTGGAAGCATATTGTACTTGCTTACGAACCAGTATGGGCTATTGGTACAGGTGAGACAGCTACTCCAGAGCAAGCGCAAGAGATACACGCTTTTATCCGCAAGACCGTAGCAGATAAGTATGGCAAGGAAGTGGCCGATAATCTCACTATTCTATATGGTGGCAGCTGTAATGCCAAGAATGCGGCTTCTCTTTTTGCTAATCCAGATGTAGACGGAGGCCTCATAGGAGGAGCTGCCCTTGTAGCAGATGATTTTATCTCCATTATTCAGGCGATGAAATAAGTCAAAAATATTTACTAAGAGGGATAGGGGAGACTCTATCCCTTTTTTAAACTTATAGATATGAAAAAAGTGACTTTTATTCTGCTATTCGGTTTGTTCTCTTCAGCTATGGCACAGCCTTGTACCTATAAGGATGTATTAAGCAAAATGACCCTCTTCTATGACAAAACCTATCCCTCCAAGATAGATATTCAGAAGGCGGACTTCTCCTCCATTATTCTCAATCAAAGTACAGATTATTTAGGGGCTATAGGGGTTCATAAAAAACGCTTAGTGGTCTTGATTTCTTCTGCTAAGCGCAATCCTCAGAATCCTTTGGTGTATGAAATAGCGGGGAGGACACGAGTAGGGAAGAATGTCAGACAATTCAAGGGGAGTATAACCCTTACCCAACTTATCTCAGGCAAACCAGAAGATACCACAAATGATCTCTACACAGAAAATAGTGGTGTACAGGAGGAAGGCGTGGCCGTGGGCGATTTCATTTTGGACGAATATGAAGACCTCCCAGCCACGGGGGTATTCAAGGGCAAAGTACTCTTATGGTGGTTTCTCTCCAAAAAGGGAAAGATAGAATATAATGATGGCTATCTTATGGCAGATCCTTACTTGAATAATGCCTATATAGGGACTTGGACAAGCAAGCAAACACATAAGTCTCAGCAAGTGAGTTGGGGGCATTATCGTGTTCCCTGTGCAGGTGATTTGGATATGGGTGCAGGAGAATTTTCCCCTGCCCCTGAGTATTATAAATATGGTTGGGACGAATATATCCAAGAGATTAGAAAGAAGTATCCTGATGCTTATAAAGATTAAAAATATGAAAAAACTATTACTACTCATTACATTCCTGAGTTCTTTTTTTGTGAGAGGACAAATGACAAAGGAAGACCTCATAGGGAAGACTTTCGTAGCAGATGTTACACAATATACCCCTGAAATCAATGGAGAACCTTTCTATAAGCATAGCGACGAGCAGCACCCACAAGTGAATCTCTATCTTATTTTTGAAAAGAAACAAGTAATTGTAAAAGAGGAAGATAGAGTGACCAAACAGGTGTTTCGCAAGGATACCCGCTCTTGGACACTCAAGGGGAATCACCTCAGGATCCCACAAACAAAGAAGAATCGCTACTATGAGGTTGATCAGTTTGAGTTTTATTTTCAAGAGAGCAAGCTTATAGGAGCTCGTGTGACTTGGGATAAGAATCTGGAGGAAATTGCTTTTGAACTATCAAAGCCATAAAAATCTTTTTTTATTAGGATAGTTCCTGTAAAATTCGTAATTTTGGGGGAGTATTCTAAATTTTAAAAACATGAAAAAAATATTAATTACTCTTTGGGCATTGCTCATAACAGGCCTTGTATATGGACAAGGACAGAGCGCCCCAAAACCTTCTCAAGAACAAGCAAAGATGAAAAAAATTCTACTTGCCAGTACTTCAACTATTTATGGAGGTACGTATCTGTCTTATCTCAAGGAAGAACTCAAGGTGTTTTTCGCTGGAGTGGACGAAATTCTCTTCATTCCTTATGCTCGCCCCAGTGGTATTTCTCACGATGAATATACCCAAAAAGCAAAGGATTTCTTCGCTACCATAGGGAAAAAAGTAGTGGGGATTCACACTTTTGCCAACCCCGCTGAGGCAGTGAAGCAGGCCAAAGCAATCTTCACTGGAGGAGGGAATACTTTCCTCTTGGTTACTCAGCTATATGAAAATGGGGTAATGGAGCCCCTACGTGAAGCGGTCAATGCAGGAACCCCCTATATGGGAGCTAGTGCAGGTACCAATATAGCAGGGCAAAGTATGCAGACAACCAATGATATGCCTATCATCTACCCGCCCAGCTTCAAGACCTTAGGAGTGGTGCCTTTCAATATCAATCCACATTACTTGGATCCAGATCCTAAGAGTAAGCACAAAGGAGAAACACGACAGACACGTATCAATGAGTTCCATGTTCTCAATGATACCCCTGTCATAGGACTAAGAGAAGGTAGTTGGTTAGTGATAGAAAACGGCAAATTTACTCTCAAGGGAAAGCTTACGGCGCGTATCTTCCAACAAGGGCAAGAGCCTTACGAATGGGATGGTAAGACTCCCCTTCCTTTCTTCAAATAAGAACTTAAAATTGTAAGCCTAACTCACGAACAAAAGTTTCCAAAAGTGGATTTTGCTCCTTCAGTGCTAAATACTTCTCTTCAGGAGTATAAGCAGTGACAGGGGCAATTTCTTTGTTCACAGTAATCTGTAGCGTAATGTTGTAGTTGTTCAGCGACTTGCGGATATAGGTGAGCAATCGCTCCTGTTGGGAACGGGTTTCTATCAAAGCAAGCTCTGAGCCTACTTCCAGAAGAATTACATCCTCTGCTATAGTAGGGGCAGAATCTTTCCCTAAATGACTGATTAGTAGGTGTTCACCTCTTTTTTCTAAGATGGCCAACATCTGTTTCCAGACACCCTCGAAATCTTCCTGTGTATAGCTGTCTCGAGCTGTATGCTGGGCTTGTGCTTGGTGCTGATCACGTATCTTAGCAGCTTCATGCTTGAGCTGAATGCTCTTAAGAGAAGTAGCTGAAACACTGTCCTTGGGAGGAGTCTGGGAGACAGGAGCATTTTCTTGTGAAGAAGGCTCTTTTGTAACTGATTTATTTTCAGTAATTTGAATAGGTCTTTGATAAAAAACAGCCGCAGGGATTATATATCCATCATTTTTTTTTTATCCCCCTGGTAGGTAAGTGAAGCCAATTGCATCAGAGCCAGCTCCACCAA
Source organism: Capnocytophaga gingivalis (assembly GCF_002302415.1). NCBI lineage: Bacteria > Pseudomonadati > Bacteroidota > Flavobacteriia > Flavobacteriales > Flavobacteriaceae > Capnocytophaga > Capnocytophaga gingivalis. The sequence goes on along the minus strand of NZ_CP022386.1, from coordinate 989,869 downwards.
AAGACGTGGGGTACGGCTTGTCTTATATTCCAAATCGCATTGGGTAGCTATGCGTAGTGCCTCCACCAAGAACGGAAAGTCACACTTGGTAGTCTGCTCAATATATTTTTTTTGGGTCTCCTCACCGACTTCCATAAGGGATACAGTTTGGCTATTTTTGCAGACCATAAGGTCTCTGAAATGTCCAGCTAAGCCTGCTATAAAGTGTTGTCCGTCGAAGCCATGGGCGAGAATACTATTGAACTCAATGAGTAGTTGAGGGATGTTATTGCTCACGATAAGGTCGGTAACCTTAAAATAAGTATCGTAGTCCAATACATTGAGTATCTCCGATACCGCTTGTCGGGTAATTGTCTTCCCACAGAAACTTACCACTCTGTCAAAGATAGAAAGGGCATCGCGCATAGCTCCATCAGCCTTTTGGGCAATGATTTGTAGTGCTTCGTCTTCGGCTTCAAGCCCTTGTTCCTTAGCAATATACTTGAGATATTCACGAGCATCATTGATAGTAATACGCTTAAAGTCAAATATCTGACAGCGAGAGAGGATGGTCGGGATCACCTTATGTTTCTCGGTAGTGGCCAGAATAAAGATTGCATGTGCAGGCGGTTCCTCCAAGGTCTTGAGAAAGGCATTGAAGGCAGCATTGGAGAGCATATGCACCTCGTCAATGATATAGACCTTATATTTACCTACTTGAGGGGGGATGCGTACTTGCTCGATGAGAGATCGGATTCCTTCCACACTGTTGTTGGAGGCCGCATCCAGTTCAAAGATGTTGAAAGCAAAATCATTATCTCCTTCAGTAGGGGTGGTCTTCTCATTGATTTTCTTAGCCAAGATACGGGCACAAGTAGTCTTACCCACTCCTCGAGGCCCTGTAAAGAGCAGTGCCTGAGCCAAGTGATCGTTGGCAATGGCATTTTCCAAGGTATCAGTAATGGCCTTTTGTCCCACTACATCGACAAAAGACTGTGGACGATATTTGCGAGCGGATACTATAAATGGGTTCATCTTCTTTAATTGTTAATTGTCAGTTATCAGTGAACAGTTATCAGTGAATAGTTATTAGTTATTAGTTTTTACAAGAAATAATCATTAATCATTGTTCATTGATCATTAATCATTAATTATTGATCATTAATGAAATTTTTTCCCATTCCTCCATAAGGTTATCGAGTTGTTTTTTCTTGTTTCCATATTGCTCCATAAGCTCAGGGGTAGGGGTATTTTGTATTTGGGTATTCATCTGGGCGATTTCTTTTTCGAGATCACTGATCTGTCGTTCTACCTTACTGAGCTGGTTGGTGAGCTTCTTGCGTTCTTTCTGTTCTTCATAGGAAAGGGCTTTTTCCTTCTCTACTACAATTTCTTTTTTAACTTCTTCACCTTTTTCTATTTCGCGGAAGGAAGATACTGCTCTTTGTTCTAGGTAGAAGTCGATATCGCCGAGATATTCTTTGATAGTATGGTTCTTGAACTCATATACCTTATCTGTGAGTCCAGTGAGGAAGTCACGGTCGTGGGATACGATAATGAGTGTTCCCTCAAAGCGTTGTAGTGCCTGCTTGAGCACATTCTTGGAGGCAATGTCAAGGTGGTTGGTAGGCTCGTCCATAACTAGGACATTGAATGAGGAGAGGAGCATTTTGGCCAATGCCAAGCGATTGCGTTCGCCTCCAGAGAGTACTTTTACCTTTTTCTCTACCTCATCACCACGAAAGAGAAAAGCACCGAGGATATCACGTACTTTGGTACGGTTGGAGTCGTTGGCAGCATTAAGCATTGTGTCCAGTAGGGTGAGCTCGCCATCCAAGTAATGCGCTTGATTCTGAGCAAAATAGCCTATTTCCACATTGTGTCCTAAGCGAATGTTTCCTTCGTAGGGTATTTCTCCTATAATCATCTTGGCAAGGGTAGTTTTTCCCTGTCCATTCTGCCCGACAAAGGCTATTTTGGAACCGCGCTCCACAAGCAGACTTATATCCTTGAGAATCAGTTTTTTGTCATAACTCTTGCTGACATGGTCTATTTCCAATACTACTTTCCCCGGTTGCTGAGAGAGGGGGAAGCGTACCGACATTACGGCAGTTTCCTGCTCATCTACCTCGATACGTTCTATACGGTCGAGCTTTTTGATGAGCGACTGTGCCATAGAGGCTTTGGAGGCTTTGGCTCGGAACTTGTCGATAAGCTTTTCCGTTTGCTGAATCATCTTTTCTTGGTTCTTCTGAGCGGCAAGCTGTTGGGTAATCATCTCTTTTCTTAGTTCCAAGAAAGCAGAATAAGGCTTGGGATAGTCATAGATACGCCCTGCCACAATCTCAATGGTACGATTGGTGACATTGTCAAGGAACATCTTGTCGTGGGAGATAATCACCACCGCTCCAGGGAAGGACTTGAGAAAGCCCTCAAACCATATAATGGACTCTATGTCAAGGTGGTTGGTAGGCTCATCCAGTAGGAGTATGTCATTTTTTTCCAAGAGGAGCTTGGCCAGCTCTATACGCATGCGCCACCCTCCCGAGAAACTATCCGTTAGGCGGGAAAAATCCTCCCGAGAGAAGCCCAAACCTGAAAGGATACGTTCGGTATCTCCCTTATAGGTATATCCTCCATGGATCTCGTACTCATGAGTGACATCGTGCAGGCGGATCAGCAAATCATTGTAGCTATCACTCTCATAGTCAGTGCGTTCAGCTATCTCATGGTGGATATGGTCTAATTCTTCTTCTAAGCGCATCAGGGTAGTGAAAGCCTGATAGGCCTCCTCAAGAACAGTACGTCCTGCGACAAAGTCAATATCCTGTTTTAAGTAACCTATTTTTGCATTTTTCTCCAAGGCAATGGTACCTGTATCAGGAGGGAGCTCCCCTGAGAGCATCTTGAGCAAGGTGGATTTTCCTGCACCATTTTTACCGATAATCCCTACACGATCCCCCCCGATGAGCATAAAAGCCACATCCGAGAAAAGTGTTTCCCCTTGGAAAGAAATAGATAAGCCACTGACATTGAGCATGATTGTATATTTGTAAAAGAGTGGGGCAAAGATACAATTTTTAATTGTTAATTGTCAAAGGTCAATTGTTAATTAATTGAGGGGGTAAAGAGGAGAAACGAGAAAAGAGGAATAGATAAGAGAATTTTCATAGGAGACGAAGGATTAATTTTGTATATTTGTCCCCAAAAATAAGGGGATAATACATTCGTTATGACTATAGAATCACACTACAAGGAGCTACTTACCCATATAGAAGGCTTGGATTATTCAGATACAAAGGCAGCTCTTGTTTATGCAAGCAAGGAACTATACAAACAGTCCTCAGACCTTTGCTTGCTTACGATGATAAATGCCCTTATCAAAGCTCCCGATTTCCTGCCAGAAAAGCTCACTGAAATAGTAAATACCTACGTTTATTATGAAGGAACTATCGGCATCTACAGATATATAAAGACCAAACTTCAAGAAAATGAAAGTAATCCCTCTTTCTACTATGCTGACGTATTCGAATACTTATTAGAAGCCTTAGAAGAAAAGTACCAAAAGATGGGAGTAGATCTCAAAAAAGTAATAGAGAGCTAACTCTTATTCATCAGAAGTTCATTTCTATATCAATCACTAAAACCAAATACTTAATAAAATGCTATATACCATAGGCACTTCCAACAATTACCCAAGTAGAGCATACGGTGCTTTCCAGTCTGTAAAGGGTTCTATTACTGATTATTTGATGTTCGGAGATCCTGAACCTATACACTTGAACATTCGACTTGACTTTACCGACTTCGAAGCTATTGCTGCCAAATGGGATTGTATATCCATTAATAGAGTCTATATCTATTTGCTAAATAAAAAGGCAATGGATTTCTTTGAAAAACAGTGTCCAGGAATATTTGAGTGGGTGCCTGCGAAGATATATTCCAATAATAGCCTTATAGAAACGGAGCATAAGTTACTACATATCACCCAACATTCTAAAGAAGGCATCTTTTTCTATAACGAGGATAGTCTTCGTAGCATATGGGTGGAGGAAGCTTTTATGAAAAAGTATAAGAAGGAGAAACTCAAAGGTTGGACTTTTTATCCAGAGGAATGTTAATGTCTTATTTCAGTTCTCATGTTGGAGAGGGTTTATAGTTCCTTAATGAATTATAATTCAAGATAAAAATACTACACCTCAGCTAACCTTAACTCCACAGGGAAAAGATATAGAAGGACTTATCGACAAGGGCTATACTTGACCTCTGTTTATTCCCCCTAACCCCGAAGGGGGAATTGATTCTTGTTCACAGCTCTCTGACTACTGATTCTTTTCTCTTTTTGGGAGTGATAGAGGGTTGGTTTTTGTCTTCTGGATCACGATAACCAATGGCTACAGCAAAGAGAGTTTGATAGCCGTTCTTAGGGAGATGTTCGTCATATTCTTTAGGTAAGATTCCTTCCATAGGGGTTGAGTCCACTCCCATAGCAGCACATCCGGCAAGGAAATACCCTAAGGCTACATATACTTGGTGCCCCATCCAAGCCTTGACATGAGCTTCGCCCTGAGGTTTGATATATTGTTGATAGAAAGTCCGTCCTCCTTCCGAGATATAAGAAGGGGCTTCCTCTTCAAAACGTTCTACACTCTCCAATACCCTGAAGATAACAATATGGCTGGCTTGTTTTACCCGCTCTTCATTCATTAGGGAGAGAGGTGCAAAAACTTAATCTTTACGCTTATCTCCTACCAAGATAAATTCCCATGGTTGGCTGTTGATAGAAGAGGGTGCTAGGCGAAGAATCTCATTTAATTGTTCAAGAGTTTCCTTCGAAAGTGTTTTTCCGTTATAAATTTTGGTAGTATAGCGGTTCTGAGCTAATGATAAGAAATCCATAATCTTATTTTTTTTGCAAAAGTACGAAATAAAAATGAATTATAAAGCTTTCTTTGCCTACTATAAATAACTCTTTTTATAAAATATTTTATTTTTCTTAATTTAATTTTTAATTAACAATTTAAACTAAGTTGTTATATATTATTTTTGTACATTTGCCCCATAAAATAAATAAATTGTTATGAAAAAAATTTTTCTTTCATTATTGACTTTAGTAGCCTATCAAGGTATTGCTCAACAATCATTTACAGGGCTTAGGACAAGTACCTATGGAGGGGTGACCACTACCCTTTCTAATCCAGCACATGCTCTTGGGGCACGTCCTTGGGATGTGAATTTGGTTGCTGTAGATGCCAACTTGGGGAACAATGACATGGCATTTTCGTTTAATTTGGAAAAATCCTTTAATAAGTTTACCGATGGATTGAGTACTTCTAAGGTGATTAATGCAGGACTTACTGCCGATGTGTTAGGGCCTTCAGCTATTTTCCGTATCAATAAGGAACATGCTTTGGGCTTAGTAACACGTATGCGTGTGATGGCCAATACTACAGGAATTGATGCTAAGGTGCTTCAAGGACTTATTGGGGTAGGGAATATGCAACTTCCTACAGATCCTTCTCAGTACTACAAAGTACAAGGGATTAATGACATGAATCTTTTGGTAAATGCTTTCAAGGAAATAGGTGCTGTATGGAGCTATACAGTAATGAATGATGGGTATAACCTTATAAGATTGGGAGCTGGAGTTAAGCTCGTACAGGGAACAGGAAGTTACCGTATGGGATTCTCTGGTGTCAATCAGGACAATGTAACCCTTCGTCGTGAAAACGGAGATGTGATCATGCATATAGGAGATGGTCATGCAGAGGTCAGAAGTGGGGGCTTGGATGTATTGGGCTCTTCTTTCAATGTGCTCGAAACTCACGCAACTACAGTGGGGTTTGACTTGGGAGTTATTTATGAGTTCAATGAGGATGGTTGCCCTAACTGCGATGGGCATGTTCCTTACCGATTCAAAGTAGGAGTTTCCTTGTTGGATTTGGGTAAGCTTAGCTATACAACCAATTCAAAATCTTACAATTATACTATTCATAATCAAGATTTTAACCTTGATAATATGCAAGGAAGTTTGGATAAAATTCCTTCACCAACTTCATTACAGGGGACTTCCTTCTCTTCCTCATTGCCTACTACTTTGAACATTGATTTGGATTATCGTTTTATAGATGGGTTCTATTTGAATCTTTCTAACCAGCTCAATGTAGTGTCCAAGAATGAGTACAATGCACGCTATGCTAATGATTTTGTGCTTACTCCTCGTTACGAGACACGTTTCGGACCTGGAATCTTTGGAGCTTTCCTTCCTATAAGCTACAACCAAATCTCCAAACTCAATGTAGGAACAGGTTTCCATATAGGACCTCTTGTCTTTGGTTCTCGTAGTATCTTAGGTAACCTCACAGGAGGGGCTAAGGAGATGAACTTCTTCTTCGGACTTCGCTTTGGAGGTATGTACGAATAGTCAGTAAGTAGTAACAATTCTCAGTGGTCAGTGGTTAGTGGATAGTCCCTAACCACTGACCACTGTTCTCTTTTTTTCCTTCAGGGGTTAGGGGGGAATGGGCAAGGGAAGTATTTTATAGAATTAATCGTTGAACATTAATCATTATTTTGTACCTTTGCGCCTAAAAATAGAATTCATGCAACAAGAAGAGATCGTAACCCCTGATAAGAATTCGAACAAAGGAAAGAAAGAGCAAGTGCAAGAAATGTTTGACACCATTTCTCCTTCTTACGATGGACTAAATAGAGTAATGACCTTGCGTATGGACATCTCTTGGCGCAAGCATGTAAGAGAAAAAATAGCTCAGATAAAACCTGGCACTATTCTTGATGTAGCCACCGGTACAGGCGACTTGGCTATAGAACTTTCTAAGATTCCTTCTGCTCACATTACTGCTGTGGATATCTCCCAAGGGATGCTTTCGGTAGGGGAGAAAAAGGTCAAAGAATTAGGACTCTCTGAGCGAATTGTCATGCAAGTAGCCGATAGTGAGAATTTGCCTTTTGCTGATGGCAGTTTTGATGCAGTAACTGTCTCTTTTGGGATACGCAATTTCGAAAATCTTCACAAGGGACTTTCTGAGCTCAGGCGAGTATTGCGTCCTGGGGGGCGCTTGGTGATCTTGGAAACCTCTGTACCTACTCGCTTCCCTTACAAACAGGGGTACAAACTCTATACCAAGTTTATCGTGCCCTTGATGGGGAAACTCTTAGCCAAGAACAAGAATGCTTATTCCTATCTGTCTGAATCGGCAGCAAAGTTTCCTTTTGGAAAGAAACTGTCAGGAATCCTCAAAGATGAAATAGGCTTCTCAAAGGTGCATTTTATTCCTCAATCCTTAGGAGTAGCTACTATATATATAGCTGATAAATAAAATATTATGAAGAAAATTACTTTGCTTATATTCCTGTTGCCTTTGTTGGTAAAAGCACAACCAATTATCAATTTGGAAGATTTTGACTATCAAAAATTCCAATGGGGGTACTATTTTGGAATCAATACGCTTGATTTCCGTGTGGACTATCAAGCACTTGACTATACCAATCCACCGCTCACGGATATACAGACCAAGCGGTCTTATGGTTTCAATGTAGGTCTTACGGGGGATCTACGCTTGATAGATCATCTGAGTCTGCGCTTTGAGCCAGGACTTATCTATAACAAAAGAGAGTTGGAATTTCCTTTCTTGACCCAACAGACCGACCGCAAGCGCGAGGTACTCTCTACCTATATATATATCCCTGTACTTCTAAAATATGGCTCTAAGCGTTGGGACAACTTCAAACCTTATATTACCGCTGGGACTTCTGTGGGCATTAACCTCAGTGCCAATAATAAGTCTCGTTCGGATAACAGCGAAGGTAAGTTCCGTACCCAACCTATAGTCTATTTCTACGAATTGGGCTTTGGGATAGACTTCTATACCCCTCACTTCCGCTTTACCCCTTCTATAAGAGGATTATTCTCCATAGACAATGAGCTGATCCATGATAGTGATCCTGCCAGCCCTTGGACAGGAAACCTTAAAGGGATTTTTACCCGTGGGGTGATGATTAATCTTACTTTTGAATAACTAAAATACTTAATAGAAGATGAAAAGATACCTACTTACTTTTCTAATGGTGCTACTGGCAATTCCTTTTGCAAAAGCACAAATCTCTTTTAACAGTCCCTTGGCAGGACAACAGAACGACAACCCTGTAGAATGGACTTTCTCCCAAGAGAAACTCTCCGATACAGAGTATCTGCTTATTTTCAAGGGGAAGATAGCTCCTAAGTGGCATGTCTATTCTCAGAACAACCCCAAGGGGGGTGCCCTCCCTATGGTCATTACCTATACCACTACAGAAGGGATAGAGATGGTGGGAGAATCCCAAGAGGAAGGCCTTCAGAAGACTTTCAACGATGTTTTTGGGGTGGATGAACTTTTCTTTGAAAAGGAAATAAAAATCACCCAAAAGGTAAAAATCACCGACCCTAATGTAAAACATATCAAGGGGAATATCTTTTGCCAGGCATGTATAGATGTGTGTATCAATCTCAAAGAAGATTTTGTTTTCTCATTGGATGGTTCAGCAGCCCAGGTGGAACAAAAACAGATAGATAGCCGTAGTGAAGATATGGCCAAGCAGTTGGAGATACCTCTCAAAAACAAAGAACTTATCGGAAAGACAGAACAGGAGTCCAACTGGACAGTTTTCCTTTTAGGCTTTCTCGGTGGCTTCATAGCCTTGCTTACCCCTTGTGTATTCCCTATGATTCCTCTTACGGTATCCTTTTTTACCAAACAGAGCAAGACACGTAAGAAAGGTATTTTCAATGCCTTCCTCTATGGTTTCTTTATTCTACTGATCTATGTCCTTTTGAGTATTCCTTTCCATTTCTTGGACAATATAGACCCAGAGATTCTCAATAATATTTCTACCAATGTATGGCTCAATGTGGTCTTTTTTGTGATTTTTGTAATCTTTGCCTTTTCTTTCTTTGGATTTTATGAGATTACTCTACCGTCTTCTTGGGGGAATAAGATGGACAATGCCTCCAATGTAGGGGGGATGATTGGGATCTTCTTTATGGCATTGACCTTGGCTATCGTATCTTTCTCTTGTACAGGGCCTATCTTGGGATCTCTCTTGGCAGGTTCGCTCTCTTCGGGGGGAGCCATACAGCTTACCTTAGGAATGGCAGGCTTCGGACTTTCCTTGGCCTTACCTTTTGTGCTCTTTGCCTTGTTTCCGTCTTGGCTCAACTCTTTACCTAAGTCAGGAGGGTGGATGACCACAGCGAAAGTGTTTTTAGGTTTCTTGGAATTGGCTTTTGCTCTTAAGTTCCTTTCCAATGCTGACCTTGTACAGCACTGGGGATTGCTCAAGCGAGAAGTGTTTGTAGGACTTTGGTTTGTCCTCTTTGCTTTGCTTACCCTATATTTGTTTGGATTGATTCGCTTTCCGCATGATGAGCCCCGCAAGCCTCTCTTACAATATTCGAAGGGACGTTTGATCATAGGTGTACTTTCGGCTGCCTTCTCTATATATCTACTTTTAGGTCTTTTTGGTAAGAACAGTCTGAGGGTACTCAGTGGTTTCCCTCCTCCAGAATCTTATGCTTTCTTCCCTAAGGAACACAAAAATGATCAAATCGTCTTCAAGGATTACTATGAGGGAATGGCCTATGCCAAGGAACATAATATGCCTGTTATGCTGGACTTTACAGGGTGGGCTTGTGTCAATTGTCGCAAGATGGAAGAACATGTATGGACGGATCCTCAGGTGAAAGAACTTATGAAGAAGTACGTTCTGATCTCTCTCTATGTAGATGACAAAGAAGAGCTACCTAAGGACAAACAATTTGATTTCAAGCACCGTAATGGGCGTGTAGAATATATTAAAACCATAGGTGACAAGTGGGCTACTTTCCAAGAGGTGAATTTCTCCTCAGCTTCCCAACCTTATTATGTGCTACTCTCTCCCAATACTGAACTGCTCTCTACTCCAGTACAGTATGTGGATGTGGAGACCTATAAGGAATGGCTTAGAAAGGGAGTGAAAAATGATTAATTTTCAGTAACTCAAAACTTAGAATTAAAAACTAATCCCATGAATACACAAAACTTATTAGAAAAACTACGCCAAATAGTAGGGGCAAGGTATGTAATGACCGACCCAGGGCAGACCGAGCGCTATCGTACAGGATATCGCTTTGGAACAGGAAATGCCTTGGCAGTGGTGCGACCAGCAACTCTTTGGGAACAATGGCAAGTGTTGGAGGCTTGTACCGAGGCTGATGTGATTGTTATTTCCCAAGCAGCCAATACAGGTATCACAGGAGGATCCAATCCTTTTGGAAATGATTATGACCGCGATGTGGTGATTATCAATACCATGCGCAATGATAATATCCAAATTATCCTCGAAGGAGAGCAAGCAGTTTGTCTACCAGGTTCTACCCTGAACCACTTGGAACAGGAGTTAAAACCCTATAACAGAGAACCTCATTCCGTAATTGGTTCCTCTTGTATAGGGGCTTCTGTGATTGGTGGTGTGTGTAACAACTCTGGAGGCTCTCTTGTACAGCGAGGCCCTGCCTATACCGAGATGGCGCTCTATGCACAGTGCAATGCAGAAGGTAAGCTGGAACTGATTAATCACTTAGGGATAGACCTTGGCGAAACTCCCAAGGAGATACTCACCAACCTCCAAGAGGGAAAATACCAAAGAAAGGATATTCACCAAACAGATAAGAAAGGGCACGACCACGATTACTGCAATCATGTACGCCAGATAGATGCTGATACCCCTGCCCGATTCAATGCAGACCCTGCTCGCCTATATGAGGCTTCAGGAAGTGCAGGTCGCTTGGCTGTTTTTGCCGTACGTGTGGATACTTTTCCTGCTGAGAAGCACACAGCCGTATTCTATATAGGCACCAATGATACCAAAGTGCTGACCGAGCTACGCCGACACATGTTGGGCTCTTTCGAGCAGATTCCTATCTCTGGCGAATATATCCACCGCACTGCCTTTGATATTGCAGCTAAGTATGGTAAGGATACATTTTGGTATATCAAGCATGTAGGCACTGAATACTTACCTAAACTCTTCTCTCTGAAGGCATGGGCAGACCGTGTGGCTAAAAAACTTCCTTTTATGCCACACCACTTTAGTGAAAAATTTCTCCAAGGAACTTCCAAACTTATGCCCAAGCATCTGCCTCAGATCATGTGGGATTATCGCAACCAATATGAACATCATCTGATCCTCAAAATGGGAGGCAAAGGCGTAGAAGAAGCCCGCGAATACCTCAAAGAATATTTTTCCGATAAGAGCAAAGGAGCTTACTTTGAGTGTGATGCAGACCTAGCTCAGGCAGCCATGCTCTTGCGCTTCGCCGTGGCTTCGGCTGCTATTCGTTACCGCTCTGTACATGAGAAGGAAGTAGAAGATATTGTTGCCTTGGATATTGCCCTTAAGCGCAATGAAGAAGATTGGTTCGAACAACTTCCTCCAGAATTGGACAACAAAATACTCCATAAGCTCTATTATGGACACTTCATGTGTCATGTATTCCATCAGGACTATGTGATTAAGAAGGGCTATAACTGTGAGGAGATAGAGGAGGAAATGCTCAAGATACTCGATCAGCGTGGAGCAGAATATCCTGCCGAACACAACGTAGGCCACCTATACCACGCCAAGGAACCTCTTAAAAACTTCTATAAGGAGCTGGATCCTACCAATAGCTTTAACTCTGGAATAGGGAAGACCTCTAAGAAAAAAGATTGGAAATAAAAAGGCAGTGGTTAGGAGTCTACCTCCTAACCACTAACCTTATAATGACTGATAGGTAATGATACATTTGAAATTCAAAACTCAAAACTCAAAATTGATAATTCTCTTAAGCATGCTGTTCTTCTCTCAAGCTGGGGAAGTGTTTTCTCAACAAGGAAAACCATTTTCTCAAAAGAAATGTGATTGTGATAACGTAGATACTACCGATAGAACCTCCCGAAAAGTAGTTTTAACCAATATCCAATTACTCAAAAAAGGAGCAGATTATTTTATACAAGGAAATTGCTGTGATATAGTTAGGGCTTTTGGGAATGACTTCGAAAGAGAATCTGTTATATGCATTTCAAAAAAGATACAGAAATTTCGCCTTCTTGATGCTATTCCGTATAGTCTTTTCTATGAGGATAAGGGGGAAAAGCAGCATATTTTTACCGAGAAGTGGGCAGAAGCCAAACCGTTTTTCCTTAAGGAGAAAGCCTTTTTGGCTACTGTCTTTATAGAAGTAGGTGTCTCGAACCAAGATAATTCTCTTCTCTGGGTCTATACAAGAAATTATGAATAACTTTAGTATATAGAAAGGTAATGATCGTATTTTTAGACAATACTTTTTCTCTTTCGGATGTATAAAGTAAGAGCATAAACAAATTAAAATTATATGAAATACTTTTTATTTATATCGTTATCAAGTTTTTTGTTTTGTTGTAATAATAAACAAAATAGTGAAGGGAAGTTGCTAAAGGAAACTTCCTCCCAAACCTCTTCTGCTCAAACAAAGGAAATAAAGCAAGAGGAAGAAATTGACAATGAAGTATTGACAATGAAGAAAGATAAAACATTAGAAGATGATTTATTGATGCTTAAAAATGTAGCTTTTTGCAAATGTTTTGGACAAGAAGTGTTCGGTATAAAAAAGAAGGAACCCAATACTTACAAATTGATACCTGATGCTACTACAGGTGGATATCTTCAGTGTAGTGAGCATCTCGATATAGAGTGGATAGTAGCAAATCCTACCCTTGATAAGCTCGTTGAAAATTGGTTAAGTAAACCCTATTATAAAACCTTTCAAGAGAAAGGAAGTCCTAAACGCTATCCTACTTATATGAAGTGTTTAGATTTCTACAATAGTAAGGCACTTAAAAAATACTTAGATTCTGTTCGTGTAGTATTAGAGAAGAGATATAAAGCAAGTGATGAAAAATATTGCACAGCAGCAACAAAAACGGATGATATTTATTATGATACCCCGCTTTTACAGAAAAAGATAAAAAATAAGGATGACAAGCTATTAATTCTAAAAAACATTGCTTTTTGTAATTGTATGGAATACGAATATGAACAAATTGTAAAAGAAAACCCCGATTTATACTCTTTGTTCATAGATAGAAGTAGGGAGGATTATATTACTTATGGAGGGCTGGAGGCCAACCTAACAAAAAATAACCTATCTTTTGATCGTCTTGTCAAGGAATGGCATAAAAAAGAATATAATACCTACCTTGCAGATGATAATAGAGAGAAAATATATCTAACAATTATGAAATGTATAGATTTTTATAATAGTAAGAAACTTGAACTGTACATAGATTCTCTTAGAGTAAAAGAAAAGGAATTATAGTAAGTTAAGTATACTCTCTACAACTTTGGATAGGATAGTTATGATAATGTGTAAATCCAGCACTGCTTTTTGCCAATTCGTCTCTAATTTTGAAAAACTGTTCAAATAACGCTCTCTAATATCTTCTTTTGTATGAACTAATTACCTTATTTTTTTGTAGTTTTACTTTTACAAAAAAGCGAAATACAAATCAAAATTCCTTGCTATTAATGTCCTACTTAAAACTCAAAATCCAAAACTCAAGTCTTCTTGTTCTATTGTGTCTATGGCTCGTAGGTTGCACTTCTATGCCCTTATGTTATAAGCTTTTAGACCGTAGAATCTTTACTGGATTGTGTATGCCTACTCCAGTGGAGGACTTGCTAATAACTCAGGAAAAATTACATATTCGCCTGTTTGATAAGCAAGGCGTCTCCTATCCTGATAACAAATACGTAGCTCTTTCAGATCGTTATCGGGTGCAATCTAAGAGAGAGGAGCTAGTGGTGTTCTTCTTTATCGCCTCTGATAGTGTACAACAGCGTGGAATCATTAAGGTAAATGGTCAACAGATAACTCCTATACCTTTAGCTCCTGAAAAGGACTATTCTTTTCTTAGTAAAGAAAAAAGTTATGGAGATTCTACCCATGTAGACTACCATGTCATATTTTCAGAATATACAATTCCTATTAGGGAGCTAAATGATGTGGTGTATTTCGAGACTCCCCTCAAGGTGGGAGAGAATATCATAGAAATCCAATATGAAGCAGCTTTGGATATAGCAGGTAGTGGTTTTCTCAATGATTTCTCTTTGCAATATTACACTCCTTTTGAAGGATATTCAAAAGATTATCCTCCAGTGGAAGTGACTATGGATTGTGCGAATGATTTGATCCTCAAACAAACTTCCTTAAAAGTTTCTTTAGAGGAGGCTAACAATACTTTTCGTTGGCAGGCAAGTGATAAAAATATAAGAGAAGGATTCTATTGGTATTTCAATAAGCAACTGACACCTTTACAGCAATTTTTTTTGAATATAGAGCCTATAGGGATAGCGCTTATTCTGATTGTAGTGGCTATAATTATTCATTTGTGTTACTTATGGCGCCGCAAGTACAACTTCTTTGATGTGGTGGGAATCCCCTTCTTATTCTGTATATTACATAGTTGGGCATATCATTTTATCAAAGATTTCATAGGAGACTATCCGCCTTGTTCTACGGATCATAGTGAATTCCTATTCTTCTTGATTCCCATTATGAGCCTGCTGTACTGGATTATAGTGGGCTGTTTCCGTGCCATATTTGTCAGATATCAGAAATCAACTAAAGACTAAAAACACCAAAACTCAAAGCTAATGAAGTCAATAAACTGTCGAGGAGAACTTCTCTCCTTTGATACCCCCAAAGTAATGGGAATACTCAATGTAACCCCCGATTCTTTTTTTGCCCAGAGTCGTGTACAGGGTACTGAAATCCTTGCTAAGGCTGAGCAAATGCTCGCTTTGGGTGCTACTTTTGTGGATATAGGTGGGTATAGCTCCCGCCCTAATGCTGCTGAAGTCTCGGCTGAAGAAGAACTACAACGAGTGGTGCCTGTAGTGGAAGCCTTGGTAAAACATTTTCCTGAGATTCGCATCTCAGTGGATACTTTCCGTGCTGAAGTGGCTCGCCAGAGTTTGGAAGCAGGGGCGTGTATAATCAATGATATTTCTGCCGGACAGATAGATCCTCCTATCTGGGACGTCGTTGCTCACTACCAAGTCCCCTATATCGTTATGCATATGCGAGGTACCCCACAGACCATGCAGTCCTATACGGAGTATCAAAACCTTACCAAGGATATTCTTTACTATTTCTCTGAGATAAAAGATAAAGCAAGACAACTGAAAATCAATGACCTGATCGTAGACCCTGGTTTTGGTTTTTCTAAAACCCTCCCACAGAACTACCAACTGATGCAGCACTTGGCTATATTCGATATTTTAGACTGTCCTATATTGGTGGGAATCTCTCGTAAGTCTATGATATATAAGCTTTTGGAAACATCTGCCGAGGAAGCTCTCAATGGTACTACTGTGCTTAATACCTTTGCCTTGCTCCATGGAGCAGATATTCTTCGAGTACATGATGTAAAAGAAGCTATGGAGTGTGTAAGGATAGTAGAAGCCTTGAAAGGAAAATAAAACAAGTGGTATCTCAGATACCACCTGTTTTGTAAAAGAACTAACTTTCTAAATTTATTTTATTTGTCAATTGCACCAAGTACTCTTTGCATAAAGGTATTAAGCGCTTCTTTCTGAGGGGTTCCTGCCTTGATGAGTTTTTCCACTTCCAAGGCTCCATACATATTGGAGAGTAGTTCCCCTATCACGTTCAATTCCTCTTCCTTAAGGGACGGAAGTTCGGTAAGATATTCCAAAACCTCTATTGCCTCTATCAGGTAATCTTCATCATTGGCTTCTACAAACTGGGCGAGATGCTTAATTACGGGTAATTTCATCGATTAATTCATTTAGTACCTCTTGCTTATTGGTCTGTACATCTCTTATGAGCTGTCCATCCTCAAAGATAGCAAAAGTAGGTAGGTTAGTTACATTGGCAAGCTTGCGTGATTCAGGGAATTGCTCAGCATCTACGATGACAAAGGCAATATCTTCCTTCTCTGAAGCGAGCTTTTTGAATTTCGGCTTCATGATACGACAGTTACCACACCAAGAGGCGGAGAACTGTACTGCCACTTTCTTGTTGGCTTGTATCACTTCTGCTAAGGTATCGCTGGTAAGTTCTACTAACATAAGATAAAATAATTAAGAGTAAGGGTTGCGTTTTTTATAAGACAATAAGATTATTAATGTTTGGCTAAGTACTCAGCAGTACTTTTTCTATCGGCATTCATAGCTTCCTTACCTTCTTCCCAGTTGGCAGGGCATACTTCTCCAAATTTTTGTACATGAGTGTAGGCATCGATAAGGCGGAGGTATTCTTTTACATTGCGTCCTAGTGGCATGTCATTCACACTCTCGTGGAATATCTTTCCGTTTTCATCGATAAGAAAAGTAGCACGGTAGGTGACATTGGAACCTTCTATTAGATAGGATTCTTGCTCTTCATTATATACAGGATCAGCATCCAAGATTCCTAAGGCATTGGAGAGGTTACGAGTCGTATCGGCAAGGATAGGATAGGTGACACCTTCTATACCTCCTTGATCTTTAGGAGTATTTAGCCAAGCGAAGTGTACCTCGCAAGTATCTACAGAAGCACCTATGATGATAGTGTTGCGCTTCTCGAACTCTCCACGAAGTTCCTCAAAAGCGTGTAGCTCTGTAGGACAAACAAAGGTAAAATCCTTAGGATACCAGAAAAGAACTACTTTTTTATTCTTTTTAGTAGCCTCCTCTAGGATATTGATACGGAGGTTGTCACCCATTTCTGACATAGCGTCAACGGTAATATTAGGGAATTTTTTTCCAACTAAAGACATATTTTTTTTGTTTTTAAAGATGAAACTTCTATTTTTATTTTCTGGGTGCAAAAGTATAAATAAAATCTATACAATCAACCTTGTTTATATAGATTTTTTCTATTATAGAATAAGTTTTAATAATAGAGATTTTACTATCTTTGCACCTTATAATTTAAAAACATTTTAGTTTATGGTAAAGAAATTTTGTTTTCTGTGTGTAGTACTGTTGGCTTTGTCCGCTCAGGCTCAAAATAAATATAAGTGTATGGTTCAGATGACCAATTATTCTGGAGAAGCAGCTTATATGGTGGTCTCCCTTATAGATCCCCAGGGGAGTTATCTCAAGACACTACATGTCTTCGGGGACAATAGTAAGTACTACGATGCTCTCAAGAAGTGGTATGACTTCTATACTGCTAAGAAAGAAAAAGTGGATGCGCTCACAGGTGCCTCCATCACTCAGGGGGATCGCAAGACGATTGTTTTGGACTTGGACAATAAGCTCTTGAATCAGGGGTATAAGCTTCGTTTTGAATCGGCAGTTGAGGATCAGTATTACTATACGACCGATGCAGAAGTCCCTTTCACCACCGAATCACTCAAAGAGAAAGTCTCTGGCACAGGGTACGTACGCTATGTACGCCTAAGTGAGGTGAAATAACTTTTATTCATGCAAATACTTGAAAATCAATATTTGTTATATTTTATATAACAATTGTCAGTATTTTTTAACAAAAAAAGTCACATAAAAAATTGTGCAAATAATAAAAATTCTTAACTTTGCAACGTCAAATATCCAACATGGATTTAGCTTTTAATAAGAACGAGGACTATAACAAGCTGGCACGGGATCAGGTGCGTCAGCGATGCGAACAGATAAAACTTGGAGGGGGAGAGAAAGCCCTCGAGAAGCTTCACAGTCAGGGAAAGCTCTCAGCTCGTGAGCGCATTGACTATCTGTTGGACAAGGACAAGCCTCGCGTGGAGATAGGGGCTTTTGCTGCCGAAGGTATGTATAGAGAATATGGGGGCTGCCCTTCTGCAGGAGTGGTGGTGGAGATAGGTTATGTGCGCGGTCATCAGGTGATTGTCGTGGCCAATGATGCAACAGTCAAGGCTGGCGCTTGGTTTCCGATGACTTGTAAAAAGAACCTTCGTGCTCAGGAGATTGCTATGGAAAACCGCTTGCCTATTATCTACTTGGTAGATAGTGCTGGGGTGTTCCTACCACTTCAGGATGAGGTGTTTCCCGATAAGGAGCATTTTGGACGTATCTTCCGTAACAATGCTCAGATGAGTAGCGAGGGGATCGTGCAAATAGCTGCTGTCATGGGGAGTTGTGTGGCAGGAGGAGCTTACTTGCCTATTATGAGTGACGAGGCCTTGATTGTCAACAAAACAGGGAGTATCTTCCTTGCAGGGAGCTACTTGGTGAAAGCTGCTATAGGTGAGGATATTGACAATGAGACCTTAGGAGGAGCTACTACTCATTGCCAGATCAGTGGTGTGACGGATTATCAATGTGAGAATGACCAAGATGCTCTTGAGGTAATTAAGAACTTAGTGGATAAGATAGGGGAGAGCTCCAAGGCAGGTTTTAGCAGAATAAAGAGTGCTAAGCCTAAGCTTAATCCAGCTGATATATATGGTATACTCCCCCAGAGTAGGACACAACCCTATGATATGAAGGAGATTATCCTCCGCTTAGTAGATGATTCCGAGTGGGAGGAATACAAGGAGGGATATGGACAAACCATTCTCACAGGCTATGCCCGTATCGATGGTTGGGCGGTGGGAATTGTCGCTAACCAACGCAAGGTAGTCAAAACCAAAAAAGGAGAAATGCAGGTAGGAGGTGTCATCTATTCCGATAGTGCGGACAAGGCAACACGCTTTATAGCCAACTGTAACCAAAAGAAAATACCCTTGGTGTTCCTTCAGGATGTTACAGGATTCATGGTAGGGAGCAAGTCCGAGCACGGAGGGATTATCAAGGATGGAGCAAAACTGGTTAATGCTGTGGCCAATTCGGTTGTCCCTAAGTTTACCATTATTGTAGGCAATTCTTACGGAGCAGGCAACTATGCCATGTGCGGCAAGGCCTATGATCCTCGTCTTATTGTCGCCTATCCTTCGGCCAATTTGGCTGTGATGGGCGGTGTGCAGGCAGCTAAAGTGCTCTTGCAGATAGAGACAGCTACCCTTAAGCGCAAAGGAGAGACACTCTCTCCAGAAAGGGAGCAAGAACTATTAGAGAATATTCAAAAAAAATATGATGAGCAGACCTCTCCTTACTATGCTGCAGCCCATCTCTGGGTGGATGCAATCATAGACCCCTTAGATACTCGACAATGGATATCTATGGGAATTGAGGCTGCCAATGGAGCCCCTCTTAAAAAAACATTTAATATGGGAGTGCTCCAAGTATAGTTCCATAAGTAAAAACACTATTTTAAATATTTACTAATAGTATGAGTACATATGCATACCTTAGAAAAAATGCCATGGAAATTCATGTTGATTTGAGAAATGTTCGCAGCGAGCGTGCTTTCTTGAACAAGATGAAGGAAACCTTTTCCTTGCCCGACTATTTTGGTTATACTTTGGATGGCTTGGATGACTGCATGCAGTCTTTGGAATGGATAGAACAAAAGCAGGTATTGGCTAAGTTCTACCATTTGGACGATGTCCGCCAGCAAAATGAGGCCTTGTATGGGCAAATCGTCGATAGTCTGAATCTTTACAAAGCGTATTGGACAGGCAATCCTGATAAAAAAGTGTCATTCGAATATTAAGGTACTTCTTAAGAGAAAACCATAAGAGGAGAACTTCAGAGACTTCTGGAGGAGCTCCTCTTGTGTTTTTTGGAAGTGGAGAGGAATTGATGGTGTTAAATTATACATTTTTGCTTTGTTGTAGATGATTATTTATTACCTTTGCCTTCAGATAAAACACTTTAAAAGCTTTTGTAATGAAAAAAATTTATGCTTTATGCCTCTTGCTTCTGGCTGTAGGATGCAAGAAGGATGATTCTGAATCACTTCCACTGAATGCAGAAAAGGATATTCTTTCGTTTGTCTTTACTCTGGAAGATAAGCCCTATACGGCTCTTATCAAAGGGACAGATATTACAGTTTCTTTACCTGAAGATACTCCAGTGGAGGCGCTTAGCCCTACAATTACAATTTCCAAAGGAGCAACGCTTAGTCCTAATACAGGGGTAGCTCAGGATTTTACAAAACCAGTAAACTATACTGTAACGGCTCAGGACAAGACCACTAAGACCTATAAAGTAGTGGTGACAGTTGAGAAAACTGAGCAACCACAGGTACCTATAGCTATAGAACCTATTCCTCAAGGATTTGCCAAAGACAAGCAAGGGGGAGAGGTAGTTTCTTTCAATACCAATACCTTACCTGTGAAAAAGGAGCAAATCAAGGTACAATTGGTCAACCGAAAAGATTTTTCTATCTCTTATGAGTTGAAAGTACAGAAGATAGATAAGAAGGAGAGAAGGGTAGATGTAGTTTTGCCTGCCTCTTACAAGAATGGTGAATATAGTCTTAAGGCAACTTTTGACAAAGAAGAGGCCTCAAGTGACTTTTTTGTCTTAGAGAATGGTATTCCTGTGTTGAAGGTGTTGGATATCAATTATTTTGAAGGTCCAGTCACTGTATTGGCTACTACTCATTTGCAGAAATTTAATACAGTTATATATGCCAAGGAAGAGGATTTGGCCAAATATACTTATTATTTGAGAAAGAATGGGCAGGACTATCCTCTTGCTGTAACTTATACTGGTTCTTATAATGTTCATTTTTTGATGTTTGATACGCCTTCTACCCCTTTGATAGGTGGTAAGGACTTTGATTTTGTTATCAAGGGGAAGGGAAAAGAGTATGTACTTCCTTTTGTCAATAGCCAGAAAGAACCTATAGAAATAGAGGTAGCTCATGCACCTTTGATCCACTCTCTTTCTCAGACTTCTCTAAGGACAGGAGATACACTGACCCTCACTGGAGAATATTTTACTTATACAAGTGTGGGACGAACCAATGGTGATTATAGGTATTGTAGTCTGCTCCTATTTAAGGATGGAGAGCTCAAAGCAACTATAGATACTTTTGATCATAGGGACACAACGGCTACTTTTACTATTGATGATAGTGTGCCCGCAGGTACTTATAAGGTTGTCTTTTCCTCACAGATTAGGCTCTTGTCTGAGTCTTTTGCACAGGAGATTACTATACACTAATGTAAGAAGCACTCTTGTAATTTGTTTTTTTTAACTTCTAAAGTCAATATAATGAAAAAACTTTTCTTATTTCTTTTGTTTATACTCTTAGTAGGTTGTCAGAAGGAAGGTAGGGGGCATAGTGATATTCCTTCGAGCTACTATCAGCTTAGCCATGATGGACTCACACTTGTAAAATGGAAAGATCAAAGTCTCTCTTATATAGATATGCAAGCCGATAGCAAGTTGCGAGAGATCAATACCATTGCTGATGAAGCCTTCAAGGGTTGTAAGAATCTCAAAGGGATAACGCTCTCGGATAATCTTAAAGAAATAGGTGTTGAGGCTTTTGCTCAGACAGATCTGAGTGAAGGTCTTCACTTTTATTCTTATTCAAATGTAGTCTTTGGGGAGAAAACCTTCTATCAGTCTAACCTTAGGGAGGTTATACTTCCTAATACTAAAGCGCTCTCTAATCGTATTTTTGCCGATTGCAAACAACTTAAAAAGGTTACTTTCGCCAAGACGAAACTTATAGGAGACGGAGCTTTTTATGGCTGTGAGGTATTAGAACAAGTAGACCTCACTCAAGCAAACGTGGAAGGAATAGGGAAGGAGGCCTTTGCCAATTGTAGCCAGCTGAAAAAGGTTGTACTCTCAGTAACAATGAATCTAAAACCTATAGGAGATAAAGCTTTTGCCAATTGTAAGACATTGGATAGTTTTACTATACTTTCTCTGTATCCTCCTTATTATGAAGGAGATCCTTTCTATGGTATTTCCAAAGTTACCTTCCCAAAAATCTATGTGCCCAGTCAGCCAGAGGAGCTCCTTTCTCTTTATAAAAGAGATTATTATTGGAAGGCGTTCGCAGATTATATTCAGGTGATTCCATAACATAAGTATTTGTCAAATGAAAAATTTTTTATTACTAACCTCAATATTCTTCGCACTGATGGGGTGTTCCAAAGGTGATGGGGATAACAATAGAGCCAACTCCATTCGTTCCACCGAGAATTATGATATTAGTGGGGATGGGCGTACACTTATAAAATGGAAAAATCCTAATACCACTTCTCTTGATATGCAAGCCGATAATGAGCTTAGAAAGGTTAATACTATAGGAGAAGGTGCTTTCAAGGAACATAAGCACTTACAATCCATTACTTTTCCAGACAATCTCAAGGAGATAGAAGCCTTTGCTTTTGAAGAGGCGGATCTTAGTGGAGAAGTTGTATTCAACACGGCTGCTATGGTGGATTTTGGAGAAAAGGCTTTTTTCAATGCCCATCTTAAGAAGGTGACTCTTCCTAATATACGTTTGTTGTCTGACAGTGCTTTCTCTTTTGCCAAACTCGAAGAAATTTATTTCAATAAGGTAAACAAATTGGGTTTTGGAGCGATCAGTTGGAATTATTTCAAGGTACTCCATTTGGAAAATACAGAACTTACTGAAATACAAACAGTAGGAATCTCTGGATGTATGGAATTGGAAAGTGTTTTTCTGCCAGCAACCCTCACTGCTATAGGGTATGATGCTTTTTGGTATTGTAACAAACTAAAAACAGTGACTATCCTTGCGGTAAATCCTCCAGTTTTGGTAAACAACCCTTTCAGGAGTACAGCTCTACAGAAGATATATGTACCCTCCTCTTCGGTAGAACGTTACAAAAGGGCTAATTATTGGAGTGCCTTTTCTGATAAGATCTATCCTAAACCATGATAAAGAATATTTTACAAACAAAGAGGCTGTCTGAAAAGTATAAAATATTGTTTTTCAGAGGTTTAAATTGAATATTTTTAAATTTTATTCTATTGAAAATCACGCATTTTAGATTCTGTTGTAGGGGCGAATTGTAATTCGCCCGCTAAAAACAAGGCTTTTCAAACAACCTCTTTAATTTTTCATAAATAGTTAGTTATTATACTTTATTTCTCTATTCCAATACACTTGAGGATAAAGGCGAATTCAAAGGCTGTATCCTTAATTCTACCATAGCGACCTGTGGCACCTCCGTGTCCGGAATCCATGTCCATGTGTAGGAGCAAGAGATTCGTATCGGTTTTAAGCGAGCGAAGCTTGGCTACATACTTAGCAGGTTCATGGAAGAGTACTTGAGAGTCATTAAGCCCGCCCGTTACGAGCATATTAGGGTAGTTTTGTGCTTTGATGTTATCATAAGGGGAGTAGGAAAGCATATAGCGGAAATATTCTTCCTCATTAGGATTTCCCCATTCCTCATATTCACCTGTGGTAAGAGGGAGTGTATCGTCCAGCATGGTAGTTACCACATCCACGAAAGGCACCTGTGCTACCACGGTATGGTATAGGTCAGGACGCATATTGGTTACAGCTCCCATGAGCAAGCCTCCTGCAGATCCTCCTGCGATGGCTAACTTGTCAGCAGAAGTATACTTGTCTTTGATAAGCAACTCACTGCAGGCAATAAAGTCAGTAAAGGTATTTTTCTTATGGAGGAGCTTTCCGTCTTCGTACCATTGTTCTCCTAAGTCACTACCTCCGCGTATCTGAGCAATAGCAAAGACAAAACCTCTGTCAATAAGGCTATAGTAGGAAGTGCTGAAATACACTCTGGAGTTACTACCATAGCTTCCATAGGAATACAAGAGCGCAGGGGCGGATCCGTCTCGCTTGAGACCTTTTTTGTACACTACTGCCATAGGGACTTTTACGCCATCAGGAGCGGTAGCCCATAGTCTTTCCACAGTATAATCGTCAGGATTGAATCCTGAAGGCACTTCTTGTTCTTTGAGTTTGTTGCTTGTTCCTTCAGCTATCTCATATTCATAAAGGGTAGTAGGGCGGTTCAATGAAGTGTATGAATAGCGGAAAGAACCAGAGTCATACATAGGATTTTCTTTCAAGGAGACCGAATATACAGGTTCAGGGAAGGAGACTACGTGTTTTTCACCTCCTGCTACAGGGAGTGCTTCTAACTGAGTAAGCCCATTTTTGCGCAAGGATACCACTACATAATCCTTCAGTACATCAATTCCCTCAATACGTGTGTTGGGATCATGAGCAAGGAACTCTTTCCAAAGAGTACGGTCAGTATATCCTACCAAAGGTAGTTTGTACATTTCTCCATTGAGGTGCTTGTCATCCTTATAACGAAGGAAGAAGTAATCCTTATGTGGGTATACGGCATATTCCACTCCTTGGGTACGAGGCAAGAAGACTTTTAGCGGCTGGGTAGGGTTATCTGCAGAGAGATAACGTGTCTCTGAGGTAGAGGAACTTTCATTGAACACCCATATATGCCTTTTGAGCTTATCGGCAGAGACATAAGTAGAGAAACGAGCATCATCCTCTTGGTAAAGAAGCTCAGAGTTAGGGGCGTCCAACACTTGACGATGGATCTGATGGGAGCGCAAGGACTTATCAATCGTACTATAGAAGAGGGTCTTACTATCATTTGCCCAAGCCACAGAAGCGACCCCCTCCACACGGAAGTTGATATCACTACCTGTGGAAAGGTCTCTGATTTTTAAGGTATATTCCGCATAGGAGCCTGTTTCATTATACAGATAAGCAGCTTTCTGATTATCTGGACTGATAAAATACCCCTCGAAGATGAAAGCATTTTTCCCTTCTGCCATTTGGTTCACATCAAAGAAGACTTCTTCAGGGGCTTCCATGGATCCTTTTCGGCGGCAATAGGTGAGATATTGTTTCCCTTTTTCGCTACGGTTGTAGTAGTAGTAACCATTGTCAAAGGTGGGATAAGTTTGGTCATCTTCCTTAATGCGCCCGAGAATCTCATTATAGATGGTCTCTTGCAGTTTTTTGGTAGAAGCCATTACTGTATCAGTATAAGCATTTTCTGCTTTAAGGTATTCTATGACTTTAGGATTGGTTTTGTCCTTAAGCCAGTAATAAGGGTCGGTACGCTTTTCTCCGAAATTCTCAAAAATTTGAGAGATTCGCTCAGCTACAGGAGCAGGAGGAAACTGATCTTGATTGAAAGGAGTTGTTTTTTCCTCCTTTGTAGTGTGACAAGAAGTGATTGCTGCGAATGTAGCAACCAAAGGGAATGCAAGATGTATTCTTTTCATAGCATGTATATTGATGATTGTTATCTAAATAATTAGTACTAAAACTGTATAAAGTGATTATTAAAATTGTAAATATTTTTAATATTAGTGTATTATTCTAAAATAAATAGTATTTTACTATTTTAATTTTTTGTGAGATGAGATGTGTGTAAAGAGTTTTATTCCAGTGGATTACGAGTACAAATATACGTTTTTTTGTAAATAAATAATGCTTTAAGGATAATAATTTTTCTATTACTTGAACTAATTTGTGTAATGTAGCGAGTTCCATTGTTTTTACAAAAAATGTTATTAACTTACAAGAGGAATTGGCAACGGCCAAAAATAATTAAAGAAAATATTGGATTGTAAAATTTTTTTTGTATCTTTGCTCCCAATTTGGAAAAGTATTCAAGAGAAGTTATTTTGACTTTTTTGATACATATAAGTACTTGTTTTTCATTTATTTATATAGAAAAACAAAGGTAGAGAAGGCAACATAATCAAGAGGTTGTGTAGCCTCCTCTTTTCGTGTATTTTTCCAAATGGGACAAATTTTGTTATTAAAAAGTGCTATGGCAAGAGTAAAAGAGAAAAATGCAACTTTGAGATTTGACAAAATCTCTATCGGATTGGCTTCACCTGAGAGTATCTTGGCCGTTTCTCGTGGAGAGGTGGCTAAGCCTGAAACCATCAACTACCGCACCCACAAGCCTGAGCGAGATGGTCTCTTCTGTGAGCGCATCTTCGGCCCAGTGAAGGACTATGAGTGTGCTTGTGGTAAGTATAAGCGTATCCGCTATAAAGGCATCGTGTGTGATCGTTGTGGAGTGGAAGTAACTGAGAAAAAAGTACGTAGAGAGCGTGTGGGGCATATCAATCTGGTAGTGCCTATAGCGCATATTTGGTATTTCCGTTCACTTCCTAATAAAATTGGTTATCTCCTTGGGCTGCCTTCCAAGAAGTTGGATATGATTATCTATTACGAACGCTATATCGTAATCCAGCCAGGGATAGCTAAAACGATTGATGGAGATCCTATTGAGAAGATGGATTTCCTTACCGAGGAAGAATATTTGGATATCATGGAGTCTCTTCCAATAGAAAACCAATATTTGGAAGATACAGATCCTAATAAGTTCATAGCAAAGATGGGGGCTGAAGCTCTCTTCGATTTGCTTCATGACTTAGATCTCGATGCACTCTCTTATGACCTTCGTCACAAGGCCAATACAGAGACTTCTAAACAGCGCAAGACTGAGGCGCTCAAGAGATTGCAAGTGGTAGAGGCCTTCCGTGATTCTCAGAAAAATCGTGAGAATAAGCCTGAATGGATGATTATGAAGGTTATCCCTGTGATTCCTCCTGAATTGCGCCCATTGGTGCCTTTGGATGGGGGACGCTTTGCAACCTCTGACCTCAATGACCTATACCGACGCGTGATTATACGTAACAATCGTCTTAAGCGATTGATCGAAATTAAAGCACCAGATGTGATCTTGCGCAACGAAAAGCGTATGTTGCAGGAATCTGTAGATTCACTTTTCGATAATACTCGTAAGTCTTCTGCTGTAAAGACCGATGCCAATCGTCCGCTGAAATCTCTTTCAGACTCTCTCAAAGGGAAACAAGGACGCTTCCGTCAGAACTTGCTAGGTAAGCGTGTGGACTATTCTGCGCGTTCGGTAATTGTTGTAGGGCCTGAAATGAAACTTTACGAATGTGGTTTGCCTAAGAATATGGCTGCCGAGCTCTACAAGCCTTTTGTGATACGTAAGCTCATAGAGCGTGGTATCGTAAAGACTGTGAAATCAGCTAAGCGTATTATTGATAAAAAAGAGCCTGTAGTATGGGATATCTTGGAGAATGTAATCAAGGGACACCCTGTACTACTGAACCGTGCTCCTACTTTGCACCGCTTGGGGATTCAAGCTTTCCAGCCAAAGCTTATTGAAGGAAAAGCAATTCGTCTTCACCCATTGGTATGTACCGCTTTCAACGCGGACTTCGATGGTGACCAGATGGCTGTACACTTGCCACTGGGGCCTGAGGCTATTCTCGAAGCTCAAATGCTGATGTTGGCTTCCAACAATATATTGAATCCTGCCAATGGGGCACCTATTACTGTACCTTCTCAGGACATGGTCTTGGGTCTGTACTATATTACTAAGATGCGCAAGAGTACCCCAGAAGAACCTATCGCTGGTGAAGGCTCTGTGTTCTACTCTCCTGAGGAGGTGAATATCGCTTATAACGAGCGTAAGGTACATCTGAATGCCTCTATCAAGGTGCGTACTAAGGACTTAGATGAAAATGGAAATATTGTAACTAAGCTTATAGAAACCACTGTAGGGCGTGTCCTCTTCAATGAGGTTGTTCCTATAGAGGCTGGATATATTAATACGGTATTGACCAAAAAATCTCTCCGAGATATTATCGGTCACGTACTTAAGAAAACAAGTATTCCTCGCACTGCAGAATTCTTGGATGATATCAAGTCTATGGGGTATAAGTTTGCTTTCCAAGGAGGACTTTCTTTCTCCTTAGGTGATATCATTATCCCTCAGGAAAAACAAGCGATGATTGCCGATGCCAATGAACAAGTACAGGGAATCATTGGTAACTATAACATGGGACTTATCACCAATAACGAACGTTATAACCAGGTGATCGATGTATGGACTTCTACCAATGCCCGCCTTACTGACTTAGCGATGAAGCGTATCAGTGAGGACAGACAAGGGTTCAACTCTGTATATATGATGCTTGACTCTGGGGCGCGTGGTTCCAAGGAACAGATTCGCCAGCTTACCGGTATGCGTGGTCTGATGGCTAAGCCAAAGAAATCTACCGCTGGTGGGGGCGAGATCATTGAGAACCCGATCCTTTCGAACTTCAAGGAAGGTCTTTCTATCTTAGAGTACTTTATCTCTACCCACGGAGCGCGTAAGGGACTTGCCGATACAGCGCTTAAAACAGCCGATGCGGGTTATCTTACTCGTAGGTTGGTGGATGTATCTCAGGATGTGATTATCAATACTGATGACTGTGGAACCCTCCGTGGTATTGAGGTACATGCCCTCAAGAAAAATGAAGAGGTTATTGAGACTTTGGGTGAACGTGTATTAGGCCGTGTAGCTCTCAATGATATTGTCAATCCACTTAATGAAGAAATTATTGTCCTTGCAGGAGAAGAAATTCGCGAAGATGCCGTGGATAAGATCAATCAGGCTCCTATCGAATCTATAGAAGTGCGTTCAGCACTTACCTGTGAAGCTAAGCATGGTATTTGTGCTAAATGTTATGGACGAAACCTCTCCACCGGTAAGATGGTACAGATAGGAGAGGCCGTAGGAGTAGTAGCTGCTCAGTCTATCGGGGAGCCAGGTACTCAGCTTACCTTGCGTACTTTCCACATGGGGGGAACTGCAGGTAATATCTCCGAGGAAAACAAAATTATTGCGCACTTCGATGGTATCCTCGAAATAGATGACCTTAAGACAGTTAAGGGAGAAGATTATGACGGAAATCCAGTAGAGGTGGTGATCTCTCGTACTTCCGAGGTGAAGATCTTAGAACCTCATACCCGTATGGTACTAAGTACCTCCAACATTCCTTATGGTTCCTTTATCTTTAAGAAAAATGGAGATACTATACAAAAAGGAGAGGTGATCAACCAATGGGATCCTTATAATGCGGTGATTATCTCCGAGTTCTCCGGACAGATTGTCTACGAAAATATAGAACAAGGGGTTACCTTCCAGGTTGAGATAGACGAACAAACAGGATTCCAAGAGAAAGTGATCTCTGAATCTCGTAACAAACGACTCATTCCTACCCTACATATTCAGGATAAGAGCGGAAATATCTTACGTTCGTACACCTTACCGTTAGGAGCTCACATCATGGTGGATGACAAGGAAAAGATTAAAGAAGGTAAGATCTTAGTAAAAATCCCTCGTAAGTCCGCCAAGTCTGGGGATATCACAGGGGGTCTTCCACGTGTAACAGAGCTCTTCGAAGCACGTAATCCTTCCAATCCAGCTATTGTAGCCGAGATCGATGGGGTTGTTTCCTTTGGTAAAGTAAAGCGTGGTAACCGTGAGATCTTCATAGAATCCAAAACAGGAGAAAAGCGTACTTACTTGGTAAAACTCTCTTCTCAGGTATTGGTACAGGAGAATGACTATGTACGTGCAGGGATGCCTCTTTCCGATGGTTCGGTAACTCCAGAGGATATCCTACGTATCAAAGGACCTTCAGCAGTACAGCAGTATTTGGTTAATGAGGTGCAAGAGGTATACCGACTCCAAGGGGTGAAGATCAATGACAAACACTTTGAAGTGGTAGTACGCCAGATGATGCGTAAGGTAGAAATACAAGATCCAGGGGATACACTCTTCCTCGAAGAACAAATGGTTCACAAGGATGACTTCATCGAAGAAAATGATAAGCTCTTCGGTAAGAAGGTTGTCATAGATGCTGGAGATTCTGAAAATCTCAAAGCAGGACAGATTGTGACCATGCGTCAGCTTCGTGATGAGAACTCTCTCCTTAAGCGTCAGGATAAGAACCTTGTTGCCGCTCGCGATGTCATCCCTGCTACTGCAATTCCTGTATTGCAAGGGATTACACGAGCCTCCCTACAGACTAAGTCCTTTATCTCGGCCGCTTCCTTCCAGGAAACGACTAAAGTACTCAATGAGGCTGCCGTACAAGGTAAGGTAGATACCCTCGACGGACTTAAGGAAAATGTTATTGTAGGTCACCGTATCCCTGCTGGTACTGGTATGAAACGTTATGAGAATATCATAGTAGGCGCTCGCAAGGATTTAGCTAAGCAAAATATCAACCTATAATCTCATGGAAAAGCTCATAAAAAAAGAAATCAACATAGAGATTGATGATAAGGTGGCTACGGGTATCTATTCGAACTTGGTGGTAGTCAATCATTCAGAAACAGAATTTGTCTTGGATTTTGTCTCTATTATGCCAGGGATGCCCAAGGCACGAGTACAGAGTAGAGTGATTATGACCCCTTCACAAGCCAAACAACTCATGCAAAACCTCAGCACCAACCTCTATCAGTATGAGCAAGACAAAGAGGCACTTTCCGATGGGGAAGTCTTTGCTTCACAGACACACTTCTCTGGTTCAGGAGAAGCTTAAGGTCAGTTTAACAATCAGTATAACAATAAGTAAGGAGATGAATTATATTCATCTCCTTTTTATTTTTCACAAGCGGAATGTTAAATTTTGTTTTGTGAAAAAAAAATACAAAAAAATACTTGTGATATTAATAATATTTCATAAATTTGCCCGGAAAATATGTTTCATGGGAGAAAAGTATCCATGTGGTAAAAGACTATTTTATAGCTAAAAAGAAGTGTAGATTTCTCCTCTAATTAACAATTGATATTAATAATTAACAATTATAAGAAGATGATAGTAGCCAAATCCGATAACTATATTATGAGATCACTATTATACATACTTTTATTTCTTATCTCTATAGTAGGGAAAGCCCAGCAGTGCCGCGTGAATTATACGGCCACAGTGGAGAATACTACCTGTGGCGGTACTGTCAAGGTTGCCTTGGCCTCTGCCGATACCAATTGTATTAGCCAGTACTGGGCGGTCTTGTACGACAGTGCTGGTGCGGTGCAAGCACGACAGAACCTCTCTGCCGCAGGGAAAGCAGACTTCGCTAACCTCTCCTCAGGAACTTATAAGGTAAAGCTTGAAAAGAAGGATGGTAGCGATACGCATCCTACTGCATTGAGTGTTACGGTGGTAAGTACCTATAGGCGCTTCTCTGTGGATATGACCAAAGCTACACAGACAGCTGCTACAGGAGAATGTGCAACTGACGGAAAAGTGGCGCTCAAGATTAAGGATGGTTCAGGTCCCTTTGTAGTGAAGTTCTATGCTCCTGGGGCAACAACTCCTACCTTTACTTCCCCTGCTACTAATAAAACGGGGACTGAGACAACTGTCAATATCACAGGTCTTAAGCCAAGTACAAAATATGACATAGAAGTGGAAGATCGTGCCGGTGGGGGAACTTGTTCTCTTACTGAGCCGAAAAACGTGCGTAGTATTACTACACAGGCTGCGTCAGGTTCTTTTATTCGTAACCTGACTATGGAAACTTGTCGTCCACTGAAAACTGGACAGACAGTAGGTGCCAATGGTGTGATTGCCTTAGATGTACATACTTCAGGAAGCTATACTATAAAGGTAATCAATAAGGATACTAATGAAGTGCTTGTAAACACTAGGGCTGTTACAGCTACTGCAGGAGTAGTTCTAAATATAGAGCCTGATACAGGTAAAAAATTAGAAGCTAATAAGAATTATAAGGTTACAATAGAAGGAGGAGGATGTACTGCAGAAAGGATTTTGATGAATCCCTATGTCTATTCTCCTGATTACTTAAATCTTCACCTTGTTCCATCTTGTGCTAATTGTAATGATTACAAAGTTGCTATATCAGCACATTATAATGAGCGAATGGTGGAAAGTCGTTATTTTCCCTATAAGATTACTATCAAAGTTACTCGTGGAGGAACGACTGTATTTACCAATGAGTTTGATAAAAATGATGCTTTACCGGTATCTGGGACAGATACAGAAGGAGTCTTCTATGGAGCTAATAAAGAATTCCGTTTTTGGAATTGGTGGAGACCAAAGGTTCATACAATGACTAATCTTGTAAAGGCAGGAGATGTCATTACTGTAGACTATTCAGATTGTAATGGAGTGACAAGAAATCTTACTCATACAGTTACTCCTCCAACTAATATACCTGAATCTACAATTAAAGTATTACCTAATACTACAACAGCTACTCCTTGTGACAAGGATGTGGTTATCAGTACTAGATTTCAATTGGCCAGTGGAGGAGCCTTTTATAATGCTTTCTGTAATACTACGGGTCTGCAGAGTAGAGTAAACCTATCAGGGATTTGGCAGACTCCTACTACAGGAGGGGATGGACTATTTACTTTCTTTGATGAGATAAATGGAAATGTTCATGAAGTAAAAATACATAATACTACAGCTACTTCCTATCAAGTAGAATATGCAGAAGCAACAGGAACACTTGATGGAACAAATACAAAGAATTGCAAACATTATCTTTCCAAAGTATTCACTCAATCAGAGCTTGCAGGATTTAATACACTATCAGCTATAAGATATTCGGTAGGAGGATCCGTAGCAGGAGTATTAGATATATCAGGAAGAGGAAATAAATTTTTCTTAGGACATGATAATCCTCAACTCGCAGGACTGGATTTCATAACAGACAACAATAAGCTAACAGTAACTATAGAAAGAGCAGATGGACAGCCTAACATTCAGGATGTTACTGTACGAGGTCCTTGGAACTTAGCAGGAACATATAGGTACAAATTCCCTTGGACAAAAGTTTTCTATCCAAGTATGAATTTAGGGAATAAAAACCTATATCAAATGTTCGACCTTCCTACAGGAAAATATAATGTAAAGTTATCTGATCAATGTGGGTCAACAAGGTCATTTACTATTGATATAAATGCGATTAATGATGTTTCTTTTGATATCAAAGAACCTAAGGTAACTACAGATTGTGCACAAGGGGGACAATCAAGTAGGGGGAAGGTAGTCTTTGAAGCTAGTGTGGATAAGCTTACTGCTTCTGGATTTTGGGGAATGTATGTCTTCAAAGATCTGAATAATGGTCAACCTATACACAAAAGAGTAGGTTCCTCAGCTTATAAAGCTATTGGTATACCTGCTACCGATGGAGCAGATCCTACCAGAAGGTATTATAAGCAAGAGATAAAAGATCTTCCTCCAGGAAAGTATATCTTAGGAATTACTTTAGGGCCTTGTTACCATTCTGTAGTACCTTTGGATGTAGCAGACGAAAGAGGATATATGTATCATTTCCAACCTACAGAAAGAGGAACAGGATTTATATGTAAAACACTGATCTATAAAGAATTTGAGATTAGAGAATATAGTGATGTTACTCCAACGGTTAACATCGGCATGTGTGATCCTTCGAATCCGAATACAGGGATGGTAAGGGTTGAGTTGCCTGCGGGATCTGAGCCACAATATCCTATTACCTATACCTTATATAAGGTATCAGGAGGGACAAAGGCGATAGCTACTCACTCGGATGGTACTCAGGTGGCGCCTGTAAGGGTAGCTACCCGTCCTGCAAACTTGGAAGATGCTTATGCAACTTTCAGTAACATTCCAAGGCTTTCTGGCAGTGACAGTTATGAAGTGAAGTTTGAGTCAGGTTGTTTGGATCGTTTGGTACCTGTCCCTGAGTTTGGTTCTTTGCAGAATCCACAGGTACGTACCTCAGCGACGACGGCATGTGCGGGTACTCCATTGACATTGAGTGTGGACTTACCAGCGAGTTTGTATGAGTTGGAGTGGAAGTCAAGTCCAGCTACGGCTCTTTCAGGAGTAGCGGATAAGACGCGTCCTTCGATCACCTTGAATCCTACGGTGGATGCGGAGTACTGGGTTACCTATAAGATGAAACCAGGTTTTGGATGTACTCCAGTATCTAAGGATACAGCCAAGAAGCAGGTGAACCTGACCCGCAGCAACTTTGCGGCATCGGATATCACAGGCTTATCGGATAAGACAGGAGTACTGCCAGTGAACCAGTGTGCAGCGGATGTAAGCTGGACAGCCCCTACGATCAATGACACGGCGGGCTGTGGCTACAAGCTCACTTGGGAG
Source organism: Capnocytophaga gingivalis (assembly GCF_002302415.1). Taxonomy (NCBI): domain Bacteria; kingdom Pseudomonadati; phylum Bacteroidota; class Flavobacteriia; order Flavobacteriales; family Flavobacteriaceae; genus Capnocytophaga; species Capnocytophaga gingivalis. The sequence continues at coordinate 956,029 of NZ_CP022386.1, read as the reverse complement.
GTAACCAAGCCAGATGGAAGTAAATATACCCCTACGCCGGATGCCAATGGTAATACGCCAGCCACCAGCTGGAATGGTTTCCCTGTGGGCGAATCTACGGTAACCTATAAGGTAGAGGGCAAGATAGCAGGGGGTACAGCAGCTACCAAGAGCTTCAAGGTAACGGTAACGGCTCCGAATATAAATATTCAGATCACCAGTTCTTTTGTGGCCAATGTGGGCGGCACTACAGCTCTCACTTCAGTGGCCAAAGGAAGTACAGTATATTATAAGGTAACGCTTAAGAATACTACAGCTACTTCTATCAGTACAGGTGCCTTGAGGATTACCATGCCAGATAACACCAACACCAACTATGAGCTACCTGCGGCGAATGACCCTGCGATAATTACCTCTCAGTTGGGCGGTGCGGTGAATGTAAGCTATGACACAGGCAACCCGAGAGTACTGATCTTGGCAAATATCACTGGAGGCGTATTGGCACAGAATGCGGAACGCTCAGCATATATCCCGATCAAGATCAAGCAGGATCAGGGATGTGATGCGTATGTGAATGCATGTCAGTCAATACTCACAGCGAAGCCTGAGCTTGTCTATGCAGTAGGAGGTGCAGGATGTACGGCAGAGAATACCATCCAAGGGGATGGCATCGCGGCAGAGATTGACAGCCGTGCTACCTGCCCACGTGAGGAACTCTACTGTGGCGGCAGCTTCACGCTTACAGCTTTGGGTACGGGCTATACCTCATATAAGTGGTATAGTGGACAGCCAGGTAGTTTGACTCCATTGGCAAGTACCACTAGTAGCCAGGCGGTAAGTGCGGCAGGCTACTATACAGTAGAGAAGATAGCCACTTGTAGTGGTATTGAGGCGAAGACTACAGAAGTGATCCGCTTGGTGGACAAGAGCGATACCACGGTAGATCCTATCAGAGCCTTAGCGGGCAATGTAGGTGGGGTATGTGCTACGGATAACACCAAATGGCAAAGCCACTTCTACTTCTGTGGAGGTACAGGCAGCAAGGTATTGCAGGTAGCCTACCACCAGTCAGGAGTAAAATGGCAGAAAGAGGGCTCAGGCTGTAGCAATGCCAACCAGCCGAACTGTTATAATACCAGTGCGGCATGCTGGTCTACAGTATCTACCGATAGGAGCTTTACCATAGGAGGTACTACCCCAGGTAAGTACCGCTTACAGGTGGGCAATGGTACTTGTACTAGAGAGTTCTACTTTGAGGTCTTCACCACCCAACTCTCAGGAACCTTAATAGGAACCCCTACCCCACATACAGCCTTGAGCTTAGGGGCAGCGAACTTCGAGATGGGTACCCATGGAGTACAGTATGAGTACGTAGCTACCCGCTCTGATGGTAGAACCTTCACAGGAGATGGCCCTGCTTCAGGCGCCAATATGCACAAGGTCGACGTAACAGGTCTGGAAGTACCGAACAATAGGAGCCAAGATACCTTTAGAATAGTGATCAAGGCTAAGGGTGGTGCGCTCAATGGTTGTACCTTTGAACAGACAGTAACGATCAACCGCTTGGAGACCATGAAGGCAGAGGTAGAATATACTGGAGAGTGGTCTACTACAGAGTGTAACAAAGCTAAATATAACTTTACGGTATACGGTGGGGTACGTAACTACCGATACCTTATATATAAGATAGATGGTCAGTTGGCCAAGACAGAGTATGCGGGCAAGGTATTTGAGCAGCTTCCTGATGGGGATTTCTCAAGTGCAATTACCCCTACCAATGCAGTAGGTACGGTACCAGATGTATTCTCCTCTTGGATAGAAGTCCCAAGAGAAGGTAAGTATATCTTCTTGGTACGAGATAATGATGATAGATATGCCTTGACCAATGAGGTGCAGGTAAACCAAGCCTCTCGCTATGCGGTAGAGGTGACCAAGGTAGACCTTACATGTGCGACCCAGCATGGAGGAAGCATCTCGGCTAAGTTCTTGGAGAGCAATGTACCAAGTCCAAGTGTGAAGTTGGAGAAATACAAGACCGACGGCACTATGGATACGAGCTTCCCAGCACAGAACAACCTTGCGGGACAGTTCAACAACCTTTCAGCAGGTAAGTATAGAGTGACCCTTAGCTACCTCTTCAATAGTGGAGGAGGTGGACGCCGTTGTGAGATTGTTCGAGATGTACGTATAGAATCACCAGCACCTATAGAAGCCTCTATAGGGGTAGTGAGTGCGAACAACTGCGATGGTAACAATGGCAAGTTCTTGCTCAAGGTGAACTGGGTGAAGGGAGGTTCTGGCAGCTATCAGTTTATGTCTACCTCAGGTACAGGCTCCTACAGCACAGATAGAACGTTGTTGGTGGACGGAGGTAGCCAAGCCAATCCTAAGGTTAAAGTATTTGTAAAGGATAGCAATGGCTGTATTGCCGAGTTCGAGGTAATGGCCAAGAAAGACTTGACCAAACCAACCTTGGCAGCTTCTACAGTGGATTATGACTGTGGTGGCAACGGAACCTTTACAGTAACGCCAACCGCTCCAGGGGGAGCTACTTATACCTATGAATATAGCTTGGACGGCGGCGTACGTCAAGCGCCAAACTTAGGCAATGCGATGCGTTATACAGGTTTGGCAGGCAGAGCTACGCCATATTTAGTTCGAGTATACTATACAGAACCCGCTACCGAGTCGGTGAACCAGCTCTACAATGAGACCTTTGCCGATATGGAAGACCTTGACGAGAGCGACGGGGCTCCTACAGGAGTAGGTTCTGCTAAGACAACAGGCATACTTTCTGCCGGAGTACATGTGGTAACCAAGCAGTTACCAGCCACTCCAACTACCTACCGCTCTTTGGCAGGTACAGGCAGATACTATGCGATACACACAGCACCAAGCGATAACCGCTTGTATGTGAAAGATATACAGAATGTGGTACCACGAGCTAAGGCAACAGTGAAGTTCAAGTATGTGAACTTGGGCAATGATGCCAATACAGCCGCGAGTGTACTACTGAGAGTGACCCTACAGGTGACCAATCCAGGGGGCTCAGGTACGACAGCCTTTGTACGTACCCTTCCAGCAGCAGCGCAGGGAGGTACATGGCAGAGTGGCGAAGTGACCTTTGAGGATTTGGAAGGCTTCAACCAGCACACCCAGTTCCGCTTGATTATAGAAGCGGGCGTGAACAATGCTGCGGTGGGTCTGGATGAGATAGAAGTGATCCAGCCTACTAAGAACTGCCAGTCGGGAGAGCCTATCTCGGTACAGGTAGAGCCAAGCAAAGGCTTTGGTGCGACCATCACTCAGGTAGAACCTCCTAAGTGTCATGGTGGCGAGGGTACCCTATTGGTAAAACTCAGAAACATCAAGGCTGGAGCTACCTTTGAGTACCAGCTCAACGGAGGAGCATATAGGAGTACTACTTTGGTAGGTACAGACGAGCTAAAGATACCAGCTCCAGTGACAGCGCCTTCGGATCCAGCTCATACTTTGAAAGTACGTATGGTAAACCCAGATGGTACCTTGTGTGAGATCACCGCAGGTGGGGTAGAGGCACGTATCAATGATGTTCCTGCCTTGACCATAGAAGAGGTGAAGATCTCTCCTAAGGGTTGTGTGGCACCTTACACGACAGCCAGAGCGATCATTCGTGTAGCTTACGGACGAGCTCCATATACAGTACAGAAGAAAGGCCCTGCTGATGCAGACTTTGTGGATGTACCTACAGCGGATGTGACATGGACAGGAACAACAGCTACGGTGGTGAACCTTACCGATGGAGTACACTATCAGTTTAGAATTAAGGATGCGAATGAGTGTCTTTCGAATATAGAGCAGAAGTTTATACCTGCGAAGATAGATATAGATGTAACCTTGACCCCAACCTTGTGCTTACAGTCAGGTAGGACAGGCGAGGTGATGGTACAGGTGAACAATGGTAATGGAGGCTATGAATTTAGTAAGGATGGCGGAACCACTTGGGTAAGTGACCCAGGCAACCCAACCGAATACCGTTTTGATGGTCTCAATCCAGCAAGCTATACCATAAAAGTAAAAGACGCCTTAGGCTGTGAGTTTACCCAAGTGGTAGTGATCCCTCAGGTGATGGAAGTAGGTCTTAGCTCAGATGATGCCTTTGGATGTACCACCCCACAAGAGCAGATCACCATTGAGGCCAAGGGAGGTGCCCAAATATCAGGGGCTTATACCTTCACTTGGAAGCGAGGCGGCGTAGCTACAGATCCATCGGGTTATAACCCAACGACAGATACAGACGGCGGCAATGTACTGATCAATGCCACCCCAGGGGTTACGACAACCTACTTAATCACAGTCAAGACTGCAGGAGAATACCACTTCAAGGTGGTAGATGCCAACGGCTGTGAACATATAGTAAGCAAGGAAGTAAAAGCTGAAACTCCAGCCTTCCTTACAAGTCCTGGTCTTTCAGCCAGCATGGTAGCTTGTACAGGAGAGTCTACGGGCGTAATAGGTGTATATGATGGAACGGCTTACTTACCGATAACAGATGCGATTGATAGAACTAAGGGAGTAGCTCCTTATGTGATAAAGATCTACAAATATGCTACCACTCCAGGTAGTGCAGAGACCCTACAGTCAAGCAATACCGGTCGAGACTTGAGCAAAGGCTGGTATAAGGTGGAACTCTCTGATGCTAAGGGATGTAAGACTTCTGTAGATTTGGAAATCAAGGAAATAGAAGCACCAGTGCTTACCTTGGTAAGGAAGAAAGATATCTCTTGTACCTCAGGAGCAAGCAGCTTAGGAGAGATAGAGTTAAGCTTTACCACAGGCTTACAAGGCAACTATTATATGGCCTTGTATACTGATAGTAACTATACTACCCCTGCACAAAATCATGCAGGTACGCCACAGGTGACAGGAGAGAACTATGTAAACTCCACAGGAGCTACTAAGACCTTTAATTTCTTGGCACCAGGGGATTACTATCCAGCGATCACCAATATGGCTACTGGCTGTAAGGTAACATTACCAGTGGTACAGATAGGAGGCTCTCAGATCAAAGCCAATGCGGGCAATGTAGTACAGGTAGACTGTAATACAGCTAAGCAAAAGATAGAGTTCTTTGAGGATGGTGCAGAAATAGATGAGACCCAACTAAGTGTAGCCATCTACCGAGATGGACCGCTGGGCAGTGGTTTGCTCACTTGGATACCAGGTACTACAGGAAACATAACAGGTACAGGAAACAACAAGAAAGTAGAAATAGAGTTTACCCTCTTGGCGAAGACTCCTTATAGAATTGCAGTAGAGTATAAGGGATGTAAGACCTTGTTGGATGGTACTTTCAGACCGAATATAGCTACTCCAGGGGTAACAATTACTGAAAAACGTAAGCCAAACCTCTGTGGAGCAGGTGCTACAGGATCAGTAATATTACACTATGAGTTGAGTGCCTTTGCGGGTACTACGGCACCTAAGTGGGAGTTGTATACTTATCCATTTGATACTCGTCCAGGAGCACAAAGTCCAATAGCTTCAGGTACCGCTTCGACTCCATCGGGAGGTAAGAGTGTGATCCAGCAAACGGTAACAGGCCTTACAGAGAACAAGACATATATCTTGGTGGTAAGAGATGGAACGGCACAGAACTGCGTAATGGATACCAAAGTCTTTACGGTACTTCGTGCTGCTCAGCCATTGGCCTTTGTACAGACCGACTTGTTGAGAAACTCAGCTTGTTCAGGTTCGGCTAATGAGACTGCACAGGTGAAGGTAACCATCAAGGATGGAGTGGGTCCTTACAAATATACGATAAGCCAAGCTAGCACAGAGCCTACGGATGCTCAGTGGGCACATGCTGCAGTGCTAGGTACCAATAGCCGTGATGTACTCTTGGATGAGACTTTTGAGACTACCTTTGGAGGCAAGATCAAGGGTACCTCAGCGGGAGCTACATGGTATGTACATGTAAGAGATGCTAATGACTGTCATATTTCTCAAGCAGTAACAGTGAAGGAAGATCCTGCTCCAGTGGCTACCAAAGCAGAGGTAGAAAACCCATGTGTGGTAGGTACAGAATATACAGTGAAAGTAACTCTCAGCCAGATAGGTAAGGGACAACACTACTATACCTTTAAGCCAGCGGGAGGAACTGAAGGGCCACAACAGCCAATACAGTTCACCCAGACAGGTCCAAGTGTATGGGAAGGATATATCTATCGTGTGTATGCATCGTCTACAGCACGTGATATCACCATCTATGACCAGAATGGATGTAAGAGTGCGGCTGTGAACTTTGTCTTCCAAGGCAAGATCAGCTTTGACTTGACACAGTCCAAGCCTATCACCTGTCAGCCAGGTGCGGCAGGCAATGGAGAGCTTAAGGTAGACAATATCGCCAACCATAACCCTGCAAACCCACACATCTATAGAGTGCTCAAGGAAGATGTAGGAGGAGATATAGTGATAGTGAACGATACCCCAATGAGTGGATTTGGTGCCTTTACCGTGCCAATCACCCAGCCAGGACGTTATAGAGTAGAGATTGTGGATACCACCCACGGAGGTTGTCCATTCAGCCGTACCCTTACGGTCAATGACAAGGTATTACCGATATTGTCATTGGACAACAGTACCGACTCGAAGTGTTATAATGCCAACCAAGACCTCTTGGATGTAAATGGAGGAGGATCAGCAACCTTGGTAGCGGCTCCAGAGAGTCAGCTTCCGATGAGCTATAGTCTGAAGGCAGCCCGCTATGCGGATGACAATAGTGCAGTGACTGCATTGGCGACCATCCCAGCGACCCATACCAATGTGGTAGCGTCCAATACCTATGTGGATTGGCAGAACAATGGTAGACAGGTGACCTTCAAGGGCTTGTTAGGAGATGTAAGAGGAATCATCTATACGGTAGAGGCTAAGGCAGCCAATGGCTGTACTGCAACAACAGAATTTACGATCTATGGGGTGAAACCTATAGAGATAGATATGACCCAAGAGGCAGCAACCCAGTTCCAGTGTAGTGGAGATCAGGAGGTATTGGCTAAGCTCAGCTTACCAAAGACCGCCATCACTGGAGGTAGTGGACGCTACCGCTTCACCCTACTCAAGGGAGGAACTCCGGTACCGGGTAATATAGACCTTACCGAGCCTACCTTCACTATCTCGGATGAGACAGGAGGTAACTTTACCCTAAGAGTAGAGGATGCACAGTACCAATGTGCAGAGGTGACTAAGCCATTCCCAACAGCGATCAAGCCGTTTGTGAAGATAAGTACAGTCACCGCCACAGAGGTTACCGATATTACCTGTCGAGCAGGCGAGGATGTGAAGGTGGAAGCCACCCTTACGCCAGCCGGAGGGGATCCTATAAGAGTAAGCTTAGCACTAAGAAGTGTAACGGATAGCTCTCACCAAACGGTACAGATAACAGTACCTGCGGGAGCAACTACGGCTACTCATACCTTTACCAATGTGCCTATGGGCAACTACAGTGTGGTGGCAACCAATGATGAAACCGGCTGTGTGACCTATGGTACTACCTACAAGGTACAGGATCCGAATACCTTCTCGCTCACCGCGACAGAGGAAAAACCAGTGAAGTGTTACGGAGGTAATGATGGTTCTATCACCTTTACCTTGGAAGACTTAGACTTAGAGAACAGCGGCGGGGTGAACCAGGCTACCCAAGGGTATACCCTAAGAATCAAGAGCCTTACCCGTCCTACAGATCCGATTATAACAGTGACTGTTCCGGCAGGTTCAGCTACCCATACGCTCAATACCTTAGCATATGGTTCCTATACAGCAGAAGCGGAATCCACTTCTACGGGCTGTATCACTAAGATTCCGGCAAACTTTACCATCCGTCAGGCAGACCAGCCTATCAATATGGCGGCCAAGCTTAGAGTACCGGATGATTGTAGTGCGACAGGTAGCGCGGAAATCTCTATTGATATCACCGGAGGTATAGCACCTTATAAGGTAACGATGACAGGAGATAATGGCCACACTCAGACAGCCAATCAGGTATACAATCGTTGGCTCTTCACCGGAGTGCCAGGAGCGGCAGCACCAGGGGCTACCTTCACCTTCCAGATAGAAGATGCATGGGGCTGTGTGGTAACTCCTACGGTGAATGTAGATAAAGTAGTCAAGCCAGATCCAATAGACTTTGACGCCCCAGAGATCACCATGGTATCTTGTAAGAATGAGCGCGATGGTAAGGTAGTGGTGAAGAATGCACGAGGAGGAGCTGTGGATGATCCTACGGCAACGACTCTGACAACCACTTACTATTACGAACTATATCACGATATAGAAGGAGCCATCAGACCATTGCAGCTAAGCAATGAGTTCACCAATTTACCAGCAGGTAACTATACCTTGTATGTAAGAGACCGTTGGAACTGTGAGAAGAGTGTACAGTTTACCTTGGGTACTCCACCGGAGATACAGGTAACCCGAGTGAGCAATAGCAACTTGGTATGCCATGGAGATACAGGTAAGGTAAGTGTCTCTGTCACAGGAGGAACTCAGACTCCAGATCCAGATGCAGGAGGTGCTTTGGCATACATCTATAGTTTGGAATTGGTAGAGGCAGACCGCGATGTGGTAGTCAATCGCTTGGATAAGGTCAAGACGGCAGATTTCCCTAAAGAGATAGCAGGTCTCAGGGCCGGAGTGAACTACCGAGTAAGAGCGATGGACGGCAAGCGCTGTGCAGGAGAGTCCGATTTGTTCTCACTAACTGCGGCACCTAAGTTAGATATTAAGGCCACTTATGAGGACAACTGTGAGGACAATGAATATCAGGGTTATGTAGTACTGACCTTTGAGGATGCTACGGTGGACTTCACCAAGGTACAATACTCTTTTGACAATGGAGTCACTAAGCACTCTTTTGCCGCGGGTATGACCTCTGGAGCACAGGCACGCATCAGTCGTACACACAGCAGTGTAAGGCCTTCGTCCTTGCCACAGTCTATCAAGCTATACTATAGTGATGCGGGAACTAACTGTGAGGGAGAGACTAGCCCAGTGGTGATCCCAGTAGTAGAGAAGTTGACTTTGATCAAGGATCCAAGTCGTCATCCAGATATCAACGAATTACCGCTCTTAGGTAAGAACGGGGTTCCGGATTATACTTACTATATCAATGGCGTACATCAGGGTAACAATGGCACTTACATCGTAAGGAAGCAAGACCCAGAGGGAGTAGACCCAAGCGACAATAAGCTCAAGAAGCGTATAGAAGCGCGAGTGGAAGACAGTAAGGGATGTACCGCAGAAGAGGTATTCTATGTAGAATACTATGATATAGAAATCCCACGCTTCTTCACTCCTACAGGAGATGGTGAGAACGATACTTGGGCACCGCGCAATACGCAGCAGTATCCGAATATCCATACTTTGATATTTGACCGTTATGGTCGCTTGCTCAAGGAACTTTCTCAGGGACAAAGCTGGGATGGTACTTACAATGGCAAGGAAATGCCTACGGGAGACTATTGGTATATCATCACCTTGGGTGAGGAATCCGATGGTAGAGAATTCAAAGGACACTTTACTTTATACAGATAACAGTTATCAGCTGTCAGTTATCAGTTGTCAGTTTTCAATAACTGACAACTGACCACTGAGAGCTTATAAATAAATTTTAAAAAAAGGATGATGAAAAAACTAGCGTTATACATATGTGTGCTTATGGGCATGCCGAGTGTGTTTGGACAAGAGTTGCAATTACCCTCAGGGAATCAGTACTTGGCCGACAGTGAATTTTTGATTATGCCCACTTATGCGGGTATAGGAAACAACGTACGGGTGCGCCTATCGGCAACCAGCCAATGGGTGGGTCTCAAGGAGGCACCGGACTACCAGAGCTTATCGGGCGATATGCGCTTGGGGAATCGCAGTGGACTGGGGTTGAGCTTGTATAATGACCGAAATGGATACACCAAGCAGATGGGAGCGAAGGCTACTTTCTCGCATCACTTGACCTTGGATAGTTACGATAGCCATTTTGTATCGTTTGGGATCTCTTACTTGGTCAATGCCTTCCGTATAGATATCGATAAGTTCACCGAGGCAGGGCGTCCTAGAGCGGATGCTGCTGTAACGGATAACCGAGCGATGATTAATCACAACTTTGAGGTAGGGGTACTCTATCGTTATAAGGGTATTTTTGCCAGCTTGGCAGCGACGAATATCCTGAATAAGAACAAAGAGATGTTCGATGTAAAAGAGCCTACTACCCTAAGAAACTATAATCTATACGCAGGGTACCGTTATAAGCGTACTCCCAGCAGTATCTTGGAGATAGAGCCCTCTGTATTTGTGCAATACAGAGAGGGGGATAGCCGCTCTCTAACCGATGCGAATGTAAAGTTCCGTTGGTTTGATTTTGAGGACTATTACTGGGTAGGAGCCACTGCTCGATTTGTGAATGATCAGGCCTTCAAGCCACTTTCTGTAGGGCCTATGTTGGGACTGAAGAAAGGGGTGTTTTACTTCGCTTATGGGTACAACCTCAACCTGAACACCATACGTTCGTATAACTCTGGTTCTCATATGATTACTCTCGGAATCGACATGTTCCAAGGTATCGGTGGATGTAACTGTACCGAGAGATAGTTTGTTTAATTTATAGATCTTGATACCCCGAGCCAGTGCTTGGGGTATTGTGTGTATTACTAAAATAATAGTTATTGTGATTACATTTCATAGCTTGTATCAGTCTGCTCGCTTGCGCTCGCTTCCTCTTTCCCTCTCTGGAATCTTATTAGGAAGTGCTATTGCCTATGGACAAGGAGCTTTTCAGTGGCCTATTTTTCTTTTAGCGCTACTGACAACAGTATTGTTCCAAGTGCTTTCCGATTATGCCAACGATTATGGAGATGCACAAAAAGGAACGGATAATGATCAGCGCTTAGGCCCTAAGCGGGCTATACAGACAGGAGCGATGACCTTACTTGAAATGAAGCGTGTAGTTGTCATCACAGCTATTCTTTCCGCTATTGCGGCTTTAGTGCTCATAGGAGTTTCTTTTAGCGAACATTGGGTTTTGGCACTCCTTTTTACATTTTTGGGAGGGGGAGCTATTTTTTCAGCAATTCGCTATACTGTAGGAAAATCTGCCTATGGCTACAAGGGCTTAGGAGATGTATTTGTATTTATCTTTTTTGGTTGGGTAAGTGTGATGGGCTCTTATATGCTCTATACCAAACAGTTTGATCCTTGGGTACTGTTACCCGCCTCTGCTTGTGGAATGCTGAGTATGGGGGTACTGAACCTCAATAACATGCGAGATATAGATAATGATAGACAAATGGGCAAACAGACCATAGTGGTCAAAATAGGTCTACCCTTAGCTAAGTATTACCATTATCTACTTATTATTATTCCTATGTTTCTGATGATGCTCTATAGTGTAATGAACTTTGAGTTTCGCTATAAGGTATTGTACATCATTGCTTTTATTCCTTTGGTATTTCATTTGTTTTATGTCAAAAAGGTAGAGAATCCTAAGGATTTTGACTCTCAGCTGAAAGTAGTAGCACTTTCTACTTTTCTCATGTGTGTGCTTTTCTTTGTGGGAAAAATTATATAATAACGCCATCAATATTTAATGATTAATGATCAATAACAAAAGGAGTGGAATTGGCAAGGAGGAATTAATCATTAAAAATTAATCATTAATCATTATTTTTTTGTATTTTTGCCCTTTAAAAAACTAATTGTATAATTCATGGATTTTTTCAGAAAACATTTCACCAATATTCTTATGGGAGGCCTTCTATTGGTAGGGTTGGCGACAATATTGCCTTATTTCTTCGGACGAGGAGCCGAAGATTCACTTCCCCAGCAAATAATTCCTAATGATGAGCCTATAAGGGAGTATGAACCTCCTTTCACCCACGAAGGTGATCTCTCTTTCTACAAAAAAGATAGTACCCTGATCAAGACTTTCCAGATAGAATTTGCCCGTACCCAACAGGAAACAGAATTAGGGCTTATGTACCGAAAATCAATGAAGGATAACGAAGGAATGCTTTTTGTCTTCCATGAGGAACAACCTCGTTCATTCTGGATGCGTAATACTTATATCCCTTTGGATATCATATATTTGGATAAAAATAAGCAGATCGTAAGTATTGCCAAAAATGCTACCCCTCTTTCCGAGGAATCTCGTCCTTCAGAAGGGAATGCCATGTATGTATTGGAGATTAATGGAGGACTTTCGGATAAGTTAGGACTTACCAAAGGTGATCGCATGAACTATGAATCATTGATTGACTGATACTTATGGAAGAACAGGTAATCTTAGTCAATGAAAAGGATGAACCCATAGGGCTTATGGGGAAAATGGAGGCACACCAGAAGGGGCTTCTACATAGGGCATTTTCTGTTTTTGTCTTCAATTCTAAAAAAGAAGTGCTTCTACAGCAGCGTGCAGCCTGTAAATACCATTCTCCCAACCTTTGGACTAATACCTGTTGTAGTCATCCCAGAGCAGGGGAGACCAATATAGCCGCTGGAGAGAGACGCCTGCAGGAGGAAATGGGTATGAAAGTCCCCCTTCAGGAAGTCTTCTCCTTTGTCTATAAGGCTCCTTTTGATAATGGTCTTACCGAGCATGAGTATGATCATGTTCTTATAGGCTGTAGTGATACTCCTCCTGAGATTAACCCTGAGGAAGTAGCTTCTTGGAAATGGCTTTCCTTAGAGGCTATAAGGGAAGATATTGAGCAAAATCCTCAGATATATACCGTATGGTTCAAGATTATCTTTGAAAAATTTTATCACTATCTCCTACAGAACACATCACTTAAATAGTTCTAAATGTGCATCGGCAAGGCGTGGCATAGCACCATGTTGTTGGCATACATAGGCTGATACCTCTACTGCCAATTGGTGGGAAGCACTAAGACAACGCCCATGTAGGTGGGAGGCAATAAAGGCAGCGGTAAAGGAATCTCCCGCCCCTACTGTATCAGCAATACTAATCTTTGGGGTTGCCAAAAAGGACTCTTCTTTAGGGGTAAGTACCCAACTACCTTCAGTTCCTTTAGTAAGTATCAGTATATCAAGATTGTACATACTTAGTAAGCGCTTACACACTTCTTTTTCAGATAGGTTCCAGCCAAAGAGTTGGGCTATCTTTACCACCTCTTCATCATTAATTTTCAGTATATCAGCTCTTTCTAATGATCTTTCGATAACCTCTTTGGTATAGTAATGTAATCTTAGGTTGATGTCAAAGATTTTCAAACTATCCTTAGGCATGGCGTCCAAGAAAGCGTGAATGGTAGCTCGGGAAACCTCATGTCGTTGGGCTAAGGAACCGAAACAGACCACTTGAGTTTCTTTGGCTATCTCTGCTATGGCAGGGGTAAAGGGAATGTTGTCCCAAGCTGCATCTTCACAGATCTCATAACAAGGAACCCCCCAGTTGTCGATACTGACCTTGACCGTTCCTGTGGGAAAATCAGTTTTTTCTATGAGATGGTTGAGTTGTCTCTGGGCTAAGCTATCTAAAATCTCTGTACCTAAAGGATCGTTGCCAATAGCACTTACAGCACAACCATCGAACCCAAATTGGGAGATATGATAGGCAAAATTGGCAGGAGCTCCTCCTAATACCTTTCTTTCAGGGAATACATCCCAGAGAATCTCTCCCAGTCCTACGATTTTATGTCTCATATTTAGATATTTTTAAAGTGGTGATACAATAAAAAGCAGAGGAAATCGATATTCCTCTGCTTTTTTGGAAATTATTGATTTTTTATCTTGTAAAGGGTGATATTCTCTACACTAACAACAGTATTTCCCCTTAGGTCAAACCATAGTTGGTTGTAAGGCTCTGTAGGGAAAACAGTATTGGTCTGCACTACTTCTCCTCCATTTACAAAGGCTTCAACAGAGGCTTTATCTACCCATAAGTGTATAGTGTAGCTTTTCTTAGGGATTAGGGGAGCTACGATCAGGGGATCAGCAAAGTTGTTACTGAAGTCTGTAAGACCGCTTTTTCTTCTGTCTACAACAAAGTTTTTTTCCTCTGTATCAAAATAATACACTATCTTTTCTCCCTTGCTATTTTGGAGTGCAAATCTAAAAGCCTTAAGAGCATTGAGCTTTACAGTGAAGCTTACCACATACCCATTATTATAGAAATCGGCACCAATAGGTAGGGGATTTTCTGCAAGCTTATTCATAATAATAGGTTGGTTATCTTGTTCATCACCTACTTCCTTTACAGGAAAACTGGCCACTACAAGGTGTGATCCGTTGTGCTGTAGTCTTAGCTCTCTGGGAAGAGTCATCGCACTGCGAAAATTCTTGGTAGGTACGCTATTACCATAGTCCCAATTATTCATCCATCCTAAGAAAAGCCTACGTCCATCACTCTCAGGAATATTGTTCCAAGTCACTCCTGCATAGTTGTCCCGACCATAGTCTATCCACAAAGGGTAGGGAAGAGCCTCAGGGGTGAAGGTAGTACCATCAAAGTCTCCAATGAAGTATTGGGTAGCATTGCCTCCATTAGGACCACCGGGGTTGATACTGACAAAAAGCACCCACTTAGTCTTTCCTTCATAGGAGAGGGGGAAGAGATCTGGACATTCCCATACGCCCGTATGAGCTCCTATATTTTGGCCAAATTCACTAAGTCGCTCCCATTCTTTAAGGTTTTTAGAAGCATAAAAAGTAATGGTTTGTGAAGTGGCCAGTGACATGATCCATTTCCTTTGGGGTGCATACCAGAATACTTTAGGGTCTCTGAAGTCTGCTATATTTGGATTGGCAATCACAGGATTGTGTTCGTACTTGGTAAAGGTGCGACCATTATCCAAACTATAAGCGATAGACTGGGTCTGTCGTTCTCCAGCCGAGGTATAGAAGGCCACGATAGCCCCTTTGCCAAAGCCAGCGGTGTTGTCCTTGTCCACCACAGCACTTCCTGAGAAGATAGCTCCTAATGGATCAGGTGCCAGTGCTATAGGCAAGTGTTTCCAATGCATCATATCTTCACTTACAGCATGTCCCCAATGCATATTTCCCCAGCGTACTCCATAAGGATTGTACTGATAGAAGAGGTGGTATTCGCCGTTGTGATATACCATTCCATTAGGGTCATTCATCCAACCATATTCGGGAGTGAAGTGATAGTAAGGGCGATAAGGCTCATCATAGTTCAGATCAAAAGTATCTGAAGGTTTTATTTGGCTGATGCCCATATCTCCCTTCATGGCTTGCCCGAAAACCAAAGAAATTTTCTTTCCTCGGTAGGCATCCACAGGGAGGGGAAGCCAATATTCAATGTGTGTTTTGGCCAAGCGAATGTCCATGGCCACTCCCACTTCCTTGCCTTCTACCATGAGTTGTACCTTTGTTTCTGGGGCACTGTCCTCTATGGGGAGCAAGAGATATTTCTGGGAGATATCATAGGTAAGGGTATAGTTTTCCATAATGTTACTCTTATATTGATTACTTTGTTCTATCGCATCGATAAGGATATGTCCCCAGCTACCTCGCTGGTTATCCACGATGCGTAAGGAGGCTTCTTGCCCCCTATAGGCTTTTACATCCCAGCTCATCAGTTGTAGGGCCTCGCTCTCTACAGGACTATGGGATTTGGCTACACGCTGCTCACCGACAAGGAGTTCTATATAGGTGTCCTCGGACATCCCTCTTCCTATAAGAAAGTTGATAAAGTCACGCTCTATGCGGAAGGGCTTACTGGTGAGTATTCCTCGGGAATCATCTCCATTGTGAAAGCTATTGGCTAAGTAGCTCCCTTGAAAGCCTGTCACAGGTTGCTCTCCCGAGAGACTCCCTTGGGCAGGTGTCTCTCCAAAAGCATCACCTTCGACAGTCCAATTGGCAAAAGAAGCCGATTCAAAATCCTCAATCATGAGATCTGGTTCTTGGTTCTGGCAAGATGTTAGCACTAATAAGGAAAGGAAATTATAGAGTGAAAATTTTCTCATAAGCAATCTAATTTAGAAGGTTTGCCTCTGTCAAGATACTTGTAAGTTGGATTATTTCTTACAGAGAGTGCTTTTACTTTTTGACAAAAGTACATCTATTTTCTAAATAAGCAATACTTATTTGATTAAATTAAAGTTAAAAAATGAACTTTTCATGTTTAAATTAAGGTGATTTTAACGCTATAATTTCTTAAACAAATGTAAATATAGGAAAGGGTGTATCTTTGTTTAATTTTTAAAATCTTGATATACAGAGAGTTTATTTTAAAATGTTAATAAGTGTTATTGAACTTTGTTTAATTGTAAAATATTGTTTATCAGTATAAAATAAAAAAAATGTCTTTCTCTTTTTTATTTTTCACTTAAATATTGTATCTTTGTCGCGTTAAAAAGAATGTAGCAAATACAAAAATAACTATTTATGAACGAAGAAATAGATTTTATTTTAGAAAGCACTAAGGAAGCGATGCAAGGTTCGGTAAACCACCTAGAAAAATCATTGCTCAACATACGTGCAGGAAAGGCTTCTCCTCAGATGCTTGGTAGTGTGTATGTGGATTACTATGGTTCACAGACTCCCTTGAGCCAAGTGGCCAATGTCAATACTCCGGATTCTCGTACTATCAGTATACAACCTTGGGAAAAAAATATGCTTTCTACTATAGAGAAGGCTATTATGGTTGCCAATTTGGGCTTTAACCCTATGAACAACGGAGAAACAATCATTATCAGTGTGCCGCCCTTGACAGAGGAAAGACGTAAAGAATTGGTAAAACAAGCCAAAGGAGAAAGCGAAGAAGCTAAGATAGGGGTGCGTAATGCTCGCCAAGAGGCTAATAAGGATATAAAGAAAACGGAAGCTTCTGACGATGTAAAAAAAGATGCTGAAGAGCGTGTACAGAAACTTACCGATAAGTATATCAAACAAATAGATGAAGTACTGGCTAAAAAAGAAGCTGAAATTCTAAAAGTTTAAATTTTTCATTTTAGATTATGGTAAAGGCTGCTCTCTTTGGAGTAGCCTTTTTTATTTGTTAAAAGTAGAGATTTAGGTAGTTTTTCTTGGCAAATAATTATTTTTTATGTACTTTTGGGCTCTATTTCAGAAAACGAATTTTTTATGGATGCAACGACCTCTTTTTTACAGAGTATGCCTTTTGACGAGTTGAAAAGACAATCCTTGGAGGATTATACTATAGCGGTGCTCAGTCGCGAATGTAGTCTCTTGGGGCGTAAAGAAGTCCTTACAGGCAAGGCTAAGTTTGGTATCTTTGGTGATGGAAAGGAAGTGCCTCAATTGGCTATGGCACGAGCTTTCCAAAAAGGAGATTTCCGTAGTGGCTACTATCGTGACCAGACTTTCATGCTGGCCATAGGCGAGTATACCCCCAAGCAGTTCTTTGCGGGGATATATGCCGATAATGATATAACCCATGAACCCCATAGTGGTGGCCGCCAGATGGGCGGACACTTCTCCACTCATAGTCTTGATGAGCAAGGAAACTGGAAAAGATTGGTGGATCAATATAATACAGCCAGCGATGTGTCCTGTACTGCCGGACAGATTCCTCACTTGGTGGGGCTGGCTCAGGCTTCCAAGGTGTATCGTACCCTTTCTATAGAAGGAAGTGAGCAGTTCTCTAACAATGGGAACGAGGTGGCTTGGGGTACCATAGGAAATGCTTCGACCAGTGAAGGCCTTTTCTTAGAGGCTTTCAATGCTATAGGAGTACTACAGGTACCTGTGGTGATGAGTGTATGGGACGATTATTATGGGATTTCGGTACCTGCGGCCTATCATACAGTTAAGGAAAGTATCTCTGAGGCGCTCAAGGGCTTCCAAAGGGATTTTAATCACAAGGGGTTTGAGATATATACTATCAAGGGCTGGGACTACCCTGCACTGATGGATACGTATGCCAAGGCAGGTCACTTGGCACGCACCGAGCATGTGCCTTCTTTGATACATGTTACAGAGCTTACCCAACCACAAGGACACTCTACTTCGGGCTCTCACGAACGCTATAAAAGTAGTGAACGTCTGGAATGGGAAAAGGAGTTTGATTGTAATGTACAATTCCGTAAGTGGTTGATTGAAAATGGGATAGCGACTTCCGAGGAACTCTCTGCTATAGAGGAAGAAGCAAAAAAACAAGTTAGAGAAGCACGAGATAAAGCATGGCAGGAGTATCAGACTCCTATTAAAACAGCAAAAAGAGAGCTGATTAACTTGCTTTATGAAATGGAAAAAGAGTGTTTCAATAGCTTGGAGATTTCTCGCTTGAAGGATGCCTTGGCCGAAATAGAGACCCCTCTCTATCGTGATGTGGTAAGTACTGCTCGCAAGGTCTTGCGCTGGGTTGTAGGTGAAGAGAATGAAGCGGTAGAAAATCTTAAGAAATGGCTTGGTGATCTTCAGGAAAAATTGCAAGAGAAATATAGTGCTCATCTCTATAGCGAGACGGATAAAAATCCTATTCTTGTAAAGAAAGTAGATCCTGAATATGCCCCAGATGCTCCAGAGGTGGACGGGCGTATTGTACTAAGGGATAACTTTGATGCGTTATTGGCTAAGTATCCGACACTACTTACTTTTGGTGAGGATACAGGCAAGATAGGCGATGTAAATCAAGGGTTAGAAGGTCTACAAGAGAAGTATGGAGTCACTCGTGTAAATGATACCAGCATACGAGAATCTACTATCATAGGACAGGGAGTAGGTATGGCTATGCGAGGACTGCGCCCTATTGCTGAGATTCAATATATTGACTATACTCCCTATGCCATACAGACTCTTACCGATGACTTAGCTACATTAAGTTATCGTAGTTGTGGCTACCAGAGAGCCCCTTTGATTGTCCGCACTCGTGGCCATCGCTTGGAGGGCATCTGGCACTCTGGATCACCTATGGCAGGGCTGCTGAACTTCCTTAGAGGAGTATATTTATTAGTGCCTCGCAATATGACTAAAGCGGCTGGATTCTACAATACACTTTTGCAAGGAGATCAGCCTGCTTTTGTAGTGGAATGCCTCAATGGATACCGTACTAAGGAGAAAATGCCTACCAACTTAGGAGAGTTCACCACACCTATCGGAGTAGTGGAAAAAATCCGTGAAGGTAGGGATATCACTGTGGTATCCTATGGCTCTACCTTGCGTATTGTAGAACAGGTCGCTAAGGAATTGGATAGGGTGGATATTAGTATAGAAATTATTGATGCTCAGTCGCTCATTCCTTTTGATATCAATCATGATACGGTTAAGAGTGTCCAAAAAACTAATAACTTACTGATCGTAGATGAGGATGTAGAAGGGGGAGCATCGGCTTATCTATTACAGGAGATTGTAGAGAATCAGAATGCTTACCGCTATCTCGATAGCAAACCTCAGACACTTACCGCTAAGTCACACCGACCTGCTTATGCTTCTGATGGGGACTATTTCTCCAAGCCCAATGCAGAGGATATCTTTGAAAAGGTATATGCTATGATGAATGAGATAAATCCTATCAAATATCCTCAATTGTATTAATCAATGACACTGATCACTCAGGGGCTGTCCGAAAAATCTTATTCCTGAAGGGCGATTTGCAAATCGCCCCTACAACAGAACCCAAAACAACTAATTTTCAATAGAATAAAATTTTAAAATATTCATTCAATTTAAACTTTGAAAAATACTGTTTTTGGACTTTTCGGACAGTCTCTTACACTATTCACGGATCATTGTTTGTTAATAAAAAGTAGAAATGAAGAAATGCGCTATTATAACAGGAGGTTCTCGAGGGATAGGTAGGGCTATCTGCGAACAACTGGCCTTGGATACTTCCTACCATTTACTGATTAATTATCAGAGTAATGCCTCTGCTGCAACTGAAACCCTTGAACAGGTACAGCGCTTAGGAGCTACTGCGGAGCTACTTTGTTTTGATGTTACTGACAAGGAGCAAACCGAGCAGGTGCTCTCTCTCTGGCAAGAGCAGAACAAAGAAGCACTGGTAGAGGTGATTGTCAATAATGCGGGTATCACTCGCGATGGCTTATTTATGTGGATGCCCTATGATGATTGGGAAAAAGTACTGAAAACAACCTTGGATGGTTTCTATAATGTGACGCATTTTTTTATCCAGAAAATGCTGAGAAATCGTTATGGACGTATTGTGAATGTTGCTTCTGTTTCAGGAGTAAAGGGTACCGAAGGGCAGGTAAATTATTCTGCGGCTAAGGGAGCTTTGGTAGCAGCTACTAAGGCTTTGGCACAAGAAGTAGCCAAGCGCAATATCACGGTTAATGCGGTAGCTCCAGGTTTTATACAGACGGATATGACAGCAGCCTTGGACGAGAAGGAACTCTCCCGAATGATTCCTATGGGGCGCTTTGGCAAGGCTCAGGAAGTGGCCGATTTAGTGAGTTTTCTTGTCTCCCAGAAGGCAAGCTATATCACAGGAGAGGTGGTCAATATCAATGGAGGAATCTATTCCTAAGACTTTAGGCTAACCATTGCGCAAGAGTGATGAACTCCTCCACGGAGAGCATCTCGGGGCGCTTATCGAATAAGGGGTCGCTTTTGAGCGACTCTTTTTCTATTAGAAAGGACTTGAGACTGTTGCGTAGGGTCTTTCTGCGTTGGCCAAAAGCGGTCTTGACTATCTGGAAGAAGAGTTTTTCCTCACACGGAAGAGCATAGTTCTCTTTGCGCTTGAGGCGTATCACACCGCTTTTTACTTTTGGGGGTGGATTGAATACATGTTCGCTTACAGTGAAGAGGTATTCTGTATCATAAAAGGCTTGGGTAAGTACTGAGAGAATTCCATAGGTCTTGCTTCCTGCCTTCTCACAGATGCGCTCTGCTACTTCCTTCTGGAACATACCTGAAAATTCAGGTACAAAGTCTCTTATCTCTAATAGTTTGAATACAATCTGGGAAGAGATGTTATAAGGGAAGTTACCAATAATGGCAAAAGGCTTCTTAGAGAAATGGCTTACAATGTCGAACTTTAGAAAATCCTCTCCCAATATATGACCTTTGAGCTTAGAGAAGTGTTGTTCAAGATAGGTTACTGATTCTGTATCAATTTCGATGACAAAGACTTCTATATTTTTTTCCAAAAGGAATTGGGTGAGCACCCCAGTACCGGGACCTATTTCCAATACTTTATCATACCCTACTTCGGATAAAGTATTGGCTATCTGTTGGGCAATACTTAGGTCGGTGAGAAAGTGTTGACCTAAATGTTTCTTGGGTTGAACAGGGGATTTTTTCAAAATAAAAAGGTTATTGTTTTAACTTTTTGATATCTTCTATAAGCATGGCTATGCCTTCTGGGGTCATCCCATTGTAAAAGAGAATGGGTTTCCCTTTCTCTTTTCTGCATATAATGTTTCCTTGAGTATCTACCAAAGCAAAGAGTCCTGAATGCTCAAAATTCTCAGGTGTGTCTCCTGCTTTCGCATAGATGTTGAATCCTTCGTTGGCAATACGGTAGATTTCCTTTTTATCCCCTGTAAGTAAGTGCCAGTGGGGAGAACGTACACCTTTTTCCCGAGCATAAGTCTGTAATACTTCAGGAGTATCTACCTGGGGATCTATAGAGAAAGAGGCAATCCCGATACTATGGTCAGCAAAGGCATCTTGTACGGCAACCATATGACTTGTCATCACAGGACAAATGGTCGGACAGGAGGTAAAGAAGAAATCCACCACCCAGATCTTTCCTTCAAAATCTTTGTTGCAAATATGCTGTCCATGCTGATCAGTAAGACAGAAAGCAGGGGCTTTGCCTACTATATAGAATCCATGAGACTGTCCTTTGCGTAGGGCATGAATCCCCCATGCAGCCAAAGCTATTAAGGCTACACAGCTACCTATCCACAACACTGATTTTAGTTTCTGATGCATGAGAGTACTCTTTAAAAAAGAAACTATCTGAAAAAATTAGAATACTGTTTTTGGGATAATTTCGCTCTTGAATAGCAATTGCTTACTAAAAACAGAATTTTTCTTTCAGATAGCCTCTTTCAAATATAATTGCTAAAAATCATTAGTTTAGCTTGAATACAATAGGGTAAGAGAAGATTACCGCCACTGGCCTATCACGTTGTTTTCCAGGGATAAGCTTAGGTAGTTTTTCGATTACACGACGAGCCTCTTTCTCTAAAATTTTGTCTTTCCCTTGAGTATTAATCACCTCTACACTTCCGTCTTTTTTGATACGGAACTGAACCACCACACGTCCTTGAGAACCCATTTGGATAGCTGCATCTGGATAGACAAGATTTTTGTTTACAAAGGCATCCAAGGATTTCTTAAAACATTTCTCTTGTTCTTCCTTAGGCAACCCCTTACACTGTTCGAACATAGGTTTTTGTTCGATAGCAAAGAATTGGACATCGTTTTCTATCTCTTCATCACCAGTACCAGTACCTCCAAGAACCCCGCCAGTTGACTTGATCTCAGGACGAGCTGTGTTAGCATTGTCTTCTTTGTTGGTATCGGTGGGTTTGAAATCGGTTTCTACTTTTTTCGTGTTGTCTACCTGCTTGATCACTTCTGGCTCCACCTCTTTAGGAGGTTCAGGAGGAGCTGCGGGAGGAGGAGTGTTCTCTTCCATAGTGAAGTCCTTCACATCTTCGGTAAGATCTACAACTTTGTCAAACTCAATTTTTCCTTTTTCTTTATCTACAGAACGATAATTTAGAGCGTATAGGCTAGCGAAAGTAGCCAAAGCAAGCCCTATGGAAAAGAATAAACCTGTACGTTTTTTCAGGTCAGCATTGGGGTTCTTTTTAGGTTTCATGGGTGATTTCTTTTAAAAGTTTCTATTTGTTATAGATGCAATCAATAATTGTGCCAAATTTTTCTATTTAAGAGAAAATAATAAAAACTATGCATGTTGGTGGTATAGTTGGCTAACTTTTTCCCAGTTGATAATAGCAAAAAAGGCTTCTATATAGTCAGCACGGCGGTTTTGGTAGTTCAGGTAATAAGCATGTTCCCATACATCCAATCCTAAGATGGGAGTACCACCACCTACATGAGGCATCAGCGGATTGTCTTGGTTTGCAGTGGACAATACTGCTACCTTTCCTCCTTTTTGTACAGTAAGCCAAGCCCATCCAGAACCAAATTGGGTGGCAGCAGCTTTGGAAAAGGCCGTTTTGAAATTCTCGAAAGAACCAAAAGCCTCATCTATGGCCTTAGCCAGCTCTTCACTTGGGGCAGTTCCTTTCTTAGGAGTAAGAATTTCCCAGAACAAATTGTGGTTGTAGTATCCTCCACCATTGTTGCGAACAGCTTTGTTTTCTGTGTCCAAATGTAGGAGAATATCCTCAATGCTTTTTCCTTCTAAAGGGGTTCCTGCAATGGCATTATTCAGATTATCAGTATAGGCTTTGTGGTGCTTGGTGTAGTGAATTTCCATAGTACGCGCATCTATTGAAGGCTCAAGTGCTTCATAAGCGTAAGGAAGTTGGGGTAATGTAAATGACATAAAATTTATTTTTTAGTAATAAAGGACAAAAGTATGAAAAAAAATAATACCAACAGCAAGTTTAATAGTAAGAAAGATGTTATTTTTTTCTTAACAACACTAAACTGTGTTCTCTTCCTAAGTATTGGTTGTATAGTAATACATATTGCAAAGGCTTGTCTAAGTTCTTTCTAAGGAAAAAGGCTTTGGGGATTTCTTTTCCTTGAAGTGCCTGACATCCCAGCCAGGTTCCTATAGCGGAGGCGGTGAAGAATTCTCCTGTTAGGTGTTTGTATATCAGTGTGGTAGCATTGGGGAACAAGCGCTCGAAGTTTTCAAAATAGGGGGTGTCATCTTGGTTTTCATTCCTACCAGAAACAATCAGATCTATATCCGAGAGCTCAAGCCCTTCTTGGGAGAGGAATGTGTGTGTGAAGTGCTCTATACTATTGTTCTCTAATTGGTTACAGAAAGTAACATCGACCAATTCGGCGAGGGTTTCTTCGCCAAAGGTATCACTCAGGACAAAGAAGGTAGCTCCTTCTCCCATACGAATCCCTGAAGTAGGGGAGGGCTGTTGTAGGGCTTCTTTGCTCTTGATGGCTCCTGAGAGTTCATATAGGTAGATGGTGTGGGGTGCGTGTTCGTCCACAGCGCCAACCAATATATGGTGTAGACCTTCTGCCTGTATCAGGAGTATGCTTTCCAATAGGGCACTCTCAAAGGAAACAGCACCATTTACATAGGAGAAGTTCAGTCCTTTGCACTGTAGGTTTAGGGCGATTTGCCCAGCTACAGTATTATGAGTGGACTGGATAAAGGAGGTAGGGGTGAGGTGCTGCTCTTGGTTGTCCAAGATTCCCTTGAGGAATTTCTCCGAATCCTGTATACATCCCAGACCAGTACCTACCACGATGGCATCAGGTAGCGAAATACCTGCCTGCTTTAGGGATGTCATGGCTGTAGCGGTACCCATTTTTACTCCCTTGGCCATCCTTCTGCTGGCTGCCGGAGAGATGTATTCTTTGTATGAGGGCTCTATAGCACAGAGAACATTCTCTAAGCTATGGTCTAAGAGAGTCATAGGAAATTCCTCTGTAAATGTAGGCTGTGGGGAGATACACGAGAGCCCGTTGATAAAAATCTTACTCATGAGTCAGGAATAATAAGGAAAGTCTTTAGTATTACAAAAAAAGGCTGTCAAGAGACAACCTTTTTCTGTTTTTGAATACAATAAAAATATTATTTTCGTATTTCTTTGATACGTGCTTTCTTACCACGCAATTCACGGTAATAGAAGATACGAGCGCGACGTACTTTCCCGCGTTTGTTTACTTCAATTTTTTGGATAGCAGGCATATTGATAGGGAAGATACGTTCTACCCCTACTTCTCCAGACATTTTACGAATAGTAAATGTCTCAGTAGCTCCTGTACCACGGCGTTGGATTACCACACCTCTGAAGAACTGAACACGTGATTTTTCACCTTCCTTGATCTCATAGTACACTGTGATTGTGTCCCCTGTGGAAAAATCAGGAAAATCTTTTTTAGCAATGAGATTGTCTTGTACGTACTTTAATAAAGACTCCATAAAAAATATAAAATTAATTAAGTGAATCCTAAGCAACATACACGTCCTTCGCCAGAGGTTACTTAGCGGGTGCAAAGATACGCCTTTTTTTCTATCTGACAAATTTTTCTCATAAAAAATTCACCGCCACCGTTCACTGCTCACTGTTCACTGCTCACTGTTCACTGCTTACTGTTCACTGCTTACTGTTCACTGCTCACTGTACATGGTAGTGTCTAAGGGCATGTTCCTTCTGGCGAGCAGTGCTAAAGCAAGATACACGCTTTAGGTAGCCAATGACACGGGTAGCGTGATCCACATTCTCGCTGTGGCACTCAGGACACTCAAAGAGTGTACGCTTATCTATATGGTTACATTCGTTGCATATTGTGATACGAATGTTGAAACAGAAGTAGTTACAACCTGCCAATGCCGTTGCGTTGAGCAGCTTGAGAAAGCCTTCTTTGTTGGGCGTTTCCTCCAAGTTCAAGTGTAGGGCAGACCCTCCATCCAAGTATTGGATAATTTCCTTGCCGTGGAGGATAATTTTGTCTAAGGCATTCACCTGTGTATCTTCTACAGCATAGAAGTAGGAGTTATAGCATTCACGAGGGGAGAAAAGTCCATCTTTCTTGTCCCATAGGGCATTCTTCACTCCCAAGTTCTCTGCAGGGACAAACTCAGTATTGAACATATATCCATACACTTCACGTGCCTTGCGGTTCTCTTCATAGATGATTTTTAGGTGATGGTGCACGAAGTCCTTGTATTGCTCGTTGTTGGTTGGGGCAATTCCCAGATACTCAGCGGCTTCCACCATACCATTGATTCCAATGGTAAGAAACTGTTTGTCAAGAGAGATAAAGCCAGCATCGTATACCGGAAGCAATCCTCCTGCCTTGTATTCCTCTATAAGCTTGCGGAAAGCCACTTGGTAGCGGTGTATCTTGCGTACTTCTTCTGATAGGTTGCGGTTTTGTTGTACAAGGCGGTTCATATTTAGTGTGATCACATTGATAGACCCTGTTGCCACTCCACCTGCCCCGAGTGAGTAGCTGAAGGTGTGATCGGAAATCTCATTGCGTAAGCGACAGCAGGAGGCCAAGCTATCAGCACTCTCAGATTGGTATACGAAGAAGGAATTGCCTTCGCTGAGCTCCTCAGCACACATATCGGCAAAGGCACTATCGACAGGCTTACCCTCTGAGGTAAGCATAGCTGCTGTTACCACAGGGAAGGTTAGTATAGCCTTGAGGCGCTCGGCATTGAACCATTTAAGGAAAAAATGTTGTAACTTGAATAAGCGGGCAAACGAAGGTTTGCTCATATCTGGGAATACAAAATCACCAAACATGCTATCAAAATAAGGTTCGTCATATAGGGAGATATTCCAAAAGACAGACTGATATCCTCTGGCTGCCGCAGGCTGGTTGATCGCGTAGATTACATGCTGCAAGTGGTTCTCTATCATCTTGGGATGGGTCTCCAGGTAATTCTCTCCATAGTCCTTGGCTGCAAAATGATCAAAGTATAAGAGAAATTCTACCGTAGCCAAGGCTCCAGCAAATTGCGAGCTGATGGCAAAAACCAAATTGACGAACTCTCCACAGAAGCTTTCCAAGTGCTTTGGAGCACGACTCTCCCCCCCAAGCTTCATGAGTCCATCTAAAAGGAAGGGATACATACTGATGGAAACACAATAGGGCTTGAGCGAAGTCTCATCATGTACATAGATCTCATGCGCTTCTATCTGGCGAATATACTCTCGGGAAAGTTCCTCTCCGAAAAGTTCCTCAATCTTGCGGCGGACAAGTTCTCGATTGATTTGGATATTGATATCCTTGTTGATTTCCGCCTCCATGGTAGCAATATTCTTACTGGTGACATTGGCATTGGCATCTACCTGTGAGGCAGTAGCGGCATTACTCGCTTGCAGATACTGGCTAATAAAGTCAATCTTCTGTTGAATTTGATTTTGTGTAAGTCGAATCATAGACATATATTTATGGTATAAAATTAAGTTTTGGGTTTTTGAGTTTTTAATTATGAGAGTTGATTTTTAATTTTTCGCTCTTGGGTCTTCACTTATAAAAGAGTTTGTTAAGCACTTCTCCAGTACTTACCTTTATAAAGCGTTGGTTAGTAGTAGGGCAGGAGAGTCCTCCTAAGGATGCTATCCAGGGACCTGTTTTGAGCCAAGTAAGCTCTTGTTTGATAGCGGGGGGCACTTCCTCCTCTATCAGTCCGGTGTATAAGCAAGTATGTAAGGAGTAAGAGCGTGCGATTTGTAGTTTGTGGATCAGTGCCTCTGCTTCCCATTCTCCTCCCATGAAGAGTACACAGGAGAGCATGTTCTTGTAGCGCTCAAGAGCTGCAACAAATACCTCATCTGTCAGAGCAGATCCAGTACCTTTTTTCCAAAGAAAAGGTGAATGACATCCCTTACAGCGCAGTGGACAGCCCGTCACACTCACACATAGGCTGATTTCTCCAGGCACCTCTTGCAGAACTACCTGCAAGTCAGAATAATAAATCATATACAAGTCTTTTTTTGTGGTAGGGCAAAGGTAGGTAGAAAAAGATGGGTTTTTCCACAAGAGTAGATAAGTTATTAACCAACTTATCAACACATACCTCCTCGCTGGTGCGAGCGAAGGTTTCTTCTTTCCCTTCTTTCTTTACTTTTCTCGAAAAAAATTCTATTGTCTAAAAACAGAAAAAAAATCGCTTCTTTCTTTTTATAAATGGTTGATTTTTATAACAAAGAGAGTAGTTTATCCTTCTTTAGAACTAATAACGGATATTTTCTCCTAAAAATATAGAACTTCTTTGTTTTGAATGATTTAGAATTGAAACATAAATTTAACACATTTTCTGCGGAAAAAATACTGTTTTCTCGTTGGTCAATTAAAAAAAAAGACGTACTTTTGGTTCGCTAATCAAATTTCATAAAGAGATATGAATTTAAAAAAACTATTTTTATTGTGTTCCCTTGTTTTTACAACAATGGCTTTTGCACAACAGACCATTAAGGGGAGTGTGAAAGACAGCAAAGGGAAACCTGTGACAGGTGCTACTGTACTTGTGATAGGCACCAGTCGCTCTGCAACTACTAACTCCGATGGAGGATATTCGATAGAGGCACAAGCTGAGGAAACGCTGCAATTTGCTGCTCAGGGATATCAAAATGTACAAAAAAAGGTGGGTTTAGAAACCACAATTGATATTGTACTTCCTTTGGCTACCGAAGAAAACAAAAAAGTAGGTGCTCTTGGGGTAGAGCGTGATGCCAACGCCGCAGGTTATACCGATACTACCTTGGAAGGAGGCGAAGACCTCAAAGGGAAAACGGCAGGACTTACAGCTACTTCCTCAGGAGGGATGCAAGGATCCAAAATGGAACTCCGTGGTAAGGGAAGTGTTACCGGTAGTAACCAACCACTGATCGTAATTGATGGGGTACCTATGGTAGATATGGGATCCAAATATGGAGACTCAGCCAGCGAAATCAACAAGGATGATATCGAATCTGTAACGGTACTTACTGGAGGAGCAGCTACTGCTCTCTATGGTAGCCGTGGTGGTAACGGGGTAATTCTCTATACTACTAAGTCTGGTAAGGGAGGAAAAACTGCTATTGATATCAACTCTTCTGTATCCTTTGATAGAGCTTATATCTCTCCTAAATTACAGAACGAATATGGAGGTGGTTCTAGCTTGGACTTTACACAACAACTGATCAATGGAACTACCTACAATCTTCCTCAATATGAAGTAGACGAAAGTTGGGGTCCTAAGTATGATGGTACTCCTTACCTACCTTGGTATGCTTTTGATAAAAAATATCTTCCAGAGCATTACCTAAAACCAGTGCCTTGGCAAGCTCCTAAGAATGATATTGATAAGTTCTTCCGTACAGGGATGAATATCAATAACTCAGCTTCTATTACACGTTCTATTTCAGGAACTAACTTGCGTTTCTCTTTAGGAAATACCGAAACTACAGGGATAGTGCCTACCACAGAGCTACGCCGTACCAGTCTTGCTTTTAGCTTTACTTCAGAGCTTTCTAAAAAACTAAAAGCAGAAGGAGGGTTGAACTATTCTATCACTGTACGTGAAAATCCTAACTATACCTATGCTGATGCCAATGATAATGGAGGTTTCTCTGTTGTATTGTATGGATATACACAGCGTCAGTTAGATATGGAGAATTTGAGAAGATTCTACAAATCACCCATTGGAGAACAACGTACTTGGAACAGAACAAGTTGGGAAAATCCAAAACCTAACTTTGCAGACAACCTTTATTGGATGCTCTATGAAAATACTCAAAACGATAAGCGTCACCGTTTCTTTGGTAACTTAGGGCTTACTTACAACTTTACTGACAAGCTCTTCTTAGTAGGTAAAATGTATGGTGATATCTATGCACTTACTACCGAATCCAGAACCGCAGTAGGTTCTCATGATACTTCTCAATATTCAAGATATATCTATGACAATTCTTCTTTCAACTATGAAACTCGTTTGCACTACAATCCTGACTTAGGAGAAAACTTTACCCTTACAGGATTCGTAGGAGTTGCTCGTGCCCAAAATAAATATGAATATGTAGGGGCAGAAACGCAAGGAGGATTAATCGTCCCTAACTATTATTCTGCAGCTAATAGTAAAGAAAGACCTAAAGGGATAACTTATTCTTCATGGACACGTACCAATAGTGTATATGGTATGGCTTCTTTCGGATACAAAGGTACTGCCTTCGTAGAAGTAACAGGGCGTAATGACTGGTTCTCTACAGTCTCTACTTCCATCTTCTATCCTTCAGTGACGGCTTCTTATGTATTCTCTAATTCCTTCAAGAACTTGCCTTCTTGGTTTACTTATGGCAAGCTCCGTGCAGGATGGGCTCAAGTAGGTAATGATGCTTCTGCTTATGTACTCAAAACATATCCTTCTGTATACCAAGCATTCAAGGGAGCTCAATATTATTTAGTGCCTACAGAAAAGAAAAATCCAGAACTAAGACCTGAAATCAAAGAAACTAAAGAAGCTGGTATCGACTTGCAATTCTTCAATGGTCGTCTTTCTTTAGGATTCTCTTATTACGATATTCTCTCCAAAGATCTTATCCTTTCTATGCCTGTAGATGCTGCCAATGGCTACACTTATAAAAAGGTAAATAGTGGAGAAATGGTGAATCGTGGTTTCGAGATAACTCTTTCTGCTACTCCTGTTCAGACAGATAAGTTTAGCTGGACTTTGGACTGGAATCTCTCTCGCAACAGAAATAAACTTCTCAAATTAGCTCCTGGGCTTTCTCGTTATAAAGTCACTTGGGAATACTATGGAAATGTAGAGTTATATGCCGTAGAAGGTCGTCCTTTTGGAGAAATCTATGGAGGTAATTATGTATATGACGACAAGGGAAATCGCCTAGTGGATGAAGAAGGTAATTATTTCATATCTCCTAAAAAAGAGGTGTTAGGTAATATCAACCCTGATTTTACTACAGGTCTTACCAATACTCTTACCTATGGTAATTTAAGCCTTTCCTTTACTTTTGACTACTCTCATGGAGGTAGCTATTATGCAGGACCTTATGCCTTGGGTATGTATGCCGGTACTATCCGTGAAACAGTAGAAAATGGTATGCGTGAAAGAGATCCTAATGGACCTAATGGACAAAAAGGGATTGTACTTGATGGGGTTGTAGGACACAAACAAGCTGATGGAAGTATTGTTTCTACAGGAGTGAAGAATACCAAAGCCATCAGTCCTAAACAGCATGGAACTACTTTCTATAAAGGAATTGATGCACAGGCTGTATTTGATGCTACTTTCTTGAAACTTCGTAGTGTATCACTCTCTTATGATGTGCCACTAACAGAGACCAGATATATCAAGGGATTGAACTTCACCCTTTCTGGCTATAACCTATGGACAGGAGCCTTGGCTTGGGATGGTATGGATCCTGAAACAGCTATGTATAACCAAGGGATGGGGAACTCTTCCTTGCCTACTATCAGAAGCTATGCGCTTAGTGTAGGATTAAAATTATAAAATAATAAACTAAAATTGGACGAACATGAAAAAAATTCTAATAGCCACCTTAGGAGTTGGACTCCTCTTAGGAAGTTGTACAAAGGATTTTGAAGAAATTAATAAAAACCCAAACGTACCAGAAGATTACCTTACCTACGCTTTATTCAATGGCAGTAACCAAGCTCTGATGAATAATACAAGAGGATATGATAATATGAAGCAAATGCGTGTATGGATGCAATATGCCGCACAGCCTATTTACACTAAGGAAAGTCGTTACCTATTGGATCCTAATGGACCTAGTACAATTTATTTTCAAGGTTATAAGCGGGCTATGGATTATAAGACTATTATAGATCTTAATACGGATCCTAAAACGAAAGAATTGGTTGCTGCTTATGGAAAGAATGAAAACCAGATAGCCGCAGCTCGTATCATGATGGCTTATACTTTTAGTCTTTTGGTACAATCTTTTGGAGATGTTCCTTATTATTCTGCTTTGAATCCCGATAATCCTAAGTTCCAAGCTTTGCAGACAGATACTTATGTAACTCCTGTATTTGCCTCTCAAAAGGATATTTACTTGGATATTCTCAAAGAATTAGACCAAGCCATAAGTGAGATGGATACTTCTGTTTCTTATGTATTTAAAGATGGAGATTTTATTTTTGGTACTCCAGCAAAAATGAAAAAATTTGCCAACTCTTTGCGCTTGCGCATTGCTAATCACTTGAAAGGAGCTAATGCTACTGTATTAGGTGCTGAATTGAAACAAAAAGTTACGGATATTATTAATCATTACACCACTGTAGGTACAGAAACTGAACTTTTGGGAGAAGGAGAAAGAGTAGGATTATCTTTTGAGGATAACTATACCTATCCTGCACCAATCTACTATGATTATTATGTAGGAAACCGTGTGGACTATCTGCCTTCTAGTAATTTTGTAAAACTTCTTGCAGGAAATAATAAAAAAGCTAATGACAGAGGTCTGAACTTTGGAAGTGTAGATCCTCGTATGGAAAAGTATTTCGCACCTAAAGGTATGGGTAAATGGGATGTGTACTATGGTTATACCTTAGATCAAAGCAATCCTATCGATACTACTAGTTATGTAGGGATGCCTTATGGTATGCAAGAAGGAGCTACTACTGACCAGTACAATGGAGGAGATAGAGTTTCTCTTTTCTCTAAAGAAATATTGTCTGCTACTGTTACAGAAGTACTTATGGACTACTCAGAAGTATGTTTTATCCTCTCTGAATTAAGAGGATGGGATAATGCTCTATATAGAAAAGGGGTAGAAGCTTCTTTGGACAGATGGGATATCACAGGTACTAGAAAATCTAACTTTATGGCAGCACTCCCTGCAGCGAATGAGGAAAATGTCCTTACCCAAAAGTACATATCCTTATATATGGATCCAGATGAAGCTTGGGTAGAATATCGTAGAACAGGCTATCCTAAAACACTGATCCAAGTAGGCGAACGTGTAAGAGGTAACTATCCCGAAGGAAATCCTCTTGTATATGAGTTCAAAAAGGAACCTTCTGCTAAGGATGTTAGTGGCATACCAGATCGATTGAACTATCCAGATACCTATACTGGGCTCAACTTAAATTATATAGAAGCTCTTAAGAACATGGGGAATCCTAATGATGCTAGATCTCATAAACTAATCTTCGCTACACGTCAGTAAAAGTGAATTTGTAATCATATTTTAAAGCCATCTTTATAAAAGATGGCTTTTTTTGTCTAAAAAAAGACAAATATCCCTTCTTTCTTCTTAAAAGCCTTGTAAAAATAAAATTATAAAAAACAGTATATTTTTCTTTTTTAGTGGGTATAATCTCCCTTTTTTTAGTATAAAAAATTATAAATAATAAGTAGGACATAATTTTTTTGGTTTTTATCTTTGGCTGTAGGATAATAGCGAAAAAAAACGTACTTTTGGGTATCTAATCAAATATCATAAAGAGATATGAACCTAAAGAAATTACTTCTATTGTGTTTCCTTGTCTTTACGACAATGGCCTTTGCACAACAATCTGTAAAAGGGAGTGTGAAGGATAGCACAGGGAAACCCGTGGCCGGAGCTATCGTGCAAGTGGTAGGCGCCAGCCGTAGTGCAACAACTAACTCCGAGGGGGCATATGCGATCCAAGCACAAGCTGAGGAAACGCTTCGCTTCTCCGCTCAGGGGTATCAAAACGTAGAAATTAAGGTGGGGCTCTCCTCCGTAGTGAATGCAGTATTGCTCCCTATGGAAAACAAACAGGAAGCAGGTGCCTTGGGAATCGAGCGTAACAAGGATGCTGTGGGGTACAATACCCAAAATACAGAGGGAGGACAGAACCTCTCAGGTGCCGTAGCGGGAGCTCAAACCAGTTCTTCTTCTTCTATGGGTGGGAATACCAATATCATCCTTCGTGGGGTAGGTACCGTAACAGGTAGTAACCAACCACTTATCGTAATTGATGGGGTGCCTATGGCTACCGTAGGAGATGGTAAGAACACAGGGGATGCGCTCAGTGATATCAACCCTGAGGATATAGAATCCCAAAGCGTACTCTCTGGAGGTGCTGCAACAGCACTCTACGGAAGCCGTGGAGGTAATGGGGTAATCCTTATTACTACCAAATCAGGTAAAGGTGGAAAAACTTCTATTGAAGTCAAATCTGGAGTTACCTTTGAAACGGCTTATATAGCTCCTGTTCTTCAGAACGAATACGGAGGTGGAGATTCTCAGCAGTTTGAAAGAGCTACAATCAATGGACAGCAATACAATTTAGCCCGTTATGCAGTAGACCAAAGCTGGGGACCAAAGTATGACTCTAGTAAAATGTACCTTCCTTGGTATGCTTTTGACCAAAAATATCTTCCACAACATTATCTAAAACCTGTACCTTGGGTAGCTCCACAAAAAGGTATTGAAAAATTCTATCGTACAGGGGTAGGGATGTCTAACTCTTTCTCAGTAACACGTTCCCTCTCAGGTACCAACCTCCGTTTCTCCTTAGGTAACAATCAGGTAAATGGTATCGTCCCTAATACCGATTTGCACAAGACAAACCTTGCTTTCAGTTTTAGTGCAGATCTTTCTAAAAAACTTAAGAGTGAAGGGGGATTCAATTATGTAATAACTTCCCGTACCAATCCAGATTTTGCCAATACAGTGAATAATGATTTGGCGAATGTATTCTATGCTTGGAGCCACCGTCAATTGGATGTGGAAAAAATGGAAAAATATTACATAGATCCAGCTGGAGGACAACGTACTTGGAACCGTACTGCTTGGGATAATGAAGAACCTAAGTTCGCTAATAACCCTTATTGGGAAGTATATAAGAACTACAATAATGATAAGCGTCACCGCTTCTTTGGAAACTTGGGACTTACCTATCACTTCAAAGAAAATCTTTACTTAGTAGGAAAAGTATATGGAGATATCTATTACTATACCAAAGAAAATAGAAATGCAGTAGGGGCTTATGGGGTGCCAAGCTATCAGAAAACTGTGTATAATAATACCGATTTCAACTATGAAACCCGCTTACACTATACTCCTAAGTTAGGGGAAAACTTCTCTCTTACCGGATTTATCGGTATGTCTCGTCGTGAAAGCCGTTATGCTTGGTCAAGTGGAAAAACAGTAGGAGGTTTGGTAGTTCCTAATTTGTATAATATGTCTAACAGTAAGCAAGTACCACAAGCTTCTGATTATTCTTCTTGGCAACGTACTAATAGTGTATATGGAATGGCTTCTTTTGGATTCAAGAATATGGCTTTCGTGGAAGTAACTGGTCGTCAGGACTGGTTCTCTACTGTGTCCAAGCCTGTATTCTATCCTTCTGTAACAGGTTCCTTTGTCTTTACTTCTGCATGGAAGAGCAAACCTTCTTGGCTTTCTTATGGTAAAGCACGTGTAGCTTGGGCACAAGCGGGTAACGATACTGGTCCTTACCGATTGATGAACTATCCTCTCGTAAATACTCCTTTTAGAGGTAGTCCGGACTATATTCGCTCCAATACATCCAACAATCCAGACCTAGTACCTGAGATTAAGGAAACTAAGGAGGCAGGTCTCGAACTTCGCTTCTTCAAGGATCGTGTTTCTATCAATGCTTCTATATATGATATTCTCTCCAAAGACCTTATCATCCCACTACCTATAGATGCTGCCAACGGATATAACTGGAAATATGTAAACAGTGGGGAAATGTCCAACAAAGGGGTGGAAGTAACCTTGTCTGTAACTCCTATACAGACAGAAAAATTCAACTGGAACCTCAGCTGGAACTTCTCTAAGAATAAAAACAAATTGGAAAAATTGGCTCCTGGTATCAGAACCTATAGGGTGAATTGGGACAAATACGGACAGGTATCTCTCTATGCGATAGAAGGCCGTCCTTTTGGAGAACTCTATGGTAGAGACTTTGTATATGATGACAAGGGAAATAGAATTGTACAATCCAATGGGAAATATGCAACTTCTGAACTTAAAGCCTTAGGAAATATCATCCCTGACTATACTATGGGACTTACCAATAGCTTCAGATATGGTCGCTTGAACTTCTCTTTCGTATTTGACTTCCAAAAAGGAGGTAATTACTTCTCTGCCGCTCACATGACAGGGATGAGTACAGGTATGCTTCGTGAGACAGTTGCAGGAGGTATACGTGAATATGATCCTACAGGACCTAAGAATCAAAAAGGGATTGTTCTACCTGGTGTCACAAGAAGTGGAGCTGTCAATACGAAGAGAATTGACCCTCAGACCTATGGAGAAGGATTCTTCCAAGGTGCTGTGGACAAACAAAATATCTTCGATGCAACTTACTTAAAGCTCAGAAGTGTGTCACTATCCTATGATGTCCCTCTACCAAGTACTAAATATATCAAGAATGTGAATGTTTCTTTCTTTGGTAATAATCTTTGGACAACTGGATTGGATTGGGATGGTATGGATCCTGAAACAGCTGCCTCTAATCAAGGGATAGGAGAAATCTCTCTTCCTACTACACGCTCTTTCGGTATGAGTGTAGGATTAAAATTATAACTTTAAATAGAATATGATATGAAACGATTAGCAATCATAATTTTAGGTGGGCTTGCTCTCTTGGGTACTACCACCAGTTGTCAAAAGGATTTTGAAGAAATTAATACCAATCCTAATAGACCACAACAGGCACTTCCTACAGCATTGTTCAATGGATCTACGAAACTCTTCCTCAAGAATACTCGTAACTATACCACCTCAGGAATGATGTTTCGCTCTTGGATGCAATATACAGCTCAGGACACCTATACTAAGGAAAGCCGTTTCCTATACCGTGACTATGCAGGGGATTACCTATGGCGCTACCCTTATCAAGTAGCTGGGGGCTACAAGGACATCATTGATTTGAATACCGATCCTAAGACTAAGGAACTAATGGCCACTTATGGAAAAAGTGAAAATCAAATTGCAGCAGCACGTATCATGCTTGCCTATACATTTGCACTCTTGGTAGAAACTTTTGGAGATGTACCTTACTATTCCTATGGTTCTCCTAATCCAGAACGTTTCCAAGCTTTACAGTTGGAAAAATATATTTCTCCTGTATATGCTACTCAAAAGGAAATTTATACAGATTTGTTGAAAGAACTTAAGGAAGCTGCTGCACAAATAGTCAGTGATTCCTATGTGTTCAAGGAAGGAGATTATATCTTTGAAACTCCTGATAAGATGAGACGTTTTGCCAACTCTTTGCGCCTACGCCTTGCGATTCGTTTGAAAGATGTATCAGATACAGAGCTTAGAACCCTTGCACAACAGAGCATTGATGAACTAAAAGCAGGTACTGCAGTAATGCAAAGTGAAGCGGATACTGTAGAGCTCCAATTTGATAGTGACGATACAAACCCTGCTCCTATCTACAAAGAATACTTTGTAAGCAATCGTGTGGATTATTCTCCTTCTAATAGCTTTGTACAGTTACTCAAAGGACAAAGAGGAAATTTTGGAGTAGACCCTCGCTTGCAAAAATACTTCGCTCCTAAGGGACTTACTAAGTATCAGGCTCGTGACGGACGCTATACAGAAAGTGACAATCTCAATGACTATATAGGAATGCCTTATGGTTTGGACGAAAGTATGGCCGATTTCCAGTTTAAATCAGGAGTAGCGGTTTCATTTTTCAGTAGTAGAATACTCCAACCTAACTATGCTGAAGTATTCATGGAATATTCTGAAGTATGCTTCCTTCTTTCTGAAGCAAACGGATGGGATAATACATGGTATAAGAAAGGTGTAGAAGCTTCTATGAAAAAATGGGGAGTAAATAGTACTAAAATAACTAACTTCTTGAATACAATTCCTGCAGCTAATGAGGAAAATGTATTGACTCAGAAGTATATTGCTCTCTACATGAATCCAAATGAGGCTTGGGCTGAATATCGCCGTACAGGATATCCTCATACCCTTATTAAAGTAAATGAGGAAACTGATTTAAATATTCCTACTGAGGCAGGACAAACTAAATATAGATTTGAGTCCTTAGTAGCCGATCTTACAGATATTCCTGAACGTTTGTTTTATCCTGTAGCATACAAAGTAATTAATGAGGCTAATTACCAGAAAGCATTGGAATCAATGCAGATGACTACAGATATTCTTACCAAGAGACTTATCTTTGATAGAGGTCAACGTCGCCCTTAGTTTGTTTCTTTAGTAATTAAATAATCTCTTAACAAAAAGAGACTGTCTTTCCCGACAGTCTCTTTTTTTTTTTTACTATCTCCCCCTTTTGTCTGTTTTGTCTCTAAGCTGCTTTATAATCAATGAATTAAGTTTTTATAAGATTTGTTATGTATGATTTATGTTTAAAAAAATATAAAGTGCTAAAAAAAATATACAGAAAGTGATGGATATTCAGAAAAAAAAACGTAAATTTGTCCTACTAATAAAAACACAAAGGATATGAATTTTAAAAAATTGTGGCTATATCTTTTTATAGCTTTTTCAGCTACGACCTTTGCTCAACAGAAAATTTCTGGAAGTGTGAAGGATAGTACAGGGAAACCCTTACCAGAGGCTTCTGTTATTGTGGTAGGAACTCAGCGCAACGCTAAAACCAATGCAGAGGGAGCCTATACAATCTCTGCTAAGGAAAATGAAGTACTCCATTTTTCAGCCTCTGGCTACAAGAGTACGGAGGTAAAAGTAGGGGTTTCTACTACTATTGATGTGGTACTCCCACAGGCCGAAGCTGCCGCAGAAGAAGGGGCTCTCGGTATTAAGCGTGATAAAAATGCTGTGGGTTACACCGCTCAAAAAGCAGGTGCCAGTGATAACCTTTCAGGGAGTGTAGCAGGGGTGCAGACCAATACGACTTCTTCTATGGGAGGAAATACCAATGTGACCATACGTGGGGTCGGTACTATTACAGGAAGTAACCAACCTTTGATCGTTATCGATGGAGTGCCTATGGCTACTGTCGGAGGTACTGATAGTAAGTTCGGAGACGCTGCAGGGGATATCAATCCTGAAGATATAGAGTCTGTAACTGTCCTATCGGGAGGAGCCGCTACAGCTCTTTATGGTAGCCGTGGAGGTAATGGAGTAATTCTTTATACGACCAAATCGGGAAAAGCAGGAAAGACCTCTATTGACGTGAAATCAGGGGTAACTTTTGAAAAAATATATATTGCTCCTAAGCTGCAAAACGAGTATGGAGGTGGAGATTCTCAACGATTTGAAACAGTCAATATCAATGGACGACAATATAAAATAGCTCGCTATGCAGTAGATCAAAGCTGGGGGCCTAAATTCGAAAACCAACAATACCTCCCTTGGTATGCTTTTGACAAAGAATATCTTCCAGAGAAATATCTGAAAACAGTGCCTTGGAAGGCTCCAGATAATGATGTAGATAAGTTCTATACAACAGGAGTGGGAATATCTAATTCTATTTCTGTATCTCGCTCCTTGTCAGGAACCAATCTTCGCTTCTCTTTAGGAAATAATGAAGTAACAGGGATTGTTCCTACAACCAAATTACAGAAGACAAACTTCTCTTTCAATTTTAATTCTAAGTTGTCTTCAAAACTCAAAAGTGAAGGGGGAGTTAACTATGTCTTGACAGAACGTGATAATCCTGATTTTTCCAACACAGTGAATAATCCCTTGGCTATAGTGCATTATACTTGGAGCCAAAGACAGTTGGATATGAGAAATTTGGAAAGATATTATGAAAATGAGGCTGGAGATCAGCGACCTTGGAATAGAACAACATGGAATAATGCTGAACCCAAATTTGTAGATAATCCTTATTGGGAACTTAATAAAAACACGAATAATGATAAGCGTCATCGTTTCTTCGGAAATATAGGTTTTACTTATGAATTCTCAAGCCAATTATATTGGGTAGGAAAAATCTATGGAGATATTTATAGTCTCACTAAGGAAGATAGAAAAGCAGTAGGTTCTTTTGGAACTCCTTATTATACTAAAACAGTCTATAATAACTCAGATTTCAACTATGAAACTCGCTTGCACTATACACCTAAGCTTTCAAAGAATTTTACACTAACAGGGTTTATTGGGCTCTCTCGTCGTAATGGAAAATATGGTTGGTCTTCAGGGAAAACAGTTGGAGGTCTTGTCTCTCCTAATTTCTATAACTTAGCGAATAGTAAGGAAACCCCTCAAGCCTCTGATTATGCTTCATGGAGACGTACCAATAGTGTATTTGGAATGTTCTCTTTCGGATATAAAGGAATGGCTTTTGTTGAGCTAACAGGACGCCAAGATTGGTTCTCGACTGTTTCCAAACCTGTATTTTATCCTTCAGTAACAGGCTCCTTTGTATTCACTTCAGCTTTGAAAAAGAAACCTTCTTGGCTTTCTTATGGTAAGGTACGTGTAGCTTGGGCTCAAGCAGGAAATGATACCAATCCTTATGAATTGGTAACCTATCCTACTGTACACAATCCTTTCGGAGGAGCTCCTGATTATTCTCGTCCTGATGTATCGAATAATCCAGAATTAGTACCAGAAATAAAAGAAACTAAAGAAGCAGGATTAGAACTACGTCTTTTCAAAGATCGCCTTTCTGCCAATGTCTCTGTATACGATATTCTTTCAAAGGATCTTATTATTCCTCTTCCTGTTGATGCGGCTAATGGTTTTATTAGCAAAAGGGTTAATAGTGGAAAAATGTCCAATAAAGGGATTGAGGTCTCTCTATCTGCAACTCCAGTGAAAGTAGGTAAGTTTTCATGGAATGTAAGTTGGAATTTTGCTAAGAACAAAAACGAATTGATCAAATTGGCTCCTGGTATCAAGCGATACAAAGTAACATCGGATAGATATGGTTTGGTGTCTCTTTACGCTATAGAAGGAGAGGCTTTTGGACAGCTTTAT
The DNA here is from genome assembly GCF_002302415.1 of Capnocytophaga gingivalis. Classification (NCBI taxonomy): domain Bacteria; kingdom Pseudomonadati; phylum Bacteroidota; class Flavobacteriia; order Flavobacteriales; family Flavobacteriaceae; genus Capnocytophaga; species Capnocytophaga gingivalis. The sequence goes on along the minus strand of NZ_CP022386.1, from coordinate 915,575 downwards.
GGTAGAGATTTTAAATATGATGATAAAGGAAATAAGATTATTCAAGCTAATGGTAAATACGCTCCTTCAGAGTTAAAATCCTTAGGGTCTATTATTCCAGATTATACTATGGGGCTTTCCAATACTCTCAAATATAGCCACTTGAGTGTGTCCTTTAAGTTCGATTTCCAAAAAGGAGGCAAGTATTTCTCAGCGGCTCACATGGTGGGAATGTCTACAGGTATGTTGAGAGAAACTACTGAAAATGGAATACGTGATTTGATTACAAGAAATGGAAGAGTAGAAGAAAGAGGTATTGTTCTCGATGGGGTTTTGGCCAATGGACAGCGCAATACTAAAGTACTCTCTCCTAAAAGATATGGAGAAGGATTCTATCGAGGAGGTATTGATACTCAAAATATCTTCGATGCTACTTACTTAAAATTGAGAAATGTCTCCATCTCTTATGATGTTCCTCTACCTGAAAAGAAGAATATCAAAGGATTGAATATTACTCTATTTGGAAACAATCTTTGGACTACAGGTCTTGACTGGGATGGTATGGATCCTGAAACAGCCGCTTCTAACAAAGGGATAGGGGAAGTTTCCTTACCAACTACTCGCTCTTTTGGTATGAGCATAGGATTAAAATTGTAAAAAATTTAATATAATAAAGAAATGAAAAATATATTAACAACTATATTTTGTGGGGTGGGATTATTACTAAGTACTAGTTGCCAGAAAGATTTTGAGAAAATCAATACCAATCCCAACAGACCTCAGAAGCCTTTGAGTTATGCCTTGTTCAATAGCTCAGATAAGCTTATTCTGAGTAATACAAGGGTGTACACTACTTCAGGACAGATGATGCGTTCCTGGATGCAATACACCGCACAGACAACTTATACTACCGAAAGTAGATTCTTATATCGAGATAATTCAGGAGATTACCTATGGAGATACCCTTATAAGGCTGCTGGTAATTATAAGGATATAATAGAACTTAATACGGATCCAAAAACAAAGAATGAAACTGCTAAATATGGAAGTAATGCCAACCAAATAGCAGCAGCTCGTATTATGATGGCTTTTACTTTCAATCTCTTAGTAGAAACTTTTGGAGATATCCCTTATTATTCTTGGGGAGGTAGAGAAAACCCTAATTTCCAAGCTTTACAGATGGATAAATATATTTCTCCTAAATATGCTACACAGAAGGAAATCTATATGGATCTACTCAAGGAACTTAAAGAAGCAACTGATCAGATAGATGAATCACAACCCTATGTGTTCATTCAAGGGGATCGTATCTTTGGTACGCCTCAAAAAATGAAGCGTTTTGCTAATTCACTCCGTTTGCGTATTGCTGTTCGTGTACATGAAGTGACGGATTCTCAACTTAGGAGCTTGGCAAATGAAACCATCAATGAGCTTAAGGATGGAACTAAGGTGATGCAGTCCAATGCAGATACAGTAGAGCGTCCTTTTGATAATGACAACACAAACCCTTCTCCTATATTTAGGAACTATTATGTGAATAATCGTACCGACTATGCCCCTGCTAATAGTTTTGTACAATTATTAAAAGGACAAAGAGGTAATTATGGAGTGGATCCTCGCTTACAGAAATACTTTGCAGTCAAAGGGCTTACTAAATACCAAGCAAGAGATGGATATCAAGAATCTACAGATCTTTCTAAATATGTAGGAATGCCTTATGGAATGGAAGAAAGCATGGCTGACTTTCAGTTTAATTCAGGAAGGGATGTATCTTTCTTTGGAAAAAGGATTCTTAAGGCAGACTATGCAGAAGTCTATATGGAGTATGCAGAGGTATGTTTCTTGCTCTCTGAAGTAAATGGATGGGATTCTCAATGGTATAAAAAAGGAGTAATCGCTTCTATGGAAAAATGGGGAGTAGATACCACTGTAGCAACAAATTTTGCTAATGGACTTCCCACGGCTAATAAAGAAAATGTGATTACCCAAAAATATATAGCATTATATATGAATCCTAACGAAGCATGGGCTGAGTATAGGAGAACAGGATATCCTCAGACACTTATTAAGGTGGGAGAAACAGTTCCTTTGAACAAACCAACTACTTCAGGGGAGACTACTTATACCTTCACCTCTACTGTAGCGGAACTTACAGACCTGCCTGAGCGCCTATACTATCCGACTACATATAAGCTTATTAATTTTGAAAATTATAAAGAAGCCCTTAAAAATATGAATATGTCAGAGGATTCTATGGCTAAGAAGCTAATCTTTGCAAGACATTAATATAATTAATTCCATTCATTTTAAGATTGCCCAAAAAGGTTTTAAAAATAGACTATTAGAGCCTCTTTTGGGCAATCTTTTTGTTCAAAGAAGTGTATAAAAAATCTATAAAGAGTAGCAACTTATTATTATGTATGAAGAATTTATTTTCTTATATTGTCAAATTAAATCAAAATAATAAACATAACACATAATAATTGTTAAATTTATGCATAATAATGAGTATTAACGTGAGTATATGTAAAAAAAATATTAAATAAAATCGTTCATAATTCAAATAAAAAACGTAAATTTGTGCCACTAATGAATATACAAGAGATATGAACTTAAAAAAATTATTTTTATGGATTTGCTTTGTCTTTACGACAATGACATTCGCTCAACAGAATCTCTCTGGGAGCGTAAAAGATGTTACAGGAAAGCCTGTAGCAGGAGCTAGTGTAACGGTTTTCGGCACTACTCGTACCACTAAGACAAGTCCTGAAGGGGCTTATACAATTAAGGCCAAAGAGGGGGAAGTGATCCAGTTCTCTGCCGCAGGGTACAAGAATGTAGAAATGAAGGTAGGTATCTCTACCACTATGGATGCAATTCTTCAGCCTGTCTCCGCTCAAGAAGGTGGTGAAGCAGGGGCTTTGGGTATCAAGCGTGATAAAAACGCTGTAGGATATGCTACCCAAAAAACAGATGCCGACCAAGGACTCTCTGGTAACGTAGCAGGGGTACAGACTAGTACTACTTCTTCCATGGGGGGAAATACCAATGTAACCATTCGTGGGGTAGGTAGTATCACAGGTAGTAACCAACCGCTTATCGTAATCGACGGGGTGCCAATGGCAACTGTCGGGGGTACTGATAGTAAGTTTGGAGATGCCGCTGGGGATATCAACCCAGAGGATATAGAGTCTGTAACAGTCCTCTCAGGAGGTGCTGCAACAGCTCTCTATGGTAGCCGTGGAGGTAATGGGGTAATTATCTATACCACTAAATCAGGAAAAGCAGGAAAAACTACTATTGATGTAAAATCTTCTGTATCTGTTGAAAGAGCATACATAGCTCCTAAACTTCAAAATCAATATGGAGGTGGTAGAAAGCCTACTTTTGAAACCTACACCAAAGATGGAAAAGAATATAACGTTCCTGCTTATGAAACCGATGAAAGCTGGGGCCCTAAGTATGATGGAACTCCTTATCTTCCTTGGTATGCATATGATGAAAAATATCTTCCAGAGCACTATCTCAAACCAGTGCCTTGGCAAGCTCCTAAGAATGACGTAGACAAGCTCTATCGAACAGGATTCAATATAGCTAACTCTGTTTCTGTATCTCGAGCTGTAGGAGGAACTAATTTGCGTTTTTCTTTGGGTAATAACGAAGTAACAGGGATTGTGCCTAATACCAAACTTCAGAAAACAAATGTATCTTTTAGCTTTAATTCTAAATTGAGCAACAAACTCAAGAGTGAAGGTGGGTTTAACTACATTATCACCTCTCGTGATAACCCAGAAAACTCTTATACTATGAAGAACCCTATTTCCAAAGTATTGTATGCATGGACACAACGTCAGTTGGATATGAAGAATTTGGAAAATTATTACAAAGCTCCAGATGGAACACATCGTACTTGGAATAGAAAATCTGTTACAGATGGTACTCCTCGTTATGCAGATAACCCTTATTGGACAATGTATGAAAACACCAGCAATGACAAGCGTCATCGTTTCTTCGGTAATATTGGTTTTACTTATAATTTCACAGATAATTTGTACTGGGTGGGTAAGATCTATGGAGATATCTATTCTCTTAATACAGAAGCTCGTGTAGCGGTAGGTTCTAAAGAACAATCTTCTTACGAAACAACTAATTATACAAACTCTGATTTCAATTACGAAACTCGTTTGCACTATACACCAAACTTAGGAAAAGACTTTACTTTGACAGGCTTTGTTGGTTTGGCTCGTCGTGAAGGAAGATATCATTGGGTAAAAGGAAAAACGAATGGAGGACTTGTACTTCCAGATTTCTATAACTTGGAAAATAGTGCAGAGACACCTTCTTCTACTAACTATCGTAACTGGAGACGTACTAATAGTATCTTTGGTATGGCTTCTTTCGGATACAAAGGAATGGTTTTCGTAGAGGCTACAGGACGTAAGGACTATTTCTCTACCGTATCAGAGCCTGTATTTTATCCTTCAGTAACAGGGTCTTTCGTATTTACTTCAGCATGGAAGAGCAAACCTTCTTGGCTTTCTTATGGAAAGGTACGTGTAGCTTGGGCACAAGCAGGAAATGATACAAGTCCTTATCAGTTGCTTACTTATCCTACTATTGGATTACCTTTCAATGGAAGCCCTAACTACTTACACCCTTATACACAGAACAATCCTGATTTGGTTCCTGAAATCAAAGAAACTAAAGAAGCTGGTTTGGAATTGCGCCTTTTCAAAGATCGCCTCTCTGCCAATGTTTCTGTATATGATATTCTTTCTAAGAACCTTATCATTCCATTACCTGTAGATGGAGCCAATGGTTATGTATACAAAATGGTGAATAGTGGAGAAATGTCTAACAAAGGAATTGAGGTATCTCTTTCTGCAACTCCAGTTCAAGTAGGTAAATTCTCTTGGAATGTAAGCTGGAACTTTGCTAAAAATAACAATAAGCTCTTGAAACTTTACCCAGGTACTACTCGTTACAAAATCACTAATGATAGTTCAGGATTGGTTTCTCTTTATGCAATCGAAGGACAAGCTTATGGACAGCTTTTTGGTAGAGATTTCGTATATGACGACAAGGGTAATAGGTTAGTAGATTCACAAGGTAAGTACCTTACTTCTGAGCCTAAGGCTTTAGGTACTATTATCCCTGACTATACTATGGGACTTAGAAATTCATTTAAATATGGTCCTGTGAGTCTATCATTCTTATTTGATTTCCAAAAAGGAGGAAAATATTTTGCTAATGCCTATATGTTGGGTATGTACACAGGAATGTTACGTGAAACTGTTGATAACGGTATGCGTGATGAAGTAGAAAGAAATGGTAAAAAAGAACAGAGAGGTATTGTAGCACCAGGTGTCTTTGCTCCTGGTACTCCAAAAGCCGGACAACCTAACGACAAAATATTGACTCCTAAAGAGTATGGTAGTCTTTATTATCGAGGGGTAGATTCTCAAAATATTTTTGATGCAACTTACTTTAAGCTCAGAAGTGTAACTCTTTCTTATGATGTGCCTCTAACAGAGAAAAAACATATCAAAGGAGTTAATATCTCTATCTTTGGAAACAATCTTTGGACTACAGGACTCTCTTGGGATGGTATGGATCCTGAAATCGCTGCATCTAACAAGGGAATCGGTGAATCTTCTTTGCCTTCTACTCGTTCCTTTGGTATGAGCTTAGGTTTAAAATTATAAAACAAATTTAAGATGACGAACATGAAAAAAATAGTATCTATTTTATGTGGGGTAGGGCTACTTTTTGCCACCTCCAGCTGTGAAAAAGATTTTGAAGAAATCAATACAAACCCCAATAAGCCTAAAAATTCTCTTTCTTATGCCTTGTTCAATGGCTCTAACAAGAGATTCATGGATTACACTCGTTATTCTACAACCTCTGGTAAGCTTGTGCGCTCTTGGATGCAATATACAGCTCAAACCGCTTATACTAAGGAAAGTAGATTCCTTTATAGTGATACAGCAGGAGATTATATTTGGCGTTTTTGCTACCAAGTAGCAGGGGACTATAAGGAAATTATAGAGCTTAATACAGATCCTAAAACTAAGGAAAAAACAGCTCTTTATGGGGATAATGATAACCAAATTGCTGCTTCCCGTATCATGATGGGATATGTTTTCAGTATGCTTGCTGAAACTTATGGGGATGTACCTTATTATTCTTGGCACGGGAAAGATAATCCTAAGTTCCAAGCACTACAGTTGGAAAAATACATTTCCCCTATATATGCTTCTCAAAAGGATATTTATATGGATATCTTAGATGATCTAAAAGAAGCGGTAACTCAAATTAAAACTGTTGATTCTAAGGGGAATGCTATTAAGAATGTATTCACTGCTGGGGATGATCTTTTTAAAACTCCTGAGAAATTGAAAAAATTCGGAAACTCTTTGCGTTTGCGTATTGCTATACATCTTTCTGATGTGTCAGATGCTGAACTTAAAGCAAAAGCAATACAAACTATTACAGAGATTTTGAATAATACTACTCAGTATCCTGTAATGGCTTCTAATGCCGATACTGTAGAACTTCCTTATGAGAATAATGATACCAATCCTTCACCTATCTATAGTAACTATTTTATAGGTAGAAGAACAGACTATTCTCCTGCGAATACCTTTGTAGATCTTCTCAAAGGACAAAGAGGAAATTTTGGCGTAGACCCTCGTTTGCAAAAATATTTTGCTCCTAAGAATACCTCTCTTAAGAATATAAAGGCAGGTGCTTATCAAGAATCTACAGACCTTACTAAGTATGTAGGAATGCCTTATGGAATAGATGAAACCTATAGTGATTCTCAGTTTAATTCAGGAAAATTGGTTTCACTTTTCTCTTCTAAGATATTGAACCCTAATTATGCAGAGGTACTTATTGAATATTCTGAAGTATGTTTCTTACTCGCAGAAGCTAATTTCTTAGTGAATGGTACTTGGAGTCAAGATTGGTATGAGAAAGGGGTGGAAGCCTCTATGCAAAAATGGGGTGTTTCTGCTTCCGATATTGCTACTTTCAAAACACGTATCGCTGCAGGAAGTACCTTAGCTGCTAATAAGGAAAATGTACTTACTCAGAAGTATATAGCTCTCTATATGAATCCTAATGAGGCTTGGACTGAATATCGTCGTACAGGTTATCCTACTGTTCTTATTAAAAATGGAGAAGTAAATCCTATGGTTTTACCTATAAGAGATAAGAAAACAAATGTTACAGTATCTACTTATACATTTACTTCTTTGGTGGAAGGGGTTGATTTTCCTCAGCGTCTTCAATATCCTTTGACCTATAAGAATATCAACTTGGCTAACTATCAAGACGCCTTGAAGAATATGGGAATGACTACAGATTTTATTGGTAAGAAACTTATTTTTGCCAAACGATAGAAAACAATTATAACTATTCTTTCAAAAACAGCCGCAGGAATGCGGCTGTTTTTTTGTGATAGCTCCATCAGCCATTAATCATTCATCATTAAAAAGTTTCTTTGTAAAAGTATGGTAGATATAATTTTTTTTTGTATCTTTGCGCGGTAACTTATAGAAGTGTTTCTAAAAGAAAAATTAGAACAAATAAAAAGAATATTCATACATAAAAATAATGGCACAAATAAAGGCGGCTGAGGTTTCAGCGATTCTTAAAAAACAACTAGCAAACTTCGATGCGTCTGTATCTTTGGAAGAGGTAGGGACGGTGTTAGAAGTAGGAGATGGGATTGCTCGCATTTTTGGTCTCTCCAAAGTTGAAAATGGGGAGCTTGTCCACTTTGAGTCTGGACAAGAAGGAATGGTGCTCAACCTAGAAGAAGATCATGTAGGGGTAGTACTCCTCGGTTCTTCTACTCAAATAAAAGAAGGAGATACTGTAAAGCGTACCAAAACCATTGCCTCTATCAAGGTAGGGGAGGGGATTGTAGGTCGTGTAATCAATACCTTAGGGGAACCTATCGATGGCAAAGGCCCTATCTTAGGCGAACTTTACGAAATGCCTTTCGAGCGTAAGGCTCCAGGGGTAATCTATCGCCAACCAGTGAATGAGCCTTTGCAAACAGGAATTAAGGCTATTGATGCCATGATTCCTATCGGTCGTGGTCAGCGTGAGCTTGTGATTGGTGACCGTCAGACAGGGAAAACAACGGTATGTATCGATACCATTCTCAATCAAAAAGAATTTTATGATGCAGGTAACCCTGTATATTGTATCTATGTAGCCATTGGTCAGAAGGCTTCTACTGTGGCAGGAATCGCTAAAACTTTGGAAGATGCAGGAGCTCTTGCTTATACTACTATCGTAGCGGCTAATGCTTCTGATCCTGCTCCTATGCAAGTATATGCTCCTTTTGCAGGGGTAGCTATAGGGGAGTACTTCCGTGATACAGGTCGTCCTGCCCTTATTATCTATGATGACCTTTCCAAGCAAGCGATGGCTTACCGTGAGGTATCTCTCTTGCTTCGTCGCCCACCAGGACGTGAGGCTTACCCTGGAGACGTGTTCTACTTGCACTCTCGTCTCTTAGAGCGTGCGGCTAAGGTAATCAAAGATGATAATGTAGCTCGCAATATGAATGACCTTCCAGACTCTATCAAGCACCTCGTAAAGGGTGGTGGATCTCTTACTGCATTACCTGTGATAGAGACTCAAGCTGGAGACGTTTCTGCTTATATCCCAACCAACGTGATTTCCATCACTGACGGACAGATATTCCTTGAGTCTGACCTCTTCAACTCTGGAGTGCGCCCCGCAATCAACGTAGGTATCTCTGTATCTCGTGTAGGGGGATCGGCTCAGATCAAGTCTATGAAGAAGGTAGCAGGTACTCTTAAGCTTGACCAAGCACAGTTCCGCGAATTAGCAGCTTTTGCTAAGTTCGGTTCTGACCTTGATGCAGCTACAAGCAATGTAATTGAGAAAGGAAAACGCAATGTGGAAATCCTTAAACAATCTTCTAACACTCCATATAAGGTAGAAGATCAGGTAGCAATTATCTATGTAGGATCTAAGAACCTATTGCGCCAAATTCCTGTAGAGAGAGTACGTGAGTTCGAAAAAGAATACTTGGAGAACCTTCGTACAGCGCACCAGGATGTCCTCTTGGAGCTTAAAGCAGGAAAAATCAATGATGAGATTACTTCTGTATTGGAAAAAGTAGCCAAAGAAGTAGCTCAAAATTATGTAAAATAAAGTTATTGACTTAATATTTGAGATATTGCCTTACACTCCTGTAAGGCAATATTTTTATAAAAAAGCAGGATATGAGAACATTAGAAGAATTGATCAATAAAGAAGAGCCAGGCTGGGACTTGGTACAAGAATGGATGCAAGAGGCTACCAATCCCTACGAAGTATTACCTCGGGATGCTAAGCGAGCCGAAACAGAACTACTGAACGCACAAGTAACTACTCGCTCACCTATGGGAGCTATTATTTATGAGACAGGGGGTATTCTTATAGATGGTGGTTGGATACGTCTTTTAGGTTCAGGCTGTGAAAGATTGGACAGAGGGATGTTCCAGTGGAATAAAGGAAAAACTTTTGAGAACTATGGAGAGCCGCCTGCATTCCTCTTGGTAGCCGATGATATCTTAGGAGGACTTTTTGCTATCAATGGTGGTGCTTTTGGACAAAATGATTTAGGACAGATGTACTATTTAGCCCCTGATACACTCTCTTGGGAACCTATGAATTGCGGCTATTCTGAATTTGTTAGCTGGACACTGGGCGGAGATATACATATGTTTTATGAACCTTTCTATTGGGACGGATGGCAGGAAGAAGTTTTCAAACTTAATGGAAATCAGGTATTTTCTTTTTTTCCTTTCCTCTGGACAAAAGAAGGACAGCAGATAGAAGCTGTTAGCCGAAAGGTAGTTCCTATGGAGGAGAGTTATCACCTTACAATGGATATGCAGAGACAGCTCTTGGAGAAAGAATAGAGGTATGGAGGGATTCTCTAAGGATTTTTGGATATCGGTTGTATTACAGTTTGTATATGCTTATATTTGGTTTATTCTTCCTTTATTGGGACTTATATATTGGTGGAGGAAAAGAAAAGAATTTTCTTAAAGGAAAACTTTCGCCAAGTGAGAAAGGAACAGAAGTTTCGCTTACTTCAGTCTTAAAAAACAGTTATAGGGAAGCATTAGGACTTCCTTTAGTAGAAATAACTGCTGACACAGAGATTTTTACAGAAATGGGTAATGTAGTTAAGCAAGAAAAGCTACAGAAAAAGATATATGTACTTAAAAATCAAATAATCAGCAGGTTGGTTTTCTATGAAAAAGTAGGATATGAAGAGGATATATTTCTTTTAGAGGACAAGGAAATGAGGATTGTTTTTGACCATACAGATAAGGAAGTGCTCTATATGTCAAAGGGAGAAGAAGAAATTACCTTTGAAGAATTTATTTATCAGTATCAAAAACTAATAGGGAAAACTCTTCCATCAACTTTGTTTTATGGACAGGTATTACAAGTCTAAAATAGCAACACGCCCTGCATAACCTACAAGGCGTGTTATTTTATTAGTTACTTGTTACTTGTCATTAACTCAATGAACTGGTCAAAGAGGTAGCTGGCATCATGAGGGCCTGGAGCTGCTTCAGGGTGGTATTGTACGCTAAATACGGGGCGGTTCTTTAGGCGAATACCCGCTACTGTACCATCATTGAGGTGTAGATGGGTGATCTCTATATTAGGGTTCTTTTCTGCTAATTCCTTATCAACAGCGAATCCATGGTTTTGGGAGGTAATCTCATCTTTGCCTGTAAGGAGGTTTTTTACAGGATGGTTGATTCCCCTATGCCCATTACGCATCTTATAGGTAGGTACTCCTTGGGAGAGGGCAATAAGCTGATGGCCTAAGCAGATACCAAAAATAGGTTTGCCACTTTCAATAAGTTTTTGGGTAAGAGCTATTACCTCGGTCAGGGGCTCAGGGTCTCCAGGACCATTGGAGAGGAAGAAACCATCAGGAGCAAAGGCATTGAGCTGCTCAAAGGTAGCGGTATGGGGAAAAACCTTGATATAGGCTCCACGAGCAGCTAAGTTGCGCAATATATTGCGCTTGATCCCTAAGTCCAAAGCAGCAACACGCAAAGGCGCATTTTCATCACCTACAAAATAAGTTTCTTTGGTAGATACTTTAGGAGCTAAGGCCAGTCCTTTCATGGACGGTTGTGCCTTAAGTTGGGCTTTGAGCCCCTCTATATTGTCCACTTCGGTGGAGAGTACAGCGTTCATACTTCCATGGTCACGGATGTAGGAGACCAAGGCGCGAGTATCTACCTCACTTACCACAAATAGACCTTGTTTTTCGAGGAAGTCTCCTAAAGTCTCTTCGCTGATAGGGCGAGAACCAAATTCGCTAAAATTGCGACATACAAGCCCTGCAATCTTTACTCCTTCGGACTCATTCTCTTGGGAGAAAGTTCCATAATTACCTATATGAACGGTAGCAGCTACCATAATTTGTCCATAATAGGAAGGGTCGGTGAAGATTTCCTGATACCCTGTCATCCCTGTATTAAAACAGATTTCCCCAAAGGCACTTCCTTCTTTTCCTACGGCTTTCCCATAGAAAATAGTGCCATCCTCCAAGAGGACTATAGCCGGTTTTTTTTGTGTATATTTCATTGAATAATCACAATTGTGTTATGGTGCAAAAATACAATTTTTATCGGAGAAATAACGATTTTTTTGATTAAATTTTCATAGCAATTCCTGCTTTTACAGAGAAGATATTTCCTATATCCGCTTGTGCTTGGAGAGCTATGTGTTTTAGCAGGTAATATCTCAACCCCAAGTGCATTGTATTAGGTTATTTCTCTGTGATGTTCGTTTCTAAATTCTTGCAAGATACATCCTGAATTGTAATCAATAAGGGCATTCCCTTTCCCAAAGATATTGAAATAAAATAATCTCATTTTTATTCGGCAAACTTTGCTAAAGAGTGTATATTTCCTAAGTTATTTTCCCCTATTTCAGAGAGTGTAATCTCTTGTATCTTGTTGTATCCTTTTTGTGGATTCCATATATCCTTATTGGCCAGTTGGATACTATATTCTTTTCTTAGGGAAAGGGTCTTTCGAGGATCGGGGAGATTTAGGTAGATAGTATATTTGCCTTTTGCCATACTATTAGGTAGCAAAAAAGTAGCCTTTATGGTGCTTTTTTTTCCAGCAAACCAGTAGCGAGGATCATCTGTCAAGGTGATTTTGTATTTCTCACGAGGATTTTCCTCAGAGATGAACAATAGTTCTACGCTACGAGGATTGAAAGGGGAAGCCCATCCAGTATTTTTTAGCTGTAATTCTATCTGATAAGGACTTCCTATCTTAGGAGTCTTCGTGAAATACCCTTTGACTAAAGAGAAGCGATAGCCCAATCGTTTTTGGATTTCATCAAGGCATTTCCCTCCTTTCCATTGTTCGAAAACATCTTGATGATAGTCTCGATTGAGGTAAGACCAGTGATACTGAGAGAGTTGTTCTAAGGCATTGCTACATACAGCTAAGGAAGAAAGAGCACAAGTCTCTCCCCCCATGGCGACATATTTGCTTTCTGCCTTCCAAAAATTGCGGTATGAGAGGTTGTTGGCAAAGGTGCCTCTATCATCGTTGTCTGCTAAAAAGCAATCATTATGTGCGGCAATACGAGATAGAGGAGTTCCCTGAAAGGCTGTCGAAGCGCTAAGAGTATCTTTGGCACTGATGCCCTGAGTGAGGAGCTTGGCCTGAGGCGTACGTACAGCAATCATTCTATCCGAAGGAAGTGCATCCAAAAGAGCGGTAAGAACACGAGCTCTAGGGGTATACTCTCCCTCCTTGGGCTTGTACACATAGTTATCTGTATAGTACCATTCTCCCCACACCCCTACAAAGCCAGCTTCCATTAAGCAAATGACATCTGAATATTCTTGCAGAATAGGCTTGAGCTGAGCGATGTGTCTTTGGGTAATATCCCAAGGAGCATCCCAAGGTTTCTCGTCTCTGGAAGAAGTATAAGCAAAGCGTAGAATAGCCTTATTACCTCCTTCGCGGAGTACTCTCATATTGTGACGAATTTGCTCAAGAAAAGCCTCAGATATAGGCCTATCTCGGAATTCTCTCAAATAGTAGATCGTGAAAACAAGAGAAATGCCTTCCTTGCGATATTTTTGGATATCACTGACAGAGAGTGTTTCTTTCTTATTCGCAGAGAACCCACGATGGGTATAGAATCCTCGTTCAGGATTAAGAATGTCTGCTTGACTTTCTGTATACTGTTTCATCTCCATCTGACTGTAATCGGTAGGGACAGAGAGAACTGTTTCTTCAGAATTGTTTTTCTGACAATTGGCAAAGAGCAGTATGCTGGAGAGAAATAAATAAACAGGTTTCATGGGTAATTATTCTTTAAGTTTTTTTCTTCTGATAAAAGAGACAATTCCTAAAATCACGACCAATACTGCGGCATAATAGACAAAGTTTGGAGTAATGACTTTTTCTCCGCTGGCGTAGCTATGTAGTCCTGAAAGGTAGAAATTAACCCCGAAATAGGTCATCAGGATACTAGCAAAGGCCACCACACTGGCAAAGTTAAAGCCCCACACGCCACGTAAGGAGGGAACAATACGCATATGAATCACAAAGGCATAGACCATGATGCTCACCAGTGCCCATGTTTCTTTCGGATCCCAGCCCCAGTAGCGTCCCCAGCTCTCATTGGCCCATTGAGCTCCTAGGAAGTTTCCAATGGTGAGCATGATAAGTCCCACGGTAAGGGCTAACTCATTGACAATAGTCAGTTCATCTATTACACCCTTGATTTTTTCTCGGTTCTTCGACGTGGTAAGAATCATGAGTAAGAGGTTAATAGCTCCTAAGATCATGCCCAAGGTAAAAGGACCATAGCTACCTACAATCACGGCCACATGGAGCATCAACCAGTAGCTATTGAGTACAGGCTGTAGGTTGCCTATAGAAGGGTCAAGCCAGTTCCAGTGTGCTATCATCAGGATCATGGAGGTTACAAAGGCGGTGGAGGCGAGGCTCAGTGGTGAGCGACGGGCAAAGCACAGACCAATACCCATGGTAGCCCATGCTACATAAATCATACTCTCATAGGCATCGCTCCAAGGGGCGTGGCCTGAGATATACCAGCGGAACGCAAGTCCTGCGGTATGTAGGGCAAAGAGGAAAAAGAGTAACCCTGTACACACTTGGGTGATGATGCGTAGTGCTTTTCGCTCTCTGAAAATACGAGCTATTAGCACAACGAACATCAGAGTTCCTACATATAAGTACCAGCTAAAGAGACTTTTGAAAACATCATATTTGTTGTACAGAATCTCAGCATCGATTTGCCTCTCAGAAGGGATCACAGCATTACCTACGGCACGTTGGTTTTCCTTGAGCAAACTCAAAATCTTGTCGGCCTCTGTGTAATCCCCCGTTTCAGTCGCTTCTTTTACCGAAGAGAGGTACCAGCGGAAGGCATGCTTGATAAACCCAGCTTCCAATGTATCTTGGGTATAGCGAGGATTCTCGTAGATATCCAATGGGGAAATCCACTTGTTGTTAGGACTATCCTTCAGCGGGAAGATACGCAACATACTTCCCGAAAGGGCACGTTCTAAAAGGTGCATCTTCATGTCCACTTCTTTGAATTCTTTTTGGAATTGGTTAGGGTTGGAAGTTGAATAAGCCTCTACCAAGTAGGGGTTAAGTTTGTTGTTATATTCTTGGTCTAAGAAGTCCAAAGCACGTACACGTTTGAGACCTTTTTCTACACCTAAAATCTTATGTAGACTGTCGTTATCTTTTTTGATATAGAAAAAATCTACATTGTACCATAGCTGACGATTCAGAAGCATAGAGAGGAATACCTGATTGGCATCCAATCCTCGGAAAGTATCTGCTTTGCTCACTTTTCTCAGTAGTTCTGAGGCAAAGGTATTGATAGGTTTCATACGACCATCTTCGTCCTGTATTACTAAGTGAGCGAAGCGGTCAGCATGTTCCTTTTTCACGGTAGTAACCTTGATAAGGGAGTCTATCTGTTTGGGAGTTAGTTCAAAAGAGTTATGTTGAGCATATCCTCCGACCCAGAAGAACAGCGCCAACAGGGTGAGGGTTCCTTTGCGCTTGAGGGAGAGTTTTTTGAGTTTTTGACTCAGTTGTACAAAGCGTGTCTTTCCAAAGAACATGCTGGCAATAAGGCCAATATAGAGTAGGGTATAACCAATATAAGTAAGTAAAGTGCCCCAAAAATCATGATTTACAGAGAGGATAGTTCCCTGCTCATCAGGAAAGAAATTGGCTTGGAAGAAGCGATAGCCCTTATAGTTAAGGATATTATTCATGTAGATATCGTATTTGAAAGACTCCTCGGGAGAGGTTACGGTCACTTTGCTCTTGAAAGAAGAGTAGCTACGATCAGTACCAGGGTATTTGTCTGCAATAAAGTCATCCAATTTCACCTTGAAGGGTAGGGGGGTACGTACCGAGCCATAGTTCAGGTGGAAGGTAAGTCCACCTACCTCTACCGAAGTAGGAGGGTTGATCACATCACGCCTACCGAGTACCTCTACCTCCTTGGTTTCTCCACCACAGCTGATCTTCATCAGAAGGGCACTTTGGTCTGCTGCAGTTCGTTTGTTTGCCGCAATAGAAGCCATAACCATTTTTCCTTTCTTAAGAGGTTCTGGTAATACAAAGCGCATGCCCTCTATGTTGTATAGACAGCGATATTGGAGGGGTTGCATACTATCCTTAGCCACAGTGAAAACCTTTTGGTCTGTCATAGTCATATAGCTGCCCAAATAAGGGCTACTGATATAGCTTCCTTCTGGAGTAATCTGTAGGTTGATAGCCCCTTCGGTAGCTTTGTTCAGGGAAATAGGTAGCCCATGAAAGTTCTCGAGACTACCTACTTTGAGATAATGTTCGTGTCCTTCCCCTCCAGAGCTTTCTACAATCTTGAGGTATTCCTCGCCGGAGGGATCCTCTACAAAGGATTCTTCAGCATTGGCTATGAATCGGGTGAGTTCTATATGGAAATCCTTACCCTTGAAGTCCGAAGCCCAGTTGTAGTTGTTCGAGGTGAACTCTGAGAAGAGCACCTCTGTCTGTTTGGCTTTACGCAAGGGTTGTCCCTCATAGGTCCCATCGACCTGAGCAGTAATATAGGTCAGCTCTGAGGTGTAGAAGTCAGCCTCCTCGCCTTCACGTAGGGCGAGCTTGCCCTCATCGCTGATGTATCGAGTAACTCCAGCGCCTACGATAATGAAAATCCAAGAAGCATGTAGGACAAAGACAGCCCAGTTCTCACGCTTGAGTAGGCGATACCTACCAATGTTTCCTATGAAATTCACTACAAAAAGTACCATGATGAGTTCGAACCACCAAGCATTGTAGATCCAGATTTTTGCGGTGTCAGTATTGTACCATGTTTCTACAAAAGTACCCATAGCAAGAGCCGCTCCATAGACTAAGAAAAGCATCGCCATTAGGCGTGTAGAAATAAGGATTTGAGTAAGTTTTTTAAGCATTTTTCAAATGTTTTCAGGGTACAAAAATACAAAAATAATAACAAACGGCAAACAAGTTTTGAGTTTTGAATTTTAGTACTGATTACTAGATCCTATAGTGTATTGTTAAGGGGGCAGCCTCAAGTACAAAGGGAGAAGATAGCTTACCCCTCTATACGAGAGTAGCTCAATGCTGTCAAGATGCTTATCTCCTTGGACGATTGGAGGATAACCCCCCAGAAAATCACTTATGAAATGTGGCGGGCTCAGAAAGAATTACTTGAAAAAATGCTACTTGAAGAGGAAATTGCAAAAAGGTGTTCTCGAGATAACTTCTTGAAAAAGGCTAAAAGTATATTGCCTTCTTCTAAAGAGTGGCAGCATGACAAATAACGAATAAAATTCTCTTTAGTCATTTGTCATTTATCATTATTTTTGTATTTTTGCCCAAATTAAAAACAATATGGAATTATACTACGCATTTTCTGTAATTATTGTATTGGCAGCTTTGTTTTCTTATGTGAATGTAAGGTACATAAAGCTTCCAATGACTATAGGGATTATGGTTGTCGCCATGATGGTATCGGTGGGGATACGTCTCTTTGGAGAGGTCATTTTTGCAGGTCTCTCTCATAAGTTGGAGTCTCTCTTGCAGGGGTTCGACTTTACAGAAATCTTGATGAGTGCGATGCTTAATTTCCTGCTTTTTGCAGCTGCATTACATATCAATGTCTCCGATTTGAAGGAGTATAAATTGCCTATTTTTACCTATGCTACTGTGAGTGTAGTGCTCTCAGCATTTATTATTTCTGGTCTGTTGTACTATATTGCTCATTGGGTAGGAATGGATATCCCTTATGTATATTGCTTGCTCTTTGGTACTCTTATTTCGCCTACGGATCCTATTGTGGTTTTGGGCGTACTCAAGCAGGCCAATGTACCCAAGCGTATTGAGACGAAGATCACAGGAGAATCTCTTTTCAATGATGGGGTAGCTGTGGTGATGTTCGCTGTGGTACTCAAGCTGGCTACTGATGCAACTTTTGAGCCTTCGTTCAATGCCATTACTAAGCTTTTTCTTTTGGAGGCAGGAGGAGGAATTTTCCTAGGAGTGATTTTAGGCTTTCTTGCTTCTGAGATGATGAAAAAAGCAGATGATTACCATGTGAGTGTGCTAGTGACCCTTGCGGTGGTTATGGGAGGATTCCTTATTGCTAAGGCCTCTCATGTGTCCTCTCCTTTGGCAATGGTTATTGCAGGACTTTTTGTGGGTAATGTAGGAAAGAAAGCCAGTAGTGAGGAAAATAGGGATTATCTTAGTAAGTTCTGGGCGATTGTGGATGAGATTATGAATGCTATCCTCTTCCTTTTTATAGGTTTTGAGATGCTATTGATTGACAATTTGGATAAGCAGTTTCTTCTAGGTGCTATCACTATTATCGTATGTCTCTTGGGGCGCGCACTGGCTATTTATATACCTGCACAAACGATTTTGCGCAAGGTCAGCTCCTATTCACCAGGTTCCCTCATTACTATGGTATGGGGGGGAGTACGTGGGGGCGTCTCTATCGCCTTGGTGCTTTCTATTCCTCAGGATCATGCAGGGATGAAGGAAACACTTTTGCAGATTACTTATATAGTCGTATTGTTCTCTATCTTAGTACAGGGACTTACAGTAGGAAAAGTAGCTAAGAAAGCCCTTTATCAAGACGAGGTGATGCTTAGACTTAAGCGTATCAGAGCTGCTCAACAGCGTAAAATAAGGGAGTAATTTATTCTTGAATGATGAAAATATGTAGGTTGTTATATATCTGTTGCTTCTGGGGGGTCTTTTCTCTCTCCTATGGACAACATAAGACAGATTGGAGTAGGGAAAGGCTCCAAAAAGCTATAAAAACACTTCGTATTAAGGGATATCATGTCATAGAAAATGGCGCAATGGCGCAGAAGGGGGCACTTATAGCCGAGATGAATCTGGAAAAAACTTTTGATTCGCAAGGAAATATTATCTTGGAAATCTATTTTGATGATAAGAATGCCGAGACACTTCGCTATGAGTATGTGTACAATGCCCAGGGAGTCAAGAAGTACAAGCTACACCTCAACCCGAAAAAGGAAAAGGTGGGGCTTACACTCTTCAATTGTGATGCACAAGGTAATGTGACCAAGGAAGAGACCTATGATCAGAATGGAGACTTGGAGTATTCTGCTTTGTTTGTCTATAATGACAAGGGATTGGCCAAGGAAAGTAATTTCCTAAGAGAGGATTTTTCTATGAAAATTCACTCTTCCTATGATAGTAAAGGGCGACTCTTGGAGCAGGAACAACATATAGTGGACAAAGGAGAGAATATATTCAACAAAGGAAAATATCGCTACAATGGTCATGGAGATTACGATCGTATTCTTTCGTTGCTCAAGAGGAATTTTGCTCAGAAGAATACCTTTCATTACAAATATGATAAAAATGGCAATTGGGTAGAGCGTTTTGAGTATCAAGATGGCAAACCAAAGACGATTATCGAGCGACAGATAGAATATTTTTGAGTGAAGTAGAGACGTAATTTATTGCCTCTTACAAATTAACCCTAATCTATTATGTATAGAATCCTCTTAGTTTTTTTAGCACTTCTTTTGTGGGGGTGTCCTAAGCATACCCCTACCATCAATGATGAACCTCTCACACCTAAGGTAGAGGCGGCACTGTACAAGCTCATCGGCTGTGCACGTTTTGACCTGAGTGAGCTGAAGGATATCGAAAAAAATGGTTATTACTTTGCTAATGAGGCTTGTCCAGAGGAGGAAAACCCTTTCGGGCAGGTGGATATCTTTCTCTATCCAAAGAATGAACAGTTCGATGTCAAGGTAGTTAGATCTGCTATGTATTATGGAGACAAACAGGAATGGGTGGATGTAGTCTTCAATCCTATCAAGGAGATGTCTCCCCAACAGATAGCTCAGAACTTTAATGTATTGCTTGCCATTGTCGATAAGAAATATTTGGAACCAGATTCCGTCAGTGGATATAGGATGAAGGGATTCGCCAAGATTATTTTCTATAAGCTCAAGGATGGACATTGGACAAGGGAAGAACCTATCTCCATAACCAATAATCCATGGAATATTTATGAATACCTTAAAGCATCACAGGGATTGGAAGAGCAACTGATTAAGCCCAACAAGGATCAGGTACATATCACCGATGTTACGGCTTTTGTTACTCGTATAGAGTCGGTTGGGTTCTATACAAAGGACAAGGAGAAGTCAGCAGACCTTAATGGGGATGGATATGAGGATTATATCTTTGTTTTTTGTCCTACCAATTCCAGAATGCCACAACAGCCTATTATTGTACTGCTAAGTCAAGAAAAGGAACAGTACAAGGTGCTTGTCAATGAAGGACTTCACCTAAAGAGTAGTCTCTATGGAGATAATTCCTATGAGATCGTGGTCAAAGGGAAATACTTCACCACAGAAGGGCAAGGCGGTTATTCAGATGGGGATACTCAAAAACAAGTCAAAAGCTATGTTACTTTCTATGCCCAGCCCGATGCTATACTGCTTCACAAAATAGGGATAATTACCTTGGTCAATGGAGAGAAACAAGAAATACAGCTTGATACAGCGGACTTTGGGGAAGTTTTCCTTGATGAGTTTTTCTATACCCTTCCTTTTGATATGTCATCGGAGGAAGAATGAGCCCAAAGGTTCAATCTTTAAGTCTCTTTTCTATATGTTCCTTTTCTACGGCATAAGGAATCTCTTTCGTCAGCGCTATTTTATATTGTTCTTTGGCTTCTTCATATTGCCCATTTGCCCAATAAGCCTCTCCCAGTAGGTAATAGCCTTTCCAATAATCGGGATTGAGGAAGGTTAGAGGTAGGTAATCACTTATCTGTATAGTAGTTTTCTCTCTCAATTGCTGGCTGAGTTGCTGTTCGAGGTATCTGTAGGCTTCATAGTCCTTATAGGCTTGTGTATAAAGAAAGGGATCCGCAGGGATATTCTCATTAGTCTGTGGATATACTGTATGGGGAGCATATTTTTCTCCTTTGAAAATTTCTTTTAGATCGTAGGCGACAAACTCTCCTAACTGATAGGGAGCTGTAGAGACCCAAGCGATACGTTCCTCTGGGGAGAAGATAACACTATGATGTGCCAGAAGTTGGTTAAGGGCTTTTTCGTTACCATAGCCTAAAGCTCTGCCTTCCAGCCCCTCAGTATTGCGTAGTATAGCAGCTATCCCCTTAGGGGTAAGGCGTTCATTTTCAGACACTAATTCTTGCATTTTTTTATAACGGTAAGCGGTGTGGGTCTGGGCTATTTGTTTGCGATTCTTCTTGTCCTTCAGGTAGGGGGTGCTCTGAAAGTGATTGGCACACAGCAGCAGACCATTATCTACCTCATATACGCCGAACTTCTTAGGAGAGACTTCTATCAGGATAGCCTTGCCTTCCTTAGCGCTACCTACCATAATCGCCTCGGAGACAAATATTTTTCTTTTTTTTGCAATTGCGATAGCTTCTCCAGTGGTGGTGGCAAATTGTAATATTTCTCTACACAGGAGAGAGATGGGGGTGCGTGCTTTCAGAGGAATATTGGACTTACCTGCATTAATCGTTACAGTAAGCCCTTCAGTGTTCATGCCCGACATGACCCCAATCATTCCCCCCCAAGCATAAGACATAAAGGGATACCCCTGAGTGGGACGAACGAAGCGAACGATTTTCTCGGTGGCGAAATCGTCTGAGAGGTAGAAGTCAAAGTTGCGCCCTATAAGGAGCTTCCCCCCTTCGGTATGCCTGCCCCATGCGGCTAAGGAGGAGCACCCTACCAGCATCAGATCCTGTAAGGCATGCCCTATGTCATGGGCTGAGTGTAGGTATAGGCTGCGCTCATACTTAGGAGCTATATAGTCAAAGAGGCTATCGGCATAGCGGGATTGTCCGTAGAGTTCTGCTCTATAGATGGGGAGGATATTCTTATCGATATCCCGATTGAACCATTTGAGAAATTTGTACAGAAAGCGCTGTTTCCGCTCGGAGGGGACAAAGTCTTTGAGCTTGGTAAAAAGAAGACTGTCCTGACGGTGGTAGAGCCTTTGGGTCAGGGCGCCAGAATTGAGTCCCAATTGTAGTGGGTTACCAGAGAGGTACAGCTCCCATATCCCTTGCTTGTTGCGGATAAGATAGTTGTCCCCAAAGGAATACAACGAATCGTGAAGATTCTCCACCACAGGTGTCTGTGAAGAGTATAGAGAGGTCTCTGGCGGACTTATCTTCTTATGAAAGATACCACAGGAGGTAAACAAGAGCAGAAGTAATAAGCAAAAGTTTTTCATAAATAATAAGCATTAGCAATCTGCCTTTGGGTGGAGTATCAGATGAGTATCTCCTGGGGAGAGGTATGGAATACCTAGACCTAAGCCGCGTAAAATGAACAATATCCCTACCAAAATGACCACTAAGGGTAGCCATTGGTTGAGCCTTCTTCTAAGAGCAAGAGGCAAGAAATCACCTAAGAGGATGAGTAAGAGCATCAAGGGAATGGTACCCACTCCAAAGGCGGTCATATAGATCATACTTCCCCACCAATTGCCCATAGCCAGCGCTCCAAATAGGGCAGTATAGACAAGTCCACAGGGTAGAAACCCATTGAGAAAACCAATAGAGAGCGAACTTGTGAGGGTCTTTTTCGAAAGTTGCTTTCCTAAGGCATTTTTCAGTAGAGAAAATCCCTTGAGCAGTGGGTTGCCAAGACCTTTTACTCTGAGGTGCAATAGGGAGAAAAGCCCCATAAGAATCATCAGAAGACCTGCAAAAATAGAAAATTCCTGCTGGTACTCAGCGATAAAAATCCCTTCTCCTACAAGACCAAAGAGCAAGCCCATAAGGGCATAGGCAAGGGTTTTACCTATGAAATAAGCACCTAATTGGAGGGAGCGAAAGCCCTTGCGCTGTCTTTGCAGAGGAATCAGCAAAGCAATAGGGCCACACATACCTACACAATGAAGACTCCCAAATAGTCCTAAAGTGAAAGCGAGGACGAGCATCTAATAATTAACTTTGTCGAATAGGGTTAGGTAATTCTTTCCTTCAAAACTATATTCCACACGGATATTCCAGCGCCCTTCAGAGAGCAAGTCGGCAGGGACTTTTAGAGAGCAGTTATCCAAGGAGGTGATAGGCAAGGTAAAGTCTTTTTTGCTATCCGAAGGGCGATAGAAAGAGATAACTCCTACCACCGACTTGCCTGTAACCTCCGAAGGAAAGTCAAAGCGAATTCCCTCTTTGGCACCCTTGGTATAGGAGAGTTCCACTTGCATGTGCGCATCAAGTGTCTGTTTCTGAGCATCAATGTCCTTCTGAAAGTCTAATTCCTGAGCATAATAGTTCTCAGTAACCAATTCATGATCATACTGCTTGTCCACTAAAGTAATGACAAAGAAATACATGATAAAGCCTACAAAGGCTAAGATGGCCAGGAGAATCCCTGTGCCCCAACTAAGTTTCATATAGGTCTATTTTTATTGGAGCAAAAGTACTACAAAAAATGAAATAAAAGGCTTATTACTATAGATTTTTTTGATAGTGATTTTTTTGTTCTGAGAAATATTTAGTACCTTTGCAGAAAATTTGAGTGATGAGTTATCAGGTCTTAACAGACAATATTTCTCTCTATATGAAGGCTTTATTGCTTTCAATTCCTTTTCTTATAGGGGTATATTTCTTTTCCAAAAAAGCAATGTCTTATTTTATCCCTATGTCTTTGGCTATAGGTTTTGCACTCCATATCCTTTATCAGTATCTGTTCTATATCCTTTTCAAAGGCGATTTCTACGCAGGAATGCTATGGCTTTATACTCTTTTTATCAGTGATTTTATCAATATAGGTGCTTTTTTGTTATCTATTCTTGTCAAGGTAAAACGAAGAAGATAAAGAATCATGAAAACTTCTTGATTTGTAAGAGAAAAACCTGTAATTTTGCCGCTTGTTTATTTTATATAAGATGATAAAAAAAATCTCTTTCCTTTTATTATATTTTTCAGCGACTCTTCTTTGGGCTCAGACTACCCATAGAGAACACCCAACAGATTATTTTGCTTCTCCTTTGGACATTCCCCTCTCTTATGCAGGGAATTTCTGTGAGCTACGTCCCAATCACTTTCATGGGGGGATGGATATCAAAACAGATGGGAAGCAGGGGCTGAATGTATACGCCACTGCCGATGGGTATATCTCTTGCATTAAGGTTAGTACCTATAGCTATGGCAAGGTGATGTATATAGATCATCCTAATGGCTATACTACAGTGTATGCCCACCTACAAAAATTTGCTCCTGAGATAGAGAAGTTTGTCAAGGAGCAACAGTACAAAGCCGAAAAATATGAAATGGAATGGGACTTTACACCGACTGATTTCCCAGTGAAAAAAGGAGATTGGATCGCTGTAAGTGGCAATACAGGAGGAAGTGCTGCCCCTCACTTACACTATGAGATTCGCGATACACAGACCAAAAATGCCTATAATCCCTTGCTCTTTGGCTATCCTTGTCCAGATGATCTCTCTCCTATCATAAATCAAGTAGTGGCGTATCCTTTGAACGATGCAGCTGCTATAGAGGGCAGACAAGAAAAGAAGGCGCTATACTTGGCTAAAGAGAAGAATGACTACCACACAGCTAAGATTACCGCTCAAGGGAAAATTGGGATAGGTATCAAGGCAATAGATAAGATGACCGGTACTTATAATACCTTTGGGGTGTATAAGGTAACTCTCTCGGTCAATGGGGCACCTAAGATCTCATATACTTTCGATGAACTTATCTCTGGGGAGGATCCCTATATCAATACCCTGATAGATTTTCCTCTTTTTGTCAAGACAGGGGCTCGAGTACAGCTTCTCTACAAGGAACCTTATAATAAGCTATCCAACTATACCTTAGCTGAAAATAACGGTGTTATAGAGATTCAGGATGGCCTTTTCTATATCATTACTGTCGAGGTAGAAGATTTTGCACACAACAAATCCACTATTACCATTCCCATAGAAGGGAAAAAAGAAGTGCTATCCCCTAAGGCAGAAGAAACCCTTAGCAAAGGAACCCTCTTAGTAGCCAATCGTGATAATATGTACAAAACCGATCAAGCTTCGGTATTCTTTCCTGAAAATACTTTTTTCCACGATACTTATATAGAGGTACAGCAAAAAGGAGATACCCTATCGGTAAAAGCGCCTATCCAACCTTTAAAGAAACAATATACTCTGGTTTTCAATGGGGATAAGTATTCCGAGGTAGAACTTCCTTATGTATGTATTGCCTCAGTAAGGGGTAAGGGTAAGTATTACCAGGGCTCTTATCGCAGGGATAAGATACTCACAGCCAGAGTGAAGACCTTGGGCAATTTTGTTCTTACCACCGATAAGATACCCCCAGTGGTAAAGCCGCTGAACTTCTCCAAGATAAAGAACAATATAAGCAAGCTCGACAAGCTCAAGGTCAGTGTCAAAGATAATTTCAGTGGGATAGGCAAGTATCGTGCCACCATCAATGGACAATGGGTACTTATGGAGTACGAACATAAGGAAGGGCTGCTCTTCTTTACCCTTTCTGATAAATATTTCACTGAAGGTGAAGACTACCTTTTTGAACTCACTGTAGCCGATAAAGTAGGAAACGAAAGCACTCTTTCGATACCTTTGGTATATAAACAATGATCAATGCTTAATGATCAATGATCTTTTACAGTGTGTTTTTTGTAGTTTATGCCTGCTATGGATAGAATTTGTAGCTCTCTTATAAGGATTTTTTGCTATTGTATTTCTATCATAAAGGGTATAAAAGAACTGCAAGAAATGTGCCAACAATGGGAATTTATTCATAGAAAAAAATATTGAGAAAAATTTTGTATAATAAAAAAATTTCGTAAATTTGCACATCTTTAAGAATAAGATAAAAATATAAAAAAATAAGACATATAGCGTTTCGCTTTATCATTATTTCCTGATTTCTGAAAACGACCAATTTTTTAAATGTTACGGGAAAGTGAAGTGGAAATGCCTACCATAGCGTAGGCATTCCTTTTGCTTTGTAACATTGCCTTTGGTCGGGCTTCAGAAATCAAGCAGATAGGAATGTTTGCGCTTTTTTATTTGTATAAGAAACTAAATATAATTGTAAATATTTTATGAAAAAAATTATTTCTTTGTTACTTATAGCGGGAGCTATAATAACAGCTGGATGTAGTAAAAGTGATAGTGGAGAGCTACAAAAGTCTAATTCAGAACAGAAGCCAGATAATCAGCCTCAAACAAAAATAGAGGAAAAGCTTCCTATAGTGACAATGGAAGTGAGAACTGATGAAAGTCTTGAGAACGTACTCTATCCTTCTTTTTTTTATAGTATAGCCAAAAAACAACAGCAAGAAAAGACTCCATACTTTTATCTAAGTATAGATTCGGACAAAGAATTTCAAGGAAGGATAAAGATTAGAAATGATAAATTTATCAATGAAATAATTGTAGATAAATCTATTTTGAGAGGGAATACACAGATAGAAATAGCTCCTTTGTGGAGATATGATAATTTTATTAATATAGATAAACCTGGCTACACTCATTTCAATATAGAACTTATAGATTTCAAGACTGACAAATTAATAACTACTAAAACTATTGAACAAGCATATAGGAGTATTAATGAGTGTGTTTATGCAGCTAAAGATAGTAAAGGAGAAATTATAGATTTTACTCCTTTTTTTGCTGCATATGTAAATGAAGATAGTAAAGTGGTAGAAAATTTTCTAAAAGAAGTATCTGACTATTGGAGTTTCAGTCCAGAATTCAAAGGTTGGTTAGGTTATCAGTTAGGTAAAGAATATGTGTTACATCAGATAATTTGGGTAGCCTTATATCTTAAGGTTAAGGGAATGAAATATAGTAGTATTACGCGAACAAGTAATACATCATCGAAAATATTTAGTCAAAATGTGCGTTTTGTAGAAAATACAATTGCTAATAAACAAGCAAATTGTGTAGATGGTAGTGTTTTATTGGCGAGTGTTTTTGAGAAAATAGGATTAACTTGCTTTTTAGTGACAGAACCTTCTCATATGTATCTTGCTGTTGGGAACAAATTATCTCCAGAATATAGACAAGACTATATTTTAATAGAGACAACAGCGATAGGGACAGGAAGTACTATTTTTAAAGATTGGACAGAAATGGATTCTAAGGCAAAATTCATAGATATAAGGGAAGCTCGTATAGTAGGAATAAAACCTATTCAATAGACAAGGCTAAAATAGATTCAAAATACTTATTTAGCAAATTTTTAAATTAATGACTTATGAAGAATAACTGGATTTTTATTGTTTTGTTGTTTATTAGTTACTCCATAAGCAGCCAAGAAACTCCAAAGGAAGAAAGTTATCAAATTACACTTAATGAAGGGGAAAAATTGGTAAGAGTATTATCTTCTCAACAAATATATGTTAATAGTGCTACAAAAATAGGAGGAAAAACAAGGGTGTATTTCCCAATAGAAATACCCCCAAATACATTAAGGTGGTTTTATGTGGTAACAACTACAAAAGGAGAGAAAGAAGGGGAAGCCTTAAATGTTTTAGGACAGTTGGCTGCGGCAACACTTACAGGAGGAGCCTCTACTATTGCAAAAGGAATGACAACAACAGTAACAATTCCTTCTGGGAGTGGAGGTGTTGTGGATAGTTATTTGTTAGATAGACAAAATTTGGATGTTTTTACGAGCAAAGGAGATAACTGGGGGCAATCTTTATATTATAATATAGAAGGAACGAGGGAGAATTTTAGAAGTGGATTGATAATGATAAATAATCCATCTTTTCAGTATGTATATATAGGAATTAAGAATCCTAGTTCTTCTTTAGGAGTTAATGTGAAGATAGAAGCTATAGCAATAACAAGAGAAAATGCAGATTGGTATAAATCATCTCCTTCGGTTGAAAGCTTAAAGGAGTTTATGGAGAAAACTTTTAATGGGCATTTTAAATATAAATATTCTCAACAGGTTTCAGATGAATTAACAGCATGTAGCCTATCTAAAATAATGAGAGAGAAGAGAGCAGATGAACTGATATCATTATTTAAATATGAGGAATCTTATAAAAATTATTTTGATGAAATTGTGAAAAGTTGTGAAGATGAGTATAGAAAAAAACATCAAAGTGCTAATAGAGAAAAATCAAATATCTATAATAATTTTGGTTGGGAGTATTATCTCAAAAATGACCTACCTAAAGCCTATGAAAATTATTTGAGAGCTATTGAGATAGATCCTAATAATGGGGTAGCAATAGCAAATTTAGGACTGTTGTTAATATTGGATAATAAAACAAGCGAGGCTAAGGAAAAATATGTAGAAGCTATTACTTGCTTTAAAAAAGATATGATTGATGGTAAGAATAATATGAAAGAAGCTAATAAAAAAATAGTAGAGTTGTTAAATTTTGCTTCTAATAGAGAAATCTTTATAGAAAGAAATCAGTTAAATGATATTAATGCTATTGAAGAAATAATATTTCAGGAATTGAATAAGATGAATTGATAGTTAGAAATAATGAAGAAATTTAAAATATTCTTCTTATTCTATGAATTTTTCTTGTAAGAAAAAGAAATTGTCTTATTTTCAAAACTTGTACTCACATACTCCATGCTTATAGACTTCCCTCTCCAATGGAAATAATACTGAGATAATATAAATTCTTTACTTTTGTTATCTTTAATATCTTAGTGTTGAACTTACTTTGCTTATTGCATGGTTTAGTATTAATCACTCATTTTATTGTCTAAAAATTAACATTTATATTAACAAGAAAAATCTTAAAAAGTAAGAAAGAAATCGTATTTTTGCCTTACTGTAATCTTGTTATCTGATGAAAACTTTTTTTCGTTGTCTCTTTTTGTGGCTGAGTGTACAAGTGGTTCAAGCACAAGAAGATGTGCAGACGATATATGCTCTATTTGAACAAACAGCTCCTCAGTGGTCTCCTCAGCTCCCCGCTGTGAAAGAGCCCTTACTGATTCGCTGGCAGGAGCGAAAAGGAACCTTCAATGCCAAAGGATACCGTACTTTTGTAGGCTATCACCAAGAAACTTTTGTAGGGACACTCTCTTTGGCTGAGGGATTGCTTTATGGAGAAATTCTCTACAAAGGGAAATCTTATCAGCTTATGACTTCTCCTAAAGGAAAATTGGAAGTCATTCTACAGAAAAACGCGCGCTGTGGAACAACCCCCTCACAGGGAAAAGAAACCCAAAAACGGACTATACCCCAAGGAATTGGCTTTCGTAATATGTTTCCTCAAGCAGATAAGGACGAAAACGATCCTCCTATCACACAACCTACCATCTACAACTCTCTTTATCCTAAGAGCCTTATTCATACCGATGGAGTATGGCGACTCTATCGCCTTGCCTTGCCGGTGGACTATAGTTACTATATCATGAAAACCCCTTTCAATAAGGATAAGAACAAAATTAGGGCTTTCTGGTATGCTACAGAGACTTTTCTTAACGAACTCTATGGCAATGATATAGGAGTGCATTTCGAGGTGATAGATGATGATAGGCTTATTTTTACGACTCCACAAAGTGCTCTTTTCCCTTCCCTTATTAGTGGAAATGAGGTGGTAGATATGGGTACCATTACCCTCAATAAGCATTATGATAGTAAGGACTATGATTTGGCAGTAATTATTACCGATTTCAGACAGAATTACAATGGCTTAGCTGCAGTATATGCTGCCTATCAGACACATCAGAAAGCCAATGGAGCAGCACGCCCCAAGGGGCCTTCGACTATAGCGCATGAGATTGGTCATATGTTCGGCGCGGATCATACTTTCTCTAATGGAGGAGAATATTCTGAAAAAACAGAAACAGATAGTGGACAGTCTATTATGAGCTATGGACATGAGTATGCTCGTGATTTCTTCTCCTTAGTCAGTGTACAGATTATCCGCGCTTTTTTGGGCAATTCCATGGCTTATTATACCGATCAGGCACGTACTCAAGAAGCGGGAAAACGTGTAAAGGATACCGGAAGCAATTTGGTCTATGGTGTCAAAAGCGAGAATAAACCACCTATACTGGAGCAGGCGCGCCTTAAGAGAGAATATGTAATCCCTGAGAATACTTATTTTCAGTTTTATCTTACAGGTAGAGATCCAGAGGGGGACGCACTAACCTATATGGCGCATCCTGCTGACAGACGTTTTCATTCCTCACGCTCCAATGCACAGTTCCTTACTTATAAGGGAACTGCTACACCTCATATCCGTTTCCAAGAGGAATGGGTAGAAGCCGAACATAATACTTTTGTTCAAGCCAAGGGAACTATTTTTTATCGCCCAGGAACTTTTACTTTTTGGATAGGAGTTGCCGATCACAATCCTGCGAATCCTTATCATGTCCCTAAGTATGATGTAGTAGAAACAAAAGTAAAAATCAAGAAGGGAAAACCATTTGAGATACAAAATTTTGATAATGGTTCTTATACACACAATAGAACCTATCGCGCAGGTGAACGTCTTACGCTTCATTGGCAGGTAGATGAACAGATTTTTTCTCCAGAGAGCAAGGTGCGTATTCTTCTTTCTGACGATTCAGGAAAGAGTTATAAGTATGTACTGGTAGAAGAAGCTCCAAATAATGGACATTGTGAGGTAACCCTTCCTAATGTAGCCATAGGTACTACTCGTGGTCATTTTGGCAAGCTCAAGGGAAAGGGAATTATCAAGGTTGAGGTGATTGACGGCTTGGCCTATGCACTTACCACACGCTCTCCCTATAAGCAGGGTGGCTTTATGATAGAAAAAGACCAACAGGCACCAGAGCCATTACAGTTTGTTCCTACTTCTCTTCCTCAGGATATTTCAGTAAAGAAAGAGGCTGCTATACCTCCTGCGGAATTGCCCACTGCGATGGGAGGGTGTTCTACCCCTCAAGTAAGCTATCAAGATCGCCGTAATGAGGTGTCCTATGCTCCTGATGTGGCTATAGAACGTATTTTTACCGCTAAGGATAGTTGCGGACATACAATAGAGCATATTCAGCTCATACGAATAGGGGAGAACAAGATAGGGTTTCCTACCTCTGCTCCTCAAGAGCCTACTCCTAATAAGGAACCCTTGACTTTTGTTGCAACAACGCTTCCTCCACAATATGTAACCCTAAGCTGCAAAGAAGCTCTTCCTCCACCAGCTTCTATAGAGACTCAAGGAGGTTGTGATAAGATAACTTTTTCTCTTTCTGAGCAGATGATACAAAAGTATTGCCCAGAGTTATATACCCTAAAGCGTACCTATACCTTTGAAGATCAGTGTCAAAACAGGCTTACCTTTGAACAATATATCACTAAGAAAGATGCTCTTCCTCCTGTTTTTGTAGGAGAGCTTCCACAGGACAAAACAATAGAGCAAGGTGCTGCTATTCCTCAGGGACAAGTCCTTACAGCTCAGGATGATTGCAAAGGAACCTTTCAGGTGATGCCTACACAACAGAAGAGCGAACAAAAAATAGTCTATCAGTGGGTTGCTCAGGACGATTGTGGGAATCAGGTAACATATACTCAGACAATTACTATTCTTCCCAAAAAAGAAGAACCTGTACCTGCTCCCAAGCCAAAGCCAGTTCCTAAACCAGAGCCAACGCCTGTTCCTGATCCTAAGCCAGAACCAATACCTGATTCTATAGAAGAAACGAGGGAGATTGCCATATATAACGCTGTTTCTACTCAGGACAATTCACAGAACTATTTCAAGGTAGAGGGGTATGATATACCTACATCTATGGAGGTAATGATTTTTAATGAAATGGGATTAAAAGTATATGAAAGTAATCATTATCAAGAAAATGGAGAGGTGTTCCGAGGCTATGCGAACGTAAGTGGAGTAGTAGGGAAGGGACAAAGATTGCCTCAAGGTACTTATTTCTATATACTTACTTGTTCACATAGGGGACAAAAGGAAGTGAGAAAAGGATTTCTCTATGTGAAATAAGTGTCCTAACATGGATATTTTAAAATAGGAAGAATGATAAAATAAATAAGGGAGTTGTAAAACTCCCTTATTTATACTATTTTATTTCAACAAACTAAAACTGCGCTTGACAAACTCCGTTAGGGCTTCTCCTTTGAGTAATCCTTGGGAGAGACGAGCTAGGTCGAAGGATTGACTAATCAGTGCCTTGCGAGTGACCTCATCAGTAGTGGAGAGGATTTGACTGGCTAAGGGACTATTGGTATTTACGACCAAGTTGTACATCTCAGGGAAGCCTCCGAAGCCCATGCCTCCGCCTACCGCTTGCATCTCTTTCATACGACGTATAAATTCGGGTTGGGTGATACGGAAAGGAGTCGCTTCGCTATCCAAAGCCTCTGGTTGTACTGTATAGGCAGTATTCTCTATGGCAGTGGTTACAAAGTCCTTGAGCTTTTCGGTTTCCTCCTCAGAAAGTTTGGAGATTTGAGTATCTTCTTTCTTGATAAGGTTCTCTATAGAATCGGCATCTACACGGGCAAAAGATATTTTCTCTTGAGTAGTCTCCAATTTCTGAATCAAGTGAGATACCAGTGGGGAGTCCAAGAGGAGTACCTCATAACCTTTAGCCTCTGCTTCAGCGATGTAGCTGTGTTGGGCTTCCTTGTTGTTGGCATAGAGGATGATAGTTTGCCCGTCCTTATTGGTTTGTAAGGGTTTTATCTTTTCTAAAAGCTCTTCAAAGGTATAGTATTTGTCATTTACAGTAGGGTATAGAGCAAATTTCTGAGCTTTCTCGAAGAACTTTTCTTCGGAGAGCATCCCATATTCTATTACGATTTTGATATCATTCCATTTTTTCTCGAAATCCTCGCGGTTTTCTTTGAAAAGGGATTGTAGCTTGTCAGCTACCTTACGAGTTACATAGCTAGAAATCTTTTTTACATTACCATCGGCTTGTAGGTACGAACGAGAGACATTCAAGGGAATATCTGGAGAGTCGATTACCCCACGCAAAAGAGTAAGGAACTCAGGGACGATACCCTCTACATTGTCAGTTACAAAGACTTGATTTTGGTAGAGTTGGATTCTATCTTTCTGCAATTGCATGTCGTTGCTTAGCTTAGGGAAATAGAGTATCCCTGTCAGATGGAAAGGATAATCTACATTCAGGTGAATACTGAACATAGGATCTTCATACTGCGAGGGGTATAGCTCATGATAGAAAGCCTTGTAGTCTTCGTCGGTAAGGTCAGAAGGTTGTTTTGTCCAAGCAGGGGTAGGGTTATTAATGATATTATCTACCTCTTTATACTCTGTTTTGTAATCTTCGGGAGCATTTTCAGGACGAGGGAGCGCCTCCTTGCGCATGCCTAATTTGATAGGAATAGGCATGAACTTGTTATATTTCACTAAGAGTTCACGGATCTTACTTTCTTCTAAGAACTCAGTGGAGTCTTCGGCAATGTGAAGGATAATTTCAGTACCATGTCCTTCTTTTTCGATAGGTTCTATACTATAGGCAGGGGAGCCATCACACTCCCAGCGTACTGCTTGTGCTCCTTCTTGGTAAGAACGGGTCAAGATTTCCACCTTATCGGCTACCATGAAAGCCGAATAGAAGCCCAGACCAAAGTGCCCGATGATACCGGTGTCTTTGGCGGAATCCTTATATTTGTTTAGGAACTCTTCAGCTCCAGAGAAGGCGATTTGGTTGATGTATTTCTCCACTTCTTCCTCAGTCATTCCGATACCTTGGTCTAAGATATGGATTTTCTTACCTTCCTTATCGACCTTGACTTCGATAATTGGATTGCCATAAGGTACTTTAGCTTCCCCAATTTGGCAAAGGTGCTTGAGCTTAAGAGTGGCATCTGTCGCATTGGAGATTAGTTCACGAAGAAAAATCTCATGATCGCTATATAAGAATTTTTTAATGAGTGGAAAGATATTTTCCACAGAAACGTTTATTTGTCCTTTCATTTGTATTCGAATTTTGCCTATTCTTTAGCAAAGATAATACCATACTTGTAAGGCTGACAAAATGACAGATGTAGCTTGTGGGCAATGTATTGATTCTTTTTGTCTCCATTTTTCCATTTTTAAACGAATGTTGAGAGGGTGAAATTTTTTGAGAAATCGATACTATTTTTAGAATATTTTTTACTACCTTTGCCTTTTGTTAAGAAATAATTCTCATGAGAAATTCTCTTTTGTGTATCTTTTTGTTATTCTTAGGGTTAGCAAAGGTAATTGCTCAACCCACCATCTCCAATACGCAAACTCTTAGGGTGTATCGCTTGGCTATTTACGTCACTCACAATGCTTATAAGAGCGCTACTTTTGCTCAGAATACCGAGAAAGTAAAGGTTTTTTGGCAAAAAACAGAGGATTTTCTTAATGAATTATATATGCGTGATATAGGCGTACGCTTTGAGGTACTTAGGGATGAGCGATTGATTATCAAAGTCCCTGCAGAGGAAGTTTTTACCCATACACACAATGCAAGCTATGTCATAGGTCTTTCTACTGAAACTATCAACAATCGGATAGGGAGTGATAGCTATGATGTAGGAATTTGTATCTCTTATACTAGTTCCAAGGGGATACGAGGGCTTGCCCATATCCGAGGCGTGTATCAAGACCAATATAAAGGGGCAGCAGTTGCTTTTCCTACCAAAGAAGTTATTGCTCATGAGATAGGTCACCTTTTTGGGGGAAGGCATACTTTTAGTGGGAAAAAGTTTGACTATGCTAGTGAGAAAACCGAATATGACAATGGGCAATCAGTCATGAGTACAGGTAGTCCTAGAGACTTCTTTTCCCTCTCTAGTATCCAACTGATTCGTGAGCATCTGGTAGCAGCGGTTCCTGTAGGAGGAATTCCTTTGGGTACTCAGCCTCCTCATATAGATAAGACAAAAATAAAAAAGCAATACCTTTTGCCCAAAGATACCTATTTTCAGTTTGCTATTTCCGCCACAGATCCCGATAGTCCATCTCTTACTTATATGGCACAGCAGCGTGATGTCCGCTTGGGCGAAGATTCTTCTATCGCACAGTACATCATTCCTCAGCGTAGCCACAGCCCTTTGATAGCCTTCAAGAGAGAGTATAGCAAACAAACAGGAGCAGAGGTGTCCAATAGCTGGATCAGTGGGCAGACAACAGGGGTTTTTACTTTTTGGCTTGGAGTGAGTGATGCCTTGGAGACTCCTACTGTGGATCATATTGTACAGTATGATTTGGCAGAAACCCAAGTGGAAGTGCGTGATGGGATTCCCTTCAAAATCACTACTTCTACAGCTGGAAAGACCTATAGAGGCGGGCAGAGGATCGCCCTTACATGGGCGGTGGATTCTGAGCTATTTAGGGATACCAAGGTGCGCATTCGCCTCTCTGAGGATCATGGGCAAACCTTTCCCTATACCTTAGCTGAAGGCGTGGACAATACGGGGAGTTATGAGCTTGTCTTGCCCAACCTATCTATAGGAAAGAAAAACTATGGGAACACAAACCTCAAGGTGGGAGCAGGGGTGATTAAGATAGAAGTGATGGAAGGAATTGCTTTCGCTGTGACTGCTGAAAATCCTCAACAAGGAGGCGGTTTTACCATAGAGAAGGATTCTTCTCTTCCCTTGGCTTTTGTAGGAGTTCTTCCTCAGGATATGATAATAGAAGAGGGACAACCTATCGTAGAACAGGCACATCTTAGTGCGGTAAGTTCTTGTAATAATCCTATAGTAACTCCTTCTGTAACAGAAGAAAAGAAAGAGGGTAAACTAGTAAAGCGCATCTATCAGTGGATAGCTACTGATGATTGCGGGGGTAGAATTGCTCATACCCAAGTAATTACTATCAATCGTAAAAAAGAAATACCTACTCCAGAGCCTAAACCGGCCCCCACTCCAGAGCCTAAACCGGCCCCCACTCCAGAGCCTAAACCGGCCCCCACTCCAGAGCCTAAGCCAGCTCCTACTCCAGAGCCTAAGCCAGCTCCTACTCCGGAGCCTAAGCCAGCTCCCACTCCGGAACCCGCTCCAAAACCAGTACCTACTCCCATACCAGAGCTAAAGCAAAAAGAAGTAGTTGTGTATAATGGAGTTTCCTCTGTAGAAGATTCTCAAAACTATTTTAAAGTAGAAAATACAGATCCTGATGCTCCCATAGAAGTGCTTATCTTCAATGAAATGGGGATAAAAGTATATGAGAGTTCTCATTATCAAGAAAAAGGAGCTCTTTTCCACGGTTATGCCAATATGAGTGGCGTAGTAGGCAAGGGGCAACGCCTGCCTTCAGGGACTTATTTTTATATCTTACACTATTATTATCAGGGAGTACCTTATACAAAGAAAGGATATTTGTATCTTAGATAATTTTTACTATTTGGTAGATAGGAAGTAATCGTTGATTATTATTTTATTAAAAATGAAAAAAATATATTATTTGTTTTCTGTGGTATTTACATGGTTTAGTACCTCCATGCTCTATGCTCAAGAGAAAACAGCAGATGTCTTGGCGCGTTTTTCATCAGAAGCGCCTGTTCATTGGGCAGTCCCTACTAATGAGGGACGTCTTGATCTGGAGTGGCGTCCTCGACAAAATTCGCTTTCTCAAGAAGGTTTTCGCAGCTTTGTAGCCTACCATGAGGGAGTGTTTTCAGGAAGTATCTCTTTGTCTTCCAATAGCTTTTCGGGAGAAATATGGCATGAAGGGCATACCTATTTTCTCACAGATGAGAAGGGACTGCTTAGGGTTAGCCCCTCCCAAAGAGCTACTTCCTGTGCTACTTGCCAAGAAGGGGATTGCGATATACGCCCCTCTTCACAAGTTCTTAGTCGAGGAACAATTCTTGCAGAGGAATCTCTACCCTCCGAGGACAAACGAGTGCTGTATAATGTGCATGTAATGAGGACTTTCCGCTTGGCTATGCTGATAGATTATAGCTTTTACAAAGGACACTGTCAGGGACGTATGGAACTAGCCAAGGCCTTTATGGTGGATGTACAAACCAAACTCAATGAGGTATGCGGACGGGAGTTGGGTTACCAATTTGAATTAGTAGATGATCCACGCCTCATCCGAGATACTAAGGAAAAAGAGGTCTATCCCGATAAGCCGTTGGTGCGTACTGTTGTAAATACGGCTACAGATGCTTTTAATAAGCTCATAGGGGAGGAAAATTACGATGCAGGTATTGTCTTTGCTGTATATAAGGACAATCGAGGATTGGCACATCTGGGAGAGATTACAGGTAAGCTCAAGGGAGGCTGTGTGGCCAATGAGGAGTTCTATATTATTCTGCATGAGCTTGGGCACCTATTAGGTTCTGCCCATACCTTTACCATAGGAGGTGCGACAGCTTCTTCTTTTACTGAACCCGATAGGGGCAACTCTATCATGAGTTATATCAATGACCCTTATGGGACTTATTTTTCCCTGCCCTCCATCTATACCATTCATAATCGTACCAATCTGCATGATGCCTACTATACCGATAAGGCACGTACTCAGCTCGTGGGGCTTCCTCAGCCGAATATCCCTTATGGGGAACCCTCCGATAACAAGGCTCCAATGATAGACCGTAGCAAACTCAAAAAAAGCTATACCTTACCTCCTAATACCTATTTCCAATTTACCATAGAAGCAAGAGATCCTGATGGAGACCCCTTACTCTATATGGCACATCAGGCTGATTTTAAGATGTTTGGGAAGGCTCGTTTTCCCTCTAACCGTCCTACTACGGATAATAAAATTGCTTTCTATCGTCCATATACTAAGGATAGAAATACGAATGAATGGAAAGAGGTTCCTTACAAATTCACAGGGGAATACGAAACAGGGGATTTTACTTTTTGGTTAGGTGTCTGTGATGGCTCCATAGGGGCTTATAAGGAGGGCAAGCCTCATACGCCTCTCTATGATGTGTATCAGACGAAAGTACAAATAAAAGATGGAACCCCTTTTAGAATTACAAATATTATAGGGGAAAGTAGATCAGGTAGATATAAGCGAGGAGAGAATGTTACCCTACACTGGAATGTAGATAAGAGGCTATTTGCTCCAGATAGTAAGGTACGTATTCTTTTCTCGGATAACTATGGAAAGACCTATGACTATGTCTTGGCAGAAGGAGTACCTAATAGTGGAAAGGCAACAGTGATTTTCCCTCAAGCAAAAAGATGGAAAGGCTATGCTGGTTATGTGGAGGGCACCTTTAAGATAGAAGTACTGGATCATATAGCTTATGCGGTCTATCCAGATAAACCCTATACGCTGGATATGTTGAGTTCGAGTATCATCTTCTATAATTTGCCCAAGCCAGTTATTACTGTAAAAAGAACGGAAATACCTGAAAGAGCAGAGGTTACAGCCCAATCTGATCATGGTGAATGTAGGAACAAAAAAGCAGAGGTTTCTTTTTCAGAAGAAACATATCCCGACCATATACTGCGCCGTTGGGTAGCTACTGATAAATGTAAAAACAAAGCTACTTTTGTGCAATATATCTATTTTGAGAAAGAAGCTCCTACCAAGACCCTACATTTTGTAGGAGATCTTCCCCAAGATATACATGTACAGTGCCGAGGAGAGATTCCTCCTAAAGCCACATTGCAGGCAGAAGGAAGCGATTCGGTTGAGATAGAATACGAGGAAGAAATGACCGAGGGTGATAAGAAAGCCTACAAGTTCACCCGAGTATGGACGGCTTATGCGGCTGATGCCCCGGCTATCCGCCATGTTCAGCAAATTTTCTTAAAAGACACCCAACGACCAGAATTTTCAGCCTATCCTGCGAACCTAACCGTAAAGGATGAGAGCGAAATACCTTCCAAACCTACCCTTACAGCTACGGATAATTGTGATTCTCGAGTAGAGGTTTCTTCAAGTTCTGAACCTATCTATGACAAGCAAGGTAAAAAGATAGGAGAACGCAATACTTGGTTTGCTGAAGATGCAGCCCATAATGAAAACCGCTATGAACAGATTATTACTATTGACCCACAAAAGAGTAATACCCCACAACCACTTTCTTTTGTAGCACATACACTACCTCAGTCCATTACTGTGGATTGTAGTGGAAAAGTACCCTCTGTGCAACTCCCTTTGACTTCAGGAGGCTGTAGTACTCCCCAAGTGACATATCAGGATAGGATAAAAGTACAACATGCTCCTAATGACTATGTGATGGAGCGAACCTACAAAGCTAAAGACAATTGTGGAGAGGTGACTCACTTACAGCTTATTACAGTAAAAGATGACAAAGCTCCTGTATGGATAGGACAATTACCACGACCTAAGGAGATCCTACACGGAGATCCTATACCAGAAGGTCTCCCCCTTACAGCACAAGACAATTGTGAGGGTATCCTTACGGTCACTCCTACTAAGGAAGAAACTTCTGATCGTATTACCTATCAATGGCTTGTGAGTGATAGCAATGGTAATAAAGCCACTCATACACAGGTTATTACTATAAAGCTTAAAAAGGATACACCAGCTCCTACTCCAGAACCTAAGCCAGCTCCTACTCCAGAGCTCAAGCCGGTTCCTACCCCAGAGCCTAAGCCAGCTCCTATCCCAGAGCCTAAGCCAGTACCTGCTCCCATGCCAGAGTTAAATAAAGGAATAGCTGTATATAATGGGATTTCTACAGAGAGTGGAAGTCAAAACTATTTTAAGATAGAGAATACAGATGATAACACTCCTATAGAAGTAGTTATTTTTAATGAAATGGGATTGAAAGTATATGAAAGTACTCACTACCAACAAGGAAGCGATGTCTTTAGGGGCTATGCTAATGTCCGTGGAGTGGTAGGTAGTGGACAACGCCTTCCTACAGGTACGTATTTTTACGTGATACACTATTACCAACAGGGAGTGTCTTATATGAAGAAGGGATATCTTTATGTTAGGTAATAGATAAAGTCGCGTGAGTGAGTATGAGAGTAAAGCCAGCGAGTGTCCACATAAATAGCAAACAGGTAATAGAGATCAATTACTAATCACTATTACCTGTTTGTTGTTTTACAGATCGCTGAGAACTGTGATTTTATTTTTCTAGGAAATATTGTCCAATGATAGGAAGAGGGGTTTTCTCTCCTTTGTTGGCATTGATAGCTCCCAAGACCATAAGTACAAAGAATACAAGACCAATAAGTCCTAAGAAACTTAAGGCAGGAACAATGGAAATAATGATTCCCAGTACAATACAGAACACAAAAGAGGTAATGTGTAACCCTAAAGACTGGCGAAAATGAAATTTCACAAAGTCATCAGCGTCATCTTTTCCTGTAAAAAACGCAATCAACCACCCAATAAGAGTGATATATGACACGAGAGCTGTAGTTTTTTTATCCATTTTTTTTATCATTTAAGAATTTTGTGCACAAAAATACAATATTTTCCTGAATGTTACAAGAAATTTTTAGATTTATTTTTGGAAGACTAAAGTAGTATTATCATTACCAAAGAAAAACGTTTGTTTATCTTCGCTAAATCTAAAACGGGATAGGTGTTTTTTGTCTGTTAGATACGTTGTAGTTTACCTAATCAAAAGTAGCACCTTCTTCACAGCAAGCAATAGTTCTTTTTTTGTTTTGAGGGTCAGTAACATCATAATATTTACCACCTCCGCCACCATCTCCCTTTTTGGAACAAGAGGAAACGAATAATGCTATAGCTACAAGAGCCGAGAGAATCAGTTTTTTATAGAATCAATCATTAATCATTGACCATTATCTCCACATCATCCCGCTGAAGTAAGAGGGTACTCCATGTATGCCTCCTCCTTGGCGGAGCACAATGAAGCCACTTTTGTCGTTTTCAAGGTCATAGAGTTTGCCGTCATCACGAATTACAAACACATAGCCATAGCCACCACTTGTTACCACAACACCTCCTTGGCTGGGTTGTAATGGGTCATAGTCTGTCCAAGCACGCCCTACAGTGGGTGCTCCTACAAGAGCAATATACTTGCCATCGGGGGAGAATACAGGGTGATATTCACCATCGGCTTTGTTAGAGCCAGTGAGTTGGGAGGTAGTTACTTGGTGCAGGTTACTGCCGTCTATATTCTGTACCCAAAGGTGTTTGTTATAGCGAAAAGCCACACGAGTACCTTGTGGATTTACCGTTACATAGCTGGCACCTTTGCCTTCGTTGAGTGTAAGAACTTTTTCTACACGGTCTCCGTAGGCCTCCTTCCAGCGATAAAGTACTCCCTTGATCGCACTATACATCTCGTTGTTTTCAGTCCATACGGGTGTGCTTTGATAGCCCAAATCGTCACGGGTAAGTCCCTTGGTGAAGTCGGCTATGAGCTTACCTGTCTCGGTATTGAGTAAGAGCACCCCTCGCTCGTCCCATTCATAGGAATCAACGGCGATAAATTTTTTATTGGGCGAGAGGCGAATAATACACTCTTTGTAGAACTCCTTAGGGTCATAAGTAAAGCTAAACGAGAAAGTGTTGCCTGTTTTTGGAAGTTTATCATAGGCGAACCATACATAGTCACCATCGAAAGGTCGCAACAAGAAAGTTTGGGTATCTTGAGTGCCTCGTGAGGGGTCGGTACTGATAGCCAGTGCTATTTCCTGACTTCCGTAGGTAATATCGCAACCTGTAATACCAGGGCCATTCATTGTTTTGGTAACCTTGCTGAGCTTGCCATTAGAGAAGTTGTAAGATTGGATACCATCAGTGGCAAAATCTACATAGAGCGTACCAGGGAGGCCGCTGCCACTTCCTCCTCCTCCATCTTCTTTGGAACAGGAAGAGATGAATACTATAGTGGCTACAAGAGCCGAAAAAAAGAGCTTTTTCATGATAAAAAGAAATTAAGGTTTAACAAAGTTATCTCCAAATGACACTTCCACTGGAAAATATAGGAGTATCTCCATCCTTGGGGTAGAAGGTTTTGCCGTCGTTTTCCTTATCCAAGTTGTGAAGAGTACCGTCATTGCTGACAAGAATCAGTATATCGGATAGGCTAAGAGTCCCACCAAGTTGCATCCAGTTGGGCGTGAAGGAAGCACGTGCTTGCCCCAAAAGGGCAATATACTTGCCGTCAGGCGAAAAGGTAGGGTTAGATTCTCCTCCCGAATAGAGGGCACTGGGTGCGGTAGTCATTTCTACATCACTGGTGGTTACTTGGGACGCTTTCTTCTGGAGAAGGTCATATACCCAAATATGTTTGTCTTCACGACGAAAAGCCAGTTGTGTTCCTTGGGGATTTATGGTTATATGGAAAAAATTAAAAGGAAGGCGTGTTAGCTCCTCAATAGCCCAATTCTTTGCCTCACTGACTTTAAAGATAGTATTTTCTAGGCCCATCACTAAGGAATTATCGGCAGTCCACCCGATGATAAAGACCTCACTAGGGCGGTAGTTTTCAAGAGCAAAGCTATCCACTTCCGCTCCTGTCTCACGGTTAATAATCGTTACAGGGTGGTCAGTAGCACCTGTTACCGATTTGGAGTCAATCGCAATGTATTTTTCATTAGGAGAGAGGAAGCATCCTGCTCTCCTTCCTTGTGCAATCTCAGTATAGTTATAGTAGCAAGTAGAGATATTCTGTTGTATAACGTCTTCACGGGTAGCAAGTACCTCTTTGCTCAAAGAAGGGAGTGAGCGATAAGAAAAAGTAAGCCAATGTCCCCCATAATCACTGAAAGAAAGGCGTTCGTAGCCAGCTAAGATACGTTTGTTATCCCATGAGATATCTATTTTTCCTAAAGCGTCAGTAGTACCAAAACGCTCTATATAGCGGGACTGCTGAAGGTTATAGGCATTATACTCACCGCCAAAAGCAAAATAAAGCGTACTTCCTGTAACACCTAATGATCCTGTAGTGCCCCCTTCATCACCTTCTTTGGAACAAGAGGAAACAAATAATGCTGTGGCTACAAGAGCCAAGAGAATCAGTTTTTTCATAGAATTAATCATTAAACATTAAACATCGATCATTATCGCCACATCATACCACTAAAATAAGCAGGGACCCCACTTTTACCTCCTTCTTTGCGTAGTACGATAAAGCCGCTTTTGTCGTTTTCAAGATCATAGAGTTTGCCATCATCACGAATTACAAATACATAGCCGTAGCCATTGCCTACTACCACAGTACCTCCAAATCGGGGCTGCAGAGGGTCGTAGTCCGTCCAGCTTCCTCCAATTCGGGAAGAACCTACCAGTGCAATATACTTACCATCGGGGGAGAATACAGGGTGGTATTCTCCTTCGTATTTGAAATCTTTTATTTCAGAAGTGGTTACTTGGTGTAGGTCGCTGCCGTCTATATTCTGTACCCAAAGGTGTTTGTTATAGCGAAAAGCCACACGAGTACCCTGGGGATTTACCGTTACTCCGCTGGCACCCCTACCTTCATTGAGTGTAAGTACTTTTTCTACACGGTCTCCATAAGATTCTTTCCAACGATATAGGACACCCTTGATAGCGCTATACATCTCATTACTTTCTGTCCATACAGGGGTGCTTTGGTTACTAAAGTCATCTTTGGTAAGCCCTTTAGAAAAATCGGCAATGAGCTTACCAGTTTGAGTATTAAACAAAAGCACACCGCGTTCTTCCCAATAGTTGCTGTCCACAGCTATATATTTTTTGTTAGGTGAGATGCGAATAATACTTTCTTTGTAAAAACTTTTAGTAGGGTGTGTCCAAGTGAAAGAAAAGATATTGCCCGTTTGTGGCACTTCTTTATAGGAAAATTGTGCATTTTTGCCGTCCCAAGGGCGAAGCAGAAAGGTCTGTGTATCTTGTTCTACTCCTACCGACAAAGGAACAATACCCACTGAAATCGCTATTTCACCACTTCCGTAGGTGATATCGCACCCTGTGATACCTGCTCCATTCATGGTCTTGATAACCTTACTGAGCTTTCCATTAGAGAAGTTATAGGACTGAATACCATCAGTAGCGAAATCCACATAAAGTGTACCAGGGAGTCCATTGCTATTGCCTCCTCCATCGCCTTCTTTGGAACAAGAGGAAATGCATACTGCTGTGGCTACAAGAGCCGAAAAGATGAGCTTTTTCATACTTTTTATTTTTAATATAGTTATATTTAGGAGGCAAAAGTATGAAATATAAGTTGTTATCAATCAATAATTAACAATAGTTTAGTAGAGTAAGGATAAAGGATTTATAGAAATATTTAGGGTTATAGGATTTTAGCTAAAACCCTATAACCCTTAAATTCTAAACCTCTAAATCACTAAATCATGGTAATTCAGGCATTTTTTCTCGCTTGGCAGGGGAGTTGAGTGTTAGAAGAAAAGCCTTGAGAGCGGCTCTTTCCTCTTTGGTAAGGGAGAGCTTTTGTAATAGAGGATCTGTGGTAGGGAATAGGGGATCGTTCTGCTGATCTTTGCGTGGTTTAGGGTGCGCCATGCCTGCATCATACATCTGGATGACCTCGTCCAAGGAAGGGATAAGCCCGTTGTGCATGTAGGGAGCGGTACGAGCTACTTCTCGAAGGGAAGCTGTCTTGAAGCGCCCTACATCGGCAGTGTCCTTAGAGATCTTGAAGCGCCCTAAGTCCTCATGCTTGCGCCCATAGTAGGAAAGGCCTAAGTTATGGAATTGCTGGTCGGAGAATAGGGGAGAGAAGTGACAGTTCACACAGCGTGCCTTGGTGCGGAATAGGTGTAAGCCCAAGACCTCCTCATCGGTGAAGAGATTTTTATCTCCAGAGATAAAGCGGTCAAACTTGCTTTTGCCGCTGACAATGGTACGCTCGTAGGTGGCAATGGCCTCGAAGATACGTGTAAGGGTAATCTTCTCATCGCCAAAAGCTTCCTTGAAGTAAGGACGATAGCCCTTGATACGCTTGATGTGCTTTACAGCTACTGCCTCGTGGGAGGCCATCTCCACCGGATCGGTAAGTGGAAACATAGCCTGAGATTCTAATGTGCTTGCTCTTCCATCCCAGAAGAAGG
Organism: Capnocytophaga gingivalis; assembly: GCF_002302415.1. Classification (NCBI taxonomy): domain Bacteria; kingdom Pseudomonadati; phylum Bacteroidota; class Flavobacteriia; order Flavobacteriales; family Flavobacteriaceae; genus Capnocytophaga; species Capnocytophaga gingivalis. The sequence continues at coordinate 871,088 of NZ_CP022386.1, read as the reverse complement.
TAGTATGATACGCCATATTGAACACTGAAGGAGAGTTCCTTACCCCATTCTTGCGGTTGTGCCCGAAAGAGACACTGCGCCCATCCGCCCATGCCAATTCGGGGTCATGGCAGTTGGCGCACGATATTTGTTTGGATTTCGATAGGCGAGGGTCGAAGAAAAGGAGCTTACCCAACTCCTTTTTAGCATCGGAATAAGGGTTGTTTTCTGGGAAAGAGAGTTTAGGTAAGGATCCTATCTCCACATAGTGAGCCTTGACACTTTCGTCCAAGAAAGGAGCTTCCCAGTTTTTCGTATCTCCACTGCTATAGGTTTCTCGGAGTTGGGCGATATATTCAGGTTCATACAAGGAGTCTTTCAGCCGAGTGAAAGAGAAGAAAACTCCCATACAAAGGGGTAAGATAAGTATTTTTTTCATTTTAGGGTTTTAGGGTTATAGAAATTAAGGGGTATAGTTGTGGAGGCAAAGATACGATTTTTATTTGAGTAGTGAAATAGAGATAGCCGCTCCATAGCGATCTCTTCCTTTGAAAGAGGTCGTATAGGTCGAATGGATGCCTGTGATCAGTAAGGTTTGCTTGGAAAGACGCTTCTTAAGGTCAGTTCCTAAAGAAAACTGATAGCGGGTAGTATGGAAAAATTCATGGTCAGGGTAGACTACTTCCTCATAGAAAAGGCGTAGAGTACGGGCTGCATAGTCCGATTCAGAATAGGGTTTGTGATAATCTGTATTTTGATTGATAAGTTTGTTATACAAAGGGAAAATTACAGTACCTTTTACAGTCGGACGAACCAAGAAAGTGTCCACTTCATATTCCTTAGCCCATAGGAGAGAAAGAGCTAAAGTACTATGATCGGTAAGGGTTTTGGCAATGATATCTTTTTGATAAGCTCCTTGATAAACAGCTTCAAAGGCGAGTTCGCGAGTGGTAGTACCGATATTTTTTAGCAGATTGGCAGAGAAGGTGATATCCTCTTGGTAGGAGCGGTAAGAACGTCCTTGCCGCATCACAAGGCGGTTCGAGGCTTCTCTTTGGGAGGCAATTATGGAGAGACTCAGTACTTGGTCTTCTTTTAGTTGGTTAAGATAATGAGCCTTAGCCATAAAAGTATCTTCGTATAGGCGGGCAATGATATCCAAATCAGACTCACTATCATTGGCATTGAGGAAGGTATGAGTTAGGGTATTTCGGTAACTTCCTTCTACCAAGAACTTGTGCTGTAGCCCTGTATAATGATAGCCAAGAGCAAAGCCATAATAGTCATTCTTACGTTTGTTATTGGAGGAGGAAGAGAGTTGAAAATTACCGTAGCCAAGTTGCCAACGGTTGTACTTAGTTAAGTTCAGTGGTTTCTGTCCATTTTCATCGGCAAACTTCATTTTATCGACCATTTTGTTGAATCCATATTCTCCAGAGAGGGCTATTTTGTGCTTGGGGAAAATGCGCAAGGCTGTTTGTGCAGCAAAATGGAGCTCGTTATGGCTTGTTTTAGGACGAGGATCGTAGGTTTCTCGGAATTTCTCCTCATAGTTGATATGGGTAGAGAGTGAGAGAGACCATACCTGTTGGTATAGAGGGAGGGATACTCCTCCAAAAATATTGTATTGTTGGTTTACCCAAGGAGCTGGACGACTTACTGCAAAGTAGTGGGGATCAGGCATGAGACCATTGGCTTGTACTTCTCCTTCAGAGAGATTCCAAGCCTTGTTTCTTTGGTAGATACGCTGCATATTCAGCCGACCTAAAAAACGTATTTCCTTATGTTTATAAAACCCATAGGACTGTAAGCCAAAGTCAGTTTGTTCCTTGGGTTGTTGTCCTAAGCGGAGATTTCCTTCTTGGTGATTGAGGTATACACTACTGAGGGTAAAATTTTTTACAGGTATTTCTGTCAGAAAAATAGGAGTCTGTTCGTATATAGTGTACATCTTGGCAAACATATCCGTATCCGGGGCTATTTGTCCATAAAGAATAGGTGTAAAGAGCATACACAAGGGTAAAAGGAATCTTTTCATGGTAAAAATAAATAAAAGGGCAAATTGCAATATGAAAATATGTAAGGGCGAATGGCAATATAAAAATATGAGAGGGCGAATTGCAATATAAAAATATGTAAGGGCGAATTGCAATTCGCCCCTACAGGTTATTCATTTAAGGCACTAAGGTCAAATTCATTGTCTTTTAACTGAAAATCATTGGTAGAATTGTTCGTATCTTGGTAGCGAGTGAAACCATTCTTAACCTCTTTGACTTTGCGGATAAATACTTCAGAAGAGAAGGCACTTTTAGCCTTGAGCTCTCCTGCATCTATGCTGTCAGGGAGGCGATGAGGGAGGGAGTTGTTGGCATTATTGTGCTGGGCATTGACCCCATCGATGATTTTATCCAAAGGAATCTGTACACATTTGGCACTATTAGAATCAGCATTGGTAACGGTTGGAAGAGGAACACGCTTGTAAGCCTCAAAGTTCTCCTTAGTGTCCCTAAAGAGGATATAAGCCTCTCTGCCTTGGGTGTCTAAGAGAAAGTCCTTACCTCCATTTTTGTGAAGTATGACCATGTTCGTAACAGCAGGGTTATCAGTGTCTAACGATTTTCCATCTTTTACAAAAGAAGGATCTAAGTATACCTCGAAATGGGCATGACTTAGGTCAATGGTGAGTTCAGGATTCTGTACTGCAGGCTTGCCAGGGAGTGGTTCTTTGTGATTACGAGCGGAACTGGCTACAATCTTAGACTTGCCAGGAGCTAAAGGATAGTCCTTGCCAGTGCCAGGGAAAGCGATGACTGTTTTGGCATATACATAATCGGTATTGGCCTTTTCGCCCAATCCTTCCAAGCCTTGTGCTTCCGCCCAGTTGTATTGTCCGTTGGCAGTATATCCTTTTTTTCCAGCATTGGAGGCTATATACTTTTGAACTCCTTGTAATTTGGCAAAATAGATACCATCCAAGTAGATCGTATCGGAGGAGTTGTTGTACACCTCAAAGAAATTATCATGATAGTTGGCTGCTTTTTTTGTATCAGAACCTGTATAGTATATCTGCTTGATCACCAAGTCTCCCATACGAGCCGCACTCATCTTGAAAGAGAGAGAATTAGCGGTTGAGGAGATAATGACTCCTTGCTTGGAAGCAGCGAAATTAGCCTCGTTGTCAAAACCAAAAAGGCTGTTGTTCTGTTCTTTCGTAAGGGATTTGGATACCTCTATGTTATAAGTACCAGGGAGGAGCTGTAGGATAGCCTTTCCTTCATCGGAGGTAGTGGCTTCGTATTGTTGTCCAGTAGAGGTGTCGGTGAGTTTCACCACAGATCCAGCGGCCTTGAGGTTGTTGAACTTATCCCCATAAGTAGTCTCTATGGTGTAGGCGATGCGGGACACTTGTCCATTGTCATTTCCACTGCCAAAGCTGTCGTCATCCTTGCGACAAGCACTCAGAAGGGCTGTTAATGATAAAGCAAAAATAATTTTTCTCATTTTTTTAAAGGTTTTAGGTGTTATGGGTTAGTGGTCAGCTGATTCTTCATCATATACCACTGCTTATTGCTTCTTGAATTACAATTTTCCAAATTTGAAAGTAGCTGTAGCTCCAAAAGAGATATCCTCATTCATACGTCTTTCGCTCCCATTAATGATAATGGTAGGGCGGTAATTGGCTACATTGTTGATATAAAAAGAGAGTGAAAGTCCATTCTGGAGCTCCTTGGTCAGACGCAGGTGGAAATTGTGATATATAGGTGTACGACTATCCCTATTTTTTTCTTTAGTAACCCTATGTAGTGCCTGATATTGATTATTAGTACGCTCTGATGGCGGAATTTCTGTATATTCCAAGCGATCATTGAGATACCCCAAGGGATAAATATCCTTAATGGAGGCAAAAGCATTGCTAAAGGTAAATTGTTCAATAGTTAGGGAGGCGAGCAGTCCCAAGAAAGATAGGTGGTAAGAGGTGGTAAGTCGTAGGCTGAGCTTATCAGCACGATTGATGTCTCTGGGATAAAAGATATATTTATGCTCGGTATCTGCTACATTGGCATTAGCTTCACGATTGGGCAAAGTACTATCGGACTCAGAGTATACATAGCTGCCAGAGAGTGTAAATTGGGTATTGAGCGCCTCAATTTTGTTGAAGTGCATCATCAGTTCCACCCCTATATCCTTGTTTCGTTTGGTGTTCCCTATCGTCTGGTATTCTAAGACAATGTCCTTATATCCTGTAATGGTATAGGAAGGAGGGAGCGTGGGGTTTGGATTGTTAGTAAAGCTCAGCTCAGGAATAGGATAAAGTCCTAAGTGAGGGGTGTTCTCAAAGTTGTCAAAATTATGATTGAGGAAGCCTGTAAGGTTCATACGAACGAAAGGAAGATTGAAGTCCGCTCCTACTTCATATTTCCACGCTTTGGCAGGCAAGAGAGACACCTCGGGGCGCTCAACTACATGTGTCTGTATATAGTTCACCGCATAGTCACGTGTACGCAAGTCCTTGACCAAGATGTCAAAAAAGACATTACCAGGAAAGCGATTCACCAGAGAAGGAGCTTTGGTAGAGAGCCCTACGCCTGCACGAAACTTCACAGAAGGGGAGAGTACAAAAGCGGTATTGATACGCGGGCTAAGAGAGGAAAAACCATTTTGGTTTTCATAGCGAAGCCCTATATTGGCCAGTAGAGACTGACGGTCATTGAAGGTATAAGAGATATTGTCCTGTAAGTAAAAGTGAAAGAGCTTATTGGCAATTACATATCTATTGAAATTCAGTGGGCGTACTCCCTGCTGACTATCCCCGCTTCTGTTGGGCATAAGGGAGGTCATAATAGAGGCTGAGTTCGAATCAAAGACCTTTCCCTCTCCGATGTTGTCACTATAAGTGAATCCTGTTCCCCCAGAGAGCGAGTGGCGGAAATAACCATGTGAGAGTGTCTTGGAAGCACTCACAGATGTAGAGATGTTGAGGGGTTCACCTATAGTACGTTCGATCGACATATAGGAGACGGGGGTATAGACCCCTTGGTGAAAGGAAGTGCGATCTGCTAAGGGAACAACATTGCCAATGCCATTGACATAGGATTCTTTGGAAGAATCTGTTTTTGTATAAGATATACTTACCGAACCGCTCAGCAGGTCTATCCAAGAGTTATCTATCTGTCAAGAGACACGATTGCTTAGTGAGTAGCTATATTCCTTTTTGGAAGAACCATTGCGAAAGGTATCGTCCAATTCTTGATACTGCTTACTGCCATCTAAGTTTCTGCTTGTTGAGAGTGTTAGGGTATTTTTTAGCTTTTGAGAAGCATTGAAAGTACTCCATATACCTGTAGCAGAGAGACGGTTGAAGGACATTAGATCGTTGCGAGGGTCACTATTGGAGTTGAGGTAATCCAAGGAAAGGCTCAGGCTTCCCCATTTTTTAGGTAGCTTAAAACCCTTTTGTACATTAATCGTATTTCCACCTCCTACCATAGAAGCCGAGAGCTGTAAGGGAGAGACTCCCGCTTTGCGCTCTATAATGATAAGACCCGAGGTAGCATTGCCATACTTAGCATCGGCAATACCACTGATCACTTCTACCTTCTCTATATTAGCCGCGGGAATGGTACGTAGGTCAATAGAACTATTCATATGAGAGAAAGCCGCAGTATTACTTCCACCTATACGTGTATAGCCATAGGATTGCATATTTTCATCATTGGATATATACATATCGTCTATGATGAAGCCCACCCCAAAAGCGTTGTTAAGCGAAGAAAGTGCAGAACGCAGTTGAATACTTTTAGGAGCTGTCAGGTCAATATTCTTGATCGCCTGCCCTGGGAGCTGTTGGAGTACATCGGATAGGGAAAGCGATTGGAACTGAGAGATCGCATATTTGTCCAAGGTAATGGCTGAGCTGGTTTTGTCCTTAACCTTATCTGCAGTAACCACAACTTCCTTAAGGGAGAGCGTCTCTTCCTTGAGAGTGATGATTATAGAAGTATCTCTTCCTTTGAGTGTTTTCTTTTCCATGCCCAAAAGCTGAATATCAAGATCATATTCTTCTAAGAAAGGGAGAGAAAACTGTCCCTTTTCGTCGGTGATAGCCCATTTTTTTGTATTTTTATCTATGATACTCACGCCTAATAATGGTGTCTTATTTTCATCTTGTACCACTCCAGAGAGCAGTTGTTGCTGACTATAACTCCAAGAGAAGAAGAAAAAAAGAACTATTGCAAAACACTTCATATAGGAAAATTTCAGGCTGCAAAGATATTATTTGTATTTGGTCTAATTTATATATTTAACATTTCTTTAAATAACAGGAAAAAGCTCGCTTATCCTATGAGAGATAGAGGGCGCAAGGTTATGCGACTCTATAGTAAAAAAAATAATCATTAATCATTAAAAATTAATCATTATTTCGTAATTTTGCAGGCGATAAAAAACAAAGACCATGAAGAAAATTCAGATGGTAGACTTGCAAGGGCAATATGAACCCTTGAAAGCACAAATACAAGCATCTTTTGCAGAAGTATTGGATTCCGCTGCCTTTATCAACGGTCCTCAGGTACAGGCATTCCAGAAGGAATTGGAAGCCTATTTGCAGGTGAAGCATGTGATTCCTTGTGCCAACGGAACTGATGCTCTCCAGATAGCCATGATGGGCTTAGGCCTAAAAAGAGGTGATGAAGTAATCACTGCTGATTTTACTTTTGCGGCTACAGTGGAGGTGATAGCCCTATTGGGACTTACCCCTGTTCTGGTAGATGTGGATAAAGATACCTTTAATATAAATATAGAAGCAATTCGCAAGGCCATTACTCCTAAGACCAAGGCGATCGTACCAGTACACCTATACGGTCGTCCGGCCAATATGGAAGCTATCATGCAGATAGCCAAGGAGTACAACCTCTATGTCATAGAAGACAATGCACAAGCCATAGGGGCTGATTTCACTTGGAGTGATGGGCGCAAACAGAAAGTAGGTACTATAGGACATGTAGGGGCTACCAGCTTTTTCCCTTCCAAGAACTTAGGTTGTTACGGAGATGGGGGAGCTATCTTTACCAATGATGATGAGTTGGCACATATCCTACGAGGCATAGTCAATCATGGGATGTATATACGCTATCATCACGATGTAGTAGGGGTGAACTCTCGCTTGGACTCTCTACAGGCCTGTGTGCTTCGTGCCAAATTACCACACTTGGATAGCTATAACCAAAAGAGAAGAGAAGCTGCTCGTCTCTATACCGAGGGGTTGCAGGGCAATCCAAATATCATCACCCCTGAGATTCCTCAGGGAGATACCTCGCATGTATTCCACCAATATACCATACGTATATTAGGCGGTAAGCGAGATGCCTTGGCCGAACACCTCACAAAGCATGGAATACCCTTTGGTATCTACTACCCGATACCTTTGCACAAGCAAAAAGCCTATGAGGATAGTCGCTATCGTGAAGTGGATTTTCCTGCTACCAATGAGCTGGTACAGGAAGTTATCTCCTTGCCTATGCACACAGAATTGGACAAAGAACAAATAAATTTTATCGCAAAATTGATAACAGATTTTGTGTAAAATAAAAAAAATACGTAACTTTGCACGATTCTAAGGTTTTAGGTCTTTAGAAGGTTTTAGTAGCTAACTGTTGATCATAAACCATTAGTCATTAAAAGATTGATATAAAATAAATACAATGAGAACAATACAATTCAGAGAAGCTGTTTGCGAAGCAATGAGTGAAGAAATGCGTCGTGATCCTTCTATTTATCTCATGGGAGAGGAAGTAGCAGAATATAATGGAGCATACAAGGCTTCCAAGGGGATGTTGGACGAATTTGGTCCTAAGCGAATCATAGATACCCCTATTGCAGAGAGTGGGTTTTCAGGAATCGGAGTAGGGTCTGCCATGAATGGATGTCGTCCTATCATAGAGTTTATGACCTTTAACTTCTCTTTGGTCGCAATGGATCAGATTATTTCCAATGCAGCCAAGATGCGCCAAATGTCTGGAGGACAGATTAATATTCCTATCGTATTCCGTGGTCCTACCGCTTCTGCAGGACAGTTGGGAGCTACCCACTCACAAGCTTTCGAAAACTGGTTTGCGAACTGTCCAGGGCTCAAAGTGGTAGTACCTTCTACTCCTTATGATGCTAAGGGATTGCTCAAATCAGCTATCCGTGATAACGATCCTGTAATCTTCATGGAGTCAGAACAAATGTATGGAGACAAGGGAGAAGTGCCAGAAGAAGAATACACTATTCCACTTGGTGTAGCCGATATCAAGCGAGAAGGAAAGGATGTAACTATTGTTTCTTTTGGTAAGATTATCAAAGAAGCCTTTGTAGCAGCAGAGGAATTGGCTAAAGAAGGAATAGAATGTGAAATCATAGATATTCGTACAGTTCGCCCTATGGACTGGGAAACTATCTTCGCTTCTGTGAAAAAGACTAACCGCTTGGTGATTCTCGAAGAAGCATGGCCATTTGGTTCTGTATCTTCAGAAATTACTTACCAAGTACAAGAACATATCTTCGATTATTTGGATGCTCCTATCCAACGTATCACTACCGCCGATACTCCAGCACCTTATTCACCAGCCTTGTTACAAGAATGGTTGCCTAATGCACAGGATGTAATCAAAGCTGTGAAGAAAGTGATGTACAAATAAATAGCAATGTCTATTTTATAATTCATAAAGAAAGACTATCCTCTAAAAGGGGATAGTCTTTTGATTTTTATAGATTTGTAGCGACTCTCTTGCTAAGGAAGCATTGCTTTAGATATTTCGCTTATGCAAAAAAGGGTGTCTTTATAAAAACATAACAAATACCCCCTATATATCTACATGAAAAAACCCTTCCCTAAAAAAGGGGAAGAGTTCTTATAACATTCTTATAAAAAAACCTCTTGTTTATTTTGTTTCGGTTTGAGCTTCTTTAGGAGTTTCGTCGATAAGGACTTGACCACGGTAGTACAACTTACCTTCAAACCAGTGAGCGCGGTGGTATAGGTGGAACTCACCTGTAGTTACATCTTTAGCTATTTGAGGAACTACAGCTTTATCATGAGTTCTTCTTTTGTCTCTGCGTGTAGAGGATTGTCTTCGTTTGGGATGTGCCATTTTCTTATTTTTTTATTTGTTCAACAATTTTCTTAATTCGTTCCATCGAGGATCTATTTGGGAATCATCTTCAGCCTCGTCAAGTTCTTTTGGACTGAGTGCCTCAAGAGTTTCCATGGCTTGTGCAAAACTCTGTGTATTAGGATTCACACGCTTTGCAGGTACTGATAGTACCAATATCTCATAGATATATTGAGCTACATTGAGAGTGTGCTCTCCCTGAGGGAGAATAAGCAGCTCTTCATTATCATCATTATATTCTTCCCCAAACTTGACAACCAAGTGAGACTGAGCCTGAGTGGGGAGATCAAAAGGTTCATCAGTGATATCACAATTGATATTGATAGTGCCTTGAGCGGAAAAATCCAACTCTAAGAGTGTACTTTTCTTCTGTAAGCGCACCTGTACTAAGTGATTAACACTATTGAACTCATGATAATCAAAGAACTCAAAAAAATGATTATCTACTTGATACTCAAAGAGATGTTCGCCATCTTTTAATCCTGCAAAGTGAATATCATACGCTTTTAGATCGCGTTTTTTATCTTTCATTCTAATATGCAGTTTGAGGGTGCAAATATAGGAATTTTTTTAATTACACAAAAATATTTGTAGATAAATTTCTACAAATAAAAAAGATGGTAATTAGAGGTTGTTTCTTTTACTATGTTTTCCGTACGTTCTTTGTCGGTATCACTGAGGAAAACCTGTCCAAAGGGTGGACGAGTAACCAAGGAAATCAGCTGTGCGACACGCTTGGAATCCAGTTTGTCGAAAATATCGTCCAATAGAAGAATAGGAGTGGTCTTTGTCTGCTTATACAAACAATGGAACTGAGCTAATTTCAGTGCGATAAGGAATGATTTCTGTTGGCCTTGGCTGGCAAACTTCTTGACCAATTGCCCATTGATTTCCAAGAGGAGGTCATCCTTATGGATTCCTACAGTGGTGTATTGAGCGGCACTATCCTGAGGGAAACTCTCCTTGAGAAGGTTCTTGAAATCCTGTCCAAGCAAGCGGCTCTCATAGCGGATGCTTACCTGTTCTTTCCCTTGGGAGAGGTGTGTATACTGCTCCTGAAAGATAGGTAGGAAAGACTCAAGAAAAGCCAAACGCACCTGAAAGATTTTGTTTCCATATAGTGAAAGCTGGTCATCATAGATATCAAGTGTGTCAGGATCAAGGTATTGCCCCTCATGAAAGGACTTGAGTAAGGTATTGCGCTGGGCTAAGACCTTGTTGTACCTAAGTAATGTATCGAGGTAGCTTGGATATAGCTGGCTCAGAAGTCCATCCAAGAATTTGCGACGCGCCTCACTTCCTTCATGAATAAGGTCACGATCCGAGGGTGAGATAATCACTATAGGGAAGGCGCCTATATGATCGGCGAGTTTCTCATAAAGCTTGCCATTGCGTTTGAGGATTTTTTTTTGACCTTTTTTTACACTACAAACGACCGTCTCCTCCCGTCCCTCTTTTTCGAAATTTCCCTCGATAAGATAGAAGTCTTCCCCTAAACGAATATTCATCAAAGTAGACGATGAGAAGTAGCTTTTGGTCATTCCTAAGTGGTAAATAGCGTCCAAAGAATTCGTTTTTCCCACTCCATTGTCACCAATTAGGCAATTGAGAGAGGGAGAAAAAGAAAAGTCTCGGCTTTCTATATTCTTGAAATTCAATATGTAAAGTCGTTTTAGGAACATCTAAAAAGGGGCTTGAAAAAACTCGCGCAAATTATAAAAAAATATTGAGAAAAACACCCTTTATTACAAATAAAAATTTTATTTTTGCAAAATCTTTTTAAAGCAAAAAATTTATGTCAGTTTACAAGAAGAATAACTATCGTCCTGGGCGACAAACAAAGAAAGAAAGAGAACAAGAAGAGCCAACCAAAGAGCTCACTAGCGAGCAATTATCACATGAGAGTACCACTGCAGAAGTGTTTCAGACATTGGATGAGAAAGCAGGAAAGACAGAAGCATGGGTGCAGAGAAATCAGCGTTCTATTCTCTTGACCGTGGTAGCTGTCGTAGTGGTAGGTTTGGGATATATGTTATATAAACAATTTGTATCCACTCCACGAGAGACTGAGGCCTCAGAAAAACTATCTTTTGCCCTTACCGTATTTGATGAAGCTCTCAATGCTCCTACAACAGCACAGCGCGATTCTCTATTTACTCTTTCTCTCAATGGAGATAAGAGTCATGGAGGATTTCTACAAGTGATTAAGGATTATTCTTCCAGCAAAGCAGCCAATGTAGCCTATTACTCAGCAGGAATGGCCTATCTACAATTGAACAAATACAAGGAAGCGGTAACCCACTTGGACAAATTCTCTTCAGAGGATCCTATACTAAGTGCTTTGGCTTTAGGGAATATAGGAGATGCTTTTGTAGCCCTTAAGCAACCTAAAGAAGCAATGGATTATTACAAAAAAGCTATTGATAAGAGTGATAACACTCTTACAGCTCCTATATATATGAACAAAGCAGCTCTTGTTGCAGAAGAGCAAAAGAACTATAAAGAGGCTTTGGAGTACTTGGAGAAAATCAAAAACGACTATCCTAAATCCCAAGAAGCTACTTCAGCAGATATGCAAATCAGCCGTGTAAAAACCCTTATGAACCAATAATATGGCAACAGAGAACAAGAATCTATCTACTTACGATAAGGATTCTCTGCCATCGGTTGTGGGTAAGAGAGTAGGGATTATCACCTCTCAATGGAATGGACAGATTACCAATAATATGCGTAAGGGAGCCGTGGATACCCTCTTGGATTGTGGTTTCTCGCCAGAGAATATCATAGAGTGGAGTGTGCCAGGGGCTTTTGAGCTGGTCAATGGTGCTAAGCGTATGATAGAGCAGGCTGTGGATGCCATAATTGTCATAGGTTGTGTGATACAGGGAGAGACTAAGCACTTTGACTTTGTCTGCCAAGGAGTTACCTATGGGATAGCCCACCTGAATGCCACCCAAGATATTCCAGTAATCTTCTGTGTGCTTACCGATAACACTCTCCAACAATCCATAGATAGGAGCGGAGGTAAGCACGGAAACAAAGGAATAGAAGCAGCAATCACAGCAATACAAATGATTGATTTGTAGGGGATAACCTATATATACAGCATAAAACTGCTCTACGTGAAAAACACGTGAGCAGTTTTTTTGTTAAAAATAGATAGTTTTTCCTTTTTGCCAAAGAAAATGTTGTATCTTTGCCCTCAATAAAACATCCCCCAATTCTGACATTACTTTATTACTAAAAAATAAAAAAATGGCAATTATAATAACAGACGACTGTATCAATTGTGGGGCTTGCGAACCTGAATGTCCTAACAATGCTATTTATGAAGGCGCTGATGATTGGCGCTATAGTGATGGCACCAAGCTCCGTGGGAATATCATTTTGCCCAGTGGAAAGCATGCTAATGCCGATGAGGTACAAAAGCCTATCAGTGATGACTATTACTATATAGTCCCCGACAAATGTACTGAGTGTGTAGGTTTCCATGAGGAACCACAATGTGCTGCTGTGTGCCCTGTGGATTGTTGTATTCCAGATGAGAATTGTAAGGAGACTCAGGAGCAGCTTATGCAAAAGCATGATTTCATGCACAATGGGGAATAAAAAAGCACAAGCCTATGATAACACATCTACAAGGATGCTTAGTAGAGAAGACACCCACCTACCTTGTTATAGACTGTAATGGGGTAGGCTATTGGGTGAATATCTCATTGCATACATTTTCACAATTGTCTGATACACAGCAGTTGAAGATATATACTTACTTGCAAATAAAGGAAGATGCACATACGCTTTTTGGATTTTTTGATAAGTTCGAGCGAGAGATTTTTTCGCTACTTATCTCTGTATCAGGTGTAGGGGCGAATACTGCCCGAGTGATGCTTTCCTCACTATCTCCGGCACAGCTTCAGAGTGCGATTGTCAATTCAGACGTACGTACCATACAGTCAGTCAAGGGGATAGGTGCTAAGACAGCGCAACGAATCATATTGGATCTGAAGGAGAAGATGGTTAAGCTCACAAGCGATAACGCCTCTTTGGTAACGGCGTCACAAAGCCCATCAAGCAAAGAAGAAGCGCTGGCTGCTTTAGAAGTTTTGGGCTATCCAAGGAAAGCGGCCGAAGCCGTAGTCAATAAAATCCTTACCCAATCAGGACAAGAATTCTCTGTAGAACAGCTTATCAAACAAGCATTAAAACAATTATAAACAAAGATGAACGGGAAATTAGTCATACAGTTGTTTTTCTTTTTCTTGCTCACACCTACTCTTACCCTTAGGGCACAGCAGGATACCCCCCAGGAAAAAGTCAAGGATACCGTTAGGACAAGTACCTCGCTGAGGCGTTTGTTGCTAAAAGATTCAGATAGAATCTCTCGAAAGTATAAGTACAATGCCGCTTTGGACAAGTATGTATATACGGAAAAGGTAGGGACATATGATATCTCTACTCCTATGTTCCTCACTCCCAAGGAGTATGAGAACTTGGTGCTTCGTGAGCGTATGGGCTTGTATTTCAGAGAGAAGAATGCAGCTATGCAGCCCGCTACTAATCCCCAATCGGCCAATACACAGCGAGATTTGCTTCCAGAGTTCTATGTAAAATCAGAGCTCTTTGAGTCCATCTTTGGTGGGAACAATATAGATATCATCCCACAGGGAAATGTAGCTTTTGACCTTGGGATACGCTATAATAAGAATGACAACCCATCCATCAGTCCTGAATACAGAAGTTCTTATGGGCTTGACTTTGATCAGAGGATTAGCTTAGGGATACAGGGGAAGATAGGGACACGCCTATCACTGAGTGCTATGTATGATACCCAAGCAACTTTTGATTTTCAGAATGTTTTTAAGCTTGAATACACCCCCAATGAAGACGATATTGTGCGTAAGGTAGAACTGGGGAACGTGAGCCTACCACTGAATAGCTCTCTGATTACAGGTGCCCAAAGCCTTTTTGGAGTGAAGACAGAACTTCAGTTCGGTCGTACCCGAGTAACGGGTGTCTTCTCCGAACAACGCTCTCAGTCCCAAACCGTCACTGCTCAAGGGGGAGGTACTCTACAAGACTTTGAGATACGTGCCCTGGATTATGACGAAAACCGCAACTACTTTCTCTCTCAATTCTTCAGAGACCAATACGATCGCGCCCTTGAGAACTATCCCTATATACGTAGTAAAGTGCAAATCGTGCGTGTGGAAGTGTGGGCAACCAATCGCTCCAACCGTACTGCCAACATTCGTAACATAGTAGCCCTACAGGACTTAGGAGAAGCCAAAGCGGAGAATACCCGTATAGCAGGCAATGCCCCAGTGGGCTTCTTCCGTGGATCCATAGGAGATCGACCTACCAATGAGGCTAATATGTACGATCCTACTCGTATGGATTCTCCCCAGTCTGTATTGACAAAAAATATCCGAGATGTCGCCACCATTCGTTCTGGGTTTGGATCCATGTCTTCCTTGGTCAATGAAGGATTTGACTATGCCGTATTGGAAAATGCCCAAAAACTCGAAGAAGGACGAGACTTCAAGGTGAATAAGCAATTAGGATATATCTCCCTGAGCCAGCGACTTAATAACGATGAAGTCTTGGCAGTGGCTTACCAATATACCTACGAAGGTAATGTATACCAAGTAGGAGAGTTTGCCAATGATGGGATATCCGCAACCACCAATGCTTATATAGCAGGGCAAAACAAAATTACTAATAACTGTTTGGTACTCAAGATGCTCAAGAGTAACCGCTTGGTAGTGGGAGACCCTATCTGGAATCTGATGATGAAGAACGTATATTCTCTCAATACCGCACAGATCAACCCCGAGAACTTCCGCCTAAATATCTTCTACAATGACCCTTCGCCAGTGAACTATATTTCTCCTGTAGATGAAACCACTTGGAATAGGGAACTAACCCGCAAGATCCTTCTTCAACTCTTCAATTTTGACCGACTCAATGCCTATAACGACCCTCAGGATGGGGGAGACGGTTTCTTTGACTTTGTCGAAGGAATCACTATAGACCCTGAATATGGGAAGATTATTTTTACCAAGGTAGAGCCTTTTGGGAAGTATCTCTATGATAAGCTCGGAGGCGGGAATCGTTATCAAGATCCTACCGCCTACCAATCTACCTCAACGGCATGGAATGCCAACCAGAAGAAATACGTATTCCGTTCGCTCTATACTGATATCAAGGCAAAAGCCTTGGAGGATGCTGAGAAGAACAAATTCACCCTCAAGGGGCGCTACAAGTCCAAAGGAAGCCGAGGCATTTCCTTGGGAGCCTACAATGTGCCTCGCGGTTCAGTGCGTGTAACTGTAGGAGGGCGTATCCTACAGGAAGGGATAGACTATGTAGTGAATTACCAACAAGGAACCGTACAAATCATAGACCCAACGATAGAGAACTCCAATATGCCAATACAGGTATCTGTAGAGAATAACCTAATATTTGGAGGGCAAAGCCGCCGCTTTATGGGGGTGAATATAGAGCATAAGTTCAATGATAAGTTCATCATAGGCGGTTCGCTTATCAATATGCGAGAGCGCCCTTATACTCAGAAAGCTAATTATGGGCAAGAACCGGTGAACAATACCATTTTTGGATTTGGAGGAACCTATTCCACAGAGTTGCCTTTCCTTACCCGCTTGCTCAACAAGGTACCTTCCCTGCAGAGCGATGTGCCTTCGAATATCTCCGTAAGGGGAGAGGTGGCTTTCTTGCGCCCTAGTGCTCCTAAGAGTACCGATTTCGATGGAGAATCTACCGCTTATCTCGACGACTTCGAGGGAGCGCAAACTACCGTAGATATACGCGGTTTCAGAGCTTGGTCAATGGCTAGTACTCCGTTGCGTTTTGGTCAGGGAGCCTACCCTAACCAAACTCTCTATGGTACTGCCCCTGATGATCCAGAGAACTTAAAGAATGGCTATGGTCGTGCCAAATTGGCTTGGTATACTATAGATCCTGTATTCTATACCAATAATAAGCCTAGTGATGTCAGTGCTACTGAAATATCCAAAAACAGTACCCGCCGTATCTATGTCAAAGAAATATTCCCAGAGCGAGAATTAGCACAGGGAGACCTTTTGGTACAGAATACCTTAGACCTAGCTTATTACCCATCGGCTAAAGGTCCTTACAATAACAACCCTACAGCCATGGCCTCTGTGGCTGCTACTGACAAATGGGGAGGTATTATGCGAGGGGTTTCAGCAACAAATTTTGAGGAAAACAATATAGAATATATACAATTCTGGGTATTAGATCCTTATACCTCGGGCGAATTTACCCCTTCAATATCAGGGGAATTGGTCTTTGACTTAGGAAATATTTCTGAGGATATTCTCAAGGATGGTAGGAAGCAATATGAAAACGGATTACCAGGACTTTCTATACAGTCACCCACTTATGCAACCACTTGGGGGAAAACTCCAGTGGCACAGTCGCTCCTCTATGCTTTTGACAGCAATACAGAAAATAGAGCCTTGCAAGATATTGGTTTAGATGGTCTTACTGATGCACAGGAGAGAGCTATCTATGCCAATAATATAGCAGAGTTCCCTAATGACCCAGCTATGGACAACTATGAGTATTACCTCTCTCGTAGTGGAGGAATCCTTAGTCGATACTATAATTATAATGGTACCCAAGGAAATTCCCCTGTAGCTGGGAATAGTCAGGCAGCCTCACTCACCCCTGATGTAGAGGATATTAATAAGGACAATACCATGAGTACTGTGGATAGCTATTACGAATACCGTGTTCCTATCCGAGGCAATGTACAACGTACCGATCGCTATGTGAGCGATATCCGAGAGGTATATGCTGAGACCCCAAGTGGACAACCTATTTTAGCCCGTTGGATTCAGTATAAGATACCTGTAAAAGATGCCAACCGAAGAGAATATGGTGGTGGGGGAGACCTCCGCTCGGTAACTCACATCCGTATGTACCTTACTGGCTTCTCTTCCGATGTAGTTTTGCGCTTTGGTACTTTGGATCTGGTACGAGGTGACTGGCGACACTATACCAAGTCTCTCAAGGATGATCTTTCAGCTCCTGGCACAGGTACCCACACCGAGATTGGTTCGGTCAGCCTTATCGAGAACGAAACTCGCCAGCCTATCCCATATCGTATGCCACCAGGAGTATACAGAGAGCAGATCAATCAGAATAATACAATAGTTAGCCAAAATGAGCAATCCCTCTCCTATACCGTATGTGACCTTAATACAGGAGATGCACGTGGGGTGTATAAAAACCTCAATGCCGACCTAAGGCAGTACAAGCGTATCAAGATGTTTGTTCATGCTGAGCGCTATAAGAACCAACCTCTTGCCGATGGAGAGATGGTCGCCTTTGTGCGCTTAGGCTCAGATCTTTCAGAGAACTTCTATCAGGTAGAGCTACCCCTACAGGTAACCCCAGCAGGAGCTTACTTAGCCGATGCTATATGGCCTACTCAGAACCGATTCGATATTCCTATGGATGCTCTTACCCAGATCAAAGCAAAGGGAATCAATAGCGGTAACTTGGCCAACCTTACCTATTATGATGCAGCACTGAACCTGATTTCTTCGCCAAGTACTACCCCACATGTGGCTGGGCAGAACCGCTATGCTATCAAGGGGAATCCGTCTTTGGCTGATATACAAGTGATTATGGTAGGGGTCAAGAATGCTACCTCCAATCAAGTATGTGGAGAAGTGTGGTTCAACGAATTGCGCATGGCAGAGCTTGAGAACAAAGGAGGCTGGGCAGGGATAGCTGCCGTAGACCTCAATGCTGCTGACTTCATGGAGATGTCCGTAACGGGTAAGATAAGTACTGTAGGCTTTGGTACGGTAGAACAGAAACCTAATGAGCGCAGTCGCAAGGAACTCAGACAGCTTGATGCTATGATGAATATCAATGCAGGAAAGCTCTTCCCTAAAAAATGGAATATGCAAGTGCCTATCGGGCTAAACCGTTCATCCTCTGTAGCTACACCAGAATATGACCCTCAGTATGAGGATATTAAGCTCAAAGATCGCATCAATGCTGCACAGACTCAAGAGCAGAAAGACCTTATCAAGCGCCAAGCTGAGGACTATACTCTCAGACGAGGAATCTCCCTGATAGGAGTCAAGAAGAATTTAGGGGAAGAGCAGAAAGCCAAGTTCTATAGTATAGAGAACTTTACGGTGAACTATGCTTATAATGAGATGGATCACCATGATTTTGAGATAGAAAACCAAAGGGAACAGAATGTGCGCACAGGGGTACTCTATGCCCATGCCTTCGAACAGGTGAAATGGACTCCCTTCAAAACCAATCAGAAGGTTAATACCAATAAATATCTCAAATGGTTATCGGAAGTGAATTTCAACCTATTGCCTAACAATATCTATATAGGGCCTACCATTACACGAACTTTTGCCCGTCAGCAGTTTAGAGAGGTGTATCCTTTGGGAGTGAATCCGAACAATCAGGTGCCTCTACCAGAGTTGCAACAACGCAACTACCTCTTTGATTGGCAATATGGTCTGAACTACTCACTGACCAAGTCGCTCAAGCTAAGCTATGATGTGACCAATAGCAATATTGTTCGCAACTATTATACTTGGGAGAATGGACAGCGCCAGACGAACAAAGAGCTTACCTTGTGGAATGACTTCTGGAATCCAGGAACTCCAAACCACTTCATGTCGGCCTTCAAGCTCAACTACGAATTGCCTTTGGATAAGTTGCCTTACCTTTCCTTTGTCAAGGCATCGTATTCCTATACAGGAGATTTCGATTGGCAACGAGGTTCTGATGCTCTTATGGAAGTAGCAGGACATCAGATCAATAAAGTACAGAATGCCAATACCCATAATTTCACTGCCAATATGACCTTCGACCGCTTCTATACCACTTTAGGAGTGAAGAACAAGGGATTAGGACAGAAAACAACGTTGAAGGATCATCTCTTGCGTTTTGCAACCATGATCAAGCGTGTAGGGGTAAGCTATACCGAGACCAATGGTACCATGCTACCAGGGTATCTACCACAAGTAGGCTTCTTTGGTACCTCCAAACCTTCCTTGCCTTTTGCCTTTGGCTGGCAAGATGATATTCGCTATGAGGCAGGGCGTCATGGTTGGCTGACCAATTTTGCTGATTTCAATGATCAGTTTGTTCGCTCTACCAATAAGACTCTTAATATTACCGCTGGATTGCAACCTGCCTATGACCTACAGATAGACCTGAAAGCCGATCGAGAGTATATAGATAACTTCACAGAGACCTTTAATGCCATCAATGGTTATTACAATCCGCTGATAGGCAATACCACAGGTAACTTTGTGATTTCGGATAATATGATTCTTACGGCCTTTACACCATCGGATGAGTATAGTTCCAAGACCTTCCAGACTTTCAAGGAGAATAGGCTTACCATAGCCAATCGATTGGCCAGACAGCGAGGTATCGACCTTTCGAATCCGAACAATATAGATGCTGATGGTTTCCCTAAGGGCTATGGTAAGAATAGTCAAGCGGTACTGATGCCTGCCTTCTATGCCGCTTATACAGGGCGTAGTGCCGAGGGGGTTTCTTTGGGTGCTTTCCGCAGTATTCCTATTCCTGCATGGACAGTACGCTATTCAGGACTGATGCGATTGGAGTTTATCAAGCACAATTTCCGCCGCTTCTCCCTTACCCATGGCTATCGTTCAAGCTATGCACTAAGTGATTTCCGTACCAACTTGGAGTATTACCAGAACCCAGATCAGTTAGACCAAGGGGGTAATTTCCGCAGCGAAAAACTCTTCACCAATGTGAACTTGGTAGAGCAGTTCTCTCCACTGATACGTATAGATACTGAGCTACAGAACTCGCTAAGTATTATGGGAGAAATACGCCGTGATAGGACTATCTCTATTAGCTTAGACAACAACTACCTCACTGAGCTTATGCGCCGTGAATATCGTATAGGATTGGGTTACCGCTTTAAGGATATTAGCTTCGCTTCCCGCTTCAATGGGCGTGATGTGATTATCAAAAGTGACCTGAACCTCAAGGCAGATATAGCCTTACGTAGTGACTATACTGTAATTCGCAATATGGAATTGGACGATAATCAGGTAACCAATGGACAAACTTCCTGGCTGGCACGCTTTACAGCGGATTATGCTTTCTCCAAGAACCTATCGGGAATCTTCTATTTCGATTATTCTTTCTCGAAATATGCTATTTCGACCTCTTATCCGATGACGACCATTCGTTCAGGAATTACCATACGATATACATTTAATTAATAATCAATAACAACAAAAAGACCAATAGCTCAGCTATTGGTCTTTTTGTTGTTATGAGGTTAATTATTTTAGGCGTTTTTCTTTTATTTCTTTTTTTTAAATCGTAATTTTGTACATCAATTTTAAAACACCTAAGAGATGAAAAAATATTTATTATTCCTTATTTTGAGTCTTTTTACCTCATTGACAAAGGCTCAAATACAATCCGTTGTTCTGCAGAACTATTTCAATGATTTCCAAAAGGCACAGCTTTCTCTACAAGCACTCCATGAAGGTAAAAAATATGCAGAGGAGGAACGGCTACTCCTTACATATATAAAGAAATTAGAAGAAGTGTCTCTTAGTGAAAAGGAGCAAAAGGACTACAAAAACCTCATCAGAGGAGTAAAGGCAAGTATGAATTATAATTTGGCTTGTGTATATGCGTTGCAAAATAAGAAAAAAGAAGCCATTGCGGCTCTTGAGAAAGCAGTAGCTTTCGGATATGATGATTATAGAAATGTAAAGACAGATAAAGATTTAGTCAATATCCGTAAGGAAAAGAAATTTGTTGCGCTGCTACAAAAGCTCAAAGCCTTTGATAAATTGGCACTATTGCAGCAATCGGGAGCTTATCAAAAAGAGCAGAGGGATACACTTCCACATTTTACGTATCAGTCAGCTACCGATCCTTCTCTTGTGCAAGTGAAAAATTATTTTAAGTTGGATTCTGTAGTGGGAACAGGGGATGAGCTCTCCAAGATTTTTAAATTACTTCACTTTGTACATGATAATATTGCTCATGATGGCGGTAATTATGCTCTTTGTGAGTTTGATGCTATAGATATCTATAACTATCATAAAGCGACAAAAAAAGGAGTAAATTGCAGGCATTTGGCTATTACACTCAATGAAATGTATCTGGCAATGGGTATTCCTTCTCGTTATGTAACTTGTATGCCTAAGAATCCAGAGGATTCAGATTGTCATGTAATTAATAGTGTATATTCTTCACAATTACAAAAATGGATATGGATAGACCCTACCAATAATGCTTATGTAAAGGACGAAAAAGGGAATCTCTTAAGTATTGCAGAAGTAAGAGATCGACTGATACATAACAAGCCCTTGGTACTCAATGAAGATGCCAATTGGAATAACAAGGAAAAGCAAACCAAAGAAGAGTATCTGGAGAACTATATGGCAAAAAACTTGTATTGGTTTTCTTGTCCATTACAAAGTCAATTTAACCCTGAAAGTCGTTTTAGGAAAACAGCCACTACTTTTGTTGCTCTCTTACCTACAGGATTTGTAAAGCCTAACGGGAAAGAAGAATATATCTCACATGATCCTGATTATTTTTGGGAAAAACCATAGTTAGTGTCACTTTTTAGTACCTAAAAATCACTTTGGCATGGTTTTTGGTGCACTTCTTTTAGTTAATCAAGGATTACAAGGAGTATAGGAAAAGTAATTTTAGTAGAAACATTATTTTTAGCCCTTACAAACTTTTCCTAACCCTATATTCTGAATCCTATAAACTTTAAAATATGAAGAAAATTTTAATGACCGTAGCGTTTGCCGCTCTTACCATAGTTGGAGCCAACGCACAAGTAAAATTTGGAGCTCGCGCAGGGCTTAACCTTGCTAATGTAGCTTCTAAGTCAAATGATGTAAAAGTAGAAACAAATATTCGTCCTTCTTTCTATATAGGAGGTTTGGCGGAATTTGCTTTTAACGATGTAGTTCTTATGGATGCAGGACTTACTTACTCTAACCAAGGAGCTAAGGCAAAAGAAGGGGATCGAAAATATATACAACACACCCTTAACCTCCCTGTTTGGATAAAGTATGACTTCGAAGGGTTCCGTCCTAAAGCAGGTCTTTATGCAGGATATATCCTTAGCGCACAAGGAAAATCGAATGGTAAGACAGAAACTATAGATAGTAATGCCTACAACCATTTTGACTATGGTATTGGCTTAGGAGCAGAATACAACTTGCCTAACAATGGATTGTTCTTTGAGGCTTCTTATAACTGGGGATTGGCCAATTTGGATAAAAATGGAGATTCTAAGAATTATACCAATAATCGCGTGATTCAAATAGGAGTAGGATATAAGTTCTAATTCTCCAATACCCAAAAGAAGATAAAATAAAAAAACCGTTCCATAATTGGAACGGTTTTTCTTTTGTAGTATAAAAAAAACTCTCTGGAGAGATCTTATAAAAATCTCATATTCAGGATTCTTTCTTTACTAAAAAAGTGGGTAAATCATAAGCCGGATTCTGTGCTTTCCTTGAGGGAAAGTGCTTATCATTTATCTGGATGGGCTGTTGCCAGACCATTCTAACCGCCTACCCTCCGGCATTGAGCGAGCCACTCTTAGTTGTCGGTATACTTGGCGTTGCACCCTATAGAGTTTACCTGATTTCACTACAGCCGTACTGTACTTGCTTTCTGTTGCACTGGTCCTCGCCTTGCGGCGGACGGGCGTTACCCGCTATAGTGCTCTGTGGTGTCCGGACTTTCCTCTACCTAATAAGAGGTAGCGATAAGCTGATTTACCCAACTTCTATAATGATCAATGATTAATGCCAGTAATGATTAATCATTGATCATTAATCATTAATTATTATTAAAGGTATTTCCTTGATTGATATCTCCTGTATTGTATCCTTTCATAAACCATTCTACACGCTGTTTGGAAGTACCATGGGTGAAGGAATCGGGGACAACTTGTCCTTGCATACGTTTTTGGATGGCATCATCACCTACAGCATTGGCGGCACTTACGGCCTCTTCTATATCGTCGGCATCGAGATATTGTTTGTCATAGTGAGCCCACACTCCCGCATAGAAATCCGCTTGTAGCTCCAGCGCTACCGAGAGTTTGTTAGCTTCTTTTTGGCTGAGACCTTGCTGAGCTTGGCGTACCTTCTGGGAAGTGCCTAAGAGAGTCTGGATATGGTGACCTACTTCATGAGCCATCACATAAGCGATGGCAAAGTCACCACCCTTAGCACCAAATCGAGTACGAAGTTCCTCAAAGAAGCTCATATCCATATACAGCTTGTGATCTCCAGGGCAGTAGAAAGGACCTACAGCACTGCTGGCATTCCCACAGGCAGTCTGTACAGCATCGGTGAAAAGTACTAAGGTAGGCTTTTGGTAGGTACCTAAATTGTTTTCCCTGAATATTTTCTCCCAAATATCCTCTGTATCAGCCAGTACTGTAGCGGTAAAAGCCTTGATCTGTTTTTGTTCTTCTGTAAGGTCAGCCTCATTGGCCACTTGTGAGGTCTGTTGTGTTTGGTTAAACTGTTCTAAGAGAGGCGCTACCGCCTGTCCTGTTTCTCCTCCGAACATCTGTAAGAGGAGAATAACAATTCCTATCAGCCCCCCTCCGGCGGCTATTTTTCCTGTGGTACTCACCCCTCGGCGGTCTTCCACATTGTCACTTTGTCGTCGTCCTTGCCACTTCATAAGCGTTATTTTTTGGGTGCAAAGATACAACTTTTAATGATTAATGACAAATGATTAATCGTTAATGATTCATTCTCTTATATCCTCAAGGGGGGACTATTCACAGACCTCTATTCCTCATAGATTCAGCTGTGAGGTCTTGCCCGCTTTTCCCATCCTTTGCCGTTAATTTTTCCTTGAAAATATTTGTGAGAGAAAAAAAAACATTGTATCTTTGTCCGAATTTTTAGTAACAAACATAATGAGTGAACAATTAGACCCAAACAAATATTCGGCAGATAATATTCAGTCCTTGGAAGGGATGGAGCACGTACGTGTGCGCCCATCCATGTATATAGGCGATGTAGGGGTAAGGGGGTTACACCACTTAGTATATGAGGTGCTTGACAACTCCATTGATGAGGCACTTGCTGGCTATTGCGACACTATTTCTGTAGTAATCAATCCAGATAACTCAGTAACAGTGGAGGATAATGGGCGTGGTATTCCTGTGGATATACACAAGAAAGAAGGAGTATCTGCCCTTGAGGTGGTTATGACCAAGATAGGAGCTGGAGGAAAGTTTGACAAAGGTTCCTATAAAGTATCTGGTGGTCTGCATGGTGTAGGGGTGTCCGTGGTGAATGCCCTTTCTACTCACCTTACGGCTACCGTATTTCGTGATGGGAAAATCTGGGAACAAGAATATGAGCGAGGGATAGCTCTCTATCAAGTAAAGGAAAAAGGAAAAACAGAGAAGCGTGGTACTAAGGTTACTTTTCTGCCTGATACGGAAATATTTCAACAGACAGTGGAGTTCAACTATGATATCTTGGCCAATCGTATCCGAGAGTTGGCTTTCTTGAACAAAGGTATCCACATCACCCTAACCGATTTGCGCCATCAGGATGAAAAAGGAGCGCCCATCTCCCAAACATTCTACTCAGAAAAAGGATTGGAAGAGTTTATCCAATATTTGGATGGTAATCGTACACCCATTATCAAAAAAATTATCGCTATGGAAGGGGAAAAGAACGAAATTCCTGTGGAAGTAGCTATGATTTATAATGATTCCTTCAATGAGAATCTCCATTCGTATGTCAATAATATCAATACCCATGAGGGAGGTACCCACCTTCAGGGCTTCCGTATGGGGCTTACCCGTACACTGAAGAACTATGCAGATAAGTCAGGCTTGCTTGAGAAAGCCAGTAAGGACAAGAAAAACCCCTTGGAGATCTCCGGAGATGACTTCCGTGAAGGGCTTACTGCTATTATCTCGGTCAAGGTAGCGGAACCCCAGTTCGAGGGACAGACTAAGACAAAACTTGGTAATCGAGAGGTGACTGCGGCTGTTTCCCAAGCTGTTTCCGATATGCTCGAGAGCTATTTGGAAGAAAACCCTGAAGATGCCAAGACGATTGTAAATAAGGTAATTCTTGCCGCTCAAGCCCGCTTGGCAGCTAAGAAAGCTCGCGAAGCCGTACAGCGAAAATCTCCTATGGGAGGGGCAGGTCTGCCAAACAAATTGGCTGATTGCCAAGATAAAAATCCTGAGAACTGCGAGCTCTTCTTAGTCGAAGGGGATTCAGCGGGAGGTACTGCCAAGCAAGGTCGCGATCAGAAGTTTCAAGCTATTCTCCCCCTTCGAGGTAAGATCCTCAATGTGGAAAAAGCCATGCAGCATAGGGTCTTTGAGAATGAAGAAATTAAGAATATCTATACCGCCCTTGGAGTAACTATAGGAACAGAAGAGGATGCTAAGGCGCTTAATATTAGTAAGCTAAGATATCACAAGATTATCATCATGAGCGATGCCGATGTGGATGGTTCACATATCGCTACCTTGATCCTTACTTTCTTCTTCCGCTATATGCGAGAGCTGATAGAGGAGGGGCATGTATATATAGCCACCCCACCCCTTTACCTGCTTAAGCAAGGCAAAAAGGAACAATACGCTTGGTCAGATGAAGAACGTGATGCTATTACCAAAGAGTTTTATGAGCAAGCACAGACTAAGGTAGCTGTACAGCGCTACAAAGGTTTGGGAGAGATGAATGCTGAGCAATTGGCAGATACCACTATGGATCCTCGCCACAGAACTCTAAGAAAGGTTACTATAGAAAACGCAGTAGAAGCCGATAGAATCTTCTCTATGCTTATGGGAGACGATGTACCACCTCGTCGTGAGTTTATTGAGAAAAATGCCAAATACGCCAATATAGACGCCTAATATACCTAAATGTAAAAGAGCGGCTGTGTAGCCGCTCTTTTTATACCTTGACTTCACATGAAAGAATTACCTATTTCTGCACCAGAGCAGATCATACAACTCATCCCTCAGCGCTCCCCAATGGTCATGGTTGATACCCTGTGGGAGTATACCCCTGAGACTGCTGTAGTGGGACTTACGATCACTCAGGAGAATATCTTCGTACAGGAGGGGAACCTCTCCGCTTCTGGACTTATAGAACATATGGCACAGAGCATTGCCCTACACAAGGGCTATGGATATTACCTCAAAGCCCTACCTACCCCTATGGGATATATAGGTGCCATAAAACATATAGAAATACAAGCACTGCCCAAGAAAGGAGAGGCCATACGCACTTATATTACTATTCTCCAAGAGTTCATGGAGGTTACCTTAGTGAGAATGGAAACCTACATACAAGATATCTGTATAGCCCAAGGGGAAATGAAAACCGTTCTGGCGAAGTAGTTACTTTCTTCCTACAAATGCCTTATCACTTAGGGTGAGCATAAAGGCAATAAGAGCTTCTTTTTCCTCTTCTGTAAGAGGAATTTTTTTGTCGTTATTCTTCAAGATAGGATCTAAGTTAGGGTAATCAGTAACACCATTGGAAAAGAAGTCCAAAACATCTTTCAGAGAGGCAAACTGTCCAAAACTTCCATAGGGAGCTGTGTATTCTATATTGCGCAGAGAGGGAACTCTAAAGCGATGAAGGTCATCGTTATTTCCTGTGACACGTCCTCGACCTGCTTCTTCTACTACATCTGGATGTTTTGGGAACCCCACATTCCTAAAAGATTCATCAGTGAAAAGAGCCCCCTTGTGACAAGAAGCACATTTCTGCTTAAAAAGGGTATATCCCTTTTCCTCCACAGGAGTAAAAGTCTCTGTATGATCACGAGTTACCCGATCATACTTACTATTGGCAGAGATCAAAGTGTACATGAATTGAGCCATACTTCCCAAGATACGCTCTGAGGAGAATTTTGTATCACCATAAGCCTTGAGTAGTGCTTGCTTGTAGGCTGGATCATCTTTGAGTTTTTCTATTACCTCCAAGAGAGAAGAGTCCATTTCCTCATGAGTGACGATAGGAGTTACAGGCTGTTCCTTAAGGTCAGTAACCGCTCCATCCCACATGTATTCTGTGAGAAAAGCCATATTCTGAATGGGAGGGGTATTTCGGAGTCCTATTCTACCGGCCACTCCTACAGCACGAGGATTTTTATCAGCATAAGCCTGTTCTGGGATATGACAAGTGGCACAAGAGATGGAATTGTCATGGCTTAGTCGTGAGTCATAAAAGAGTTTTTCCCCTAAAGCTACTCCGTACTGGGTAGGGTAAGCTGATTCAATAAAAGGGTTTAGAGGAGGAAAATTGGAAGGAATGTTCAAGGAAAGCCTTGGATTGGTAATCTGTTGAGCTTCTTCGGAACTATTTTTGCTGCAGGAATATAAAAAGAAAAGTAAAAGATAAAAAGTTAGTATGTTTTTCATAGAAAATATAAATAGTTAAGGAAAAAATAGCCTGCACTTAAATATTCTTAAGTACAGGCAGTGTATAGTAGGAAAGTAATTATTCTACATTAATAACAGAAAACATGCCAACTTTGTCCAAAACAGAGTTTTCTGAGTTGTCAAAACCTTCTTGAGCTTTATTATCGTCATTGATGTCTTTCACAATAATTTTCTTGCCATCAAGTGCTTGATTTCCTCCTATGTTATTCACAAAAGGAAACATAGCATTCAAATGATGAATGGTAGGAATCTTTCCTGTTAAAGTTATTTTATTAGTACCATTGACAAGTTTGTCAAAATTAGCTTTAATAGTAACTTTCCCTGTAACATTCTTTTTGATAGATAGAGGTTTAGGGAAATCTAAAGAAATAAAACGAAAAGCATCTCTGTTTTCATTTGCATTCCATGTATTAGGATCTGCTTTTTTCCCTTTTTGGGCACTACCTATATGAATAGAAAGAGTAGCATCAGCAATAGGAGCAAGGTTTCCATCTTTGTCCTTGTGATTAGGATTAGAATACCAGCCTTCAAGCTTTACAAAACGATAGCCATTAGCCCATTCCCAGTGCATGATTTGTGCTTGTTTGAAAGAACCTGTAAGGCGGTAGAAATTAGGAAATTTGTCTTGTAAGGAGAGGTTGTTAAGCTCTCTTTTTACCCCCAATCCAAATTCTATTCCTTTGTAGTCCCCTTCAGGAATTTCACTAAGAATAGGGGACAGAGAAGCGGTGTTTTCTTGATTGATAAGAAAACCTCCCTTATCTAAGTCTTCAGTATGATAAGCAACCTTGGTACCATCTGCTTTTACAAGGGCTATATTGGTAATCACATATTTTACCTCTGAGAACTTGAGAGTTTGTCCATTGGAAGTATAGGCTTTAGCAGTATTAGCATCTGCTCCTAAGGTGAGTTTTTCTTCTCCTACATAGTTTTCGAACTGTAAGGCGATTTTTCCATTTCCTTGTAGTTCTGGAGTAGGCTTTTCCTCTTGTCCTGGATTAGGCTTGGCAGGCTGAGGAGTATTATTGTCTTTACTGCAAGATGAAAGTGCCGCTATTGCAGTGGTAGCGATAACGAGTGTTCTGAAATTTCTCATTTATGTATAATTAAATTTTTAATATGATAAGGGCATAACTTTCCTGCCCTACTTAGGATTAGGGGAAATATGAGGTGGTTAAAATGAGAATAGAAAAAGAAATACTCATTCTTATCTCTATAGAATGAGTATTTCTTTCTTTCTTTTAGAGATATCTTCTTAAATAAATTGTGGATTTTTTTAGCTAATGTATAGGGAGTACTCCTTGCCCTTATAGGATAGGAATAGAGCATGTGGAAAAGGCTTATTCTGTGGAAAATACCTTACAGGCAAGACATAGTAATCCTTTTATGGGTTACATTAGGAAAGGTGAGTAGAAGAAGAGATAGGAGGGCGCATTTGCTTTTTGACTATTTTATGAATAAGCAATTGTTCCTTGAAGAAGAAAGGAGGCATTTCCTCCAGAGTATGTACTATAGCTGTTTCAAAAGAAAAGGGTTGCTGAAGTACAATGTCTATATCTTTAAGATTTAAGAGCTTGTCGGAGGTGTGGGAGGTGTCCTCTATATTTTTCTTAAGATGACACTTTCCATGACAATCCATCTCTTTTTTATCTTTATTGATACAGTAAGCCTTCTCAATAAAGTCTCGATTCAGATGGTAGTGCACGATAAGAAGCGTCTGCTGAAAGGCTATCAGCAGTATGAGTAAGGATAATATGAAACTCACAGTACGCTTCACAAGAATTAGTTTTATAACTCAGATTAAGATAGGGCAAAGATACAACTTTTTTTGAGATAAACAAGTCTTATTTATAACATTTTTTATAAGTAATTTAATGTATTGATTTTCAATGTGTTTTTATGTTGTAAACAGGGTATTTTATATTCTATGCCAGAGAAATAGAAGAAAAAATTTTTTTATTTAGGAAAAATATTGTACTTTTGCCCCGATTTATAATCTTGCGATGAACACTGTTTTTGCTAAAATATGTGCTTTTGTGATGACGCTTTGCTTGTTAGCTTTACCGCTTACCAGTGAAGCGACCCCGCATGCCTGCCAAAAACAGCATCCCCAACAACATAAGCAGGCAAAATCCTGTCACAAGGAGGATGTACCTGAGTGCTGCAAAGAAAAACAAGGAGCTGCTCCTAAGCATACTTGCTGTCAAGTAGCACCCGTGCCTTCCTATGCAAGGTTAGAAAAAACAGAATTAGAACATACCTTAAAACTTGTTCAAAAACAAGTAGTTCCTACTATTATATCACCTAAGGTTGTCTTCTTGATAGAAACTATTTCTATGAAGGGAAAACAGCCTTTTTATTCTTCTTCTCCACAGCTGACAAGGAACATACCGATTCTTTTTCAGCAATTTCTTTGTTAGCTTTTCTGACAGATTTTATTTTTCAGGAGTCATATTCTTTGCCTATAATGGTAGAAGGGAGGCTCTTGCATCTTGTTAAGACACTATCAATGGTGTCTCTATGTGTGTTTTCAAAAAAAAACACCTTTGAAATCCTATAAAATCAAAAGAAAACTAACAATGAAAAAATATATCATATTAGCATTACTGATGCTACCTTTATCTCTTTTTGCCCAGACTATGGTGCAAGGAAAAATTACCCTCAAGGATGCTACAGAAACTTTTGCTGAAGCAGGAGTGAGTATCTATTGGGAGGGAACTACCATCGGGACTACAACCGATGATACAGGTCACTTCAAGCTGTTGTACAAGCCAGAACTCAAGAAGCTGGTAGTGAGCCATGTGGGATTCAAAACAAAAGTGATCACCATCACCGATCCTGTGAAATTTGTTACCTCAACTTTGTTGGAGGATGCCAATCAATTGGATGCGGTAGAAGTCACCATAGCCAAGCGCAAACCTACCGAGCGCCTACAAATGAACAATGCAGGTATGGTCAATATCAATTCAGGTGAATTGCTTAAGGCAGCTTGCTGCAACCTCTCAGATAGCTTTGAGACCAGCTCCAATACAGAGGTAGCTGTGGCCGATGCAGTAACGGGCACCAAGCAGATAAAGATGTTGGGGCTTGCCAGTCCATACTTATCTCTTACCCAAGAGAATGTTCCCAGTATACGTGGTGCTTCACAGGTGTATGGAATGACCTTTATCCCAGGCTCTTGGGTTGATAATATCCAGATTATCAAGGGAGCAGGGAGTGTGATCAATGGCTATGAGAGTATCGCTGGACAGATCAATACCGAATTGGTAAAACCTATACTGGATACCCCTATCTACTTGAATGTATATGGGAGTGAGGATGGTCGTTTTGAACTCAATAACCACCTCAATACCAAAGTTTCAGATCATTGGCATACAGGACTTTACCTACATGGGAATGTGCGAAATATGCAAATGGACAACAATGGGGATGGCTTTATGGATGTACCTACAGGAAGCCAAATCAACCTGATGAATCGCTGGCAATATGCCAATCCTAATACAGGCTGGATGTCCAACCTTACCCTACATTATCTCTATGACGCAAGAAAAGCAGGGCAACTCTCATCTGTTTCTGCCCCAGCTCTCTGGCAGAGTGAGAATAAGACCCACCAACTGAATGCTTCTGCTAAGCTCGGTTATATATGGGAGGATATGCCATATCAGAGTTTGGGCTTTCAGGCAGACTATAAGCAGTATGAACAGGATTCTTATTTTGGACTCAATCAATATGATATTTCTCAGAAGACGATCTATCTTAATGCTCTATTCAAGTCCATTATTGGCAATACCAATCACACCTTTACCACAGGGGTTAATAGCATCACCGATATTATTACCGAGCGTGTAGGAGCCACCTCTCTTTTCGATAACTATGACCGTACGGACTTTTCTGCAGGAGCATTCTTCGAGTATAGTCTCTCTGCAGGCGATACCTTTGGGCTTACAGCTGGCGCAAGGGCTGACTATCACAACAAGATGGGGGCTTTCATTACCCCACGCTTCCACTTGCGCTATATGCCTTGGAAGAAGGGTACGCTACGCCTTGCAGTAGGTAGGGGAGAGCGCTTGGCAAGTATCTTCTCTGAGAATCAAAAACTCTTCTCCACAGCAAGAACAATACGCCTTGGAGGTACACAGACTGGAAAAACCTATGGACTATCCCCAGAAATAGCTTGGAACTATGGGTTTTCCTTTACCCAATATTTAACCTTAGGGAAAAGAGACTTAGAAATAGTAGCTGACCTATATTATACCAACTTCACCAATCAGGTGGTGGTGGACTGGGACAATCCCAGAGAAGTGAGTTTCTATAACCTCACAGGAAAGAGTTTTTCTACAAATTTCCAGATAGAGGCTAACTATGAGATTCTTAAGCGCACTCACTTGAAGGTAGCCTATAAGTGGTTCGATGTACAGACAGATTATGCTTCAGGGCGACGCACTCAGCCCTTCCAACCCAAAGAGCGTTGGATGGTGAATCTCTCCTATGAGACTGTACCCCAAGAAGGGCGCCAGTGGCGTATGGATGCTACCTTCAATGCTATAGGTAGCCAGCGCCTACCGGATACCTCTGCCAATCCTGTAGCCTATCAGATGGGGGATACAGCAGCGGGCTACACCACTACCCAAGCACAGATTACTCGTGTCTTTTCTCCTATGATAGAGGTATATCTCGGTGCAGAAAACTTGTTTAACTATTACCAAAAAAGAGCTATTATAGCTCCCGATCAGCCTTTTGGCACTTATTTTGATGCTTCTATGGCCTATGCTCCTCTGCAAGGTCGTATGATATATGCAGGATTGCGCTTTAAACTGAAATAAAACAACTTTTAAATATATTTATCATGAAAAGATTCATACTTTTGGCTTTCTTAGCCCTTACTTTGCCTGTGGTAGCGCAGAGTAAAAATGCAAAAGCACAACTCAATGTAGAGGGTATTTGTAATTCTTGTAAGGCACGTATAGAAAAGGCAGCCTTGGGAGTAAAAGGGGTCAAGTACGCCCAGTGGAATGTAGATTCACACCAGCTATCTCTTGTCTTGGACGAGAGAAAAAC
Source organism: Capnocytophaga gingivalis (assembly GCF_002302415.1). Lineage (NCBI taxonomy): Bacteria > Pseudomonadati > Bacteroidota > Flavobacteriia > Flavobacteriales > Flavobacteriaceae > Capnocytophaga > Capnocytophaga gingivalis. The sequence goes on along the minus strand of NZ_CP022386.1, from coordinate 838,388 downwards.
CTCTACAGCACAAGTACAAGAGGCAATCGCCAAGGTTGGTCACTCCAATAGTCTTGCTGATGGTACTCATAAGGTAGAAGCCTCAGAAGAAGATTATAATAAGGTAAGTGACTGCTGCAAGTATCGTGATGAAGAAGTGGTGAAGAATCATCACTAAACAAGGACTATTCTGAGAATACGAAAAGCCGTTCCCAATTGGGAACGGCTTCTCTTTTGTAATATAAAAAACTAATACCCTTCTATTTTTGGAAAGTGTTGTTCTCTATGTTAATATCAGTGGTGACATGGTTAGGATCGATCACTACTTTCTGAATATTTTCAAAAGGTATATCTACCTCAAAGGTATAGGTAGGATGTGCCCACCCCCAAGTAGGTAATACCTTGCGCTCATAGCTATAAGGATTTTCCTTTTCACCAAATTGCATACGCAAAGGAATGTAATAGTAGTGAGTTTTGTTGTTTTTATCTACTACAAATACATCGGTAGGCAAAGGCATTCTCTCTACACGGCGGAGGGTGATTTCAGTTTTGTTGCCTTTGGCAGCTACTTTATCTACCGCATAGTCCACATGGTGAGGTGTTTGCATGAACTCATTGAGGTACCATTGTAGTTGCATGCCAGATACTTTCTCAGCACAACGGATAAAGTCATGAGGTTGAGGGTGCTTGAAAGCAAATTTTTTGAAATAAAGTTGGAGGGTTTTCTCTACATTTTTCTCTCCGATGATGTACTCCAACTGTCTGAGGAAGAGAGCTCCCTTACTGTAAGAGGTTACAGAGTAGGCATAGTTGGTATTGAAGCGGTCGGACTGGTGAGTAGGTGTTTCCTCATACTTAGAGGCTACATATTTGCCGTAGGACTTATAGAATCCAGAGAAAGGTTCTTTAGCCCCAAGCATAGCAAGTGCGCGGTCTTGTATATAAGAGGTAAAACCTTCGTCTAACCAAGGATAAGCTGTCTCATCAGAAGCTAAAAGGTGTTGGAACCAAGAGTGTCCTAACTCATGTACAGCAGTTCCGAGCAAGGAGCTATATTCTTTTTCCCCTTCGATAAGGGTACACATAGCATACTCCATACCTCCGTCACCTCCTTGTAGGAAAGAGTATTGTTTCCAAGGATATTTACCTACGTATTTGTTGTAGAAATCAAAGGTTTTGACCATCTCAGGCTGGATTTTCTTCCAGTTCTCAGGGTAGTTTTTATAGAGGAAGTGTACGGTAAGCCCATTGCCTGCATCGAGCTTGTCATGAACAAACTTAGGATCCGCAGCCCAAGCGAAGTCGTGAACTTGAGGGGCATAGAAGTGCCAAGTACGTTTGTTACCTTTTACTTTAGGTACCTTCACTCCAGCATCTTCGTACCCAAAACCGATCTCGTTGTTATTCTGTAGATATCCAGAACCTCCTATGATATAGTCTTTGTCGATGGTAATCTTCACATCATAGTTGCCCCATACACCATAGAACTCACGGGTGATATATTCAGTGGTATTCCATCCGCGATAGTCATATTCGGCCAATTTAGGATACCATTGTGTCATGGAGAGAGCTACTCCATCAGGGTTGTTACGCCCTGTACGGCGGATCATCACTGGAGCTTGTCCGGAGAAATCCATTTTCAATACAGTAGAGCTATGAGGAGGTAGTGGCTTGTTGAGGTCTACCTTTACGATGGTACCTTCTGTTATATATTTTACAGGAGTGCCATCTTGGGAAAGGGAATTGACACGTACATACCCTATTTCCTCAGGCTTAAGGGAAGCGATACGGCTTTCGTTGATAGTCTTGCCATCTACCTCTTTTTTATTGACCATACGGCGGTCAGGGTCGAGGATTGTCTGGAGGCGGGCATCCATCTCACTACCGGGCTGGAAGGCGTTGAGGAATACATGGTAAAAAACTACCTTAAGTGTGTCAGGAGAGTTGTTGGTGTAAGTAAGCTCCTGTTTCCCAGTATATTGGTAGTTCTTTACATTCATGTCGATATCCATTTTATAATCGACATGTTGTTGCCAATACGGGGCATTCTGTGCCTGAGCTACTCCTAAGGTGCTCAGTGCGGCTAAGGATAAAATCTTTGTATATTTCATCACATTTATAATTTGTAATTATGGACACAAAGTTACGAATTTTAATGGAGAAAATAAAGGGAAAAATAAAATTTCTTCTCTAAGGGGACTATATGGTTTTTTTTCGTTACTTTTGTGCTGTTTTTTTAACCCTATAGAAGATGGAATTGAACCTTACCCGTCCTATCTGTTTTTTTGATTTGGAGACTACAGGTACTGATGTTTCTCGTGATCGCATTGTAGAGATTTCGATACTCAAGGTATGGCCTAATGGCAACCGAGAGAGCAAGACCTATCTGGTGAACCCCACCATACCTATTCCAGCAGCCTCCACGGCCATACATGGGATCAGTGATGAACGTGTAGCTCAGGCGCCTACTTTTAAGGAATTGGCCAAGCAAATACACGCCATGATCAAGGATTCCGACTTGGCAGGTTATAACTCCGACCGCTTTGATATTCCCCTCTTGGCCGAAGAACTCTTGCGTGCTGGGGTGGATTTTGACCTGAAGAACCGTGTAACAGTCGATGTACAAACCATCTTCCACAAGATGGAACAGCGTACTCTCTCGGCTGCTTATAAGTTCTATTGTAAGAAAGAGTTAGACAATGCTCATACAGCTGCCGCCGATACCGAAGCTACTTATGAAATTCTTAAGGCACAACTTGATACCTATTCCGATACCCTACCCAATGATATCAAGCAGTTGAGTGAATTTACTACACGTAGCCAAATAGCCGATTTTGCGGGATTTATCGCCTATAATGACAAAGGAGAAGAAATCTTTACCTTTGGTAAGCACAAAGGGCGCAAAGTAGAAGAGATTTTAGAAGAAGAACCGGGATACTTTGGCTGGATACTCAATGCTGATTTTCCTCTCTATACTAAGAAAGTCCTTACGGCTATACGCCTGAGAAAGGGATTGGGACAGTAAGGAGTGAAAAGTGAAGCCGCGAAGGTCATGCTCATTAGTAGTTGTTTTGGAGAGCGTCATAAGAGACACAATTCATTACGTCTTTGAAAAAGAGAAATAAAAAAAACCGCTCTATAGAGCGGTTTTTTTTATTTCTTAGATTCTTCTAAAGGCTTAGAAATAAAGGTTTAACAATACAGAAGCAGTTCCAAAACCAGAGTTAGTGTTACCAATGTTAAATCCAAATTTGCTTGTTTTGTTACCTTGAGCATCTTCGCTTGATTCATGTTTTACAAAAACACCATAAGCATACTGAGCTCCTAAAGCAACTTTAGGGAAAACAAAGTACTCAGCACCAGCAAATCCTTGAGCTCCTATTAAGAAACTGAAAGCATTCTTTTGAGGAATACCAAATCCTACAAGTCCGTCAAAACCATAGAATCCTTGAAGACGAGTAGATCCTTTTCTCCATTCTTTACCATAACCTGCTAAAAGACCAAATTGAGTAGTAGCATCTACATCTTTTTGTTTTTCATAAGAAAAAAGCAAGTTAACAGTGTAACGATCTGCTTTTTTATCTTCAGTAAAGTTTTTACCTAAGAAAGAAACAGAGTTAGCAAATCCAGGAAGTTTTGTAGCATCATTTTTGTCAAATGCAACAGAGTTTCCAGTACTTCCATTAAAAGCATTTCCTACAAAGCTTAAGGCACTGTTAGCACTGAATCCTAGTAGACCAGTCACCTTGTTGTGGTAGGTAGTTTTCTCCTTTAGAAGAAACGATCTCTTGTTCTTGTGCATTAGCGAAGCTGAATGCGAACACAGCCAAAGCTGATAAAAGAATTTTTTTCATCTTTACTTAAAATTTTAATGATTGATGGGACAAAGGTAAGGTATTTTTTTGGATAAAACCTAATAAAAAAGATTATTTTTTGTTATAAAAATTTTAAGTAGTTGATAATTAGCCGAATAAAACAATAATAAATCTTTCATTTTTAACAAATTTATAACAAAATAGAGCAGGAAATAAGACTTTTTTCTCTTGAAAAATACGTTTGTTTTCCCCTTAAAACTGTAGGGAAAGTGCAGGGTTATTTATAAAGAGTATAAATAACAAAAATAGGCTGTTAAAAAAGAAATTTTAGCTAATCAATTCAAAAAAAAATAATACTTTTGCACGACTTTTTAAGAAACTAACTAATTTTTATCCTATGTCAAGCGACATCCGCATTCGTAAGGGTTTGGATATTCAGCTGGAAGGAAAAGCTGAAGCCATCACCAAGGTAGCGCCGCTTTCCCAAGTGTATGGCCTTAGACCTGCTGAATTCCACAGAGTAATCCCTAAGCTCATCGCTCGAGAAGGAGCAACTGTCAAAGCTGGAGACCCCGTTTTCTACGACAAAAGAGATGAAAGGGTGTTATTCCCTTCTCCCGTTAGTGGTACTATTACGGAAATTATCCGTGGAGAACGTCGTAAAATTCTGGAAATCAGAATTACTCCCGATGCTCAGCAGTCTTTTCATGAATATGAAAAGAAGCAAGTAGACTCCCTTTCTCCTGAGCAGATCAAAGAACATTTGTTACAGACAGGCTGCTGGCCACTCATTAAGCAACGTCCGTACGACGTGATTGCTTCAGTAGATAGTCAGCCTAAGGCGATCTTCATCTCAGCCTGCAAGACCAATCCTTTAGCTCCTGATTACGAATATGTACTCAAGGGGAAGGAAAAGGAATTACAGGTAGCACTCACTGCACTTTCGAAGCTCACTACAGGCAAGGTGCATGTCTCTGTATTCAAAGATAGTTCTCTATCTCCTTTTCGCAATCTCAAGGATATTGTATTGCACAACGTATCAGGGCCACACCCAGCAGGGAATGTGAGTACCCAAATAGCTAAAATCAGCCCTATCAACAAAGGGGAAGTAGTATGGGTGGTTTCTCCTCAGGACTTGGTGGTTATAGGAGAACTCTTCCTTACAGGTCGCCTGAACCTAACTCGTACAGTAGCGCTTACAGGAGCTTCCATGGAGAACCCTCACTATGTGACTGCTATTGCAGGAGCACAGATCAAGGGTGTGGTAGGAACAGGGGTAAAAGATCCAGCCAATACTCGTATCATCAGTGGAGATGTACTAACTGGTCAAAAAGTATGTGAAAACACTTTCTTAGGCTTCTATGATGACCAGATTACAGCCATCCCAGAAGGTAATGACTATGACCTATTAGGTTGGGCAAAACCTATAAGCAACAAGATTTCCCTCACTCGAGCCTTGACTTTCTCTTGGCTTAACCCAAATAAGAAGTACAACCTCAATACCAATACCAATGGAGAGCAACGTGCTTTCGTGGTAACAGGTATGTATGAGGAAGTATTCCCATTGGATATTTACCCTATGCAGCTGCTCAAAGCTTGCTTGTATAAGGACTTGGACGAATTGGAAAACTTAGGAGCTTATGAAGTAGCCCCTGAGGATTTTGCCTTGACTGAGTTTGTATGTGTGTCCAAACAGCCACACCAGCAAATCATCAGAGATGGTTTAGATCTTATGATGGACGAATTGGGATAAAAGCCCATAACCAAGAATTTTTATCTTTTTAATGATGAGATACACCGAAGAACAATACAAATCACGATTTGAAGAGGATGAATCTGTAGGATGGGATGTGATAGATGAGGTTTTGGATAAGCTATATGTGGATCAAGAGCCTCGCCATTATGGGACTATTATAAAATACATGTTTGGAGGAGAAGATCCTCTTGATGGCATTAGTATTTATGATAATCATGAGCAGATTTTCCATCGACATATCGTCTCTTATGGGATGAGTGAGTTGTATTATTCTCCAGAGAGTGCTGAAAACGAATTTAGTGGATGGGGGTTTGAGTTCACCTTTCGCATCGTACCTTTCGAAGGAGACAAAAATGCAGATAATGCCAAACATGAACCCTATTGGGCTATGAATGTGATGCAGAACTTAGCGCGTTACGTTTTTGATAGCAAAAAATGGTTTGAAGCCTATCACTTTATTCCAGCCAATGGACCTATACGATTGGATACAGATACCAAGTTGGTAGGGATTGCCTTTGCACCTGACCCACAGTTGGGTACTATAGAAACCCCTAATGGTGAAGTAACCTTCTTGCAAATGGTAGGTCTCACTCAGGAGGAGTTAGATTGGTTATGGCAAGATCCCAAGACAGGTAGGGTTGAGGAGCTTATCAATAAGATGAGGGCAGACAATCCACTGCTTATCACTGATTTAAAAAGAGAAAAATCCTATGTGTAATGGCAAGACCAGCAACGAAACAAGATTTAGAGTTTTTAGCTAAAGAAAATTACCAAAAGTTACTTTCTTTGATAGAAGCACTATCAGACAAAGAGCGAGAAAAAGCATTTCCGGAAGGTACTATGAATAGGAATATTCGTGATGTCATAGGTCACTTGTATCATTGGCATTTATTATTCTTAAACTGGTACGAGGTAGGGATGCGAGGTGAGAAACCCAAAATCCCCAAAGAAGGCTATACTTTTTCTGACACCCCTAAGCTCAACCGAGAAATATGGGAGCAGTGTCAAGGAGTGTCACTTACTGAGATACGATCACTTTTTGAAGCCACTCATAACAAAGTGTTTCAACTTATACAGAAACACACAGATGAGGAGCTTTTCACTAAGAAAAAGTATCACTGGACGGGGAGTACTTCCTTAGGCTCTTACTTAGTTTCGGCAACATCAAGTCATTATGATTGGGCTTTAAAACTAATTCGCAAATCCATAAAAAAGAAATAATTAACTTATTCATAATAAAATGAGTTTAAAAAGTAAATTACATACACTAAAAGAAAAGTATAAGGGAACCAAGTGGGAAACAACCTTCAATGCGCTCCACACTTTCCTTTATACGCCTAATGAGGTAACCCACGGGGGTACTCACATTAAGGCAGCAGATGACCTAAAGCGGACTATGAACACCGTGATTATGGCACTGATTCCCTGCTTGATTTTTGGTATTTTCAATGCAGGATACCAACACCAAGTGGCTTTTGGTACTTTGGAACCTCAGGCAGGTATGTCCTTTTTCAGTGGGGACTTCTGGAGTGGGGCAAACTTCTGTATAGGAGCTATGAAAGTACTTCCCTTGGTGATCGTTTCCTACCTTGTAGGTTTGGGGATTGAGTTCATTTTTGCAACTATCCGCAAGCACGAAGTAGAAGAAGGATACTTAGTTACAGGGATGTTAGTACCCCTTATTGTGCCTATTGATATACCTCTTTGGATGCTTGCCACAGCGGTAGCTTTCGGGGTGATTATCGGTAAGGAAGTATTTGGTGGTACAGGTATGAATATCCTCAACCCAGCCCTTACTATCCGTGCATTCTTATTCTTTGCTTATCCTACCTCTATGACAGGGGACAAGGTATGGGTAGAAGGAGCGGTAGCCAGAGCTAAAGAAATCGCAGGTGGAGCACAGCTTGATGCCGTATCTGGAGAGACTATCTTAGGAAACTTAGCTCAGGGACAGACAGGTACCTACCAGCTATCTGACCTTTTCTATGGGTTTATCCCAGGTTCAGTAGGGGAGACCTCTACCTTGCTTATCCTCTTAGGGGCTTTGTTCCTTATCTACACCAAGATTGCTTCTTGGCGTATTATTCTCAGCACCTTTGTAGGAGCTTTTGTAATGGGAAGTATCTTTAACTGCTTGGCACCAAGTATGGAAGGGACTCAGTTCTACGCCTTGTGGAGCTTGCCAGCCTATGAGCATCTGCTTATCGGAGGCTTGGCTTTTGGAGCTGTCTTCATGGCTACCGATCCGGTAACTGCAGCACAAACCAACACAGGGAAATATATTTACGGTTTCTTGGCAGGATTTATTGCTATTATGATACGTTGCTTCAACCCAGCTTATCCAGAAGGGGTGATGCTTGCTATCTTGCTGATGAATGTGTTGGCACCAACCATAGACCACTTTGTGGTACAGGCCAATGTGTCTCGCCGTAAAAAACGCTTAAAACTAACTACTAAAACCGCATAATTATGGCAATCAAGACAGAAAGTAATTCGTATACCGTGATTTTCGCCATTGTGATGGTGGTAATCGTAGGGGCTTTGCTTGCGGGGGTTTCTTCCGCACTTAGCGGCCAAATCAGTGAAAATAAGAAATTGGAAAAGAAGCAAAATATCCTTTACGCCATGGGAGTGAGCCATAACGAAGGTGCTCTTGGTGAAGGGAAAGTAGCTTTCCTCACTACCAAAGAGGCCAATGCTGAGTTTGATAAATATGTAAAGGCACAATACCTAATCAACCCAGCAGATAACTCAGCTAAGGAAGTAAAGGGAGCAGAAGACCTTATCAACTTCAATGGACATCGCAACGGACTTCCCCTCTATGTAGGAGAGAAAGATGGTAAGACTCTCTACATCATTCCTGTAAACGGACGTGGATTGTGGGATGCCATTTGGGGTTATATTGCTGTAGACAAAGACCTTATCGTACAAGGAGTATTCTTTGACCACAAAGGAGAAACTGCCGGTTTAGGGGCTAATATTAAGGAACGCTTCTTTATGGACGACTTCATAGGAGAGCACTTATTAGACGCAGCTGGAAACTTCCAAAGTATCCAAATCTCTAAAAGTAATGGAGACCCTGAAAATACACGTAAAGAAGACGGAAAAGTAGATGCTATCGCAGGAGCCACTCTTACCGGAAATGGAGTAGCCGAAATGATTCAGCATGGACTTTCTCCTTATGTATCCTATATTAAAAGTTTAAACCAATAAGACTATGGGACTAACAAAAAAAGATATCAAATTAGTAACTGATCCCCTATGGGATAATAACCCCGTAACGGTACAGGTATTGGGGATATGCTCTGCTTTGGCTATCACAGCACAGCTCAAAGCGGCTATCGTAATGAGTCTTTCCTTTACCTTCGTATTGGCCATGGGGAACGTAGCCATTTCCCTACTTAGAAATGTGATACCCCCCAAGATTCGTATCATTGCCCAGCTGATTGTAGCAGCAGCTTTGGTAATTGTAGTGGATTTCGTGCTTAAAGCCTTTGTATATGATCTGAGCAAACAGCTATCAGTATATGTGGGGCTTATCATCACCAACTGTATCCTGATGGGGCGCTTTGAAGCATTTGCCTTGGGGAATCCTCCAGGAAAATCCTTCCTTGATGCTCTTGGAAATGCTGGAGGGTACTCTATTGCCTTGTTGATTGTTGCATTCTTCCGTGAACTTTTGGGTTCAGGAACCTTACTTGGCTTCCAAGTATTGGGAGATCCTATCAAGAAAACAGGTGTGTATGCTTTAGGTTATGAAAACAACGGCTTTATGCTTTTGGCTCCTATGGCATTGGTAACCTATGGTATTGTAGTATGGGTACAGCGCTCACGCAACAAATCCCTTATAGAAGAAGGTCATTAATCACTTAAAACGAAAAGAACATGTTAGAATATTTAACACTGATATTTAAATCTGTATTCTCAGAGAATATGATTTTCGCTACCTTCTTGGGTATGTGTTCGTACTTGGCGGTATCCAAAAAGGTATCTACCGCTATAGGTTTGGGAGCAGCCGTTATATTCGTGCAAACCCTTACAGTACCTATGAACTGGTTGCTTAACCAATATATCCTTAAAGAAGGTGCTTTGGCTTGGTTGGGAGAGGAATACGCTTCTTATGACTTGAGCTTCCTTACCTATATCCTCTTTATCGCCACAGTAGCTACCATGGTACAGTTGGTTGAGATTATTGTAGAGAAGTTTTCTCCCTCCTTGTACAACTCCTTGGGGATTTTCTTGCCTTTGATAGCGGTGAACTGTGCGATCTTAGGGGGGTCCCTATTTATGCAATCTCGAGAAGAGACCATCCACACCTTCGGGCTTTCCGTAGCCTACGGAGTAAGTTCAGGTTTGGGTTGGGCTATTGCTATCTTGGCTTTAGCTGCCATTCGTGAGAAAATACGTTACTCACATGTACCTGCACCTTTGCGAGGCTTAGGGATTACCTTCATCACCACAGGGCTTATGGCTATTGGCTTTATGAGCTTTGGAGGTATGCTCACTGGTGGTAGCAGCAAAAAGGAAGAACCTAAGAAGGAGACAACCGTTCAACAAGAAGTTAAAACAGATAAATTAGCTAATAATACAAAAGACTTAAGTAATGATTTTAGCAAGTGAAATATTAACAACTATTACGGTAACGGTGGTAGGATTATTAGTAGTAATCCTCTTGTTAGTAGCGATTTTGCTTTATGTAAAACAAAAACTAACCCCATCGGGGCCAGTGAAGATTACCATCAATAATGATAAGGTAATAGAAGTACCTCTTGGAGGGAGCTTGCTTTCTACCTTGGGTAATGAGAAGATATTCTTGCCATCGGCTTGTGGTGGTAAGGGATCCTGCTTGCAGTGCGAATGCCACGTGTACGAGGGTGGGGGAGAAGCACTTCCTACCGAAACCCCTCACTTTACCAAAAAGGAACTCAAAGAGGGTGTACGCTTGGCTTGCCAAGTAAAGGTAAAACAAGATATGAAAATCGGGGTACCTGAGCAAGTATTTGGTATCAAGAAATGGCAAGCTACCGTAGTGAGAAACTACAATGTGGCTTCCTTTATCAAAGAGTTTGTAGTGGAAATCCCAGAAGATATGGATTACAAACCAGGAGGATATATTCAGATAGAAATCCCTCCTTGCGAGGTGAAATACTCCGATATTGATATCACCGCCCACCCAGTAGAACACCCTGGTGAACCTGATAAGTTCAAAATGGAATGGGATAAGTTCAAGCTATGGCCACTAGTGATGAAAAACCCAGAGCCAGCAGAGCGTGCTTACTCTATGGCTTCTTACCCAGCTGAAGGACGTGAGATTATGCTTAATGTACGTATCGCCACCCCTCCTTTTGACCGAGCTAAAGGCGGCTGGATGGATGTAAATCCAGGGGTAGCCTCCTCTTACATCTTCTCTCGCAAACCAGGAGACAAGGTAACCATCTCAGGACCTTATGGAGAGTTCTTTATCAACGAATCCAACTCCGAGATGTTGTACGTAGGTGGGGGAGCAGGTATGGCGCCTATGCGTTCGCACCTATACCACCTCTTCAAAACATTGAAGACAGGACGTACTGTAACTTACTGGTATGGAGGTCGTTCTAAGCGTGAGTTGTTCTACGTAGAGCACTTCCGCGAACTAGAACGAGAGTTCCCTAACTTTAAGTTCTTTATCGTACTTTCCGAGCCTCTACCAGAGGATAACTGGAAAGTTAAGAAAGACATACACGACACTGAAGGAGATGGCTTCTTAGGCTTCGTACACAATGCTGTAATCGAACAGTACTTGAGCAAACATGAAGCCCCCGAAGATATTGAACTCTACTTCTGTGGTCCTCCGATGATGAACAAAGCCGTTCAGAAAATGGGACAAGACTTCGGTATGCCTGACGAAAACATTCGTTTTGACGACTTTGGAGGTTAAAAAAATTTTCCATGATACAAAAAATCCGACTCAGCAATGGGTCGGATTTTTTTGTTGGTGAAAAAGATTTGTTATTTATCATTGGTCATTTGTCATTAAAGTTGTAATTTTGCGCCCGTTTTAATCACTATCCTATGTTAATCAGATATTGTGCTATTATCTTTGGCTGTTTGGCCTTAGGAGAATTGATCGTTTATCTTACAGGAATTCACTTTCCTTCCAGTATTATAGGGATGATACTACTGACCCTTTTTCTACACTTAGGCTGGATCAAGCTGCATTGGGTCAAGGCTTTTTCCGATATGCTAATCTCTCACTTGGGACTGTTTTTCGTACCACCCAGCGTGGCTATATTAGCTTATTTTGATCTTATTGCCAAGAATTTTTGGTCTATCAGTGCCGCTATTGTCCTTAGTACCATTATAGTAATGGTCATAACAGGTCATGTGTATCAGTTTATCCGCAAAAGAACCAAACAGCATCATGAGAATATTTGAAAATCCTTTAGTCCTCTTAGCTATCACCTTTGGTGTGTATTACGGAGTCCTTATGCTCCAGCAGAAATACAAATCAGTATTTCTAAATCCTGTCATGTTAGCGGTTTCTGTCCTCATTGGGTATCTGATGATCTTCAATATCTCTTATGAGACTTATGAGAGCAATGCAGGAATGTATATTGATTTTTGGCTTAAGCCTTCTATCGTGGCTATGGGAGTACCCTTATACCAACAACTCTCCAAGATTCGCAAACAACTCCTGCCGCTGTTGGTTTCCCAGTTTGTGGGTAGCTTGGTCGGTATTCTCTCGGTATGCTATATTGTTAAAGGGTTAGGTGCTGATCAGCATATCATTCGTTCCTTAGCTCCTAAGTCAGTTACTACCCCTATTGCCCTTGAAGTGTCCAAGACCCTACACGGAATTACCTCCCTTACGGTAGCTGCTGTGATTGTAACAGGCATCTTGGGGTCTATCTTAGGCTTTAAGGTACTCCAATGGACAGGCATCAAAAGCCCAATGGGGCGAGGTATTTCCTTGGGAACGGCTTCCCATGCCTTGGGGATTATGGCTGCCTTTAACCTTAGCGAAAAGCACGCTATCTACGCCAGCTTAGGGATGATTTTTAATGGAATCTTCACTGCTGTGTTAGCTCCTATCGTAATGCCCTTTATTTTGTAATGAAGTATAGATAGCCTGAGCAGTCCTTTCGCTCGCGCCTTCTTTGCCCAGCTTTTCTCGCAAGGCTTCGTAATTGTTAAGAAGTTTTTCTCTATAATCAGGATTAAGGAGTTTGTTTAGTTCTGTTTTGAGGTTTCGGGTATTGAGGTCTCCCTGAATGAGTTCGGTGACTACAGGAGCATCCATGATCAGATTAACCAAAGAAATATACTTGAGGCTGATTACCCGCTTGGCTATCTGGTAAGAAATCCAATTGCCACGGTAACAAACCACTTCAGGAACACGGAATAAAGCCGTTTCCAAAGTAGCTGTACCACTGGTAACCAAGGCTGCATGTGCATGAGAGAGCAGGTCGTAAGTTTTCCCACTGACAAAATGTACATTTTCTTCCTTGATAAACTGTTTGTAGAAATCATATCCTAAAGAAGGTGCTCCCGCAATGACAAACTGATACTGATGGTAGCTTCCTACCACTGAGAGCATCACTGAGAGCATCTTGGCAATTTCTTGTTTACGGCTACCAGGTAGCAAGGCAATAATAGGACGCTCATCTAAGCCGTTTTCTCTTTTGAATACTTCCTCACTAACCTCCTTACGAGCTGCAATAGCATCTAACAGAGGATGTCCTACAAAATGTACAGGATATTGGTGCTTCTCTTCATAGAAATCTTTTTCAAAAGGTAGAATGACATACATAGCATCTACATCCCTTTTGATTGCTTTGATACGGTTTTCTTTCCAAGCCCATATCTGTGGAGAAATGTAATAATGGGTAGGGATCCCCCGCTGCTTAGCCCACTTAGCGATACGCATATTGAACCCAGGATAATCGATGAAGATAATCGCATCAGGCTGAAATTGTATGATATCTCGTTTGCAAAAATCAATATTTCGAAGAATTGTCCTAAGATTGGTAACCACTTCCCAAAATCCCATAAAAGCCAAATCGCGGTAATGCTTAATGAGTTTTCCCCCAACAGCCTCCATGCGATCCCCTCCCCAGAAGCAAAACTCCGCCTTGGGGTCTATCTGCTGTAGGGCACGCATAAGGTTAGCCCCATGTAAGTCGCCAGAGGCTTCCCCTGCGATAAGGTAGTATTTCATAGTGATGAATATTTTTGCAAAGATACTATATTTTCCGAAAATAATTGTATATTTGCCTTGCAATTATTTATCCTATATGCTAAGCAAAAACCAACTCAAGTTAGTACAAAAACTCTCTCAAAAGAAGCATCGTAGCGAAACAGGCCTCTTTGTGGTAGAGGGGAAGAAGAGTATAGTAGAGTTTGTCGAAGCAGGCTACAAAGCTGAGGTAATTTATGCTACAGATACCTTCTCTGCAAGTCTTGGGCAGCAACCCTTAACCCTTGTTAGCAAGGAGGAACTCTCTAAGCTAAGTACTCTAAAGCATCCTGATGAGGGGGTGGCTATCTTTCGACAGCACAAGAGAAAAGGGATACTTCAAGAGGGGCTTATCTTGGCCTTGGACAATATTCAAGACCCAGGTAATTTGGGAACGCTTATTCGCCTATGTGATTGGTTTGGGATAGAAACGCTTCTATGTAGTGAGCAGACAGTGGATTGTTATAACCCCAAGGTCGTACAAGCCTCTATGGGGTCACTCTCACGGGTGGAGGTGCATTATCTCTCTTTGGAAGGCTTTTTAGCTACTTGTGCACTTCCCATATATGTCGCTACTCTACAGGGAACAAACCTCTATACAACTACTTTTCCAGAGGATTGTGTGATTGTTCTTGGTAATGAAGCCAATGGAGTAAGCCCGGAGGTGGCCGCCTTGGCCAATGGGGCTATTACCATACCGCGCTTTGGCAAGCTACAACAAGCAGAAAGCCTTAATGTAGCTATGGCGGGAGGGATTATAGTAAGTCAGATAAAAGGTAAAGCCAGCGAGGGCTCACAGCTGGGTATGTGATAAAGTAAGATGGCAATAGAGAGTTTTTTTATGATAGAGACTTCTTTTAGTGACTTAAGAGAAAAGCTCAAAGAAGAAATAGTGCGAGTAGATAAGGAATATGATGAAATGACGATTTCTTATCATGGTTTTTTCTCTTGGATGTATTTTTATAAAGAAGGAGAAGCTTATATAGAAGAAGAGGAGAAAGCAAAATTACTGGTAAATATCAAACACGAATCAGCGACACCACCTAGTGTTATTACAGCTTTTAAGGAAAAACTTTTATCTTTAGGATTTTGTGAAAGAAAAATATTTGATAATGAAGATAGTACTAACACAAGCACAATATAACCTATTGATTGAGGTCATAAAAGGAACTTCTTCTTGCTGTACTCTCTTATCTTCTAAAGAGGATGAAGTATGTGTCGAAATGCAAGAAAAAGATATAGAAGATGCTATAGACTGGCTTGTATATGAGCTTGATATAGAAGGATTTGACGCCAATGATGAACTTACTCCTAAGGGGAAAATATTGGAACCACTTATAGATATTTTGGAAAATATATGATGCTAACAATTGATAATCAGTTGTATATGGTTAATTCTGTGGGAGAATTAATACATCACCTTATTCCCCTTTCTAAGAAGACAGAAGCAGTGCTTCGTTTATCTTTGGAGGATAGTTGGGATTCGGATGCAATCTCTTGTCAAATAGATAAGGGCAAATATTTGTTGCTTTATTATACTACAGATCTTGATAACCCTACTGAGAAATATCCTCGCAGCTATCATAGAGGACTTGAAACTCATAAAAAAGTAGAGATAAGGGGAAACTTTTATGATGAAAATACCATTTGCTATGATTATGGATTGCTATTGATGTTGTTCAAAGAGTTTTTTCAGCAAAAACAAATTCCTTTGTATATCTTATCTTAATTATAAGAGGGGAAATCGGTGAATCGCATAGCTATTGTAGCCTTTTTTTAATATTGAAAATTAGTAAGAATGATGTACTTAAATGATTTTAGTCAAGAATACTTTGTAGATTCTTTGGAAGAATTAGAAATATTACTAAAAAAACGTTTTTTAGAGGAGGTCAATTTTTTTATTTTAACTTTTAAGGAAAATGGATTCCCCCAATTATCTGCATTTGTCAGGGGAAATAAATGTGTTATCTACTATTTAGAAGAAGAGGTACAATACATTAGTAAAGGAAAAGCAAGTGAAGGGATAGAGGTATTTGTTGAGGATATACACGGGACAGAGGTGTTCCTTAGCAAGGACAAAGTGCTGACTATTGATGAGTTTTATAGGATTGCACAATCCTTTTTCGAGACACAGGCAAGGCCTGATTTTATTCAATGGGAAAAGATATAAAAAAATCCTTACATTTTTTATAAAACGAAAACAAATAAGGATTCTATTGAGAAACTCATAATTCAAAATCCTCTATTATTTAAAAAGTACAACGGGTTGATAAAATAATAATTATAATACATATATTAAATAAAGCATATAATTCAAGTTTAGTAGAGAGTTTATTGATAACATTATCAATAATGAGCTAAAGGATTTGCCAGATAATCAACCTCTTTATGAAGAAATCAGAAAGGTTAAGGGAATTTGGGATAATTAACTGGTTTGGGGAAGATAAACCAAGAAACCTGCTAATTAATCGTATATTTTCCCATCGTTTTAGTGTTAGTTATTTGCAAAAATAAAAAATCAGAATAAATAATTATCTTATAAAATGTATAACGAATTGCTTTTAAAAAAGATAAGGAAATATATAACTCTTTCAGAGGAAGAATGTGCTTTTATAAAAGAGCTTTTTAAACCCCTATCTCTTACCAAAGGAGAAATACTATTGCAAGAAGGTAATACTTGTAAGTATTTCTCTTATGTAAATAAAGGGCTTTTAAGACAATTTATCAATTATGAAGGAAAAGAACTTACTATACATTTTAATGAGGAGGATACTTTTATTTGCGATTTTGAGAGTTTTATAAGTAAGACTCCTTCACAAAAAACAATTATTGCTCTTGAAGATAGTGTTTTACAAATGATTTCTTACAGTAATCTGCAACGATTTTACAAAGAAATAAGAGAAGGTGAACGGTTTGGTAGATTACTACTTGAAGAGACTTTTATCGAAGCCATACACTACATCATTTCGGGACTTGCTGATAGTCCGCAAGAACGTTATTTGAAATTTATGAGACAATATAAAAATATTGAACAACGGGTTGCACAGAAATACATAGCTTCGTTTGTGGGGGTTACTCCACAATCATTGAGCAGAATTAGAAGAAGAATAGCCTATATGTAATTTATTACCCAAAGTTAATTTTTATCTCATCACTTCTGTGTTACTTTGCATCTCAGAAATTAAAAACAGAATGACAGATGAAAAATAAAAATTTTTTTCAACGGATGGCTCAATTGATAGCTATTTTTGGGCTTAGTTTATTAATAGGAAATATTTCGGCTTTTATAGCCATGAATATGCTTTCTATACCAAAAGATACTTTATTCTTCTTATGGCAACGCCAATTTATAGATGCAATGGTTCAACTGGGAATGATTAAGGGAATGTGGTTGCTTTTTATAGACAATATTGTAATTTATTTATATCAAAAAAATCGAAAAAATTTACTATTGCTTATACTCTCGATTATTGTATTTGTATTGGGGGAGTTTTTTATAGTTCCCTTATCTTATGAAACTTCACGTATAGCCTTTCAACAGTATGAAATGAATCAAGTAACTTCTGATTTTCTTATAATAAAGCATAAAGAAGATGTTTTAGGGGGATTTAATCTGTTTATATTGCTGATATATCTAATTATTAATATTTTTTATAAACAGGAAGAAAATAAAGTAAAAAATTGATTATTGGGTGTAAAAAATGCAAGATTGTCCTAAAATCTCGCATTTTTTTTATTTTTATTTCAGAAGTAAACTAATTGGAATAATAGCCAATTATTTCACTCTCTTGACAATTATTTTCTTGTAAAAAAAGTACATACCATAGCCTATAGCAAGTCCTATACTCAGACCTGTAAGCACATCGAAGGGGTAGTGTACCCCTAAGTAGATACGACTATAGGAGACCACTGCAGCCCATAGCAAAAGTATTATAAGAAGCCTTGGGTAGAGAGGTCTTAGCACCTGACCCAAGAACATAGCCAAGGCAAAGGTATTGGCGGCATGGGCAGAGAAATAACCGAATTGACCTCCACAGCGAGTAAAACGCAGTTGTCCATTAATCAATGGATTATGGCAGGGACGCAGACGGTGAAACTGAACCTTGAAGAGATTGGAGAGCTGGTCGGTAAGTGCAATCATCACCGCCACACACAGAAGAATAAAGAAAAATCTCTTGAGAGAATGATGCTTATAACACAGCCAACACAGCCATGCATACAAGGGAATAGCCCCCCATTTGTTGGTGACAAAGAGCCAGAATCCATCCCATAGGGGGGTGCCTAAGCCATTGAGAAAGAGAATCATCTCTTGGTCAAGGCTATTTAGAGTATCTATAAAGCTATTCATAACGGCTTATTTCTCGGTCATAGAAAGCGATAGCCTCCTGAATAAGACTCTCAGCAGAGGCTTCGAGTTCTTCTTCGTCCTCCTTGTCGAACTCCTCCAACCATTCTACCTCATCGTCAGCAAGGTTGAGGATAAAGCGAGGAAATTCTGTGTGAATGATAAAAATAGCGTCGGGATAATCGGTATTATCACCGAGCAAAAATTTAGGGAATGATGCCATAATTAGTTTTTAGTTTTTAGTTCTTAGTTCTTAGTTTGATTATTCCTTATCAGTCTGCTTGATAGTATTAGAAAACGAGTGGTTTGTAATAGTGCTGAGAAAGCCAGTCCTACCAGAAGCCCTATCCAGATACCAGTAGTCTTCAGTGAGCTATGCAGTCCTAAGTAGTAGCAAATAGGAAAAGCAATCACCCAATAAGAAATAAAAGAGAGGATCATAGGTATCTTGGCATCTTGTAAGCCGCGAAGTGCTCCCAAGGCAACCGTCTGCAAGCCATCTACTATTTGGAAAAGAGCGGCTATCAGGAGCAGATGAGCAGATTCTTCTATCACAAGATCAATATTGTCCACGGTGTCGAGCTTCTCTGTATTGAGAAAAAATTCTGGTAGCTGGTAGCGCAATAGCCCTATAAGCCCCCCTAAGACCACTTGTGTCAGGAGTATGAAAAGGAAAATAGAGATGGCTACACGGCGCAGGGAGATATAATCCTCCATGCCTTTGTAGTTACCTACTCGTATCATGGCCACTACACTCATTCCATTGGCAATCATAAAGGTCAAGGTTGCTATACTCAGGGCAATTTGGTTGGCTGCTTGATAGATCTGTCCCAGTACCCCACTAAGCCAAGTGGCAGCAATGAATACTCCTGCTTCAAAAACCACTTGCAGACCAGAGGGGACCCCTATATGAATGAATTTTTTGATCATGGTACTATCTATCTTAGGCATAAGATTTTTCATATACTGGGTCATACGAGTATCCTTGTATAAGATGCCCCATAGTAGGATAGGCATCACCACTCGTGAGGCCAAAGTACCTACCGCAGCCCCCAATACCCCCATACGAGGGCAGCCCCAATTCCCATAAATAAAGAGATAATTGAGGAAAATATTGAGCAAATTGGCGGTAATAGTTACATAAAGTGAATACTGAGTGATAGAGAAACCATCTGCAAACTGCTTGAGTGCTTGAAAGAACATCAAGGGGATAATCGAGACAGCTACCATATGTACATAAGGAACCGCCAAGGCGATAACCTCCTCTTTCTGTTGGGTGTAGAGCATTAAGGGCTTAGAGAGAAAGAGTCCAGCAAATATAATCACTCCTAACAAGGTATTGATTAGTAGTCCATGAGTAAGTATGGATTTTGTCTCGGCTGTATTATGTTTTTTAACCGATTCGGCAGTAAGGGTAGTTATCACTGTAGAGAAACCAATTCCAAAGGACATCAGTAGGAACACATAGCTATTGCCCAGGGAAGCTGCTGCCAGTTCTAGGGTGCCAACCTTTCCCACCATAGCCGTATCAATCACTCCTACTAAGGTATGTCCTAGCATGGAGAGTATAATAGGGAGCGCTAAGCGAAGATTGTAACCAAATTCGTTGATGTATTGTTTCATTTTTCCACAGATTTTTCTTTGGGTTGTTTGGGCTTTTCTTCAGCCTGTTCGGCAAAGGAAATATCCTGTTCTACTTCCCAATTGGCACGTAATTCTATTTCTTTAGCAAAGTAGCGAATGATTTCTGGTTGTTTTCTTTGGAGAAAGTTTCCAGTATCCCATTTTTTGTTGCGGTTCTTGTCCTCTACAATGCGCAAGAGATAGTTCCCTGCCTTCAGGTAAGGGAAATGATAAGTAGGACTGCTCTTTTCTATGTATTGACTATATAGTACATTCTTTCCGTCCTTATCTGTAAGTTCTATAATAAAAGGCAAGGATAAAGAATCCTTGAAAGAGACTTTTAGAGAAGCAAAATCCTCAGCCCGCTTGGCAGAAAAAGATTCTTTGAGGGTGTCACTCTTCTGGTGATAAAAATCCTCAAAGGCACTTAGAGCCGTAAGATGGTATTTTTCTCCTTCTTTCACAGGAAAGGTAAGGGATACTTTCTCTGAGTTGGGAGTAAAATCTACTTTGTAATCAACCAATGTACTATCTTTATCCCTGATTTGCAAGACTTTTGGGTCGAAAGCAATCAGAGGGATATTGGAGAGAAAAGTAATTTGTTCCTCTGTAGGGGAGAGACTTTTGTGTTCGCTGGAGATGGCCAACTTTTCTCCCTTCATTTTTCGATACTTGACAGTAAAAATATCTGTCTTTCCAGTTCCCTTCACTTGTAGTCTTAGCGAGTCCTTTATATCAGGGTGATACCATAGCCATAATGTATCCTTCTTAGGTTCTTTGGTTATTGTCCATTTGAAATCCGCAGGGAGAGGGTCAAGGGGCTGAACCTTGATACTGTCTTTTTCCCCTTGGTAACCTATACTAATACGTTTTTCCGCCGAAAGGAAAGGGCGGGATACCTTCGTAGGGAGTTTTTCCTTGAATAAGGAAAGTACAAAGGAACTATCTGTGGTAGGAAGGGTGATAAATTCTTGATGGAAACCTATTTTATCTGTCTTAGGATCAAATAGATAGTTGTTGTCCTTATCCTTCATAGCAACCAATAGATACTTTCCTGCCTTCAGGTGGGTGAGCTTGAAGGAGGTAAGACTATCCAACGTATTGCTCACATACATAGGTGGTTTCTTGTAGACAACAGAATCGGAGAATTTCTCCCCTACTTCATAGAGCATGACATTTACATAGTTGTCCGCTTTGGGATTTTCAGCATCTACAATGTGCCCCTTTAGTGAAAGAGAGTCAATATACCCCCCTGTGGAGAAGGTATAGGTATAGAAATTCAGTGGGTTGCCCTCGTTGTTGTCCTGTATACTCTTACCAAAGTTGAAAGTATAAGTAGTATTGGGTTTCAGTGTATCCAATATCTTGATATCTATATATTTAGAAGCATTCCCTGTAGGGGTAATATTGGGGAATATTTCCATAGGGGGCGAGATAATTAGTTGCTTACGGATGTCCTTAAGAGTCACATATTCATCAAAATAGATACGAATATGATTTCCAGTAAAGTGTAACGAACCATTCGCTGGAGTGGTACGCAATACTTTTGGAGGGGTCCTGTCTTGTTCTCCTCCCGTAGGAGAGCCAATACGAGCACAAGCTATGCATAAGATATTGATACAGAGAGTTTTGATAAAATAAGTGTGTTTCATAATCTATCCTAATCGGGCAAGGGTATTGAGTTTTCCTAATAGTTTGACAGCTATAGTGTTAGGAAATTCTTTCTTGCGGTATTTGGTTACAGATTGTATTCCTTCACGGGTATTGGTAAGGAAAAGTTCATCGGCCTTTTGCAATTCAAAAGGAGAGACACTGCGCTCTTCCAAGGAGAAATCCTCTGTTTTTCCAAGCGCTTCTATTAGTTTCTTACGAGTAATCCCATTGGGGGCTCCATCGGATAGAGGAGGGGTTACTATTTGGTTTCCAAAAACTAAGAAGAGGTTACCATCCAGAAAGCTAACAACATTCTTCTGAGTATTCATCAGGATACAGTTCTGATAATCGTTCTCCTTGGCAAAAACACTTCCGATAATATGGAGCATTCGATTGGTTGTATTAAGCGTAGAGAGTAAGTCTGCCTGAGTATAGTAATCCTTGAAAAGTTCTACTTCGTAAGGGATGTTAAGGTTTTGGTAGAAAGGTGTAGTAATTCCTTCTATATCCATGCAATAGTTCACCTCTTGGCTCTGTGGGGTATATCCGCCTCCTTCCTTGCGAGAGATCGTCGTACGTACTAGCACAGGCTTGCCAGAAAGGGCATTACCTTGGATAGTTTTTTGGATTTCACTCTCCAAGAACTCAAGGGTAAAGCTATCGGGGATATCCATACGTGAGATACGCATGGTAGCCATTAGCCTAAGGTAGTGTTCCTCCCAGAAGATAAGTTTCCCTTCTACATATTTGACAAGGTCAAAGACGCCATCTCCATAGAGGAAACCGCGATTTTTAGCCGAAAGAGCAGGGGAGGTTTGTTGTATTTCTCCGTTATAGTTTATCATTTAGTTACAAAATTATATAAGCACAAAGGTACAAATTATTTTTGGGATCACCTAAAGCCTGTGAGTAAGTTCGGTTAGCCATTTGCCCTGCACCTTCATTACCTGTTCTATGACCTCTCTTACACAACCTTGGCCACCTCCCAAATGAGAGATATATCGAGCTACTGCCTTCACCTCAGGGACCGCATCCTGAGGGCAAGTAGGGAGGCCGACAAGCTTCATAGGAGCTACATCGGGGATATCGTCGCCCATATAGAGAATTTCCTTGGGATGGAGGTTATATTTGTCCATATAATCCTTTAGAGGTTCTATCTTGAGGTGGTTGGCCATATATACATCAGTTACGCCTAATTGCTCGAATCTCAGGCGGGTACCTATGTTGTTCCCTCCTGTAATAATAGCGATACGATACCCTTGGTTGATCGCCTGCTTGATGGCATAGCCATCTTTTACATTGAACGAACGTAGTAAGTCTCCTTCATTGGTTACCAAGACTTGGCATTGGGTAAGCACTCCATCTATATCAAAGATAAAAGTGGTGATATCCCTGAGGAGCTCTTTGTAATTTTTATTGTCCATAAGTTGTTAATATAGAGGTTGA
The DNA here is from genome assembly GCF_002302415.1 of Capnocytophaga gingivalis. NCBI lineage: Bacteria > Pseudomonadati > Bacteroidota > Flavobacteriia > Flavobacteriales > Flavobacteriaceae > Capnocytophaga > Capnocytophaga gingivalis. The sequence continues at coordinate 815,556 of NZ_CP022386.1, read as the reverse complement.
TATATCTTTGTAAATGTCTTTTTCTATACCTTGTAACAGTTGTAAATGTTTCTCTATCACTGCTCTATCGCCACGCTTGGCAGGCCCTGTTTGTCCTTCAAAGAAATTGTGTTGTAATCCCTTGCGACAGGTCTCTTCCAGTAGCGGCTGGAGTAGCTCAAAAGGGATCTGCTGGTTAGAGCAAAGCTGCTGACTAAGATACCACATGTGGTTGGCAAAATTATTCAAAAAGACAGCAGCCACATGCAAATACTGCCGCTGGAGGCTATCTATAGCATAGCACTTGGGAGAAAATTCCTTAGCCAAACCCTCCAAAAGGTCAAAATCAGTGGCTTCTTCAGTTTCCAAACAAAAGGGGATTTTGGAAAAATCTATTTCTTGTTCTTTGGAAAAAGATTGTAAGGGGTAGCATACTCCTCTCCTTTGCCTATCACTTAAGTCCTTCATAGGGACACTGCCAGAGGTATGTACTACCAATCGTCCCTTAAAAGGAAGAGAGGAAGACAAAGGCGCAATCGCCTGGTCTTTTACCGAGAGAATGTAAATATCGGCAGGGAGCAGTGCCTCCATTAGGGAGGTCTTCTCCACAGGAATGGTATCAAACTCAGGGGATAGGGGACTGCGGTTATATATCTGTATAAGTTGATATTCAGTACTTTGACTTAGTTTTTTAGCTAAGTGGTAGGCTACATTCCCTCCTCCTAATAGGACTACTTTTTTCATCAATAGCAAACAAATGCCAAAAGTACTACATTTTCACGAGACTAAAAAGATTTATTTTATTTTTTTAGGTCAATTCAAAGAAAAGCTGTACATTTGCACTTAAAATTACATTCATGAGAAGACTTATAGGCATCACTGCCCTTTTAGCACTACTAAGTGCTTGTTCTGACAAAAAAGGCTCTCTTTCAGGAGATTGGAGAATGGAGAGTATCACTGTAAATGGGAAACAACAACCCTTGGATGATTGCACTAAGAAGACCTATCTTAACTTTGGGAAGGATTCTATCACCTATCACACTTTCATGCCTCAGGCTGATTGTAAGGAGACTGTCTTCCACTTAGCCTACAAGGCTACCAAGGATAGTCTAAAAGTAACTAATGAGACAGGACGTATAGAGCGTAGCTACTACGCTGTCAAAGGAGATACTCTAACCATCACAGATACAGCGGAGATGGGAGGACAGAAGTTCACTTCAAACCTTATCCTGATAAAGAAAAAATAATTCCTAATAAAGGGCTGCCAGAGAATACTTTAGGCAGCCCTTTTATTTGGCATAATTTTTGCTCGTTCCCCTTATATGAGAACATTTTTATTTTTATTCTTTGTCTTTTCTATCCAGCTATATGGGCAACCTGAAAAACTCTCTTCAGGGAAATTTATCCTTGTGCCCAAGAAAGAAGCACCTCAACAGCCTAAAGGTAGTGAGGAAAAAACCTCAGAAGTATCTTCTTGGCTAAAGAACTATCAGAAAGATCACCCTACTCCATCTTTTTCTTCAGAGGATAAAGGGGTGGACTTCACAGGGCAATATCGTAAACAGTACGACAAGAAAGAATTTACCCTTCCACAGAGCCAGACCGACCTGAAGCTAGATAAAGAGCAAGACCTTTCTGCTCTCAGAGGAGATAAGTCCTATGGGGAATTCAACAGCACAGCCGATGCAGTGGGAATCTTCTGTAGGGACTATGCCGATGTGGATGGGGACTTAGTGGATATATACCTCAACGATGAATTGGTTATAAGCAATGTGTATCTCAGGGGCGACTATCAGCGCCTACATATTCCCCTAAAGGTAGGGTTTAATAAAATAGAAATCAAAGCTCTTAATCAGGGGCTCTATGGGCCTAATACGGCCGAGTTCCGCGTGATAGATGATAATAATCAAGTCCTTATCAACCAAACGTGGGCTCTTCTGACAGGTTATAAAGCCCGTTTTGTGATTGTTAAAGATAAATAGTAATGATTAATGATTAACGCCAATAATGATTATTTCATAATTCGTTAATCATTAATCATTAATCATTGGAGATGAATTTTTTAGCGCATATTTTTTTATCAGGAGAAGGGGATGATTTACTAAAATTAGGGAACTTTATGGGGGATACTGTGCGAGGAAAACAGTATTTGAACTATCCTAAAGAAGTACAACGAGGGATTCTTCTACATAGACAGATAGATACTTTTACAGATGCCCATCCACTTTTTCGACAAAGTAAAAAGAGGTTGGTGCCTTTTTATGGACATTATGCAGGAGTGATTACTGATGTTTTTTATGACTATTTCTTGACTAAACACTGGAAAAACTTCTCAACAGAGGATTTAGATGGCTATATTGAGCGTTTTTATACCCTTATACAAGAGAAAAAGGAGGTGTTAAACCCGCAAATGCAGTCCATTGCTAGCTATATGATGCGAGATAATTGGCTCAAAGCCTACCAAAGTTACTCAGGTCTTGCTCAAATCCTCTATCAGATGGATAGGCGTACTGACTTCCGTTCTCAGATGCAGTATGCGGTAACCTCCCTACAAGCGGAAGAGTCTCTTTTTGAAGAGGAATTCTTCCCATTTTTTACTCAATTACAAGAATTTGTAAATAAAAAATCTGATTATCAATCTTTAGAAACTTAAAATTCAAAACCTGAAATTCAAAACTAATGATACGTTATATCCATTTACTATTGGCCATTGTAGCCTCTGTATTCTTTGCTTTAGCAGCTGTAACAGGGATTGTCATAGGAATCAATAATATAGATCGGCAATATCCCTCTTATAGAGCAGAGAATCTTGATCAAATCACCTTAGCTCAATCCATAGCTGGAGTGAAGAGTGCTTATCTCGATGTCAGCTCTCTTACTATAGATCCACGAGGCTTTGCTGTGATCAAGGCTACAGATATGGAAGGAAAAGAGGTGAATGCTCATATAGATCCCCTTACAGGAAAGGTATTGGGAAAGATTGAAGAAAAGTCTACTTTTGTTAAGAAAATGGTTTCTCTACATCGCTCTTTGGAACTGAAGAATGTAGGGCGTATTATTATGGGATTCATGGCACTATTCTTAGTTTTTAGTTCAGTTTCGGGGCTTATATTAATCTTTAAGAAGCAAAATGGGGCTAAAAATTTCTTTAAAAAAACAGTGAAAGATGGGTTCTCTCGCTACTATCATACTCTTTTGGGTAAATGGGTGCTTATTCCTTTGCTAATATTAGGGCTTACAGGCACTTATCTTGTATACAATCGTTTCTTAGGGGCAAAAATAGAGGCAAATCATCAAGTAGATTACACCATAGAGGAAGCCTATGACGGAGAAGATCCTATGGATGTACAACAGATAGCTATATTTAAGCAGATCACTTTGGACAAGGTGGTGAGCGTAGAGTTTCCTTTCGATACCACTCCTGAAGATACTTATTTGGTAAAGCTCAAGGATAAGGAGCTGGTAGTGAGTCAGTTCACGGGAAATGTGCTCAGTGAGATTACTTATCCTAAGACACAGGTTTTTGCTCGTTTCTGTAAGGATTTACACACAGGGCGTACCAGTGTGTGGTGGGCGGTAGTTTTGGTGTTTTCCTGTGTGGGCATGCTCTTTTTTATCTATACAGGATTTGCTATCACCTTCTCTCGCAAGTCGGTAAAGGTACGCAATACTTGCACTCCAGCCGAGGCTGAGTATATCATACTCTATGGTTCAGAGGGAGGAAATACCCTTGTGATAGCCCAAAAGGTTCTTATTCAGTTACAGAATTTGGGAAAGAAGGCCTATCTTACCCCTCTCAATAGCTACCAGAGCTATCCTAAGGGAAGTCATTTGCTTATATTTACCTCCACCTATGGGGTGGGGAATCCACCGAGCAATGCTGATAGGTTTCTTTCTTTGCTTCATAGTACACTACAGGAGCAAATGTCCTATACCGTGGTAGGTTTTGGCTCTAAGCTCTATCCAGATTACTGTGCTTTTGCTAAGGCTATAGACCAAGAGCTCAAGGGGCAATCATGGGCACAACCTTTCTTGCCCCTGTATACAGTTAATGATCAATCTATAGAAGAGTTTCTGCAGTGGGTAAAGAGTTGGAATACACATAGTGAACTTCTCCTAAGTGAGCAGAAGAGTGCTTATGAGGGAGAAAGAGCGCCTTTCTTCTCTCTAAAAGTTCTCAATACCATTAAAGAAACAGGAGAGGGACATATATTTACCCTACAATTGCAGACAAATAAGAAATACACTTCTGGAGATCTTTTAGCTATTTATCCAGATGGCAAGCAGGAACGCCTCTATTCGATAGGAAAAGTAGGGGGACAAATACAGCTTACTGTGAAGCTACATCCACATGGATTGGGGTCTAACTATCTGTATCATTTGCAGAAAGGGCAGCAGCTCAAGGCACGCATTATTTCGAATCCCTCATTCCATATACCTAAAGAGGCTAAAAAGGTAATTTTTATTAGTTGCGGAACAGGGATTGCTCCTTTTTTAGGAATGGTTGATCAGAATAAAAACAAAGAGCTCCATATATATGCCGGATTTGGGCATAATAATGATAAATCCAAGGAATATAGTGCTTTTTTTGATGAGCAGAAAAGAAAAGGAAAGCTAAGAGAATACCATTTTATCTTTTCAAGAGAGCAAGATGAAAAGAGATATGTGACTGATTTGCTTAAGAGAGATGCTGCATTTGTCAAAGAGACTTTGGATACAGGGGGAGTGATTATGATCTGTGGTATGTTATCTATGTATAAGGATGTAGCCCAGTGGATAGATGAATCTATGCCTTTTTCGACAGCGTATTATAAAGCCAGTGGGCAATTTTTAGTAGATTGTTTTTAAAATGACCAAGCATACCTATAACTGCCTGTTCTTAGTCCTTGGTATAGGGATAGGCTATTACTTGCATCAAGGATGGTGGTATTACCTTGGGGTGATATTGCTTTTTGTTGGAATACTCTCTTGGGGTGTGTTTGATATTCGCTTGTCTTATTTTATTCCAACTATTTATCACTTAAAGGATAGAAAGGTCAAGCAAGTAGTGCTCACCTTTGATGATGGTCCTACCGAACTTACACCTCAATTTTTGGATTTGCTCAAGCGCTATGAAGCTAAGGCAGTTTTCTTTTGTATAGGACATCAGGTGGAAAAACATCCACAGATTCTCCAGCGAATTAAAGAAGAAGGACATCTGATAGGTAACCATACCTACAGTCATATTCCCCAAAACTGTTTTGTCTCCACCACTACTATGATCTGTGAAATACAGCGTGTAGATAATATATTGACACAAGAGGGAGTAACTACTCCTTATTTTCGTCCACCCTATGGGATTACTAATCCGCATATAGCAAAAGCGGCAAGACAAACAAAGAAAAAAGTAGTAGGTTGGGATATCCGTTCGTTGGATACAGTGATTAAGGATGAGGAAAGGCTGTTTAAGCGTATCGTATCCAAGTTGTCACAAGGTAATATTATTCTAATGCATGATACCTCAGAACGTACCCTTAGGGTACTTGAGAGGCTCTTACAATACTTACAAGACCATCATTATAAAATAGTAAACCAAATAGAATAACAAAAGAGGCTATCCGAAAAGGGTAGCCTCTTTTTAGCTTTCTATTCTGTCAGAGTATAGTAGACAATAAGTTTGAGCTTCTTAGCTTCAGGCACAGAGGAGCTGTTGCCATAAAGCACAGTATATAGGGTGTTTTCAGCTGTTCCTAAGACAGTTTTCTTTTCTTGGTTATTACTATCTTTGTACTTAATACTCTTCATTGCAGAGATAGTTGTTCTACTATCCTGAGAGAGGTGAGTGGATACTGCCAATCCTATTTTTACATTATCTGCATTGTTTTTGATAAGAGTTGTTAGGTGGTCAGTAATACGTATATGATAGTAGTAATTACCTGCCTTATCTTTCTTTAATTTTCCTATAGAAGAAATATCTGCAGAAATTTTATTGGTAAGTTCTCCTGCATAATCACTCAATATAGTCCCTTTATCTGCATTATAGGGTAATACATAAGAAGGCAATTGGCTTACATTTACTTTAGAAGTATCCACATACAAGAGCAAATCGGCCTGGTTGATAATAGGTTTCTTTGTCTTAAGCATTTGGAAGATACGGTTGTTCTCAGGGATAGTAATCTCAGCAGTATATCCTTGACCTCCTTTGAGATAAATCGAGTCATCAGATAGGGTTACATTCTGGTTGGTAACCTCATATTTGTTAAAGTAAATACCATTGAGAGATAATTCAAAGGAATTTCTTTTGGTATAATCACGATTGTCTTTTTTGTAAAGATAAGTGTAGATCACCTCAATCTTAGCATTCTTGAGATTGATTTGAGCCAAGAGATCTTGAGAAAAATTAGAGGATGAGATTACAATTCCTTTCAAGACTTGAGAGAAAGAAGCACTTGAGCTAAGAGAGGAGTCTCCCTCTTTATCTAATAGATAACTTTGGAATAGAGTAGGGGAGAGTTCTATACGAAAGCCAGGAGAAAGTTTGTCTTTTTCCTGAGTGGATTCGTTCTCAGTGGTAGTAGGATCATCGAATTTCTTACGAACAATAGCCTGATTGGAAGCTCCAGCTACAGTCACTTGAGCTAAGGTTGTAGCAGTAGGAAGTGAAGTGTTAGAATAATAGACTTGATTCTCTAAATTACTGTCTATATTTCTTAGATTATAGTTGAGTTCCTCTACTTTCATAGAGAACTGAGCACTTTTATTTCCGTAGATGGAGTCCAACTTATAAGTTTTGACAGTCTTGGAGGCATCATTAGGGTCTTTTTCCGTTTTTTCTGTAGCATAGAAAGGTAAGTATAGATATACTTTTTCTACCGTTTCATTTTCATTATAAGAAGAAGTTTCTTCTGTTTTGTTTTTCTCTCCAAAAGTAGGATTGGCAGTGCTCAACACCACTTGGCTTACGATGGAGACATTGGTAGTTCCTAAGCTTCCTTGGGTAAGCTGTCCGAAGATAGGATTATTCAGGTCGTTGGTCTGAATAGCACTTTCTTTTATATTATTGAATTCCAAAGGGATAGAATCCTTTTTAGGTGTGAAAAGAGGTTCTCCTAAGATATTGCTCCCTACCTGCTGAATGTCTCCATCTGTATTGCAAGAAGGAGTTAGCACACAAGCAGAAAGGAGTAGAAGGTAGGTATATATATGCTTCATTCTTTTATATGTTAGTTAAAATAAAATAGTTTGTGTACGATCCGCACCGACAGAAACCAAAGTGATAGGCACTTCTACTTCTTTTTCGATAAAGCGGATGTAATCCAAAAGCTCTTTAGGTAAGTCATGTGCACTTTTTATAGCAGAAAGGTCAGAAGACCAGCCTTTAAGCTCGGTATAGATAGGGGTTATCTCCTCGGTTTCAGTTGCATAAGGGAAGTGCTCAATGGTCTCTCCTCTGTAGAGATAAGCGGTACATACCTTTAGGGTATCAAAACCACTAAGTACATCTGCTTTCATCATCATCAGTTGAGTAACTCCACTAAGGCGGATAGCATAGCGTAGTGCTACTAAGTCGAGCCAACCGCAACGGCGCTTACGCCCTGTAGTTGCTCCTACTTCTCGTCCTATCTGAGCGATTTTTTCTCCTGTCTCATCGAAGAGTTCTGTAGGGAAAGAGCCACTACCTACACGAGTGGTGTAAGCCTTGAAGATCCCCATAACATTCTTAATTTGGTTAGGAGCGATACCTAAGCCAGTGCAAGCACCAGAAGCAGTTGTATTGGATGAAGTAACAAAGGGATAGGTGCCAAAATCAATATCTAGCATAGACCCTTGTGCGCCTTCGGCGAGAATCTTTTTGCCTTCCTTCTGAGCATGGTAGAAATAATCTTCGCTATCGATGAAGGTGAGCTGTTTCAAGGACTCAATAGCTGCAAAAAATTCCTCTTCTAACTTCTTAAGATCATACTCCAAAGACACCTTAAAGAAGCCAATCATAGAGAGGTGTTTATCGGTTAATTCTCTATAAAGCTCAGGGAAATTGGGGTGTTCCAAGTCTCCTATTCTAAGTCCATTACGCCCAGTTTTATCCATATAACAAGGACCTATTCCCTTGAGCGTAGAGCCGATCTTAGCTTTCCCTTTGGAGAGCTCAGAAGCTTGGTCTAAAAGACGGTGGGTAGGTAGGATGATATGAGCCTTGCGAGAGATTAGTAAGCGTTGCTTGATGTCGATCCCAAAAGGGTCTAATGCTTCTATTTCCTTTTGGAGAATGATAGGATCTATCACTACTCCGTTACCAATAACATTGATAACATTGGGGCGGAAGATACCCGAAGGAATGGTGTGTAATACATGCTTTACCCCCTCGAACTCAAGGGTATGTCCTGCGTTAGGCCCTCCTTGGAAGCGGGCAATGATATCATATTTAGGAGTAAGAACATCTACTATCTTCCCCTTTCCTTCATCTCCCCATTGGAGACCAAGTAGCAAATCTACTGACATGATTATTGATTTTGAGCTTCGTTAGTGTTTTCTTTTTTGTTGCGCCTACCATAGAAATAAAGAGAGTGGTTGTCAATAGTGATATCAAAAACCTCCTCTATAGTTTGCTTGATAGCTTGGATACGAGGGTCACAGAACTCCACTACTTCTCCTGTGTCGGTAAGAATCACATGGTCATGTTGGCGGTCAAAGTATGACTTCTCATAGTGAGCCTGGTTTTGTCCAAACTGGTGACGACGTACCAGCCCACAATCCAAAAGAATTTCTATAGTATTGTAGAGTGTAGCACGGCTTACACGATAGTTTTTATTTTTCATTTTGATATAGAGAGACTCAATATCAAAATGTTCATTACTATCATAGATTTCCTGAAGTACAGCATATCGCTCGGGAGTCTTGCGATGTGCATGCTCTTCTAAATATTTAGTAAAAACCTTTTTAACTATTTCTTGATTTTCTACATTTGTTCCCATAAAAAAGTATCTATTTCGCGACAAATTTACAAAATAAAAACAGATGGACAAAATTATTTGTTGTTTATTTGCAAATTATTGAACATCAATTGTTGTTAGGGTCTAATTTGTGATGGATAATTCTGTTCATATAGTCCTGAACGAAAGCCTTTAGGTCTTGGATTCCTTTTTGGATTTCAGGATTGTCTTCCTTGCCTAAGAGGTTATTTTTCATGGCTCTATCTTCTTTTTTATAGATACCATTGACCTTGCCATTTTCATCAAGGATATAGAGATAGTTTCCTTGCATAGAACGATAGTTGTGCCCATCAGTGATATAGGCTTTAGGTTCTTCAGTGTGAGAAAATAGACTGCGCCCCCATGAGCGGAAGGGTTTGTTATATCCCATCAGGTCAACTAAAGAGGGATAAATATCTATTTGTTGGGCAATATCGGAAGATCTTCCTGGTTTTAATAAGGAAGGATTTGGACTGAAGAACATAATAGCGGCTCCCATATTGGTAATAGGTTCTTTGTAGCGATCATAATAAGTTTGATTTGGGTGATCATTTACAAATGCAAAAATAGTATTCTCAAACCAAGGTTCTTTCCTAGCGCTTTCGAAGAATTTTTTTAGCGCATAATCTGTATAACCAATACACTGATGGATTTCTAAGTTTCCTTTGTCAAATTTTCCTTCATATTTTTTAGGGATATGGAAAGGATGATGGGAGGAAACTGTGAATATAGTAGAGAAAAAGGGTTCTTTTTTCTTGCTTAATATTTCATTCATATACTGAAAGAAAGGTTCATCCCAAATTCCCCAAATACCATCATAATCGGCCTCATTGTTATATTCTGTTTTTCCGTAATAATGATCAATTCCTAAAATATTAGAGAAACCTAAGAATCCCATAGAGCCATTGGGCGCAGAATGGAAGAAAGAAGTATCGTACCCCATTTCTTTGGCTATAGAAACTAAGGATTGGGTAGGTTGTTTTACATAAGGAGAGGAGGTGTAGGCAACCTTTAGAGTAGGAATACCTGCTAACATCGAGGACATCCCATGGATAGATTGCCAACCATTACAATAAGCATTATCAAATACATAAGAATGTTGTGCTAAGGAGTCCAAGAAAGGAGTATAAGATTTGTAGTTAGGAATATTTTCTCTTGTATTCATACATCCCCAATATTCCTTTCCAAAACTTTCTAAAATAAACAGAACTATGTTAGGCTTTTGATTGACTTCTCGGTGATATTCTTTGATAGGTTTGATGTTTTTTTCAATATAATCCTCAGATACGAAATTATATTCTCTGAATCCCTTATTTTTACCAATAGTCCGAATTAAGGTAAAGGGAGTGTTCAGTATCATATCAGCTTGTGCTGCTATAGTAACATGCCGGCTAGCATCTAAAATATTAATAGGGCGAGTAGAAGTAGCCAAATCTCCTCCTCTAATTCCAGCTAAGGTGAGTAGGCCAAAAAAGATAAAAAAGAATAAAGAAGAAATGAAATAGCTTTTCTTACCTATTTTAATAGGTCTAATTTGAATTTTTTTATAAAAATATACCCATATGGCAACCAATAAGAAAAATAGGATAAACATATACCAATACATTCCCAAAAAAGTTAGCAATAATGTTCCTTTGTTATTCTCATTTTCAATAACAGCAAACGAAGCTGTAGTAAGACGAGTCTTGCTAAAAGGATAATATAACATATCAGGAAAGTTTGTACTATAAGCTATGATATTGGTAATAAAATAGATGTAGAATACAATCTTTTGATAGTTTTTGTTTGTATTGATCCACAAGGGTAATATACTCAATAGTATAAAAAGTAGGTTCACATATAAAATAGCTGTAGTATCAAAGGCAATTCCGTAATATAAAAAAGAAAGAAATTCTGAAGTATTTTCAATAGGGATAATATCTCTATTGAACAAAAAGAATAATACTCGAGCTATCATATAAAAAGCATAAGCTAAAAATATACGATATAGAAATACCAAATATTCGTTGGTGCGAATGTGTTTCATAAGAAAATAGGTTTGAAAAAGTAAAAAAAGGTACTACTTTAGAACAAAGTAGTACCCTAAAACAAAAATTATGAAAAAAACTAAACCACTATTGTTCCTTTTCCATTTTGTCTTTGAGTTCTTGGAGTACATCCAAGTCTCCTAAAGTGGATTTTTCCACTTGCTGTGTAGCCTGGGTAGCTGCTTCTTTCACATTTTTCTCCTCTTCTTCTTTGAAGATAGCGGTGTGAGAAGCTACTACACGCTTGAATTCCTTACTGAACTCAATGATCTTGAAATCAGCAGTATCTCCTTTGCCCAATTTCTTGCCACTTTCTGTTTCTAAATGACGAGAAGGGACGAAGGCTAAGATATCTTCATTGAAAGGAACAGTAGCTCCTTTGTCTGTAATCTTAGAGATAGTACCTTGGTGGATAGTACCTACACCAAATTCATTTTCGTATTTATCCCAAGGATTAGCCTCCAATTGTTTGTGACCTAAGGCAAGCTTACGTGTATTTACATCAAGCTCAAGTACAACTACTTCCATCTTGTCACCTACAGCGCAGAACTCAGAAGGATGTTTGATTTTCTTAGTCCAAGAAAGGTCAGAGATGTATACAAGTCCATCAATACCTTCTTCTAATTCTACAAATACACCGAAGTTGGTGAAGTTGCGAACAGTTCCTGTGTGGCGAGATCCTACAGGGTATTTGGCTGTGATGTCAGTCCATGGATCTACAGTAAGCTGTTTGATACCCAAAGACATTTTTCTTTCATCACGGTCTAAAGTAAGGATTACAGCTTCTACTTCATCACCTATGTTTACGAAGTCCTGAGCAGAACGCAAGTGAGTGCTCCAAGACATTTCAGAAACGTGGATAAGTCCTTCTACTCCTTCAGCTACTTCTACGAAAGCACCATAGTCAGCGATAACTACTACTTTTCCTTTTACTTTGTCACCTACCTTAAGCTCGTCAGAGAGAGCTTCCCAAGGATGTTTTTGGAGTTGTTTTAGACCCAATTGGATACGGGACTTGTTATCATCGAAATCAAGGATTACTACATTGATCTTTTGATCAAGCTCCAATACTTCGGTAGGATGGTTGATACGAGACCAAGAAAGGTCTGTGATGTGGATAAGTCCGTCTACTCCTCCGAGGTCTACAAATACTCCGTAAGAAGTGATATTCTTCACGATACCTTCGAGTACTTGACCTTTTTCGAGTTGGCCAATGATTTCTCGTTTTTGTTCTTCTATATCAGCTTCGATAAGAGCTTTGTGAGATACTACCACATTCTTGAACTCATGGTTGATTTTCACCACCTTGAATTCCATAGTTTTATTTACAAACTGGTCGTAATCGCGAATAGGTTTTACATCGATTTGAGAACCTGGTAAGAATGCTTCTATACCGAATACATCTACAATCATACCACCTTTGGTTCTGCATTTTACGAAACCATTGACAATCTCTCCACTTTCGAAAGCAGCATTGACTCTGTCCCATGCTTTGATGGTACGAGCTTTTTTGTGAGAGAGTACTAACTGACCAGTTTTATCCTCACGGATATCCACCAATACTTCCACTTTGTCACCTACCTTTAGGTTAGGATTGTAGCGGAATTCATTGAGGGAGATAACTCCTTCACTTTTTGCATTGATGTCAATGATAGCTTCGCGGTCAGTAAGGTGAGTTACAGTACCGATGACAAGTTCATCAGCTTGAGTGTCCACGAAGTTGTCTTTTACAAGGCGTTCGAACTCATTGAGTTTGTCTTGGTCTACTTGGTCAATACCTTGTTCGTACTTAGTCCAGTTGAAGTTGTCCAACTGTTCTTGTTGTTCTTTAGTAATTTCAGCCATGTGCTGATAAGGATAAATTAACTATGCCATAAGCCAAGGGAGAGAGCACAGATAGCATAGGTTAGTGATACATTAATTTATTTTATGTAATATCTTTCCCTTGATGGTTTGCTCAAAGATTTTGCAAAGGTACGACTTTATTTTGAAATACAAAATAAAATAGTAGATTTATTTTACGGTTTATATAATAGGTAATCCTGCTTCTTCCCAAGCGAGGATACCTCCCTCTAAGTTTGCCAAATGGGTATAACCTTGACTCAAGAGGAAGTCAATCGCTTTCTGACTTCTTACTCCTGATCGGCACCCGATAATAACCTTTTCATTGGTCGGAATTTGACTGAAATTCTCGGGCAAAGTCGAGAGAGCAAGGTGTAGATAACGAGAGGTATCATAGCGTTTTTGACTCACTTCATCTGTTTCTCGTACATCTACAAGAAGAGTTCCTTGTTGGGTAAGTTCCCAAGCTTCTTTTGGGGTAACATGTTGTATTTCTGTCATAGTTGTTTTTATAAAGTTAGGGCTTCTTTGATACGGCGTAGTGCCTCGCGAAGGTCTTTTTCACTGGTAGCATAGGAGAGTCGCAAGCAGCGAGCATTGCCAAAGGCTTCTCCTGTTACGGTGGCTACATGGGCTTCTTCTAAGAGGTACAGGGCTAAGTCTCCTGCATTATGGATGGTTTTTCCTCTCAGGGTCTTGCCAAAATAGTAAGATACATCAGGGAAGAAGTAGAAAGCTCCTTCAGGGAGATTGGTCTTGAATCCCTCTATTTCGTTGAGTAATTCATGTACTATATCCCGACGGTGACGGTACTCGTCTATCATATATTGTATTTTGCTCAAGGGAGCTTTCAGGGCGGTGATACTAGCGCGCTGAGCTATACAGTTGGCGCCGCTGGTGATCTGTCCTTGCATCTTGGCACAGGCCTTGGTAATCCAAGCGGGAGCTCCCATATATCCCATGCGCCAACCGGGCATCGCAAAGGCCTTGGAGAGGCCATTAACAGTAATAGTACGCTCATACATCCCTTCTATTTCAGCCATGGAGGTATGTTGTCCTATATAATTAATGTGTTCATATATCTCATCAGAAAGGAAGAAGATATGAGGGTATTTGCGGAGTACCTCTGCTAAGCCTTCTAGCTCTTCGCGAGAGTAAATGGTACCACTAGGATTGCCAGGGGAGCTAAGCCATACCATTTTGGTGCGTGGAGTGATAGCTGCTTCAAGCTGTGCGGGAGTAATCTTGAAGTTGTCTTCCAGTGTAGTGGGTATATCCACGGGTACTCCCCCAGCGATTTTAGTAATATCAGAATAACTCACCCAATAGGGGGTAGGAAGGATGACCTCATCACCAGGGTTGATCATCACTAAAGCAACATTCGAGAGACATTGCTTAGCACCTGTTGATACAATAATCTGATCAGGGGTGTAGTTCAGGTGGTTGTCTTTCTTGAATTTCTCACAGATGACTTCTTTTAGTTCCATGTAGCCATCCACGGGCGAATACTTGTTGTAATTCTGCTCAATAGCTTCGATGGCTGCTTGTTTTACAAAGTCAGGTACCGCAAAATCGGGTTCACCCAAGCTAAGGCTGATGATGTCCTTTCCCTGTGCCTTTAGTTCACGAGCCTTGGCGGCCATGGCAAGGGTGGCGGAGAGTGCCATATTATTTACACGATCGGATAAAAACTCTTTCATAGGTTTGTCGAAATTTAGTAGGATGTGTTCCAAAAAACAAAAGTACGATTTTTTTTGGCAAGTAGGTCAAGAACTATTAAAAAAATTTGCGTATCTTTTTTTTTAAGACTACTTTTGTCCTTTCTAACAAAAAAACATGAAAGAAATCGTACTTATTACAGGTGCTTCCTCTGGGATAGGGAAGGCTACTGCAGAGCTTTTAGCTAAGGCAGGATATATAGTATATGGGAGTGCAAGGAATCCTCAAGAAGTTCTACAAGGAGTTACTATGTTGGCTATGGATGTGCGAGATACTGCTTCTGTGCAGCAAGTTATAGCTACTATTATAGAGCGCGAAGGACGTATAGATATCCTTATTAACAATGCTGGAGTAGGCATCACAGGAGCTATAGAGGAGACTCCTATAGAGGCCTTGGAGAATGCCTTTGAGACTAACTTCTTTGGGGCTGTACGCACTATTCAAGCAGTACTTCCTATCATGCGGAGTCAGTGTAAAGGATTGGTTATCAATATTACTTCTATTGCATCCTACATGGGCTTGCCTTTCAGAGGGGGGTATTCGGCGAGTAAGGGCGCCCTATCCCTGCTTACAGAGACACTACGTATGGAAACACAACAATTTGGTATTACCTTCTGTAACTTAGCTCCAGGTGATGTAGCTACCGATATTGCTTCTCGGCGCTTTCATACTCCAGCCATAGAGGGCTCTCCTTACAAACAATATGCCGAGGCACTGCCACTGATGAATGAGGATGTAGACAAAGGAATGCCTGCTGAAGCCATAGCTCAGAAGATTGTCCAAATCATAAGAAAAAAGAATCCTAAGGGACACTATGTAAAGGGAAAATTCATAGAACGACTCTCACTATTGTTAAAGGCCATATTACCGGCTAAGTGTTTTGAGAAATTGCTCAAAAAACATTATAACCTCTAAGGAGGAAAGTTGTTAAAAGTCAATAGAATAAAAGAATTGTTAATAACTTATTAGAGTAAGTATTTTTATATTTCGTAGAAAAGACTTATTTTTGCCCCATGAAAACCATAGGAATTTCAAAATATTATCACATCTACCAAAAGCCAGGAGATCGCCGGTTTTATGTACAGATGCCTGAACAGATTTTGGAGTTTCGCTTCTGTGAACTCTTGGAGTTTCGCGGCAAAGTACAGGCCATAGACCTCTCTGCTCATTTTGACTACTCTCAGCCAGGTATAGAGATACTTACCTTCTGTGGTGGTAAGTACCTATGTGTATTCACTACAGTGCAAATAGTAGATTTACAAAAGTTGCTTTTTGAGATATTTGAAGGGGTATCTGAGAAAGAAATCTTTACCAAATATGTACTATTATGATTGTGGTTACAGGAGGTACAGGGCTGGTAGGAGCTCATTTGCTCTATGAACTACTTTGTGCTGGTGCTACTACTATAAGAGCCCTTTATCGCAAGAGTAAAAACACTTCTCTTTTAGAAAAAATATTTCAAACATATAATCCTAATGCCTTGCCCATTATCCAAAAAATAGAGTGGGTACAGGCCGATATTTTGGATGTTCCAGCTTTAGAAAGAGCACTACAAGGGGTAGACTTCCTTTATCATTGTGCAGGTATGGTCTCCTTTGACGATTCAGATGCCCAACTACTTTATCAGAACAACGCAGAAGGTACTGCAAATATAGTGAATATAGCCCTATATCGGGGAGTGAAAAAACTTTGTTATGTGAGTACTATTGCTACTTTCTCAGCAAAAGAAGGAACAGAGGTTACCGAACAAACTCCACAAGAGCTATCTGTTGCCAATGACAAAGCCTATGCTCTGAGCAAATATAGTGCAGAAATGGAAGTATGGAGAGGAGTACAAGAGGGCTTGCCTGCGGTAGTGGTATATCCTTCAGTAGTGGTAGGAGTAGGAGTGGAACAACATTCAGCAATGAATATTCAAAAACTATGTAGAAGTCGATATATTACCCAGGGGGGAACAGGTTTTGTAGCAGCTCAGGATGTAGCCCATGCTATGCGACTACTTATGGAATCCTTTGTAGAGAATCAGGGGTTCATCCTCAATGGCGAAAATCTTTCCTATCAGCAGTTTTTTGAGTACCTCAGAGAAAGCCATCCTGAGCTTCCTAAGAAAAAAATGCTATCCACTAATGCCTTACGTTGGCTTTCCTATGCAGATACTTTTTTATCCTTCTTTGGGAAGAAGCGAGAACTCTCGCCTAAGATGGTGCAAACACTACAATCTGTCTCCTCTTACAATGGAGAGAGGATAACCCATACCCTTCCTTTTACTTATACCCCCATACAAGAAGTACTGAAGAGGTTAGTATTATGATTTTGAACCATTTGATAACCAATAAATTATTATCAAAGATTATGATGTTACACAGAAAAATATTTGTTATTACCCTACTTTTATTCTTAGGAGGGGGACTGTTCGTACAAGCACAAACACGTGTTTCTGGTCAAGTGATTGATGAGCAAGGAGAACCGATTCCCTTTGCCAATGTTATTTTTAAAAACACTCATATAGGAACCGCTTGTGATGAGAACGGTAAGTTTTCTCTTTTCTCTCAGAAAAATTATACCACTATTGAAGTGTCTTCAGTAGGGTTTACTACTAAGGAAGTAAAGCTCAAAGGGCATGATACCGAAAAGTTGAAAATAGTGTTGGCTATAGAAGAGTTGGAGGCCTTAGTCTTTGTGGAAAAACCTAAGAAGAATCTTTCGAAAAAGGAGAATCCAGCCTATCCTATTCTACAAAAAATATGGGCTAATAAGCATAAAAATATACTTACCCAAACCAAGGCTTATCAGTACAAACGCTATGAGACTGTGGAGTTGGGATTGAACAACTTAGACTCTGTTTTCCTAAAAAAAGCCTTACAGTCTGAATATAAAGAAATAAGAAACATTCTTTCCGAGAAAAAGTACAAGCAATACTTCTCTATGCCTATGTATCTTAGAGAAGAAGTCTCTCAAGTGTATGGGGATAACTTGCGTAAGCTCCAGCGTACAGATATAGAGGCAGAACGTACACAAGGGGTTATACAAACAGGTTTTGGTTTGGAACGATTTACACGTAATTTTAGAGAATTCGATGTGTATGATAATTCTTTCTATCTCTTAGATAAAACCTTTGTTAGCCCACTCTCTGAGTATGGATATGGAGTATATGCCTATGTGCTGAATGATACTATAAGAAGGGATGGGCGCGAGCTGTATTCTATCTATTTCTTCCCCAAACAAGATCAAGATTTGCTTTTCAAAGGGAATTTCAAGGTGGATAGCAAGACTTATGCTATCACCTCTATACAGATGTATACAATCAAGGAAGCTTCTTTGAACTTTGTGAGAAACTTATCTGTAGAGAAAGAATACCAATGGGTGAATGATAGTCTGTTACTACCCAAAAGAGATTATTACGAAGGGGATTTTACAGTACTGACCAAGTCCGAAGAGGAGAAAGGAATGTATGTGAAGAAGAATGTTACTTATTCTGATTACCTGCTGAATGCTCCTAAGGAAGAAGCCTTTTATTTGGCCACGGTTGAGAAGTATAAGACCAATCAATTCTTCCAACCACAAACTTATTGGAATAAAATGTCCGATGGAGATTCATTAATGACAAAAACTCAGAACCTCATACGTAGAGTAGGTGATAATAGGCGAATCAAAGGAATTTCGGATGCCCTAAATATTGTTACCTCTGGTTATATTCCTATAGGAAAATATATTCAATTTGGTTCGTTGTGGGAGTCCTTTACCAACAATGATGTAGAAAAAAATCGTTTTCGTTTTGGATTGAGGAGCTTTGTGAGTAATGATGATCGTTTTCGTACCTATCTGTATGGAGCTTATGGGACTTTGGATAAAAAGTTCAAGTATGGTATGAGTGCTAAGTATCTATTATTTTACAAACCAAGGGTAGTCATAGGAGGGCTTTACCAGAATGACTATTCACAATTGGGTAGTATGCTTCAGAAGGACGATGCTCGCTTAGACCTTAAAAATGCCTCAAATTTTCTTTTAGCTCGTGGGGAGAATTATTATCTTACTCAGAACAAGCGTATTCAAGGAGTAGCTGATATAGGATTGTTTAAGAGCAATTTGCACATTACCCTATCGGGTACTTATCAGCAGATGAAATCGGCAGATCCAGACCATTTTTCTATAGGGTATCGTTCGCCTGAAGGCGGTGTTTTTGATAAATATTCAGATGCTAATGCCTCTTTGACACTTACCTATACACCTACAAGAAATGTTTATGGCTATGGGGTAGAACAATTCTATGGGAAGAATATTTTTCCTACTTTCCGAGCTAAGTATACAAAGGGATTTTCAGGCATACGCAATAGTCAGTTTGATTATTCTCGCTTGGAAGGGATGATTCACTATCCACAACCCCTATGGAGTATAGGAATCCTTCATACAGTAGTGGAAGGAGGGAAAGTATTTGGAGCAGTACCTTTGCCACTGCTTACTCCTACTCCAGCCAACCAGACCTATGCAACCTCTCAGCGAGAGTTCAACCGGACTTTCCAATTGTTAGACTATTATGACTTTGTGACTGATGCTTATATTAATGTATATGCAGAACATCATTTTAATGGTTTCCTACTGAATCGCCTGCCGCTGATTAAAAAGACCAAATGGCGTAGCTTGCTCTTGGCCAGAATGGCCTATGGTACTCTCAGGGACGAAAACAAAGTGGTGAGTGCTTCCAATATCTACTACAATGCTCCAGAGAAACTCTATTGGGAGTATGGATTTGGAATAGAGAATATAGGAATAGGAAATTTCCGTCCTATACGTGTTGATTTCATATGGAGAAGTAGCTTTAATGATCGCAATGGAGTGAAAAATCCTTATTTTGGTATCCGATTTGGAATCAAGCCTGAATTTTAAGAAAGAAATAAAATTAATTTAGATTATATCTAATTATTTTCTTATATTTGCCCTCTGTTACTTTAAATAAAATTTGTATGAAAAAGTTGTTTGTTATAGGGAGTCTTTTGAGCATCATGCCCATTTTTTCCCAACAGAAGAATGTGTTCTGGGATCGTAATTTTTGGAATGAGCATACGACCATTGCACAAGTAGTAACAGAGATAAAGAACGGGAATAGTCCTTCTGAGCTCAATGAAGCGGCTTTTGATGCTCCTTCTTTCGCAATTCTGGGGAAAGTGCCAACCCCTACAGCTATCTACCTCATAGAACAACAAGGTAATGGGGTACATAAGACTACTCATGATGGTCGTACTTATCTCTTTTGGGCAGCTAGTCAAGGCAATGTAGAACTCATTCACTACCTGCTTGAACAGGGCAGTGATATACATGCCAAAGATAGCAAAGGGTATACTCCTATTACCTTTGCAGCGCTTTTTGGGGTAACTAATCCCAAGTTATACGAAGCTTTTTTTAGAGCAGGGATAGATCCTAAAGCTACCTATGAACAAGGAGAAACTTTACTGATGAAGGTGGTGCCTTTTGATGATAATAAGCTTAGTCTGACCCATTATTTGGTTGAGAAAGGATTGAAAATCAATCAAACAAGTCTTAGTGGAGCTACGCTTTTTGATTATGCTGCTAAAAAAGGGAATATAGACTTGCTTAAGACACTTCGTAAGAAAGTAAAGCCTACACCCCAAGCCTTGCCTATGGCTGCCGAAGGGATTGTACGCCAGCCTAACAATCCTATAGAAACTTATAAGTATCTGGTAGAGGTACAAAAAATTTCTGCCAACGCTACCGATTACAAAGGAGCTAATGCGCTTCATTACTTGGCACGCCGTCAAGACCTCCCAGCCATTGACTACCTTATCCAAAAGGGAGCTGCTACCGATGTGGTGGACAAACAAGGAAATACCGCCCTAATGAATGCTTGCTATGGCACTAATCTTGAGATTGTAAAACTCCTTAAGAAAAGTAAAGAACACCTCAATCGAGCTAATTATAAAGGAGAAACAGCCTTATTAATTGCCTTGCAGCGTAGTAGTAGTCAAGTGGTTGATTTTCTCTTGGAAAAAGGAGCGGATACACGTGCTACCAATCAAAAAGGTGTGGGAGTCATAGAGGCACTTATAGCTAGCTATAATCCTCGAAAGAAAAATAATGAAGAGGATTTTGATCAAAAAGTGACCTTACTCAGGAAATACTTAGTTGCCCTACAAGCACCTAATTCGATAGGAGATACAGCACTCCATATGGCAGTAGTTAAGGGGGATAAGGCTTTGGTCAAAAAAGTACTCTCTTGGGCTTCTGTGGATATCAATAGCCAAAATGAGGACGGGGAGACACCTCTTATCAAGGCTGCACTAACGGCAAAAGATACTACTTTGTTGCAATACCTTGTTGAGCATGGAGCAGATAAAAAGCTCACTACTTCCTTGGGAGAAACAGCCTATGATTTGGCAAAGGAAAATGAAGCACTCAAAAAAAGTGGAGCCAATATAGAATTTCTCAGAGAGTAAAGAGCAAATAATGAAAAGTGACTACTGCTCACTATTACCTATTCCCTAATAATTGATGTCTCTTATAGATTACATACAACAACAAACACAAATACAAAAAGAACCCCTTGAGGCTTTGGATGCTATTTTTCAAGTAAGAGAATATAAAAAATACAGTCTCTTACTCAAGGAAGGCAGTTCCTCACAAGAAGTTTTCTTTATAGAAGAAGGAATTGTCCGCCAGTTCTATACCAAGGAAGGCAAGGACATTACCCATGCTTTCTATGCAGAGAATAGTTTCTATACTTCTTTGGACAACATCTATTTTCATCAACCCAATCATTTTGGTTTGGAGGCTTTGGAGACATGTAGGGTACGTGTAGCAGAGTTTGTCCAAGTAGAAGCTATTATCAACAATTATCCTAAGTTAGAGCGCTTTATGCGGATGCTCTTAATATCTTTTCTCAAGAACCTATCCGATAGGCTCTATGCTATAAAGTTTCAGACGGCACAGGAGCGTTATGAGCTCTTGCTGAAGAATTATCCTCAGATACTTTTGAGAGTTCCTCTGGGACATGTGGCTTCTTTTTTAGGTATTACCCAGCAAACTCTTAGTGTGATTCGTGCAGGCAAATGATGTTTTTTTAATCTATCTTAAAAATTTAGCTTGGTAAAAGCTATTTTTTTTGCCTAAAGTGTTATAATTTTGCATGCTGAAAAATAAGAAAAGTTATTTACTAAAAAATATAGAAATGAAGTGTATCTATACTGCTGTTTCCCCTATGTATAACCTCAATAGGACTTGCGCAATCCCTTTCCTTTTCTGAGGCTTTAGACCGTATGCGAGGGGCTAATCAGAAACTCAAAGGAATGGAGAAACAAGCCGAGGCTTCACAATATGGAGAAAAAAGTTACAAGGGTTTGTATCTTCCTCAGCTGAGTATCAATGCAAGCTATACACGCTTGAGTGATCCTCTTTCTCTGAGCTTTGATAAATACAAAGCCCCCATACAAGCACAGTTAGGGCAGTTGGGTAATGCTATACCAGCCCCCTTAAAACCTACTTTGGGACCTGTATTTGCTCAAATGGTGGGTAGGTTTCAACCACTTTTTGCTCAAGAGTGGCGCTATGAGTTTCAAGAGCAAGATATCTGGCGACTTTCTGCCGATCTCCGTTGGGTAGTCTTTGCTGGAGGAAAAGTACGTGTGGGTAATAAGGTAGGCCAGCTCAATCATGAGATAGCTAAGATAGAAAGTCAGAAAACAGAAAATATGCTCATATCAGAACTGGCAGAGCGTTATTTTCAGGTACAGCTTGCCCAACAAGCCTTGCAAGTGAGAGAAAAGGCACTGCAAACTGCAGAGCAGCACTATTCCAATGCTCAGAAATTAGAGAAAAATGGCATGGTGGCTCCAGTGGAGACCATGCAGGCCAAGAAAGCTGTTACCGATGCCAAGCGCGAAGTACTTGCCTGCCAGAAGGATATAGAGTTGGCGCAAACAGCCCTTTCCGGTGTGATAGGCGAGGAGACTTCCACCCTAACCACTCTTTCCTCTCCTCTTTTTGAGGTAGCTCCCTTGCAATCTTTGGATTATTATCAGGACTTGGCTAAGAAAAATTTCCCATCCATAGTACAAGCACATCTAAAAAAAGAACTTACAGAGCAGAATATCAAGGCGCAGTGGGCGGCTTTCTTGCCTGATGTAGCCCTGATAGGAAAGAAATATCTCTGGTCGAAAAACCTTCCCCTTACCGAACCAGATAATTGGGCGGTAGGTGTAGGACTCCAATGGAATATTTTCAATGGTTTCTCTGATAAGAATAAAGTGGCACAAGCCAAAGCACAACGAGAAAGTGTAGAACAACTTACCGCTCAAGCTGAGAAGGATGTACAGACCTTGGTTAAAAAACACTATACCGAGATAGAAAAGCAGCGTGAACAGCTACAGAGCCTACAGGAGAGCTTAGAGTTTGCTCGCGAATTGGTGAGAGTACGTAACCAAGCCTTCTCCGAAGGACTGTCCTCCTCCACCGATGTAGCGGATGCCAACCTATACTTAGCTTCTATTGAAATCAAGTGCTACCAAGCCCTCTTCGAAATGGATAAGGTACTAGCCCAACTTTTAGAGACTTGCGGGCTTAGCGGGGAATATACTAATTATATCAAGAAATAGGGGTTAGTTACTACAAAAAAGGATTGGAGGTCCTTTGAAAAACTTGGTAATATAAGATAATCTTACTAAATCAATAATGATAAAGATGTTTTTACAAAAAGGGAAAGTAAAGAATAGAAACTTTTTCTTTTATTTAGGATTGTTGTTTTGTATTGCTTGTCAGCAAGGAAAACAACTAGGAGCACAAGAATTACCTAAGGATTATACTACTCAGCATTCAATTGCCTTAGCCTATTGTAAGGCTCATCAGATGAATGAAGATTTCTATTTTCTAATTGATTTGAGGTTGCATTCGGGGAAAAATCGTTTTTTCGTATACGACTTCAAGCAGAAAAAAAATCTGTACGAGAAATTAGTTACTCATGGTAGTTGTGATGTATTTTCCTCCAATCCTGACAAATTTGAAAAAGTCCAATACAGTAATCAAGTCAATAGTCATTGTTCTGCCAAAGGGAAATATAAAATAGGGAAGCGTGATTATAGCTCATGGGGGATTAAGGTAAAATATTGGTTGGAAGGGTTGGAAGACAGTAATAGCAATGCTCAGAAACGACTGATTGTATTACATTCTTGGGAGGCAGTATCCGATAGTGAGATTTATCCTCATTATAGTCCTTTAAGTTGGGGATGTCCTGCTGTTTCCAATGCTTTCATGAAGCTTTTGGATTCTCTACTTCAGCAAAGCAAGAAACCAGTATTGTTATGGATTCTTTAGATAATTAAAAAAGGCAAAATATCCTCTTCTAATTATTATGGATAAAATACTTTCGCCAGATTCAAGAATTTTACTGGACTATATACTCTTGTTCCTTAGGTAGGAGGTCTTTAGTGAAAGTTCCTTTGTCAATATGTTGCTTTATTCTTTTGACTTCCTCGGTGATATCAGTAATCTTTACAATCCAGTCATTTACATATTTTTCTACAAAGGCTCCTCTGATACCAAGTTGTATAGACCTTCTACCTATTGGTTTTCCATAGATGTCTCTTTCAGGATCCCATTGACACCTTACCAATGAATTTTTGACTTCTTCTTTCCATTGTTCTTCTGTGATACCCAAATCAGCTTTATAGGAAGAAAGTACCGATTTTCTAACAATTTCATCAAAGGCTTCTCTTTTGATGTCAATAGCTAAGACTCTTTCTTGATTTTCTTTTTCAGCCCATCCACATCTGTACATCATCCATAGAAAGGAAGGTTTGATCCAGGTCATTCTCGTTAAGCTAAAATGTGAACCAAAGGTTCCTAATTTCAGGGCTTCCTCCGCTATCTCAGCGTTATATGCTTGGTATACTCTTATCGTATTATTATCATAGAGTGCATAGATTTTTCTCTCTTCTTGGGTTATATCTTTCATAGTTTTTTGTTTTACAAGAAAAATTGGTAAGATTAAAGAACTTTAAATTTGGCAAACCGAAGGATCAGTGTTTTCTCTCCACCATTTTCGAACCGTACTTTGGCTTTGCGGTCAGCGCCACTACCTTCTACTTCTATGACAGTTCCTTTTCCAAAGCGCTCATGATCAATGATATTGCCGACGGCAACCTTTGGAATATCACCTGTGGCTACAGGTTTGGCTTGTTCCGGTTTCTGTAGTCGGAGCTTCTTGAGCTGGTCTTCATTAGGCTTTTTGTAGGCAGGCGGAGGGCTGTTGGTAGGTTTCTGTTGGCGCAGTTTGCTCTTGTCCACAGGCGCAAAGGCATCAATATCTACAAGAGGGCGGTAGCGATAGTTGTCCTTAGGGGTAAGGTACTCTAGGTAGCGTTCTTCTATTTCGTCGATAAAGCGACTGGGTTCAGCATCCATCAACTTACCCCAGCGGTAACGACTTTCGGTATAGGTTAGGTAGGCTTGTTTCTCAGCACGGGTCAGGGCTACATAGAAAAGACGGCGCTCCTCTTCCAGTTCAGTACGTGTATTCTGGCTCAGCGCAGAAGGGAAGAGATCTTCCTCCATACCTACAATAAAAACATGAGGGAACTCCAATCCTTTGGCCAGGTGTATGGTCATCAGGGATACGCGATTCTCATCCTCTACTTCCTTGTCCATATCTGTAGCCAAGGCTACATCTTGGAGAAATTCGGCTAAGGAATTCCCCTCTTCTTCTACCTGTTCTTGTCCTTCTACAAAGTCTCGAATCCCATTGAGAAGCTCTTCTATATTCTGCATGCGCTCGACTCCTTCGGGGGTGCCATCTTTCTTGAATTCGTTGAGAATACCAGTACGCTTAGCGATATGTTCGGCAAGGGTAAAAGCATCCTGAGTCTCCATCATGATACGGAAACTGAGAATCATGTTGGCAAACTCCAACAAGCGAACTCGGGTAGCGGAATTGATTTTCAGTCCGTAATCCATTACCTCTAAGTTCTTAATAATCTCAAAAATGGGTAGCTTGAACTCATTGGCACAGAGGGTGAGTTTTTCCATGGTGGTGTCTCCGATGCCACGAGCAGGAAAGTTGATTACACGCTGTAGCGCTTCTTCGTCATTTTCATTGACTACCAAGCGGAAATAAGCCAAGATATCCTTTATCTCCTTACGCTGATAGAAGGATAGTCCTCCGTAGATGCGATAAGGAATATCTCGCTTACGTAGAGCATCTTCTATAGCACGAGATTGCGAATTGGTACGATAGAGTACTGCAAAATTCCCATAAGGGAGTTGCTCTTGCATAGCACTCTCAAAGATAGTTCCTGCCACAAAGCGTCCCTCATCAGCATCAGTAGGACTACGATGTACCTTGATACGGTTTCCACTTTCGTTGTCCGTCCATACGACTTTTTCCAAGCGCGCTTTGTTATGTTCGATGACATTGTTAGCGGCCTCTACTATATTCTTGGTAGAGCGGTAGTTTTGTTCCAAACGATAGACACCTACATTGGGATAATCTTTTTGGAAGTTAAAAATATTGTCAATATTTGCTCCACGGAAGGCATAGATACTTTGAGCATCATCCCCTACCACACAGATATTTTGGAATCTATCGGCAAGAGCGCGTACGATAAGGTATTGAGAGTGGTTGGTATCCTGATACTCATCTACCAAGATATAGCGAAACCTATGTTGGTACTTAGCTAAAACTTCAGGAAATACATTCAGTAGTTCATTGGTACGTAGTAGCAAATCGTCGAAATCCATAGCCCCTGCCTTGAAACATCTATCTACATAATTGGCATAGATATCCCCTAAGCGAGGGCGCTTAGCCATAGCATCTGCTTCTTGGAGTTCAGGATTTTCATAATAAGCCTTTACAGTGATAAGATTATTCTTATAGGAAGAGATACGAGAGGCTATTTGCTTATACTTGTATACCTCCTTATCCAGCCCCATTTCCTTGATAATAGCCGATATTAAGCGCTGAGAATCTTGTTGGTCATAGATAGTAAAATCTCTTGGGAAGCCCAGCTTACTGGCTTCTTCTCGGAGGATACGTGCAAAAACAGAGTGGAAGGTACCCATCCATAGGTTGCGTGCTTCACTGGGGCCTACGATACGTCCGATACGCTCCTTCATCTCTCTTGCGGCCTTATTGGTAAAGGTAAGGGCTAAGATATTAAAGGGGTCTACTCCCTGTTGTATAAGGTAGGCAATACGGTAGGTCAGTACACGAGTCTTCCCAGAACCGGCACCCGCAATTACCATCACAGCGCCGTCCTTATGCACCACAGGTGCCCGTTGAGCCTCGTTGAGTTCGTTTAAGTAGTTCAATGGAGTTTTGAGTTTTTAATTTTGAGTTTTGAGTTAAGAAATAGATGTATCATGGAAATAGAGTAGTAGATAGTGGAGAATAACTAAAAACTAAGCACTAAAAACTAAAAACTCTCTAATATTTTGTTTCCATCTTAATATACTCCAAGAACTCTTTTCTTACGATGGGGTCTTGGAACTTCCCTCCATATTCGGCCGTTACGGTACTGCTTTCTATATCTCGGATACCACGAGAGTTCACGCAGAGGTGCTTGGCATCAATCACACAAGCTACATCTTCTGTACCGAGGATACGCTGCATTTCCTGAACGATCTGCATGGTAAGGCGTTCCTGTACTTGTGGGCGGCGCGCAAAATAATCCACAATA
Organism: Capnocytophaga gingivalis; assembly: GCF_002302415.1. Lineage (NCBI taxonomy): Bacteria > Pseudomonadati > Bacteroidota > Flavobacteriia > Flavobacteriales > Flavobacteriaceae > Capnocytophaga > Capnocytophaga gingivalis. The sequence goes on along the minus strand of NZ_CP022386.1, from coordinate 788,364 downwards.
CGATTCATTTTGGAGAGTCCCAATACTCGCCCATTAGAGATGTATCCCACGTGAGCACGGCCTACGATAGGTAGGAAATGGTGTTCGCAAGTGGAGTAGAGGACTATATTTTTTTCTATGAGCATCTCCCCATAGTGATAATTGTTTTCAAATGTAGAAGAACTGGGGCAGTGCTTAGGGTCAAGACCTCCAAAGAGTTCTTTTACATAAGCTTTGGCTACCCTTAGGGGAGTACCCTTGAGACTATCATCGGTAAGGTCAAGACCGAGTGTTTCCATAATATCAGCCATAGATTTCTCAATACGGGCAATTTTCTCCTCATCAGAAAGAGAAAAAGCATCCGCTCTTAGAGGGGTCTTAGCTGAGGTACTGATGTGGTTTTCACCTATAAAATCGTCAGAGTGATTCATTTGATTCTTATTTATTCAAGGGGACAAAAATACAAAATAATGATTAATGATTAATCATTAATGATTAATTTTTTTATACTCAGATTTTAGAGCTTAATTATTGTTGGTATTAATCATTTGAGAGAACATAGATAATATTTGGTTACCTTAGTGGATAGCGCATCTAAGTTCATTTGGTCAGAGGCTTTGGTGACATCTACAATTTTATTGTTCTTAGTATAGATGAGGATATTCTGCTCATCCTTACGGTAGGCAGTATTGGAGATTTCTCCTGTAAAGACGAAATAATGTGCCAAATCTTCCGATATATTCAGCTGTTGGGCAGTCTCTTGTAGGAGTTCCTGTACCTTTTCCTTCTCGACAGGGCTTTTGTATAGTTTTACACGTAGCAAATCTCGGTTGAGAATCATTTGGCTAAGCTTGGCTAAGACCCAATCATCTCCATATTGCCATTCCTTGAGCCCAGAGATAATATCATAATCGTCCAATTGCGCAAAGAGGTGTAGTGCATGGCGGTCAAAGGTTTCTTTGGTGATGTGATTCTCAACAAAGAAGCGCAAAGCCGTGGTCATGGGAAGTTTTTTACCTTGTTGGGTAAGTTCCTTTACACGGGCTAAGATTCGAATAAGGACAAACTCCGCACCTATACTTGTCTTGTGCAGATATACTTGCCAATACATTAGTCGGCGGGCAACTAAAAATTCTTCTATGGAGTAGATTCCTTTTTCCTCAACAATCAGTGTGTCGTCCTTCACGGTGAGCATCGCGATAATGCGCTGTGAGTTGATATTGCCCTCACTCACCCCTGAGTAGAAACTATCTCGCTTGAGATAATCCAATCTGTCCATATCCAGCTGACTGGATATAAGTTGGTTCATGAACTCTTTGTGATATTTTTTCTGAAAAATTTCAATAGCAATGGAGAGCTTTCCCTCGAACTGGCGATTGAGCTCCTCCATGAAAGCCAATGAAATCTCCTCATGGGAAATTCCCTCTACAATACTATGTTCCATAGCATGAGAGAAAGGACCATGACCTATATCATGTAGGAGAATGGCGATATATAGTCCTTCTTCCTCCTCGGGGGTGATTTCCACCTGCTTATAGCGGAGGGTCTGTATGGCCTGCTGCATAAGGTACATACAGCCTAAGGCGTGATGGAAGCGTGTATGCCGAGCACCAGGATAGACCAAATAGGAAAGTCCCATCTGAGAAATGCGGCAAAGTCTCTGAAAATAAGGGTGTTCTATGAGATCGAGAATAAATTCATTGGGAATATGAATAAACCCATATACAGGGTCATTTACTATTTTAAGTTTGTTGCGTGATTTCATTTTTTTAAGTTTTAACCCTCTCTTTGGTGGGTATAAGGGGTAATAGAGAGGCGCTTAAGTTGCCTTTTTAAGTGCAAAGATACGAAATAATGATTAATGAGTGATAAAAAATGATTAATTTTTTGTTTTTCTCTTTTCTTTTCTCACTTTAATATGTATCTTTGCATCGCCGTTGTCTCTGTCGGATAACGGTTAAAATCGTGACAATGATGAAAACACTGCTAAAAAATGGCAAACTTATCTCGGATAATCGTATTCAAGAAGCAGACTTACTTATTGAAAACGAGCGTATTGCAAAAATAGCGACGGATATATCAGCTAAGGAAGCCCATCGGGTGATCGATCTGGAGGGTATGCTTGTGCTTCCAGGGGTTATTGATGATCAAGTACATTTCCGAGAGCCAGGTCTTACTCACAAGGCTACTATTGCCACAGAAAGCGCCGCTGCCGTGGTTGGAGGGACAACCACTTTCTTTGACCAACCCAATACAATTCCTCAGGCAACTACTATTGCTGCTTTGGAGGACAAGTTTGCCATCGCAGCTCGTACTTCTTTGGCCAACTTCTCTTTCCTCTTGGGGGGTACGAATGATAATATAGAAGAACTCAAGCATATTAATCCTAAAAATACTGCAGGAGTAAAACTATTTTTAGGTTCTTCTACGGGGAATATGTTAGTGGATAATGAAAAAACAATTGAAACGATATTTAGAAATGTATCTACCCTGATTGCTGCTCACTGTGAGGACGAGCAGACCATTCGTCAGAACTTAGCTCATTATTTATCCATTTATGGACCGGAGATTCCTGTAGCATGTCACCCTCTGATTCGCAGTGCAGAGGCTTGTTATCTCTCCTCCTCACGAGCGATTGCTTTGGCTCGGCAGACAGGGGCAAGATTTCATGTTTTTCATCTCTCTACAGCCAAGGAAACCGAGCTGTTGGACAATACCTTGCCGCTCTCTCAGAAGAAAATCACCGCAGAGGCATGTATCCATCACTTGTGGTTCACCGATAAGGATTACCAAGAAAAAGGAGTGCTGATCAAATGGAATCCAGCGGTAAAGACCGAGCAGGATCGAGCAGGAATCTGGCAAGCTCTCTTAGACAACCGTATCGATGTGATTGCCACTGACCACGCTCCCCATACACTGGAGGAGAAGGGACAGAAGGAATTCCAGAAAATCCCTTCGGGAGCCCCCTTAGTACAACATGCCTTAGTGGCCGCCCTGACCATGTTTGCCAAAAGGGGAATTCCTTTGGAGCGATTGGTGGAGAAAATGTGTCATAATCCTGCCATACTTTTTAGAATACAAGAGAGAGGGTTTCTCCGAGAAGGCTATTATGCCGATATCGCCTGTGTATCAGAGCACACTCCTTGGCAAGTTTCTAAGGATAACATCCTTTACAAATGTGGCTGGTCTCCTTTGGAGGGAACTACCTTTGATTACAAAGTGGCATATACCTTTGTCAATGGGCATTTGGCCTATGAGAAGGGAACGCTCCATCTGGAGGAAAAAGGACAAAGAGTGCTATTTAATGATTAATGCCAGTCAATGATTAGTTCTCTTCATATGGCTATCATTGACAATTAACGATTAACAATTAAGAATGAAATCAGTATCCTTAGCCGTCTCTCAGATAGAGAGAGTTACCGCGGATTCGGTTAAAATATCTTTTGTAATCCCTCAAGAATTGAAGTTTTCCTTTGATTTCTTTGCAGGGCAATATATTTCTTTAGAAAAAGAAATAGAAGGGAAGCTTGTACGCCGTGCCTATTCTATTTGTTCATCTCCTTATGAAGATGTTATTAGTGTGGCTATCAAACAGATACCCAATGGTCTGTTCTCTACTTATGCTTGTGAGCAGTTACAAGTAGGAGACCTCTTGGAGGTATTCCCTCCAGAAGGAAAGTTTGCCTACATTCCTGAAATTTCTCCAGAGAACTTAGGTCTTTTTGCGGCTGGAAGTGGGATTACCCCTATGCTAAGTATCATCAAGGTAGCCTTGGAGAGAACCACTTGTAAGATTCTTCTTGCCTATGGCAACAGGACTCCTCAGACGACCATGTTTGCCCCTGAGATTGAACAACTCCACAGACAATATCCTGATAGGTTCTTTGTGCAATATGTATATAGCAAATCCCATGAGAAAAATGCGCTTTTTGGACATATAGATCCTGCTATGGTACACCATTTGCTTGAGAGTAAGTACCAGGAGGTGGACTTTGGTCGCTTCTACATCTGTGGGCCACAGCTGATGGTCGAGGCCGTTCGCGATGAGCTCCAGAAGAATTATGAGAAAAAGAAAATCCATACAGAACTCTTTACCGTAACAGAAGCTCCTAAGAAAGAGTATAAGGGAACAGCAGAGATTACTGTTCGCTTAGGCGGAAAGGAACAGATCCTTACAATAGAACGAAAGCCAACGATTCTGAGTGAATTGTTGTCCAAAGGCTTGGATGTCTCTTACTCCTGTCTTACAGGAGCATGTAGCAGTTGTATAGGCAAGGTAACAGAAGGTAGCGCCGAGATGGATAACAATCAGGTACTCTCCCAAGAAGAAGTAGAGAAGGGGATGATACTCACCTGTCAGGCACATCCTACTTCTTCGCATATCAAAGTAGAATATAATTATTAAAAATGTAGATTATGAAATATAAATTTGTTTCAGCCTTAACCATAGCACTCCTCTCACAGGTGTCTTGGGGGCAGAGCACTGCTCAGTATACCCATGAGAGCAAAACGCTACAAAAGGCACTTTCTCTGTATTATCAGAAGCAATACAAGGCCTCGTCTCACTTTTTTAGAAAAGAGTTACGACGAGCTACCACACAAGCCCAGAAGGAGCAATGTAGCTACTATATAGCCTCAGCAGCCTTGCAAGGACGCCAAACAGGAGGCGATGTACTTATGCAACAATACCTAAAGGACTATCCCACTTCTCCCTATGCTACTCATGCCAATTTCGAGATGGGGAATTACTATTTTGACAAAGGTGATACCAAGACTGCCATAGCTTGGTACGACAAAGTACAGATTCCTACTCTCTCTGCAGAACAGCATGAGAAGTTCAACTTCCAATATGGATATGCGCTCTTTGCTCATGGAGACAAGGAGACAGCACAGCAATACCTTTCCCAAGTGAAAGACTCCAAAGAGTATGGCAAGAAGGCTGCTTATTACTTGGGCTATATTGCCTATGATGCAGATGATTACCAGCAGGCCAATCAGTTTTTTCAACAGGTAGAACAGGAAAAGGAGCTGAGCAAAAACCTCTCTTACTATCAGGCGGATATGAACTTCAAACAAGGAAATTTCCAAAAAGCTTTGGAGGAAGGATTACACCAATTAGAAAAAACCAATAATCCCCAGTACCGTTCCGAGATTAACAAGATCATAGGGGAGAGCTACTTTAATCTCAAACAATATACTAAAGCGATTCCTTATCTGGAGGCTTACAAAGGAAAGAATGGCACCTATACCGATACAGACTTGTATTACTTAGGTTTTGCTTATTACCAACAGGGCGATTACCAAAAGGCAATAGGTCAGTTCAATAGAATTATCAATGGCAAAAATCAGGTAGCTCAAAATGCCTACTATCACTTAGCTCAATGTTATCTTAAAACAGGGCAGAAACAGCAGGCACTCAATGCTTTTCGTAATGCTTATCAGATGAATTTCTCGTCTGAGATTAGGAAAGATGCTCATCTGAACTATGCGCGCTTGAGCTATGAAGTAGGGAATGCCTATGAGTCCACTCCTACCGTAATACAAGCATATATAGATACTTATCCTAATGACCATACACAGGAACTTAAGGAGTTGTTATTGGATTCTTATATCACCTCAGGGAACTTCCCTTCGGCACTGAATATGTTGGAGAAATCCACTTCTCCTGATCCAAAAATCTATCAGCAGGTTGCCTTCTTATATGCCTTGCAACTCTATGGAGATGGCAATTTTAAGGAAGCACTTCCTTATTTCCAAAAGGCTAAAAATAGTAAAGCACAATCTCAGGTACAAGCAAGAGCTACTTATTGGTCAGGGGAAACCCACTATCAGCTACATGAATACCCAGAAGCACAGAGGGATTTTTCAGCATTCTTAGCTCTTAAGGAAACGACTCTTGCGGAATATCCCAATGCATTCTATGGCTTAGGGTATGCTCTGTTTAATCAAAAAAAATATGCAGAGGCTGCTGAGTATTTCTCTAAGTATATACAGACACAACCAGAGGCTTCTCGCCTTGCCGATGCCAATTTGCGTTTAGGCGATAGTTACTTTGCCGCTGGTAAGTATTGGCCTGCTATGGAAGCCTATGATAAGGTCATTACAGCCAATGTGAGCAATACCGATTATGCTGCTTTCCAGAAAGCGATTAGCTATGGTATAGTAGATAGGGTACCTAAGAAGATAGAAGCTCTCAATGCCTTTATCACCCATTATCCTAAGTCCAACCTCAGAGAGGATGCCATCTATGAACTGGCCAATACTTATGTAGGACAGGGGAAAATGGAAAAAGCCTCAGAACTCTATGAGATGTTACAGTCTCAGTATCAAGAAGGTACCTACACTGCTCGTGCTATGCTTCGTGAAGGACTGATGCTCTATAACAAGAATGAAAATCAAAAAGCATTGGCTATTTTCAAGAAGATTACTCAGAAATATCCTTCTTCGCCTGAGGCTATGCAGGCGGTCAGCTCGGCTAAGAATATCTATGCAGAGATGGGGAAAATGGAGGAATATGCCGCTTGGGCTAAGGCCTTGGGCTATGTGAAGGTATCCGATAGCGAAATAGATAGTGCAGCTTTCGATGCAGCCGAACGCCTATATGTTCAGAATAAAAAGCAAGAGGCTAAAGTAGCACTTGAGAAATATCTTAAGGATTATCCTAAGGGAATAGGGGCATCTCAAGCAGAGTTTTATCTAGCACAAATATACTTTGATGAAAATCAAAAAGATAAGGCATTGCCACTCTATGAGAAAGTCTTAGCTCAAGGGCGTAATGAATACTCAGAACAAGTGTTAGTAAGGCTCAGTAATATATACTTGGAGAAAGAGGACACAGATAAAGTACTTCCTCTACTCGAAGAGATAGAGAAGACTTCTTCGGTGGCACAAAATCTCATTTTTGCACGCTCGAACCTGATGAAGGCCTTCTATAAGAAGAAGGAACATGCCAAAGCTATAGTGTATGCTAAGAAAATATTGGCAGAGAAAGGTGCTGATAACCGCCTAAAGAATGATGCTCGTGTAATCATGGCACGTGCTTATATGGCTACTGGAGATGAAGCTGAAGCTGAAAAACAATATGCAGAGGTGCGCAAGACCGCCTCCGATGCCCTCATGGCAGAAGCTCTCTATTATGATGCCTATTTTAAGAACAAAGCTGGGCAATATAAAAAATCAAATGAAGTAGTCCAAAAATTGGCTAAGGAGTACGGAGGTTATAAGGAGTTCTCTGCTAAGGGATTGATAGTTATGGCTAAAAACTTCTATGGACTTAAGGATCTCTATCAGGCTAACTACATTCTCAATAGTGTATTGGAGAATTTTAAAAACGATCCAGAGATTACCGCTCAGGCCAAGGAGGCTTTGGCTGAGATAAAAGCAAATGAAAAGAAATCTAATAAATAATTGATAATGAGTAAAATATATAATATATCTTTGATGGTATTTTCTCTCTTTGCCTTTGGGGGATATGCTCAGGTAAAGGACAAGGATAAGCTGGAAACTATATCTGTGGATATTGTAAAACCTTATACTCCAACTATAGCCGATGTACATAAGGATAGGGAAGAGACTCCTAAGAAGGATTCTGTTACAGTAGCCAAGAAAAAGGTGACCTATACAACACACTCAGTACCAGTGGCTTCTACCTTTGTCCCAGAGAAAGGAAAGGCGGTACGCATGTCGCTATCGTCTGTACGGGATACCTTATACCAGTCCTATGCAGCACTTGGCTTGGGGAACTATGCGACACTTTTTGCCGATGCCTTTGTGGCTCTACCTATCAGTGATACGGACGATTTTCTTGTGGACTTCAACCATCATTCCTCCCGTGGAGATGTCAAAGGGATTACTTTGGATAACAATTTTGCCAATACCCAACTCCAAGCAGGGTATCATTCTCTACAGAAGGAATATCAGTGGGGGCTATCAGCCAATGTACAACACCGTATGCTACATTGGTATGGGGTAGAGGATGTTAGTCTTTTGCCTATAAGTGGCTCTCTCAAACAGAGTTACCTCGATGGAGGACTTAGTGGAATGCTAACCCTAAGCAAGGGGGCATTCGAGGGCTTGGATTTCTTTGTACAAGGGATGAAGGACGACTTCAAAAGTTCCGAACTGCATCTGAACCTACGCCCCTCTATGAGGTTTGCTCTCAAGGAAGGACAAACTATTCGTCTGAAAGCTGAAGCTGACTTCCTCCAAGGCTCTTTCGATAGGGGCTTTGCTTCTACCGAAGGAGTATCCTATAAGTCGGTACTTTTAGGGTTAAGGCCTTCTTATACCTATGCGACAAAAGAATTTTCTCTGAGAGTGGGGATGGGAGGATATTATGCTAAAGAGAATGATAACAGCGGAGATAAGTTCCGGGTTTTCCCAGATTTAGAATTTTCTTATGATCCTCAAGGGAAAGGCGTGGTATGGTATGGAGGGATTACAGGGGATCTCAAGCAGGTTACCTATAGAGAGCAGAGTGTGGAGAACCCCTATATTTCCCCAACTCAAGAACTACACCCTACCTATACTCCTTATGACATCTTTGCAGGAGTCAGAGGGCGTGCGTTCAAAGGCTTTTCGTATGATGTAAAGGCTTTCTATACCCGAATAGAGCAAATGCCGCTTTTCCGAGCTAATGAAAAGTATACTCTGACCACTCGCTTGCCTTATCACTATGATAATACCTACCGCATCCTGTACCAAGATGCTATGTCCTTTGGAGCTAAGGCTTCCCTACTTGGAAAACTCTCTGAAAAATTCAGTATGGATTGGACACTTAAGATAGCTACTTACTCTTTTGATGAAACAGACCAAGAGGCATGGAACTTACCACTCTTTACTTCTTCTTTTTCAGTACTTTATCAAGTACTTCCGCAGTGGAATATAGGAGCTTCTTTCTTCTATGTAGGAGAGAGAAAAGATATAAAGCACCCTTTGGCGGCACAACCTGTAGAAGAGGTAACAATGAACGGCTTCTTTGATCTGAATTTCTCTACGGATTATACCTTCCTGAAGCGATGGACGGCTTTTGCATCTTTGCACAATGTCACAGGAGATAACTACCTACGCTGGTCTACCTATCCTGTACAAGGATTCCAATTTCTAATAGGAATGAAGTATCGATTCAATGTAAAGTAAATATCAGCAGGATAACAAAAAAGGCAATTCAAGATGTTCCATCCATGAATTGCCTTTTTCTTTTATTACCTGTTATACCAAAATCTGAGTACCACTACTGGTAATCTTATTGTCCAAATAGAAATCAATACGGCCTAAATTGATTCCATAACACCCTACTTGATTGACAAGAATCTCTCGGTTGCTTTTGTTTTTGACAATTGTAGGTTCACCAAGGAAAGTATGCGTATGTCCTCCTATGATAAGGTCGGTGTTATAGGTTCTTTTAGCGATAGTGATATCACATACTTTATCTGTACGATATTGATAACCAAGATGAGAAAGACAGATAATAATATCACACTTCTCATTTTTCTTGAGTTTATTTTCCATATCAATAGCCAGTTCTATAGGGTCAAGGTACTTAGTCTCACGATAGTTTTCTTTGGTAACCAATCCCTTGAGTTCTACTCCTAAGCCATAGACTCCGACACGTACTTCATCTACTACAAATACTTTGTAAGGTTTGGCTTTCCCTTCTAAGATGGTATTCTTAAAATCATAATTGGAGTTGATAAAATCAAACTTGGCATGGGGAAGCTGTGAGAGTAATCCCTCTAAGCCATTATCGAAATCGTGATTGCCAAAGGTAGCAGCATCATACTTGAGCATGGACATAAGGCGAAACTCTAATTCCCCTCCATAGTAGTTGAAGTAAGGAGTACCTTGGAAGATATCCCCTGCATCAAAAAGTAGGGTGTTGGGATTCTCCTTGCGTACTTGATTTATCAAGACTGCACGGCGAGCTACTCCTCCCTTGTCAGGGTAGTGAGGGTCATCCACAGGCAACGGATCTATATGGCTATGAGTATCATTCGTATGAAGGACAGTGATATGTTTCTTATAATTCTTAATAGGAGTTTTCTCTTTGTCAAGAGCAAAAGAAACCCCTCCCATTCCCAACAAGAGAGCCCCAGCGCCTATATTTTTTACAAAATTACGTCTTTCCATAAGTTTATTTTTTTATTCTGAATCGTTCATCAGTTTTGAAATCCAAAGTATCTGTTTTTCTAAGGAAATCAATGATAGCATCTCTTGAAGTATAGTCAATATTGGTGACACTTAGTGCATCCTTGAAGAAGTTCATTTTGTCTCCTCCTTGGTATAGGTAGTCAAAAGTACATACGAAGTAGCGCTTTTTACGCTGTACAGGTCGCTTATTGATAAGGAAACTCACTACCTCTCCACGCTTATTGATAGTCAGTTGTACTTGCTTGGAAAGGGGATGAGGAAACTTACTTTCTACTAAATATTTGGCCATGTTGTAGAGCATATCCCCAGTGAGTTCTGCTACAACTAATTGATTCTCAAAGGGCATGATTTGGAATACCTGACGGATGGTAATATCTCCCTGAGGGACTTCAGTTCGGATTCCTCCCCAATTGAACATAGCAAAGTCAATATGTTTCTTTCTCTTTTTGAGAAAATAAGAATCAGCTTGTTCACACTGGGAGTCAGCAAAGAAATTTCCTATAGGCATATTCATTACCTCTGGGTCAATGACTTTGAGCATGGGAGTCTTATTGTAGGAAAGTACTTTGTCCAAATATTTGTTCAGGTGATAACGGAAAGGTGATAGATAATCCTTAATCTGTTCATCCTCTTCGGTATCCTTGGTAATCTGGAGCTGCTCTCCATGGATAGCTTGCGGAAAGTAACCGTTTGATTTACAAGATGATAAAAATACAGATAGGAGGAATAATCTTAAAAGAAAATTTTTCATGTAAAATGTTTTAGTTTCAGCGTGCAAAATTAATAAATATTCATTAAATTTGCAGTGAAATCCTTAGAAAAATTATTTTGAAAATATTTAAGAATATAGCAATCAAGAATAGGATTCAGAAGAATCTTAAAAATAGAGCTAATTATCTAAATGGTAATAAGTTACAAATTGCTCGTATAGGTTGTATCGTCGATATAGAGCAGGTAGCGAAGGTAGACTTCTTGAAAGATTTCATCAAAGGATATGGTATCAATTCTGAAAACTATGTGATTTTGGGTTATGAAGAAAAGGGAACTGATATTCAAATAGAAGGGATTCCACTATTCTCTTGGAAGGATATTAATTATTCGGGAAATATACGTAACTATCATGCTGATAGGCTATGGGAACTGGAGTATGATTTGCTAATCAATGCTTTTTCCACTCCTAAGTTGCCACTTCTCTTGCTCTCTTCGGGAGTAAAGGCTAAGCTACGTATAGGAGTCAGTGGGATAGATCCTGCTTTTAATGATATTATCATTGATACTCCCTTAGAGTCTGGGACTATTTTTATCCAAGAAGCAAAAAAACTGATAAACACACTACAATGAAAACAATGAAAATGTTACAGGGTACAGGGGTAGCTCTTATTACCCCCTTTAAGGCAGACAAGTCTGTCGATGTACAAGCACTTGAACAATTGGTACATTATCAAATAGATAATGGGATTGATTACTTAGTGGTCTTAGGTACCACTGCGGAGACCCCCACTCTTTCGGCAGAAGAGAAAGAGTTGGTCAAACAAACTGTAAAGAAAGCCAATGCTGGGCGACTTCCTATGGTACTTGGGGTAGGAGGGAACAATACTCAGGCACTTATAGAACAAGTACAAGAAGTATCTCCAGAGGATTATGTGGCGATACTTTCAGTCTCTCCCTACTATAACAAGCCTTCTCAAGAGGGTATCTTTCAGCACTATAAAGCCTTGGCACAAGCCTCCCGTGTGCCTATCTTGCTCTACAATGTGCCCTCTCGTACTGGAAGTAATATAGACTATCATACTACACTGCGATTGGCCAAGGAAGTGCCTAATATTATAGGGATTAAGGAAGCTTCGGGTAATATAGTCCAGATTATGCACCTTTTGCTAGGGCGTCCTGAAGGCTTTTTGGTTATCTCAGGTGATGATGCCACAGCCCTCCCTACTGTACTCTTGGGAGGTGATGGTACCATTTCAGTATTGGGACAGGCTTTTCCTAAGCGCTATAGTCAAATGATACGTCAGGGTTTGGAGGAAAATTATAAGGAGGCTAACACTATTCAGTATCAGCTCTTAGAAGCAATGGAGCTAATTTTCAAAGAAGGAAACCCTGTAGGAATCAAGGCGCTCCTATCTCTCTTGGGAATAGGTTCTCCTGAGGTACGCCTGCCCTTATGCACAGCCTCTGACTCTCTACAACAACAATTGAAAGCGTTCTTACAAAAATAAAAAATCTACTGCATCTTAATCTGTGAGGCCAATAGGTAGATGACAGCCATGCGAATAGCCACCCCGTTTTCTACTTGATCAAGGATAATGGATTGTGGGCTGTCGGCTACTTCACTGGTGATCTCTACCCCTCGGTTGATGGGGCCTGGGTGCATGATGACTATTTCCTTGCCCAAGGAATCTAGGATTTCTTGGGTAAGTCCGTATTGTTGCACATATTCGCGAGTAGAAGGAAAGTAAGGAATATCCAAACGTTCATTCTGAATACGTAGCATATTGGCAACATCGCACCATTGCAGCGCCTTTCTAAGATCTGTCTCTACCTGTACACCCAATTCATGTATATATTTAGGAATAAGTGTTTTAGGGCCACATACAGCTACTTCAGCACCCTGCTTGTGTAGGGCAAAGATATTGGAAAGGGCTACCCTGGAGTGTAGAATATCTCCTATAATAACTACTTTTTTTCCTTTTACACTTCCTAAGCGCTCACGAATGGAATAGGAATCCAAGAGAGCTTGAGTAGGGTGTTCATGAGCACCATCTCCAGCATTGACGATGGGGACTTTTACATGTTGGGAGAGGAAGACCCCAGCCCCAGGGTTGGGATGACGCATTACCACCATATCTACTTTCATGGCCAAGATATTATTGACAGTATCGATGAGTGTTTCTCCCTTTTTTACAGAAGATTGTGCCGCAGAAAAGTTGATTACATCGGCAGAAAGTCTCTTTTCAGCCAGTTCAAAGGACAGGCGTGTACGGGTACTATTCTCAAAAAACAAATTGGCAATAGTGATATCCCTTAGGGAAGGAACTTTCTTGATAGGGCGGTTGATGACCTCCTTGAACTGATCAGCAGTGGTGAAGATAAGTTCTATATCTTCAGCAGTGAGGTACTTGATACCTAATAGGTGGTTGACACTTAGTTGATTCATTGTGATGTTTTTTTAGATTGTGATGTGGTGGGATTATACTTTTTCTATGAGGTAGACAGCATCCTCAGTGTCTTGTTCTTTCCAATATACTACCACTCGTTCCTTGTTGATAGCATCTACAGCCTTGCCTATATAGTCTGGCTGTATGGGGAGATCTCGACTAAAGCGTCGATCAATCAGTACCAAGAGCTCCACTTTGCTGGGGCGTCCAAAGGATTGTAAGGCTGTAAGTGCTGCGCGGATACTGCGCCCTGTATAGAGCACATCGTCTATGAAGACTACTTTTTTATCCTCGACCAAGAAAGGAATATCAGTGGTATTAGCTGTCAAAGGCTTTTCTCCACGGCGAAAATCATCTCGGAAAAAGGTGATATCTAAGGTTCCATATTGTATTCCCTTTGCACCATATTCTTCCTCAAGCATCTTCACTAAGCGCTGGGCAAGCAACACTCCACGGGGCTGTATACCTATGATTACTGTATCGGAGAAGTCCAAATGGTTCTCTATCAGCTGACAGGCTAAGCGGTGCAGAATCACATCTAATTCTCTACTGCTGAGTAATTGTTTTCTTTCCATGTTAGGTTTCAGGTGTTAGTCGTTATCAAACATTTATATACTTTCACGAACAGATAGTTCGTGCTTACTTACTATCAATAGAGCTTGCGCTTTTATAAGGAGCTAAAAAATTCCCCTTATGATAAGCGACAGTTGCAAACTTGCACCAGTGAAGATACTAATTATTATTTGTTTCGTATAAAAAACACTTCTCTTTCCTGCTCTTTGCGGATGAAAAACAAAGCAAAAGAAAAGGTATCTATTACTACACTAAAGGCTTTATTTTTCAATAATTGTTTGTAAAAAATCTCATTTTCCCTCTGGTGAGGTGCAACCATTACCAATAGACTATCATTGTGCATCTGTGAGAGTAATTCCTTCGCACAAGGAAATTCTTTCCACTGATAGAACAATAGAAGATCCTTCTCCTTGGAGGTCTCCTCTGTGTTATCTATAGGGAACAAGGAGGAAAAATCCGCTATGTCAGTATATATTTTCAGACTTTTAGGCTTTAGGTACGCTATAAGTCGTAATAAGAACTGTCCTTTTCTCTTTGAAATTCCTTTGGGATAATGCTTACAAGGAATTTTTTGAGTATTATAGAAGCACTGAGTAACCAATCGGTATACAAAGGGAGAGTGTACCCCGTGCTGATTGGTAGACTTCCATAAAAAAAGCAAATATTTTTTCCAAAGCGCCATTAGTTACCTATCTTTGGTTGTAATTTTTCTTCAATCAGGTCTATCTCTTCGGATTTTATACCGCGGATAGGAACGAGTTGAATATTCTTCTCCTCTTCAGGGAAAATATCTTCTTTGCTTTTGAGCATCTCATCTCCACGCCAATTAAAATTGGGAAAGAGGAGCTCTTTTTTACTAATTTTGTCTTCAGGATAGATAGCCCCATCTACATCCTTGTAGAAAGTAATGGTCTCTATCTGTTGAGTAGGAGCGAAATCTATACGGATTTGGCTACATTTGGACTTGTTGATTCCCACCAGGGAGTGCTCATCATTGTAGGCATAATAGATAACCTCCGTATTCTGATATAGATTGACGTTGTTCAGTTTGTTTTCCTTGAATTTTCCTTTTAGGAGTTTTCCTTTTACTTGATTAAAGCCCGTGCCCAGTGTATCTTTTTCTATGAGGAAAGCATTGTCAAAGACCCTCAGGGAGTCCAATTTTTCCGTTTGCTTATTGGCTAAAATATGGATATTATCTCCTGTCATCTGGCTTTTTCCACTCCATACAATAGGATTTCGGATCATGCGAGTAAGTCCTGTGATCTGACTTGAGTGTATGGAATCGCATTTTCCTTGTATATCAGTTTTGTAGATACGAGCCCCTGTATAGGCACGAATGATACGCGATCCAGTCTTTCCTGTGACCAAAATCTTTTTAGCATGAATGTAGATGGAGTCTTTACCCTTTTCTACCTCACTGATTACCAGTGCTTTTTTTGTAATATACATGGAATCCTGAGCCTTGTAAACTTCCCCATAATGTCCTTTGACAAGGGTCTTATTCAGCGTATCCCTAATGATCAGATTATTAGTCCCTGATGCAAAACTCTTAAACCGATCGAAGTAGAGGCTATCCCCTGTGAGTATTTTGTTATCATAATCTATACGGGCATGATCCATGAAGTAGCCTTTCTCTGTCTTGGAATCATAATAGCCTTTCTCACCATAGGCTATGTATTCTTTTCCAGTGATGGTGGTAGGTCCAAACATATAGATATGTCCTGTAGCATGGTAATAATCCAAGGTAAGCGAGTTTACCACAAAGTCTGAATTGGTGATTTTCACTTGTGTGGTGAATTGACTTTTCTTAGGACCCACGAAGTAACGCCCCTCCTTGCTGGTGAGTACATTCTCTTCATCGAAGATTTTGCCATAGTTAAGGTAATAAGCCTGTTGGGTATTGCGGTCGAAGAATAGTTCTTGTGTCTCAAGGGTCATTTTTTCATTGCGGAGCTTTACATTCTCTTTGGCAATAGCCACTTTGGTATCCCCATTGTATTCTATAAATTCACTATTCATTTTTAAGGAATCCCCCTGTTGGATAAAGACCTCACCGAAAGCTTTCACCTGATTGGTTTTCTGGTAGAGGACGGCCACATCACACCAGATATCCATTCCCTGATGGCGGAACTGTACCTTGCGTTCCTGATCAGAATTGAAGATTGTCGCTCCAGGGTACTTATCATTGTCAATAGTAAGTGTACCGGCATAGACAATCTCAATCTTCTTAGAAGGATTCTCTTGAGCAAAGGTCGTATGTAATAAAACAAAAAGGGTAATAAATAGATAATATATCTTTTGCATAAAGGGTTTGTCCTAATATAAGAATTTTTTGCAAAGATACATATTTAAGTGAAAAGTGAAAAGTGAAAAGTAAAAAAAATTGTTATATTCTAAAGCTTGTATTTTATAAGAAGCTTTTTTTGTATTTCAACTTTTTATTTGTCTTAGTATAGTAATGAAAAAAGAGGCTACCAAAAAAAATTGGGTAGCCTCATTCATAGTTATTATTTTGTTGAAAGAACGCAATTAATTCAGAGAAAGTTTCAGTCCCATGAAGTAAGTACGTGGGTGTTGTGGACCATAGATGTAATCGGCATCACGATCTTTACCCTTGTCAAAATCTTTTTGATATTGGTCAAAAATATTCTTCACACCAGCAAATACCTCCAGTTTGTAATTGTCTGTGAGGGAGAAGGTATAAGCAGCTCTGAGGTTTTGTTCATAGAAGTTAGGAGACTTTACTATAACTTGTTCTCCTGACTGAGCTTCAATCACGTGGGGAACATACATCTGTCCGGTAAATACTCCATTATAGCTGAGTTTTAGTGCTGCTATAGGGGTATAGGATAGGGTAGTATAGCCATATAGTTCAGGAGAACGCATTACACGGTCGGAGGAGATTTTCTTAGGATCTGTAGGATCTTCATTCTCCCAAATGGTTTGCTGCTCGGAAAAGCGAGATTGCTGATAGGTGAATCCTGTCTGCCATATCCACTGAGAACCGAAAGCAAAATTTGCTTCTACATTTACGCCCATGATCTTGAGATGGTCTGTTGCATTGGTCTTTAACTTGTGCTTGATATTGCCTATATCGGTAAGATCTTGGTTGATAAAGCGGTTGTTGATATGGGTGTAGAATCCTTCCAAGATAAGGTTAGCTTGGGTATTTCCTTCTCTTTTAGTATAGTTCAGAGAAGCTGTGTAGCTATTAGATGTTTCACTGGTGAGGTCTTTGTCCAATTCCACAAAGATAGGATCTCCGTCCAACACTTCGGTGTGTAGGTCTTCGTCAAAAGCTTGTGGAGCTCGATAGCCTTGTGCAAAGGAACCTCGTAGTTTGAGTGTCTCAGTAATATCATACATGGCGGTAAGGCGTGGAACAAATTTGGATATTTGTTTGTTAGAATCCTTATCCGCCCCTGCAAAGCGGTAGCTACCTTTGATATCTACATAGTCATAACGGCTTCCACCCAACAAAGTAAGTTTTTTAGCCGGATTCCATTCCACCTGTAAGTAGTTGCCATAGGTACGTACTACTTGGTCTACAGAACGATTTTGTCCTATATAATTGTCATTTACCTTATCATATTTGTATTCACTACCTAAAGAGAGATTCAGCTCAGGAGTGATGGTGTAAGCATACTGAGCACCTCCTACGCCTACGAGTTCTGTAGTATGCCCATACTTGGCCAGTGCTTTGAAGTATTCTTCTTGGTCATCTGCACTGAGGTTATCGAAATCAGCTTTACTATTGACGGCATAACCTAAACCACCTCCATAATATCCATCTCTATCGGTATATTGTGCAGAGGTATATAGGGAAAATTTATGAACAAGATCATCAGAGAATCGTTCGAAAGCTAAATCTCCTGCAAGAATACGGTGACGTAATTGCTCGGTAATATCCGATTCATGAGGGAGTAGATCAAATTTGTTTCCTCCACGTCGAAACTCATTGATACTGTTCAAATTGAGTTTTACTTTGCTGTTTTCTGTAGGGTTCCAAAAAGCATCTGCACCAAAAGTGGTATTGTGTAGTTTGGTGATTTCAGAATAACCATCCTCATTACTATCATAAGGTTTACGATTGCGTTGATAGGCAAAGAGGGTGAGTCCTTTGTCAAAATCATCAGAAACAACAGAAGCATTCGCAAAGAGGGTGTTATCAGGAGAGCCATCTTTTAGAAGTGATAGACTATTTCCTACAGAAAAAGTATTGCGGGTAGGGTCTTTGGTAAGGATATTTACCGTACCTCCTATGGCATTTCCTCCATAGAGTACAGAACCAGCTCCTCTGACAACCTCCACACGGTCAATCATATTGGCAGGAATCATCTCTAATCCATAAACTCCTGCCAATGAGGAAAATACAGGTCGACCGTTTACTAATATCTGAGAATAAGAACCTTCTAATCCATTAATACGCAGTTGGTTAAAACCACAATTTTGACAGTTGGTTTCTGTACGCAAGCCAGGGGTAAAGTTCAATCCCTCTGCAAGACTTAGTGATTGGGTGGTTTCAAAGATATGTCCTGTAACCTTACTGACCACCACAGGCGACTTATACTGAGGGATAATGTTACGAGTGGCTGTAACTACTACTTGGTCTATCTCCAACAGGTCTTTCTCAAGAGAGAAATTTTTGGAAAGTACCTCGTTTTCAGTTAAGGAAATGTCCTGAGTAATAGTCTTGAATCCTACTGAAGAAATGGTAAGCTTGTAGGTGCCGGCAGGTACCTTTACCTGATAATCCCCAGAGGCTTGGCTGGAGGTACCTTTTATCTCTTGTCCTTTGCGAAGGATAACATCAGCGCCTAAGACAGGTTTCCCTTCAGCAGAAATTTTTCCTTTAAAAGTAGCTTGTTGTGCTAAGGCAAATACAGGAACAAGGAAAAGAGACATACAATAAATAATCGTTCTCATGTTTGATTTTTTTAAGATAATTAAAGTAATTAAATTTTTAGGCAAAGTTAAAAAAATTTTTTTGTATACGAAAATAAAATAAAATAATTTTTATTGATTATAAATAATTGATTTTAAGGTAAGTTGTGCTGTTTTTATTGCTATGAGGGAATAAATAGTTAAAAAAATAATGCAAAAATATGCTTATGCATATCTTTGCATTATCAAATTATTCATATTTTTGGTTTATCAGAGACTACAAATCTAATCCAATGTCTTTTCGGTAATACATATTTTCGAAGGAAATTTTTTCAATCTGACTATATGATTTTTTTAGGGCATCCTTAAAATTAGTGTCTAAAGAAGTAATAGCTAGTACACGTCCGCCAGCGGTAACTATCTTTCCTTCCTTTTCTGAAGTACCTGCATGGAATACGAGACTCTCTCCCTGAGTATCAAGTCCAGAGATCATTTTTCCTTTTTGGTATTCTTCAGGGTACCCACCGGAGACAACCACTACGGTAGTAGCACTTCTGGGGTCTATCAAGAGGGAGACATCCCTGAGTTTCCCTTTTGCTGTAGCTTCCAAGAGAGTCACCAAGTCCGTTTGTATACGGGGGAGTACTACTTCTGTTTCAGGATCGCCCATACGGACATTGTATTCTATCACATAAGGATCTTCTCCTACTTTGATAAGACCAATGAAGATAAACCCTCTGTAAGTGATTTTTTCCTTTTTGAGTCCCTCAATAGTTGGTTTTATGATGCGATCCTCTATCTTCTTCATGAAGGAGGCATCGGCAAAAGGCACAGGAGAGACAGCTCCCATACCCCCTGTGTTCAGACCAGTATCCCCTTCGCCTATACGCTTGTAGTCCTTGGCGGTAGGGAGTACCAAGTAGGAATCTCCATCGGTCAGGACAAAACAACTGAGCTCTATCCCTCTTAGAAATTCTTCTATGACCACTTTTTGGCTTGCGTTGCCAAATTTTTCTTCTAGAAGCATTTTCTTCAGTTCGGCTTGGGCTTCTTGTAGATTCTCTAAGATGACAACCCCTTTGCCAGCTGCCAAACCGTCAGCCTTGAGCACATAAGGAGCCTGCATGGTTTCTAAAAAGTGTAAGCCCTCAGTGATAGTTTCCTTGGTAAAGCTAGCATAGCGTGCCGTAGGAATCTGGTGTCGTTGCATGAATTCCTTAGCAAATTCCTTACTACCCTCCAGGGTAGCCCCCCTCTGGGTAGGGCCTACGATGGCTATATGGGAAAGAGCAGTCTCTTGGCTAAAAAAATCTACAATTCCTTTTACCAAAGGGTCTTCGGGGCCTACTACCACTAAAGAAATTTGTTTGTCCAAACAGCACTGTTTGATAGCTGCAAAGTCGGTTGCGGCAAAGGCAAGATTTTCTCCCACTAAAGCAGTACCAGCATTGCCTGGTGCTATATAGAGTTTTTCACAAAGAGGGCTCTGTGAGAGACTATGGGCAAAGGCATGCTCTCGACCTCCGGAACCTAATAGAAGTATATTCATGGGTGTAAAAAGATTAAGCGTGAATAGTAGAATATTAGAGTAAGCTGCGCAAATATTCACTTACATTTTTATAGATACGTTCTTGTATATTAGTGGTATCGGATTTGATAAATTTCTTTCCTAATAAGTGTTCGTAGAGTTCTATATATCGCTCTGAGATGGAAGCCACATGAGCTGGAGTCATTTCAGGGATTTTCTCCCCTGGGCGACCTTGGAATCCATTCTCAATGAGCCATTGACGGACAAACTCTTTTGAGAGTTGCTTTTGTGGTTCCCCTCTCTTGAGGCGTTCTTCATATCCATCAGCATAGAAGTAGCGGGAAGAGTCTGGAGTATGAGCTTCATCTATGAGAACTATAGTACCTTCCTTAGTCTTGCCAAATTCGTACTTAGTGTCTACCAAAATTAGTCCTCTTTGTAGTGCTAGCTGACTTCCTCTTTTGAAGAGATCATAGGTGTATTTTTCTATAACTGCATAATCTTCTTCCGATACGATACCTTTTTTGAGAATATTTTCACGGGAGATATCCTCATCGTGTAAGCCATTCTCCGCCTTGGTAGAAGGGGTAATGATAGGGGAGGGGAAAGGGGCATTTTCTTGAAGCCCTTCAGGGAGTGTTACCCCACAGAGAGTACGCTTACCAGCTTGGTACTCACGAGCAGCATGTCCTGCCAAGTAGCCACGGATCACCATTTCGACCTTGAAGGGAGTACAGCACATACCCACCGAGACATTGGGGTCGGGAGTAGCTAAAAGCCAGTTAGGAACAATGTCCTTGGTCTGCTCCATGCACTCGCTGGCTATCTGGTTGAGAATCTGTCCTTTGAAAGGAATTCCCTTGGGAAGAATAACATCAAAAGCCGAAAGCCTATCAGTCGTGATCATTACCAAGAGGTCTTCCCCTATGGAGTATACATCACGTACTTTTCCTTTGTAGAGCGATTTTTGATTTTCAAAAGAAAAATCGGTGGAAGTAATACTATTCATATAGTTCTATTTTTTGGCAAATGTACGAATAAAAATTTATTTCTCATAAAGAAATATAACAAAAAAAGAGGCACATTGCTGTACCTCTTTTCAAATAGAATAACTAAAACAATAATAACTATGAAAATTTACTCTTGAGCTTGTTTTTTTGCATCTTCCTTCATTTTTTCATTAGGAACGATAGCAATATTTACACGACGGTTTTTAGCACGTCCTTCTTCGGTAGAGTTGTCATACGCTGGCTGAGTGGCTCCAAACCATTTGGTAGTGAAGCGAGAAGCTTTGAGTCCACTGGCAGTGAAGAAGTTAGTTACCGCTTTGGCACGTCTTTCAGAAAGTCCCATGTTGTAAGCTGGTTTTCCTTTGCTATCAGTGTGACCTGCTACAATCACATTGGTATCAGGATATTCTTTGAGTACACCTGCCATTTTGGTAAGTAAGGTCTTTGCTTCTGAAGTAAGGTCAGCTTTGTTGAACTCAAAGGTAACGCCACTTTTCTCATCGAAAGTAACTACGATACCATCATCTACACGTTTTACTTCAGCTCCAGGAATCTCTTCCTCGATTTTTTTAGCCTGTCTGTCCATTTGGTTCCCTATGACAGCTCCAGCGGCACCTCCTACAGCAGTACCGATAACAGCTCCAAGTTCGCTATTACCTCCACTACCTACATTGTTACCAAGGATAGCTCCAAGGATAGCTCCACCAGCAGCTCCGATTACAGCCCCACGCTGGGTCTTGTTGGAGTTGTTATAGGCTTCACAGCTTACCAAAAGAGAAGCTGCTACTAAGAATAATGTTATGTTTTTGAATACTTTTGTCATAATAGTTAGGTTTAGTTTTTAGTAAAGTTCATTGTAATTATGAAAGGCTTACCATCCACACGAACGGTCTGTTCCCAACGCATTTCATTTTCAGAAAGATATGCTAAGTGTAAGCGTACTCCAGCATTAGTTTCTGACTGATATTTCTCATTGGTCGGTTTGAGCAAGAAATCATAGTAGCCTGTAGTTTTGTCCATCTCCTGTACAGTGAAGATAAAGTGACGATTTCCGCTTGCACAGCCTGTATTGTTGATGGTATAGATACCTCGATAGTTGTTTGGAACAAATTTCCAATAACTTCCTTCAAAGCATTCTTTAGAAGTATCATTAAGTAAAGTAATTTCATACTTTCCTTTTTCATTGTAAGTAATAGAAGAAAGTGTCCATTCTCCCTTGATTACTTTGTTGGCTTGACGAGTCCCTTGTGTACTCTTAGCAATGGTTCCTTGAGTTTTACAAGAGACAGCCATAAGACCTGCTACGAGTAGTAATAAAATCTTTTTCATAGGAATTAACTTATGTTTTCGGGGCAAAATTATTAGTTTTTTTTATATGCACCTACTTTTTTTATCATGTTTAACATTAAATAAATGATTTTTTTCTCTATAATATAGTTTAATATACTGATTAATAGTATATTGTGGGGTTTTTTAGTAAGAAGAAAAAATTGAGTAAAAAATGGTATTTTAACAAATAAGCGCATTTTTTTCTATGATAAAGCAAGTTTGATATAACAAAACACTTTCTATAGATTGTGAATTATATATGTTTTTTGTAGTTATGGATTATTTAGATTGTAAGTTTACCCTAAATATCGAACTCATGATAATAGCTCTGATTATAACTAAGCAATATACAAGAAGTGTAGATTGTAGTGTTATATTTCAAAGAAGGTATTTTTATGGTTTTATTTTCTGATAATAATTAATTTAATAGTAAATATTTTTATATATTAAAGAAATATATCGAAGAAGCAAGGTGAGGATAAAAAAAATTTTTTTATTAACTTGTTGGTTTGTAATTTATTCGTATATTTGCACTCCGAAAACAACGATAAAAATAAGGGTGTTATTTTTGAATAAAACAGCCTAATTTAGATCGAACATACTATAAATATTATTGTGGTCTTTAAAAATAAAGAAATATGACAAAAGCAGAAATTGTAGCAAAAATCTCAGAAAAGTTAGGGATTGAAAAAACAGAAGTGCAGAATGTAGTGGAGCACTTCATGGAAGGAATCAAGGATTCTTTAGAAAAAGGAGATAATGTGTATCTAAGAGGTTTTGGAAGTTTTATTGTAAAAACCAGAGCAGAGAAAACAGGAAGGAATATATCTAAAAACACTACTATTACTATTCCTGCGCATAATATTCCTGCTTTCAAGCCAGCAAAAGTGTTTGTACAATCTGTAAAAACTAAGGTGAAAGTAGAAACAAAATCAAAAGCGAAAGCAAAGAAAAAATAACTGAGTATTAATTTTTAATTTTTAGCAATATGCCAAGCGGAAAAAAAAGAAAAAGACATAAAGTAGCTACGCATAAACGTAAAAAAAGAGCGAGAGCTAACCGACACAAAAAGAAAAAGTAGTTTTATAACTACTTTTTCTCGTTTTTTCGTTCTTTGAAAATATAAAATAGATATTGATATATCTTAACTGAATTTGTAATAATAAAATCATAACAGAATGACCAAAGAATTAATTATTCGTTCTGGGGCTTCTGATGTAGATTTTGCTTTACTTAAGAATGGTCGCTTAGTAGAACTTCATAAAGAGGAAGATGCTAACGGACTTTCGGTAGGGGATATTATGCTTGCTAAGATTCACAAGCCTATTCAGGGACTGAATGCGGCTTTTGTGAATGTAGGGTATGAGAAAGATGCTTTCTTGCACTATCACGACTTAGGTCCTCAACTGCTCTCCTTGCTCAAATTTATCAAGGAGGTTTCCTCTGGAAAGATTAAGGATTATTCCTTGAAAGATTTCAAACAAGAGCCTGATATTAATAAAAATGGGGCTATTTCGGAGGTGCTCAAGGCAGGACAACCTATCTTGGTACAAATAGTCAAGGAACCTATCTCAACCAAAGGACCTCGTATAAGTTCTGAGCTTTCCATAGCTGGGCGTTATTTGGTATTGGTGCCTTTCTCAGAAAGGATTTCTATTTCTCAGAAAATAGAAAGTAAGGCTGAGAAAGAACGACTAAAGCGTATAGTACAGAGTATCAAACCCAAAGGGTTCGGTGTGATTATCCGTACCGTAGCTCAGGACAAGAAAGTAGCGGACTTGGATAAAGACTTACAAAATTCCTTCGAGCGCTGGATACAAATGTGTAAAAAAATAGCGCAAGGAACCTTCCCTTCGAAGATTCTTAGTGAAATGAATAGAACAGGAGCGCTACTACGCGATATGTTCGATGATTCATTCACCGGAATCCATGTGGATAATGAGTCACTCTATTCCCAGATTCGAGATTATTTGCAAGAAATAGCTCCCGATAAGCTTAATATTGTTAAGCTCTACAAGTCCTCAGTGCCTATTTTCGAAAAGTTCCATATAGAAAGACAGATAAAAACAGGTCTAGGACGTACTGTCTCCATGACCAAAGGTGCTTATTTAGTTATAGAACATACTGAAGCACTTCATGTAATAGATGTCAATAGTGGAAACCATTCTAATAAAGCAGAAAACCAAGAAACTACTGCTTTCGAAGTGAATCTCATCGCAGCTACAGAAATTGCACGCCAATTGAGGCTAAGAGATATGGGAGGGATCATCGTGGTCGATTTCATTGATATGAGTAACGGAGAGAACCGACAAAAGTTGTTCGATGCACTACGTGAAGAGATGAAGGACGATCGTGCCAAGCATAAGATACTGCCTCCAAGTAAGTTCGGGCTTATTCAGATTACACGCCAAAGAGTACGCCCCGAAATCAACATCAAAACAAAAGAAGAAAACCCTAGCAAATTAGATGAGGTAGATGCTCCTATCACCCTGATAGAACGTATGACTACCGATTTGGAAGAAATTATTTATCAAAGCAACTACAACGGAAGGATTACCCTGAACCTACATCCATTTATTGCCGCTTACCTTACCAAAGGTATTTTTTCGATACGTTTTAAGTGGTTCCTTAAGTATAAAAGATGGGTAAGCATTCTCCCAAGAGATGCCTACTCCTATTTAGAATATCGTTTCAAAACAAAAGAAGGAACTCCTTTGTAATAAAAAAGAAAGCTATCATCTCGATAGCTTTCTTTTTTTGTATTATACTGAGAAAAAAGGATAATAAAGTATTTGTTTCTATATTATGCATTATTTACATTTATAAAATGAATAGTTATTAATTAATTATTTATAATTATATTTTTTATTTAATAAAGTGACTTAATCGTGCGTAATTAACGCTTTATAACCTTTGTAAATGCTTATATATTAGCTAAATAAAGTTAAAAATACGCATTAATCAATAATAATTCCTTTGAATTGATAATAATATAATTATTAATCTATTTAGTTAAATATAATTTAAAAAATATTGTTATATGATTTCTTTTTGTAATTTTGCAAGGTCGTTAAAATAAATTGATGTATGAAAACAAACGTAGTTTACTTTATGCTCTTTTTTATAGGAGTGTTGCAAGTGTCCTTCGCTCAGAAGAAGACCCTAACAGGGGTAGTGAGGGATGAGAATCAGGAACCTATGCTTGGTGTCTCTGTAATTATCAAGGGAACAAGTGAGGGAGTCTCAACAGATGAGAATGGGGTGTATACCCTGAAAGTAAAAGATGGAGATGAGGTAGAAGTCTCCGCTATGGGGTACAAAACCCAAGTCCACAAAGTAACGGCCAAAACTAAAAAATGGGATGTGTTGCTTGCTTTGGATGTGGAGGAAATCCCTGAATTTGTCTTTGTAGGCTTCGGGCAGAAGCAGGCAGTCAAGGAAGCTACCGGTTCTATCGGTAAGGTGGATAATCTTTCTAATAGTGCCTCGGCTTCTGTTGATAAAGCTCTTACGGGGAAAGTAGCAGGAGTCCAAGGAGGAGTGACCACAGGTCAACCAGGAGGAGCGGCTAACATCCGTATACGAGGAATTGCCTCTGTCAATGGGCGTACCAATCCTATCTATATTATAGATGGTGTGAGGGTTAATCAAGGAAGCCTTACTTCAGGGGCGACATCTTCTAACATATTAGCCAATCTTAATGATGATGATATCGAAAGTATCACAGTACTGAAGGATGCGGTCTCTACAGCAGCTTATGGAGCTGATGCGGGAGCTGGTGTGATCATCATCACTACCAAATCTGGTAAAAAAGGAGAGGCAAAATATAATTTTAATAGTGAAGTAGGGGTCGTATCACGAGCACTCAAAGGAGAAGAAAACCTTTCTACTTCTCAGTGGCTTGGTCTGCTCTATGATGCTTATTTGAATACAAAAGAAGGAACAAGGTTATTCCCTAATAATGATAAAGCAGCTCTCTTGGCAGCCCTTGAAGCAGGAACATTGAGTACTGCTGCTACAGGAAGAAGCCTTCAGGCCTTATACAAAAATAGAAATATTAGTACTGATTGGCGCAAAGAATCAGAAAACAGTATGGCTCTTGTGCAAAAACTAAATGGATCAGTATCAGGAGGAACAGATAGAATAGACTATTATTCTTCCTTGGGGTATTATAAGCAAGATGGTATAGTAAAACAGACAGGATTTCATCGTGTAACTAATAGTAATAAAATCACTTATAGGGCTAATGACCGTTTGACTTTAGCTACAGATATACAGCTTTCTTATAGCCAAACAATGACTATGCCTAGTGGAGGAGATTATGCGAATCCTATCTTAGGACAGTATCTATTGCGCCCTACAGATCGTGCTTACAAAACGGATGGAAGTTTGAATTATGGGGGTAGAGGAGGAAAACTTTCCAATGGATTCTATAATGTAGTAGCTCTTCAAAATCTTAATTATATACAATCACAAACAACAAGAGCTTTTGGAAATTTTCAAGCAGATTACAAAATATTAAAGAACCTTACCTACAAATTCGTCTTCGCTCCAGAATATGTGGATATTATGGAGGATAAATACCTAACACCTCTTCATGGTGATGGTAAAGATGAAGGTGGATTGAGTAACTGGTATGCAAGTCGTTATTTTAGCTTTAATGTGCAAAATATACTTTCTTATGATTTCAAATATAAGGAGAAAAATAATTTTTATGTAAATCTTATACAAGAAGCCTATAAGTCAGATGTTAGAAGACTTTCTGCTTCAGCGAGTAATGTAGGACCTAGTGGGCTAACTACTTTGTCAAACTTCATAAAACCTCGTGATGCATCAGGAACAAAGGCTGTAAGTTCTCGAGGTGGATATGCACTTACTTTCCATTATGATTATGATAAGTTGTTCCTTTTAGACCTTTCTGGTCGTCAGGATCGTGTATCTAATTTCTGGGAAGAAAATAAAACAGGATATTTTGGTTCTGTAGGAGTAGGGGTAGATTTTGCTCGTTTGGAAGCTCTAAAGAAATCTAAAGCTCTTTCTCAATTGAAATTGTCTGCCTCTTATGGTTCTGTAGGAAATATGGTGGATGTTTTCCCTTATGCGACTTATTCTTATTTGCTTAATTATAATGAACAGGTGGGAGGAAATGTCAATGGAGTAGAGAATAGAGATCTTCGTTGGGAAACCTTGTCTCCTCTGAATGTAGGTTTGGATATCGGATTCTTAAAGGATAGAATTACTCTATCAGCAGCATATTTCTATAAGAAAACCTCTGACATGATATTTGCTGTACCTCTTTCCAGAGCACAAGGCTCTTCTGGAGGAAGTGTATATAAGAATATAGGTGAGATGGTTAACAAGGGATTAGAACTTACCTTCAATGCTAAAGTAGTTGAAAATGAAGGTGATGGATTCAATTGGAGTGTGGGAGGAAATTTCACCACGCTAAAAAATGAAGTAACTAAACTTTATGGAGACAAACAAGAGATCATATCTGGTAGTCGTATCATACGAAAAGGAGAAGCAGTTAATTCTTTTTGGATGAAGAAATGGGCAGGTGTAGATCCTGATAATGGAGATCCTTTGTGGTATGTCAATGGAGAAGGAGGAGAAACAACCAAGGATTATAACAAAGCAGGGTATGCATTGCAGGGAAGCCCAATGCCTACTTTCTATGGCGGTTTTGATACAAAGCTCTCTTATAAGAATTTTACCCTTTCTCTTGACTTTACTTATTCTGGAGGAAATAGAATAATAGATGTGTTCGCTTCTTATGTCAATAGTGATGGAGGATTGTTGTTAAATTATCCAGGTTATAGGTCTCAGATAGGAAACTATTGGACTCCTGAAAATAAAAATGCAAGGGATCCTAAACCTGTATTGAACGAAGGAAACAAAAATGCAACAGGTTTTTCTACCCGTTATCAATACAAAGGAGATTTTGTGAGATTACAAACACTAAGATTCTCTTATAAGCTCAAACCAGAATGGCTTGAAGGAACCTATCTTAGAGGATTAGAATTTTATGTGTTAGGAAACAATGTATGGACACATAACTTTGATAAAAATTTCAAAGGAGATCCAGACTTGAACATAAGTGGAGAAACTTCCTTTGCACTTCCTTCCCTAAGAACATATAGTTTTGGGGTAAATGTTAACCTATAAAATGTAGAAAAATGAAAAAAATATTATATACTTCTATTTTCCTTATGGGAGGATTAGCACTGACCTCTTGCAGTAAGGATTTTACAGAGACTAAGTTTTATCAGTCTAAAAATGCAGAACCTCTTACCTCGGTGGAGGAATTGACCTCATTTGTCAATGGTGCTTATGCTGGAATGCGTAATATGAATTATTTAGGAGCTTATTATTTGGCTTATGGAGAAGTACGTTCTGATGAGATGTATAACAACTTGGCCGTAGGACGCTTTAGAGGGGAAAGCACCTATACGATGGATGCCAATAACGGAAATGCTCGTGGGACTTGGGATGCCATTTATAGGGTGGTGGCCAATGCAAATATCGTTATTAATTCAGCTAATAATCTTACTTGGCTACAGAGTAATGATACCACAAAAATAGCTAATGAGGTTAAAAGCCTTAAAGCTCAGGCTTATGCTATTCGAGGACTTGCTTTCTTTGATTTGCTACGCCTTTATGGACAGAAATATGCAGGAGGTGATTTAGGAGTTCCTCTTCCTTTGGAATACAACCCTACAGCTTCCTCTTCTCGGGCAACTATTGCACAGACAGAAGCCCAAATAGAAGCAGATTGGGAAAAAGCACTTAATTTGTTCCAAGAAGTAGCTGATTCTCAAGGAACAACGCTTGTTGATTTAGTAGATGCTACAAATAAAACTCAATTATCTCCTTTATCAGTAAAGGCTTACCAGTCTCGTTTTTATCTCTATAAAGGAAATTGGGAGAGAGTAATTTCTCTTTCTCAGGAGATCATTACCTCTGGGAAATATTCTGTAGTACCAGCAGCGGATCTGGAGACCTCTTTTACTAAACCAAGCGCTACCAATAGTGTATTTGAATTGGCTGTCGGTGTTAATGGCTCTCTTGGTGCTGAATCTTATGAATATCTGTTCAATAGTAGTGGTTATGGGACAATCTTACTGACAGATTATGCTTATGGCTTGTATGAAGATGATGATGTAAGAAAAGGTCTTGTCGTAGGAAGTAGCGATGATGGTTATTATTTAGATGGAAAATTCTCTGACTTGCAATCCAAATCCAATGTAAAGTTGGTGCGTTATGAGGAGGTATTGCTCAATGCAACAGAAGCTTATCTGAAAAAAGGAAATGCAGCCTCTGCGCTTACTTATTATAACCAACTTAGAACACAAAGAGGGCTTACTGCAGCAGCAACTGTAACTTTGGATGAACTCAAGAAGGAAAGACTTAGGGAACTTTTAGGAGAAGGTCTTCGTTATTGGGATTTGCTCCGTTGGGGAGATCCTGTACCTTATTATAGCCGAACAGGAGCGACTAATCCAGCAAATAACCGAACTGTACCTAATAATCTATTCGTTTTCCCTATTCCTCAGTTAGAAAGGAATAGTGAATACAGCAACGTCACTCAGAACGCTGGATACTAAATACTCTTTGTATATTTTAACGAAGGAAAACCATTCTAATTGCGGAATGGTTTTTCTTTTTTGCCATAGATTACTTAGGGTGTTTCCTAAAGAGGATATCTATCAATACTCCTGTGATGATTACCATACCTCCTATCACCAATGAAGGGGTGAGTTGTTCTCCAAAGAGTCCTACACTGATAAGTACAGCTACAATCGGTTCAAAAGCTCCCATAATAGCTGTAGGAGTGGAACCTATATAGCGAACAGCATAGACTAAGGTTACCAAAGATAGGGAAGTGGTGATAATGGCAAATAAGGTCAGATCTCCTGCTAATGCCCAAGAGGAAATGGAGATGCTTTCCCTCAGAAGAAGGGACTTGACCAAGAAGTAAAGGGAGGAAAAAAGCATGGAGTAGAAGGAAATCTTCACTCCTGAGGATTCTATACGTACTTTATTGACAATGAGGATATAGAGGGCATACACCAAAGCACCTAATAGGGAAATACCTAAACCTATATAGTTTAGAGCTTCTCCCTTTTTGATACTGAGTACCCCCACACCAACCACAACTAATAACAGTGAAAGGAGCGTAGGGATCGTGAGTTTCTCTTTGTAGAAAAGGATCAATACTAATGCAACAATGATGGGATAGCTGAAAAAAATAGTAGAGGCAATCCCAGGGGAAAGGTAATCATAGGCCAGGAAGAGAAACTCTGCTGAGAGGGCATAGAGTAGTCCCAAGAGACTCATAATCAACATTTCTCGGAAGGAGATATGCAATCTTTCCTTTTGGTAAAAGAGGAAGAAAACAATAGCTCCACTGGCGATAAGGAAACGATAAAAAAGAGTGGCATCTACCGAGAAAGATTCCTCTTTTTTGATAGGAATCATAAAAAGAGGAATCAATCCATAGGTAAATGCTGAAATAAAGGCACATAAGTACCCTTTTACTATGTCTTTCATAATAGAAATTGCCTTAGGCTATAGCAAATCTTTAAAATAAGAGAGATACCAGTCAATAGTTTTTACAATACCTGTCTCAAAATTCTCTTGTGCTCTCCAGCCCAATTGTGTCTCTATCTTAGTCGCATCAATGGCATATCGGCGATCGTGTCCCGCGCGGTCTTGTACAAAGGCGATGAGGTCTTTGTAGGATTTACCATTGGGGAGTGGACGCTTTTGGTCTAAGATCTCGCAGATGTGTCCTGCAATAAAGAGGTTATTACGCTCATTGCGCCCTCCTATATTGTAGGTTTCTCCAGCCTTGCCTTGGTGGAATACAAGGTCAATCCCTGTACAATGGTCTAATACATAGAGCCAGTCACGTACATTTTTTCCATCTCCATATATAGGGATGGCTTCTCCCTGTAGTGCCTTGCGGATAATGGTAGGAATGAGTTTTTCCTTATGTTGCTTAGGCCCATAGTTATTGGAACAATTGGAGGTGGTTACATTCATCCCATAGGTATGGAAGTAAGCGCGAACAATCATATCCGACGAAGCTTTGGAGGCACTATAAGGGGAGTTAGGAGCATAGGGAGTGGTCTCTGTAAAAAGACCTGTTTCGCCTAGGGTACCATACACCTCATCGGTGGAGATATGGTGGAAGCGAGCCTCTTTGTACGCTTCTTTCACTACGAAAGGTGCCTCCATCCAGTGATGACGCGCTACATCCAAGAGGGTAAAGGTACCATGTATGTTGGTAGTGATAAAAGCATCAGGGTTGGCAATAGAATTGTCCACATGAGATTCCGCAGCAAAGTGAATCACTCCTTGGAAATGATATTTCTCAAAGAGGGATTCCACCAGTGCCCTATCACAAATATCACCTTGTACAAAAGTATAATTGCTTGCTTTTTCAACCTCTACAAGGTTGCTTAGGTCTCCTGCATAGGTGAGTTTATCTAAGTTTACTAATTGATAATCAGGGTATTTATTGACGAAATATACAACAAAGTTAGCTCCAATAAATCCGGCACCTCCGGTGATTAAGATGTGTTTCATAGTTATACTAACGAGGTATTATTTGTCATTAGGGCAATGAGGGAATCTCTCCAATAGGGGATAGGAAAGTTAAAATCGGTTTTGATCTTGCTTTTGTCCAATACAGAGTAAGCAGGGCGGGCTGCTGGAGTAGGGAACTCGTGTGTTTTACAAGGGATTACCTTGCAATCACTGCCAGCGAGTCTGAGTGTTTCTACAGCAAAATCGAACCAAGAGCATACTCCTTCGTTGGAGAAGTGATATACATCCTGTCGGCCTCGGTATAGCTTATTTTCAATGACAAAGATGATGAATCGGGCTAAATCCTTGGCATAAGTAGGAGTGCTTACCTGGTCGAAAACCACCTTGATCTCCTTGCGTTCTTTGCTCAGGCGTAGGATGTTCTTTACAAAATTGTTCCCAAAGGCAGAGTATAGCCAAGAGGTTCTTAGGATAAGGAAGTCAATATCAGAATGTTGCAAGGCACTTTCTCCTAATAGTTTTGTCTGTCCGTACGCTCCCAGAGGAGAAGTAGCATCGGTTTCAGTGTAGGGGGTATTCTTTTCTCCAGCGAATACATAATCGGTGGAGAGGTGGATACAAGCACTTCCTTGTTCAGTACAAGCATTGGCTATGTTCTTTACAGCCAGATGATTAACCAGATTAGCGGTCTCCTTGTCTATCTCAGAACCATTTACATTGGTATAAGCGGCACAGTTGATAACCAACTCTATTTCATTCTTTTTGAAGAAAGCTTTGATAGCAGCTGCATCAGTGACGTCCAATTCGTTTTTAGTAGTGAAAATATAATGATTGGAAACAGAATTGTGTAATTCTTGTTTGATTTCCAAAGCCAACTGTCCGCTGGCTCCTGTAACGAGTATATTTTTCATATAATGGATGTTTTAATATAATTTTTCTTTGTAATCAAATTCCCATACCTCTTGCAAGAGAGGTCCTTGTTGGTCTTTTTGGGAGAGAATAATATCATTGTGAGGAATCTTCCAATCAATACCTATAGTTGGGTCATTCCAGAGTACACTTCCCTCATGAGTAGGCGCATAGAAAGAATCACACTTGTATTGGAAGATAGCCTCTGGGCTGAGTACCACAAAGCCATGGGCAAATCCACGAGGGATAAAGAACTGTCTTTTGTTTTGTTCGGTAAGTTCTACACCTATATATTGACCAAAAGTAGGGGAGCCTCGGCGAATGTCTACAGCTACATCCCAGACAATCCCTTTGACTACACGAACTAATTTGGATTGTGCATATGGAGGCCTCTGGAAGTGTAAGCCCCTGAGCACTCCATAGGAGGATTTAGATTCGTTGTCTTGTACAAAGGTGGTATTGCAGACTTCCTCTACGAATTTCTGTTGGGAGAAGGATTCAAAGAAGTATCCTCTTTCGTCCGAGAATACCTTAGGTTCTATAATAACCAATCCCTCAATAGCTGTTTTGATTGTATTCATTATATATAGATTTTATTTTACAAGCTCCAAAAGATATTGTCCATATCCGTTTTTGAATAGTTCTTGACCTACCTTGGTGACTTGTTCTTTGGAGATCCATCCACGGTGATAGGCTATTTCTTCCAAGCAGGATATCTTGAGTCCTTGTCGTTTCTCTAAGGTTTCTACAAAGTTGGTGGCTTCCGTTAGGGAATCATGAGTGCCTGTGTCAAGCCAAGCAAAACCACGACCTAGGAGTTGTACTTTGAGTTCTTTGGAAGATAAAAACTCCTGATTGACAGAGGTGATTTCCAACTCTCCTCTCTGTGAAGGTTTTATTTTCTTAGCAATCTCTACGACCTTGTTCGGGTAGAAGTATAACCCTACAATCGCATAGTTGGACTTGGGGTCTTTGGGTTTTTCTTCTATAGAAAGGACATTACCCTCAGGGTCAAACTCGGCCACACCATAGCGCTCTGGGTCTTTTACATAATAGCCAAAGACAGTTGCTTTTCTCTCTTCTTTGACATTGGCTACCGCTTGGGAGAGCATTTTGGAAAAAGACTGCCCATAGAAGATATTATCCCCTAAGATAAGGCATACATCATCTTCTCCAATAAACTCTTCTCCAATAATAAAGGCTTGTGCCAGCCCATCAGGAGAGGGCTGTACGGCATAGGAGAGTTGCACACCGAACTGACTTCCATCCCCCAGTAGGCGGTGGAAAGAATCTGCATCCTCCCTGGTGGTGATGATGAGAATCTCCCGAATACCAGAGAGCATAAGCACTGATAATGGATAGTAAATCATGGGCTTATCATAGATAGGGAGTAGCTGCTTGGAAATACCCTTAGTGATAGGATAGAGCCTTGTTCCAGAACCCCCTGCTAAAATAATTCCTTTCATGAAAATTTTTTCGCAAAAGTAAAATAAAAAAATGGAATCTTCATTGATTTTAGGTTTTATTTATGAATAAAATTAAAGAATTTTTAGAAATAAAAATGACCAATAACAAATATTTGTGAGAGATATTTGTCATTGGTCATTATTTTCTTTTTTGATTCTTTCTACATCCAGTAAGTAGCTGAATCGTGTTTGTCACGAGCTTCATCTATGAGTTGTTTCACTCTCTCAGGAGTGATTCCATAATAATCAGCTACTTCCTTATAGTAACGATTTTCTTCTTCTCCTCCTCCAGAGGCGATGGAAGTAATCACATATACGGGTATTTTTTGTGAAAAATCCGTAGTACTACGAGCTATTAGTTCACTGCCAGGAGCGTTGAAAGGATAGAATACTCCTTTTTCGTTATTCTTATTTTTAGTTCCTCTTAGTACATGAAAGAGACTTACTCGAATATCATACTTAGCATAAGCTTTTGTAGGAGAAAAATATCCTTTGAGTCCTAATGGATTATCGGTAAGTTCGGATTTTTTAGTACTATTTTTGGAATCAATAAAATCACCTACAGGTACATTTTCAGGATTTGTATCACGGTAAGTATAAGTGAATAAAGAACCTATATCAGTGCCTACATCATTTGTCTTTTTTGTATTGGTATATTCTCTTACTTCAAAAAAATGTTGGTGAATAGGCAACATTTGTTCGGAAGTAAACTCATAGTTCATGCGTTGTCCTTTGGAGTTGTAGTAGATAATTTCCATTGCATAGTGAGCACCCTCGATCATTACTACAGGATTTTCTTGAGTTAGTATCTTTCCATCCATATCCTTACGAACCCAATTCTTGGTCTGCTCGTCCAATTCAAACTTGAATTTTTGTATAGGAGCAATGATACTTTCTGGATCACCATGGAAACGAACGCCATGTAGATGTCCTCGACGAATCACAAATTCTACTTTAGCAGGGTCTTCATGACCTTTGTCTTCTTTTTCATTGGTCGGAGTAGCGGCTTCTTTGCTACAAGAAGTAAGAACAAAACCTAAGGCAGCAGTAGCCAATAGGGTTTTAAAAGTGTTGGTTATACGTTTCATATGCTAAGTGTTTTTAATTTTGTTTTAGGTTGTTATTATAATCATTAGGGCGGTTGAATTCTAAAGAAATTTCATAGGTGTGGCTTTCTCTTTTGTATTTGATTTTTACAATAGGAGTATTTTTAGCCTTAGAACTTTCGGATGCAGGTTTGTTCGGATTTGCATTCCATAGGATAGAAGCATCGGTTTCCTTTAGTTCTGCATTAGAGAAGGTGTTGTAAAATTCTTCTTTTTTAAATCTTTTTTCAGAATATCCTTTGTCGTCATCTTCTCGAATGTATTGGTAAGGTTTTTTGCTAAAAGAAGAGATATAATCTTCAAAATATTCAAAAACTTCCTTGGACTGGTTGTTGGTTACCTCTTGTCCATTAGCATCTACAGGAATAATGGTAATGCTATCAACACCTTCGTATGATTCATAAGGAAGTTTGTCCAAATCAAATACATTGCCAAAACTTACTTGTATTTTGTATCTTTGGAAAGGAGCTTCTTTGTTAGTAGCATAATATACTAATGGGTCAAACGGACTATCTTGTTCATAAGTGACATTTCCATTGCTAAATTTTGCTATAAAATCTTCTTTTTTTAGACCTATATATTTATTTAGGATACCTAATTGTAGAGAAGATAACGGAAGTGCTTCATTTTCAGTAAAAATTCTTTTCTTGACTACCTTTAGTGTCTCTTTTATGGAAGTTGTTTTGTTATTCTGATCAGTAACAAAGAGTTGAAAATCATAATTTCCTTCTTTAGCATCTGTAGGAATATCTACATGTTTGTGTATTTTTCCTCCTTTTTTTCCTACAAAATCAGCAAAAGCTTCCTCTATCTTGAAGGAGGACTCCCCATTTTGATAAGTAATTTGTAGTTTTGCTTGTTGGATGGTTCCTTCTGCGGTAAGGGTTGCTTCCACATGTAACTCATCACCTATATATCCTATTTTGGAATTTGCTTCTCCTAATTCCACTCCCTCAATAGTAGGGGCTGAGGTATCTGGGCTTGTGTTTTCGTCCTTAGAACAAGAGAATAAAAGGACAGAAGAAAACATAGCCAATGAGATATTTTTTAATACATTAGTTATTTTTTTCATTTTTTCTAAAATTAGTGTTTAACAATATTTTCTAAAAATTATAATTCAATCTCAAATATATATTCCTACCCAAGTCATGGGCGTAATATCGAAAGCGGTTGGTGTATTCCTTATAGAGCTTATTCAACAGATTTTCTCCAGAGAGCCGGATTCCGAGGCTTTGGTGTGGCCCTATGTTTATAGTACCCCCTATGGCTGCTTCAAAGAGATGATAGGCTTCGGGCGTGGTGGCAACCAGTTCCTGAGAGGGCTCAAAGCGAGTTTGTTTGGCAACAAAGGTATGTCCTATACTCGCCTCAAGACTTTGAAAAATACCTCGGGGAGCACTTTTCCACAGCAATGATTGGCTCAGCCTTGGAGCAGGAATAAAGGGAAAATACCGGCCAGTCTTTAGCTCATTGGCAAAAACGAGAGCACCTCTGAACTCGTAGGATAGGCTTTGTGAATGATCATGCCATTGGGCAAGCCTTATCAGTGCTTCCAAGTCAGCCCCTCGAAAGAAAGCATCTGCTTGGGTGTATTGGAATATAGGGTATACTCCAGAGAATAGGGTGCGCGTCTCTCCAGTGGGGTAGTCATAGATGTAGCCCTTGATCACTTGAGCATAAGCATCTACACTGAGGTCTATCCCCTTGTCAGGGTTCTTATAGTCAAGAGCAGTAATCCACTTCACACCTGTTTCTGGATGTAAAGAGGAATCTCCTAGATTGTAAGTCCCTGCTCCATGGTGTAAGCCACTGCTGTAGAGCTCATTCACCTGTGGAGCTCGCCAAGCGACTCCTATATTGCTGCTCAGTGATAGTTTGTCTGAAGCTTCCCACGCTCCTCCTAAGCTATAGGTGATATTGTGGAAGTTATGCTCTCCTCCATAACGCTGAGAATACATATCATAGCCATCAGCATTGAGGTACTTATAGTCATACCTAATGCCTGCTTCGCCAGTCCATCTCCCTTTGTGGTATTTCTCAATAGCAAAGGCGCCATAGCTAATGGAGGCAAAGTTAGGAATAACAGGTACCACTCCTGTTCCTGGCTGGTTATAGTTGTCCTGATGGGAGAAACTCCCACCTATGGTTGTTTTCCAGAGGGGGTTGTCTATACTTTCCCAATAGGCTTCGACCAAGTGAGTAGTAAGCCACATATTCAGAGCAGGGATACGGGTTCTATCCAATCGTCGTAGGCTGAACTCCTGGCGGATATCCTTTTGGAAGGCATATTGGGTGGTGAACTTCCCTCCAAAGGGGGGAAGGTAGTAAGCCTTGGCTTTGAATAGGTGGTGTATAACCTTCTGCTTTGGAGCTTCTATATTATAGGAAAAGGGGTAGGTGGTCAGGGGGCGACCAATTTCGAATCGAGCCAAAAGGTCATCCAGATTTCCTATATGAGAGCCATAGAATACACTACTTTCGTTTTCATATCGGCTATAGAAGGCCTCCACTGCACCGACTTCTTTTTGTACCCCTGTGGCTATGGCAAAGTTGGCTTCCCGAGCTGCTGTATTGTTCAGTACATAATCGGCAGTGTGTATATCTCCAGAACGCTTGAGGGACCCTTGTATGCGCCAAGCCCAGTCGTGGAGTTTGGGTATGGAGCTTTCTAATTTTACCGAGGTGGCTGTTTTTCGTCCGTTAGAAGCAAAAGATGGAGCAATCTCTCCATGGAGTCCATCTCCGTAAGGGAGCTTATTAGGGGCGATGACAATCACTCCTCCTAAGGCATCAGAGCCATAGCGTACAGCATCAGCACCTTTGATCACAGTAATCTTATCAGCTACACTGGGATCTATCTCTGGAGCATGGTCAGCACCCCATTGCTGTCCCTCCTGGCGTACTTCGTTGTTGAGGATTAGGATACGATTGCTGTGTAAGCCATGGATCACAGGCTTGGCTATAGTGGCTCCTGTTTGTATCATGGAAACTCCTGATACAGAAGTGAGTACCTTGGCCAATTGCTCTCCGGAGTTCTCCTGAAGCTGTGCTTTGTCAAGGGTTGCATTCGCCTTCAGTGGCTGGGATGCTTTTCCTAAAAGAGTTGTCCCTGAGAGTAGGTTGACTTCTTCTTGCAGAGTAATTATATAAGGATTTGCAGCAGGAATGCTGATAGTAGCCTCATAGTCCAAAAATCCTAAGTAGTTTACCTTGATAGGGTATTTCCCTTTGGATAGCTTTGGGATACTTACTCGCCCGTTGTTGTCACTTACATAGTGCTTTCCCATGAAGTGCACTACGGCACTGGGGAGGGGTTGCTTCTGACTGTCTTCTATACTTAAGTGGAGTGTTTCTTGTCCATACAAGGAAAAAACACTGACAAAAAGGAAAAGACATAAAATCTTTCGCATGGTATAATAAATGATTAATAATCAGTGATCTGTGAAAAGAACACAAGGGGAAGACACTATATAATAGCGCCTGATAAGGGTAAGAATTTTTAATTTCTTACCATGTTGATAATCAACAATGAATGGAAGTGGTAGGAGGCCCTCTGGAGAGAGAGGTAGAGGAGGTAAGGACTGTTGTCTTTTCACTAAAGAAAAATACAAAACTGTCATTTACCTCAAGCAGATGATAGCTAAAAGTAGAGAGAACAAAACTGTGGTGTAGCTGTAGGTATACACAATCATGGTGCTTTTCTGCTTGGGAGATATGAGTGCTGTGATCGCACTTTTTCCCATTGACATGAGCACATACTTCCTTATCTGATAGGTGGTTATGGAAGAATTCACCTACAGGAAAAGCAACTTTCAGCATGCACACAAGCAGCAAAAAAGCAAAGAAATGAATATGTATTTTGCTTTGTCTCATTCAAAGTACAAAATTACAAAAAGAATATGAAAAAAACAATATTGTCTAAGGGTAATTTTCGAAGTGAAATCGTTAAAAATAACCTAAAATATTTCTTACGTAAGAACATTGCGTAGTCCTATCGTATCTTTGCACTCGTAAAACAAAGAACAATGGATGAAAGGCACTTAATCTCTCAGGCATTTCCTTCTTATCTGATACAAGAGGCTACAGCGTTGGCTGATTTTCTTCTCAAAAGAGAGGCTTGTCTTCATGAGATGGTGGGACAGGAGAGGGTGATACTCTCAGGGGAATCTTTGGTGATTCCAAAAAGGGTGTATTTTGGTAAATATAATCCAAAATCGCTGACTTCCCGAGAGGAACTGATGCTCTACTGTTTGTATCTCTCTCATCATAATGGATACTTCAGGGAGCAATATCTCCAAGAGGTATTACAGTCAAAGGAGGATTTTGTGTTGCCTTATGTAGCCCTGCTCTTGGGAGACTATGTGCATGAGATATTGGAGGTACTTGCTAAAAACCTTCCAAAGGAGATGAAGGGCAGGTTAAAATCTTTCTTGGCTGAAAATCCTCAACTGAAAAGGCGTATTGAAAGCCGTATCGTTAGTTATTGGGATTGTTATTATAAGGGGGCTTGCCCTGATCTGAAACAATATATAGGATATCAACTTTTTAAAAATATAGACAAATATGGAAGATAAAACATTGATAAAAAAGCGAATAGATTGGTTTTGTAAGAATAAGATTAATGCTTTTTCCCCTACCATCTCTCCCGCACCTAAGTCCGTAGAGCGCAATGAGATAGAGAGCTTATATGAGGGGATTTTGTGGTTTGTCCTCAATGGGGTAAAGGAGATTGTGATTGAAAAGAAGTACATGGGTTCTTATTGTGATATTTATCTGCATAGGCGATTGGAAGATACGTATTTGGTCAGTAGGAACGGATACAAAATCAATCACTTAGACCAAGAACAATGCTTGCGAGCTTTGCAGGGGTTACATGATAGATTCTCTTGGGATGGGGTGGAGCTTCGTATCATTCAGTCGGAGTTGATGCCTTGGTCTATTCTGGGGAAAGGACTTATAAATAATGAGTTCTCAGCTTATTACATTTCTCATGAGATTCATGCTGAATATTTGGTACAGAGTTCGTTATATGAAAAATTGCAAAAGATTCAGCAGGAACCAGCATATCTTTCTTTTGTAGCTGATGCTAAGGTGCTTTCTGCCAAAGAGCTCAAGGACAAATATCCTATGCATATTATTCGTCAGTATCAGTCGATAAGGGATTTTAAGTTCTTGGACTTGCCTCACTACCAGCAGAATATACAGCTTTTCAAGCGTCAGTTGGATATTTTCGGCAAGGAAGCTGCCCCATTCTTTAAGCCTTTTAATATTCTTAAGGAGGTATATACCGATGGAAGAGAGCACTTTGTGAATGACAATTTGAGTTTTCAGCAAATAAATGATGATGATTTTCTCCATTATCAGTTTGCAGATAGGGAGGATTTCGAGGCTAAGTACCCCCAGATACGTGCTTGGGTAGATCAGGTTAACCAAAGTGATGAAGAAGGGGTGGTCATCAAGCCTCGTACGGCTTTCCTTCCTGGGATGCCTCCAGCTTTCAAGGTGCGCAACAATGATTACCTGACACTGGTCTATGGAGTGGATTTTCAAGATAGACTACAGGAGCAAATCGCAAAGCGAAATATCAAAGGGAAGCTCCGTTGTTCTATCAATGACTGGGCGATTAATGCCAAACTCTTGGCCATTCCTTATAATGAACTTGGCGAAGAGAACTACGAACTGAAAAACTTAGTATTGGATCGTATATTAGGTGAGGAAATAGAAAATCAATTAGATAGCAGATTATGAGTACAAAAAATAATACACATCACTTTCCTAAGCTCCTTATCTTAGTAGGAGCACCAGGGTCGGGGAAATCTACCTTTGCCCGCTATTTTATTCGTACAGAGGATAATTGGGTACGAGTGAATCGAGATGATTTTCGCCTGATGCAGTTTGGCGATTCTCTGATGTCTCCTTTCTATGAGGAACGGATTACCAAGATGGTGGAGGCTTCCGTAATTGCTCTTTTGAAGAATCGTACCAATGTGATTATAGATGCAACCAATAGCTCCTTGCGCTCTTTGGAGGATATGGTACGCACTTATACGGAGTATGCTGATATTTCTTTTAAGGTGTTTGACCTGCCTGTGGAAGAATTAGTTAAGCGCTGTGATAAGCGTTGTGAGCAAACGGGTAAGTTTATCCCTAAAAGTGCCATAGAAAAACATGTAACCCAACTACAATATACCAAGGAGAAATTCGATTTCAAACCTATTCCCAGAGCACTGAAGGAGACTTCTCTTACTTATGCTAACCAAGACACCTCTTTGCCAAAAGCAGTGATCTGTGATCTGGATGGGACTCTTTCCTTGCTCAATGGAAGAGATCCATATAACGCCTCTACAGCGGATCAGGATTTGCTCAATACTCCAGTGGCTATGGTGCTGAAGATGGCAAAGCAGCAGAGGTACAAGGTTGTCTTGCTCTCTGGAAGAGAGAATGCTTACCGAGAGCCCACCGAACGCTTCCTTGCAAAGTATCAGATAGATTATGATTTATTGCTTATGCGCGATACCAATGATTATAGAAAGGATAACATCATCAAAAAAGAACTTTTCTTAGAAGAGATACAAGGGAAATATTTCGTAGAATTTCTTTTGGATGATCGTAACCAAGTGGTCGATATGTGGCGACGAGAGCTTGCTTTGCCTTGTTTTCAAGTGAACTATGGTGATTTCTAATATTTTTCCTCCTTGCGGTTACCGATGAGTTGTTCCACCAATAGGCAAACAATCGTGGAGAGTAGGATATTGATCAAGGTCTTATGAAGGGTGAATATCCATAGTTCCCATTGAAAAGTTTCCAAAATAGAA
Organism: Capnocytophaga gingivalis; assembly: GCF_002302415.1. Taxonomy (NCBI): domain Bacteria; kingdom Pseudomonadati; phylum Bacteroidota; class Flavobacteriia; order Flavobacteriales; family Flavobacteriaceae; genus Capnocytophaga; species Capnocytophaga gingivalis. The sequence continues at coordinate 745,903 of NZ_CP022386.1, read as the reverse complement.
AAAATAATATGGAAAATAAAGGTGAAGGAAAGAATATAAAGCAATCGTAGGGTGAAGCTCACTTGTAGGAGCTTTATGGGTTGCTCGTCAAAGTTTTGCCCAAAGAACAGACGAATCAGTAGTGGACGCAGGAAAACAACACAGAGGGTAGCGCAGGTATAGATACCTCCTGTCTGCGAAAAAATATCAATGGCAAGCCCCGAAAGAGTCGCCAAAAGAAGCAAAGGTGTCTTATTCTCCACTGAAGGATAGGTCATGAAGAAGAGTAAATACAAAGCAGGGTCAGCATACCCAAACAAATTTATATTGTTCAGGACGATTCCCTGTAGGAGTACCCAACCTATGAGCTGAAAAATGTATGTTAAGCTATTCATCTACTTGGGTTTGTATTTGCTCTTCTATTTGTTTTATAGGAACTTGTTCTTTGTTCTTGATGATGTATATGTGCTGTAATTGCTGCATATTGGTGAACAATTTCACCTGTGATAACAGAGAATTATCACGAGTATTGGCATTGACACTCTTGACCTTTCCTATAGGAATCCCTTTGGGGAAGATACTCGAATGCCCAGCAGTGACGATGGAGTCTCCTACGGAGATAGTCGCAAGGCTTGGGATATCACTGAGTTGTACCACGGTAGGGTCTTTGCCATCCCAAGAGAGAGTGCCATAATAGCCTGATTTCTGGTGGGTAGCGCTGATTTTTGAAAGCGTATTGAGTACAGATTGGACTGATGAGAATCGCTCAGAGGCCTTGTCAATAATCCCTACAATGCCTTGAGGAGAAACCACTCCCATATCCTCATGGATACTATCGCGAGTTCCCTTGTCGATAATCAGATAGTTTTTGGACAGATTATAGCTATTCTTGATAACTTCCCCTCTGTACACGCTATAGCTCTCAGGAGAGAATAGCAAAATAGGATCCTGGGAGAGTTCTTCTAATTTTTTAGCTTTGACACTGAGTAATTCCTTGTGGAGTCTTTCATTCTCCTGTGTGAGAAGCTCATTCTGCTGGCGAAGGTTGAAGTACCCTTCTATACCACTTCGCAGCATGTACACATCTCCCATTACCCCTGTAGCTATGTATAGAAATTTTGATTTTTGAAAAGAATTTCTATCTAAAACAAGGGTAAAGGAAAAAATGAAAAGCAATAGGAAGACCAAAAAATCCTTTTGACGCTTGAAAAATAATAAAATCAGCCGCATCTATTTCATTAGGATAGTTTTGAATTTATCTATATTCTTCAGAGTGATACCTGTACCCCTTACTACAGCACGCAAAGGGTCTTCTGCTACATATACAGGTAGGTCAGTACGCATGGAGATACGCTTATCCAAGCCGCGAAGCATGGAACCACCTCCCGCCATATAGATTCCAGTATTATAGATATCAGCTGCCAATTCAGGAGGTGTCTGAGAAAGGGTTTCCATGATGGCATCTTCTATACGGAGAATTGATTTGTCTAAGGCTTTCGCCACTTCTCTGTGAGAGATCTCTACCTGCTTAGGTTTTCCTGTAAGTAGATCTCTACCTTGTACCAACATAGGATCAGGTGGAGAATCTATCTCTTCAATAGCTGCACCGGTATTGATTTTAATGTTCTCCGCGGTAGTCTCGCCTATATATAGGTTGTGGCGTGTACGCATATAGTAGATAATATCGTTGGTGAATACATCTCCAGCGATTTTCACAGATTTATCACATACGATACCTCCTAAGGAGATTACCGCAATCTCTGCCGTACCACCTCCTATATCGATAATCATATTTCCTTTGGCTTGCATGATATCCAAGCCTATCCCAATAGCTGCCGCCATAGGTTCATAGATTAGGAATATCTCTTTACCATTGACCCTTTCACAGGATTCACGCACAGCACGCATCTCCACTTCGGTAATTCCAGAGGGGATACATACCACTATTTTAAGAGAAGGAGAGAAAAAACGTCTTTTCAAAGGTGGAATACTCCTTATGAAGGCGTTGATCATCTGCTCAGAAGCATCGAAGTCAGCGATGACCCCATCTTTCAAGGGGCGTACCGTCTTGATACGTTCATACGTTTTTCCTTGCATGAGTTGAGCCTCTTTCCCTACGGCGATGATTTTGTTGGAGCTTAAGTCTCGCGCCACTATAGAAGGACTATCTACCACTACTTTATCTTTGTGGATAATAAGTGTATTGGCAGTACCTAAGTCAATGGCTATTTCTTCTGTTAAGAAATCAAAAAATCCCATGATAATATCTTTTATTTATATTAAATATCTATATTTTGTTAGCAAAAAAATAACATGAATAGAGGTTTGAAAAAAGTACACACTTTTTAGCCGTCAAAGGTATGAAAAAAAAATGAAAGAAAAACTTATAAAAATGTTTTTTTTACCTAAAAAAATGCTGTTACATATGTAACAGCATTTTTTAAGTAATTATAGTTAGGTGTTTAGAACTGTAAATAATCTATAATATCACTGGCAATCATGGTGTTTTTCTTGGTATTTCTCACATAAGTATCTGCGGCTTTACCGTGTATATAGGTTCCTACAATAGCAGCATTCAGGGGAGTGTATCCTTGAGAGAGCAGGCCAGTGAGTACTCCAGTGAGTACATCACCACTACCCGCAGTAGCCATAGCAGGGTTGCCGGTGGAGTTTACCCAAAAATGATCTCCATCAGTAATCATAGTGAAAGCTCCTTTAACGATGAGTATCACTTTATATTTCTTAGCAAATTGCTTTACTTTCTCTTGACGTTCTAAGTCATTTGCCCATTTTCCTATAAGGCGCTCAAGCTCTTTAGGATGAGGGGTGAGAATGGTATTTTTAGGTAAAGATCGCTGAAGGTCTTCGCTGGAGGCTACTAAGTTGAGCGCGTCCGCATCGATAACAAAAGGTACATTGGCAAATGTCCTAAGCAAGGAGGCTAAGGTACCTTGCGCATAAGCGGAGGTACCCATTCCTACTCCTATTCCAATGGCGCTGGGCTGGAAAGGAATTTCGGTAGGGGAGAGCGCTTCCTCTTGTGAGGAGGTAAGTACCATCGCTTCAGGGAGGGCTGTTTGTGCTATATTATAGCCACACTTAGGCAGTAGCAGTGTTAGCATCCCAGCACCGCTTTTGAGGGTAGCCTTCCCGCTGAGAATAGGCGCTCCTATCTTCCCATAGCTTCCTCCTACCAGTAGGGCATGTCCGTAGGTGCCTTTGTTAGTAAAACGGTGGCGTGTGCGTAGTAATCGCTTGATTTCTTTGTCGGTAGTATAGTCATATTCGGTAGCTACATCTTTGAGATAGTCAAAGGATAAAGGGAGGGGCAGCACTTCCCAATAAGGGATGTAGCGTCCTGTCTGAGGAAGGAGGAAAGGAAGCTTAGGCGCGAAGAAGGTAAGCACTACATGAGGGGTTACAAAGAGGTCTTTCTCATGTCTGTCCTCTCCTAAGTAAAGTCCTGAAGGTGTGTCTATACTGATGATGAGTCCTCTCTGGCGGTTTACTTCTTCGAATACGCGCTGTACCCATGGAGATACACGGCGGGAAAGCCCAATACCGAAAATAGCATCGATAGTAATAGGCTGAGTGCCATTATATTTGTTAGCAACAAACTCTTCAAAACCTTTGGCAGGCTTGCCTTTGAGGGTTGGGAAAGGTTTTTCATTGGCTTGTAGGAAGTCTTCAGAGGTCTCTGGTTGGCTAAGAGTATGGATCTCAACAGAGGGTATCTCTTTGAGTAAGTTCAAGTTCTTGGTAAAATCTTCGGAATGAATCTCACTGAAAGGGACAATGGTTACCTTCACTTTCTTACCCATTTGGGCAAGCATTCTCCCTAAGGCAAGTCCATCCCCTCCATTGTTACCCACACCAGCATAGATGTGATAAGGGTTGTCTCCAGGGAGGTTCTTCTTGATCCAAGCCAAAATGTTTGAAGCGGCTTTTTCCATGTGATCCCAAGAAGTAATCTGTTGTTCTTCAATAGTCTGCTGATCGGCAGCGTGCATTTGCTCATTAGTAAGTATTTTCATAAGTGTACTATATTATTTATTAGGGTTTGGTTGGTAAATAATCCATTTTTATAAAATAGGAAAGGATAGCTTCTTTCAAGAGACTTTTTTGTTGCTGTTCACTTAGGGAGAGGTGATCTTTAGTTCTTCTATAGAAAGGCCAACCTTCCTTGTCTTTGTATTCAAAAAAGTAATATCCATAGGGTTCTAATACTTTACAAGTACCTACATGTATGAGGTTGATTTTGTCATCTCTCGAAAAAGTATCATGAAGCTTACCTACTTCCTGTAAGCCTATCAGGTATAGGATACTATCTATACTTAGGGTTCTGCCTATGGGAAAATCCTTCAGTAGCTTAGTGGTAAGTTCCTCCCACAAAGTATCCATTGTTTTATCTGTTGTCACTGGGTTGTTCTAAGAGAGAGCAAAGATAGTGAATTTTACTCAAATTTCAAGATATGAACAAGGAAATTTATTTTGTTAAAAACTTTTATGTATTGAAAAACAATGAATTAAAATATTTTCAATACATTTTTTCTTATTAATAGTTGTTTTTTCAATTGTTTTATCTAATTTTGTAGTTCAGTTTCAGAAATAAAGAAGAAATAATGAAAAAAATTTTTATTACAAGTATAGCTGCCTTTAGCTTATTGTCAGCCTGTAAAGATAAGACTGCCCAAGGGAATGTGGATTATGCAGTGATCTCAGGAAAAGTATTCTTACCAGGAGAGAGCCAAAAAATAGTTTTGGCACACAATGATGAAATATACAAGGAAATTCCTGTTCTTTCAGATGGGACTTTTCGTGATACCATTCGTCCTATAACTGATAATCATTTTTTCTATCTTATAGAGAATATGACTGTACAGGTACCTTTGTATTTGGATAAGGGTACCAATATAGAACTTTCTCTCAATGAGGATATTACCAAGACAACAGTATCAGGAACTGAAACAAAGAAAACACAGTATTTGATAGAAAAAGAGAATTTTATCAATGAAAAAATAAATGGGGCTGACTCTAATCTCTTTGGACAAAAACCACAAGAGTTCAAAGAGAATATAAAATCCATTTTTAATGAACTTGACTCCAAGCTAAAGGCTTATAATTTTGATAATGATTTTGTAGAAAATCAGCAAAAATGGGCTAAATATAAGTATATAGAATATCTTATCGCTTACCCTACTTACCATGCTTATTCTATAGGTAAGGAGGCCATCCTTCCTGATGGTTTCTATGCAGAAAGAGATCAGATAGATTATGATAATGCACAAGAGTATGCTGCTGTAGATTCTTATAGAGATTTGGTACGCAGTAAATACTTTGAAATGCTTGGAGATGCCAGTAACCCAGAACAGATAGAAGGTTTCCTAAAAATGGCTTCATCTATCAAATCAGATAATATTCGTACTGATTTGGCTAAAGCAGTAGTGAGTCTTATCGCTCCTGGTAACAGTAAAAACAAAGAGATATTGGACTTCGTTCTTAAGAATGTAAAAGAAGATGACCTCAAGCAAGTGGCACAAAAATCTTTCGAAGTAGCTTCTCGATTGGTTGCTGGTAAGGATTCTCCTGTATTTACCAATTATGAAAAGATAGATGGTGGCACTGCTTCTTTGGCCGATTTCAAAGGAAAATTAGTATATATAGATGTATGGGCTTCATGGTGCAAACCTTGTGTGGGTGAGATTCCTCATCTAAAAGAATTGGAAGCTAAGTTCCATGGTAAAAATATAGAGTTCGTAAGCATTTCTATCGATGAAGACAAAGAAGCTTGGAAGAGTGCTGTAAAAGCTCATGATCTTAAGGGAGTACAACTCATTGCTGATAATGCTTTCAAGTCTCAGTTTATTTTGGACTATGATATTAACCAGATTCCAACTTTCCTTCTTATAGATAAGAATGGTAAGATTGTAGATCCTAATGCACCACGTCCTTCTGATCCACGCTTGGCAGAAGTCTTAGAAAAGCTCTTAAAATAAAATCTTAATGTCAAGGTCAAACAGAATTTTAGTCAGTTTGCCAATTTTGTAAAGAAAGAATATGCCGAAAATATCTGTTATCCCAAGAGGAAACAAATATTTTCGGCTTTTTGATTATTACAGAAAGGTTGTGCTAAAGCTACCCCTCCTCACTTTTAGAGCTAATAATTAGGGTATTGGTTTGGTAATAAATATTTTAGGAAAAGCTCTCCGTAGGGAAGGAAGCTATAAAATAGGTAATTAGGTAGTTTTATAGTTAATTAGAAGTGGTTTGCGAAAAATAGGTATAAGCAAGCGTAGGGGCGATTTGCAAATCGCTCTTGAAAAAAGTAAATTAAGAATTAACCTTTTGTTCTATTTATTTGCATTCTAAATATGTTTGACTATAAAAGAGAGAATATAATTAAGGTAATAATATTGTAAAAAATGATACAATCTATTATTGAAAAGTATAAAGATAAAATAACTGTAGGAACCAAAGGCTTTATAAATATAACTTGGATAGAGCAAACCGAAAAGAAATTAGGTTTTCCTTTACCCAATAGTTATAAAGAGATGTTATTAAACTATGAATTTATCTCTGTTTGTGGAATTGATTTTAAAACTATTGCTCCACCTGAATATCAAGAGGATGCCGATATTGATATTTATTATACTTATCAAGTAAATTTGCAAAATAATCTATTCCAAAAGGATGAATTGGCTTTCTTAGAGATGGATGAAGAGACTTATTTCTTTAAAATTGAGGAAGTAGGTCAAGCTAATGAATATCCTGTTTATATTCGGGATTATATGATGAATGAAGATCGTCTATATGCCAATAGCTTTCAAGAGTTTTTAGAACATTTTTTTGGCATGCTATTGAAATAGCAAGTTTATTTATAACCAAAAAGAAATGGTTTGCGAATTTATCAATACGGAAATAGAGAGGCTGTTCGAAGAGTTTTTTCAGGACAGCCTTTTTTATTTGGAGCTAAATATTTTTCAAATGGATGAAATTTTAACATTTTAAAGAGTTAAAAATAAATAAATAATTGTACTTTTGCCTCGTTCAAATAGCATACAATGTCTTTAACACTTATAGCCGCTTTGGATTTAGAAAATGGGATAGGGAAGAACAACCAGCTTCTATGGCATCTTCCTGATGATTTTGCACGTTTCAAACAACTGACTATGGGGCATTGTGTGATTATGGGACGAAAGACTTGGGAGTCCTTACCAAAACTGCTACCTAAGCGAACTCATATTATTATCTCAAGGGAGGAATTACCTCAGAGGGAACATTGTGTTGTTACCTCCTCCATAGAGGAGGCTATCATAGAAGCCAAAAAGAGAGATGCTTCACCCTTTATCATAGGGGGAGGGGAGATCTACCGGCAAACGATTTCCTTGGCTACCACCTTAGAGCTTACTCGTGTACAGGCACATATAGAAGCAGATACTTTTTTCCCAGAGATAGATCTTACCCAATGGGAACTCATAGAGCGTGTCTTTCACCCCAAAGATGAGAGACATGCATATGATTTTTATTTTGAAACCTATAACAAACATTTATAAGATGAAAAAGTTTTTACTGATTCTTCTAAGTGCTTATATGACAAATGTATGGGCACAGATTACTACAGAGAATTTGGGGTCGAAATCCCTTGATGGAACACGTAAGGTTACCATAGTCCTTCCTGATGGCTATGATAAGCGGGAAAGATATCCCTTATTTGTCGTACTCAATGCCAGTAGCCTTTTAGAGCCTACCGTAAGTAGTATGCGTTATTTCAACAAAACAGGGGAAGTACCACCTGCAATTGTCGTAGGTATCTATAATACTGAGAGTGATGTTACTATCCCAGAGGAAACCGGAATTCCTTTCAATGACACCGCTAATTTCTTTGAATTTGTAGGACAAGTCGTTGTTCCTCATGTACAGAGTAAATATGCTGTAAACTCTTTCAAAGGAATTATAGGCGATGGGGAAGCAGGTAACTTTATCAATTACTATTTACTGAAAGAAAATGCACTTTTTGATGCTTATATTTCTCTTTCTCCCAATGTAACTGAGAAAATAATTCCTTCTATGCCAGAACAGGTGGATTCTTTCAAAAGACCCATTTTTTATTATTTAGGTTGGGCGCAGATAGATGATAATGCTAAGTTGAAGAAAGTGAAAGAGTTACACAACCTTATGAATACTAAGGAATATACGAATGGTTTTTATTATTATCAAGAATTTCCAAGAGTTTCTATCAGTGCAGTCCCAGTATCAGGAATTCCAGAGGCTTTAAATTTGTTTTTTGAGCTTTATCGTCCTATTACTATGCGAGAATATGCCGAGAAGGTGGTGAGAGTGCAAACCAATACCACTCAGTATTTGCAAGATAAGTATAAGAGTATCAAGGATTTGTATGGTATAGACAAGGCGCCCTTATTGGAAGATGTCAAGAGTATTTATGCTGCTATACTCAAGAATGCCGATTTTGAATCTATACCTATATTGGTTAAGTATATAAAACCTTATTATAAGGATACTGCTCTACCTGATTATTTAGAAGGAGATTACTATCTACGTATCCAAGAACCTCAGAAGGCTTTCCGTGCACTACAGCGTGCCTATGGTGCTAAGGAAATAGACTTTGTGACTAAGGAATTGATCAGTCAGACTCTCGAAAGGCTCCAAAAAGAGGCAAGAGGGAAGCTCAAAACCAAGAAGGGAGATGTAGTTATTCCAGAAAAAACCGAGCAATCTGCTGAGGGTAATTCAGCAGAAAATGCAAAAGACACAGAAAATAATACTTCCAAAACGGAGTAAAATATACTGATTTTCATATAGTTGTGTAAAATACAAAAATATAATAAATATTATTTGGTGCAAAGGTAAAAATGTTTTATCTTTGCACCTCAATTTAAATAAAAGTTTTTATGAATCATTACGAAACTGTTTTCATTTTGAATCCCGTTTTATCTGAAGCACAGATAAAGGAAGCAGTTGAGAAATTTGAAAATTTCTTAACCTCAAAGGGTGCTGAAATGGTGGCAAAAGAAGATTGGGGCTTAAAGAAATTAGCCTATTCCATCCAAAACAAAAAAAGTGGATTTTATCACTTATTTGAGTTCAAAGCTCCAGGCGATATCATCGAGAGCTTCGAAGTAGAATTCCGCCGTGACGAGCGTGTAATGCGCTATCTCACTGTAAGGCTTGAAAAAGAAGCTATTGCATGGGCAGAGAAAAGAAGAGCAAAGTTGAACAGTAAAAAAGCTTAAACAATGTCAATCGAACAACAAGCAAAAGGAAAAAAAGAAGGAGATATCAGATATCTTACTCCACTGAATATTGATACTAATAAGAATAAAAAGTATTGCCGATTCAAAAAATTAGGTATCAAATATATTGATTATAAAGACCCTGATTTCTTATTGAAATTCATAAACGAACAAGGTAAATTATTACCTCGTCGTATTACTGGTACTTCTCTGAAGTTTCAAAGAAAGATCGCAGTGGCTGTTAAGCGTGCTCGTCACTTAGCACTATTGCCATATGTAGCGGATTTGTTAAAATAATTAAACAAAGAAATCAATGGAAATTATACTTAAAAATGATGTCCCTAACTTAGGGTTCAAGGATGATATAGTAACCGTGAAAAACGGTTATGGGCGCAATTATCTTATCCCTCAAGGCCTTGCTATCTTAGCAACTCCTTCAGCTAAGAAGATATTGGCTGAAAATCTTAAACAAAGAGCTTTCAAGGAAAAGAAAATCATAGAAGACGCTAAAGAATTAGCCAAAGCTATCCAACAATTGGAAATCAAAATACTTGCTAAAGCAGGTGCTGGTAACAAATTGTTTGGTTCTATCAATCATGATGACCTCGCTGAGGAACTGCTCAAAGCAGGACACCAAGTGGATAAAAAATATATCTACATAGCTGGAGGTAATATCAAGCAAACAGGTAAGTATGAGGCTTCTGTACGCTTACACCGAGAAGTTATCGTATCTCTTCCTTTTGAAGTAGTTGCTGAGAACTAATAGTTTTTATTCATAGATTTTGGATTATATAATGAAACCATCTCTTACTCAGAGGTGGTTTCTTTATCTTATATAGCTATGCGTTTTTCTATTTTTAAGGATATAATGGCGGTACTATTTCCTAAGTACTGCTTGGGCTGTACTCAGATTATAGGGGATAACCTGCCTTTTCTCTGTGTAAATTGTCGCCACGAACTACGACAGACTCATTTTGATACTTTGCCAGATAGTGAAAACCCTATGATAAAGAAGTTCTGGGGAAAGGTCTCTGTAGAGAAAGCAGCAGCATTACTCTATTATGAAAAAGGTACAGTGAGTCAGCGGCTTATACATGCCCTAAAATATCATAACAGAGAGCAAGTGGGGCTGTGGCTTGGGCAATGGTACGCCTGTGAGTTGGCACAATCTCACTATTTTCAGGGGGTAGAGTTGGTGATTCCCGTACCTCTGCATCCTAAGAAAAAGAAAAAAAGAGGTTACAATCAAGTAACACTCTTTGCGAGGGAGATAGCCACACAGCTACAAGTACCCTATATGGAGGATATTTTAATCAAGCAACAATACAATTCTGCTCAGGCAAAAAAGCACTGGTTAGAGCGACAAAAATCGTCCAAAGAACAATTTGTCCTCAAGGATACAACTATAGCAGGTAAGCATATTCTCCTTGTGGATGATATAGTGACTACAGGAGCTACCCTCACTCAATGTGCTACCTTGCTCATAGGAGCAGGTGCAAAGGTGAGTTTTGCTTGTATGGCCTATAGCAACGATGAATAGGGGTTTAGCTAAGGAGGATTTCCTTATAGGCTTCATATGAATTGCTTATGCTCTTTTTATGACACGTGCTCAAGTCTACTTCAGGGACAGGAAAAGAAGGAATCACTTGGCGAATGACTTCGTCGAATTTCTTAGGACTGGCTGTACTCAGTACAGTTCCATACTGGGATGGTAATAGTGTTTTTTGTAAAGCCAAGTGTCCCACAGCCGAATGAGGGTCAAGAGTATATCCCAAAGTATTGTGCAGGTAGGCAATTTCGTCCAAGGTTTCTTTATCAGAGATCACCACAGCAGTAATCATCTTGCGAATTGCTTCAAGATTATTGTCAAATAGCTCTCGGATACGGACAAAGTTACTAGGGTCTCCTACATCCATAGCGTTGGAAAGAGTTGCAACCGAGGCTTTGGCCTGATAGTTACCTGTTTGTAAGTAGAGCGCAAAAGTATCATTGGCATTGTTCGCGGCTACAAACTTGCTCACAGGTAGCCCCATAGCATGGGCATATAGACCTGCGGTGAGGTTGCCAAAGTTTCCACTGGGGACAGCTACCACCCAATCCTTGCCGCCCAAGAGGTCTTTTACTTGCTTGTAAGCGAAGAAGTAGTAAAGCATTTGGGGGAGAAAACGAGCTACATTGATAGAATTGGCACTACTTAGTACGCGTTCCTCCTTGAGAGAGGCATCAGAAAGCGCTTGTTTTACAAGGGCTTGGCAGTCATCGAAAGTCCCTTCTACTTCTACCGCTTGTATATTGGCTCCTAAGGAGGTCATTTGGTATTCTTGGAAAGGGCTTACTTTCCCTTTTGGGAATAGGATTACTACCCTTACGCCTTCCACTTTGTAAAAGCCATTAGCCACAGCACTTCCTGTATCACCAGAGGTAGCCACCACTACAGTAGTAGGGTTATCCTTGTCAGAGAATTTTCCTAAACAACGAGCCATAAAGCGTGCTCCTACATCCTTGAATGCCATGGTAGGCCCATGGAATAGTTCCAAAACAGAGGTATTACTCAAGAGTTCTTTTACAGGAGTGTCAAAGACAAATACTTCCTCCAATACTCTTTGAAGTTCTTCACGGCTGAAGCTGTCATTTACATAAGGATAAAGTGCCTCAATGGCAATTTCTATGTTGCTTTTTTGAGCAATTTCTTCAAAGAAAGAAGCTGGCAAAGTAGGGATGTGATTAGGAACAAAAAGCCCTTTGTCTTTTCCTAACCCCCTTAGGGTAGCTTCTTTGAAAGAAACGATTTCGTCCTTATGATTGATATTGTAATAGTTCATATGGTATTGGTTTTCTTGAGGGCACAAAGATAAGATATTTTTAGTCGCCTTGCAAAGTGTTTTTAGTTATTTTCAGGCTATAGTTCGGAGAAGTCGTCCAACATATCAAGAGAAGGAACAAAGAAAAGAGTTCCTGTCTCGGCAGTACTGAAATCCAATATGCGATCATAATTACCCACAGGGTTACCTACGAACATGTTAGTAAGCATTTTCTCTACTGTACTAAAGGTGTTCGCATAGCAAATAAAGTAAGTACCCATCTGGTGACTCGTAGGGTCATGGAAAGGCATATTGTCTCTGACTACTTTTAGGTCATCACCCACATTGGCAAGGGCAGAATGGGCATTGGAAGGCTTAGTATCATCGTCCATCTCTATATCCATCTCTTTGCTGCGACCTATGACTTTTTCTTGTTCGCTTACAGGGAGGGCACGCCAAGCATTCATATCATGGACATATTTCTGGACAAATAGATAGCTGCCTCCTTGATAATGAGGATCTTCATCACCTACTACGGCAAACTGTTCTCTTTCTTCTCCTTGAGGATTTTCCGTTCCATCTACGAAGCCAATGATGGCACGCCCATCCCAATATCTGAACCCTTGTACATTGACAATACAATCAGCTACAGAACGCAATACATCCTCAATGGTTGCGGCCATGTCATAAGCCAAGCTGGGGTTATGCGCACGAATATGGAAATGAAGGTCGCCTTGGGTGGCTACTGCTGTATGCTTGCTGCCTTTGATAGGCTTAAAATCTTTGAGTTCTTTAGGGAGTGGTTTAGGTAAGCCTAAGGTAAGCCACCCACTATGACTAATGCCTAAGGTTACACTCGCACGAGCATCAGGGAAGCGGTCGGCAACAGAGTGGTTGAGGTTTCCTATTAGAGCACATATTTTTGCAAAAGCAGCTGTAAGCTGTGCTTTGTCCAAATCTTTTTTGAATACCCATACCAAAAATACTGTGTTGTTATTGGGTAAGTCTGTTACATTTTGATAATTCTTCATAGGTGTATTAATTTTTTAATGTATAATCAAGAGTTGATACCTATTTTTATAAATTGGTAGCAGTAATTTCTGTCGGTACAAAGGTAAGAAATTATATACTACGTACCAAATATAATAGGATATTTCCATTGATTTTCTTAAAAAGATATGTGATGCTATATCCCCCTACAACATCCTTTTCCATAAAGCTGATACTTATCTGGAAAGAATCTTCCGATAGGAAAGAGAAGTCAATAAGGGTAGTTTTTTCCTTATTCCACCACTCAAATTTTTTCTCTTTGGCAATCTTCTCTATGTTTAGCCTCTCAAAAAGGACAATATACTTCTTAGGGAATAATTGGTGGTAGATTTTTATAAAGTCTTTTCTAACAATGGGTTTGTCTTCTGTCGTGAAATCATCTTGATACGCTATATCTCTGTATAGCATTTCATAAAGCGGCCCTTCGTCTTTGAGAGGATAATGTACCATAGTATCAGCAATCTTTGTGACTTGTCCTTGCGATAAGCACACCTGAAGTTCTTTCAGAAAAGAGGAGAGTTCTGTATCGTTAATTTTTTCCTCTACTGTAATCTTATCTTCTTTTTCTTTTTCATTAGCAAGGATATTTGTAATAATAGTATCTTTTCTGAATACATTTTCATCAGACGTAGTATCAGAGATCGTTCTCTTACAAGAAAACAGAACTAATGAAAATAAAAATACGAAAATATAGTGTTTAATTCTTCTTTTTGGTAGCATAATTGCATTGGTTTATAATTATGATGAGTTGTTTCTGAAAATAATGAAGAATTATAAAATTAAAATAAGGTGAAATATTCTTATGTGAGATAATATAATTCTATTCTAAGCAATCCAAGAAAAATCTATCATAGTCAGGTACCATTTTTCTTTTATTTTTGTTACGTAAAAGATAAAATGGTTTGTGTAGGTACTATTACTAAAAGAAGATACTTCTTTCCAAGACGTCATGATACAACGGGTAGTTTTCTCTATTTCTTTAGCCTTTTTTAAGGTTCTTTGGGCTTCTTGTTTCTCTTTTGGAGAAAAAGGGAAGGTACTTAGAGAACTTGTTATGTAATAAGATAGTTTTTTCTGAGCTTCGGGGTGTGCAACAAAAAAGATACCTGTGAGTGAGCTGTATTCGTCAGGGGCGATATTTTCTGTTATTTTTTCAATAGGTACTTTTCCTACGCCTATTTTTCCTGTAACCAATACTTTTCGGTTGTATCCATCAATAAAAGTTTTTTCCTTCTCTTGGTAGAGCGTGTCGAGGTATATCCGTTTTTGGTTTGCCCAATAGACATCACCCCCAGGTTTGTACAAGAAATACAAACCAATATCGGGGTGTATGAGTTTGTTTAGCGCAGTAGTATCTTTCTTGTTGTAACATTGAATAATCTCATAGACAACCTCTTCAAAATTCTCTTGATTTATGTTCTCCGAGCTATAGGAATAATACTTGGCTAATGAATCTATAGTAGGGAGACTATCTTTTTGGGGAACAATTATTTCTTTTTTGGGGAGCAAGGGGATATTTTTTACAAATTTTGTCCTTTGCTGGCAACCTAAAAAGAAAGGTATAAGGGGAAGGTATAGGTACTTTGTCATATTCTTATAGGGAAATTTAGTTGATATTGATTTCAGGGGTTGTTACCTTCAAGTCATAACGCTTTTTCTGGTAGATATAGAAAGTTTGTATCTCAAAATAATAGGTTCCAGAGGATAAATAAGGAAAATAAGCACTGATACTGCTCTGAGGTGCTATCTTTATGGTGTTATTTTTGGTATTTCCTAAATAAAAATAATCCTCAAGACACTCATAGCAGCTATACAATACTCTTTCAGTATAGTGTTTTCCTTCTTTCCTAAAGCCCAAGATATGAGTACTTGCTTCTTTACTTTCTTTTTTCAGTTTAGAAAATAGTTGTATGGTATCCACAGTGGTATTTCTAATCTCCATAAGGGGTGTATGCTTTTGTACTCTTAGTGTTACATTCAAAAAAGGTTTATTTTGACTATACATAAAAGCAGGAAAGCAGAGGAAGTAAAACAAGATACTAAGGGGTTTCATAAAAATCATTTTTTAGCTATTCCATACATAGCTATTAGTGGAATACAAAGCAATTCTAAGAATAACAGCAACCCTATTAGTATAATGAACCATAAGCTACGCGTTTTGGATTGTTTTCTCCAAAATGATATACAAAAAATGATACTTATGAGTAATTGTAAGATAGTAATAGGCAATATAATTTGAATAGGATAGGCAAACTTGCTATTATCATACCTTAAAAGTCCCCAAACGGACATAAGGTAGACTCCAAAAAGCACAATGGCTATTGAAATATTATATTTCCAAAAAACTTTTGTTGAATTATTTATCATTAGTTATAGGTCTTTTATGGATAAATAGTGCCATTAAACAACATATAATCAAGCTAAAAATGAGAAATGCAAAAAGTCCTATGGTCATATCATTTATACTTTTCATAACACTGGGTCCTATTATATCTTGCTTACTATTAGATTTTAATCCATAGTAGCTATAAAGTATAACTGATAATTGCAGGACAATGTATGTACAAGCAAAAATAGCGATGGACTTATTTTTTCTCTCAACTGTATTTCTCTTGTTTCTCAAAAGAATATATCCCCCTAATAAAGAGATGATTAAAGCATTGATTATGGAAAAAAAGGCAACTTTATCAACAAAATTATATATTACATCTATCGTTGTCGAGCTGAGATTATCTTCTATTAGGAATTTTAGGGATACATAGCACCCCATAAGATACATAATATCAAAAACAATAAAGAGCAACAACCCCAATATAATTAGTATTTTGATGATATTTTTCTTCATAGTAATTTTTATTGTATCTTGATGAATTAGGCTATACAATCATTTTCTACTATTGATTGGCATTATTATCCCTTAGCTTCCAAATAGCCTCAAGATAATCACGGGTATTGGACAGGCGCGGAATCTTATGTTGGCCTCCTAACTTGTCATTTTCTTTAAGCCAATCGTGGAAAAGGTTTTTTCGGGCAATATGGATCTTAGGCATGGCAAGAGTCATATCGTTATAGCGCTTGGCTTCGTAATCGGAGTTGAGCTCCTTTAGGGCAGTATCCAAGCTACGAGTAAAGGCTTCTATATCCTCAGGAGCGGTTTCGAATTCAATGATCCACTCGTGCCCACCGCTTTTGTTGCCTTGCATAAATATAGGTGCCACGGTGTATTCTATCACGCTACAGTGGTGCTCGTGACAGGCTTTCTTGAGCGCTTCTTCGGTGTTTTCTATGATGAGCTCTTCCCCAAATACGTTGATATGGTGCTTAGTGCGCCCTGTGATCTTGATACGATAGGGCGAGGTGGAGGTAAAGCGTACGGTATCACCTATCTGATAGCGCCAAAGCCCTGCATTGGTGGTGATTACCATAGCATAGTTCTTACCTACCTCTACCTCCCATAGGGGAATGGCCTTTTGGGCAGGGGTGCCAAAGCTATCCATAGGGATAAACTCATAGAAAATACCATAGTCCAACATTAGCAGCATTTCGTCGCTATTGTTTCTGTCCTGTATCGCAAAGAAACCTTCAGAGGCATTGTAGGTTTCGTAATAGCGCACCGTATCGGAAGGGATCAGTTGTTTATATTGCTCTCGATAGGGAACAAAGCTCACCCCGCCGTGGAAATATACCTCTAAGTTTTTCCATATTTCTAATATATTTTCCTTCCCTGTATAGGCAAGCGCTTGCCTCAAGAGTACCATCATCCATGAGGGAACACCTACCAAGCTGGTTACATTCTCTCGTGAGGATTCGGCTATGATAGCCTTCATTTTGGCTTCCCACTCGCTCATTAGCGATACTTTAGTGGAGGGAGTACAGCTGAACTCCGCCCAGAAAGGAAGGTTGTCTATGAGTATGGCGGATAAGTCGCCAAAGATGGTGCCATTTTCCTCATATAACTCCTTGCTTCCTCCAAGGCGTAGACTCTTTCCTGTAAAAAGGTTGGAGTCGGGGTTGTTATTCAGATACAAGCAAAGCATATCTTTGCCAGCCTTGTAGTGGCAGTGCTGAAGGGCTTCCTCACTCACAGGGATAAACTTACTTTTGGCATTGGTCGTACCGCTACTTTTGGCAAACCACTTGATAGGGGTACGCCAGAAAAGATTCTGCTCTCCACGGCGTGCACGCTCTATCATTGGCTCTATATCCTCATAGATAGATATGGGAATTCGGGAAGCAAAATCGTCATAGTTGCGAATGGAAATAAAGTCGTATTGCTTACCCATCTCAGTACTCTGTGCCGCTTCTAAGAGCTTGGCACATACATTTTCCTGTACTTCGTGAGGGCGCTTGATGAATTCTTCTATCTGGTCTATACGCTTGCGCAAGAACCAAGAAGCTATAGAATGTATAATTGTTAAAGCCATATTTTCTAAAAAAGATGTTCGAGGTTTGGTTTATTTTTACTACTTTTGTCAATCATTATAGCGAGCGTAAAAGTACAAAAAATATGAATACCTACCAAACGGTTTTAAGAAAAATGCGAACAGAGGTGCAAACCCCTATACAATATTACCTTTCTTTAGAAGAAGGAGAGTTACCCATGAACGACCTATTAGGACAACAATTCTCTTTACGATTTGCCGGTTACCACTGCCTGCACTGTGGGCAACCCAAGGAGATATACAGGCAGGGACTTTGTAAGAAGTGTTTTTTTGAAGCTCCTGAGGTGGGGGAATGGATCATTCGTCCAGAACTGAGCAAGGCACACTTAGGTATAGAGGATAGGGATTTGGCCTACGAACAACAGGTACAGCTACAACCGCACTTACTCTACTTGGCCAATTCCAGTGAGGTAAAAGTAGGTGTTACCCGCAAAACACAGATGCCTACCCGCTGGATAGACCAAGGTGCTCATGAGGCTTTGGTAATGTTGGAGGTGCCCAACCGCTACTTGGCAGGAATAGGGGAGGTCGCTCTCAAGGCGCATATCTCCGATAAGACCAATTGGCGCAAGATGCTGACCAATACCCTACAAGTAGTGGATCTCAATACGATCAAACAAGGCTTAAAGGCTTTTCTACCCCAAGAGACCTTGTCTTACTTCAGTGAAGAAGTACCTATCTATCATATCAACTATCCCGTCCTTAGGTATCCTACCAAGGTTACAAGCCTCACCATGCCCAAGACCCTACAATATCAGGGTAGGCTCATGGGCATCAAGGGGCAATACCTCCTCTTTGAGGATAACACCGTCTTCAATGTACGCGGACACGAGGGGTTTGTAGTGGAAATTAGTTTTTAAGGATAAGGGCAGCCTTAGGCAGAAGTGTAATCAAAGATTATGAATACAGAAAAAGGAAAAGCCAAGAAATATGGAAATGTATATGAAATTATACTACCTAACAATAAGTACATCTATGTTTGTTGGATAGGAAGATTTCATTTTGGCTTTTTCAATTACTATTCTGAGGAAGCTACGACCGATTTAAATAGGCTTTTGTCAGTAGGATTTAAAATGTATAAATCTGGAAAAGAAACAGCTATTACAAAAAAGATCTGGAAATTAATAGGGCATATTGATATAGAGAAGGAAAATATTAATTTCCCTGACTTACCTATATTCCTCGCATATAATAAAGAATACTTTATAGAATGTTCAAGAATTATGAGAGATGGAAATCCATATGTAGTCCCTCTTGAATATTATATATCTTTATTGAAAAAAGGGTATGTATATGGGTTCTTTGACAATTACAAAACTTTTGAGTTATGGCTGAGTAATTATTTTGAAAACTATCCTGAAGTAGAGGAAATATTTCCCTTACCCGATAAGTATAGGTAATGTCTTAGCCTCAGTATATAGTGTTATTAAGGTTCAATGCTTTACCAATCAGTGAAATACAAAAAAGACAAACATCAAGATTACTAGGGACTAGGGTATCTTTCAAATAATAAGGATCACTTACATACAAATTAAACATATCAAATGAAAGTAAATCTTTTTTTAATACTATTTGCTCTATTTTCTTGTGTCAATAATAATTCAAGTAAAAAAACAGAAAAATTAGATGTTTGTATAATTCCTAATAATGTTCTGTCTTATATTCAATCAAATAAGGATTTTGAATTAATTGATGCTCAAAAACAATTTAGTGAAGATTTTTGGAGATATTATAACATTCAAAAAAATCAATATGCCCAATCATTTGTTATGGAGATTTTAATTATGATAACGAAAAAGATATAGCTATCATTGTTAGATACAAAGGATATAGAAGTGATACCTATCCTAAACATATATTTCCTTTCTTGGTTATTTTTCATAGTTATGAAAAGGAAATTAGAGCTCCCTATATCGTCTATAAGACTGATGACTATAAAGAAGAAACTGTAAAATCTGTAGTTTATGATCAATTTGAAGAGGGGATTTGGAGTTATATACAGACGGGACAAAAGAATAAAAAAGATATTATTGAAATTGTTATTCCTGAAAAATCAACTTTTTATGTTTGTTGGGATGAAGTAAAAAAACAATATAGATACAGAAATAGTTTAGATGATGATTATGATTATAGTTCCAAATTAGAAGATTTGTTCAGAGGAAAATACTTATTTAGTACATTGAATAAAGATAATATAAAATACCAATATATCATCAATATTAAAAGTTTAAATAATATAGATCTTATTATAGAAGAAGGCAAAGATAAATATGAATATAAGAAAATGGAAGCTGCTATTTCAGACAACAATAAGATTAAAATAGTTTTCGATAATAAGCTTAAGGAAATGGGGATTATATACATTGAATACATCAATAATCTTTACTATATATCAGGAACACCTATTTACTTTATCAATATAGGAACTGAAAGTCAAGAATTAAATAAAATAGAATGAACTCAAAGTATCAGGTCTTGAAATAGGTGGTAATGTATCAGCTGTGTTGTTAAAAATATAATGTGCTAATAATCATTACAATATAGAAGAAGCTGTTTTCTTTTATTACAAGAATTTATAGTTTATGCACCTATAGGCATATAGTTTTTTATTAGTGGCGAAAAATTTTGTGAGGAGTAGAGGCAAATTAAATATTTTACAAGTATGAAAATAGAAGCAATAAATAAAGGTAGTGAAGCAAAAGCTCTTGCTTTTCAGGAGTTTTTAGGCTTTACCTTGCCTGATGATTATTTTAATTTTTTAGCCCAAAATGACGGTGCTACCATTGATGAAGCCTATTTCTATGTAAAGGATATAGAGGAATACATTATGTTTGATCTTTTCTATGATATAGAAGAATGTATAGAAACCTATGAAGAGTTCAGTGATGATTTTCCCGACAAAAGCCTTGTAATCGGGTCAGATCCAGGAGGGGGGATGCTCCTTTTAGTAACCGAAGACGTAGGTGATTTCTCCAAAGGGATTTATTTCTATGACCATTCTCACTTTTTTGAGGCTTCCAATAGTGATTGTAATACTTACTTTGTATGTGATACATTTACCGATTTTATAACCATTTTAGAGCATACCACTTTGCCATAATTAGGTAATAAACCCTCAATATTTTCAACAAGTAGCATCAAATTAAAATGACAGAAGAAGTACGAACAGAAGCATTAAGTCAGCTTATCTATAAGTGTGCTAAAGAAGCATTCTTGGAATTGTTTAAGAACAAGGAACATTATTACAATTGTGTATTACTTGCTCCTGCTGAGGGCTATGCACCTATTCTATCGGCTTGGTCTTATGAAGCCTTGGACAGAGAGATACCTAAACACCCCAAAGAAGAAATTTGGTTATACAAATGGAACTTTGCCGATTCGCCTTATTACGCTTTTGGTGAGGAATATTTCAAGCCTGTTCAAAGTTTGTTAGATACTTATCCTAGTATTTTTGATATGGAAGACGAAGATGAAATAGAGCGAGAGTTTGAACTAAGAATCTCGGCAATGGTACAAGCGATGCAAAAATTGGATCAGGAAGGTGTTTTCTCAATCAATCAGCCGAGAGAGCAAGTCTATATCAATGTTGAGTGTATTCCTAACGATAATTCCGATGTAGATAGAGCCCTTTTACTCAATGAAGCAAAGAACATTCAAGAATGGTTAAAAGATAATCCCAAAGTAGAGGAATAATTCTAGTAATTATAAAACACAAAGATTAGAATAAATTATGTGGTATTTTTTAATTTCAAATAGTGATTCATATATTGAGATACAAGGTTCTTATGATAGGGTTAGAAAAATATTCTTCTCTGACCAACGAGAACCTATTGAAAATCTAGAACTAACAGCAATAGCTCAAGAAGGACTAACTAAAGAAATCCTTCTCGAAGTAGATTATTTGGAAGATGTAATAATGGGAGGTATTCCTGTTTTTAGTGCAAGATTCAAAGAAGTAATTCAACCTCATTTGAATGGAGAAATGGATTTTGTACTTTGTAAAGTACTGGTAAAGAATGATTCCTATCTATTCTACGCCGTGAGAATTAATACAATAATGCCTATAATAGACTATGAAAAATCAGGTCATAGAGAATTAGCAAGAGGTGGCACAATCATAGATGATCCTATCATTATAAAAGAAGATATCGCCCCCAATCTTCTAATAGTTAGAGATGTTAAATATAAGTCTAATTTTGCTGTAAGTAATATTTTAAAGGAACTCATAGAGAAAGAAAACTTAAAAGTTGGTTTTTATAGAGACTAAAGTTGTTTTTATGTTGTATTTTCCCTTTGAAGAATGCCAGTAAGAGTATGTTTATAATCAGTAAGATAATTTAACTTTCGTATTTAGTAAGAAAAAAATAGCTAAAATAACAGAAGATGACTAATTATGAATTATTAAGGAAAGATTTTACAATAGAAATTGAGCGATGCCATTTTTGTAATAAGAAACTAACTTCACAAAAAGTGTATGTAGTTAAAAATACTAATACAGGAGAAGTATTTTCTTCTGGATATTATTGTGCTGAAAAGAATGTAAATGTAGATTTAAAATCAATACCTGATTTTACAAGATACATTAGAGAAAATTTGAAAGATGAAGAAAGTGAGAATCAAGAAAGAAATCATCTTAGAAATCATCAAAATATTTGTAGGGATGATGATAATAAGAAAAAGGCAATAGAATACATTGAGCTTAGAGAAAATAAACTTATAAAAGAATTTGAAGGAGTTTCATATAAACCTCTAAAAGATTATTATACAGTTTTTCTTGATAAAAAAGACTTGACGAATGATGAAGTTAAACATATTTTAAATATAGAGAATGCTGCTCCAGAAATTTTTAAGTTAAATAATTTGCATAAGTGTTATTCATATTCTTTTTGGATTAAAAAAGCTATTAAAAAGGGTTATTCAGTAGATTTCTTAAACTCTATACTAAAATATCTATATAAAAATTTTAAAATCACCAATAAGCAAAAAGAATCTGTTAATAATGTTTTTAGAAAAATTAAAAATTTTCCCTGTTTAGATTAAAGTTATACTATAAAAAATGATAGAAAAATATTCTATGCCATATTCAATTCAAAAATTAAAAATCATTTCTAAATTTAATAATTAGCAAAATAAATTATATATCAATATGCAACATTACAGAACAATAAAAGAACTTATCAAAGATTACAAACAATTGCCTTACCCTGGAATAATTTATATCGAAGGAGAAAAAAAGGACAATTATCAAGAGGCAGCATTTTGGGTTTTATCAAGTAATGAGGATAAAGAGCAAAATGCTATTGAAACTAAGTATGGAGAAGTCCCCGAATCATTAGCCCAATTTGAAGTAGCTTATTTTTCAGGAGTAGGCATTTTTCAAGACATTATTATCAATAAGCTTGAACATAATGAATCGCTAACTACTGAAGATACAGAAGTGCTTTTAGGAGCTATTGAGCATTACTTTGAGTATGATGATTTTCAGGATTAAGGAATGAGTAAAAAAGAGAATTCTACGCAAAAAGGATTGTAATCAATAGTATTATGGAAGAAATAGCTATCAACTTAGAACATTTGGCAAATAGCAGGAAGAATATAAATACAGGAGATATTTTTGTGCTAAAACCCAAAGGGAAAGATTATTATTACGGAGTGGTTGCAAATGCGAATTCTAATCATTTTGGAATAGAAGACATTATACATATCCAAATTTTCAATTATTGTACAGAACAAATAGCAAATGTTTCTGATAGCTTGTACAAATATGATTTATTACTTCCTCCTATATTGACCAATAAATTAGGTTGGAGGAAAGGGTATTTTAAAACTATTGGTCACTCGGATATAAAGCTATTTCCTACTGTAAAAAGGGCTGCTTTTGTAGATGTAATACGCCCTGGGTATTACTTTGATGATAAAAGCAATCCATTAGATAAGATATATTCAATCGAAACAACAGGAGCGTTTTCTATTAAAAGTTATCTGAACATAGATACCCTCATTAGTTTAAAGTTAGGAATCCCCTTACCCATAGAACCCCCTGAAAATTGGAATCCTTATTACTATCTGAAGAATATTAATAATTTTGATAATTGATAATAAATAGGCTATCAAATGATATGAATAAACCATTAGATATTATATTAAGTTCCGTCAGGAAAGTAGCGTGGAGAACACTAAAAGATTGTTTAGGCTTTATAGATTACAATATAGCTGATATATTGAGCAACCTTATTGATGATGATCCACACAAAAGAAATATCGCTTATTGGCAATTAGACAATCAAATTGTTATACAAGGAGGTCTATCTGAAAGCTGTTTTTATATACTGCCATTTCTTAATGAATTGGTAGCTATTACAAACAACAGACTCGAACTTCTAAATATCATTTTCGAAATATTCAATGGTAACGACAGAAATGCGCAAGGCGAGCATATAATAATTAAATATAATACTGAAATAGATCCGTTTGAGTACTTTATTCCTATTTCAGTAGGTAGGGAAGCCCCTCTTTTACCCTCAATTATAACCTATATGGAAGCCAACAAAAGTGTTTATCTAAAATTGCTGAATGATATATCTTCTGTAGAAGAACTTGAAACGCTTTTGTATATTATTTTATGTTTTAAAAGAGATCCTTTTATCAAAGAATGCGTTTATTCAGCAAAAAATAATGAAAAAAATAGCATATATAATGAAATTTTTGAAAGTTTTATAGCCGATATTGAAGAAGTGCATTCTCTTTAGAAATTAAAAAAACAAAACTATTTATGGATAATATAGTAGAATGGTTACAAAATTGGACGATGAGTCAAATAGATGGAGATTGGGAGCACGAGCTTGGAGTATCTATCAGAATGTTAGACAATCCAGGGTGGCTCTTATCCGCTGATATAAGTAATTATTTTGATTTTGTACTCAATACTAACCCAATGAAAGGTAAAACAGATAATGATTGGATAGATTGTTACATTATTGCAAAACAATCTTCCGCTTATCTTTATATTAATGGTGACTTAAAAAAGCTAAATCACCTATTACATATATTTAGAGCCATTATACAAGAGTTGGA
Organism: Capnocytophaga gingivalis; assembly: GCF_002302415.1. Lineage (NCBI taxonomy): Bacteria > Pseudomonadati > Bacteroidota > Flavobacteriia > Flavobacteriales > Flavobacteriaceae > Capnocytophaga > Capnocytophaga gingivalis. The sequence continues at coordinate 721,306 of NZ_CP022386.1, read as the reverse complement.
GGAAATGAGAGAAGAAAAAGGAATCCTTACAGCCAATAGGATAAAAGAAATAATGGATTCCATATCAAAATCATTGAAAAATACCAACACCACTGCTACTGCTTAACATTTTAATTTATATATCAATATGCAACATTACAAAACAATAAAAGAGCTTATCAAAGATTACAAGCAATTGCCTTACCCTGGTGGTATTTATATCGAAGGAGAAAAACAGGACAATTATCAAGAGGCAGCATTTTGGGTTTTATCCAGTGATGAGGGTAAAGAACAAAATTCTGTTGAAACTAAGTATGGAGAAGTCCCCGAATCATTAGCCCAATTTGAAGTAGCTTACTTTTCAGGAGTAGGCATTTTTCAAGACATTATTGACAATAAGTTTGATCATAATGAATCGCTAACTACCGAGGATACAGACGTCCTTTTAGGAGCTATTGAGCATTACTTTGAGTATGATGATTTTCAGGATTAAAAGCTTCCAACGCTTTACCAATTCATAAAACAAATATTTTACAAGTATGAAAATAAAAGCAATTAACAAAGGGAGTGAAGCAAAAGCTCTTGCTTTTCAGGAGTTTTTAGGTTTTACCTTGCCCGGTGATTATTTTAATTTTTTAGCCCAAAATGACGGTGCTACCATTGATGAAGCCTATTTCTATGTAAAGGATATAGAGGAATACATTATGTTTGATCTTTTCTATAATATAGAAAAATGTATAAAAATCTATGAAGAGTTCAGTGAGGATTTTCCGAGCAAAAGCCTTGTCATCGGGAGAGATCCAGGAGGAGGAATGCTCCTTTTAGTAACCACAGAGGTAGGTGATTTCTCTAAAGGGATTCATTTTTATGACCATTCTCACTTTTTTGAGGCTTCCAATAGCGATTGTAATACCTATTTTGTATGCGATACATTCAGCGAGTTTATAACCATTTTAGAGCATACCACTTTGCCATAATAAGCAACATTCTTAATACAATAAATATGGATATATATCAATTAATTGATGATTCTTCTTATAAATCTTATAAATTAATAGGAGGTACTTCAAAGCTTATTACCTTTAAAGGACAATCCTTGATAGATTCTTGGGAGGAATTAGAAGGAGAAGTGTACAAGAACTTCGACAACAAAGGGAAAAAAGACGGTTTTGATGCTCGTGTAGCTGGAGCTTTCTTAGTAATGGAGAAAGAAAAGGCAACACTTTTTACCCGAAGAATTAATGTAAAAGCAGAATTATTACCTTTTAAATTTGTTAATATAAAGAAAGATTTTGTTTTTATCAACATTCAAAATGTAATAGAAGGGATAAATAATGAGGGGGTAAGTCATCTAAAGAGAATGGAGTTATATAGGAATAAAGATTTGTATTTTTATGAAGAGGCTTCTATGAATGTAATATTTAGAGATGCTACTTCAGAAACGAAGTTATTTTGTACTCAAGAGTTGGAAAACATTCTTAGCGAGTTGGATATCAAAGGGCTTGCCCTTGAAAAAGTAGGTAAAGTAGCACCTATACCGTCTTTTCCTAAGGAAAGGAATATTTTCAATAGGTAAATAATAGTTAATGAGAGCGGAGCGTTTCTCATAGTGTATTAGCAAACACAAAGTTTAAAAACACTCTATGTATAAAAAATTAATTATTAGAGAACGAGATAAATATCTATTTGATATAGGAAGGTCTTGGCTAAATACAGACGACAGTACCAACAGAGGAGATTTGTTTGATATAAGAAAATCTTGGGGGGATTTTCCTTCTAAGGAAGATGAGGTTGCTTTTCTATCTTTTATAGTAGAGAAACCTTCATTAGCTCATTTTCCTAATGAGATAGCAAGGCTTTCATCTCTTAAAGCCTTACAAATACCTGTTCAGTTTCTGCCTTTATCGGAGGAACAGCTACCCAAGCACCTTATATCATTAACCCTTCATAACTTATCAAGAGAGGAAGAGCAGGCAGACAAGCATTATTCTTGGAATCCCCTTGTAAAAATGGAAAATTTGGAATGCCTTAGAATACTAGGAGATGATAACGGAGATTTGTTGGGTATTTCTCCGGAGATAGCCCCTAATTTGAAATGGATAGAGGTAGAACTCTTTCATCCTAATACTATTCATATCATTAAAGAGTTTAAATGCTTGGAGGCTGCCATACTGGGCGAAGTAGGAAATGTAGATATTTTTGAACATCTTAAACATTTAAACTTGAAAATAGTCAGTGCTAAATCACCTAAAAAGGGGTTTGATTATACTAAAATTTCCTACTTTGAAGGTTTAGAAATAGCCAGATTGTTCTCTATAAAAGAGGAAATAGATTGCACTATGTTTCTACAATTTCCTCACCTAAAAGAGCTTTTATTGCATCAATGTAAGAAATTGAAAAATGTAGAGGCCTTTTTAGAAATGCCTGTACTAAAAAGTTTAAACATTGAAGATGCTAAAGGTGTATCAAAGGAGCTAAAAGCATCTTTAAAAGAACATATTCCACAATGTGAGGTATAAAATAGGGTCAGCTAAAAATGAGAGCAATAGTTAATTTATGGAATATAAAGAATATAAGGAATATATACAACGTGAATTTCAGTATATTACTAAGGATAATATACTGTTTTGGAATTTGTGGAATATATCCTATCCTTTTGATGTGTTAGCCACTTATAAAGAGGCGTATCCAGAGGAATACACCCTATTTAGTGAAATGTATTTTTCTTGTTGGGAAATGTTATATCAGGTAGATGAAAAAAGAGAAGTGTTAGTGTCTATTTTTGAACAAACCTATCCTTTTGTAATAGATGAGCAAGGAGAAATTATAAATCCTAAGAATATTCTACAGCAAAAATATGAAAGTTATGATGATGAAATATTGCCTGAACTGTGTATTCTTCTCTTAATAGGTCGCTTTGATGAGATTTACAAAGGGATAAAACAAAAGGCAGAAAGGTATGGAGAGCGTGCCATCAATGCGCCTATGGAAGTTATTTCGTATATCATCGCCTCGTACAAATGGGGGTATCTTTTTGATAATATGGATAAGAGTATTGTCAGAGATGAAGTTAATGCGCAAATGAAATTAGTAAAAACACTACAAACACCCCGCCTTTTTTCTTTAGAAGATAGGAATATTTTTAGAAATAAGTAAAACGGAAAGGAACAATCAACAAACACCAATTTATCTCAATACATAGTTGATAGTTCAAAACGATTGATTGACATATCTTTAGAGAGAACTTATACCCTTAAAGGGAAGAAATAAAATTAGGAAAGTAGCTGGTGCTCAGTTTATCTTATGCAAAAAATCAATGAAATAATTGTAGAAATAGAGAGAGACAAAGATTGTATGGTCCGAAAATTACCTACACCCCATAAAAATGTACCTTTAGGACTTCCTGAAGATCTGACGTTTTATTTGGAGAATTATCATTCTATTGTTTTCTTTCCAAAGGCTCCCTATTCGATAAAAATAGTGGGGCTAACAGAATTTGAAAGAGCTAATAAGGTACTTATAGGAGAGGAACATAAGGAGGATATGAGTCATAATTGGTTTCTTATAGCTGATGATAGCCACTCTCAATATATCACCATTGATTTGTCAAAAGACAGATGGGGATATTGTTACGATAGCTTTTGGGATCGCTATGGGGTAGTAGGCGAGCAGGCTATTATTGCTAAGAGTTTTACAGAATTGTTGGAGCGAATCTATGCTTGCAAAGGACAACAATGGTACTGGCTGAATTCAGCTTTTATCTCATACGGAGATGCCTATGATTCTATATAAAGAGGTATTAGGCAAAAACAAAATCCCCAAGCTGTAAGGCTTGGGGATTTGTTATGTTAATTAGTTGGCAGTTTAACCACTAGCTGTTAATAGATACAAAAAGTGTTTCTCCCTCTTTACTGACAGCCGCTACTTTTTTAGCGGTAAGTCCTTTGATGGCCTTGTCCCATTTCTTATTAGAAAATTCGGTCTTGGCCTTGAGGTCTTCCAAAGGTAATTTGTTATCCTTTTTAAGTAGGTCAAGGATTAGTTTTTCGTCCTCGGAGAGTTCTACTTCCTTGCGTTCAGGGCGCATCTGTGGGAAGAAGAGTACTTCTTGTATGGTCTCGTTGTTGGTAAGGAACATAATAAGCCTATCCATACCGATACCCAATCCTGAAGTAGGCGGCATACCATACTCTAAGGCGCGGAGGAAGTCCTGATCTATGAACATCGCCTCGTCATCACCACGTTCGGAGAGTGCCATTTGTGCCTCAAAGCGTTCGCGCTGATCGATAGGGTCGTTCAGCTCCGAATAAGCATTAGCGATTTCCTTACCACATACCATAAGTTCAAAGCGTTCGGTAAGGTTCTTATCCGAACGGTGTTCCTTGGTAAGTGGCGACATCTCTTTAGGATAGTCAGTGATAAAGGTAGGTTGGATAAAGTTGCCTTCGCACTTTTCTCCAAATATCTCATCAATGAGCTTGCCCTTGCCCATGGTATCATCTACTTCTATGCCAATGGATTGGGCAAAAGCTCTGAGTTCGTCCTCGCTCTTTCCTGTAATGTCAAAGTCTGTAAAGCGCTTGATAGCTTCGGTCATCGTAACACGTGGATAAGGCGCTTTGAAATCCACTTCGTGCTTGCCAAAGGTGGCTTTGGTGGTGCCATTCACCGCCTTAGCACAGTACTCCAAGAGGTTTTCAGTGAATTCCATCATCCAGTTGTAGTCCTTGTAAGCTACATATATTTCCATTCCTGTAAATTCAGGATTGTGGGTTCTGTCCATTCCCTCGTTGCGGAAGTTCTTGGCAAACTCGTACACCCCATCAAAGCCCCCTACAATAAGGCGCTTAAGGTAGAGTTCGTTGGCAATACGCATATAGAGTGGAATATCCAAAGCATTGTGATGAGTAATAAAAGGACGCGCAGAAGCTCCCCCAGGGATCGCCTGAAGGATAGGAGTTTCTACCTCTATATATCCGTGGTTGTTGAAGTACTCACGCATGGCATTGAATAGGCGGTTACGCTTTAGGAATACTTCTTTCACCTGAGGATTCACTACCAAGTCCACATAGCGCATACGGTAACGCTGTTCTACATCGTTGAACTCATCGTGTACCTTTCCTTGGGCATCTACCTTAGGGAGAGGGAGTGGACGAAGGGTCTTACACAAGACTTTGAACTGCTTTACCTCAATGGATTTTTCCCCCATATTGGTAGTGAAGAGGGTACCTTCCACCCCGATAAAGTCGCCTAAGTCGAGGAGTTTTTTGAATACCTCATTATAGAGAGTCTTGTCCTCCCCTGGACAGAGGTCATCACGCTTGAAGTAGAGCTGTACGCGACCAGAGCTGTCCTGCAAGGTAGCGAAAGAGGCTTTCCCCTGAATACGGAAGGACATCAGGCGGCCAGCTACGACCACGTCCTTACCTTCTTCGTATTGGGTTTCTATGTCTTTAGCGAGGAAGTTCACGGGGAATAGTTCTGCAGGATATGGGTTGATTCCCAATTCCTTGAGTTTAGAGAGTTTTTCTCTACGAATGATTTCTTGTTCTGATAACATCTTTTTAATGATTAATGGTTGTTAAAGAAACGTTGTTTAAGACTATCAATATCTATTGAAATATAAGTTGCAGGAATTCTAGGGTTCATTCTGCTAAGCCTATTCCTTGCTTCTTCTGTTCTATTAGGTTGAAACACGAAAAAATATTCACTATGTATATTTATATTTTCAAATTTTTTTAATGTTTTTATAGTTTCTTCTACTTTCTCTTCTAGTTCTTTTTTTTCTAGATTAGCCATATTAACATAATTCAAACGTAACTCTACTAATACAATTTCTCTATTTAAAGAATTATCTGAAATTACAAAAATACTATCTACTGATTTTACTTGTTTTCTATGTTGTAGATCTGAGAGTTTTTTTTCTATACAATCAAAATCTATAACTTCTACATCTATGAAATAGTTAGGTATTGTACCTAAATTGTCATCATTATCTTTGAATATAATATTGTAATCTTTAACACATCTCTTAAATTGTTGAGCTAAAGAAGTTTTTAAAGTTTCTTCTTTACTGTATTTCATCATCTTTATATGGTAAACTATATTGGTTAATTCTATCAAGAGCTATATTAAATGAAGCAAAGATAGGGTCTATTTCAGTACCTAATGAACGATAATTATATAGATATGTTTCTTCTTCTTTTTCAGCCAAATAGTAATTCACATTATCTAATACCCCTTCTTTTTCAGCTATATAACGAATAGCACTTACCATGTCAGGATTGTGGCTTGCCAAGAAGAATTTTACCCCTATATGCTTGTGCAAGAGCACGATTATACGGGCATACTCTACGATCCATTGAGGATGTAGGTGCGATTCAGGCTCATCTATAATTAGCAGGGTACGATTATCTATATGTCCATTTTTGAGTAATAACTGAATGATAGAAAAGGCCTTAATACCAGTGGCTACTTCTTTGAGATCAAAAGTCTTACCATCGGCACGAGTAAAAGAAAAATGGCTATATGGCCAGTTTATATTATATTCAGCTTCTCCCTGAATATTATTATAGATAAGAGAAAGCAGTTCTTTCTGATTATTTTTTATATCTCCTTGTTCTCTAAGTAATTTATTAAGGTCGTCCCAGTGATCATAATCCAATGTAGAGATAGACATAGGAGTGTCAATATAGATAGCTTTATTTACCATAAAAGAAAGAGATAAGGTTTCTTTTTTTAAAGATACAATTATCTCATTATCTTCAGAAACTTCAAAGGTTTCAGGAAGTTTTTCCTCAAAAAGATCTAATAACTTATCTAAGAATAGAGAGGTAGGCCTTTTTTGTATTTTATTTTCTGCTTGTTTTATTTTTTCTTTTACAAAATATTTTAACCCTTCAATTCCTTTTTCTTGTTGATTTTCCAATATATCATTAAGATAGCTGTTATATCTGGAGTTCTGTATATCTAATTTGGCATATAATTCTTCAATAAATGTAATTAAATATAACTCTATTTCTCTAAGAGATAGTTTTTTGTAGGTTTCTTCACTTCTTAAATCTTTAATTTTATCAATAATTTTTCTATTGATATTGCTATCATCATTAATATATGTGCGATATGTAATGTTAAAGAAAAAGAATAAATCAAGAAAATTCCGCATTAATTCTTCTTTTACCAATGCCTCATAATTAGAGGAGGTATTGAACAGATAGTACAAAAGCTTAGAAAGGGTACTTTTCCCCGAGCTATTTTCTCCTGCAACTACTGTGATCCCATTGATTTGTATAGCAGCATGACCAATGGCTCGGAAATTCTCTGTAACTACTTTTATATTGGATTGCATATTTTTCATTATTTATTATTCACTTAAAACAATGTTGGTTGCCCATCTTTGAATCGTACTTTCCCTAAGTGTTTGTAAGCAAGGTCAGTAACTTCTCTACCGCGGGGGGTACGAATGATAAACCCTTGTTGGATCAAGAAAGGTTCATATACTTCCTCAAGAGTTTCAGCATTTTCGGAAACGGCAGTGGCCAAGGTAGTGATCCCTACAGGGCCTCCCTTGAACTTATCAATGATAGTAAGGAGTATCTTATTGTCCATTTCGTCCAAGCCGTGAGCATCTACATTGAGAGCTTTTAGGGCAAAACGAGTAATCTCTATGTCTATCTTACCATTGCCTTTGATCTGAGCAAAGTCGCGTACACGCCTTAGCAGCGCATTGGCGATACGAGGAGTGCCTCGGCTACGTCCGGCCAGCTCTATGGCAGCCTCTTCGGAGATAGGTACTCCTAATATGTGAGCACTGCGCTGGAGGATATTGGCCAGTAGTTCTGTGGTATAGTACTGCAACCTACTCTGTATCCCAAAACGTGCTCGCATAGGAGCAGTAAGTAAGCCCGAACGGGTGGTTGCCCCAATAAGAGTGAAGGGGTTGAGGCTGATCTGTACAGTACGTGCATTGGGGCCGGACTCTATCATGATGTCTATCTTATAATCCTCCATAGCCGAATAGAGGTATTCTTCCACTATGGGACTAAGGCGGTGAATCTCGTCAATAAAGAGCACATCACGTGGCTCTAAGTTGGTCAAAAGACCTGCCAAGTCCCCAGGCTTGTCCAAGACAGGTCCTGAGGTGATTTTGATACCTACCCCCAGCTCATTGGCTAAGATGTTGGCTAGGGTTGTCTTTCCTAGTCCTGGAGGCCCATGAAAGAGGGTGTGGTCAAGGGCTTCTCCACGCAGATTGGCAGCCTTGACAAATATTTTAAGATTTTCCAAAATAGCCTCTTGCCCCGTAAAGTCGTCAAAGGAAAGCGGTCGTAAGGCTCGTTCTATATCCAATTCTTGGGGAGAAAGGTTGCTTTTATCAGGATTTAGGTTTGCATTCATAGCATCAATGGTTCAATAATAACCACGCCACAAAAGTACAACAAATTTTTTTAGCAACAAAACCTATAATACGCTTTTGAGTACTTCCCAAGACTTTGGTATTTTGAAATTGGGTAGGTGCCACAGGTAGTAGTTCAGTAACTGTTCTAAGAGACCATTGCGCTCCTCCCTGCTTATTTTTAGCAGACAGACTTCCTCCAGAGAGTGAGAGAGAAAGAACTTGAGCAAGAGACTATCCTGCTCACTCATAAGCGAGTGACCATTGTGCATGGCGACAAATACTCCTGCCTCCAAGTCGAAGTAAGGAAGTTCCATGGCCGAGGTGTTGGGTAATACTCCTAAATATAGGGTGAGGTCTACCAGAAACTTTAGGTGGAAATTAGCAAAATATTCGGCTCTGTCATACCATTGTAGGCTCTTTTCCCAGAAGGAAAAGAGCGAGGGATTGGGATGTTCTTCCTGTAGGACACTACAGCCTATTTCTGAGAGAAAGAACAAGACAGAACTGCGTATGACACTCTGTTGTAGCTTCTTGTAGGGGAAACATACCTTAGCCTCCTTGATGTACTCTAAGGAGCCATCATTGCGCTCGGTGGTGACCAATTCCAACTGACTTAAGGGCTCGAAATAAGCAGGGGAGAGTGCTTTTTTCTTCTGAGACAATACCCCCTTGAGCAGGTAGGAACGCACTCCCTCCAAGGTATAGCAACGTACGATAAGGCTTGTGTCTCGGAATTTTAGGTGAGAGAGCACAATGGCTTTGGTGCGTATCATTCTTGAGGGGGTGTAGGTTTTGCCGGGGTAATAGTCAGTGTATCGGGACTTCTAAGTAGGGTGCCCAACTTGTCATCAAGGTTTTCCTCATTAAGGAAATTGATATAACGGAGCACTGAAGCAAAGGCATTGCGAATGTTTAATATTCCCTGTTGTACTTCTTCCTTATTTAGGTTAGGATTCTCCTTCACCTCACTGGAAAGGTTTCTTACATAGGTTTCAAAGAGCTTAAGGCGCGCCTTGATCTCGTCCCGTTGTAGCTTTTCAGGGAAATTATTCTTAGCCCATAGCTGGCGAAGCTCATCTTCGAGCTGGAAGAGCCAAAAATAAATGCTATTATATGAACTCTTGATATTTTTTTCTTTGCCAAGGAGTTTTTCTGCAGATTTTTCTATTTCTTCCTGATACTTTATAGGTAGAAGAAGTTCAGAGCGATAGAAAGAAACATAATCATTGGCAACCTCTTTGTCTTGGTAAGCAAAGCCAAAGGTATATTCCCCATATAGAGGGGTCTCAACTTGCATATCTACTTTGATCCACCCATCTTCTAGAGGGGTGACTTTGGTGTAGGGTTCTAGTGTATTGAGAGAAAGACTATCCAATCGGAGTGCTTGTTCACGAATGGCCTTTTTATCCTTCTGGCGGGTGATCTCTAGCTGGATATGTTTGATGCCAGAAGAGGGGCGCACCCTCAGAGAGAAAGTGTAAGGAATGTCCTTAAGAAGAATTTCCTGCCAGGCGAACAAAGCGCTTTCCTCTGCTTTTTGTTTGATGAACTTGTAGATAGTATCCGAAGGACTTTCTATGATTCCCCAATCCTGCTGTATATTCCCATTGATATGGATATTTTCTTTGGTATTTGGGTAAAGGCGCTTGTATACATAAAGCGAATCAGGATTCGTATTTTGTAGAATAGAGACCGCTTGTCGCTCAGGAGAGATACTCAGCAATATCTGGTAGATGGTTTTTAGTTCATACCAATTGCGTATATTCTCGGCGGCTTCCTTGGAGAGTTCAGGATAGGTGTAATTCTTGATATACACACTCTTGGCTTCCTTTTTTTCTTCCTTTTTTTCTTTTTGTTGTGACTGACACCCTACAATAAGCAGCGGGAGCAAGCATAGAATGATTCTTTTCATTTTTCTTTCTTTCAATGAAAAAAGGCTACCTTATGATAGGGGCAGCCTCTGAAGATGTGTTAGTACAGATTAGTTATTGTAAACACTCTCTTTCTTAAAGTGTTTGGTCAATAAATAATAAACCACAGCACGATACTTGTTTTTGTTGGACTTGCCATATTGTTCTAATACGGTATTGATAGCCGTATCAAGTTCAGGGCTATCCTTTAAGCCTAATTTTTTGATTAAGAAGTTGTTCTTAACCAAGTCCAATTCTTTCTGGTCAGAACCAGATACTTTGGATGCATCGTTATTGTAGATAGAGGGTCCTAATCCTTTGGTTACTTTGGTAAGTAGTTCCACATCAGGCTCAGCAACACCACATTTTTCTTTTAGATCAGCGGTGTAAAGTTCGATTAATTCAACTTGTTTACTCATAATAGTATGTCATTAATGATTTTACAGCCGTAAAAGTAGTGTATTTTTTTCTCCCTCAATATACTTTAACAAAAGATTATCGTTTAAGACTGATTATTAGGTAGTTTTCTTTACATATTGGGTAAGGATTACAATCTGTTGTCCTTCTACTTTCCCCTCTATATATTGCGAATTTTCAGGGTCTAAGGCTATCTTGCGCACTACAGTACCTTGCTTGGCGACCATACTGCTACCTTTGACTTTTAGGTCTTTGATAAGCACCACATTGTCCCCAGCAGAGAGCACTGCCCCATTGCTATCTTTGTGGATGATTTTTTCTCCTTCTTCCAAGTGGTCATTAAGCGCTTGGGCAAAGGCCAGTTCCTCATCTGTAAGATATAGCATATTGAGCAAATCTAGCGACCATCCCTCTCCTTTGAGTCGGTTTAGCATGCGCCAAGCCACCACTTTTACAGGGAGGTGCTCACTCCACATACTATCATTCAGACAACGCCAATGGTTGCTGTCCATAGTCTCGGGATTATTTATCTGGCTGATACAAGTTTCACAAGCCAAAATACTATCATCTACCCCTCCTACTTTGGAAGGAGGTACTTGGTAGATACTCAGGGAAGTAGTACTTCCACATAGTTCGCAACAGTTTCCACTGCGCTTTTTTAAATCATCTAATAACATAAGGGCAAAAGTACAACTTTTAATGATAAATTATCAATAGTTAATTGTTAATTATTTGATAAATAAAGTCATTGGTAGTTTTTAGGGAAACGCTTTTAAGATATAGGACTTTAGGTCTTATCATGATATAATGAGTTTAAGAGAAATGAGTATTTATTTAAAGGGTCTATTTAATTATATATCAATATGATCTCAGAAAATAGCGACTAAGATTTGTAACCAAGTAGTTTTATCTCTCTTGACTCTACTAAAAATAAAGAATTTCAGTTTTATTGTATTTATAATTTTCTGATTGTCAATAAAATGTATTGGTTTGGTATAAAATTACAGAACTTTTGAAACTTAAATATAAAATTTTTTGTTGGATATATAAATTTTTGTACTTTTGCTCCCGATTTTATATTGAATAGTTATTTTATGAAAAGAAAAATTTTCACAAGTTTTTTTGCTATTACATTAGGTTTTAATGCAGTAGCGCAAGTTAAAGATATTAGTTTTGCTATAGCTCCCACCGCAGAATATGTATTGTGGAATAAGAAATCAGCAATAGAAAATGGTTTTATGGTTGGTGGATATGTAGGTTTTGGTTTTGGTAAAAACTTAGAATTACTCGGTTCGTATAGTCAATCATTAGGATTAAAATCCAGAATTGATGGTTTTTCTGCGCCAGATAATATAAAGGCTGTATTTACTCCCACCGATGTAGACGTTCATAGCTGGGGAGGAGAACTCAAAGGGAATATACCGATGACTTATTCCTTTCAGCCTTATGTTACTTTGGGTGCTGGGATACAAACGATAAAAGCAAATGAAACCAAACAAGATGCCATTTATTATGCTTTTGGTTTAGGGAGCAAATTTAATTTGACAAGACGTCTTACGCTCAATGTTCAGGCAAAGGGTACACATTTTAATTCTGATGCTTCTAATATCCTTCACAACCCTTCTGAAGCTAAAACAAGTACTTATAACCAATGGGTAACAGATAATGTTTCCAATAAAAGTATGCTCAATTGGTCTTTGCAGGCTGGCTTACAATTGTATTTGGGAGGTCGTAATCCTGATGAGCTTACAGAATTAGACAATTCTTATACGAATCTTAAGAATTTTAAGGTTGTAGTGGCGCCTGCAATTGGATATATTGATTTTGACAGCGATAACAACTTCCGCAACACATATTTAGCAGGAGCTTCGTTAGGTTTTGACTTTACAGAATACATAGGAGTAAGAGGATTCTATTATCAAGCAATGAAAGATGAAAAAGTATCCTTAGACTTTGATAAGCTCTCATTGTATGGAGCAGATTTCTTAGCGCGTCTTAATGTATCTAATGGTGTGGTTCCTTATATTACAGTAGGAGCAGGATATCTTAATGTAGGTAATGGCTATCAAGGTAAAGTGGCTACTGTGGAGAACAAATCAAGTATTTTTGCCAAAGGAGGTATTGGCTTGGCTATTCCTTTAAGCAAACATTTGGAACTTTTTGGAGTAGCCAATCTTTTATATACTACAGGTAATGAGAGTGCAAGTAATGCTCTAAAATCACCTAATAAGTTGCAAAGTAATGTCTTCTACAATGCAGGTATCCGTATCAAGTTCGCCAAAGAAAACGAAAAATATACTTATCAAGATCTTGCTAATGAAATCCATACCTCAGAGATTAAGGAAGGAAAAGAACAAGTAAAGGTTCAAAATAATACAAAAACAACGCCAATATCCCAAAAACAAAAAGATATAGACTATTATAATGCACAAATCGCAACTGTTGAAAAACAAATACAGCTTGCTTATCGTCAAAATGATATCAATAACGCTTCTTTATTGCTAAAAGAAAAGGAAAAATGGGAAAAATTACGTAATAATTATGTAGCTGAGCATATCCCTTATCCTTCCGAAAATCAAACAAACTTGGTGAGAATGACTCCGGAGCAATTACAAACATTGATCTCTGAAATAGTTAATAAAATTGAAGAAGGAGAAGGAAAAACCCCAGATCAACGCATTGATAGACTCGAAAAATTGTTGTTAGAGATTAATAAGGATAACCAAAAGATAGAAGAACAGCAAAAAATAAATCAGTCTATACTTGATTCTGTTAAGAATTTAGAAGAAAATATCCAAAAAACAAATGTTGTTGTACCTGTAAGGAAAAAAACAACTACTACAATAAATAGAAGTAAATAAAAAGCCCAGAAATATGAATAATATCATAAAAAAGGGGATTATATTTATATTAGTGTTTATTCCAACTCTTATTTGTGCTCAAGATAAACTATACAATCAGCAGAAAGATATTGTTTTATCCAAAGAGGAACTACAATTACTCTTACAAAAGGTTGCAGAGGCTAAATTGAGAAAAATAAGAGGAGAAAAACTGGCTAATTTGCATAAATCTCAACAGAAAAAGGCTCTTTCAAATATATATGAATCCAATGAGGTGAAGAATTTTTACTATTTAGCTCAAAATGCAGATTCAGCATATACAGATATAGAGCAAGTAAATAGAAAATTGGATATCCTATTGGCTTATATGATGAAAAAAGACAGTGTATCGGTTATTCATTTGACAGATACAGTAAAGTATGTAACTAATAGTAATCTCAATAGAGCAAAATATGCAACTAATAACCCTAATGCAGCAAGGTATGTAGCTGGAAATGATCCTAATAGCGCAAAGTATGTAGCTAAAAGTAGTCCTAATGCAGTAATGCCCATAGCTAATAATTCCAATAAGGATATTTCGCTACAAAAGCAATTGGACATGATAGATAAATCAATAAAAGATTTAAGTAATCAGCAAAAACTATTAGCAGCTGCAGTGGTTCCATTAGCTACATTGAATAATAAGGATAAGCTTGACAAAATTCAACAGCGAACAGACTCTATCTTATTACTCTCTAAAAAGCAAATGGATCATAATAATGTACAAGATCAAAAAGAATCTTCTATTGCAGTACAAAATGTAAAAACACCAGAGCATAAAGGAGATAATTTGGTTATTTCAGAAGAAAGAAGACGTACATTAGAAGACCTATTGGCTAAATATGGGAATAAAAAGACTCCTATTTACTTTGCAAACAATGCGTATGTACCTTTGCCTCACGATACAGAAGCTATGGATCAGATAGTTGCTATGCTCCGAGATAATCCAGAACTATCTATTCTATTAGAAGGATATGCGAGCAATGTCGGTTCAGCCGAGTACAATAATCAGTTGTCAATGAAGCGTTCAGAGAGTGTAGCGCGCTTACTTCAAAAGCAAGGAATCTCATTACAAAGGATACTTACTGCTTTTAGAGGAATAGACGGTTCAGTGGATAAAGAAAAAGCGCGAAGAGTAGATATCTCTGTTATAATACGCTAATAGATAAAGAGTTTGTTTAGGGGATCTCTACAAATTCTTCAGATAAAAAGGCACGAGCGGAACGCTCGTGCCTTTATTAATTATACTTGGTGTTTGCTATGGATAGGAAAGGGGAGAAGTCTGAACAATATGGCTGATGCGTTACCCTTTGTCTGATAGACTATATAAGTAAGATATGGATGAACATATCTCCTTATCCTCAATAGTAGCTAATAATGATAAAGTTTCTTTGTCTATTATGATCTTTTCTTCTATGAGATTTTCCAGTAAAATATCTAAGGCTAATCTTTTCTCTCCAAAAGAGATAAGTTCTCTTGCATCTTTGATAATTGCTGTTACATAGGAGATAAGTTCGTCAGTAGGTAAGTTAGGCTTAACAAACTTTTCTAATCTATCTATAAACTTTTCTACAGTAAAAACATCTATTTTACTCATAATACAGACAAATTTGTTCCCTTAATCTAATTTTTAGGAATAGATGAATCAAATAGAGCTTTATCAAGACAAAATTCCACTAATTTCTCATACAAACAATTGATTAAAAGTATTTCATCTTCTTTGGTTAAAGTCTTAGCAAATTCTTTTTCGAATAGGTAATATTTGATCTGTTGAGAGAAGACAAAGTTAGGAGGTAACTTATACTTAGAAGCTAACCATTCGTCGAACCCTTTCAGCAGCGTATGTTCCTTAGCCAAATCATAGCCAATAATAAGGGATACATAATTGTCATAGGTGCTATTGGGTACGAACAAGCCAAGGCGATCCTTTATATGTTTAAACAATTCTATTTCTTTCATAACTAATGAATCATCAGGTCAATTTTATTAGATAGAACAGCCTCTACAGCTTTATAACCATAGATTCCATCACTGTAATATTTCTCCGCTTCTTCTTCTGTTATGCAGTATCTTTTAGAAGAAATGATATCGTCATCATGTACAATAGCATACGCTTTCATTGATAGGGTCTCTTAGTTTGAAAGTGGGCACTTCCCATTCTTGCCTATTCCACATAGGGAAGTCTCCAATGATTTCCCATTCCTTGTTTTTTATACCCAATGCGCTAAATAAGCATATTAGGCAGACTTCTGACGGTTTCCACTCTGTAATAGTGGGTAAGTTTCTATAGGTCTGTCTAAAAAAGTAACCTAATAGGATATCTTTATTCTGACGAGTTACTAAGCCTGTCAGAAACAGATGCTCTTTCAAAGGTAGCCCTATTACTTTTCCTTCCAACAGATGATTCTTCATTCCTATAACCCTTAATTCAAAACTTAAAAATGCCTTCTGGTGTTACTACATAATCCAAAGGAATATCGCCTTCTCTTACATCTTCTATGAGAGGTTCAGGGGGGAAGAAAGAAAGTCCCACTTTGAGAGTATCTTTCTTGCATTCTTCTAAAAAGATGTCATAAAAACCTTTTCCATAGCCTACACGGTTGCCCTTGGTGTCATAAGCTAAGAGAGGTACAAAAACGACTTCTATCTCTTCACTCTTTATAGGAATCCCTCCTTGGGGTTCAGGGATATGCCATTTGTTATTGGTGTCTATCTGGGTAGGATCATATAAAAAATGTTCCATACGTACCGTCTCCATTAGGGTACGAGAGACGACCAGCGTTTTTCCTCGCTCCTGCAAAAGGCGGATAAGATAGCTGGTATCCACTTCTCCAAAAGAGATGATAGAAAGAAAACTATGGAAAACCTGCTTATCCCAAATGGGAAGCCTCAAAGCCTGTTGGGCTATCTGCTGGCTTAAGAGGGCTTGTTGTTCAGGGGGTATGGCAGCTCGTTTTTGCCTGTAGAGGGCACGGAGGACTTTCTTGTTCATATATATTGTCCTGTATAGCTGTTTTTATTCTTCCTAATCTCCTCTGGGGTACCTGTAGCTACGAGGTTTCCTCCTTGGGCACCGCCTTCTCTCCCTAAGTCTATGATATGGTCGGCACGGCGAATGACCTCTACATTGTGCTCTATCACAATAATAGAGTGCCCGCGATCTATTAGGGCATTGAAGGAGCGTAGGAGCTTGCCGATATCATGGAAGTGTAGTCCTGTGGTAGGCTCGTCAAAGATAAAGAGAGTTGGGGTTTCTTGATAGGACTTCACTAAGAAGGAAGCCAACTTGATACGTTGCGCTTCCCCACCAGAGAGGGTAGAGGAGGGTTGGCCTAAGGTTACATAGCCTAAGCCTACCTCTTGCAAGGGGAGGAGCTTTTGGGCAATTTTCTCCTGCTTGTGCTCGGTAAAGAAAGCTATGGCATCGTCGATAGTGGTCTCCAGTAGGTCGTGTATATTCTTCCCTTGGAAAGTAACTTCCAGAATCTCAGGCTTGAATCGCTTGCCATCACAAGCCTCACAAGTCAGATGTACATCGGCCATAAACTGCATTTCTATAGTTACCTCTCCTTCGCCTTTGCAGGTCTCACATCGTCCCCCCTCGGTATTGAAAGAGAAGTGCTTGGCGGTATAGCCACGCATCTTGGCAAGTTTCTGGGAGGCAAAGAGCTGACGAATATCATCGTAAGCCTTGATGTAGGTTACAGGATTGGAACGGGTGGACTTTCCTATGGGGTTTTGGTCGACAAACTCAACCCGCTTGATATAGGAGAACTTCCCATCCATACTGCTGTACTCGCCTATCTTGTCTGTAGGTTGGTCGAGCTTGCGTAAAAGAGCAGGGTAGAGGATATTCTTTACTAAGGTACTTTTCCCACTGCCTGATACACCGGTTACTACGGTGAGCATATCCAAGGGGAAGGTAACATCTATATTCTTTAGATTATTGGCACGGGCGCCTTTGATTTCGATAAAGTGCTTGGAGGTACGCGCTTTTTTAGGCATTTCTATAGTGCGCCTACCACTGAGGTACTCTCCGGTAAGGGTAGGAGCTTTGAGGAGTTCCTCATAGGTGCCTGTGGCAACCACTTCTCCACCAAGAGTACCCGCTTTGGGTCCTATGTCTATGATATAGTCAGCCGCTTTCATGATATCTTCATCGTGTTCTACCACAATGACGGTGTTGCCCAAGTCTCTAAGTGATTCGAGTACATGGATAAGACGTTCCGTATCTTTAGGATGTAGCCCAATACTTGGTTCGTCTAAGATATACATGGAGCCTACCAAACTACTCCCCAAGGAGGTAGCCAAGTTGATACGCTGACTCTCTCCCCCTGATAGGCTATTGGACTTTCGGTTGAGGGTAAGGTAGCCCAAACCAACGTCCAACAGGTAGTGCAGGCGGTTGTGTATTTCTCTTAAGAGGCGCTCGGCGACCTTTTGTTCGTAGGTATTGAGTGATAGGTTATCAAAGAAAACCACCAAATCGGAGATAGGCATAGAGACCAAGTCAGAAATAGACTTTCCTCCTACCCGTACATAATTGGCTTCAGGGCGGAGCCGCTTACCTCCACAGGCATAGCAGGTGGTCTTGCCTCGATAGCGTGCCAACATTACTCGGTTTTGTATCTTATAGTTTTTTTCTTCCAACTCCTTGAAGAAAGCGGTAAGTCCTGTAAAGTACTCGTTGCCGTCCCAAACAAGCTGCTTTTGTGCTTCGGTGAGCTCATACCAAGGACGGTGGATAGGGAAGTCAAACTTGTAGGCATTGTTCACCAACTGATCTCTGAACCATGACATCGTCTCCCCGCGCCAAGGATAAATAGCATTATCATATACAGAAAGGGAGGTGTTGGGTACAATGAGAGTTTCATCAAGCCCTATAGTATCACCGTAGCCTTCACATACAGGGCAAGCCCCGTAAGGGTTATTGAAGCTAAACAGATGCACATTAGGCTCTAAGAAAGTAATCCCATCTGCCTCAAACTGGTTGGAGAAGTGATGTGCCTCTCCTGTGGTTAAGTTCTCCACAAAGCATACACCTTTCCCTTCGAAGAACGCTGTGCTTACCGAATCGGCTAAGCGCTGGGCGGTTTCCTCTTCGTGATCCACCACGATACGCTCTACTACTAAGGAAAAATCACCTTTAACCTTTTTGAAATCCAAATCACTCAGGCGCTCTACTTTCCCTTGGTACTTGATACGAGCGTATCCCTGCTCCTCTAGTAGGCGAAGAGTTTGCTCGCAAGTACGTCCAGTACTGGGAACGATAGGGGAGAGCAGTAATAGCTTCTGCTCATCAGGGAAGGAAAGGATAAAGTCCACCACATCCGAGACAGTATCTTTCTTGACCTCTCTACCTGAAATGGGTGAAAAGGTATGTCCCACCCGAGCAAAGAGTAGCTTTAGGTAGTCATACACTTCGGTAGAGGTACCCACTGTAGAGCGAGGGTTACTGGTATTGACCTTCTGTTCGATAGCAATAGCAGGGGAGATGTTCTCGATGAAATCCACCTTAGGCTTGTCCAACCTACCCAAGAATTGGCGAGCATAGGAACTTAGGCTTTCCACATAGCGGCGTTGTCCCTCTGCATAGAGGGTATCAAATGCCAATGTGGATTTCCCAGAGCCTGAAAGCCCCGTTACCACCACCAATTTCCCTTTGGGAATAGCTACACTGATATTTTTAAGATTATGTAATTTAGCTCCTTTGATAAGGATTTGTTCTTCTTTCATTTTTTCACTTTTCACTTTCTTGGTACCACTGTGCATACTTCACATAAGCATTGGCGATACGGTTGATTTCTCCTTCGGTGAGTTCAGGAGAAATGTCCTTAATCTTCTTAGCAGGGACTCCTGCCCATACCTCACCTGACCCTATATGGGTACCTTTGGTAACTACGGCACCTGCTGCCACGATGGAGTTACTCTCCACTACACACCCGTCTAAGACGATGGCTCCCATACCAATAAGTACATTGTCCTTAAGGGTACAGCCGTGTATGATGGCATTGTGCCCTATAGAGACATTGTTGCCGATACTGGTAGAGGTTTTCTGATAGGTACAATGTACCATCACATTGTCCTGTATATTTACCTTATTGCCGATGACAATAGCATTCACATCGCCCCTAAGGACGGCATTGTACCATATACTACAATTCTCTCCGAGAGTAACCTCGCCAATAAGGACAGCAGTCTCGGCTATAAATACGTTCTTTCCTATAATCGGGGCTTTTCCCCTAATTTCTCTGATGATAGGCATAAAATGGTTTATTTCTTCTTAAATCTTTCTGGAGCTTCTATATACTCTTGCATTACCTCCTCATAACGCTCATAACACCGGTTTACAAAGGCTTGCATTTTAGGCTTTATCGCTTCAAGGGTACCTTTCGCTTCAAATTCTTCATAGGTACCTCCTCCGTGACCTGTTACCAAATACCCTAATATATCTACCTCATTATCTATATATTGGTAAAGTAAACAAAGGTCTAATAGGTCTATATCCTTCTCATTCAAATATTCTTCTTTCCAAAGGAGCGAAAGATATTTTTCATATGGATAATTATCCCCTTTGTACTTGCTATAATGGTCTTCTCTTATGATATTTGCTATTTCTTCTCTATCTATTAGGCGTGCTCGGTAGTCCTCATAAAGTTGATTGATGAATGTATCTATCTCAGAGTAGGCGGTATGATAGAATTTGTTAAAGATACTTATGAGCTGGCTCACATTATCAAATTCCTTACTCTCATACACGCTTAGCTTATCAGTAGCTATACACAAGGCTTCGTAATCACAACGCAGGTAATTCCTCCATATGGTAAACCTTTTCAGGTGCGTTTCGGTTTCGAAATCCACCACTACGCCCTCGTTATCCTCTCCAAAAAATCTTAGGTTCTCTTCGGGGATTTTCTTTTCAAGCACTTCTTTTATAAAGGGTTCTACATCAATCATAGATAAGGGGGGTATTAGGGAACAAATACATCATAGATAACGACTTCCTCAGCCCCATCGTTCATATAGCACGAAAGAGCAAGCATTAGGTCACTTCTTCCCTCTTCTTTTGTCCAGAAGGGAATATATACATCAAGGCTCTTTTTCTCCTCTATGAAGCAACTTTCTGCTAAGTCAAATGCTTCATCAGGCAAAGGGATTATTTTATAAGGATACCAATGAATCACCTCAGCCAAATCCTCTACAAGGATATCTCCATTTTGCCCCTTGCGCTCTATGGAGGCGTAATCGTCAATAGAAATATGATACACCAATTCCTTAATGATAGGAATAAAAGTACTCAGTTCTAAGGCCATAGGTGTAGTTGGTTATTTATCCAGTTCCCCATTCTTTAGCAAGAAATAGGTGGTTTCGTAAGCGGATATACATTTTTTCATTAACTTTCCATCAGGTTGAGCTACTTTGAGCTGTTGGTAAAAAATAGGAAGCTCTACCTTAGGTTGTTCAGCCTCTGGAACTATTTTATATTGTATCTGCTCACGCAAAGGCTTGATAATGGAAAGAGTGTCAGGGGTAAGGTATCCCAGCTCGCGGTAGGTAGCGATATAAGCACGTGGCTTGTAGAACCTACTGAAAATATCCTGACCTAAGAACTTGCTCTCATAAGAAAAGTTCAAGAGTTCCATTACGGTAGGCATCACGTCTATTTGAGAAGCGAGCTTATCTATCTGTTCGGCTTCTAAGAAGTCAGCATAGATAAGGCAGGGAATACGATACCTATCCAAGGGCAATTCGGTACGCCCAGCACTCGAAGCGCAGTGGTCGGCAACAATTACAAATACCGTATCCTTAAACCACGACTCTTTTTTAGCCAACTCGAAGAACAGCTTGAGTGCATAGTCAGTATATTTTACCCCACCTTGTCGCGACTTAGCCGTACCAGGGATATCAATGCGACCTTCTGGATAGGTAAAAGGACGGTGGTTGCTCACGGTCATCCAGTGGTTAAAGAACGGTTTGCCTGTTTTCGCTTGGGCATTCATCTCCTTAATGGCTTTGCGTGCCATATCCTCATCACTCACTCCCCAGATGTTGGCAAAGGTAATCTCCTCAGGAGTAAAGTTGTCTCTATCTATGATATCGTAGCCGTTACCTCCGAAGAAGTCTTTCATATTGTCAAAATAGCTATAGCCCCCGTAAAGGTATTTCACGCTATACCCTTTGGACTTGAAGACACTCCCCGTGGTGAATTTGTTCTTGTTGTCCTTGCGCTTAACGATACTCTCACCTGGTGTAGGTGGTACACAAAGGGTCAGAGCCTCCAAACCTCGCACGGTGCGATTACCCGTAGCGTATAAGTTAGTCAGGAAAATACTCTTTTGCGCTAAGCTATCAAGGAACGGAGTAATGCCCTCAGTATTGCCATAAGCCGCCATAAACTCCGCAGAGAGGCTCTCTACTGAGATAAGCACCACATTCTTATGCTGTTCGTCATCTTCTCCTTCTACAGGATAAGGTAGCTCCCTAATAGGGGCAAAGTTTCGAAAGCCACACTCACCAAACCCAGGATAAGGTATCATGAAATTACTGAAAAAGGTGCTTCTTGCCTCCTCTTCAGGCAGGGTGGGGTAGAACTGGAAGAAGTCCAGCTCGCTATGGGTGAAAGCATAATAGAACTTATAGACCCCGTTGGCGCGTATCTCCTGAACAAACACGTTGTTGGACTTGATATTGTCAAACTTGGGGGTAACCCACAAGCTCAAAAGGAACAATACCACATAGCCCCCCAAGAACAAGCCTTTTTCTTTGAGGTTAGGGATAGTCTCAAGGGTAGATTTTGTTTTTTTATAAAGGAAAATAGTCAGTGCAAGTACCACGACAAACACCCCTGAGAAGAGCGGTACTACAGGGTAGCTCTCCATAATATTGCCGATAACCTCCGTAGTGTAGATGAGGTAATCCACCGCGATAAAGTTGTACCGTATCCCGAACTCATTCCAGAAAAAATATTCGCTAACGGCATTCATCACTATAGCAAAGGTATAGATAAATAGAGTAATGAAATAGAGTACTTGGCGTACCTGTCTGCGCCACTTACCTGCAAAGAGCATCGCAGCAAAGCAAAGGGTCTTTGCCCCAAAGAAGAATAAGGCGATTTCCTCTACTGAACCTCCATACTGATAGAATATATTGTTAGGTACAAACTGTATATAGCACAAGAGCAAGAGCATTGCTCCAAGGATAATATAGCCATAGGGCTTTTGGTACTTCACATTGGCGATAAAAAGGAAGTAAATCACCAAGATACTAAGAGCTAAGATGGTGATAAATATGTCATTGAAGGAGCCTACTAAAAGCATGCCCAAGACCTGACCCAAAGAAAAGGAGGTTGTGGTAATGGGGTGTCCCATAAAGATAATCCTCAGGACAAAAGAGATAACTATATATAAACCACCTACATAGAGGAAGGGTTTAAGCTTACTAAGCAGTGCTTTCATAAAGATAAATTTTCGGCAAAGGTACAACAAACAAATGAGATAGAATGGTCATTTTGGAAATAATTCTTATTTTTGCACCATAAAATATAGAGTCAATGCTTATTGTAGAAAATCTATCCTATACCTATACCGATACTCAAGTCCTTGAAAATATTCACTTTACCCTCGCACAGGGCGAGGTACTCTCCATAGTAGGAGCCAGTGGCTCAGGCAAATCCACCTTACTCAAGGCGCTCTATGGTTTGTTTGACCTCTCACAAGGCAAAATCTTTTGGAATGGAACACCTGTCTTGGGACCTTCGCACAATCTGGTGCCAGGCTTCCCTAAGATGAAATATTTGGCACAGGATTTTGGTCTGATGCCCTATATGACAGTGGAGGAAAATGTGGGAAAATTCCTCTCAAATCTGGATTTGCCTAAGAAGCGAGCTCGTGTAGCAGAGCTATTGGAGATGACCCTTATGCAGGACTATGCCAAGGTAAAGCCTCTTTTCCTTAGTGGAGGGCAGAAACAGCGTGTAGGCTTGGCGCAAGCGCTGGCACAAGCACCTGAGTTGCTGCTTTTAGACGAACCTTTTAGCCAAACGGATAGCTTTCTTAAGAATCGTATCCGCCAAAATCTTTTTACCTTTCTCAAGGATCATAAGATTACCGCTCTTATTGCTACTCATGAAAGCCAAGAAGCTTTGGGATTCTCGGATAGGATTATGATTATAAAGGATGGCAAACAACTCCTGATAGATACTCCAGAGAAGGTCTATTACTCACAGAATGAGTATATAGCTACCCTCTTCGATGTGGTTAATAAGGTACAAGTGGAAGGAAAAGAACACTTATACTACCCTCACCAGATACATATTGTCAATCAATCCCCTTGGCAAGCAGAGGTAGAAAATTGCTTTTTTCAAGGAGGAGATTACTTGATTCTCTGTCGTTCGGATAAACAATTGTTTTATATAAAACACAATGAAAAAATAGAAAAAGGAAAAAAAGTTTTTTTAAAAGTAGGAAAATAGAAAAAAAGTTGTATATTTGCACCATTAAAAACAACAACATCATGACATCATTTTTCAGAGGAATCAAATATTTTTTTGAGCAATATGCTTTTGCTCCTTATGATTATCTAAGAAAATTAGAATTATCTTCTTGGTGGGGTGCCAACATTGCCACTTGGATTATGCTTGTGGTACTCTTTGGATTCTTTTTCTATTGGGTAAAACAATTAGTGAAATTCTCTAAAGAAGGAACAGAGAGAATGGATGTCACTGCTCATTCATTTTTCAAATAAAAAAGGGATAGCTGTATTTTATCATAGCGATCTGATAGACATCAGGTCGCTTTTTTCTTAAAGATAAATATTAATATTTGTATTTAACTGTAAATCAGTTGAATACATTTGTTTTGGAGAAAAAAATAAGCAAAGTGGATTAAAAAAAGCATAAAAAACACTGATATATCAAAAAAAAAACGTAAAATTGTATCCTACAAAAAATATTCTAAAGATGAGAACTAAAATGAATTATTTCTGGCTGTTTTTGCTAGCTATCTCACTGAATGTGAGTGCACAAAACAAACAAATTACCCTAAAGGACATCTGGATAGATTATGCCTTTTATCCTAAGGGAATGACCAATCTGTCAGCACTTAAGAATACCAACCAGTATACAGTGCTCAATTATGATTATACAAATCTTAACTATACTATTGATTTGTATAACTTTTCTACTTTGGAAAAGGAAAAAACGCTTTTTGATACCAAAAAATTCCCACAAATCAAACGTATCAATAGCTATACTTTCAACAAACAGGAGGATAAAATCCTTATAGCTACTAACAAAGAGCCAATCTTTAGGCGTTCTTTCTCAGCCGATTTCTATGTTTTTGACCTAAAAAAGCAAGAATTGGCTAAACTTACAGATAAAAAAATCCAAGAACCTCTCTTCTCTCCACAGGGAGATAAAGTAGCGTATGTGTATAAAAATAATATTTACATATATGATACTCAATCCAAAAAGGAACAACAAGTAACTTTTGATGGAGAGAAGAATAAAATAATCAATGGTACCAGCGATTGGGTATATGAGGAAGAATTTGCTATTGTAAGAACATTCGATTGGAATGCGGATGGTACTCAACTGGCTTATATTCGTTTTGATGAACATGAAGTGCCAGAATTTTCTATGGATATCTATGGAACTACTTTGTATCCTACTAAAGACACTTTCAAATATCCAAAAGCAGGAGAAAAGAACTCTGTAGTAAGCCTTTATTTGTATGATGTAAAAGCAGGAAAGGCTACACAGATTCCTTTGGATGCTTACTATATTCCTCGCTTGCAATGGACAAAAGAAGCCAATATTCTCAGTGTACAAACATTGAACAGACACCAAAATGATTTCAATATTATTTTTGTAGATGCTTCTACTAAGAAATTCAAATCCGTATACCACGAAGTAGATAAGGCTTATGTAAGTATTACCGATGATCTTACTTTCTTGGACGACAATAGCTTTATCATCTCTTCTGAAAAAGATGGTAACAATCATCTCTATCACTATGACAAGAATGGAAAGCTTATTAAGCAAATTACACAGGGAAAATGGGAAGTGACAGAATATTACGGATACAATCCTAAGGCAAAACAAATCTATTATCAATCTACTGAACCAGGATCTATCAACAGAGGAATCTATAGTATAGCCCTTTCAGGAAAGAACAAAAAAGGATTAGCTACTACAGAAGGAACTAATGAAGCCACTTTCAGCCCTGACTTTTCTTTGTTTATCAACGAA
The DNA here is from genome assembly GCF_002302415.1 of Capnocytophaga gingivalis. NCBI lineage: Bacteria > Pseudomonadati > Bacteroidota > Flavobacteriia > Flavobacteriales > Flavobacteriaceae > Capnocytophaga > Capnocytophaga gingivalis. Next base: position 695,476 of record NZ_CP022386.1, on the reverse strand, counting down.
TATTCAAGTGCTCAAAAACCTAATTTCTATACACTGAATGATAGTAAGACTGGGAAAGTAGTAAAGGAAATCCTCAACAACAAAGAATTAGAGGATAAGATTGCTACCTATAATACAGGTAAAAAAGAATTCTTCGAACTCACTACTAAGAATGGAGACAAGCTCAACGCTTGGATGATTAAGCCAAGTGATTTTAATGAAAATAAGAAATACCCATTGCTTATGTTCCAATATTCAGGTCCTGGTTCTCAGCAAGTACACAACTCTTTCTCAGGATTTGATACTTTTTGGTATTATATGCTTGCTCAAAAGGGTTATATTGTACTCTGTGTAGATGGTCGTGGTACAGGATACAAAGGAGCTGCTTTCAAGAAATGTACTTACAAACAATTAGGTAAATACGAATTGGAAGACCAAGTAGAGGCTGCTAAGATTGTAGGAAATTACAAATATATCGACAAAGATCGTATAGGTATCTGGGGATGGAGCTTTGGTGGCTTTATGGCTTCCAACTGTATCCTAAGGGGAGAAGTGTTCAAAATGTCAATAGCTGTAGCTCCAGTGACCAATTGGCGCTTCTATGATACTGTGTATACAGAGCGTTATATGCAGACTCCTCAGGAAAATCCAGAAGGATATGACAATAACTCTCCACTTACTTATGCTAAGAATTTGAATAAAAAATTCCTTTTGGTGCATGGTACTGCCGATGATAATGTACATGTACAGAACTCTATGCGATTGATAGAATCCTTTGTACAATACGACAAGCAGTTCGAATGGGCTATTTATCCAGATAAGAACCATGGTATCTATGGAGGAAATACGCGCCATCATTTGTATGAAAAGTTAACTAACTTTGTCTTGAACAATTTGTAATAAAATAATTTAATTGCATAAATAATGAATACAGAAAAAAAAGGACACCCTGCGGGACTTTATCTCATATTTTTTACAGGAATGTGGGAGCGCTTTAGCTACTATGCGATGCGCGGTATTTTGGTGCTTTACCTAACAGCTACATGGCTAAATGGAGGGCTTGGGTATGACGAAAAATTTAGTACAACCCTTTATGGTATTGCTACAGGACTCTGTTACTTTACACCTCTCTTTGGAGGATGGCTCTCTGACAGATATTTAGGACAACGTAAGTCTATTCTCATTGGAGGGTTTATCATAGTCTTGGCGCTATTTGTGCTCTTTGCACCTGAACTCTTTACCTCTACAGCATCTACCTTGTCTGCTGAAGATATACAATCTAATCAATTGATAGGGCGTATAGGCCTATATGGAGGTTTGTTCCTATTAGTTATTGGTAATGGTTTCTTCAAGCCTAATATTTCCTCTATTGTTGGGGATTTGTATGAACCAGGCGACAAACGATTGGATTCAGCTTTCTCTATCTTCTATATGGGGATCAACTTAGGCTCTGTATTAGCGCCACTCATTGTAGGACTACTTGCTGATAATATATTTGCTACCACCTATACTGATGCCAATGGCGTAGTTCAAATTACTCACGGTTATCGTTATGGGTTCTTGGCAGCTTCTATAGGAGCGCTATTAGGACAGCTTTTATTTGTATTCTTGAGTAATAAATATTTAGGAGATATAGGAATCAAACCTAAGAATGCTAATGTCCACTCCTTAGAAGCAGGAGAAAAACAAGAAGAAAAGACACCTCTTACTCGTGTAGAAAAAGAGAGAATTGCTGTAATCTTTATTTTCTTCTTCTTTGCTGTTTTCTTCTTTGCTGGTATGGAACAAGCAGGAGCTTCCTTTAATCTATATGCTAATAAATATATAGATAGAAATGTATTCGGATTTGAAGTACCTACCGCTTGGTTGCAGATGGTTAATCCTTTCTTTGTGATACTATTAGCTCCAGTATTTGCTTATTTCTGGAATACACGTTTGGGACAAGCTCTTAATACTCCTTTGAAGATGGGATTTGGTCTCATTGTATTGGGAATAGGGTTCTGGTTTATGCTCATAGCTGGTTTCCAAAGAGGAGCTGTATGGGAAGGAGGACTCAATATCGTGGACAACTCTAACGAAATGGTTAAGGCAAGTATGATCTGGATGATTCTTACTTACTTGATGCATACTATAGGTGAGCTTTCTCTCTCTCCAGTAGGACTTTCTATAGTAACCAAACTTTCTCCTGCTCGCTTTGCGTCCTTATTCATGGGAGTGTGGATTATGGCAGCTGCTTTTGCTAATATGCTTGCAGGACTTATCTCTTCCTATGTAGTAGAGCTTGGAGCAAGTACTGTATTTGCTTCTATTTCAACTTTTGTGCTTATATTGGGTATCCTCATGGTTTCTCTCAATAGACTTATAGAACGTATGATGCACGGAATTAGATAAAATATCTGTTACATTTAATTATTTTAGAAACAAAGGCTATCATAATATATGATAGCCTTTGTTTATTTTATATGCTAAGAAAAATATATTTTCTTTCACAAAATATATTTATTCGTATTTAAAAAATAACTTATAATTGTTAATAACTTTTAAATGCGTAAAATATTGATTTTCATTAAGTTATTTAAAAATGTGTAAAAAATGATTCGAATAGATAGCTAATATTTGTTTATTCATTTGTTTTTATTGTACCTTTGCACGCTCATGAATAAAAAGAATATGTTAAAAAAAGGAACGCAATTGATCGTATTGTTCGTGTTGATTTTGTTTGCAGACCAAGCAAAAGCGCAACAAGATTCGCAATACACACAGTACATGTACAATACAATGATGGTAAATCCAGCTTATACAGGTTCTCGAGGAGCAACCAGTATATTTGGATTGTATCGTAACCAATGGGTAGGCTTGGATGGAGCTCCTAAGACAGCATCTTTGAGTATCCATACTCCTATTGAAGGCAAACATGTTGGCTTGGGAGGGGCTATCTATCATGAAAGTATAGGGCCTCAATCTACCAATATGATAGATGTAGATTTCTCTTATACTTTGGAATTTGAGGAATCTAAGTTGGCTTTTGGTCTGAAAGCAGCAGGTGCTTTCTACCGATTTGATAGAAGTAAGATGAATCTGGTAGATGCTGATGATTATGCTTTTCAGGGAAAAGAGACTTCTTTCTTACCTAATATAGGTGCTGGTCTATACTATTATGGAGAAAAATACTATGTAGGTTTCTCTATTCCTTACCTGTTGGATACAAAGACTTTTTCTAGAAGTGATGAAAGAAAAATTATTTCTGATATCAATGAAAAACCGCATTATAATATCATGGGGGGATATGTATTCGACCTTTCTGAGAATACTAAGTTCAAACCTGCAGCACTGATGAAGATTGTATCAGGGAGCCCTTTGCAGTTAGACCTTTCAGGGAACTTCCTTTTCAACGAGCGTTTTGTCCTAGGGGCTGCTTGGCGATGGAGTGCTGCTGTGAGTGCTATGGCTGGTTTCCAGATAGATAGAAACTGGTTTGTAGGATATGCTTATGATTGGGAAACTACTGAATTGAGAAAGTATAATTCTGGATCTCATGAGATTTTCCTCAGATATGAGTTCTACAGAGATATTAAGAAAATTATCTCTCCTCGATTCTTCTAATAATAGACTAATAAAAAAACGGAAAATGATAAAAAGGATAACAATATTGATGCTTCTTCTTTTTCCTTTCTCAACTATTTTTGCACAAGTAGATGACAAACAAAAAGAAGAAAATGAAAAAAAGGCACAGAAAGCCAATGAACTATATAGTAAGTATGCCTATGCGGACGCTATCAAAATATACGAACGCATAGCAGAACAAGGATATGTAGACCAGACCATTTTGCAGAATTTGGGGAATTCCTATTATTTTAATGCAGATTATACAAATGCTTTAAAATGGTATGACCAACTGTTCAAAAATGCGCAAAAGGATAATTATACCCTTACTCCAGAGTACTATTATCGTTATGCTCAAACTCTTAAATCTGCAGAACGTTACCAAGAGGCTACTGCTATACTCCAACAATTCATGAAGCTTACTGGTCGTGAGGATATCAGAGCTCGTAAATTGGAAGAAAATACTGATTATCTGAAAGTTATCAAAGATAATTCAGGCAGGCTTACTATAAAACCAGTCGATATCAATACAGAATATTCTGAGTATGGTACTGCTTTTTATGGACCTGATGCGGTTGTCTTTACAGCAAGTAGAAAACCTTCTTTATTTAGAGAAGCTTCCAAGTGGACAGGAGAAGGATATTATGATCTTTTCAAGACCTCTTTGAAAGACGGTAATTTACATGGAGAAGAGCGTTTCTCTTCTGTACTGAATACCTCTCTCAATGAATCAAGTCCTATTTTTACTAAGAGTTTGGATACTATCTATTTTACTCGTAACTACTTGGTACCACTTACAAAAGAGGAAAAGAAAAAGAAAAATAGAGATGAAAAGATACTCTTGGAGCTATATCGTTCTGTTAAGAAAGGAGATAATACCTGGGCAGAGCCTGTACGCTTACCTTTCAATGTTACCGGATATAGTGTAGCTCATCCTGCACTTACTCCTGATGGAAAATATCTCTATTTTGCTGCAGATATTGTAGGAACTCATGGGAAATCTGATATTTTCAGAGTGAAAATAAATCATGATAAAGGTACCTATGGCAAACCAGAGAATCTGGGAGAGATTATCAATACCGAAGGAAGAGAGACTTTTCCTTTTATCTCTCAGAATAATGTACTATTTTTTGCTTCTGATGGATTGCCTGGTTTAGGAGGATTGGATATCTTTGCTGTAAAGATCAATCAGGATGGTTCTCTCAAAGGATTACAGAATATAGGTCGTCCTGGGAATACTCCCGATGATGATTTTGCTTTTATTCTTGATGAACAAAAGAGCATGGGATTCCTCTCTTCTAATAGACCTGGAGGGAAAGGAAAAGATGATATTTACTCTTTTATACAGAACAGACCTTTGGAGTTCGATTGTTATAAAGTGATAAAGGGTGTTGTAAAAGATGCTGATACTCACGAGACACTCTCCGATGTATTGCTTACTCTTTCTGATAGCCAACAGAAAGAGATTACCCAAAAAACTAATGAAGCAAATGGTACTTTTGACTTTGGAAAAAATCCTGTAGATTGTGATGATACTTTTGTCTTTGTACGAGCTCAGAAGGAAGATTATGCAGTAGCTGAAGAACAAATCAATATTCGTCAGAATGGAGAAATTCACCAAGAAATATTCCTAAAGAGTATCAAGAAAAAAGTTACTGTAGGGGATGATTTGGCTAAATTCTTTAATATAGAAATTATATACTTTGATTTTGACAAATCAAATATCCGTCCGGATGCAGCTGTGGACTTGGCTAAGATTGTTGAAGTAATGAAGGAACATCCTACTATTAAGATTGCCATCAAGTCTCATACGGATAGCCGTGGTTCTGACGCTTATAACCTAGCTCTTTCTGATAGGCGTGCAAAATCTACTTTAGAGTGGATGGTACAGCAAGGTATTGATAGAAGCAGGCTCACTGCTAAAGGATATGGAGAAACACAGCTCGTTAATGGATGCTCCAATGGAGTTCCTTGTTCTGAAGAAGAACATCAAAAGAACAGACGTAGTGAATTTATCATTACCGAAATGTAAAATTTTTTCATAGTTTATATTTTTTACAGCAATAGGGAAACTTATTGCTGTTTTTTTTTGCAAATAAAAAATACACAAAAATAGGGTTTGTAATAATAATTTTTTTATCTTTGTGCCTTATAATACCTATGGAAAAAATAGAAATTATTTTATAGATTGTGATACTAAATTATAAGATTAGATATGAATAAAAGGATTTTGTTTATGAAAAAAGGGTTGTTTTCTTTTTTTGTACTATGGGCTATTACAGCCCATGCTCAGTATACAGATATTATTAACTCTAATAAGCCAGGAAGGTCTATGGGAGCATATTCTGTAGGGCAAAAGGTAGCTCAAGCCGAAGCAGATGTGTATTATGAGACAAACAAACACGAAGCACTCAACCTTTCACAGGAGAATATAGGGCTTAACTATATGGTTCGTTATGGAGTATGGAGAAATGAGTTTGAGATCATTGGTGATGGTACTTTTCTATATAGCAATCGCACAGCAGAAGGTCTTTCTTCCAGTAAGTTGGGCTTCCTGCGCAATACCATAGGTGCGAAATACCTCTTCTATGATCCTGTTTTCTTGAGCAAATCAAATGTCTATAGCTGGAAGGCCAATGCCGATTTTAGTTGGAGAAAGATGATTCCTGCTATCTCTCTGTATCTTGGATTCAATATATTAGAGAAAAATCGCTATCTCTATGAATTAAACAATGAGGATTATAAGATTATAACTCCTAAGGCTATTATAGCTCTACAGAGCCATCCACTTAACGAAGTGGCTTTGGTCTTGAACTTGGTGGGGAACAATATGGCTTCTAAACATGCACAATATAGCTATATTTTTACTCTAACACACAATCTTTATGATGATCGTTGGAGTATTTTCTTGGAAAGTGAAGGGATTACCAGTGACTATTACAAGGATTCTTTGCTAAGGATGGGAGCTTCCTATCTGATAGATGAGAATTTTCAGATAAATGCTTCTATAGGAGCCAGTTGGAAAACTACTCCTACACGATATCTTGGAGGGGTAGGAGTTTCTTACCGCTTCTATGATCGGTACAGAGATATAGAATATATAGAAAAGAAAAAGGCCAGAGATAAGCAGAATAAGGAAGATGCTCAGATATTTGGCTTCTGATAAATATATTGATAAGTAAAAAGTAATGTTTGTTTGTAATGAATTAATTTACAATATCTTGTGTTGTTATTAACAGGGTTTGTTATTTTGTTGATTATATTCTATTACAATACTTGCTTTTTACAGAAAAACGTTGTAGATTTGCAGTGTGATAACCTAATTAAAATTTTAAAAGTATGATTTTAGAAGAATTCAAAAAATATGCCGACCAGATGGGAGCTCAACTCTCTGGTATACTCTCAGTTAGCTTCATAGGAACTGAACATGGCGAAGTCTTGTACAATCAATCTTTTAGTGGATTCGATTATACTGCTACTGCAAAGTTTGAAGCAGAAATAGCTAAAAATGCGCTTCAGGAGATCAAATATATTGATAATATATACCAGGATTCTCTTCGAGAGATTACTATCTCAAACAGTCAACAGATTCATGTGATCTATGTGTCTAAGGATTTTGATTACCTTATACATCTTATTACTGATGCCAAAAAAGTAAACTATGGAATCCTTAGTATCATCCATAAAAAATGTTATGAAGCGATGACTAAGGTGGTTACTTTTGACTCTGTACAAACAGAGCTTTATCCTAAAATAACACAGGAAGCCCCTAAAAAGGAAAGTCATTTCAGAAAATTATTTTTTAGCTAAAGCATTAAATCATGGAACAATTTCTTAACGGATATGTAGAAGAGCTTTTTTCTAATATATCAGGTACTATTTCTGTATCTTTGGTAAGTACTTTGGATGGCTCTATCTTGGCTTACAAGGCGCGTCCTGGGGTAGATAATCGCTTGGCCAGTTCTTATCAAGTAGAAATCTTTCGAAATGCAGTACTTTCTTTTGAAAATACAGAAGGGTTGGCTGATAAAAGTGTGGATGATGTGTGCTTGGTATATGAGGGGCAGACACATCTTATAGGACTCTTGCAAAGTAGAAAAATATTGCATCATATTATCTTGGACGATACAGCCAATATAGGTATGGCTAAGCTCCTTATCCGAAAAATACGCACTGAAGCTGAAGCAAAATCCTTCTAATACAACAACTTTCGAACAATAATCAAAATCATACTTTAATAATATAACTTACTGAAAATCATATTTTGTTTTTTGGTAAGTTATTTTTTTGCCTAAAACCATGAAAAAAATTATCATTGCCATAGATGGCTATTCCTCCACAGGAAAGAGCACAACAGCCAAGCTCGTAGCTAATGCCTTGCAATATGTATATATAGATACAGGAGCTATGTACAGAGCTGTAACTTATTTGGCACTCCAACAGAAGTTTCTTTCTTCTTCTGAAGAAGGAAAAGAAAAACAGTCTATAGACGAGCAGGGATTATTGACAGCTCTTAAGCAAAGCGCTATCAGCTTTCGATATAACTCCCAGCGGGGAGCTTCTGAACTATATCTCAATGGGGAGAATATAGAAAAAGAGATACGTAGTATGACAGTAGCTACCTATGTGAGTGAGGTGGCTAAAATTCCACAGGTACGTGCTTACTTGGTGAACCTACAGCGACAAATGGGAGAGCAAAAGGGAATAGTTATGGACGGACGTGATATAGGTACTGTCGTATTTCCTGAAGCCGAACTAAAGATATTCATGACAGCTTCAGAGCAAATACGTGCGCAAAGACGCTTTGAGGAACTACAACAGAAGGGGGAACAGGCTTCCTATGAACAGGTACTTAAGAATATACAAGAGCGTGATTATCAGGATACTCACAGAACAGAATCTCCCCTACAGAAAGCAGACGACGCTATAGAAATAGACAATTCAGACACTACAGTTATTGAGGTAGTCTCCCAGATTGTACAATTGGCTCAAGAAAAAATAAAAGCGTAGGTAACTACGCTTTTATTTTTTATAAATGTCCATCGGCCTCGGGGAGTATTCCTTTTACATCATAGAGAATACTGTGTGTTTTTCTCAATTCCTTCCAAGGGAGGTCAAGGAATTCCTTATGAGCAACAGCCAGTACAATAGCATCATATTTTTCGATAGGAAGTGTAGTTACAGAGTGTATCTGATGCTCTTCCCATACTTCTTTAGGGTTAGCCCATGGATCATATACAGTTACTTGGGTATGGAAAGATTCTAACTGACGTACCACATCGGTAACTTTAGTGTTGCGTACATCAGGACAATTTTCTTTGAAAGTAATACCTAATACTAAAATATGGGCTTTATGAATGGTGATATTGCGCGCTATCATGAGTTTGATTACTTGATCAGCTACATACTTTCCCATGGAATCATTCATTCGGCGTCCGGCTAAGATAATTTCTGGGTGATAGCCTACCTCTTGTGCTTTTTGGGCTAAGTAATATGGATCTACTCCTGTACAATGTCCTCCCACCAGTCCGGGAGAGAATCTTAGAAAATTCCATTTGGTGCCTGCGGCTTCCAAAACGGCTCTTACATCTATCTCCAAGAGGTTGCATATCTTGGCCAGTTCGTTTACAAAGGCGATATTAATATCCCTCTGAGAGTTTTCTATAACCTTAGCAGCTTCAGCAACTTTGATAGTAGGTGCCAAATGAGTGCCAGCTTCTAAGACAGACTGGTATAGAGCATCTATCTTTTGAGCTACTTCAGGAGTGGATCCGGAGGTGATTTTTAGAATATGCGCTACAGTATGGAGCTTATCCCCTGGGTTGATACGTTCCGGTGAGTATCCTACAAAGAAATCTTCGTTATATTTCAGTCCAGAGACTTGTTCTAAGATGGGTACACATTCCTCTTCGGTACAACCAGGATATACAGTGGACTCGTAGATGACAATATCTCCTTTTTTGAGATATTTACCTGCCACTTCACTCGCTGAATACAAAGGGGTCAACAAGGGACGATGATGTATGTCCACAGGAGTAGGTACAGTGATGATAAAATAATTACAATCCTTTAATTCATCTGAGTTATCAGTACAAAAAAGCCCTTTTTCACCTTCTGTAGTAGTAGGATTTTTTTCAGATAAGACTTCTTGAAGGAGGGAACTGTCTATTTCCAAGGTGATATCTTCTCCTTTTTTTAGAGAATCTACGCGTGATTGTTTTTTGTCGTAACCTACTACGGGGTAGCGTGTTGCAAAAAGGCGTGCTAACGGGAGGCCTACATATCCCAGACCAATAACCGCTATCTTTATAGTATTCATTGTACTTCTATATCTTACTTAATCTAAATTCCTTTTTCATCTAAAAATTCTTGTAGACTCATCGTATCAGCAAAGAAAATTTCTCTGGGTTTGCTTCCTTTGAAAGGGCCTACTACTCCCAATACTTCTAGCTGATCCATGATACGTCCGGCGCGTGCATGACCTATCTCCAGCTTACGCTGGAGCAATGAAGTAGATCCTTGTTGAGCACTGATGATGACTTCAGCAGCCTCTCTCAGGAGGGAATCTTTTTTGGACATATCCACCTCAGGGCTACTTCCTCCACTTTCCTCTCCTACATATTCTGGGAGTAGGAAGGCATCAGGGTATCCTCGCTGGGAACCTATGAAGTTGGCGATACGTTCTACTTCAGGGGTATCGACAAAAGCACATTGGATACGTATCAAGTCATTGCCTTGGGTGTAGAGCATATCCCCTTTCCCGATAAGTCGTTGGGCACCAGGACCATCCAGGATAGTCTTGGAGTCAATGGACTGAGAAACCTTAAAGGCTACACGAGCAGGGAAGTTGGCCTTGATAAGACCTGTAATCACATTGACTGAAGGTCGCTGGGTTGCGATAATCAGATGGATTCCCACCGCACGTGCTAGCTGTGCTAAGCGAGCGATAGGAAGTTCTACCTCTTTGCCAGCGGTCATGATAAGGTCAGCAAACTCATCTACTACCAATACTATATAAGGTAAGAACTGGTGACCATCATTAGGATTGAGTTGGCGTGCTTTGAACTTGGCATTGTATTCCTTGATATTACGCACCATAGCATTCTTTAGTAGGGTGTATCGGTTGTCCATTTCTATACACAGAGAGTTCAGTGTATTGACAACCTTGGTAGTATCGGTAATTATAGCTTCTTCATTATCAGGGAGTTTTGCCAAGAAGTGGCGCTCTATCTTGTTATAGAGTGTAAGCTCGACCTTCTTCGGGTCTACAAGGACAAACTTCACCTCGGCAGGGTGCTTTTTGTAGAGTAAGGAGGTAAGTACTGCATTGAGCCCAACGGATTTCCCTTGTCCTGTAGCCCCTGCCATGAGCATATGTGGCATTTTAGCAAGGTCAACGACAAAGGTTTCATTACTAATAGTCTTACCAAAGGCGATAGGTAGTTCCATTTCTGCTTTTTGGAAATTAACAGAACTGATAACCGAACGCATAGGCACCATGGCTGCATTTTTATTAGGGACTTCTATACCTACAGTACCTTTTCCTGGGATAGGGGCAATGATACGAATTCCTAAGGCGGCTAAGGATAGAGCAATATCATCCTCTAAGCTTTTTATTTTAGAGATACGTACCCCAGGAGCAGGGGTTATTTCATAAAGAGTAACGGTAGGACCTATGACAGCTGTGATACGAGAAATCTCAATCTTGTAATCACGCAGTGTCTGGATAATGGTGTTTTTGTTCTCCTCCAATTCTTCATCATTGCGTACTACACCTGCTTCTTTGTATTCCTTGAGTAGGTCTATAGGAGGAAATTGATAACTCTTGAGTTCTAAGGTAGGGTCATATTCTCCGAAATCCTCCACCAAGCGGCGAGCTACATCCTCTGGATTGACCATTTCCTCTTGTTTGATTTCTACTTTGAACTCTTTATCTTCTATGGTGGTGTCTGGGCTTTCCTCTTGGTCATACAGCAGAGGAATATCTTTCCTGTGGGTATAGATATCAATAGCATTGTCCTCCTCCTCTTTTCTTTCTTCCTCTGTCTCAGTAGAGGGCATTGTGAAAATTTCTTCTTCTGGTAAGTGAGATGGTTTTTCTGCTGTTTTATCTTCCTCTTTTGTTATTTTCTCAGAGGATTTCCAGATAGTTTTTTTATTTTTCAACCAAAGCTCTCCTGAAGAAAAACTATTTTTTATTTTTTCAGGGGTAAGGTGTAGCTTCCCAATGAGGTATAAGCATAAAATGAGAAGTAACAACAAGGCTGTTCCCAATCGTCCTATGTAGTCTCTTAGGTAGGCATTGATTTCGTATCCACCTATTCCACTAAGGATAGTTGCATCGGAGGAGAAAAAGCCTAAGGAAACTGAGATGAAGAGCATCCACAAAATTCCCCAAAACCATTTGTTGAGCAGCTTGGTTTTGGTCGAAAGAATGAGCTTCAGCGCAGTAAGGGATAAGATAGCTAAGGGAATGAAGACTGCAATACCAAACCCTTTGTATATAAATAGATTCCCAATATAGGCGCCTACCTTATTGAAAATATTCTGTGATTGTATGTTCCTATCGGCAAGCTCTGAAAGAATACTTTGGTCTGCTTGCCAGCTGAAAATGAATGAGATGAAAGAGACACAAAGGATAAAACAAACAAATAGCAGAACCACTCCTATTGAGACTTTTCTCTCAAGGAAGGAAGTGGAACTTTTTTTGGTTTCTTTCTTTGCAGGGGTGGATTTGGTTTTTGACATTGGCTGATAGCTCTTTGTAAAATTAAAAAAAACAGTGGCAAAGATACTTAATTAAGATGATTTCGCAAAGGGTATTGCCATTTAGTTTTTAACAATATTCAAAAGTGCCATATTCGCTTTTTATAGTCAGGCGTTTCTTATCTGAATTTTCTACGTGTCCTATTACTTGGGCTGGCACGCCGAAAGATTCGGAGATAGCTATAATATCAGTGGCAACCTTTTCTGGTACGTACAGCTCCATGCGATGGCCGCAGTTGAACACTTGGTACATTTCCTTCCAACCAGTATTAGATTCTTTTTGAATAAGCTGGAAGAGAGGAGGTACTGGGAAGAGATTGTCTTTAACAATATGTAGATTGTCTATAAAGTGTAATATCTTAGTTTGCGCACCACCACTGCAATGCACCATCCCACATATTTGTGTATTGTTGTAGTGTCTTAATATCTCCTTGATAATAGGAGCATAAGTGCGGGTAGGGGAGAGGACAAGTTTACCAGCATCCAAAGGACTATTAGTTACCCTATCAGTGAGTTGTTTGCTACCTGCATACACAAGCTCATTAGGTACGGAGGGATCAAAGCTTTCAGGGAATTGATACGCTAATTCCTTTGCAAATACATCATGGCGTGCTGAAGTGAGCCCATTGCTCCCCATACCACCATTGTATTCCTTTTCATAAGTAGCTTGTCCATACGAAGCCAAGCCTACAATTACATTTCCTTCCTTGATATTGGCATTGTCAATTACATCTCTACGATTCATACGTGCTATAACGGTAGAGTCCACGATAATAGTGCGTACCAAATCGCCTACATCAGCTGTTTCTCCTCCTGTAGAATGGATGTTTATCCCAAAAGTTTTCAATTCCGCAATCAGTTCTTCTGTCCCATTGATAATAGCTGAAATCACCTCCTGAGGGATAAGATTTTTATTACGACCGATGGTAGAGGAAAGCATAATGTGGTCTACAGCTCCTACACATATTAGATCGTCTATATTCATAATAAGTGCATCTTGGGCAATACCTTTCCATACACTTAGGTCGCCTGTAGCCTTCCAATACATATAAGCCAAAGCCGATTTGGTACCGGCACCATCAGCGTGCATCACTAAGCAATAGTTCTCATCGCCTGTAAGATCATCGGGTACTATTTTACAAAAGGCTTTAGGGAACAAACCTTTATCTATATTTTTGATAGCATTATGTACTTCTTCTTTGGTGGCAGAGACACCACGCATCGTATATCGGCTGTCCATAAATGTACGGTTTTTTGCATTTTTTTTAAGTGCCAAAGGTAATAAAAATACTTGAAATGACCAATATTTGAAGGAAATAATTTTGGATATTTTATTTAACAAAAAAATAACTATCTTCTATATTTGTTTATTGTGAAATAAATGTTACTTTTGTCGCTCAATTCTTAATATTTTTTTACCATGAATAGATTATTCTTCTTGGGAGCATTTCTCCTACTTGCTTCCACACAAGCCTTTGCTAAGGTAGGAATTCCTATTGGGAGTCGTGAGGTATTAGAGAAAGTACATGATTTACCTGATACAGACGAGTACAAAAATGGGTCTACTTATGTGGATATAGGCCGTCTTCACAAAGAGTTCAATGTAGCTTATTTCCTTCCTCTCTGGATACAAGAAGAACCTAAATTGGTCCTTATAGAAGCCAATAATAAGGATGCTTATTATGATATAAAGAAGGAAGATATGGATGCAATCCTAAAAGAGAATAATTTGGATGGCGAAAAGCTTAACAAATTGGATTTCTATACTCGTTATGGAGGAAAATTGGTAGCGGTAGCTATCATAGGAGTACTTGTATGGAGTGGACTCTCTCGCAAAGGGAAAAATGAAGATTAATAGGTCTTGATACCTGAACAATATAAAGAAGACTGTCTGAATTTCTCAGGCAGTCTTTTCTTGTATTCTTAAAAAAGCACAAAAAAAATATAATAGAAAAATATTTTGATATTCTATAAGAAAAATATTTACCTTTGCAGATTGAAAATGATAAGGTGTTGTAGGGTTATGATTTATACAAGTCAGGCTGTAAAAACACTAATAATAAATGATGTAATAAATAAAAGATGAAAAAAGTTTGTTCTATTTGCCAAAAAGTATTCAGTGGGATAGGGGTTGCTGCAGTTGCTTTGTTGCTTATCAATGCAGTAGCAGCTCCTACAGAGGTGGCAGTACCTACTCTAAGTGAGGATGATCCTTTGATGTTGGCTGCTTCAGGCGAAAGAGATACTTTGCCTACCTATCAGATAAAGGCATGGGACTTACCTAAGAAAATGGATTTTGCAGGTGAGTCTGTGCCGCTGCAAATATCAGATGTGCGTGAGCGCTTGGACCGTGAACTGCTTATCAATGTATATTGGCAATCCAATGGACTTCTCTTGATCAAGCGTGCCCATAAGTTCTTTCCTATTATAGAACCTATCCTAGCCAAGTATGATGTGCCTAATGACTTTAAGTACTTGGCACTTATCGAAAGTGGATTACAGAATGTCGTTTCTCCCTCTGGAGCTGCGGGATTTTGGCAGTTTATGAAAGGAACAGCGAAGGAATATAACTTAGAAATGGAAAATACGGTGGATGAGCGCTATCACTTAGAAAAAGCTACAGAAGCCGCTTGTCTGTATCTGAAAAAAGCAAAAGAAGAAATGGGGAGCTGGACATTGGCTGCTGCTGCCTATAATGCTGGTAAGAGTGGTATCCGTACTCAGCTGAACAAACAACAAGTGAATGATTATTACGATCTGCACTTGAATAATGAAACCAGTCGTTATGTATTTCGTATCTTGGCACTAAAGGAGATAATGAAGAATCCTAAAAAATATGGATTTATCTATAAGAAAAGTCAGTTGTACGATCTAGAACCAGTACAATATGTTACAGTGGATTCAACCATTACAAATTTGGCAAACTTTGCCAAGCTCTATAAAACCAATTATAAGACTATCCGTTTGCTCAATCCTTGGATACGTGATTTTACCTTGGAGAATAAGACAGGTAAGACGTATGTTATCAAAGTACCAAAACAGTGATCGGTATTGATACTAACCTCTGATCCTTCGAATACTAACAACTAATGGTGTGATAAAAGCAACAAATATACATAAGAAATTTGGACAAGTAGATGTACTCAAAGGAGTAGATATACAGGTAGATAAAGCTCAAGTAGTTTCCATAGTGGGAGCTTCTGGGGCAGGGAAGACTACACTGTTACATATCTTAGGTACTTTGGATACGATGACCAAGCACGAGGGTAGTTCTCTTCAGATCAATGATATAGATGTAACAAAGCTTTCGGCAAAGAAGCTTGCACAGTTTCGCAACGAGCAGATAGGATTTATATTTCAGTTTCACCAGCTTCTGCCTGAGTTCACAGCAATAGAGAATGTCTGCATACCGGCATTTATCAAAGGACTATCTAAGAGGCAGGCAGAGGCCAGAGCAAAGGAGCTGTTGGGCTATTTGGGACTTTCTCATCGCATCACTCATAAGCCACAAGCGCTCTCTGGGGGGGAGCAACAACGGGTGGCGGTAGCCAGAGCGTTGATTAATCAACCTTCGGTGATTTTTGCCGATGAGCCCAGTGGAAACCTTGATTCAGAGAGTGCTCAGCAATTACATCAATTGTTCTTCGACCTGAGAGATACCTTCTCACAGACCTTTGTAATTGTTACTCATAATAATGAATTAGCTCAAATGGCGGATAAGGTTTTCACTATGCAAGATGGAAGAATTAAAAGTGAAGAATGAAAAAGTATGATTCATGATTTATTGAAAAAAAATAATGAAAAAAAATTTGGTGGTTTCAATAAAAGTTCGTTACTTTGCACCCTGATTGAATAATAAACTAAAAAGTGATAAAATGGCACAAGTTTGCGAATTGACAGGTAAAAAAGCTATGGGGGGAAACAATGTTTCTCACGCTATGAACAAAACAAAAAGAAAGTTTAAGGTGAATTTAACCACTAAGCGTTTCTATATTCCAGAGGAAGACAGATGGATTACTTTGCGTGTATCAACCAATGCAATAAAAACCATCAATAAAAAAGGAATTTCCGCAGTACTCAAAGAAGCAAAAAAACAAGGATTTATAAAATAACTCATTAATTTACTGTAACAATGGCTAAAAAAGGAAATAGAATACAAGTAATCTTAGAGTGTACAGAACACAAAGATTCAGGAATGCCTGGAACTTCAAGATATATTACTACTAAAAATAAAAAGAATACTCCAGATAGGCTAGAGCTTAAAAAGTACAATCCTATCTTGAAGAAAGTAACTGTTCACAAAGAAATTAAATAAACGAAACTATGGCAAAGAAAACAGTAGCAACTTTACAAGGAAAATCAAAGAGATTGACCAAAGTAATAAAGATGGTAAAATCTCCTAAAACAGGTGCTTATACCTTCGTCGAAGGAGTAATGGCTCCAGAATTAGCAGAAGAATTCTTGAAAAAGAAATAAATAAAACCCTTATAAGGGTTTTATTTGTTTTTAATAATTATATATCTAAAAATTTAGACTATTCACTTTGTGAATAGTCTTTTTTCTAAGATAGTACTGTATTGCTAAAGAGTTCAATTGATCAGACAGACATCGGTTTTGCCTTTTGTTGTACAGTCGGATAATTAGAAAAATACTTAAATAAAAGTATATAAAAACAGAATAAATAGTAGGCTATTTATTCTGTTTTTCTTTGTATATATGCAAAATAATATTATTTATTTACAAAATCAACGAAAGCATTAGTAGCTCCTGTGTTTGAAATGATATAATTATAGTTAAGTACTCCAGCTTTCTTCCTTTGTATAACATTGGTGAATAAAAAAGAAGCGATTTTTGTAAATTCATCAGTATCTTTTATAGAAAAAACTCCTTCTCTTTCTATCAGATCTTTAGCTTCGTTGAACTTTTCATAATTTTTCCCTATTACTACAGGAATACTGAATACAGCAGGCTCTAAAATATTGTGCAATCCTTTTTTCCCCATTCCTCCTCCTACATAAGCAATAGAAGCATAACTATATATTTTAGTAAGTAGACCAATTTTGTCTACTATAAGAACTTCGTATGAGGGTAATTTTTGTTTATCTACTTCAGAAAGAATGCCTACATATTTATGAATTCTTTCTTTGAGAGATAATATTTTATCCTTGTTACCTACTTCATGAGGAGCAATGATAAACTTCATATTTCCTTTGTAAGAATTTAGAAAAGGAATATATACATCTTCGTCAGCCTTCCATGAACTACCAAAAACCATACAAGGAGCACCAGAGAGAAATTCTTCTACGAAAGAAAGCTTGTTATCACGAGAGAGTATCTCCATCACTCGGTCAAAACGAGTGTCTCCACTTACTGTTATATTGGTAAATCCTATAGATTGCAATAGCAGTTTGGCATTCTCATTCTGAACAAAGAAATGAGTGAAACAAGGAAGCACAGCACGCATTCCATAGCTTCTTTTTTTGAAGAATAATTGGTCTTTACGGAACACACCAGAAACCAGATAAGTAGGTATGTGTCTGTTCTTAAGAGCAAATAGATAATTCTGCCAAAATTCGTATTTGACAAAAATAGCCATTTCAGGATGTAGTAAATCAAGAAAGCGATTCACCCTCTTAGGGATATCCATAGGAAGATAGAGAATAACATCGGCATCCTTGCTATGCTTTTTCGCCTCATAGCCAGAGGGGGAGAAGAAAGTAACAACAATTTTTTTCTCAGGGAATACTTCTTTTAGTTTCTTAATAATAGGGAGTCCTTGTTCGTATTCGCCAAGTGAGGCTGCATGTAGCCAGATGATCTGGTCATCCTCCTGAATATGTGTCTCTAAGATATGAAAACTCTCCTTCCGCCCTCGGTAGAAGAGCTTTATCTTCTTACTAAACAAAGAGAGTAGGGGGAGGGCACAGGCCACCAAGCGAGTGATTAAGGTATAGAGAATATTCATGATGAAATTTTTTACAAATGTACATATTTTTTGTAGAGTGTGAAAGATAAAAATTATTTTTTCTCAGAGGATGTTATTTTGCTTTTTATTTCTTATCTTTGTGCCTTAATCCAAAATGAAGTTTCATGAAAGCAACATTTATACTTCCTATAATTGCTGTTTCTTTTACCGCATGTAACAATACCACTCCCAACCAATCAGAAAACACTACAGGCACCTCTGAAGTTACTCAGGACACTCCTATGGTAGGAGATGACAGAGATGAGCATGGTTGTATAGGTAGTGCAGGATTCACTTGGAGTGTCCTTCGTGGAGAATGTATCCAAGTATTTGAGGTAGGTACCCGCCTGAATCCTGTGGAAGAGAAGGAAGAAGTGGCTGTAATCAGTGCCTTTATTGTAGCCAAAGATGGTGACAACAGCCAAGTAGAGCTATTTATTACAAATGAAGATCAGAATCCTATTTTAAAACAGGAAACCAATGGTACTTACAAAGGAGGTAAATATATCTATAATCCTAAAACACAAGAGCTTTCCATAGATGGAAAAGTAACTTATACAGCAAAAAACTAATCATTTATGACGAATGACAAACTAACATTGTCATTCGTCATTTATCATTAACCATTAATTATTGAAAAAATGCTTCTCTTCTTTAAAAACCCAAAAAACACTATCTATGTGATAGCTACTGAAGCTGCCCTCACTGAGGGCGACCTCAACAAACTCAAATGGCTCTTTGGCAATGCTGAGCAACTCAATCAGCAAACACTTCAAGGTACTTTCATCGGACCCCGTGCGGCAATGATTACCCCTTGGAGTACCAATGCGGTGGAAATTACCCAAAATATGGACATTCAGGGGATTACCCGCATCGAGGAGTTCCACGAGGTAACCGACCCCAATACGCCTTTCGACCCTATGCTCTTTGAGCGATACAACGGTCTTACCCAAGATAGTTTTACTATCGACATTCAACCGCAAACAACACTCGAAATCGATGATATCGAGGCGTATAACCAACAAGAGGGACTTGCGCTAAGCGCCGAAGAAGTTGCCTATCTGCAAAATCTCTCTCAACAACTCGGGCGCAAACTCACCGACTCGGAGGTGTTTGGCTTCTCGCAAATCAACTCCGAACACTGTCGCCATAAAATCTTCAATGGTACTTTTGTTATCAATGGTGAGGAAAAACCTTCTACCCTCTTCAAACTCATTAAAAAGACTTCGCAAGAACACCCTAATAGCATTGTTTCGGCTTATAAGGACAATGTGGCTTTCATCAAAGGGGCTACCGTTGACCAGTTCGCACCTAAAAGTGCCGATAAACCCGATTTCTACGAGGTAAAACCTTTTGAGGCAGTGCTCTCACTCAAAGCCGAAACCCACAACTTCCCCACTACGGTAGAGCCTTTCAACGGGGCGGCTACAGGTTCGGGAGGTGAAATACGCGACCGTCTCGCAGGCGGACAAGGTTCTTTGCCTTTGGCAGGTACGGCGGTGTATATGACGGCTTACCCTCGCTTAGAAGAAGACCGCCCTTGGGAAAAAGGAATGGCAGAACGCCAATGGTTGTACCAAACACCAATGGATATCCTCATCAAAGCCTCTAACGGGGCAAGCGATTTTGGTAATAAATTCGGGCAACCGCTCATTACGGGCTCTCTCTTCACCTTTGAACACGAAGAAGGCGGACGCAAATTAGGCTTCGACAAAGTGATTATGCAAGCAGGAGGCGTGGGGTATGCCAAAGCCTCACAAGCCATAAAGCACACCCCCAAGGAAGGCGACAAAATCGTTATCTTAGGCGGTGAAAACTACCGCATCGGTATGGGAGGTGCTGCTGTATCATCTGCCAATACTGGTGCTTTTGGCACAGGTATCGAGCTCAATGCCGTACAGCGTTCTAACCCCGAAATGCAAAAACGCGCTGCCAATGCTATCCGCGCAATGGTAGAATCGGACGAGAACCCTATCGTTTCTATACACGACCACGGGGCTGGCGGACACCTCAACTGTCTTTCGGAACTCATAGAAGAAACCGGTGGTAAAATCGACTTAGACAAACTGCCCGTAGGCGACCCTACCCTATCGGACAAGGAAATTATAGGTAACGAATCTCAAGAGCGTATGGGATTGGTATTGCCTGAAAAGGCTATTGCCAAACTAAAAACCATTGCCGACCGCGAGCGTGCGCCTATGTACGAGGTAGGTGTGGTTACCAACGACAAGCATTTCAGCATTGCTTCTGCAAAGAAAGGTACCCGCCCAATGGATTTAGACCTCAGCGCGCTCTTTGGCAGTTCGCCAAAAACCGTAATGACCGATGAAACAGTAGTTACTAACTACGAAGAGTTACACTACTATGCAAGTCAGTTACAGAACTATTTGGTACAAGTACTGCAATTAGAAAGTGTGGCTTGTAAAGACTGGCTTACCAATAAGGTAGACCGTTGTGTAGGGGGTAAAGTCGCCAAACAACAATGTGCAGGCGCACTACAACTCCCTTTGAACAACGTAGGGGTTATGGCTTTGGACTACAATGGCAAAGAAGGAATCGCCACTAGCATAGGTCATTCGCCTCTTACGGCACTCATCAGCCCTACCGCAGGTAGTCGTAATGCTATCGCTGAAGCACTGACTAACATCGTTTGGGCGCCACTAAAAGACGGCTTGCAAAGTGTATCGCTATCCGCCAACTGGATGTGGGCGTGCCGCAATAAAGGAGAAGACGCGCGTTTGTACGAAGCTGTAGAAGCCGCTTCTAATTTCGCAATTGAATTGGGCATCAATATCCCTACCGGTAAAGATTCCCTATCAATGAAACAAAAATACCCCGACGGTGGTGATGTAATTGCTCCAGGTACGGTGATTATTTCGGCGGCTGCCCATTGTACTGAGGTACAAAAAGTAGTAGAACCTGTATTGAAACGCAATGGAGGCAACATTTATTATATCAACTTCTCGGGTGCTCAATTTGAATTAGGGGGTTCAGCTTTTGCCCAAGTATTAAACAAAATAGGCGATAAAGCCTCTACCGTAACAGATGCCGAAGGTTTTAAAACAGCTTTCAACGTATTACAATCACTCATAAAAGAAGGTAAAATACAAGCAGGACACGACATTGGTAGTGGCGGACTTATCACAACGCTCTTAGAGATGTGCTTTGCCGAAAACGACTTAGGGGCTACCATCGATTTGAGCGGACTCTCTGCCGATGAAGACCTTATCAAAACCCTTTTTGCCGAAAATGCAGGGGTGGTAATACAAGCCGATAGCAGCATTGAAGCTACTTTGGAAGCACACTTCTTAGAATGGGCTAATATAGGTGAAGTAACTACTTCACAAGAACTTACCATTCACCATTTCGGAAAATCGTACCATTTCAATATCCCTGAATTGCGCGATGTGTGGTATCTCACTTCTTATCTGTTAGATAAACAACAAACTCAAAACGACAAGGCAACCGAGCGTTATCAAAACTACTCCGAACAGCCTTTACAATACACTTTCCCAGCACATTTCACGGGCGAAAAACCCGCACGCCCCGCAGGCAAACGCCCTATAGCGGCAGTGATACGCGAAAAGGGTAGCAACTCCGAGCGCGAAATGGCAAATGCCCTATACTTAGCAGGCTTTGATGTGAAAGACGTACATACTACCGACCTTATCAGCGGACGTGAAACCTTAGAAGATGTACAATTTATAGGGGCTGTAGGTGGTTTCTCTAACTCCGATGTCTTAGGCAGTGCCAAAGGTTGGACAGGTGCTTTGCTCTACAACGAGCAAGCTAAAAAAGCATTGGATAACTTCTTTGCCCGCCCCGATACCCTTTCAGTAGGTATCTGTAATGGCTGTCAGTTGTTTATGGAGTTAGAAGTCATCAATCCTGAGCACGCAGAGCACGGAAAAATGTGGCATAACGATAGTGGCAAGCACGAAAGTGGCTTTGTATCAGTAACCATTCCAGAGAACAACTCGGTGATGCTCTCCACCCTTGCCGGTAGTACCTTAGGGGTATGGATATCACACGGCGAAGGGAAATTCCACTTGCCATTGGCAGAAACCGAATATAATATCGTAGGTAAATACGCTTATCAGGAGTACCCTGCCAACCCTAATGGCTCTGATTACAACACGGCTATGTTATGCGACAAAACAGGCCGACATTTGGTAACAATGCCCCATATAGAGCGTTCGGTTTTCCCTTGGCAATGGGCGTACTATCCGAGTGAAAAAACAGCAGTTAGTCCTTGGTTAGAGGCGTTTATCAATGCCCGCAAGTGGATTGAAGCGCGTAATGCAGAGAAATAGAATTCGGATGAAACGTATATTAGTAATATATTACACCCAGTCAGGTCAACTCAAGGAAATAGCGGATAATTTTGTAGCTCCTTTTCAAAAACAAGGGATCCCTGTAGATTTCTATGAGATACAAATGGAGACTCCTTATTCTTTTCCATGGACAAATGAGAGTTTTTTTGGGGCTTTTCCAGAGTCTTTTTTAGAGTTACCTCAACCAATAAAGGCAATGCCTCCTGATATCGAGACACAAGAATATGATCTTGTGGTTTTAGCCTACCAAGTATGGTATCTTTCCCCATCTATTCCGGTGACTTCCTTTCTTAAAAGTGAGCAAGCACGAGTACTTTTGGAGGGAAAACCAGTAGTAACTCTCTCAGGGACTCGTAATATGTGGATAAAAGCACAAGAGAAAGTACGAAATATGCTTGTGAAGAAGGGTGCCCGTATAGTAGCTAATATTGCTCTTACCGATCGTCATTATAACCATATCAGTGTACTGACAATTGTTCATTGGCTCTTTACAGGCAAGAAAGATAAGTACTTAGGTATTTTTCCTCTACCGGGAGTTTCTCAAAAGGATATAACCAATGCTACTCAATACGGAGAATTGGTTTTAAACCATTCACAAAAAGGAGAGTATCAGCAGTCTTTGCAAAAAGAGATTGTTGCTCAAGGGGGGGTACAAGTAAAGCCCTTTCTACTCTCAGCTGAAAAGAAAGCCAATCGTCTGTTTGGCATTTGGGCAAGAGCTATTTATCAGAGTCCCCGAAGGAAGTTTCTCCTTAAGTGTTTCCATGCATATCTGTACTTTGCTATATGGATACTAATGCCTATTGTATGGCTCTTCTACTGGCTTACCTATCCGCTTTTCTATAGGAAGATAAGGCGAGATTGTAAGGAAGTAGCCGAGAGGTGCTAAAAAAGAGGCTGTCCGAAAAGTCTTGTTTTTAGCGGGCAAATTGCATCACATACTCCGCTTGTTCGCGGACTTTGCCCCTATAACAGAATCTAAAATACCTGATTTTCAATAGAATAAAATATAAAAATATTCAATTTAAACTTTTGAAAGACAATATTTTAGACTTTTCAGACAGCCTTTTTGTTTTACCCTTTGTCTCTACTTTAGCAACTCATATTCGAAGGCAGGGTAACCACGCTCTCCTTTATCATTTTTCATAGATAATATCTTGAGCTTGAAGTAGTTTCCATCTCCATCTTTGATAAGATAAAATAACTCATTTCTTATAAGAGCTCCCTGTTGGTTATCACGCCAATTTCTACCTATAATCATCTGGTTATTATATTTTTCTAAAGAAAAATTAATTTTCAAGGCTTTCTCCTTCGTATAAGCGCTATATTCAACATTACGCTTTTCTTCACTCTTATCAGAGGATTGAAATATAGTAGCTTTGGTTTGGCCATGTAGGTTACTGATAATCATATCAGGAAAAAAAGTAGTACTATTAAAAGGAGAACCTATTTTCTCTTTTTCAGTACTGAACCAACTAGTAGAGGGGGTAAAGCATAGATCCCAGTTCTTCTTTTTAGGCTGTACTTGTACCTTTTGTCCAGTAGTAAGGCTTAAGAAGACAAAGTTATATTCAGGATCCTTTGAGATAGTAACAGTTTTGATATCTTTGAGTTCATCATTTTTGGCATAAGAGATCTCATATCCATTACCACTTCTTTTTACACGTATCTTCATAAAACCTCGGTGTGCTCCTTGTAGGTTTATACCTCCAGTTTCAGGAGTAGTGGTACTTATCTCATTCCCAAGGTTTAGGAGGTATACTTTATTTTCTCCTTCCTTTTCAGAAATCTGTGCAATAGCCGTACCGGTTCCTTTTAGTCCTGCTTCTTCTTGTAGGATACCTCTAGGATCATCAATTAGGTGATCGGCAATAGGTTTTCGAGAAGGTAGCTTAGGGTCATCATCAAAGAGAATTTCAGATACAGGAGCTACAAACTTGTGTATATCGGTAAAAGGAGTTTCCTTTACCGTCATAGCAATAGAGGGATTTAGGATAACCCTGAAATCGTCTCCACAATAGAAAGCTAAGTCCCAAGCATCTCTTCTTATGGAAGTCATTTTCCCAGAACTGAGATCTACATATACCTGATTGGGTTCGTTAGCTCCACCTACTTCAGGGAGTAGGGTATATGCCTTACCTGCTTCTATAAGATTCTTCTCAGGAGAAGGGGTAGGAGCTGGGGAGGGGGTAGGGGGGAGCGGTTTTTTCTCCGCTTCATCTGCTTTAGAGCAGTTTACCAATAGCCCTCCAATGAGGGAGAGCATCAAAAAATATTTTCTCATATCTTTATGTAATTAATTTATATTCAGGTTATAAGTAAGCTTTAGAAAATAGTTTCGTCCATTTCCCATAGGAAAGTTAAGTCGCACTTTTTCCCCAGCCATAGTTTTTTGATACAGTCCCACATCCATAGTATTAAGTACATTTCGTGAGCCTAAGGTGATTTCTAACTTTCGCTGAAAGCATCTTTTTTGTATAGAAACATCCAACCACCCATAGGGGTCTAAGTCAGCTATGACATATCCTGTACTGGACATTTGCCACATCTGAGACTTTCCTACAAATTTGTAATAAGCTGAAAAAGAAGTATTCCACTTCTCTATTGTATAGGAAAGGCTAGCATTGGCATTGATATTCAGTAGGTAGCGATCATCAGTTCTATAGCGTTCTGTATCAATTTTTTGAGAAATCCAAGTAAAAGCACCTCTTAGGGAAGCCTCCCAGGCTGATAACTTTAGACTGTGAGAGGTAGAGAGGTTATAGCTTGTGTACTTACTGATATTAATATATTGTGTATGCGGCATTCCATTGGTCATATCCAAGAGTACACTATGGATTTTGTCCTTGATATTGTTATAATCAAGCCCTAAGCTCTGGGTTAGTACCCCTTCTTCTCCTATGAGAGAAGTTTTTTTGATACTAGTCTCTGCCGAGAGGCCTTTTTCAGGAAGTAGGTTCTCATTTCCTAAGAAAGCATGCCCTAAGAAGACACTCTTAGTATAGAGTTCCTCAAAGCTGGGAGTCCTATAGGATTTTCCTACAGAAGCCCTCCATTCCCAATGGTTATCAAGAGTCCATCTACTACCCAAGGAATAAGCATATTGGTTCTGAAAAAGGCGCTGGAAGGAAACTCGGCCCCCAGGGCGAAGGGAAAAATGATCAGAAAGATGCCATTCTAATACAGAATATAGGTCATAGTTATCCACCTGTCGCTCTACCTCCTTGAGGGTTTGTCCTTGATCGCTGATCAAGGAGAATCCCGTATTACGTGTCAGTTCATACCCCATTTGCCAGAGGAGTTTCTTATGGGCTAAGGGACGACTTACACTTCCGGTGGAGTAGAATACCCGCATCGAATGTGTTTTTCTTTCCTTATTATTGATTTCCTTTTGATACTCGATCATATAGCGAAACTCTTCTTCTTTGCGTTCTTGGTATTGGTAAGAGAAAGAAACATTA
Organism: Capnocytophaga gingivalis; assembly: GCF_002302415.1. Lineage (NCBI taxonomy): Bacteria > Pseudomonadati > Bacteroidota > Flavobacteriia > Flavobacteriales > Flavobacteriaceae > Capnocytophaga > Capnocytophaga gingivalis. Next base: position 669,368 of record NZ_CP022386.1, on the reverse strand, counting down.
TAGAGCCACTTGGAGAGTGCTCCATTGAGATTCAGATGATGGAAATAGCGCAAATAAAAGTCACGACGGTCATCCCCAAAATGATAACTTCTGTAGAGAGGACTAAAGGTAGATTCAGCAGTGCGATCATAAGCTTCAAACCGTTCGTTCATATATTCAAACTTATAGAGGAGCTTTAGCTTATCTTTTCGATAGCTAAGTAGAGCATTGCTCTGTAGGCTCTCATAGGGTGAGGTACGATACCCTCTTTTCCCATCTGTTTGGAAATAGTTTTTTCCATGATATCCATTCCAAAATCCTTGATACTTATTGTGAGTACTTCCCAAGGAGAAAAACCAAGAATCATTTAGGCTATGAGAGGCCTTGAAGGTTTGTATATGCCGCCCCTTATTCGAAAGATTGTATTCGGAACCGATACTTTCTTCCTGTATAGTATAGCCCACTTCCCAACGATGTTTGTTTGTTTTCTTAGTAATGATGTTGAGTATACCCGTGACAGCATTAGCTCCATGGGTGACTCCCATAGCTCCCTCTACAATTTCGATACGTTCTACATCATCCAAGTTTACCTGAGAAAGGTCTGTATTATTACCAAAACCATTCTCACTGACTAAGGGAATATTATCTACCAGAACCTTGAAATAGTTTCCTCCTAATCCCATCATGGATACTGTCTGTTTTCCAGTATTTACATTGGGAAGTACTGAGATATTGACATATTGGTTGAGCACATCAGCGAGGTTTACTGCACCCATTTTTTGAATCTGTTCTTTGCTAATGACCTGTACATTCTTAACAGATTTCTTAATTGATTGGGGTTCTATTTGAGCAGATACGACCACAGAATCCAAAGAATACATCTTATCTTTTTCTTCTTGAGATAGGAGGATATATGGGAATAAAGAGAAAAATAAGGTAAAAAAAATCCTATTACTCATCAGTATATTTCTTTTCTTTTCTATAAAATTTCTGTTCTAAATCCCCATTGGCTATATATCCAAATAGTTCCAAGGTGCCATCGCTGAGGAAGAATTCTCGGTTACCTTTGAATCCATTCCTTTTGGAGGTAACGATGATTTTACTCAGATCTTCAGAAATCTCATACGCTCCTTGGTAGATGACTTCTTTACACTGTAAGCTACCCAAATCATATTGATAGATTTTGATATCTGTATCTGTAAATATGATTTTTTCTTTAGTCATACATTGTCCATTTTCCAGTATATCATTGTAATCATATCCCGCTCTTTTTAAGTGATGAATATACCAAGTACCCACCAATTCCTTTTTAGGATTGTATAGGTAATCCTTTTTATAGGTGGTAGTTACTGTGATAGTTTTTCCATCTTTCTGTTTTAGAGGAAAACTAAGGGTAAGAATATTTTCCTTAATCCGATAGGTGTAAGTCTCTTTTTGGGCTCCTTCTGTAAGGGTAAGTTGATCTTTCTGAATACTTACGGTATATTGGTGAGAATTATGTTTGCATTCTCCCAATTCTTTGTCTAAGTAATAAGAAACTTCTGATGCCTTGTACTCCTTGGAAAAGGTAATAGAGGATTGTCGCTTACAGTTGGAGAGCTCTCTCTCCAAAGGATCATTGCTATCTTTGATAGAAAGTAAGCGCCATTCTCCTTCGAGTAATTCCTCGGGGGTCTTCTCCTTGGTGGGTGGAGTAGGAGGTATAGGTGTAGGCTGAGGCTTCTCTGGTGTAGGATTGCCAGGGTTTTCTTTTCCTTGAGAGTTCTCCTTTTGACAAGCAAATAGCAGTAAGGAAAGTAAGGAAAGTATATATATTCTTTTCATCTTTATAAGTAATTATTTTCTTGTTTTTCTATTAGTTAGCTCAGAAATAGATTTTATTTTATTTTTATAGGGTTCCCAATCCATATCGTTCTTGTACTCATCTACAAGATCATTAGGGACATAGATGGTAGCATTTAGATAACCTAATTGATTGTGGAAAGGAGCTACTTGTGTATGACGCAATATGATAGTTTTCAAAGCATTGCAATCATCAAAAGCACCACCTCCTATACGTCTGACGTACTTAGGAATATTTATTTTGGCAAGTTTAGTACATCCTGAGAAAGCTCTAGCGCTTATTTCATCAAGATTTGCTCCAAACTTGATACTTTCTAAAGCGGTACAATTTATAAAGGCTTCACTGTCTATAAAATTGATTTTATCGGTTAGGATAACTGTTTTTAAGTTAGGAAGTCCTTTGAAAGCTCCCTCACCAATCATTTCTACCTCACTTAGTTCAGGATATTTGGTAAGATCCGCTACTTCTTCATTGGTATCTAGCCATTTGCTAAGAGTATAACCATCTGATTCGAATGGTTTTGCCATAGCAGCTGGGACTACTGTAATGGTGAGTTTACGAGACTCATAGTTTTTGGCTTCTTCATTGTCCTCGGAATCATGATCCTTGTTGTCATTTTTGTCTTTCTCTTCACTAACACTATTGAGGTCACGTACATAGAGAGTTTCTTCTCCCTTGGCTTTCCCTTTGATAGTAAGTGTTCCTGCTTGGTTAAAGGTTAGTTCTACATAAAGGCTGGAGGTTTTACTTAATTCATATTTTCCATTGCCAGTGATAGTTACAGTTTTTGTCTCACCTACTTTCACATGTATGGTAGAAGGGGAGATATGAAAGGGAACTAAAGCTTGTGTAACTTTTACAGTAAGCTCAAGGGTCTTATTGGCACGCTCGTCTTTGATAGAGATACTTCCACTACCTACAGTTTTCCCTTTGAAGGTAATCAGATGTTCTGTCTGAGAGACTACCTCTACCAAAGAGTTTTGACTTATCTGGTAACGTCCTCCTCCCTCTACAGCAATGGATTGAGTTTGCCCTACTTTGATATTCAAGGTACTTGGATTGATACTAAAAGGCCTTAGGACAGCAATATGTAAGGGCAGTTCCTTGTTCGCCTTTTTGTCTTTTATCTTAATGGTTTCTTCTCCTGCTTTTATAGCTTTTACGATAAGCGTTTTCTTATCATCTGATAGGGTAAGCTGTGCCATTTGGCTGTTTCCTATCTCATAATCTTCATTTCCTTGTAGGATTACTCTTTTCTCTTCGTTCATCTTTAGAGTGAGTTGGCTTGCAGATAGGCTAAATTCTTTGATAGAGGGTGCTGCGGCCGTTACTTTGATACTTAGGGTAGCTGACAGATTGGCTTTCTTATCCTTGATAACCACTTGTGTATCTCCCTCTTGTAATCCCTTGACTATAAGTTTCTTTTTATCTCCAGAAAGACTGAGGTTTACATGAGCATTGGTAGGGATTTCATAGTCTCCATTGCCATCTATGATGACTTCTTTGCTCTGCCCAACAGTAAGAGTTAATTGCTTGGGAGAAAGTGTAAAAGGATTGAGTACTGTGATAGAGATTTCTACTTTCTCTTTGGTTATCTTATCCACAATGATAGCTTTGAAAGCGCCTACTTTTTTCCCTCGGACACCTAATATTTTCTGATTGTTAGTGATTCCAATAAACGCAATTTCTTTAGAGCTCTCTGGTCTTTCGAGATCATAATCATCGTTTCCAGATACAATTTCTAACTGTTTTACCTCATCTACAAAAAGAGTTACCTCAGTAGGGCGGATAACTAAGTGCTTGAATTCCTTGTTTTTGTTGATAATAGTAGCGTAGTTATGCCATCCTTCTTTGTCACGATAGGTCTGGGTCACATGCTCTGGTACAAAGATATTCTGTAGGGTAGAGGAGGGGAAAGGTTCTATCGCTTGTTGTGTTTGGGAATCTATGCCAAACTTCAGGGCAGGTGGGAGGGTGGCTTCTATCTTAATGGTCTTCAGGGCTGTTTCTTGGAAAGCCGCTAAGCTGATAAGGGTCACATTCTTAGGAATTGTGATTTCAGTAAGCTCTTTATTGCCAGCAAAAGCCTGCTGGTTAATTGTCAGTAGGTTCTCAGGGAAATGTATTTCCTTGAGCCCTGCATCAGCAAAAGCAAGAATACCTATCTCATTAATTGTGTTAGGAAGGTGTAAGGTACTAAGGCTCTTACATTCTTCAAAAGCTCTTTTAGGAATAGAGGTAAAGGAATCATTTTCAGGAAGTGTAACTTCCTTTAGTGCTGTACAACCAGCAAAAGCACCTTCACCTATAGAAGTTATAGAATTAGGTAGCTTGATAGTCTCTAATTTGGATACCTTTGCAAAGCTTTCCTTAGAGAGGAAAACAATCTTTTCATGAAGTGTAATTTTCTTTAGGGTACTATTTTCCTTGAAAGCACCTTGTCCGATAGAAGTAATTTCTTTGAGAATAGGGTCAGAAGAAAGGTCAAGTTCTTCCAAATGAGTATCATTCCACTTAAGCAGTGTTTTTTTGTCTTCACTCAAGGTATAGTAAGAAGGAGGAATGATTGCTTGTATGGAGATAGTAAGATCTGTCTTGCTGAGCAGATCAGTGACAGAGGCGGTTGTAGTACCTGACTTAAGAGCTTTTATAAGGATATTTTGATTTTCGTTGTTTAGAGTGATTTCTGCAATTTCCTTACTTTCAGTACTTTGATTAATTCTATATGAGCCATTGCCAGAGCTAATGGTAAGTGTTGTAGTTTCTCCTATGGGTACTTTTACCTCGGTAGGGGTAAGTTCGAACGGCTTCAAAGAAGCGTTGTTTTTGGATTCCTCTTTGCTACAATTGAGGATAAGAATAGCTGTGAAAATGGCTAAACTGGCTAAGAATACTTTTTTCATAAAGTGATAGTTGGAATTAAAAAATAGAAGAATGATTAGGGGCTGACTTAGCCTACACTGATGCAGGCTAAGTCAAACTCCTTTTTATTGTTTGGGCATTTTGGAGATAGGTTTTATCTTTCCCCAATCGGGTTCCCATTCTGGGTCATTTTTGTAGAGGGTTACACTTTCATCAGGAACGTATATGTCCACAAGTTCTTCGAAATCAGCTAAGTGATAGTTAGGCCACTTAGGAATCTCTTTGGAGTGGAGTACAAGGGTATTTACATTATGGCAGTCTGAAAATGCTCCTTCTCCTATGCGTTCTACACTTGCAGGAATCTCAAAATGAGTGAGTTCTGTACAATGGGCAAAAGCACTACTTCCGATTTCTTTAAGGCCTTCACGCAGTTTTATTTTCAGTAGTTTTTCATTGTTGGCAAAGGCATATCCACCTATCTTGCGTACGGAGGAAGGTAGGTTAATTTCTTCAAAACTTGCATCTGAGAGAGAAAAATCTCCTATGCTCTGTATTCCTTCATTAAGATTGATGACCCTAAGTCTAGGACATTGGTTGAATAGTCCTCGTACAATTTCCTTGATACTACCAGGAAGAGTGACCACTTCTAAGAAGGGCAGTGCGGAGAAAGCACTTTCTTCTATTTTGGTTACATTGTCAGAAATGATAATAGAAGTAAGACCATACGAAGGGGTAAAAGCTTCTTTGGCAATAGTAGTTACTTGATTGAGTTTCGAGTCAGTACGCATGTCAATGTGTATAGTACGTTGGTTTACCCAAGCAAGGAGGGTTTTGCCATCTTTGCTAAGCCTATAGTCAGGCCATTCGTCTTTGGGAGTATGAGGGGTTCTATCCCCCAATTCGTAAGGGTTGCCCCAACCTTGTTCACTTTTAGGACCATACATCTTAAGATTCTGTTTGTCAATGTATAAGTCACCTATTTTTCCTTGGTCAGCTGAGGGAGCACCTTGACCAGATACAAAAGTATTACCAGATAACTGCTTGTCATCAAGGAGCTTGATAGGATTTTTTCCCCAACCATTTTCTTCGGATTTGGGGCCATAGAGAAGTCCTGTGAGCTTATCAATATAATAATCACCTGCTTCTCCTTTGTCCAAGAGTGGAGTGCCGTCACCTATATAGATACGACTGGCTTTTTTTACCTTGAGCTGCTCTACTGTTTCCTTGTTACAACTTGTAGAAATAAAGGCGATAGTGAATAATCCCAAGGTAGATATAACAATTGATTTGATTAGATTTCCCATGGAATTATTATTTAATAGGATGAATAATATTTTTATAGTCAGAGAGTTGAGCTTTATAATCCTCTATGAACTGCTCAGGGACATAGATTTTTTCAAGAGTAGCGACTCCTTCGAAAGGACTTCCAGTACCCTGTCCGAGACCACTCTCAGGGACATTTCCTTTGAAGGTTACCTCTGTCACCCCAGAATCCTTGAAGATTCCAGCACCTAAGCCTTTCAAAGAAGCTGGGAATACCACCTTTCGTAGGGTTTTACAACCTTGAAAAGCATTGGTATAGATATTCTCTATACCTTCTTTGAGGACAACTTCTTCTAAGGCTTCACATTTCTCAAAAGCAGCCCCATGTATATTTTTACAAGTAGAAGGAACTACTACTTTTTTAAGTTTTACACAGCTGACAAAGGCTTGCTGGCCTAAGACCTCCAATCCTTCAGGGAGCTCCATGGTTTCCAAGTATAAGCAATACTGAAAGGCAGTTTCCTCTATGGTAGTTAGTTTGCGATTGAATACAAATTCTTCCAAATAAAAACAGTTCTTAAAAGCAGAGGCTCCTATGATTCCCACTTGGTCGCCGAGAACAAATTTCTGTAAAGCACGTTGCTCAGAAACAGCCCCAATTTCGAGCTTTTCTACTTGGTTTAGCTTGGCATCCTTACGCATATCAATAACTTGAGTTTTGGGGTTCGTCCAAGCAAGTAGGGTTTTCCCTTCATCTCCTAAGCGGTAATTAGGTAAGGAAGCATCGTTATCCTGATTGGAACCATTGTTAGGGTTTCCTCCCAGTACGATACCATTTCCCCATTGGTTTTTAGTCTTGGGGCCATAGAGTTTTTTAGTCTCTTTGTCAAGATACCAATCTCCCTCGTTTCCATCGGTATTCTTAGGCATTCCAGTGCCGGAGAGGATACGTGCTTTGCTACTGATATCTTTTCCAAAGCGAACAGGAGCACCCCAACCTCCCTCTTCGGCAGATTTTTTGGGACCATAGAACTCTGCTGTTTTTTCATTAATGTAATAATCCCCAACTTTTCCCACACTATCCACAGGAGGCGTTTCCCCCCTTAGGATAGCAGATCCAGCTTGTTCTACCTCACGCTCTTCGGTAGTTTGTTTAGTACATTGCACTGTAGTAGTGAGACTTAGGAGCATCACTGAGCAGATGATTATTTTTCTCATTTTTGTGTAAATTATAGATTGTAAAAATTAATTCTTATTTTATATGAACTTAAGATAAGGCTCATGTATGATAATCTTTAGAAATGTAGAAATAAACTAAGATTAATTATAAATAACATCTTTGGCTGCAAATTTACGTTTAATTCTTTTTTAATCCAAATTAGGATAGAATATTTTTAAGATGTAAATCAAAAAAAATATCTAAAAATATCTAAATTAATAGTGATATTTACTAACATATTTTTGATTAAATGTTAAATTTTTTAAATTAATATATTCATTTGTAGTGTGTTAAAGAAGAAATCTTAGCAAGGATATAAAATTTATCTAAAAATCTCAGTAAAAAGTGGTAACTTTGCAACGCTTATAAAAACAAATAAATAATCTAAATAAAAATACTTTTATCTAAAACAAATCTTCATGTTCACAATCAAATTACGTTCTTTGGTGTTGTTATTACTTTTATTCTCATGGCCAAAACTCTACGCACAATCTTATTGGAAAGAGAATAATACACAACGATCTACAGCACAGGAAAAAACTTACACTTATTACACTCTTGAAAGAAAAGCTTTTGAAAAAGCTTTGCACAACACAAGTGCACGTTCGTCCCAAGACTATACCTATATAGATATACCGGATGGTACTTCCGTAAAAACCTATAAGGTACGCAGGACAGCAGTGCTTTCTCCTGAGTTGGCACAGAGATATCCTCAGATAGAGACCTATTCGGGCTATGCTCTTGATAATTCAGATCAATTAGTTAGCTTCACTTGGTCTCCAGCGGGGTTGTCGGCTATATTTCAACAGGATTTTAGTTATACTTTTGTACAACCTATCGATAGGAGAGGGAAAAATCATAAGGTGTATCAAAGAAGTGATGTCTTAGAGAGTGTACATTTTGATTGTACTACCCAAGGTGCCACTAAGAAAACACCCACTTCTTCTCCTACACAACGTAATAGCTATGAGAGCGAACATACATTGCGGACTATACGTATTGCTGTGGCTGCTACCAGCAGTTTTACACAATACTTCGGAGGGAAAATTCAGACGCTTGCTCAGATCGCTTCAACCATTCAGCGAGCTAACCAAGTATATCGTTCCCAGATGTCTGTACAGTTCCAATTGGTCAGTGGGGAGGAGACACTTATCGAACATAGAAGGGATGATAATCTCTCAAACTATATCAATCAAAATTGGACAGGTTCTCAGTTACAGAAATTCTTGGATGATAGGGTCGGAACGGCTAATTATGATGTAGGTCACTTGTTCCACAATACCACTAATCCCAATGGGAATGCAGGGTGCATAGGCTGTGTGTGTGATGATAACAGCAAGGGAAAGGCTTTTTCAGCAGGAAACTTAGGATCGATGGATATAGATCGCTTTGATATTGATTTCTTCTGCCATGAGTTGGGGCACCAAATGGGAGCAAACCATACACACAATCTGCAGAATGAAGGTTATGGAGTACAGGTAGAACCAGGTAGTGGATCTACAATCATGGGATATGCAGGGATTACAGGTAATAATGATGTACAATCTCGTACAGATCCTTATTTTAATCATATCAGTGTCCGACAAATAGTGGATTATATCAAAAAACAAAGTTGTCCCACCACTGAGAATGTAAGTAATACTCCCCCTCAGATAGCGGATTTGCCCAATTATACCATTCCTAAAGGGACTGCCTATGTACTTGATGGTACAGCAACAGATCCTGATGGGGATAAGCTCTATTACACTTGGGAGCAAGCAGATAATTTGGGTTCTATTACTTATGATCGCTTCTCTCCCAATATTCCTCGTGGGCCTATGGCACGTTCACTTCCTCCCACTGAGTCTACCCAGCGCTATATCCCTCGTATGTCACGTATCTTACAAGGAACTTTGACCGAAAGAAATCCTACCCGAAGAAGTGCTTGGGAGACAGTCTCCAATGTGAAGAGAAAACTTACATGGGCTTTTGTAGTAATGGATAAGAAGGTAGGAGCACGTAATGATAGGGAGCATGATCGGGTAACAGGGAATACCAGTTATGCCCTGATGGAGATCAATGTAGCCTCCGATGCAGGGCCTTTTAAGGTTACCTCGGATAAGAATAGAGCATATTGGTTTGTCAATAAGCCTCATACCATCACTTGGGATGTGGCTGATACAGACAAAGGAAGTGTCAATACCCAGAAGGTCAGTATCTATTTCTCTTTGGATGAAGGAGCAACTTTTCCTATCGTATTGGCTCGGAATATTCCGAATAATGGTAGCTATACCTTTACAGTTCCTACTTCTTTGGCCACCACTCAAGGAAGGTTTATGATTCGGGCTGAGGAGAATATTTTCTTGGCGGTGAACCTCGCGCCAATCACAGTACGTGAAGATGGAGATATGGATGGTGATGGAATCTTGGATAGCCAAGATAATTGTGTAGAAACACCCAATGCTGACCAAAAGGATACCGATGGAGATGGTATAGGGGATGTATGTGATGATGATCTGGACGGAGATGAGGTACTCAATGCATATGATAATTGCCCCAATACTCCCAATGCTGACCAGAAAGATACTGATGGAGATGGTATAGGGGATGTGTGTGATGAGGATATAGATGGGGATGGTGTCCCCAATGGTAGGGATAACTGCCCCTACAAACCCAATCCTGATCAAAAAGATTCTGATGGAGATGGAAAAGGTGATATATGTAGTGGGGATAGGGATAATGATAAGGTCTTGGATGAGGTAGATAATTGTCCTGATACCCCTAATCCTGACCAAGTGGATACCGATGGGGATGGTATAGGGGATGCTTGTGATGAGGATATAGATGGAGATGGAATACTCAATGCCCAGGATAACTGCCCTAAGACCTCAAACCCTGACCAGACAGATACTGACGGAGATGGAGTAGGGGATGTATGTGATGAGGATATGGATAATGATGGTATCCCTAACTCTCGGGATAATTGTCCTTATGTAGCCAATCCTGATCAAGCAGATACTGATGGAGATGGCATAGGCGATGTATGTGATGACGATATAGATGGGGATGGTGTCCCTAATGAGAAAGACAATTGTCCTACGAAGGCAAATCCTGATCAAAAAGATACTGATAAGGATGGAGTAGGGGACGTATGTGATACCGATGCTGATGGAGATGGAATAGCTGATGAGGAGGATAACGAATTTGATATAGTGCTGATTCCTAATGCATTCACTCCTAATGGTGATGGAATCAATGACAGTTTCTACATACAGCGAATAAGCTTGTACCCACAGAATACCTTACAAATATTCACACGTCAAGGACAGCTTATCTATCAGGCAAATGGATATAAAAACCAATGGCAGGGAATAGGTACCGATGGTATGAAAGTACCTCAAGGGTTCTATTACTATATACTTACTCTTAAAAAAGCGAAAGAAACCAAAGAAGGATGGTTGTATATTAATTACTAACAAATGAAAAAAGCACAAAAAATCTTATTATTTCTGACAGTAACCCTTTTTGGGGAAGTTCTCAATGCACAATCTACAGATTTTATCTTCTATGATCAGCTCAAGAATATAAATAACCCTGCTGCTGTAGGAGAAGAAAAAGGACATACAATTTCACTGAACTTGCGTAGCCAATGGATGCAATCCTTGAATGTAGATGCCCCTCAAGTACAGACACTCAATACCACTCACCGTATTACCAATCGTATAGGACTGGCTGGTTCGGTGGTCAGTGATAAGGTATTTCTACAGAGGCAAACGGCTTTTTTTGCTGATTTTTCTTATTCCTTGCCTCTTACAGAAAGCTCTACTATTTATTTAGGGCTTAAGGCTGGAGGAAACTTATATTACCTTGATGGAACACGCTTTAAGACCTATAACAAGGAGTATGACCCTTATCTACAAGGGATTTCAGGAAAATTCCAGCCCAATGTAGGGGTAGGTGTTTATTATACAAGACCGCAGTTCTATATAGGAGCTTCAGCTCCCAACCTGCTCGCTTCGGATAAAACAAAGCTTGTAGAGGATAGGGTAACCACAGTCTCTGAAAGAATGCTTCTCTATAGTACTGGGGGTTATTACTTCCCTCTTACAGAGGACTTTACAGTGAAGCCTTCTTATCTATTCTATGTTTCCAAAGGGAGTCAATATCAGCTGAGTGCTACAGCTTCTGTTATTTATAGGGATTTCTTGGAGGCTGGGGCTACTTATAGAACCACTCAAGCGGCCAATGGATATATATTGTTCAATATTCCTAAGTTCTATCTCTCAGTAGGTTATGGATTCGAAAGTACGCTACAGCCCAAGGCCTCAGCAAGTATACGCAATATCCATGAGTTTATGGTAAAGTTCAATTGGTGAGTCATAAAGTAAATTTTTAACAAATAATTTGCTTTTAAATAAGAGAAAAAACGTAGTTTTGTCTTTTTTTAAAACATAAAAAATGCAGGAGAACAAACCATCTTTTTCTCAGACAATTAAGTCTTTCTCGCCTACTTTTTGGGTTGCTAATTTTCTCCAAATCATGGAGCGTGGTGCTTGGTTTGGTATCTTTTCTCTTTTAGGTCTTTACTTAGTGGCTTCCACGGATGAGGGGGGATTAGGGCTCAGTCATATAGAAAAAGGAAATATATTAGCCAATGTAACAGCCATACAATTCTTTCTTCCTCTTTTCTTTGGAGTGATTGCAGATCGTATAGGCTATAAGATTTCTCTTATTATTGCTTTTGTAATCATAGGTGTGGGATATTACCTGATGGGAACCGTAAGTAGCTATTGGGCAGTATATCTGGCTTTCCTTTTTGCGGCTATAGGAGGTAGCCTTTTCAAACCAGTAGCATCAGGGATTATTGCCCGTACTACTGATGAACAGACCAATACTATGGGCTTTGGGCTCTTCTATCTGATGGCTAATATAGGGGGATTCTTTGGTCCTTCCTTTTCCTCCTACCTGCGTACTACTATGGGGTGGCGTATTATCTTCCTACAGGGAGCCATCATTATTTTTATCAACCTTCTGGTTGTATTGTTTTTCTACAAAGAGAAAAAAATAAACAGAGAGTATAATGTACCTATTCTTCAGGAGATAAAGGGTTCTTTTGGCAATATCATAGAAGCGCTTAGGGATAAGAAATTGTCTATACTTCTGTTCCTTATGGTGGGATATTGGATGGTGTATAATCAGCTTTTCTATACCCTGCCCAACTTCATAGAGGACTGGGTGGATTCTGCCCCAGAGAGTGCTTGGATCAATAAGTATATTCCCTTCTTAGGAACTACTCTTACTGAGAAAGGACAGATCAAAGCAGAGTGGTATGGGAATATCGATTGTGTGATGATTATTCTTTTTCAGGTATCAATCTCCTATATGGTGATGCGTATTAGGCAAATCAGTGCCCTGATTCGCGGAACACTGATCGCTACTTTGGGAGTAGTGCTTACTTTTGTTTTTAACAATGTATGGTTTACCATCATAGGTACGGTGATTTTTGCCATAGGGGAGATGATTGCAGGGCCTACTCTCTATGCCTATGTTGCTCAGATAACTCCTAAAGGGAAAGAGGCTCTTTACCAAGGGACTCTGTTCCTGCCGGTGGCAGTGGCGAATTATCTTACAGGCTTTGTTACTGGAGATCTGTATCAAAAGTGGTCGGATAAGTATTCCTTGCTCAAAGTGGAACTTCTTCAGCGCCAGCTCTCTCTACCAGAGGGCTTAAGCAAAAAACAGTTCTTTGAGCAAGCTGAGCAACAACTACACATGTCCCCCGCTGAGCTTACTGAGTTTCTTTGGAATACTTACCAACCTAATAAGCTGTGGTTTCTTGTTTTAGCGATGGGGGCTTTCACTATAATCTCTGTTTATATCTATAATAAAATGATGATAAAGACTAAAGAGAGATGAGGCTATTGATTGCCCACATGACTATACTTGACAATGGTTTGTTTTTTGGCATTATTTTTGTACTTTTGCGCCCATAACAAATACTAACGAATGTCAGAAACAAAGAAAACCTATACACAGACTCTAAAATCGTTCTCATCTACTTTTTGGGTAGGAAATTTCCTACAACTAACTGAGCGATGGGCGTATTTTAGTATCTTTTCACTATTAGCCCTTTACTTGGTAGCTGGTACCGATGAGGGAGGCTTGGGGCTTACTCATACCCAAAAAGGAAATATTATGGCACAAATCACCGCCATTTTATTTCTTTTGCCGCTGTTCTTTGGAGTGATTGCCGATAGGATAGGTTATAAGCTTTCCTTGCTAATCTCTTGTCTCATTATGGGAGTAGGCTACTACCTAATGGGTGCAGCTGTCTCCTACTGGGATATTTATCTTGCGTTCCTCTTAGCTGCAGTGGGATGTAGTTTTTTCCGCCCTGTAGTGCAGGGGATTATCGCACGCCATACCACTGAAGAGAATAGTACCTTAGGTTTTGGTTTTTTCTATATGGTGGGTAATATAGGAGGACTATTGGGACCAGCGATGTCGTCCTACCTACGTACTACTATGGGTTGGAAGGTGATTTTTGTACAAGCTATGGTAGTGATTGTCTTTAATCTCTTGGTAGTTGTTTTTTTCTATAAGGAGCCTAAAGCCGAAAGAAAGTATAATATACCCTTACTAACTGAGATAAAAGGTTCTGTACAAAACATAGTAGGTGCTCTTAAGGATAAAAAACTAACCATATTATTACTTCTTATGGTTGGTTTTTGGACAGTTTTTAATCAATTGTTTTACACTTTACCCAATTTTATAGAAGATTGGGTGGATTCTTCTCAGCAAAGTGACTGGATCAATCGTAATATTCCTTTCTTTGGAAGTACTTTTACTGAAAATGGACAGATAAAAGCGGAATGGTTTGGCAATATAGATTGTGTGATGATTATCCTAACTCAGATGGTAATTTCCTATTTTGTGATGAAAATGGATCAGGTCTCTGCTATGATTCGAGGGACTATAGTTATGACCATAGGGGTTACTCTTACTTTCATGTTCAAGGAAGTTATCTTCACTGTATTGGGAACGGCTATTTTTGCGATAGGGGAAATAGCAGTGGGTCCTACTATTTCAGCTTTTATTGCTAAAATCACTCCTAAAGGGAAAGAGGCTCTCTACCAAGGGACTTACTTCTTACCTATGGCCGTGGGGAGTTATCTCACAGGTTTTTTCTCAGGGGACTTATATGATAAGTGGTCGGATAAGCATTCTTTGCTAAAAATGGAATTGGAGAAACGTGCTATTACTTTGCCTGAAAGCTTGAATAAGAAGCAATACTTTGAGTTAGCTCAAGAAAAATTGCATCTTTCTGCTACAGAACTTTCAGATCTGTTATGGAATACTTATCATCCTAATAAGTTTTGGTATATCATCTTCGGATTAGGGGTACTGACGGCCTTTTCTATTTTTCTTTTTAATCGCTACTTGAAAAAATCTGCTCATTAAGTGATTCCTTCAATACCTAATAGCTACTCCCTAATTCCTAAATATCTCTTCTGGTTACTTTGGAGAACTTGGTTTTATATATTGGTAGGTACTCTTATAGTGCTTTTATTGCCAGTATTGCTTCTGCTTACCACTCATAAAAAATGGTATCGCTCCCTCTATTGGGTAATGCGACACCTGTGGGCTACACCTATACTCTATGCGATGGGCTTTCTCCCTAAAATAAGACGTGAATATACAGTGCCAAACGACCAGCATAGCTATATGCTGGTCGCCAATCATTATAGTATGATGGATATTATGTTGATGCTCTATTGCAGTAAAAATCCCTTTGTATTTGTAGGGAAGAAAGAACTCTCCAAACTGCCTCTCTTCGGCTATTTCTACAAGCGAGTGGCTATAATGGTAGATAGAAAAAGCCCTCAGAGTAGGAGGGAGGTCTATACCCAAGCTATGGAACGTATCAACAGAGGTCTCAGCATCTGTATCTTCCCCGAAGGAGGTGTCCCCGATGATGAGAGCATTGTATTAGATAACTTCAAAGATGGCGCCTTTCGCATCGCTATTGAGTGCCAAATACCTATCGTGCCTATGATCTTCTACGATACCAAAAAACGATTTCCTTTCCGCTTCTTCGCTGGTAGTATGGGCGTGATGAGGGTAGATGTATTACCTCCTGTCTATACACATGGCAAAACTCTTGAAGATAAAGATACCCTACGCGAAGAGGTGCGATCCCTTATTCTACAACGCCTAACTCACTAACTCATCAGTTTACTGACTCACCATCTTGGTCGCTAAAATATGTTTGCACAACCCTCTGTTGGTTTGGTGATTGGTGTACCAATTGCAAGTGCACTGTGCTTTCTCGCCGTCGAGAATAACGGTATGCGTAACTCCTCCTGTTCCTTTTACAATGGCTTTTACATAATCACCACGTTGCTCTACGATTTGTACTTCATTATTTTCAGTGAGCTTTTTGGCATTCTGCAATCGCGGATTCAAACTGATCAAACGCTGGGGTTTGAAAGGCAAACGGCGGTAGAAATAATTGCTGTCTGTTAGGTTGTAGCCTAATAGCCCTATACTCGAGAGCGATGCTTGCAGGGTCGCCATCGTGCCCATATTCACATCGTTTTCAATAGCTACCATTGCTGGTGAGAATACTTCGTTAGTTTTGAAGAAATTGTTAATCCCCACAAGCCATTCCATAGGTACTTCTTCGATCATATGCTCCAAGTATTTTCCTTCGCCCGAAAAACCTCGATATACATTGTCCGAGAGTAAAAAGAGCATTTCTACCCCTTTGAAATGCAACACAAAAGCTACTGATTGCTCACTGCTACTGCGGTATACATACAGGCTATCGGCAAGCAATAGTAAGCCCTGTAAGAGGTTCAAGCGGTGTACTCCTCCTATTTTGATAGCTCCAGCAGTTGCTGTGGGGGCAAAACTATAACCTACACCGCGTTTTACCAAGTAATAATCGTTTTTCACAGCTTGTTTGGGCAAAGAGCGGAAAAGCTGTATGGCTTCGGCTTTATTGAGGCGGTATGCCAAATCCATTTCCGAAAGATATACCTGTACGTTGCCCAATCCTTTGATCCAGCGGTTGGGAAGCGTTACTTTTTTCTCTACAGATTTGTGCTTTTCGGTGATGAAATGCGTCTGCTTTTGTCCTATCCCAAGCACCATTTTCTCCGAAGCGGTTACTGCATTGAAAGCGCGCACGGTTACATCGTTGAAATCGATATTAGTACAACCGCTCTGCAAGAAATCGCCGTCCAACACATCATTGCGTAACCCTACACGGGCATAAACGCTATTGCAAGAAGAGAAGCCCTCAAAAAGCAATTCGCCATTCCCTACCGAGATAATGGGGTCACGCAATTTTGCAAGCACTCCTGGGGCGATAGCAAACTGAGAGGCTACGGTCTTCGCCAGGGTAGCAAGACACTTAGCTACTACAAAAGGTTGCGTGATATTCCCCCAGAAAAAACAAGGTACTGCATTGTCTTCTTTAAGTTCTGAGCAGTGTGAAAAGATAAAATTCTTCTCGTGAGCGTTCGCCTCTTCTATCACCGAGGCAAACGGATAAGCATATTCAAAGTCGTTCATTTAATTTATCAATTTATTAGGCAAAGATACCATATTTATATTAATCCTTAAGACAATCCTCAAAATCATCACACAAAATGCAACCTTCTTTAAATACCTTCAGCAGATTGGCTTCCATGCATTTTTTCTGTTCTTTCTCTTTGTCAGTGAGTTTTTTCTTTTCTCTATAACTGTCGTAGCGTTTCAGTTCTTCAAATCTTTTCAAAATTGTTAAATGGTTTCTGTCATCTTTGTCCAAATCAATTCCACTGACAAAGGATTCTAACTCGTTTTTTATAGATTCATTTTTATAGTATGATTTTATAAAAAGCCAATCAAAATTATACGATATATAAACAAACTTCCCGAAATATTCTTCGGATTCTCTTTTTTCCTCTGACGCCCTCTCTTTAGCCAAAGCAATGGCTTTATCATATTCTTTTAGGTAGCAATAGGCTTGTATGGCTCTTCCAGAAAAATTCCTATATCCTGCAGATTTCTTTTCATAGTAGGATATAAACTCCTTATAATGAGCTTCTTTGTACAAAAAGCGCATTTTGAATATCACAAAAGGTTCTAAATCCCCATATTTGGATATCATTTCATCTATTCTTTTCAGATAATCAGCGTATTCCTCCTTGCTGTGCGTATTGCTATCTCCGTAATCAACATTAAGTTGCTTGAAACTCTCCATCCAAGGCTTGGGCTTACGATTGTTGGCATACTTAGGAGAGTCATACATTAGGTCGATAACCGAGAGGTGTTTATAGGTTTCAGGTGTAACTCCCCAACTCAGATACTTATCAGCTATTTCGCGTAATATGTAGTATTTATTAAACTCTTCCCTGCCGAGACTTTGGTAGTCATAAGAGCGTTTACTCAGTATATAAGGTTTGAACAGTACCAAAGAATCTATTTCTTCTACACGGCCAGCGCCATTCGTACCTATAACGCCTTCAAAATCAATGCGATAAGTTTTATTCTTATAGGTAATAACAAGCCCTTGTTGAGTCTTTGAAAAATGATTGGAAGGAGGTATAACTATCATTTTTTCCTCATTTCTTCCTACATAAAAATCTTCCTCAGCAACGATATTCGCCACTCTGTCCAGTTTTAAAAGCTTTACTTTTAATTGTTCAACATCAACAGGTCGTTTGTGTTCATCATATACATTCAACACACGCAATCCGCCGCCTCCCCCAGGCTGTCCCCAGAGTCGCACAGATACTAACAAAAAAATTACAATTATGATTCTCATTTTTTATGAAAGATTATAGGTTACTAATTTTTTATGGTTTGTAGGTTTCTTCTCTAATTTTTCAGCCAAAGGCAAATAGGCTTCTACTACCGCTTTTTGGAAAGCCTTTATTTTAGGGTCTCGGGTAGGGATATCCAAAAACTCCACAAAACGGGCTATGGGAGCGTATTTATGCGCTAAAAGGGTCCCGATGGCTTCGGCAAGGTAGGTGAGCGTTTCCCCTCTTTGGAGGGCTAAAAGTATATATTCAGTAGCCAAATCACGCAAATCCTTCCTTTCGGCTAAAAGACAAGTAGCGACCATTAGCCAACCGCTGTGATAAATAAGCAAGTTGTGTTGCAAAAGCAGACTCATCACACGAGTAGCTTCAGTAAGGGATTCTCCGTCCACACCTTGGGCATAAGTGAGCAGGTACTTGCACAGCCAACCATCTATATAGCGTGGGTTCACACTGAGTTGATAGTCAATATCCTCATCTTTCCCCTTGCTCATCGGCGATACATTGTAATAATTGGCTCCAAACTCGTTGTAATACACATAAGTGGCGTAAGTTTTATCCCAATTGTCCTCCAAAATAATTTTATTCCGTTCTACACCGTTAATTTTGGTAGGCTTCACTTCGTATTTCAGATAAAACGGACGTACCAAGCCTTGTAAGTTAGTTTTTTGTGGGATTTCTAACTCCGAAAATACCCCATCAACGTCTTTTAGGCGTAACACTTGCCCCCAGAGTACTCGCGTAGCATCAGTTACAGCTATTTGCTTGTTTACCTCAAAGTAATATTGCAAGGCAGTGGCATACTCACCTGTGAGTGAAAGAGCTAATTGCTTTTGCTCTTCGGTAACTTCCGTAGGCAGCAAACGGTTAAGCCCCACGATAACATCTTCTAACATAGGCGTTTTGCCAGCTTTTTCATATTGGATAATGCGCTCCAAGTATGTCTGTGTATCTATATAAAAAGGACTATGGGTAGGGGTACTCACAAAGGGAAGCGAGTTGCCTTGCTTGAGTTTTAGTAGCAGTCGCTTAGTTTTATCACGGAGGAAAGGCACAGGGTTATAGAGTTTTCTGCCAAAAATATCATCAGAGAGCGAGGCTTTGCCCTCCCAAACATCGATCACCCAGCGCATACATTTTCGGTAAGTAGTGAACTCAAAAGGCTGGTCGCCCAACTGCTTTTGGTATGGACTTATCTGCTGAGAGAAGTCAGCTGGAATTTGCGCTTGTAACTGGTTCAAGCCCTCAAAGAAAAGATCTAAAGCAAGAGGCGAACGCTCACGAATGCAGTCGCCAATAAGGAAGAGCAGGTCGTCCCAAGTATGAGGAATGCGAGCGACAGGAGCAATTTTTGGGGTGTGGGAGTTCTCGGAGTTTTCGGAGTTCTCTGAATTTTCTGATGGACTTAGGGTTACAAGGAGGTCTTGGGCTTTGCCTTTTAGGTAATCACGGTAAGGGGCGATGACTTCAGGGAGACCTTCGTGGTTAAAATAGGTGGTGAGGAGGTTGGCAACTTTTTCTTGGAGTTTTACGTCAGGGACGGTGAAGAGTACCGCTAATTGTTCGCGGTAGTCGGGATTAGTAGGGGCTTGCTTTTTGTAATGCTTTGCTAAAATATCCAAACCTATAAGTTGTGATTTGGCTATCTTTTGGGTAGTGAAGCATAGGGCAAAGTTATCAGCAAAAGATTGAAAGTCAAAGCCCTTTTCGCTGGATATCTCTTTGATGAGTTTCATCACAAAGTTCACCACCGATGTCTTGTCGCTACTAAGCAGGGCAAAAAGGGTGTGTTGGTTAGATAAAAGTTCTTGCGGGGTAGGCTCGAATGTTTCAATAATACGGCAATAAAAGTCAAGCACATTCTTTTTGTAAGGATTTAGTAATGCCTCTATATGACTACCTACTATACTACGGTCTGCGAAATATCCTTTAGCTTGCAAAATACTGTACAACTCTTTCCAAGCATCAGAAGGATAGGGTACCTCTTGGGTGATATGTTGGGGTACTACAGCAAAAATCTTTTTACTGATTTCCTTGTTTTCTAATAAGAAATTTACAAAAGGTTCATCGGTAATATGCTTATTGTTCCAAAAGAAGAATTTTTCTATAAAGAGATTTTCATTATAGGTAATAATACCCTTTTGATAAAGAGTCCAAAGGTTCTGAAAGGCAAATTCGGTTAGCAAATCTTCTTCAGAAAAAGATTTAAACAAAGTAATGAGGTATTTTCCTTCTTGGGTTTCTATCAAATTCAATATCTCTGAAAAGTGAATTCTACTCATATAGAGTATCATCTGATCATTAGAAGAAATTGTTTCTCCTGACAACTTTATTTCTTTCAATTCTTCACTTGTCCTACAAAGACATAAAAGTGAATACGAAAAATAATTTCTTTCTTCTAAAGCCAAGCGAGGAGCTTTATTTTGAGTATTGTGATATAGTTGTTCCCAACGGACTGTTTGCAAGGTATGTATAAGGCTATTGCGCTCTTCCTCAGAAAGACCAAAGCAAATATTGCGTATAGCGGTAAAATCGTGTGCCTTAATGGCAGAAAGTAAGTTTTCTTCCATAACTAAAAAATTTAAAAGTGAAAAATGAATAGTGACTAATCATTAAAAGCTGCTAACTTTTTGTGATTGCGCGGGAGTTTGTCCTGCTTCTTCACTTCTTCTAAATAGAGCTGTACTACTTCTTTGCCAAAGGCTTTTACGGCTGGTGGATTAGGGCGGTCGAGGAATTCTATAAAGCGCGGTATAGGCAGATAATCCCAAGCGAGTACATTGGCAAGGTAAGTTTTCAAGTGAGTTAAGTCTTCACCACGAGCAATTGCCTGACAAATATACTCATACGCCAAATCACGTGAGGGGCGTTTTTCAAAGAGCAAACACGCGCCTATATACAGCCAACCGCTATGGCGTACACGCAGGTCGTAGCGCAAAACAGCTTCCAAAGGTAGGGTCATATCGCGCACTTGGTCTGCCTCATTCATCGTTGCCCAGAGCGCTATGTGAGCACATAATATCGCATCAGGATAGTGAGGGTTGAGACTTAATTTATATTCTGCCTCTTGAGCCGAAGTGCATTTCCCTTCATTGGCATTGTAATAGTTGTAAAGAGTAGGACGGCTTTTCTTATTCTTGTATTTGTAATAATGATTGCAGTGATAGGTGAACTCTTCGCCTACTTCACCATTGGCATAAGTTCTTTTCTCCCAACCATAACGTATATAGAAAGGTTTTACTACGCTAAGGATATTCTTTGCCTGAGTATTTTCAAATACTTTGAACTCCTCATCGGGGTGTTTTAGGCGAGTGATTTGCGTCCATAGCGGTAGAAGTGCTTCGTTTAATTGTATCTTATCAGTAAGACCTAAGTAATACTGAATAGCAGGAGCATAGTCGCCTTTGAGCTGTTGGGCTTTTTCTTTGGCTGCTGCCGAAACCTCCCAAAAGAGCAGGCGGTTGCAGGCGACAATCAGGTCGTCGAGGTCGGGGGCTTTGCCTTGGGCTTCGTATTGCAAGAGCTTATCGACCAATACTTCTGCCTCTATATAGAAAGGTTCGTGTGTAGGGGTAGAAAGGAAAGGCAAGGTGTCTTTCTCTTTGAGCTTTTGGAGTGTGCGTGCTATTTTATTAAACAGATAAGGGAAAGTCTGCTGTGCTTGATTGGCAGCTATGTGCATCACTCTTGGTTTGTCGAGTTTGTCGGCTTGTGTATATTTATCTTCTTTGTATAGTTTTTGGATTTCTTTCCATTCCTTGTCGGTATCATAGACAAGGGGGGTAGGGCTTTGGTTGCTCCAAGAGTCTAAAAATAAGTATAGTAGAGGCATCGTTCCCATAAACCACTCTCGAGCGAGAAGTTGCTTGAGGTAAGGCTTTATCTGCTCAGCATAATCCGCGGGGATTTGGTCTTGCAAGCGTACCAGCGCATCAAAGAAAACATCAATAGTAGCGGCTGATTTCTCGCGGATACAATCACCAAGGAGGAAGAGGAGATTTTCAGGTGTCAGGGGACAGGGAATAGGTGTCAGAGTGCGAGCCGCACAGGCAGAGCGAGCCGCATAGGCAGTTTGGGAGTTCTCGGACGAGGCTGAGCTGTCGGACAAGTCGGACGGGGCGGACGATTCTGAAGGACTTAGGGTTGCAAGGAGGTTTTGGGCTTTGCCTTTTAGGTAATCGCGATAAGGTGCGATGACTTCGGGGAGACCTTCTTGGTTGAAATAGGTGGTGAGTAGTTCAGCTACAGCTTCTTGTAGTTTTACATCGGGCTGAGTGAAGAGGACTGCTAATTGTTCGCGGTAGCTGACATCGGTAGGAGGGTGCTTTTTGAACTCCTTTGCCAAAATTTCTACTCCTTGAAGGAGTGCTTTAGGTTGTTTCTCTACGGTAAAGGCGAGCGGGAATTGTTGCATAAAGCTCTCAAAATCAAACTGTGGCGCATTAGCAATAGACACAATGTATTCCATAACGGTTTTCACTACACTGCCTACCCCAGTGCCTAAAACGGCAAAGAGCGTTTGTTGATGAGCTAAAAGTTCCTCTTGGGTAGGAGCAAGCCATTTGAGCAAACGGCAGTGCCAATCGAGGTGGGGTTTCTTCCATTGGTTGAGCAATGATTCTAAAAGCTGCCCTACAAAACTACGGGGGATTTGGTAACCATAATGCACCAATAATTCAAATACCTCGTCCCAATAGGTAGTTACTTTGGCAACACCAGAGGTACTCATTTTGCTTGAGGGGTTATCGCTTTCCCATTTGGAAAGGTCGAGTACTTTGGTTTCTATACGATAAAGCTGCAAAAGTATTTTTTCAATGGCTTCGGGGTATTGGAATAGGAATTGGGCATCGGCGGTTACTGAGCGGTTACCCATTAGATCCACTTCCAATAAGTTTCTAACAAAACGTTCCTCGTCAAAAGGAATCCAGCCTTTTTTATAGAAATACCATTGGAAACCAAAGGAGAGTCCGTTAATCTCTTTGGTATAGCATTTTTTAAGCACATTTTTGATATAAGCATCAGGCGGAAATTGCTCGTAATAGTCTATGACAGACTGTATATAGCGAGAGCGGAAGAGCCCATAAGGGTTTTCTTGATAAGGTTCGCCTATATAATTCTTTCTGTCCATCATCACTTTAGCAATGTCGCTTTCCTCGCGTACCATAGTAATAAGAGCGTAGTAAAAAGCTTGAGATACCAGATGGTTATGGTGGTAAATGTCTTTTGCTGCAACATTCTTTCTTGGGAAATCTTTTTCCGAATAGGGGTCTAATGCTTTGATAGCAGTGATGGTGCTATAACGCTCACTATCGGTGAGCTGACTTGTAATGTTTAGGATTGCTGAGAAATCGCCTTCAGCAATGGCGGTGATGAGGGATTGATTCATTTTTATTTTTGATTTTGATTTTTATTATCGAACTTATAATGATGATTAGCGAGCAAAGATATGTATTTCAGTTGCGAAAACGTTTATAGAGAATACTTTCCTTTTCACTACTGCCTTTTTCAAGGATTTCTTTGCGGAAACGCGTAGCTACTGCTTTGTTGAAAAAGCCTGCTTCTTTAAATATTTCCAAAGCATCTTCCTCTAAGGCTTCCGACCATTTGTAGCTGTAATAGCCTGCGGCATAACCTCCATTGAAAATATGAGAGAAAGCAGGAGAAATACACATCACATCAATAGGTGGATAGAGTTGTGTTGCTTTGGTAACTATCTGTTCAAAAGTACGAACATTTTCAAGGCGTTCCAAATGAGGATAGGTATGCCACTCCATATCTAAAAATCCAAAATTTAACTGACGTACATTCAAAATGCCTTTCATAAAATCTTCAACAGCTTTTACTTTCTTCACCCATTCTATAGGCAGAGGTTCCCCCGTTTGGTAATGAGTGGCAAAAAGGCGCAAAGTTTCTTCTTCATAACACCAATTTTCCATCAGCTGACTGGGGAGTTCCACAAAGTCGCGGGCTACATTGGTACCACTGAGCGAAGGATAGGTTACCTTGGAAAGCATTCCGTGAAGAGCGTGTCCAAACTCGTGAAAGAGGGTCGTTAGCTCGCTGAAGGTGAGCAAAGAAGGAGCGGTATCTGTTGGGCGGGTGAAGTTGCACACTATAGAGATGTGCGGACGGGAATCGTTCCCCTGTTCATCTTTATACTGCTCCTTGTACGAGGTCATCCACGCCCCATTGCGTTTGCCTGCACGAGGGAAAAAATCGGTGTAGAAAAGGGCGAGATAATTGCCGTTTTCATCGGTTACTTTGTAAGTTTGTACTTCGGGGTGGTATTTTTCTACCTCATCGGTAAGAGTGAAGTGCAAGCCGTAAAGCTTGTGTGCCACCGCAAACATTCCTTCCACTGCCTTCTCTAATGCCAAATAAGGTTTGAGGAGCGAATCGTCTATTTGGTAGCGCTCTTGTTTCAGCTTTTCGGCATAGTAAGCAAAATCCCACTGCTGAAAATCGGTGAGACCAGAAAAAGTTTTGAGCTCTTCTAATTCCTTAATAGCTTGAGGTTTATCTTTTGCTAACTGTTCGTTGAGGAAAGCTATCACCTTTTCGGGAGTTTCCGCCATACGCTCTTCCAAAGCAAAGGTAGCATAATTAGGGTAGCCTAACAAAGAGGCGCGTGCTTGTCGCAATTGGGTAATATGCAACACATTGGTTTCGTTGTTGTAGGCACTCTCTCCTGCACAACGACTGTGATAATCGGTAAAGAGTTTCTGACGCAAGTCGCGGTTATCAGCATATTTCATTACCACAGTATATACAGGTAAATCGAGGGTAATGACCCAGCCTTGTACCTTGCGTTTTTTAGCTTCTTGGGCGAGCATTTCAAGGACAAAATCAGGTAGCCCACTGAGGGTATTTTTATCGGTAATCACCCATTGGTAATGTTGGGTTTCGGCGAGTACATTCTCAGAGAATTTTAGTTTGAGTGTGGCTAACTCTTTGTCTATTTTCCTCAAACGCTCTTTGTCATCAAGTGACAAATTAGCCCCATTGCGGGTAAAACTTTTGTAAGTTTTTTCAAGGAGTGTCTGTTGTTCTGCAGTGAGTGATAGGTTTTCGTGCTGGTCATACACTGTTTTTACTCGCTTGAAGAGGGCTTCATTCAGGCGGATATCATTGCCGTAGTCAGTAAGCAGAGGCGAGATGCGCTGGGCTTCGGCTTGCAGGGTGTCGTTGGTCTCGGCACTGTTGAGGTTGAAGAACATAGCTGTAAGTCGGTCGAGCGCCAAGCCTGTGTAAGCTAAGGCTTCTAATGTATTTTTAAAAGTAGCAGGTTCAGGATTTTGGGTAATACTATCGATTTGAGCAAGGCTTTCGCCGATAGCTTTCTCTATAGCTGGCAGATAGTCGGTAGCAGTAAAGCGCGAAAAGGGCGCCGCGTTATAAGGAGTTTGAAACATATTATACGTATTTTAATGATGAAAGGGCAAAGATACAACTATTATAGAAAAATAAAAAGAGATACAATGATTTGCATCTCTTTTTTATAAGCTAAGAAGAAAATAGCACTTTATATATTTCCTTCATCTGGAAGGATACCTGCATATCCTTTCATAATACCGTGTTGGGAGCGACGAACGAATTGTAGGATCTCGTCTCTCTCTACAGTAGCCTCCATTTCAGCCTCTATATATTCTAAGGCGTGGGAAGTACTGAGTTTCTTTTGGAAAAGGATACGATAGATATTTTGTATTTCACGAATTTTCTCGGTAGAGAATCCTCTACGATGTAGGCCAATAGAGTTCACCCCTACATAGGAGAGAGGATTACGAGCGGCCTTGACATAAGGAGGCACATCTTTTCCTACTAAGGAACCCCCTGTAACAAAAGCATAGCTCCCAATAGAGCAGAACTGATAGACAGCTGTCATTCCAGCCATTACAGCACAATCCCCCACAGTTACATGTCCGGCTAAGGTGGTGCCATTGGAGAAAATACAATTGTCCCCCACGATACAATCGTGAGCGATATGGGAGTAAGCCATAATCAGGCAGTTATTTCCCACCACAGTACGCATGCGATCCACCGTTCCTTTGTTGATAGTAACGCATTCACGGATGGTAGTGTTGTCCCCTATATGGGTAGTAGTTTCTTCTCCTTTGTACTTAAGATCTTGGGGAATGGCTGAGATAACTGCTCCTGGGAATATTTTACAATTTTTCCCGATACGAGCCCCTTCCATAATGGTTACATTAGGACCTATCCAAGTGCCTTCTCCAATCTCTACATTTCTGCAAATAGTAGAGAAAGGTTCTACTACCACATTCTGAGCGATTTTAGCTTCAGGGTGTATATTGACTAAGGGATACATCATATTACTCTTGATTATCGTCTCTTTTTACTATTTTAGCCATAAGTTCTCCCTCGGTTACGAGTTTACCATTGGCGTAGGCATACCCCTGCATATGGCAGATACCTCGACGGATAGGAGTGAGTAACTCTAACTTGAAGATAAGGGTATCTCCGGGGAGTACTGGGTTTTTGAATTTGACATTGTCAATCTTCATAAAATAAGTTAGGTAGTTCTCTGGATCGGGAACTGTACTAAGGATCAGTACCCCTCCAGCCTGAGCCATAGCTTCTATCTGTAGGACTCCAGGCATAACGGGTGCTCCAGGGAAATGTCCCACAAAGAAAGGTTCATTCATGGTAACACTCTTGGTGGCAATGACATGCTTATCAGAAAGTTCGAATACCTTATCTACCAAGAGCATAGGCGGACGATGGGGAAGAAGTTTCATAATTCCCACAGTATCAATTAGTGGTGCTTGGTTGATATCTACTTTAGGTATATCGTTTTTACGCTCATTGGCTATAATTTTGGAGAGTTTTTTAGCAAACTGAGTATTGGTAAAGTGTCCAGGTTTGTTAGTGATTACTTTTCCACGAATACGCACTCCTACGAGAGCTAAATCACCTACTACATCCAAGAGCTTGTGTCGAGCTGCTTCATTAGAATAATGGAGGTCTATATTGTCCAATACACCATTAGGCTTTACTGTAACATTGTCACGATTGAATACTTTTTTAAGCTTCTCCATAGTCTCCTTGGAAGGTTCTTTATCTACATAGATAATAGCATTGTTCAGATCACCTCCTTTGATAAGTCCCTTGTCCAAAAGTACTTCAAGTTCGTGTAAAAAGCTGAAAGTGCGAGCATTGGCTATATCATCCTTGAACTCAGAAAGCGAGTGCATATAGGCATTTTGGGTACCGAGTATTTTAGTGCCAAAGTCCACCATGGTGGTTACTTGGTACTCATCGGCAGGGATAAGGGTGATCTCAGAACCTGTCTCCTCATTCTTATAAGAAATTACCTCGTGTACAATATACTCATGGCGCTCAGCTTCTTGGGCTACAATCCCTACTTTTTCAATGGCTTCTACGAAATATTTAGCAGAACCATCCATGATAGGAGGCTCAGGTGCGTCCAATTCCATGATGACATTGTCCAAGTTCATACCTACCAATGCAGCAAGAATATGCTCACAGGTCTGTATTTTAACTCCTTTTTTCTCCAAGACAGTACCTCTTTCGGTACTGGTCACATAGGAAGCTTCTGCTTCTATGACTGGGTTGCCCTCCAAGTCTACTCGTACAAATACAAACCCTGTATTTTCATTGGCAGGTTTTAGGGTGAGGGTTACATTCTTTCCTGTATGGAGCCCTTTTCCTTGTAAGGTAACTGGGGCAGCTAATGTATATTGTTTCACAAGATATATTTTTTAATTACGTAATTTTCTAATATCTATTAAAGTATTGTTTCTAAAATGGGTTTTTCAATAACTCTAAATATTTCCTGATTTATATTGGCTACTTTACAAATTTTCTTCTTTATACTATGGGGAAAACTTCCTGTTCTAAATAAGCAAATAATGTTTTCTATATAGATACGTTCAAAAAATAAGGAAAGCAGGCTTTTATCATCACTTTTTAGTCTAATATATTCATCAACCTCTTTACTTGTAAGAGTAGGATATTCTTTTAGTTTGCCTTTTATATAAGCGGAGCCTCTTTCTTGAGCAATCTGCTCTATATCCTTCAGGCAACGTTTGTAAATACTTAGATACTCTGCTCCTGAATTGATATAATATATATGTTCTGGAAAATCATTGAGTAGGTTCAAAGATTCCTTCAATAGCTCAATATTCATAATAGGTTAAGAATCAATCTTTTTTTCTAATTCACCGATTTTCTTGAACAATTCAGGAAGTTTTCTGAATACTACATAGGATTTGTTGTAATCCATATAAGTAAAGGCAGGTGAACCCTGAATTACTTCATTGTCCTTAACATCTCTACCAATTCCTGATTGGGCTTGTATTTTTACATTATTACCTATAGTGAAGTGCCCTGCAATGCCGACCTGTCCACCTATGCTACAATGTGCGCCAATCTTACTAGAACCTGCTACCCCTGCTTGAGAGGCAATAACCGTATGAGCTCCTATTTCCACATTGTGAGCTATTTGCACTAAGTTGTCTATTTTTACCCCTTTTCGGATAATGGTAGAGCCCATAGTGGCACGGTCTATAGTGGTATTGGCTCCAATCTCTACCTCATCCTCAATCACTACATTGCCTATCTGAGGGATTTTCTTGTAGGAACCATCTTCTTGAGGGGCAAAGCCAAAGCCATCCGCTCCAATGACTACCCCTGAGTGGAGAATACAATTGGCACCTATTACAGAGTCCGCACAGAGGGTTACTGCACTGAAGATAATAGTGTTGTCTCCTATTGTGACATTGTCTCCTATGTTGGTGTTGGAATATATCTTTACATTGTTGCCTATCTTACAATGTGCCCCAATAGAAGTAAAAGCACCTATATACACATTCTCTCCTAAAGTAGAAGAAGAATTGATAAACACGGGTTCTTCTATGCCTACTTTGGTAGCTATACGCATTTGATTATAGTACTCTAATAGTTGTGTAAATGCCAAATAAGGATCAGCTACCCTAATCAATGTAGATTTGATAGGTTGTTCTGGATGGAAGTCATCCTTTACAATCACCACAGAAGCCTCTGTCGTATAGATAAAGTGCTTGTACTTAGGATTGGATAAAAAGGTAATAGTCCCAGGACACCCTTCTTCAATCTTGGAGAGTTTGTAAACCTCTACTTCAGGGTCTCCAGTGACAGTTCCATTGAGGACTTGTGCAATCTGACTTGCGGTAACTTTATGTAACATAGAAACTTAAGTTCTTGTAAGATAGGTATTTACTCTATTGATAGGTGTTTTTTGAGTAAATATACCCTCTTTTCATGGCACAAAAATAAAAAATATAATTTACATAGCGCATATTTTTTGTATAATTTTCTCCACAATTTTTATTTTTAACCCTCTTAAAAATAAAGGAAAAACTCTTTATAGTTTAAAAATCAGAGGGATACAAAAGATATTTTTTTCGTGTCTTTTTGAATTTTTCTAAAGCATCTTGCCAGCTTGCTTTGATCTCTTTTTCACTCTTGTGCTGGAGGAGCTGCTCTTTGAGGGTTTTGTTACCTGCCAGCTTATCAAAGGAAGACGAAAAAAAGTTAACCTTCACAGCAGAAGTCTGTTCGTAGGCCTTTATTAGCCAAGAAAGGTTCAGTGTGGATAGTGTAGGAGTATGGCTTAGATCTTCTCCATAGCATACTTTTCCATTGTATTTAGGATTCTTATCCCCAGCATTGGGCTTAGGGGTGAAGGTAAAGGCTGTTTTTTCCAAATAGGGAGAGCCATATATTTGGAATTGCCATTGGGTACCACGCCCCATACTGATGTTAGTCCCCTCGAAGAAACATAGGCTTGGGTATAGGTTTACCGCAGTCATATTGGGGAGATTAGGAGAGGGAGCTACAGGTAGGGGATAGATAGCCTTGCGGTCATAGCTCTTAAGGGGCACTATCTTCAGGGTACACTGGATACCGTTCTTAAGCCATTTCTCTCCGTTGATCATCTGGGCGTATTCGGCAATGGTCATTCCATAGACCACAGGGACGGGGTGCATACCTATAAAGCTTTTATAAGAAGATTCCAGTACAGGCCCATCTATATAGTGACCGTTAGGATTCGGACGGTCAAGGATTACCAAGGGAATATAGTTCTCAGCACAGGCTTCCATCACATAGTGTAGGGTCGAGATATACGTGTAGAAGCGCACCCCTACATCCTGTAGGTCAAAGAGCATGACCTCTATTCCTTTAAGCTGTTCTGCTGTAGGTTTCTTATTCTTCCCATATAGGGAGATAATGGGTAGTTTAGTCTTGGGATCTACTCCATCCTTGATTACTTCTCCAGCATCAGCTGTACCCCGAAAACCATGCTCAGGAGCAAAAACCTTGGAGATGTTTATCTTCTTGGCAAGAAGAAAATCCACCAAATGTTCGTTCTGTACTGTGATGGTGCTGTCCTTTTCATGGACAATTTTTTGAATAATCCCTGTATGATTGGTAACTACTCCTATACGCTTGCCTGCAAGCATAGGAAGGTACTGATAGGATTGGTTGGCACCAGTTCCTACATACTCATATTTCTTAATAGAAATATTTTGTGCAGAAAGTTGTCCAAAAACACCTATAAGTAATAAAAAAAGTGTAATTTTGCTCATTCTAAAATTGCATTTTTTATTTTGAATATTGAATTTTTTATAGCCCGTCGTTTGGTTCATAATTCAGGGGGCAAAAGTAGTATTTCTTCTCCAATTATCAAAATCGCCATCAGTGCTATTGCACTTGGGGTGGTAATGATTCTTATTGCTATTGCAACAGGGAGGGGCTTACAGGAACGTATCCGACAGAAAATAGCCTCTCTCAATGGGCATATCCAGATATTCAATTACGATACCAATCGCTCAGAAGTCTCTATTGTGCCTATTTCGAATCAGGAGGATTTCTATACAGACCCTCAGTTCTTCAACCGAGAAGGGAAAAAGGTACTACATCTACAAGGGGTTATCACCAAGGGGGGGATTATCCGTACTGAAAAAACTTTTGAGGGGATTATTGCTAAGGGAGTAGGGAAGGACTTTGATGCTCAGTATATGAAGGCTTACCTCAAAGCAGGAAAATTCCCTGATTTCAGTTCTGATACTCTTAGCAATGAGGTACTTATATCGCAATATTTGGCCAACCGATTAGAACTCTCCGTAGGGGACACTTGTAATACTCTCTTCCTTAGGGAAGAGAGTGAAGGGATACCGAACCAACGCAATTTTACTATAGCAGGAATATATGCTTCTGGTTTTCAGCAATTTGATGCTACTTATATTCTTGTGGATATTCGCCAACTACAAAAAATAAATAAGTGGACACCCCAACAAGTAGGGCTTTTTGAGGTTTTTATCAAGGACTTTGATCAGATGGATTCTGTAGGGGAATATGTCTATAATCATATTCCTACTACCTATGATTCACAGACAATTGCTCAGAAGTATCCAACTATTTTTGAGTGGTTTCATACCTTTGACCTCAATATCTTCATCATCATTGCTATAATGGTGATTGTAGGCGGGGTGAATATGATTACTGCCATCCTAGTGCTGATCTTAGAGCGAACACCTATGATAGGTACGCTGAAAGCATTGGGAGCGACCAACTGGAATATTCGTAAGATATTTCTCTACAATGCAGCTTACCTGATAGGCTTAGGGCTTTTCTGGGGAAACCTTATAGGGCTTAGTTTGCTCTGTATACAGTATTATTTTGCTCCTCTGAAACTGGATCCTACTGTGTACTATGTAACCGAAGTTCCTATCTACTTACATATGGGCTATATCATAGCACTTAATGTAGGAATTCTTATCACTTGCCTACTCATGTTACTGGTTCCCTCTTATATAGTAAGCAGAATATCTCCCATTAAGGCTATAAAGTTTGAGTAATATAGAAAGACACCAATCAGGTGATTCTCTTTTGATTAATCGCATGGCAGAGATGCAATTTATTGCATCTGTATCTTATATTCATATAGTGATACAATTCTTGTGCCTCTATGCTGGTGCAAGTTTGTAGCTTGTGCCACTCATATCGAGAAATTGTATAAATGAATATACCCCTATTAGTCTTTAGGTTTTTCAGAAATAGGTTTTATATATCTCTCATATTTACTCCATTGAGAATCATTTATATAGGTATCTACACTATTGTCAGGAACATAGATAATTATTTTTGTTATAGAAATATTTTTGAATGAATCTTTATCTAAAGAAGGTGGATTTTGTGACTTCATGATAATAATTTTTAGATTCTGACAATTATCAAAAATATTATGAGCAATTTTTTTGACATTTTTAGGGATTGTGATACTGGTAATACCTGTACTTGCAAAGGCATATCCATTGATTTTCT
Organism: Capnocytophaga gingivalis; assembly: GCF_002302415.1. NCBI lineage: Bacteria > Pseudomonadati > Bacteroidota > Flavobacteriia > Flavobacteriales > Flavobacteriaceae > Capnocytophaga > Capnocytophaga gingivalis. Next base: position 637,066 of record NZ_CP022386.1, on the reverse strand, counting down.
CTAACTGATTATTTAAGGTGATTTTGCTTAAATTATCGAGTCCAGAGAAGGCTGCATATCCAATAATTCTTACATTTTCCCCTATTATAATAGATTCCAAGTTTTTGCATTCCTTGAAGACCTCTATTCTAATACCTTTTACATTTCTCAACTCCTCTACACTATTCATATCTAATTTCCTGATAGTTTTTAAGAACCATTTTGTTAGGGACTGCTCTCCTGTTTCTTCATCATTTCCAATTTCATAATCGGAGCTGCGTATCTCAGGAGGGATTAAACTGATAAAGTTATCTCCCCAGTTTCCTCCTTCTTTGGGTCCATAAAGTCTTTTATGGAGTATATCAATATAAAAATCTCCATCTTGGCCTATTTCTTTTTTTGGGGCTCCTGTTCCCGAGAATAGACGACCTACACCTTTATCAGGGACTCCTGCTTGTCCATCTTTTCCATTAGAACCAGGTTTTCCGTCTTCACCCTTAGGTCCTTGTTTTCCGTCTTCACCCTTAGGTCCTTGCTTCCCGTCTTCACCCTTAGGTCCTTGCTTCCCGTCTTCACCCTTAGGTCCTTGCTTTCCGTCTTCACCCTTAGGTCCTTGTTTTCCATCTTCACCCTTGGGTCCTTGCTTTCCATCTTCACCCTTGGGTCCTTGCTTTCCATCTTCACCCTTAGGTCCTTGCTCTCCCTTGAATCCTTGTTTGCCTCGTTCACCTTTGAGTCCTCTGTCTCCCTTTTCCCCTTTATCCCCTTTGACTCCTTGCTCGCCTCGTTCACCTTGGTCTCCTTTGTTGCCTTGGTCTCCTTTATTTCCTTTATCTCCCTTGTCCCCTTTCTCCCCCTTCTCTCCTTGTAATCCTCTTAGGGAAATAGGGTTTCCCCAGCCTTGTGCTGTCTTTGCTCCATAGAGGTTGGAGGTAGAAAGGTCTAAATAGTAATCTCCAATACTACCTAAGGAGGCATCGGGAGCTCCAGTTCCTGAGTGGATAAGGTTGCCTTTTTGTACTTCGGTACGTTCCACTACAGTTTCTTTCTGACAGTTGGTAATAGTAAAACTGCTTATCAATAAGATAGTTAAAATGATGTATCTTTTCATAGCATTAGTTTTTAGCTGAAATGATTCCATTGTTTGTAAGATCACCACAAAGTTAAGAATAAAGGAGGAATTAACCTAATTTTTTATGTAAAAAAAACAAGAAAAAAAGAAAACTTTCTTAAAGAGTATTTTAAGAAAGTTTCCTTAGAAATTTTTAAGATAAATAGATTAATCTTCTATGAATACTCTTTTTATCCTTCGCGAAAGGGAGGTAATTAGTTCATAGGAGATAGTTTTTGCGCTTTCAGCTAAGGTCTCTGAGGTGTGTCGCTCATCAAAAATGATAACTTCTTCTCCTTCCTCACAGCCCAATCCTGTAATATCCACCATGATCATGTCCATACATACATTTCCTACGATAGGACATTTTTTGTCTTTGATAAAAACAAATCCTACCTCCTTACCATAGATACGGTTAAGCCCATCGGCATGTCCTACTGAAATGGTGGCTATTTCCATAGGTTTCTGTGCTTGAAATCCAAAATTGTATCCTACATAATCTCCCTTCTGGATAGTATGTATCTGGGAGATGATGCTCTTGAGAGTTGTTATGGGTTTGAAATCCTTCTGTAGGCGAGGGTCATTGGCAAATCCATACATTCCTATCCCGCTGCGTACCATATCGAAATGTGCTTCAGGGTAGTTGAGTATACCAGAGGTATTACAGTTGTGATAGATGATCTTGTGTGAGAAGTGGTTCTCCAATTTCTTCTGGAAAGCCTTAAAGAGAGCTATCTGTTTTTCCATAAAAGGGCGTGCCTGAAGGTCTTCGGATGCTAATAAGTGAGAAAAGGCAGTTCTTACTTTGAGTTCCTCATGTCCCTTGAGTAGCTCACAAGCCTCATCAATTTCTTCTACTGAAAAACCCAAACGATTCATTCCTGAATTACACTTAAGGTGGAAGGGATACTGGTGTAGCTGTTTTTCCTTGGCAAAGTCTATAAAATGGGTGATGAGCCTTTTGGAATAGAGGGTAGGTTCCAAGTTATAACGAACGATGTCTTCAAAATCCACCAATTGAGGGTGGAAAATAAGAATAGGACGAGTAACTCCAGCCTTGCGAAGTTCTATTCCTTCACTGGTGAAGGCCACGGCAAATTCATCCGCTAAGTCCTTTTTCTCCAAATACTGTGCTACCGCAACGGAGCTATTTCCGTAAGAGTTGGCTTTGACTACGGCTAAAAAGCGAGTGCCTTCCTTGAGATGTTTTTTGAGTTGACGTACATTGTGCTGGAGATTGTCCAAGTGAATCTCCAAAGTAGTTTCTTGCACTGACATTTTTCTATGACTGTTTTTTATTTTTATAATAGGAATATAAGAGATACCCTAAAATAACTAATACCACAAAGGGTAAGAGACTCCCTATGAGTACCCCTATGGCATAGCTGTTGTCGGGGGCATTGGCTATTTTTTCTTGTATCTCGGCGATGTTCTGTTGTAGTGAGATCATTTGTTCTTAGGTTTCAATTTTTCTTTAGTATAAGGGGATAAGGCTAATCTCCCTGTAATTTCTGCATTTTCAAAGAGAAGAGGCTCCCAAGAGGGGGTATCCTTCCATAGAATTTGCTTGATTGCTACTAAGGATTCCGTAGGATAAGAAGCAAGTCTTTGGGAAAAATAACCAATTTCCTTGTCCATGTCTGCTATATTTTCGAAAACACAGGCATAGAGCCCCTTACGCTCTGCCCAATATGCATTTTTCCACAGGTCAGGGGCCAAGGAGAGTTCTGCAAGGGCACCTACCCCCATTTTTCGTTCAATAGCAGGAGCGATGACAAAGGGGCCTATTCCGATACTCAGTTCAGGTAAGCGAATAGAAGCTGCTTCTGTGGCAAATACATAATCGCAGGCAGCCAATATGCCTACCCCTCCACCAACAGCCTTGCCATGAGCCCTGCCTATGACAGGTTTTTGACAACGGCGAATTGCACAGAGTACATGGGCAAATCCACTGAAGAAACGTTGCCCACTTTCTAAGGAATCTACCTGCACAAGTTCGTCAAAAAAAGCACCTGCACAGAAGGCTTTTTCGCCCTTACTGCGGAGGATAACTACTTTTATTTCCTTGTCAGCAGAGAGGGTGTCCAGCTCCTTGGTCAAGTGCTGCAGTAATTCCATAGAGAGTGCATTGGCCTGTTCGGAGGCAAATTCTACAGTAGCGATACTGTCAGTTGTGGTTGTATATACGTAATCCATAGTTGTTTGTTGTTAGGTTTTGTCGTTAGTAACTGAAGGTTAATCCTTAATAATACTCTATCTGTCGTTCTTCTTTCAGATATACACTCTCAAAATTTCCTTTTTTAACTTTTGTATTAGAGTCTTCTTTCATAATATAGTTCTGGTGAGAATCATATTTGTATCGGTAATTGTACTCTAAAGAGCGCTTGCTCTCGAGAATAATCTTATCCTTGATCACATTATTATATGCATCATATTCCATTTCTCGAGAAGTAGTTTTGTCTCCCTTAGCATTGTAAGTGTCACTTTTGGAAAGATTTCCCAAGGAATCATAGTAGTTTTTAAGGGTGCTTTGTAATTCATTTTTATTATTAAAATTACTTACCTCTACCAATTGGTCTATGTCATTGTAAACAAATTCTGTATGAGAAAGTTCTTTTTCCTCTCTATAAATTGTGGAAAGAATGATATGATGCTTGTTGTCATATTTATTTTGTGTATATTGTATGAGTTTATCATTTTCGTAATACTCTTCTTGAATGGCATCTCCTTTTCTATTATAGGAAAAAACAATCTTTCCTTCTTTGGCATAGTCTCCATAGAAATTCATTTCATAGAAAGAAAACCTTCCTTGATCATCATAATGATAGATGAACTCACTGTTTAACTGGCCTTTCTGATAATTATTATTTCTCTCAATGTTTCCTTGACGGTTAAAGAAATATTCCTTTACAAAATCCAATTCCTTATCGTTGTATTCATACACTTTTAGGTATTTTACCTCGCCATTAAGTTTCATTTCTTGCAAATGGGTTTTTCTTTGTCCCCAGCAAAATAATGAGTAAAGTGATACTAATAGAAGTAGGTATTTTCTCATCAAATATTGGTTTTAGTTGCAAATACTAGTTATTCTTTTTCTTTAAAGAGAATAGTTGTTAAGGACAATTTCTATTCCTTGTTCACTTCCTCCTACCCTTCGAAAATCTTACTACCTCCGAAGAGGGACTGTTTCCTGGTTCTTTGTATTTGATAATTCTTTCAGTAACAAGGAATACCTCATCATCGGCGGTCGATATTCTTTGAGTCCAGTTGCCAAAGGTGTCATAGGTATAGGTATAGTGATAAGAATTATTACATTTTACTTTGGGAGTTTCTAAAACATCCCCTTCTTTTTTCTGTTCTATAGCGAGATCCCCCTTCTCGTTGTACTCATACGAATACTTTATAAAAGAAGTATTGTCCCACCAATGTTCTTTTTTACTTATCTTTCCCTGAGTATCATAGACAAAAACATCATGGTATTGCACATCGCCTGAAGGAATTGCTGCCCACTTGAGGGAAGTAACTTTCCCTTCTTTGTCATAAGTAAAAGTAAGATGTGTTGTAGAAGCATATATTTTCCCTTGATTTTGTTGTATAGAGGAAATCTTCTCTTCTGTCAGTTGTCCTAAAGAATCATAGGTATAAGTACGATATTCCTTAAGCAGATTCCCTTGATAGGTTAGCGCAGAGGTTTTTCTTGCCTTTGGGTCATTGTCCATTGGATCATACTGATATATGACAGACCAACAATGATCTCGTTCTTTTTCAGAAAGTTCCCCTGTGTCATAGATTTTAGTATAGCTTGATAGGCGATATAGCTTATCATATAGGAAAGTGGTCTTCACTATACAATGAGTAGGCGTATCATATTCCTCATAGGTTTGTTTTTTTCCTTTTTCATCAAAAGTAATACGGCGCTTTACTATCTCTAGGGTTTTGTACGCTGTTTCATATGTACGATTGCGGTAATGCTCCAAAGAAGTATAGTAATTCTCTTCCACTGAGAGAACTTTTCCTTTGAGGGATTCAAACTCTTCATAGGAATCTACCTCTTGGGCTCTTACACAGAAACCGAAAAGGAAAAAGAGGTAAATAATTCCCCTAACCCCTGAAGGGATAATCAATAACCTATGATAAGTAACCCATTTCATAAAGTATCTAAAATAGTAAAATTAAAAAGTCACTATTTTCCCTCTCCAGAACTTCATAGCCGTTTCGGCAAACTCTCTCACATAGTCGTCTTCATCGTCAAGGAAAGGTTTTATATGAGTCTCTACCTCCGAAGCAATAGAAAGGACTATGATAGAGTAGATACGAGAAGAGCGGTTTTGATCATAACTCTCATCTTCTGTGTCAAGGTTGTCAATCTCTTGGTAGAGCTGCTCTATAATCTGCTTTCTTCCCTGAAAGTCTTCTAAGGTTTTGGAAGGAAAGTCAAATACATTTTCAGGAAGTTCTCTTAGTTCATCGAAGTCATAAGCCTCCTCATGCTGCTCAATAACCTCAAGCAAACGACTGATGCTCTTAAAGCGAGGTTGTTGTTGGTCTTGGAACTCGTGATCAAGATGACAAACCATTCCCTTGCGTGCCCCTCCTACAAATACACACCAATAATTGGAATTTTCATCGGTAAGAATCACTTTCAGATCATTAAAGAGTGTATAATCATTGAAAAAATCCTGCATTCCTTCAAAATCCTCATCTTCAACAGCTATAAAACCATCTCTTCCACGGATAAAACGCTCTTCTCCATAGAATTTTTCTAATTGTTCTATGTCATGGCTATCAATCCCAGCTTTTCTAAGTTCTTCAAATACTTTCATATATTTTTACCCATTAACAATTGATAATTACCCATTAAATTGTTCTATTCATAAGGCTACTACCAAATTCTTTTAGAATATTCTTTTTCTCTTCAGGGACATCAAGAGTATCTAAGATAGCAAATGCCTTTAGCGTGTAAGCCTCTACTTGTGCTCTAAGGAAGGTATGACTTTCAGTAGCTATAAAAAGCTCAGTTACACGAGCGATTTTCTCCTCTTCACTCTTAGGTTCAGTGGAATAGAGTGTTAGCAATTCTTGTTTTTGTTCAGGAGTACCTTTCTCTAAAGCCTTGAGATAGAGGAGCGTTTTTTTGTTTTGGAGGATATCTCCTCCTATTTTCTTACCAAAGGAAGCATCGCCAAAGGTATCCAAATAATCGTCTTGTAATTGGTAAGCAATGCCCAAGGCAAGCCCAAAATCATATATTTTTTGCTTATTTTCTTCTGTGGTCTGAGCAATGATTGCTCCCATCTGGAGTGCAGCCCCCACAAGGACAGCTGTTTTGTAAGCAATCATTTTGAGATATTGGTCAGTGGAGACCTGTGCTTGTTGCTCGAAATCTACATCATACTGTTGTCCTTCGCATACTTCAATAGCAGTTTTGCTGAAGATTTTGGCTAATTCTTGAAAAATATTTGGCTCATACTGCTCAAAATACTGATAGGCAAGAATAAGCATAGTATCACCAGAGAGGATTCCTGTATTGAGGTTCCACTTAGTATGTACTGTAGGATGCCCACGCCTAAGAGGTGCTGCATCCATAATATCGTCATGCACCAAGGAGAAGTTGTGAAAAATCTCCACCGCAAGGGCAGCATAGAGTGCTTTGTGGTAATCTGTTCCAAAAATATCTGCACTGAGCATCGTAAGGGTCGGGCGTAGGCGCTTCCCTCCTACATTGAGGATATAATGGATAGGATCATACAAATTTTTTGGTTCTCGCTCCTTTAAGTGCTCTTGCATAAAGGCAACAAACTCATTTTGATAATCAGTAATTAGTTGCATAACTCTTATTGTTTATCATTATCATTATCGTCTACTCCATAGAATTTTACTCCTATTTGGATACGTTCTCTCCCATTGGCTAAGCGCCATTGGTTAGTATCGCGGAGAGAATAGGCACAACCACAGTATTCCTGCATATAGAAGTGCTCACGTTTGCTTATCTCCAACATACGAGCAGACCCTCCTTTTTTTCTCCAATTGTGTGTCCAGTAGGTTAGCCCTTCGTACGGGGCAACGGCACGTAAGCCACTATCATTGATTTGGTCAAAATTTTTCCAGCGAGAAATGCCCAAGGAACTGGTAATAGTGTCAAAACCATGTTCGTATGCATAGAGAGCGGTGCGCTCAAAACGCATATCAAAGCACATAGTACAACGCTTGCCACGCTCAGGCTCGTATTCCATCCCTTTAGCTCTCTCATACCAATTGTCCACATCATAATCTGCATCTACAATTGGGATACCGAGTTTTTCAGCAAAGCGGATATTCTCATTCTTGCGGATTTCGTATTCTTTTTTAGGGTGGATGTTGGGATTATAGAAGAAAATGGTGTACTCAATACCTGAGGCACTGATAGCTTCCATTACTTCCCCTGAACAGGGAGCGCAGCAAGAGTGCAAGAGAAGCTTCTTGCCTCCATTGGGTAAAACTAATTTTTCACGGATCAATTCCATAGGAAATTTCTATATGATAAGGGTTTTTAATCTAAAAAAGACTTTCATGCAGGATGAAAGCCTTTTCTAATCTTCATATTATGAGCAACTATTCTAAATGCTTTACCTAAAGCGAGGCAAAGTTACGATTATTTTCGAGAACGACAATAGCTTTCTTACATTTTCTTTTAAGCTGAGATAGCCTCTACTTCTTTGTTGATTTTCTTAACTAACCCTTGAAGTACTTTTCCAGGAGCAAGTTCAACGAAAGTAGTAGCACCGTCCTGAATCATCTGTTGTACACTTTGTGTCCATTTGACAGGAGCAGTTAGCTGAGCGATAAGATTTTTCTTGATAGTCTCAGGATCGGTCATGGCAGTGGTAGTCACATTCTGATAGATAGGACAAAGCGGTTTTTGAAAAGTGATTTCTCCGATAGCCTTGGCCAATTCCTCTTCGGCAGGTTTCATCAGAGAAGAGTGGAAAGCGCCTCCTACCGCAAGAATCTGAGCACGCTTGGCACCTGCCGCCTTGAGTGTTTCACAGGCTTGCTCTACCGCCTCATAGGCTCCAGAGATAACCAACTGTCCAGGACAGTTATAGTTGGCTGGAGTTACCACGCCCTCGATATCTTTGCAGGCTTGTTCAACTACAGCGTTGTCCAGCCCTAAGATAGCAGCCATAGTGCCACGCTGAAGTTCGCAAGCCTTTTGCATAGCCTCAGCACGCTTGGCTACCAAGCGCAGACCCTGTTCGAAGGTTAGTACTCCACTGGCTACTAAGGCAGAGAATTCCCCCAAGGAGTGTCCTGCAACCATATCAGGGGTGAAGGCTTCACCCAAGACTTGTCGCTGGATCACAGAGTGGAGGAAGATAGCTGGCTGGGTAACACGCGTTTGCTTAAGTGCCTCTTCATCACCAGCAAACATGATGTCAGTGATAGCAAAACCTAAGATATGGTTAGCTTCATCAAAGAGTGATTTGGCAAGGGGACTGCTCTCATATAAGTCCTTTCCCATTCCCACAAACTGGGAACCTTGTCCAGGGAAGATATAAGCTTTTTTCATGTTGTATCTTGAGTTTGTGTATCTCGGGGCAAAGATAAGTTTTTTTCATGAGATGGACAAGCGACAGCCGGTGTAAAATTTCATAAAAATAAATTTGTTCGTTTAATAAAAAGTAGTAAATTTGCACTTTAGAAATCATGCAAGGGCTCTTTTCTATGAAAATATCTGTTATTATCAATACCTACAATGCAGAAAAACATTTGGCTACTGTTTTAGAAACAGCGAAGGATTTTGATGAAGTTGTTATTTGTGATATGCACAGCAGTGATCGAACCATTGCTATAGCAGAACAATATGGGTGCAAAATTGTCTATTGTGAGCGTTATCCCTATGTAGAGCCTGCAAGGAATTTTGCTATTGCTCAGGCACAATATCCATGGGTATTGGTAATAGATGCTGATGAGACCATTCCTACCAAGCTCCGAGAATACCTTTACCAAATTACAGAAAATCCTACCATAGGAGGGGTGTATATTCCTTTTAAAAATTATTTTATAGATCAGTATATGCGTTCGGCTTATCCTGATTTCAAGTTGCGTTTTTTTAAGAAAGAAGGAGCCGATTGGCCTAAAGAAATTCACTCAACAGTAAAGGTACAAGGGGAGGTTATCAAGATACCACGCCATAGAACAGACTTAGCTTCAGAGCACTTGGCTAATGATTCTGTAACAACCATTCTCAGTAAGAATAATAATTATAGTACTCAAGAGGTGGAACGCCGCAAAGGCAAGCGTATAGGTTGGGGCAAACTGCTCTTTTCTCCTTTCTTCTGGTTTATAAAGTACTATTTTATCAAGAAGGGTTGCTTAGATGGCAAGAGAGGATTTATCTTTGCTGTACTCAAAGCTCAATACAAATTCTCTTGTTTGGCAAAAATATATGAATATCAGCAATTACACCGATGAAAACAACTTTACTCATTACTACCTACAACCGACCAGATGCTTTAGAATTATGTCTGATGAGCGTACTGAGACAGACACATTTACCTGATGAAGTCTTGATTGCTGATGATGGATCAACTGCCAATACAAAAGAACTGATAGATACTTATCGAACAAAATTTCCTATTCCTGTGATACATATTTGGCATGAAGATAAGGGATTTCGTAGAACAGTGATTCTCAATCGAGCTTTTTTGGTGGCTAAAGGAGATTATATTATTCAAGTAGATGGAGATTTAATACTGGGTAGACATTTCATAGCAGATCATATTAATTTTGCTAAGGAAAAGTGTATAGCTAAAGGACGTCGAGTATGTCTTAGCCAGAAGGAAACAGATAGATTGCTTAAGGAAAAGAGTCTCAAGGTTTCTATTTTTCTTCAGGGGACAACCATGCGAGAACACGGTATTAGAATACCTTTCTATAATCAGTTGTTTTCTCCTAAAGAAAAAGCAACAGGAGATGGAGTAGGAGGTGGAAATATGGCTTATTGGAAAGCAGATGCTCTTGCCATCAATGGTTATAATATGGATATTCAAGGTTGGGGGCCTGAAGATTGGGAGTTTGCTCAACGATTGGTTCATTTTGGTTGCAAACAAAGAAAATTAAAGTTCGGTGCTATACAATTCCATTTGGAGCATAATACCTATCCCAAGCAGCCTACAGAGGCTCACTTGCGGATGGTAGAAGAGCTGAAGAAAAATAAAAATATCCGTTGTACAAATGGAGTGGAACAGATAAATAATTTAATTGAGCAAGTAAAAATCTATGAATAATCCACTTATATCTATTATTGTTCCTGTGTATAATGGAGAGACTTATTTGGCACGTTGTCTAGATTCTTTATTGGATCAAACCTATGCTCCCATAGAGATATTAGTGGTTAATGATGGGAGTCAAGACAGAACAGCAGAGATTCTTTCTCAGTATGAGCAATATCCACAAATAAAGGTTTTTTATCAAGAAAATAAAGGACTTTCAGGAGCTAGGAATTTAGGTCTGAAACATTTTGAAGGGGATTTTGTATGTTTTGTAGATAGTGATGATTATGTAACCACAACCTATTGTGAGGAACTTTATAAAGCACTAATAGATAACAGTGCTGATATAAGTGTCTGTCAGTATACACTTATAGATACTAGAGGAAAAGAAATTCCACAAGTGAATGATAAGAAAGTACAACTATTCTCTCATATAGAGGCTTTAGCTTTACTATTGGAAGATGGACAACTAAAAAGTTATGCTTGGGGGAAACTATTCAAAAAGGAATTATTAGAGAATTTTTCTTTTCCATTGGGAAGAATATTTGAAGACTATGCATCTATGTTTTTTCTTTTTGATAAAGCAACAAAAATGGTGACTATTAATAACTGTTTATACAATTATATTCAGTACTCTAATAGTCTTTCTAATAAAAAAGGCGGAGAGAAATTTTTTCATTTCTTTTTGGGAGTGATGGAAATGTATGATTTTGCTTGCCAATACAAAGAAAAACTTCCTAATTGGAATAGAATTGTTGAAAAGACAGCCAAGCAAAGTCTTTTCGCTATTAAACGTTTTTATCTTTTCTCTAAAGAGGTAGAAAAATCTATAGAACAAGTGATGAAAGAAAGACTAACTTCTTTTTATTCAAATGAATACAAAAAAATCCCTTTCAAATACAGATGGAAGATTTTCTCTTTTATAAAACTTCCTTTTTTATATAATACTTATATACAATTTAAAAAGAAATGAAACAAAAACATTATATATACCAGCAAGGGGGACTGGGGAATCAACTTTACATATTGGCTTATGCTTTTTATTTAAAAGAAAAAGGAGTAGGGCCTTTATGTATGTATAGTGCAGATCGTCAGAAAAAGGATACAAAGGACAAGAAAAAGCGCAATGTTTATTCTCAAATTACTGAAAAATTAGGTTTTCCTATCAGTAGGTTAAGCTATTTCTTTTTTTCAATGGCTAAAAAGATGGCTAAAAAATCTTTTTTTAAAAATTATATAGCATTACAAGTAGAAAAAGAAGGACAATTTGCTGTTTTCCAAGAGCCAGCGACTCAATATGAATCTAAGATATATCTTCATATGGGGTGGTATCAGTCTTATCTTTATCAAACCCCCGAATTTATAGAGAGACTTTACAAAATTATAGAAGAATTAGCAGGAAATACAAGACAATTTTCCATCACTGAAAATGATGTAGTACTCCATATTCGCAGAGGAGATTTTCTAAAGGAAAAAAACAGGGCTCTATTTCATATTATTGAAACACCTCATTATTTGGAGGGATTGGCTAAGCTCTCTCAAGGAATTAATCTGGAAAAGGTGTATATTCTTTCTGATGATTTTGAAGGAATAGAAGATATTATTACAACTCTGTCCAAACAATATGAAGTAGTTTTAGTTAAAGGAAATACAGTACTCCAAGATTTATACTTACTTACCCAATTTAAGAACTATGTGATTGGAAATAGTACCTTCTCTTGGTGGGGAGCTTATCTTTCCAAATATAAAGAGCGAGCAAATATTATCGTTCCCAAGGAACCTTGGAAAATACCGATGCCAGAGAAATCACCATATCCTCCTTACTGGGTACAAATATAACTTTAGCAAAGTATATGGACAACACAAATAAATATAAAGACATTTCCAAACTAAAAGGGAAAACTATCCTTCTGTGTATGCCAAATTATTTTAATATATATGAGCTGTTCGCAGCAGATATTAAGGCATTGGGGATGGAGCTAATCCTAATAGTTCCTCCTGTATTCTACTATAAAAGATGGAAGGATAGAGTAATTAATTTCTTTAGAAAACTATTTTTAGGAGACAGACAATATAAGAATAAACTGATAAAACAATTTAATATTGAATATTTTCTTGATAAGACAACTAATATTGAATCTAAAAGTATTGACTATATGCTTTTTGTGCAACCAGATCTTGTCACAGATAATCAGATAGGGGAACTTTTGCGTATAGGAAAGAAAAATATTGCTTATCATTGGAATGGATTAGAACAATATCCTGATAGAGAGGTTTTTGATAATATTGGTCAGTTTGATACATTTTATGTTTTTGATCCTAAAGACTACCAGAAATATAAAGAAATATACCCAAATATAAAATTAAGTCATAATTTCTTTTTTGAAAATATAGAGAATACAACCACAGTAGACAACATAGAGAAAAAGGCTCTTTATGTAGGAAGTTATTTTGAAGATAGAATAAAAAATGTTATATTTGTAGAAAAATTATTAGATAAATATAATATTCCTACAGATATTGAATTAGTTTATAAGGATAAGAGACCTTTTTTATCGAATAAAAATATAAAAATTACTTCTGAGAAAATAAATTTTATAGATTACTTAAAGAAAGTACAAAGGTCTAAAATTCTTTTGGATTTCAAGTTGGGACACAATGGCCTTTCTTTCCGCTTCTTTGAGGCTCTAAAGTATGAGAAAAAGATTATTACAGACAATTTTTCAGTAAAGGAATATGATTTTTACAACCCTAATAATATTTTTATTCTACATAAAGATAATTTAGAGAACTTAGAGACCTTTTTGCATTCAGATTATCAAAAATTACCTCCTGAATTGGTAGAAAAGTATTCTTTCAGTTCTTGGATATATGATTGCTTGTGTGGATAGCATTAAAAAGATAGCGCTATAATGATTATAAATAATACAAAAAAAAATAGAGAGTATTCTTTACTAAAGGAAAAAAAAATCTTATTATGTATGCCTGATCATTTCAGCATATATGAAAATTTTTCTCAAGGTATGAAGGAGGTTGGAATGGACTTGAAACTTATACTTCCTCCTAATTTCTTTCATTATAGAAAGAAGAAAGAAAAGATAATTAATTTTCTGAGGAAAACATTTCTCTTAGACAAAAAATATAAAAACAAGCTAAGAAGGCAGTTTGATATAGATTGTTATAAAGAATGGGTTAAGGATATACCAGAAAAAAGTCTTGATTATGTACTTATTATACGTCCAGACCTGATCCCTCAAGAAGCTTTACAAGATTTATTAAGATTAGGAAAAAAAACAATAGGATACCAGTGGGATGGACTCAATATATATTCAGAAGTATTTGCTTGTATTCCAATGTTTGATACTTTTTATGTGTTTGACCCAGAAGATTATCAAAAATACAAAGAAACATATTCAAATTTGCGACTGACTCATAATTTCTTTTTTGAGGGAGAAGAGGTCACAAATAAGACCTATAGAAATGAAGGTGTTTTCTATCGAGGAAGTTATTCACCTTCTCGAATAGAGGACACAACTCTTGTGGTTAATGAATTAGCTAAATATGATGTTTTTATCGATGTTCAGTTACTTCATTATAAGGATAAAAGACCTACTATAAATAATAGAAATATAGGATTGTTTGATCAGCAAATAGACTTTGGAGAATACTTAGAAATGGTTAAAAATGCTAAAATCCTTTTAGATTTTAAAGCAATAGGGCACAATGGACTTTCTTTGCGTTTTTTTGAATCTTTAAAGTATGAAAAAAAGCTAATTACCAATAACACCTCTGTTGTTGATTATGATTTCTACAATCCTAATAATATTTTTATTCTACATAAGGATAGTTTAGAAGACTTAGAAAAGTTTATACGTTCTGATTATGAGAAACTCCCTACTGAGGTAGTAGAGAGCTATTCCTTCAAAGCTTGGTTATATGATTGTCTTTTGGGCTGATATCATCTCTACATTGTAGAATCATAAAGGTACATACCATAAACAAATTGGCAAATTGTCCTGTAATAAACATATCGAAAACTGATTGAAAAGCTAAGATAGTAATGACAAAAAAGGAGAATATTTTTCTCCTTTTTTCAGCAAAAAAATAAGGAGAAAAGTAAATGAATAATAGCAGACAAAGCCCTACAATGCCAAATTCCATAGTGGTTTGTATATATTGGTTATGACTATCTACAAAATCTGTAGGTTGCCAAAAATGCTTAAAAGTTTCATCTAAGCTTTCTGTTCGGGCTTTGTTAAAAGCTTCTTGAGCATCATTGGCTCCTCTTCCTAATATAGGAGCTTCCATAATAACCTCTTTGGCTGTTTCCCACAAAAATAGGCGTGGTTCTCCCTTTATTTGTTCTTCAGAAATACGTTGATGATGGGTGACTTTATTATATACAAAAATTGAAAGTATTCCTATTACAATCAGGGTAACATATTTATTTCTTTTCCAAACCTCTCTTAAGCAAATACAAGAAATAATAAATAGAGACATCAAGAATCCACTTCTACCTTCAGAAATAGATAAGACCCCAAAAATAAATAGAAAACTTAAAATATATAATCCCAGTTTCCATTTTTGTAGCATTTTGTATTGATTGGATACAATATACCATATGCTGATAATAGCCAAATTCATATAGACATTATATACCATATGATTATTTATAAATTCAATTCGAGCAGGAGTGAAGATAGCCATTTTATTCTCTGCTTCCCAGAAGGATAAAAAACCTATTTTAAAAAATACTAAGTATATAATAGAAGCAACTGCACTAATAATAATTGTGTTAAGATAGTAACTCAATTTGTGTTTGTTATTAAGTCCGAAGAACCCACAAAGAGCAAGCCCCGATAGGCAGATTCTATTTCTTAATAATAAATGAGAATAGGTCGAGCTATTCTCAAAAGGTTGATAGATGAAAAATAAACAGAAAAAAAGAAAAACAACACTATAATAGATTCTTATTTTATTAAATTTGAAAGAGAGATATCTTTTATTGTAAAAAAAATCTACACAAAAGGTAATAGTTAAGGCATACCAAACATCTCTGTAATTAGAGATATAAGTAACACTTATTGCTAATAAGAACAAACACACGGCTACTGGTAAGTAGCTAATGATATTACTAAAAAAATCTTTGTTTACTTTCATTCTTTTGTTATCTTTCAATCAATTTTTTATATCTCTCTACTTTCCAATTTTTCTCTTTAGCAAAGCTAAGTAGTTTATCAAAACGTGCAATCATAGCATCTCCTGTGTTGCGCATCACGTAGAAGGGAAAGTTGAACTCTTTTTGGTGTAGGTCGGTAAACTCCCATGGGTGGAAGTAAAGGGCGGCATAGCCTAAACTCCCTACAGTACGGCTCAAAAGGTGCTTATAGTACCACAAGGGGAAGTTATGGAAGGAAAGCCAAAAGAGAGGAATACGCCAAGGACTTACCCCTGCAGGTATCTGCCAGAGACCTTCTTCACAAAACATGGATCTGGAGACATGTAGCTTGTTGTACCTGCCTGGGAGGAAGGTGGGGTTAATAGACGAATTGTATAGATAGCCTGCTTGCTTGACATCAGTGGCAGCGACCTCCAGCATGCGAGGCATACGAAGCCCTTCTATAGTTACGCCAAACTCAGTTTCCAAGGCTTCCTTGGAAGAGAGTAGGTGCTCTATAGCAAAGTTGGAATGGTAATAGGTATGTGAGCCCAACTCATGTCCTTCACCAAGGAGTCGCTCGATAAGATCTGGGGCATTCTGAGCAAAAACTACTGTAGAGAAAAAAGTAGCCTTGGCCTCATGCTTTTTGAGTAAGTCCAAGATAGCAATAAGACCCTCTCGAGAGATGGACATCTGTCGCTCAAAAGGAATATCAAAGCCGTATTCCTTGGGCATGTCAAACTCTTCTATGTCAAAACTTAGGTAAATCATTAGTTTCTCGTTGTTTTTATGTTATAAGTGCTTTTCTTGAATAATATAAGCAGGCCTCTCTTTGGTTTGGGTAAATATTTTTCCAATATATACTCCTATAATCCCCAAGATGATCAGTTGTAATCCTCCGAAAAATACAATAGTCATGATAAGGGAAGCCCAACCTGAGATTTCTGATCCGTTAAGAAAGGAATATATCACATAGGGGACATATAGCACCGAGAGTAGGGAAAAGAAAAAGCCTAAGAATACTGCAAAGTAGAGGGGTTTTACACTGAAAGAAGTAACTCCACTTAGAGCAAGTTGGAACATTTTTTTGATTGTATATTTGGTCTCTCCCGAATGGCGTGCTTGAGCGGTATAGGGTACATATACTTGGTTGAAACCTACCCAAGGTACCATACCGCGTAGAAAGGGTTCATTCTCTTTCATCTGGCGAATGACTTCTATCACTGTCTGATCCAGTAGTCTAAAGTCAGCCGAGCCTTCTTTGATTTCAATATCAGAAAGTAGGTTGATCAGCTTGTAGAACTGTTGGGAACTCTTGCGTTTTTTCTTAGAAATTTCTGGAGGATAGGTGCGCAGGGTAGCTACTACTTGAGCACCTTCTTCCCATTTATGAATGAGTGTAGGGATTAGAGCTGGTGGGTGTTGTAGGTCCGCATCCATGGAGATGACCGCTGGGGCAAAGGCATGATCTAAGCCTGCTTTCACAGCTAATTGATGACCGAAATTACGAGAGAAAGAAAGGTATTTTACTCGCTCGTCTTCCTTGGCCAATTGTTCAAGTGTAAGAAGGGAGCTATCCACACTACCATCATTTACGAATAATAAATTGAAGTCATACTCAGGTAGCTCTTTAGCGAAAACTTCCTTAATGGCCTCATATAGTGGGCGGATATTCTCACTCTCATTATAGCAAGGGACGATGATATCTATCTTTTTCATAGCGAAACTTCATTAGGGTTAGTATCCTCTTTTCCATAGTCCAAGCAGCACATTTCCCAAATGAGAGTGATCCATACAAGAGTGACAGGTATAGCCCTAAGGGAATAACGGATAATATAGGGCTCCTTCAGTGGTTTGAAAAGGTCAGTAGGAGAAAGTGAAGCTAAAAAGGCTAAAACTAAAAGGATGATTTTTAGAGTTTTGTTTGTATTAGGGGAAGCCATAAACCAAATGCCAACACCCACATAAGCTATGATATAGGTGCTATTTTCAGTTCCTGTACTGAACAGACATAAGAATATACTCACTGAGGCTAAGAACATGAGCCTAAAGCGTAAGTGTTTGTATTGTCCTATACGCAGATAGGGAAGAGCAAAAAGGACTAAGGCTATGGCAATTACAATTAGGTTGTTGTTGAACAGTCTTGTACGTTGTAAAAATCCTAAAAAGGAGAGGTTCTGTAGATTATAGTGAGTGGTATCCATATTCTCTCCATTCTTCTCAGATAAGGAAATATACCAATCATGATATTGGGAAAGCACATATTCGGGGGAGGAGTATAGCATAGGCAAGCAAAAGAGTAATGCTAACCATAATAGTCCTGACCATATAAAACGCCCTTTGTCCTTTGCAAAGAAAAAGAATGCCAGACCGACAATGCCATAGAGCTTTGTCAAGGTACCTATTACAATAAAAAGTGTTGCCCAGTGGCTTTTTCCTTTTTCTACAAATACAAAAGCAGCAACCAATAGGGCAATGACACTGATGTTGAACTGTTGCATAGCAGCAGCTGTATACATATCGTGTGCAGCTATAAGGAGAATACCTATGATGACACCCTTGGAGAGTGGCAACTGACGAATCGCCCAGAAGAGGAAAGCTACATTGGCTAAAATCCACAAACTACACCCCACCGCAGAGGGTAAGAGTGCAAAGGGGGCGATAATAGCACTAAAGAATACTCCATAATGGTTCATATCCGCATATTCCTCAGGATAGGCAACAAAGAGAGGCAATTGCTTGATAGTGTGATTGAATACGCCTTCGAAGATAAGGTAATTATTGAATCTACCTCGAATGACTACATTTTGGATCACAGTAGCCAATGCCAAGCCCACCCAAAGGATAGCTGCAAAACGTTCGTTATAGAATAGTTTCTTTAGCATTTGTGATGAGTAGGTTACACATTTCTTTTCTTAAAAAACAGTAAGAATACTCCAGCGAGGATAAAGGGGATACTCAGCCACTGTCCTGTGGAGAAGATGCCTAAGGTATTTTCTATACCTCCTTGGCTGTCCTTGACATATTCTGTAAAGAAACGTATTGTCCAAAGGGCAATGAGGAATACTCCAAAGATAAAGTAAGGTTGGTTTTTCTTGTTGGTTTTCCAGTAGAGATAGTAAAGCAGCCAAAAAAGGAAGAAGTAGCAGATAGCCTCATATAACTGTACAGGATGACGGTATTGTATCTGGTTATAGATCTCGACAAACTGAGGGTTCTGGGCTATCATAGCAAAGGCTTTCTGTGGGGTATTCTCTCCTGTGAGCTGCATGGCTTGGCTAATGGGAAAGTCTCCTGATTGTAGAAATTTTACACCTAAGGGAAAACTCTTATCCACCACTTTTCCTACAATTTCAGAGTTCATAAAGTTTCCAAAACGAACAAACATACCTCCTATGGTGATAGGTATCACAATGCGGTCAAGTATCCAAGAGAGTTTGAACTCAGGATATTTACGAATGTATAGAATCATCGCAAGGATAATCCCTACCGCAGCACCATGACTGGCCAAGCCTGAAAAACCTGTAATCTCGAAGGTGGGAGAGAAGCGGAAAGGAAGGATGATTTCTAATGGATGTTCCTTAAAATAGTCCCAATCATAGAAAAAAACATGTCCTAAGCGAGCTCCTAAGAGGGTCGCAATGGCTACATAAATGACTAAAGCATCAAGCTTATCCAAGGATTTATGTTCAGATATAAAAATCTTTTTCATGATGTAAAAGCCTAAGGAAAAGGCTATTACAAACATCAGACTATAGTAGCGTATCTGTATGAAATGCAGGTCAAGTAGTACCTGATTGGGATTCCAGTCCATGTGAATTATTTTTATAAGGCACAAAAGTACGAATTTTAATTGTTAATTGTCAAGGGCTAATTGTTAATTTTCATCCGTGGGCCATCCCTAAAAAGTGTAGTCAAGCAAATGAGTTTGAGTATGTAGTGAAGAGTGAAAAGTAAAGAGCCTTCATTCTACGACTACTAAGAGCCGTCTCCTATTTACAGAAGGCTTTTCCCTGCTTTGTGTTCCCTGCTCACTGCCTCTTTTTAAGGGTGGCCCTGATAGGGAAGTGATCGGAATAATCTCTTCCTGTATATACCTTGTGGGAGGTAATCTTAAAGTAAGGATCAGCCAGTATATAGTCGATACGGAAAGGAAAATAAGGGAAGTCATAGGTGCGCCCGAATCCGCTACCTGCTTCCTCAAAGCTATCCACTAAGCCCCTATCTTGGAACTTCTGGTAGAGGTAGGAAAAAGCAGTGTTGTTAAAGTCCCCACATACCACAATAGGGTAGGGGCAGCTGTCGGCATGGGCATTGAAAAGCTCTACCTGTGCTTGCTGAATGGCAAACCTGCGAGGTAGCTTTAGGAAAATTCGCTTGGAGTTCTCTTGGGATATGTCGGTGTCTTCTATGTGAAAAGATTCAAAGTGAAGACTATATACTCTTAGGGTATCTCCATTGACTACAATATCAGCATAGACTCCATTGTTTCCAGTGTGGGGGAAGTCCAAAGAGCCACTGTTTATAATAGGATAGTCACTGAGAATGGCTTGTCCTATCTTATCTTTTTTGTGTTTGTAGATGAATTTCTTATATTTGTAAAAAGGGAAACTCTCTTTTTCTTTGTAGTAAAATTCTTGTAAAGCAAGGATCTTGGGATGTTCTTCTTTGACAAAGGTAAGGATTTTTTCCCTTAGCAGCGTATCAGAACTCCATTTGTAGTGGTTGAACAGTCGTACATTGAAGCTCATTACACTGAGTTGTTCAGGGGAAGTGACATTGTTTTTAGGCAACTGTACAAAACGGTGTATAAAGGGAAGTCCTATACAAAAGAGGATGCCCGAGAAGAGGAAAATCCACTTACCTCGGGCGATCCATATACCTATAAAAACAATGTTCAGAAGCATTAGTATCGGAGTGAAAACACTCAAGGAGGCATACTCAAAGTAGCGAGGAGGTATAAAGGGGAGTAGATAGGCGAAAAGTAATATTACGCCTATCCCTCCATTGATTATGAAAATGATTTTCTCTACCCAAGAGAGTGCGCTCCATATATGCTTCATGTAGGGGTGTTTTATTCTCGTATCACGAGGACTTGTCCTAAATTGATATTTGAGTTGTTCATATTGTTCAGGCTCATGAGTTGTTCTACACTCACTCCTGATCGGCGGGATATATTATATAGAGTATCTCCCTTCTTGACAATGTACATTTTGATAAGTTCCATAGCTACTTCCTCAGGTTTGGCCTGTGTATTGGGCTTTGTGACAGAGGTATTATTCACTTCAGTACTATCTTTTCTGACAATAGCTTTTTCTTTTTGTGTAACCTGAGTGCTATCCACTTTTTGAGTAAGGGCTGTAGTGTCCTTTTTCTGGGTATTTTCTCTTTTGGCAACACTCTTTTCTCCAGTGGGTACTACAGCCGTGCTATTCTTAGCAGGAGTTGAGTTTGTCTTCGCAGGAGCTGTTTTGGCTATTTCTTTCTTAGCACCTATAGGTAGGGGAGGGGTGTTGGGAATAGGGGAGAGGGATTTCTCTTCCTTGTAGGCATACCCAAGTACTTCTGTATCATACTGGTGTAGCTCGTACTTATTGATAAGCAAAAGGAGCTTTTGTGCATAGCCAGGGTCAGTGGCATAGCCAGCTTTTTTTAGACCATGAGCCCAGCCCTTGTAATCACCAGCCTTTAACTCAAAGAGGGAGGCATAGCGAGAGCGGTTTACTAGGAATTGCGAATGGTCTTCAAAAGAGGCTTCAGCATGTTCGTATTTTCTAAAACATTCTCCTTTGGCATCGTCATCATGGATGATGGTATCTCCTTCCCAACCATAATGGCACTTGATGCCAAAGTGATTGCGAGCATGGCGTGCCAAGCGCCCTTGTCCAGAGCCACTCTCCAAGATGGCTTGGGCTAAGGTGATACTGGCAGGGATACCATAGCGCTGCATCTCGACCATAGCTATATCCTTATAGGTGTTGATATATTCACGAATAAGGGCAGGGGTTACCTTCACCGCCGAGGTGGCTTTCAGCTCCTCAGGAGTTTCAGGGACTTCCTTATTGATATAGGTTTCACTGCGCTTGCTCTCAGTGAGTACCTTCTCTGGTACACGCGAGACAATAGGCTTGTGTGAACTAATAGTTTTTTGGGTAGTACCACAAGAGCTTACAAGCGCGACCAGGACTAAGAGGCTAAGTAATTTCTTTTTCATAATCCAATATTTCTTTCTTTTTTTTATTAAGTTTTTGGTTCATTCCATATATGCCTTGCAATCCACCAGTGTGGATAGCCATTATTTTACTGTTATCAGGGAAAAATCCCTTCTCTATCAGGCAGGTAACCCCATAGATCATCTTTCCTGTATATACAGGGTCTAAGGGGATATGTGTTTGCCTAAAAAAATCATTTAGAAAGCGGATAAAATCATCATTTACCTTGGCATATCCGCCTAAGTTATAGTCATGGATCAGTTGCCAATGTTCATTGGGGTGTATCCATTTTTTTATTTCTTCTTCTAAAAACCTTCCACACAGGGCAGGGAATCCCAGTACTCTTTGGTGAGGAGCAGCACTATTGATAAGCCCAGCTATGGTACCTCCTGTACCCACGGCGGTGGTGATAAAGTCGTATATGGTATCTTCAGGCGTAAGGATTTCCTCGGTGCCCTTGATAGCCAGAGCATTGGTACCCCCCTCTGGGACATAGTAATAGTCCCCAAAGCGCTCAAAAAGTGCTTCCCTAAAGGATTCCGTATGTTTTAGGCGAAAATCCTCACGAGTGACAAAGTGAAACTGCATACCACACTCTTGTGCAAAATGGAGCGTGGGGTTTGTCGTTACAGCAGAGGCTAATTCGTCGCCACGAATTACTCCAATGGTCTCTATGCCAATCATTTTCCCTGCATAGGCAGTGGCTGCTATATGGTTGGAATAGGCGCCACCAAAGGTTATCAGTCGTTTGTATCCCTTAGATAGCGCTTCTTGGACATTGTATTTAAGCTTTCTATACTTGTTTCCCGAAACATGTACATGGGTCTTGTCCTCTCGCTTTATATATAATTCTATCCCATGAGGATAGTCAATAGGAACCTTTTGAGTCTCTATAGGGGGAATGTTTATCACTTCTTTGGGCTCTAAATTGTTAGTGCAAAATTACGAGCTATTGAGGGAATCTCTGGCAAAAGGATGGTGAATAACTATAATAAGTGTTCATTTTTTAAGAAAAATGGCTATAAAAACATTTAATGGTAATATATTGAAAATAAGCATATTGTATTTGTTTTAAGAGGGTTTTTAGCATAAGGAATTAACGATAATGAAATAATTTTCAACAAAAACGCTACTGTTGTTAATTAGTTGGTTTTAATATGAATTTATATTAAATAAATTATAAATGTTTATAATTAAAACACAATGAATGTTGATAACATTTAGAGCAGAGAATAGGGAGATATAGGGAAAGTCGTGTGAATGAGTGTGTAAGTAAAGCTATTGTAGAGCAGTACGGGCGAATTGCAATTCGCCCGTGATTTAAGAAACGATTTTTCCCTACTCATCAGGCAATTCGCTCTTGTTTATAGTGCAATTCTCTTTCCTCTGTTATACTCAATGACCCTTGCTAAAATAAAAAATCGTTTCATAGTGAGAAGTTTCAAAAAAAATCGTATTTTTGCGCTACTGTAAATTATATAAAATAAATCTAAATATTAATAACAAAAAAGAGTAAATTACGTATGCTATGAGAAAAAAAATAGTATGGCTGTTTCTGGCATTGCTTCTCTGTGGAGGGGGGTATTTTCTCTGGCGCAAGTATGTGGCGCCTACACGAATCGCCTTGGTGAACTTCCTAAGCTATCAATCGTCCAATGTGATTTTGTCCAACAAGGATAGGTTTATCCGCTTCGATGAGGTACCTTTGGAAGAGCTCGACCGGCTTAGAGGGTATGACTTTGTACTTATTTGGGGAATGGGAATGAAAATAACCCAAGAGCAGCGGGAACTTCTTCAAGAAATCTCTCAGAAGGTGCCTTTCCACAGTTTTTCTGTGACCAATCCTGACAATGATATCAATAGCTTAGGGGCAACCGATAGCCAACGTATATCGGAGTATTTGGAGAGTGCCAATAGGGATAATTACCAGAATTTGGCTCGTTATGTACGTAAGTATATTGATAAGAAATGGTTTGCCCAAGAACCAGCACCAGCTATTGAGCGCAAGGAGAATGTATATTTTCACTTGGATGATGACCTTTCTTTTGATTCACTACAGGCTTATGAAAAATATATTAGAGAGCATAATTTTTATAAGGAAGGTGCCCCTCGTATAGCAATCGTAGCAGGACTACATGAGCCTTTCGGTGGAAATAAGGAACATCTCAATGGGGTGATTTCTGCCTTAGAACAGGAGGGTATGAATGTATATCCTTTTACGGCTCAGTCCAAGCGTATTGAGTTTTTGGAAGAGATTAACCCTGATGCGATTGTTTATTTTCCTCATGGACAGATGATGATGGGAGCTCCAGAGACATTTATCAATTGGATAAAACAAAAGAATATTCCTTTCTTTACGGGGCTCTCTGTACTGAGTTTGCAGGAAGATTGGGAAAAAGATCCTATGGGAATGGCAGGGGGCTTCTTAGGACAAACAGTGGTAATGCCTGAGTTGGATGGAGCACTTTATCCTTATGTAGTCATCGCTCAGCAGAAGAATAAGGATGGCTATTATTACCTTGATGCCATCAAGAACCGTGCAGCTAAGTTTGCTAAGATTATACACAATTTTACCCAACTGAAAAAGCAGGCCAATCAAGATAAGAAATTGGCTATTGTATATTTCAAAGGGGTAGGGCTTAACCCTCCTGTAGCACAAGGCTTGGAGGTGGTCGAGTCGCTCTACCATTTTCTACAAGAGCTCAAGAAGGAGGGGTATCGGGTAGAAGGTCTCCCTGCTACAGTGGCGGAGTTCAATACGCTACTGGTCAATCATGCCAATACTTATAGGGCAGGAGCTAAAGGGGAGATAGAGCGCTTTCTCTCTCAGGGAAATCCTGCTTTGGTAGAGGCTACCGAATTCGATAGTTGGCTCAAACAAGCCTTGCCTACCTCGCTCTATAAGGAGGTAATCACTCGCAATGGAGCAGTTCCTGGCACTTATCTCTCCACAGAGAAAGGAGGAAAAGAGTACTTGGCGGTAGCTCAGCTTACTTTTGGTAATGTAACCATACTTCCACAACCTCCCGCAGCCATCAGTACTGAGGATGATTTCAAGGTGCAGCATGGAGTAAAGGAGATTCCTCCTTATGCTTATATAGGGGCATATCTGTGGATACAACATGGCTTAAAGGCGGATGCATTGATTCACTTTGGTACTCATGGCTCTTTGGAATTTACGCCTAATAAGCAGGTGACACTCTCGGATTACGATTGGGGGGATATTCTGGTAGGCACAGTACCACACTTTTACTACTATACTATCGGAAATATAGGGGAAGCTATGACTGCTAAGCGCCGTTCGTATGGCTCCTTAGTCTCTTATCTGACACCTGCTTTTACCGAAAGTGACATGCGCAACACTTTCAATGAATTAGAGAATGCGATTCTTGCTTATCAGAAATCCAAACAAGAAGTAGATAAAAATACGATTTCTCTGCATATCAAAAAGTTAGCCGTAGGTATGGGCTTACATCGCGATTTGCGTTTGGATAGTATTCTTTCCAAACCATTTACCGAGGAGGAGATAGACCGCTTGTCCAACTTTGCCGAAGAGATAGCTACAGAGAAAATCAATGGGGAGCTCTACACCATGGGAACACCTTATGCTCCTGATAAGATTCTCTCCACTGTGATGGCGATGTCCGCAGATCCCATCGCTTATAGTATAGCTGCTCTGGATAAGCTCGAAGGGAAGGTGACTGAGAAAGAGCTTAAAAGAAAGGTTTTCTTCTCTGAGAAATACCTAAATCCAGCAAAAGCTTTGGTCAGACAGATTCTCTCAGGAAAGCCTGTCACCACGGAGCTTATTTGTAGCTATGCACATATAGTCCCTAAAGATCTGGAAAAAGCCAAGGAACTTTTGGCCAAAGAAGCAGAAAGTGGGATGCCTTATTTCTTGAAAAAACAGATGGAGAAAAAAGCAACACCTCCTTCTTCTCAGGGACAAGGGAAAAAACCAGATGCCGTAGGCAAGGCAACAAAAACCAAAAAAGCACCGGCTAAGAAGGTGGAAAGCAAACCCCTGACTCCGGAGGAACTGGCAGAGATAGCCGCTAAGAAAGCCAAGCTCAATAGAGCACAAGCTATTGTGGATATCGAGAAGTCAATCCTAAGTGTGGCTACCTATCGTGAGGGGTTGCAAAATAGTCCTCAAGCAGAGGAAAAAGCTTTCTTTAACGCTCTTAAGGGCGGCTATACACCGCCTTCTTCAGGGGGGGATGCCGTAGCCAATCCTAAGGGAGTTCCTACAGGGCATAACCTGTATGCAGTCAATGCGGAGGCAACTCCTTCCAAGTTGGCTTGGGACAGAGGAGTGACTTTGGCTCAGAATGTCCTAAAGGAATACAAGGATAAGCATGGGGATTTTCCTAAGAAGGTGGCCTATACTTTCTGGAGTTCGGAATTTGTCGAAACAGAAGGGGTTTCTATAGCACAGGCACTGTATATGCTGGGAGTAGAACCAGTATGGGATACTTTTGGCAGGGTAGGCGATATCCGCCTGATTCCTTCGGATGAGTTGGGTAGGCCTCGTATCGATGTGGTGATACAGACCTCTGGTCAGTTCCGTGACTTGGCTGCTTCTCGCTTGTTCCTTATTACCAAGGCGATAGAAATGGTCAGCGCCCTACCAGAGGAGACCTATACTAATGAAGTAAGTGCTGGTAGTGTGGATATAGAAAAAGAATTGGTAGCAGCAGGAGTACCCCCAAAACAAGCCCGACAGATGGCCACTCAGCGTATTTTTGGAGGCTTGCAAGGTAGGTACGACACAGGAATTAAGGAACTGATCAATGCTGGAGATAAATGGGAAACCCAAAAGGATATCGCTCAGGTGTATATGCATAACATGGGCGCTTTCTATGGTAGCAAAGACAATTGGAGCCAGTTTCAAGAAGGAATGTTCCGTGCAGCTATCAAGAATGCGGATGTACTCATCCAGCCCCGACAGAACAATACTTGGGGAGCTCTGAGCCTTGACCATGTGTATGAGTTCATGGGAGGAATGAATGCCGCTATCAAGGAGGTGACAGGAAAGGATCCTGATGCATACTTGGCGGATTACCGCAATCATAAGAATATGCATATGCAAGAGCTCAAGGAAGCTATAGGAGTGGAAGCACGCTCAACAATCCTAAACCCTAAATACATCAAGGAGATGATGAAGGGAAAAGCTGCTGCAGCAGGGCAAATCCAAGAAATTGTAACCAATATGCATGGCTGGGAAGCCACTCGCCCAGAACTGATCGATGATGCTCTATGGGAGGAAGTGTATCTTACTTATATAGAGGACAAACAGCAATTGGGGGTAACCGACTTTATTCGTCGAGAGAATGCAACAGCCTTGGAGGAAGTCACCGCAGTGATGCTTGAGGCTACTCGTAAGGGAATGTGGAAGGCATCTCAGGCACAAATAAGCAAACTCGCTACCCTGCATACGGATTTGGTGAAAGAGTTTGGGGTAACCTCATCAGAGTTTTCTTCAGAGAATAAGAAGCTCCAAGCCTATATATCACAAAAAGCACCTCAAGCCAATGCTGAGGCCTACCAAAAGCAGCTCAAGCAGGCGAAAGAGTCCTCCACTCAGCTGCAGGATAGTAAGGATGGTAAGCTTCTGAAAAAGGAAGAAACCTCTACTGCTCAAGAGAAAAAGAAAGTCTCTCTCAATATCCTTTGGGTAGGACTTGCTGCCTTAGTAGCACTTATTGCTTTGGTGATTTTTGTTAAGAAAAGAAGAAAGTAAAAGAAAATATCAGTATTTTTTAATTCCCTGTAGGTAAAGACACTATGCCCTTACCTACAGGGAATTGTTTTTCAGCAGAAAGATTGTTATAATGAAAATGAGGTGTCTCAATCCTTTCTTGGAGGATAGGCACTTATTATAGTCGGGTCGAAAGGTTCTTCTTCTCGTACTGGTAGAAAATTATTCCATTTCCTATCTCTGAAAAGTTGTCTTATTTTATTTCTAAATTCCTCATTAGTTAGAAGTTCTTTGGTATCTTCATATTCTTTAAACCACTCAGATTTTTTAACTACCTCTATAAACATTTCCATTTCCTCATAGTATAGAAAACCTAAATCTTTCATATATTCTGTGGTATGATAAAATTCTCTTTCTTCAGCCACTTCCATACATACTTGATTGGTAGGACTAAAATACACTTCATCAAGATATTCCCTAATAATAGAGTATTTAGCTTCTCTTGCTCCTTCTATAGAATAAACTTTTCCATCAATTTCTTGAGTAAATTGTTTATCTACTTCATCTAAATTAAGTTCCTGCTGAATTTCTTTGAAAATTCTTTCAGCTTCGTTCTTTCTCAAATCCAGTTCAGGTCTATATATCATAAACCAACGGTGGATGTAGTCCAATAGAATTTCTTCTGTTTCCATATAAATTAATCTTTAATTTTATTGCACAAAAATACAACATAATTTTAAAAAAAGCAAGTAATAATGGCTGTGATAGAGAGAACTATTGTACTCATCTTAGAAAATGAGGAATGAGAAGGTAAAATTATCTTTCTTACTTAAAAATAGAGAATTAACGCTTTTTTATTATTGATATACCATATAAAATTTGTAATTTTGAGCCGAATTTTTTAAGTTGCTGGATGAAGTGTAATTTTGTTATAAAAGCCTTATTATTACTGTGTTTGTTCTCTCTTTCAGGTTGTAGTCCTACTAAGAAGGTACCTGAAGGAGCGTATCTCTTGCGCAAAAATGATATCAATGTGGACGGAAAAGCGCCTAAGAACAGCCATGTATATGGATACTTGCGCCAGGAACCGAACTCCAGATTGTTGGGGATTCCTATAGGGCTTTTGATCTATAACTTAGCGGATGATCAGTCAGAAGAAAATTATCAAAAATGGCTCGAGCGCCATCCCCGATGGCATCGATTCTTGGATGGATTCCTTTCTAAAAAGCAAACTCAGCGCTTGGGAAAATCTTTCTTGGTCTCTGGAAAAGACAGGCTCTTGCAACGAATGGGACAGCCTCCAGCTATATTGGATACCGCTCAGGTGAACAAATCCACCAAAGTCCTCAAGGCTTATTATAACAGTGTGGGGTACTATAACAGTAAGGTGGAGCATGACATCCTTCCTTTGGAAAAGAAAAAAGAGGCGGCTGTAGTCTACTCTATAGAAAAGGGAATGCGATACTATATTGATTCTCTGGATACTCGTATCCTCTCTCCTGAGATAGATACACTCTACAAAAAGCATATAGGTGAACGACTGATCAAGAATCATACCCATTACTCCTTGGAGAAATTTACCAATGAACGCTCTCGTATCACCACCCTCTTGCGTAACAATGGGTTCTATAACTTCCAACAAAGTGCGATTGATTTTACCATCGCGCGGGATACTATAGCTTATAATAATGATTCGTTGATCAATGTAACAACCACCATTGCCAATTATACCGATCGCTCTACGGATCCTCCTACTGAAAAAACTTATAAGAAACACCTTATCAAAAAAGTATATCTCTATACAGATTATGACTCCTCTCTGCAAACTACTACCTATGATTCTGTGGAGTACAAGGGGATTACCTACTACTATCGCAATAAGCTGCGCTATCGTAAGCAGACGCTCTATGATGCTATGGCGCTGCGTCCCAATACACTCTATCGCGATATAGACCGCAACAATGCTTACCGACAGATCAATAACCTTAGGGCTTTTAAGTACCCTAACATACAGTACCGCTATGCCAAGAAGGATTCTTTGGAAAGAACTCTGGAGGCTGATATATTCTTGGAGCCACTTTCTCGCTTCTCTATAGAGACCAACTTGGAGCTTTCTCGCTCTTCTATACAGGAATTTGGAATAGGATTCAATACCTCTCTGATCGCAAGGAATGTTTTCCGAGGAGCGGAAACCCTTGAGATAACTCCTCGTGTAACCCTGGGAGCACAGCAATTTCTGGATGGAACGTCGGCTTTCTTTAATATATTCGAATATGGAGGAGGATTGCGCCTTACGATACCACGTATTTGGTTTTTCGGAAGTATAGAATCCCTGATTCCTTATTCCAAAACTCCACAGACAATCTTGCAGTTTACTACCAGTACCCAGCAGAATATAGGGTTGGATAAGCAGAAGACAAGTGGAGTGCTGCGCTATACTTGGAGTCCTAATACACAGAATCGCAATATATTGGAGCTCTTGGATGTGGAATTTGTCCGAAACAAAAATCCTGAAAACTATTTCCGATTGTACAGGTCTTCGTATAACGCTCTGAATGACTTGGCTAAAAAGCACAATGCTCCCGCCGCTGTGATGGACAATGATGGCAATCTCAATGATCGAGAGGGGGCTATTGCTTATGTGATCTGGGCGTCCAAACAGGGAGGCTATGCGGGCTATCCACAAGATACTAAGGATTTGTATAATATCTTCCAGAGATATTATCGAATGACTAAGAATGATCTTATCATGGCTACGAGTTTTACCTATATGTCTAACAATACATTTAACTATTACGATCCTGATTATGAGCAGTTTCGAGTAAAAGTGGAGACAGCAGGTAATATCCCTCAATTGCTCAGTATAGTACGTAAGCTCCCTAAGGATGATCAAGGGCAGCGCAAGTTCTTGGATGTCACCTATGCACAATATGCCAAGGCGGAGCTTGAGTATATCAAGCACATTCCACTGACTATAAGGAAGAATGGAGGAGAGGTATTTGCTTTTCGCACCTTTATAGGTTTTGCTATGCCCTATGGCAATGGGAAAAGTATTCCTTTTTCCAGAAGCTACTTTGCAGGAGGTTCCAATGACAACAGAGGGTGGCGAGCGTACTCTCTGGGTCCAGGTTCTTCGGGCTCTCCCTTGGAGTTCAATGAAGCCAATTTCAAGTTTACCGCCAATGCCGAGTACCGATTTACCATAGCCAATGCACTCAAAGGGGCTTTGTTCTTGGATGCTGGAAATGTATGGCACCTGATGGATGATGAAGAAAATACAGATTATAAGCTCGATAGCTTCTCGGATATTGCAGATGTAGCACTGGCTACAGGGTTTGGATTGCGCTATGATTTGAACTATTTTGTTATCCGTGGTGATTTTGGAATGAAGCTCTATGACCCTTCCAAATATGCGACACATCATTGGACAAATGAGCTGAAACTTTCTAATTTTGTTTTTAATATAGGGATAAATTATCCTTTCTAAAAGATGTATAACTTAATAAATATTTAAAAAAATGAATAAAGGACCTATTTCTCAATTCATTGAGAAGAACTTTCTACACTTCAATGCAGCTGCTTTGGTAGATGCTGCTAAGGGTTATGAAGCCCACCTACAAGGAGGTGGTAAGATGCTTGTGGCACTTGCTGGGGCTATGAGTACTGCAGAACTTGGAATTTCTTTGGCGGAGATGATTCGCCAAGGCAAAATAGATATTATCTCCTGTACAGGGGCTAACCTTGAGGAAGATGTTATGAACCTTGTGGCTCATTCTCACTACAAGCGTGTACCTCACTACAGAGACCTTACTCCTGAACAGGAAAGAGAGCTCTTGGACAGTCACTACAACCGAGTTACTGATACTTGTATCCCAGAAGAAGAGGCTTTCCGCCGCCTTCAAAAACATTTGGAAGAAGTATGGTACAAGGCTGAGGAAAAGGGCGAACGCTATTTCCCTCATGAATTTCTCTACCAAGTGGTACGCTCTGGAGTATTGGAACAATACTATGAAATAGATCCAAAGAACTCTTGGATACTTGCTGCAGCGGAGAAAAATATTCCTATTATATGCCCAGGTTGGGAAGATTCTACTACGGGAAATATCTTTGCCGCTAATGTCATCAAAGGCAACTTAAAGGCTTCTACGGTCAAGACTGGTATTGAGTATATGATATACCTTACTGAGTGGTATAGAAATAATTCTTCAGGTAAGGGTGTGGGCTTTTTCCAAATAGGAGGAGGAATCGCAGGAGATTTCCCTATCTGTGTCGTACCTATGATGTATCAAGACTTAGAATGGGAGGATGTGCCTTTCTGGTCTTATTTCTGCCAGATTTCTGACTCTACGACCAGCTATGGTTCTTACTCAGGAGCTGTGCCTAACGAGAAAATAACTTGGGGTAAGCTCGATATAGATACTCCTAAATATATCGTAGAATCCGACGCAACTATTGTTGCTCCTCTTATATTTGCTTATATACTTAATCAGTAAGCAGTGATCAGTGAACAGTAAGCAGTGATCAGTGATTGGTGAACAGTAAACAGTAAACATAGAATCATTGATCATTAATCACTAATCATTAAACATTAATCACTAATCATTGCTCATTAATCATTAATAATGTGTTAGGAGATGAAAAAACAAATTACCGATACTGTATTGATGATACGCCCTGTTCGTTTTAGGACGAATGAGGAGACGATTGTCAATAATTATTTCCAGAAGGGAATAAATATTACCCAAGAAGAAATCAACCGGAAAGCACAACAGGAGTTCGATACATTAGTTCAAAAGCTGAGGGAAGTGGGGGTACATGTCATTCAAGTGGAGGATATATACGAGCAGGATACGCCCGATTCTATCTTCCCTAATAATTGGATTAGCTTCCACAACAATGGAGATGTAGCCATCTATCCTATGTTTGCTGAAAACCGACGTAGAGAGCGTCGAGAAGATATTCTCGATATAGTCGAAGAGGCAGGCTTCGAGATAGAAAATGTATTTGACTATACAGAAGCTGAGGATGAAGGTATTTTCTTGGAAGGAACAGGCGCCATGGTCTTGGATAGGATACACCGCAAGGCCTATTGTGCCCTATCCCCCAGAGCCTCTGAGGAATTATTTATTGAGTTCTGTGAGGATTTTGAATATACTCCTGTCATATTTAGAGCTTTTCAGAAAACCGATGGGGAGCTAAAACCTATTTATCATACCAATGTGATGATGGCCTTGGGTAGGACTTTTGCGATTGTTTGTCTCGATACTATTGAGGATAAAAAGGAACGCAAAAATGTATTGAACCATTTAAAAGAAGATAAAAAGGAAATCATTACCATTAGTAGAGAACAGGTTGATTATTACGCAGGTAATATGCTTGAGGTAAAAGGCAAAGAACATTCTTACTTAGTGATGAGCCAAACAGCTTACGAGTCACTTACTCCTCAGCAAATCGAGGCTATAGAGCGACATACTCAGATTCTTTATAGTGATCTTTCCACTATAGAAATCTGTGGAGGAGGTAGTGCTCGCTGTATGTTGGCAGAAGTATTCTTACCTCATTCTAAGTGAAGAATGAAAATGAATAGTGAATAATAAAAAAACCACTCTCTTGAGTGGTTTTTTTATTGAGTGAAGTATCTTATTTTAAAACTTTAAAGACGAAAATCATTGCAAATCAATTACTTGATATTTTATGATGCAAATTAGGTTGTGATTTGCTTACTTGACTTAGTAGCACTTTCTTGGGTAGTTACTACTTCTATCTAAGTTTATAGTTTATCTTTCAATTGTTTGCCCAAGATGGTTAGTCGATATTTTTGTAACCTACTATTAGGTTTGTCAGGAATAGTCATTTCAATAAATCCTTGTTCCAATGCAGGTTTTAGATATTTTGCTCGAAAGTGTTCCCTATGAGAAAGTCCCAATATATCTTGTATTTTTTGTCTATCCATCTCTTCGGATAGTATTTTAATCAAATCTTTGACTTGCTCGGTGACTTGCTCGGTGACTTGCTCGGTGACTTGCTCGGTCATTTGCTGGGTCATTTGCTCGGAGACAGGAAATATCATTCGTAAAAAATTCTCTGTAAACTTGAAACATTCTTTTCCATAGCTTCTTAGAATACGAGGGACGCCAGACCCCAAATGTTCTACTAAATCCAAATCTCTAAATACACGCATCAGCTCTTTATTGCGTGGTACCGAATAGCCTTCAAAAAATTCTTTCTCTGTCATGCCTTGTGGCAAACTACCAAATGAGGTAATCTCAATTCTGTCATCAAAGAACTCAAATTTGGGAGGTACTTCCAAGGTATAATCGTTATGAACAATAGCATTAATTACAGCCTCACGCAAGGCAACGGGATTCCATAATTTGGTTTCCTTTCGTTCTTTGGGTGTGATTTTTGCTAATGTCTTATTTTCTACTCCTATCTTATCCAATACCTGCTTGGTTGCTTTTATCAAAGAACAATACCCATACTCGTTGTTTTCGATCAAGTCAACACGATCCAAACCATCATATTTTGCAACTTTTACAGATATTCCATTAGTATCAGCTAATAGATATGCTACATAATTGTATTGTCCTTCTTCAGTAAGAAGTTCCAAATTGGGTGCAAACTGCTGATTTAGCTCTTTTCCTGAACCTTCATAATATATTTTGAGTTGCTCAAAAGTAAGATTTTGGTTTGGAGACTTGATTTTGCCTATAGAGTTACGAGTGCGTTTGGCAAACAGAGATTCTATCATTTTTATGGGCATTGGCTCGGCAGCTGTTCCAATACGAATAAATGTACCTTTTTCCGACATCCCAAGTTTCTTGATATAGTAAGGTTTTTCAGTACCACTTGCCAATGTGATTTTAATTACATTTTTTGAATCTATAGTTTCTGCAGATACATCAAACAAACCCATACAAGAAGGCATAATATTATTTTTTAGTCGGTCTTTGATTTTAAGCATATCTCCATCAATGTCAGAGACACCCACAGCCTTTCCTTTCTTGTCAATTCCAATATAAATTATCCCTCCTTCTTGATAATTCAGAAAAGCGACTACCTCTTTCTCCAAATCATCTATAAGTTCTTGTTTGTATTCTATACGATTGGTTTCTGGATTCATACATGAAGTTGTTTAAACTTTCTCAATAAAGTAAAAGCTTCCAAAAATCAGTGTTTTGTGATTTAGAAAAAGACACTAAAATTTGGGAACTTTGGACAAAGATACAATAAATAATTCAATTAACAAGTTGAATTATTTGATTAGTTTAAAAATAATATAATACCTCATCTAATAATAATTTTAAAAATGAGAAAAACAAATATTACTCGTTAATTTAAAAAAACTACTATAAACCAAGTGTTTATAGTAGTTTTTAATATTTACTAATCGTTGATTATCAACGATTATTTTACTTTCTCAAATATAACCATTACTGAAAATCAATAATTTATAAATTTGTGGTACAAATTTGATTCTTAAAAATAGAGTATTGATTACTAAGTATCTTATATTATATCAGTGCAGAACACTTCATTGCACTAGTCCTCCTTTCAGACCTTTCAGACCTTGTTCAAATTTTTTTAGCAATAATATACTCGCCTTCATTTCTTTCTGCTGAAATTCGGGCATTCCTGCTGTTGAACTATGAGATAAACCATGTATAAAATGCCTTTCTATTTCTGTAAATTCTTTTATTACTGATAATAGAGAACAAAAATCTTCATTATTGGTATAATCGTTTATTCTATTTTTTATATCACTTATTTTATTCTTATCTGATTTTTTTAATTGGACGATATCATAGATTTCTTGCACAAGATTATTAGCATCTGATATTTTATCTCCAACTTTCAAAAAATATTGTGGTTTATTATTATATAAATTTTTAATTATAGAATTAGATAATTCTATTTTCCCCACGTGAATTATCTTACAGAACTCATTCAAGTCTGCTTCAAATCTTTTTCTAATGATGTTACCAACTGTACTGGGACCTAAATCACCTTTATTAAATTTTTCTTCTATTTTATCGGGTGTTGCTATTTCATCATAATCATATAACTGTGGCCCCCTATTAGTTAGGTACAAATTCATTGTATGCCATTTATCTTTCTCATCGTTATTGTTTTTAATTATATCTTCAGCTATATTATTAAATCCGAGATTATGAGTAAAGATAAATTTTTGAAAACTAGCAAATTTGGATAAAAGATACTTCATAATAAATTTCCTATTACTAGAATCAAGACTATTAACAATATCGTCAAGGACTATAATTTTATGAGACACACAATCTTTTTCTTCCAATTTCAATATGATACTTAACAATAGTAGGGTTACAACTAAATGTAATCTTGCCTCATTAAAAATGGTGCTAAGTCCATTACTTTCTCTTAAATTGTGTGATTTATCTTCAAGAAATATATCTGAATCCTCATTTTCTAAACCTATTTGAAGTGTTTCTATAAACTCATCCTTTAAAGCTCTATTTACCTCAGTAATTATGTTCTCCTTATATCTATCGTAAAAATCTTTTGTATCAAACTCTGGAAAAAAACGATTTTCTAATATTTTTTTTAAATTTATAATATCAATATTTATTATTTTGCCATCTTCTATCTTATGCGACATGTGCGAAATATCTATATGTGAAAGCATATAGCAATGGTAATCTGATATATTAAAACTTTTAAAATCACTATTGTTAATTTTTATATCAATAGGGGAAGCTATAGCTTTATGTTTATAATTATTATAAAAATCCTCTATCTCGCTTTCTTTTTGTTCCTCATTTGCTCCAGTAGATATAATATTTTTTAGTAATCTATCGTTATAGAAGATAAGCTTTATTGCTTCAAATATAGAACTTTTCCCCGAACCATTTTCTCCATATAGCAATAAATTTTTCTTTGTAGCTTCTAGTGTTAAGGATAACACTGCATTAAAAGCCTTGAAATTATTTATCTCAATTTTTTTCATAGGTAATATTGTTTGTATGTAAATTGAAAAAATTAACTAATAATTGTTTTTTATATTTTGTTCTTTTCTGTAAAGCGGCATAACTTATACCATCTCTATTATTTATAAGAAATTTCTTTAACTCTTCATTTTTTGTATTAAGATAATAGTCTATTTTATCTGAATATTTTTCATTCTTCTTATGAATATCAAGAATAACTAAATTTCCTAAATCATCTATATGTGTAGATAGTGGGTGGTTATTCCAATCTTCTGAAAGATTATCTTCATCACGTAATGTTAATAGACGATCTGTTTTATAATCAGGAATACAAATTGGATTTTCTAGATAGTGAGCCAACAGTGCATATCCATATTTAAGTCTTCCAAGATAATTAAATTGATCGGAATCAACATCGTCTTGATAATAGTCCTTAATACGCTCTCCCGATGATATTTGCTTTATAATTATATATATACCAAATTTTATAGAAGAAGTTGATCCCTTAAAATAACAATAACGAACAACAGACTTTAAAACATGAATTAGTTCTATCTCTTCTGAGAACCCATATTTGAATAAATATGTAATAATAGCATATTTTGGATACCTATTACTATAGATATCTATTAGTTGAAGCCACGCTGCAAGTTCAGTTTCTTCTTTTTTCTTTTCGTCATATTTTTTTAATAACAAAGTTATTTTCAACAAATCAGTCATAGTCTCATTTTGTGTGTTACGACTTATTGGGGAATTGGAACCTGTAAAGAACTCTCTTATACTAATCTCATTTTTGGTATTACCATCTCTACCTCTAATAATATGAGAATAATAACGAAATATTTCATCAACGCTTAATTTTATAGATTCACATTCGTCACGAAAATGAAACCATAATTTGATAAAATTATCCTTTTCTGATTCAGAAATAGCTTTAGCGTATAGTTTTGCCTTAAATATATCAGCATCTTGCAAGTCCATCCCTCTGTTATTTATAGTTTCAAATATAGTTAGAGCTTTGTTTTCTGCACTATCAATAGTCGTATCACTTAATTCTATAGGTAATAAATAAATTCGTTCAAGCATAAATCGAATAAAAAACTTTAATTTATTTATTTCCTCTTTTTCCTCAAACTCTTTGAATAAATAAAAGAAATACAATCCATTTACTTTGATAGGAGAGAGATTAGTTGGTCTAAAAAAGATACCTGTTTTAGTCTGACATTCTTTTAAATTATCTGAAAAATCAGAAAGACCCCAATTGAAAACTATTTCTAAATCTTGGTAATCCTTAGATTCTATAACATCGGATTTAATCTTTATTTTGCTTTGGTTTCCATCCCATTCGTATGTACGAGTCATATCTTTAAGAATTCTAAGGTCTTCATAAAAAGTAGATAGCACTTTGAAAATTAACCATATTGTGATTATACGTTGTTGTCCATCAATAATTCGTGGTAATTTTTTTTCATTTTCACTAACTGCTAATATTATATTACCAATGAAATAATCAGAGTCTGAGTTATATGCATCTAAAAAATCTTGGTATAATTGATAACATTCTTCTATTCCCCAACTATATGGTCTTTGATATGGAGGTATAATTATTTGTTCTCTTTTAGATAGAATATCTGAAAGGCTTTTTTGTTCTGCTGTCAATGAAAGTGCCATAATTTTTTAATTTAAATTCTTGTGTATATATAATTTGAATAATAAATAGTTATTTTTATATTAATTTTTTCTATATTTTTACATTAATTTATTCTTCTATATTTTGTAGATTTACTCCTTTTAAATATATTTATCAGTGAAGTTAAGCTGTAACAAGAAGTAGAGTTTCAAATCATTGATAGAATTGTATCCTATTTTATAACTTATTCATTTTGATCATACATAGTATGAATAATTAATATCTTTTATTTCTTAATCATCAATAGGTTTAACCATACTTTAAAATATGTACTATCTGGAATAGTCTCACACACTGCTGACAAATATGTGTTTTTTTTTTGACTCAAATCCATACATTGTTTAAGAGAGCGTTTTAGATAAGGTTGAGCTAAATGGAGGTATTGTGACTATTACATTCAATAAAAAAATAAGCTAGATCCATTCCAACATGTTTGTTTATAATCTCATCAAAGATAGTTTGGGGCATTCATTCTAAATTAGGAAAGTGAATATAATTAGTAAAAAATAAAACCTCCTTTGGATATCTTTTTAGTTCAGATTTCTCGTATAAACTCCTACACCCCTCCAAAGAGATAAGTGTGTATCTGTTGCAGACATTTTATATTGCCAGACTATGCCCCTTTCAATATACTTTTTTAGAAAAGTTAGTAGGCTTTCTTTACTATTATTTTAATAAGCAAACTATTTGAAATCTCTTACTTTGATATTGAATATTACTTTTATAAATAAAACAACAAACAGTCATTTATTCTATTTTTTATCAGGAGCTTGCAGTTAAACTAATTAGTTTACAAGAAACAGTTTGTTATTCTCACTCTTCAACTTTTTGAGATACTTCCAATAGTTTTTTATCTTCTGATAACCCTCTTAATTGTTGCAATGATATCTAATATAGAAAATATTTACTATTCTCTTCAGCCTAACCTACTTCACATCAGGTTCGTTGAAGAAGAGGAAGTTTTTTCTTATTTTATTTTTTAAGTGCTGTCATAATAGAAACTATTATTCATTTGGAACTACATTTGCTTTGTCCTTTTTGGTAAACTCATCTTTGAATTGATTCATATGTTTATCAAAAGCATTCAATCTTCTGTTTAATTTTGCAAAGATACAATAATAAATTGATTATAAATAATAATACAGTTAAAAAAATCACTTCGCTTCATACCCTTCCTTAAATTTTAAAAAATTGTTTCCTTGTTTTGGATTTCTCTCAATCCATTTATTGATGATTTCACTATTCATTTTCAATTGATTAAATACTTATATATCATAAAACTCCTTGTCTTCTGCTCTCATTTCTTAAAAAATTTGGCTTCTAATTTCTTCTTTGGTCTTTATACTAGTGCTATATCATTGTTTAGAAAGATAAAATGATAAGAACATTACAATAATCGCTATTCCTAAAGAAACAAAACTACCTATCAATAAGTATTTTAATGATTTCGATTTCTTCTCGAAATGTTCTAATCTTGAAAGTGTATTTTCAGATAAATCCGTTTTGATATTCTTAGGAATAAATTTTGTAGTACTTTCAATTTGTTTAGAAATGTCTTTAAATAAAGTTTTAAAATTATTTATTCTATGATTTAGTGAACTAGCTGAGCTTTCAAACTCACCTACTAAATTTAAAATATCTTGATAAGCAAAAACTACATCAGCCAGTTTTTCTATGTTATCCTCATTGCTCTTTATGACTTTGTTTAGTATCTAAACTATTGCCCATATTAATTTAAAAATAAAAAAACTACTATAAACCAAATTGTTTATAGTAGTTTTTAATATTTACTAATCGTTGCTAATCAACGCTTATTTTACCTCTTCAAAATCTACATCTTGAACATTGTTGTCGCCACCGCCATTGTTAGGCTGTTGGTCTTGTGCTTCATAAGAGGAGTGACCTCCTGCAGCACTACCTTCTTGTTGTGCTTTGTAGATATCTTCAGAAGCTTTTTTCCATGCTTCATTGATTTTTTCTAAAGCTACATTGATAGCCGCAATGTCTTTACTTTCGTAAGCGCCTTTGAGTTCTTCTAAAGCACTTTCGATAGCACTTTTCTTATCAGCTGGGATCTTATCACCGAAATCCTTTAATTGTTTTTCAGTTTGGAAGATAAGCGCATCAGCTTCATTCATTTTAGTAGCTACTTCTTGTGCTTTTTTATCCGCTTCGGCATTGGCTTCAGCGTCTCGTTTCATTCTTTCGATTTCTTCTTGGGTAAGTCCAGAAGAAGCTTCGATACGAATATCATGAGTTTTGCCTGTTCCTTTGTCTGTAGCAGATACATTGATGATACCATTGGCGTCGATATCGAAAGTTACTTCGATCTGAGGCACGCCACGTGGTGCAGGTGGGATACTATCCAAGTGGAAGCGTCCGATAGTCTTATTGTCCGCAGCCATAGGTCTTTCCCCTTGTAGTACATGTATTTCTACACTTGGCTGGTTATCAGCGGCAGTGGAGAATATCTGAGATTTCTTAGCAGGGATAGTCGTATTGGCTTCGATGAGTTTAGTCATCACCCCTCCCATAGTTTCGATACCAAGGGAAAGCGGAGTTACGTCAAGGAGCAATACATCTTTTACATCTCCAGTAAGTACTCCACCTTGGATAGCTGCACCGATAGCTACTACCTCATCAGGGTTTACACTCTTATTAGGTTTCTTTCCAAAGAACTTCTCTACAGCTTCCTGTACAGCAGGGATACGAGTAGAACCTCCTACAAGGATTACCTCATTGATGTCACTCACTTGAAGACCTGCATTCTCAAGCGCTTTTTTACAAGGTTCGATAGTACGAGCTACCAAATCTTCAATAAGCTGTTCGAACTTAGCACGGGTAAGAGTACGTACCAAGTGCTTAGGTCCTGTAGCAGTAGCAGTGATATAAGGAAGGTTAATCTCTGTCTGCATAGAAGAAGAAAGCTCTATTTTAGCTTTTTCAGCAGCTTCTTTGAGTCGCTGTAGTGCCATAGGGTCTTTGCGGAGGTCTAGACCTTCTTCTTTTTCGAATTCTTCAGCGAGCCAGTTGATGATTTTTTCATCTACATCGTCTCCTCCAAGGTGGGTATCCCCGTCAGTAGAAAGTACTTCAAATACCCCATCTCCCAATTCAAGGATAGAGACATCGTGTGTACCGCCCCCGAAGTCGAATACCACAATCTTATGATCATTGTGTTGCTTGTCAAGCCCGTAAGCAAGAGCAGCAGCAGTAGGTTCATTGATGATACGTTCTACCTTCAATCCAGCGATTTCACCCGCTTCTTTGGTAGCTTGGCGCTGCGCATCGTTGAAGTAGGCAGGTACAGTGATTACGGCACGGCTTACAGGTTGTCCTAAGAAGTCCTCAGCAGTTTTTTTCATTTTCTGAAGAATCATTGCAGAGATTTCTTGAGGAGAATATAGACGACCATCAATATCCACACGAGGAGTGTCGTTATCTCCTTGTTCTACAGCGTAGGGCACACGTCCAATTTCTTTTCCCAGATCAGAGAATTTATTCCCCATGAATCGTTTGATAGAATAAATAGTCTTTTTAGGGTTGGTAACAGCTTGTCGCTTAGCGGCATCTCCTACCTTTATTTCCCCTCCATCTACGAAGGCAACTACGGAAGGAGTAGTACGCTTGCCTTCGGCATTGGTAATAACCACAGGGTCATTACCTTCCATTACGGAAACACACGAGTTGGTGGTTCCTAAGTCTATTCCAATAATTTTACTCATAATCGTATTGATCTTTTTTATCTTAATTAGTACGCTTTACCTATCTTCAAGGACTATGCCAAACCTAAAATTGTGACAAAATGTCAGTTTTTATTTCCAATCAATGATTTCTTTGCCTACTGAGGAGAGGTATGCATTGGCCTGACTAAAGTGTTTGTTCCCGAACCAATAACCTCGGTTAGCACTAAGGGGAGAGGGGTGTCCAGAGGTGAGTACACAATGTTTTTTAGTGTCAATCAAGGAAGTTTTCTTTTTGGCAAAACCACCCCAGAGAAGAAAGACAACCCCTTGGCAGTTGTCAGAGACAAGCTTGATGACAGTGTCGGTAAAAGTTTCCCATCCCTGATGCTGATGGCTACCGGCCTGGTTGGCGCGTACTGTAAGAGTGGCATTAAGCAGAAGTACTCCTTGTTGTGCCCAGCGAGAGAGATTACCACTCTCTGGATAAGGTACATTTATATCCTCTTGGATTTCCTTAAAAATATTCACTAAGGAAGGAGGGTGGGCAATTCCTTCATTGACAGAGAAGGATAAGCCATTGGCTTGTCCTTCTCCGTGGTAGGGATCTTGTCCTAAGAGTACTACTTTTAGCTTATCTATAGGGCATTGGTCGAAGGCAGCAAATATATCTTTTCCTTTTGGATAGCAAGTGTGCTCTTTGTATTCTTTTTTGACAAAATCAGTTAGGGATTTGAAATAAGGTTTTTCAAATTCTTCGCTTAACAACGATTTCCAAGAAGGGCTGATATGTACCTCCATAAGTAATAGATTAATATTAATGTTCTAAAGAAGCTAAATAGCGTTCGGCATCCATAGCAGCTATAGCACCACTTCCTGCAGCAACAATAGCTTGTCGGTAGTGCTTGTCAGCAGCATCACCCGCTACAAATACCCCTTCTACATTGGTACGGCTGGAGCCTGGTACATTCTCAATATATCCTTCCTTATCCAAAGAGAGGTAAGGAGCGAAAATATTTGTATTAGGCTTATGACCGATAGCTACGAAGAAGCCTGTGATAGGAAATTCGGAAAGTTCTTGAGTCTTGTTGTTACGTACTCTGATAGCAGAAACCACTTGTCCATCACCGAGGATCTCCTCGGTTTCTGTATTGAACAAAATAGTAATATTTTCCACTTTTCTTACACGTTCTTCCATAATCTTAGAGGCACGGAAAGCATCACGACGCACAATCATGGTTACCTTTCTACATATTTTGGAAAGGTAGAGCGCTTCTTCACAAGCAGAGTCTCCTGCTCCTACGATAGCCACCTCTTGGTTTCTGTAAAAGAAGCCATCGCATACGGCGCAGGTAGATACCCCTCCTCCTGTTCGCAAATAATGTTGTTCGGAAGGTAGTCCGAGATACTTGACCGAAGCTCCTGTACTAATGATGATACTATCGGCATGAATTTCCTTATCCTCCACCCATACTTTGAGGGGTTTGGCAGAGAAATCTACTTTGGTAACCCAGCCAGAACGAATATCAGCCTCAAAGCGGCGGGCTTGTTGTTCAAACTGCATCATCATCTCAGTTCCTGTAATTCCTTCAGGGTAGCCAGGGAAGTTTTCTACCTCATTGGTAGTAGTAAGTTGTCCTCCTGGTTGTTCTCCTTGGTACAATACAGGAGAGAGATTGGCTCTTGCGGCATAGATAGCAGCGGTATACCCCGCTGGGCCTGAGCCTATAATTAAGCATTTGATTTTTTCTACAGACATAATACTTTGGTATAAAAAATTATTTTTATTCTTCGTCTTTCCCTTTGGGCTGGAGGACGAAATCTTCCATGAATTTGGTAGTGTAGTTTCCTGCTATATAGTCAGGATTTTCCATAAGTTGTTTGTGGAAAGGAATAGTTGTTTTGATACCTTCTACTACAAATTCGTCTAAGGCGCGCTTCATCTTAGCAATCGCTTCCTCACGGGTCTGAGCGGTAACGATAAGTTTGGCGATCATGGAATCATAGTTAGGTGGGATTGTATAACCCGCATACACATGGGTATCAAGACGTACCCCGAAGCCACCTGGAGCATGGAAAGCAGTGATACAACCAGGGGAAGGACGGAAATCATTGAATGGATCTTCCGCATTGATACGGCACTCAATAGCATGTAGTTTTGGAGTATAGTTGCGTCCGGAGATAGGTACTCCAGCAGCCACTAAGATTTGTTCTTTGATAAGATCATAATCAATTACTTGTTCGGTAATAGGGTGTTCTACTTGGATACGTGTATTCATTTCCATAAAGTAGAAGTTGCGGTGCTTGTCTACCAAGAATTCTACAGTACCAGCGCCCTCATATTTGATGGATTCAGCTGCTTTTACAGCTGCTTCTCCCATTTTGGCACGAAGTTCATCGGTCATAAAAGGCGAAGGAGTCTCCTCTGTGAGTTTTTGGTGGCGGCGTTGTACAGAGCAATCTCGTTCGGAAAGGTGGCAAGCTTTTCCATATTGGTCACCTACGATTTGGATTTCGATATGGCGAGGCTCTTCTATGAGTTTTTCCATATACATGCCATCATTACCGAAAGCTGCAGCAGCCTCCTGAGTAGCGCTCTCGAACGCTTTTTCGAGGTCTTCTTCTTTCCATACAGCACGCATTCCTTTTCCTCCACCTCCGGCAGT
The DNA here is from genome assembly GCF_002302415.1 of Capnocytophaga gingivalis. Lineage (NCBI taxonomy): Bacteria > Pseudomonadati > Bacteroidota > Flavobacteriia > Flavobacteriales > Flavobacteriaceae > Capnocytophaga > Capnocytophaga gingivalis. The sequence goes on along the minus strand of NZ_CP022386.1, from coordinate 592,646 downwards.
GGCTTTGAGCATTACAGGATAGCCCATTTTCTTAGCTATTTTCTTAGCTTCAGCAATGTCCTTCAATAGCCCGTCAGAGCCAGGAATGGTAGGTACTCCAGCCGCTTTCATGGTAGCTTTGGCTGTTGCCTTGTCTCCCATTTTGTCAATCATTTCTGCAGAAGCCCCAATGAATTTGATTCCATTCTCAGCGCATATTTTAGAAAACTTAGCGTTTTCTGAAAGGAAACCATAACCAGGGTGGATGGCATCAGCATTGGTGATTTCCGCTGCTGCGATAATATTTGTTATTTTTAGGTAGGAATCTTTGCTGGGAGCGGGGCCTATACATACAGCCTCGTCGGCAAAGCGTACATGTAGGCTATCGGCATCCGCTGTGGAATATACCGCAACGGTCTTTATTCCCATTTCTCTACAGGTACGAATCACTCTAAGAGCAATTTCACCACGATTAGCAATCAATATTTTTTTAAACATTTCTTTACTATTTAGGTCATACTATACAATATAGTATATAATGTTAGTTAAGTTGTTTCTCTTAAGGAAGTGTTTGTTAGCACAACATCTTAGGAAGGATCTACCAAGAAGAGAGGTTGGTCATACTCCACAGGGGAAGCATCGTCCACCAATACTTTGACGATCTTACCAGATACTTCGGATTCTATTTCATTGAATAGCTTCATGGCCTCAATCACGCAAAGGGTTTGTCCTTGTACGATATTATCACCTACCTCTACAAATAAGGGTTTGTTAGGTGCTTGTCTTCGGTAGAAAGTACCAATAATAGGGGATTTGATAGTGATATACTTACCGTTTTCTTCATCATCATGTTCTTTGGTAGCCACTATGTTGGCAGGATCACTCACAGGCATAGGAGGTATTGGAGCTACAGGTACTTGTGGTGGAAGTCCTTGTGCTACATAAGGTTGTTGAACAAAAACAGTCTCAGGGCGTCCTTCCTCTCCAGAGGTTTTAATGGTGATTTTGATATCTTCCATTTCTAATTTTACTTCACTGGCACCTGACTTGGCAACGAATCTGATCAGATTCTGAATGTCTCTTAAATCCATAGCAAATAATTATATTTTCAATGAGTTAAACATTATCTAATAAGTTAATAAATGGTGAAATAATTCTGTGCAAAGATACTAAAATTATTTTATATAGGAATCACTTTCTATTTTCCTAAACAAATTCTATCTTTTTTGCCAGAATCTAAAGGTTATTGTATGAGGTTATATGCCCATTTGAGGTACAAAGCTCCCCAAGTGAATCCTCCCCCGAAAGCAACAAAGATGATATTGTCGCCCTTTCTGAGCTGTTTTTCGTAATCATACAAAGCCAAAGGAAGAGTTGCCGAAGTTGTATTTCCATAGTGTTGGATATTGACCATTACCTTGTCATGAGTAAGTCCCATACGATCGGCAGTCGCATCAATAATACGTTTGTTGGCTTGGTGAGGAACCAACCAATTTAAGTTTTCAGCATTCAGGTGGTTGCGCTCAAGGATGATATCAGTCGCATCAGCCATACGAGATACTGCATATTTGAAGACAGTTTTACCATCTTGGTAGAGGTTATTTTTACCTTCTTGTAGAGTCTCTATAGTAGTGGGAAGTATAGAGCCTCCTGCTTCTATTTTCAAGTATTCACGTCCTGTACCATCACTGCGCAAGTACTCGTCCTGTACTCCTAATCCTTCGTAATTAGGTTCAAAGAGTACAGCTCCTGCTCCATCTCCAAAAATGATACAAGTAGCTCGGTCTGTATAATCAATGATAGAGGACATTTTGTCAGCACCTACCAAGAGTACCTTTTTGTATCTTCCAGACTCAATGTATCGGGCAGCTACCGACATTCCATATAGGAAACTGGAGCAAGCTGCTTGAAGGTCAATAGCAAAGGCGTTGACAGCACCTATTTCGGTAGCCAAGTAAGCACCAGAGATGGCCACAGGCATATCGGGGGTCACACTGGCGAAAATTACCAAATCAATATCAGCTGGATTGGTTCCTGTTTTTCTGAACAAATCCTCCACGGCTTTCTTTCCTAAGAATGAAGCCCCCTTGCCTTCTTCCTTTAAAATACGTCTTTCCTTGATACCTGTACGAGTGGTAATCCACTCATCAGTAGTATCAACCATTTGCTCTAATAAACTATTAGATAGCACAAAATCAGGCACATATCCTCCTACACCTGTTATAGCAGCTGTAATTTTTGTCATAAGAATCCAAGTTTAATGGCTCTATAAAAAGAGCCTATGAAATAGAGGCGCAAGTTACGAAAAAAATACGAATTGTGGTGCAATAAAGTATATTTTTTCTTAACAGACCTCTTATAGTTAAGTTTTTAAGTACTGATACATGAGCACATTTTTGTATTTTCCTTCGAAGAACAACCAATCCTTGAGAGTGGCTATACATAAAAAACCTATGTTTTTGAAAAGCTTTTGGCTAGGGAGATTGTCCTGAGGTATATAGGCTATCAACTGATGTATATTCAGGTAAGAAAAAGCATAATTACACAATTGTTGCAAGGCACTATGGGCAATGCCTTTTCCCCTGAAAGAATCCATAAGAGCAATGCCTATAGAAGCCCGGTTGTTCTTCGGGTTATAATCATATAGGTCAATACATCCTACTGCTTTGTCCTTGTACGTAATGACAAAACGAAGTTGTCGTGCCTCATATATATCCAGATGGGCATTTTCGAGGTAGCTTCTGAGGGTCTCATGGGAAAAAGGAGCTTGTGTCTCACTCACCTCCCATAGGCTCTGATCGTTCTCTAACTGGTAAAGGAAATCCAAATCAGTTTTCTCCAAAGCGCGTAATCGTACCATAAAACTATACAGTTATCGTTCCTTCAAAAACAAAGTTCGCTTCTCCGATGAGCCATACATTGGTATACTCTTTTATTTTTAGTCCAAGAAATTCTTTTTTTACTTCGAAAGTAACTTCTAAGTTTCCTCCTTTGGTTTCTAGGATGATGTACTCAGCCTTGGTTTTTCCTCCTTTGTGCATAGCAATAGCGGTGGCAGTAGCACCGGTGCCACAGGAATAGGTTTCATCCTCCACGCCACGCTCATAGGTGCGTACCTTAAAATGATTTTCGTCGATAGGCTCTACAAAATTAACATTGACACCTTCTATATTAAAGGGGACTCCATAGCGTATTTCTGCTCCTTTTTTCTTGACATCCATGCTATCCAAGTTTTTTACTACTTCTACATAATGAGGAGAGCCAGTATTGAGGAATAGTCCTTTTTTTACTTTTTCAATATGGCTTACATCCTGCATTTGTAGGTGGATAAGGTTGTTTTTGAAAAGTGCTTTGTGCAGTCCATCTGGGGCAGAGAAGGTAGTTTCTTCTTTTTGGATAACGCCTAATTTTTGGGCAAAGGCTACAATACATCTCCCTCCATTACCACACATGGAACTTGGGTTTCCATCGGAATTGTAATATATCATCGAAAAGTCATGCTCAGGGTCATCCTCCAAAAGGATAAGTCCATCGCCTCCTACCCCAAAGCGGCGCTCACATAGTTGAGCTACAAGCTTGGTATCCTCTTTAGGAAAGGTATTGAGTCGATTGTCAATTAAGATAAAATCATTGCCAGTGCCCTGATATTTGTAGAAATGTATTACTCTCATGGTATATGTTTTTAGGGGCAAAAGTAGGGAAAAATAATAAGAAATACAATGGCTTAGAGAAATATTTTGAGTTAAGGTGTTTTTTACTTTGTCTTTTAACAAAAAGATTGTATCTTTGCCCGCCAAAATTCGGTGAAGAATGAAAAATGAAGACAGAAAAGTATTGTATAGGGGTGAAGTCTGCGAGTTGGAATCATTGAATATGTCAGAAAATTCGCCTATAACATAAATATTTGGATTATTATCATTAATCATTGAACATTAATCATTAAATACCATGTGGAGAGAAAGAACAAGATTAGTAATTAAGGACGAAGGAATACATAAGCTGGAGCAATCACATGTCCTTGTGGTAGGATTGGGAGGAGTAGGTGCCTTTGTAGCAGAATTCTTAGCTCGTGCTGGGGTAGGAGAACTAACTATTGTAGATGGAGATGTGGTGGATACAACCAATAAAAACCGACAACTCGTTGCCCTTGATTCTACTATGGGTAAAAGCAAAGCGCAACTCATGGGTGAACGCCTTAAGGACATCAATAAAGACTTAAAACTTACTATTATCAATGAATTCCTCACCCCTGAGATGGCCTATCAATTGGTCAGTGAGCAGACTTTTTCCTACGTGGCTGATTGCATAGATAGTATAACCCCTAAGCTAAACCTACTAAGAGCCTGCCATGACAACCGTGTGAGGGTTATCAGTAGTATGGGAGCAGGGGGCATACTGGATCCTACCAAGGTAAAAGTAGCTGATATTTCCAAAACAAGAGACTGTCCTTTAGCTCGACATATACGCAAACGTCTCAAAAAGGAAAAAATTAATCCTAAGTTCAAGGCTGTCTTTTCCTTGGAATTGCCTGCCAAAGATATGATGGAACTTACCGATGGTGCCAATTTCAAGCGTTCTTACTATGGGACTATGAGCTATATGCCTGCCCTTTTTGGTATACATATGGCAGGGGCAATTATCCAAAAACTACTTGAAAATTAGAACCAAAAACCAATGTTAAAAAGCCAAAGAAACTTATTCGTCTCGGGCGAGTAAGTGGCTTTGATCTCAATAGGGCCTATAATAGTATCCGAACTCAACCCTAAGGCATATCCTGTATACTTAGGCCTAGAAAACCATTTGTTTTCAGTAAACATGTTATCTTCGGCATTGGCTATATTGGCAATAGCTTTTATGTAGTTTCGCTTATAGAAACGATAGCTTAGGGTCATTTCCCCCTTGAGAAAGTCATAATTTCCAAAACTGAGGTAATCATATCCATAGAAAGGAAGTAAGTTGCCGAATAGGTTATCTCCTTGTCCTCCAAACACATACTGAAGAAAGGGCGCATTGGGAAGCCCTAAATGAAATCCGCCAGAGAAAATAGCCTTAGCAGAAAGTCTTTCTGAAAATCTCCAAGCGCCTCCTAAATCAGCTTTAGCTAAAAAGAGGGGATTGATTCTTTCTCCATATCCTTGAGAATATAAGTACCAGTGTCCTGTGGCATTGAAGTATATTCCTTCTGTTGGGAAATGAGCATCGTCCAGGGAGTCATATCTTAGGTATCCAAAAGCAGAGTAATAGTTGACTTTTTCATTGAAGTTATCAGGTTGTAGCTTTATACTATACAATTCGTGTTCCCCACCTATTCCTACAAGAAATTTTTGTCTAAGGAAGATGGATTGTATATAGAATTGGTTCTTGAGCCTGGTGAGTGCTATATTGGTATCTCCTGTGTTGAGGGAAAAACCAGTAAAGGCGATGTCTCGACGGAAACGATCATACCGACTCTGAAAACCATAACTGGTATAGAACCCCTTATCTACATAATAATCTAGCTTGTATCGTATATTGTCTCCTGCGATAAAATCAAAGGAGAACAAGTCGTCTTTCTGTAAGAGGCTGGAGCGGCTTATATTGAGCAACACTCCTGTTTTGTATAGATTGTCGTAGTGAACAGCCATCTTCAGCCAAGTCTGTGCGGGGGCTTCTTCTATGTTGAACCGCAATTCTTCCCCTTCCTCCATGGAACAGATGTGGTAGTTGATATTCTTAAAGTTCTGAGTGGCCATGATATTTTGCACTCCGTCTCTGAGATTCTTGAAAGAGATCTTTTCCCCCCATTGGAATCCTAATTTTCCACGGAGATAGGCATCTGAATAGTGTTTGTTACCAGAAAAACTTATGTTGCCAATATGCAGTGAATCATGTACTTTTATCTTAGGCAAAGGCTTTTCCTCTTTTTTAAGGAAGTCCCCAAGCCATTGTAGGTGAGGGAATACTTTTTTGGTAGCTACCCGTCCAGAATCAATAATAGCTTGTCCTTCAGCAAAGGAGATGACATTGTAGTTGCTCATATCCGGATGAATATAGATGTCCGTTTTCTCCCGCTTTTCCTTCATATCATTGGCTATCTTATAGCTTGTAATTTGCAATAAGACACTATTGGCAGAGCGTAAGTCCTTACGTGTTTTTAGGGGAGATTGTACATCTACCCCGATGATGATATCCATTCCCTTAGCCCTTACTTCGTCTATAGGGTAATTGTTCATCACCCCCCCATCGGTAAGGAAGCGTCCTTCCATCTCTACTGGAGCAAACAGGGTAGGGAAGGAGCCACTGGCCATGATTGCTTGTGCCAGATCCCCATGTTCGAGGATAACCTCCTCTCCGGTCTCTACATCGGTAGCCATACAGAGAAAGGGAATAGGCAGCTTGGAGAAATCATCAATCTTTCTGACTCCAAAGGTGAGTTGGCTAAGGAAATTATAGAGATTCACTCCCTGAGAGAGTCCCGCAGGGAGACCAAACTTACCATCGCGCAAAGCTAAAGAAATCATATACCGATCTCGGTTTTCCTTTTCGTAAAAATTCTGTGCTGAGCGGGGAACATTGTCCTGAATGATGCGTTCAAAGTCTACTGAATGGAAGATAGAATCCAACTGATGAGAGGTATATCCAGCAGCATATAACCCCCCAATGATAGCCCCCATACTGGTACCTCCTATATAGTCAATCTTTACCCCTGCCTGTTCAATTGCTTCCAAGGCAGCTATGTGAGCCAGCCCCTTAGCACCACCGCCACTAAGGACTAAACCTACTTTGAGGTCCTTGCCCTTGAGATCTGTAAGCGAACGGATTTTTTCTTGGCTATAGAGAGAGTTGCCTACAAAGAAAAGTAATAGGTAGAGGAAAAACTGCTTCATAGATAGGTGTCAAAAAGGAGTTATTTCAACTTAGGATTGTTTTGGTGTCGGTCGTGGTCACGCTTAGTCTTGGCTTCCATTTTTTTATCAAAGGCCTCTTGTAGGTCAATCCCTGTCTGATTAGCCAAACAGAGCACCACAAAAACAACATCGGCAAGTTCCTCTCCGAGGTCTTTGGCCTTGTCACTTTCTTTCTCAGATTGCTCACCATAACGGCGGGCGATAATACGCGCCACTTCACCAACTTCTTCGGTTAGCTGAGCCATATTTGTTAACTCATTGAAGTAGCGTACACCATGTTCTTTTATCCAATTATCTACGACAAGTTGTGCATTCTTTATGTTCATAATACTAAGGTTTTTGTTCGCTTACATAGAGTGTTTGATCCAATACTTCAAAGGAAAGCGTTTTGTTGTCATTAAGAGTCATTTTCAGTAACAATTCTCCCCAATCCAAACCATCCGAAAAGTCGCAAATTACCCATCGGTGATTGAGCAGTTTTATCTTATTGATTTGGAACTTAGCGTTGCGACGAGGGCGGTAAGAGATCAAGGGGTGGTTTTCGTCTTTGGTGATATTGGTTGCCATAAGTTGCTGTAATACAAACTCTTTTGGGTCATCTATTCCATTTTCATGGAAGAAGTATCTCGCATCTTCATTAAAGGAGATATCAAAATACCGCTCTTCAGCCAAATCGTCAGAAAGCTTTTGAATGGAATCTTGCAGGCGTTCTACCGATATGGTTGTATTCTCCTTCTCAGGGGTCTTTTTCTCTTCTGTATTATTCTTACAAGAAAGTACAAGGGTACTTCCTAATAAAAATAAAGGTAATGTAAGCTGTTTCATGATGCTATTTTGAATTTATTTTACTTCAGTTCCATTGGCAATCCCCTCTGCATCAGGGTTTAGGAATACATATTTTCCAGCACTATTTTCAACCATAAGAATCATACCATGACTTTCCACACCACGTAGTTTGCGAGGAGCGAGGTTGGCAAGTACGGTAACCTTCTTTCCTATAATTTCCTTAGGATCAAAGCTTTGAGCGATTCCAGAGACGATAGTACGCTGGTCGATGCCAGTATCTACTTTTAGAATAAGGAGCTTATCCGCCTTAGGCATTTTCTCGGCTTCCAAGATAGTACCTATACGAATATCCATCTTAGCGAAATCCTCATAGGAGATAAGTTCTTTTTGAGGAACTACAGTAGTATGGTCATTTGTAATGGCTTGCTTATTGGCCTGTTTGCTTTTTTCCAATTTTGCTATTTGCTTTTCTATAGCCTCATCTTCTATTTTTTCAAAGAGCAAGACAGACTCACCTATAGTGTGTCCCTGAGGGATCAAGCGATCTGAAAGAGGTATATCCTGCCAAGTAGGTGCCTTTTCCATAGTAGAAAAATTGAGCATGCGCTTGAGTTTTTCAGAGGTAAAAGGCAAGAAAGGTTCAGAAGTTACAGCCAGAGCTGTGGCTATATGTAAAGCTATGTACATGATAGTCTCTACTCTTTTGGGGTCTTCCTTAATAAGTTTCCAAGGCTCTTCGTCGGCCAAGTACTTATTACCTAAGCGGGCTATGTTCATCAGTTCCTGTTGGGCTTCACGGAAACGATAGCGCTCCAAGGATTGTTCTATCTTTTGGATAAGTTCTTTGATCTGGGCAAAAACCTCCCTATCTACTTGAGTAAGTTCTCCTACAGAAGGGACAACTCCCTTGTAGTACTTATCGGTCAGTACCATCACACGATTGATAAAGTTTCCGTAGATAGCTACCAATTCGTTGTTGTTTCTGGCTTGGAAATCTTTCCAAGTGAAGTCATTATCCTTAGTTTCAGGGGCATTGGCTGTGATCACATATCTCAGAGTATCTTGTTGGGAAGGGAATTCTTCTAAATATTCATTGAGCCATACAGCCCAATTCTTAGAGGTGGAGAGTTTGTTGCCTTCGAGATTCAGAAACTCATTAGCAGGCACATTTTCAGGAAGGATATAGGAACCTTCTGCCTTGAGCATGGCAGGGAATATGATACAATGGAATACAATATTATCCTTTCCAATAAAGTGAATGAGCTTGGTTTCCTTATCTTTCCAATAGGGTTCCCAATCCTTTCCCTCACGAGCAGCCCACTCCTTGGTAGAGGAGATATAGCCGATAGGGGCATCAAACCATACATAGAGTACCTTTCCTTCAGCTCCCTCTACAGGAACAGGAATCCCCCAGTCCAAGTCACGTGTTACTGCACGAGGACGTAACCCATCATCTATCCAACTTTTCACCTGACCATATACATTGGGTTTCCAATCGTTTTTGTGGCCTTCGATGATCCATTTTTCGAGAAATTCAGTATAATCTTGTAGGGGTAGAAACCAGTGTTTGGTCTGTCTAAGTACAGGTTTGCTCCCTGTAAGGGTGGACTTAGGATTGATAAGGTCGGTAGCATTGAGCGATGTACCACAGCGTTCACACTGATCTCCATAAGCTTCCTCATTGCCACACTTAGGGCAGGTACCTATAACAAAGCGATCTGCTAAGAATTGCCCCGCTTGCTCGTCATAGAGTTGCTCAGAGGTTTCTTCTATAAAATCTCCTTTGTCATAGAGGGTGCGGAAGAACTCTGAAGCTGTTTGGTAATGTATTGGTAAGGAAGTACGGGAATAGTTATCAAAAGAAATCCCAAAGTCAAAGAGAGAATCCTTGATGATTTTGTTGTATTTGTCGATAATCTCTTGAGGAGTAGTCCCCTCTTTTTTTGCTTTGATGGAGATAGCCACGCCATGTTCATCACTACCACAGATAAAAGCAACATCATTGTTTTTCAATCGTTGGTAACGAGCAAAAATATCAGCAGGTACATACACACCTGCAAGATGACCTATGTGTATAGGTCCATTGGTATAAGGCAAAGCTGCCGTAATGGTATAACGTTCAGACATTTAGATGTTTTTTTAGTTGTCAGTTATCAGAAATTAGTTGTCAGTTGTCAGTCGTCACTTTTCACTTTTCACTTTTCACTTTTCACTCTTCACTTTTCACTCTTCACTCTTCACTCTTCACTCTTCACTCTTCACTCTTCACTTATTTATGGACTGCAAAGTTACAATATTTTCAGAGAAAAGTCAAGGGGAAATATATTTACCCCCTTATCCCTTGGTGTGAATCAGGCGAATGAGCTTGATGGAAAGGTCAGTAAGTATCAGCTTAGAGTTTCCATTTCTCCCGACATGATAGATGGCCTCTTCTATATTCTTCTGAATGGCTTGGATATTGTTCTGATGGACAAAAGGGGCAAAATTCTGTATTTTGAAATTGGAATTGAACTGCATATATACCAAGCTCTCTACTCCATAGTTGGCAAGGAGTGCTTGGCGGAACACCTCTAAGCAGTATTCCAAGAATAGTTTTTGTGTCTCTCGTCCTTCTTTGGCTATTTCTTCACTCCAAGCAAGTATGAGAGGAAGTACCTCTGTATTTCCTTTAGCACTGTAGGCCATACGTACCCAGCGAACAAACCAATCTTCGAATTGGTTGTCGTTATTCTGATTCAGAAAAGAAAGCGCTTTGTTGTAGTTTCCCTGGGCTCGAATGGCTATTTTCTGTGCCTGAGAGGGATCTATACCTTGTTTTATCAGAGCATCGGAGATAACCTCATCTCCCAATTTGGTAAAACGTGTGATCTGGCAGCGAGAAAGAATGGTGTCCAAGAGGAGATTTTCATTCTCTACTACCAAAATGAAAATAGTCTGTGCAGGAGGTTCTTCTAAGAGTTTTAGGAGCTTATTGGAACACTCGGTATTCATTAGCTCTGCCATCCAAATAATCATCACTTTGTACCCGCCCTCGAAGGATTTCAAAGAGAGTTTAGAGGTGATTTCCTTAGCATCATCCACTCCTATCTTTCCTTGTTTGTTGGCAATTCCAATGAACTGATACCAGTCAAAGAGACTTCCATAGGGATTTCTAAGAACAAACTCACGCCATTCTTCTAAAAAAAGTGAGCTGGTAGGGTGATCCTTTACCCTGATAGTAGTGGCAGTGGGATAGGCAAAGTGTAAGTCTGGATGAGTGAGGTGTTCACACTTGAGCTTGGTATTAGTATCTCCTGTTTTGCTCAGCAGTTCTGTAGCATAAGCAATGGCCATCGCAAGAGTACCCACTCCCTCCTCTCCAGAGAATAGTTGGGCATGGGCTATACGATCATTCTCGATAGTTTCTTTTAGATATTTGACAGCAAACGAATTGCTTATAACCGTTTCAAAGTCCATAAAAAGAGGGGTTAAGAAGTCTCTCTCCTTACTAAGGGGAGAAAAGCGCACAAAAGTACATATTTTTTACCACATATAGAAAGAATATCTACACAAATAAAGTAACAAATAAAATTCATAAAATACAGTTAAATCCAATGGTGATTTCCTTAATAAGTTGTACTTTTACCCCTATTTTAAAAACATACAAAGATGGAAAATACATATGCAGGTATACCTGCTGAGAATGCGACTTATGAAAATTCAAAAGTAGTATTGGTAACAGTACCTTATGATGGTACCTCCACTTGGGGAAAAGGCGCTGACAAAGGGCCTGAATTATTCTTGGATGCTTCTGAGAATATGGAACTATATGATATAGAGACAGATACAGAACCTTATTTGCAAGGGATCTATATGGCAGGGGAAGTCTCTGAAAAAAGCTCTCCAGAGAAGATGGTAGAGGCTGTGTACCAAAAAACAAAGGAATTGGTTAAGGATAGAGAAAAATTATTTACCCTAATAGGGGGAGAGCACTCTGTTTCAATAGGTTCTATAAGAGCAGTAGGTGAGGAGTACCATAACCTAACTGTCCTACAGCTCGATGCACATACCGACTTGCGCCCTGAGTATCACGGATCTAAGAACAATCACGCTTGTGCGGTTTTCGAGGCTAATCAAAAACACAAGCTTGTGCAGGTAGGCATTCGCTCAATGGATGCAGAGGAAAAGCAATACTTGCCTCACAAAAGAGTTTTCTTCGCTCATGAGATTGCTAAGAATGACAATTGGATCAAGGATGTATTGGATAAAGTATCAGGTAATGTATATATTACGATAGATTTGGATGCTTTTGATCCTTCTATAGCCCCCTCTACTGGAACTCCTGAACCAGGTGGTTTGCAGTGGTATCCTACGCTAAAATTACTGAAAAAGGTTTTTAAAAAGTGTAATGTAGTAGCTTTTGATATAGTAGAACTCATGGATAGTCCTCAAGCAAAACCTACGGCTTTCTTGGCGGCCAAGCTTTATTATAAAATGTTGGCTTACTACCACAAATATAATAAAAATAACAAAGAGCCTAAGAAGAAAAAGGGAAAATGATAAATAGTTTTGAGTTTTGAGTTGTTGTATGCTCAAGCTTAAAACTAAGAACTGAAAACTGAAAACTCAAATTGTTATGTTTTTAGAGCAAGTTATTGAGGACTATTTAGAAAACTATGCTGATACGCCTACTGGGGAGGTTATATTTATAACCCCTCATAGGCGTTCTGCTCTTTTTTTAAGGAAAATTTTCTCAGAAAAAGTGCACAAAGCTGCTATATCACCAGAATTTATTACTTTAGACAATCTTTTGGAGCGCATCTCTGGAATAAAGAAGATGCCAGACTTACAAGGATTGTTTGAACTTTATAAGGTGTATAAGGAGCATACAGAATCCGAGGTCGATGATTTTGAAAAATTTGTCGGCTGGGGACGAATGTTGTGGAAGGATTTTAGTGATATAGACCAGTACCTGATTGCCTATAAGGATATATTCCCTTATATGGAGGCAATCAAGGAGGCCGAACATTGGTCGGTAGGGGAGGAGCTTACTCCTATGCAGCAAAGACACTTGGAGTTCTGGCGTACTTTAGGTACATACTACAATGCAATCCACAAGGTGATGTACCAACAAAAACAAGGATATCAAGGATTTATCGCGAGAATAGCTTACGAACAGATTGATGCTTATAGGCAGGCAAACAAAGAAAAATTACACCTTTTTGTTGGCTTCAATGCGCTAAGTGTGGCTCAAGAAAAGATTATACAATATATTCTGGAAGAAATGCAAGCGGATATCTATTGGGATATAGAAAAGCACTTCCTCAATAACCAACACAGTGCAGGATACTTTATAGAAAATTATCTAAGAAGGTGGAAGTACTATCAAAGAGAAAGAAAACCTAAATGGATTACAGAGGAAAAGACTTTGCCTGAGATAAAAATATATGGAACTCCTAAGCAAGTCAATCAAATACATCTGCTGACAACTCTCTTAGAGGAAATTCCAGAGAAGGAATGGGAACAAACAGCAATTGTGCTTAGTGATAGTGATATGTTACTTCCCTTACTACAAGCCATAGATACCAATAAACTCCCAATCAATATCACTATGGGGTATCCTCTGCAGCAGACCCCTGTACATGACTTGATTTCAGCTTATTTTAAGTTATATATCTCTGGTAGATGGTATCATAAGGAAATAAAAGCACTATTAGAACAACCTTTTTTGAGTAATTTGCTTTCTGAAAACTATAAAAGAGATACAATAACTTATATAAATGAACATAATTTTTCTTATGTATATAAGAAAACTTTAGATTTGTATGTAAAAGAAGGAGATAGGGAGCTTATAAATCTTTTATTTGATGATGAAAAGGATATTTCGGTAAGTAAATTAATAGAAAATGTTATAAAACTCTTGTTTGTTATCAAAGAATCTTTAGAAAAAAGTGATAAAGAGAATATATTAAACTTAGAGTATATATATAATTTCTATGAATTGTTCAACCAGATACATTATCTGCAAAAAAAATATAATTATATAGATAATGTGAAGTCTTTATACTATATATATAATGATTTGCTCGTGAAACAGAAGTTAAGTTTCAGAGGAGAACCTCTAAGAGGTTTGCAAATAATGGGAGTATTGGAAGCGCAGAATATATATTTTAAAAATGTGCTAATAACCTCTATGAATGAGGGCATATTCCCTAAAGGGAATTCTGTAAATTCGTTAATTCCCTTTGATGTAAGAGCTAATTTAGGATTGCCAACTTACAAAGAATCGGACTATATGTATTCTTACTATTTTTATAGAATACTCCAGCATACTCACCGAGCGATACTGCTCTATAATACAGATACAGATGGTCTCAGAGGAAGTGAAAGAAGTCGATTCGTATTACAATTGTTATCTGATTATAGAATAAGATCTCAAGTGAAGTTCCCTGAGGTGAAAATAATAAAACAAAATCAGATAGAAATTGCAAAAGATAAGAATATTATAGAGAAATTGGTTGCTATAGCTACAAAAATAGATCCCAAACATAGAAAAGGATTCTCGCCCTCCTCTCTTACGACTTATGTGAGAAATCCTATAGACTTCTACCAGCAACAAATATTAGATATAAGAGATGAGGCAGAAGTAGAAGAAATTGTAGAGGATCGTTCCTTGGGAACCATTATACATAGAATATTGGAATTACTTTATACCCCTTATGTAAATTCTATAATTTCTAAGAAGAATATAAATGAAATAAGAAAAAAAGTAAGGGAAACTACAGAAATAGTATTCAAAGAGTACCAACAAAATGATGAAATATCTGGGAAAAATATATTTGTACAGCAGACAATAGAAGAATATGTGATGAAATTCTTAGCGATAGATGAAAAAAATGTCTCTGAAAATGTAGTAACATTACTTTCTGTAGAGCAAAAAATACAGATAGATATAAAGTTTGATGAATTTCCTTTTCCAATATGTTTCAATGGAACAATTGACCGCGTAGAACGACGAGGGAACGATATTTATATAGTGGATTATAAGTCCGGTATTGTGGATAGGGAAGATGTAAAACTCTCGGATAAAGGTTGGGAAAATCTTATATTAGACTACAAATATTCAAAAGCCTTTCAACTGCTGATGTATGCTTATCTATTATTCAAAATGGGTATAATACAAGATGCGGACAATGTATATGTAGGTAACTATTCTTTTAGGAGATTGAAACTGGGATTTATAGGGTTTAGAAATCAAAAAGATAAGGAAATAAGCCTTGTGGATAGTCAAGTACGTGAAGAATTTGAACAGAAATTGATCGAACTACTTAAAGAAATATATGATCCAGAACTTCCTTTTGTTGAAAAGTAATTGATTAAAAAACAAAGCCGTTCCCCTATGATTGTATTTTTATTCCTATATTTGCACCCGAAAAAAAGAAGCATACATGTCCCCTAAAAAAATAGTAATCTTTATGATTAGTGTCTTGGTATCTCTTCTATGGCTTACCTTTCTCAGTAATGAATATATGGACGAAGAGAATGAGGTTGCCCATGGAATAAAGATAGGTAGTTTTCAGTTAAAATACCCTACCTTTTGGGATATATTCTCTCATACAGAGGCCATCAAGAATGATAAGGCTATGGCCATTATACAAGGGAAATCACCAGAGAATACTTCTAAAAAGGATACTCTGGCAACCGGTCAATTCAATACAAAAACGTTTGTCTTTCCAGAGGATATGACCCAGCTAAGAGATTCCATAGGTGTGTTCTTGGAAGGCGGGAATCCTAAACTTGTGAGCAATGTAGAGGGGCAGATATATTATCCTAATCCGCCAAGAGATTTTGTTAAGAAGCTCCACCAGAAGCTTAGCCAACCTTCATGTCGTATTTTACATTATGGAGATTCCAAAATAGAAGGAGACCGTATTACAGCCTATTTGCGCAATGGCCTGCAGCTACTCTATGGGGGGACAGGACCGGGGTATTTTCCCATTAAGATGCCTTATGGACAGCATAGTATTATAGAGCAAACTTCTGGAAATTGGTATCGATATGCCCTCTTTAATGCTGAACAGCGTAAGAATAAAGATCTTTTAACAAATAACCAATATGGGCTCTATGCCAATGTATGTCGTTTTGCACCAGCTCGTGGAGAAACAGCTGGGCTAAAGACAGCTTCTTTTACTATTTCGCCCTCTTATTCTTACTATCCTACACTGAGCCAATATACAGATATTTCTGTTCACTATGGTAATTGTACAGTTCCTGTTTTAGTTACAGTCTATGAAAATAATACAGAGATAAAGAAGGATACACTTATAGCCGATGGTGCTTATCATGCCTATAAGCTTCACCTCTCAGCCACTCCGAAGAAGCTTAGATTTCAGTTTTCTGGCACCAAAAGTCCTGATTTCTATGGGGTAACTGTCGGGAGTGCTCAGGGAGTACAAGTTGATAATATTCCCACACGTGGAGATTCTGGCTTCCATTTTACACGTATACAAGATACTTATGATGCGATGAGCCGAGAGCTTAAACCGGATATTATTATTTTCCAGTTTGGTGGGAATCTTGTTCCTTATCTTACCAAGAATAAGGTAGTTCCCAGTGTAAAACGTATTATTACCAATATGCAATGGGTACAGAAACGCAATCCTGATGCTCTCTTTTTGCTCATAGGGCCGAGTGATATGCTCCGTAGAAGTAGCAAAACTACCTATGATATTATCCCTGAGCTGGTAGCAGAAATGAAAAAACAAGCCGCCGAAAATGGCTTTGCTTTCTTCAGTATGTATGAGGCAATGGGTGGGAAAAACTCTATGAAAATATGGTATGATAACCGTATGGCTGCCAGTGATTTGGTACATTTCTCAGATAAAGGAACCGAACGTATAGCACAATTGTTGTTCCAGAATCTTGTGGAGGACTTGCTCAGTGTACAACCCGTTGAAATGTACAAAAAATAGCTTTCTTACTTACTAAATCCCTCCTAACCACCCTTCACGATCCAAACTTCGGTACTGGATGGCCTCTCCTATATGGTATTCCTTAATGCTTTCACTACCTTCCAAATCGGCTATGGTACGGGCTACCTTAAGGATACGGTCGTAGGCACGTGCCGAGAGGCTTAGTCGCTCCATTGCCTTCTTGAGCATAGCTAAGGAGGCTTCTTCTACATGGCAATATTCCCTGATCTGTTTGCTCCCCATCTGGGCATTGTAGTGGATGTGTTCGTACTGGGCAAACCGCTGTGTTTGTATCTCTCGAGCTTGTATCACCCGTTCACGGATAGAGGTGCTGCTTTCTGCTTTTTCCCGTTGAGAAAGTTTCTCAAAGGGTACTGGATTCACTTCTATATGAATGTCTATACGATCAAGCAAGGGGCCTGAGATTTTGCTCAAGTAGCGCTGCATCTCGGCAGGAGAGCTGGTCATAGGCGCGTCAGGGTCATTGAAGTAACCACTGGGTGAAGGGTTCATACTGGCCACCAACATGAACGAAGCAGGATAGGTGATGGAGAATTTAGTACGAGAGATGGTAACCTCCCTGTCCTCCAAAGGTTGGCGCATCACTTCCAATACACTACGCTTGAATTCTGGCAGTTCGTCCAAAAAGAGCACACCATTGTGTGCCAAGGAGATTTCCCCAGGCTGGGGATAGCTGCCCCCTCCTACCAGTGCCACGTCCGAAATGGTATGGTGCGGACTACGAAAAGGGCGCTGACAGATAAGTCCGTTGTCCTTTACCCGCCCTACTACACTATGGATTTTAGTGGTTTCTAAGGCTTCTTGTAGGGTCATAGGCGGAAGTATGCCAGGAAGGCGCTTAGCGAGCATCGTCTTTCCTGAACCTGGAGGGCCTATCAGTATGATGTTATGTCCACCCGCCGCAGCAATCTCCATACAGCGCTTGACACTCTCTTGGCCTTTTACATCGGCAAAGTCAAACTCAGGGGTCTCTACATGTTTGAAAAACTCCTCACGGGTATTGATCTCCACTCGCTGGAGGGTATTTTCTCCATTGAGAAAGTCGATAACCTGCTTGATATTCTCTGCTCCATATACCTCTAAGTTGTTCACAATAGCGGCTTCTTTGGCATTCTGTATAGGTAGAATAAAGCCCTTGAATCCTTCCTTTCTGGCTTGTATGGCAATAGGGAGCGCCCCTTTGATGGGTTGTAGGCTGCCATCCAGAGAGAGTTCTCCCATGATGATATATCGCTCTATCTCCTCACATTGTATCTGTCCGTTAGCAGCTAAAATTCCTATAGCAAAACTTAGGTCATAGGCCGATCCCTCCTTGCGCATATCGGCAGGAGCCATATTGATGGTGATCTTCTTTCCAGGGATTTTATATTGGTTGTTGTGTAGGGCGGCTTCTATGCGGTAGTTACTCTCCTTGATGGCATTGTCTGGGAGACCTACTAAGTGATAGCCTACACCCTTATCTATATTTACTTCAATGGTAATAGTGATGGCTTCTACACCATAAACAGCACTGCCATAGATCTTTACTAACATGATCTTTGTTTTTGAATAGATAATTTTTGTGTAGAGCAAATATACAAAAAAATAATGACTTTTGGAGAATAAAATGATTTTTCTTTTTCTGTGTGTTTATATGTGCAATTTTTACTACCTTTGTCCTTGTAAAATGAGTAATCATGGAGAATATTTTTACCTATTGTCCTCATTGTGGCAGCACAGATGTGGAGTTTCCTCGCTTGGTACGTTTTCTTTGTCACCAATGTGGTTTTGTGTATTATCACAATATAGCTGCTGCGGTAGCGGTTATCTTTAGGCGTAAGGATGAAATTCTTTTTACAGTGCGCAATATAGATCCTGATAAGGGAAAGTTAGACCTCCCCGGAGGCTTTATAGATCCTGATGAGAATGCTGAAGCCGCTGTTTGTCGTGAAGTAAATGAAGAATTGGGTTTACAGATAGTACCTAATCAGCTAAAATACCTTACTACCCAGCCCAATCACTATTTGTACAAAAATATTCCTTATCGTACTATGGATATTTTTTATGAATGTCCTTTGGATGTCCCTGTTTCTGTAAGAGCGGAAGATGAAATCAAGTCTTTACAATGGATTCCCTTATCTGAAATAGACTTAGGTAAAATAGGTTTTGTCTCTGTAAGAACAGTCATTGAAAAATATTACTTAAACCAATGAAATTCAATTCCAAATACTTCTTCGCTGCCCTAATTATCTTTTTGGTAGAGGTAGCCATAGCCACTGTATTCAAGAGTGTTCCCTTTGTAAGGGCATACTTAGGAGATATTTTGGTAGTGATACTGATCTATTGTTTTATTAGAGCTTTTTTTCATATCAAGAACACCAAGAAATTACTTATAGGGATTTTCTGCTTTGCCGTATTTGTAGAGATACTACAATACTTTAAACTGGCAGCTTTCTTTGGCTTTGGCAAAGGTACCCTTGGGTATATTCTGCTAGGAAATTATTTCTCTTTTGAAGATATTCTTTGCTATGCTACAGGATGCTTTTTAGCATTTATCTTTGATAAGTAGAAGGGAAGCCTCTTGTCATTAGTCATTAATAATAGTTGAAAATTCTTTCTACAATAGCAACACGCTTATTATTCTTGTAATAGATTTCCTCAGTACAATTGTTGAATTTGTCATAGTGGTAGATGGTTCTATTAGGGGAAGGAATCTGTCCGTCATCTATTTGTAGCAAATTTCCTTTCTCATCATACATATAATACGTTCCAGAGGTAAAATCGCCTGTAAGGAGATTAAAATTTTCTTCCTTGATGAGTTGGTTGTCCTTGTTGTAAGAAAAAAGAGTCTTTATAACCTCTCCTTCCAGAAAATAACTATAAGTTTCTACTTCCTTATCGTTTTCCATACAGTGGTAGGAACGAAAATCCTCTCCCTTGTATGTTTGTATCTCTACTATAGCTCCTTTGGAGTCATAGATGTAGTATTTTGTTTTCTTGTTAGAGACGTCTTTTTCATCGGATAGGGGAGTAGTATAAGTGGTTTCCTCATATACCTCATCATTGGCTAAATATTGGTAAGTAGTATAAAAACAAAATATGGAGTAACATTCTTTCTTTTCAGCAAGCAATGTGCCATCTTTCGTATATGTATACCAAGTATCATAGGCTTCATCACCTAAAAGGCTCATAGATTTGTTTTTTTCGTATGTAATATTCCCTTTGCTATTATAGGAATATTTATTTTTATTAATGAGCGTATTATTCCTATATTCTGAAATAGCTTTTTTCCTTTTGTTTTTATCAAACAACATTCTTATTTCAAATAAGTTGCCATCAATTTTGTATTTTTTAGAGATCATTACTTTTCCCTCGTAGAAAATTTCTTCTTCTGTGTGCTGGGGATTGTTTTCTTCTATGTATTTGTATTCGTCTGCTTTTGTAAGTAGATTATCCCCGTTGTATTGGTAAAATATCTTTTGGAAAAGTTTTCCATCGGTATGGTAGTTATAAAATTCTATAATATTTCCCTTTTTATCAAAGGTATATCGGCTATGTACGGGCATACGTTCTACTTTGGCATTCTTAGGGAATATCTTTACCTCTTTTCCGTTTCTATTTTCATAATGGTAAATGAATTTTTCTACTGATTTTACTTTCCCTTGAGGAGTAATGCCTAAGTTTCTAAGGTGTTCCTCCCTATATCTATTAGGGTCATCTTCTTGTGCTAAAAGAGATACATAAAAACAGGAAG
Source organism: Capnocytophaga gingivalis (assembly GCF_002302415.1). Classification (NCBI taxonomy): domain Bacteria; kingdom Pseudomonadati; phylum Bacteroidota; class Flavobacteriia; order Flavobacteriales; family Flavobacteriaceae; genus Capnocytophaga; species Capnocytophaga gingivalis. Next base: position 572,289 of record NZ_CP022386.1, on the reverse strand, counting down.
AAAAATAAAATAATAAGGTAAATAAAAAATATTTCATAGGACTAAAAATTTTTATTCATAATAGGTAAATGTTCTTTCATAAATATCAGTTGTTCCGTTATACTGTTTTTCTATTTTTATAATATTTTGGTACTTATCATAAGTATAAAATGTTTTTTCTATTGCTTTATTTCCTTTGTAAGTTGTTTTAGAAAGTAAGTTATTATTTTTGTCATAAGTATAAAGTACTTTATATACTTCTTTATTTCCTTTATAAATTATTTTAGAGAGTAAGTTATTGTTTTTGTCATATCTATAAATATCTTTATCGGCTTCTTTATTATTTTTATAAATAGTTTTTATAAGATTATTAGTCATATCATAACTATTTGTCCAATATTCTTTTTTATTATTGCTGTATAATAGTTCTGTTTTTATTATTCTATCCTTATCATCATAATAATGAGTATAAGTTCTTACTATTTTTTCTTCTTCATAATCATAGAATTTCTTTATACGACATTTTTCATCATATTGTATTTTTTCTTTAGTAGTACTGTAATAATGTCCATTAAAAAATCTGGTATATTTTTCTTCTTCTATAAGTTGGTTTTCTTTATAATGATAAAATATATGTATTTCGTCTTCACTTCTATTCTTCTCATAAATTTCTATAGGTAAGTTATCTTTATAAATGTTCTTAATGAGAATATTCTCATCTCCATCTATATTTTCTGTAGCCAAGATAAGTCTGTTCTGGTCATCATATTGGTACTTAGTGATACTTTTTTGACTGATAGAGAATTGTGTAAAATGATAATCTTTTTTGATAAGGTTGCCTCTTTCATCATATTCAAGTTTGTATTCCGAGTCTAATTTTCCTTTTAAATAATCAAGCTTCTTTATAAGCTTTCCCTTGTTATTATAAGAATAGATAGTAGTTTCTGTGAGTGTATCATTGCTATAATAATGACTTTCTAAGAGTTGTTGCTTGTCATTATATTTGTATAGCTCTCGGTAAATAAAAAGAGGATCACTTTCTTTAAGACTATAACCTTTTAATTCTTGTAATAGTCCTAATGGATTATAGAAATAAGATTTTTCTTCTATATAAGTTCCAAAGTTTTCTCCCCATATAAATTTTCTTAAATAAGTAAGACTATCTTTTTCGTTGTATCTCCTTTCATATTTGCTACTTATATTGCCGTGCATATCATATTCGATAAATAGAATTTCTCTTCCTTCTTTATCAAAGCCATAAGTATAATTATTATCAAAAAGCTCCTTTTTTATAGTGTCATATTTATTATACTCTATAAAATAATGGGCAGTATGCATAGTTTTTACTTTTCCTAAAAGAGGTTTTTTGAACTCATCGTTTATAGCAGGATTTATTTTATATCTTTCTACTTTGTTAGCTGTATTTTGAGCAAATACAGCAGTGGAGATAAATAAAAATGGGATTAAAAAATGTTTCATAGTGTTAAAATATTTTATTCGTAATAGGTAAATGTTCTTTCGTAAATATAGTTCTTTCCATTATTATATTTTTCTATTTTTATAATATTTTGGTACTTATCATAAGTATAAAATGTTTTTTCTATTGCTTTATTTCCTTTGTAAGTTATTTTAGAAAGCAAGTTATTGTTGTTGTCGTAAGTGTAGCTATCTTTATCTCTATAATCATCGTTCTTATAAATAGTTTCTATTAGGTTTCCTATTGTGTCATAATTATCTATCCAATATTCCTTTTTGTCTCCTGTATATAATAGCTCTGTCTTTATGACTCTGTCTTTGTTATCGTAATAATAGGTGTAGGTTTTTTTTATTTTATTTTGTTTGTAATCAAATGATTTTTTTATACGACCCTTTTCATCATATAAAATCTTCTCTTTGATATAATCATAATAACATCCATTAAAGAAACTTTTAGAAATAACTTTATTTATCAATTTTTTATTCTTGTAAGAATAAAAAATATGTACCTCTTCATCATCTCTATTATCATAAATTTCTATAAGTAAGTCATCTTTATATATAATCTTTAAAATAATTTCTTTTGTATCATCATCTTCCTTTGTAAAAAGAATAAGTCTGTTTTTTGCATCATATTCGTATTGTTTTACGTGTTTATAATCTGTTTTTATATAGTTTTCAGTCTTTTTTATAAGGTTTCCGATATGATTGTATTCAAATTTTGTATCAGTATATGGCTTATTATCAAGATAAAAAAGTTTCCTTAAAAGATTTCCTTTATTATCATACCAATAAAGAACTTGTCTCTTCAAAGAATCATTTGAGTAATAAGAGTTTTCTATAAGTTTTTGATCATTATTGTATTTATAAAGTTCTCTTCTATGGGAGATACCTGTATCAGGATCTTCTTCATAACTTTTTTCTTCAATGAGAAACCCTTTATCATTATATGAATAGGAGTTTTCTTCTATATAAGTTTCATCTTCACCCAAGATTTTTGTCTCTTTTGAATAGAGCAAACGGTCTTTTTCATTATATTTTTTTATTTCTTTATTCCAAATATTCCCTTCTTTATCATACTTGATAAATTCTATTTCATTTCCTCTTTCATCAAAGCCATAAGTATAATTTTCAACAAAATGTTCTCGTTTGATAGTATCTTTCAATACAGTTACAACTGTAGAATAGTGAGCTGTATGTACTTTTTTTACTTTTCCTAAAAGAGGTTTCTCAAAAGGATAAGCTAAGTCAGAATCTATTTTGTATTTTTCTACTTTGTTAGCTGTATTTTGTGCAACTATTACAGTAGTAATGAATAGAAATGGGATTAAAAGATGTTTCATTATTAAAATATTTTATTCATAATAGGTAAAAATTCTTTCGTAGATATTAGTTAGTTTTCCTTTATAATATTCCTCTATTTTGATACAATTTCCTATAGCATCATAATAGTAAAGTGTTTTTGGATTTCCTTTTTCCCTTTTCCAAGCTTTTTCTATAAGGTATCCTTTAGGAGAATACTTATTTTCCCATCTGGATTTTTCTTTTCCTCCCTTGTATAAAATACCTTTGATTTCTTTTCCGTTTTCATCATAGAAATAGTTTGTTTCTTGCTCTAAAATATTTCCTTGATATTCTAATTTTTTAATTATTTGACCTTTTTCGTTATATTTGGTAATAACTTTTCTATCTATGATATAGTCAATTCCTATTCCTGTATAGTAACTTTCTGTTTCTATAAGTTTTCCTTCTTTATAAGTGTACAATACGTAGGAATGATCATCATATTCTTTGATAAGTGTATTATTTTCATAAATTCTATTGGTAAGGATATAGGATTTTTCTCCTTTTTCTTTTTCTGTAATACGAATAAGATTTCCTAAGGTATCATATTCGTATATAGTAGTGGAATGTTTTTTAGGATTTTTCTCTTTTTCTTTTTTTTCGAGGAGTTTACCCTTAGCATCATAAGTATAGAGAGCAGTATAGAATAATTTGCCCTTATAATAGTCTTCCTCTTTGATTATATTGTCTTCCTCATTATAAAAATATAGAGAAACTTTTGAACCATAACGGTCTATGTCTTTTCTCTCTACAAGTAAGTTTTTATCATTATATAGATTGAACCTTTCTGCAGAGTGGCGAATACTATCTATTACATAAGAGATTTTTCGGTAGGTGAGACTGTCTGCCTTATTGAAAGTTTTTATCTCCCAGTCCATCAGATTTCCCAGTGCATCATAAGTATAAAAAGCTATATCATTACCTCTTTTATCAAAGTGATAGGTGTAGGTATAAGGATCAATTTTATTCTTATGGAAAAGATGATATACAGCAACAGGAGTATCTTCCTGATATTCTATCCTACAACCGACCGTATGCATCGTTTTTATCTTCCCACGAAGTGGTTTAGGGAAAAATTGGTCGTATTTTTCATTTGTTTTATAGGAAGTAGTGTCTTTGTATGTTGTATTTTGAGCAACTAAAGTACTACAAAAAAATAAAAAGGGGAGTAAATAGTTTTTCATAGTGTTAAAATTTTATTCGTAATAGGTAAAAGCTCTTTCATAGATATGGGATAGTTTGTCGTTGTAATATACTTCCTGCTTGATCCAGTTATTATGCTCGTCATAAAAATAGATTATTTTTTCAGAAAGACGACTATTATTTTCTTCAATCAAATTTCCTTTTTTATCGTATTGGTATGTAACATAAGAATTATATTGACTATCATCAGGAAAAGTATAGACACGTTTTATTTCTTTTCCTTTTTCATCATACTCATATGTTATGTTATTTTGTAATTTATGACTTATATAGACATCACAAGATATAGGAAGTTCTTTGTCATTGTGTGTATATATAGTTTCTGTATTTGTAAAATAACACCCTTCAAAACTGCTACTTTCTTCTTTTTTAGTTTTTAATTTTTTATTTTCATAGAAATAAGTATGGGTATAAGAATAGTTTTTTTCTCCATAATATTCTTCCATTAGTAAATCATCTTTGTAAGTTCTTTTGAAAATATTGAGTGTGTCTTCTCTATCGGTGTTTTTTTCTTTTACAAAAATAAGGCGGTTTTTGTCATCATACTTATATTTTCTTATATATTTGTAGTTTTTTTGAGTATCTTCATAGGTTTCTTCTATTTTATTGGCGTTTTTGTCATATTTGTAAGTATAGCTTCCTATCAAATCATTGTTTTTATAATATAATTCTTTTATAAGTAAGTCATTTTCATTATAGGAGTATAGAAATTTTTTCTCTTCTATGAGTTTGTTTGAATTATCATATTTATTAGTTTGAGTTATATTACCTTTTTCATCAAAAAGATAATAATATTCATGATCATAATTCTCACGAGTTGTTCTTATGATATCTCCCTTATAATCGTTTATAACCTTACAGCTAATAGAACTTAGAGATTTTACTTTTCCAAAAAAATCGCCTATTGTTTTATGTGTTTTTCTATTTTTTCTCGGTAAAGGATCGTTTTTTCCCCATATAACAATAGAGAAAAGGAATAAAAAAGGGAGTAAATAGTTTTTCATAGCGTTATAAATTAAAATTATCTCACAGAACGGAGTATTTTAGGTAAGGATTCTTTCCAAAACAACCAGTTATGAGTGCCTTGTCGGAATATTTCAGTTAGCCAAATAGGTGAGCGATGACCTCTTCTACTTTGGCATAAGTGATGACATTGATATTCCTTTTACCAGCGGTGAGCTTACAGTATTTGGAGATAAAAATGGTATCAAAACCGAGCTTTTCTGCCTCCGAGATACGTTGTTCTACTCGCTGTACGGGTCGTATTTCTCCTCCTAAACCTACTTCGGCGGCAAAGCAAAAGGTCTTAGGGATCGCCACATCTTCGTTGGAGGAGAGTATCGCCATAGCCACACCCAAGTCCGTGGAAGGATCATCTACCGAGATACCCCCTGTGATGTTCAGAAACACGTCCTTACTCCCTAAGCGAAAGCCTGCACGCTTCTCCAGTACCGCGAGGAGCATATTCAGGCGCTTAGCATTGAATCCTGTAGTAGAGCGTTGAGGGGTTCCATATACAGCGCTACTCACAAGGGCTTGTATCTCAATCATGAGTGGGCGCATACCCTCTATAGTAGCTACAATGGCGGTACCAGAACTGTTTTCATCTGTCTTGGAGAGCAGTACTTCGGAAGGATTGCTCACTTCTCTAAGGCCTGTGGAAAGCATCTCATAGATACCCAATTCGGAGGTAGAACCAAAGCGGTTTTTCAGCGCTCTGAGGATACGGAATACATGGTTGCGGTCGCCCTCGAACTGTAGAACAGTATCTACCATGTGTTCTAATATTTTAGGGCCTGCTATGGTACCGTCCTTGGTGATATGCCCTACAATGATCACGGGTACTCCTGTGAGTTTGGCATATTTGATGAGCTCTGCTGTACATTCTCGTATTTGGGAGATACTTCCTGCAGAGGCCTCTATATAGTCCGAGTGGAGGGTCTGTATAGAGTCTATGATAAGGATTTCAGGATCAAGTTCTTTTATCTGTTGGAAGATGTTTTGAGTCTTCGTCTCGGTAAGTATATAGCAGTTGTTGCGGGCATTGGTGATACGCTCCCCACGCATTTTGATTTGCTTTTGGCTTTCTTCACCCGATACATATAGGGTTTTGTAGGGCATGCGCATGGCAATCTGTAGCAACAATGTACTTTTTCCTATTCCAGGCTCGCCTCCTATAAGTACCACCGAGCCAGGGACAATCCCGCCCCCAAGTACGTTGTTCAGTTCTTGGTCACCACTGTCCAATCGCATTTCCTTTTCCGTGGTAATCTCATGCAGGGGAATGTATTTGTTAGTTTTCTTCGAGCGAGGAGTATCTGACTCATCGTCCTTTTTCCATTGGTGTTTTTCTTCCTTTTGGATTACTTCTTCCACAATGGTATTCCACTCCTTACAGGCATAACACTGTCCTTGCCATTTGCTATATTGAGCCCCGCAATTCTGACAGAAAAAAGCGGTTTTTGTCTTTGCCATTTTATTTTACTTTTAAAATAAATTTTTTAAGATTTCTATATGCAAAAATCTTGCCAGTTTCTTTACATAGAAGCTATTGGGGACAAAGATACGAATATTTATTGTTTGATAGCTTATGTTAGATAAAAAAATTATTTTCTTTCTCAAATGTATGAAAATTTTCTTGTTTTTCTTTAATTAATTTAATATCTTTGCGCCTTTAATCACTAACAACATGAAAATATGTTCTTAACTGCTCCTCCTCTTTTTTATTATACTTTTATCAAAGAAAGATATAAGAACTCCTACTTGGCCGAGGATGTCAATCAGGTGATTATTGGGATTGACTGTGATTACTTGGATGCCTACAAGTATAGTTATACCTCCTTAGAGCAATACCACCAAAGACAGAAATCTATTGCTCCTTTTGCAGGGCTTTTCGGGGTGTTCTCTTATGAGACTATTCATTTTTTTGAACAAATTCCTGAGAAAAGTCAAAAGCAATATGACTTTCCTGCTTTTGTTTTTGCCAACGCCAAGGCTTATCTGCACTATTCTAAGGTGAGCAAAGTATATTCTTTTTATGGGGATGAGCAACAGTATTTCCACTTCTTAGAAGAAGCTACCGTTCAAGAGAATCCTACAGGTCCTGAGGTTTTCTACCAATTGCATACAGATCTTGCACAAGAGCGGGCTCATTTCTACCAAATGGTAGAGAAAGCCAAAGAGTATATACGCTCTGGCGATATTTTCCAGGTGGTACTAAGTGAGCAGTTATCTTTGGAAAGTAACTTGGATTCATTAGATTTCTATCGTTATTTAAGTCAGGCCAATCCTTCTCCCTATATGTTTCACTTTCCTACTCCTTATGGCGAGGTAGTAGGCTCTTCGCCTGAGATTCTGGTAGATATCACAGGTAGTCAGATTCATATAGCCCCTATAGCAGGCTCACGTCCACGTGGGAAGGATGCTAATGAGGACTTGCGGTTGGAACAGGAGCTATTGGCTGATCCTAAAGAGTGTGCCGAACATCGTATGTTGGTGGATTTGGCGCGTAATGATATAGGTAAATTCGCTCAAAAGGGTTCTGTGGTAGTCAAGGACATGATGCAGATACTTCGCTACGAACATATCATGCATATAGAATCCCATGTGTATGGTGACAAGCGAACAGAAGTGTCTCCTTTTGAGGTGATTTCCATCGTCTTTCCTGCAGGAACCCTCAGTGGTGCTCCGAAAATACGGGCTATGGAGATTATTAATGAATTAGAATCTTTTAGGCGCAATGTCTATGGAGGGGGTATCGGATTTCTGCATTTCAATGGCAATGTACAATTGGCCATAGTTATACGTAGTGCCTTCTTTGAAAAAGCCAATGCTGAGAATGAGCAAGTATCAAAGGTCTTTATCCAAGCAGGAGCTGGCATTGTATATGACTCGGTTTCGGAGAAGGAATATGACGAGATCTGTCATAAGCGGGCTTCTGTACTGAATGTATTTACTAAAAATTGCAAAGAGAAATGATACTACTGATAGATAATTACGATTCTTTTGTATTCAATGTAGCACAATATCTCCAGGAACTCACAGAAGAGGAGGTCAAAACAGTGCGTAATGATGCCATTACATGGGAGGAGATCACAGCTCTAAATCCCTCTCGCATCGTACTTTCCCCAGGACCAAAGCATCCTAAGGATAGTGGAATTTGTTTGGAGATTCTTCAGAAAAACACCACTATTCCTGTCTTAGGAATTTGCTTAGGACATCAGGCTTTTGGCATGGTCAATGGGGCAGAAATTAAGCGTATGGAAATGCCGCTACATGGGAAAACCTCTGCTCTAAGGGTAACTGATGATAACACCTTACTCTTTAGAGGGTTGCCTAAGCAGTTTCAGGTAATGCGCTACCACTCTCTCTATGTAGGAAAGGAGCAACTTCCTGAGAATATTCGTATTACAGCTCTTTCAGACGATGATATCATTATGGCTTTAGAACATAAGGAAAAGCCTATATATAGTATACAGTTTCATCCCGAATCATTCTTTACTGAGTATGGCAAACATATTATTAAGAACTTTATTACCTATACTCAGAAGCTACAGCCCTCAGTGGCTGACGACCATGCTCAAGAGAAGGCAAGAGCCAATGAGGTATTCAAGACAGCACTGAAGAAGTTACAGGAGAATATTCCTTTAACCGATGGAGATTTCAAGGAAATTTGTGAGGTTATCCATACCAAACAGTATGATATCGTTCAGTTAGGGGCTCTTTTGGTTTTAATTTCTGAAAAGAGTCTCTATCCGGAATCCTTAACAGCTTTTGTAAGGAATATTTTAGCCTATAGTACCACCTTTGCCGATGAGAGTCCTATGATAGACCTCTGTGGTACAGGGGGAGATGGCCTCAAAACAATCAATATCTCTACTACAGTAGCCTTTATTGTAGCAGCTATGGGGGTGAAGGTAGCCAAGCATGGCAATCGCTCAGTAACCAGCCAGAGTGGTAGCTCCGATGTATTAGGTCAGTTGGGTATTCCATTGGAAAACAATCTTTTAACCCAATTGGAACACCTACAAAAGGAACACTTGGCTTTCTTCCATGCACCTTTCTTCCATCCTTTGGTAGGGGAGGTGAAGGAGGTAAGACAAAGGCTTGGTATACGTACAGTATTCAATGTATTAGGCCCTCTATTACACCCCAATGCCAAGCTCAAATATCAGCTGGTAGGTCTCTACCACGAGCCTGTACAGCGCTTATATGCCGAGACACTCCAGCTATTGGGCAGGAAACATGCCTTGGTCGTAAGGGGTAATGATGGCTTGGATGAGATTACCCTCTGCGATGAGACTAAGATAGTAGAAGTCAAGGACGGAAAGATCCTTGAATATACCATCGCTCCTGAGATGTTTGGTTTCAAAAGGGCTTTCCATGCGGATATACAGGGAGGCACCCCAGAGGAAAATGCCGAGATACTTCTAAGAACGCTCAAAGGAGAAGAGCAATCACCCAAGTCGGATATAGTGATTCTTAATGCTATGTTTGCACTCTATACAGCTGACTTTGTCAAGCACCCTGCCGATGCTAAACCTCTTATTCAGGAGGCTATCCGAAGCGGAAAAGTGTATGAACACTATCTTAAAATGATTAATGCCAACAAAGAGTAATCATTTCAGAAATAATGAGACAAAAACTACTAAAATACGTACTATTTATAATGGCTATCTTTGTAACAGATGCTGTTTTCCTATTCTTATCCATGAAGGATTATAAGGATAGTATGTCCTCCTCTTGCTTAGAATGCTCTTTTTGGAAAGATATTTTTGTATTTTTACTTATAGGAATGGGTGTTTTGGCTATACTACTCACTATTTTATTTAGAATAGTGAAAAAAAGAGGGTATTTGTATGGGCTGATTTTGATTTCTCTATTATCCATATTCTATAGTATTGATTATATGCTCTTTGTAGATAGAGTAGCCGCTTGGAGTACTTACTCTCTAAAGGAGACATGGATTACCATATTTTGGGATTCTTATAGGTATTTTCCTATGCTTATGCTTATATATGTTCTTCTGACAAATAGGCTCATTAAAGAAATAGAAAGCATTAATAATTAATAATTAACAGTTACTTTGGATATACTATCACAAATAAAACAGCAAAGAGACCTCCAACTCCAGCGGGAGCTGGCCTCTGTGGCGCGTCCTTCTTTCCATAAAGCGCTGTCACAAGAAGGCATACGTATTATAGGCGAGATCAAGCGGGCTTCTCCCTCTAAGGGACAGATCGCACTGGAGAATTTCGACCTCTTAAAACAGGCAACTCATTACGTGGAGCATGGAGTAGCGGCTTTTTCTATCCTAACGGAAGAGGCTTATTTCAAGGGAGATAACACTTTTATTCCCCAAGTGGTGGAGGCTTTTCCTAAAGTGCCAATCCTTAGAAAAGACTTTATCTATACTCCTTTTCAGGTAGCACAAGCTAAGTTCTTAGGGGCTTCTGCTATCTTGTTGATTGTCAGAATGCTTTCTGATGAGCAGTTACAAGCACTACATGCCTTGGCCTATGACTTGCAAATGGATGTATTGGTGGAGGTACATGATGAAGCTGAACTGCAGAGAGCATTACGTATTCCTCAGCTAAAGATATTGGGAATTAATAACCGTAACCTCAATACTTTTGAGGTTTCCCTGCAGACTACTGAACGTTTGCTTTCTTTGATTTCCGAAGAACAACGCGCTCCACTCTTGGTGGTAAGTGAGAGTGGCTACCTTAGTAAGGAAGATCTACATTATGCTGAGACTCTTGGAGTGGATGCACTTCTTATAGGGGAAGCTCTCATGAAAGGACTTTTATTCTGATGGAAAAAACAGCTTTGAAAATATGCGGTATCCGTAGTTTGGAGGAGATACAGGACTTGAAGAACTTGCCCATTGATTATTTTGGGTGTATCTTTGCTCCAAGGAGTCCTCGCTGTGTATCATTGGCATTAGCCAAAGAAATTACCGAGATAGCTCATAGCGAAGGCAAGCAGACTGTAGGAGTCTTTGTAAATGCTTCACTTGAGCAAATCGCAGATACAGTGAACCTTACAGGGATAGATGTGGTACAACTCCATGGAGAAGAATCTCCAGATATTTGTAAGATGCTGACAACAAAAGGGATAACGGTATGGAAGGCATTTTCTATAAAGGATAAGCTTTTACCTATGGAGGACTATTTACCCTATATGGATTTACCTCTGTTGGATACTAAGGGGGTATCCGAAGGAGGCAATGGATTGGTTTTCAATTGGCAACTATTGGAGAGGCTTACACCTTACAGCTTTATCTTGGCAGGAGGAATCTCTGCAGAGAATGTACAAAAGGCACTTAGCTACCAACCTGCGATCATAGATGTCAATAGCAAAGTAGAGCAGGACAACCGAAAGAGTCGTCAGCTTATAGAAAAGCTGATAAAAGAAATGGAGAAATATAGGAGAGGAATAGAGAAATATAATAAATAAACTAATAATATGACAAATAAAGCCTATTTTGGAAACTTTGGGGGGCAATATGTGCCTGAAACGGCCATGTTTGCTCTCATAGAGTTGGAAAAAGAATATGAAAAAGCTAAAAATGATCCTTGTTTTCAGGCAGAATTGGAGGATTTGCTTAAGAATTATGTAGGACGCCCAACACCCTTATACTATGCAAAGAACCTCAGCGCACACTACGGGCATGATATCTTTCTTAAGCGGGAAGATCTTAACCATACAGGTGCACATAAGATCAACAATGCTTTAGGACAGGTACTCTTGGCCAAGCGTATGGGCAAGAAAAAGGTGATTGCCGAGACAGGGGCAGGTCAGCATGGAGTGGCTACCGCCACCGCTGCTGCCCTCTTAGGATTAGAATGTGAGGTGTATATGGGAGCTGTAGATATGGAGCGTCAGCAGCTGAATGTCTTCCGGATGGAGCTCTTGGGTGCCAAGGTGGTGGCTATAGAGGACGGTCTCAAGACCCTCAAAGAGGCTACTACAGCGGCGATACAGTCTTGGGTAGCTGAGATAGAAACTGTTTTCTATGTGATTGGTTCAGTGGTGGGACCTCATCCTTACCCTACTATAGTGAGAGATTTCCAGTCCATAATAGGTCGTGAAGCTCGTAAGCAACTAGCTACTCAAGACAGACATGCCGATCATGTTATCGCTTGTGTAGGAGGAGGAAGCAATGCTATAGGTATCTTTGCAGGCTTCTTGGACGATCCTGCTACTCAGCTTTATGGGGTAGAAGCCGGAGGTGAAGGGATAGATACAGACCGACATGCGGCTACTCTTACTCTGGGGCGAGAGGGAATTATTCACGGGATGAAAACCTATGTTCTGCAGGATAAGTACGGCCAGATAAGCCCTGTACATTCTATCTCTGCTGGCTTAGATTACCCAGGTATAGGCCCTGAGCATGCCCATCTGTTCCAGACTAAGCGAGCTCACTATGCTCCTATTACCGATACTGAGGCTATGGAGGCTCTATTGCTCACGACTCGTAAGGAGGGAATTATCCCCGCTATAGAGAGCGCCCATGCTTTGGCTTATCTAAGCAAACTCTGTCCGACGCTTCCTAAGGATAAGAAACAAACTATTGTAGTGAATGTATCGGGTAGGGGAGACAAGGATATGCACACCGTTTTTTCAATCTTAAAAGGAGAAAAATATGAATAATAATAGTATAAATGCAGTATTCGCAGCAAAAGAAAAGGTCAATATAGGCTATATTGTAGCGGGTTATCCCAATGTGGATTTTACTAAGGCGTTTCTCTCTCAGCTTGATAGAACTGCTATAGATATCTTGGAAATAGGCATTCCTTACTCTGATCCCTTGGCCGATGGTAAGCTCATCTCACAGGCCTCCTTTGCTGCTTCCCAAGCAGGAGTAACCACCGATACCGTTTTTGACCTGCTCTCTTCGGTAAAAGGGCAGGTGCATAAGCCCTTGGTCTTCTTGGTTTATTACAATTTGATCTTTGCGTATGGGATAGATGCTTTTTTAGAGAAATGTGTAGCGGTAGGTATTCGAGGATTGATTATTCCAGACTTGCCTTATGAAGAAGCACAAGAGTTAGTAGAAAAGCTTAGAGCACATCATATAGCCTTTATTCCATTGGTAAGTGTAACCTCACAGGGGCGTATTGCTCCTATTGTCTCTTTGGGAGAAGGTTTTGTATATGCAATTGGTTCCTTAGGGGTTACAGGAAGTAAGCAGGTGGATCTACCACGTCTCAAGGAGTTTATTACTCAGGTAAGAGCACAGACTTCCCTTCCCGTATCTTTAGGTTTTGGCATCAAAACCCATGCCGATGTAGAACAGATGCGGCAGTATGCTGATGGAGTGATTGTCGGTACCAGCATTGTCGCTCTTACCTCCTCGGGCGACCTTGATCAAACCATTACTCAGATAAATACACTTTTTAAATAATTATTAATTGTTAATGGTTAATTGTTAATCTTGTAGGGGCGAATTGTAATTCGCCCTTTTGTATTTTTGCAATTCGCTCTTTTGTATTTTTACAATTTTCCCTTTGTATTTTGTAATTCACCCTATGTATTTCTTTCAATTCACCCTATGTATTTCTTTCAATTCACCCCATGTATTTCTTTCAATTCACCCCATGTATTTTCTTCAATTTGTTCTTTTATTATCTCACTAAGGCAGTAGATGATCCGCTAAATTGCTAATGAGCTCATTTAGCAGTTGTTTATAAATTATCTTTTGGTAAGGAGCTATTTTTCCTTATTTTTGCTCTTTAAAATACAAAAACCAAAAATGAGATTTTTTACCTTACTACTTTTTATTCCTATTTTTTCTTTTTCGCAGAATATAGATCCACTTCGTACCAAAGACGAACAAGCACAAACCCGCTGGGTCGATAGTATTTATAAAACGATGAGCTTAGAGCAAAAGATAGGGCAACTTTTTATGGTACAAGCATTTAGCTCACATACAGCCAAGCAACAAAAACCTATCAAGGAACTTGTCAAAAAGTACCATATAGGAGGGATTATCTTCTCCAAGGGAAGTCCTGTAGCTCAAGCCAAGCTCACCAATGAGTTTCAAGAAGCCGCTCAGGTACCCTTAATGATTGCCATGGATGCCGAATGGGGACTGGCTATGCGCTTGGACTCTGTCTATGCCTTTCCGTGGAATATGACTCTCGGAGCTCTCAAGGATAATGCCTTGGTGGAGCAAGCAGGAAAGCGTATCGCTCAGCACTGTAAGCGCTTAGGCGTACATATTGATTTTGCTCCTGATATAGATATCAATACCAATCCACAAAACCCTATCATAGGCAACAGATCCTTTGGCGAAAGCAAGTTCAATGTTGCTCAAAAGGGGGTGGCTTTTACCAAAGGGATGCAGAGTGTAGGAGTTTTGGCCTGTGGAAAGCACTTCCCTGGGCATGGTGATACTGAAAAAGATTCTCATAAGACCCTTCCTACAGTTTCTTTTTCCCGCGAACGCTTGGAAAGTACCGAGTTTTTCCCCTTCCAAAAACTCATTGGAGCAGGGGTAGCCTCTCTAATGGTAGGACACCTGAATGTTCCTGCCTTGGACGAAGGCAAGCCAGCATCTATTTCTTATAAAATTGTCTCTGGACTCATAAAGCAACAGCTGGGTTTCCAAGGGCTGATCTTCTCTGATGCTTTAGGGATGAAAGGGGTAGCCGATTATGCAGAATCCTCTCAGGTGGATTTACAGGCCTTTTTGGCAGGAAATGATGTGTTACTTATGTCCTCTGATCCTATCAAGGGAATAGAGACACTCAAAAATGCGTATAGTGCTGGTACTATCAACGAATATCGTTTGGCACATTCTGTCAAGAAAATTCTTAAAGCTAAGTATTGGGCAGGGCTCAATAAGTACAAACCAGTGGCTCTGACCAATCTGACCAAAGATCTCAATACCAAGGAAGATGATCTCCTTACTGAGAAGATTTATGAGAAAGCTATTACTCTTCTGCAGAATGCTAAAAATGTACTTCCTCTGAAGAACTTAGATACTAAGAAAACTGCTTATATCAAGTTCGGAGACGATTCAGGCTGGGAGTTCTTCAAGAACTTGCGCTACTATCAGGATGTAGTACAGCTCAAGAGTGGCTCTTGGGAATCACTCAAGAAGGAAATGGCACCCTATGATCGTATTATCATAGGTTTGCACCGATCCAATGCTTCTCCCTGGGCAGACTATAAGTTCAATACACAAGAGCTTGCCCTCTTACAGAAAATTGTTGGAGAGAAGAAGGAAGTGATACTCACGGTCTTTACTAAGCCTTATGCGCTTTTGGATGTGCCAGACTTAAGCCCTTTTGCTGCGGTGGTCGTAGCTTATCAGAATGCTCCCTTTGCTCAGCAGAAGGCCGCCCAGCTCATCTATGGTGCGATTCCTTTTGAAGGGGTATTGCCAGTAACGGCTCATAAAGGGATCCTTTTTGGGCGTAACCTCCCGACCAAGCCTCTTAACCGCTTGGCTTATGGCCTAGCGGAGAATGCAGGGTTGAACTCAGCCAATTTCTACAAAATAGACTCCATTGTAACCGATGCTATCCAAAAACAGATGACTCCTTCAGCACAAGTATTGGTGGCACGCAATGGTGTAGTAGTTTATCAAAAAAGTTTTGGACGCTGCACCTATGACAAGAATGCCGAACAGGTAACCAATAATACTTTATATGACTTAGCTTCTCTTACCAAGATACTTGCTACAGTACCTGAGTTGATTGATCTGTATGACAAACAAAAAATCAAACTCAATGCTTCCCTCGCTACCCTGTTGCCTATGCTTAGTGGAACAAACAAGGCAGATATCACAGTCAAGGAAGCTCTTTCTCACTATGGACAGTTACAAGCTTGGTTGCCTTTCTATCGTAAAACTATCGATAGCAAGACAAAAGTTCTTTCTACTGATATCTATAATGCAACACTTACACCCAAATATCCTACTCAAGTAGCGGAGAATATTTTTATAAAGGAGAATTATCGCGATACTAT
This sequence comes from Capnocytophaga gingivalis, assembly GCF_002302415.1. Classification (NCBI taxonomy): domain Bacteria; kingdom Pseudomonadati; phylum Bacteroidota; class Flavobacteriia; order Flavobacteriales; family Flavobacteriaceae; genus Capnocytophaga; species Capnocytophaga gingivalis. The sequence continues at coordinate 556,308 of NZ_CP022386.1, read as the reverse complement.
TCTTCAATCAATAGCTCAAAGTGATCTTATAAAGCAAAAAAAATACCTTTATAGTGATCTTTCCTATTACCTTTTTCAGAAATATATAGAAATGACTAAAGGAAAACCGCTGAATGAGGCTGTAGAAAAGGATTTTTACCAAAGTATGGGTGCTTATCAGCTCACTTTTCTACCCCTAAAGCACTTTCCTAAAGAACAGATAGCGCCTTCTGAGGATGATAAGAGTTTTCGTCAACAGCTTCTTCGAGGGTATGTAAATGATCAGGGAGCAGCGATGCTTGGTGGAGTAGCTGGTCATGCAGGGCTTTTCGGTACGGCCAATGATGTAGCCAAGATGATGCAGCTTTTCTTACAGAAAGGTTACTATGGGGGAGTACGCTACTTCTCCGCCAATGCTTTTGATGCTTTTAATAAGAGTTATTTTATCTCCGAACGCAATCGCCGTGCCTTGGGCTTTGATAAACCTCAGCTTCCAGGGCAGGGAGGTTATACCTGTGGCTGTGTATCGCCTGAGAGCTTTGGTCATACAGGCTTTACAGGTACCTTGGCTTGGGCAGACCCCACCACTCAGACCATTTATGTATTCCTCTCCAACCGTACCTTTCCCACCTCTGATAACAAAAAACTGATTACCGAGAATATCCGTGCCAAAATCCAAAAAGTAGTACAGGAATCCTTGATGTAGTTTTGAGTTCTGAGTTTTTAATTTTTAGTATATGATCCCTACACAAGCACAGATCGAACAATTCGTTACTGACCTCAACACCACTACCCAGCGGGAGGTGATTCACATTTCGCTGTCCTTAGCTGATAACTTAGCCCTTACCGATAGCAAATTTGGTGGAACACCCTATATCCCTAAGGACGGCACTCTACCTACCAGTGCCGAAGGTAAACCGCTGTTTATGTTGGCGCAAATTAATTGTGAGCAGTTGCCGGAGAATACTTTGTACCCCAAAAAAGGACTCTTGCAGTTTTGGATAGCGGCTACAGAAGCTCCTCTATATGGGTTGGATTATGAAGCTCCTTGTAGCAATGATTTTAAGCGGGTGATCCATTATCCCACTTTTGGAGAAGCTCTACCTATAGACGATTTTATCAACGATTATACTTTCGATGATGAGAATCTACCTTTTAATTCTAAAAGGCAATTTGCTTTGCATTTCAAAAAGGACACAGAGAGTATTTCTTTAGAAGAAAGGGCTGCTAGCCAACTCTTTTTTGAGAAATGGAACGAAGCCTTTTCAACTCATATAACTACCATTGATGAGTTTTTTGATGAAGTACCTGATGATATCTGTGAGGAAATCAATGCCTATCTACTGAAAGAACCTACTGGACACAAAATAGGCGGTTATCCTTACTTTATTGAGTATGATCCTCGTGAAGAAAATGACCCTCATACTTTCCTGCTCCTGCAAATAGATATTGATAACATAGAAGGGGAAGAGATTTGTTGGGGAAATCTCGGAGGCATAGCTAACTTCTTTATCAGCTCTGAAGATTTGGATAATTGTAAGTTTGACAATATATTTTTTCATTGGGAAGATAATTATCAGGGCTAAAGATATAATTTTATGAATAAAATCATCTATTTCTTTGAATTTGGGGATAAAAGTGTAAATATAAAAAATTTTTACTATCTTTGTCTTCTCAAAACTAATGTCTAACAACTAAATACAAGTAATCAAATGAAAAAAATAATCGTAACCCTATTGATTGTACTTGCTATCGTGGCTTGTAGCAAGGAAGAAATTAAGAAATTGGAAGGCAAAGTAGATGTAACCCTCTACTTAAAGGATGCCAATGGCAATGCACTAAAAAACTGGGTAGTCTACGCCTACAACCAGTGGGCTTGGGAGAATAAAAATGGTTCAAGACCTACTTTCCATGCCCAATCGACAGCTACTGATGACAATGGTAAAGCTATTTTTACCCTAAGTGTAGATAAATTTGATGAGCGTGAAATCTATCATTTTGTAGTCTATTACACTCAGGACAAGCAGAACCTTTCAGGTGATGATGTAACCAAAAACACACTAAAAACCAGCAAAGCCGTTACCCTCAGATCAGAAAATAATGACCCTATTACATTGCAGTTGTAGGGAGCAGGTTTTAGGGGGGAGAGGATAGGCGACGTCACTATACTTTTTTCTAACTCACTTCAAAAATAAAAATATGCCCCCTACACAAGCACAGATCGAACAATTCGTTACTGCCCTCAACACCACTACCCAGCGGGAGGTGATTCACATTTCGCTGTCCTTAGCTGATAACTTAGCCCTTACCGATAGCAAATTTGGTGGGACACCCTATATCCCTAAGGACGGCACTCTACCTACCAGTGCCGAAGGTAAACCGCTGTTTATGTTGGCGCAAATTAATTGTGAGCAGTTGCCGGAGAATACTTTGTACCCCCAAAAAGGACTCTTGCAGTTTTGGATAGCGGCTACGGAAGATTATCTATATGGCTTAGATCTCAACAATTTTTGTAACAATGATAACAAACGTGTGATCTACTATCCTGCTATTGGTGAAGCTTTACCTATAGAGAATTTTATAGAAGAATATACTTTTGAAAACTGTTACTTACCCTTTGATGCCAATTTGCAGTTTGCTTTGCACTTTACCAACGGTACTGAGACCTTTTCAATAGAAGAAAAAGCCGCCGAAAGAGAGTTTATAAGAAAGTGGAACGAGACTTTTTCGGATGATATAAAGGAAATGTGGGATTTACCTCGGGAAACTTGCCAAATAATTGATAACTTATTACTAAAAGATCCTACAGGGCATAAGATAGGAGGATATACATACTTTACACAAGTAGATCCTCGTGAAGAGAACGATCCTCATACATTTCTTCTTTTGCAAATAGATACTGATGAGGTAGATAACAAGGAAATCCTATGGGGCGATTGTGGTGTAGCCAACTTCTTTATCTCCCCTGAAGATCTGGCGGCTTGCCAATTTGACAATGTACTATACAATTGGGATTGTAGTTAAGCTCCTTTGTGAATGCTTGTAAATAATTGTGAGTGTGGAATTGGCACAAAAGGTTACGTTTAATATTTGAATTTAGATCTTATGAATAAAATCATCAATAGAACCCTACTTTTGGAATGGGGAGAAAGCGACACTTGCTTAGAAGAAGCAGGCGATGTATTTTTCTTTGACATCAATAATCACCTTAGTGGTGTGAATATTATTTTGCAACACAATGTAGGGAGTTGTATACTTCCCTCTCTACCCTCCTTCTTATTGGAAGAACAAAAACCTACAACACTTACCAAGCTTTCACGAGAGGATTTTACTTTTGAAGTGGATGATTATACTCATACACGTTCGTACTTATGTGAAGATAACCTTGTATTTAGTTATACCAATTGTAATAAACTATTAGATTTGGTGATTTTAAAGATTACGGAAAATCTTTATTTTATTCTCAATCAAGAAAAAGTACTACAATACATAGTTGTAACTGATATATCAACGATACTTTTCAATGATCTTTACTATTTGAAAGAAAAGGAAGTAAGAGAACTGTATTACTTAACCTATACTTTAAACTCCTATGATGTAGTACAATATGTAAGTATTTTAGAAAAAATACAGAACAATAAGTATTATCGCCAACAAATACTTGAAGATGTGGCAGATGATTTAGTAAATGATTTAAACGAATTGTTGGAAGATTAAGTATGACCTCATTATATGCACAATGTATCCCCTATAAGGAAAGTATTAAGGGACGTATAGGAGGGAACCCTCCCATAAATATAGAAACGGAAATCCCTGAAGGATATGCTTTCTATGCAACACTTGTTCATCCTGAGAAAGAAGATAAGATGTTATCTATTTTGATTTCTAATGATTTTAATCAATTGATACATCATCAATCTTATCCAAACATTCTTATCAAAGTAGTTGAACATAATTTTTCTTATGAAGGAGATAAATATAATCTTTCATTACCTCAGATAGGAAAAACTTCCTCAATTAGTAATTATAGTAGTGATAAACAAAAGTTTAATCTGGTACAAGTAGGAGGAACACCTGACTTTATAGATGATGATCCTGTATATTATGAAAAATTATTAGCAGATGATTACAGTTTCTACTTATCAATAGATGAAGAAGGTTATGATGTACCATCTATGAAAATGGTTATATTTTCTTATGGGGCAGTTTATCTTTACAAACATAATAAAACAGGTGAAATTATAGCTGGATTTTGGCAATATACATAAATGAAAATTGGAAGACAACAAGTTGATAATTAGTAGCAGAATTATAAAAAAGATAACCCAAACAAATACAAGTAATGACAAACAATTTTAAAAATACAATAGATTCCTACCTTTCCTCAGAAATAGGAAAGCTTTTCATTCGCTATAAAAATGATGCTAAGGATATTGATTGTACAGAGAAAGAATTGGGTATTACAATAGATGATGCTCTCAAATATGTACTATTGACCTATGGAGGGGCATACATAGGGGTAGATTTGTTACCTTGTTCTAAAGATCCTAATAATAAAAATCAAGAGACCATTTTAGATTATACAAAATCTATAAGAGACTATTATAAAGAAATAAATGTTTGCCATAGTATCCAATCAGGATATGTTATATCATAGAGGGAAATGGGGATATTATCTTTATAGATTCAGAGAACAAAGTAAAAACATTCTATCACGATACTAATGAAGAAGAACTATTAGCCAAGAACTTTGAGTCTTTTATAATAGAGCAGATATAAGTAAAAGATTATTTTTTAGTGGATATAAAAGTAGCAATTATGGATGAAAAATTAATAGCTCAAAATATTAAAGAAGAAATCTTTAGGAAGGAATATGAGAGGTACTTTCGTATTTTAGAGGAGGGGCTCAACAAAGAACCCTATAAAAATCTTTATTGGCAAAAAGCGCAAGCCCTTTATAAATCAATAGATGAGGATAATCGGAATAATCTTAGAGAGTTTGTTAAGATGATTATGATAGAGACGATCACAGAACTGCTTGCCTATGTTGATGGAATAGCTACTTTTAATGAACAAGAATATCCCTTTGAACTCTTCTGTAATGGTACAAAAGTAAGTGGGAGTTTGCAGGAACATTTATTAATGGAAATAGAAGAGGGTCAATAATGATAACAAATCGATTAAAGAAACTACTTCTTGAGAACAACATAGCTATTGATTATAAAATTAGCCCCACAGAGTTTAGTGCCAAGAAAGATTTTATAATCAACTTATACCGATCAAAAGGTTATGAGCCAATCAATGATTCACTAATACTCTTTTTGGGGTATTTCTTAAATAAAAGTTTCTCTGCAAGAGGTAATTATATAGATTTTACCTTAGAAAAGGTTTTGACAAGCAATAACAAAGGACATTATTCCTACATAGAGAGTAGTTTTGACTTAAAGAACTTAATCCCTTTTGCAATGGTATATGATGATTATTACACCTTAGTTATTGGTGAAGATAATAGAGTCTATGCCGAAGGGTTTGAGCTTCTTCTTTATGGAAGTGATCCTTTTGAAGCTTTGGAAAACTTGTTACAAGGTACTCCTATAGAGATATTTAAGTTGTAATTTATCGATTTCACAAGGCTACAAAAGGAATCAAGATGGCTATTTTGAATCTATTTTTGGAGCATTCTTTTGATATTATTTAGCTTCATTAGTGCCTCTATAGGCGTAAGGTTATCAATATTGGTATCGAGAATCTGTCGCTTGATATCTTCTAAAAGAGGGTCGTCCAATTGGAAGAAACTCAGTTGCATCCCTTCCTTTTGGGTTAGTTGCTTTTTGTTGTCCTCTAACTGATGACTACGCTCCAACTTCTTTAGGACACTATTGGCTTTTTCGATTACATACTGGGGCATACCCGCCATTTTTGCTACATGGATACCAAAACTGTGTTCGCTACCACCTTCTATGAGTTTGCGTAGGAAAAGGATGCTACCCTTGACCTCTTTGACCGATACAGAAAAGTTCTTGATACGGGAGAACTCATTTTGCATCTCATTGAGTTCGTGATAGTGAGTAGCAAATAGGGTTTTGGCATGGGTGGGGTGCTCGTGTAGATATTCGGCAATTGCCCATGCAATGGAGATCCCGTCGTAGGTGCTGGTACCGCGACCTATCTCGTCCAAGAGGATAAGGCTTCTGTTGGATAGGTTGTTGAGAATTAGTGCCGTTTCATTCATTTCCACCATGAAGGTAGATTCTCCTTGGGAGATATTGTCACTGGCACCCACTCGAGTGAAGATTTTGTCTACAATGCCTATCTTAGCGTCTGTTGCAGGAACAAAACTACCGATTTGAGCCATCAGTACAATCAGCGCTACTTGGCGTAATAGGGCTGACTTACCGCTCATATTTGGCCCTGTGATCATCATAATCTGTTGGCTTTCATTGTCCAAATAGATATCATTGGCAATATAAGGCTGAGTAGGGGGGAGCTGCTTCTCTATTACAGGGTGGCGAGCTCCCTTGAGGTCTATCACAAGAGAATCGTCCAAAGTAGGACAGCTATAGTGATTCTCCACAGCCAAGGTAGAAAATCCACAGAGGGCATCTATCTGTCCTATGGCAGTGGCTGTCTGTTGTATAGGAGAGATGTATTGGATAATCTCAGTGATGAGCTGGGAGAAAAATTCCTGTTCGAGAGCGGTGATTCTCTCTTGGGCATGGGTGATTTTCTCCTCATATTCTTTTAGTTCTTCGGTGATATAGCGCTCGGCATTCACCAGAGTCTGCTTGCGAATCCAGTGTGGAGGAACTTTGTCTTTGTGTACATTGCGTACCTCGAAATAATAGCCAAAGACATTATTGCTATCTATCTTCAGCGAAGAGATATGAGTCTGCTGTATCTCACGTTCGAGCATCTGATCAAGGTAGTTTTTCCCCGATACAGAGAGATTTCTTAATTCGTCTAATTCAGATGAAAAATTCTCTTTGATGACCTCTCCCTTTAGGATATTGACAGGAGCATCTTCATTGAGCATTGTCTCTATCCGATCACAGAGAGTATCCAAAGGGTGTATTTGCTGAGCCAAGGAGGTCAAGGCAGCACAGGGGGAAGAGAGCGCAAGCTCCCGTATAGGGAGGATAGCCCTTAGGGAGTTCTTCAGGTAGATAACCTCGCGAGGGGTTATCTTGGTAGTAACAACCTTGGAGAGAAGGCGCTCTAAGTCATTGACCCGCTGGAGTTGCTCTCGTACTTTCTCTCGCACTTCACTATTTTCGACTAGATAAGCAACCACTTGATGTCTCTTTTGTATCTGTTCTAAAGAGGTCAAAGGCAGGGCAAGCCAGCGCTTGAGGGTACGGCTACCCATAGGAGAGAGAGTCTTGTCAATGACAGCAAGAAGGGAAACAGAGGTGTTGCTTGCCCCACCATAGAGCTCAAGGTTTTGTATGGTAAACCTATCAAGCCATACTGCCTCTTGACTGACAATTCGCTTGATGGAAGTAATGTGCTGTAGGTGATGGTGTTGTGTCTCTGATAGATAGTGTAGGATAGCACCAGCCGAGAGGATACCATTGGATAGTTCCTCTATAGCAAAGCCTTTGAGAGAATTGGTGTTGAACTGCTTGGTAAGAGCCTCATAAGCAAAATCTCCCTTGTATACCCAGTCTTCCAATGAAAAGCAATGAAAATGTGTGCCAAAGAGTGTCTCAAAATCCTTTCTTTGTTTCTTGGCTACTAATACCTCATTAGGGCGAAAATTCTCCAATAGCTTATCTGTATAAGCATTGTCTCCTTGGGCTACATAGTATTCTCCAGTGGAGATGTCCAAAAAAGCGATACCATTCTCAGGAGAATCCAGCCATACGGAGGCTAAGAAATTGTTCTGTCCACTCTGTAGGATATCATCATTGAGTGCTACCCCAGGGGTTACCAGTTCTGTAACACCACGCTTTACAATGGTCTTGGTCAGTTTAGGATCTTCCAGTTGGTCACAGATAGCCACCCTATAGCCTGCCTTGACTAGCTTAGGGAGATAGCTGTTCAGGGAATGGTGAGGGAATCCAGCCAGCTCGGTCTGTTCTCCACCATTGTTTCGGTTGGTCAGCACAATGCCTAAGACTTGGGAGGTCTTGATTGCATCTTCTCGAAAAGTCTCATAGAAATCCCCAACCCTGAAGAGTAATAAGGCATCAGGATACTTTGCCTTAATCTGATTATATTGCTTCATCAGAGGGGTTTCTTTGCTTGCTTTGGCCATATATTTTTAGTTTTTGATATTAAAAAAGGGATTTCTTTGAATCCCTTGTGTATTGTTGTGACAAATTATCTACTTCGTTTGATACTTCCAAAAGGATCTTCCAATCCTTCTTTGGCTTTTTCTACTTCTTCTTTGACTTCATCAATCAGGGAGGTATCTATTCCTGCCTTGTCTACACTTTTATTGATTTCATTCTTTATCTCAGAGGTGGCATCTCTAAGCTGACGCATTCCCTTGCCTAAGGTACGGGCTATTTCAGGAATCTTGTCTGTACCAAAGAGCAATACAGCTACGAAGAGAACAAAAAGTAATTCAGGAGTGCTTATAAACAAAGGAATCATTCTTATTTGAATTTTTCTGCAAATTTACAAAGATTTTGCATGTGTAAAAGTAATTTGTCAAATAATTTTTTATACTTTTGCCTTCGCTAACAAAAAGAACTTATGAACACTGAAATTACAAACTTACTCACTGCTATAGAGACTCTTTCAGAGACAGAGATATTGGCCTTGATCACTGAGAAATATCCAGGGAAAGTAGTTTTTTCCACCAGCTTTGGTATGGAGGATCAGGTAATTACAGATTTTATTCTCAAGAATTCATTTGATGTCAAGATATTTACCCTGGATACTGGACGTCTTTTTTATGAGACCTATACCACTTGGGAGCAGACCAATGAATATTACCATACGAAGATCACTCCTTATTACCCAGAGGCACAGGCAATAGAGGAATATGTACAGAATAATGGTATCAATGCCTTCTATAACTCAGTCGCTTTGCGACAGACTTGTTGTCATATCCGCAAGGTGGAACCACTCAGGCGAGCCTTAGCAGGGAACAAAATATGGATCACTGGACTCAGGGCAGAGCAATCCCCTCACAGGCAGCAGATGCCTATGGTAGAATGGGATGAGAGCAACCAGATCATCAAGGTACACCTATTATTACACTGGAAGACTCAGGAGGTGCTATCCTTCTTGCGTAGCCATGGTATCCCCTATAACCCCCTGCATGACAAAGGATATCCTAGTATTGGCTGTGCTCCCTGTACCCGAGCCGTCAGCGAAGGAGAAGACTTCCGAGCTGGCCGCTGGTGGTGGGAGAACAAAACCAACAAAGAATGTGGTTTGCACTTACATAAGTAGGTTATGAGGGGTTATTCTCAGCAATACTGTTTTCTTCTATCCATGTCTTGACCGCATAGAACATCTCTGCGGAAAATACATGTCCAGAGGCGAAAGTCTGAAAATCATAACGGATGAGTAAATTCTTGAGGAAAGTTATGGTATCTTCTGCCCATTCCAAAGGAACTACCTCATTCGAATAACCATGAAGCAAACAGACCCTTAGGTTGGCAAAGTTATTCTTTTGATAGTTAAAGCTCAAGAGCTTTTTATCAATATAGCTATTGATAGCGACCACTCTTTGTACCTTTTCAGGGAAGGATATTGCCAAGGAGAGGCTTAGAATACCCCCTTGGTCGAAGCCTATGAAAGTTACCTTATCCATGTCGATATTGAACCGATCACAAGCTTGCTCTATGAAGGTCAAGAGTTTGTGTTGGGTAGCTTGCGCTTGCACAATATCATACCATTTGGAGGAGACAAGCTCTATAGCATACCAGAAGAATTGGCTATCGGATAGCTTGTAGGGAGCTTGTACCGAAATAACAATATACTCCTGAGGGAGTTCATTGGCTATAGAGAAGAATTCTTCTTTGTTTTGTCCATAGCCATGTAGCATGAAGATGGCGGGAGATTTGCCATTCTCCTGCTCTATGATAGCAGGTCTTACCAAATAATTTAAAGAAAAACCTTTCATCTTTTTGGTAGTAAGTAGAATAAGAGTGCCTATATAATATAGGTAGTAGTTTTTTTAAAATTTTTAGTGTTCTCGAAGTTAAACAATTAATTACAATACTTTTTGTAGAAGTTAAGAGTAGCATTTACACGAGCCATTGTCCTCTTTCGGTGATAACGCCCTGTACTTTTCCTTTGCAGTTTTCACCTACAAAGGCACAATTTTTAGAAGAAGATATAATATCTTTTTTGTTCATCACCCAATCTCCTTGATCAGTGAAGAGGGTAATGTTAGCTTTTTTTCCTATTTCAATAGGTGTAGAAGGAAGGGAAAAACGCTTTTTAGCATTGGTGAGCATTTCTACGGTTTTCTCTACCGAAAAATGCGTAAGAAGTATTCCTAGGGTGGCTTCTAAGCCTATACTTCCGAAATCAGCAAGGTCAAATTCTTTTGCTTTGCACTCTATATCCAAGGGATAATGATCAGAAGTTATCATATCAATAGTACCATTCTCTACCCCTTCTCGTAGGGCTTCCACATGCTCCTCGTGGCGTAGGGGAGGAAGTACTTTGTAGTTGGTATCAAAATTTTCTAATATCTCATCGGTGAAGTGTAGATTCCCAAGGGCAACACTACAGCTTACATCCAGTCCTTTTGCTTTAGCCTGTGCGATAAGGGCTACAGAGCCTGCAGTGGAGATGGTTGGAATGTGGAGTCTTCCTCCAGCATATTCTAAGATCGCCAAATCCCTCGCTACAATGATCTCCTCTGCCAAGGCAGGAATCCCTTTGAGTCCCAATCGGGTAGAGGTGATATATTCATTGACAACCCCTTTGCCCATGATAGAAGCATCACAAGGGAAAGAGAGGACAATTCCTCCAAAAGGGGCGGTATATTGTAGAGCTATTTTTAGTAAATTTGCCTGAGAGATTCCTCTTTTATAGTCCCCAAAGGCAACCGCTCCTGCCCGCTGCATATCGTAAAGCTCTGCTAAGTAATCTCCTTTGCTCTCTGTGGTAAGAGCTCCTATAGGGAAGACCTCTGCAATAGCTCCTACTGTAGCACTCTTCAGATAGTTTACTCCACTGCGTGTATCTGTAATAGGGTGAGTGGTAGGGTTGAGCATCACTTGGGTGAAGCCACTGCGAGCAGCTACTGTCATACCATGTGCTAAGGTCTCTCTCTCTTCATATCCAGGTTCTCCAAAACTTACACTACTATCTGCCCATCCTTGTGAGATATAGCCACCGGCTATGGTCTGACAATCGTCTAAGGAAGGAATCTGGGAAGCAATTTGCTTGATAATGCCATCCTCTATAAGGATATCTTGCTTCTTTCCATGATAGGAACTTTCCTTGTCTATGATAGTTACAGATTTTAATAAAGTTTTCATGTCCTGTTTTTACTTCGCCACAAATATAATTATTTTTTTTCAAATAGCAAGTACTTTCATCATTTTTTTTATGTTAAAGTTTTTTAATAGGTAAAAAGCCCTTTTACAGAAATATTTTGTGTATTTTGAGTTTGAGAATATGAAATCTTAAATGGGTATTTGATTTACAAATATTTATGAGATAATAATTTTTATTCAATCAAAATAAGTAAATTAGTTAAAAAATAATTTATTTTCAAAACAATAAAAATATCTAAAAAAAAGTTGTAATTTTGCCTCAGTCTAAATAAATATATTGTATATGATTTTACACAAAAATCTTTTGCTCTTTGTAGCTATTTTCTTTGGCTTATCTCTGCAAGCTCAACAGTATAAAATCAAAGGGAAGATCCTTGATGAGAAGAAAGAGCCTCTCTCAGAGGTCTTAGTACGCACACTTTCCTCAGGCAGACAAGTGCTTACTGACTCAAAAGGGGAATATACCTTATTAGTAGAGGAAGAACACCCTACCTTACAGGTCAGTCGGGAGGGATATACTCCCTTGGAATTTCCTGTAGTATTGCAAGATAACGAAAATAGGGTGACCTATGTGGAAACAACTCTCCACCGAGGGGTAGAGGAGACTCTTTCGGGAGTTGTAGAGCTTCAACCTGTGACGATCTCAGACAATCCAAGTCTGGTGGCCAACTCCGTGGGGCTGACTAAGGCAAAGCTAGATAAGGTAGCTGGAGGTACCAACTTAGCGGATTTGAGGAACTTAAACATACAGCGTTCGCAGACTCTTAAGGATGCACTCCAGCGAGAGCCTGGAATTATCATTCAGGATTTCTTCGGAGGGAATGACCAACCTCGCCTGAATATCCGTGGTTCAGGTATCCAGAGCAACCCTCAATCTCGAGGGGTGGCACTCTCCCAGGATGGTATTCCAATTAACTTTGCTGATGGATCTTACATTATAGGTGTATTGGAACCTCAAGTGAGTAACTTGGTGGAAATCTATCGAGGAGCCAATGCACTTGAGTATGGTGGCGCTACTTTAGGGGGAGCGATGAACTTTGTAACTAAGAATGGATATAATGCTTCTCCACTAAGTGTCAAGATGGAAGCGGGTAGTTTTAACTACTTCAATAGTACCATATCCTCTGGTTTTTCTTCAGGGAAAAGTGACCTTTTTGTAGCTTCTTCTTATAACCATAGTGATGGATATCGTACCTATAATAGTTCTAAGCGATTCAATGCACTTTTGAATGCAGGACATAAGTTCTCTGATAAGTTTGAAGCACGACTATATGCGTCTTTTACCGATCTTTATTTTGATATACCAGGGCCTTTGACTCGTCATCAGATGGAAAGTGATAACAAACAAATCAATAAGGCTCCTAAGACTACTTTCCCTTATGCCTTTGGACCTAATGTACTGAGAGATAAGCCTAACCGAAGTAGTAAAATTGCCCGCTTTGGTACCAAATTGGCTTATCAGATCAATGCCAATAATCTTATTTTGGCTACTCTCTATTATCAATATGCCGATGATGTTTTTACTTATCCTATTGCCAATGGTATCCGTCAGGATTTCAATAATGACTATGGGGTACGTCTCTCTTATACCAATACTACTGAGAAGAACGATTTTACCATAGGTTTACAATATAGTCAAGGACTGATGCACCAATCTCGTTTTCATAACGATCGTGGCAGTTTTGGAGCACTCTTTGCCAAGCAAGATCTTACCGCACGCCATGCTATAGCTTATGTGTCTGATACTTATAAGATTACTCCAAATTTCTTAGCCAATGTAAGTGTACAAGGAAGTTACGACACTCGTAAAGTAGAGGATAAGTTTGTTGGGGCAAGGCGTCCATTCTTTTTTGTTGCCCCCAATGGCTTGCAAGCACGTGCCTTACCGAACCCTAATGCGGCCACTCCTGTGATAGGGGATTTCTCTTACAATGCCATTAATCCTAAGGTCGGACTTATCTATAAGCTCAATGATCGTGCACAGGTTTTTGCCAACTTCTCTCGCAGCTATGAACCGCCCACCTTCTTAGAGATTGTACGCCTTACAGGAAGCGCTACCCCTAATCCTAACCGCCCTCCAGTGCCTCCTGTGGTGTACAGCAATAGCTCTAATGTAAACTCTGGACCTACTACTATTACCATCTCCGACCTAAAAGCACAAAAAGCCTCCACTGCGGAGGTAGGTACCAAAGGTAATATAGGTCAGGTACTTCTGTGGAATGTCAGCGCTTACCAATCATGGGTAAAGGATGAGATCTTCACCATAGCCGATGGTAGTGTAGGGGTAGGAGGAAATACTGTTAATACTCCTTATGCTACCATTCACAGAGGGGTAGAAGCTGGATTACAATCTACTTTCCTTACTCATGTCTTTTCTGCAGCTGAGGACTCTTTCACCCTTTCAATCAACTATAACTATAGTGATTTTTACTTCGATGGAGGAGAACTCAAGGGAAATCAGATTGCAGGAATCCCCACCCATTATCTTTTTGGGGCACTCACCTATAAACATCCTTCAGGTGTTTTTGCAGAAGTAAATCTCGAATCTCTTCCTCAAAAGACTCCTATAGATCATAAAAACACTTTATACCAAGATCCCTACAGCCTTGTAGGAGCTCGCTTGGGGTATAAAAAAGGTCAGTGGACTTTCTTTGTACAAGGAAATAACTTAGCTGATAAGGTATACGCCTCCAGCTATCTGGTGCAAGCAGAAGTTACCGCACCTCCTATGCGCCTTAACCCTGTGGCAACTCCCGATGATAAAACTAATTTTATCCCAGGGGTAGGAAGAAATATCATTGGAGGACTTTCCTTCACTTGGTAGAAACAATTACTTTCCTTTTTCTCACTTTGTCAGCTCAAAAGGCTGACAAAGTTTTTTTGTTTTATAGAATTAAAAATAGTATCTTTGCACTCTGATACACAAGTGCAATGAAACTGACCACTTTATTAGAAATAAAGGGGATAGACCCACTACCTTTGCAGAACTTCAAACCTTATGGAGGTGTTATTCTCATGGATGACAATGAGCGAGAGGTAACCCTTCAGTGGATAAGGCAGTGTAACCTAGGCTTTGAGCTACTTCCCTTGTTCTCCAACCAAGAAAGTGATTGTGTGGCTATCTATACTTCGGGCTTTCTAAAAGGAAAAGTTACGATCGTAAGGCACGATGAGGCGGTATTTGCACCACAGTTCAAGAGTTTGGATTCATTTCTCAAAACTTATGAAAAGGCAGCCAAGCAGACCGATTTCTATGATTGGGAGGATATAGAGGAAGAAGATTATCCTATTACAGAGGAAAATCAGGCAGAACCCATTGTGTTACAAGAGTGTTGGCAGCATATAAAAGCAGCTGATTTTATCTCCGACATACAAAAAGAAACCATACAAACTATGGCTATTTGGCTCACCCCGCCCTCTGAGTTGGATACTTTATTGCCCTTTGTTCAAAAGGAGTTCGCTCTCAAAGAGAATATGTCTGTAGTGGCTTATGCCATAGATACTTTAGGAATCATACATCAGTATGCACCTGCCAAGCCGCTCATAACAGAGCTACTTAAGACAAGGCGATTTGCTAACTATTACAGGCGAAATGAGTTGTACCATGGAGAGTTTGAGCTAAAGGAGACCCTTATCGGGAAAGTTTGGAACTCTTTCTTAATGGTGATAACCATTCCTTTTATGCTGTTGAGTCTTCTTTTTGTAGAGCTCACAAATAGGTTTAGAAAGAAAAAATAAAAGCATTAAAAATATTGTCAGATGAAAAAATATACAGATACAGGTAAGAAAGATACCAGAAGCGGTTTTGGAGCAGGACTTGCTGAAGTAGGACGCAAGAATCCCAACGTAGTAGCTCTCTGTGCGGATCTTATAGGTTCGCTCAAGATGGAAAAATTCATAGAAGAGAACCCTACACGCTTTTTTCAAGTGGGAATAGCCGAAGCCAACATGATGGGCATTGCCGCAGGGCTTACTATAGGTGGAAAAATCCCTTTTACAGGTACTTTTGCAGCCTTCTCTACAGGACGTGTATATGACCAAATACGTCAATCTATCGCTTATTCAAATAAGAATGTAAAGGTATGTGCTTCCCATGCAGGATTGACTCTCGGAGAGGATGGAGCTACCCACCAGATATTGGAGGATATAGGGCTGATGAAAATGCTACCGAATATGGTGGTCATCAACCCTTGCGATTACAATCAAACCAAAGCCGCAACTATTGCAATCGCTGACTATGTAGGACCTGTATACCTGCGTTTTGGCCGCCCTGCTGTACCAAACTTTACTCCAGAAGACCAGACTTTCGAGATAGGAAAAGGACTCTTGCTCAATGAAGGAACCGACGTTACTCTCATTGCTACAGGTCATTTAGTATGGGAAGCATTACAAGCTTGTGAGGTCTTAGAACAAAGAGGTATCTCGGCTGAGGTGATTGATATTCACACTATTAAGCCCTTGGACGAAGAAATAATTCTCTCCTCTGTACGTAAGACCAAAGCGGTGGTAACCTGTGAGGAACACAACTACTATGGTGGTTTAGGAGAGAGTGTAGCTCGTGTATTGGCACAGCACTATCCTGTACCACAAGAGTTAGTAGCAGTGAATGATACCTTTGGCGAGAGTGGTACTCCTGCCGAACTCATGCGTAAATATGGTTTGGACAAGGAGGGAATCCTCAGTGCTGTAGAAAAGGTACTAAAAAGAAAATAATATGCTAAGAGAACAACTCCAAAAGCTCTTTCCTGACCATAAGGAGGAAGTACTTGCTGAGGAATCCTCTTCCAATATTTGGTTACAGGATGAACCTCTCTTGTGTAAATATGAAAAGCGTAATGGAAAGCCTGTTACTCTTATAGAAGGGTATACAGGTGCCGATGCTGATTTCAAGATATTGGCTAAGGAGCTTAAAACTCACTTAGGAGTTGGGGGCTCTGTGAAAGAGGAAAAAATTATCATTCAAGGGGATTACCGAGATAAGATCATGGTATTTCTTAAAGGGAAAGGCTTCAAAGTGAAGCGTGTAGGAGGATAGCTTTTTAAAATTAAAGAAATGAAAAAGTTTGTAATAGGTCGAATCAAGAGTACTCGCTATGCCTTACAAGGCTTTTGGCTCTTGGTTCGTACTGAGGATGCTATTATCACCCATAGTATAGGGTTTCTTGTTTTTGTAGGATTAGGCTTTTATTTCGAACTTACCCCAACAGAATGGATGGTTCAGCTTTTGTCCTTCGGGGCGCTATTAGCTATAGAAGGGCTCAATACAGGCTTGGAAAAGCTCTGTGACTTCGTTCACCCTGATTTTCATACCAAAATAGGGGAGATTAAGGATATTGCTGCTGGGGCTGTGACCATGATCTTTTTTGCTGTAGTGGCAGTACTAATGTTTATCTATATACCACACTTAATTAGGTAATAAGTAACAGAAGTCAGCGAACAGATTAATCATTGAATATTAATCATTAATACCGCTTCTTCTAAGGATTTTTTGTATTTGGAGATTTCCTCTTGTACCTCCTTGTGGGCTACACCTAAGATCTGAGCAGCGAGGATTCCCGCATTTTTAGCTCCATTCAGGGCAACCGTAGCTACAGGAACACCAGCGGGCATCTGAAGAATAGAAAGTACAGAGTCCCAGCCATCGATGGAGTTACGACTCTTGATAGGTACCCCAATGACAGGTAGTGGACTTACAGCAGCAAGCATACCAGGAAGGTGTGCAGCACCCCCTGCTCCTGCTATAATGACATCTATTCCTTGCAAATGTGCATTTTTTCCAAAAGAAATAAGTTTCTCCGGAGTGCGGTGAGCAGAGACTATATCCACCAAAACAGGGATTTTTTTCTCTTTTAAGAAGTCAATGGCTTCTTGCATGATAGGAAGATCACTTTGACTTCCCATAACTACAGCTACTTTCATTAGTAATGAATGATTATAATCAAAGAGCAAAGATACAAAATTAATGATTAATGAACAATGATTAATGATTAATTAACAATATTATTTTGTGATGAAAAAACTATTATCTATTATTGAACTAATTTAGATAGCAGCGTTTCTTCTCTTTTTAGTATACCTTAGATTGTTTTTCTTACATATATTATGATAGTTCTAATGCATATTTTTTATCGTATATTAGTCTTAGTAGGACTTATTATGGTTGCCATAAGTATCTCTTTTGCTTTTATCAATCCACATAGTTTCTGTGGTACAGGGGATGCGATTACAATATTTTTTTTCACTCTAATAGCTTCTGCTATTTGGATTATATACCTTATTATAGAGGCTATTTTATTACACAAACAAAAAGCCTATGGAAAGAGAAATGCAAACTTACTTCTTCCTCTTCTAGCCCCTTTGATAGTAATTTTAATAATAAAGATTTTATACATATAATATATTAAATAGTAGAATGTTATGACAGAAGGAAATTTCACAGACTATGTAAAAGTATACGTTCGCTCCGGTAATGGAGGTAAAGGATCCACTCATTTGCACCGAGAAAAATTTGTAGAAAAAGGAGGGCCTGATGGAGGAGATGGAGGTCGAGGTGGTGATATTATCATACGAGGTAATAAAAACCTATGGACACTGATCAATTTTAAGTTCCAACAGCACTTCCGAGCGGAACATGGCGGAGATGGTGGAGCCAATCGTAGTACAGGAGCTGATGGTAATAGTGTGTACTTGGAGGTGCCTTTGGGTACTATTGTCAAAGACGCACTAACCGACGAGGTTCTTTTTGAGATTACCGAAGATAAGGAAGAAAAAATAGCCCTCAAGGGAGGGAAAGGAGGATTGGGTAACTGGCATTTTCGCACTTCGACCAACCAGACTCCACGCTATGCGCAGCCAGGAATCCCAGGAGAAGAAAGGGAACTGCTCTTGGAACTCAAGGTACTTGCCGATGTAGGATTGGTAGGCTTCCCCAATGCAGGTAAGTCTACACTGCTCTCAGTGCTTACTTCAGCCAAACCCAAAATAGCGGATTACCCATTTACAACTCTAAAACCTAATTTAGGAATTGTACGATATCGTGATTTTCAATCGTTTGTTATAGCTGATATTCCAGGTATTATAGAAGGAGCCTCTCAAGGGAAAGGCTTAGGACATTATTTCCTGCGACATATAGAGCGTAATTCTGTATTGCTCTTCTTGGTACCTGCTGATAGCCCTAATATAGTGGAGGAATACCATATTCTTCTGAAAGAATTGGAGAAATACAATCCAGAATTATTGGACAAGCAGCGCCTCCTTGCTATCTCAAAAACCGATTTGTTAGACCAAGAACTTCAAGGACTTATTGAGAAGGAACTTCAGGCAGCTTATTTAGACCTTCCTTACCTACTTATCTCCTCTGTTGCTCAGCAAGGAATAACAATCCTAAAGGATAGATTGTGGCAATTACTTCAATAATTAACATAATTTAATCTATACAAAAGCTCTAAAAAATGTAAAATCAGTTAAATTAAATATGAAAAATAACTTTTTATTTAACGTATTGATAAAGTGCATATTTATTTTTTTCTTTTAATTTTGCACCGCTTAAATCTTAAACAAATAAATGAAAAGAGCCATTGTTGACTATAAGAAACTAACCAAAGACATCTTGGCTTTGCTGGTAGAAAAATATCCAGAAGGTTATCAAGATCATGATGTTATCCGATTCAAGAATGCTAAAAATGAAACTGTAGAGGCGTTAGAAGTGCGTACAGAGGATACTATTTATTTAGTAAAAGTAAGCACTCGATTGGCTACTTCTATGGAACGTTATGATGAGGATGAGGACGATTATTATTCAGACACATTAGAAATGTCCAGAGAGGATGAAATTGCCCTCAAGCGTAAGAAGGATATTTCAAAAGCATCACTTCATATCGATGATGATGAGGAAGAGGAAGAAGAAGAGGAGGAGCATTACAGAGATGATTATCATGATCAGCGAGATGATGATGACGAAGATGACGATGAAGACGAAGAAGATGATGATTAAGTTAAGAATAGAGTGGGGAATACTTCTGCAATAGCAGGAGTATTTCTTTTTTCGAGGGAATAAAGATTTTCTTAGAAAAAGTTGTGTATAAAAAATATTTATACTACCTTTGCCCCCGATTTAAAAAATACATAATAATCATTTTAAACAATATTGGAATGTATCTAACAAAAGAAACAAAAGCAGAAATCTTCAAAAAGCATGGAGGAAGTGAAACCAATACAGGTTCCACAGAAGGGCAAATCGCTCTATTTACCTTCCGTATCAATCACCTAACAGAGCACTTGCGTGCCAACCGTAAGGACTACAATACAGAGCGTTCGTTAGTAAGGCTCGTAGGAAAGCGCAGAAGTCTGTTAGACTATCTAAAAGAAAAAGATATTGAGAGATATCGTGCTATTATTAAGGAATTAGGTATCCGAAAATAATTTTGTTACACAACAAAAGGGGGCTCTATGCCCCTTTTTTCTTAAAAAGAAGCCATTAAAATATTTATTAAATAGTTTTTCATTGGAATAGCAATAGCAACACAACACTATTTGTTTCATTTTAATAAAAACTTTTATGATTCCAGAAGTAAAAAAAGAGATAATTACTCTTGCCGATGGACGTACAATCTCCATTGAAACAGGAAAATTGGCCAAGCAGGCCGATGGTTCCGTAGTGGTACAAATGGGCAATGCCATGCTCTTGGCCACAGTCGTTGCTAATAAGGAAGCAGGTGAAGGTGTGGATTTCCTTCCTTTGACCGTAGATTATCGTGAAAAATTTGCTGCTGCTGGGCGCTTCCCCGGTGGTTTCTTCAAGCGTGAAGCACGCCCCAGTGATCAGGAAATCCTTACAATGCGCTTGGTGGATAGGGTATTGCGACCTCTCTTCCCTAAGGAATACTACTGCGAAGTACAGGTGATGATTCAGCTCATGTCTCATGATGAGAACGTGATGCCTGATGCCTTGGCGGGACTCGCTGCCTCTGCTTGCTTGGCGGTATCGGACATCCCTTTCGATGGACCTATCTCCGAGGTACGCGTAGGGCGTATCAATGGGGAGTTCATCATCAACCCAAGTGCACAGCAATTGGCAGAATCGGATATGGATATCATGGTCGGAGCCTCTAAGGAGTTTGTTGCCATGGTAGAAGGGGAAATGGATGAGGTATCTGAAAAGGATATGGCCAATGCTATCCATTTTGCTCATGAAGCAATTAAGGTACAGATAGAAGCACAAGAGCGTCTCCGTGAGCGTGTAGGGAAAACTATACGAACCTATGAGGTACCACAGGAGAACGAAGAAGTGGCTAAGAAGATCTATGATTTCTGCTATGATAAATGCTATGCTATTGCCAAGGAAAATACAACTAAGCATGAGCGTAGTGACAAGTTCGACGCAGTAAAAGAAGCTTGCAAAGCACTCTTCAGTGAAGAAGAATTGGAAGAATATGCTCCTTTGGTAAGTAAATACTTCTCTAAAGCACAAAAAGAAGCTGTCCGTAACCTCATTCTCAACGAGGATCTCCGTTTGGATGGTAGAAATACTAAACAAATACGTCCTATATGGTGCGAGGTTGGCTACTTGCCTTCTCCTCATGGTTCGGCTATCTTTACCCGTGGGGAGACACAGTCTCTTACTACTGTGACCTTGGGAACTTCTCGCGAGGCCAATGTGATAGATATTCCTTCCGAACAGGGAGAAGAACGTTTCTACTTGCATTATAATTTTCCTCCTTTTTCCACAGGGGAAGCTCGTCCGCTTAGAGGAACTTCTCGCCGTGAGGTAGGACATGGAAATCTTGCTCAGCGTGCACTTAAGCGTATGATTCCAGAGGATTGCCCTTATACTGTACGTGTGGTTTCTGAGATATTGGAGTCCAATGGTTCCTCTTCTATGGCTACAGTGTGCGCAGGTACCTTAGCCCTTATGGATGCAGGTATCCAGATGAAAAAACCTGTTTCAGGAATTGCCATGGGGCTCATCACTGATGGCGACAAATACGCTGTACTTTCCGATATCTTGGGCGACGAAGACCACTTGGGCGATATGGACTTCAAGGTAACAGGAACTAAGGATGGTATCACTGCATGCCAAATGGATATCAAGATCAAGGGACTCACTTATGAAATCTTGGAAAAAGCCTTAGAGCAAGCCCGTGAAGGACGTATGCATATCCTTGGTAAAATCACCGATACTATAGCCGTGCCAAACCCAACTGTGAAGCCACATGCGCCTAAGATTGTACGCCTTGAGATGCCTAAGGAATACATCGGTGCTTTCATTGGTACTGGTGGTAAGAATATCCAAGACCTACAAGCAAGAACTAAGACTACTATTGTGGTAGAAGAAGTGGGCGAATTAGGTATTGTAGAGATCCTCGGTACCGATGCTGATGGTATCCAAGAAGCGGTAGATGCTGTATACCATGTATCCTTTGAGCCTGTAGAAGGTGAGGTGTACAAGGTACGTGTAGCTCGCTTGGTAGAGTTTGGTGCCTTTGTAGAGTTTGTCCCAGGTAAGGACTCGCTCCTACATGTATCCGAAATCGCATGGGAGCGTGTAGAGAAACCTTCAGATGTACTCAAAGAAGGCGATATTATCGAAGTGAAATACCTTGGTATAGATCCTAAGACGAAGAAAACTCGTGTATCTCGCAAGGCACTCCTTCCACGTCCGGAAAATCTCGAAAAGAGAGAAAAACCTCATTCCGATAAGGAAAAAAAAGACAAACCCCACTTTAAGAAAGATAAAAAATAGACTTTCTTAAGTGAAGAATAAATAATGAAAAGTGAAGAATTACCTCATGTGATTCTTCACTTTTTCGTTCTAATCTCTACCTTGGTATAATTTTTGTGCTTACTATTAGGAAATAATTTCTACCTTTGTACTCAAAACTAAGAATTCAAAACTCAAAACTAATACTTATGCCATATACAATTACTGTACTCAATGATAGCCCCCAGGCCTTAGCCTATATAAAGGAGGCCGAAACCCTTGATTTTGTAAAGGTTACAAAAACTAAGGAGACAAAGAAAAAGATAACTACCAAAGCAAAGGCTACGCCAGCCTCCGAACTATTGGAAGAAGATGAAAATGGAATACCTCTTAAATATAAAGAGGAGATACTGGCGCTTTCTCAAAAAACAAAGAAAGCAGCAACTAAACGATTTTATGAGAAAAGGGCTGAAAAAAGTATATCATGATAGTCATTACAGATACTAATATCTTTTATAGTGCCCTGCACCTCATGGTGAGATAGCAAAAATACTATCAGAAAGAAAAAATGTACAATTTTTAGTTCCTGATTATCTTTTAGAAGAAATTGAAGAACATTTGCCAGATATAGCAAAGATTACTAAGAAAACACAAAAACAGATAAAAACAGAATTCTATAATATTTTAGAAGAGTTTGTTATTCTTACTTCTAAGGATATAACGGAGGCAAACCTGTTAAAAGCAGAGAAAATAACTAAAGATATAGATGTGGACGATATCCCTTTCATTGCCTTTCATCTACAATACAAACATAAAATATGGTCACTAGACAAGAAACTTATTTCAGGTCTGACAGAAAAAGGTTACGGGCATTTCTTTATTTCTACCAATGAAGTAAGAAAATACCTTTTACAAAAAGAAAAAATAATCTCTAAAAATTTTGTTTATTTAAAAAATTATTCGTAATTTTGATCTATCAATTAGGTTAATTCTAAACAAATGAAAAATAGTGTTCTTATAGCACAAAACAATAGGACCCAAGCAAATAAAATATTTCCATGCACTATAAATAGCATAGCTCATAGACGTATGGTAAAATTTTTGACATAAGCTAATCAGCTCATAATTTTTTTGAGAATGGGTTAGCTTTTCTTATATAGAAATAATAGTAAATATGAGAATAATAGTATTATATTTATATAGTTAGAAAATTCTTAAAACATTAAAAATAATAAAAATATGGCATATTTAGAGGATGGAAATTTAGAATTTCTACAATATTGTAGTACAGAGGATCTACAAATATTGGTAGATTACTTAACTAAAGACAAGGATGGTCAATTACGTGTTTCTGAAGAATTGACAACTAAAGAATCTTATAAAAAATATTATCCACATAGTTTACCCATAATGTGGAAAGAAATAGCAGAAGAACTACAACATTATGGAGGAAATACTTTTGCTAATACTTTTCGTGGAACAGGGGTTACCTATAGAGAAATATTGGAAGATGTAACTAGAAAACAGAAAGTAAATTTTAATTCTAACAATAGTGTAGAACAAATAGAACAATATTTTTTACAATCTATTATGGAGAAAACTATTGAAGGAATGTCAGAGGAAGAACTAAAAAACTTCCTTAAGGAAATGAATGCTGGAAAAATAGTTGGAACAAAACAAGCTCTAACAGCAGGAGCTCTAACAGCTCTTAGATTAGGAGGTTTTGGAACCTATAAAGTGGCTGTAGTTGTAGCTAATGCAGTTGCAAAAAGTTTGTTAGGAAGAGGATTGACTCTTGCAGGGAATGCTACTCTGACAAGAACTTTAGGAGTGGCTTTGGGCCCTATAGGTTGGATTATTACAGCACTATGGACAGCTATAGATATAGCCTCTCCTGCCTATAGAGTTACAATTCCTTGTGTGATACAGGTAGCTTATATGCGTTTGAGACTCCAAGAAGCCAGTCTTAAAGAGAATGATTTTTCTAATGAAATATCCAAAGAAGAACTTAATTCTTCGGATTCTGAAGCATTTAATGAAGTAAATAAAAAAGATATTCAGAGTTTTTTTGATGAGCTTCAGAAACTAAGAAATAAGAATGAACTTCAAGGAGCTCTTATGCTCTTAGAACAAAAAGAGGAGAAATATGGTTTTTTACCAGAGTTTAAATTAGCTAAAGAACAAATAGTACAAAATATTCAACATATAAAGGCTAGGAGTTTCTTTAATAAAATACAAAATCTATTAGATGAAGAAAAGTGCGAAGAAGCAATAAAGCTATTAAATGCTAATGCTACAAATTATTCTTCCTATGAAGAATTTTTTACTTTGATGCGAAAAGCGGATTATAAAATGAGTTTAATGAAAGCAAAGAATTACTTTGATTCTTTAGAAAAGCTTTTGAATGAAAATGATTATGAATCTGTTCTAAGAAGTTTGAGTGAAAATAAAGAAACCTATGCAATATATAGTAGATTTAGTAAGCTACATGAACAAGCTCTTTCAAAGAAAAAGGAAGGAGAACTTGAATCGTTTTTTGATAATTTAGAAACTTTATTAAAGGAAGGTAAATGTAAAGAAGTTCTAAAGATACTATATCAAAATGAAGAAAAATATCAATCTTTTGGACGTTTTAAAGAAATAGAAGAAAAGGTGTTGAATGGTTTAAAAGAAAATTAGATTTATTGATTTATGAAAATAGGCTGCCTCTCAAGGCAGCCTATTTTTAGATTATAGGATAAATTCTTTGATTTTTCTTGTATCTTAAATTACCAAATCAGCTTCTGTGCTAATTGGAAAATAATTCGTATTTTTGCCCTCTGATAAATGTATATATTTTATGGCTAAGAGTGTACGGGTGCGCTTTGCACCCAGTCCTACAGGACCGTTACATATAGGGGGGCTACGTACTGCCCTCTTTAACTATTTATTTGCTAAAAAGCATGGTGGGGATTTCCTCTTGCGTATTGAGGATACTGACCAAGTGCGCTATGTGGAGGGGGCAGAAGCCTATATCATGGAAGCCCTCCAGTGGTGCGGCATCACCTATGACGAGGGGGTAGGCAAGGAGGGAGGGCCTCATGCTCCCTATCGCCAGAGCGAGCGTAAGGCAATCTATGCTGAGTATGCCCAGATGCTTTTGGACAAGGGCGAGGCTTACTATGCTTTTGATACTGCTCAGGAGCTGGATGCGCAGCGTAAGGCCTATGAAGAACGCGGAGAGACTTTTATCTACAATTGGCATAACCGCGAAAAGCTCAACAATGCTTTCTCTCTTTCTCCAGAAGAGGTGAAAAAACGTATAGAAGAAGGGGTGCCATATGTGGTACGCTTTAAGATGCCTCAAGAAACTCTTACCCTGCACGACCTTATCCGTGGTGAGGTGGTGGTCGATACCAAGCTCTTGGACGACAAGGTGCTCTTCAAGTCCGATGGTATGCCTACTTATCACTTAGCTAATATTGTGGATGACCACCTCATGGAGATTACTCATGTGATCCGTGGCGAAGAGTGGTTACCTTCTATGGCGCTGCATGTGCTTATGTATAGGGCTTTTGGCTGGCAGGCACCTCAGTTTGCTCACCTGCCGCTGATTCTCAAGCCAGCGGGTATGGGCAATGGAAAGCTTAGTAAGCGTGATGGTGACAAGATGGGCTTTCCTGTATTTCCTCTGGAATGGGTGGATCCTGTAACTAAAAATATCTCCAAGGGCTACCGCGAAGGAGGGTATTTGCCTGAGGCCTTAGTGAACTTCTTAGCGCTGTTGGGCTGGAACCCTGGAGTAGAGCAGGAACTCTTCTCAGTAGAGGAGTTGATCTCTCTCTTTGATTTAGAAAAGGTCAATAAGGCGGGTGCTCACTTTGATATAGAAAAAATCAAGTGGTTCAATCACCAATATTTGCAAAAAATACCTGTAGCTACTCTCGTGGAGGATTTCTCACCCATAGTGGTAGAAAAAGGTGTAAAGGTCTCCAAGGACAAACTTACAGAGATAGTGTCTCTTATCCGCGAACGCGTGACTTTCCTCACTGACCTTTGGGATTTGGCTCACTTCTTCTTTGAAGCTCCTACCCAGTACGATGCCAAGGCGCTCAAAAAACAATGGAAGGAAAACTCCGCCGAGATAGCAACACAGTTGGTAACTGTGATAGAAGGACTTACCGACCTTACTCCTCATCATATAGAGACACAGATCAAGGATTTTATTACCCAGAATAACCTTGATTTAGGACAAGTAATGCCACTTATCCGCCTTTCTTTAGTAGGGGAGATGAAGGGGCCAGATGTGTTCTCTATCATCGCTATCTTAGGGCGTGAGGAGACAATACGTCGCTTACAACATCTTGTACAATATGCTAAGCAGCAGTAAGTTATGAAGAAATATCTTATCGTAGGTCTGGGAAATATAGGGGAGGAATACCATTACACACGCCACAATATAGGTTTCTTAGCAGTGGAGCACTTAGCCCAGCAGAAGGGTGTCTCTTTTGAGACAGTACGCTTGGGGGATGTGGCTACTTTTTCTCACAAAGGGCGTACCTTTATTCTTCTGAAACCTTCTACTTTTATGAATCTGAGTGGAAAAGCAATAAAGTACTGGTTGGAAAAGGAAAAGATACCTATAGAAAATCTCTTAGTGATTGCCGACGACCTGAATATTCCTTTTGGGAGTATTCGTATCAAGAAAAAGGGTTCGGATGGAGGGCATAATGGTTTTAAGAATATCCAAGAGGAACTCCAGACCACCACTTATGCCCGCTTGCGCTTTGGTATCAGTGCCAACTATGCTAAGGGTACCCAGATAGATTATGTATTGGGGCGCTGGAGGGAAGATGAAGTAGCTTTGCTTCCTGAACGATTGGAAAAGATCAGTGAGGCGATACTCTCTTTTGGTCTGGCAGGAGCGGATACAACTATGAATCTGTATAACAATAAGTAAAGCCCTATGGGAAATATCCAAATCTACAATGCATCGGCAGGTAGTGGGAAAACTTTCACACTGGTAAAGTCTTTCCTTAAGCTTATTTTAGCTACTAAGAATGTAGAGGCCTACAAGACACTCTTGGCCATTACCTTTACCAATAAGGCGGTCAATGAGATGAAGGAACGAGTAATCAATCAGTTACTCCTTTTCTCTACGCCCGATGCTTTGGTAGAGGAAGGGGAGAAAAAGGCCTCGGACGATATTATGTTTGTCCAGCTTGCTCAGGAGCTACTTCTTTCTCATGAAGAGTTACAGGAGCGTTCTCAGAAGGTTTTAAAGCATATCCTGCATAACTATGCAGGATTTACTATTACTACTATTGACGGTTTTAACCAGCGGTTGATACGCTCTTTTGCGTTTGACCTAAAGCTCAATCCTAATTTTGAAGTTTTCTTGGAGACAGATGATCTTTTGCGCTTGGCTATAGAAAATTTGTTTAAGAAAGCTAATGAAAATCAGCTCCTTACAAAACTTCTTTTGGAGTTCTCTCGCAATAAAATAGAAGAGGATAAGGATTGGGATATTGAGACTGAGCTCTTTGATATCGCTAAGCTCTTGACCAATGAGAATCATTATACCTATATAAAGGAATTAGAAGAAAAACAATTGTCTGATTTTCAGTCTCTCAAAGAAGATTTGAAACAGCAGCGTAAAGGATTGTATACAGTGGTAGAGGATGCTGTAAAACATTTCTTTACTTTTACTCAAAAGGAGGGAATCACGGCGGATCATTTCACCCGAGGTTCTTTATATAATTTCTTTGATAAAATTAGAAAAAACGGATTTTTTGCTATAGATAAGGGGGTATTTGACCGAGTTTGGTTTGTCGAATCTGAAGAAAAACCGCTTTATTCTAATGGATTATTAAAAAAGGATCCAGCAATAGCACAACTATTGGATGAAAATCAACAATGGATATCCGATTTGTTACATTCTATAGAAAAAAGTTATTGGTGGGATCAGTTTTATAAGCGTTTGATAAAAAATGTTACTCTTTTGGCAGTACTCAAAAGTCTACAAGAGGAAATTATCGCAATCAAGGAGGAAGAAAATATATTGCCTATCTCTGAGTTCAATAGCATTATCCACCAGACAATTATTGATGAACCTTCTCCCTTTATATATGAGAAGATAGGTACCCGCTATCAACACTATTTCATAGACGAATTTCAGGATACTTCCACCCTACAATGGGAGAATATGCTCCCTTTAGTAGCCGATGCAGTACATAGTGAAAACCTCAGCAAGCAGCAGGGGTCACTGCTTATCGTGGGTGATGCTAAGCAGTCTATTTATCGCTGGCGTGGGGGTAGGGCAGAGCAGTTCATGGAACTCTATAACAAGGAAAAGAAACCTTTTCACCTGATACAAGAAGTTCAGAATCTCGACTATAACTATCGAAGCCGTCGGGAGGTGATTGCCTTCAATAACAGTTTTTTCCACTTTGTGGCCACTCATCCTTTGCTTTTTAATAATAGTGGAAAGCATCGGTATGGGGAGCTATATCTCGAGGCAGAACAGAAAATTCCTGACAGGGAAGCGGAAAGAGGGTTTATAAGTATAGAATTTATTGATAAGAAGAACATTCAAGAAGCAAATAATTCGGAAGAAGAGGTTATAGAAGGAGAAAATGTAGTTGAGCAAACAGATATTCGTATAGAAACGATTGAAAAGTATATAAAAGAAGCAAAAAGTTATGGCTATTTGGATAAAGATATTTGTATACTCTCTAGGAGAAATAAAGAATGTATTGAGATAGCTGCACAATTGTCTGAAAAAGGATATAATGTTATTTCTTCAGAAGCTTTATTGCTTAAAAATATTCCTGAAATACAGTTTTTGATTCACCTAATATCTATTTCATTATATCAAACCAATGAAAAGGAAAAGATAGCCTTGCTTTTCTCCTATGCCAAGGTGAAGCAAATTACAGAACTACACGCTTTTATGAGTCAGTATGTTCATAAGCCAGTGGAGGCTTTCTTCTCTGCTATGGGATTTTCTTTGTCTCATTTTCACTTATATTCTTTCTATGAGGGTATCGGTTATGCAATAAGAGTATTTGGTTTGACCAAGCCTTCGGATGCTTATTTGGCACAGTTCCTCAATGTCATATACGAATATAAGAGTGTGCGCAATGGTAATATTGCGGATTTCCTGACCTATTGGGAAGAAAAGAAGGACAAGCTGGCCATTAGTGCTCCTGAAGGGGTCAATGCAATATCTATTATGACCATTCACAAAAGTAAGGGGTTGGAGTTTCCTGTGGTTATTTATACAGATGTTAATGATTCGTTGCGTTCAGGTAAGGATACCCTTTGGATACGTGTACCTAAGGAGCAATATCATGGTTTTGAACATTTGCTTATAGATGACTATAGTGGTCTGGAAAAGATAGATGCGGAGATTGTACTACAACAGAGCCAAATGGAACTCTTGGATGCTATCAATACTATGTATGTGGCTATGACACGCCCCAAGGATCTGCTCTATATCCTCAGCCAGCGCCCCAAGGAGAAGGAACAGGAGAAGATCTCTACTCTTTCTGGGGTGCTACAGGCTTATCTACAGGCCGAAGGTAGGTGGAATCCCTCTGAATCTCACTATACCTTTGGTCAGATACTTCCTATAGAGAGGGCTACCTTAGGAGAGAATGATTATATTCCTTTTAAGCAAAGGTCTGTTATATCCCCTTCCTATACTATCGTAACCCGATCAGGTTCTATGTGGAATACCTCTCGAGAGGAGGCGATCGCTCGTGGAAATCTTCTACATGAGATCCTCGGACAGCTTATCACTCAGGAGGATATACCTGAATTGTTGCATCATTTTTTCTTGGAAGGACGCATCTCTCAGGAGCAAATGGCACCTCTGAGCCATCAATTGGAGAAAATTACCACTCATCCTTTGCTAAAAGAGTACTATACTAAGGAGTATATCATTTACAACGAACGTGAATGGTTGGATATCACAGGGGAGTACCTCCGTCCTGACCGTGTCGCTTACCATAAGCCTACACAGAGAGCTGTGATTATTGATTACAAAACGGGGGAAGATCACCCCCAGTATCAAGCACAACTAAGGCGCTATGCCCAGACCCTTGAGCAAACCGGCTGGGAGGTAATACAATCTTTTTTGGTATTTATCAATGAAGAAATTAGGGTAATCTCCCTGTAGGGGCGAATTGCAATTCGCCCTTTTTGTGAGTCAATTCGCCCTTTTTGTGAGTCAATTCACTCTTTTGTGAGTCAATTCACTCTTTTGTGAGTCAATTCGTCCTTATAAACTAAAAAATCCTTGATGAAGCATCAAGGATTTTTTTCGAGCGGGAGACGAGGTTCGAACTCGCGACATTCAGCTTGGAAGGCTGACGCTCTACCAACTGAGCTACTCCCGCAACAAATCTAAAAATAATATGAAAAAACGAGCGGGAGACGAGGTTCGAACTCGCGACATTCAGCTTGGAAGGCTGACGCTCTACCAACTGAGCTACTCCCGCATTTTGACGGTGCAAAGGTAAGACATTTTTTTATTTCTACCAAACAAAAATGAAAAAAAATCTATCTGAGAAAAATAATAGACTGATTTGTTTTATTTCTCAATGAAAAACCGTAACTTTGCCCCACTATTAATCGAGGACAGATTTGACTGATTGCCACCTCATCGCAATGACGATAAAAGATGCTAAACCAGTAATCTCCTCATAAACTTTAATTTATGGGATATTTATTTACTTCCGAATCAGTGTCTGAAGGACACCCTGACAAAATCGCTGACCAGATTAGCGATGCTCTCATTGACCACTTTCTCGCTTTTGACCCTTCGTCCAAAGTAGCTTGCGAAACTTTAGTAACCACCGGACAGGTGATTCTTGCCGGAGAAGTGAAATCCAAAACTTATCTCGATGTACAGCAAATCGCTCGTGATGTGATTAGGCGAATAGGCTATACCAAGAGTGATTATATGTTCGAAGCCAACTCTTGTGGAGTACTCTCTGCTATACATGAACAGTCTCCTGATATCAATCAAGGAGTGGTGCGTCACTCTCCAGAGGAACAAGGAGCAGGCGATCAGGGAATGATGTTCGGATATGCTACTCGTGAGACGGATACTTATATGCCATTGCCTTTGGCACTCTCTCATGCCATTGTACGGGAATTGGCTACTTTACGCCGTGAAAATAACCAAATCACTTACTTACGCCCCGATGCCAAGAGCCAAGTAACCCTTGAGTATAGCGATGATAATAAGCCTGTTCGCATAGATAGTATTGTGATCTCCACTCAGCATGATCCTTTTGATACCGAAGCAAAGATGCTTGCTAAGATCAAAGAGGATATGATTCAGATACTTATCCCTCGTATCAAAGAGCAGTATTCCAACTATGCGCATCTTTTTGATGAAAATATCAAATATCATATTAATCCTACTGGGGTCTTTGTTATTGGAGGACCTCACGGAGATACAGGACTTACAGGCCGTAAGATTATTGTAGATACTTACGGGGGCAAGGGAGCTCACGGAGGGGGTGCTTTCTCAGGGAAAGATCCTAGCAAGGTAGACAGAAGTGCTGCCTATGCCACCCGCCATATTGCTAAGAATATGGTAGCGGCAGGCATAGCCGATGAGATGCTTGTGCAGGTAAGCTACGCCATAGGGGTAGCCGAGCCAACAGGGGTCTATGTCAATACCTATGGTACTTCCAAGGTGGCACTTACCGATGGACAAATCGCTCAGAAGGTCAGAGAAATCTTCTCTCTACGCCCTTATGATATAGAACAGCGCTTGAAACTGCGTTATCCTATTTATAGCGAAACAGCCGCTTATGGTCATATGGGAAGAAGTCCTGAGGTGGTAAAGAAAGTATTCGCTTCTCCTTATCATAATACCAAAACTATTGAGGTAGAGCTCTTTACATGGGAAAAATTAGACTATGTAGAGACCATCCGAAAGGCTTTTGGACTATAACGTCTCAGAGAACTCTAATATACCAAAGAGACTACCCCGATAAGGATAGTCTCTTTTTGTTATTAAAGCGTGCCACTATTGGCACAATTCAGTATTGTAAAACTAAGTATAAATCACAGATTCCCCAATTATAAATATTTAAATATCAAATTATAATAAAAGATTAATTATCATGAAGCTAATTACAATTTTAAAAGAATTCTTCCTTAAGAATCAATCCTCAGGGGTGTTGTTGATCCTCTGTGTAGTACTTTCTTTGACAATCGCCAATTCCCCTATGGCGGAAAGTTTTCAGGCACTCTTAGACCAAGAGGTAGGGCCTTATTCGATCAGTATGTGGATTAATGATGCCCTGATGGCTATCTTCTTCCTATTGCTAGGATTGGAGATCAAGCGGGAGATCCTCAAGGGCGAACTCTCGGATATCAGGAGTGCTTCCCTCCCGATAGTAGCTGCTATAGGGGGGATGATCGTGCCTGCGGTTATCTTTTCCTTACTGAATTATGGGACACCTTATAGCAAGGGCTGGGCGATTCCTATGGCTACAGATATTGCCTTTTCCTTGGCAGTCATCTCTATGTTGGGCAGGGGGGTGCCTATAGCGATTAAGGTCTTTTTAGTAGCCTTGTCCATAGTAGATGACTTGGGAGCTATTGTGGTGATTGCCCTCTTCTATACCGATGCGATTCACTGGAGTTACCTGCTCTATAGTGGGGGAATCATAGCCGTATTATGTTTGTTGAACTATCTTAAGGTGAGAAAAATCGTATTTTACTTGCTCTTAGGAGTACTCTTGTGGTATTGTATGCACCATTCAGGAATACATGCTACTATAGCAGGGGTTATTTTGGCCTTTACTATGCCTGCTAATGCGGAAAAAGGTAAAAAATCTCCTTTAGAAAAGCTGGAACATGCCCTACAAATCCCTGTAGGCTATATCATTATGCCCGTTTTTGCCTTGGCTAATACCAATATCACCTATAAGTCAGGTATGATAGAGGGATTATCCTCTTCTTTGGGAGTAGGAGTTGTTTTAGGGCTTATCTTGGGCAAACTCGTAGGGATCAACCTTTTCTCCTTTATAGCCGTTAAGCTGAAGATAAGCACCTTACCACATGCCAGTCGTTGGATACACATGATAGGCGTAGGGCTATTGGGAGGGATAGGCTTTACCATGTCTATCTTTATCTCCTTGCTTTCCTTTAAGGAACATGAATTACAAGATGCAGCCAAATTTGCTATTCTAACGGCCTCTATACTTGCAGGGGCTTTGGGATATATATTGCTAAGAAGTGGCACCAAGAAAGAAAACAAATCTGTTTAGAGACTATATGAAATATTTATACTTTTTATCAATAGCGTTATTCTCATTAAGCGCAATGGCACAGCTAAAAGATTGTGCTACTTGTGCAACTCAAGTGGTTAAGGAACAAAAAATTAGCAAATTAAGCATAGATGAATTGCGCTTCCTTACTAACGACCTCTACGCTCGCAAAGGCTATAAGTTTAAAGACTATGAAATAAGCAATTACTTTAATGAAAAACCGTGGTATAAGCCTGTAAGTGACAATAGTAAAGTGAAACTCAACGCAGTGGAGGAACAGAATGTAAAGCTATTTCAAGAACGCACAGCAATACTAAAAGCTGATAGAGAAAAACTCATAGAAGCATTGCGAAGTTTAAAAGCAGAAGCTCAAAAAGGAAATATTTCTATTTTAAAAAATAATGGAGAAGAATATTTTAATAAAGTGATTACTAAGATAGATATAGATAACATTCACTGGATTAAAAATCAAGGGTATTATAGTGCAGAAATTGATGATTTTAAGGAGACAAATCGATATTTTATATGGATTGAAGGTAATAAAGTGACAATTCAGTGTGATGAAAATGGGCATTCTAAAAAAGTATCAGAAGATAAGATTAAGGGAGTCTATGACACAAATGAGTTTGAGGTTATGGAAAGCAATATAGGTTGGGAGTTCCGCTGGGATAAGCAAAAATTGGTATTTGTAAGGTTTATTTTAGCAGGATAAAGAGAAAAAGTGATATTCTTTTTCTTTTGACAATACTGATGTTATGAATAAAATATTTCAAGTAGAAAAGCTTTTAATTATTTGACAAAAATATAAGTGTATGCAAGTATATCAAACAAACTTTGGACAGCTGCGTTATCACGATTTGTCAGGCAGTCTTATCCCTATCCTCTTTATACATGGTTTAGGGTGTTGTGGTTCTATGGATTATCTCACTGTTGCTTCAGGGAGTATTCAGGCACATCGCAGGATTATTCCAGACCTATTAGGTTCAGGATTTAGTGATTATAGTGATGATTTCCCTTATACTATAGAAAGTCATGCCTCCCTGCTAAAAAGCTTTGTAGAAAACCTACAGTTAGAGGAATTGGTTATCTACGGACATAGTATGGGAGGAGCAATAGCTATAAAATTAGCTGAAAAATTGGACAAAAAAGTAAAGTTATTGCTCCTAAGTGAAGCCAATTTGGACAATGGAGGAGGATTTTTTTCCAAAAAGATAGCAAACTATTCCTACGAGGATTTTATAAAATTTGGACATGAAGAGCTTATTAGAGAGAATATTCAAAACAATAATAGATTGTGGGCAAAAAGTCTTTCTCTGACAAACCCAACAGCTATTTTCAAGGAGTCTCTTTCCTTAGTAGAGGGGCAATTCCCTACATGGAGGGAGATACTTTATAAGCTTCCTACTACTAAAGTCTTCATTTTTGGAGAACAATCTTTGCCTGACCCCGATTGGGAAAGACTACAAACAGAACATATTCAGGTAAGGGTAATTCCTAATGCAGGTCATTCTATGGCTTGGGAAAATCCTCAAGGTCTTAGTGATGTTATTTATCAGTCAATTGTGGGAAGATAAAATAAAATCAGTATATTTGCGAAAAAATTACTTTACAATGAAACACTTATACTTCTTATCAATAGTGTTGTTCTCATTAAGCGCTACGGCACAGCTAAAAGATTGCGCCACTTGTGCCTCCCAAGTGATTAAGGAACAACAAATCAGCAAATTGAGCATTGATGAATTACGCTTCCTCACCAATGACCTCTACGCTCGCAAAGGCTATAAGTTTAAAGACTATGAAATAAGCAATTACTTTAATGAAAAACCGTGGTATAAGCCTGTAAGTGACAATAGTAAGGTGAAACTCAACGTAGTGGAAGAGCAGAATGTAAAGTTATTTCAAGAACGCACAGCAATACTAAAAGCTGATAGAGAAAAACTCATAGAAGCATTGCGAAGTTTAAAAGCAGAAGTACAGAGAGAGCATAGTCCTATTCCTACAGACAACTATAATGAGCATTTTAGTAAAACCATTGCTAAAATAGATATAGATGATATTCATTGGATTAAAAATCAGGGGTATTATAGTGTAAAGGTTGATAATTTTAGAGGCACCAACAAATATTATATATCTATAGAGGGTAGCGAGGTTGAGATTGTGTGTTTTGAAGATGGCTACTCTGAAAAAGTATCTGAAGATCAAATCAAAGGAGCATACGATATTGGTGAATACGAAGTTATAGAAAGTGCTACTTATTGGAGATTCAAATGGAAAAATCAAAAATTGGTTTTTATAGAGTCTGTAATGGCAGGATAAAGAAAAAACAGCGTGCACTATTCGCAGAATTCAACATATATGAATATAGAAGAAATTAAAAAGAAATTGCAAATACTTTTGGAACTTCCTCAGCTAAAAAAACACAGAGAAGTATATATGAACCCCGTATTGGAAGAAGCAAAAGTAGCCAAAATAGAGAAAGAGAATCGCATCACTTTCCCTGCCGATTATCGTACTTTCATTACCCAAATCGCCAATGGCTGTGTGGGGCCCGATTACGGATTGCGTTCCCTTAAAGAAGCAACGGAAGATTTGATGTGGAAAGACCGGACTATAGACCTCTCTATGCCTTTCCCTTACACCGAGCATTGGAATGAAGAAGAATGGCTTAATAGTATTGATTGGGACGGTGGTGAACGCCCTACCCAAGAGCAGCTGGAAGCCTATATGGATACAAAGCGCATCAGTGGTTGCTTGCAAATATGCCATATAGGGCACGGAGCTTCTTATCTTTTGGTGGTGAATGGTAAGGAAAAAGGCTATATATGGCTCGATAGTCGTCAGGATTATGGTGGACTGTCGCCTGAGTTTAATGAAAAAGGAGAAAAACTCACCTTTGAAATGTGGTATACCGACTGGCTGAATAAGGTAGTAACCCCAGAGAAAGTGTGGTTTGAGAAATCACTCCAGTTTATCAAAAAGGCTTTTCCGAAAATAGAGGAAACAGATTTTAGGCTAATGATTTATGTGCTTCACAAGCATTATTCTGGTATGAACTTAGCAACTCTCATCGCTCAACTCTATGGACTGAACCCAATGGATATTTATTTTGGAAAGGAAAAGTTCATCCAAAGAGAAAACTATGATGAACAAACTATTGAGCAGTATGAAGCCCAATTGCGAGAAAGCGGTTTTTACGATTGGGCAGCAGAGGAAGAGTAGAAAATAAAAAAAGAGTATCTTTGCCTAAAATAGATAACAATGAGTCATAGTTCTAAAACAATATCAACATTCACAAGTGTGGAGGCAATGGATAAGTTTATCAACGATGTGAATTCGGAAGAAGGCTTTACAGATTGGAACTTAACAGAAGAAGAGTTTCAACAGCTTTGGAACTCGCACCTATTTCACGAACTTAATTACGAATTAGATAAACTTATTGATGACTATGAATGGGAGGATATTATAGGGATAGAAGCGCTACAAAAAGCCTATGAAGTTACAGAAGCTAATACCATAAGCAAACTACCTATTGGGCAGGAATTTTTAGTAATGCTTCATAAAGCTATAGAATACAAAACAGGGATATTCTTTTTCTTTTGACAATACTGATGTTATGAATAAAATATTTCAAGTAGAAAAGCTTTTAAACACTAATGAAAATACATTTTCAGTAGCAGGAAGAGTGATTGCAGGGGATATTATTCACAAAAGAGAGGTTTTCAATCTTTGCAAAAAAGACAATAACACTTTGGTAGAGGTAAATTTCACCCTAAAACAAATAGAAATATATGGTCGTTCTATTGATTTTATAGATTTAGGGTGTACAGGAGTGCTATTTTTAGAAGGAGAATGCCCTACTACTCAAATAAAAGAACTAATTATAGCTGAACAAACAATATAACCAAATATTAAAAACCATTCAGCAGTATGAAGCCCAATTGCGCAAAAGCAGTTTTTATGATTGGGCAGCAGAGGAAGAGTAGAGAGTATAACTCAATAAATTTTTAAAATGGTAGTTTTATGGAATTTACAGGAGCGTTTTACCCCTTTTATTCGGACAAACCAATAGAGATAGTCGTACAAAAAATGTTGGATTTTGCTAAGAGTATAGGGTATCAATGGGAATATTTCAATCAAGAAGAATATGACCACAGAGGTTATTTCTTTTGGAAGAATAAAAAGATGCTTACTCTACACGACGAGAAAGGTTATAACACTCTTATCAATGGAGAAGGTTGTTTTTGTTTGGAACTAAAGGAAACTAATCTAAACTGTGGGGCAAAATACTTTGAGTTTGAGCAGGAGCCTTATGATAGTTTTTACAATGATTTTTATTGTGTTTTTTCAAAGGTATATTACTATTACTTAGTGCTTCCAGAAGCCATTGATGAAAATGATTTTTCTTTGAAAGTTTTTAATACTTTACGGGAGATTTTAAAAAGTTAGTGATATGAATTTGATAGACCTTATTACCGATAGACACAATACTCCTTTTTGGAAAATCACCTATCATTGGCATAGAACGTATCAGGCTAAGGGGATACAATATCAACATTTTGTAGGGGAGATTACTAATACGTATAACATTCCCGAAGCGCTTATTTCTTTGTTGGATAAACAATGTAAATTAGTTAATGAAGGTGTTTTCTCGGTTGATGAAATTATCGGGGATAAGATAAAGGCTTTTAAACTCAAATTGCAAAATAAGAACGCTTGTATTGTAAACCTTTATATAGAAGGTGATGGTGTAGATTTTTGTATTGTAGATAAATGCTAAATCTCCTATAAAACAAGTTGTATTTGCTAGTTTGACAGGTAGTTTTTCTATTTTCTGTTTAAATATTTTGTTGATTCAAAAAAATGTACTACTTTTGCCTCGAAAATAACAGGTGTTATATTACAATTGTTATATAAAGAAATATATGCCGAAACCTACAACAATAACTCAAGAAATAATTATAGAAACAGCTTTTGAGATGGTACGAAAGGAAGGTTTTGCAGTGCTTTCTGCCCGAAATATTGCTAAGCAAATAGGTTGCTCCACTCAGCCCATTTATTGGTGCTATAAAAATATGGAGGATCTCAAAGCCGAAATCTGCAAAAAAGCACTAGCTTTCCTTCAAAATGTAATGCTTAGTTACTCAAAAACAGGCAATACTCTTTTGGATTTAGGACTTGGATACGTACGGATGGCACACACCGAGCCCGCCCTATTCAAGGCTTTTTATATGGATAATGTTACCAATGTAAAACTTACTGACATTTTTCCCGAAAGTGAGCGGGTGGTAGAAATAATGAAAAATAGCGAGGAATGTCAAGACATATCTGATCAAGAGCTGAAGAATGACATTGCTAAAGGTTGGATGTTGGCACATGGTATCGCTTCATTGGTCGCAGTGGGTATGCTTGTTTACGACGAAGATAAAATTTTAGAAATATTAAAATAAATCTGCCTTAATATGAGAACCAATAAAAAAACACTTCGGAATGTAATCCTATTTAGCTTGGTAGCCATCTCTTGCGGATGGATAGGCGTTGGGGTAAACCAGTTACTTGGCGAACCTTCTAATTTAGAGTCTTTGGGATCAGGGATTTTTATTGCTTCTCCTATTGTGTGTATGATTTTGCTCCGCCTTTTCGGTGGCGATGGTTGGAAAGATTTCCCTTTAAAACCTCGTTTCAAGCAAAACAGTCGTTGGTATATCTTTGTTATTGCAGTCTATCCCGTGGTTATTGGTATAACAATGTTTGTTGGCAAGCTATTAGGTTGGGTAGATGTGAGTAAGTTTAGTCTTGCCGCCTATCTCCCTGTTTTTGCTACTGCTTTCTTACCCATTTTTATCAAAAATATCTTAGAAGAGACGGCTTTTCGAGGTTATCTCACTGTAAAAATGGAACAACTCACCAAAAACGAATGGGTGATTTATGTAGTGGTGGCATTCGTCTGTCAAATATGGCACCTGCCATACAATCTTATATTCTTAGACGATGCTTATCAGGCAACCTTTTTCCCTTATAGCAAAGAGTTATTTGTTTTGGTGAGCCTTGTGGTCATTGCTGTTTGGACAATAATGTACACCGAAATTTTCTTTCTCTCGCGTTCACTCTTATTGGTAGTTTTGATGCACTCAATGAAAGACGCCCTTAATCCTCTCATTTCAGAAGGATTTACTATTATTTTACCTGATAAAACACTTTTAGTATCCCCTCTTTTTGGCCTCATCCCAACATTGATATACTTGGCTATAGGCTTGTATCTAAGGAGAATACGAAAAAGTAAAGAGTGTCTTCTTTCATAATGAATAAATCGTATAAACTAAAATATTAGCAATATGAACAAAAACACTGAAAACCCTGTAAATGCTGCTTCTTGGGATAAGATTTTCCCTAAAAGCGATAAAGTTGAACACAAAAAAGTGTCATTCAAAAACCGCTATGGTATCACCCTTATTGGTGACTTGTACTTCCCGAAAAACAGCGAAGATAAGAAGCTCGCTGCCCTTGCTGTTTGCGGCGGATTTGGAGCTGTAAAAGAACAAACCTCAGGATTTTACGCACAGACGATGGCTGAAAGAGGCTTTGTAACCTTAGCTTTCGACCCCTCCTATACTGGAGAGAGTGGTGGAGAACCTCGTAATGTAGCATCACCCGATATCAATACAGAAGACTTTTCAGCAGCAGTAGATTGCTTAGGAATTCAACCTTTTGTAGATAGAGAAAAAATAGGAATCATCGGTATTTGCGGTTGGGGAGGCTTTGCCCTGAATGCTACAGCTATCGATACACGTATTAAGGCTGTTGCCACAATGGTAATGTACGATATGTCACGCGTATTCAGCAAAGGCTATTTTGATGCCAATACGCCTGAAATGCGTCTGGAAATGAAGCGTTCACTCAATGCTATCCGTTGGACGGATGCTGAGACGGGAACTCCTTCCCCAGGTTATCCTATGCCGGATGCTCCTTCCGATAAAGTGCCTCAATTCTTAAATGATTATATTGAGTTTTACAAAACACCACGAGGTTTCCACGAGCGTTCAGTTTCTAATCACGTTTGGACAGCCACTACGCTGCTTTCATTTATGAATTTCCCGCTACTGTCCTATGCTAATGAAATTGAGGTACCAACTCTTATGATTGCAGGAGAAAATGCTCATTCGCGCTATATGAGCGAAGATGCCTACAAGTTAATTGGGAGCGAGAAAAAAGAACTGCTGATTGTCCCTAATGCCCGCCACACCGATTTTTACGACAATCAAGCTGGAGTATTTCCGTTTGATAAGTTGGAGGTGTTTTTTAGTGAGTATCTTCAATAAAATGAAGTATAAAAACAAGTCTCAAGCTCATATTTACTGAAAAGGGGAGGAGTAGTTTGTCTTTCCCAAAAGGATAGAAGATAAACTTTTTGAAACATTGCCTAAAAATAAGAATGGAATATGAAGTTCATATTGAACTGTTTGTTTGGAAAAATTCCCCAATAATAGTTGAAAAGATAGGTTCTTACTTGCGTAGGATATTAAGGGAAACTTTATAAAAACATTTTTAATGAATACATTTGAGAGATGATTAGAACTAACAAGATTGCAGAAGCAAATATTATTCTGAAAAAATTTCTTTGGCTTGATATTTATATGGTAGATTTTAACGAAGAGGAGATAATACTATTTGGAACTAAGGATGCTTCTTTTGGCAAACAAGTGGAAATAATATTGAAAAAAGTCTGCTATATAGATATGCCTACTATGTGGGAATTAGATTTAACTTCAGAAAATCCAATAGTATTTACAGCTCAAGAAGAAAATGAATGAGAACTATAAAAACAGATTTCTTGACAATCATAATGGAGTTGGGGATTTATTCACTTTTTCTGCAGAAGGGGTTAATAAAGGAATTCAATATCATATTGTAGCAGGTGGCTTTGAATTGCACTTTTTGAGTTATGATAGTTATTTTCCTTGGGAAATAAATGAATAAATCAAGACTTTATAAAAACATTTACTTATTTAGAGCTAATAACTTTCTCCAAGGGGTTTTTGGAGAATATGTTGTAGTATAAAAGACAAAGATAACTATATGAATATAAGGAACTAAAGAAAGTGTAAAAAGCAATATAGGAGCAATCTTGCCTAATACTATTATCTGTGAAAGGGTTTTCTGACAAGGGATTTAATGTTTCTAACTGTACAGGTAGATTTGTACATAAAAGTAGCATAAAGAGCAATAACATGTCTTGTTTAGAGAGCGTTTGGGTAATAGAGAAGAATATGAATAAAAGTAAAAAATCATAAAAAGCTTTTTTCTTTAATACAAAAATTGTATTTTTGCCTCCGTAACAGAACTAATATAAAGAAATAAGTATGGCAAAGATTAAATATTATTACGATTCTGAGACGCTGTCCTTCAAACAAATTAATAATAGGAAAAGGCGCCTCAAGTACTTATTTTTCTTTCTTCTTTCCTCTTTTCTCTTTGCGCTGATTATAGTTCTAATCCTCTACAATATCAACTTTATGCAGACCCCTAAAGAGCTTTCTCTCAGGAGAGAACTTAAGGAGAATGAGACACAATTTGCCATTTTGAACAAAAAAATGCAACAAGCAGAAGAGGTGCTAGATCGTATAGCTGATCGTGATAATACGCTTTATCGTACTTATTTTGAGATGACTCCTATCCCTGATGCACAGAGAAAGAGTGGTTTTGGAGGGGTCAATCGATATGAATATCTAGAAAAATTCAGCAATTCATCCATGCTAATTGATATGACCAAGCGATTGGAAACACTTCAAAAAGAGCTGGCTGTACAGTCCAAATCCTTGGATGATATTGCGGCTCTGGCCAAAGAAAAAGAAAAATTACTACAGGCCTTACCTGCCATTCAGCCTGTGCAAAACAAGGATCTTAAGCGTATGGCTTCTGGTTATGGATTTCGTACAGATCCATTTACTAAAGTAAGAAAATTCCATTATGGCATGGACTTTTCTGCTCCTACAGGAACAGCTGTCTATGCTACAGGGGATGGAGTGGTAACCAGAGCAGATAGCAACTCTTCTGGATATGGAGAACATATTCGCATAGATCATGGATATGGCTATGAGACACTTTATGGACACCTAAGCCAATATAATGTCCGTCCTGGACAGAAAGTAAAGCGAGGGGATGTAATCGGCTATGTAGGCAGCACTGGGCGTTCGGAGGCTCCTCACTTGCATTATGAAGTGAAGAAGAATGGGGAGCACCTCAATCCTATCAACTTCTATTATGGAAGCTTATCAGCAGAAGAATATGCAGAGATGCTCAAGAAATCTTCTCAAGGAAACCAATCGTTAGACTAATGCCAACTCCTTATAAAAAACTCTATTATTCTATAGGGGAAGTTGCTGATATCTTTGGCGTGAATACTTCAAAAATACGCTTTTGGGAGAAAGAGTTTGAAATACTCTCTCCTAAGAAAAGCCCCAAAGGGACACGCCGATATACAGACAAAGACATAGAAAATATTCGCCAGATATATCATCTGGTAGAAGAGCAGGGACATACCTTAGAAGGAGCTAAGCTAAAGCTCAAGGAAAAACCCAAAGAGCTGCTCTCCACTATAGAAATTATCGAAAAACTTAAAAAGGTTAAGCAGACCCTGCTATCTATCAAAAATGAGCTATAAAGACCCAAAAGGAGGACAAATACTATGACTACTTTGCCTCCAATAGGGCTATATTTTCGATGTGATAGGTCTGGGGGAACATATCTACCGGACATATTCTGACCACCTTATACTTCTCTTGTAGCAAGGCTAAGTCTCGGGCTTGGGTAGCGCTATTACAACTTACATAGACAACCCTCTTGGGAGCTATACGGAGTATCTGAGCTACTACATCCTTATGCATACCATCGCGAGGTGGGTCGGTGATGATTACATCAGGAAGTCCATGAGTGGTGATAAACTCTTCATTGAAGACATTTTTCATATCTCCTACAAAAAAATCTACATTGCTTATTTGGTTGTTTTGAGCATTTTCCTTAGCATCAGCAATGGCTTCAGGTACTGCTTCTACTCCTATGACTTTTTTAGCTTTTTTAGCGACAAACTGTGCAATAGTACCTGTCCCTGTATAGAGATCGTATACCAATTCCTCTCCTGTGAGGGCGGCAAAGTCTCTGACTACTTTGTAGAGTTCGTAAGCCTGAGTTGAGTTGGTCTGAAAGAAAGATTTAGCATTGATCTTAAAGCACAATCCCTCCATTTCTTCATAGATAAAGTCCCTCCCATGATAGCAGATAACCTCTTGGTCATAGATTGTATCATTGGGTTTATTATTGATGATATATTGTAACGAGGTAAGGGTAGGAAATTCCGATAGGAGATAGTTAAGTAGCTGTTCCCGAGGCTCTTTTCTCTCCTCTAAGAACTGTATCACGAGCATTATCTCCCCTATGGAGGAAATACGAATCATCATAGTACGTAGCCACCCTGAGTGGCTGCGAGGATTGTAGAAAGAATAGTCATGTGAGAGTGCATATTCTCGAATCTTATTGCGAATGGCATTGGAAGGATCTTCCTGCAGATGGCACTTACGAATGTCCAAGACCTTGTCCCAAGCGCCAGCGATATGGAATCCGAGACCCTGACGGTCTGCGATTTCCTCTTTGCTCGTAATCTCCTCAGGGGTAAGCCAACGTGTCTCACTAAAGGAAAATTCTATCTTATTGCGATAAAAATAAGGTTTGTTACAACCTACAATAGGCAAGATCTCCTCAGGGATTATTCCTCCCAATCGCTTAAGATTGTTCTCTACCTCTTTTTGCTTGTAGTGGAGCTGACTTTGGTAGTTCATATGTTGCCATTGGCACCCTCCACAATAGGTGAAGTGCTCACATACGGGGACTACTCTCAGTGGAGATTCTTGGTGGAACTTCACAGCTGTCCCTTCATAGAAAGCCTTTTTTTTCTTGGTCACCAATATATCAACAATATCCTCAGGCACCGCATTATCTACAAATATAACCCGACCATCAGGGGCATGTGCGATGCTTTTTCCTTTAGCACCTGCATCGGTTATGGTAACATTTTCTATCAAAAGAGGTTTTTTGTCTTTTCCCATGTGAATATTTTAATGAAAGAGATAAAGAAATGATTCATAAAATACAATGTAGGGGCGAGAGAAACTCGACCCCTACATTTTAACTTAGCTAATTAAACTTTATAAACTATTGAGCAAGTACTATTATTTTGTTTTCTTGTTGTTCTACTACCCCTTCTTCTATAGGTAGGGTGTATTCTCCTTTTTCTTGAGCAAAGCGTTCTTGCACACAGATAGTAGGAGCTTCACTTTCCCTGAAAGAAAGAGTGCCTTTTTCCAAGAGGGAGACGATAGGAGCGTGGTTTTCCAATATCTGGAAAGAGCCCTTAGCACCAGGGAGCGTAACAACACTCACCTTTCCCTTATAAAGCACAGCTTCTGGAGTT
Organism: Capnocytophaga gingivalis; assembly: GCF_002302415.1. Classification (NCBI taxonomy): domain Bacteria; kingdom Pseudomonadati; phylum Bacteroidota; class Flavobacteriia; order Flavobacteriales; family Flavobacteriaceae; genus Capnocytophaga; species Capnocytophaga gingivalis. The sequence goes on along the minus strand of NZ_CP022386.1, from coordinate 511,422 downwards.
ACTATTTCTAATACCATAATATCTTAGTTTTGTGCTTCAGCAAGCATTTTCTCACCAGCTTCTATTACTTCTTCGATAGTTCCTTTGAGGTTGAAAGCAGCTTCAGGGAGGTGATCCAACTCACCATCGAGAATCATATTGAACCCGCGGATTGTATCCTTGATATCTACAAATACCCCGGGGATACCGGTGAACTGTTCTGCTACGTGGAAAGGCTGAGAGAGGAAGCGCTGTACCCTACGTGCGCGGGCTACGGCGAGCTTGTCCTCTTCGGAGAGTTCCTCCATACCTAGGATAGCAATAATATCTTGTAGTTCTTTGTAGTGTTGAAGCAACTCTTTTACTCGCTGTGCACACTCATAGTGTTCTTTTCCAAGGATTTCAGGAGTAAGGATACGAGAGGTAGAATCCAATGGGTCTACAGCAGGGTAGATCCCAAGCTCTGCAATTTTACGAGAGAGTACTGTGGTGGCATCAAGGTGCGCAAAAGTAGTCGCAGGGGCAGGGTCAGTAAGGTCATCGGCAGGTACATATACCGCTTGTACAGAGGTGATAGACCCTTTCTTGGTAGAGGTAATACGTTCTTGCATAGCCCCCATCTCAGTAGCCAAAGTAGGTTGGTATCCTACTGCTGAAGGCATACGCCCTAATAGAGCAGATACCTCAGACCCCGCTTGGGTAAAGCGGAATATATTGTCCACGAAGAAAAGTACATCTTTTCCTTCTCCATCGCCAGCACCATCACGGAAATATTCGGCAATGGTAAGCCCAGAAAGGGCTACACGAGCACGAGCTCCAGGGGGTTCGTTCATCTGTCCAAATACAAAGGTCGCTTTGGATTCCTTGAGAGCTTCTCTGTCTACTTTACTCAAGTCCCAACCTCCTTCTTCCATAGAGTGCATGAACTCTTCTCCATACTTAATGATACCAGACTCAAGCATTTCTCTCATAAGGTCATTTCCCTCACGAGTACGCTCACCTACACCAGCAAATACAGAGAGACCTCCGTGCCCTTTAGCAATGTTATTGATAAGTTCTTGGATAAGTACTGTTTTTCCAACTCCAGCACCTCCAAAAAGTCCAATTTTTCCTCCTTTTGCATAAGGCTCAATAAGGTCAATTACCTTAATACCTGTAAAAAGTACTTCTGTTACAGTGGATAAGTCCTCGAACTTAGGAGCTTTGCGGTGGATAGGGAGCCCATGTTGTCCTTCCTTAGGCAAGTTGCCTAACCCATCGATTCCATCACCGATGACATTGAACAAGCGACCAAAGACATCATGTCCGATAGGCATTTGGATAGGGCGACCAGTAGCCGTTACTTCCATACCTCGGCTAAGTCCTTCTGTAGCATCCATTGAGATAGCACGAACAGTATCTTCTCCTATGTGAGATTGTACTTCCAGAACCAAGGTGTGTCCGTCCTTACCTACAATCTCTAATGAATCATAAATTTTAGGCATTTCCTTTTCAGAAGGAAACATAACATCTACCACAGGACCGATTACCTGTGCTATTTTACCTTTGTATTGAGCCATATTTTTTATTTAAAAAAAGCGCATTATTTTGAGCGCAAAGATATTTAATTTATTTGGAAATAACAAGAAATATCCATCCTTTTTTAGAATAAATCTCACAAAAGCATTTACTATTTTGATTATCAAACGAATAGGGGAGGGTTATTATTTTTTTAAAAAAGTTTGTTTGTCAGAAGAAAAAATAGTACTTTTGCGCCCAAATTACATAACAGAGGTCGAGAACCTCATTAATTGTCTTAATATGCCTGTAAAAATTAGATTACAAAGACATGGTAAAAAGGGTAAACCTTTTTATTGGGTAGTAGCTGCTGATGTGCGAGCTCCCCGCGATGGTAAGTTCCTCCAAAAGATAGGAACTTATAATCCTAACACTAACCCTGCTCAGATAGAGATTGATATTGATGAAGCTGTTAAGTGGCTTCACTTCGGTGCACAACCTACTGAGACAGCACGTCGTATCCTTTCTTACAAAGGAGTATTGCTAAAATACCACTTGCAAGGAGGGGTGAAGAAAGGTGCCCTTACTCAAGAACAAGCCGATGCGAAATTCGCTGCTTGGCTTAGTGAAAAAGAGCAAAAAATCAGCCAAAAGAAAGATGCTCTTCAAAAAGGTAAAGCATCGGCCAAACAAGAAAGCGTAAAAGCAGAACAAGCTTATAGCCAAAAACGCAAAGAGGCTATTGCTGCTAAAGCTCAAGCTCCAGAAGCTCCTGCTGAATCTTCTTCTGAAGAAACCGCTAACGAAACAGAAGCTTAATGAGGAGGGAAGATTGCTTCTTTGTAGGAACAATTGTCTCCAAATTCAGCTTCAAGGGGGAAGTCCTTGTCAAGACCGACACGGATGATCTTTCCTTATTTGAAAATATGGAATCAGTCTTTGTCGAACTAGGCAAGGAACTGGTTCCTTTTTTCATAGAAAAATGTAATCTGCATAAGTCCGACCTACTACGTATCAAGTTCGAGGAGGTCGATACTGAGCGCGATGCTGAGGCGCTCCTAAAGCATCACTTATTCCTGCCCTTAACCCTTTTGCCTAAGCTTACAGGAAATAAGTTCTATTATCATGAGGTGATTGGTTTTCAAGTGTTTGATGTGAATTATGGGGCTATAGGTACCATCACTCATATCAATGATAATTCCTCTCAACCTCTTTTTGAAATAATGCATGAGGGTAAGGAAATCCTTATTCCCCTACATGACAACTTCCTCAAAGAGGTCAATCGCAAAGAGAAAAAGATCATAGTGGAAACCCCTGAAGGACTTATCGACTTATATATGCAAGAATAACCAATTAAATTATATTCCTTATGAAACTTTCTTCTATCCTAAAGCTATGTTGTTTCTTTCTTTTGGTGAGTTGCCATAGTTCTAAAATGACACAACAGCGAAAAGCAACTCATAAAAATAGCAAAATGGCTGTCAAAAAGAAAAAAACAACATCTGAAAAAGACAAATCAGTAGCGGAGGCTTCTTCTACAGTCTCTACTATGGCAACTACAGGAGTAGCTTCCTATTATCACAACAAATTCAATGGACGTAAGACTGCCAGTGGAGAGGTGTTCAGCAACAACAAACTCACAGCAGCACATCGTACCTATCCTTTTGGTACTTATCTGAAAGTGACCAATGTGGCCAACGGGAAATCAGTAGTGGTAAAAGTCAACGACCGAGGCCCCTTTACCAAAGGAAAAGAGTTAGACCTCTCTCGTAAAGCCTTTATGGATATTACAGATAATCCTAACAAAGGAAATCTACAAGTAAATATAGAGGTGGTAACCCCATGAGAGCCACACTCTATACTATTTTACACTTTTTTATCAGAGAAAATATTATTGTAGCTTCTGCAGTAACAGCTTTAGCTCTTTCTACCTTTTATATTTTTCATCAACCAATAGCCTATCCTTATTTGTTATCTTTATGGGCAGGGGCTATCTTGTCTTATTCTTTTGCTAAGGAAGGCATCTTCAAGTATCGGGATCCCTTATGGTGGAGCTGTGTTCTTATAGTGGGGTATTGTTTCTTTTTGCTCAACTTACAGGGGAAGATACTACTATTCCTCTCTGGGGTGTTGAGTATCCTATACAATGCTCCTTTTCTTAGTCAAAATCTTAGGAGTATTCCCTTTCTCAAAATAGCTATTGTTGCCTTCTGTTGGGTACTATCTGCGGTTTTTCTGCCTTTGTCAGAGAGTGCTATATCCTTTTTCTCTTGGCAAGTATGGCTGCTTTCCTTGCAATATTTTCTATGGATATGTGTACTGATTCTCCCTTTCGATATTCGTGATAGGATAGAGGATCGTGCTTATCTGCACACATTTCCTACAGTCTTAGGAGTGAGAAAGACTAAAATTATAGGGATAATCACTATGCTATGTTATCTTCTACTTTCCTTTTATCATACTTCCCTTCCATTACGACTGATACAAATAGGGATAGCTTGTATTACTCTTTTATTTCTTCTCTTTGCTCGTGAGGAGCAATCTCCCTTCTATAGTGGGCTTTTGGTAGAGTGTATTCCTATCCTATATTTTTTACTTTTATGGCAGTATTATCCTTAAAAAAAGCAAAATTTTTCTTTGATATGATAAAATAATTTTTTAACTTTGTCGCTATAATAAAAATTTTAGCAGAGATGGAACAAAATCAAGAAAACAAAAATTATCTGTTACCTATTCTGATGATGTTTGCCCTATTCTTTATGATAGCCTTTGTGACTAATTTGCAAAGTCCTATGGGAGTGATTATAAAGAGCCAATTTATGGCGAGCAATTTTCAAGCACAATTGGGAACCTTGGCCAACTTTATTGCTTATGCCTTCATGGGAATTCCTGCAGGGCAAATGTTACAACGAAAGGGCTATAAGAAGACTGCCCTGACAGCTGTAATAGTAGGATTTGTAGGGGTGTGTATCATCTTCCTATCGGGTGCAATGGAGAGTTATGCAGTCTACCTCATAGGAGCCTTTGTTGCAGGTTTTTCTATGTGTATGCTCAATGTAGTGGTCAATCCTATGCTTAATACTTTAGGAGGCGAAGGTAAGCGAGGCAATCAATTATTACAGTTTGGAGGGGCGCTCAACTCTATGGGGGGGACTATTGTCCCTGTTTTTGTAGGCTATCTCATAGGAGAGAATATAGAAAAAGCCTCTATAGACAAGGCCAATCCTGCCTTATACTTAGCCATGGGAACCTTTGCCTTGGTCTTTATCGTACTATCCTTGATGAAAATCCCAGAACCCCATATTGTAAAAAAAGTAGAAAATAAGGCAAAAGAATCTCATAGTGCCTTGTCTTTCAGACATTTTGTATTTGGTATTATTGCTATCTTTGTCTATGTAGGGGTAGAAGTAGGGATTCCAGGGGTGGAGAACTATTTCATGACAGCTCAGGTTGACAAAGGTGGCTTAGGAATCGATGCGACAACGGCAGGTTCTGTAGTCGGTACTTACTGGTTCTTGATGTTTGTTGGCCGATTTGTAGGGGGGGCTTTAGGGGCTAAGTTCTCTAGCAAGGTGATGCTTTCTTTTGTCGCTTCCTTAGGCTTATTGTTTGTATTATTGGCTATCTTCTTACCTACAGATGTAGTGGTGAATATGCCAGTTTTCAACAAAAATATTTCCTTTGGACTGGCTGAAGTTCCTGCAAGTGTCATGTTCTTAACCCTCTGTGGACTTTGTACCTCAGTGATGTGGGGTGGTATTTTTAACTTGGCAACTGAGGGGTTAGGCAAGTATACAGCTGCTGCCTCTGGTATCTTTATGGTCATGGTCTGTGGAGGAGGTATACTCTCCACTCTTCAGAGCTATATAGCTGACCTCTTTGGCTATGTACAAAGCTATTGGGTGGTTATTATAGGCCTTTTGTATATCCTATACTACGCCCTTGTAGGTAGCAGAAATGTAAATAAAGACATTGTAGTTAATGATTAATGGTCAATTGTTAATAAATTATATAATTATAAGGGCGAATGATTCATTTGCCCTTTTTTAGTTTGTAATTATATATTATGTGGTATTTTTTTAATTATTGTAATCAGATGATTATTAACTTGTTATATTTTGTTTATTGGAAAATTATCTTTAGTACTCAGAGATAAAGAACAAGGAGGTGATAATTAACAATTAATAATCAACAATTAACCATTATTATCACTATCTTTGTTCCTTAAAATATGATCTTATGACAATTGAGAATTTTGATAAGTTTGTTGATAAAACTTTGGTAAAACAAGGCAGAGAAGTTTTCGAAAAAGGTAAAGTTTCTTCCATAGAAGAACTTGAGGATGGGCTATGGGTTGCCACTGTGACCGACAAAGATTCATACAATTATCTTCTTAGCTGAAGACGAAAGAGTGCCACTTGCTCTAAAAGAAAAAGCTACTTCTTTTCTATTAAAAGAATTATATAATGCGACAAATTACGAATATGATTATTATGGAAAGAAAATAACAGAGGCTTCTAAGAGAATTTGTCTACAGTTTCAAAAAGAAGAGGAATATTTAGCTGCCTTAGATAGAATTCTTTCTAAAAAGAACCTTTCGGGGTATGACAAACGTATTTATACAGCTGAAAAAATAAGTATTCTTTCTCAAAAAGGAGATACTGAGGGAGTTAATAAGATAATTGATGAGAATCTTGAGGATCCTGAACTCAGAAAAATAAAAATACAAGCTTGTATAGAAGAAAGAGATCTAAAAACAGCAAAAAAACTACTAGAAGAAGGGATAAAGACACTAACTCAAAAAGGAAGGAATCAAAATATAATAAAAGAATGGAAGGCAGTCCTAGTATACATTGCTGAGTTAGAAAAAGATATCCCAACTATTCGTCATTATGCTAAAGAAATTGCTTTGGAAGACAAAGGAAGTATAGAATACTATGAAAAATGGAAAAAAACCTATCCAGAAAAACAGTGACAGGAGGTGATAGAGAAAGAAATTAAGGAACTCGAAGATGATTATAACCAAAAAAGAGAAAAAAAATCAAGTTATTGGAATTATTCAATCGTTTCTCCTACATTATTCTTTATTTACGAACAAGAAGATAAGTATGAAAAGCTTTGGAATTATGTAAAAGAATTAGATATTCAGACTACTTTGTATTTCCTACCTTACCTAAAGAAATATTACAAGGAAGAAATAATAGAAAGATTAGCCTATTTAGTTCATTTCTTTTGCGAAAGAATGTATACAAAAAATGACTATGAAACTATAGGGAAAGCTATTCGCTATATGATTAAAGAAGTCCCTGAGAAGCTTGATACAATAAAAAAATTAGTACTCGAACTTAAAACAATCTATAAAAGAAAACATAACTTTGTAGAAATCTTAAACCAAATAATAGTAGAATACAAGATATAATACAATTATGATAAATATATTGAAGAATTATTTTATATTATTTCTTATTCTTGTAGTTCTTAATATAATTTTAATTAGTACTACAGGAAACGGATACTTTATGTATCTTTTTTTCTATCTCTATGGATTTTTTGCCTTGCTTGCTTTTGCAAACATTCTCTTTCATATAGGAATCCATCACAAAGGTTCAAGAATCTATATTCTTGCTTTTGTTTTCTTAGTGCTCATAGGAGTATTCCTTACTTATTATGGTGGAGAATTGTCTAGCAAACTTTTACTCTACAACTCCAAAAGAAACTTTCCTCCCGCACTTGAAAAATTCGTTTCCCTAGGAGAAAATCCCATTTCTGTAGAAGGAAAAGAGATTATTCCTTTTAATTCTTACAAATGGTTTGATTTGGAAAACTATACAATGTCTGAGAAAAACGAACTCATTGCTCTCTATAGGGATTCAAGACCTCAGGAAGGAGACTTAGAAGCTCTTGTGAGGAAATTCGATACTGCGGGAGAGGTTATCGATTCTCTTTCTTTTCATTATTCAAAGGAGAAAGAAAGTAAAGTATTTCTCATAGAGGATTGCCTAATAGATATTTATAGTCGGACTTATAACAAATCTTGGTTTGTAGATGGAAATAAAGAATTTCGTCCTATGAAATTAGTAGAAGGTTCTCAAAAGTGGAATTTCCAACAAGTAAAAGACTTTCATTATAACAGAACTAAAGATTCTCCTTATTGTCATATTATAAAAAATTCTTATTGGTCACTTCCTGATAAAGGTGATTTCCCCGAGTCAGGTGACCCTCAATTTATAATTGTTTTCCTAAAAGATAATCAATTATATTATTACATTACCTCTTATGATATTACTGACGATTTTTATTTCTATAACGAAAAATATGTAATAAAATTCCCTGAACATACATCCTCTCCTCTCCTATTAGCTTACAGAAATAAGTTCTTATATAATGAAGACCATTTAGTAAAAGGGGAAAAATCATCACAACGTACCCATATTGATCCCGTTTATTATTTGGACAAAATGATAGAATGTAGAGGACTAGAACCACTTCATCCTTCTTGGTCTTTTGAGGTGGGAAAAGGATACGGTGAGTTATATTACAGATTAAAGATAGAAGATAAAATACTTCCTTTGAAAATGGATTATCGCACCTACGGAAATCATGAAAGAAGTATAAAACACCCTACTTACTATTGGAAAAACGACATCGAAACCATTGAAGAATGTAAATATATATATTTGTATAGTAATAAAAATCTAAAATATTATCTACTACACACCCCGTTAGGATTTTACATCATAAAATAAATATTTTATAGTTATGAAAAAGAAATTATTACACTTGTTTTTTGCCTCTCTTACAGGAATTGCTTTTGCTGTAGCTTATGCTTTTATAGTGTATAAGATATATACTTTAGTTACACAAATGGGAGGTAAGTTCTTAGCAAAGTTTGTTCCTATCCCTTTTGCCTTGGGAATGTTGGTTTTCTATAGCTTTTATTATCGTTGGGCTAAAAGATTTTTTTTCTATGGAATAGGGGTGTTTACAGCTTTTGTACTCTTTGTACTTTATTCACCCAATATATGCCAAGAAGTGTTTCTGCAATATTCACGTATCGGAAAGCAAGAACAAGCACACCGTTTCCTTTCCTTAGCAGATACGACAAGAGTTACAGCTAATACGAGATTTTCACTACTTTCCCCTAAAGAAGGATATCAGATAAAACAATGTTTGCTTAATGAAAATCACGAGTTAGTAGTACTATATACAGAAAAGCATTATGTGGAAAATCCTTTCTATATATCAGGGAAACTTGTAGGTGAAGATCCTTTTGAGACACCTCCTTATATGGTTGTGTATGATACAATAGGAAAAGTTAAGTACAGTGTCTTCTTGGCACATCCAGAGGAAGAAGCAATAGGAGAGTTTTTGCTAAAAGGAAACTATATTATAGATCTTAGTACTTATGAATATGCAAATTATACCTATGACGGATCATTTATTATGCAACCTATGGAATATTTGGCAGGATATGATCCTGCTCATAGAGAAACGAGGGCACCTATATCTTATTACGAAACATTCCTTTCTGATGAAGGAGAATGTGGAGGATATCCTGCAATAATAGGAATATTTATAGAGGATGACCAAGCCTATTACTTTTTCCCTCCTACGTCAGAAAAGAATACTCAGTACAGAGATGATCAGGATGAAAATATGCTAATAAGTAATCTGTTCTCTATATTAGAAGAAGAGGAAGAAAAGGGAGCGTATTCTTTCGAGCGGAGAAATATTCTTCCACAAGATTTTTATTATGAGTATCTTACTATGAATGGCTTTTTTAGGAATGACCAAGGGGAAAATTGCGAGGTGACTTATTCTGATATACAATTGTTATTTGACCTTAAAATAGGAAAAGATACTTTTCACTTTAAGAAAGAAAAAGTATCTAACTATAAAGGATATAACCAACTTAAAACCCCTACTTATTATATAGAAAATGAAGAAGAAACTTTAGAGAAGTACAAAGATATGTTTCTTTATACCAATAAGCATCTATCTTATGCTATTTTCTATGATGGGGAATATGTTTATATGATAAAATAAATATTTTATGACGATGAAAAAGAAATTATCACATCTGTTTTTTGCCTCTCTTACAGGAATTATTTTCTTATTAACCTATTTATTGATTATTTATTGGGATTATGAAGTCATCTTTAGAGGAAAAAAATATTACTATATGTTTTTTACGCATTTTTTTTTGGAATAGGTGTTTTCGCTTATTATTATTTCCAAAAGAATAGTATAACCAAGCGTTTTATACGTATATTTCCTATTTGTATGCTTGTATTTTTTCTTTTCAAACATTCTTATTCGGTATATTCCTATTACAAATACCTTGTTTCATGTAGAGAAATGCCCAAAGAACTTAGAAAATATGATTTGTTGGATAATAAAGAGATATATCAAAGAGGAAAAATAATTTCTCCTATTTCTCAAAGTAAAATACCCGCCGGTCATGAATTTTTCCTTGATAAAGAAGGTCATCTGTTCATATATTATAAATTTTATGATGATGAAACTACATTTTATATAGATTGTATATTGAAATATGATACTGAAGGAAACCATATGGAAACTTTATATTTGGAAAATTTTGTGAATCAAAAAAGAGACATCGTGGTAAGAAAAAAATATTTGATAGATATTTATGAAAAATCCTATTCTTCTTTTTTGATAGATGGCAATAGGGACTTTCTACCTATGAAAGAGCTAAAAAAAGAGGAACAACCTTCAGAAAAAGATATGGAAGAACGTACATTTAAAAATTCTAATAACAATTTAATAGTTATTATTCAAAAAGATAGCGAAAGAGATGCAATGGTTATTATTAAAAAAGAAAATAAGTTGTACTATTTCTATACACAAGAGTTTTATTATCTAAAATATATGGATTTTCCTGTTTCAGATGATTTTAATTTGTTTAACGACTTCATAAAACCTCCTAAAGAAAAAGGAATAGCTCCTCAAGAAAGCCCTATAAAATATATGTATTATCTGAAGGAATATACATCCAATTCAGGACTTCATCTATTTGGAAAAGAGAAATCTTTTCAAGAAGATTGGAGTCAAGGCTATGTATATTTTAATTTACTCTTGGACGAACAAGAACTACACCTAAAGACTTTCTATAGTCAAAATCTTTTTCCTTTTGATGATACCTCTGATGGCATTCGCTATTATGAAAATCAAAATGAAACCCTTGAAATACACAATAAAATAAGATTATATAGAAATAAATACTTATCTTATTACTTACTCAGCACAGGATATCAATATTATTTAATAAAAAATAAATTTTAAAGATTATGAAAGAGCATACACAGCATAAAAAAAGATTTCCCTTATTGGTTTGGCTTCCTTTTGTGGCATATTATGTTATGCAATATAAGGTATATATACTTAATATCAAGAACGAAAAAGTTGTTACATTCTTTATTTATATTATGATAGGAATGATAGCTTGGCTTATCTCGCTTGCCAATATGCTTACCTATGTAAAGAAATATCATTGGTTGGTTATTTTATTATATTGCATTATTTTTGTATATTGTTCAGCATAACTATCCAAAAACACAAAAATATAGAAAATACCATCTTGTAAATAGAATAAACAACCTTGTATAATTCATTTTCTATCTTGTAAAATGGAAAACACATCTTGTTTAATCCGTTTTCCATATTGTAAAATAAAATAACCATCTTGTGTAGTTCATTTACAAGGTATAAAATCACATAAACTATTTGTATAATTAAATAAAAATAAAAAAATATGAAAAAAACTCATTTTTTTAGAATAATGATAAAAGTATTTTCTATACTTTTTCTATTGATTTCAATTTATATTTTATATATTTTCATAAGAGAAGGTATGAATGACAAATTTATAGCTACATCAATTATTTGTTCTTATTTGTTTATTTATTCTATTATAGTGAATTTGTTAGGGTATTATATATATAAGAAAAACAAAATAGGAATAGTATTATGCAGTATAATTATTCTATATATGATTTATGTTCCTTCTATTTTGTTTATAATTTCTAATTGGTGGATTGATGATTCTTCTGAACTTTTATTTTTTTCAATTAAATGTGCTATTCTCGTTACATTATTATTAATAATTTTCTTTTTGAGTATTTATATTTTCTATTATAGAGAATTAAAGAAGTTTCTCATTATTTTTGGCACTATTTTTGTGGTATGTATATTGGTTTTCTATGTGATTTCATTCGTGATTTTCAAGAATACTAATTTATTTTCTGTATAAAATAAATTCTTTTCATTCATTGTTTAATATATAAAAAGTAAATTTATGCCGAGAAAAAATTTTTCAACAAACTTAGCTGAATCATCTGTAATGATAGATGGGCTAAAGGGTCGTAATGACAAATTGCCTTTGGGAATAAAGGCTGAAGACATTACCAAGCTCGAGGAGCTTCGTAAGAAAATGGAAACGCTCAATAGTGAGCAAGAAAAGCTAAAAGCTGACCTCAAAACAAAAACCGAAGAGCTTAACAAAGCTATCTCTGAGGTGGAGAATAAGGTTACTTTCCTTAAAAAACTTATAAAAATTGATATTCCACAAACACAATGGAGGGAATTCGGGATTGAGGACAAGCGATAAGAAAAAATACCTTGTAGGATTCTTATCCTTACAAGGTATTTTTATATTCTATTCAATCAAAAAATAATTATATGAAAAAGAAACCGAATATCAAAATAGGAATCATTATAAACATAGCACTTACTGTGTTATCTATTGTTTATTCGTTTTTATATTATATAGAAAAAAGTGGTTTTGAACTTAATTACAATAGTTTAGAGTTTTTTATTTATCTTTTTATATTCTATATATTCCATTTTATCATAGGGATCAATCTATTATTCTTTCTATTTTATAGTTTCTTCTATAAATGGGCGAGAATAGGATTGGTTATTACTTTGCTAATTGCTATTTATCTTTATTTATAAAGATAATATTTTATACTATCATTAGTTTATGAAAAAGAAACCGACTATCTCAGTAGGCATTGTTATAAGTATAATTCTTTTGCTTATCAATTTTTATTATATCATTATGGAATACCTTCCCTACTGGGACTATTTTGATTTTAGTAGTTTCCATACTTGGATGATCTATTTTTATATAAATCTTATAGTAGTTCCTTTGTTTATAGCTTTATTATTCTTTTTATTTTATAGTTTTTTCTACAGATGGGCAAAGAAAGGACTTTGGATAACAAGTATTTTACTCGTAATGTCAATAATATGGTTTTGGCTATATATCTCTATGTGAAAATGTATCAAAGTACATAATTCATCTCTTATAAAATAATTTTACACTTATGGAAAATAAAAAACCACGATTTTGGAAAGTTTTTCTTGTTAGTATCTTACTATATGCTTTGTACTTTATGATTGTGGTATATAATATAGAGGCTTCAGGAGATACTAAATTATTCCTTGTACTTATAAGCCCTCTTCTTTTAGTATTGGGACTTTTGATTTTCTATGCATTTTATTCTGATATAGCAAAATATATGTTATTTTTCTTTATCATAATTGCTATGCTATATCTTTCTATAACACTTACATTAGTGGTTGGGGTTCTCATCTATTTTTCTTTCTTTTACAAATCAGAAAAAGTAAGGAAAATAGCTAAAATAGGACTTTTTATTTCGGGGCTTTTTGCCATTCCGTTGATAGCAAGTCTCTTTGGTTATGATTCTCTTTATAATTCTATAGCAAAAACATTTTCGGATATGACACTTCCTTCTAAATATAAAAAGTATGTAGCACTTAGTGGAAATACTGTTTCTTATGAAGGAAATACGATGGTGATGCTTCCTGAAGGAGAAGATAAAATAATAGAATTTGCTTTTGTCAATCAGAAAAATGAACTTATTATAAGTGATGATAAACCTTTAGGTTATTTATCCAAATATGATACGCAAGGAAACAGGATTGATACATTGAAAATAGAAAAAATAGATGGGATAGAGAATCTTTTTGATGGGTTCTATGGGGATTATTTGGTAGATTTCAAAGGGAATCGTTATTGTTCTTGGGCGATAGATGGCAATAAGTCTTTTCGGTCTATGGAACAGCTTTCTGATTATGAAAAAGAGAATATCATTGATGATGATAAGATGTCAAAAGGAAAAAGAATAGACTTATTTTCTGAAAAAAATGAAAATATTCCTAAAGAAGAAAGCCAAAGACGTGAGAAAATCATTCCTCAATATTTCAAAGTGGAAGGTTCAGGAAGTAATACCGGTTCAGGAATTGGAGGCGGATCAATCTCTTATCGTACCACTTGGGAAGAAGGTACTCTTTTCCTTTCTATTGAGGTAAATGGAAAAATCTTTCATCTGAAAAAAGAAATGACTATGTTCGATGGAGAAAACCTATTAAAGAGCAGCACGATTTATCGTACGATCTCAGGAGGAACCTTAGAACAATACGAAAACTATCAAGTATATACCCATCCTAAGTGGGATTATGCATTATTTGCTTATAAAAATCATAAATTCTATAATACTTATAGGCTTTTTATCATTAAAAATAAAAATTAAAAGCTATAAAAAAGAATATTTCACCTATGAATCAAGAAAAAACACCTTATACCGATGATACTATTGTTGCTTTGGCTACTGCCACAGGTGTGGGAGCTATTTCGGTAATACGTTTATCAGGAAAAGAAGCTATCGAACTCTCTGACAAAATATTCAAAACAGTAAGTGGAAAGCCTTTATCCGAAGCACCTTCTCATACCGTTCATTTGGGAACTATCAAAAGCGAAAACCAAGTAATTGATGAGTGCTTAGCAACTATTTTCAAAGGAAAGAAATCTTATACAGGCGAACCCGTAGTAGAGTTTTCTTGTCACGGAAGTGCTTATATTACTCAGGAAGTAATAAAATTGTGTTTAGCAAATGGGGCAAGGCTTGCCCAGGCTGGTGAATTTACCAAACGAGCTTTCCTCAATGGAAAATTAGCTCTTAACCAAGCCGAAGCAGTTGCTGACCTTATTGCCTCAGATAGTAAAGCCTCTCACCAAGTAGCTTTGCAACAAATGCGAGGTGGTTTTACTTCTGAAATCGAAGATTTACGACAGGAACTACTTAACTTTGCTTCTTTGATAGAATTGGAATTGGATTTCTCAGAAGAAGATGTAGAGTTTGCTGATAGAAGTCAGTTTGAACAACTACTCAAAAGGATAAAAACAACTCTACAAGGGCTGGTACAGTCCTTCTCTGCAGGTAATGCTATCAAGAATGGGATACCAGTGGCCATTGTAGGCAAACCCAATGCAGGCAAATCAACCCTACTTAATACCTTGCTCAATGAGGAGCGTGCTATCGTGTCGGACATTGCGGGGACTACTCGCGATACCATAGAAGAAATACTCCATATAGCAGGGGTTACATTCCGCTTTATTGATACCGCAGGTATCCGTGACACACAAGACAAAATAGAAGCTATAGGAGTAGAAAAAGCCAAAGAAAAAATAAAAAAAGCACAAATAGTACTCTATCTCTATAATGAAAAAGAGAATACTACCGATGAAGTAGTACAATTTGTAGAAGAAAACTATCGAAAAGGACTTAAGATATTGCTTTTGCATAACAAAATAGATAATGAATATATAGGATTATCTGAATTTGATGGCGAAATATCATTAAAACTTCATAAGATAGAACCAAAATATGGTTATACACAACTAAGAATTTCCGCCAAAGAGAAAATCAATATAGATGCTCTCAAGGAACTCCTTTCTTTCTATGCCAAGGAGCTCACCTCAACAGAAAGTGCTACTATTATCACCAATATACGCCATTATGAAGCCTTAAAAAATGCTTTAGAAGCTCTTGAGAAAGTGGAAGAAGGGCTTATAAATCATCTTTCAGGGGACTTATTGGCTATTGATATACGAGAAGTACTCTATCACTTGGGTAGTATCACAGGAGCAGTGACCAATGATGAACTGTTGGGGAATATATTTTCTCGCTTCTGCATAGGAAAATAAAAAGGATTTACCAGTTCATTCATTTTAAGTTTCGCAAGATGTTTTTAGGAGATAAATATTTTTATAATGTATTAAAAGTCAATGAATTAAAAATCTTGCGAAACTTTTGTATGATTTACGAATTAGCTTCTTCTTCTATAACGATTTCTGGATATAGAAAATTGTTATAAGGGAAGCGTGTGACGTGTATTTCTCGTACTTTTTGGTATACTTTTTCTCTAAATTCCTGTATATTTTCCTTGTTGATAGCCGAGATAAAGATAGCATCTCCATTCATGCGATTCATCCATGTTTGTTTCCATTCTTCCAAAGAGAAGTGACGGGAGGTTTTCTCGGTCATTAGGTCGTCATCTTCTATAGTTAGGTGCGTATAGGCATCTATCTTGTTGAATACCATGATAGTAGGTTTGTTGATGCTCTTTATCTCACCTAATATTTGATTCACTGAAGCGATGTGATCTTCAAAATTAGGGTGAGAGATGTCCACTACATGCAGGAGAAGATCGGCATCTCTTACTTCATCCAAGGTGCTCTTGAAGGATTCGATAAGCTCGGTAGGAAGTTTTCGAATAAAACCTACTGTGTCACTCAGTAGAAAAGGAAGATTTCCTATAACTACCTTGCGTACCGTGGTATCCAAGGTAGCAAAAAGTTTGTCTTCTGCAAAGACATCACTCTTGCTGATAAGGTTCATCAGGGTGGATTTCCCTACGTTGGTATAGCCAATAAGGGCTACCCGTACCAAGGCGCCACGATTTCCTCTTTGTGTAGCCATTTGCTTATCTATGGTTTCGAGTTTTTTCTTCAGTAGCGCTATACGATCACGGACAATACGGCGGTCAGTTTCTATTTCTGTCTCCCCAGGACCGCGCATACCTATCCCTCCTCGCTGGCGTTCCAAGTGAGTCCAAAGACCGGTGAGGCGGGGGAGTAGGTATTGGTACTGAGCCAATTCCACCTGAGTACGTGCATAGCTGGTCTGTGCACATTGGGCAAAGATATCTAAGATAAGGGTTGTCCTATCTAGTATCTTGACTCTAAGTATCTTCTCTATATTATTCTGTTGGGCAGGGGTAAGTTCATCGTCGAAAATAACGGTGCCTATCTCATTGTCTTGGACAAACTGGGTGAGTTCTTCCATCTTTCCTGTTCCGATAAAGGTTTTAGGATTGGGGGTATCCAAGCGTTGGGTGAATCGCTTTACGACTTCTCCTCCTGCTGTATAGGTGAGAAATTCCAATTCATCTAAGTATTCGTGAGCTTTTTCTTCGTTTTGGGTGGCAGTAATTACTCCTACCAAAACAGTTTTTTCATATTCTAAGTTCTTTTTTTCAAGCATAAACAAATGATTAATAAGCTATCTTATAATAGGATAAAAATAGTGGGTTGTTTCTCTAAGTGGAGCTCCTTGAATCGGTATTTCCACTCTCCTATAGTATAGGTGTGGATAGCTTCTTCTGGAAGGGTTACATTGGTGGCAACACATAGGGAGGTGTGTGGGGAGAGTACCTGTAGCATTTCTTGCAGTAGGGCTTCATTGCGATAGGGAGTTTCTATAAATAATTGAGACTGACGTTCTTCCTTAGCTCTTTTTTCCAATCGCTTGAGTGATGCTTTACGTTCGTCCTTATCTATAGGTAGGTATCCATTGAAGGCAAATGACTGCCCGTTCATTCCGCTTGCCATCAGAGACAGTAGGATAGAGGAGGGGCCTACCAAGGGAATTACACGAATCCCGTGCTGGTGTGCCATACGAACGATTTCACTACCAGGGTCTGCAATAGCTGGACAACCTGCATCGGAGATAATACCCATGGGAAGCCCTTCCAAGCAGTGGGATAGGTAAGTCTCCTTATCCGCTTGATCGGTATGTTTGTTCAACGGAAAAAGTTCTAAGGATTCTTGTGATTTTTCAGGAGCAATAGCCTTGATAAACCGACGAGCATTCTTGGGGTTTTCTACAATAAAATGATTGCATAGAAGGACTACCTCTGTTACTCTGAGAGGAAGAACATCATTCACTGCACTTTCCCCTAATAAGTTGGGGATTAAGTATAAGTCACCTATTTTTTTCATCAATTAATGGATATCTATTTTCTCACCTAAGAACTTAGGTTGTACCCCAAGGCTCAAGTCCCAAAACACTTTAGCACGGGCAAAATACTCTCTCAGCCTTATCTTCATCCCCGAATATTTATCTACATCTCGGGCACAGAAGCCTATTGCCTTGATACCGTATTTCTCAGCTAAGTAGATGGCTCTTTCGTCATGGAAAGCCTGAGAGACTACTGTGAAGGCTGTCAGATCAAAGATTTCTTTAGCTCGTACGACAGAATCCAAGGTGCGAAATCCGGCATAGTCCAAATATATTTTCCCCTCAGGAATGCCCATAGCTACCAAGGCTTCTTTCATATCGGTAGGCTCATCATATCCTTGTCTGCTATTATCTCCGCTGATAAGGATAAAATCTACCTTCTGAGCCTTGAAAAGAGCTGCTGCTGCCTCTACTCTGTATCGAAAATACAGGTTAGGCTGTCCATCCTTGAGGTATTTGCCTGTGCCTAAGAGTAAGGCTACTTTGTTCTTAGGAATACTATCTACCTCTGTGTAGAGTTTTCCTTCAGCATTCTTGTGGATAGTACTATTGGCATTGTGGATCACTACTATACCCAACAGTAAAGCAAAGAGGATGAAGAACATACCTTTTTTTAGGAATTTTTTAGAAAAACGCAATTTTATACCCATCATTGTTAGAATTAGCTTTACAGCAGGCAAAGATACTACTATTTATGTTTTTGAGCAAAAATATATTCAAAAAATGTAGGTGGTTTCGTTTTTTTTTAGTATATTTGCTATCTGAAAATAAATCTTAATTTATAATGAAAGTATCAGTAGAACTTACTCTTAGTCCTCTGCAGGACGAATTTGAAGCACCGATTATTCACTTTATCAAGAAGCTCAGGACCTCAGGGCTTATCGTATATGAGAACCCGCTGAGCACCCAGATATATGGAGAGTATGATCGGGTAATGGAGGTGCTAACCAATGAGGTAAAGGAGGTTTTTGAACTCTTGGAGAAAGGTCTTATTTATATAAAAATTGTAAAATCTGATCGCCACGACTATGAACCACATTTTTGATTGGGTATTTGCTCAATACCAAGGCGTACCTACTCATCTGATCTATGTAGAGGTTTTTGGTGTATTGTTCGGATTGCTTAGTGTTCTTTTCTCAAAGAAAAGAAATATTTGGGTATATCCTACCGGAATTATCAGCACAGTACTTTTTGTCTATCTTCTATGGGTAGGAAGGCTTTTTGGCGATATGTTGATCAATGCTTACTATACTATTATGAGTGTGTATGGTTGGGTGCTTTGGGCAAAAAACAGTCAGGATAATGTTCATGTGGAGATTGCTACTATGGGGGCTAAGGATCGAAAGATAACACTATACCTTGCTCTACTGAGTGGACTTTTTGTGATGTTGGTCTATTATTTTAAGCCTTATATCAATAATGATTTTTCTATGGAGGGGATAGCCTTAGGTTGGGGGCACTTTGTGTGGACGGACTGGGTAGATGCTTTTACAACGGCTATTTTCTTGGTAGGAATGTGGCTTATGGCAAAGCGCAAGATAGAGAATTGGCTCTTTTGGATAGTAGGGGATGTGATTTCTATTCCTTTATATACCTACAAAGGTTTTGTAGTCACAGCTTTACAATATGTGATTTTTACAATTATAGCTATTTTAGCCTATAGAGAATGGAGAAAGAATTTGTACAATACCCCAGCTCTTGTAAGCGAATCGTATTCTTAGGCCCTGAATCCACCGGAAAGACGACCCTAAGCCAATACATGGCGGCGGCTTACCATACACAATGGGTTCCAGAATATATGCGACTCTACTTGCAAGAGAAGTGGGATAAGTTTCGGCAGCTTTGTACTTGGGAGGATTTGCTGCCTATAGCCAAAGGACAAGTGGACTTGGAGAATAAGGCGGTACAGGGAGCTCACGACTATGTCTTCTGTGATACTTGTCTGATAGAGTTAGTTATTTATTCTTATATATATTATGGAAAGTCTGATCCTATTATAGAGCGTTATGCTTTCACACATCGGTATGATCATTATTTCCTAACCTACATAGATACTCCATGGGTGGCTGATGACCTTAGGGACAAGCCAACTGAGAGAGCAGAGATTTTTGCTTTCTTCAAGGAGTTTTTACAGAAAAAATCTATCCCTTTCTATGTTTTGAAAGGGGATTTAGATAGCAGAATCCAACAGATTAACCAAAAACTAAAAGCATGAAAGAATTGACCGAGTATGACCAACTTCTCTTAGGAGAAAAAGGGATTAAAGTGAGCAAGTTGCAAGAGCAAGTAGCTATTTTCTTAGCAGGGGTTCCTCCAGTGAATCTGGTAGCACCTGCCCATGTAGGCAGTGGAATCCTCTCCTTCTCGCGCGATGAGGCCATTCAGTACGTAGCCATCTACCAGAAGAAAAAAAACGGGTTGGATATCCTTAAGTTTGTCCCTGCCTCAGGGTCTGCTACCCGTATGTTCCAGTTTCTCTCTTCCTTTATCACTGATTTTGATCCTGAGAAACAGACTTTTGAGGCGTATATCAAGGAAAGTGGTAATGTGAATGCAGAAATTTTCTTTGAGTATCTCTCGCAGTTTGCTTTTTATGATTCCCTACAGAAATATATAGAGCAGCACAAGCTCTTGGAGGGGCTTTCCTCAGATCAGCAGAAACTCCGTATAGCTAAGCTGCTTTTGGAAGAAGAGCCTTTCAACTATAAGAATAAGCCTAAGGGACTTTTCCCTTTCCACAAATATGGGGAAAAGGTAGTAACAGCCTTCGAAGAGCACTTCCGTGAAGCCTTTCTCTATGCCTCTCAAGGGGAAATCGTCAATATTCATTTTACGATTAATAAGGAGTATACTTCTCTCTTCCTCAATACTTTGGCTGAGATTCGCCCTAACTTAGAAAAGCATTATGGAGTACATTTTGAAGTCTCTTTTTCTCATCAGAGTGAAAGCACTGATACTGTAGCGCTTACCTTAGACAACGAGTATTTCAGAGATAGAAACAATCAACTGCTTTTCCGCCCAGCTGGGCATGGCGCCTTGCTTAAAAATCTGAACGAACTCAATGCTGATATTATCTTTATCAAGAATATTGACAATGTGGTAGCAGAAGCCTATACCGATGAGGCTATTTTCTACAAAGAAGTACTCGCAGGAAAGCTCGAGGATACACGCTCTAAGGTACATAAGATTCTC
Source organism: Capnocytophaga gingivalis (assembly GCF_002302415.1). Classification (NCBI taxonomy): domain Bacteria; kingdom Pseudomonadati; phylum Bacteroidota; class Flavobacteriia; order Flavobacteriales; family Flavobacteriaceae; genus Capnocytophaga; species Capnocytophaga gingivalis. The sequence continues at coordinate 490,624 of NZ_CP022386.1, read as the reverse complement.
CGACAGATTCAGAAGGAAAAACTCAAGAAAAAGGATCTTCCTGAGGTGCTCAAGTTCCTTCCTGAATTGAATATCAAGGTGCCTGCTTATGTATATAAGTTTGCTAAGCGCTATATGATTGAGTATATCTATCAGGTGCTCAATCGCCCTATACGTGTGTGTGGTATGGTTAAGAATGAAGGTGAAATAGGAGGTGGACCTTTCTGGGTGAAAGATATGGATGGCAATGAGTCCTTACAGATTATTGAAATGGCTCAAATAGATAAGAACAATCCCCAACAATGGGAACGCTTGAAAGCCTCTACTCACTTCAATCCGGTAGATATAGTGTGCTGTATCAAGAATTACAAAGGTGAAATCTTTGATTTGGAAGAGTTCCAAGACAAAAAACTTAGCTTTATCACTGAAAAATCTTACGATGGTCGCCCCTTAAAAGCCTTAGAACTCCCAGGCTTGTGGAATGGAGGAATGGCCGGATGGATAAGCATTTTTGTAGAAGTACCTCAGATTACCTTTAACCCTGTGAAGTCTGTAAATGATTTGCTAAAGAAAAATCATCAAGGATTTTAAAAACGCCATCGATTCCAAATTATGAAACTCTTTTTGATGATCAGTAGCTTGCTACTCACTTATATAGGATACGGACAGGGAGAGCTACAAAGAGCTAAAGATAAGCTCTCCTCTCCGCCTATGAGTACTTCCTCTGAGTCAAAGGAGGTACACACTTATAGTACTTACGAGGATAGCCCTCAAAACAATTCCTCATGGGATGATATTTCCTTCTGGCCTGCTTTCTTAGACCTTACATTAGTTTTGGGGTATAACTTAATGGTAGAGAGTAGCTATGAAAAGTCAGGGCGTATGCGTCACGCAGAATTATCTCCCTATCCCTATTATAAGGATAAGGGAGATTATACTTATGATAAGCATTCGATAGAGGATTTTTCCCTCTTTCGTACAGTGCTTAGTAATGAACTTTTTGTAAGTGAACACCTCTTCCAAAATCACTTGGAAGCAAAGATACGCTTTGCTAGTCGCTTTGGTGCCAAGCTCTCTTATAGACACTTTTGGGAGAAATGGCGAGGTTACCCCACCGAACATTTGGACGCTTTGTCCCTAACAGCCCAATACTATCGTATTCGTACCGAGCATGTCTCTTTAGCATGGGGGGTAGGGGCAAGTTATGTAGGAAACCAAGTCCGACAATGGGGCTTTGCCCTAACCAGCGATGGAGAAGTCTTTATTCGTAAGCCTTTTTCCTTAGCCTATGCACTACAATTTACTACCTTTGACTACTCAGATATGTTCTCTGTTTCTGTAGGAGGTAATTACTATTATAAGAACTACTACATGGGGGTAAAATACCAATATCACAATATAGCTTCTGCTAAGTTTTCGGGCATGCTGCTCTCGGTGGGTATGAGTTTTTGAGAGGTGGATTTAGGCAAAAATGACTAATTAGGAATCCATTTTTTTTCAAAATTAGGTTTGCGCTTTTCTAAGAAAGCATCTCTACCTTCTTTGGCTTCATCAGTCATATAAGCTAAGCGAGTGGCTTCTCCTGCAAATATTTGTTGTCCGACCATACCATCATCGGTAAGGTTCATGGCATATTTGGCCATTTTGATTGCGGTAGGTGATTTTCGAAGGATTTCCTGTGCCCACTCAAAGGCTGTACTTTCCAGTTCTTCATGAGAGATAACAGCATTGACCATTCCCATCTCGAAAGCCTCTTGAGCAGAATAGTTTCTTCCTAAGAAGAAAATTTCACGAGCTTTTTTCTGTCCGACCATTTTGGCTAAGTAAGCCGAACCATACCCAGCATCGAAGCTTGCTACATCGGTATCTGTTTGTTTGAAGATAGCATGCTCTTTGCTGGCTAAGGTAAGATCACACACCACGTGCAAGCTATGTCCGCCCCCCACAGCCCAGCCAGGTACTACGGCAATAACCACCTTAGGCATAAAGCGGATTAGGCGCTGTGCTTCTAAGATATTCAAGCGGTGGGCACCATCTTCTCCTACATATCCTTGCTTACCCCGTACACGCTGGTCTCCACCACTACAGAATGACCATACCCCATCCTTAGGCGAAGGCCCTTCGGCGGAAATAAGCACACACCCGATAGAGGTGTCCTCTGTGGCATCTCTCAGAGCATCGATAAGTTCGGAAGTAGTACGAGGGCGAAAGGCATTTCTTACTTCAGGACGGTTGAAGGCAATACGTGCCACGCCATTATATTTCTTATAGGTAATATCCTCATAGTTTTTGGCTATTTGCCAAGGAATTTCTTTATTCATCGGTATTTTGATTAGGTATATACATTCGGTTATAATAGGCAGCACCGCTTCTGGAATTGTCTATATCCTTGAAGGATAGTTCCTTTGTTCTTGTACTGCGGCGGCTTCTGGTGGAAGCAGTAAAGCGAGGGACACCTGTGATCTCTTCTATAGCCTTGGCCAGTAGGGGCTCATTCTCATCACCCAAGACCCCCAACCTACCCAGTTGCTCTCTTAGAAAGATATCAGGGGCAATTCCATTTTCATAAGCTCCAAATCCATTAGCATTCTCTGATCTAAGAACAATAGGCTGCATAGCCCATTTGTTATCTTTGTTTTTGGTATCCTTGATGGTAATAGATGCTAAGGGCTTTCCTACAGTAACATCCCCTATTTGTATGACTTTTAAGTAAGGTTTTAATCCATTGATAATCAATTCTGAAGCGGAGGCTGTCTGTCGGGAGGTAAGTATATATACCGAGGAGAGTTTTAGGCTGTGGATAGGGGTGCCTGCAATATTGTCCTCAAAGGCATAATCGCTCTTCCAGCGACCTTTCATTTTAGGATTAGAGGTCTGTCGAACAAATAATTTTTGGGTATCAGTACCGGCTATCATACTGGCTAAATAGATGGCCGTTTGTACACTTCCTCCAGGATTGTACCTCAGATCAAGGACAAGATCGGTCACTCCACCTGATTTAAATGTTCCAAATACCTCATTGAGTTCCTTATCATAACGGTTAAGGAAAGAATTATATAACAAATATCCTATTTTCTTATCTCCTTTTTGAAGAATTTTGTGTAAGAGAATTGGATTTTCATGAAGTGTATGCTGGGAGATGATTTTATGTGCTGAAAACTGAAATCCTCCATCCGAGATGGTGTAAAAAGAAAAAGTAATGGATTTGTTTTTGTTGTCCCTCAGTAGCCTTTGATAATTCTCAGTGGAGAGCTTTTCTCCATCTACCTCCAGAAATATATCTCCTCGCTTGACTCCTTGCTTTTCAGCATCAGAATTAGGAATCACATAGCGGACATACCCGATAATAATATTATTCATATCCGTAAGTTGAGCTATGCCAAACTCCATACCTGTACTGAGTAATGCTCCTTGGAGTTCTTCCTCCAATTCCTCATAGTTGTCAGTGATATAGCTAAATCGATCCCCTTCGTATTTCAATGAATTGAAAAGCAATTCATTAGAAGAAAAACTTTTTAAGAAATTTACATAAGCAGGATTGGTAGCATTTGCCGGAGAGAATCGTGTATCGGAGAGTAGCTCCTGTTGTGGTTGCCATAGATAATACTGGTTTAGTCCTCGCCAGATAAAATCTTTTACAGTATAGTTGACATCTTCAGTCAATGCTTTTTGGGTAGCCTTTTGCAGGTAATAGCTTTCAGGTTCTACCTTGCTGCAGGAGAGAAGAATCAGGGTACATAGTATGGAAATATAGGTTCTAAATGTCATGAAAGTATACACTTGAAATATTTTGCAAAGGTACACCTTTTTATGGAATTTGTCAAGTGTTAATTATTCGATAATCGTTGATAATTAAAGATTATTTTTGTACCTTTGCAAACATTTTAAGAATAAAAAATGGTAGCGATTGGCGATGTAGTGGAGGTGATAGATGAATCTATCAAAGGGAAAGTAACTAAGATTACTGCCCAGGGTGTGTGTGTAGAGACCTCAGAGGGCTTATTGCTTACTTTTTTACCTCAGGAATTGATCAAAATAGATGAAAACGCTTCTTTGCATTACCACAGAATGACAGGGATAGCTCCTAAGGAAGAAAAAAATACAAAAACAGCTACACTAAAAGGGAAAAAAGCTAAGAAAAAAGTGGCTCCTGCCATGGAGGTAGATTTACATATAGAGAAATTGGTTGCCACCCCTCGCGGCATGACCAACTATGATATACTCACCACTCAGATAGAAGAAGCTAAGCATCAGTTAGAATTTGCCATCAAGCGTGGGATTCCACGTATTGTTTTTATACATGGAGTAGGGGAGGGAGTGCTCAAGGCGGAGTTGGAGACACTCTTTGCTCGTTATAGCAACCTCATCTACCAAGATGCTGATTATGCTCGCTATGGGATAGGGGCGACAGAAGTGTTTTTGCAAACTATATTTTAAAAAAGAAAAATAATGACAACAAAAGAAAAATTATCATTACTTCGTAATGAGATGAAAGCCAATGGCTTGGACGCTTTTGTGGTTTTCAATGCGGATCCTCACATGAGTGAGTACTTTACCCCTTATTGGGAAGAAAGAAAATGGATTACAAGTTTCGATAGCTCAGCAGGTTATGTATTTATCACCCAAGATAAGGCTGTGCTTTGGACAGATGGTCGCTACTTAGTACAGGCCAAAAATCAGCTCACAGGTACAGGGGTGGATTTCTATATAGAAGGTACTAAGGATGCCCCTGAGAGTGATCAATGGCTCTTGGATGAACTTCATCAGGGGGCTAAGGTAGGATGCAATGCTCTTTGTACTCCTCATAACACTTGGGTTTTGCTCAGTCAGACCCTCAAGCGTAAAGATATTACCATCGTGGATGCTCCTCTTATCGAAAAGATTTGGAAGGAAAGACCTAAGGATGAGCGTCAAACTATCTATGTGCGTCCTGAAAAATATACAGGCGAATCTGCTACTAGTAAGATTGCTTCCCTTAGGAAGATAATGCAGAAGAAGGGTGTGACTCACTTTTTGGTAACAGCTTTGGATGATGTGGCTTGGGTAACCAACTTACGTGGTAATGATATAGTTTTTAATCCTGTATTCCTCGCCTACCTTTCTATTACTCCAGAGAAAGCAACGCTTTTTGCAGAGCTAAAACAGTGTGATGATTCGGTAAAGGCTTATCTGAAACAGCATCATATAGAACTGAAGGATTATCACGATTTCTTCAAAGAAATTAGTCATATAAACGGAGAAAAAATATTGCTCTCTCCAGATGCTAACCAATCTATTTTCAATACAGTAGAACCTAAAAATACCATATATACAGAAGTTTCTCCTATTCAGCTACTCAAGGCTGTTAAGAACGAAACAGAGCTCGAAGGCTTCCGCAAGGCGATGATTAAGGATGGGGTGGCACTGACCAATTTCTTCTGTTGGCTTGATAAGAATATAGGTAAGGTAGAGCTCACCGAATACTCCTTAGGGAAAATCTTGGATAAGTTCCGTGCCGAACAAGAAGGTTTCTTGGGCAATAGCTTTGCGATGATTGTAGGCTATTTGGGCAATGGGGCTATAGTTCACCACCATGCTACCGAGACACCAGGGGTGCCTGTCAAGGCAGAAGGTACTATCCTAATCGATTCAGGAGCTCACTATACTGAAGGAACTACCGACATTACTCGTATTATTCCTTTAGGAAAATTCTCTGATGAGTTCAAGAAGGATTACACCTTGGTGATGAAGGCCATGATTACTCTAAGCAATACTCTATTCCCTACAGGTACTCGTGGGGTACAGCTCGATGCCATTACAAGGGCTATCCTATGGAGAAATATGCGTGATTTTGGTCATGGTACTGGCCATGGAGTAGGTAGCTATCTCTGTGTGCATGAAGGACCTCAGAGTCTTCGTAAGGATCTAAGAGATGTCGCTCTACTTGAGCACATGGTATGTTCTAACGAACCTGGTCTCTACTGCGAAGGACGTTATGGTATTCGTATAGAAAACCTCTTTGTAGTACAGAAAAAGGGTACTTCTGAGTTTGGAGATTTTTACGGATTGGAGACACTTACTATTTGCCCATTGGATACCCGTGCCATTGATGTTGCTCTACTTACCGAGGAAGAACGCAATTGGCTCAATAACTATAACAAATGGGTAGAGGAAAAAATTAGTCCTTTAGTAGGTGAAGAACAACGTGCTTGGCTCAAGGAAAGATGTAAAGCCATATAAGCGTATAGATTCTAAAATACTAAAAAGCCACTTGAGCAGTCAAGTGGCTTTTTATATTAGCTCTACTCGTTCTACTAAGGCGTGGGGCTGTACAACAAATTTTCGGTTGGTTTCCACCTCAGTACATTCATAGCGCTTGATTTTCTTTTCTCCTTTGCGGAAGAGACGTCCGTCATCGGTACGAAAGAAGCTCCCTGTAGGTAGTTCAAAGAGATAGTGTTTGCGGCGTTCTTCTGTATCATATTGTTGCATGGCCAGAGATAGGTGTACATCGGTATCACTACTGGCCGACGGATTCTGAAAGTGAATAACAAGATAGGAGAGCAGCTCCCTAGGGAATATCTCAGGACGGAGGAAAGGCTGCATCAGCCCTTGGTAAGTCAGTTTCCACTCATTGCCATGAGGCTTGATCTGGCGACCGTACTTCTCGATGGCTACAAGGTGGGCAATCTCATGAATGAGGGTCATCAGAAAACGGTATTTGTTCAGATTAGCATTGATCGTAATTTTGTGTTGCCCATTAGGAAGCCGCTGATAATCCCCATGACGACTCTGTCGTTCATTGACGATTTTTAGGTAGATTCCCAATTCCTTAATCAGAGCAAAACAAGGAATAACCGATTCATGAGGGAGATATTTGTATAAAATTTCTTCCATAGCCACTATGTATTCTTGCGTATAAACTATTCAAGTGCAAATATACAATAATATTCGAGAAAAGAAGTTAGAAATATTAATTTTCTAATCTCGTAAAAAATATCTATATTTGTCCCTTCAATATAAGGAACTTTCCATGCGTTCGAAATACGATACAATAATCATAGGAAGTGGTCTTGGGGGACTGATGACCGCACTTATCTTAGCCAAAGAAGGTAAAAAAGTAGCTGTACTTGAACAGAACAAACAGTTTGGTGGCAACTTGCAGACTTTCTTGCGTCAGGGAATCCTATTTGATACGGGAGTTCACTATGTGGGTAGCCTTGATAAGGGGCAGACCCTCTATAGTTATTTTTCTTATGCAGGTATCCTCCCTTATTTGGATTTAGAGCGCATGCCACAGGAGGGGTTTGATTATATTTGCTTTGGTCAGGAGGAGATAGCTTATCCTCATGCACAGGGATATACTTCTTTTGTAAGGGCATTATTACCCTATTTTCCCCAAGAGCATGAGGCCTTGGAACAATATATAACTAAAATAAAAGAGGTCTGTGATGCCTTCCCCCTATATCGTTTCCGCTTGGAGGGGAGCTACGATCAGTCTTGGCTGGAGCAATCTCTTACGGAATATATCAAAAGCCTTACTGCCAATGAGCGCCTGCAGGCTGTACTCTTAGGGAGTAATTTTCTATATGGGGGCGTAGGGGAGTACACGCCCCTGTATGTACATGCCCTTTCGGTCAATTCTTACATAGAGAGTGCCTGGCGTTTTCGCCAAGGAGGCTCTCAGATTACCTCCTTACTGCTTAGGGAATTACGTGCTTTAGGAGTGGAACTATTTGCTGAGAATAAGGCACTTGCTTTTGAGTACAGAGAGGGGAAAATCTATTCGGTGATTACCTCTCAGCAGGAAAAATATATAGCTACGGACTTTGTCTCGGATATAGATATAAAGCAGCTGCTATCCATAGCGGGGAGAACCCATTTCAGACCTGCCTACTACAAGCGGATAGACGCATTGACACCCGTTGCAGGGGTCTTCTCGCTGCACTTGGTACTCAAGAAGCAGTCTTTTCCTTACTTGCCCTATAATATCTATTGGCATAGAGATTCTTCTCAGGTATGGCAGGCTACCCATTACACAACAGATACTTTCCCCACTACCTATATGCTCTCCATGAACCCACCTAAGGATGGGGGGGCTTATGCTGATAATATGACGATCCTAACCTACATGAATGCTCAAGAGCTCAGTCAGTGGGAAAGCACAACCCATACACTCATAGCACCACAGGGTAGGGGTGTGGACTATGAGGCCTTCAAGGCTCGAAAAGCCCAACAACTCTTGGAGGTAGTATATCAGCGTTTTCCACAGCTCAAGGGGTGTATAGTAGCGCAATATACCGCTACTCCGCTGACCTATCGCGATTATATAGGCAACCCTACAGGGGCTATCTATGGCTATGAGAAGAATATCCTCAGAACAAGACAAAACCATATTATGCCACAGACACATATTCCCAACCTATACGTTACGGGACAATCGGTCAATATGCATGGTTTGGTAGGAGTAACCATAGGGGCTGTACTGACCTCCATGGCACTACTTGGCGTAAAGATAAAAGGAATAGGGGAGTGAAGAATATAACTAACGAGTGTCCATAGATTGGTACGTGGTGAAGAATTTTATTATCAGCAATGGCTCCTATGGCCTTGTTTATTTTCTTTTTCCAAAAAGTGATGATTTCTCTAGAGGCATTACTGGTATTTGACAATTAGAGTCCAAAATAGTTAATGAACAATCTCAAACAATTGATGAATGTGGAAAACTGACTATTATCTCTAGCAAAAATTGAGTAACTACACATAGTTTTTTTTAAAAACAGTCGAGTTTGTAAGTATTATAAGCATATAGATACTTATCAAATAATAGGAAATACAATTATAAGGATCAGGAGGAGAAGATAATCTTTTACATTTTCTCTTTCAGGAAATACATAGAATTTTGAAATGATTCTAAATGGAGAGAAAGATATTTATAATTTTTAAAAAATATCCAAGCCCAATGAGATACTTTTTTTAGTAGCTGTTAGTAATGGAGAAAACTAAAAAGCCTAAAAATTTTATAACAAAAAACACTGCAATTTCTTTGCAGTGTTTTTTTGTTATCCTATTAAAATTATTAGAATTTGTATCCAACTCCTATTTGGAATACCCGATTTTCAAAACTTGGGTCTGTATAATTATTGCTATTTTTTACTTTTAGTTCAGTAAGTCCTAAGGTAAAATTAGTGTCAATAAATAATCCTGAAGAGAAATTGTATTCTCCTCCAATGCCCAATCCTACATCTAAGCGGTTTATAGGTTTAGGACTATAAGAGTCATTACTGTTTTTAACATTTGAACTCAAAAGATATCCCAAGATTATTCCCGTCTTAGCTTGTAGTGATGAAGTGAAATTGTATTTGAGCCATGTAGGTAGGTTCAGTTGATTGAAGACAATGTGGCTACCTTTATTAAAATTATAAGTTTCTTCTCTTATGGTATTGCCATTTTTTGTATCAGTAGTAGTATGTTTTCCTGTTTTGAAATTAGCACCTTGATAAGAATAAGTAAATCCTCCCTCTATTGCGATTCGTTCTGTGATATGATATTCAATAAAGGAACCTATATATCCTCCCATTCTAAGACCAGTAGTTATTTCACTGGTGTCTATTTTTTCGGGAGTATTTCTATATGAACTAAAATTTGTAAGAGTGGATATATTGGCACCAGCTCTAACTCCTAATTTGACATTTTGGGCTTTAATAGGGGTGTATCCCACTAAAGCAACTGCGATTAATGTGAAGATTTTATTCATTGTTTATTAAAATTTGATTAGCGGATCTCTGATGAATAAAAAAACGCAAACATTCCTTTATACTCGTTATAGAAGCCCGACCAAAGGCTATGTTACAAAGCAAAAGGAATGCCTACGTTAATCGCAGGCATTTCTACTTTTACTTCCTCGTAACATTTAAAAAATTGGTCGTTTTCTATAACGGGAAGTGCTAAAGCGAAACGCTTAATATGTTATGTTTCTTTATCTCAAATTAAAAATTCATATCTCTACTAAAAGTAGTAGGCTTAAGAATATGCAAATATACAAACTTTATCATACACAGCAATATCTGTAAAGTTAAATTTTTGCAAAGACTAATAGAAGGGCAACGATATTAAAAATTAAAAATAATACTTGATTTATTGAGAAAAAGTTGTAAATTTGCTTCCTTAAAATTAGCTGTGAAATCCACAGTATGTAACAATTGACAATTTAATAATTAGAAAAATGAAATTTACAGAGTACAAAGCCTTAGAACTAACCAAGATAGCCCAAGAGATATTGCAATTTTGGAAAGACAATGATATCTTCCAAAAGAGTATAGATTTCCGTAATGGCAAGGAGCCTTTTATTTTCTATGAGGGACCTCCTTCTGCCAATGGGCTGCCTGGTATCCACCATGTGATGGCTCGTGCCCTCAAGGATATTTTCTGTCGCTTCCATACCCAGTTGGGAGCGCAGGTATTCCGCAAGGCAGGTTGGGATACCCATGGTCTTCCTGTGGAATTGGGGGTGGAAAAGGAATTAGGCATTACCAAGGATGATATTGGTAAGAAAATCTCTGTGGCTGACTATAACAAAGCTTGTAAGGAGGCGGTGATGCGCTATACCGACATCTGGAACAACCTCACTGAGCAGATCGGTTATTGGGTGGACTTGAACGATCCTTATATCACCTATAAGCCCAAATATATGGAGACGGTATGGTGGCTTCTTAAGCAATTGTATAACAAAGGTTTGCTCTACAAAGGATATACTATCCAACCATATTCACCCAAGGCGGGGACTGGGCTTTCCTCTCATGAGCTAAACCAACCAGGCTGCTACCGCGATGTAAGCGATACGACAATCGTAGCCCAGTTCAGGGTAAAGAATTTTGCCCCTCAAGCAACAAAGGAACTCGGAAATCCTGAAGGGACTGTATATATCTTAGCTTGGACGACCACTCCTTGGACTTTGCCTTCCAATACAGCTTTGGCAGTAGGTAAAAATATTGATTATGTATTGGTGAAAACCTTTAATCAATATACATTCGAACCTATACAAGTGATATTGGCAAAAGCATTGGTGTCCAAACAACTTGCCGGAAAATTCTTTGAAACCTCCGAGGAGGCTGATTTTGTGGCTTATGCCAATGATGAAAATCGCAAGAAGGTACCTTACCAGATCGTGGCCGAATGTAAGGGTGCTGACCTTGTGGGCACTACCTATGAGCAGCTGATTCCTTGGTTCCTTCCTGCTGAAAATCCAGAAAAAGCCTTTAGAGTGATTCCGGGTGACTTTGTAACTACTGAGGATGGTACTGGTATCGTACATATAGCTCCTACTTTTGGGGCGGATGATGCTCGTGTAGGGAAGGAAAATGGAATCCCTCCTATGTTGGTTCATGATGAGAATGACAACTTGGTTCCCTTGGTGGACTTACAAGGACGTTTTCTCAAAGGAGACAAAGTGCCTGAGCTTTCTGCAGGAAAATATATCAAGAACGAATATTACAAGAGTGGGGAAGCACCTGAGAAGTCTTGGGATGTAGAATTGGCTATTCTGCTCAAGACCGAAAATAAGGCATTCAAGGTGGAAAAATATGTCCACAGCTATCCTCATTGCTGGCGTACTGACACCCCCGTGCTCTACTATCCTTTGGACTCTTGGTTTGTTAAGATGACTGCGGTAAGAGATCGATTAGTATCACTCAATCAGCAGATTAACTGGAAACCTAAGGCCACCGGTGAAGGACGCTTTGCCAATTGGTTGGAGAATATCAACGACTGGAACCTCTCTCGTTCTCGCTACTGGGGAATCCCGCTACCTATCTGGCGTACCGAGGATACTAAGGAGGAGAAAATCATTGGTTCGGTTGAGGAGCTCATCACTGAAATTAACAAGTCGGTAGCGGCAGGTCTCATGCAGGAAAATCCATTTAAGGATTTCAAGGTTGGAGATATGTCTGAGGCAAACTATGACCTAATAGACCTACACAAGAATATTGTAGATACCATTGTTTTAGTTTCGGACTCTGGAAAGCCTATGAAGCGTGAAAGTGACCTGATAGACGTATGGTTCGACTCCGGTTCTATGCCTTATGCACAAGTGCATTATCCTTTTGAAAACAAAGACCTTATCGATAAGGGCAAGGCTTTTCCTGCTGACTTTATCGCCGAGGGGGTTGACCAGACTCGTGGTTGGTTCTATACACTTCACGCTATTGCTACTTCTGTATTCGACTCTGTAGCTTATAAAAATGTGATGTCCAATGGTTTGGTATTGGACAAAAATGGTCAAAAGATGTCCAAGCGCTTGGGCAATGCCGTAGATCCTTTTGAAACTTTGGAAAAATATGGTGCAGATGCTACTCGCTGGTATATGATTTCCAATGCCAATCCTTGGGATAATCTTAAGTTTGACGTAGAGGGAATTGAGGAAGTACGCCGTAAGTTTTTTGGAACACTTTATAATACCTATTCTTTCTTTGCTCTATATGCCAATTTGGATGGCTTTACCTATGCTGAGGCGGAAGTGCCTTTGCAGAAACGTCCAGAAATAGACCGATGGATTCTCTCCGAGTTACATACGCTTATTGCCAAGGTAAAAGAAGCTTTCTTGGATTATGAACCTACTCGAGCTACCCGACTCATCTCGGATTTTGTACAAGAGAACCTAAGTAACTGGTATGTACGTCTCTGCCGTCGTCGTTTCTGGAAGGGAGAGTACGAAGAGGATAAGATATCCGCTTACCAAACCCTCTATACCTGTTTGGAAGTGGTGGCCAAGCTCTCTGCTCCAGTAGCACCTTTCTTTATGGATAAGCTTTATCGTGACCTCAATGGGGCTACAGGAAAGGATAAAGCAGCATCTGTACACCTTACGGATTTCCCTCAGAGCAAGTCAGAATACATTGATAAACAGCTGGAAAGCAAGATGGAGAAAGCACAGAATATCTCCTCCTTGGTACTTTCCCTCCGCAAGAGGGAGATGATCAAGGTGCGTCAGCCTTTGCAGAAGATACTCATTCCTACCCTTAGTGAAGCCGAAAGAACTGAGATATTGGCGGTGGCTAATCTCATCAAGCACGAGGTGAATGTAAAAGAGATTGAGTTTATCGATGATGCTTCTGGTATTTTGGTAAAACAAATCAAGCCTAATTTCCGAACTCTAGGGCCTAAGTATGGCAAACAAATGAAGGATATAGCGACGGTAATCAATGACTTTACCCAGCAAGACATACAAGCTCTTGAGCGCCAAGGCACTAAAGAAATCACTCTTGATGGAAAAGTCCTAACACTGACCCTTGATGATGTGGAAATCACCTCTCAGGATATAGAAGGCTGGCTTGTGGCTAGCTCCTCTACAGGTTTGGTAGTGGCTTTGGATGCTACTATTACAGATGAATTACGCGCAGAAGGTATCGCTCGTGAACTGGTCAATCGTATCCAGAACCTTCGCAAAGATACAGGTCTTGAGGTAACCGATAGGATTCGTATACGCCTGCAACAGCAAGATACACTTGAGAAGGCTGTTCGTGCCAATGAAGCCTATATCAAAGCAGAGACCTTAGCCAATGAAATCCTCTTTGCCGACACTCTCCAAGGAGAAGAAGTCGCTTTTGATGATATTGTGACTAAGATTGCTGTTGAAAAAATATAATGGACAAGAATAGTATTGTACAGTACAAACTCTCATTTGATAGTATAACACATTATATAGAGAGTGAAGACAGACAGGAGAGAGTTGAAAATATGGTTTGCACGTGAGTTGCAAGCCATATTGGGCTATGCTCGCTGGGAGAATTTTATTATTGCTATTCATAGATCTGTAGATTCATGTAAAACTCAGAGTATCAATGTAGATGACCATTTTCGTGACCTCAGGAAAATGGTCTATAAAGAAAGTAAATTGAACAAGTTAAGGTAACTTTTTAAGGAACAAGATAAAAACAATTTGAGGGATGAAGAAGTTTTTTCACATATTCATATTGTTATTAGTACCTTATCTGTGTAGTTATGCACAGTCAGCAACTACTGATTGGTCAAAGATGGGGCTGAAAGGTAGGGTGAAATCGGTAGAAACGTCATTCTATTTTACTATAGAGAAAGATGGAAAAATAACCAAGGGAGACCCTTTCTCTATGGGGTTTTATCCATCTGAGAAAATAGAGCAAATGTACCTGATGCAGAGAATGGGGGCTGTTGCCTTTTTTGCTGCCTTTTTGATAGATATTGTACCTTCGGTAATTACCTATAATTCCAATGGTTTTTTAGTAGAGAAACGTTTGTTCGACACTACACTGCACCAGAAGATAGTATATACTTACGATACGAAAAATCAGCTTATTGACAAATCAACTTTTGTACGAGACCAATTAGTCGTAAGAGATTCTTACAGATACAATGCTGATGGAGAGAAAACAGAGGAGCTTCTCAATCAGATAGAAGGGGAAGGAGGGGTAACTTGCAAATATAGCTATAATGTTGATAGACAGCTTATAGAATGTAACTATATAGATGTAGATAAACTCCCAAGTGCTAAGGAAGTCTATACCTATAAGGACAAACAGCTTGTCAGCAAAGATACTTACCGAAATGAGAAACTAAGTGCTCGTGCACTCTATCAGTACAATTCTGAAAATCAGCTGATATGTTCCCTGTTCCAAGGAGTGGGAAATGCGATATGGGATTCTAAATACATTTATGATAAGAATAAGAAACTAAGTGAGGAGTATATTATGATAAATGGCAATGAGAAAAATGGTTTTTTGAATAAATTCTCTCCAGATGGTCGCTTAATTGAGCATTTGACCTTTTCTTCTAACAAACTTAGTACTTTTCATTATACAAATGACAAACAAGGAAACTGGATCAAGCTCATTAACTATGAACAAGGTGTACCTATTCTCTATGTAGAACGAAAAATAGAGTATTTCAAATAAAATAACATGATAAAAGTAACCAAAGTATAAAAACTATTGAAAGGATGTCAATTCCCTACTAAATATTAAATGTATGGAAATTACTAATATAAATCAGTTAGACCTTATCAATGGTCTTTACACTTATGCAGACTATCTGTTGTGGAAGTTTGAGGAACGGGTGGAGCTGCTTCGAGGAAGGATCTTTAGAATGTCAGGGGCTTCAGTGGCGCATCAGCGGATATCAAGAAAGCTCTCTACTCAGATAGATAACTACCTTGAAGGAAAGGTGTGTGAGCTTTTTGTAGCCCCTTTTGATGTGGTTTTGACCTCTTCTGACGGAAAGGAGAACACAGTACTACAACCCGATTTGTGTGTCGTCTGTGATCCTGAGAAGCTCAAGGACGGCAAGCGTTGTAATGGAGCACCTGATTGGGTGGTGGAGATCGTCTCGCCCAGCAATGCCGAGAAGGAACTCCGTAAGAAAATGGAGATTTACCAAGAGGCTCAAGTGTCTGAGTATTGGGTGATACGTCCTGAAGAAAAAGAATTGGATATATACCTACTTAGAGAGGGCAGGTATGTGCCCCAGCTTCCGCTCTTTGCGGGTGATATAGTAGCCCCTGAGAAATTTCCTCAGTTACAAATTGATTTGACAACTATTTTTTAGGTCATGACATTTACAGAAGAACAAATCAAACAATTGGCGGATTCGCTTAATGTAGAGACAGCACGAGAGGTAATACACATTACCCTTTCAGTGGGTGAAAATCTGGCTCTTACAGAGAGTAAGTTGGGAGGGCTTCCCTATATAACCAAGGGGGGCACATTACCTACTACCTCTCAGGGCGAGCCTCTCTTTATGTTGGCACAAATCAATTGTGAGCAACTGCCTGAAAATAGTCTATATCCTAAGAAAGGATTGTTGCAATTTTGGATAGCCAGCGATGAGTATTATGGTGCTGATTTTGAGAATCGTTGCCAGAATGATACCAAGAGGATATGCTATTTTCCAGAGATACAGGAAAGCCTTCCTATAGCATATATTAAGGAGCTTTATACGAAGATAAGTACCTCAAAGAGAGAAACAAATAATATTTTCACACAGGAAAATGCCCTTGAGCTTCCTTTTAATCCTAACCAAAGCTTAGCATTGGGCTTTGAAAAGTCAGTAGAAGGCATCTCTTATGCAGATGTACATTTCTATGATGAGATGCAGAAGATATGGGAAGCTGCTTTTTCGGAAGAATTTCCAGGATTATGGGGGCTACCAGAGGAAGTGCTAAAAGTGTTTTACAAATATCTGTCTAATGGAGTGGGACATAAAATAGGAGGTTATCCTGATTTTGCCCAATATGATCCAAGAGAAGATGATAACTTTCATGATACACTATTATTACAAATAGAATCTGAGTGGAACCAACAGTATTCAGTGATGTTTGGAGATGCAGGGGTGGCGAACTTCTTTATCAATAGAGAAGATTTAGCCCATTGTAAGTTTGATGATGTCCTATACAATTGGGATTGTAGCTAATTTGGCTGTTAGTTGAGGTAGAAGAAGAGAGATAATTTGTCTTAGTTTCATTATAGCTCAAATCTTATGAAAACAGTTTTTTTATGGATATCATTTTTCTTAGTCCACGTACTTATGGCGCAGGATACTATTTCCTATAAGCACCTATTAGAAAGTCCAATGATACTCTCCTCGGGGGTGGATTTCTATGGTAAAAGAGTGAGCAGTTTCGCTCAGTATTGGCAAAAAAAATATGACTCTATTAAGCGAAGTGGGCTTGTAGATCTCCTTATTGTCCAAGATAGGAAAACAAAAAAATATGGTTATGTAACTCTTAAAAATGAAGTGGTCATCCCCCTTGAATACGAGCAAGCTCAGCCCTTTGGTTATCCAGATAAGATAGCTTGGGTCAAGAAAAACAATAAGTGGGGGGCTATCACCCCTCAAGGGAAATTAGTCATTCCTTTTGTGTATGATCAGGCAGAGGAGTTTGTTTCCGATAGAGCATTAGTGAGGCTTGACAAGGTGTGGGGCTTTGTGGATGCAAAGGGAAATAAGGTTATCCCTTTTCTATATGAAGAAGCAAAATCATTCCGTTACAATACTCCTTATACTGAGGCAAAAAAGGGAGGTAAGTGGGGATTTATTGACAGAGAAGGAAAAACACTCATCCCTTTCGAATATGACCGTATCTATACAGAAGAATATTACCCTAAACCTCAAGAGCAGATAAGAGTGATAAAGAACAACAAGATGGGGCTGATCAATTGGCAAAACCAAGTGATTATCCCCTTAGATTATGCTTCCATATATCCACCTACGGAGGGGATTTATGTAGTGGTTAAGGAGGGGAAAAAGGGATATATAACCGAAACAGGAAAGGTCTTGACTCCGCCCATTTATGAGAGATTTGCCCTTTTCCACCCATATAAGAGCCAATTCCATGGAGGAACTGCCTTGGTCATGCTTGGAGGAAAGTATGGCTTTATCAATAACCAAGGAAAGGAAATAGTCCCCTGTAAGTATGAAGCGGTTAAGAGTAATTATTTTAGAGACGGCCTCATCCCTGTTCAGTACAATGGCAAGTGGGGCTATATTGATAAGCAGGATAAGATTGTGGTTCCTTTTGTGTATGATCAGGCGGATTATTTTTCAGCAAACTTTTCCTTAGAAGAACTCAACATAGCCAGAGTGCAGCGCAATGGCAAATGGGGGTATGTCAATAAGCAGGGCAAGGAGGTTATTCCTGTGATATATGATCAGATAAGAGATTACTTTTTCAAGGGTATCTGTGAGGCAATGCGTGATGGAAAATATGGTTTTGTCAATACCCAAGGCAAGGAAGTCATTCCATTTATATATGATTTCGTTTCTCTTAGCAATTCGGGAGAAGGGAGCATAATGGCATACCTCAATGGGAAAAGGGTCTATATGGATTTGCAAGGAAACCTGAAAGCAGGAGATTAATATTGTAACTAATTGTTTTTCAATAAAATATAAAGCATATCAAATAATACACAAAAATCCCTTTGAAGGACTCAGTGGGGTAAAGCAATGTGGTAAAATCGAACTTTTTGGATGGAGATAGGAACTTAGTAATTCCTTATTTACTCAAGTATGATAGGTTTAACAAAAGTGATTATTTTACTAAGAAAGAGACACTTAAGTCATTTTTTTACTGGAAGACATACACTTATTTGTAAAAAAGCTATAAATATTCAAAAAAATGTTGTATCTTTGCACAATTCAAAAAAAGGATTTCTCTATAAATTTCTTAGGGAAAAATAAGTGTAAATAAAACATTGATATTATGGAAGAAGTAAAAGTCCGTTATTCGGATAAGGACCTACAAGAGTTTAAGGCAATTATAGAACAGAAGTTGGAAAAAGCCCAAATGGATTTGGAGTTTTTACGCAATTCTTATCTCAATGGAGCAGACAATAGTGTGGATGATACTTCTCCTACATTCAAGGCTTTCGAAGAAGGTTCTGAGATGATGAGTAAGGAATCCAATATGGCACAGGCTACCCGTTTGGAAAAGTTTATTCGTGATCTGAAAAATGCACTTATCCGTATAGAAAATAAAACCTATGGAGTATGTCGTGTAACGGGCAAACTTATTGATAAGGAACGCCTTAAAGCAGTACCACACGCCACCCTAAGTATAGAAGCTAAAAAAATGCAGTAACTTCTATTATATTATACAGTAAAAATGTAAAAGGTAACTGAGTCTCATGCTCATTTGCCTTTTATTTTTTCTAAAACCCAAAAGAAAGAAAAAAATTAAAATAAATTTGTGAAATAAGAAAAAAACATATATTTTTGCACAATCATTTGTGAGCTACTATCTCTTAGCTCCTATAACCAATATATTTATGAAAGCACCTACTATTAAGCATGAAGATTATGCGGTAATAGCTGATTTTATCGCTGTGAGTTTTGAAAGGGACTTGGATTCTTTTTCATCTACTTATAAGACTATGAATGCCTCTTATTTAGAGAACTTCAAAAAGGCAATTAGCCAACTGAAAAACAATGATTCAACCAATGCTATTGTGATCAAGCAGAAGGAAACTACAGCTAATCTATACAAACAGGCTGATGAGTTGCGCCGCAATATCACTTTCCTTAAGGATTATGCCACTCGATCTGGTTTGGATACTTCTCTGCTGAAGGTGGTGGTGACAAAGATCAATGGTAGAAATATCGCAGGAGTGGTCAAGGCTGTTCGCGATGCCATCCCTTACTATAGCGATAATATAGAGAGAATTGCTGATATGCCTGAAGGGTTCTTGGAAAAAATAGTGGAACAGACCAAGCAGCTGGATGCACTAAATGTCTTGCAAAATACCCTAATGAATGAGAGAAAGTACCATACACAAGCCAATAAGGAAATGTATGCTTTGATCAAAAAATATATAGGGGATATAGCCAAGGCAGGAAAGCTTATCTTCCAAGGACAGAAAAAGGAAGAGGAGTATGTCATCAGCAAAATTGTCACCCGTGCTAAAACTAACAAACAAAATAGGGTAGAGGAACTCTCCAAACAGGATACCAATCCGCTTTATGAGGATTAGTACTGGAGAGAGTTTTCTTTAGAGCTAAAGAGTGTCTGTAACCAATCTGTTGCAGACACTTTTCCTATTCATAGCGGATAAGCTCAGGAATATGATAGTTGAAGTAAGGAAGCCTGAAATCGGTATTGCTTATCCCGCTAAACTTCTGTATGTGATTTCCCACCCCTGGAATACGTGGCATATAGATGAAGGAAAATTGAAAATTTCCCAAAGGAACATAGTCATTGGTAATGTAGAACCCTATACCAAACTTGGTTAGTATTTGGTCTTTCCAAAATGAATGATTGTCATCACCTATAAAGCCTATATCGGCCATCAGAAAGGGGCTGACACGGAATCCCCAGAGAGAAACAGGCGAATAGGATTGGGTCTGTAGGGTAAAGATAGACTTATGTACTCCAGTGAGTGTGGGACTATCGAAGCCCACAATCCCTGTGGAGCCATTGAGGGTCACACGATCTTTTATATAGTCCTTGCGGGAGAGACCTATCACAGAACGCCATTTGCCAAACTGTCTAAAGTGCCATCTGCCTATCTGAAACAAGGGGGAGAAGTAGGTGAATTCCCATCGTAGGGTACTCTGCTTGTGTGTGTCATGGCTGAAAAAACTCCCTATCTGTACATCCCCAGAAAAGTATCCTAAGGAAAAATAATCTCCATACATCAGTCGTCCCCCTAAGTAGGGTCTTCTTTCTCCTAAATTCTCCTGAAAGCCTCCTATAAGGGTAAAACTTTTTCCTATAGGAATATCTTCTATATCTTGATGACGAAAGATATACCTATCTTGTTCATATCCTATATAGTTGATCCCCACAGAAGCCAAATAAGTATCCTTATCCGAATAAAAACGATCGGGATCAAGAAATGTATCAGGGGCTTTTTGGTAGCCTATTTGGTAATAGCGCAAAGAAAAAACTAAATTGGTTACTCGGTTGGCAGGGGTGTGCCTTTTGAGAATCGGTACGGAGGTACTCCCCCAGATATTTTTTCCAGCTACTTTAAAATCTTGTCGGTAGATAGAGTCATTTTTTAGGATTCCATCTTCAAAGGTGCGTACATACACATTTGTCCCTGCTGCCCAGCGGGTATAGAGAGAGTAGTATGGGCGGGTGACCGAGGCATATTTATAATAATATCGGTCAAAGTCAAACGAATATCCTATGGCGGTATTCAGAGTGGTAGCATATAGGTTGGGAATGGCATAGTCTATCCCAAAGCTCGGGCGTGCACTCCCTCGAATCTCCTGGCTATAGCGAGTGGAGATCTGATGTCCCAGTCCTAAAAAGTTTCTTTCAAATCCGCGTACGGTTCCTTCTCTCAAGGAACCTGAGGCATCAGCATAGAAGCTCCAGCTATCCAATACATTTACTTTTATATCCACTGAATCCGGACTATGGGTAGGGATAGGCTCTATACTGACCCTACGGATATGAGACTGATTACGCAATACACGAGCCGACTCTTTGATCTTGATAGAGTCTAAAAGGGTATAGCGGTTAAAGAGTAATAAGCGCTCTACTACTTTGTTTTTCGTCTTGTTATGAAAGCGGTTTCCTAATACTTCCCACTTGTTAGGCTGTTGGGTACTATCCCGCTCATTGAACCCCAGAGGATCATAAGTGGTGATATGGATATGGCGGATAATTTTTCCTTGGTAAGCTCCCCAAGGAGATATTTCTTTCTTCTTGACAGGAGTAGGGGAGGACGAATCTGTCTTTACGGAAGAGAAAAGCCATTCGTGGAGCTTGCGAGTAAGCTTGCTTTTCTGTGTTTTACGCTCTATCCTCTTATATAAGGAGTCACTTTTTATCCTTATAGAGTCATTTGTGATGATTTTGGTACGTAGCGTATCCTGCGCCAGCACCAACTGACACCCAAAAAAGGCTATAAGAGCTATGAAAAAAGACAGTTTTCTCAAAAAAAGTTAGTATATTTCGTTTTTATTACTGAATAAAATTCTCCTATTCTACCAAGCTCGGTTGTGTATAAGTATAGGAAAAGAGTTGATCACTTCCGTTTTTGTATCGTTATAATTCTTAACTATATTCTCTTTTTAGTCTCTATTTCAGGTTCCTATACACTCTCTTATATAGTAGAAGGGAAATAGTATAAACTATCCATTTTTTCTTCTTCAAAAAAGAGAGTAACTTTTCCTATTTTGATATCCTTATCCCTGCATTTTCTCCCCAAAGGCCAAATCACCAGCATCACCTAAGCCAGGAACGATATAGCTGTTTTCATTCAGGTGATCATCTATAGTAGCGATCCATAAGTGGGCGTTCTCAGGGAAATGCTCACTGACATACTCCAATCCTTGTCGGGAACCTATGACCGCAAAAAGGTGTATTTCCTTTGGAGTACCCAGCCTCTGGAGGGAGTTGTATACATTGACAAACGAGCGTCCTGTGGCCAGCATAGGGTCGGCCAAGATCAGGATATTCCCCTCAAGTGAGGGAGAGGCTAAGTACTCTACCAAGATCTCAAACTCCGAAGGGGAGGTGTGCTTGCGATAGGCCGAGATAAAAGCATTGTCCGCCTTGTCGAAGAAATTCAATATCCCTTGGTGCAAGGCTAATCCTGCACGAAGAATAGAACAAACCACAATCTTATCCTTAATACGGGGAATGTCTTTTTCTCCTAAGGGGGTTACAACCCGTTGGGTTTGGTAGGGGAGGGTCTTGCTCATTTCATAGCTCAATAGCTCACCGATACGCTCTAAGTTTCTCCTAAAACGCATTCTATCTTTTTGTATTTCAACATTTCTGAGTTCGGCGACAAACTCTAAAAACAATGATGGACTCTGGTCAAAAGGATGGATAATCATTTGTTCAAAAATAAATTTTTTTATTACGCAAAATAACGATATTTTTGCAAAAAAAACAAGGAATATGTTTAGTAAATTAGCTTATGACATTTTTTGGGAGAGTATCCTGCGCTATCATATAGCCGATGATGTGAATCAACCCTTTGAGAATCCGTACGATAGTAAGACTATTGAGCATCTTCTATATCGAAAAAATTGGATAGATACCGTACAGTGGCATTATGAAGATATCATTCGTGACCCTGAGATTGATCCCAAAGAAGCGCTCCTACTCAAGCGAAAAATAGACGCTTCCAACCAAGACCGCACCGATACAGTAGAGTATATAGACAGCTATTTCCTTCATAAATATAAGGATGTAGTCCCTCAAGCAGGAGCAACGATCAACACCGAGAGCCCTGCATGGGCAGTGGATAGGCTCTCTATCTTAGCCCTAAAAATCTATCATATGCAGCAAGAAACCGAGCGCACTGATGCCACCCCTGAACATATTGCTAAGTGCCAGGAAAAGCTACGAGTGCTTCTACAACAGCGAGAAGACCTCTCTCTTGCCCTTGACCAACTCTTGGATGACATCGCCGCAGGGCGAAAATATATGAAAGTATACAAACAGATGAAGATGTATAACGATGAGGAGCTGAATCCGATCTTAAGGAAATGAGGTAACTAGCTGATGAGGCAATGAGTTGATTTGTCAATTAGCCAATTTGTCAATGAGGTAATGAGTCGATGAGCTGACATAAGTATGTAGTTTATATCTGCTAAAAAATAATTAAAAATGGATAGTTCATTTCTGCATAAGGTAACACTTGTTGTTACTTTTTGCAGAAATGAACTTTTTTATTCGGCTATGGGGCACTTGTTTTCAGCGAAATATACAAGTTTTTGGAGGAAAATATTCTATACGACTCAAGTGCCATTTGTTTGCTATTTTAAAGAAGAAAACTTTAACAAAACATAAAGATTAGTCGGTCACAGTTTGGCCAATAGTGATAGCAACTTTGCCGCAGATAAAAAACGATATCTATCTATATACGCTCATTACACATAGAAACGGAGAGAACCAAGAGTTTTCCCTATAACACCTATGCTGTACGCTATGCCAAGCATATAGATATGGGGCAGGCGGTAACCTTTATCGTAGGGGATAATGGCGTAGGGAAATCCACTCTGATAGAGAGTATTGCCTACAAATTGGGTTTGCCCCGTATAGATAGCTATTTGGACTATATGCAAGAGTCCTTTGAGCCTATAGAAAGGGTTTCTGAATGTATGAAATTGGAGATGAATACCGAAAAGGTCAAAGGTTTTTTCTTTCGGGCAGAGGATTTTGGTGATTATGTAGCCAAAGTAGATGATTATGCTAAGTCATGGGCTTATCAAGCCTTTAAGGAATTGCCTCATTCTCGTATGCTAGAGGCAGTGAACAACAATACCAGAGAGTACAAGAACATGATGTGGAATTATGGACAGAAACTCTCGTCCTTTTCCTATGGAGAGGCTTTTTTGCATATCATCACAGAGCGGACGAAGAAGCAGGGGCTTTATATTTTCGATGAGCCAGAGAGCGCCCTTTCCCCTATACACCAGCTATCGCTGATCTATCTTATTAGGGAACACCTCAAGCGGGAGGATTCGCAGTTTATCATCGCTACCCACTCACCTATACTCATGGCCATGCCAGGGGCTCTGATTTATGAAATCACAGAGACAGGTATGAATGCCACGCCCTTGGAACAAGTATAGCACTATATTGTTATCAAAACTTTTCTTAATAACCCAGCGGCTTATTTTAGAGAGGAGGGCTTATAGATATAAAAAATCTGATTGTTTAAAAAGAATTTAATTTGCATAGATAAAAATTGCTATGATAATGTTTGGGTATTTCAGGAAATAATATTACTTTTGTCGCATATTACAGAAGAGTGAAGTAATAACTAACATATAAAATACTTAGAGCTTCGGCTTTTATTCCTATACTGAAAAATCTGGTAAATTTTAAAGACACAGGAATAAGCAGACGAATAGCTCACGCACATAAGCGTGGGCTGTTTCGTGCTTATTTGTGTCGTGGATATACCAGATTCCTTCAGTATAAATAAGCAATTAAAGAAACAGTCCCGTTTTTTTATTGCTGTTTGGAATAGAGAAAAAAAATCCTTTATCAAAATGGCAAATGAACGACTCACAGAAGAAATTGTAAGAACACACTTCAAGAAAGATCCTTTCTACATTCCTAAAAACCCTAATTCTATAAAAATAGAAGAACAAAAATCTACAAATAAGCAGGTTATAGAATTGCTTAAAGGTAAGAGTAAAGGAGGAAAAGGTAATGGTTATCCAGATTTCTTTATATCTTTTCCAACAAATAGTAATTATCTTATTGTTATTGAATGTAAACCTAAAGTAAGTAAACATCGTTCAGTTGAGCTTAATAAGTCTAAAGATTATGCTGTGGATGGAGCACTACATTATGCAAAAGCATTATCTAAAGATTTCAATGTAGTAGCTATAGCCGTAAGTGGAGAAACAGAAGCCGAGTTACAAGTATCTCACTTTTATTGGAAGAAAGAAAATGAAACATATACAGAACTTACAGATACTAAATTACTAGGTATAGATGATTATATACAGCTCTTTGAAGATCAGTTTTTCATTCAGAGTTTCTATACTCAAGATATTGCTTTTAAAGCTAGATATTTGAATGAGGAGTTTCAGGCTTATACAATTCCTGAATACAAGCGTTGTACAATGATAACAGCAATGTTATTGGCTCTGATTAATGATAATTTTAAAGTTAAATACCCTAATAGTGATAATATTACAAATTTGGGAGGATTAATGTTGTCAGCTATCAATACAGTTTTTGAGGTAGAAAAAGATATTGTTCGTAGCAAGACAGTTCTTTTACGAGAATTTGAAAATATCCTTAATGAACCTCTTTTTGTACAAACTACAATAAAACATAAAGAAGAAAAGCATCCACGTAGTACTCTCGAGGTTGCTAAAGAATTTATTTCTTATTTAGAAAAGAATGTTCTTCCATTAGTGAATCATTCAGATATAGCATATGATGTATTAGGAAGATTTTATATTGAGTTTATTCGATATGCAGGAAGTGAACAAAAATCAGGATTAGTGCTTACTCCTCCTCATATAACGGAATTATTTTGTGATTTAGTAGCTCTGAAAATAAATGATATTATTTATGACCCTTGTTGTGGAACAGGAGGTTTTTTAGTATCAGGAATGCAACGTCTTTTCAAGATGGCTGGGAGTGATATAGCTCAAAAAGAGTATATCCGAAAAAGTCAAATATGTGGGTGTGAATTACGTTCTGATATGTTTACATATGCTTGTGCAAGTATGCGCTTCCGAGGAGATGGAAAATCAAATATATATAATGGAAGTTGTTTTATAAATGGCCAAAGTATAGCTGATAATCATAAACCAACTGTAGCCTTTCTTAATCCTCCTTATGATGTAGGTAATGCCCAGCAAATGCGGTTTGTAGAACATGCTCTTTCAATACTTGATCCTAAAGCAGATGGGCGTGTGGTAGCTATTGTACAAATGAGTTGTGCTATAAAGAATGAAAAAGAATTGATAGCTGTTAAAAAAAATATATTAGCAAAACACCATTTGAAGGCTGTACTTTCCATGCCTGATGATTTATTTTATCCTGTAGGTGTAGTTACTTGCATAATGGTATTTGAAGCTAATAGACCTAATGAGGGACGTAAAACATGGTTTGGATACTTCAAAGATGATGGTTTTGAAAAACGGAAAAACTTGGGACGTATAGATGCACGAAATCGTTATACAAATATAAAGAAGCGTTGGCTTTCAGCTTATGATAATTTTGATGAAATAGCAGGTCTTTCAGTAAGAAAAGAGATAAAGGCAGAAGATGAATGGTGTGTAGAAGCCTATATGGAAACAGACTATAGCACTCTTACTGATGAAGATTTTATAAGAAAAATGCGAAGTTATGTTTCTTTTTTAGTGGATCAAAGCAATACTTCTGAAATATTTAATTTTACAAATACATCTTTTTCAGATAATAAAGTTTCATTGGGTGATAGAGAATGGGCATGGTTTGATTATAGTGAAATTTTTGATGTTAAAGGCTCTAAAACAACTCCTCTAATTGTATTAGAAGAATATGGAAAAGGAGTATATCCATATGTTACAACACAAGCAGTAAATAATGGAATAGAAGATTATTTTAACTATTATACTGAGGAGGGAAATGTGTTTACAATAGATAGTGCAGTATTAGGATTTTGTGCCTATCAAAAACTTAATTTTTCAGCTTCAGATCATGTAGAGAAACTTGTGCCAAGATTTGAAGGTTGTAATATTTATATAGCAATTTTTATAACAACTCTCATAAATAGGGAGCAATATCGTTATAACTATGGAAGAAAATGTAGTCAGAAAAAATTAAAAATTTCAAAGATCAAACTTCCTATAAAAAAAACAAGTTCAGAAAAGATTTATCCTGATTGGCAATTTATGGAAGATTATATCAAAGGATTACCTTATTCCGCGAGTTTATAAAAATCCTGCAAGAGGCATAGCAAAAATATATTTTCTAAATTATTAGGGTGTAATTGATAATTAATTTCTATCTTTGCACCCTATTACTATTTGTATGAATTTATTTAAAACATTGGGGCTAAGCGCACCCCTACTCGAAGCTATTGATGACTTGGGCTTCGAGCGTCCGTCTGAGGTACAACAAGCCGCTATACCTGTATTGCTTGAAGCGCCTACCGATATGGTGGCACTGGCACAAACAGGAACAGGAAAAACTGCTGCTTTTGGTTTTCCACTTCTTCAACTCATAGATCCTACCCAGCGTATGACTCAGGGGCTCATCTTAGCTCCTACTCGTGAATTGTGTTTGCAGATCGCCTCCGAACTCAAGCAGTATGCTAAGTATATGCCACAGGTGCATATTGTGGCTATCTATGGAGGAGCAAGTATAGAGGAACAGGCTCGTAGCCTTAAGAAAGGGGCTCATATTATCGTGGCGACCCCTGGCCGTATGCAGGATATGATGCGCCGTGAGTTTACCTCTATTGCGCAGATCAGCTATTGTGTGCTCGATGAGGCTGATGAAATGCTCAATATGGGCTTCTATGAGGATATCCGCTCTATATTATCCGAAACACCTGATGATAAGAATACTTGGCTCTTCTCAGCTACGATGCCTGCCGAGGTGGCCAAAATTGCCAAAGAGTTCATGCACCATCCTAAGGAGATTACTATAGGACATAAGAATCAGGCTTCCAACAATGTACTTCACGAATGTTATATTGTTAATGGGCGTCAGCGCTATGAGGCACTTAAGCGCTTGGCTGATGCCAATCCATCTATATTTTCGGTGGTGTTCTGCCGTACCAAGCGTGATACCCAAGCAGTAGCCGAAAAACTTATAGAGGACGGTTACAATGCGGCTGCTCTACATGGTGATCTAAGCCAGAACCAGCGTGATTTGGTAATGAAGGGTTTTCGTGCCAAGCAAATTCAGATGCTCGTGGCAACCGATGTGGCAGCTCGCGGAATAGATGTAGATGATATTACCCATGTGATTCATTATCAACTTCCTGACGAGATAGAGACCTACACTCACCGCAGTGGTCGTACAGGGCGTGCAGGCAAGTCGGGGGTATCCATGGTCATACTAACCAAGAGTGAGGCTAAGCGTATCAAGACCATTGAGAAGATCATCCAGAAGACTTTTGAGTATAAGTCTATCCCCAGTGGAATGGAAATCTGTGAGATACAGCTCTACCATTTGGCCAATACGATTAAGGATACACAGGTGAATCCAGCGGTCAATGAGTATCTGCCAGCCATTTACGATGTACTGAGCAATCTAAACCGTGAGGAACTGATCCAGCGTATGGTAGCGGTAGAGTTCAATCGTTTTTACAACTATTATAGCAAGTCCAAAGATCTCAATGCGGAACCCTCCGAAGGCAAGTCCTTCTCCTCTGAAGGCGAAACACGCTACTTTATCAATATAGGGGAACGTGATGGTTATAATTGGCAACTACTTAAGGATTTCCTTAGAGAAAATATTGGTTTGGGTAAAAATGATATTTTCAAGGTAGATGTAAAAGATACTTTTTCTTTCTTCAATACCGAAGCGGAGATGACCCAGCTGGTATTGGATACCTTTGCCGATTTCAAGATGGATAATCGTGCTATTCATATAGAAATCTCTCAACAACGTTCCTCAGAGGGTAAAGGAAGAAAAGACAGACGGGATAGAAAGGAAAAAAAAGAGAGCAAGGATAAAAAATTCTCTCACAAAGAGGATAAGAAGAAAGGTGGCAAACGTAAAGAAGCTTCTAATACTTTCTCTTCTAAAAGAAAAAGAAGAAAGTAATCGCAATATTTGTTATTGATCATTAAGTATTGGTCATTAATCATTAATTATTATGCATCATTTTATTAATTATTTATGTATTTTCTACGTACTGATGGTGCTTTTAGGTGCTTTCTGTGTGCGTAAGGCAGTAAAGTATAAGATTTTTACTTATTTGTATTATACAGCATCGGCTTTTTTCTTTTTTTATTTCCTTTATTTTTGGAATGAATCCTTTGCTGGTGTATGGGATCAACATCGTCAGTTTTCCTTTGGATTGTTCCTCTCATGGTTACTATTTGTTACGCTTATCAGTATATTTTTCATGGGAGAGACCTTGGTACGCTTGTTTTGTGCACCTTTCCGTACCAAAAAAGAGAAAGTTATCCCCTCACGTCGACGTTTTGTCAGCCTCATAGGGATGGGGGTAGCGGCAATTCCTTTTGCGGGGATGATCTATGGGATGCTTTGGGGAAGGTATAACTATAGGGTGGTAAAGCATACCCTATATTTTGATGATCTTCCTGAGGCTTTTGATGGTTATCGAGTAGTGCATATCTCAGATATTCATTCAGGAAGCTTTGACAATGCTGAGAAAGTACAATATGGGATTGATATGATCAATGCTCAACAGGGAGATGTTATCTTTTTCACAGGTGACTTGGTCAATAACAAAGCTGAAGAGATGCGTCCTTGGATAGCTCACTTCAAGCAGCTACATGCCAAGGATGGAGTCTATTCCGTATTGGGAAATCACGACTATGGTGATTATCTGCAGTGGGATTCCCCAGATGAAAAAGCTAAAAACTTAGAGACACTCAAGCAGATTCATCAGCAGTTAGGCTTTTGTTTGCTCAATAATGAATCTGTGTTTCTCTCTCGTGGGCAGCAGCGTATAGCAGTAGTAGGAGTGGAAAACTGGGGACAGGGATTTATCAAAAAAGGAAATTTAAAGCAAGCCTTAAGCCAAGTAGATAAGAAGGATTTCAAAATATTGCTTTCTCATGACCCCACTCATTGGCAGTATGAGGTGCTCAAGGATCCTAATTTCATTCACTTGACCCTAAGTGGGCATACTCATGGTATGCAGTTTGGAATAGAGATTCCAGGAGTGATCAAGTGGAGCCCTGCTGGATGGCGCTATAAGTATTGGGGAGGGGTCTATAAGGAAAAGGATAGGTATATCAATGTCAATCGTGGCTTTGGCTATTTGGCTTTTCCAGGTCGTGTAGGTATGCCCCCTGAAATCACCGTTATTGAACTGAAAAAGAAAACGAAAGAAGCTCTTTCTTCCGAAGGGAAATAGAAGATTTTTCTTTGTTATTTGAAGAAAAAATTATACATTTGCAACGGATTTTTGTTTTTATGAAAAATGATATTGTTAGGCTAAAAAATATGATTGACTTTTTAGTAAATGAAGGAAATATAAGAGGATTAGGAAAAGGGGGAGTACAAATGATAAGGAAAGAAGATATAAAATTATGGTCAGAAAAATATCAAAAACCAGTGAATTAGTATTTGTAACAATATTATTGTTCCTTACTATTTCATTTATAAGTTTTTTTCTTTTTATAGATAAAAATCCTTTTTGGAATATTCAGATAGGATTTCCATTTCCCTTTTTCCAATATAATTTTATGGGAGATGGTTGTCAATATTTCATTTATACTCATAGTGATAATTTATTATTTTTACTATGTGATCTTATATTTCCGATGCTAATTAGCTGTGGAATGTATGCACTATATAAAAGGACAGAAGGAAAACTCAAGCAAATATTGAGATTATCTTACAAAATTGTTTTCCCCATCTTGATATTTTCTAGTATTTCTTTGTTCTCTTTTTTCCCTTTTCCAAAGCAAGCAAGAGTCTATGATATACATATAGGCTTCCCTTTTACTTACTATCAATATGACTATGTAGGGGAAAATTGTTTAGGGATAAATAGGTTATGGAATAATTCTCATTTATTTTGGAATATTCTATTTGTATATTTGCTGTATTTTATAGGTATAGTAGTACAGAAAAATTTTAATAAGTAACTGATTTTGAAATATTTGTATGTGAATAATAACCTATAAATATTAGGTTCAATGTAAAAACTATAATCAACATGTCTGTATTTGGAGATATAATCAGTACTAATAAGCCTGTGCTTATTGTCTTTTATGCGGGATGGCATTATTTGGCTAAGGATGCGACCGATTCTATTCAGCAGGTGGCAGATTCTTTAGGCGATGCTGTACGTGTCATTAAGATCGATATTGATAAGAATAAAGAGCTTACTCAAAAGCTAAAAATTAATGGGATTCCTACTTATATGATTTTCCACAAAGGGGAACTGGTATGGCGTATAGAGGCGCTTCAACCCAGTGCTAACCTGATAAATGCAATAAAATCTTTTATAGAATCATAACAATGAATGAAGTGATTTCAAGTCTGAGCGATGGGCTTGCTTCCCTAAGCCAGGAAATGAGGTTAATTGTCTCTGACCCTATTTATCTATGGGATCTTATAGGGACTTTTGTTTTTGGGATTTCTGGGGTGTTGCTCGGATTAGAGCGTCGTATGGACATTTTCGGGATGTTCATCTTGGCTTTCGTCACAGGGGTTGGTGGGGGAACCCTTCGCGATATTATGATCGGAAGTATTCCTGTCTTCTGGATGAAGAATCTCATGTATATCTTTATGATTGGTGTGAGTGTCGTCTTTACCTTGTTTTTTAAAAACAAGTTTGCCGCACACTGGAACTACTGGCTATTACTTTTTGATGCTATTGGGTTGGGAGTATTCACCATCATTGGCTTAGAAAAGGCACTTCGATTTGACCTTTCACCTACCATTGCGATTGTTCTGGGAACTATGACTGGAAGTTTCGGAGGGGTGATTCGTGATGTCTTGGCCAATAGGATGCCTGCTATTTTCCAAAAAGAAATCTATGCAACAGCTTGTGTAGCAGGAGGTACAGTGTATTTCTTGCTCAATGGGGTTATGGCTGAGTATCACTCATGGGTCGTTTTTATTACCATCTGTGTGGTGATTGCTGTACGTATGCTTTCTCTAAAATATCATTGGGAGCTACCTAAGTTTCTTAGTTAGAAGTTTTTCTTCGTGTATATAACAAAACTACTTATCTTTGTCCCCAGCGGAGCATGTACATAAGGCATGTAGGGCAAAGATAAGTAGCTTTTCGCATAACATAATCCGCTATTTATAATAGAATGAAAAAGGATAAAAATATTATAGTACAAGGAGCCAGAGTTCACAACTTAAAGGATATAGATGTGCAAATACCTCGTTATCAATTGGTTGTGGTTACAGGCTTATCAGGAAGTGGAAAGTCTTCTTTGGTTTTTGATACCATCTATGCTGAGGGACAGCGCCGCTATATTGAGACTTTTTCTGCTTATGCACGTCAGTTCTTAGGTGGATTAGAGCGTCCCGATGTGGATAAGATTGACGGACTTTCTCCTGTGATAGCTATTGAGCAAAAGACTACTTCTAAGTCGCCCCGCTCTACCGTCGGTACTATTACCGAAATCTATGACTTTCTGCGCTTGCTCTATGCACGTGCATCCGATGCATATAGTTATCGTACAGGCGAGAAGATGGTCAGCTATACTGATGGTCAGATACAACAGCTGATATTGGAGGATTATCGGGACAAAACAATCCATATCTTAGCACCTGTAGTACAGTCACGTAAGGGACATTATCGCGAGCTCTTTGAGCAAATCGCCAAGCAGGGGTTTCTCAAAGTACGTGTAGATGGTCAGATCCGTGAGATAGAGTATGGTATGAAGCTTGATCGCTACAAAACCCATGATATTGAGGTGGTTATTGACCGCTTGGAGATAAAGGATAATGACACCACTCATCGCCGCTTGAGCGAGAGTATACAGACGGCCATGCGCCATGGCAACGGCATTCTGATGGTTCTTACTGAAAAAAAGGATGCTCCTCGCTATTTTAGCCGTAACCTAATGTGTCCCACTACTGGAATTTCCTATCCACTGCCCGAGCCCAATACTTTTTCTTTCAACTCTCCTAAAGGAATGTGCCCTCACTGCAATGGATTGGGGACAGTACAGGAGGTAACTCTAAGCAAGCTGATTCCTGATATGTCACTCTCCATCAAGCAAGGGGCAATTATAGCTATTGGGGCAGAGAAGAAGACTTGGATATTCGAACAATTGGAGACAATACTGCGAAAGTTCGGTCATAAGCTCTCTGATCCTGTAGAAAAACTCCCTAAGGAGGCTATAGATATGATTCTCTTTGGAGGGAAAGAAAAATTCTCCGAAAAGTCTGAAACAATGGGGGTAACCCGTGATTTCTCTATTGATTTTGAAGGAATTGTCAATTTTATAGAACAACAATACCAAGATTCCGAAAGCAGTTCCTCCATACAGCGCTGGGCAAAGGATTTTATGGAAGAAAAGCCTTGCCCTGAGTGTGAGGGTTCTCGCCTAAGGAAGGAAGCCTTGTATTTTCATATAGCTGATAAGAATATAGCTCAGCTTTCGGCTATGGATATAGGGGAGCTTATGCAATGGTTCGATACCTTGCCTGAAAAACTCTCTGACAGGCAGGAGAAGATCGCTCATGAGATTCTTAAGGAAATCAATGAGCGTTTACGTTTTCTCTTGGATGTAGGCCTGGACTATCTTTCCTTAGGAAGAAGTTCTAAGACCCTCTCAGGGGGAGAAGCACAACGAATCCGCTTGGCTACCCAGATCGGTTCAAAGCTTACCAATGTACTCTACACCTTGGATGAACCCAGTATAGGATTGCATCAGCGTGATAATGAACGATTGATTAATTCCTTGAAATCACTTCGAGATATAGGAAATTCTGTAGTGGTGGTAGAGCATGATGCCGATATGATGCTCCATGCGGATTATGTGATTGATATTGGTCCCAAAGCAGGCAAGGGCGGGGGAGAAGTAATTTTTGCAGGGACTCCCAAAGAAATGCTTAAAGCACATACCTTGACAGCTTCTTATCTCAATGGAGAACGGGAAATAGAGGTACCCAAACAACGACGCAAGGGCAATGGACACTTTATAGAACTCATAGGGTGTACAGGGAATAATCTCAAAGATGTATCGGTAAAGTTTCCTTTAGGAATGATGATTGGAGTTACAGGGGTATCAGGTTCGGGGAAGTCTACCTTGATCAATGAAACTCTCTACCCGATTCTCAATGCACATTTCTACCATGCGCTCAAGAAACCCATGCCCTATAAGCAGATTTTGGGGCTGGAACATATTGATAAGGTGATTGATATAGATCAGTCTCCTATAGGGCGTATTCCGCGCTCGAATCCTGCTACTTATACAGGAGTTTTTGGCGAGATACGAGATCTCTTTACTCATACCCCTGAGGCAATGATTCGAGGCTACAAACCAGGGCGCTTTAGCTTCAATGTCAAGGGGGGACGCTGTGAGACCTGCGAAGGAGGAGGAATGAAGGTCATCGAAATGAATTTTCTCCCCGATGTGTTGGTGGAGTGTGAGACTTGTCATGGTAAGCGATTTAACCGAGAAACTCTTGAGATTCGCTACAAAGGAAAATCTATAGCCGATGTATTGGCTATGACTATAGATGAGGCTGTAGATTTTTTTGAACCCATCCCGAAAATCTACCGAAAGCTCAAGACCATACAGGAGGTGGGATTGGGATACATTACCTTAGGACAGCCCTCTACAACTCTTTCGGGAGGAGAGGCGCAGCGTATCAAGCTGGCTACTGAACTTTCTAAGCGTGATACAGGCAATACCTTCTATATTTTGGACGAGCCTACGACAGGACTGCACTTTGAGGATATAAAGATTCTGATGGAGGTGCTTAACAAACTCACTGAAAAGGGTAATACTGTACTTATCATAGAGCACAACTTGGATGTAATCAAGATGATGGATTATCTTATTGATATAGGCCCCGAAGGCGGAAAGGGTGGCGGAAAGGTAGTAGCTATCGGGACACCAGAGGAAGTGGCCAAGAATAAAAAGAGCTATACAGCTAAGTTCTTGAAAGAGGTTTT
The DNA here is from genome assembly GCF_002302415.1 of Capnocytophaga gingivalis. Taxonomy (NCBI): domain Bacteria; kingdom Pseudomonadati; phylum Bacteroidota; class Flavobacteriia; order Flavobacteriales; family Flavobacteriaceae; genus Capnocytophaga; species Capnocytophaga gingivalis. Next base: position 455,921 of record NZ_CP022386.1, on the reverse strand, counting down.
AAAAACAAAGAAATGAGAATAGGATTCGATGCTAAGCGGGCTTTTCATAATTTTCGTGGCTTGGGAAACTATAGCCGTGACCTGATCCGTATCTTACAAGAGAGAACTGATACAGAATTGGTGCTCTTTAATCCTTTGAAAAGGAAATTCTTAGGGGTGAAACTCTCTCCTAAGACTACTGAGATTACTCCTAAGGGTTTCTTCTGGAAACGGTTCAAGAGTCTTTGGCGTCTTTTTCATATCACAACTCTTGCTCGGAAGGAGCACCTTGATATCTATCATGGACTTTCGGGAGAGATTCCTATAGGTATATACAAGCAGGTACCTACAGTGGTTACCATACACGACCTTATTTTCTTGCGTTTCCCCCAATGGTATACTGCTTTTGATAGGAAAATACATACTCTTAAGTTCCGCTATGCTGCCCAGAAATCGCAGCATATTATTGCCATTAGTGAACAGACTAAGCGGGATATAGTGGATTATTTCCATATAGATCCCAATAAAATATCGGTGGTATATCAGGGATGCCATGCCGCTTTTAAGCAAACTTATACAGAGGAGGAGAAAACTAAAATACGAGAAAAGTATGCACTTCCTGACCGATTTGTACTCAATGTAGGAGCTATAGAGGAGCGAAAGAATGCTTTGGAGATTGTAAAAGCGCTCAAAGGGACAGACCTACCGTTGGTTATGGTAGGGAAGAAGACTGCTTATTATGAAAAAATAGCAACCTATTGCCAGGAGAATAATATGGAATCACAGATAAGAGTGCTTTCTGGAGTTTCTATGCAGGAACTGGCTATGATATACCAAGAGGCAACTATCTTCTGCTACCCTTCTGTATTTGAGGGATTTGGTATCCCTATCATAGAAGCGCTTTTCTCCCGAACTCCAGTGATTACCTCTCAGGGAAGTTGCTTTGAGGAGGCTGGCGGTAAGGGGAGTATATATGTGAATCCTACTGAGAATACTGCACAGGAGATCCGACAAGCCATAGAACAACTCCTTGCTTCCCCTGAGCGTATACAACAGATGAGGGAAGTAGGCTACAGCTATGTACAAAAATTCACAGACGAGAAGGTCTGTGAAAATCTGTTGAAGGTATATCAAAAAATGATTTCTTAATCCATCAGGAGAGATTGCTGCCGAATTTCTCTTTGACTTCTCCTAAGAGTTCCTTGATACTTTGTTCTTTTTCTTTAGGGTAGATCATCAGTACCGAAGCTGTATCCACTATGATATAGTGCTCTATTCCATCTACAATCACTACTTTGTTGGTATCGGTACGAATGATATTGTCTGAAGCGTTTTTGAATAAGGTCAGGGCATTAACTACAGCGTTGTTATTGGAATCTTTAGTCAATTTCTCATGAAGAGAACCCCAAGTACCCAAGTCATTCCAGTCGAACCCTACTGGATATACATAGATATTGTCCGAGGGTTCCATGATAGCATAGTCCACCGATGTGTTTTCTGCTTTTCCATAATTATTCTTGATAAACTCCCATTCTTCAGGGGTGTTGTAAGTGGCTTCTCCTGCTTGGAAGAGCGCATACATCTGAGGTTGGTATTTCTCAAAGGCTTTTAATACACTCTGGGTGTGCCAAATAAAGATACCAGCGTTCCAAAGGTAATTCCCTTCCGAAAGAAATTGTTTTGCTCGCTCATAGTCAGGCTTTTCGGTGAATTGGAGTACCTTTTTGCTCTGTTGTGGATCTGTTTTGTCGTACTGTATATAGCCATAACCGGTATTAGGAAAAGTAGGCTTGATGCCTAAGGTCATCAGGATATCCTGTTTTTCACATAGGGCAAAACAATCTTTTACATTCTCTTGAAATTCTTCTTCTTGTTCTATCCAATGGTCTGAAGGAGCTACAATGAAAACCGCATTGGGATTGCGTTTCTGGATTTTCATAGTAGCATAGAGGATACAGGGTGCTGTATTGCGCATGGAGGGCTCCAAGACTAAGTTCTCATCTGAGATACCTGAGAGTTGTGTCTTGACCAAGTTTTTATAAATCTCATTGGTGGAAATAAGAATATTTTCTTTAGGGATAAAATTAGTCAATCGCTGGTAAGTACGCTGCAAAAGGGTTTGTCCTGTACCCAACATATCGTGAAATTGCTTAGGGAAAGCCCAAGTACTTACAGGCCAAAAACGAGAGCCAACACCCCCTGCCATGATGATGGCATAATGGTTCTTATTCATAGGTGAGTCTTTTGTAAAAAGAAAGTGCAAAAGTACAATATATTATGCAATTAACCAAAGAAAAGCCCTTATTTCTCCACTTTTAGGTACCAGCTAAGTTGTTCTATCTTTTCAGGGGAGTATCCTAAGGCTTGCAATTCCTCCAATGATTGTATGTTTCCCTTTTCTGAGCGGAAGATCAAGAGGGCTTCAGCCTCTTTATAACCTAAGTAGGGTATCTTAGCCAATTCTCTTTTGGAGGCTTGGTTCAGATCAAGTTTGGTAATCTGTGCAAGAGTGAGTAGGTCGAAGTATTTCCATACTTCTGTGATGACTTCCTCAGAAAGGCCATATACCTCGTTCAATTGTTTCTTATGAGAGAAACCTCCTAAGCGCTCTCGGTACTTTATGATACGTTCGGAGAGCTTTTCTCCAATTCCTCGTATGGGCAATAGGTCTTCGGCGGTAGCAGTATTGAGATCTTTCTTGATGATTTTTTCGGGGGATTTGCTTTGATAGGAATCGTTCATTTTTTTTCGATTTACCCAGTCGGGAAATTTGAACAGAGGGGCTATGACAGTCAAAAGGGAGTCGGATACTTTGGTAACCTTTTGGAACTCTTTTGCGGAGTTAACATACTTTCCTCCTTCTCTAAAGGCTTGTAGCCGAGCATGTTCTTCTTTGGAGAGCCCTAAGAGATAGGCTTTGTAGTCAGAGATAAAGTTGGGGTTAAAGGGGCTTAAAGTATATTTCTGGGCTTGTTCTTGGGATTTTAGGCTATCTATCCGCTCTTGAAAGCTCAAGAGCTGTGCTTGAGAAAAAGCTGTGGTATGTGTAGGTATATCTATTACAAAATAAGCTACTTGCAATAGTGTACAACAGAGAACTAAGCCTAAAATGCCTCGCTTTTGTCCTCTTGTCCAAAACCGGTAGCCTGATGTATATTTTTTCATGGGTAGGGAGACGCTGTAAAAGATACACAAATGTACGATTTTTATAGTAGAAAAACAAGAGAAATATTTGGTGGTTATTGTGATTCTTCCTATATTTGCACCTACCATTAACCATTGATCATTAATTATTATAGATGAATTATATAGAATACGATTTTACAGTTTCTCCTACAGAGATGGGAGCTGAAATCCTTACAGCAGAACTTGCCGAAGTAGGCTTTGATAGTTTTGTGGATACTCCTACGGGGCTCAAAGCTTACATTTCCAAAGACCTCTGGAGGGAGGATATTCTGGAGGATATTTATCTGTTGGGCAATCCAGAATTTACCATCTCTTACCAAGTGACTGAGATAGAGCAGATCAATTGGAATGAGGAGTGGGAAAAGAATTTTTCTCCTATTGTAGTAGAGAATCTCTGTACAGTACGGGCTAATTTTCACCCAATACCTTCTACTCTCTATGATATTGTGATTACTCCAAAAATGAGTTTCGGCACTGGGCATCATGAGACTACTTATATGATGCTTCAGCAGCTTATTCCTCTATCTCTTCAGGAGGTTAAGGTCTTGGATATGGGCTGTGGCACGGGGATTTTGGCTATTATGGCAGCCCTACGAGGGGCTCATGATATTACAGCTATAGATATAGACCCTTGGTGTGTGGAGAATGCTACAGAGAATGTCCAGCAGAACAATTGTGATTTTATCACTGTAAAGCAAGGAGAAGTCTCAGTTATTGCTGGAGAGAAATACAACCTTATATTGGCCAATATCAATCGTAATATACTGCTCTCGGATATTCCTGCTTATGCCCAGTCATTGCTTCCTCAGGGGGTGCTTTTAGTCAGTGGCTTCTATCTGGAGGATTTGACAGCTATTCAGGAGTGTAGTCAGGCGGCAGGACTTCATTATATAAGCCATATAGAGAGAAATAACTGGGTATCTGCCAAATTTCAGCGCATATAATATGACTACAGACCAGAGATACATGCAGCGTTGCTTATCCTTGGCGGGAAAGGCTTTGGGTTATACTTATCCTAATCCTTTGGTGGGCAGTGTGATTGTCCACCAGGGTAAGATTATAGGGGAGGGATGGCATACCAAGGCGGGGGAACCTCATGCTGAGGTCAATGCTATTGCTTCGGTCAAGGATTCAAGTCTGCTTAAGGAAAGTGTTTTGTATGTCAACTTGGAACCTTGTGCACATTTTGGGAAAACACCCCCTTGTGCAGATCTGATTATAGAAAAGGAAATCCCTAAGGTTGTTATCGGCTGTATGGATATTTTTTCTAAGGTGGCAGGCAAGGGTATTGAGCGTCTGCAGAAGGCTGGTCGTGAGGTGGTTGTAGGGGTCTTGGAAAATGAATGTCGAGCACTGAACTCTCGTTTTTTTACTTTTCACTCCAAAGGACGCCCTTATATTATTCTCAAGTGGGCACAGACACGTAATGGTCTTATAGCGCCTTTACGCCAAGAGCAACAGGCTCCTGTATGGATCTCTAATGAATTCTCTCAGCAACTAACTCACTTGTGGCGTGCCGAAGAAGGTGCTATTTTAGTGGGGAGAACTACAGTGGAGAGGGATAATCCTTCTCTTACAGTACGACATTGGGTGGGGAAAAATCCTTTAAGATTGGTTATAGAGGGAGAGCATTCCTTGCTTGATACCTTCAATGTTTTTCGGGGGGAACCTACAGTGGTTTTTTCTTCTAAACAGTCTCCTAATACCGAACATGTATCTTATGAGAGTCTTTCTTCTGATCTTTCTATGCCAAATCAGATGTGTAATTATTTGTATGATAGACAAATACAGAGTCTCATTGTAGAGGGAGGGGCACAAGTACTCCAGCAGTTCATAAGTGAGGGGCTATGGGATGAAGCTCGTATTTTCGTAGGAAAATCCCAGTTCTCTGAAGGGATTAAGGCACCTCTGTTGCAGCAGCCATGGGAATCAGTACATAATGTAGAGGGGGATTATTTATTCATCTATAAAAATCCGATCCAGGGGTAAGCATAATTCTCCTAAACCAATCATGGCATTGATAAGTCCTATATGGGTAAAGGAGGGAATATCAGTAGCATGAATAATCCGTTCTTTTATTTTTCCTTCGCTTAATAAGCGTTGTCTGCAGGTACCATTCAGCAGAAAGGTCGTAGGGGTAACCCATTCTGTGCCATCAAAGAAAACAAGATTGGCATAGCTGCTATCGGTCACTAAGCCATTCTTCACAAAGATCACCTCATCTGTTTTGGCCTCTTTCTTTAGCTGAAGTAGGGCTTCTCTATGGGCATACTTATAGCTATATTCTACATCATCTGCACTTACACAACTTACGGACTCAATAGGGGTTATCTGGTAGGGAAGTATCTCTATCATATAGTTGTGGCTACTATATACAAAGCGAATTTTATAGATTCCTTCCACTGGAAGTTCTTGTTCTTTTAGGATGGCTGTCAAAGGAAATACCTTTTCTTTTGGAAAAAAATGTGAAAAGGTATCTCCTAAGCGTTTTTCATGCCACTTCAGATGACAGATTTCTCCATTTAGAAGTTTAAGAGTCTCGATAAACTTGCTTTCTTCCATTCTTAGTTAGGAATGTATATTTTTTCTAATATTTCCTTATATTCACTCTCTGGCTTACTCTGTACAGTAATGCCTGCTCCACTTTTGTAATAGAATTTCTTCCCTATATGTTCGATAAAGCGAATCAGTACACAAGTATCCAAGGTCTTTCCATCGAATACGCCTGCAATACCTGTATAGAATCCTCTGTCATAGGTTTCTGCCTCAGCGATGACTTTCATAGTGCTCTCTCTGGGTGCCCCACAGATGGAGCCTGCTGGAAGGAGCTTGCTAAGGAGCGTGCCCAATTGTGCTTGCCAATTATCGGGAAGGGTACCTATGATCTCCGAGCTGGTTTGCAATAGGTCACCAGTGGATTTTTCGATCACATCTACATAGCGGAATCGGCTTACATGTATATCTGAGGCCACTTGTGCTAAGTCCATCGAAAGGAGTGCGACAACTTTTTTGTGTTCGTCTATCTCCTTAGGATTGTTCAGCAACAATGCTTCTGCATCGGGCAGAGTAGCGCTGATGGTACCCTTCATAGGATAGGTTTTTATATGGTTATCTTCTATTTTTACAAAAATCTCTGGGGAAAAGCATACCCATTCATCTTTGTAAAGAATCTTGTACTTGGCTTTGGCTTTTTGGTATACCTCTTCTAAGGAAACGGGTGATATTTCGGTGGCAAGGGTTAGGTTGATTAGCTCCGTATCTCCTTTTTCCAAGTGGGTATGTGCTTTTTGGAAGGATTTTTCAAAAACTTCGTAGGGAACAGGGTGCTTTTCTATAGTGATAGGTGCCTCTGTTGGGGCTGTCTTCTCTGAGAAAGAAAAACGAACAGATTCGGGTAGGTCTGTAAGGGGAAATACATGCCCCTGAGTCCCTTGATAATTGATTGTAAAAAAACAAGGAGTGTGTTTGGCTCCTAATTCATTGAGCTTTTCTGCCCATGTAGGAAGTGTTTTCATTAGCTTTTCTTTTCTTCATTAAAATAAATAAGATAGTAGAACATACCACGTTCTTCATCCCAACCTTTTTCTACAAATTTCTCAGCGGATTCAGGGTTGATGAAGTCCATACGTATCTGTATATTGGTATCTAAGTCAATGATATTCTTGATTTTCTTACGCATGTCCGATACGGCTTTATTCACAATAGGGAAGGAGGAGACATCCTCTATATAGTATTTCTTTCCCTTGGTTTCTTTGAAGTTGTGAAACTCTGGAATCAGATCCATATAACCCTGCTTGGGGCTTTGGTCTTCGTCGTCCTCATGGGCAGCATATTCTTTCTTGAATACTTTGTCTCCCAATACTTCGTTGAGGAAGTGGGTTTCCTCGAACTCGTCATTCTTAGCAAAGTGATTCACAGCTCGGTTCATGAATAGGATTTCTTCTTGTTTGCCTTCGGCAGGGAGGACAACTTCCTTGGCGAAGTCCTGACACATCTTTAGGTATTTCTTGGTGAAGAAGGCATCATCGGCAAGAGCATCGATTCCTAAGAACTGTTCAGTCCAGTATTTGGTATCATAGCGGTTGCTATCTACCGAGAGGATCTTATAGCCTTCTTCTTCGTTGATATTGAAAATCAGGCATCCTTTGTCTAACTTATTGACATTCACTCCTTCTTCTAATAGAATATCTAATTGGTTGTGCCCTTGTTCGAATTGTAGGAAGTTCTGTTTCATCTCGGACTTGAAGATACCAATGGCTTCTACCTTGGTATTGTCAAGGGTGATGTGTGTCAGGTAGGCTACATATAGCTCTCCAGACTTGATATGAGGGTGGTTGGACTGTTCATATAGTAGCTGGGCAATTCGTAACGAATGGGTGTGTATAGTCGAAGGGTTTTCGAAAATCTCTGTAACTATGGCAAACATCTCATTGAACTCCAGTGAGGTGTCGTTCACAAAGCGCATAAAGTTTTCCTCCTTCTCTCTGAAAGGTTTTAAGAAATATTCCTTGAGCACACTGGTTATCTGGTCATCAAGGGCATAGGGTTGCTGGGAGAGAAATAGGTTTTCTCCCTTTTGCATATTTCCTACCTGATGAATCGAAAGAGATTCTATCTGGGTATTAAAGAGTTCTAACATGGTGAATGATTGATTAAGATGGGGGCAAAGGTATAAAAAATTATTTTTTTAGCAATCGGTATCCCATATAGGCTAAAGGGAGCGCCATAATCCCCAAGTAGAGTGCATTCTCAACTATGAATAAGGGCTTCAACAAAGCTATAACGGAAATCCCAAAGATGGCACCCCCTAAGTGGGCAGCATGTCCTACATTGTCCCCCATACGAGGATCAAGCATCCGGTATACCGAATAACCAAAATAGATCGTCCCAAAGAGCCAACCTGGAATAAAATTGACTCTCAGGTGTGGCATAAGTGCTATGGAAGCAAAGATAATTCCAGAAACTCCTCCAGATGCCCCAATAGCGGAATAATAAGGCTGATGCCTATAGATATATAGGCAAAAAAGATTACCGAAAACAATGGCTCCTATATAGATAAGCATAAAGACATCTACTCCCATTCCTACAAGAATAACCTTATGAAAGAAGAATAGAGATATCATATTGAATATCAAGTGTTCCCAACCGGCATGTAAGAAGCCTGCCGAGAGTAGGCGTATGTAGTCTCCACCTTGTACGGCTTTGACATTGAACATATAGCGCCTAAAGAAAACCTCATGGGTAAAGCCATAATAGCTGATTCCTATAGTGACTATAAGAATACCAAAAAAAACTACGTCAGTAAGGGGCATTGGCTACTTAGGAATAAAATTCATCATCATTGTAACCATGATATTCGTCAAATTCATCTTGGTCAAATTCGAAATCATTGAACTCTGAGTCGAACTCATTGAAGTCTTCAGCTACAAAATTCTTCTCAGGGGCATCTTCTGGGACAAAACCATGGGTAGTTAGTATATGTGGATAGCTTACTCCCTCTTGTTCATGGCCTATTTCTTTGAGATCGACAAAGAAAGTCCACATATTGTAGAAGTCATATACATAGAGGAAATGTCGGTTATCTTCGTCCATAACGGATTCCAGAATGGTATCGGCCATCACTGGGGTATCTCCTTCGGTATCAAAAAGGCTATATTCTTCTCCTTGGTTCCAGTCCTCATCGCTCTTGTAAAAGGAAGCCATTTCCTCTCCATTGAACCCGAAGGATTTCGATATACATTGGTGAAAGTCTTCTAAGTTGATATGGCTTTCTACTTCTATATCACGGAATACATCCGTATCTACATCCAAAATAACTCTAAATCGGTATATCATAATCAGTATTTTCTAAGATTCTTTATTGTAAAATGTATTGTACATATCTTTGTATTTCTCAAGGATAATACGGCGCTTGAGCTTTAGGGTAGGGGTGAGGTGGCCTCCATCAATACTCCACTCATCTGGGGTGAGGTCGAAGACCTTGATTTGCTCCCATTTTCCTAATTTTTTATTGATGTGTTCTACTTCTTGTGTTATGCGTTCTCGTACGCGCTCGTCTTTTACAAGAGCTTCATTGCTAAGGGTTTGTTTGTCTCCATGGCGCTTGAGCCACTCGCGAACGAAGGCAAAATTGACCTGTAGGAAGGCTGCGGGCATTTTCTCACCTTCTCCTACGACCATTGCTTGTTCTATGAAGCGGGATTGCTTGAGCTTGTTCTCTATATATTGCGGGGCAATGTACTTACCTCCTGAGGTCTTGAACATTTCTTTCTTACGGTCGGTGATCGTAAGGAAGCCTTCCTCGTCCAAAAAGCCTATATCTCCAGTGTGGAAGAATCCATCTTCATCTATGGCATTGTGGGTCTGCTCTTCATTCTTATAATATCCCAGCATGATGTTGCTTCCTTTACAGAGGATTTCTCCATCTTCGGCTATTTTTACTTCGATATGGTCAATAGGCTTGCCTATGGTACCTATCTTCCACAAGTATCCCTTTTTACAATTCACTGAGATTACAGGCGAGGTCTCCGTAAGACCATATCCTTCCCAGATAGGAATACCTGCAGCAGAAAATACACGCACCAAGCGTGGCTGCAGGGCAGCACTTCCACAGATCATCTGTAGCTGACCGCCTAAGGCTTTCTTCCATTTGGAGAATATGAGTTTACGTGCGATTTTTAACTTCAGCGAATACCACCATCCTTTTTGGTTATAGGGCTCGTATTGGTAGCCTAATCGCAATGCCCAGAAGAATAGGCTCTTAGCTATTCCAGAGAGGGCAACTCCTTTGCTGTAGATACTATCATATACTTTCTCAACTACACGAGGAACTACCGTGATTAGGCGGGGCTTTACTTCACCAATATTTACAGCTACTTTTTCAAAGGATTCGGCAAAGTAGAGGCGTATTCCATTATACTGATATAGGTAGGTGAGCATACGCTCAAAGACATGGCATACAGGCAAGAAGCTAAGACAGATATCTCCCGATTTTACAGGAACTCGCTCCTGGCAGTTCTTGATATTACTAATAATATTATCATGAGAGAGCATTACTCCCTTGGGCTTACCTGTAGTCCCTGAGGTATAGATGATGGTTGCCATATCTGTTGGCTGAATCTGTTCCTTGAGAGAATCTACCTGAGCTTGATTGGTATTATCCTCTCCTAAGGAAAGAATTTCCCTCCATCCTCTGGCGCCTTCTACCGCATCAAAGGTGAATACTTCTTCCAAAGTGGCTATTTCTGAAACTATACTACTTACTTTCTCAAACAGCTCTTTGTCCGATGCAAAGCAATATTTTACCTCAGCATGGTTCAGGATATATATGTAATCTTCCTTGGGGATAGTTGGGTATATAGGAACATTGTGGGCGCCTATTTGCATGATAGCCATATCTAAAATATGCCACTCTGTACGGTTATTAGAGGTAACCATGGCTATCTTGTCATGGGGCTGTACTCCTAAGCGCAATAAGGCTCTACTTACTTGGTTGATCTTCTTTACATATTCTTCAGAAGAAATAGGAGTCCATGTATTGTTATATTTAGTGACTAAAGCATTCTCAATAGGATATTTCTCTAACTGATAATAGGGAATATCGAACAAGCGAGTGACTTCTCTCATGTGTTTTTTCAGATATAGATTACCAACTGCAAAGGTATGAAAATTATTAAAAACAACAAACTATCTGTCGGGAAGTTTTTGCAGAAATAATTTTTTGAACGATTTTTGCTATAATTCTATTTTGATAATCAATAGGTAAGCAAACTTTTACACAATACTCACGGATTTGTTGAAAAACTAAAAGGGAAAAGATTGAGAAAATGCGTGTATTTTTGCCAAAAGAAAAAAGGAAACTGTCCTTTTTTGTAATTGATTAATTATTAAAGATATGGAAAATATTTCTCCTCAACCTATGGAGGTCGTAACCTCTTCTCGTACCATTCCAACCCTCGAAAGGGGGAAAATTCCGCCTCAGGACCTGGAGCTGGAAGAGGTGGTGCTTGGGGGAATGCTTATAGAAAAACGAGGAGTCGATGAGGTGATAGATATTCTCTCCGACGAGGCTTTCTATTCACCAGCTCACCAGAAGATCTATGCGGCTATCTATAAGTTGTTCAAGGATTCTCAACCGATAGATTTGATGACTGTTAAGGATCAGCTCCTCAAGGATGGTACGCTCAAGGAAATAGGAGGGGGGGGATATTTGGTATATCTTACCGAAAGGGTCTCCTCTTCGGCTAATATTGAGTTTCATGCCCGTATCCTTATCCAGAAATATATCCAACGTAGACTTATCAAAATGTCCAATGAGATTATCGAAGAGGCTTATGATGAGGAAACGGATGTCTTTGACTTGCTCGATAGCGCCGAGGGAAAGCTCTTTTCTATCACTCAGGGAAATATTACTCGTACTTCAGAGTCTGCCAAGGAATTGGTCATTAAGGCACGTAAGAAAATAGAGGAACTCCATAACCGAAAGGAGGAGTTCAGTGGGATTCCTTCAGGATTTACCAAGGTGGACGAGCTCACAGCGGGTTGGCAGCCTACGGATCTTATCATCGTGGCAGCTCGTCCTGCTATGGGAAAAACAGCTTTTACCCTTAGTATGGCACGTAATATCGCTGTCAATAGCAAGATTCCAGTGGCTTTCTTCTCCTTGGAGATGTCTTCTATACAGCTTATTACCAGGCTTATTGCTTCTGAAACAGGGATAAGCTCTGATAAGCTCCGTACAGGAAAACTCAATGTGGAGGACTTCGAACGCCTCAATACCAAGACTCAGGAACTCTTAGAAGCTCCTTTGTATATCGACGATACGCCTTCACTTTCTATCTTTGACCTCCGTGCCAAGGCGCGCCGTATGGTATCTAAGTATGGGGTTAAGATTATCTTTATTGACTACCTTCAACTAATGACGGCCAATACGACCAACAAGGGGGCAGGGAATCGTGAACAAGAGATCTCAACCATCTCTCGTAACCTCAAGGCGCTGGCAAAAGAATTGAATTTGCCCGTGATAGCGCTCTCTCAACTTTCGCGTAATGTCGAGAGTAGGCCAGGACATAAGCGCCCTCAGCTCTCTGACCTTCGTGAGTCTGGAGCGATTGAGCAAGATGCGGATATCGTTACGTTTCTCTATAGACCAAGCTATTATAACTTAGAAACATGGGATGATAGCGCACAGACTCCTACGGAAAACCAAGCCGAATTTATTGTTGCTAAGCACCGTAATGGTGGCTTAGACAATATTCGCCTGCAGTTTGTCAATGGGGTCTTTAGCAATCTCAAAAACCTTTTGTATGCTGAGGAACAGACCGACCAGGTACAATCCTTCTCTTCTAAATATAATAATCAGGAAGAGGAAGCTTCTTCTACAGGACTCCCTAAGGGAAATCCTAACAATGCTTTCGGCTCAGGAAGTGATATTCCTGATGTACCTTTCTAAAAGATTTTATTTGATAAGTTTCGCTATATCTCGGAACTTCTCGTGCTTAGCAGTTCTCAAAAGTGAAAATAAGGCTCCCTCTACACAGGTGAGCCTTCCTTGTGCTTGTTCTATCATCTGAAGTCCTATTTGTTTGTTTTCCAGAGTACGTGAGGAGACTGCATCACAAGGGACAAAAACTTCATAACCTGCTTGAATCAAATCCTCTGTGGTTTGCCAGATACAGATATGGGTCTCTATTCCTATTAGTAGGACTTGCTTGCGCTGGTGACTTTGGATTTTTTGCGCAATTTCTTCAGTGGCATAGGCTGAAAAAGTACATTTTTCCATAGGGGACAGTCCACTGAGGCATTCGGCAATTTCTGGAGTGGTCTGTCCTAATTTCTCCGGAGTCTGTTCTACCCAAGTGATAGGGATTTCTAAGTGCCTAATACCTTTGATAAGGGCACTTGCTTTCGATAGGACAGTTTCACTCTGGTATACAATCTGGGATAACTTGCCCTGAAAGTCAAGTATAACTAATTGAGTATCATTGATTGATAACATAATTTTGAATTTGTGTTTTTGATAGTACAAAGATATTAAAAAATCATAAATGTTGATTAAAAAAATTAATGAAATAAAATTTTTACAAATAGTTGCTTATAACTCCAAAAAGTATTACCTTTGCAACCAAAAAGTAAGGGGTTTTTCTCTATAGAATTATGGAAGAATGGATACAAAAAATAGAATTATTACTTCCTCAAGTGCAGCTATATGTACGTTCTTTAGAAGAAAAAAATAGTATGCTATTAGGGCAAGTTGAAGCTCTTACTCATATGCTTGACAAGGCTCAAAGTGAAAAACAAGCCTATGAACAAAAGTATGAAGCCCTAAAGGTAACCCAAGCTCTTTTAGGCAGTGATGAAAAAAGAACGGAAGCCAAACTCAAAATAAATAGCCTTATTCGCGAAATAGAACAATGTATTGTCCAACTTTCTCAAGATAAGTGACCCAATAATGAGTGAAAAATTACGCATATCCTTAAAAATAGCCGATAGGGTATATCCTTTGAAGATTTTTCCTGAACAAGAGGAAGCCTATCGTAAGGCTGCGCAAAGGATCAATGAGCAGATTAGGTTTTTTGAGCAAAACTTTCCAGTGAAGGACAGACAAGATTCCTTAGCTATGTGTGCTATTTCTTTAGCCATGCCTCTCTCTCATGAAGGCTTGACTGAAGAATACCAAACAGAAGAAAATATTGAAAAATTAAAAAATATATATCAAACACTGACAGAACTAAGTAATAAAGATTACTGCCTGCAAGAATAGTTTTTTTGGTAAACTCAACAGAAAATAATTCAGAAGGGTGAGTCAAGCCACCAAAGCGTGCCGTCTTCACTTGGCGGATACTTGAAGGGCTTGGTAGCTCTAAATATGCTTTTAGGAGTTTATTCATATGATTTCTTCTTGCAGGCTTTTTGTATAATTATTTTATTTTTATGGAAATAACAACATTAGTAGTAGGTGCCATTATTGGAGTATTCATAGGGGGTATTTTGGTGTGGTTTGTCCTGAAGAAAAAACAAGAAAAATATGCTTTCAAGGTAGTGAAAGATGCTCAAGAAGAATCACAGAATATCCTTAAGCAGGCTAAAGTAGAGGCTGAAAATATTAAAAAAGAAAAAATCTACCAAGCTAAAGAAAAATTCTTGGAACTTAAGTCTGAACATGAAAAACTGATTCTTTCTAAAGAAAAGAAAATATCTGAAGCAGAAAAGCGTATTAAGGATAAAGAATCTCAAGTATCCAATGAACTGGCTCAAACTAAAAAACTCAATGAAGAGCTTGAACAGAAAAATCAAGAGTGCGCTCATCGTATGTCTTTGGTAGATAAAAAACAGGAAGAGGTAGACAGGCTGCACAAGAGTCAGGTGAAACAGTTGGAGGTAATATCTGGACTAACTGCCGAAGAAGCTAAATCTCAATTGGTAGACTCTCTCAAGAATGAGGCTAAGACCGATGCTATGGCTTATATCCAGACAACTATCGAGGAGGCCAAGCTTACTGCCCGTCAGGAGGCCAGAAAGATTATTATCAATACTATACAACGAATAGGTACGGAAGAGGCTATTGATAACTGTGTATCTGTATTCAATCTTGAATCAGATGATGTAAAAGGACGTATCATCGGTCGTGAAGGACGCAATATACGTGCTTTGGAGGTTGCCACTGGAGTGGAAATTATTGTAGATGATACTCCCGAAGCTATTATCCTTTCTTGCTTCGATTCCGTACGTAGGGAGATTGCACGCCTCTCTCTTCATAAGCTCGTGACTGATGGGCGTATCCATCCCGCTCGTATTGAAGAAGTCGTAGAAAAAACAACTAAACAGGTAGAAGATGAAATTGCTGAAATAGGTAAGCGCACCATTATTGATTTAGGAATACATGGCTTGCACCCCGAACTTATCAAAGCGGTAGGGCGTATGAAGTATCGTTCGTCTTACGGACAAAATCTCTTGCAACACTCTCGTGAGGTGGCTCGCTTGTGTGGACTCATGGCTGCCGAATTAGGACTTAATGTCAAATTGGCTAAGCGCGCAGGGCTTCTTCATGATATAGGTAAGGTTCCCGAAACAGATACTGAAACTCCTCACGCTCTCTTGGGTATGGAGTGGGCTCAAAAATATGGGGAAAAACCTGAAGTGTGCAATGCTATAGGGGCTCACCATGATGAGATTGAGATGACTTCTCTGCTTTCTCCTATTGTACAAGTATGTGATGCAATCTCAGGAGCAAGACCAGGAGCACGAAGACAAGTGCTTGATTCTTATATCCAGCGCCTTAAAGAATTGGAAGATACCGCTTTCTCTTTCCAAGGGGTTAAAAAAGCTTATGCAATTCAGGCGGGTCGTGAACTGCGTGTGATTGTCGAAAGTGAAAAGGTATCCGATGAAAAAGCAGCGGAACTCTCCTTCAATCTCTCTCAGAAAATACAAACGGATATGACTTATCCTGGTCAGGTAAAAGTTACCGTTATCCGTGAAACAAGAGCTGTGAATATCGCTAAATAATGAGAAATTTATATAAAAGATAGTAGTAATTAGAAAGAAGTTAAGGTTTTTCTTTGCTTCTTTCTTTTACTTTATAGATTTTTATCCTGAATTGTTTTGCTGGTTTAAAATAAATATTGTAATTTTGCCCCGTTAATCAAAAAGAGAAAGTGAAATATTGCTATCTGAATATCCTTTTTTTGTGCTTGATAGCTTGTTCTCAAGTAGTTACTCCCCCGAAGAAACTCTTATCGGAAGAGGAGATGGAAGCTGTGTTCTATGATCTGGCCTTGCTCAATGCGGCCAAAAGCATAGACGCTACTTTCTATGAGCAGAGCGGTATACTCACCTCAACGATGTTGTATAAAAAATATGGGGTAGATAGCTTACAATTGGCAGAAAATATTTCTTATTATTCCTCCGACCCCCAGAAGTGTAATAAGATACTCTCCGCCGTGAGTATGCGACTGAATAAGGAGGATAGCCTATTGCAAAAACAGCTGACACCTCCTCAGCCACCCTCCCCTCAGGAGGAATTGCCCTCTGATACTTTAAAATAAGATGTATGAAGTGGATCCCTGTCTCTTTTGAAAATAAGGATTGGATATCTTTCCTATTTGTAACAATCTTAGCTCTTTTGGCTTTTATAAAGACATATCATGTCTTTCGATTCAAGGAGTTTCTGAATCTATTGGTCAATAATAAGTATATTATTATATTCAATAAAAAGGAAAGAAGTGGCGTACTCTTTACCTTTTTGTTATTACTGGTACAAGGAGGGATACTTAGTGTAGCGATTTGGCTATTGTTAGAATTTTTTGCTATAAAAATTTCTTTTTATAATATACCTCAGCAGTATCTGGTGATGTTGGGAGTGGGACTTTTTATATTCTTGAAATTTATCTTTCAGCGATTCGTAAGTTATGTGTTTGATTTTGACACTTTCTCTCGTTCCTTCCTGTTCATTCGCTTAAGCTATTCTAATTATGCCGCTTTTGTTTTGGTATTTTTACTTTTTTTGAATATATATGCCACTGGAAATAATATATATCTCTTGGCTTTTTCATTAGTAATATTTTTGTATATACAAATTCTTGGAGTCATTTCATTTGCCAAGCTATATAAAAATGAAATAAAACAATATTGGTATTATTTTATTTTGTACCTTTGCACCTTTGAAATAGCACCTTATGTTTTTGTTAATTATTTGATTATATCTCAATAAATAAAGATTTTATGAAAGTTAAAACAATCTTGGTTTCTCAACCTGAACAATCAGAAAATTCACCTTATCATCAGATTATAGAGAAATACAAAGTAAAAATTGATTTTCGTCCTTTTACTGAAGTACAAGGGGTAACAGGAAAAGATTTGAGAGCGCAAAAGATTGAACTTCAACAACATACGGCTATTATTCTCACCAGCAGGAATGCCGTAGATCACTTCTTTAGAGTAGCCGAGGAAATGCGCTTTAAAGTGCCTGACACTATGCGCTATTTCTGTCTCTCTGAAGCGGTAGCTTTCTATCTGCAAAAGTATATAACTTATAGAAAGCGAAAGATTTATGTAGGAAAGAAGGATTTTGCGGATCTTATTCCTTTCCTTAAAAAGCATAAGGAAGAAAAATTTTTCTTCCCAACCTCTGAGCTCTTGAGCCCTGCCATAGAAAAGTCATTGAATGATCTGAAAATTAATTGGAAGCGGGGAATCTTGTTTAAGACAGCTCATGCCGATATTACCGACCTAAAGGATGTAAAATACGATGTTATCGCTTTCTTTAGTCCAGCAGGGGTCGAGTCCCTCTTCCAGAATTTTTCTGACTTCAAGCAGGGAACTACTCGAGTGGCTGTCTTTGGGGCTTCTACTCTTAAAACAGCTGAGGAGGCGGGCTTGCGAATTGATATTCAAGCACCTCTGCCTGAGACTCCTTCTATGACCATGGCTCTCGAAAAATATTTAGAGAAAGTAAACAAACGATAAAAAAGAAAAAACTACTCTTTTGAAGTAGTTTTTTCTTTATAAATCAATCACTTAAAAGGGATAGAAGGCGTCTTCTATATGTTCTAAGTGATACTCGGCATTGTTTTTTACAATAGAGATGATGTCAAACCTTACTTCCATATCTAAGTCATTGATCTTGATATAGTGATTGGTGGCTTTGGCCAATAGCTGTATCTTATGGGGGTTGACAAAGGAATAGGGCTCTCCGAAATAGGCTGATTTTCTTGCCTTTACCTCTATAATCACAAGAATATTATCCTTTTTAGCGATGATATCTATCTCGGCACTCTGCCAATAGAAGTTCCGTGCTAAGATTTCATAACCTGAGTTTTTGAGGTAGTTGGTGGCTTCCTCTTCGGCTTCTTTGCCAAAATCATTATGTTCTGCCATAGTTTATTTTGTTTTTAATAAATAGATTTTTATGATATTATCGGATACTTACTTCATGCAAAAGGCCTTACAAGAGGCTCAAATTGCCTTTGAACAAGGGGAAGTGCCTGTGGGGGCTGTTATTACTATCGGGGAGCGAATTATTGCTAAGGCTCATAATCTTACCGAAAAACTTACTGATGTCACTGCTCATGCCGAGATGCAAGCCATTACAGCTGCAAGTGAGTATTTAGGGGGTAAGTATCTGATGGATTGTACTTTATATGTAACCTTGGAACCCTGTGTCATGTGTGCAGGGGCGCTCTATTGGAGTCAAATAGGCAAGGTGGTCTATGGAGCTACGGATTCCAAGCGGGGTTACCATCTTTTTGGTAATTTGCTACACCCCAAGACTCAGGTAGTACAGGGAGTGTTGGAAGAGCCTTGTAGCCAGATAGTTAAGGATTTCTTCCTTCAAAGGCGTCTCTAATCTTCTTCCTTCTCAGCACGGCTATAGGCATTGATGATTTCCTTGACCAAGGGGTGGCGTACTACATCTTTATCATCCAAGAATAAGGTGCCTATCCCTTTGATTCCTTTTATGATATGTAGGGCTTCACTCAGTCCACTGTTTACCTTCTTAGGGAGGTCTACCTGTCCAGGGTCTCCTGTGATGATGAACTTGGCATTGCGTCCCATACGAGTGAGAAACATCTTCATCTGTACATAGGTGGTATTCTGTGCCTCGTCCAAGATTACAAAAGCATTGTCCAAGGTACGCCCTCGCATGAAGGCTAAGGGAGCTATCTGAATGGTGCCATTCTCTATGAAGTTATTGAGCTTGTCGATAGGAATCATATCCATCAGGGCATCATAGAGGGGTTGCATATAGGGGTCAAGCTTGTCCTTGAGGTCTCCCGGAAGGAAGCCCAAGTTCTCTCCTGCCTCTACTGCAGGGCGTGTGAGGATAATACGCCTGACTTGCTTGTCTTTCAGCGCTCTTACCGCAAGGGCTACACTTGTATAGGTTTTACCTGTACCTGCAGGACCTATGGCAAAAACCATGTCGTTTTTCCCAATGAGCTCCAATAATTTTTGCTGATTAGGGGTCTGGGCACGGATGATCTTCCCTTTTACTCCATGAACAATGAAGTCTTTGTCCAAAAGGGTAGAGGGTAACAAAGTGCCATGATCAGAGGTGAGTATACGCTCAATCACATTTCTATCCAAGTGATTGTATTTTTCCAAATGTAGAGTAAGCTGTTCTACACGTCTCTCAAACTCATCTAAGATGGCTTCTTCTCCGAAGATGTGAATCTCATTACCACGAGCTACAATTTTTATTTTTGGGAAATAGCTCCTAAGTAGTTCGATATTACTGTTCTGTTCTCCATAGAACGACTGTGGATTTACTTCTAATAAAAGGGTTCTCTGGTTCAAATCTTACTTTTTTGGCAAAAGTACGTATTTTTTTTGAATTGTGAGTAAATAAAGTGTAAAATCCTTTTTTATGTCAAAATAAATTCTTTTCTTTGTCATGTGGAAAGATTATTCAAAATGAAAACCTTATGAAACACTTACTTATTTTATTCTTCCTCCTTACGACCAATGCCTTTGCGCAAGGTCCTCTTGGAGATTATGCCGTAGTAAAAGACAAAGACGGCTATGTAAACATTCGCGCCAAAGAAAATGTAAAAAGCAAAATTGTAGGTACTTTGCCTAACAATACACTTGTATATGGTTTCTTTGATAAAGAATTTAACCCTACTAACTGGATTGAAGTTGATAAAGGGTATGTGCATCAAAGTCGCTTGAAAAGAATATTTGACTTTCGTGCTATAGTAGGAAAAGAGCAAGGCAATAGTATTATTTTTGATGATAAGGACGTAAAAGTGACCATTACCAAACAGAAGTTCGACAAAACCAAGCACAAGATTACTAAGAAAGGCCAGGGAAGTTATGAACAATTAATCATTGATGGTAAAGAAATAATATATGGATGGGACGGTTCACTAGCTCAAGACCATTACAAAAGTATTACTGTAACTATGAAAGGCAAAAATGTACCTATCCCTAAAAGTGCTTATGATGATTTGTATGAAATTTCCTATTTTAGCAGTTCCATATACTACGATGAGGAAGCGGAGGCACTTTATATTTATGCAGTTAATGGCGAAGCTGGTTTAGCTTACCAAGTGTGCTGGCAAATAGTAAAAGACAAGTACATAACCCGTATTATAGGACAACTTTAATGATGTAACTAAAATTACCAAATATATGACACCAACAAATAATAAACTTAAAGTACAAGATGTTGAAATATCTTTAGCTACAATAGACAATCAGGATTATATTTCATTAACAGATATGGCTAAAGGTAAAAATGATGAAGCAAGAGCTGCTGATATAATAAAAAACTAGATAAGAAATAGAAGTACATTAGAATTTTTAGGTACTTGGGAAATACTTTATAACCCTAATTTTAAAGTGGTCGAATTCGACCACTTTAAAAAAGAAGCAGGATTGCCAACATTTACTATTAGCGTTTCAAATTGGGTAGAGAGTACAAATGCTATTGGAATTTTATCACGAAAAGGAAAATATGGAGGTACTTATGCCCATAAAGATATTGCTTTTGAATTTGGAGCAGCTATAAGTCCTGTTTTTAAACTATATCTGATAAAAGAATATCAGCGTCTTAAAGAGTTAGAGAGCAATCAGTACAATTTGGAATGGAATGTGAAAAGGATTTTAAGCAAGGCCAACTATCATATCCATACCGATGCTGTTAAAAACTATATACTTCCCACTCTTTCTGACCTAAAAGAAGCCTTTGTATATGCCGATGAAGCCAATTTGCTAAATCTCGCTATGTTTGGCTGTACAGCTAAACAATGGAAAGCAGCTAATCCTGAAAGAGCATTAAAGGGTGAAAATATAAGGGACATCGCCAGTATTAATGAATTAGCTATACTCAGCAATATAGAGAGTCTTAATGCTTCTCTGATTAAACACAATATTGCCAAAGAAGAACGTTTTAAAATTTTAGTAGAAACCATCAAAGAACAACGTGTTGTTTTAGACAAAGTAGATTATCTGAAATCTATTAAAAAACTTTCAAACGATACTTATATAAGTATGGAAAGCGACAAATAACTTGATAAAAAAACTCATTATAAATTATCTATTGAATATGAAACACTTACTTATTTTATTCTTCCTCCTTACGACCAATGCCTTTGCGCAAGGTCCTCTTGGAGATTATGCCGTAGTAAAAGACAAAGACGGCTATGTGAACATTCGTGCTAAAGGAAACGTAAAAAGCAAAATTGTAGGCACTTTGCCTAACAACACGCTTGTATATACTTTATTTGATACTATACAAGATGAAACTGGTGAAGAGATATTTTTTAATTGGTTGTATGTAGATAAAGGGTATGTACATAAAAGTCGCCTAAAGAAAGTGCGAGACTTGCCTTCTATCGGCAAAGGTAAAGAGCAAGGCAATAGTATTACTATTGCTGGTAAAGGTATCAGTGTAACCCTTACCAGACAGCCATTTGACAAAACTAAGCATAAGATTACCAAGAAAAAATATAAATATTATGAGGAGTTAATCATTGATGGTAAGAGAGCTCAAGGTACGGACACCTCCTTTATACCTGAAGACCATTACAAGAGTATCATTGTAACTATCAACGGCAAAAACGTATCTATCCCTAAAAGTGCTTATGATGATTTGTACGAAGTAGCTATGTATACTGATAATAATGCGGTATATTATGACAAAGAGGAAGATACAATTTACATTATTGCCCATAATGGTAGTGGTGCTAATGCTTACGAAGTATGCTGGCAAATAGTAAAAGGCGAGTATAAAACCCGTATAGTGGGAGAGCCGTTTTGATATGGAAAAACAAGTACACTTTATTCCTTTCAATATAGAGGATAAATTTCCTTTTCGGTTGGAGTTTATTGAAAAGACAGTTTTCAAAAACACCTATTTTCAGATAACTTACTTAAAGTTTAAGGGGCGTATAAATACCCCTGATGAGCAACAATTATTGAGCTACTTTATAGAAAAGAATTTAGATGAAAACGCTAAAGCTGTATGTCGCATTTTAGATTTTACAGAATTGATTTTCAACACTGTTCCTAATATAAGAGAGGAAGTGATTATCTCACTTCAAAAAGTATTTTCCAATCCTTTTACAAGCAAACTGGATGCTATCAATTTTTTGATAGAAAAGAACATCAAAAAGTTTCCCAATGCCTCATATAAGCATTATGAGCAATTGCCTAAAATGGAAAAATTAGAACGAGATAGCCAGCTAAGCAAAGTAACAATAGAAACATTTCTATCTGAAAATGATACTATTGGAATGCTTAAGCTCATAGGTATTTATCCTTATAAAGGAAGTTTAGAGGCTAATTATATTCAGAACAACATAGATATATTTGTAGAACTGACTCCTATACAAGCACTTATAGTAGATGTTACCGATTTCAGTTTAGAATATGATTGGGATAACGATTTGTGTGACCTAAAACCTACCCATCCTAAATATGATCATATACCCATCTATTATTTGGATAAAGAAAAACGTGATTTTATGTCAGAACACAACAATATTATCCTCAATCTAAATGAAATTAATGGATTATAAGAATTTTGAAAAGAAATTACAGAAATGAATACTATAACAGACCTCACAACTATTGGTACTATACTTAAAGAATTCAAAGCGGATAGTGTTCTTCTGACTCAGTATACTCCTACATTTAGGAGAGTAGTGCTATACCTTACAAAAAAGGGCACAACAGCAACCTTATATCTTATAGTTATAGGAAGTAAATATATACAAGGAAATTTCAGCTGGCACAATCCTTCTTTTGAGATTACCTATAATGAAATAACCTAAGAATATCTTATTGAAGATAAGGCAAATGGGTTTTGTCTTATCTGTGATGGAGGGATTATACTTGTAGAAAGTACTAAAGGAAGTAATTTTGAAATTATACAATGAAACAATGTGTTTGTAACCAGTTAACAGATATTGTAGAGGGGGAATCAATCAAAAACTTTCAAGGTAAAATAGCTTATAAAGAGATAGCTTTTTATCCTACACAATGGGTTACCCTTTATAGATGTGAATGTTGCCATACATTTTGGAAAGAAGCCTATAGAGTAACAGGACACGGTGAAGTACCATTTCTGATGAAAATAACTTTACCTCCTTATGCTACAACAGAAGACCTGCAAAAATGTATGGTTATTGTTAGAGAAATATTAGATAGTAAAGCCATTACTATTAATGATGAGCAGTGCCAAGCTATAGCTTTAGAAGTTATGGGTATCTCTTATGCCAAAGGAGGAGACTATTCCTCAGAAACTATTAAGAGTTTTGTTGAAGGTTATTTGAAAACAGTTGAAATATGAGAAAGAAATATACAACTTATGGAAAGCTCCTTTATATAGGGCTATTTGTAGTATTGTATGGGGTTTTCCGCTATGAGCCAACACTTACTGAGCAGTGGTATAGTACAGGAATTTATCCCTATATAGGCAGGACAGTACGTTTTTTGCTCGGTTGGATTCCTTTTTCTGTAGGAGATATTCTATATACAGTACTTCTCTTGGGAGCTATCCTCTATATAATCAAGTATTTTGGAAAGATACGTAAGGTACCTCTTCGATTTCTTAAAAGGGTAGGGGAGAGTCTTGTTTTGGTAGTGAGTTTGTTTTATTTTCTATGGGGATTCAACTATTATAGGCAACCCTTATCGGTGCAGTTGGGTTGGGATTTTTCCTATACTGAATCAGAGTTAGAAGCGGTTACCAAGAGGCTTATCATAGAAGCTAATACCTTACATAAACAATTGTCCACCGCTGACACACAAGCGGTGAAAATGCCATTCGCCCCTAGAGAGGTCTATGAGAAAATACCTCAGGGTTATAGCAAGCTTTCTGATAAGTTCCCGAGATTCGCCCTATACACCCTTAGTGTCAAATCCTCTTTATATAGCAAGGCGCTTACCTATATGGGGTATAGTGGTTATCTGAATCCCTTCACAGGAGAAGCTCAGGTCAATGATTTGGCTACTCATTATAGTTTCCCTGTGACAGCAGCACATGAGGTTGCCCATCAACTGGGATATGCCTCCGAAAAGGAAGCTAATTTTATAGGCTTTTTGGCCACTTACCATCACAGGGAACCTTACTTCAGGTATAGTGCAACACTTTTTGCTCTACGCTATGTGCTCAAGGAGGTCAGGCAGTTGTCGCCTGAGCGGCACAAGGAGTATACACAGCAGTTACGTGCTGGGGTCTTGCAGAACTATACAGAAGCTTTTGAGTTTTGGAGTCAATATGAGAATCCTATGGAAGAGGTGTTCAAGAATAGTTATGATACCTTTCTCAAGGCCAATGCCCAAGAGGGGGGGATACAGAATTATGATTATGTGACAGGTATGCTGATCTACTACCTCACTCATATAGATAAGTGAAAAAGAACTGCCTATCTTAGGGCAATCCTTTTTCTTATCAATTTCTCAGAAAAGTCCATGTATCGAAGTATCTATACGCTGGATTACTTCTCCTAAATCTTCTGGATTCTTTACAAAATCCATATTATCGACCTCTACAATGAGGAGTTTTCCCCTATCATAGCTACGTATCCAGTCTTCATAGCGCTGGTTGAGCCTATTTAGGTACTCTATGGAGATACTATTCTCATATTCGCGACCTCTTTTTTGGATTTGATTCACTAAGTTAGCAATAGAACTCCTCAGGTAAATGAGCAAGTCAGGTGGCTGAATGAAACTTTCCATAAGTTCGAAGAGCGAACGATAATTACAGAAATCCCTTTCTGTCATGAGCCCCATTGCATGTAGGTTGGGCGCAAAAATGTAAGCATCCTCATAGATGGTCCTATCTTGGATAAAGTTCTTTTTGCTTTGACGAATATCCACAATTTGGCGAAAGCGACTATTGAGGAAAAATACCTGCAGGTTGAAACTCCATCGCTCCATATTGGCATAGAAATCATCCAGATAGGGATTGTCGGACACATCTTCGTAATGTGCTTCCCACTTATAATGCTTGGCAAGAAGCCCTGTTAGGGTGGTTTTCCCCGCCCCTATATTTCCAGCAATAGCAAAGTGCATCTTAGTTCTCCTTATTTTCTTCGTCCAATATACACTTGATCATAGAGGTATTCTTAATACTTTGGATAGTGAAAGCACTTTGAATATTGGAGATAATATCCAATTTCGAGATCTTGTGAACCACAAAGTTCTGATAGTCTTTCATATCCTTAAGAATAAGCTTGAGCAAAAAGTCATAAGGACCAGCCATGTAATAGGCCTCCTGTACTTCGTCCAAATTGCGAACATATTGTTCAAACTCCTCAAAGAGTGTCTCCTGATGGCGTACAAGCTTCACTTGGCAATAGGCTACCAAGGTCTTCCCTAAGGCATCGGGATTGACTACAGCTACATAATTTTGGATTACATTCAGCGCTTCCAATTTCTTGATACGCTCATGTACTGGGGTGATAGAAAGATTCACTTTCTTAGCGAGCTCCTTGACGGATTGCTTGCTATCACGTTGTAATTCATCTAATAGAATTAAGTCGATTTGGTCAAATGAAATCATATATTTTGTGTATTTGATTGCAAAGATACGAATTTTTTTCTATAAAACACATGTTTTATTCTATAAATAAAACTTAAAAATAGCATAGGCTATTCTACTTTGATCCAGCTGCCTTTGTTATGGGTGTTATACTTAGCATCATACATGGCCTCTGCAAAGCTGCCTGGAAGGTAGTAAGTACCCTTATAAGAGGCGTTGAGCTGGAGGGTGAACTTCTTGGTTTCTCCTGCCTTAAGTCCAAAATAGATATGGGCTCTATCATCACGGATATCGGCATAATCCCACTTGCTACTATCGGTATCATAGTCGGTAAAGCGGGTGTTCACAATCTCCCATCCGGAGGGGACAAATTGGGTAAGAGCAATGTTGGACACGGCACTCTGAGTGGTGTTTTTCACCGAAATCTCACAGGTAAAGCTGGTTCCTTGTGGTAGAGATTCTACAGAAAGACTGCCATTCTTATTCGAATAGTGGGTGCTTACTGAAAGACCATTCTCTTGTACCAATTCTTTTCCTACAGGGAGGATACCACTGCTTACTACGCGAGCATAGAGGGTTACTGCCGATTTGTTCTGTACACTAACCTTATGGTTACCTATCTGTGAGGAAAGGGCTTTTGAGGCATATCCGGTGGAACTGCTCGTAAGGCTACCTGAGTCTTTTCCTTCTTGGTAGGTAGCTGTCCATGACTTGCCGGTCTTGTTCTTGGATACATAGAGTGCCATGGCATACAAGCCATAAGCAGTTGTCTGGGTACTAAGCCACTCACTGGAAGAGAGCTTTTCTGAAATCTTCAATGCCAACTCAGCGGCAATCTGTGATTTGCCTAAGTATAGGGCAGTCTCCAAGGACATCGCGTTGTTGCGTATAGGAGAGCCATAGCTGTAGTAACTATCTTCACTTCCACTATCGAAGGTTACCTTGCTAAATAGGGAGGCGGCTACATTTTTTTGTCCAGCTATAGCATAGGCTGCTGCCAAGCGTGAAAGGGCTTCGTTGGAGATACTGCTGGTCTCTCTCAATCGGTTCATGGAGGCCATATCGGGACTCTTAGCAAGGGCTAAGGTATAAAGGCGATAGGCCTGATTGAAGGTGGAATGAGCTCCATTATACGTCCAGTTGCGAGCCATAGTCTTTTGGTAGTTCAACCACTTGGATTTGCTGCCCATAGGAAGAGAGAATCCTTTCTTCTCGGCTTCTATATAGAACTGCCCGATATAGGAGGTTACCCACTCATCGGCATAATCGGAACCTTGCCAATAGGAGAACCCTCCATTGGAAAGCTGATGCTGAGAGAGCTTGCGTATGGCTGCACTTACATTCTGTTGTACCTCTTGCTGTTGTTTTGAAGAAAGATTTTCAAAATCAGATAGATACAACTGAGGGAAGGCGCCTGAGGTTACTTGTTCCCCACAGCCATGTGGATATTCTATTAAGTACTTGAGGCGCTGGGAAAGGTTCACTCCAGGGAAGGAGGATAGCTCCAAAGTGCTTGTATTGGTTCCTTTTTCTCCAAATACCTCAAAGGCAATACTTTGCGAAGTATTGGGCTGTAGGATTACATTCTTTACTTGGTATATCTTAGGATTAGGATTGAGTACATCCATATCCACACTATAGGTGGATTTTTCTCCACCGGAGAGGGCTTCTACGGTGATTTTGCCTATTCCTATTTCTTTTACCTTTAGGGTAAAGTATACCATTTTTTCTCCTGGCTGGTCGAAGCTCACTTGTTGAGTGCTACTGCTGAGGGAGAATTTATCATTTGTCTTTACACTGACACTAACATTTTTCACCTGTTTTTCGTTCGCGAAAACAGTAACAGGCAGGGTGATAGTCTCTCCAGGTACGGCTTTTCGTGGAAGAGAGGCCAATACCATCACAGGGCTCTTGATAGTAGCGGTTTTCTCAGCACTACCAAAAGCATTATTTTTCACATCGGAAGCCACTACCATCACACGGGCAGAGCCTATATAGTTAGGTAGCTTGATCTGATGGGTCTTGGTGCCACCACTCAGGGTGAAGGGACCTTCTACGATACTTAAGGCCTTGAAGCGATTGGCTTTTTTGGTATTTCCAGCTCCTAAATCTTCGTCACCACCTATACTAAATATCTGATTGATAGTGCCTCCAAAGGCTCCGATAACATCGTTGTAGATGTCCCAGGTTTTCACTCCTAAAGCAGCCTTGGCAAAGAAGGTATTCCATGGGTTAGGGGTCTTGAAGCGAGTAAGGTCTAATAGACCGTCCTCTACGATAGCCAAGGAGTAGGTCATAGGCTTGCCGCTCTTTTCTCTGACCTTGATAGTTACTTGTTTCTCAGGGCGAAGTACTTCTGGCATTTCTATGATAGGCTCTATCTTGGTCTTAGGATTATATACCGAGATAGGTGCGATACCATATAGGCGGATAGGTGCATCATTCTTGGTCTGAGCATGGGGTTGTAGGAGGGTTACATATAGGTACACATTAGGTGCCATATCCTCTGATACAGGAACCTCATAAGTGGTTTTTCCTTTTTGGGTATTTACCCAATAGGTTCTGAGCACTTTGCTACCATTCTCAACCGAGATGAGGGCACGTCCGTTAGCATCTGAAGGGAAGGTAACGATGGCTTTTTCCCCCACCTTGTAGTCCTTCTTGTTAGTGGTGAGCATGAGCATCGTAGCTTCGGTACCTGTATTCTCTCCACTTTCTCCCCAAGAGTAGAAGCGTGCATCGATACCAGCCTCGTGCTTACTTTGGCTGTCTTCTACCAAGAGGAAGTAGCGGCCTGATTCTCCATTTTTTATTTGGATATTGAAAGTGGCTTTTCCGTCCTGTCCTGTAGTGGCTTCGGTGGTGAAGGCGGGACTTTTGGAGTCTGAGGAATTATAGCTGGAGATATTGTATTCTGAGATATCCCACCACCAGTTTTTCTCTATTTTATAAGCATAGAGTTTTACCCTATGGCCTGCCACAGGTTTTCCTCCCTCGGAGAGGACTACCGTTTGGAATTTCGTAGCCTTTCCAGTCTCATAATAATAGTTGTCATTAGGTGCTTTTATCCCTACATAGGTAGCAAAAGGAGAATAAGTAGCCGAAGTCACATCGGTACTGAAGTCTCCACCTTGCTCATTGGCTTTGGTCAGGAAGTTTACTCGAAGCATCTGGGTAGCATTTTCCAGCTTCTTGGGTTGGAAGAAGAAGGAAGCACTACCTCTTTCATTGGTTTGTCCCTCAAAGATAGGAATCTCTTCGGAGGAAGAAGGGAAAGAAGTATTGTTAAAAGTATAACTTTCGTAGCCTTTGAAAGGATTCACTTTTGGATAAAGTTTTCCTGTAATCTCTACTTTTACATTACCTGCAGGAGTACCTTGTAGCCAGTCTACTTGTAGAGAAGCATTTTGTCCCTCGTTGGAGATAAATTTCTCAGACAGACTGTTGTTGATTTTGAGTCTGTTAGGCTTGATCGTCTCTATCTTAATTGTTTTGGAGTAGGTAGAAGCTCCTACTTTTATCTGGCATGACCAATTTCCTGTAATAGCCTCAGGTTGTGTATGAAGGGTAAAGAGGTAGTGGTTTTCAGCGGTGGAGTTCTTGACTAACTGTTGTACTACTTTTCCATTAGGATCGGAGAAAGTGAGCTTAATAGGAAGGCTCTCAGGTAGCTTATTGGCAAAGTCATTGAAGATAAAGCCTACAGAGATAGTATCTCCAGGACGCCATACTCCGCGCTCAGTATAGATGTATCCACTACGCCCTTTCTCTAATTCCATACCTCCTACCTCATAGTTGCTTACCGATTGGGAAGCACCATCTTCTATTTTGACATAGGTAGTATTGTTGTCCTTGTAAGCAACGGCAAAGTAGGCACGTTTTTGGGTCGTCATGAGGGCTTTTCCTTCATTGTTGGTAGTGGCTTCTGTAAGTTTCTGTTGCTGATAGTCAAAGAGGGCTATCTTAGCTCCATCTACAGGTTCGGTAGTAAGAATATTATTGACCACCACGGTATAGTCATTGTTTTGACCACGCTTTACTACTACTCCTAAGTCAGTTGCCAAGATATTGGTTTCTACTGATTTACGGTAGTAATAACTATCCTTACAAGGATCGTCTCTTTCCTCCCAGTCATAGTCATAATCGTAGTCGTCATAGTCATAGTAATCACTATTGCCGTCTTCTTCTAAGACCAATAGATTTTCTTCCTTGATAGGAGTTTTGTCGTTGTTACAATTTAGAGCATATTCTTTTTTGAAGTCAATCTTCACACGATAGATAGCTCCAGGTTCAGGAGTGATAATCCTGGAGAGGTCTATGGCATGAGTACTCCATTTGGAGAGGGAATTCTTGGTGGTAGCCTGTATAGGAACTACCTTTTGGGCAACTGTAGCTCCCACTCGACGAAGGCGATAAGCACCACCCAAATCATTCTCCTGAAGGAATTGTAATATGTTGTTCTGATAGATTTTTAGTACACTAATCTCTACTGCTTTCAGGTTGATTGTCTGGAAATTAACCTTGAGGTTCTGTGAGCTGGGTAGGATAGTACCATTGCGTACCAATCTCACCTGTGGTTTGATAGGGTCAAAGGCAAGTTTTCCGGAGAAATCATACTTCATGCGTTCTCCATATTGGCTTTTAATTCCTTGGAAAACAGATATTTTTACTTCGTTCTCAAAGTTGGAGTCGGCATATACTTTCAGGGTATTCCCAGAGGTAGAGAAGCGGAAATCTCCATCATAGTTTTCGGCAGCTATCAGTCCTCGGAATTCTTGATTTTTCTGCAAGGGAGCTGAAAATACTATATTGAAAGAATTGTTTTCCCCTTCGTTTTGCAGAAGCTGTACCACTCCAAAATCGTTATTGGTAGGGATATTCAGTGAGCTGCTGCCACTACTTTCTATATCATATTGACTACCATTCCATTCTATAATCAGGGTTTGGCTCTGATCGATAGGGGTGGGAATGCTGTCAATAATAATAGGTATTTCAGTATTTTTTTCGTTGGTCAAGGCCCTTACACTAAGGGATTTCCCATTGATATTCGCTTTTACGATATCAGAGACAATCTCAGGGGAGAGATTGTCACTAGCTTCAATAGAGGCGTTAAGGAAATAGTAGTTCTGGTTATAGGATTGCAAATCACGTACATTTACCTCGAATTGAAGGCTTTTGGTACGGATATGGAAATAGAAATTGGCCAAGTCCTTTTTTACTTTAAAGAGCTTGTCCACATGGAAAGTGACTTGGTATTCCTTGTTATGTTCTAAAGGATTTTCAGGGGTAAATTTTACGAAATTCCCATTGATAGTTGTCTTTCCTTCTACTTTAGGAGAGAAGTCGAAGAGCTTATCTACCTCTACCCCTTCAAGTGCTTTACTGTCCAATTGGGTGAGGACTACTTCGATAGGGGCATCTGCAGAGATGTATCCTGAGCTAAAACCAGAGATATACTCCTTGAAAAGAGTAGGATCACTGTCTTTGAAACCACCTTTCTTGGCACATGAGGCTACCAAGAATAAGGCAATGAAAAAGGTAAAAAAATTCTTCATTGTTTTGAAATTTATTAAGGTATTAATTTTGATTTTTCTTTAGCGAATGCCTTATCCAAGTATTTGGAAAAGAAAGACTTTCGAAGGGCAAATGTAAAAAAAAATTTTTTTATTATACAAGCATTATTTAAAAAAAGTGAAGAACATCTTCGAGTGAAGAATGAAGAAAAGCCTCCTGCTTATTCTTTACTTTTTTACTCAGTCCTTATTACCAAAAAAAGAAGTATCTCCCAGAGAAGGGAAAATACTTCTTTTTGAAATTAATTTAAAACTTAAAAAATGAGGTTTATCGTTTGATCACCCATTCTCCTTTTTCTAAGAAAGGAATGGCTTGTTTGTACTTCATCTCTTTGGTTTCTCCATTGAGGATATTTTGAATGGTCACCTTGTCATTACGTCCTATTTTAGGTTGTTCACGTACGATAGGCTCTGTTACCTGAGGAGCAGGGGAGGCTTGTTGTCCTACCTCTCTGTTTCTCTGTGCTAACTCATCGGAGTTGAGTACTTCCTCCTTGGAAGTTTGTAAGTGTTCAGGGGCACGTCTTACTTCATGAGCTTCTTGTACAGGAGGCTCCGCTGTAGGGAGTTGTGCATGGAAAAGGAAGGAAACAATTTCCTTATTCACCTTATCCACCATATCCTTGAAGAGATTGTAAGCCTCGAACTTATAGATAAGAAGTGGATCTTTCTGCTCATGAGTGGCCAACTGTACAGATTGTTTGAGTTCATCCATCTGTCTGAGGTGGGTTTTCCAAGCATCATCAATGATGGCCAAGGAAATATTTTTTTCAAAATCCACAATGATTTGCTTACCTTCACTCTCGTATGCCTCCTTCAGGTCAGTGGTGATATTGATACCCTTCTGTCCGTCAGTGAAAGGAATGACAATACGTTCGAACTGATTGCTCTGATCCTCATATACATTCTTGATCACAGGATAAGCAATAGCAGCATTGCGATCACATCTCTCTTTGTAAAGGGCAAGGAGTTGTGGATAGAGGACTTTGATAAGCTCTTTCTGAGGTTTTTTGTGAAAATCCTCTTCAGATATTTTAGGTTCTATACCAAAATATTTGAAGTGTTCGTACTCAAAATTCTTATAGTCATTTCCAGGTTTGTTGCTCTCTAAGATAGCCTCACAGGTATCATAGATAATGTTGGCAATATCCACCTGTAGGCGCTCTCCATATAGGGCATGGCGACGACGCTTATAAATCACCTCACGCTGTGCATTCATTACGTCATCATATTCAAGCAAACGCTTACGGATACCGAAGTTGTTTTCCTCTACTTTTTTCTGTGCTTTTTCTACATTGCGAGTGATGATAGGATGTTCCAATACTTCTCCCTCTTTGAGACCTTGTCCTAAGCGGTCAAGGAACTTAATGGCACGCTCCATACCATAGAGGCGCATAAGGTTATCCTCGAAGGAAACAAAGAACTTAGAGCTACCGGGGTCTCCTTGACGACCAGAACGACCACGTAGCTGTCTGTCTACACGGCGGGAATCATGTCTTTCTGTACCAATAATTGCTAGCCCACCTGCTTCTTTTACTTCATCAGTGAGCTTGATATCCGTACCACGACCTGCCATATTGGTAGCGATGGTGACAACTCCTTTTTTACCAGCTTCAGCTACGATTTCAGCTTCTTTTTTATGGAGCTTGGCATTCAATACATTGTGAGGAATATTGCGAAGCTTAAGCATACGGCTTAGTAGCTCAGATACTTCTACAGAAGTAGTACCAATCAGTACAGGGCGACCTGCTTGAGATAGGCTAACTACCTCTTCGATAACTGCATTGTATTTCTCACGTTTGGTTCTATAGATTTGGTCATTTTGGTCTTTGCGAGCAATAGGACGATTGGTAGGGATTTCCATTACATCCAGCTTATAGATTTCCCAAAACTCACCTGCTTCTGTCGTGGCAGTACCTGTCATACCAGCGAGCTTGCGGTACATACGGAAGTAGTTTTGTAGGGTGATGGTCGCATAGGTCTGGGTAGCGGCTTCTACCTGTACGTTTTCTTTGGCTTCAATAGCCTGATGCAATCCATCGGAATAGCGGCGACCGTCCATGATACGGCCTGTTTGCTCATCTACGATAAGGACTTTGTTGTCAATAACTACATATTCTATATCTTTTTCGAATAGGGTGTAAGCCTTCAGCAATTGGTTTACTGTATGAATACGTTCACTCTTTTCTCCAAATTCTTGATAGAGCTTGTCCTTAAGAGCATTTTCTTCTTCCTTAGGAAGGTTCTGTTTCTCTATATTGGCAATTTCAGCTCCGATATCAGGCATCACGAAGAAGTTTTTATCTTCCCCTTGGGACATCTCATTGATTCCCTTGTCAGTGAGTTCTATTTGGTTGTTTTTCTCATTGATAACAAAGAGTAGATCCTCATCTATCTTATGCATTTCTCGGTTGTTATCCTGCATGTAGTAGTTCTCAGTCTTCTGCAAGAGCTGCTTCATACCCTCTTCACTGAGGAACTTGATGAGTGCTTTATTCTTAGGTAGACCGCGGTGTACACGGAGTAAGAGTACGCCTCCGTCCTTGGTATTGCCTTCTGCGATGAGTTTTTTAGCCTCGGCAAGGACATTGGTTAAGTGCTTGCGTTGTTTCTCCACAAGGGTTTCTACTGCAGGTTTGAATACATCAAACTCATGGAATTCTCCACGAGGCATAGGTCCAGATATAATAAGTGGTGTACGAGCGTCATCGATAAGCACTGAGTCTACCTCATCGACAATGGCGAAGTTGTGAGGGCGTTGTACCAGCTCGTCTGGAGTATGTGCCATGTTGTCACGTAGGTAGTCGAAACCAAATTCGTTATTGGTACCATAAGTGATATCCGCAGCATAGGCCATACGGCGACCTGGTGAGTTAGGCTGATAGTTGTCAATACATTCTACTCTAAGTCCATGGAACTGAAAGAGAGGTGCCATCCAAGCGCTATCTCGGCGTGCCAAATAGTCATTGACTGTGACTAAGTGTACTCCATTGCCAGTGAGAGCATTGAGGTAGAGAGGTAGGGTTGCTACCAATGTTTTTCCTTCCCCAGTCTGCATTTCAGCAATCTTTCCTTGGTGAAGAGCAATCCCCCCAATAAGCTGTACATCATAGTGTACCATATCCCAAGTGATAGCCTTTCCAGCTGCATCCCATGA
Source organism: Capnocytophaga gingivalis (assembly GCF_002302415.1). Classification (NCBI taxonomy): domain Bacteria; kingdom Pseudomonadati; phylum Bacteroidota; class Flavobacteriia; order Flavobacteriales; family Flavobacteriaceae; genus Capnocytophaga; species Capnocytophaga gingivalis. The sequence goes on along the minus strand of NZ_CP022386.1, from coordinate 421,534 downwards.
GTTTTTCCAGAGGGCTTTTTCTCCTTCGATAGTTACATAATCTTTTAGGGAGGCAAGTTCTCTGTCATAAGGTGCGGCAGTTACCTCAATAGTAGAATTGTCTACAAAGCGCTGTGCTGTTTCTTTCATAACGGCAAAAGCTTCAGGAAGAATGTCATTGAGGACTTTCTCTCCAGCTTTGTAAGCCTCATCAGTCAGCTTATCTATTTCAGTATAAAAATCTTCTTTTTGGTCAATGTCTTCGGTGGTATCCGCTTGTGCTTTGAGTGATTGGATTTTTTCTTCATACTCCTTGCGAGCGGTGGCTATACGCTCCTTGAACTCTGTAGTCTTTGCTCGTAACTGATCGTTAGTCAATGACTTATACTGAGCCTGATGGGCGTTGATTTGAGTTACCAAAGGGGCGATCTCTCTCATATCTTTCTTGGCCTTATCACCGACAAAGATTTTTATTAATGAACTTATAAAACTCATAAAATGTATTTGATTAATTTTTGATTAAATAAATTTTAAAAAAACGGTATACTCTATTCAAAAAATATACCACAGTTAATTTAGCTGACAAAAGTACAAAAAATATTGCTTACCCATCAAAAAAAACTGACATTTTTTCAGTTTTTGATTGAAATTAGGATTAAAATAAAGTAACTTTCTGATTTTCAATATCTATATATAGGAAAGAGTTGAGGTTCTGTATCATTAAAGTGTATAGAAAATTGTTTTAACTTTTTATTAGTATTTTTGCTATTGATTTTACTTCTTAAAAGTTGTAATTTTGCATCTGGATATCTGAAAAATTTAGAAATGAAGGGTAACCCTATATCCTGAATAATCTTATACAAAATGAAAAAACAAGTAATTCAAGTGCTTTGGTCTATTGCCAATGGAGTAGGTCAGAAGCAAAATGAAAAAATCGTCTATCCTTCCATACGGGAACAACTTAGTGCAATCAAAACTCTCATGAGTATCAAAGGCTGGGAAGAAGAGCTCCTTGTACTACAGCAGTCAATATTTGTACAACAAAATAGTATGGATAATCAAGAAATACTTTCTGTAAAAACCATGGATACTACTTCTGTTGTAAATGAAAAAACTGAAAGTAAGGAGGAATTCATAGCGCCTTCTATTGAAAAAGAGACAGTATTCCCCTTGAAGAAAAAAGATGAATTGTCCTCCACCTTAAAGGAGGGTGAATTGTCCTCCACTTTAAAGAAGGATGAATTGCCCTCTACCTTAAAGAAGTGCGAATTGTCCACTACTTTAAAGAAAAGCGAATTGCCCACTACTTTAAAAAAGGGCGAATTGCGATTCGCCTCTACAGTTGATGATCCTATCGCATCGTTGCCCGCTTGTTGGCGCAATGCTTTTGGATAGGAGTCAGGCACTCCACTGATTGGTAGGGAGTAGTCGGATTTTCTCCTTGTCCAACAGAAGGGTGAGTACATGTAGTATCTCCCATTCGTGATAAGAGCTCTTGCGACAGAGTTCCTGAGAGGACATGGGATGGGTGCTTACAAGGCGTAGTATTTCTTCGGATATGGATTCAATAGAGGTCTTTGAGAGATTTTTCTGTTTGCGAGCGATACAATAGGAACAGATTCCACAATCTTCCTTTGTCTCTTCTGAAAAGTATTCCAAAAGAAATCGTTGGTTGCACTTTTCTTCTTGCTCTATATAGGCGAGGACTTCATTACATTGATTTACTTTGTTCTCATTGTACCACCTCACCTGTGGGGAGATGTAGTTGATTGTTCTCTCGTCATCACGAGGCATGAGAAAGGTGATTTCAGCATCAGTGTTTTCACTACGGTAGCTGATAATACCATCTTGTTGTAGTTTTTCTAATTTTTGCTGAATCTCTGGAGAGGTCAGGTGTAGGTTGGCAGCTATTTTTTCTATTCTGAAGGAAATAACTTGTTCGTGTATCCCTGAGTATTTGCGCATGAGAAAAAAAAGCAGTTCTTTTAGCTCGGTGTTGTTGTCCAAATAGTCAATTACCTCACGACTTGAGAGGAGAATCTGTACATTGGCTTTTCGGAAGAAGGCTTGGCTTAGGGAGAGTACCCCATTGCGGTCTAATACCTCCAATCCTTGATAGATCTTTAGAGCATCCATCTGTGTTTTGGAGGCAAAATCAGCCAAGTTGAACAAATGGCTTGTTCCTTCGCCTTCTCCAGTAGCGATGATAAAGTGGCTACATAGCTTGGGGTAGAGTTCTTTGAGAAACTCAGGGGACACTTGGCTCCTCTGGGTATCCACTAAGAGTTTTTTTACATCATTATCGTTATATAACACAATAGCAAAAGCCTTGTGTCCATCCCTACCTGCCCTACCTGCTTCTTGGAAATAGTCTTCCAAGGAACTGGGCAAATCCCAATGGATAACGGTGCGTACATCGGCCTTATCAATCCCCATTCCGAAGGCATTAGTGGCGACCATCACTTGCACATCGCCTAATTTCCACATGCCTAAGCGTTTGCTCTTTTCCTCCACAGGCAATCCTCCATGGAAGCTTGTAGCGGTGAAGCCTTCGTCAGTCAGATGCTGTGCCAGTTCTTCACTAAGTCGGCGGTTGCGTACATACACAATGCTACTTTCTTTGTTTTTGAGAAGAATACGAGTGAGGCGTTCCCACTTATCATCTATACAGTAGGTCATATAGGCTAAATTGGAGCGGATAAGACTCCCCTTGATGATCTGAGCTTGTGGAATCTGTAGGTGTTCTATGATGTCCTTTTGGACTCTTTCAGTAGCAGTGGCTGTAAGGGCTATGATAGGGAGGGTAGGGAACCATTCTCTGAGGTTTTTGCAGGCTAAATAAGCAGGACGGAAGTCCTTTCCCCAGTGGGAAATACAGTGCGCCTCATCGATAACTATATAGTTCAGTGGGGTACTTTTTAGATAGAAGATTACTTCCTCATTTGCAAGTCGTTCAGGGGAAAGGTATAAGAATTTGTAGGCTTCATGTTGCACATTGTGCATTAGTCGCTCTATTTCATAGTAGGGAATACTTCCTGTGAGGGCTAAGGCAGGAATACCATGCTCTGAGAGGTTCTTGACTTGGTCTTCCATGAGCGAAATCAAGGGAGAGATTACCAGACAAACGCCCTTTTTGACCATGGCAGGGACTTGAAAACAAATAGACTTTCCCCCGCCTGTAGGTAGCATGGCTAAGGTGTCTTTTCCCTCAAGGATTGAAGTCACTATGGGCTCTTGTGCTGGACGGAACTGCTCATATCCCCAATGTTTCTTAAGTATTTCTAAGGCAAGTGGGTGCATAGGAAAGGACTTTTTAAGAGGACAAAGGTACAAAATAATGACCAATTATCAAGGATTAATTTTTTACTTGTGTAGATGTAAAAAAAGTGCTACCTTTGGCCGTTATTAGGAAAAAAATGAAAAAGACCCTACGTATAGGTACTCGTGATAGCCAGTTGGCACTTTGGCAAGCCAAGAAGGTACAAACACTCTTAGAAAATTTTGGATATACTACCTCTTTAGTCCCCGTGAAGTCGCAGGGTGACCTCTCTTTAGATATTCCTCTGTATGAGATGGGAATCACTGGGGTATTCACTAAGGTGCTCGATGTGGCTATGTTACAGGGCTCTATAGATATAGCCGTACATAGCATGAAGGATGTTCCTACTTCACTCCCCAAAGGGATTGTCAAGGGTGCCGTACTCACTCGAGCCAATGTGCAGGATGTCTTAGTCTATAAGGACGGTTTGGACTTTCTCAGCCAAGAACAGGCTACCATAGCCACAGGAAGTCTTAGGCGCAAGGCTCAATGGCTGCGCCGCTATCCCACCCACCAAGTGGAGAATCTCAGAGGAAATATTGCTACTCGGCTTCACAAGCTACATGAGCACCCTTGGCATGGGGCTATCTTTGCTGCAGCGGCATTGGAACGCTTAGCGCAAGACCACCTACAGCGCCTCTCTCTTGAGTGGATGACTCCTGCTCCTGCGCAAGGGGCTATCTTGGCGGTAGCTATGGATAGTGATCCTTATACTTTAGAGGCTCTCTCTTTGATCAATGATCCTAAAGCCGATACAGAAACCCAGATCGAACGCCGCTTTCTCAAGCGCTTAGAAGGAGGTTGTACAGCACCTATTGGTGCCAAAGCTACTCTCGAAGGCGATACCCTTTCCTTCGTAGGAAATCTCTTTTCTTTGGATGGAAAACAGGCTGTAGAGGTTAGAAAATCTATACCCATCCATAGTATAGGAAGTTTTCCGGAAGATTGTGCCCAAGAACTGCTCCATAGTGGCGGAGAGGGTATCATGCAAGAAATACGCAAAGTAATGAATATCCAAAAATAATGTTGGTAAAAATCTTTAATTTTGTTTCCAAACACAAATTTTTCTCTTTCTTATGCTTGGTTCTTTGGATAGGAATAGCATTGTGGGGAGTGGTGCGCTTACACTTTGAAGAGGATATCACCAAGGTACTTCCACAGAATGAAAAAACCTCTCTTACAGCTAAGGTGCTCAAACAGCTGAACTTTTCTGATAAGGTCTCAGTGATCATCACTCAAGAGGCAGAAGGGGATTTCGCTACTATGCAATCATTTACCGATGCGCTCTGTGACAGTCTTCGCCAGCGAGTTTCTAATTATTTTTCTGATATTCAAGGAATTGTACCAGAAGAAGAGGTGGATGAGGCTTGGGGATTTGTCTATGAGCACCTGCCTTTGTTTTTGGAAGAGGAGGATTACCAATACCTCTCTCGAAAGTTGGAACCCGATAGCCTGCGTGCTTTGGTGGGAGCTCACTATCGCATGATGCTCACCCCTGCGGGTATGGTAGCCCAACAGTTTGTTCGTAAGGATCCTTTTTCCCTAACCTTCAGAGGACTTCAAAAGCTCCAGCAGCTCAATGTAGGTACAGAACTCACTCTCTCTCAAGGGTATCTGACCACTCAAGATCAGCGCCATATCCTCTTTTTCCTTAACCCTACTTTTGATAGGAATGACACAGAGCACAATGCCGCCTTTGTAGCTGCTTTGGAAAAATTGCAGAGAGAATTCAATCAGCAATATGCTGGTAAAGCTTCTTGTGAGTTCTTTGGAGCTCCCTTTATCTCGGTAAGCAATGCCACACAAATCAAAACAGATATACTCACCACAGTACTGATCTCTCTTTCAGCCTTGTGCCTACTTCTTATCTTCTTCTACCGAAGTGTTACAGTGCCTGTGATTGCTTTTATACCCTCTCTCTTTGGAGTACTTACAGCCTTGGCTTTTCTCTATGTACTCAAGGGAAGTATTTCAGCCATCTCTATTAGCTTAGGGGCAGTATTGCTGGGAGTGACTATCGATTATTCTTTGCATATCCTCACCCACTACAAGGCTACTCAGGATACACAAGAACTCTATCATTCGGTAACTACTCCCATACTACTGAGTAGCATCACCACAGCGATTTCCTTCCTATGTCTCCTCTTTGTACATTCCGAGGTTATGCAGGATTTGGGAATATTCGCCTCTGTAGGAATTATGATCTCCGCCTTACTCTCTTTGGTGATCATTCCTCATTTCTATAGGAAAAATAAAAATATAGAAGCCCGCAAAACCATACTCGATAGGGTAGGGGCGTATCCCTTCCATCGTAATAAATGGGTGGTGGCAGGGGCTTTTTTGCTTATAGTAGGGAGTTTTGCTGCCTTTCATGATGTGAGATTCAATGGGGATATAGCTTCTGTTAATTTTCTCAGTGAGCGCTACCAGAAGGCACAGACACATTTGGAGAACCTTACCGATAGTAAGTATAAGTCGCTCTATACCACTGCTTATGGAAATTCATTGGATGAGGCACTGACGCAAAATACTCAGCTCTACCATGCCCTCACTCAGCTAAAGGATCAGGGTAAGCTCCAACAATTCTCCTCCTTAGGAGGAATCGTACTCCCCTTGGCAGAGCAGCAAAGGCGCTTGACACGATGGAGGACTTTCTGGAATGTAGAACGCTGTGCTACACTTGAATACACTCTGGCAACTCTTGCACAAGAAGCAGGGTTTAAGCCTGCTATGTATACTCCTTTCTTTGCCTATCTCGGTGAGCCTAAGCAACCAATAACCGATTTACAAACCTATAAAGCACTTTCAGCTATTCCTATTGGGGATTTTATTACTGAAAAGGATGGCTTCTATACAATAGCCAATTTGGTTAAGCTCACCGAGGGGCAGCGTACGGCTTTTATTGAGCAGATACAACGCCAGACTCCCACTATCGTCATAGACCGCAAACAGATTAGTGAAACTTTCTTAGGCAAACTCAAGGATGATGTGGTGGCTTTGGCTTCCTATGCCTCCTTTGCGATTTTCTTTATCCTCCTGCTCTTCTTCCGCCGTATAGAGCTGGTGCTACTTACTCTTATTCCCATTGCTCTTACAGGAGTAGTGACTACGGCGCTAATGAATCTATTTGGCTTGGAGTTCAATGTCTTTAGCATGATCGTCTGTACCTTAGTACTGGGGCATTCGGTGGATTTCAGTATCTTTATGACCTGCGCCCTACAGAAGGAATATTCTACAGGCAAGGATGAACTCCCAGTATATAAGGTTTCGGTATTGCTCGCTTCTATTACTACTTTCTTAGCCATAGGAACTTTGATTTTTGCTAAGCATCCCGCTCTGAAGTCTATCGCGTCAGTATCTCTGATTGGGATATTTTCAGCCTTGCTTTTGACTTTTGTTTTCTATCCTTCTCTGTTTAAGTTTTTTATTAGTCGTCGCCCAGAGAAGGGGCTGTCACCTATCTCGTTGAGGATATTTGTAAATGCCATTTTATCTATTACTTATTATGTAGTTTTCTCTATAATTCTCTCAAATATAGGGTGGTTACTTCTAAAAATATTTCCCAAGAGGAAAACCCTCTGGTTGCGTACCTTGGCCGCCAAGCTCACCACCTCGGTACTCTATTCGAATCCCTTTGTGCGCAAGCGGGTGGAGAATCCCTCAGAGATTGATTTTTCCAAGCCTTCGGTGATGATTGCCAATCACAGCTCTTGGCTCGATACCCTTGCCATAGGTATGCTCACCCCACGGGTAAGCTATATGGTCAATGATTGGGTGTATCATTCCATAGTATTCGGTCGTTATGTACAAGCGATGGACTTTTACCCAGCCTCTGAGGGAATAGAAAAAGGAATGCCTATTTTTGCTAAGAACTTTGTCAATGGCTACTCCGCTATGATCTTCCCTGAGGGTAAGCGCTCGGAGAGCAATGTGATTCACCGCTTCCATAAGGGAGCTTTTGTGGTAGCTGAGCACTTTAAAAAGCCACTGACCTTAGTCTACATACATGGAAACTCTGAGGTGCAGCCCAAGGGGGATTTCGTTATTTATGATGGTAGTATCACTGTGGTAGCCACTGAGCAGATAGCTCCCGATGATCCTCGTTTTGGCTCATCCCCAAGAGAACGTGCTAAGGCAATAGGCAAGTACTTTCGAGAGCAATTTTCCCTACTACGCCAGCGTATAGAGGGAGAGGACTATCTCAAGAAGAAGCTTTTTTTGAGCTACTTGTACAAAGAACTTTATATAGTAGATGCCGTCCGAGCTGATTTTAAAAAGCGCAAAGGGCAGTATCATCGTCTTTCCCTTGTCCTACCTCAGGAGGGGATTATCCTTCACTGGGCGGATGACTATGGTCAGGCAGATTTCCTATGGTTGCTTACCCACCCTCAGCGTACCCTTATCACCATAATTGCCGATGATCATAAGCGGGCTATCGCCCAGCAATCCTACCTCACTCGCATTCGTAAGATACAGTACTACAAAGAGCTTCCCAAAGGAGTTTCCTACGATTGGGAAGTGGATACGAGAGAGGGGAAAGAGGTGGTTAATAAAATGACAAATTAGTAATTAATCTTGTTTATTACAAGAAAAAAACCTATATTTGCGCGGCTTAAAAACTGAACAAGATTAAATTTATCATATATGAAGACCATCAATGATATCTCTTGCAAAGGCAAGAAAGTGTTGGTGCGTGTGGATTTCAATGTGCCTGTCAATGAACAATTTGAAATCACCGATACCACTCGTATTGAGGCGGCTAAGCCTACGATTATGAAAATCGTAAGGGATGGAGGTAGTGCTATTCTGCTCTCTCACTTTGGACGCCCTAAGGGTAAGGATGATAAGTATTCTTTCTCTCACTTGGTAAAACAAATTGGTCAAGTATTGGGGTTACCTACTCATTTTTCGCCTGATTGTATAGGTGATGTTGCTGAAAATACAGCTAAAAACCTACCTGTAGGGGAGGTACTCCTACTGGAAAATGTACGCTTCTATCCTGAGGAAGAAAAAGGAGATGAAGCTTTCGCCGCTAAGCTCGCTAAGCTTGGGGATATATATGTAAATGATGCTTTTGGTACTGCTCACCGTGCCCATGCTTCTACTACAATCTTAGCCAAGTTCTTCCCTCATGATAAGTACTTCGGTTATCTCCTTGCCAAGGAAATAGAAAGTATCGACAAGGTGATGAAATCAGGTGAAAAACCTGTAACGGCTATCTTAGGAGGCTCTAAGGTATCTTCCAAAATTACCATCATAGAAAATATTTTGGATAAGATAGACCATCTAATCATTGGTGGAGGGATGGCTTTTACCTTTGTCAAAGCACAAGGAGGACAGATAGGTAACTCTATCTGTGAGGAAGATAAGCTGGATTTGGCTTTGGATATTCTTAAAAAAGCTAAAGAAAAGGGTGTACAAGTACATCTCCCTGTGGATGTAATAGCAGCTAATGACTTCAATAACAATGCATCTACTCAGTTAGTGCCTATCGACCAAATCCCTAATGGATGGCAAGGCTTGGATGCTGGAGAAAAATCCTTGGAAATCTTCAAGAAAGTAATCTTGGCTTCTAAAACTATTCTTTGGAATGGCCCTGTAGGGGTGTTCGAAATGCCTAATTTTGCCAAAGGGACTATTGCAGTAGGCGAATTTGTCGCTGAAGCAACAGCAAAAGGAGCTTTCTCCTTAGTAGGAGGTGGCGACTCAGTAGCGGCAGTGAAACAATTTGGCTTCGAAAACAAGGTGAGCTATGTCTCTACCGGTGGAGGTGCCATGTTGGAAAGCTTGGAAGGAAAGATACTCCCAGGTATTAAGGCTATCAATGATTAATAGTAAATGATAAAAGGAATAAGGGCGAATTTTGATTCGCCCTTGTTTTATATAAAAAATATATAAAAATAAAATAGATTTCTTAATTGGATGATAATTTTTCTCCTATAGTAAAAAAATATTCCATTTTAAAAAAACTTTTAGAAAAAGTATTGTAGTTTTGCATGATATTTGTAGCAGTGATCAATGTTTAGTGATTAATGTTGGTGTAATAATAGTACTAACTATTGATAATTGATCATTAATCATTAATCATTAATAATTAACCATTGACTATTGATAATTAATCATTAAAAAATTGGATACAAAAGAAATTTTAAAGAAGGTAAGAAAGATAGAGATAAAGACCAAGAGGCTGAGTGACAACATCTTCGGAGGGGAATATCATTCTGCTTTCAAGGGGCGTGGGATGACCTTCAGCGAGGTACGCCCTTACCAATATGGAGATGATATCCGTAATATTGATTGGAATGTAACAGCTCGCTACAACGAAACCTATGTCAAGGTCTTTGAAGAAGAGCGAGAACTTACTCTCATGCTACTGGTGGATGTCAGTGGTAGTGAGCTCTTTGGTTCTTTACAACAGTTCAAAAATGAGATACTCACTGAAATAGCGGCTACCTTGGCCTTTGCCGCCCTGCAAAACAATGACAAGACAGGACTTATACTCTTCTCTGATCAGATAGAGCTCTATATCCCACCTAAGAAAGGGAAATCTCATATCTTACGTATCATACGAGAACTCATTGAGTTTCAGCCTAAGAACAAACAGACGGATATAGCCAAAGCTTTTGAGTTTCTCAATAAGATAACTAAGAAGAAAACCATTACTTTTGTACTATCGGATTTTATAGGGAATGATTACCAAAAACCTCTACAGATAGCCGCTCGTAAGCATGACCTGACAGGTATACGCTTATATGACCCTAGAGAAATGACCCTGCCTAATGTAGGGGTGATATTGGCCAAAGATGCTGAGACAGAAGAACTCTCTTATATAGATACTACCTCAAGTAAGGTACAAAAAGCTTATGAGGCTTTCTATAAGGAGCGAACCAACTATTTCGAGAGAACCTTCCGGCGCTTGGGAGCAGGAATACTTCAGTGCCGCACCGATGAGAGTTATACCAAGAAACTATTAGGATATTTCAAATATAGGGCTTAAGCTATGCAAACAAAAATATATCTCCTTTTTCTGCTGTTGCCTTTCCTCTCTTATGGGCAACAGGTGAAAATTTCGGCAGCCCCTGATCGCAGTGAGATGAAAATAGGGGAACAGATTCATTATAAAATTGCTGTAGAAGCCGACTCTACCGCCAGGGTTTCCTTTCCCGATGCGCAACAGTTTGCTCCCTTTGAGGTCGTTAGCCAGACTCCTGTGGATACCTTCAAGGAGCGTGACCGATTCCGATTGATTAAGGAATATGCTCTCACTCAGTTCGATTCAGGACATTATACCCTGCCTTCGCTGCGAATTGGGGTTAATAAGGATCAGTACCAGACTGATTCTCTCTCTTTTGTGGTTCATGATGTGGTCTTGGATACTCTTAAGCAGCCTCTCTATCCTATAAAGCCAGCTATAGAAGTAAAAAAAGCTAAGAGTGATAGCTCTTTTTGGTATTGGATAGTAGGAGGGATTGTATTTTTGACTGTACTTTTTAGTCTTTATTGGTTTTTTATCAGGAAAAAGAAAGGCCAACAATTGGATACAGAGGCAGCACTACCTCCTTTTGACAGGGCATTACTCAAGCTCAAAAACTTGCAAAATTCTCGCTATTTGTTAGAATCCAATCACAAGGAATATTATTCCGTTCTCACAGATATTATTCGTAAGTATTTGGAAGAAGAGATACATATCACCGCTACAGAAAGTACCACTGATGAGCTTTTAGCCAAACTACAAGTATTCTTGGATGCAGGAAAGCTCCATCTCTCTTCTCAAGTAATGGATGAACTCAGAACGGTATTGAAGAAAGCCGATTTGGTTAAGTTTGCCAAGTCCAAACCCGAGGATTACGAGGCTGAGAGTGATCGCAAGGCCATAGAGTCTATCGTGGTAAAAACCAATGAAGGGCTACCTGATATGACCCAAGAAGAGGATATGCAGGACGAATATCAGCGTATAAGGCTTGAAAAACAGCGAAAAAGCAAGCGGAGAAAATATATAATCACCCTATCGGCAGCGGTAGTACTGCTTTTTGCTTTGTTAGCAGGTACTTGGTATGCCTTTACCATAGGTAAAGAAAAGACTTTCAATACAGAACATTGGATCACCAGCTCCTATGGCTATCCTGCTGTTACTCTCTCTACTCCAGAGGTGCTCAAAAGGGAAAAGAAAGCCAATGAGTTAGACCGCTTCACTTATATTACTTCCGATAGTCCGATTTCTATCATGTTGATTACTAATAGCTTGAAGGAATATCTAAGCGAGTTTTATACAGGACAAGAAGGGGAGGCTTCTCAAGAAAGAACCCAAGAAGAGCTCAACGAATTAGTTCTTAGGATGATAGAAAAGGAGCTAAAGAAATACTTCAAAGGGGAGAATATACTCATAAAAGATGATACTTACACCACAGCACAAGGGGTAGCTGGGCACAAGGTATTTGGCTCTTTTACACAAAAGGAAAAAGAGGTGAGAAAGATGCGCTATCAGAGTTACTTCTTTATAAGAGGAGAGGCTATTCAGATGATTCTTTTTACCTATCCTGAGGATGAAAAGATAGTAAGTAGCTCCTTGGTTGAGAAAATTATGACAACTGTAAAAATGTAATCAAATGAAATTGGTATTTGCTACTCATAATAAGAATAAACTAAAGGAGGTACAGAGTATGCTCCCTGCTGATATAGAACTCCTTACTTTGGACGAAATCGGCTGCTTTGAGGATATTCCTGAGACTTCTCCCACTATAGAAGAAAACGCACTGCAAAAGGCGCTATATGTAAAAGAGAAATATGGATATGATGTCTTTGCTGATGATACAGGCTTGGAAGTTGAGGCTTTGAACAATGCTCCTGGGGTATATTCAGCACGGTATGCTGGGGAAGAGAAAAATAATGAAGCTAATATATCCCTATTGCTCAAGAATATGGAGGGTAAAGGGGAAAGACAGGCTCGCTTCAAGACTGTTTTTGCCCTTTGTGTAGGGGAACAACATTATTCTTTTGAAGGGATAGCCCAAGGGGAGATCACTCAAGAACGTAGGGGAGAAGGTGGTTTTGGCTATGATCCTGTATTTTTACCCAAAGGGGAAAAACTTACTTTTGCCCAAATGACTCCTCAAGAAAAAAATAACATAAGTCACCGAGGAAAAGCCTTGGATAAATTAGTAGCTTTCTTTCAAAAAAGGGAACTATAAAAAAGTAGGGAGGAAGATATATAAGAAGTATTATTGTCGGGGTGGCAGGATTCGAACCTACGACCTCCTGGTCCCAAACCAGGCGCGATAACCGGACTACGCTACACCCCGAAGGTGATCACGACAGGATTCGAACCTGTGACCGTCTGCTTAGAAGGCAGATGCTCTATCCAACTGAGCTACGTGACCTCAAATTTAAAAAATTAACTATGCCACAAAAAATAAAGTCGGGGTGGCAGGATTCGAACCTACGACCTCCTGGTCCCAAACCAGGCGCGATAACCGGACTACGCTACACCCCGAATAAGTTAAGATAAAAAAGCGGAGAGACTGGGACTCGAACCCAGGCGACAGTTACCCGCCGACAGATTAGCAATCTGCTCCGTTACCACTCCGGCACCTCTCCTAAACCATAACTATAAACTCACTATTGCAAATAATAATAACTCTTAATTGCGGGTGCAAAGATACAACTTTTTTTTGTATTTACAAATATTTTGAATGATTTTTTTTCTTTAAAAATAAAGAATTGAAAATCAATATAGTTATATCAAGGAAAGAAAAACTGCCCTCTTTACAAGAGCAGTTTTTACAAATAGTATGACACTCTTTTCGGAATTATTCCAGTAGAAATGCTCTCCCTTAGGCTTTTTCCTCCGCAGTGACAGCTTCTTCCTTAGCTTCTTTTAGGCGAAGTTCTTTTAATTTTTCTTCCCATAGAGTTAAGGATTCTCGATGATCATGAAGGCTCTTTACTGCCTCTCTCATCAGAGGATGCTTTTCGTCCATATTGGTGAAGAATTGTAAGTTGTTCTCCAATTGTAGAATTTCCTTACGGGTATCTTCTATTTTCTTGCGGATGAAGATTTCTTCTCGCATAAGAGAGTTACTTCCTTCAGGGAGATGATCAAGCTTGTTATTGTATTTGATAAGTTCTATTTGCTTTTTATCGAAATTCAATTTCTTATAGATAGCCTCCATAATTTTATTGAATCGGGTGTCTACCATACGCAATCTTTCAGGAAGTTTGCCTAAAGCATTCCATTTTTCTTGGAAATCTTCAAGGACTTTTATGTCTTCCTCTTTATTGCCTGTAAGGACGAAAGCTTTTAGCTGATCAAGGAGTGCTTTTTTCTGTTCTATATGAGCATCTTCTTCCTTGTGCTGTTTCTTTCTTTCCTTGTGTAGTCTGTCGAAATAATGGTTACAAGCGCCTCGGAATTCTTCCCACAAGGCATTGGAGAGCTTGCGAGGGATTGCTCCTATCTGTTTCCAATCTTCTTGGATTTTTTGGATAAGAGGGGTTACCACTTCCCAGTCAGAGCTATCTTTGTGCTCATTGGCAATAGCAATCAGTTCTTGGCGTTTTGCTATGTTCTCATTTTGAGTCTTTTTATTCTCTTTGTAGAAGTGGTTCTTTTGCTTGCTGAAAGTGCGTATAGCTTCGATGAATCGTTGCCAAATAGGTTCAGAATCTTCCTGAGGTACACGACCTATCTTTTGGAACTCTTCGCGCAATTCGTTCACCCTTGCAATGGCTTTTTGGTAATCATTGTGAGAGGAGAATTGTTGTTTGTTGATTTCTTCTATTTGGCTAATTACGCCCAATTTTTTATGTTTGTTATCTACAAAAGAAGCCTCTAAGCGCTTGAGGAAGGCTTGTCGCTTATCGTGAATTTCCTTAGTAATAGTACTGAACTCTTCCCATAGCTTTTCACGGTATTCTTTTTCCACAGGTCCGGTTTCCTCCTTCCAGATTTTGTGAAGAAGTTGTAATTCGCGGAAAGCCTTCTGAATATCAGCTTCCTGAAGAAGTTCTTTTGCTCTTGCTATCAGTTTGTTTTTCTTTTCCAAGTTTTGCTTGAAATCGTTTTCTTGATAGTTACGCGTGAGGCTCAGATAGTCAAAGAAGTTATCTGTATGATGATTGAAGTTATTCCAAATGTCATTATAATGTTCTCTAGGGACAGCTCCTATCTCATACCATTTTTTCTTCAGGTCAAGGAATTTGCGCAAGAGGGTATTGGTATCCCATGCGATATCGTCCTTGCCCAAGGAAACAAGATTCTTTATTTCATTGATAATCTCTTGTTTACTTTCTAAGTTTTTCTTGAGATCTCCTTCTATTTGTTTTTGATAAGCAGCTTTTTGTTGTTTGTATAGCTGATAAGTTTTGTAGAAGGTATCACGAATAGGAAGGGAGAAAGAAAAATCTTTTTCTTCAGCCCCCTCTTCGCTTAGGAATTGTTGTTTTTTCTCTTCTATAAGCTGAGCATAGTGGTTATCAAAGGCTTTTTTAATAGCCTCTACGTGAGTCTTGATAGAAGGGATTTTTTCAGTATCTATGAGTTTTTTCAGCTCATGCTGTAGTGTTTCCAAATCCATATTCTCATAATTGAGCATAGGAATATCATGTCGTTTTTTCTCCTCCGCATCTTCGGCACTGCGAGCATTCTCCTGCTGGATTTCATTTAAGAAATCGGGAGATGATTCAAGAGAGGTGTTTTCTAGCTTCTCCTGCAAGGGAGTTTCCAAAGAAACTTCGTTGATGGATTTTTTTTCGTTTTCTGACATTGAATGAAATACTATTGTGATTAATTTTCCCCAAAATTACAATTTTTTCGTCAATTTGCCAAAAAAAATCGCAAAAAAATTGTAAATATCCTGAAAATAAAGACGAGGGACTCTTATAAAAGATTGAAAATAAATACAATAGAAGACTGAAAAAATTACTTTTTTCTTTGAAAAATATCGGAAATACAGCTACAAGCGACGATGGCAGCGGTTTCCGTGCGTAATCGGTTAGGGGATAAAGAGACAGGTAGGAACCCCTTGGAGCATGCTTTTTGGATTTCTCTTTGAGAAAAATCTCCTTCAGGGCCTATGAGTACCCAAAGATTGGTGGTCTCTTGAGGAAGCTCCTCAAGCCTATCCAATAGGAGTACACGTGCTCCTTCTTGGCAGTGGGCGACATATTTTCCAACACTATTACTCTCTATGGTATCCAACCATTCAAGTAGGCTTATGGGAGGGTTCAGTTGTGGCTTATAGCATTGTAGGGATTGTTTCATGGCCGAGAGGAGAATTTTCTCAAAGCGCTCGGTTTTGATTGTCTTTCTCTCAGAATGATCGCATAGGATAGGTGTAACCTCATGTACACCTATTTCAGTGGCTTTTTCTAAGAACCACTCATAGCGTTCGTTCATCTTGGTAGGGGCAACAGCTATATGTAAGTGGTAAGCTGGGGTAGGGGCGAGGCTATGAGAGAGGATATGGGCAGTGCATTTTTTGTCTGTAATATATTGTATCTGTGCTTCATACAGGTATCCTCTGCCATCGGTGATGTGGAGTAGATCTCCCGTTTTTTTTCGTAATACCTTGTGAATGTGGTTGCTCTCTTCCTTGTCAAAGGTAACTTCTTGTACTTGAGGATATAGGGAATCGTTGTAGAATAATTGCATGGTTTTTGGGGCAAAGATACTATTTTTATTTGATATATACCTTAATATCTTGGGTTAAAAAATAGTTTGAATAAGTTGGAAAATTATTTTGAATATCAAAATATTTTTTATACTTTTGTTCCGTAAAACAAATAATCTTTTGCTAAGGTTAAAGATTTGTTATTTTTTTAGATTTCTTGTTTTTTTAAACGAATTTTACGGCAATTTTCTAAAGCAGTTATGGATAAAACCATTTCCCAATATAATAAGGTAATAGCACACTGTCAGTCTATTTTTTCTTATAAGATGAAGGATTATGGGAGTGCCTGGAGAACCCTTCGCTTGCCTTCACTTACGGATCAGATATATATTAAAGTACAGCGTATACGCACCCTTCAGGAGACTAAAGAACGAAAAATACAGGAAGATGAGACTACCGAGTTTGTAGCAATAGTCAATTATTCCATCATGGCACTGATACAAATAGAAAAGTCAGTAGTTAATGAACCTGATCTGAATTACGAACAAGCACTATCCCTCTATGAGCAGATGGTGGAGGAGACACGCGCACTAATGCTCCGCAAAAATCATGATTACGGGGAAGCATGGCGCAGTATGCGTATTAGTTCTCTAACGGATTTGATCTTTCAAAAAGTTCTTAGAATCAAACAAATAGAAGATAATGATGGAAAAACGCTTATCAGTGAAGGAGTTAAGGCCAATTATCAAGATATGATAAACTATGCTATTTTTGCACTGATTCTTTCGCAAGAAAATAATATAAAAAACAATGAAAAAAATTAGCGTTTCTTTGGTACGCCTCTTAGTAGGGGTGGTATTTATTATTAGTGGTTTTGTGAAGCTGGTCGATCCTGTAGGCTTCTCTTTCAAACTGGAAGAATACTTCGAACCCCATGTACTTGACATGCCCTTTTTTATTCCTTATGCCTACCCTATAGCTATTTTTGTGGTGGCATTTGAACTTATTCTGGGAGTGTTGTTGCTTTTGGGGTATCTGAGAAATTTTACGCTACTTTCTCTCTTAGGGCTAACTATTTTCTTCGGTTTTCTTACCTTCTATAGTGCTTATTATAACAAAGTTACAGATTGTGGTTGTTTTGGAGATGCACTGAAGTTTACCCCTTGGGGATCTTTTACCAAGGATATGGTACTCTTGGTATTGGCAGCTGCACTGTGGTATGCTCGTGGATATATAAGCCCTCTCTTCTCACCCCAAAAATGTCTTACTATATTGGTAATCACGGTGCTTGCTTGTATGGGATTGGTATACTACACTCACAATCACTTACCTATAATTGATTTTCGTCCTTATAAAGTAGGGGTGGATATCAATAAGGAAAAGGAAATTCCCGCCAATGCTCCCAAGGCAGTATATGATTATCATTGGAAATTCAAAGTAGGGGACAAAGAACAGATTATTACCACTCAAGGGGCTTACCCCGAAGTGGAAGGAGGTACCTACATTTCTGTAAAAACAGAGCTCGTTTCCAAGGGGTATGAGCCTCCTGTTCACGATTTTGTGATAATGAAAGACGCAGAGGATGTTACCAATCAAATACTTGCTGAACCCAAGTTACTTTTGGTTACTTCTTATGATCTGGGAAAAGCCAATTTGGAGGGTTTCCGTCCTATCAAAGAACTGACAGATAAGGCTCTCAAGCAAGGGTACAAGGTCATAGGACTTACTCCTTCTCCTGAGAAAGCTCAGGAACTATTGGGACAATATGGACTTTCTTTTGATTTCTATGCGATGGATGTTACCCCGCTGAAAACAATGGTACGTGCCAATCCAGCGGTGATTCGCTTAGAGAGAGGTACGATCAAGCAAAAAGTAAATTATAACGATACTCAAAAAATAGATTTGTAATGGAGAGACCTCAAGAGGAAATGTCTTTTCTTGACCATTTGGAAGTGTTGCGCTGGCATGTGATTCGCTCTATCGTTGTTGTCATCACTGTAGCTCTCTTAGCCTTTTTCTTTAAGAGTTACATTTTCAAATATGTGATTCTACCCCATACCATGGGGAACTTTCCTACGTACAAATTTTTCTGTGAGATAGGGCGGTTCTTAGGTTCTGAAACAGATTTCTGTAATGACCGTTTGCCACTGGTGATACAGAATAGAACGATGACAGGACAGTTCTCGGCCACCCTATGGATTTCATTTTGGACAGGTATTGTAGTTGGATTCCCCTACCTGATGTATGAGATGTGGCGCTTTATCTCCCCAGGGCTCTATGAAAAGGAGAGAAAAATGGCACGAGGATTCATAGGGGTTACTTCTGTATTATTCTTTGTTGGGGTACTTTTTGGGTACTATGTCATAGCCCCTCTATCGATTCATTTCTTTGCTACCTACTCTGTCGTAGGAGGAGAGCAAATGGTTAAGAATGAGATAGATATAGCTTCTTATATAGATATGCTACGCTCTTCAGTTATCTCTTGCGGGCTTATCTTTGAGCTACCTGTGATAATCTATTTCTTAGCAAAATTAGGAATTGTTACTCCCGACTTCATGCGCAAGTATCGTAAGCATGCCATTATAGTTACCTTAATCGTTGCTGCAATTATCACTCCCCCTGATGTGGCCAGTCAGGTGATCGTCTCTATTCCTATACTTATACTCTATGAGGCAAGTATATTTGTGGCCAAATATGTACAGAAAAGACAAAAAATTAAATTAAATTGATATACCAAAAATGAATTTTACTCCTGATTTAGAGCAGATACCTCATTGGTTGACGTTAAAAAAAATCTGTAAGGCACAAGCCGTATTGGACTTGCTTATCTGTGGACAAGAGTTCGAGACTTATCACCGATATGCACCAGCTATTCAAGAAGAATATGAGGGACAAGAAGCACGTATAGGCTTTGATTTTGAGGAAGAAGATGGCCCTTCCCTTCATTTGTTCTTCACAGAGAAAGGGTGTATCATCGTCCCCAGTGTCTGTGAGAATTTTCAGACAGTTTCAGCTGATTTTGAAAAACGGATTCCTAAGGAATTTCAGGCTTTCTATCGAAAAAATTATCACGAACAGGATATTCCTTTTGTGATCTATGCTCAAGAGAATAAGCCTTGGGAACTTATTTGGCAGTTCGAGACTGAGCAAGAGATATTTACCCTAAAGCACCTCTCGACTGACCCAGAGTTCTATAAGGATTGGGCTACTATTTTCTTTGGAGAGGAAACAGAATATCTCAATGATGAAGCTTCTTTGGAGACTATCGAAAAGCTGTACAAAGGGGAAGTTCTCACAGAGAAAATGGTGTATTCTATAGTATCCAATGTACAAGATTGGCTTTTCTTAGAAGAGGAATTCAATCACATGCCTTATCGTTTTGATTTCTAAAAAATAAATCACCTTACTCTTGAGAAGAGTTCTTTTCTTTTTTAGTCTACTATAATGCAACTGAGAGAATTATTAAGAAATAGTAAAATAAGCTTACGAACCTATAGTATTTGCCTACAGCAACAGTGGCATACCTTGGAGGATATTCGCAATTATTATCGCGAACAGGGGTATTTTATGTCTGTAGAAAATACAGATACTTATATAGAGGAGGAGCTTAAAAGTATTATATTTACGACTTTTGAAGAATCCTTTTCCGACATTCCCTATGAACCTTCTCACTTCAGTATAGATACCTTGTCGCCTGCTGCTCAAGAGATTCTCCAGGAGTATATAGGGATGCTCACAGAGTCCCTCTCTCCTAGACTAAAAACTGTGATTAATACCTATTTTAGGCAAGGAGTACCTTTGCAGATTTTCTGTGAATATGCCTTAGATCCATTGTGTAAATCTTTTAAAATGAAAGGAATAGGACGTAGAAATGGAGGGGAATTTCATGCCTATTTCGAGCATATAAAGAAATTTGTTACTGCACTATCCACAATAACAGATCCCGAGCAGTTGCCTGAGTTTAAGAAAAAGTTTTTTATACAAAGTATCTATCCTATAGAGAAAATTCCTAAGGAGGTGACCCTATTGGGAATTTTTAAAATTGCAGATTATTTTCTCAAGACTCCAGCCTTGTTCGATGAAAGTAAAATAGCACTTTTTTCTAAGGCGTTTAGGATCTATAATCAGACACAAGGTGCAAAGCTTAAGACCATAGGCAAGCAGATGCAGATTACTCATGAGCGAGTAAGGCAAATTCGCAATCAGGCTGTTTTAGATTTTCTTAGCAAACTAACAATCATTCAGTCCTTTGAAACAGATCTATTCGCTCGTGGTCAGATAGATATTTCCTCGGAAGTACTCTCTCTCTCCCCTGAGCAAGTACAATGGATCAACCAACAGAGCCATACTGATTTTACGGAGAATTTTATTTATTTTATCCTTCATATCTATTTAGAGCGATTCAGTATAGTAGGGAACCTTGCCGATGTATTGTATCTGCGTTTTTCACAGAAGAAAACCAGACATAATTGGAAGGGAATCTATTTGGTTTCCAGTGAAATAGCATCTGTACTACCATGGGAAAAGCTGGTAGAGAGTGTAAGTGAACTCCTTAAGGAAAAGGTAGAAAAGGACTATGGCTTGCCATTAAACGAGTACCTACTAAAGTTTAGGAAAGCCGATGCTGCTCTTTGTGAGCGAATGATACCTATAGTAGCTCATGTACTAAAGGGAGAGTTTTCTCTCAGAGTAGAAGAGGGGATGCTCATCATTCCTCGCAATACTTACAAACAGATTCATGAGTATGCTTATGAAGCCTTGGATATATTAGGGAAACCCTCATCAGTGAATGAAATTACAGAAAAAGTTAAAGAGCTATACCCCAATACTCATATTACCCATACAGGAGTCCGTTCGGCACTGAGAAGAGCCTATGGCTTTATTCCTATGGGGAGAAGTAGTTACTTTGGGCTCAAAAAATGGGAGAAAAGTATAAAGAATTTCAAGGGAGGAACCATTAGAGACATCGTCAGGGAATATTTGCAAGACAAGAGTTTGCCCATCTCCCTTAAGGAAATCATTCAATACTTAGCTCCATATAGACCTAATGCCCATTCTAAAAGTGTATTGACCAATCTCAAAGCTGATGCTTCAGATACCTTTGTTTTTTTTCAGCGATCCTATGTAGGGCTGAAAGGGAAGGAATACCCTGAGGATTACGAGATTATCATAGAAAAGGCAGTAAAAAAGCGCACATGGGAGGAGAATTACAACTCATTGTCTGATTTTGTACAGAAAAATGGTCGCTTGCCCATGTCCTCAGAGAAAACACCACAGGCCATTATTCTATACAGATGGATCAGTGTACAGAAAAACCTTATCAAGAACCATAGGCTTACCCCAGAAAAAGAAAAATTATTTCAAGAATTGATCAAAGTAAAATATGAAAACACTAAGAGCTGAAAATATAGTCAAAGAATACAAAGGAAGAAGAGTGGTCAAAGGGATTTCCTTGGAAGTAAAACAAGGAGAGATCATAGGTCTTCTGGGGCCTAATGGAGCTGGGAAGACTACCTCTTTTTATATGATAGTAGGTTTTATAAAGCCCAATGCTGGGCATATCTATCTGAATAATACAGAGATTACTAAGTTTCCTATGTACAAGCGTGCTCAGCATGGGATAGGATACTTAGCCCAAGAGCCCAGTGTCTTTAGAAAGATGAGTATAGAGGATAATATACTTTCGGTACTACAGCTTACCAAGCTCAGTAAGAAAGAGCAGATCCATAAGATGGAGTCCCTTATTGATGAGTTCAACCTAGGGCATATTCGCAAGAATAGGGGAGACCTACTCTCTGGAGGGGAGCGCCGACGCACCGAGATAGCACGCGCCTTGGCTACTAGCCCTGACTTTATCCTCTTGGATGAACCCTTCGCAGGGGTAGACCCTATCGCTGTGGAAGATATACAGAATATTGTCTTTCAGCTCAAGAACAAGAATATAGGTATTCTTATTACCGACCACCGTGTAGAGGTAACCCTCCCAGCCACAGACCGTACTTACCTTATGTACGAAGGAGGCATACTCAAGGCCGGTCTACCAGAGGAATTGGCCTATGATCCTATGGTACGAGAAGTGTATCTGGGGAATAATTTTGAACTTAAGAAAAGAAATTAAAATATTGATAACGAGTATTTTATAAAATAAACACACATAAAATTATAGTAAAATGTCAGATATTCAACAACTTACTGACCTTACCACCCAAGTGCGTAGGGATATTTTGAGAATGGTACACGGAGTTAGCTCTGGACACCCAGGCGGCTCATTGGGCTGTGCTGAGTTCTTAGTCTGCCTATATAATGAGGTAATGGACATCAAGCTACCTTTTACGATGGATGGGAAGGGAGAAGATCTATTTTTCCTTTCCAATGGGCATATTTCGCCTGTATTCTATAGCGTATTGGCTCGTCGGGGTTTCTTTCCAGTCAGCGAACTGTCTACTTTTCGTAAGCTCGACACACGCTTACAGGGGCATCCTACTCCATGCGAAGGTTTGGAAGGGATACGTATAGCCTCAGGTTCTTTAGGGCAAGGTCTTTCAGTAGCCATAGGTGCTGCTTTGGCTAAGAAGCTCAACGGAGACTCTCACCTGGTCTATACCCTACATGGAGATGGAGAACTACAAGAAGGACAGATATGGGAAGGAGCGATGTATGCTGCTGGCAAAGGGGTAGACAACCTTATCGCAACCGTCGATTACAATGGCAAACAGATAGATGGGCCTACCGATAAAGTACTCCCCTTAGGAGATCTCAAGGCTAAGTTTGAGGCTTTTGGCTGGAGTGTGGTAACCATAGAAAAAGGAAATGATATCGCAGCTATCTTGGAAGGACTCAAAGTAGCAAAAGCACTTACAGGCAAAGGAAAACCTGTATGTATACTCCTTCATACCGAGATGGGACATGGGGTAGACTTCATGATGGGTACCCATGCATGGCATGGCAAGGCACCCAATGACGAACAATTGGCCAAAGCATTGGCTCAAAATCCCGAAACCCTTGGTGATTATTAAGCATAAAAAAGGCTGCCCTACTGGGGCAGCCTCTTTTTTTCTCTAAGAATTAGACTCTTACACGCCATCCGAAAGGATCTTCAGACTTATTATATTGTATATTAAGTAAGAATTCTTTGATACGCTTGGCGTAACTATCCTCCAAATCAGGTAAACGATATTCCTTACCCTCATAGCTAAATGCATTTACGGGGCTGATTACTGCTGCGGTTCCGCAACCAAAAATTTCCTTGAGGGTACCCTTGCTGGCTACTTCCAATACCTCTGTTACTGTGATAGAGCGAGACTCAATGGCAATACCCAACTTCTCTGCTACAGCAAAGACACTCTTGCGAGTGACCCCATCCAAGATACGTTCGGTAGGAGGAGGAGATATTAGGGTATCTCCTATACGAATTACCACATTCATGGTACCACATTCTTCTAACTTCTGGTGAGTGGCATCATCCGTCCAGATAATTTGTTGATAACCTTCCTCTTTAGCCAAGGCAGTAGGGTAGAATTGTCCAGCATAGTTACCTCCTGTTTTAGCAAACCCTACACCTCCATTGGCTGCACGGCTATAGTGATCGGCTATTTTCACTTTTAGTTCTCCTCCTTTGTAATAGCTCTGTACAGGAGAGGTGATGATCATAAAGCGATATTCAGTAGAAGGATTGGCTTGCACTCCAGCAGAAGTTGCAATCATGAACGGGCGTAAGTATAGAGCATTACCCAGTCCTGGTTGTATCCATAGTCGGTCTAAATCCACCAGAGTTTTTAGTGCCTTGTCAAAAAGTTCTTCAGGGAACTCTGGCATGGACATACGCTTACAAGATTTGTTCATGCGCGCATAGTTTTCCGTAGGACGGAAGAGGAATACCTCCCCGCGGTCATCTTTGTAAGCCTTCATCCCTTCGAAAATGGTCTGTCCATAGTGGAATACACTAAGGGAAGGTTCTACAGAGAAAGGCCCATAAGGCACTATACGAGCATCTTGCCATTGTCCATTCTTATAATCACAGATGAACATATGGTCAGAGAAGATTTGCCCAAAGTTAAGTTTTGAGAAATCAACCTCAGATAGCCTACTTTTGGCTACTTTTTCAATAGAGATGGGAAGATTGGTTGTATCCATTATATTCTTTTTTAGCGCAAAGATACGAAATTAATAAGTA
Source organism: Capnocytophaga gingivalis (assembly GCF_002302415.1). Classification (NCBI taxonomy): domain Bacteria; kingdom Pseudomonadati; phylum Bacteroidota; class Flavobacteriia; order Flavobacteriales; family Flavobacteriaceae; genus Capnocytophaga; species Capnocytophaga gingivalis. The sequence continues at coordinate 397,455 of NZ_CP022386.1, read as the reverse complement.
ATGGCTTATAAATCACGATTAATTAACGTAATTTTGATTTTGTCTCTTGATTCTTCCCTAAATCATGCTATACGAGTTTGTAACTTTAAACATATCGTTACAATCTTTTCAATTCCTTTTACGGAAAATATCTGTAGTAAAAACTTCTAATTTGTATTCATGCTTTAGCTATTTAGGTTTTATTTCTTTATAAAACCCTTTTTTATTTTTTTGTGTTAAAATGTTTGTATTTAAAAAAATTAAGTACTACTTTTGTGCCACATATAAAGTACTAATAAATGAAAAAGTATACCCAAAAACTAACAATTCTTCTCGCGCTTTCTCTCCTTGTAGGAGCTTGTGGAGGCAGCGAACCCGAAAAAACAACAACCCCCATCCCCACCACAGATATTCCTGTAGAAGGAGAAGCTGTAGTCGCAGAGCTTACCTCTCCACCTCATGTACCTAAGCCAGTAGGCACACGTAAAGCGATGAAGCTAAAAGTAGACTTGGAGATTATTGAGAAAGAAGGAGAAATCATGGATGGTACCAAGTATCTCTTTTGGACTTTTGGAGGTACTGTACCAGGAAGCTTTATCCGTACTCGAGTAGGTGACGAGGTAGAGTTTACTCTGAAGAACCACCAAGACAACAAGCTTCCCCACAACATAGACCTTCATGCTGTAACAGGACCTGGAGGAGGAGCAGAAGCCTCCTTGGTAGCTCCCGGTCAGCAACGTACCTTCAGCTTCAAGTGCCTTAACCCAGGACTCTATGTATACCACTGTGCTCAAGCCCCTGTGCCCTTGCACATCGCCAATGGGATGTATGGACTGATCTTAGTAGAACCCGAAGGAGGACTTCCCCCAGTGGATAAAGAGTACTACGTGATGCAAGGAGACTTCTATACTGATGGAGCCTATGGAGCAGGCGGTACTCAAGCCTTCAATCAAGACAAAGCCTTGGCTGAAAAGCCTGATTATGTACTCTTCAACGGAAAGGTAGGTTCCCTTACCCAAGATGGAGCTCTTACAGCCAATCCTGGAGAAACTGTCCGCCTATTTGTAGGAAATGGAGGACCTAATATGGTATCCTCATTCCACGTAATTGGAGAAATATTTGATCGTGTACATGTAGAAGGAGGAAAACTTACCAATGAAAATGTACAGACTACCCTTATCCCTGCTGGAGGGGCTGCTATTGTAGAGTTCAAAGTAGATGTGCCAGGCTCCTATGTACTGGTAGACCACTCCATCTTCCGCGCTTTTAACAAAGGTGCTTTGGGATTATTGGTAGCCAAAGGGGAAGAGAATCGTAAGATATATGGTAAGAATGAACCTAAACCCTACGTATCGGATGTCACTATAGCAGTAACTCCTAAAGAAGATGTGATTGTCAATAAGACAAAAGAACAACAAATAGCCGATGGAAAGGTAATCTATACCAAGACTTGTGTGGCTTGTCACCAAGCACAAGGACAAGGATTAGAGGGAGCTTTTCCTCCACTGGCCAAATCAGACTTTCTTAATGCCGATGTAGATAGAGCTATCGACATAGTACTACACGGGAAACAAGGAGAGGTAACCGTAAATGGAAAGAAATATAACAATGTAATGACCCCTCAGCCACTTTCTGTACAGGAAGTAGCCGATGTACTTACCTATGTCTATAACACTTGGGATAATAGCAAAAAGGTTGTTACTCCAGAAATGGTACAAAAGATAAAGAAATAACAGGATGAAAAGGGGGGCTTTTTGTGCCCCCCTTATTTTTTACTCACTTATGAAAAAACGACTATTAGTCTGCTTGCTATTCTTACTTGAGGGCATATATGCACAAGCTCCTACCCCTATGGTAGAGATAAAGGGGGGAAGCTATATCCCTATGTATGGCGTCAAGGAAGGACAGAAAAAGACCAAGGCGGTAAGGGTAGCCTCATTTTTTTTTGATGTATATCCGGTTACCAATGCCCAATATAGAGATTTTTTAGAGAAAAACCCTCAGTGGCAACGCTCCAAGATTAAGGGAATCTTTGCTCAAAAGAGCTACCTTGTTGCTTGGAAAAGTGATTTGGATTTTTCTCCTTTGGATCCTGAGGCTCCTGTGACAAATGTGTCTTGGTTTGCTGCTAAAAAATATTGTGAATGCCAAGGGAAACGCCTTCCTACAATAGATGAATGGGAGTATGCTGCCCGAGCTGATGAGACTTCGGCAGATGCACGTAAGAAGAAAAGCTATTCCGATTATATCACCCATTGGCTACAGACTCCCAACACCTATGCTAACAAAATAGGAAGTACCCAAAAAAACTATTGGGGAGTGTATGATATGCATGGTCTGGTATGGGAGTGGGTGAGTGATTTCAATAGTGTGTTCTTCTCAGGAGAGGCACGCAAGGATAATTTTGGAGATGATGGTCTCTTCTGTGGGGGGAGTGCTCTGAATGCTACGGATCTTACGAACTATGGGGCCTTTATGCGCTATTCCCTTCGAGGCAGCCTCAAGGCTAACTATACTACAAAAAACTTAGGGTTTAGATGCGCAAAATAATGATTAATGTTCAATGATCAATATTTGTGTTTTTTCTCTTAACCCCTTGAAAATAGGTAAAAAATAACAATTAATAATAAACCATTATGAAAAGGTTTTTCCTTTTGGCTATGGGGGTTATATGTCTCCAAGCCTGTAAAAACAATACAACAGATACGGCTAAGGAAGCCGAAACCCCTTCTGAGACGGTAGAGAATACCGCCACAAAATCTCAAAAAGAAGAGGGGGGAGCTACTGAGATTTCGGATCTCTCTATCTATAATCTTCCAGATACTTGGACTACACAGAATGGAAATCAGGTGCAGTGGAAAGATTTCCAAGGGAATGTCCTGGTAGTGGTGATGATTTATACCTCCTGCAAGGCAGCGTGCCCTATCCTTATTGCGGATATGCGTGAGATACGCAAAACAGTAGAGGCATCAGAAGCCCCTCACAAAGAGAAGGTAAAGTATATCTTGGTAAGTATAGATCCTAAGGTAGATACTCCAGAACACCTCAAGAAGTTTGCCCAAGAGAGCCATATGGATGATGACCAATGGGTATTCTTGCGTTCGGATGAAGAAAAGACCCGCGAGTTTGCAGCTGTGTTGGCAGTGAATTACAAGCAGATATCTCCTGTGGATTTTTCCCATTCGAATATTATTAGTGTCTTCAATACAAAAGGAGAACTCGCAGCCCAACAAGAAGGCTTAGGAATAGACCGCAGTAGCATAGTTCAACAAATAAAAGAACAGCTTGAAAAAATCAAGTAATCTCCCTTTTTGAGAATCAGTAGAGATATAAAAAAATAGAGAGAACACTTTAGAAATTGATTATAAATTCGTAACTTTGCGAAAAATAATTTCTGTAAAATTCTATGGAATACGTAAGTGTTTTCGAAATGCTTAAGATAGGGGTAGGCCCCTCCAGTTCCCATACCTTGGGACCTTGGCGTGCTGCAGAAGCTTTCCTAAAGGAGCTAAGGCAAAGACAAATATTAGAAAAGGTACAACATGTGCGTGTGGATCTATATGGTTCTCTTTCACTCACTGGGAAGGGACATGCCACGGACTTAGCTGCTATGTTGGGGCTGAGTGGTACTGATCCTGAATATATACCTGTGGATAGTATCAGTACTATCATAAGTCAGATAGGTAAGGATAAAAAGTTACACTTAGCAGGGGAGCGATTTATTGATTTTGATCCAGCAACAGATGTTGTTTTCAATAAAAAATTTCTTCCATTCCATGCCAATGGGATTACCTTTACCGCAACGGGAGAAGCAATAGAAGACTATGCCTCAACCTTTTACTCCATAGGGGGAGGATTTATCGTTAAAGAAAAATCGGAAGAGGGTGCAGCAGAGAAAAAAGAAGAGCAGAGGTCATTTCCTTACGAGTTCGAATCTGCGAAAGAGCTTCTTGCTCACTGTCAGCGAGAAGAAAAGAATATATCCGATATCATTTTCGAAGATGAAAAGATCCTAAGAGAAGAAGCTAAGATCCATTCGGAGCTACTTCGTATATGGCATACAATGATAGAATGTGCCTATATAGGCTGCCATACCGAAGGGACTCTGCCAGGAGGGCTCAATGTAAGAAGGCGCGCCTTCGATATTCATAAGAAACTCATGGGCGAACATCTGCCCTATACCAATTTCGAAGGATGGCTTGGGGCTATTCGTCAAAAGAAAGTAGATTTTAGAGAAATACTCAAGTGGGTAACCTGTTTTTCCCTTGCTGTCAATGAGGTAAACGCCTCTTTGGGGCGTGTAGTTACAGCGCCTACCAATGGTAGTTCGGGGGTTATTCCTGCCGTATTACTCTACTACTTAGCCATAGATAATCCTCAGGCAGGTGACAGGGAGATAGAGCGTTTTCTGCTTACCTCGGGTATTATAGGAAGTCTCTTCAAAAAAGGGGCTACCATCTCTGCCGCTATGGGAGGTTGTCAGGCTGAGATAGGAGTTTCCTCAGCTATGGCGGCAGCGGGACTATGTGAATTATGGGGAGGTACTCCAGAGCAGGTGATGATTGCCGCTGAGATAGCGATGGAACACCACTTGGGGCTTACCTGTGATCCTATAGGAGGCTTGGTACAAATCCCTTGTATAGAGCGTAATGCCATGGGAGCCATCAAAGCGATCAATGCAGCCGAGCTGGCACTGGATACAGATCCAAAGAATGCCAAAGTACCTTTGGACAAAGTAATTCAGACTATGTGGCAAACAGCCCAGGATATGAATACAAAATACAAAGAAACTTCCGAAGCAGGACTTGCGGTAGCGGTGAGTATGGCCGATTGTTAGCCTATAGAGATACAAAAAGCCTATGAATAAGAAAGAGAAGCTACACTTTATCACCGAGACCTTGGAGGAGCTATATCCAGATCCTCCTATACCCTTGGATCACAAAGATCCATATACCCTACTGATTGCAGTGTTGCTCTCTGCCCAATGTACCGATGCGAGGGTGAACCAGATCACTCCTTTGCTTTTTGCTAAGGCGGACAATCCCTATGATATGATCAAACTTACCCAAGAAGAGATACAAGAGATCATAAGGCCAGTAGGGCTATCCCCTATGAAGTCGCATGGCATCTATCATCTATCGCATATCCTTATAGATAAGTATGGAGGGGAAGTTCCTCAAAGTTTTGAGGCCTTGGAAGCGTTGCCATCGGTGGGACACAAGACAGCCAGTGTGGTGATGAGTACCGCCTTTGGTGTGCCAGCCTTTCCTGTGGATACTCATATACATAGGATGCTTGAGCGCTGGGAAATATCCAATGGTTCCACAGTCGTACAGAGTGAGAAAGATGCTAAGAAATTTTTCCCCAAAAGCAAATGGAATAAGCTTCATTTACAGATTATTTACTATGCACGCGCCTATTCGCCTGCACGCAATTGGGATATCACTAAGGATATTATCACCAGTGGTATAAAAACGGCAAAGAAGAAAAAATAGATTGAGGTGTCAAAATAATTTCATATATTTTCACTCTGAAAATACTTTGACACCTCAATAAATAATTTAATAAAATAATAGATATATGAATAAATTTTTATTTGGAAATAAGAATAATCGCCAGATATGGATAATATTTATTGTAACTAATTTGCTTTATTCATTAATCATTTTTATGAGTATCCCTCATTTGCAAAAACTTTCGCAAGGCTTACCTATATTGGATATTAGGTCAGGCGGCTATACTTTGGAAGAGGTGCAAGCACTATATACAGCCTTAGGAAGTGAGGGGCGAAGTTACTATCTTTTTCCTCAGTTATTTTTTGATATATTTTATCCAGGCCTTTTTGCAGTGACTTATACTTGGATTATCATCAGGCTATTACAACAACTCTCCATACAAAATAAATGGTTAAAAGGTTTGTGTTATTTACCATTGATTACCAGTTTTTTTGATTATTCTGAGAATATCAGTATCTTCATTACTCTCAAAAGTTATCCTGAGTTGTCTCCTACGCTTGTTCAATTGGGGAGTGTCTGCACATTTCTAAAAAACATTAGCGGGATGATGACTTTCAGTGTGATGATTGTACTATTTTTGGTATGGGTTGTAAGGAAATTAAGACAGAATAAAAGCTCAAATTAATAAAGAAAAATTGAGGTGCCAAAATAATTTCATATATTTGCACTCTGAAAATTAATGTATTATGGAATTATTTAAGGGACAAAGCCTCTTAGAGTTTACTGAACGCTTTAAAACAGACTTAGATTGCGAAGAATACTTAGCTTCCATAAAATGGGAAAAAGGGTATTGCTGTCGCAAATGTGGTCATACAAAATACCAAGTCAGAAAAGATTTTTCACGCACTTGTAATATCTGTGGAGATACAGAAAGTCCTACAGCTGGAACACTATTTCATAGACTAAAATTTGGGTTACGTAAAGCATTTTTTATATGTTTTGAAATGACAACTACAACTAAAGGGTTATCAGCCTCACAAGTTGCTCGTCGTTATGAAATTAGTCGTCAGACTGCACATTATTTTATGCAAAAAGTCCGAGAAGCTATGAAATCCAGTGAATCGCACAAAATGAATGATAGCGTTTAGGTTGATGAATTTACCATAGGAGGAAAAGAGGAAGGAAAACAAGGTAGAAGTTATGACACAAAGAAAAAGAAAGTTCTTTGTACGATACAACTTAGTAACCAAGGCAAAGTAAAGCGCTTTTAAGCACTAAAAATATCTGATTTTTCCTCAAAATCATTACGAACAATATTTGACAAACATATTAGTAAAACAGCACAAGTTACTACTGACCAGTGGAAAGGCTATAGACCTATAAAAGACTATAATGTAACTCAAAAACCGAGTAATGACGGAAAGAATTTTCCTACATTACACAAAGTAATACATCAAGTAAAGTCTTGGATACGAGGTATATATTCTTGGGTTTCACAGTTTAATATAGACCGCTATTTAGCGGAATACAGTTTTAGAATTAATCGCTCGCAGAGCAAAGAGACTATCTTTAACAAATTAATAAAAAGAATTGTAGAGGGTTCTCCCGTTTCCCAAAGTCAATTAGTATGTAGCTAAATAGACACCTCAATAAAAAAATATGGATAAGCACAGGAGATAAATTAGAATAAATATGATTGCTTATTATATCACCATAGAAATATTTGGAACAGAGTTATTAATAGATGAAATACTTAAAATATTAGGTAATAAGATTAAGATAGACTCTATCATCCATCCAAATGATATGAATAAAAAAGGTGAAAAATATGGCTTTGGTTGTATTTCTTTATCGCATCCTAAAGTTTATATAGCTGACGATGAATTAGTAGATTATCTTTCTTGGTTATCTGATGTCATAAAAGAGTATTTTGATATTTTCTATACTTTGGGGATGGAAGAGGTTTGGTTTTATACAAACATATACTATACAGATAGTTTTCTCAGCTTAGATTTATTTGATAGTGATTTTTTTAAACAAATAGCTTCTTATAAGAATAAGATATCTATATCTATTCCTATGAACATATATAAAGAAACTGAACAGAAAATTATAAAGAAGTTACGTAATAGACCATATTGAGTTGTTGAAAATATGTATAGCTGAAAACTATAAAAATAATAGACGTTGTTTTACAAAGCTATCAGAAGAGAAAAATAAACAACTTTACATAAGGTAATACATCAAGTAAAGTCTTGGATACGAGGTATATATTCTTGGGTTTCAGAGTTTAATATAGACCGCTATTTGGCTGAGTATAGTTTTAGAATCAATCGCTCACAAAGCAAAGAGACTATCTTTAACAAATTAATAAAAAGAATTGTAGAGGGTTCTCCCGTTTCCCAAAGTCAATTAGTATGTAGCTAAATAGACATCTCAATAAAAAAAATATGGATAAACACAGGAGATAAATTAGAATAAATATGATTGCTTATTATATCACCATAGATATATTTGGAACAGAGTTATTAATAGATGAAATACTTAAAATATTAGGTAATAAGATTAAGATAGGGAATATCATCCATCCAAATGATAAGAACCCTAAAACAGGTGAAAAATATGGCTTTGGTTGTATTTCTTTATCGCATCCTAAAGTTTATATAGATGACGATGAATTAAAATATAAGTTTGGTTGTATTGGTTTATCGCATCCTAAAGTTTATACAGATGAAGATGAATTCGTATATTATCTTTCTTGGTTATCTGATTTCATAAAAGAGTATTTTGATATTTTCTATACTTTGGGGATGGAAAAGGCTTGTTTTGTTATAAACATATACTATACAAATAGTTTTCTCAGCTTAGAGTTATTTGATAGTGATTTTTTTAAACAAATAGCTTCTTATAAGATATCTATATCTATTCCTATGAACATATATGAAGTAACTGAACAGGAAATTATAGAGATGTTTCGTACTAATAAAAAAATATATGGATAAACACAGGAGATAAATTAGAATAAATATGATTGCTTATTATATCACCATAGATATATTTGGAACAGAGTTATTAATAGATGAAATACTTAAAATATTAGGTAATAAGATTAAGATAGACTCTATCATCCATCCAAATGATATGAATAAAAAAGGTGAAAAATATGACTTTGGTTGTATTTCTTTATCGCATCCTAAAGTTTATATAGCTGACGATGAATTAGTAGATTATCTTTCTTGGTTATCTGATGTCATAAAAGAGTATTTTGATATTTTCTATACTTTGGGGATGGAAGAGGTTTGGTTTTATACAAACATATACTATACAGATAGTTTTCTCAGCTTAGATTTATTTGATAGTGATTTTTTTAAACAAATAGCTTCTTATAAGAATAAGATATCTATATCTATTCCTATGAACATATATAAAGAAACTGAACAGGAAATTATAGAGATGTTACGTGAAAGACCATATTGAGTTGTTGAAAATATGTATAGCTGAAAACTATAAAAATAATAGACGTTGTTTTACAAAGCTATCAGAAGAGAAAAATAAACAACTTTACATAAGGTAATACATCAAGTAAAGTCTTGGATACGAGGTATATATTCTTGGGTTTCAGAGTTTGATATAGACCGCTATTTAGCTGAGTATAGTTTTAGAATCAATCGCTCACAGAGCAAAGAGATTATCTTTAACAAATTAATAAAAAGAATTGTAGAACGTTCTCCAGTTTCCCAAAGTCAATTAGTATGTAACTAAATAGACACCTCAATAAATATTTAATCCACGAAGGATTTTCGTATGAATTTAAATTAGATTAACTTATGAAAAAATTACTTTTAATTGTCATGGTGGCGGCTCACTTTGTGGCTTTTGGACAAAAGAAGAAAAAATCTATTCCTCCACCACCTGAAAAAATTACCAAACAAAAAGTGCAAAAATCTCCTTACCAAAGGATTTTTGAAGATAATAGGATGCTTGCTTTTCAATGGGAGATGGAAGTAAAGGATTCTATTATTATCGCTAATGAAGACAGGATGATTTATAAAATCTATCTTGAATTTCATTCGGATAAAGAATTTAGCTCTTACAAAAAGCAACCTCATATTTCTGCTCTGAAAGTAATTTACTCTGTAGAAAAAGGAGCTAAATTGGATAAAAACCTTACCCCTCGTACGCATTATTTTGATTTAGTGGATTATCCATGGATTTCTGAATCCGTTAAAATTGTTGGCGATAATGTAGAACTAACAAATGATGAAACGAAAGAAAAGCAAATTTTTAAGATTTTTTTAGATAAGGACAAGAAAAATATCATTAAGCTCCAAGATTCGAAAACAAAGAAGGAGTTCTTCCCAACGGAGGATTTTTATACTCCAGCTGTTAGTATATAGGTTTTTAATAGAAAAAGAATGAGTAATAAAAAAAGTATTTGTATTATTCAGTTTAGTGATAGGGCTTTCTGTAAAGGCTCAAATCACGGTGAGAGGTGTGGTTTCGATGAGAAATGAAGGTAGAAACTATTGAACTGTGGTATACCATTTAATGAAAAGAATTGTAGAACGTTCTCCCGTTTTCCAAAGTCAATTAGTATGTAGCTAAATAGATGCCTCAATTGAATAAATTAGGAATGAATTCAAAATAGTATATAAAAATGTATAAATATATAGATTTTTCCCCTTTTGGTAATTCTGCCATAGAATTAGAATTTAAATGTAATGAATGTCATAATACTATAAAAACTGAGCAATTTGGTTTACCGCACCCAAATTATATGGCTGAGAAGGCTAGTGATTCCTATGTTGATAGAGAAGAATTTGTAATTTGTGAAAATTGTCAGAAAGAATTTATTATTGACATTAATGTCGGATATGCTGATGCTTATGTTTCGATAATAGGATTAAAAGAAGAAAATGAAGTAATAATTACAGAAATACCAGATTATTATATGGATGAACAAATAAATTCTTTTTTGTATTCAGAAAATCCATACTCTAATTTTATTGATGAAATGCACAAATTAAAAGAATTAAATAAACTATCGCTTAATAATAATGAATTAGAAAAGACATTAAAAAGACAGATATATTCAAGTACTATTACTTGTCTTGAAGATTATCTTTCAACAACATTAATTAATAATGTGCTAAATGATAATATTTTATTTAGGAAGTTCGTAGAAACATATGAAAATTTTAAAAAAGAAAAATTTTCTTTAAATCAGATATTTATAAAACGCGAACAATTAGAAAGTAAAGTAAAAGAACATCTTTTAGGAATTATATATCATAATTTACACATTGTAAAAGGTATTTATGAAACAACTTTTGACATTAAATTTCCAGACATTAATGAAGTTATGAAGATAGTCATTAATAGACATCATATGGTTCATAGGAATGGAAAAGATAAAGATGGTAATGAAATTATATTAGATATTAATAATGTAAATGATGTTATTTATAAAGTAGAAGAATTTATTAAAAAAATAAACTTATTATTAACTAATAATATAAATAAAGAAGATGATGAAGTTCCTTGGTAGTTGTTTATTAATTTCTATTAATTTTATTATTTATTGAGGTGTCAAAATAATTTCATATATTTACACTCTGAAAATTAATGTATTATGGAATTATTTAAGGGACAAAGCCTCTTATAGTTTACTGAACGCTTTAAAACAGACTTAGATTGCGAAGAATACTTAGCTTCCATAAAATGGGAAAAAGGGTATTGTTGCCGTAAATGCGGACATACAAAATACCAAGTTCGCAAAGATTTTTCACGCACTTGCAATATCTGTGGAGATACAGAAAGTCCTACAGCTGGAACACTATTTCATAGACTAAAATTTGGGTTACGTAAAGCATTTTATATATGTTTTGAAATGACAACAACAACTAAAGGGTTATCAGCCTCACAAGTTGCTCGTCGTTATGAAATTAGTCGTCAGACTGCACATTATTTTATGCAAAAAGTCCGTGAAGCTATGAAATCCAGTGAATCGCACAAAATGAATGATAGCGTTTAGGTTGATGAATTTACCATAGGAGGAAAAGAGGAAGGAAAACAAGGTAGAAGCTATGAGATATATATTCTTGGGTGTCAGAATTTAACATAGACCGATATTTAGCGGAATACAGTTTTAGAATTAATCGCTCACAAAATAAAGATACTATCTTTAACAAATTAATAAAAAGAATTGTAGAACGTTCTCCCGTTTCCCAAAGTCAATTAGTTTGTAATTAAATAGACACCTCAAAAAATAGAAAAATGAAAAAAGGCTAAAAGTGAGAAACTTTTAGCCTTTTCTAATGAAAAAGATTGGTTTTAAGCAATTTGTTTACATAGCTTGGAAGAATTCTTCCATTTTTTCTTTTTCTTCACGAGCCAAATCAGGGTCAATAAGGATACGGCCACTGTGCTCATCGGTAATAATCTTCTTGCGGGTAGAGATTTCTACCTGTACTTGAGGAGGGATGACAAAGAAAGATCCTCCAGAAGCACCACGTTCTACAGCTACGATAGCTAAGCGATTTACCACACTATTTCTGATACGCTGATAGGCACTAAGCAAGCGAGGCTCTATCTGAGAAGAGATTTCCAAGGATTTCTTCAAAAGAGTTTCCTCATCTTTTTGAGTTTCTTCAAGGATAGAGGAGAGCTCTTCCTTCTTATGTTGTAAGTGTTTTTTACGCTCTTCTAATTGGTCTTTTATCTTAGCAATAGAGAGTTTTTTCTGTTCTATCTCTGCTTTGAATTCCTTCAAATGTTTTTCAGCTAATTGGATTTCGAGCTCTTGGAACTCAATTTCCTTAGATATAGCATTGAACTCACGGTTGTTGCGAACATTTTTTTGTTGTTCGGCATATTTCTTGATAAGTCCTTTGCTCTCTTCGATGAGATTTTTCTTGGTAGAAATGTCAACATTTATCTTGTCAATATCATTGACAAGACGTTCCGCACGGCTTTCTAATCCAGCTACTTCATCCTCCAAATCTTCTACTTCTAAGGGGAGTTCGCCGCGTACGTTTCTTAGTTCATCTATCTTACAATCAATAAGTTGTAAGGCGTATAAGGTTCTTAGTTTGTCCTCTACGGATACTTCTTTTTTTGTCATAACTATAAATAGTTGATAGGATTTGTATTTGTATTCGCTAAATAAAATGCAAAGATAGGAAATTTTTTCGTAAGTTGTTCCCATAAAAGCATTTTTGTGAATTGTTCACTTTCATAATGTCCAATATCAGCCAAAAGTATCCTACCTTCGGCTTTAAAAAACTCATGATATTTGACATCAGCTGTGATATACGCATCACACCCAGCCTTCAGGCAAGCTCCAATAGCCGAAGCTCCACTTCCCCCTAAGACGGCTACTTTCTGTATTTTCTTTCCTAAGAAGGGAGAGTGCCTGATACAAGAGGTTTGCATACGTTGCTTTACATACAAGATGAAATCCTTTTCCTCCATAGGCGAGGGGAGTAGGCCAATCATACCCAAACCAATATGTTGGTGTTCGTTCTCCAAAGAAAGAATCTCATAAGCCACCTCCTCGTACGGATGATGCGTAAAGAGTGCTTGCAACATTTTGGTTCTTAGATGCTTGGGAAATATGATAGAGATGCGAGTTTCTTCCTCTTGGTGGAATACCCCTCTTTCCCCAATAGTAGGATGGCTGTGCTGGTTGCCCTGATAAGTACCTACCCCCTGTAGGTTAAAGCTACAATGAGAGTAATTACCTATATTGCCTCCTCCTGCTTCAAAAAGTTTTTCCCTCAGTGCTTGGGCATGCTCAGAAGGAACATAAGTTATCAATTGCTCAATAGTATGAGGCTGAGGAAGGAGAATTTTTCTCTCAGAGAGAGCTAATTGGTCACAGATACGAGCATTGACTCCCCAGAAAGAATTATCTAAGGCTGTGTGTAGAGAATAGATAGCTATATGGTGCTCAATAGCCTTAATTACAGCGCGCTCTACATAAGTTTTTCCTGTAAGGCTTTTAAGCCCACTGAAGATAATAGGATGAAAACTTACAATAAGGTTACAATCCCTTTGGATAGCTTCCTCAACCACTTCTTCCAAGGTGTCCAAGGTGATAAGTGCCCCCCTGAAAGGCTCTTGAGCATTTCCTACTAATAGTCCTACATTGTCAAAACTCTCTGCATAGTCAAGTGGAGCTAAAGTCTCCAAGTACTGGATGACATCTTGTATTTTCATTTGTTAGATAAAGAATTAGTCCTATCTTTTTAGAAAGTATTATTTTTGGTAAGGTTACTTACCTTGAGATATTTGGAAGAAGCGAGATACCTTTTGTTGGTATAATAAGCGAATACCATAGTCCCTTCTTTGATAGTTTCAATCACCTGTTTGTAGATGTCAGTAGGGAGTACTGGACATCCCAAGCTACGCCCATAGCGTCCATTTTTTTGAAAAAAATCCTCATTCATATAATCGGCAGTGTGGATAACAATCCCACGCTTATAAGCATTAGAATTGTAATTGCGTTCATCTCCGTAGAGCTTAAGGCTAAAACCTGCATCCCCATTGTAAGTTCTGCCTGTAACATAGAAGCCTAAGCTACTCTTGTGAGATTCATTTTCATTGGAAAAATAAGTAGAGGAAGACATCCCAGTCTTTTTTCCATGGGCTACATAAGTGTAATAGAGAATTTTTTTAGCCTCCAAGTCAATAGTATAGAAACGTTTTTTATCGCTATCCTTTGTAAAATCAATGATAGATAACAAGCGTTTTTCATTGAGTTTGTTCTTTAGCTTCATGTTTTGATATCCTATGTATGCATACCGAAAGGCCTTAAAATCAAGATTGTGTTCGCTCCCCTTGATATCGATATATAAGCGCTTGATAGCATACTCGAAATTGTCATGAGGGGCAAAGAGACTGTCCTTGATAATCTCAGTAATCTTGGGGGAGATAGGTTTGGATGCCTGACTATAAGAAGAAAAAGAAGCCAAACAAAAAGAAATGAGACAAAAATAGACAAAATTTTTCATATTGGATAAAGAAACTTATTGATAACGAGGCAAAATTCCGAAAAACTATGGAAATATACAAATGTATTTTATGTTAATCTGTTAATAAGTTTTTGGTATGTTGATAATTAATAAATAACTTAAATTAATAAATAACTAAAAATGAATTAATTATATTTTAAAACAACAATAAAGATGCAGTAAAACAGATAACAAACTTTAACTTTCCAAAACAAAACTTTAACTTACGTAAGATTAAAGAGTTTTAGAAAGTATTCAGTTTATAATAAGTGTTAAAGTTATTTTTTAGAAAATATTTGGTCGGAGGATGTGTGTGTTTTTCTAAAAATGATATAGCACCAATTTCCTACTGCTATAAAGAAAAGAGTGCTGAAAACCACTAAAAGAATAGGGTAATTATTCGGGAGGAACCACTGGGCATAGATGGCTATACCCTTGTAGGTGATTAGGGTTTCAGTACCTATAAAAGCAGTAGTGTAGAGAGAGAGACTCCACCAAGGGAAGCGTATATACAAGTTCCTGCTTAGGAAATGGAGCACCCCAAAGGCAATGACACCTAAAAAAGTAAAGTGTAAGTAGCTGATGATAAACTCTCTAT
The DNA here is from genome assembly GCF_002302415.1 of Capnocytophaga gingivalis. Taxonomy (NCBI): domain Bacteria; kingdom Pseudomonadati; phylum Bacteroidota; class Flavobacteriia; order Flavobacteriales; family Flavobacteriaceae; genus Capnocytophaga; species Capnocytophaga gingivalis. Next base: position 382,408 of record NZ_CP022386.1, on the reverse strand, counting down.
TGGGGAGAATCACTTGAGCAATCCAAGGGAAAGATCCTAAGAACATTAGGAGTGTTTTTATAGCCCATAACAATAGGAAGGCTTTCATGAGGAAAGCGGGTTTTTCCAATTGGTTATAAGCTTTATAAATCTCGAAAACACTGATCAGGAGTAGGAATCCAGATATATTGCCAATAATATATAGCAAAGGATGATCAAAGAAGCCTACCCAGGATAGGGTTACAGACCCTATAGTACCTAAGATAAAGCAATAGAAAGCCTTATAGAGTTGCTTGCTAATCAATAGACTTTTGTGTTCGATTTCCCCTACCAGAAGGCTCAAGATTACGGCTAAGAACCAGCCATTATACTGGAAGTGTAGGAAAAAATATAGGGCACTATTGTACCAATCTCCCTTGCCTGTCTTGACAATCGCCACAGGGAGCAACCAGATACCGATACTTGATACTACCAAAAAATAGATCCCCCAGCGGACAAAGCGCAGGGATAAGGGACGTTCACATACAGGCTCTACACTCTTGGAAAGGGTAAAGCGCAAATGGACGAACTTTTTACTCCTTTTGAGGAAAAATATGCTGAAGGCATAAGTACAGAGTACAAAAAGAGAAGAAAAGATAATAGAATATAGGTAATACCCGCCAAAAGGGAAAGTAAAAAGCATTCCTAAAATGGTCACTTGGGTACAGAGAAATAGAATACGATAGGGCTTTCTGTCTTCTTCTTTGAGGAAATATTGACAGATGAGAGAAGTGAGTATAGTATATATCCAGCCTAATAGTCCCACATGAGAATGCGAATGTGTTACATGACGGACATTGAAAAAAGCGTCCGTAACGTAAGACATCCTAAGGGAAAAACCCAGTAGTACGGTGATGATAAAGTATAGAAAAGCCCACTGAATATCTTTGCGAGTATTCATAGATAATATCTCTGTAGTAACAGAGGGCAAAGTTAGAAATTAATTATGAAATAACAACCTTTAGAAATACTAAAATTTTAGGTGCTAAGGGGAGTGCTTTTTTATCTGTACCCAGTTAAAGTCTAAAAAAAATAGTCTGCCTAAGAGAAGGCAGACTACTTAACACTAATAAAAATCAAACTTTAAAGGTATGAATATAAATAAATATACTTTTATAAGAAATAGCGTTCTTTTTCACCATTTTTGTTTTGTACAATGATGGCATAGCGCTGTGATTTGCTGTTCTCAAGGATACTCTTGGCACTATCAATATCTTTTACTTCTTTTCCATTGATAGAAATTAGTACTTTTCCGTCCAAATTAATTCCATTTTCTGCATACAGAGGACTTGTTTTGGTTATTTTGACTCCTTCTTTTAGTTTGAAATCCTTTTTATCCTTGTCAGAAAGGTTTTTGATAATAATACCTAAGTCATTGGCTATGAAGGAATCATTTTTCTGGAGCTTTACAGTGATTTCTTTTTCTTTACCATCCCTGAGAACTACGATATTGACATTGTCATTAGGTCTTTTGGTATTGATATGTCCGCTAAGGTCAGAGAAAGAACGAATCTTGATGTTGTCCATCTGAGTGATGATATCTCCTTTTTTGATTCCCGCCTTCTCAGCACCAGAACCATCTTCTACACTATCGATATAGAAACCTTCAGTTTGTTTGGTTTTGAGTTTTTCGGCTGTCTCAGAATTGAGCTCTGTACCCGCAATACCCAAGACACCACGCTGTACATTCCCGTATTCGATAAGGTCTTCTACTACCTTCTTGGCTATATTGCTTGGTACAGCAAAAGAATAACCCACGAAGGTACCTGTATTGGCAGAAGCAATTGCTGTATTGATACCGATAAGATCCCCATTGAGATTCACGAGTGCTCCCCCACTATTTCCAGAATTGACAGCAGCATCTGTTTGTATATAAGACTCTATCTTTCCGTTGTACTGGTTGCCTAAGTTTCTTGCTTTGGCACTGATAATCCCTGCTGTAACGGTAGAGGTAAGGTTAAAAGGATTCCCTACGGCCAATACCCATTCGCCAATCTGAGTATTATCTGAATCGGCAAAAGAAAGGAAAGGCAACTTTTCAGGAGCTTTTATCTTGAGTAAAGCAATATCAGAACTGCTATCAGAACCAATGATTTCTGCCTTGTACGTTTGGTTGTTATTTAAGGTTACTTGTACAGAAGAAGCCCCATTGATCACATGGTTATTAGTAACAATATATCCATCCGGAGAGATAATCACTCCAGAACCTGTTCCAGCCAATCTTTCCTTGCCTCCTTGCTGAGGAGTGTTTCCACTGAAGAGGTCAAAGATAGAGGTGATCTCTGGCGCTATGGTCATATTCTTTACGTGGACAACACTGTTGACAGTCTTCTTGGACGCATTGATAAAGCTATTCTCATCAAAGTTGAAGTTGGCTACTTGACGGAAATTTGTCTGAGCCACATGAGTACTATCTCCTTGAGAAGAGAAAGAAAAAGTACTATTCTCTTGATTTTTAGTAATAAAATGATAGCCACCTAAGGCAATAGCTCCGCCCATAATAGCGGAAATAACTGATGTAAAATATTTTTTCATATCTAAAATCTTAAAATAATTAATAATATCTATTTTTTTAACTCTAAAAATACGAATAATGCTTATCAAAAACAATGCCAAAAAGAATAGGATTAAAAAATTAACAAGAATTTAATGCATCTTCTAATTTAGTTCATTGATATTCTTATCAATAGCTTTTGGGTAGGAAGAATAGAGGAGGAAATAAAAATGTCAGTTATATTGGTCAGGTAGAAAAAAAATTGTAATTTTGTACCAAATAAATATAAGTAATTCGACTCTCTTATGAAGCCATTAAAGGAGAAAACAACTGCTTCAGAGAATGATTCCTTAGTAGATAGGGTAGAGAAGCATATTATTGAGTATATTAAGGAGAATGCGCTAAAGGCTGGAGATGCACTGCCTAAGGAATTGGAATTTGCCGAGACCTTAGGAGTGAGCCGTACAGCGATAAGAGAAGCCATGCTACGACTTAGGACTTTAGGCTTGGTAGAATCTCGCAAGCACAGAGGGATGGTCATTCTGGAGCCTGATTTGGTACACAATTTTGAAAAGATGCTCGACCCTGCTTTGGTAGATGTAGGGCGACTTTCGAACCTCTTCGAGCTTAGGCTGATGCTGGAAGTAGGTATGGCAGACTTTGTATTTGCTCGTAAGACCCCTCGACAACTTAAGGACTTGGAGGATATAGTAAAAAACTCAGAAGAGCAGCGCTGTGATAGTTTTAATTTCTCTATAGAAGAGGAACGACAATTTCATGGAAAACTGTATGAGATGGCAGGGAATGATATTTTGAAAAAATTTCAGGATGTCTTTATGCCTATTTTCCAATATGTACATGATCTGAATCGTTATCAAGCCGCTTATATACTCCCCGAAGGGGGCAAACAAGTTACCCACCGAGACCTCTTAGAAGAACTCAAACAAGGTACTCCTTTTTCTTTCAGAGAGCTTATGAGAGAGCATCTCAATGCACACTATATCAAAGTATTGGGGATTAGTTACTAATCCCTAATACTACTACTCGCTGATTGAACCTTTTATAAAAATAGGGAATTTTGTAGAGCATTCTAAAGATAAAAGGATAACGCCCTCGGTTGTAATCACTCATAAAGTATTCTCTTTCTACATGTAGGGCAGGGTGCCATTGCTCAAGTGTGTGACTATCCCGCTCACTCCACTTGAACTCAGGTCGTTGTTTCTTGTCCATTGTGCTGAGAGAGTCATGATTCTTGGCATGCCCAACAAGGCTGTAAGCCAACATATCAAAAAGGACTGTTGCTTTTGGAAGTCTCTGGCAGAGAGATAGAAAAAAGGCTTTTACTTCTTCTGGATCGAAATACATCAGTACTCCTTCTATAAGGATAAGAATAGGCTTTGTATGTGCTTTGATCTGTTCTACCCACTCCATATCAAAGAGAGAAAGAGCTATAAAACTACGCTTATCATTCTCTTGAAAAAAATCTTTGCGTAACTGAATCACTTCAGGGAGATCAAGTTCGTACCAATGGGTAACCTCAGGGCATCCTAAGCGTTCGTAACGTGCATCGAGTCCAGCACCCAGCTGGATTACCACTGCATCGGGATGAATGGAGAGGAAAGTTTGGGTTTCCTTGTCAATAAGGCTTGCCCTAAGACAGACCCCTGCTTGGCTGAATTTGGAGCGACTGAACTTAGAAAAATCATAGTCTATCAGGGGGAGCATCTCTTCTGCCTTCTTGTCAATGAGAAAGGGAGGGGAGTAGTGGCGTTCCTCAGCTTTTGCCCATAAGGTAATGAGCATGGTTTCGGGAATTTTGTCTAATTTCATGATCTAAGGGTTATAGAATTATAGAGATATAGGGTTTTAGTTGTAGTTTTATTCTTCTAAAACCCTAAATTGATTTCTTACTCAAAAGCATAGAAATAAGCGGGGTTTCCCTGAGTGCTAAGGACTTGTTGCACAGCTCCTGTAGTGGGGTCAAAGGAGAACAGCCCTACCTTATCGGTTCCAAAAGCAGCAAATATAACCTTATCCTTCATCTTGGTAATGAATACACTATGCCCATCGGTAAGGGGAATACCATCTATCTTTTTGATAGTTTTAGACTTAAGGTCAACTAAGATAGCCAAAGCACTCTTGGAGGTATAAGGATTTTCGGTATAGAGTTCGCGAATACCTACATAAGCGACGACTTTGTCGTTACCTATATATTGTGTAGCTAAGATTGTGGAGGCCTTATGCTCGTATCCTTCAATGGCAGTGGTGGAGATATCCCAAGACTTATTGGTGTCAAACTCAGTAGCACCCTTAGGAATACAGATAAAGCCACACTTGGTGTTATTAGGGTTGAAACCAAAATATCCTACTGTAGCGGCATAGAGGTCACCAGCTTCGTTGGTGAAGAGCATACCACTACATTGCGACATAGGACGTGTAGGGAAAGTAAGACCTGTAGCCTTTTCAGAGACTATTTTCTCTACCTTATCAGTTTGAATATCGATAATAGCTATATCACTCTGTTGATAGTCAGTATAGGGTTGCCAGCCTTGTCCGGAATCTACTTGGTTTAGGCATAGGTAGTATTTGCCATCACGGATAAGCCCCATGGCAGGTTCAGGATTGGTATCTCCATGAGCATATTGGTTTAGAGCAATTTCTCCTGTTTTCTCCATAGTTTTAGGATTGATAATCCATACTACCCCTTGACCATAGAGTGGTAAGTAAGCCTTGGAATCACTTACTTTTTCGAGGTGTCCTATCATAGAAGCCGCAGGTGCAGGAAGGTTTGCTCCTTTGGTGAGCTTTTTAGTGGCTGGGTCATAGTTCCATCGGGTAGTTCCTCCGACTCCTTTCATAGTATCAAAGAGATAGACATCATAGCCTACTACTTGTACAGAGGAGCCAAATTCTATTTGTTCTCCTTGAGAATTATTTATACTTCCCTCAAGTTTGTCAGAGAGCTGTATATAGGAGCTTCCACTCATACCATCCTCATTTTTTACAGAGGTTTCTAATAGATACTTACCACTACTTTTACTTATAGTAGGGACTTGTGTTTGGTTTGCATTGTTGTCATCTTTCTTACAAGAGACAGTCAGCAGAGCAAGGGTGCATGTGGTTAAGAAAAATTTTGAATACATGATAATATGATTTTTAGTTGATTTTAGAATATAACACGGAGTTTTATCCCTCCGTTGATCCCAGGGAGGGGACGATTGAACTCGGTGAGTACTTTTTGGTCGGTAAGATTACGTATTTTTCCTGAGATAAAGAGTTTGTTGTTGAGAAAACTATGCTCAAAGCCCAAATCAAAGGTTGTGCTACGAGGAATACGACGCTTATCGAGCTGGGTCATCTCGAAATCATAGAAATATTCTTCTACAAAAGCATAATCCAAGAAAAGACGAGTATTCTGTCCGTTGCCGCCAAAAAGGTTTTCTCGGTGGAACTCCAAGCCTATATTGCCCATGAGATAAGGGATATTAGGCATACGCTTGTCTTTGGTAGGATTGGGTATAGTGCTGGCAGGCTCATAGTCGCGTATGTCCCTGAGGTCTTGATAGGTGGTATTCACATAAGCATAGAGGGAGGGAAGAATGTCCGCTTTGGCTTCGAACTCGACTCCTATGGTGCGCATTTCCCCGAAGTTTTGATACTGAGCTCCTATAAGTCCTGCAGTATAGCGGATCATATCCTTCAGATGCATATAGAAAAGATTCAGTTCGATTTGAGCATTGCTTGGGTGCTTGCCTATCAGATCCAGTAGACAGCCCACATTGATATTGGTATTGCGCTCAGGGAGCAAATCTCCACTGGGGACAATAGCAATCCCATCGCCTAAGAGTTCGCTCTCGGTAGGGATACGGACATCATGCCCTACGGATAGTTTTCCCATAAAGGACGGGAGAAAACGATAACGCAAGGCATCACTGATTCCAAAGCTGCTTTTGTTCAAATCTACATTGTACTGACCAGGAACAAAGAGGGGTGCCCTCTGGGTATGCATGGTATAGAGATAGTAGCGCGCTGTAAGGGAGTTGAGGAAGACATCATCGGAAGTACGGAAATCATACGTTAGCCCACTGACCCAGCTGAGCATGTGAGAATCAAAATTCACTTGCTTACCCAGACTTTGCTTCTTGAGTTCGTCCTTAGGGGTACCTTTGGCAATAGAGAGTACTGTATTGAAATTCAAGGAGTGGTTTTGATTGATCAGATACTCCAAGTTAGTCTTATTGACAAAAGAAAACTTTCGATCATCGGAATCCGAAGGGAAATTGTAGCCCACTTCACCCCCATAGCGTGAGGGAGTAGGGTAGGAGGAACCGTCCCATTCGTAGCGACGAGTGGCCTTATCTATAAAGTTCATTTGGGTAAGTACCAAGCCATTGAGCATATCAAAATTCAGCCCATCCAACAAAAAATGGTCTTTTGTTAGCTTGGTTGCCAATCCTGTCATAAGTGAATGGCTATGTGCCTCACGGATATCATACTCTATCCCTTGAATTTCTTTGTAAGTTTTGACCACAACAGGCTCTACTTCTACCTCATCAAACCACCATTTATGAGCTTTAAAACTTCCCCCTACTAGTATTTTCTGGTATTTATCATGATTACGAGTGATATATAAGCCCTTGCGGTAAGGAGATTCAAAAGTATAGTTGTTATCAGCGGTAGTATAACTACCACCAACCCCAAAGGTAAGTCCTTTTTCCTTGAGGTTGCGCTTGAATACCGCTTGTAGCTTGTGTGTATTGAAGGACTCTAGCCCATAGCTTAGATCAGCATATTTTTCAGGATATTCACGAATGACGATATTGACCGCCCCACCAAGAGAGGAACCACCGAAGCGGGCAGGTACTACTCCTTTATAGATCTCGATACGGTCAATCATATCCACAGGAATATCATTGATGTCAATATAATCTGTCTGTTCGCTCAAAGGGAGTTCGTCTATAAAAAAACCGATACGCTTGCCTTCCAAGCCACGTACAGAAAGGCGAGAGGAACTTCCTACCCCGCCTGAGGAGCGGATGGTAACCCCCACGGTCTTAATCAATATGTCCTGTACGCTGCTCACAGTACCCCGTATATTGGATAGGTCAATTACAGTAACAGGCATGGCTTCCTCTTTTTTCTGGTGAGCAATAGTCTTGGCAGTGAAGACCATTTCTCCGATTTCTTGCTTTTCTTCCTTTAGGGATACACTCAGGTGTGTTTGTTCAGTAATATTAATCCTTTTGCTTACACTCTGATAGCCAAGATAATAGAAAGATACAGTGTAACTGCCTAAGGGCAGGTTGTGTATCTGATAGAATCCTTTATCATCTGTAGTGGTACCTTTGTTCAAGTCCTTGATGATGATTTCAGCATTGATCAGGGGCTCTCCAGTGCTCTTATCAAGTACTTTTCCAGAGAGAACTCCTTTGTTTTGGGCTATCAGAGTCGGAGAAAATAGTAAAAATAGATAGAAAATCTTTTTGAATAACATAAGTTTATCTCTTTGATTGATGGTGTTTTAGATATTTTTGTTTTGTTAAAAAGGGAAATAGATTTGTCAGTATCAGGAAAATTATTTATTTTTGTTCTAAATTACTAATAAAGTTGAGCAAACTTACGTTTTTTGTTTTTATTCTATTTTAATCTCAATAGCAAAGATTTTAATCTCAATAGCAAAAATAAGATGAAGCGATTATCAATATTAGATATGCAGGAGCTGAGCGTAGCGCAAGTAGAGGTTCCACTCATAAAGAGTGAACAGGAGATGGAGGCTTATTATGGCAGGCTTCAGAATAAGATAGGGACATTCATCACCCAAGGGAAAGAAATAGGACAGCATACCTATTATAATTGGACAGCACAAGTAAATGACAATTATTCTTTTGAAGGACGTATGGCCATTCCCTCAGTACGTTTTTATTTTGTAACGAAGTCCCAGAAAGGAATATTTGTAGATATAAATGGGCAACTTTTTTCCTCCAAACAAGGAGGGCATAATCTTTTCTTCTGCAAGGAAGAATGCTTAGGAAGGGATATTTTTCTCAAAAATGATACCTTGGAAGTGATTACCATAGCTGTAAGCGAGGCAGAATTTTCCCAAATGGCAGAAAAATATCCTGATACCTTTAAGAATATCTATGAAAGATACCAAAAAGGAGGGAATTTTTTGCTCAATAATAGGGGTAGCTTCTGTACTTCTATGCAGATGCAGGCTATTTTGCAGCAATTAGACAATACTCAGCTCTTGGGTAAGGCCGCAGGTGCTTATGCCGATCTTAAGGTATTGGAATTATTCTTGTTGCAGCTTCAGCAAATGGAGGTACAAAAGTACCAAGCCTATCAGTACTGTAAGACCCATACCGATATAGACAAGATACATGAAGTAAGTGAGATGATTGTCAGTGATTTGCTACATACCCCCTCTATCAGTGAGTTGGCTCGGGAAGTGGGAATGAATGAGAAAAAACTCTGCTATGGGTTTAAGGAAGTTTTTGGCAATACCATTTTTGGTTATTTGTATGATTATAAGATGAACTTAGCCCAACAGCTATTATTATATACAGATAAGTCCATCAGTGAAATAGCCTTTCAGTGTGGATATGAGTACCTTTCACACTTTTCTACAGCTTTCAAGCGTAAGTTTGGCATGACTCCGCAGGGGGTAAGGGGGCAATAAATAGAACCTACCGGTATCCTCCCACTAAGAAGGTAAGTCGAATAAAGGTGATAACAGTATCAGCCTCAATAGTCAGGGGAGCGTCCAAGGTTTTAACTTCTTCATCATTGATAAAAACAGTAAAAAGCCCATCGGTAAATGCCAATAATGCCGTATCAAGAGCTGTGTCTAAGTCAGCCAGAGTCCTATTCTCTTTTTCTCCAAAGGTGATTTTCCCTCCTTGGGCTTGCTCGCCTATCTCTAGGGGAGAGAGGAAGGGTAGGAGAGAGGTTTCCTCCCGTGACGCATTGAAGCGTTCCACCTCGCTCCTCACACACTCGGTGATGAGTTCCCTCAGGGTGTGGGGAGTGTGAGCCAAAGTTACCTCTACTAAGTGTACTTTCTTCTTGCCTAATCTCTTTAGCTGTATTTGCATACTATAAATATAACGGAGTTATAGTTGTCGGATTCCTTTGAGGAAAATCCAACGCATCAGTAGGACTTCCTTTCCCTCTTGCTCAAAAGCAGCAAAGCGGGGAGAGAGTAAGATAGAGAGAATCCCAGTAATTGCAAAAGTTACCGCATAGGAAAGCTCAGGAAAAAAATAGAGAATCCCTAAGCGAATAAGGATAAACAAGGCTCCAAAACAAAGAAAATTGAAGAGGAAAGCTCGTACTTTAGCCGACATAGAGTAAGGTATTTTAGGTTAGCATCTTCTGCCGTGAGGGCAGGCAAATCCTTGGAAAGCGCCACAGCTGCTCGCCAATAGCCCTATACTTAGGGCTATACATACAATCTTAAACCAATTTTTCATTCTTATAATTGCTGCAATTTTTATTTGTAGACACCATAACTGGTGTATTTGTCCATTCTCTTTTCGATAAGTTTCTCCACTGAGAGTTTGGAGAGTTTTTTAAAGGTATCCTCAATAGCTTTCTTGACACTTTCGAAGACTGCTTCTCGGTCGCGATGCGCACCGCCAAGAGGTTCTTTGATAATTTCGTCGATAAGGCCATTGTCTTTCATATCCTTAGCGGTGAGTTTGAGGGCATCAGCGGCACGCTCCTTGTACTCCCAAGTACGCCAAAGGATCGAAGAGCAAGATTCAGGAGAAATTACGGAATACCAAGTATTCTCCAGCATAAATACCTTGTCACCCACCCCTATACCGAGTGCACCTCCAGAGGCACCTTCGCCTATGATAAAGACAATGATAGGCACTTGCAAGCGCGCCATTTCTAATAAGTTGCGTGCGATAGCCTCTCCCTGACCTCTTTCCTCAGCTTCTATACCAGGGTAAGCACCAGGGGTATCAATAAAGGTAACTACAGGGATATTGAATTTCTCGGCAGATTTCATCAGGCGTAAAGCCTTGCGATATCCCTCAGGGTTAGGCATCCCAAAGTTACGATACTGGCGACTTTTGGTATTATTCCCTTTTTGTTGGCCTATAAACATATAGGATTGGTCTCCTATTTTTCCTAAGCCTCCGATCATGGCCTTATCGTCTCCTACAGTACGGTCACCATGGAGTTCCAAGAAAGTATCTCCACAGAGCGCCTTGATATAATCAAGAGCATAAGGGCGGTCAATATGTCGGGATACCTGTACACGCTGCCATGGAGTAAGGTTCTCATAGATCTCTTTTTTTACCTGTTCTAAGCGCTTGGTAAGCTTCTTACAAGTGTCAGAGACATCTACATTACTTTCATTTCCAAGGGCAATACATTTATCTAATTGTTCTTCGAGTTCCTTGATAGGTTGCTCAAAATCTAAATATTCCATATTCTTTAAGTTTGAAAGAAAGTAGCAATAAAAGCTACACTATTAGCGGTGCAAAAGTACGTATTTTTTTCGAAAAAAGCAATAATTAAGTTTTGAGTTTTAAGTTTTAAGTTTTGAGTTAGTCATTAATCATTGATCATTAACCATTAACTGATTAGGTTCCATATTCCCTTATTCTTTTTGAGCATATTCAGGGTATGGGCTACCTGCAGGTGGGCGGGGTCAGTCAGTTCAGGGTCTACACGGATAAGGTCAGTGGCATAGTCACGAGCTACCTTCAGTAACTGGCTGTCCTTGACAAGGTCAGCTATTTTCAGAGAGAGCACTCCACTCTGCTGCCTACCCATGAGGTCGCCAGGGCCTCGTAGCTTCAGATCTACTTCTGCGATTTGGAAGCCATCACAAGTGGCCACCATGGTCTCCATACGTGTACGAGAGTCATGACTGAGCTTGACATCGGTCATCAGGATACAATAGCTCTGCTCAGCCCCTCGTCCTACCCGTCCTCTCAATTGGTGTAACTGAGAGAGTCCAAAGCGCTCAGCACTCTCTATAAGCATAACCGAAGCATTGGGAACATTGACTCCTACTTCTATCACAGTAGTGGCGACCATAATCTGCGCTTTACCTTCTACAAAAAGCTGCATCTGAGCTTCCTTTTCTTCAGGTTTTAGCTGCCCATGTACCATTGCTATAGTGTACTTAGGGGGTGGAAAAGCACTACAGAGCTGCTGGTATCCTTCGGAAAGATTCTTAAAAGACAGCGCTTCTGATTCTTCAATCAGAGGGTACACCACATATACCTGTCGTCCCTTAGCAATCTGATCATGAAGAAACTGGTATACCTTAGCCCTATGGGTATCATATTGGTGCAATGTCTGTATAGGTTTTCTGCCAGGAGGAAGTTCGTCGATAACCGAGACATCCAAATCCCCATAGAGGCTCATAGCCAAGGTGCGAGGAATAGGAGTGGCCGACATGATTAGCACATGAGGAGGTAGAGCATTCTTGTGCCAGAGCTTAGAGCGCTGTTCTACACCAAAACGATGTTGTTCGTCTATGATAGAAAGGCCTAAGTTATGGAACTTGACCTTGTCCTCCAGTAAGGCGTGGGTACCTATGACAATCTGTAGTTGCCCATTTTCCAGTTCTTCGAGAATCTTCCTGCGCTCCTTGGTTTTTGTGCTACCAGTCAGTAGAGCGGGCTGGATATCCATGGGGGCAAGTAGAGAAGCTATGGACTGATAATGCTGTTGCGCAAGAATTTCCGTAGGAGCCATCAGGCAGGCCTGGTATTGATTATCCAAAGCTAAGAGCATGGCAAAAAGCGCTACGATTGTCTTCCCAGCTCCTACATCTCCCTGTAGAAGGCGGTTCATCTGTGCTCCTGTAGCCATATCGCTACGTATCTCCTTGATAACCCGTTTCTGAGCATTGGTCAGAGGGAAGGGAAGGTGCTTATGGTAGAAGGTGTTAAAATAATCCCCTACCAAAGGAAAGGGATATCCTTTTAGCTTTTTGTTGAGATAGTTTTTCTGGATTAGTTGTAGCTGTATATAGAAGAGCTCTTCTAACTTCAGGCGGAACTGAGCTTTGGATAGAAGTTCTTGTGACTGAGGAAAATGTATCTGAAAGAGTGCTTCTCCCTTAGGAAGTAGTCGCAAGGAGGTAAGTAGCTGAGGAGGGAGTGTTTCGAAAAAATTCTTGCCAACCTCCTGAAAGAGCGATTCTATGAGCTTGCGCATCACCTTTTGAGTGATTCCTTTTTTGGTGAGCTTCTCTGTAGAAGGATATACCGCTTGTATATTTCCCTGAAGGGAATGCTGATGCTCCTCAAGTGTTTCCATCTCAGGATGTGCCATGGAGAATACCCCAGCGAAGGGGGTACATTTGCCAAAAATCACATAAGGAACATTTAGGAGCAAGTGATCTTTGAGCCATTGAGAAGGACGAAACCACACCAATTCCATGTTGCCAGTCCCATCGGTAAAGGTAGCCACCAAGCGCTGTTGAGCTTTGGTTTTTCCCTCGACCGTTTTCAGGTGAATGATACGCCCGACGACCTGAACCTCGGTTGTGGTTTCTCTCAGATCTTGTATTTTGTAATACTGTGTTTTGTCAATATATCGCGTAGGAAACAGATGTAGCAAATCTTGAAAATTAGCCACTTGAAGTTCACTCTTGAGCAAGAGTGCTCGCTGAGGGCCTACTCCTCTTAAGTATTCAATAGGTGTCTCCAGCATACGAATAAAAGGTTTTAATCATTGACAAGGTCTATCGTAACAATACCATCAGGATCAATCTTCTTGAGTACCACTTTCTGTAAGGTATTGACCAGTTCAGGAGCGAAAGGAGTTTTTACCTTTACATAATTCTCGGTGAATCCATGCATGAATCCGTCCTTATTATCACTCTCGAAGAGCACTTGATGGGTGGATCCGAGCTGCTGTTCGTAGAAGTGATGACGCTTCTTAGCAGAGAGGCCACGGAGCATACGGCTTCGCTTGGCACGTACCTCACTGGGGACTACTCCCTCCATTTCCACCGCCTCGGTATTGGCACGTTCGGAATAGGTGAATACATGTAAGTAAGAGATATCCAGTTGGTTTAGGAAATGGTAAGTCTCCAAAAAATGTTCGTCCGTCTCGCCAGGGAAGCCCACAATCACATCGACCCCGATACAAGCATCCGGCATGAGTTCACGGATTTTAGCCACACGATCCTCATAGAGCTCGCGGAGGTAGCGGCGCTTCATCTTCTTGAGGATATCATTGCTTCCACTCTGCAAAGGAATGTGAAAATGAGGAACAAAGCTGCGGCTCTGGGCTACAAAAGCAATGGTCTCATCCTTGAGTAAGTTAGGCTCGATAGAAGAGATACGCAAGCGCTCAATTCCCTCAACCGTGTCCAAGGCTTGGATCAACTCCAAGAAAGTGTGTTCATGCTTTTTGTTGCCAAACTCTCCTTTGCCATAGTCTCCTATATTGACTCCAGTAAGAACAATTTCTTTGATGTTATTCTCGGATATCTTTTTGGCATTTTGCAAGATATTCTCAATGGTATCACTGCGAGAGATACCACGAGCCATAGGGATAGTACAGTAAGTACATTTGTAATCACAACCGTCCTGAATCTTGAGGAAAGCGCGAGTACGGTCGCCTATAGAATAGCTTCCTACATAGAAATCAGCCTCGTTGATATCACAGGAATGAATCTGCCCCTTGTTGAGCTTGGTAAGGTCGTCAATATACTGAGTGATGTTGAATTTTTCCTTGGCACCCAATACCAAGTCCACCCCATCTACAGCGATGAGGTCTTCAGGCTTGAGCTGGGCATAGCAGCCTACTGCGGCTATAAAAGCATTTTCGTTGTGCTTAAGCGCTTTGCGAACAATCTGCCTGAACTGTTTGTCTGCATTTTCCGTTACGGAACAAGTGTTAATGACATAGATATCAGCAGGTTCCTCGAAATCCACCTTGTCAAAACCTTCATTCTCAAAACTGCGGGCAATGGTAGCCGTTTCGGCAAAATTCAGCTTGCATCCCAAGGTATAAAAAGCAACGCGTTTTTTCATAAGGGTAAAAGAAATTTGGGGGCAAAGATACAAAAAAATAATGATTAATGATTAACGACAATAGGCGAAAGTTTTTAGAGGAAACCGTATTTCTATCTAAAAAAGAAGTATCTTTGTACGCTGTAAAAAATAGCTATCATGGAGCAAACACATACTTTCTTAGACACTACAAATGGTGATTTCTTACTGATAAAAGAAGTTGTAATTACGAGAGATACCACCTACTCAAGCCTTCGTTCGCAATTTCCTTCTTATAAAATATGGGAAGTAGGAACGGGGTATTATTGGATATATTTTGATAAATGTTTCTTTGAAGGAAAACTATTCTATGTGGAGGTTTGTTTCAAAGGAGAAAGCCTATCCGCTATAGAGTTTTCTATGAATGAGCGACAAACCTCTTGGGAGGATTGGAGCGAGGCTTATGAACTACAAACAGAGAAATATTATAAACAATGGCTCACCACCCATATAGGAGAAGAACGCTCTTTCGATTGGGGTAAGGTAGGAGTTCATTATGACCGCAAAGGAGGAAGTACTTTTATGTGGGTAAACTATTTAAGTTAGGTAACATATGGAAAATAAAAAACTGATCCCTTATATAGAAGAAGCTTATAGGCTTTTTGCACCCTATAACATTAGCCTTCCACTGACAGTCTGTGATTGTGGCAATTGTATCACTGAGAAGGAACAAAAGCTATTGATAACCACCCCTTTACGAGAGCTTTCTAGGGATTTGATAGAAACCTATATCAGTGCCATGTTTGACAATGAAGACAAGGCTATAGTAGAGCTTCGTTATTTCCTGCCCCGTATGTTGGAGCTACTTTCGGTAGGGGAAACACTCTATATAGACGAGGGCTTTTCCCTCTCTCGTTGTCATTTTGAGCGTACTCATATATGGAAAGAGGGAGAAATAGCTTTTATGGAGCGCTTTGCAAAAGCCTTTTTCGAAGAAGTACTTGAGGGTGAGTGTCCCCACCTATATAGCACAGCAGAGGATTGGTTGGTTTGTTTTGGCTTGAGTGGCTTACCTATAGCTCCCCTTTTGGATACTTGGCTACAGCAATCCGGTAAGGTAAAGGCATTGTACGACTTTCAAGAACTTCTTACCTATAGCTTACACCCTATAGGAATAGTGTTCAAGCATAGCTATTTTAAGGACAAGCGCCCAGAGCTCAATGAGCAGATAACCGCTTGGCTTACCACACCTCAGACCCAGCGCACCTTTCTACAAGCCACAGAAAATCTACTCCTTTCCGATGTAGTATTGGAAGAGGAGGTAGTCTTCGCCTTAGAAACTCTGTATAACCAACTGAGACAATTGAGTGAAGAATGAAAAACGAAAAGTGAAGAATAATCATACTCACTCACGCGAGCTTACTCACATACCCAGCTATGGGTACTTGCTGGCTTTATCTATTACCTAATTCTAAACTTTTTCTTTTCTCTTTTCCTTAAATTTTGTACCTTTGTACTGCCTAAAATATAATACTATGGATATAGCACAGTATGTATTAGATTTTGTCAATCAAACACATCGTTCTATTTTCCTAACTGGAAAAGCAGGTACAGGGAAGACAACTCTATTGCATCAGATCATTGCAACTACTTACAAAAATGTAATGGTAGCAGCCCCTACAGGGATTGCAGCCCTCAATGCCAAAGGAGTTACCCTACACTCTCTTTTTCAGTTGCCGTTGGCTACCTTTGTCCCTACTTATAAGGAAGAAGCTGCTTGGCCAGGTAACCTCAATATAGTGACCTCCAAGACCCTTATGAAGCAGCA
Organism: Capnocytophaga gingivalis; assembly: GCF_002302415.1. NCBI lineage: Bacteria > Pseudomonadati > Bacteroidota > Flavobacteriia > Flavobacteriales > Flavobacteriaceae > Capnocytophaga > Capnocytophaga gingivalis. The sequence goes on along the minus strand of NZ_CP022386.1, from coordinate 366,093 downwards.
AAAGATGAATACCTATAAGAGAAGAGTACTCCAAAAATTAGAACTCTTGATTATAGATGAAGTGAGTATGCTCCGCGCTGATACCTTGGATATGATCAATACTGTTCTAAAGTCCATAAGAGGTTCTTCGGCATCTTTTGGAGGTGTACAAGTGCTTTTTATAGGCGATTTGCTACAGCTTCCCCCTGTGGTGAAACAAAGCGAATGGGATATCTTGCAGCATTATTACAAAGGAATCTCCTTTTTCCATGCTAAAGTGATAGAGGAAAATCCTCCCTTGTATTTAGAATTGGAAAAAGTATACCGACAATCCGATGAGGACTTCGTGCAGATACTCAATCACTTGAGAACCAATGAGATTACCCAGAGAGATATACAAATACTACAACAGTATATACAACCTACCTTTAAGCCTTCTTATAATGATGGCTATATCACCCTGACCACCCATAACTACAAGGCAGATCAGCTCAATGCAGCTGCTTTCAGTGCTATTAAGGCGCCAGTATATACCTATCAGGCGGAGGTGAAGGATGAGTTCCCTGAATATCTCTATCCCTTGGATACCCAACTATCCCTGAAGGTAGGTGCTCAAGTGATGTTTGTCAAAAATGATTTAGAGATTCCTAAGCGCTACTACAATGGAAAAATAGGCGAAGTGGTATACCTATCCAAGGATGAAATACGAGTGAGACTTTCGGGCGAAGATACTGTTATTGAGGTAGGTAAGTATATATGGGAGCATGTTCGGTATAAGAGCAAGACCAACTCCGAGGAGATAGAGCAAGAGGTATTGGGGACTTTTACTCAGTATCCTTTGCGCTTAGCATGGGCTATTACAGTACATAAAAGTCAAGGTCTTACCTTCGACAAAGCCGTAATTGATTTGGCAGATGCTTTTGCTTCAGGGCAGACTTATGTAGCTCTCTCACGGCTAAGAAGTCTTGATGGGCTTGTCCTGCTCTCCTCCCTCAATGCCAAAGAGTTCTTCACCGCTACTGATGTGATAGACTATGCCTCGCAGAAAGCCGATCCAGATACCTTAGCCGATACTTTTTCCTTAGAAAGAAAGGCCTTTTTGGAGAAAGAGGTGCTTAAGACCTTCTCTTGGTTGGACTTAGCGGTACAATGGGGGGCACATGTCAATTCGTATAAAGTGGAGAATGCTCGAAGTCTCAAGAGTCAGTTCCGCCAATGGGCTCAGGAGCAGGCTAAGACTTATGATACCATAGTGCAACATTCGGAAAAGTTCCTCAATCAGCTCAAGGGAATCCTCTCCCAACCAGACTATGACAAACACTACTTATTGGAGCGTTTTCACAAGGCTCATGATTACTTCTTTCCACAACTGGAACGATTGACAATAGAGACTTTCTATACCCACTTGCAAGTAAATGGGAAAAAACAAGTGAAAGCCTTTAGCGAAGAGCTTACCCAGTTAGAAGATATACAGATAGATGCTATTACTCAGTTACTTAAAACAAAAATTATCTTAGAATCCATGATAACTCCTTCTTCAGAACAGGAGGAAAAGAGAGCATTCGAGAGAGCTAAGAACTATAGAGAGCGATTGATAGGACGTGCTTTGGAGAAATGGCGAGAGAATTCACTTAATGGAAAATTCTCAACAGAAGAACCTACCCTTGTTGCCGAAGGAAAGAAGGAGAAAAAGGGGAAAAAGGAAAAAGCAGAGAAGATATCTACCTATGCCCGTACCTTAGAGCTTTGGAGAGAGAAAAAGAATGTGGCGGAGATTGCGACAGAGCGAAAACTTACCGAATCCACCATCTATGGTCATCTGACTAAGTATGTAGAAGAAGGTGTTATTTCCATAGAGGAAGTACTTTCTTCCCAAAGATTACAACACCTACAGGAGACCTTGCCTACTATATCCGAGGAGGAAACCCTCAATGAGCTCAGGGCAAGAGTAGGGGAGGAGTATAGTTTTGGAGAGATAAAGCTCTTCAGAGCATATTGGTTTCGTCAGAAAAAAATCAAAGAAGCATAAAAGAAAGAGGCTATTTTCAAATCAAGAAAGTAGCCTCTTTTATTTCCTTTAGAAAAGTTCTTCATTCAAAACCTATTCTTCATCTATAGGGATATTTTTGATTTTGCTTACAAGGAAGGTGAGTTTTTCATCCTTATCAGCATAGTCTACCGAGATAGTGTCTCCTTCTCTCACTTCGCCTAAGACAATCTTTTCCGCGATTTCATCTTCTATAAAGCGCTGAATAGTACGTTTGAGAGGACGAGCTCCAAACTGTTTGTCATATCCTTTTTCAGCAATAAAGTCCTTCGCCTTGTCTGTGATACGTAACGAGTATCCCAATCCTTTCATTCTATCCAATAGTTTTTCGAGTTCTACCTCGACAATACCTTTGATATTATCCTTGTCAAGAGCGTTGAACATCACCACATCGTCAATACGGTTGAGGAACTCAGGAGCAAAAACCTTTTTAAGAGCCCCCTCTACAACAGAGCGTTCGTACTCTTCCGCTTGGGCTGTTTTAGCCATAGTAGAGAAACCAACTCCCTGTCCGAATTCCTTCACTTGTCGAGCACCGATATTGGAAGTCATGATGATAATTGTATTGCGAAAATCCACTTTTCTGCCTAAGCTATCGGTAAGGAAACCATCATCTAATACCTGTAAGAGCATATTGAATACATCAGGATGAGCCTTTTCGATTTCGTCCAAGAGGACAACAGAATAAGGCTTACGGCGTACACGCTCAGTGAGTTGTCCTCCTTCCTCGTGACCTACATATCCGGGAGGAGCTCCGATAAGGCGAGAGGTTGTGAATTTTTCCATATATTCACTCATATCCAAGCGGATAAGAGATTCCTCAGAGTCAAATAATTCACGAGCCAAGATCTTGGCCAATTGTGTTTTTCCGACCCCTGTTTGTCCTATAAAGATAAAGGAACCGATAGGTCGGTTAGGATCCTTAAGTCCGGTACGGTTACGCTTGATAGCTTTTACAATCTTGGAAATAGCCTCTTCCTGTCCGATGACCTTCTCTGTAATGATGTGTTCCAAGGACGAAAGTTTCTTCATCTCGGATTGTTCCATACGAGTGATAGGCACTCCACTCATCATGGAGACTACCTGTGCTATATCATCGAAACCTACTTCACTACGGTTCTTAAGAGACTCTTTTTCCCAAAGTTCTTTTTCATGGTCTAACTGCTTGTATAGGGTACGTTCGTTGTCTCGATAACGAGCGGCTTCCTCATAGCGAGCTCCACTTACAGCCTCATTCTTAAGCTGTTGTATCTTAGCGATTTCTTCCTCTAAGGCTTCTACCTTTTTAGAGACCTTTATCTGAGAGATGTATACACGTGCTCCAGCTTCATCCATAGCATCCAGCGCCTTGTCAGGAAGGAAGCGGTCTGTAATATATCTGGTGGTAAGCTTCACACAAGCCTCAATGGCCTCGGGAGTATATTTTACATGGTGGTGGTCTTCGTATTTTCCCTTTACATTATTGAGGATTTCTATAGTTTCTTCATAAGAAGTAGGCTCAATAATCACCTTTTGGAAGCGGCGCTCGAGGGCACCATCCTTCTCGATAGATTCCCGATACTCATTCATCGTGGTAGCGCCAATGCATTGGATCTCTCCACGTGCCAAGGCAGGCTTAAACATGTTAGAAGCATCCAAGCTACCAGAAGCGCTTCCGGCACCGACTAAAGTATGAATCTCATCTATAAAGAGGATAACATCCTTATTCTGTTCCAATTCGTTCATGATAGCCTTCATACGTTCCTCAAACTGTCCACGGTACTTAGTCCCGGCCACTAAGGATCCTAAGTCCAGAGTAACCACTCGCTTGTTGAACAAGGCGCGTGATACCTTACGCTCTATGATACGCAAGGCAAGACCTTCGGCTACAGCACTTTTACCTACTCCAGGTTCTCCTATGAGCAGTGGGTTATTCTTTTTTCTACGGCTAAGAATCTGGGAAACACGCTCTATTTCCTTGAAGCGTCCCACTACAGGGTCTAATTTCCCTTGCATGGCCATAGCTGTTAAGTCTTTACCAAAATTATCTAAAACGGGTGTATTAGTTTTTTGGTTAGGATTATTTTTCTTAGAGTTGGAGGCTGACAAAAAGTCAGGTTTTGCATCCTCTTCGTCATCTTCGTAAGCATAAGAATCAGAAAAAGCCTTTTCGTCTTGTTTCTTTTCGTTGTTAATGACCTCAAATTGCTGTCTTACATTCTCATAATTAATCTTTTCCAAATTAAGCAATTTGGTAGTAGGGTCACTCTGATTTCTCAAGATACACAAAAGAAGATGAGCGGTATTGATCTGGCTATTTTTGAAAGTTTTCTGTTCTAATACAGTTGCTTTCATAGCTTTGTCAGCTTGTAGGGTCAGTGGGATACTTTTTTCCATTTGTGTGGCAGCAGTATCCGAATAAGAATTGACAGAATTGGCTAAAGATTCTGTTTTTCTCTTCAAAACAGAGAAGTCAGCATGTAGCGCTGTGAGTATATCAAAAGCACTTCCTTCGGTTTCTTTAAGGAGTCCCAATAGTAAGTGTTCTGTTCCTACGGCACTATGTTTCAGGCGGATAGCTTCAAGCTTTCCACTATTGACTACATTCTTTACTCTTGGTGAAAAGTTATCATTCATAAGTTGGGTTGTCCTTTCTTTTTATATGGCTAAATTATAAACTTTATTTCATATGGCAAAAATAATGCCATTAATTTTTTGTACAATAGCTATAATATAGCACAGAAATATTTATTTGTTAAAAAAGTAATGTTTGCACAGAATATTTTATCTTAAATTTTCGATACTTTTTTGAATAGTTTCTATCTTGGCCAAGGCATCTGCTTCTTTCTTTCTTTCGTTCTCCACCACTTGTGCAGGAGCGGAGTTGACAAACTTCTCATTGGAGAGTTTGGCACGTACTGACTTGAGGAAGCCTTCGGCATAGGAGAGCTCTTTTTCCAATTTTTCAATCTCTTGAGCTACATCGATCTTGTCCAAGATAGGGATAAAGTACTCATTGGATTTCACACGGAAAGAGATAGCTCCTTCGATGGTTTTTTCTGTATAAGAAATAGAGGAGATATTTCCTAATTTCTTTATGATACTGTCCCACTGATTGCCTAAGTGCTCATTGTCAATAACCGATAGACTTATTTCTTCTTTGAAAGCGATGTTTTTTTCCTTTCTTATGGTACGAATACCAGAAATAATCTCTTGAACAAACTCAAAAGTATGTAATAAGGACTCATCAAAAGCCTCCTCTTTAGGATAAGAAGCTACAATAAGTGCTTCTTGAGTGCTTCTTGGTGCGATTTGTTGCCATATTTCTTCGGTAACAAAAGGCATGAAAGGGTGTAAGAGTTTTAGGTTCTCTTCGAATAAGGAAATTACTTCACGATATGTTTCTTTATCAATAGGGCTACCAAAAGCAGGCTTGATCATTTCCAAGAGCCAAGAACAAAAATCGTCCCATACGAGCTTGTATATCTTCATTAGTGCGTCCGAGATACGGTATTTGCTGAAATCATCCTCGGTTTCGCTCAGTGTTTTTTGAAATTTGTTTTTGAACCAAAGAATAGACTGTTTGGCATAATCTGGTTGTGGTATGTCAGCCACCTGCCATCCTTTGATCAGGCGGAAAGCATTCCATATCTTATTAGCAAAGGCACTTCCTTGTTGGCAAAGAGCTTCATCAAAAAGTAAGTCATTTCCAGCGGAGGACGATAGCAAGAGCCCTACACGTACTCCATCAGCACCGAAATCCTTGATAAGCTTTAGTGCATCAGGCGAATTGCCCAAGGACTTGGACATCTTGCGGCGGAGCTTATCCCTTACTAATCCTGTTAGGTAGACATTGGTAAAAGGTTTTTCGCCGGCAAATTCGTATCCTGCGATAATCATTCTGGCTACCCAGAAGAAGAGAATATCAGGGCCTGTTACCAAATCTTGAGTAGGGTAGTAGTACTTAAACTCCTTGTTGTCAGGATCTAGCACCCCATTGAAAACACTCATTGGCCACAGCCAAGAGGAAAACCAAGTATCAAGAGCATCCTTATCTTGGCGAAGATCCTCCAGAGTGAGGTTCGGGTTATGGGTTTTTTCCTTAGCTAAAGCAAGCGCTTTTTCCTTGGTTTCGGCCACTACATAATCCTCCTTGCCAGTTCCATAGTAATAAGCAGGAATTTGTTGTCCCCACCAGAGTTGGCGAGAGATATTCCAATCACGTACATTCTCCAACCAATGGCGGTAGGTATTGTCAAAGCGCTTAGGGTAGAGTTTGATCTCTTCCGATTCCAAAACGGCTTTCAGTGCAGGCTTAACCAATTCCTCCATCTTGAGGAACCATTGGTCTAAGGGGCGCTGTTCGACCACAGCTCCTGTACGTTCGGAAGTACCTATATTATTGGTATAGTCCTGAGTTTTGGCAAGTAACTTTTTCTCTTCCAATTCTTTGACAATTTCTCTACGAACCTCAAAGCGGTCTTTGCCCTGGTAGTGCATCCCCTGTTCGTTGAGTTTGCCATCATCAGTAAAGGTATCTAAAATAGGCAACTGATATTTTATACCTATCTCATAATCATTGATATCATGCGCAGGTGTAATCTTGAGAGCTCCAGTACCGAATTCCATATCTACATATTCATCTTGGATAATTGGTACAGCGCGCCCTACTACAGGGACAATTACTTTTTTTCCATGTAGGTGCTTGTAGCGCTCGTCATTAGGATTCACACACACAGCCACATCTCCAAAAATGGTTTCAGGGCGGGTAGTAGCTACAGTGAGATATTCCTCGGAATCCTCTACCTTATATATAAGGTAGAAAAGCTTTCCATTCTGTTCTTTGTAGATAACCTCTTCGTCCGAAAGAGTAGTCTTAGCTTCAGGATCCCAATTGACCATACGATATCCACGGTAGATGAGTCCTTTGTTATACAGATCGACAAATACCTTGATGACAGATTGGTATAGCTCATCATCCATGGTGAACTTGGTGCGATTCCAGTCGCAAGAGCAGCCTAATTTTTTTAATTGTTCAAGGATAACCCCTCCATACTGATGAGTCCATTCCCAAGCATGTTTGAGAAATTCCTCACGAGAGAGATCACTTTTTTGGATACCCTGTTCTTTGAGTTTGGCCACTACCTTAGCCTCGGTAGCAATAGAAGCATGATCGGTACCAGGTACCCAGCAGGCATTCAGTCCCATAAGGCGTGCACGGCGGATAAGTACATCCTGAATCGTATTGTTCAGCATGTGCCCCATGTGCAAGACACCCGTTACATTTGGTGGAGGGATAACTATGGTGTAAGGGGTTCTCTCATCGGGGGTTGAGGAGAAAAAACCATTTTCCATCCAATAAGAATACCACTTATTTTCGAAATCTTCAGGAGAATATTTTGTTGTAATTTCCATCTTTGGCATGATATTTGTTAGTGTATAAATGTCGCTATTGATTTAGGGGACAAAATTAAAAAAAAAAAATCATATATAATTGGTTTTTTAAAAAAAGTATCGTAATTTTGCACCTGCATTCAAAGCGAAGAAACTAAATAGTAATTATAATTTTAATTTTTAGAACAATGAAAAAAATTTTATTTTTCTTACTTGCTGTAACATTTGGATTTGTTGCACAAGCACAAAACAAAGCTGAAATCAAATTCGTAACTGAAGAGATTGACTATGGTACCATAAAACAAGGTGCTGATGGGCTTCGTGTATTTGAGTTCAAGAACACAGGAAAAGCTCCTCTTGTAATCTCTGGAGCAAGCTCAAGCTGTGGATGTACAGTGCCTTCTTATCCTAAAGATCCAATCGCTCCAGGAGGAACTGGTAAGATTGAAGTAAGATATGATACTAACCGTGTAGGTGCTATCGCTAAAACTATCATGGTTACTTCCAATGCTACTGATACTCCTAACGTAGCCCTTAGAATAAAAGGGAAAGTAGAATAATCAGGAAAAGTTAAGATTTAATATTAACCAAAAGCTGTCTTACAAGACAGCTTTTTTGCTATCATTACTTTATGAAACGAAATCCAAATATAGTACCTCTTTCCAAGGATCATCACTTTGGCTTGCTCCATGTATGGAAGATAAGACAAGGGTTGAAAAAAGAGATAGCCCCAGCACGGATAGCTCAATATGTCGTTTTCCATTGGGAGCATGAGCAAAAAGCACATTTTGAGGAAGAAGAGAAATACCTATTCCCCTATATCACCAACAAGCTCATAGATCAGGCCTTGGAGGAACACCACCTCTTAAGAGACCTTATTGCACAGATAACCACTCAGCCTACTGCGGCGCTATTAGAGGAATATGCTACCCGCCTCAATGATCATATCCGCTACGAAGAGAGAGTGCTCTTTCCCTATATGGAAGAAAACCTCTCAGAAGAACAGCTCACAGAGATAGGAAAAAACCTCTCAGCAGATCCCCATACAGAGGAAGAATCCTATAGTGATGAATTTTGGCAATAGTTTGTAAAATATACCAATATTCAAAAAAAATAATGTATCTTTGCACCCTAAATAAATATAGTTATGATATTACCTATTGTAGCTTATGGAGATCCTGTACTAAGGAAGGAATGTATGCCTATAGCCAAGGATTATCCAGAGCTTCCCAAGCTTATAGAAGATATGTATCAGACCATGTATCACAGTAATGGTGTAGGGCTTGCTGCTCCACAAGTGGGGCTTGCCATCCGTCTTTTTGTGGTAGATACAGAACCTTTTTGTGAGAATGACGATCTGAGTGATGCTGAAAGAGATTATTTGAAGGGCTTTAAAAAGGCTTTTATCAATGCTAAAATTCTCAAAGAAGAAGGAGAGCCATGGCCATTCAGCGAAGGGTGTCTCAGTATTCCAGGTATTAGTGAGGATGTCCTACGCAAGCCCACAATAGTAATTGAGTATCAAGATGAACATTTTGCGACCCATACCGAAACCTTTTCAGGATTGGTAGCCAGAGTGATTCAGCACGAATACGACCATATAGAAGGTATATTGTTCACTGACCACCTTTCTTCATTTAAGAAACAATTGCTTAAGAACAAGCTTAACAATATAAGCAATGGAAAGGTCAAAGTAGGTTATAAAATGAGATTTTTCGAAACCAATAAGAAAAGAACCCGTTAAAATATAATTACACATGAAGTTAAATCAGATATTAACTATTTCAGGTAAACCAGGTCTTTACCAATTACAATCTCGTACTCGTTCAGGATTCTTAGCTCTTTCCCTTCTTGACCAGAAGCGTATCAGTATAGGACTTCGCAACAATGTGAGTCTGCTCTCAGAAATTGCTATTTATACCTTGGAAGGCGAGAAACCTCTTGAAGAAGTATTCAAAGCCATAAAAGAAAAAGAGAATGGGCAAAAAACAGCCGTTTCTCACAAGGCAACAGAGGATGAATTGGAAGCTTATTTCTTCTCTGTAATTCCTAATTATGATGAAGATAAGGTATATCCCAGTGATATAAAGAAGATTATACAATGGTATAACATACTTATTGACAAAGGATTCCTCGAAGAAGAAGCCCCTGTAGCCTCACAAGAGGCTGAAGCCTAAATCTATATAAAAACTAAGCATACACTTTGTAAGATTATTTTTGCAAAGTGTATTTTTTTGTGTAAAAAAGTAGGAAATTTTTTTGTATTTTTAAAAATAAAATTATAATTTTGCCACAATGAAACTCAATAGATATTTTTTTTCAAAACGAACTATAGGGATACTTTTCTGTATTCTCTTGGCAGCACTTACTTGGTTGGTAGGAAAGTTATCCAAGGAAGCGACCCAGCAATATACTATTAAGTTACGCTACATGGAAGTGCCTACTGAGAGATTTGTAGAGATGGAGGCATCCCCTACAATAAAAGTAAAACTCAGGGGAGTAGGTTTTTCTTTGTTCAAATATACCTTCTCGCCCCCAGTGTTTTCCCTCTCAGTACACAAGTTGAAAAAAGTAGGAAAAGATAAGTATGTTTTTACAGAAAATCTAAAACAGCAGCTTAATAGGCAGTATTTTCCAGATGTGAGAATAGAAGAAATACAGCCAGATACTATAAAAATATATTTGAAAAAGATAAAGCAGAAGAAGGTGCCTGTAAGATTACAATTTTCAGGAACTTTACAAGAGGATTATCAAGTAGATTCTTATAAAGTATTTCCTGATTCGGTTGTAGTGAGTGGTTTGGCTGCCGATTTGGATACCATCACAGGAGTCTATTTGCAGAAGAAATATAAAAGGAATGTAACCACCTCTTATTCAGGAGAAATACGCATTACTGATACCCCTAAGCTGCATTATGATACAGACAAAGTAACCTTCTCCCTGCAAATGGTACATGTAACTGAGCAAGAAATTAAGGCCAAGGTGCAACTCATACACCAGCCTTTCTCAGTAGAAGTGAAGCTATTTCCAGAAGAAGTACCCCTATTGCTCACAGGAAATGTGGAGACCATACGCAATCTCAAGCCAACGGACATTACTATAGTAGCAGATTATAATCAGCGTAAAGATAGATATATACCATTGGAGGTAAGGAAGAAACCCGCATCCTTGAACGTGAATTTTACCGAACAAAAAGAAGTAGAATACCTTATAATACACGAATGATAGCAACTGTAGGACTTACTGGAGGGATAGGTAGTGGCAAGACAACTATAGCTAATCTGTTTGCCTTACACTTTTCTATACCTATATACATAGCTGATACCAAGGCAAAGGAACTTGTGGCGAATAACAAGCAACTACAGCAGGAAATAGTTACCCTCTTAGGAGAAGAAGCCTTTGTGGAGGGAAGGTACAATACCGCTTTTGTAGCTCAAGAGGTTTTTTCTAATAAAGATAAATTGGACAAACTCAACGCTATAATACATCCTTATGTGCAGCAGGACTTCCTCCAATGGAAGCAATCCCAGCAGGCGCCCTATGTAATCAAAGAAGCAGCTATCCTCTTTGAGAGTGGCTTCTACCGAGATTGTGATTTTATTATAATGGTAACCGCTCCATTAGAAGAGCGAATAAAAAGAGTTATGCTTCGTGATAAGATTGATAGAGAAACGGTAGAAAAAAGAATAAAAAATCAATGGAATGATGAAAAAAAAATAGAATTATCAACATTTGTTATTGAAAATAGAGAAATCGATAAAAATTTGGATAAAATCGAAATAATTCATTCTAAAATAGTGAAAATGACAGCTGAAAATGTAAGAAATTAACCAAAAAGTTAAACGTTGTTAAAAATGAATTATATAAAAAAAATAATTATAATTTTGCCTGATGAATAAGAGAAGTTATATTGTTACTTTAATATTAATGCCTATAGCTCTTATAGGTCTTATTTCTATTCAGTTTTATTGGGTTAAGGGCTCTATAGATAATAAAGAAGAAGCTTTTACCCATTCGGTGAAACAGGCTTTGAATTCAGTTTCAGAATCGGTAGAACTGAAGGAAATAAATAAGTATATCACCCGATTCATAGAATTGAAAGGAAAAGATAGCTTAGGTTCTTTGAAATCCTCACAGATTCGTGATTTGGTTTTTGTTCAAGAGAATAAGAATACAAAGGAGACATTCACTTACAAGCATCAAGTATTGGAGGAAGGGTATACCGTACCTTCGGAGCTTTTCAATTTGCCTAAAGGAGATACTACTCAGATACGCAATTATGTAAGCCGACAGACCTCTCGTACTTTTGGCCCTAGTAAAGGGTTAGATGGACAGCGATTCAGTAGTACCACTATTAAGGAAAAGACAGGTCGCATTACCTCCTTTGATAAAGCCATGTTCGAGGAACTCTTTCGGGAAGTTTCAGTGAAGCTCTCTATAGAGAATAGGATAACGGCTTCGCAGCTGGAGATACTTATAGAGAGAGAGCTTAGAAACAGAGGACTGAACTTAGATTTTGAATTTGCCGTATATGATAAGTCTCTTTCTGTAGATAAGGAAAAAACCTCTGTTGCTAGTTCAAGGTTCAACCCTTCAGCAAGGAATATGTACACCATACCCTTGTTCAGAAATCAAGAAGGAGAATCTCATTATGAGCTAAAGGTGCATTTCCCTGATAAGCAACGCTATCTGCTATCCTCAGTTATCGTAATGGCTATTTGGGTATGTATTTTTACAGCAATTATCATCTGGGCATTTGCCAAGACCTTTATCCAGATGCGTACTCAGAAACAGATTAATGAAATCAAAACTGATTTTATTAATAATATGACCCACGAGTTCAAAACCCCTATAGCTACAATCAATTTGGCTTTGGATGCGATGAAAAACCCTGTGGTGATGAAGGATACTGAGAAAATGTCTTTCTATCTGAAAATGCTCCGAGATGAGAATAAGCGTATGCATGCCCATGTGGAAAATGTCTTGCAAATCTCAAAGCTCGACAAGAACCAAGTAGAAATAGAAAAAGAGCCACTGGATGCTCATGAGCTCATAGACAATGCCATAGCTCATGTACAGCTACTGATCGATGATAGAGGAGGAAAGATCAAGAAGCACTTACATGCAGAAAACTCAGATATATTGGCCAATGAAATGCACTTTACCAATGTGATTGTCAATATATTAGAGAATGCTATTAAGTACTCACCGCAGGCGCCAGATATAGATGTCTTTACAGAAATTGCTCATAACAAATTGGTGATCCGTATACAGGACAAAGGACAGGGAATGAGCAAGGCTGTACTGAAGAAAATCTTTGACAAATTTTACAGGGAACATACAGGCGATTTGCACAATGTAAAAGGTCATGGGCTTGGGCTTGCTTATGTAAAGCGTATTGTAAAATATCACGATGGGGAAGTATATGCCGAGAGTGAAAAAGGAAAAGGAAGTACGTTTGTGATCAAGGTGCCCCTTATCATCTAATAAATGAAATTTTGTATAAACGTAAAAAAATATATTATTTTTAAATGTTGAAATTATGGAAGCAGTTAATAAAAAAATTCTTCTTGTAGAAGATGACCCAAACTTTGGGACCGTATTGAAAGATTACCTATCCATGAGTGGCTTCGATGTTACTTTGGCCAAGAACGGGATGGAAGGTTTTGATAAGTTCCGCAAGGATCCTTATGATATGTGTATTCTTGATGTTATGATGCCTTACAAAGATGGTTTTACCCTCGCTAAGGAAATTCGTGAAAAGAATGAAAAAGTGCCTATCATTTTCCTTACAGCAAGAACTATGCGTGAGGATGTGATCAAAGGATACAAATCAGGAGCCGATGATTACTTAAATAAACCTTTTGATTCAGAAGTATTGCTCATGAAGATTCGTGCAATGCTCCAAAGAAAGTCAATTGATACAGTAATAGATAGCAAAAAATTCGAATTCCAAATAGGAGACTTTTTCCTAAACTCTAAGCTTCGTTTCCTACGCTACAAAGATGAAGAACCCCTAAAACTCTCTCCTAAAGAAAATGAACTATTGCGCCTATTAGCCCTTCATGAAAATGATTTGATGCCTCGTGAGTTGGCACTGAACAAAATATGGAAAGATGACAACTACTTCACTTCTCGTAGTATGGACGTGTATATAGCAAAACTCCGTAAATATCTCAAGAAAGACGAGAATGTAGAAATTGTAAATATCCATGGCGAAGGTTTCCGACTTCTTACAGGAAAAGAAGAGGAAGAAGAAAACGCCTAATATAGCATAAAAAGATAAAATAACAGGTAATAGGCAAAGTGTTTTTGTTTGTTACCTGTTATTGCATATACAGCTGTGAACACTGGCTGGTTTTTACTCATATACTCACTTATGCGACTTTATCTAAATAAAATGGTTTCTCTAAAAGAAAAAAGAAATACCTTCCCCAAGGCAGAAAGATTGTGTAATTACCATAGGGTAAACAAGCTCTTCCGAGAGGCAAAGGTATTGAAAAAATATCCATTGAAGCTCCTATATACCCCTATAGAAGGCTCTACACAACCTACCCAACTGCTCATCAGTGTTCCTAAAAGGCTTATGAAAAAAGCAGTGGATAGGAATAGAATGAAGCGCCTGATAAGGGAGAGCTATCGCCATCAGAAGTCGCTGCTCTCTACAGAGCGTACCTACTCCTTGGCGTTGCTCTATATGAGCAAGGAAGAACTTTCCTACAGAGAGATCTATGCCTTGGTGGGAGAATTGTTAAAAGAACTCTCTACACAAGACTGATTTCTAAGGAAAAAAGGATTGAGAAAAAAAATATGAAAAAAACATGGAAATGTCATATTTTTTTTGTACATTTGCCACTACAAATTAAAGTTATATTATGAATTTACATGAATATCAAGGAAAGGAAATTCTCTCAAGCTTCGGTGTACGTGTACAGCGTGGTATTGTAGCCACTACAGCCGATGAAGCTGTCAAAGCAGCAGAAAAGCTTACAGAACAAACAGGAACACAATGGTATGTAGTAAAAGCTCAAATCCATGCAGGAGGACGAGGAAAAGGAGGAGGCGTGAAGCTTGCTAAGAACTTGGAGCAGGTTAAAGAAATTTCTTCCCAAATCATAGGGATGCATTTGGTAACTCCACAAACCCCTAAGGAAGGAAAAAAAGTACACCAAGTACTTATCGCTGAGGATGTATTCTACCCAGGAGAAAGCGAGCCTAAGGAATACTACATGTCGATCCTACTGAATCGTGCTAAAGGAAAGAATATGATTATGTATTCTACCGAAGGAGGTATGGATATAGAAGCAGTGGCGGAGAAAACTCCTCACCTAATCTTTACTGAAGAGATAGACCCAGAATTGGGATTGCTCCCTTTTCAAGCAAGAAATGTAGCTTTTAATTTAGGACTGGAAGGAGAGGCTTTCAAGGAAATGGTCAAGTTCGTAACTTCTTTATACAAAGCTTATATCACTTCTGATGCGAATTTGTTCGAAATCAACCCAGTGCTCAAAACCTCTGATAATAAAATACTTGCGGTAGATGCCAAAGTTACCATAGATGATAACGCTCTTTTCCGTCATAAGGACTATGCCGAATTGCGTGATACTCGTGAGGAGCGACCTATCGAGGTAGAAGCCAAAGCCGCGGGTCTTAACTATGTAGACTTGGATGGTAATGTGGGATGTATGGTCAATGGCGCTGGTCTTGCGATGGCTACCATGGACCTTATCAAGCAAGCAGGAGGAGAACCTGCTAACTTCTTGGATGTAGGAGGTACTGCCGATGCCGCTCGTGTAGAAACAGCTTTCCGTATCATCCTAAAAGATCCAAATGTAAAGGCAATATTGGTGAATATCTTTGGAGGAATCGTACGTTGTGACCGTGTAGCACAAGGTATTGTAGATGCTTATAAGAATATGGGAACTGACATTAAAGTGCCTATTATCGTTCGCCTACAGGGAACTAATGCAGAGATTGCCAAAGAGATTATTGACAAATCAGGATTGGCTGTGCATTCAGCTATTCAGTTCCAAGAAGCAGCTGACAAAGTAAAAGAAGTACTAAAGTAACCAAGTATCATATTGTAATAGAAAGCCTTGTTATCAAGGCTTTCTTTTTAATGTTAAATAACTTATGTATAATTCAACTATCATAGGCACAGGCTATTATGTGCCAGAAAATATTGTAACCAATGATGATCTCTCTAAGCTGATGGATACTTCCGATGAGTGGATACGAGAACGTACAGGGATAGAACAACGACGATTTGCCACCCGAGGGAAAGATACTACTACCTCCATGGGGGTACGTGCCGCCGAGAGAGCTATAGAAAAAGCGAAAATAAATAAGGAAGATATCGATTTTCTTATCTTTGCGACCCTTAGTCCCGATTATTATTTTCCTGGTTGTGGGGTTTTAGCTCAGAAAGAGTTAGGTCTTGGTACCATAGGAGCTTTGGATATACGCAACCAATGTTCAGGCTTTGTATATGCCCTATCAGTAGCAGATCAGTTTATCAAAACAGGGATGTATAAGAATATCTTGGTAATCGCTTCTGAGATGCAGTCGCCCGCCTTAGACCTCACCACACGAGGGCGTAATATGGCAGTACTTTTCGGAGATGGGGCAGGAGCTGTGGTACTCTCTCGCACTACCCAAGAAGGTAAAGGTATTCTCTCCTCACACTTACATAGTGAGGGGGCGTATGCAGAGGAATTGGCTATCGTTACCCCTGGGGTAGGGAAGAAGTGGGTTACCGATCTTATCAAGGAAAATGACCCAGAAGATACCTCCTATTACCCTTATATGAATGGACAATTTGTCTTCAAGAATGCTGTGGTACGCTTCTCAGAAGTGATTATGGAGGGGCTTAAGGCTAACAACCTTACCGAAGGGGATATAGATCTATTCATCCCCCACCAAGCCAACTTGCGTATATCCCAGTTTATCCAACAGAAATTCAAACTTTCTGATGCACAGGTATTCAACAATATTCAGAAATATGGGAACACGACAGCAGCGTCTATAGGAATAGCCTTAGCGGAAGCGGTAGAACAAGGACGTGTCAAAGAAAATGATTTGCTCGTCTTAGCTGCTTTTGGTAGTGGTTTTACCTGGGGAAGCGTAGTGATTAGAATGTAGATAGGGAATAGGTAATAAATAGAGCCAATCAAGAATCAAAACATCTATCATCTAACTATGTAAGATACTATGAGTTGTTTCTTACATAGTTTCTTTTTGTGAGTTGCTTTCAAATTCGTAATTTTGTGACCTCAAACAACAGGTAAAAGCCTTTATATCGAGATGAAGGTGTTGTGAGTTGCTTTCAAATTTGTAACTTTGTGACCTCAAACAACTTTACGATAAAAAAGGTACAGAGTATTACGTTGTGAGTTGCTTTCAAATTTGTAACTTTGTGACCTCAAACAACCCCGCAGGGCGAGGGGGGCGAGATGGTTTGGTTGTGAGTTGCTTTCAAATTTGTAACTTTGTGACCTCAAACAACATTCCTATTATGAACTCATAAAGGAATTAGGTTGTGAGTTGCTTTCAAATTTGTAACTTTGTGACCTCAAACAACAGACAATAGGTGGAAAAGTAGACCACCCTGGTTGTGAGTTGCTTTCAAATTTGTAACTTTGTGACCTCAAACAACAAGTTCCGTGAGGCTTTTGGTCAAGCTACGTTGTGAGTTGCTTTCAAATTTGTAACTTTGTGACCTCAAACAACATTGCCCTATCCCAACTATCCCGCGGAGTAGTTGTGAGTTGCTTTCAAATTTGTAACTTTGTGACCTCAAACAACCTCAATCTTTTAAAGAGATTGATTTTCTGTAGGTTATTAAAAAAGTTTAAAAAGAAAAAACCTTCTATTTTATTCTATTCTTATGATAAAAGGAAGGTTTTTTGTTTTCTAAAAATTTAGAAAAGAGTGAGCTGGATACAATCTTTAGGCGGATCTTTTTTTGATTGACAATAGAAGATCTCTATTCCTTCAAATTGCTTGTCGGTGATAGTCAGTATAGCTACTTTTCCATAAGGAGGTAACCATTGTTTGACACGTTTGATATGTACCTCAGCATTCTTCTTGCCAAGGGGACATGTCGCTCATCGCAGCTGATAAGGATTACATTATTCTTCATGAGTTCTTGTATTAGCTGGTGAGAGAGGGTGATTTGGTAATGGTCAAGCATCAGTAGCCCTATATCTTCTATAGGGACACTGCCTTTCTCTTCTTTAGTTTCAGGGTCGGTAACCTTTAATTATTTGTCTTTCAGCTTCAAATAAGCAGGATTGCCTATGTAAATAGATCGGTATAACATAGTTTAAAGAGTGTTTTATTGGTTTTCAAAAAGGGGTTTTAATATTCGCCTATGCTTACAATATCGCCTAAGTGATTAATACGGACTTTTACGATATCTTTTAACCCTGACAAGCCTTCTCTTTTCCAAGTTGTATTTTTTAGAACATTATCAGTCTCTACATTAGTTTCTAAATGATGTCTAAAAAAATAATCTTTAGTAGCTATTTTTTGTACTCTAAACAAATTGGGGCTTATCAATTTTTTATTTTTAGGATCTAACAAATCTATTTCAGCAGGATTAAAACCTGTTGTTGCATTGGGAAATACGAACATTTCATTCTGTTTCATAGTGAACAGAAATTGCCAACCTTCTGCTTGTTTATAGGTTTTATCAATAATAGGAAGCCCTTGCTGAGCTCGTACGACAGCGTCAAAGAATGAAACTATTTGTTCCTGCAAATTACCTTCTTTATCCCGATAGATAGCCACGTGGTGATTATTGCCAGTACTTACATAATCTATAGGATTTTTATTTCCTTCTTTATTTAATATAGTTTTTCCTAAATGGTCTTTTCCTATGTGCAAAGGTTGAGCGTTGCTCACGCCACTTATAGTGACGCGTTTGATCGCAATTCCTTTTTCTTTATTGAGCCAAATAGGGTTCTTTTCTAAGTCTACAAAGGCTTTCTTAGGATCATTATCGTAGGTTTGGAGTCGCTTGATAAGAATGCGTTTTACTCCTTGGTCAATTACTTTTTCAATAGATTTCAAATCTTTGAAATTGTCAGGAGAAATATCCTTGCGGATAGAAAAGTCTTCTTCCAAATAGGTGAGATTTACTTTTTCTGGCAAAGTTTTAGTTTTTGCTTCATCTAAATAAATAGGATTCTTAGAAAGGGCATTCTTACCTGTAAAGGCTTTTTTAGGGTCGTTACCATTAGCTTGCAGTCTTTTCAGCAATGCTTCGCGATAAAGAGGATTAGAGACTTTTGTGATAGTTTCTTTATCAAACTTTACACCTACTTTTTCTTCTTTATTGATATAATATTGGTATTTGCCATATATAGTTTCTTTGTGTAGCTGACCTCGTGGCGTGAGTATAATTTGTTGTTTATCAGTACCAGCAGGTTTATTTACATTTTTGGTAACTACTTTATTCTTTGCTTTGTGCGAAATGAATATTTCTTCGAGGTGTTTTTTTGCTACTTGTCTAAAGTTAGGTATAGGTTCTATAAAAACTCTCTTATTCTTACCATTATTAGTTGGAACTTTAATTGTTTCTTTTTCCTCAATAGCTAAAATAACCGAATAATTTTTGTTGTTTTCGTCTTTTCGAGCGTTGAGATGATTGAGGTACTGTATGTAAGAAGGTTTGGTGAAAGCTACCGTAAGGGCATCCATTGCGTGGTGACGGTGATCGTTACGCTTTGTCCAGTTCTTAATTACAGTTACTTTGTTACCTTCTTTGCGTTCTTCTACTTCGGTAAGTCCTAACGACTGATATTTAGGCATATTTAGCTCTTTCATCACATCTACCAAGCCCCAGTCTTCGCGCAATTTATCGGTGATACTTCCTGAGGTAGACAGCACATTTTTAGTTACTTGGAAAAGTATTTCTTTGGCTTTTTTGGCTATGTACTGAGTATCTCTCAGGTCTCTATTGATAAAGCCATCACCTATTTCAGAGGCTTTTTTGAGCAAATTCTTGTATTTAGTAAGTGATATGCTTTTTGTTTTATAAGCATTCTCTACTCTGGTGAGATACTGATTGAGTTCTTCTTCACTGTTTAAAGAAGTAATATAATCAAAAGCTGTAGATTCTCCTTTGTCACTATTTATTCTATGGAAAGTCAGTGTTTTATTAGAAAAACTATCGTCGAACACTCGTGCCTTAGGGACAATATGTTCTATCTCAATATTTTTACTAAACAACATATCTCGAGCTATAGGGGCATTCGTATACAGTTCTTTATAGCCATTGTGTTCCAGTTCTTGATACAAGCGGTAACGGATGATATCAGATTTCGTAGGATTCTTGATGCCAAATTCTTTCTGAAGTATTTCGCTAATCTTTTGATGTTCTGATTTAGCTTTGTTGATATTTTGAGTCATTTCATACCTCTCTTGTGCATTTTTCTTCAACTCACGAGCTAATTCAATGCGAATTTCATCGAAATGGAAGTATTTTGTAATTTTCCCTTCAGCATCTCGTTCACTGTTTTTCTCAATCAAAGCGTTCACTACGTTGATCATCTGATTGAGAATCTTCTCAACTACAGGATTTCTCAAAGCGTTCTTTTTAAGTAGTGGAATAATATTTTTCAGTTCACGAGCCTCTAATTCTTCTTTGGTTAGAGATAGTTTAGAGTGCTTATAGCCTGCCTTTTCACAAGCTGTACTATATTGATTTTCCTTTATATAAGGGTATATCTTGCGGATAGCTTTAGTAGATAGGTTACCGTAATCATCTTGCAAGGCTATATTGGCGAGTATTCTAGCGTGTTCTCTCTTAAAAGCGTATTTCTTTTCTAAGATTCGGTAAAGGGTTTCGTTACCAGAGGTAGAATCATCACTTTCATAGGAATAAAGCAAATGCCACAACTGATAGGAATCCTGCTCTTCAAAGTCTTTTACAGGTAAAAGAGGGTCAAAATAAAGGATTTTAGTACATATTCCTAATGCTTGGAAGATATCCTTTACCTTTTCTTTGATTTCGGAAGCTGAAAGAGGAGATTCGTCTAAAGACCAATCGTCTTTTGCAGATTTTATTTGTAAAATATTTTTCACGTCGTGAGCTTCCATTTCAACAATCTTCAAATAGGCTTCATAGAGTGCTTTTTGAGTGCGATTTCCTTCTAATTGATTGTAGTTGATTTCCCATTCTTGAGGAGAATAGCCTAATAATTTCAGTACTTTATCCGATTTCAAGTCTCCTTTTAGGTTCAGTTCGTCAAAAAGGAGTTGCTTGCATTCCATATCCAAACTAAAAATCGTTTGAGAAGATTCATTGAGCAAATCTAGCTGAGTAGTCTTAGCAGAGATTTTCTTTTTCCTAATACCTTTTCTTTTGCAGATAACGTTATTGAGTATTTGCCAAATCTTAAATTCTTGAAACAAAGGAGAGGATTTAGGGACAACACGAGCTCCTATGCTTTTAGTTATAGTTTTTCCGTCTTTTTCTATCTCAATTTCTTTGCTCTCAAACTCACAAAATGATATCAATCCTTTTTGAGATTTAAGTTTGCGTTGATAGAAAATTACCACATCACGGATTTGCTTTTTAAGTTCATCAGTTAATTCTTTGTGAAATGAAGCTTGAGTTTCCCAAATGCGTTCAAACTCATCTAAGTAATCCTGACGGTAAAACACTTTATTTTTAAGGCTATTATGTCTATTTTCCTGAAGCTGTGCATACAAGTATTGCCCTACTGTTTGACGATTGAAATAGAGTTCTTTACTTCTATCGGAAATAGCGCCTAAATAGCCACTTGCATTGTTCAAATTATTATTGATTTCGGTTAAGACATAAGCTACTTCTTCTTTTGAAAGTTGTTTAGATATAGCCTCCACACGCCACTGATAGGCTTGCAAACGAACAGATTCTTTAGAACCTTTGTTCTCTGCTATGTCAAAATGATATTTTTTAGAAAAAGCTTTTGAAGTAGCATCCTTACCTTTCCCTTGTAATTCTTTATAAAAACTATCTGTTAGGATATCAGGGTAAAACTGTTTTTGAAAATTCCAAACGAGGTCAAATTCTTTTTGTAAATCTGAACGATAAAAGTCTGGGAGGAGTTTTTTATTTTGTTGAAGTAATTGTAGCGATAACTGTCCTGGAGTTAAGTTTTCATCATAGAGGCGCTTTGCTATAGCCATTCCATCTATTGCTTGTCCTTCATCTTCAGTTTTTACTTTTCTACTGCTTTTGTAGCCTCGTTTTTTATTAATAGCCAGTAGTATCCTAGCAAACTCTTCTTTTTCAACACGTTCGGTAACAGCTTTAGCTCTCAATTGCCAAGTAGAATGTGTGGTATTTTTGCCATTTTCAGCTAAGATAGAGGAGGAAGTAATTAGGTTTGCTTTCTGCAATAAATCTATGAGATATTTTCGCCTTTGTTGATAGCGATCAAGATTTAGTCTTGCTCCGTGCTTAAGAGTTCTATTAGCATTAGTAGTTATTGATTTTCCTTTTTCAAAGTCGGATTGTTCATCTGTGGTTAAAGACACAATACGCACTCCTAATTCCTTAATCTCTGATTTTTCTTTGTTTTCATCTTCTACAATATGAGCAAAACCTATTGAAGTGGTGCCCAAATCTAATCCTAAAATATGTTTTCTCTTCTTCATGTTTTAATAAGTTTATTTCGCTACAAATTTAAGAAAAATTTCCGAATTAATCTTTGTTGTTTAGAAAAAATGTTGTATCTTTGTACCATATTTGAAAGCAACTCACAATAAGGATGATTCCGTTGTGAAAACATTTAGCGCCTCGACTATCTTCGGGGCTTTTTTTGTATCTTTGCACTTTATTCTCACTAATCATTCTTCACTTCCCATGACAGACACCTATAAAACCATCACTCAACCTGTTACCGATATTATCTATAAGGATAAGAGCAGTAAGTTTATAGGCTATTTGTACCCTATTACTACCGAAGAGGAAGTAAAAATGCATTTGGAGGCGGTTAAGAAAGAACACTTTTCTGCGCGGCATTGGTGCTATGCCTATCAGTTGGGCAAAGAGCAATTTATTTATAGAGCGAATGATGATGGCGAGCCTAGTGGTACGGCAGGGCTACCTATCTACAGACAAATACAATCCTTTGAGCTAACCAATGTCCTACTGATTGTAGTGCGCTACTTTGGTGGGATCAAGCTGGGAGTGAGTGGCCTTATTACCGCCTACAAAACCACCGCTCAGCTCACTCTTCAAGAGGCTGAAATAGAGGAACGTACCATTGACCTTACTTACCAGATTGTCTTTGATTATAAGGATATGAATAAGGTGATGAAAATCATTAAGGATAGGAACCTTACTATTGTTTCCCAAACCTTAGAACTAAACTGTACGCTCCTTATAGAGGTACGCAAGGCTGAAGCCAGCTATGTAGAACAGCTTTTTGAGCAGCTTTATGAAGTTACTATCACACCGATAGAGGGATAAAGTTAGTAAAGAAGGGTTTTTCCTTTTTTGGCATATAGATAAAAAAAGAGGACTTGATAGAGAAAAATTATATAATACAGCAATAAACTGCTCTTAACTTTTAATATAAGAATAATAGAGCCAATGATACAGACAGATAAGCCCATAAGCTCCAGCGGATATGGTATAGCTATTATTTCGGCGCAACTATTCCACGAACAATGCAAGGAGCATAAGATTCGTTCTAAGAAAATGCTCTCTTATTTCGATAAGAACCCTTATCTCTTTTATGAATTTGCAGCAAAAGGGGCTTTTATCCCTATCTCTCATATTCATTCGTACTATTACCAAGTTTTCTTTACAATAGATGATAATAGGCAAACTCCTGAGGAATGGGACTTTGTTCCTACTAAAGAAACATTTTGTTTGGAAGTAAAGGATGGAGCGCTTTGGGTAGTTAGCTTTGAGCAATTGGAAGCGTGGAATTACAAGGACTTGGAGGAATTTACAGCCATAGAAACCTATTATTATCTCACCTACGAGGGAGAAAAACAGATAGCTTATAAGGCAGCTAAGTATCCTATTGCTAATGGAAAATACAAAGTAAATATAATAGCTCTGAGGAAAAAAGAAGTAGAGAAGGAAGAAAAATTCCGAGAGGGCTACGCTTTTCTTTTGCAATTGGAAAAAGTAGCAACCCTCCCGAACTCAGATGATGCCTCTCAGTTAGATTTTTCTGAGTTATTCGCATAATTAGTGGGGGTAAGTATGGTGTGTGCAAAATGTAATCATACTTTTGCATACTTAAAATCCTATTTTGGAAATAAAAAATAAGCTTACTAATAAGAAATTAAATGATAAAAGAATGGACACACAAGTAGAAGATATTTTAGATAGGATATTACAATCTTATCCTCAGACCGTATTTACAAAAAATATTGAATTTATAAAAAAGACCAATGCTAATTTAGAGGATGTAGATACCATACAGAGTATAAAAACATTGGCAATATTATTAGAAGTATTGGGAAATGCAGAATTAGCTTTACAAACTTCTAGTATAATTGATAAAATAGAGTTTACAGGGGATATGCTTATCTGGGAAAAGGTGAGAGATGTTCTGATATTAGAATACTTCATATATCAAGAGAGGAAAGAATTTCAAAAAGCTAAAGCCATTATGGATAAAATGACTCTAGTATTTGAAAGAGGAGATGAAGCTCAACAACGTAAATCTAAGAGAATATTAGATAGGGTGCTAAATGGATCTCTATTACATACGGAAGAAATAGAAAATGCAATAAAACGCAATGATATTAAGGCAGAGATTCATCATCATTACCTCCAATATAATATACTTAAATATATGAAAATTAGAGGCGGCTCAGAAGCTTATCCTATTGAAAGGTTAGATCCTATGATTGAGGAGGAAAAGCAATTTATCGCAAAGCATATTGATAAGGCTCTTTTTTAGCAGAACCTTATTTTGTGGAGAAAATAGTGTTTTTCTATTGACTATTTTGTAGGAAAGACGTATCTTTGTACATTGCCTACATGGACAAAAAACTATCTAAATAAAAACAGTATTATGGCAGGAAATACATTTGGGCATCTTTTTAGGCTTACTACCTTTGGTGAATCGCACGGAGAGGCTATAGGTGGCGTGATTGATGGTTGCCCTGCGGGAATCGCATTGGACTTCGAGGAAATACAAAGGGAACTTGATAGGCGTCGGCCTGGGCAGTCGGCTATCGTAACCCAACGCAAGGAAGCGGATAAGGTACAGTTTCTTTCGGGTATCTTTGAGGGAAAAACCACAGGAGTACCTATTGGGTTCATCATAGCCAACACCCAACAACATTCTCAGGACTATGACCACTTGAGAGAGCTATATCGCCCCTCTCACGCGGATTATGTGTATGAGCAGAAATATGGCTTGCGCGACCATCGTGGAGGCGGACGTAGTTCTGCACGGGAAACAACTGTTCGCGTAGTGGCGGGAGCTATTGCCAAGCAGTTCCTAAAAGGCATAAAAGTTACTGCCTATGTATCAGCTGTAGGGGAGTTATCATTACCTGAAGAGGATTATGGTCAGCTTGATTTTTCCCAAATAGAAAAGAATCCTGTACGCTGTCCAGACCCTGTGTTAGCAGCGCAAATGGAATCCTATATCAAAGAGGTACGCAAGGAAGGAGATACCGTAGGGGGGATTGTTTCTTGTGTCATACAAGGTGTACCTGTGGGATTAGGCGAACCCGTTTTTGATCGCCTGCACGCTGAGTTAGGAAAAGCAATGCTCTCTATCAATGCTGTAAAAGGATTTGAGTATGGAGGGGGATTTGCCTCTACTAGAAAAAGAGGTAGCCAAAACAATGATATATTCCTACCTGATGGCACGACTCGTACTAACTACTCAGGGGGCATACAAGGGGGGATTTCCAATGGGATGGATATCTATTTCCGTGTAGCCTTCAAGCCGGTAGCAACCCTTATGCAAGAGCAAGAGACGATCAATAGGGCAGGGGAGGTGGTGCAGTTCCAAGGAAAAGGCAGACACGACCCCTGTGTAGTACCTCGTGCGGTACCCATCGTAGAGGCGATGTCTGCCTTGGTGCTTGCCGATTATTTGCTGATACACAATGCTTATAAGGAGCTTTCTTGAAGCTTTTCCTGAAGCTCCTTGAGTAGGTCTCGATAGTGTGCCGCCTGAATGAAGTCCAATTCTTTGGAAGCGGCTTCCATCAGTTTGCGAGTTTGTTGTATCTCTTTTTCGAGTTCTCCTCTGCTCATAGGTTTGGTAGGGGAGTGTTCTTTCTTTTTCGGGGTATTCTCGTAATGAAATTCTGTAATGGGGCTTTTGCTTAGCGCATTTTCAATCTTTTTATGGAGAGGCTGAGGAGTGATGCCGTGGGTGAGGTTATAGTTCATCTGCTTTTCCCTTCGGTAGGCAGTTTCCTCAATGGTTACGCGCATACTGTCGGTAATTTTGTCGGCATACATAATCGCACGTCCGTCTATATTACGGGCAGCGCGTCCTACCGTTTGTGTCATAGAACGAGCCGAGCGCAAAAAGCCCTCCTTATCAGCATCCAAGATAGCTACCAAGGATACTTCTGGGAGGTCTAATCCTTCCCTGAGTAGGTTCACTCCTATAAGTACATCAAAAAGCCCCTTTCTAAGGTCTTGCATAATCTCGATACGCTCCAGCGTATCCACGTCACTATGCACATAGCGACAACGTACCTCCATCTTGGTCAGGTACTTAGTCAGCTCCTCTGCCATACGCTTGGTAAGGGTGGTTACCAGTACGCGCTGGTCTTCCTCTACACACTTCTGTATTTCTTCCAAGAGGTCATCTATTTGGTTTTTGCTGGGGCGTACCTCTATCTTAGGGTCGAGCAAACCAGTAGGGCGAATGACCTGTTCCACATATACGCCTCCGCACTTCTGCAGTTCGTAGTCTGCGGGGGTAGCACTCACATAGATCACCTGATTTTGTAGCACTTCGAACTCTTCAAACTTAAGTGGGCGGTTGTCCATCGCTGCAGGAAGGCGGAAACCATACTCTACCAAGTTCTCTTTTCTACTCCTGTCGCCCCCATACATAGCGCGTACTTGGGGAACAGTAGCGTGGCTCTCATCTATCACCATAAGGAAGTCCTTAGGGAAATAGTCTATTAGGCAGAAAGGGCGACTTCCTGGTGGGCGTCTGTCCAAGTAGCGCGAATAGTTTTCTATCCCAGAACAATATCCCAGCTCACGTATCATCTCTAGGTCAAAATTGGTACGCTCTTCCAAACGCTTTGCTTCCAAAGTTTTTCCTACCGATTGGAAGAACTCTATTTGCTTGACCAAGTCATCTTGAATATCACGGATAGCGGCTTGCAACACATCGGGAGAGGTAACAAACATATTGGCAGGATAGATATTGAGCTTGTCTAAGCGTTCTATGGTCTTATTTGTCTCGCGGTCAAAGGATTCTATCAGTTCGATTTCATTCCCGAAGAAATGTACCCGAATAGGTGTTTCGCTATACCCAGGGAAGATATCGATAATATCCCCCTTTACCCTAAAGTTTCCGTGAAGGAAGTCGGCCGTAGTGCGCGCATAGAGGCTCTGTACGAGTTGGTGCATAAACTTGGTACGGGTGAGCGTTTGCCCTTCTTCTATAGAGATGACATTCTTCTGAAACTCCAAGGGGTTTCCGATACCATATAGGCAGGACACAGAAGCTACCACGAGCACATCGCGACGGCCAGAGAGTAGGGCAGAGGTAGTACTGAGACGCATTCGCTCAATATCCTCATTGATAGACAAATCTTTCTCTATATACACCCCAGTAACAGGGATATACGCTTCTGGTTGGTAGTAGTCATAATAGGATACGAAGTACTCTACTGCATTATTGGGGAAGAAAGCCTTGAACTCATTATACAGCTGAGCCGCAAGGGTTTTGTTATGAGCTAAAACCAAAGTAGGCACCTGCACCTGCTCCACTACATTGGCTATGGTAAAAGTCTTCCCAGAGCCGGTAACCCCTAAGAGTGTTTGGTATTTTTCTTGGTCATTAATACCATTCACTAAGGAGGCAATGGCTGCAGGCTGGTCGCCCATAGGTTTAAAATCGGATACTAATTGGAATTTCATTTTAGGTAATGTTCGTACATCATCTTAACGCCTTTTTCTAAGGAAACCGTATGTTTCCAACCTAAGTTGTGTAGCTTGGTAGGGTCGGTGAGTTTTTTCATAGTCCCATCAGGTTTGGAGCTATCGAACTCTATTGTTCCCTTGTAGCCAATAGCTTCACGAATCAGTTCGGCAAGAGCTTTAATACTTAGATCGGAACCAGTACCTATATTGATATGAGTATTTCGTATTTCCTTGTTATCGGTAGTATAGGTGTCCTTAAAGTTGATACGTTCCATGATAAATACACATGCATCGGCCATGTCCTCACTCCAGAGAAACTCTCTCAGAGGGGTGCCAGTACCCCAAAGGACTACTTTGTCCTTGAATATACCATATTTGGCAAGTGCCAAGATAATATCTTCCTGTTTGCTCTCTCCTGTGATATAGCCTTCGATAGGGCGCTTGTTGAGGTCTTTTTTGATTGTCTGCCAATCATTCTCAAGGAGAGCTTTGGCCAAGTGGATCTTACGAATCATAGCTGGCAATACGTGAGATTTCTCTAAGTCAAAATTGTCATTAGGTCCATAGAGATTGGTAGGCATTACTGAGATAAAATTGGTACCATATTGTAAGTTATAGCTCTCACACATCTTGATGCCAGCAATCTTGGCAATGGCATAAGGCTCATTGGTATATTCCAAAGGAGAGGTAAGCAAACAGTCCTCAGGCATAGGCTGAGGAGCTTCCTTAGGGTAGATACAAGTACTACCCAAGAAAAGGAGCTTCTTTACCCCATTCTCATAAGCTGCATGGATCACATTATTCTGAATCATGAGATTTTCATAGATAAAGTCTGCACGATAGGTATTATTGGCCAAGATACCTCCTACTTTGGCAGCAGCCAAGAATACATACTCGGGCTTTTCTTTTTCAAAGAAAGCATTGACTTCTTGTGTATTGCGCAAGTCTAACTCAGTGTGAGTACGTCCTATGAGGTTTGTATATCCCTTATTTTTAAGATTTTTCCAAATAGCCGATCCTACAAGACCTCGGTGTCCAGCTACATAAATTTTCGCATTTTTGTTCATAATAGTGTAATAAGTAAAAAATCAATTTAGAATAACCAAGAAAGTATTCTAAATTGATTTTTCATAGTTGTTAGTTTATAAATGATTAATCGTCATCAACTTCCTTAGCACGTTCTTTGATAGCGGATTTCTGTCCTTGTATATCCACCATGTATTCTTGTCCGTTTTCAATGAGTAGTCCTTGGGTAGTTCCTTGAGCATGAAGTACATCCAAGTCAATTACTTGCTTGTCCATAAGGTAGGTTACTGACTCATGAAGGGTATGACCGATGACAAACTTCTTAGCCCCCATATTCTTAGCGATGGCAGCAAACTCATTTTTGTCAATAGTTTCTTTACCATATCCGCGGTACCAGGTAGGACTTTTTCCACGCATATAGACTACAGAACGCAAAGGATCCACCCCTGCTCTGTCCTCTACATTATCGAAGTAGAAGTTTCTGGCGAACTTATTAATACCCTCTACTCCAAGGTTAAGATCACTTACTTCCTTGGAAATACCAGCATGGATAAAGATATAGTCCCCAATCTTTTCTAAGATATTTTTAGTAGCTAACCAACGGCCTAACTCTGTATTAGGTTTGTACAAATCGTAGTATTCTACGCCCATAAGTTTGGCATTTTCAAGGTATTTCTTACGAGTGTAGCGGAAGTCATTCTTCATATTCATGAGGTCGTGATTTCCTAAGATAAAATGCACTTTTCCCCCTGCTTTTTCTGCTTGTTCTTCCAAAGAGTAGATAAGCCAAAGTGTCTGATTGACTAACAACCCACGATCAAAGAAATCTCCTACAGTTACCAAATGTCCTTTACCAAAAGTCCATTTGTAGTTTTTGTCCATCACTTTGTTGGCGATAAGGAACTGCTTGAATTCCTGATAACGTCCCTCTATGTCAGAGATAGCAATGAGCTTTTCAGGCATTTGATACACAGAAGGTTGGTTCTGTAGTAGCTCCTGTACTTTAAAAGAGAAATGCTCTTTGTTGTCTACATAACAGGTGAGTTTTTTTCCTGCAATAGGATTCTTGAACGTCTCACTTACCAGAGTCGCTTGTTGATTTTTTTCAACAATTTGTTTTACCACTGCCTCTGTTTGGGTGTAGAAGATGTAAGGCCCATCAAAATCCGCTTTTGAGGTATCAGCCTTCAACCTTTTCTCAGAATAATGCACTTTTGTCTGTGCATTTACGGATAGATTACTGCCCAAGGTAAGCAATCCCATAGCGGCAGCATACATAAAATTAAATCTTCTCATAAAATAATAATATGAATTTGTGTTTTATTATATTACGTGTTGTATTTTTCCTCTATTTCTTCAGTGCTGATAGGCTCTAAGCTATTCAGATCCGTTTTATAGAAGGCATTGATTTTGGAGAAATAGGCATCAATCGTTATGTTGAGCTGTTCTGTTACATTTTTCCAACGAGCTATAAACCAATGAGTGAAAATAGATAGTTTTTCTTTTCTATATTCACTTAAAAGGTCTTCTATTTGGGCTTCCTCAAGAGAGGTTTCATATAAAAGATCTTCCAAAATCTCCTCCTGCGAGGCATACCTATCCGAAGGAAAGTGATTTTCTTCCCTTTCAGTAAGGAGTAGGCATATGTCTGAGATGATTTCACTCTTTTCCCCTAAGGCATAGAAAGAAATAGACATGTCGTCATGGTCATACTCAAAGCAAAAAGCCCTCACATCTGTTTCATCTTTGCCTTCAAGGTAGGGAATAGTACTATTGGTAAGTAACCCTTTCAAATCCTCTTCCATAAGAGGAGAGCACTTTTCTAAGTCACTGATGAAGATATGTCTGAGCTTTTGAGTAAGTTCCATAGAGTCTTTTTTATTCGAAATAATTCATAATAGTAAAACCACCTTCCTTAAGGTAGGCATCCCGCTTAAAGAGCTTGATATCGGAACGCATCATATCTTCCACCAATGATTTGAGATCATACTGAGGTTTCCAACCCAAGACAGTTTGTGATTTGGTAGGGTCTCCTATAAGCAAATCCACTTCGGTAGGGCGGAAATACTGAGGATCCACCAATACTACAGCTTCATTTTTAGCTATTTTTTCTTCTATATGAGGGAGGTATTTTTCGCCTACTTTTTCAGAGAATACTGCTTTGTCTACCGCGGTGATATATCCTTTTTCCTCGGTACCTTCACCCTTGAATTCTATGGTGAGGCCAATTTCCTTTCCTGCCAAAGCAATGAAATCACGGATAGCCGTAGTGATACCTGTAGCGATTACATAGTCAGAAGGTGTATCTTGTTGTAGGATAAGGTACATTGCCTTGATATAATCCTTGGCATGTCCCCAGTCACGCTGAGAGCTGAGATTACCCATATAGAAACGCTCTTGCATACCCAAGGCCACACGGCTTAGGGCGCGAGTTACCTTCCGCGTCACGAAAGTTTCCCCACGGATAGGCGATTCATGGTTGAAGAGAATCCCATTGGAAGCGTGCATCTTATACGCTTCACGATAGTTTACAGTAATCCAGTACGCATAGAGCTTAGCCACAGCATAGGGAGAGCGAGGATAGAAAGGTGTTCTCTCACTTTGTGGTACTTCCTGTACCAATCCATATAGTTCAGAAGTAGAAGCCTGATAGATACGTGTTTTCTCAGTTAGCCCCAATAAGCGTACGGCTTCCAAGATACGTAAGGTACCCAATCCATCGGCATTGCCTACGTACTCAGGGGTTTGGAAGCTCACATGTACGTGGCTCATAGCCGCCAAGTTGTAGATCTCATCAGGTTGTACCTCTTGGATAAGGCGAGTGATGTTCATACTATCGGTAAGGTCGCCGTAATGCAAGATAAGATTGCGGTTTTCCAAATGCGGATCCTGATACAGATGGTCAATACGATCTGTATTAAAGAGGGACGAACGGCGCTTCATGCCATGTACTTCATAACCTTTCTTGAGGAGATATTCCGCAAGATAGGCACCATCCTGTCCTGTAATTCCTGTAATGAGTGCTTTTTTAGGCATTAGTGATTTGTTTGTGCAAAGGTACGAATTTTATTTTTATTTTCTAAGATATTTATATAAAGCTTTTAATATTCCAGTAGGTAGCATCCTTGGAAAGACACGCAAAAGGAAGATAAAAAAACCCGAAAAGATATTTTGAAGTTTTAGTTGTTTCTTTAAATTAAATAATTTCCATTCACCTTTGATATAGTCTCTTCCTCTTCTACGAGCAACCATATTACTTCCAGCACGAGCTAAAAGCAATACATCGTCTATATTACCAACCTCATATCCTTGGGCGATGACACGTAGCCATAGATTATAATCTTCTAAGAAAAGATGATGTTGGTATCCTCCTACTGCTTCAATAATATCTTTACGAAAAGCAACAGTCATATGATTAAAAGGACTCCTTGAGACGGCATATTTCTTAATGTTTTCATTCTTGATAGGAACTTTTCTATAACCTGTAATTATTGTCTTATCATCTGAAAATTCAGCTATATGTCCACTAAATAATACTACATCAGAATGCTGTTTTATAAATTCTACTTGTTTTTTAAAACGATCAGGTAAGCAAATATCATCTGTATCCATACGAAATACCCAATTGTAAGAGCAATGTTTCAAGCCTTCATTAAGGGCTTTTCCTAGACCTACATTTTGAGGTAATCGAATAATCTTAATGGGTAAAATAGAGGTATATTGTATCACTACTTTTTCTAGTTCAGGGGTAACCACACCATCAAAAACCATTACAATTTCAGTGGCTTGTAAAGACTGTGCTTTTAAACTCTCTAAACATTCCTTGAGAAATTCTGGTTTCTCTTTATAGTATAATGATAATAGGACTGAGAATTTCATAGTTCTTCTATATAAATTTTTGTATATTCTTTTGACATTTTTTGAGCAGATAAGTTATAATATGATTTGTTAGAATGATTCTTTTCTAAGGATTTATAGTTTGAGATATTTTCTATAAAATCTCCACAAGAAGGATTATTTTTTAAAAATTCTCTATGAGATGGAATATCAGAAAGGTAAGCATAACAACCACAAGAAACTGCTTCCAAAATACTCATAGGATAACCTTCAGCACTAGAAACAGATACTACAAAATCAGCTAACTGATAATACTTCTCAGGAGTATTATTGAATCCTAAAAAAAGAATATTGGGATTATTTTTTGCTTTTTCCTTACAAATATCTTCTTCTTCTCCTTCTCCTAATAGGAGTAGTTTACTATTATCAAAGTTCTGAGTGTTAAAAATTTCTATTAGTTTTGATACATTTTTTCTTTTTATAAATCTACCTGCAAAAATAAAAATAGATTCATCTATTTTGAATCCTAACTCCTTACGAACTAATATTCTATCTTCTATAGATAAGGGCTTAAAAATATTTTGATTAACACCATTGTTTATATTTGATAATTTTTCTTTCTGTATAAATTTGGTGAGATATTCCTCTATAGATTTTGAACAACCTACAATTTTGCTAAAGTGGTTATTCTTAAGAAAATAAAGATGCATTATAGCTCCTACTAAACCTTTAAAGAAGCCATACTCTTTGATATAATCATTAAAAAATAGACAATGTATAGTGGTTATTTTTACTATATTGTTATTGATAAACTTTATATATTTATCAGGGAAATAACCATGGGAGTGTATAATATCTAAATCATTTAAATGATTAAAAAAAATATTTTTATCAGGATAGTTCTCCATATAAATGATCCCTAAAGAACATTGCTTTTGAATATTCTTTTCATAACCAATATTGTTTTTCCTTATAGCAATAAGTTGTATATCAAATACATTTTTATTAAGGAAAGAAATAATATTAAATACTACATTCACAGGACCACAATTTTTAATCTCAGGAACGAAAAAACCTATTTTTTTCATAAAGATAATGGTTTAAAATAATCCTCTATGACAAAAGGAGCTTGAAACATATAAGTAGCTATAGCTTGTGCTATTACAAATAGTATTAGAAATATGTGATTGAAATATTTGAATCTATAAAAAGCAAAAGGTAGAATGAAAATTTCAGAGAAAGAAAAAGCTGTGGCAAAACGACCACTTAAAATAGCAAAGTCAGAAAAACCTATTCTAAAAGCTACTCCTACAATAAAAAGAAGGAAAAAAATAGTAAAAAGTTTATTCCTATACATTTTTTCATTCATGAGAAATAAGATAAATAAAAAGGTGAAAAAAGCCTTTATATTAGGTAATCTGAAAATACCTACATTTTCTGCATATTCTGAAGAATTTGAATAAACTTCAACTCTACTTGATATATTTGTTAAGAGATTAACTAATAAAAATTTAGCAATAATTATAAATATTATAAAGAGAAATACTGATATCCATTTAAATTCATTAATAGATAAGTCTATTTTTTTTAATATAATGCTTAAGAGTACTCCTATAAGTATAACAGGTAAAGCTATTTGATGAAAAGAAAAAGCTAATAGGGTAATTAATAAAAATTTTATAGAGAATTTATTATTATCCATGATAAAAACAGTTATAGCAAATAAAGCTAAAGGAGTGGCAAGCCCTTGCCGTATTTGCATAAATTGTTGTAACAAGAAGTAGCCAGTAGAGATATATAATAAAAGAACAGATAATATTGTTACATTAAGTTTTTTAGAGATTAGATATATTATAAGAAATGTAAAAAGAGAAAATATTGTGAATAGAATAACATGAGAATGAGTTATTAAATTAATTATATAACAATACCATCCAAAACCTATTTCCATTCCTGTAAAAAGATAAAATTTTA
Source organism: Capnocytophaga gingivalis (assembly GCF_002302415.1). Lineage (NCBI taxonomy): Bacteria > Pseudomonadati > Bacteroidota > Flavobacteriia > Flavobacteriales > Flavobacteriaceae > Capnocytophaga > Capnocytophaga gingivalis. The sequence continues at coordinate 331,762 of NZ_CP022386.1, read as the reverse complement.
TAGGGTTAAGAAGATCTAAGCTATCAATGTTCTTAAATACAGTTAAGTAGACAATAGTATCTCGTGTATTTCCTCTATTACCTACAAAAAGAGCGATAAAAAAAGAAATGGTTAGAAAACCAATAGTGCTTTTTTTTACTAAAATTTGTTGCATAAGCTATCTAATCAACTTAATATATTTCTCATCATTGTAATAATTATCAAAGATACTTTTTACAATATTATAATAATTCAGAGGGTCTATATTTGTCTTTTTTTCAAATTCCAAAATTTTTTGTACAACTTTTTCTATATTTATATTTGCTGAAAGTTTTAGTTCATATTCCTTTAAATTAATCTTTTCTTTGAAATCACCTACAGCATCTGTAAATATAGGAATCAATCCTACTGAAAGATAAGAATTCATTTTTGTAGGTGTTGCTACATAATTTATCACATTTTTTTTACGAATGAGGAATCCATATTTATATTTTGACAATTCTACTTCCAATTCTTCCAAAGGAATATATTTTACCTCAAAATGTTGTATTTGTTTTTCAGTTAAGGCTGTATTTGCTTTTTCTATTTCAGCAGTTAGAATTGTCAATTTGCTATGAGGTAGTTTTTCTTCTATCTTTTTATAGATAGTTAGCATTTCATCAAAACACTGCCAAGCGCTTAAACTTCCTGCATATACAAAGTATGGTTTAGTATATCTGTTGGGGGTAAAGAAGGTGTCTTTCTGCAAATGTTTATTGTAACAAGGAATAATCATTGCTTTATGTTTTACCTTTACTTTATATTTTTTTTCATAATGTTGTAACATTGCTTCAGAAACAAAAAATATTTTTGTAGTGAATTTCATTATCAACCATTCTATTATACATCTCAAATAGTAGAAGAGTTTATTGGGTTTGGTAAGCATCACTTCTTCTGGTGAAACTCCCTGTACCCAATGGATAATTTTAATACCACGACGCTTAAAAAAACATTGCATAAAGGTGTTGAGCTCAATAGTAAGTACTACATCTTTATTTTTTATTTCACTCAAACTATTACAACGTATTGAACTCCCCCCTGCTTTTTCGATAGCCTTTTCAATGAGTTCAATATAATATTGAGTGGCATCATTCAGACTATTTCGCTCAGGAGGTAGAAAAATTTTAATATTTTGACTACTGAATATATTCATTATTTCTTAAAGAATTCGACTATTCGTTCACAAGCCTTACCATCGCCATAAGGGTTGTGTAAAGCACTCATTTTAGTATATTTCTCTTGGTTGTTAAGTAGTTGCTCGCATTCACCTACTATTTTTTGCTCATCGGTACCTACCAAGATTACTGTACCTGCACTTACTGCTTCAGGGCGCTCGGTAGTGTCACGCATTACCAATACAGGTTTGCCTAAGCTAGGCGCTTCCTCTTGTACGCCACCACTATCGGTAATGATAAGATGGGATTGGTTCATCAGCCAAACAAAAGCAGGATAGGCTAAAGGTGCTATGAGTTTCACATTTTCAATACCTGATAATATACGATAAACAGGTTCTTTTACATTAGGGTTTAAATGTACTGGATAGACTACCTGTACCTCAGGATTTTGTAAGGCGATTTTTTTCAGTGCCTGACAGATATGTATAAAGCCTTCGCCTTGGTTTTCACGACGGTGTCCTGTAACCAAAATTAGCTTTTTAGTGCTATCTATTATCTTTTTTAAAGCATCAATCTCTTTGTCTTGTAATTTTTCTACTTTTTTAGTACTTTCTAAAAGAGCATCTATCACTGTATTGCCCGTTACTAGAATACTTTTTTCGTCTATCCCTTCTCTTAATAAATTTTGCTTTGCTTGTTGGGTAGGGGCAAAATGAAAATCGGCTATAGCTCCTGTTACTTTGCGATTGATCTCCTCAGGAAAAGGTGCGTGTTTATTAAAGGTTCTAAGTCCTGCTTCTATATGACACACTTTAGCTCCTGCATAAAATCCAGCAATGCTTGCAGCCATAGTAGTAGTTGTATCGCCATGTACAAATATGTAGTTAGGATTACAATCTTCTAAAACAGCTTTTAGTTCTGTAATAATTGTAGAGGTAAGAGTATACAAATTCTGATTAGGCTTCATTACATTGAGGTCGTAATCTGCTTTTATCTCAAAGAAATCTAATACTTGATCCAACATCTCACGATGTTGTGCTGTCACACATACTTTTGTATCAAAAGTTGTTTCTTTTTGAAAAGCCTTTATGAGCGGAGCCATTTTAATAGCCTCGGGACGTGTACCAAATATGAAAAGGAGTTTCTGTTTCATTTTGTTTTCTTATTTAATTATAGAAATTTTCTAAATAACTGAAAAAGTTGTTCCTATTCATATTTTTTACTTTTTTATAATATTTTTTGTGTTTACGAGCATTCTAAGCAACCAGAAAGGAGTTTTAGAAATTATATGATATTTAAAAGTATTATATATCTGAGGTTCATTAATTTCTTCTTTTATATATTTAATTCTTTCTTTAATATCTTGTTCTGCTATAGAATAAGGTTGTTTCAATAAGATATTAAAAATATAAAAGTTATATTGGTTTAGAAAGTTTAAAAAATATTGTCTTTTGTTATTATTTATTGTATTTTTATACAAAGTATAATTCTTGTATAATAAAGAGAAAATAGAAAACATATGTGTTTTATTACGAACGATATTAGCCAAATTCATACTTTGCCCCTCTCTACCTACATAATAACGATATAAGGGCAGTTTATAATAAATAAAACGATTAGTTTTAAAAAAAGGCAAATGGGCATAAAGGACATCTGTATAAAATGTTTTTTCAGGTAATTTGAAATTTACTTCTTTGAATAAAGAAGTTCTATATGCAATTCTATGCATTGCTAGAAAATTTGGTATTTTAGTTATATCTACTTGATCAATAGAATAAATTTTATTTTCTGATATATTTAATCCTACTAATTCTTGCTTGTTTTGGCTTACATATTCTACAACATAATCCGTCATAACCATATCAATATCCAATCCTTGTAGATTCTCTATAAATACTTTAAAGGAATCTTTATCAAACCAATCATCAGAATCTAAGAGTTTAAAATATTTTCCTGTAGCGAGTTCTAATCCTTTATTTATGGCTGAACTATGTCCTCCATTTTCTTTATTAATTACAATAAATGTATTAGGATATTTTTGAGCATATTCTTGAGCTATAGCTAATGAATTGTCAGGACTCCCATCAATAACTATTAAGACCTCCAATATATCCATATATTCATCAATGATTAATGAATCTAAGCATTTAGGAAGGTATTCTTCTGTATTGTATACAGGAACAGTTATAGTAAGTAATTTATCACTCATAAGTCTATTATTTTTTTTCTTCTAATATAGATATATGCTATTATAGAAACTAATGACTCTACAACTACATTGGTAGCTGTAAGTGTATATAATGATATAGAATGGAATCCATAAAGTGTCAAAACAATTAATAAATAAGAAAAAGCTGATAAAAAGACAATTCTTGTGAAAACTTTATTATATCCAAAAGGTAACAAGGTTAATATCATTAATACATTGCTTATTCCTATGATAGGTACTGTTAGGAATAGTATTCTTAATACCATTTCATTCCCTCCAAAGTAAGCTACAATCTGATTTGAAAATAAAAAAACCATTAAATATAAAAAACTATTCATAAGAATTGAACCTTTGAGAACTTTCCTTAAAAAAGAACCATTCTTCTCTAAAGATATTTTAGGATATAAAACCTGATTAATCATTCCCTGAGGAACTTTTCCCATATTAGTAATTTTCTCTGCCAAATCATAATAAGTAACCTCTCGCATACCTAAAAAGTGACCAATAATAATCTTATTGGCATTTACATATATCTGAATAGAAACATTAGATATAAATAAATGGTATGATGATTTTATATATTCAATAAGTGTTTTTGATGGAACTCTTATTAATTGTAATTTGTATTTTCCATATAATAAAGAGAAACTAACAACTCCTGCCAAAAGAGCCCCAATTCCATTCAGCAAAGGAAAAAATAAATAGTCACTAGGTGATTTTATAAATACAAAAATCATTCCTATAAACAAAACACGTATTCCAAAATTGATAAAAGTAATATATTTCATTTCTTCTATTCCTTGAAAAAACCAAGTAGGGAATAGAATTTCATTGAGACATATCCAAAAGGATAAATAGTATAAGGTATAATCCATTTTGGATGTATAAAACATATAACATGATATTAATGATAATGAAATTATCAGAAATAATGTTTTAATAATGGTCACTGCACTAATAATCTCATTTAATTTCTTAGGGTTATCTCTATGTAAACTAACGTCTCTTGCTGCTGTAAAATTGAAACCAAAAACAACTAAAATATTAAAATAAGTAACTACAGCCTGTGCAAATACTACAGTTCCATACATCACCTCTCCTAAAGTTTTTACCAAATAAGGATAAGTAATTAAAGGAGTAATTAATGAGAGTATTTGTAAAAAAGACAAATAAGAAAAATTTTCAATGAGCTTTTTATGTTGTTTTAGTTTATCAAATACCATTCTATCAGCTATTTATTGTTTTTACTCTCTGTAATGCTGAAGCAATTACTTGGTGCATATCATAATACCTATATTCTGCCAATCGTCCTCCAAAAATAACATTGGTCAAAGTAGAAGCTTTCTCTTTATATTTGCTATACAACTCTTGATTAGCTGTATTATTTATAGGGTAATAGGCTTCTTTTTCTCTATCCCAATTCTGAGAGTATTCTTTGGTAATAACTGTATGTTTTTGTTTGCCAAATTCAAAGTGTTTATGTTCCACAATCCTAGTGTAGGGCGTTTCAGCATCAGTATAGTTCATCCCTGCACATCCCTGAAAGTTTTCCATCTCTAAAACTTCCGTTTCAAATCGTAAGGAGCGGTATTCTAATTCCCCAAAACAATATCCAAAATATTCATCTATCTTACCTGTATATACTACAGTATGAGCCAAACCATCATAATGGCTCTTGTTCTCAAGATAATCAACTCTTATTTTTGTTTCAATACCCTTGAGCATATTTTCTATGATAACATTATAACCGCCTATAGGAATTCCTTGATACCTATCATTAAAATAGTTATTGTCAAAAATATAACGCAGTGGTAATCTTTTGATAATAAAAGAAGGCAATTCTGTTGCGGGACGCCCCCATTGCTTTTCTGTATATCCTTTGATAAGCGTTTCATATACATCCTTACCAACTAGTGAAAGAGCTTGTTCTTCTAAATTTTTAGGAGAAGTAATTCCACTTTCTTTAATTTGTTTTTCTATAATTTGTTGTGCTTCAGTAGGCGTAGTAACCCCCCATAGCTGATAAAAAGTATTCATATTAAAAGGTAAACTATACAATTTACCTTTATAATTGGCCACAGGACTATATATAAAATGATTAAATTCAGCAAACTGATTTACATAATTCCAAATATCTTTATCATTAGTATGGAAAATATGTGGTCCATATTGGTGAACTTGTATTCCCTTTATCTCTTTACAATATACATTTCCTCCTAAATGTTCTCTTTTATCAATAACTAAACATTTTTTTCCTTTTTTAGTCATTTCACAAGCGAACACAGCTCCAAAAAGCCCAGCTCCTACAATTAGATAATCATATTCTTCCATTACCAAATATTATTTTTCAACTCTTCAATAAATTCCTTAATATGTCTCTTGGCTTTCCATCCGAGTGCTTCTGTTTTTTGGGTAACTACTTCAGCGGTCATACGGTTTCCCTTACGTTCGGGAAGCATTTGTATCTCACCTCCAAATAACTTGGCTATCTCTAAAACAGTATAAGTTTCGGGACTTCCTATACCGAAACCATCACCATTACCTTTTTCTCCTACAATAAGTAATCCAGATACTATATCCTCAATATGAGTAAAGTTACGTTGTTGCGTACCAGGGCTTACTACAGTAAGGGGTTCTCCTTTCTTCATTTTTTCAGTAAAGAGTGCAATAAGGGTTGCATACTTACCAGTACGGATCTCACGCTTACCATAAACATTGTAAAAATAAACAATAGCATACTCTAAACCATACCAATTACCATAGTTTTTCACTAACTCTGTGTTGGATGATTTACTCCAAGCATAAGGACTCTGGTCTTTACCTATACCTCCATCGCCAAACTTAGTGCTACTACCAGCATATACCAATTTGCAATGGTGTTTTCGGCAAAACTCTAATACTTTTAGAGTGCCTATTTTGTTGAACAAAAGGACCTTGTCTATATCGTCAAAGCTCTGTTCTACCCGTGAATATTCCCCCAGGTGATAGACAAGGTCTGGGGTAAAGTCAATCAGTTCAAAGATATGTTCAGTACTCCCTTCTATATAATTGACACCTTCTACATGGTTTTCTCGACTTCCTGTAAAATAGTTGTCTAATGAATAAACCTCATTGTTAGGGTTTTGAGCTAAGGTTTCACAAAGGTTTGAACCTACAAAGCCAGCACCTCCTGTTACTAATATTTTCATGTTATCTATTACCTGATTTAAACTCCTATTTGTATATATTCAAATCCTTTGTTTGGCAAGTCAAAAGCATTATACTGATTACGTCCGTCAAAGATTACTTTTTCTTTTAGTAACTTGCTGATCTCTTCAAAATCAGGTACACGGAACTCTTTCCATTCGGTAAGCAGTAGGAGGGCATCAGCTCCTTTGAGAGCATCATATTTACTTTCTACATAAGTTACCTCAACACCTTTTAGGTAACATACTTTGGCTTCATGTACAGCTTTAGGGTCATAGGCTTGTATCTTAGCGCCTCGTTTTACTAATTCCTTGATGATATAGATAGCAGGAGCTTCCCGCATATCATCTGTTTCAGGTTTGAAAGAGAGCCCCCATACAGCAAAGGTTTTTCCAGAGAGGTCTTCTCCATATTTTTTTATCACTTTTTGTGCAATGACATATTTCTGACGGTTATTGACATTGTCCACAGATTCTATAAGTTCAGCTTTGTAATTGACTTCTTCAGCCAATTTCTTTAATGCCAAAACATCCTTAGGAAAGCATGAACCTCCATATCCACAACCAGGATAGATAAAACTGTAGCCAATACGACTGTCTGACCCTATTCCTATACGTACTTTATTCACATCAGCACCTACACGCTCACAGATATTGGCAATCTCATTCATAAATGAGATTTTAGTGGCCAACATGGAGTTAGCTGCATATTTGGTCATTTCAGCCGAACGAATGTCCATTGCTATAAAGCCATCATGCTGCATAAAGAAAGGTGCATAGAGAGCCTTCATTTGGCTTAATGCATAGTCATTATCAGCTCCTACTACAACTCTGTCAGGCTTCATAAAATCTTGAATAGCTTTACCTTCTTTGAGAAACTCTGGGTTGGATACTACATAAAACTCATGAGAGACACCTCGCTTATCCAAGGCTTTCTGTACAGTAGTACGCACCTTATCTGCGGTACCTACAGGAACAGTCGATTTATCTACAATGATGAGCTTTCCCTGCATGGTCTCTCCAATGGATTGTGCTACAGAAAGTACATATTGTAAGTCAGCAGAACCATCATCTCCCATAGGAGTACCTACAGCAATAAAAGCAATTTCAGCATCTTTGATGGCTTCCCCTATTTCTGTTGTAAAAAATAAATTCTTACTAGCTACATTATTGAGTACCATGGTCTCTAACCCTGGTTCATAGATGGGGATAATTCCCTTTTTTAGATTTTCTATCTTTTCTTTATTGACATCTACACAAGTAACCTTGTTGCCCATTTCAGCAAAACAAGTACCTGATACCAAACCGACATAACCGGTTCCAATAACTGCTATTTTCATGTAAAAAATATTTTTGGCAAAGTTACAAAAAATGTTTTAATAAAGAGGAATGAGTATTGTTAAATTCACTAAAAAGAATTATATGCTCATAATCTCTGCAATACGGATAAGATCTGGGTCGAGCTTGCTTTCTCCTCCTTTGATGGCTTTTTCTAAAGGGGTAAGATCAATTTTGTCATTATTGATACCTACCATATAGTTGGACTTACCTTCGAGAAGAGATTCCACAGCTTTTACCCCCATACGGCTTGCCAATACACGGTCAAAGCAGGTAGGGGCACCGCCTCGCTGGATATGTCCCAGTACAGTGACACGAATATCGTAATCGGGGTTTTGCTTTTCTACGTATTTTTTAAGTTCGAAGACATTCTTTCCTGTAGTGTCTCCTTCAGCAACTACAATAATATTGGACATTTTCCCTTTATTGTGGTTGACCTCTATCTCGCTTACAAGTTCTTCCAAGGTACTATGTTGCTCTGGAATAAGGATTTTCTCGGCACCTCCTCCTATACCAGAGTTCAGAGCGAGGAAGCCAGCATCACGCCCCATTACCTCAATAAAGAACATACGGTTGTGGGAGCTGGCAGTATCACGGATCTTGTCGATGGCTTCTACTACGGTATTCAGGGCTGTATCATAACCTAAGGTATAGGTAGTCCCATAGATATCGTTGTCAATAGTACCAGGGATTCCCATGACAGGAAAACCAAATTCTTGATTGAAGAGAAGTGCACCAGTGAAGGATCCATCTCCACCAATAACTACTAAGGCATCAGCGCCGGCTGCAACAAGATTTTCATAGGCTTTCTTGCGCCCTTCAGGGGTACGGAAATCCTTAGAACGTGCTGATTTAAGAAAAGTACCTCCTCGGTTGATGAGATTGCGTACACTACGAGCATCTAAGGGAGTAAAGTCATTCTCTATCATTCCTTGGTAGCCTCGGTATACTCCTAATACTTCTACATTGTGATAGACACAGGTGCGCACTACCGAACGTATGGCAGCATTCATCCCAGGAGCATCTCCTCCAGAGGTGAGGACAGCTATTTTTTTTATGTTTGTCATAATCGTTATAATTGGTATTATTTATTGGGGCAAATTTACGGAAAAAATCCATAATAGCTCCAAAAATAAAAGTTTTTTCTCTATTTTTTGTATCTCTGTGGTAGTCAGAGGGTTTATTCAGAAGCAAACTGCATGTCGTACAGGTTTTTATAGTATCCGTTGGGAATTTCAAGTAGCTGTTCATGAGTACCTTCTTCCACGATATTTCCTTTGTTCATCACAATGATCCTATCGGCCTTGCGTACGGTGGAGAGGCGGTGGGCAATCACAATGGAGGTACGCCCTTGGGTGATTTTTTCTGTAGCTTGCTGTAGGAGCTTTTCCGAATGCGAGTCCACTGAAGCGGTAGCCTCGTCAAGGATAAGTATTTTTGGCTTGTGTACATAGGCGCGCAGGAAGGAAATCAGTTGTCGCTGTCCGGCAGAAAGTACAGCTCCTCGCTCTTTCACATCGAATAGGTAGCCGTTGGGCAGCTGTTCTATGAAGTCGTGGATGCCTATTTCCTTGGCTGCTTCTTTGACCTGTTCTAAGGTGATGTTCTCATCTCCTAAGGTGATGTTGTAGAAGATACTATCGGCAAATAGAAAGACATCTTGAAGGACAACGCTTATCTGTTTGCGGTAGTTTTCCAGATTATAGTCGTTGCAATCCACCCCATCTATGAGTATTTTTCCAGAATTGGCCTTATAAAAACGTGAGAGGAGCTGTATCACGGTGGATTTTCCTGCTCCAGTAGCCCCAACAATGGCTATTGTTTCTCCTTGTTGTGCAGAGAAACTGATTCCATGAAGTATTTCTTCTTCTTTTTTGTAGCCAAAGATAACTTTGTTAAATTGAATATTTCCTTCTATGTCTCGGCAGATACCTCCTAGGGCTTCTTCTTGGTTTTCCTTGCCCTCCTCCATAATATCAAAAACACGTCCGGCGGCAACCATCCCCATTTGTAGTACAGTAAACTTGTCTGCAATATGGCGCAGTGGACGATATAGCTCCTGAACTAATTGGACAAACATAAAGATTACCCCCAGACTGGCCATTTCGTGGTGGGCAACTTGTAAGCCTCCATACCAAATAACCAAAGCAATAGCAATAGAACTTAATATTTCAGCAATAGGAAAGTAAATAGAGTTCTGGAGGATATTGCGCAACCATGCTTTTTTATGTTTTTCATTAATCTCTTGAAAGGCTTTGTACTCCTGCTCCTCTCGGGTGAAAAGTTGGACTACTTTGATTCCTGTGATGCGTTCCTGTACAAAAGAATTTAAGTTGGCTACCTCTCGACGGATGTCTGTAAAGGCAGCTTTGCTCGCTTTCTGGAAGAGATGGGTAGCATAAATGATAATTGGTAGAGTCAGGAAAGTAAGGAGTGATAATTTCCAATCAGTTAGCAACATCAGGGACATAATCAGTAGCATTTTGAGGATATCCGAAATAATCTCAAAAAATCCTGCGCTGAAAATCTCTCCAATACGTTCTAAGTCATTTACTGCACGAGTAATCAATACTCCTACAGAAGATTGGTTGTGGTATTTCATATTGAAGCGAAGCATTAGAGAGAATAACTTCTTTCTCATGTCATAAATCACCATTTGTCCTATCCATCCGGAGTAATAAGCAAAGGAAATCTGAGAGATAATTTCAGATAGGAGAATCCCTACCAAGAGCAAACTGGCATATAATAAGCCTTCGTAGTCCTTGGGAACAATATAAGTATTGATAATTTCCTTGGAGATATAAGCCCTGAGAGAACTTGCTCCAGATATATAGATGGAAAGGAAGGCTACTAAGGCAAATATCCATTTGTATGGCTTGGTGTAGCTAAAAAGTTTTTTTAAGATACTGAAATCGTTGGTTTTAGTTTTTTGTTGAGACATTTTGTTTGTATGATTATCAAAAGGAGTTGTCAGGAGCATTGCTTATCTGCGAGCATATCTGTATGGTATTTATGGCTATTGTTGTGTGCTTCTAAGGTTCTGGTATAGAATTAAGGATCATTTTTTATATTGATAACAGCATTTTTTTACAAGGAAAAGATCAAGCCAGACCAATACATGCTTTTTCATACTTATGTGGTAAGTAAAAAAAGAGTAGCTTTTTCTCTATCAAAAATCGTTCCAAAAAGGTTATTTTTAGATTTTTTTGATAAATATTTTTCTGATAAGCAGAAATACAGCTATTAAGAATAATAAATGATGTAAAGGATCCATCATTATTGAAGGAAATCCTTCTGAGATGTCGAACATACGATCGCTATAATCAGAAGGAGACATACGAATATTCTCGAACATTTCTCCCAAAAAGAAAATGTAGCTTATCGTACAAAGTAACCAATTGATAATACAAAAGTATAAAAATCTATTCTTTTTGACAAACAAAAAAGTAATCAATAGGCTTACTAAGTAAAGCAACACAGTAGGAAATAATAAGTAAAAATATTCACGTATTGTCATAGTTTGTAGGTTTTTAAAATGAATAATTCTCTTATGGTTTCTATTTTTTCTCCAATATTATCTTTCTATATACATAGAGTAGGGGAAGAGCACATATTATCCCAATTCCAATATTAGTAAGACTAAGAATTTCCACAAAGATAAGTTGAAAAGTTTCTTTCACATATTTTACAACTTTTGATATATTTCTCTGCAGAAAGAAGCGTTAAGAAAAAAGTAAAACTCAATAAAAAGGGAATAATAAGATCAAGAATAAATCCCATCTTATAAGAGTCCGTCACCTCTTCTTTGTTAGCAAGAGCAAAAGGTATCATTGAGATGATAAAGAAAAGAGTACTTAAAGCAAGGTCAAGCTTTAATTTGTTGAGAAAAGAAGTTTTTTTTCATATCCATTATTTTTACTTATCGTTTATGTATTTTTTTAGTACTATATAGGAAGAGACAATAATAATACAAAAATAACTAGTGGTAGAAAATCTAAAATAAAGTAATTCCATAATATATGTTATTTTTGAAACCTCTTCATTTGAGTAAATAGATATAGTTTCATCATTGAGAATTTGTTCTCCAAAATGATAAATAATATCAACAATAGTAGCTATAAATATAAGGCAACTGTAGAACAGAATGTAAAATGAATAAGTATCCTTCTTTATTTTTCTGAAAAGTATGAGTAATATAAAAAATATGAGCACTAAAGAAAGATAATTGAATTGATAAATTAAGAATAGTATGAGTACCTCTTGTTTATTTTGATATCCTAAACAGGGAAGAAACATCATACATTCAAAAAACAGCAAAAATAATAAGCTGTAGATTGCATATTTTTTTATATATAATACGGTTGATTCCATAATATTATTTTTTTAATAGTAGATGAGTATTTAGAATTATATTTTGTGGTTTGCATATTTTTTTAGAATGAAAAAAGAGGAAATTATATAAACAGAAATGATATCAGTGTCCAAAAATCTGCTGAGAAATAATTGCATTATTTCCTCTCTGTGTGAGAATAATTCGTTCCAAAAATGGTATTCAAAACGTTTATCTCTTCCTATGTAAAATTCTATACATTGGTATATTACAAATGATATAACAGATAAAAGATGAAAACAAATATAAAATAGCGTATAGAACTTATAGGTATCCCTTTTTTTCTTTTCACATAGTAAAAGCAAAGCAAAGAATACAACAAAAGAGATAATATCTACTCTCTCTAATTGTATCATCTCTTTAAAATTATCCATATTCATAGTATAAAATATAGGTATATAGAAAATGAATTTACCAATAAGGACAACTAAAATACTATAAAGAAAATATTTTGTAATTTTTGAAATTATGTTATTCATATTTGTAAATTTTTATATGTTATCGTATTTATTTTTATTTGAAATCATTGTCATAAGGTTATGATGATGTGGTAAAAAATATTTTAATAGTTTCTGATAGTAAGATTTGTTATATTCAAAAATTTCAATGTGTCTGACAATAAAATGTATTAAAAAATATTTTGTAACCTATTTCTTATTATCTAAAAATGATTTTATTAGTAGTGTGATTTGATTTATAATTTACATTATTCTCCTTTGAAAGTAGGAATCCAATTTAGCTGAGAAGCTATATAGCAAAATATATTAAGCAAACCAAAAAGTATTACTACATAAATCATCCACTTCCCACCAAATACTTTATAATTACTTTTTGCAAATTTCTTCCTACTGGCACGGACCAGAAGAGCGGGAGTGATAATCATCCAAATACTTACGGCAAGTCCCGCATAGCCAATGGCTGTTACAAATCCATAAGGATAAACTAGGCTCATCAGTAGCGGAGGGACGAAGGTAATCAAAGCCGTTTTTATTCTTCCCCATAGGTCATTGCCTAATTTGAATACATCGGAAATATAATCAAACAGACCTAAGGTTACCCCTAAGAAAGAGCTAGCAATAGCCATATAAGCAAAGAAATCAAGCAATACACTTATAGATTGTGTAGGGATATATTTGTTTAAGGCTGTTAATAAGGTAGCTACATCTCCATTCTTAGCAATGATGGGAGCAAATTCAGACCTTGGTAAGTTTCCTTGTACAGCCATTTGCCAAGAAATATAGATAAGCAGCGACAGAAGCGAACCTATAAGAATAGCATACATCACTCTTTTACTATTTCCTTCATAGTAATTTACCAAAGTAGGCACACAAACATGATAACCAAAAGAGACTAAACAGGTAGGGATCGCCGAAAGCAGATAAGGAAGGTAGGAAGTCTCCGTATGTGCTACTGTATTGAGTAAGATCTCGCTCTTGGCAGAACTTAGCAATCCTGTTGTCGATAAGAAAAAAGCAATCACCATACCAGAAATAAGAATTGTGCTCATCCTGTCCACTGCCTTGGTAGAAATACTTACAAAAAGTGCTAATGCCAGACAGAAAAGCAATGCCGCAAAAGTATGATTGATAGGAAGTTCAGGAACAAACCGATTGAGCAAACTCTTGGTGATGCTTCCTCCTGAGGTAATATAAGCATACGTAAGGATATACAGGGTGAAGGCCACCGAAATTCCGTTGAATATATTCCAGCCTTTTCCTAATAGTTGGGTTGTGATTGTGTCAAAATTAGCACCTTTTTCAAAGTGAAGATTGGCTTCTAAAAGCATTAATGCCGATAGGGTGGTGATGCCCCAAATGAAAAGGAATAATAGCACGGAGCCAAAGAACCATATCCCGGACATGGCAGTCGGATTGGCAAGCATCCCTGCCCCTATAGCGGTTCCTGCAATAATCATTGACCCTCCTAATAGGGACGGGAGTTTTTGTTTGTTCATTTTTTATTTAGAAATTAAGTTTGGTTGTTGGATTTAAGATGTTGTTTCTCAGTTCTGTAAAGCCCAACGACTAACGACTTACCACTAATTGTACCACAATATTCAGCACTCCCATAGCAATCATAAAATAGATGAGGGGAATCCCTCCAAAGGTGCGATAGGTAGTTGCCTGAGGAAACTTCTTTCTACTGGAGCGAACCATTAGAGCAGAAATCATTATTGAGGAGAAACTCACAGCAACACCTGCATAGGCAATAGCGGTTACAAATCCATAAGGATAAAGAAGACTCATTAGTAAAGGGGGCAAGAAGGTAATCAAGGTAGTTTTTATTCTTCCCCATAAGCTATTACCAAAGTGGAACAAATCAGCAATATAATCAAAGAGGCCTAAGGTTACTCCCAAGAAAGAGCTGGCAATGGCCATATAGGCAAAAAAATCAAGCACTACACTAATAGCTTGGGTCGGTATGTAAGCACTTAAGGCATTTAGAAGTGCAGCTACATCACCTCCTTTAGCAATCACAGGGGCAAAGGCTTCATGTGGAAGATTTCCTTGTACGGCCATTTGCCATAGTACATATATGAAAAAGGCAATTCCTGTACCTATGAGAATGGATTTTATAACGAGTTGGCTGTTTTTGTGATAGTAGCTTACCAAACTGGGCAAACATACATGATAACCAAAAGACACCAAGCACATGGGCAGAGCGGAAAATAGATAAAGAATATAGGAGGGATCCTCTTGAGCTGTGGTATCGAACAAAACAGAGGCTTTTACAGAGCTGAGTAGTCCCGTTGTGGAAAGGAAAAAGGCTATAATCATTCCGCCAATAAGTAGGGTACTTAATCGGCTGACAGCTCTGGTGGAAATACTGATAAACAAGGCTAATACAAAACAAAAAAGAATGGAACTTCCACTATGACTAAGCTCAAGTTGAGGAACAAATTGTAGCAAGAGCCTTTCAGTAATTCCTCCTCCTGAGGTGATATAAGCATAGGTGAGTATATAGAGGGTGAAGGTTACCGCAAGCCCATTGGCAATATTCCAACCTTTACCTAGGAGCTTAGTTACCATGGTGTTGAAGTTAGCTCCTTCAGGAAAATGAAGGTTGGCTTCCAAAAGCATAAGCCCCGCCACTACGGTATAGAACCATGTAAAGAGCAGCATGACTACCGAACCTATGAACCAGATACCTGACATGGCAGTAGGGTTAGCGAGCATTCCTGCTCCTATAGCAGTTCCTGCAATAATCATAGAACCCCACAATAGGGAAGGAAGTTTTTGTTTGTTCATTATTTGAAAGTTATTATAGAGTTATAGAATTTAAGGGATGTAGGGGGAAAGGCAATGCACCTCATATGTCATTTGCTACTGACCGCTGAAAGTTGCTATCCATCCCAGCTGTATTCCTATTTGGGCAAATATATTCAGTAAACCAAAGATGATGATAAAATAAATCATTCCTTTTCCTCCATACACTTTATAAGAAGACTCAGGAAACTTTTTACGGCTGGCCTGTACCAATAGAGCGGGAACTATGGCTGCCCAAAGAGTAGCTGCCAATCCAGCATAACCAATGGCGATGACAAAGCCATAAGGAAACTGTAAGCTCAGTAGTAGAGGAGGGAGAAAGGTCAGTAAGGCTGTCTTAGCCCTTCCCCAAGGGGTGTCAGGTAGCTTGAGCAAATCCGCTATATAATCAAAAAGTCCTAAGGTTACCCCCAAGAAAGAACTGGCAATAGCCATATAAGCGAAGAAGTTTAGAGCAATACTTATATATTGGATAGGTATATAGGCACTTAGTGCTTCCAAAAGAGCTGCTACATCTCCACCCTTAGCTATGACAGGAGCGAATTTGTCTCTTGGGAGGTTTCCTTGTACTGCCATTTGCCATAATATATAGATAAAAAGCGCTAAAAGAGTTCCGATAAATATGGATTGCATCACACGGCGTCCATCTCGATTATAGTATTTGACCAAGCTGGGAACATTTCCATGAAAGCCAAAAGAGACTAAGCACACAGGGAGTGCTGTAAGCAAGTAGGGGAGATGTGCTGTTGCATTTTTATTTTGAATATCCAACAATATATGACTACTTACCGAAGAGAGTAGTCCAGTTGTTGAGAGAAAGAAAGCAATGATCATACCTCCAATAAGAATAGTGCTTAGCCTGTCTACAGCTTTAGTAGAAAACCATACAAAAAGGCCTAATACTAAGCAAAAAAGCAAAGATCCTATGCTTCTAGAGATTTGTACTTCTCCTTGTAGGCTATTAATGGCATTTTCAGTAATACTTCCCCCAGAGGTAATATAGGCATATGTCAGGATATAGAGCACAAAAGCCACAGAAAGCCCATTGAGAAAATTCCAGCGCTTTCCAAGCAAATCTGTAACAATGGTATCAAAACTAGCTCCAGTAGGGTAGTGGAGATTGGCCTCCAAGAGCATAAGTCCGGAAGTAGTCATACAGAACCAAGTATAAAACAGAATGATTGCCGAACCCACAAACCATATTCCTGCAGTAGAGGTAGGATTGGCAAGCATTCCAGCCCCAATGGCCGTTCCGGCAATAATCATAGCTCCTCCCAGTAGGGAGGGAATTTTTTTTTGTGTCATGTTTTAGTTTGATTTACAATAACATATATAATAAAAATCCCTGTAAAAGAGCATTGATAATCAGTGCCCAGAGTGCCCAATAGCCTCGGCGCTCATCCTCCACGCTCTCCTGCATATAGTGTTGTACTTTTTCATATAGGACATCGCTTTGCTTCTGTGGGGAAGTAAGGGTAGGAGTGGCTACAATATCGGCGACAAAGCCTACCATAGGAGTAAAAGAAAGCACAAAGAGCAGGGGCTTTTGGAAAGCCTTGGGAATCTTAGGAAGAAAACGCTGGAAGGTATCTTGCAACTGCCCTTTACTGATAATTTTTTCAGTGGTATTCTCTGCTTTTTGGAAAATACTTTCGAATACTTTTTGAATCTGAGGTTGAAATTGATTGAAAAGATAGGAAGCATATTCCATTTTAAGCAAATCAAAAACTTTTCTGATGGCGATAAATACAAATAGTACACCTATTCCTATCATAAGAAGCAGGAAAAATAGTTTTTTATAAGCAAAAGTATGGCTAAAAAGTAGATAAACCCCCACCAAAAAAAAGATAAGATTCACTATGGTAAAGAATAAGATATTCTTTATAGACTTTACCCCAGAGCCAATTCCTAACACACTCATTTCTTTAAATATTTTCAGAAGATTAGAGCTCCTCTGTAGGCGTTTGAGTTCGTTAGAGAGTTCTAAAGACCCCTCTGAGTTCTCTTTATTTTTTTCCAGAGTTCCCATAAGTGATATTTTTTTGCAAAGGTATAAAAAAATTTTTTTTATTAAAAATATAGTTGTACTTTTGCAAAAAATTTTCCGTTGAAAAAACTAATTTTATTTTTGTGCCTTTTATGTGGTATATCCTCTTGTGGTATCTATAATTTCACAGGAGGAAGCACAGGGAATGCCAAAACTTTTCAGGTGAATTTTTTTCAAAATAGAGCGCCGCTGATAGAGCCAGGAATGGATAGAGAGTTCACTTTCTACCTACAGGATTTGATTAATAATCAAACAAATCTTTCGCTTACCAATAGCAATGGAGACTTGGTCTATGAGGGAGAAATAACAAACTTTACAGTGGCTCCTATGGCTGCTACAGCAGATCAGCGAGCAGCCCAGAACCGCCTTACAGTGACAGTCAATGTGCGCTTTACTAATAATAAGGAAGAGGACAAGGATTTCGAAAAACAGTTTTCTCACTATTACGATTTCCCTGCCAATGCGCAGCTTAGTTCGGTCAAGAGTGCTGCTTTTGAGGCTATTTTTGAGCGAATAGGACAGGATATTTTTAATGCTTCTTTAGCGAATTGGTAAAATGACAGCAGCAGAACTCTCTCTTATCATGAAGCAGCCTAATCATATCACCTTGTCACAGGTCTATGAGCTGGAGAATATCATACACGAATACCCTTATTTTCAGGTAGTAAAGGCTGTGTATCTGAAGATATTATATGCACAAGAGAGCTATCGTTATAATAAAGAACTGAAAATAACAGCTGCTCATATAGGCAATAGAACTTTATTGTTTGATTTTATCACCTCTTCTTCTTTTAAGGAAAAGAAAGATTTCTTTAAGAAGAGTTCCATGCCCAAAGCTTATGCTGATGAGGCCATTCCGTCAGAGTTTACCACTTATGTAACGGGAGACGCCTTTGAGCGAAAGGAGTATTATCCTATAGAGAATCACAATGCATCTTCTGTGAGAACAGAGCAAGGTGAGCAGACAGAGCAAGATGATATAAAGGGCTCTTTTGTTCCTACTTCAGAGCAGACAAGAGGTGAGGAAGAGGCTTTACAGATGGGTAAGCCTATAGAATTTCAAAAAGCAGATAAGCATTCTTTTGCCCAATGGTTAGAAGTGACACGCTACAAACCTATTGATAGAAGAGTCCATGCAACTGCTTCAGTAGATTTACCTTTTGTGGATAAGAATATATTTGAGGAAGGGGATGCCCGTGCTAAGAAGTTTGATCTGATAGACAAATTCTTGGAAAGCAATCCTAAGATAGAAGTTAATAAGGATTATGATGCACCGAGTGCAGTGGAGATTGTGGAGAAGAAGGATATAGGACGACAGTTCATGACTGAAACTTTGGCAAAGGTATACCTTGAACAAGGAAAATATAGTGAAGCTATTCAGGCTTATCAGATATTAATGCTTAAAAATCCAGCTAAAAGCGGTTATTTTGCAGAACAAATTGCAATTATTAGAAAATTACAACAAAATAAATTATAATTATGCTAACATTCAACATTGTTTTAGGGCTTATTCTATTGGTATCTTTCTTATTGATATTAGTAGTCATGGTGCAACAGCCTAAAAGTGGAGGTCTTTCATCTTCTTTTGGAGGGAATGCACAGATCGTAGGAGGGGTAAAGAAAACAGGAGATTTTCTTAATACAAGTACATGGACACTAGGGGTGTCTCTTATTGTACTTTCCCTTATCAGTAATCTTATTCTTACCAACGCCCATCCAGAGCGAGGTGGAAGTGTTTTAGATGGGGTAAGCACACCTCCTGTCTCTACACAACAGCCTGTACAGACCCCTCCAACACAACAACAAAGCAATCCTCAAAAATAAAATGTAATAAAAATCAAAAACAATATTAATTTATATTAATATTGTTTTTGTTGTTATTAATATAAACTTTTTGAAAAGCGGTTTGTATAGGAGGCTATCTTTCTGATAGAGAGTGTCTAATGTTACTATGGTAGAACCCTTGGTATAGTATTAGAATTTATAAATTTTAAAAATAGAGATATATAAAATGTTGATAACTTCTGCGGAATAACTCCTTGTAGAATTGAAATAATCTCTATATTTGCAATTACAAATAAAAGAAATTTTAAAATAAAACGAAAGATGAAATTAAGACTATTCCTATTATTATTAGTTAGTGGGATGCAGGTATTTGCACAGGTGGGCAACTCAAGAGAAAGTAAGAACCACTTGAAGGATATGAATCTTTACGGAAAAGTAAAGACATTCAAAATAACTCCCTATAAATTAGTAGATTATTTTGGAAAAGTAACAAAAGGAGATAAACAAGACTTCTGGAGAGGAGATGTAGTCATTGTTTTTGATGAGCAAGGCTACAAAGCAGAGAATAATACCTATAATAAGGTAGGGCAACTCTCTCAAAAAGTAGTCTATAAATATGATGCTAAAGGCAAACGTACTTCTCGAGACTTATATAACTCTTATGGTAAGTTACAGATGAAATTCCTTTATGTATATGACAATAAGGGATACAAGACTGCCTATAATAGCTATTCTCCTACAGGAGAACTCAACGATTCTTATCTATATAAAAATGATGATAAGGGACGTATGATTGAGGAGACTTGGATTAAAAAGGACAAATCTTTCGGATCAAAATATACATATGAGTATGATAAGTTAGGAAAATTGATAAAAATGTGCCAATATACTACTTCTGAAACTCAAGTGGACAACTGTACTTCTTACAAGTATGATAAATTGGGGCAAATAGTGGAGATGGAAATTTATAGTAATAATGCTCTATCAAGAAGAAGTGTTATTACATATGACGACAAAGGTAATGAAAAGGAAATAAAATACTATGATGGTAAGGGAGTATTCTTGGAAGAAAGAGCTTACGAATATAAGTTTGATAAGCATGGAAATTGGATAGAAAGAATAGAGTATATCAATCAGTTCCCTAAGAGTTTCTTAGAAAGAGAAATTACTTACTATTAGGATTGTTTTTATTTGACATATGTTTAGAAGGGGTTGTTCTATTTCTATAGAATGACCTTTTTTTATTTTTTAATAGATAAAATCATGCAAGAAAAAAGAGAAAAACAACTACAGGCCTTTGGTCGCCTATTGGATATTATGGATGAGCTTCGTGAGAAATGCCCATGGGATAGGAAGCAAACCATGGAAACCCTTCGTCCCCTTACCATAGAAGAATTGTATGAACTTACCGATGCCATTCTGGCAGATGATTCTCAAGAGATTAAGAAAGAATTAGGGGATCTTCTTCTGCATATAGTCTTCTATGCTAAGATTGCAAGTGAGAAGAATTTGTTTGATATAGAGGATGTTATCCAATCCATCTGTGAGAAACTTATCCAGCGGCACCCTCATATCTATGGAGATGTATCGGTAAGGAATGAAGAAGAAGTCAAGCAGAATTGGGAAAAGATAAAACTACAGAAGGGGAGTAAAGGGGTACTTTCGGGAGTTCCTAAGAGCTTACCTTCCTTAGTCAAGGCTTATCGGATACAGGAGAAAGTGGCTGGAGTAGGTTTTGATTGGAGCAATAGGGAAGAGGTATGGAAGAAGTTTCAAGAAGAACTCTCTGAACTTGAGGCAGAGATAAAGAAAGGAGATTCACAGAAAACAGAAAAGGAAATGGGAGATGTCTTCTTTAGCTTGGTTAATTATGCTCGTTTTTTGAAAATAAATCCCGAAAATGCTTTGTCGCTAACTAATGAGAAATTCTTACAACGTTTTGATTTTCTTGAGAGTAGCGCTAAGTCGCAAGGTAGAGATATCACCGATCTCACTCTTGAGGAAATGAACGATCTATGGGAACAATCGAAAGTCTATTTCTATTAAATAATTGTTAATGTTGTGTAGGTGTTTTTTTCTATAATTCAGATATACATAGTATTGCTTTTTGGTAATAAAAAGACATTGTTAAATCTTTTGATAAGTGGGTGGGTATTGGAGTTTATTTTATATCTTTGCGCACTGAGAAACGATTTGTATAACCATGAGATTCTACCTAATAATTGCCTTATTATTAGGTATCTTTTTTACAAAACAAGGAACAAATAAACAAGAAAGGACAAAATAATGAACCAAGAAAATGACATTTGGTGGCTTAATGACGAATCTGAACAGATACTCAATCGCGGGTACTTGCTCAAGGGAGAAAGTGTAGAAGGGGCAATAGAGCGTATCACGAGTGCTGCAGCTAAGCGATTGTATAAGCCTGAGTTACAACCTGCATTCAAAGAAATGATTACTAAGGGTTGGATTAGTTTTTCTTCTCCTATATGGGCGAATATGGGTACCGAGAGAGGACTGCCTATTTCCTGTTTCAATGTACATATTCCCGATAGTATAGAAGGGATCACCCATAAGCTTGGGGAGGTAATTATGCAAACAAAGATAGGTGGAGGCACCTCTGGATATTTTGGAGAGTTGCGTCACCGTGGTTCTGCCGTTACGGACAATGGAAAATCCAGTGGTGCGGTGAGCTTTATGAAGCTATTTGATTCAGCTATGGATGTAGTCTCTCAAGGGGGGGTACGTCGTGGTGCTTTCGCAGCTTATTTAGACATAGATCACCCAGATGCTGAGGAGTTCCTACAGATAAAAGATACAGGCTATCATATACAAAACCTATTTTTTGGTGTGTGTGTGCCAGACTATTGGATGCAAGAAATGATCGAAGGGGATACTGAGAAGCGAAAGTTATGGGCAAGAGTCTTGGAATCACGTCAGCAAAAGGGGCTTCCTTATATTTTCTTTACAGACAATGTAAACCGTAAGCGCCCACAGGTGTATAAGGATAACAACATGTTCATCCATGCTAGCAATCTTTGTAGTGAGATCATGCTTCCTTCCAGCGAAGAGGAGTCTTTCATCTGTTGTCTTTCTTCTATGAACTTAGAACTCTTTGATGAATGGAAGGACACCAAGGCAGTGAAGTTGGCTATCTTTTTCTTGGATGCAGTACTCTCTGAATTCATTGAGAAGACCAAAGGGAACTACTACCTACAGTCGGCACGCAACTTTGCCATTCGCCATCGTGCAGTAGGCTTAGGGGTATTAGGTTATCATTCTTACTTACAGAAGAATATGATTCCTTTTGAAAGCTTTGAGGCTACTCAGTTCAACGCTCGTGCTTTTCAGCATATCCAGAGTGAGGCAGAGAAAGCCACTCAGGAGTTGGCGCACATCTATGGTGAGCCAGAATTACTTAAGGGATATGGCAGGAGAAATGCAACCACTATGGCCATAGCACCTACTACATCCAGCTCAGCTATCTTAGGACAGGTATCTCCAGGGATAGAGCCTTTCTCCAGCAACTACTACAAGGTGGGGCTCTCCAAAGGAAACTTTATGCGTAAGAACAAATACCTCACTCAACTCTTGGAAGAAAAAGGACTTAATAATGAGGATATTTGGCGAAGCATACGTCTTTCTGATGGTTCTGTGCAGCACTTACAAGAACTTACTCAGGAGGAAAAGAATGTATTCAAGACCTTCAAGGAAATATCTCCTATGGAGATTATTACCCAAGCGGCACAGCGCCAACAGTATATAGACCAGTCTCAGAGTCTAAACCTCAACATACCACCTACCATGCCTGTAAGGGATGTGAACAAGGTGCTTATTGAGGCTTGGAAGCTAGGAGTAAAGAGCCTTTATTACCAGCGTAGCCAGTCGGTAGCCAAGGAAATGATTATGAACTTTGTCAATTGTAGTAGTTGTGAGTCTTGATTTAGATGTCAGTAGTTAGATTTTAGATAAAACTAGGCATTATTATCATTGATAATTCATCATTAAAAAAAATATTACGAATTATTAGTCAAATTGATTAATAATTCGTATTTTTGCTTTATGATATGTGGAAGAAGCTTTTAAAAGATTTTGAGCATTACCTAAAGATAGAGAGAGGGATGTCTCCAAACTCAGTACAATCCTATCTCTTTGATTTAGAGAAGCTCAGTGACTATATAAACCTTCATCAGATAGAGGAGCGTCCGGAAAATATCTCGGCAGAGACACTCAGAGAGTTTGTCTATCAGCAGAGTAAGGAGCTACAAGCACGTTCTCAATCGCGGCTTATATCCTCTTTGAAGAGTTTTTTCAAGTATCTGCTCTTGGAGAACTATCGGGAAGATTTCCCTATGGAGTACATAGATACTCCTAAGTATGGTATGAAGCTACCTGATACCCTCTCTGTTGAGGAAATAGATGCACTTATTGCAGGAATAGACCTTTCCACATCGGAGGGGCATCGCAATCGGGCTATTATAGAAACTTTATATGGGTGTGGGCTACGTGTATCAGAGCTGGTAAACCTACACCTCTCAGACCTTTTTTTCGAGGAAGGATTTATACGGGTATTGGGTAAGGGAGACAAACAGCGCTTGGTACCTATCAGTGAGTATACACAGAAACAGATAAATAACTATATACAGCATCAGCGCAAGGAAGTACCTCAAGTGAAGGAATTTACTGATATAGTATTTCTCAATAGGCGTGGCAAACAGCTCACCCGAGCGATGATCTTTACCATAATAAAGCAGACAGCAGCAGCTATAGGGCTGACTAAAACTATCAGTCCGCACACCTTTAGGCATTCTTTTGCTACCCATTTGTTGGAGAATGGAGCTAACCTTAGGGCTATTCAGCTTATGCTGGGGCATGAGAGCATTACCACAACAGAAATATATACGCATATAGACCATTCTTATCTTTCAAAAGTGGTAAATACTTATCACCCAAGGAAATAGAAAAGAGAAAATAAGAAAAAATATTTTAATTTATTTTGATATATGATACGAAAATATCTATTATTTGCTATGCTTGCAACCTCTGTGGGAGCCATAGCACAGACTGAAACTTCTGGGCGTTCCCTCTATCACGCCGAGGCTACTAAGTACAGTGCCTTGGATCATACCAAGCTACGTGTATCTTTGAATTTTGAGAAAAAAGAACTTTATGGAGAAGAGTGGCTTACTGCAGCCCCTTATTTCTATCCGACCGATTCTCTGATGCTGGATGCACAGGCTATGCTGATCCATAGTGTAAATCTCAGTGATAAGAAAGGAACTATAGGAAAACCACTTACCTATAAGTATGATAAGGACAGACTCACTATTCGCTTGGACAAAACCTACCAAAGAGGAGAAAAATATACCATATACATTAAGTATACAGCTCAACCAGAGAATGTAGGCAAACATGGTAGTTTGGCCATTAGTGATGCTAAAGGGTTGTACTTTATCAACTCCAACAAAGAAGATAAGGATCGTCCTATACAAGTATGGTCACAGGGAGAAACTAAAGCCAATTCTTGTTGGTTTCCTACCATCGATGAGACCAACCAGAAATCTTCTCAGGAGATATACATCACAGTACCAGACAAATTTGTCACTCTCTCCAATGGGGTACTTTCCTCTTCTAAAAAAGATGGAAAAGGGATGCGTACTGACTATTGGGTGATGAATCAGAAACATGCCCCTTATCTCTTCTTCCTTGGAGCAGGAGAGTATGCAGAAGTTAAGGACAAACCATGGAGAGGTAAAGTGCCTATCACATACTATGTAGAAAAAGAATATGCAGATGTAGCTAAGAGAATCTTCGGAAAGACCTCTGAAATGATAGAGTTCTATTCTAAAAGATTGGATTATGACTACCCTTGGCCAAAATATTACCAAATGACCGCTCAAGAATACGTAAGTGGAGCCATGGAAAATACTACAGCTGTACTACACAGCTCTATGGCTCAGCAAGATGCAGAATCCCTCAATGACCAGAATATCTGGGAAGCTACTATAGCACATGAGCTTTTCCACCATTGGTTTGGAGACTTAGTAACTGCAGAAAGCTGGGCTAACCTTACCGTAAATGAGTCCTTTGCTAACTATTCTGAATATCTTTGGTTAGAACACAAATATGGGAAAGACTATGCAGACTATCATATGAACCGTGATATCACAGGTTATAAGAATAGCGGCTCTTTTGATAAGGACTTAGTACGCTTCAACTACAAAGAACGTGAAGATATGTTCGATGCCGTATCCTATAACAAAGGAGGAGGGATCCTCCATATGCTACGTAACTACTTGGGTGACAAGGCATTTTTCGAAGGAATTTCTAAGTACTTAAAGAACAATCAGTTTGGAACAGGAGAAGCACATCAGTTACGTCTTGCTTTGGAAAAAGTAAGTGGACGTGACCTCAACTGGTTCTTTAACCAATGGTATTTCAATCATGGAAATGTAGTGATGACTCCTAAAGTAACTTATGATAGTGCTAAAGGAGAAGCCGTATTGGAAATTGCTCAGGATGAGAAACTTATGTTCCAATTCCCTTTAGAGGTAGACATCTATGACGCAGGAAAATATGTGCGTAAAGAGGTATGGGTGGATGCCAAAGCCAAGAATGAGTTCCGCTTTAAAGTATCTCCTAAGTATAGCCTAATCAACGTTGACCCTCGTGGACTGATCGTAGGAGATGAAGCTGCTTACAAGACACCCGAACAATATCTCTTCCAGTACCAAAATGCTAAAGACTATAAGAGCCGTAACCAAGCCATTGAGTATGCTGTTACTACAGGGAATTCAGATATTCTTCTCTTAGCTCTAAAGGATCCTTTCTTCCGCTTGCGTATCAAAGCTATCCAAGGACTCAGACCTGACAACGTAGCACAATGGGCACCTGTGGTAGAGAATTTGGCACAGAATGATCCAGAAAACTTGACCAAGGCAGCTGCTATTGCACAACTCTCTCGCCTAAGAGATGCTAAATACAAATCCTTGTATGAAAAATCAGTGAAACTCCCTTCACGTGCTGTTAAAATAGCTGCAGCTTCTGCTTTAGTAGCTTTAGACCCTTCTCAAGCAGGTCAGTATATCGATATGATCGACTTGAAAGGACTTAGCTTTGAACAATTTATGTCCTTCTATCCTTATATACTTAAGAGCCGCAATGAAAAATATTTGCCTATATTATTGGATAAGGTTATCTATTACCCATTGTACCCAGAACAATATCAAGCTCCTATCAAAGAAGGATTTACTTGGCTGATGAGTGTAGACAATACAGAATACACCAAGAAAGTAACCAAATCACTAAGCAATGTATTTGGCTGGTTGAATGAAGAACAGAAAAAACACTTACATGCAGTAGCTGAAGAAGGACTCAAAATAAAGGAAGATCTCCTAAAGAAAAATCCTAATTCTCAGTCTATCAAAGCACAGGTGGAACTGTTGAAAAATATCAAATGGTAAATGTAGCGTACAATTGATTTTTATTTTTAGGTTAAGTAGGTCATTTCTTCTTGAGGTGACCTACTTAATTTTTTCCTATAGAATACTTCTAATTCAAAAAAAAGATGTACATTTGCACTTGTTATTAAATAATAGAAGATGAAAAAAATACTTTTAATAGGAATTTTGTTAGTTGTTTCTTCCTGTAAAACCAATCCTTTTACAGGAAAACAAACTTTGAACTTTATGTCGAATAGTTCACTTTTCCCAACCTCATTTTCTCAATATAATGAGTTTCTCTCTACCAGTAAGGTTATCAAAGGTACTCCCGAGGCCGAGATGATCAAGCGTGTAGGAGAGCGTATTGCTAAGGCATCACAACTATGGTTGGATAGAAATGGATATAAGAACTATCTGAAGGACTACCGCTGGGAATACAACTTGGTAGAGAACAAAGAGCTCAATGCGTGGTGTATGCCAGGAGGGAAAATTGTGTTCTATACAGGGATACTTCCTATAGCTAAGAATGAGCGTGGTATTGCAGTGATTATGGGGCATGAGGTAGCCCATGCTTTGGCCGATCATGGAGCACAGCGTATGAGTGCTTCTACCCTTCAACAGATAGGAGCATTGGCAGGAAATGTACTACTAAGCAATAGCAAATACCTTAATGAGTTTAATACCGCCTATGGCTTAGGTACCCAAGTAGGGGTAATGCTTCCTTTTAGCAGAAGTCATGAGAGCGAAGCCGATGCTATAGGTCTTCAGATTATGGCACTGGCAGGCTATGATCCAGATGAAGGGTATAAACTATGGGAACGCATGAGTGCTGCCTCAGGAGGCGGAAGCTCCAGCTCGCTTCTAAGTACCCACCCTTCCAATCAGTCGCGTATTGCACACCTTAAAGAGTTGGCTCCCAAGGTGAAAGCAGAAGCTAAGAAATATGGAGTAACCCGATTCGAATAATAGAAAAATAACCATCAAGAAAAAGGAGTATTTGTTTGCTCCTTTTTTCTTTTTTATTACCTTTGTACCTTATTCTTTTATTTATGACAAATATCCAATTCATTAAGGCTCAAGTGTCCACCACTGAAAAAGCCATTGAGAATACACTGACTTTGCTTTCGGAAGGCTGCACGATTCCCTTTATAGCACGCTATCGCAAGGATAGAACAGGCAATCTGGATGAGGTTGCCATTGAGAAAATAGCTAAAGCACAAGCCGATTACGAAAATATCTGCAAGCGTAAGGAGACCATCCTTTCCAGTGTAGAGGAACAAGGAAAGCTTACCGAGGAACTCCGCAAGCGTATAGAAGCTTCCTATGAGCTGACAGAATTGGAGGATTTATACCTTCCCTATAAGAAAAAGCGCAAAACTAAAGGCGATGTAGCTAAGGAAAATGGTTTAGAACCCTTAGCCAAGCAGCTCATGAGTCAGAGAGTGGCTGACATAGAACAACTTGCCTTGCGTTATCTTTCAGACAACGTCGCTACAGTCGAGGATGCTCTACAAGGAGCATCGGATATCATAGCCGAGTGGATCAATGAAAATATGTATGTGCGCCGTACTCTCAGAAGGGTTTTCCAACGCAAAGCTCAGCTCTGTACAGAAGTAGCCAAAGGTAAAGAAAATGACGAAGAAGCTCAAAAATATGCTCAGTACTTTGATTGGAGTGAGCCCCTATCCAAGGTGCCTTCCCATCGTGTATTGGCTATGCTACGTGCTGAAAAAGAAGGATTTGTTCGCCTTAAAGTACAAGTAGAAACAGAGGATACACTTCCTTTTATAGAAGAAACTATTATCAAAGGCAACGGTCAGACCGCTGACTTTCTAAAAAAGGCTATCAAGGATAGCTATAAGCGTCTTTTAGAGCCCTCTATTTCCAATGAAACTCTCCAAGAAGTTAAGGACAAGGCAGATGCCAAGGCCATAGAAGTCTTTTCAGATAATCTTTCTCAGCTATTACTCTCTTCTCCCTTAGGAGAAAAGCGTATATTGGCGATAGATCCAGGATTTCGTACCGGATGCAAGGTAGTTTGTTTGGATGAAAAAGGAGATTTATTACACAATGAAACCATTTTTCCACACGCTCCTCAGCACGAGACTGCTATGGCAATGAAGAAAATTCGTACAATGGTCGAGCAGTATCGCATAGAGGCTATTAGTATAGGTAATGGTACCGCTTCGAGAGAGACAGAACGCTTTATCAAAGAGATTTCTTTCCCTCATCCTCTACAGGTCTTTGTAGTCAGCGAAGCTGGAGCATCGGTGTACTCAGCCTCAAAGATAGCTCGAGAGGAATTCCCTACATACGACGTAACGGTGCGTGGCGCCGTCTCCATTGGTCGTAGATTGTCCGACCCCTTGGCAGAGCTGGTTAAAATAGAACCTAAGAGTATAGGAGTAGGCCAGTACCAACACGATGTAAACCAAACTCTACTCAAACAAGAACTTGATGCTACAGTGATTCGCTGTGTGAATAAGGTAGGGGTAAACCTCAACACCGCCAGTGGCTCCCTGCTTAGTTACGTATCGGGCATAGGGGAGAAAATGGCAGAGAATATTGTTGCCTATCGTTCGGCCAATGGAGCTTTCCGCAGAAGAGAAGACCTCAAGAAGGTACCTCGCTTAGGCGATAAGGTCTACCAACAGGCAGTAGCCTTTCTAAGGGTGCACAATAGTGAAAATCCGTTGGACAACTCGGCAGTACACCCCGAAGCCTATCCTATCATCAAGCAAATGGCCAAAGATTTGGGAATCTCAGTAGAAAAGCTTATAGGTAATAAGCAAGCTATCTCAGCTATTGATATAAAAAAGTACAAAAATGAAGAAGTGGGAGAACTTTATCTCAAGGATGTGCTCAAGGAATTGGAAAAACCAGGTCTTGATCCGAGAAAAGCTGCTAAAGTATTCGAATTTGACCCAAATGTAAAAACATTTGACGATGTGAGAGTGGGTATGATACTACCAGGAATTGTCAATAACATTACTGCCTTTGGCTGTTTTGTGGATATAGGTATCAAGGAAAGTGGTTTGGTACACATCTCTCAGCTCAAAGATGGCTATGTGTCAGAGGTAAGTGAGGTGGTCAAGCTCCATGAGCAAGTGCAAGTAAAAGTCACTGAAGTGGATACTGCCCGCAAGCGTATTTCCTTGAGTATGATACTATAACAAAAAACAAAGCAAGTTAAGAAAACGATGAATATAACACCCCCAAAGGCTCCTAAGCGACAGACGATATTGGAGACACATTCCGACAAACGTATAGATAACTATTTCTGGCTCAATGAGCGAGATAGCCCTGAGGTATTGGCATATCTTGAGGCAGAAAATGCTTATTTTAAGCAGCAGACCCAGCATACTCAAGCTTTAGAAGAGGCTCTTTTTCAGGAGATGAAGGGGCGTATCAAAGAAGATGACCAGTCGGTACCCTACAAGTACAATGGTTATTGGTACTATTCTCGTTTTGAACAAGGGAAGGAATACCCTATTTACCTGCGCCAAAGGGATGAAGAAGGAGCAAGAGAAGAAGTGCTCTTTGATGTCAATCAGATGGCGGAAGGACACAAGTTTTATCAGTTTGCCGAATATTCCATAAGTCCTGATAATCAGTGGGCATCTTTTTCTGTGGATACCCGTGGCAGACGAATGTATTCTCTTTTTATCAAGAACTTGAAAACAGGGGAGATTCTTCCTACCGAGATAAAAAACACCGATGGAGGGAGCTGCTGGGCAAATGATAGCAAGACCCTTTTCTATACCAAAATAGATCCTCAGACTCTGCGTTCGCATAAGGTATATCGTCATCAAGTAGGGCAGACTTCCCCTAAGGATGTATTGGTCTTTCATGAAAAAGATGAGACCTTTAATACTGGCATCTTCAAGTCAAAATCAGAGCAATACCTTATCATTGAGTCTGATAGTACTCTTTCTACCGAAAGCCGCTTCTTGGATGCCTCCACACCTGAAGGCACCTTCAAGATATTTCAACCTCGCCAAAGGGGATTGGAGTATGATATTGCCCATTATGGAGAATATTTCTATGTGCTGAACAATGCTGATGGAGCGACTAATTTCAAGTTGGACAAGACTCCTATCACTCATACCGAACTTGAACACTGGAGTGAAGTACTCCCCCATAGAGAGGATACTCGCTTGGAGGAAGTGGATATCTTTAAAGAATATTTGGTAGTTACCGAGCGTTCTCAAGGGCTTTCTCAGTTAAGAATCATCCGCTGGGATGGCACCAAGGATATGTATTTGCCTTTTGACAACGAGACCTATACGGCTTCTACAGGGCTCAATTTGGATTTTGATACCCATTGGCTGCGCTATATCTATAATTCTATGACAACTCCTTACTCTATAATAGATTATAACATGCTTACTTCAGAGCAGCAGGTCAGAAAGGAGCAGGAGGTGCTGGGAGGTAAGTTTTCCAAGGAGAATTACCACTCGGAGCGTATCTGGGCAACAGCTCCTGATGGAGTTAAGGTACCTATTTCATTGGTCTATCGTAAAGGGCTAACTTTAGATGGCAGTCACCCTCTATTGCTTTATGGCTATGGTTCTTATGGCATCACTATAGATCCCTCTTTTTCGACTACACGCTTGAGCTTGCTTGATAGAGGATTTGTATTTGCTATTGCGCATATACGAGGCGGAGAGTACTTAGGTCGTCCCTGGTATGAAGCAGGGAAGCTCATGCAGAAGCAAAATACCTTTACTGACTTTATCGCCTGCGCTCGACACCTGATAGGCGAGAAATATACCAGTGCCCAGCATCTATACGCTATGGGAGGATCTGCAGGAGGATTGCTTATGGGAGCGGTAATCAACCAAGCTCCCGAGCTTTTTCATGGAGTGGTAGCCAATGTCCCCTTTGTGGATGTACTCACTACCATGTTGGACGATTCTATTCCCCTTACCACAGGCGAATATGATGAATGGGGCAACCCTAATGACAAGGCTTATTATGATTATATGAAGGCCTATTCTCCCTATGATAATGTACAGCGTAAAGCCTATCCACATCTGCTGGTGCTCACAGGTTATCACGATTCTCAAGTACAATATTGGGAACCGGCCAAGTGGGTTGCCAAGCTTAGAGAACTCAAGACAGATAACCATATCTTGCTCTTTTATACCGATATGAGTTCAGGACATAGTGGTGCTTCGGGGCGCTATGAAGCACTTCGGGAAATAGCAAGAGAGTATACTTTTCTCTTGGATTTGGAAGGAATTTATCTATAGTGAAAAGTGTAGGGGCGAATTGCTCACATACTCCACTCCACCAGCTTGTGGACTTTGCCCCTACACCGATTCATACCAACTTTTTGTAAACCATTTCCTATTGACTACAAATATTATTCTTTTTCTTCTTAATTTGCATGATAAGAGAACTTTTTCTCATTTTCTTCCAAAAGAACTGCAAGAAATGTGTCAGTAGGAGGAAGAACTTTTGAGTGAAAAGGAAAGAGCATTTTAGTAATATGTATAGTAGATATTTATAGAAATTCTTAAAATAAAGACAAAAAAGAATTTTTATAAGAATTAATGTTGTAATTTTGTGGTCAGAAAGTAAGTACTTATTTCTATGAAAAAAATACAACTATTAATGATACTTTTCCCTATAATAGCTTTTTCGCAAAAGGCTGAAAAAGAGTTCTCTAAAGCAGAACTAGCCAAGAGGGAGAAGGCACAGCGGCAGTCACAAGCCTTTGCCTACCAAGGGTATCAGGCGGAAAAAGCACATAAGCTATTGGATTCAGAAATGGATTATAGAAAAGCTATATCCAAAAACAAAGAAAATGCAGTAGCTCAATACAATATGGGTGATGTACTCTACTCTCAAGAGGCTTATAATGAGGCTACTCATTATTATCAAGAAGCATCAGTCAATAAAGAAGCGTCTAAGGAGGACAAGCATAAGGCATTTCATAACTTAGGCAATTTGGCTATGCAAAACAAAAAATATGAAGAGGCCGTACAATTCTACAAAGAAGCTCTTAGAAACAATCCTACCGATGAACAGACACGCTATAACTTGGCTATAGCTAAAGAAAAACTCAAAAAACAACAACAAGAGAACAAAAACAATCAAAATAATCAAAACAATCAACAAAATAAAGATAACAAAGATAATAAAGATAATCAAAATAAAGACAATAAGGATAATAAGGACAATCAAAACAAGGATAACAAAGACAATAAGGATAATAAGGACAATCAAAACAAGGATAACAAAGACAATAAAGATAATAAAGATAATCAAAACAAAGATAATAAGGACAATAAGAATAACAAAAATCAAGGAAGTCCTGAAAGGGATAAACAAGAGAATAATAACCAAGATAACAGAGAAAGCAATACCCCAGAGGAGGGAGAGAGAAAAGAACTTTCTGCCGAACAGATGAATCGTATTCTCAATGCCATCAATAATGAAGAGAAAAAAACTCAAGAGAAGCTCAATGCGAATAAAGTGAAAGGGAAGGCAAAGAAATCAAATACGAAAGATTGGTAAATACTTATATTGGTTCCTACAAAAGTAGTTTATGCGTAGTTTTTTATTTCAAATATTATTTTTTTCATTCACTACCCTGCTTTCTGCACAAGAAGTATCCTTCAGGGCAGAACCCTCACGTAAGTCTTTAGGGGAAAATGAGCGCTTGAGGGTCGATTTTATCATGAATAGAGAAGGAGACAATTTCACCCCACCTTCGTTTGAGAATTTTGAATATTCAGGACCTACCCAATCTGTATCTAATTCTTGGATCAATGGTGTACGCAGTTTTTCCAAGACCTATACCTACATGCTACAACCCAAAAAGAAAGGAAAACTCACCATAGGGGCAGCATCAGTCATTATAGAAGGTAAAGAGTATAAGACCAAACCCCTCACTATAGAGGTGACCGATCCTGTGGCCAATCCTCGAAGTGCACAAACGACTCCTCCGACCAGTCCTTTTGGTAATAATAGCCCTTTTGGCAACTTCCCCTTTGGCTTTGATCCTTTTGGAACAGAAGAGGTACAATCTATGGAAATTATAGAACCTACCAAGGAAGACCTCTTTATCACAGCAGAAGTGTCAAGTAATCATGTATTTGTCAATCAGCCTGTTACTATTACCTATAAGATGTACTTATCAGCTCGTTTTGGCATTGCAGGGTTTGAAAGTATAGAAGATCCACGCTATGCCAACTTCTGGAGCCAACAGCTATTGGATAAACTACAAGTGACTGAGGTAGTGCACAATGGGAAGCCCTTTCGTTGTATTACCCTCAAGCAAGTATTGCTATACCCTCAACAGTCAGGAGAACAAGAGATTTCTCCTCTTTCTACCTCTTTCGTATTGCAATTGCCCTCCAATCAGGTGGATTTCTTTGGAAACCGCTCTTATGTAACTCGTAGCAGAAGACTGCAATCCAATGCGTTGAAGATAAAAGTATCCCCCTTACCAGAGGAAGGTAAGCCGGCCAACTTTTCTGGAGCTGTCGGTAAGTTCTCCCTATCGTTGAATTTCCCTACTCGTACAGTCAATGCTGGAGAAACAGCTCAAGGAGAGGTAATTATCTCAGGAAAAGGGAACTTCAAACTCTTTGATATGCCTAAACTGACTTTCCCACCAGCCTTAGAGGTATATACTCCTAAGGAAGAAGAGCATCTAAACCACAGTGCTACGGGAGTCAGTGGAGATATCACCCATACCTATACCATAGTACCCCAATACAAAGGAAAATTCCCTATTGCTCCATTGAGTTTTACCTTTTTCGATCCAGAGACACAGAAGTATGAGACTCTTACCTTAGATCCTTTCACCATAGAAGTACCCAATGGAGAAGAATATAATGCCACTTCCCCAGAAAATACCTCTGAGGTTGCACAAGAGAAAGGCCAATTCGCCCCTCTTAAAACAGAAGCAAAACTTGCTCCGATCAATCGAGCAGTATTCTTTGGGTCAGGCTTATTCTACCTATTATGGCTTTTACCGATAGTTCTGATTCCTATAGTACTTCTCCTTAGGTACTTCTATCAAAAAAGAAATGATGATACTGCTGAGAATAGAAGCCGTAGAACAAACCGATTGGCTAAGAAATACCTATCAGCAGCTAAGAAAAATATCCATAATAAGGAACTTTTCTACGAATCCATGGAAAGAGGATTACACACCTATCTCAAGGCAAAACTTCATATAGAGACCAGTGAATTGTCCAAAGATAAGGTGCGAGAGTTACTTGAGGAAAAACAAGTAGAGAGCAGTACAATAGCCAGATTCTTGCAGCTACTTTCCAACTGTGAAATGGCTCGTTATGCTCCTTATACACAGGCTGATATAGATAATGATTACGAGCAAGCAGCCTCCATCATAGCCTTACTAGATAAACAATTATAAAGATATAACCATGAACTCAATCACAGAAATTCCCTTAGTAAGCAGAGAGCTTAGCTGGCTCTCCTTCAACGAACGTGTATTACAAGAAGCCAGTGATGCCCGAAATCCACTGGTAGAGAGGCTACGCTTTGTGGGGATTTTCTCCAACAACTTGGATGAGTTTTTCCGTATACGCTATGCTATAGTCAAGCGAGATTTCAAGTTGATCAAAGATAAGGAAGCCGCCAGTAAGGCACAATTGTTCTTAGAACAGATCAATGAGCAAGTAGTACTACTACAGCAAAAGAGCCTCGCTATACTCGAATGTATAAAAGAAGAACTAAAGAAGGAAAAGATTTATATTATCAATGAAAAAGAACTTCTACCCCAGCATGTGGAGTATGTGAAGGAATATTTTATCAATACCATCAGTCCTGCTCTTTTTACCATTATCTTAGATGAAGTGGCGGCTTTGCCTACTCTTAAGGACGATGTGGCCTACTTGGCTGTAAGGATGTTGCTCAAAACAGAGGAAAAAGAGAAAACAAAGATACAATATGCTCTGATAGAACTACCTAAGACCTTAGACCGCTTTGTGGTATTGCCCAAGGTGAATGGCAATAACTATATTATTCTCTTGGATGATATTATTCGCTTTTGTTTGACTACACATTTCTACATCTTCCCTTGTGAGGAGATTTCAGCCTATATGATCAAGATCACTCGTAATGCCGAACTAGACTTGGATACAGACCTGAATAAGAGCTTTATAGAGAAAATCTCCCATAGTGTAGAAGGGCGCAAACAGGCTGAGCCTGTACGCTTTATCTATGACAAACTTATAGACGAGCAGATGCTTCATTTTCTAAAAGAGAAAATGTGTATACAAGCTACTGATAGTATCATTGCGGGAGGGCGTTATCACAACCGACGTGATTATATGAGTTTTCCCGCTTGTGATAATCAAGGGTTGCTCTATCCACCTTTCTATCCCTCACCCATTAGGAAACTTAGGGTAGAGGAAAGTCTCTTTGCACAAATCGCTCAAAGAGATTATCTGCAATATACTCCCTATCATAGTTTTTCGTACTTGATTCGCTTCTTAAGAGAAGCTGCTTTAGATCCTAAGGTAAAGACAATCAAAATTACTATTTATCGCTTGGCCAAACAGTCTCAAGTGATTAACTCACTGATCAATGCTGTTAAGAATGGTAAGAAAGTAACAGTACAGATAGAGCTCCAAGCTCGTTTTGATGAGACTGCCAATATTCACTATGCAGAACTCTTACAGCGAGAAGGAGTTAGAATTATCTTTGGAATACGAGGGCTTAAGGTACATAGCAAAATAGGAGTGATAGAGCGAGAGGAAGCAGAAGGAATACGCCGTTATGGCTTTATTAGTACAGGCAATTTCAATGAAGATTCAGCTAAGATATATACCGACTATACTCTTTTTACCGCTCATAAGGAGATATTGGAAGATGTGGATCGGGTATTTGCTTTCTTTGATACCCCATTTCAGATATTCCAGTACAATCATTTATTAGTTTCTCCTCACTATACCAAAAATACTTTTCTTTCACTTATAGATAGGGAAATAGCTTTGGCTCAGCAGGGGAAAGAAGCTTTTCTAAAACTTAAAATGAATGGTCTTACGAGTAAAAC
Organism: Capnocytophaga gingivalis; assembly: GCF_002302415.1. NCBI lineage: Bacteria > Pseudomonadati > Bacteroidota > Flavobacteriia > Flavobacteriales > Flavobacteriaceae > Capnocytophaga > Capnocytophaga gingivalis. Next base: position 294,928 of record NZ_CP022386.1, on the reverse strand, counting down.
TATGATAGAGAAGCTCTATCAGGCCAGTCAAGCAGGAGTCAAAATACAGATGATCGTTCGAGGAGTGTGTTCTTTGGTTCCTGGTCTTAAGGGTATAAGTGAACATATAGAGGTTATCAGTATAGTGGATCGCTTCTTAGAGCATTCTCGCTTGTATATTTTTGGGAATGGAGGAGCTCCTATTTATTATATTTCTTCAGCAGATTGGATGTCTCGCAATCTTAATAATAGGGTGGAGGTTTCTTGTCCTATTTATCAGGAGGATATACAACAACAGTTATGGGATACTTTCCATTTGGCTTGGGAGGATAAGGTGAAAGCACGTGTTATAAATCAAGCACAAGACAATGTATATCGCTCTAAAAAAGAGGGAAAATCCTCTCAAGAGGCTATCAATGAATATTATATAGGTAACAGATAAAGTTAGTGAGTGCTCACAACAGGGTATGTGAGTAATAGTACGAATCAATAGTTAATATTATTCGCTAATTTTCTAATATGCAATAAACTCATATCTCTATCTTATCGTTGGTCAAGCCCTATCCTGATTTGGTATAAGTTACTTGTAGAGACGCAATTTATTGTGCATATGTGATGCTATTCGTCTATAGATAGAAGTAGTAGATAAAAAATAAAGACTATTTTGTTATCAAAATAGTCTTTATTAATAGTAATTTTAAATATTTCACTATGAGCAAATGATTTTTTTAAGCTACTAATGAATTAACGTGTTTCATTAGATTGCTTTTTAGATTACCCGCTTTATTTTTATGGATAATATTTCTTTTTGCTAACTTATCAATCATAGAAACTACATTAGGTAAAAGTTCTTTAGCTACGGAAGCATCAGTAGTAGTGCGTAAACGCTTGATAGCATTACGAGTAGTTTTATGTTGGTAACGATTTCTAAGGCGAGCTGCCTCGTTTCTTCTAATTCTTTTGATTGCTGACTTATGGTTTGCCATTTTCTTATCTCAATTAAAGTGGTACTTACTAAAATTACTAAAAAATATGTAGTCCGTAGGGGAATCGAACCCCTGTTACAAGGATGAAAACCTTGCGTCCTAACCCCTAGACGAACGGACCGCGCAATTCTAAAACATAATTTTAAGTAGTAGTCCGTAGGGGAATCGAACCCCTGTTACAAGGATGAAAACCTTGCGTCCTAACCCCTAGACGAACGGACCATTGAGTGGTATTATGTTTCTCAATTGCGAGTGCAAAGGTACAACTTTTTTTTTAATCTGCAAGAGTTTTCAACAAAAAAATTAAAATTTTTTTCATTTTTTTCTTTTTCTATTGATTATCAGTATTTTGTATTGTTCAAAAAATAGAGGTAAAGGTTAGGATTTAGTTTCTAATAGTAGGAAAGGCAATCATCCATTATCGTTTTTTATATCCGAATAGTTCTATTTTTGAGCCCTCAGGAATAAGGTAATATACTTCCTTGTTAGTACAGTCCTCTTTTAGTGCTGGATGCAAATCTTTTTCTAAGTATATTTTCCGTACTCTTTTTACAGCAGGCTCGAAGATTTTTTTACTAAAGGATAATTTTTTAGCTCTATACATTTTGTAAGAGGTAATAGTGTCATTTTCTATATTCCCAAAAATAACATCTGTGTGAATAGCTGCATTATGTGTTCTCCCAAAAGGTAAATTGCCTCCTAAGTTAAAGAAATGATCTTGGAAAATGAGCTTATTATCCTCTAAGAGGAAAAAACCTCCACCTTCTAAGTGTATTTTTATTGCTGTTTTGGTATAACAAATACCCTCGTCATTAGGTTTAGATAGTTTTTCGTTGTCAAGCTTCATATAAGAGCGAAAGACCTTTCCTGAAGGATGAAATATATACAAAGAAAGCATGGGATATGGTTCTTCTTGTATATATATTCTATTATATTTTAAAAAAGTAGAATCTTTATAATGGGTTTTATGGGCTATTTTACAGAAAAAATCCTTATAGTAAGAAGAATATATGATATTTTTATAATTGATTTTCTCTTGTTGGAGAAAATCTTTAAACATTTCAGTATTTTCTTCTTTTATTGTCTTGCAACTAAGTAATAAGAATAATATAACTATAGTCAAGCCCTTTGCTTTGGAAAAGAGTTTTTTCATATAATCAGTTGTTAGTCTTTATTACTGTTGCCAGCGTGGTGCTGCAGGGGCGAATTGCAATTCGCCCCCTAAAAACAGAATTTTTTGAACAGCTTTCATGGTAGGAAGAACTGCAAGCGCACGACAGCGTATGAGATCATTAACCATTGATGATCATCGAGTTAGAATTGGAAATAGATAAAAGGTTGTGGACCTGCGGAGGCAGTGGCATAGATAAGCCAAAATACAAAAGCTAATACTACAGACTTGAACAATAGAGGCATTCTTTGAAACAAGTTACAGAGACCATTGCTCCACTTCTGAGGAAGGAAATGCCAGAGGAAACCTATGACAAGTAGTAAACAGATATTTCTATATCCCTCAATGATGACCCACCATTGGTGTGGATCATAGGTGATTTTCGAGATATTGGTGATGACCTCCATAGCTGAGGATAAGTCTTTAGCTCGGAAGAATATCCAACAGAAGGCTACAAAATGGAAAGTGATAAGTATTGATACTAACGAGAAAAGCCATTTTCCAAACGTTTTCTTTTCTGGATTTTTTTCAGGAAATATCTCACGGAAGGACTTATGGAAAGCCAAAGCCAATCCATGGAGAGCTCCCCAGATGATAAAACGTATATTTGCTCCATGCCAAAGGCCTCCCAATAACATGGTAGTTAGTTGATTGAAATGACTTCTAAGAGATTTCCCTTTGTTGGGAGATAGTAGAATAGAGACTTCAAAGAGAACAATCACGCCGAAGACTGCCAATAAGGGAATCAGGCTTTGTTTGCTCACCCCATACGCCCACCAGATGGTAGCCGCAAAGAATAGGGTAGGGAATAGGTAACCCAAGAAAGAGCCCTTGCGGTTCCCTCCTAAGGGAATGTACAAATAGTCCTTGAGCCAAGTGGAGAGCGAAATATGCCAGCGATGCCAAAACTCTGTGATATTTTGGGATTGGTAGGGAGTTCGGAAGTTAATCGGAAGGGTGAAGCCCATCAGTAGGGCTAAGCCTATGGCAATATCTGAGTATCCAGAGAAATCACAATAGATTTGCAGTGAATACCCATAAGTGGCCATCAGATTTTCAAAGGGAGTATAGCTATTGGGGGCATCGAATACACGATCTACAAAATTGATAGATATATAATCCGAAATCACAGCCTTTTTCAAGAGCCCTCCTATGATAAGGAAGAGGGCATAGGAGGTTTCCTCCTTGGTTAGTGTTACTTTTTTATATATTTGAGGGATAAAATCCTTAGCCCTTACAATAGGCCCCGCAACTAACTGAGGAAAGAAAGTCACAAAAAAGGTGAAATCCAAAAAGTTCTTAGCTGGAGCGATTTCTTTTCGGTATACATCTATGGTATAGCTCATGGTTTGAAAGGTATAGAAAGAAATACCGATGGGCAAGGCTATATTCTGGAACTTGAGATTGCCGTTAAAGAGTTGGTTGAAGTTCTCAATGAGGAAATTGGTATACTTGAAGTAGCCCAACATAGCCAAATTCGCCACCACACTTAGTGCTAAGAAAAAATAACTGACATGCTTATTTTCCGAATTTCTGTGCATAAGAACAGCGATGATATAATTCACCGCTGAGGAAGCTAATAATAGAATAAAGTACTCACCTCCTGCTTTATAATAGAAGAAAAGAGAAAATAGCACTACATATAATGTGCGGAAATATGTGTGCTTTTTAGTGAGTATGTATATTAAATAGAAAACAAGGAATAGTCCTAAGAAAAGACTACTATTGAAGAGTAGAGGATATTCCTTATTGTAAAGGAACCAACTCTTTAGCTGCTCCCAAGAGCAGAGGTCAAGCAACCATTGTTGCACGTCTGTTATTTTCAAAAGTATAGATTATTTTTGCTGATTTTTATATTTCAGATAGTTACTCATCAGGGCATCGAAGAGCATGCCTCCTTGTTCCACATAGCCTGCATGGGTGTAGTGTACACGGTCATGAGCGATTAGGTTCTGCGCAATAAGGGAGGACATAGCCTCACTTCCTCCTAATATTTTGTAGAGGTCAAATACCCCATAATTCTTTTTCACAGAGTTGTCAATCAATATATTAGCATATTGCTCACAATAAGGGTTAGGAAGCTTCTTTTTGAACAAAGAAGGTGGAGGGGAAGTTAGCAAAATAGGGCAATCTCCATAATGAGAACGTATCTGCTGAATGAAAATTTCTACTTGTTTGTCATAATCTTCGGCAGGAAGTCTCGAAAAAGTCTCATTGGTACCTAAGGAAACAATGATCAAGTCTGGCTGTAGTGCTTGTATCTGTTCGAAGAACAAGTTACACTTGTTATAATCAGAGAAGCGAGCCCCATTTACACCAATAGTATGATAGATAACTCCATTTTGGTTATTTTCCAATACAATCCCATTGAGTGCAAAGTAAGAACTCTCTGTATTTGGGGTTAGGTATATCTTGTCAAATCCTTCTAAGTTGTTATAAGTATAGCCATAAGGAGTATCTGCCTTGTTGGTAAGAGCTTCAAATCCGTTGAGATTCACTGATTGCTCAGTGGAAATATTGCTGACAATTTTCTCTTGAGAAGGAATCTTAAGGATGGCATTTTCCTTGATAGTATTTCCTTTTAGGCGGTTTGCCTCTTGTATTTTCTTTTCAGTAGTTTTGTATTTTCGGGATAGTCCATAGAGTGTTTCTCCTTTTTGTACCTTGTGAAGGATCATCTTTTGGGAGATGTGAGAGGATACTACCGCTGGCTTGATAGCTACTCCCATTTTGTTGGTAGCCACTTCAAAGAGATGTTTGTTGTGAGGGGTCAGTACACGCAAGGAATTGAAAGAATAATCCTTATTTTTTACATTGAGTTCTATGACAAAATTTTTGTTATTGGTCAAAAGCGAATATCCTGCAATACCAATCGCATCGGTATCTGTTCTGCTCGTATTCTTTTGGCTATCCCAAGTGATATTAGACGAAAAACGTACATAACGTTCGCCATTGGTACGAATCAGTGAATAAGGAAAAACAATCCCTAAGCCTCCATTTCCGAACTGAGATTGGAACTGTTGGCGTATTTCATTGGTCATGGCATCTCCTTGTATATGAGAATCCCCTATGTGAACAATATTTAGCTTTTTGTTTTTGTGCTGATCCAGTGTATTGAGTTTTTCAAAGAAAGGATCTAATGCCTTTGGGTTGTAGATGTATTCATACTCTACAGGGGCTTCCTCTGCTTTAGCTTCATTAGAGGACACAAGAGGTACTCCTAAGGTCTTATGATTGATCTTAGAATACAATAGCATGGTGGTGACCATAGCACCTGAAAGTGCAAAAACTCTTAATAATTTGGTTCTCTTTCTCATTGTTTAGTGTTGTTTTATTGAGAGTAGGAAACAAAATCTACTCACAAAAATTGTGCAAATATAGGACTTTTGTATTTTATTTAACTATATATCTCTGTTTTTAAGATTTTGAAATGAATTTCCTTAAGTGAATATATTTGTTAAAACACTAAAAATCAGTAATTTATATAGATATTTTTAAGAAATAAATACTTTTGAAAATAGTTATCCACAAAAAATATCAGTTGTTCATAACTTATTCTAAGTAAGTTTGTCCGCAAAAAGAGTTGCGTACTTCCTTATTGTCTGTTTGTCAAAGTAAGGTTCTTCATCGATACATCCCAGAATAGGAAGCTGCGTATAGGATGAAATCCAAGATTCAGTAGCTGGATTTTCAGCGCCACTGAAAAGGATACCAAAAATGGAGAGACCTCTTCTTTGTAGTGCTTCTACAGAGAGAAGTGTGTGATTGATACTGCCTAAGTAATGCCGAGAGACCAAGATAACCCTATCAGAAGGGGCAATCAGTTCCATCATGATATCATGATCATTGAGTGGGACAAAGAGTCCTCCAGCAGCTTCTATGACCAAAGGGTGAGAGGTCACAGGGCGTACAATCTTGTCTTTCTCTATAGTAATGCCCTCCATTTGAGCCGAGAGGTGAGGACTAGCAGGGTACTCAAACTCATAGGAAGAGGGGAAGAAGTGGGTCTTAGAATTGGAAATAAGCTCTTTTACCTTCATGGTATCAGAAGCATGTTTGTCTCCTGATTGTATGGGCTTCCAATAGTCTGCCTGAAGGGCTTCCACCACTATGGCAGAAGTGAGAGTCTTGCCTACTTCGGTAGAAATACCTGTAATAAAATATGTATGATTCATTATATTCTTGAAGTAGCTTTTTCAGTGCACAAAGGTACAAAAAATATTTTTTCGAAACTACCAAAATTGTTGAAAAATTTTTTTCATAGCAAATCTATTTCTTAAGATAATGGGAGGTTTATTTTTAATATATTAATATTTAGTTAGTTGTATATGGGTTATATCATTAAAAATTCAGAGAGTATTGTTTTTTTGCTTTTAGTATAGAAAATAATTTGTACTTTTGTACTCAAAAAGAAACCTTGTGTCAGCTTATATTGACACTCTCTAAAACTACTCCAAGGAAAGCCACAACTATCCAAGAAGAAAAAGAAGGAGTAATGGTTGTCTATTATACCAGAACTTCTCTAATCCATCCCCCTAATCCCTAAATGATGTCCGAATTAGCTCTTCAAGTACAAACACTTCCCGATAATCCTGGTGTCTATCAATTCTATGATAGCACAGATACTATTATCTATGTAGGGAAGGCAAAAAATCTTAAAAAACGTGTTTCTTCTTATTTCAACAAAGAACATGATTCGCCTAAGACACGGGTATTGGTAAGTAAAATTGTCCGTATAGAACATATAGTGGTGGCCACTGAAAATGATGCTCTACTACTGGAAAACAACCTGATTAAGAAGTATCAGCCTCGCTATAATATTCTTCTGAAGGATGGGAAGAGCTATCCGTGGATTTGTATTTCCAATGAACGTTTTCCTCGGGTATTCTTTACTCGTAAGATGCTCAAGGATGGCAGTACTTACTTTGGCCCTTATACAAACCTGAAGATAGTGCGTACCCTCATAGACCTTATCAAAGACCTTTACCCTCTGCGCAATTGTAGGTTAGACCTATCACAGGAGAATATTGATAAGGGCAAATTCAAGGTTTGCTTGGAGTATCATATCAAGAACTGTCAAGGACCTTGCGAGGGCTTTCAGAGTGAAGAGGAGTATAATCACAATATACAGCAAATTAAGGAAATACTCAAGGGGAATCTCAAGGAAGTAATTGCTTATTTTAAAGAAGAAATGCAGGAGCATGCTGCGGCACTGCGCTTTGAAGAAGCTCATCAGATTAAGCTCAAGCTGGAGAGTTTGGAGAACTATCAACACAAATCGACCATAGTGAGCACCAAGATCCACAATGTAGATGTGTTCTCTATCGTTTCTGATGGAGAATATGCCTATATCAACTTCTTGCAAGTAGCACATGGAGCTATTGTCAGAGGACACACCTTGGAAGTAAAGAAAAAATTAGAGGAAACAGAGCAAGAATTGTTGGAATTGGCGATTGTAGAGCTTCGAGAGCGTTTTCACTCGGCTTCTAAGGAACTGATTGTACCCTTTCCTCTCACAATGGAGTTTGCTGAAACGCTTACGATTCCCAAGGCAGGGGAGAAGTTTCAACTCTTGCAACTCTCTGAGCGCAATGCACAAGCCTATCGTCAGGAGAAGTTCAAACAAGTAAAAATTACCGATCCTGAGCGACATACCAATCGCCTACTAACTCAGATGCAGCGAGACCTTAGGCTCTCTGAACCTCCTGCTCATATAGAGTGTTTTGATAACTCCAATATACAGGGTACCAATCCTGTAGCTGCTTGTGTGGTCTTCAAGAATGCCAAGCCCAGTAAGAAGGACTATCGCCATTTCAATATCAAAACAGTAGAGGGACCTAATGACTTTGCTTCGATGGAGGAGGTGGTTTATCGCCGTTACCGTAGGCTATTGGATGAGGATGAACCACTGCCACAGTTGATTATTATCGATGGAGGGAAAGGACAGTTAGGAGCAGCTCTAAAATCGTTAGAACTTTTGGGGTTGAGAGGTAAAATAGCTATAGTAGGAATCGCGAAGCGTTTGGAAGAAATTTTCTATCCAGGGGATTCTGTCCCCCTATATTTGGATAAGAAATCCGAAACGCTCAAGGTCATTCAGCACCTGCGCAATGAGGCACACCGCTTTGGGATCACTTTCCACCGACAGAAGCGCAGTGCCAGTGCTATTCACTCTGAATTAGAGCAAATCAGTGGAGTAGGTAAGCAGACCCAAGAAGCTCTACTCAAGCAATTCAAATCTGTAAAGCGCCTCAAAGAAGCCTCCAAAGAAGAAATTATCGCTTGTATAGGACACTCCAGAGCCCAGAAAGTATGGGAGTATTTCCACCCATAGAGGCAAATTGTAATGTTCTTGAATTGTAATTCGCCTAATTCGCCCCTCTCTAAAGGAGAGGGGCGAGAGGCTAAGAATTATTTCCTATGCAAATCATATAATAAGGCTAATCCCTTGATTGTATGATATTTATCATCTATTTGTATTTTTTCTGTTAGTTTACTGAATACATGCCCTACGCCACCGGTGGAGATGACTAAGAAATCACTTTGGTAGGTTTGCTTGATACGTTCTATAAGTCCCTCAACCATAGCTGTATAGCCATAGATCATGCCACTCTGCATACAAGTCTCCGTATCCATACCTAAAACTGATTTGGGTTCATTCAGCTCTATATAAGGTAGTTGTGCCGTGCTGTTAACCAAGGATTGTAAGGAAGTAACCACCCCAGGAGCAATGATTACCCCCAGCATCTGTCCCGTTTCAGCAACTCCTGTAAGAGTGAGTGCTGTGCCAAAGTCAATGATGATTTTCTTCTGCTCAGGGTAGAGATAGTGTGCGGCTACAGCATTGGCATATAAGTCAGTACCCATTTGGTTAGAGTGGTGTGTAACCTCACTGGGTGTATCGCGATTTACAATGAATGGCTTTATGGAAAAAGTCTTTTGTAGCATCTTAGCGATAATCTGTGTTTGCTGAGGTACTACAGAACCCACTACTATCTTTGTAATTTTTCCAAAAGCATTTTTGTACTGTTCCTTATAGGACTGAAAACTCATATAGAACTCTCCAGCCGTACGATACGGCTTGGTAGCAATTGTCCAAGACAGATGCACTTGTTGTCCTTCTACAACGGCAAAGCGAATGTTAGAATTGCCAATATTAACAGCTAATAACATGTAAACAATGAATTATATTATTGATTATCAGAAGAAAACCATTCAGCAAAAGAGCTTTCAGTTTCCTGTAAGCGGAGGCTGTAGAGGGAGATATTCTCAGGCAAATGTTGCTGTAGGCGTTGGGCAAAATCGGCTATTAACATCTCACTGGTGGGCTGGTAGGGAAGTAGTACGATGCGGTGTCCTTCTCCTTGAAGTTTTTCGGCCAAGGCGCGGTGAGGACTATTCCCATTGAAGAAGATAGTGTGATCCGCCTCTTTGATAATATGTTCATTGACAATCTCTTTGATATCACCGAAGTCAATAACCATTCCATTTTTGACATGAGAACTATCCTCTATAGGACTGCCAATAACCGTTACCCAGAGTTTATAGCTATGTCCGTGAATATTCTTACACTTGCCATCATAGCCATAGAGGGCATGACCAGCTTCAAATTCAAATTTTTTAGTAATGCGTATTTTCGTCATTAGCTATTGTATTTTATGCGTTCTTTTATATGCGTTGAGGGTATTTTTCATCAGCATAGCGATAGTCATAGGGCCTACACCTCCAGGCACAGGGGTGATGTAGCAGGCTTTCTCTTTTACATTTTCGAAATCTACATCTCCTACAATACGGAAACCTTTCTTAGTGGAGGGATCTGCCACTCGAGTGATACCCACATCGATAATTACTGCTCCTTCCTTGATCATTTCTGCTTTGAGGAAGTTAGGGCTTCCTAAGGCAGCTATTATGATGTCCGCTTTCTGAGTAAGAGCAGCGAGATTCTGGGTGCGGCTATGGGTGAGGGTAACGGTGGCATTCCAAGGTTTTTGGGAGAGAAGGATACTGATGGGACGACCTACAATATCTGAGCGACCGATAACTACAACATTTTTCCCATCAGTGGGAATCTGGTACTGGGAGAGAAGCTCCAAGATACCATAGGGGGTGGCAGGGATGAAAGCCTCCAAGCCCAAGGCCATGCGCCCAAAGTTGGTTGGGTGAAAACCATCTGCATCCTTGTCGGGGTTGATTGCCAAGAGCACTTCTTGTTCCTTGATATGCTTAGGTAGTGGCAGTTGTACGATAAAGCCGTCTATGGTGGTGTCTTGGTTGAGTTTTTGGATTTCTCCAAGTAATTCCTCTTGGGTTACACTTTCAGGGAGGTTTACCACAGAAGAGGCAAAACCTACGCGCTCACAAGCGGTGACTTTGTTGTTTACATAGGTCATACTAGCACCATTTTGGCCGACTAATATAGCCACTAAGTGAGGAGCTCTGTGGCCTTTTTCTTTCAGATAAGCAACTTCTTTGGCAATGTCTTCTTGTACTTTAGTTGCTGCTTTTTTTCCGTCTAATAATTCCATCTCTTTAAAGGGTTAATAGTGGGGGTGAAAAGTGAAAAGAAATCACTGATGACTGACATTTTATAAAGAATGTAGGAGCGAATGGCATTCGCCCCTACATCAAATAATTGTTCTATTAAAAACTATTTTTTTAATAATTAAATATCAATAGCTTCTCCATAAGCAGCTGCTACGGCCTCTTTTACTCCTTCGCTCATGGTAGGGTGAGGGTGTACTGCTTTGAGGATTTCGTGAGCGGTAGTTTCGAGCTTGCGAGCCACTACAGCTTCGGCAATCATATCGGTAACACCAGCACCAATCATGTGGCAGCCAAGCCATTCGCCATATTTGGCATCAAAGATTACTTTGATAAATCCTTCGGTAGTTCCTGCTGCATTGGCTTTACCAGAGGCAGTGAAAGGGAATTTACCTACTTTGATTTCATAACCTTTTTCTTTGGCTTGTTTTTCAGTAAGCCCTACAGAGGCGATTTCAGGAGTACAGTAAGTACAGCCAGGAATATTGCCATAATTGATAGGCTCTACATGTAAGCCTTTGATCTTTTCTACACAGAGGATACCTTCAGCAGAAGCCACATGTGCCAAAGCCTGTCCAGGTACTACGTCACCGATAGCATAGTAGCCAGGTACATTGGTTTGGTAGAACTCATTGACTTGAATTTTGTCTCGATCAGTTTTGATACCTACTGCTTCCAAACCAATATTTTCGATATTCGTTTTGATACCTACTGCAGAAAGAAGAATGTCTGCTTCAAGAATTTCTTCACCTTTAGCTGTTTTTACATAAGCTTTTGCTCCTTTTCCTTTGGTATCTACTTTAGTTACTTCAGAAGAAGTCATTACATTGATACCCATTTTCTTGAAGCTCTTTTCAAGTTGTTTGGAGATTTCTTCATCCTCTACAGGGACAATATTAGGCATGAACTCAACCACAGTCACTTCAGTACCCATAGAGTGATAGAAGTAAGCAAATTCGATACCTATGGCACCACTACCTACAATAATCATCTTTTTAGGTTGTTCAGGGAGAGTGAGCGCTTGGCGGTAGCCAATGATTTTTTTACCATCTTGAGGAAGTGCTGGTAACTCACGAGAGCGAGCTCCAGTGGCGATGATGATATGGTCAGCGCTGTATTCGGTAGTCTTGCCATCAGCGGCTTTTACTTCTACTTTTTTACCAGGCTTTAGAGTACCATAGCCATTGATCACCTCAATTTTATTCTTTTTCATAAGGAACTGAACCCCTTTGCTCATAGTTCCTGCTACATCGCGGCTACGCTTTACGATAGCAGAGAAATCCTTATCAAAACCTTTGTCTTTTACCTTGATACCATAGCTATCAGCATGCTTGAGGTATTCGAATACCTGAGCTGATTTCAAGAGAGCTTTGGTTGGGATACATCCCCAGTTGAGGCACACTCCACCGAGATTTTCTTTTTCAATAATCGCTGTTTTGAAGCCTAACTGAGAGGCACGGATAGCAGTAACATATCCTCCAGGACCGCTACCTAATACTATAACATCGTACTTATTCATTGTAAAATATTTTATGTTCTGAAAAACGGCACGAAATTACGAATTTTATTTTTTATAAAGAAAAATTTTTTGCAAAAAAAAACATGTTGAAAAATAAGTATCTAAAAATCAAGATGTTAAAAAATATAATGTTTTTTCGGTAAAAACATTTTCAAAATTCAAAAAATAATCTTATTTTTGCGGGTGAAAAATTCTATTACAAGATATTTTTTAATTTAATCAGTAATAATTACAATTTTTATGGGAGTTATAAATCAAATTCTCACCAACAAACCTACCCCTTGTTTATTTGTCAATATAGGTGGAATCTTAGATAAACTTTTGCAAGGATCTAAGATGCCTAAGTTGTATAGAGCTATCAAGTATGATACTGAAAAGAATAAAAGAACTATTACAGAAGTTGTTAGAAAACTAAATATAAATACTATAGTAATAGAAACTTCTACAGCAAAAGAATATAGTGAAAATGTTATTAGGGAACTTATAACTCTTAGAACACAAGGGATAACGGTGTATGAAGCAGAAGAATTTTATGAAGTAATTAATAAGCGAATTCCTATTGTTCGTCTTGAGTCACAAAAGTATTTAGGAGATAACATATTTTCTATTCGTCTTAGGAGACGCTATAAATTATTGAAGCGGATATTTGATTTATTTTTTGTATTATGTTTGACTCCTATTGCACTCCCTTTAATATTGTTAGGAGTTTTACTAACTATATTTACCTCTAAAGGAGGTGCCTTTTTTCACCAAGTACGGGTAGGTAGGGAAGGTAAACTCTTTAAGATATACAAAATTAGGACAATGGTTATTAATGAAGGAGGCTTTACGGTGGCTAATGATACACGAATTACTCCTATAGGTAAAATTCTGAGATTTACAAAAATAGATGAATTACCTCAATTATACAATATTTTAAAAGGAGATATGAGTGTAATAGGACCTCGCCCAGAAATTCCTGCTTATGTTGAAAAATATTCAGAACAAATGCCTTTCTTTGGACTAAGACATATGATCAAACCAGGAGTTTCAGGATGGGCACAAATACACCTACCTAAAGCTACTCCAGAGGATAATCTCAAAAAATTAGAATACGACTTATACTATATAAAACGGTATTCTATAAGACTTGATATCAAAGTACTTATAGAAACCGTTAAAATAGTACTCACTCTTAATAGTCATTAATATCCTAAAATGCTGCAATAATCTGCTGTGCTAGCTCATTCCCTATACGATCTTGTGCCTCAGTAGTAGCTGCTCCTATATGAGGGGTTAGGGAGATGCGCGGATGCATCAGTATACGAATGGAAGGGGTTGGTTCACCTTGGAAGACATCCAAGCCCGCAAAGGCAACCTTCTCATGCTCCAAGGCATGTAAGAGTGCTTCCTCGTCCACTACACCACCTCTGGCTACATTGATGATTCCTACACCATCCTTCATCAGTTGGAACTCTTTTTCTCCTATTACGGCTTCCTGTTGTGCAGGTAGGTGTAGGGTGATAAAATCGGATTGCTTGAGTAGTTCTTCCTTATCTATAGTTTGTAGAGTAAAATCCAAGGTACGCCCGTCAAAGAAAGAGAGGGTAATGGTCGCCTCCTTGTGGTGAGGATCATGGGCAATTACTTTCATTCCTAAGGAAAGGGCTATGGCTGCAACAGCTTTTCCGATACGTCCTAAACCTATGATACCCAATGTCTTTCCTTTGAGCTCTTGACCTTTAGCATAGTTTTTCTTCAATTGAGCAAAGTGAGTGTCTCCTTCTAAGGGCATGTTACGATTGGCATCATAGAGGAAACGAACGCCAGAGAAAAGGTGAGCAAAAGTCAGTTCTGCTACCGAATACGAGGAAGCATTGGGGGTATTGATAACCTTGATTCCTTTCTCTTGAGCATATTTAACCTCTATATTGTCCATACCTACGCCCCCACGCCCGATGAGCTTCAGGGAAGGACAAGCATCAATAAGATCTTTCTTGGCTTGTGTAGCCGAGCGTACTAAAAGGATTTCTATCCCTTCTTTGTTGATGAAATCAGCTAACTGATTCTGAGCAACTTTTGTAGTAATTACTTCAAAACCAGCTTCTTCTAGGGTTTTTATGGCCTCAGGGCTAATACCATCATTAGCTAATATTTTCATAAGCAATATTTATACAGTTTTTTCAAAATGTTTCATGACTTCTACCAGTAGCTGTACGCTTTCTATAGGCATAGCATTGTAGATAGAGGCACGGTAGCCACCTACGCTTCGATGACCTTTGATCCCACTGATGCCAGCTTCTGTCCAAAGAGCATTGAATTGGTCAGTAAGTGTTTCATCCACAAGGTTGAAAACTACATTCATCCTTGAGCGGTCTTTGTTCTCAGCATAGCCCTTGAAGAGAGGGTTTCTGTCTACTTCTTCATAAAGGATACGTGCTTTTTCCTTGTTTCTCTCCTCAATGACCTTGATTCCTCCTTGCTCTTTGATCCACTGCATGGTAAGCAAGCAGGTATATACGGCGAAAGTAGGAGGTGTATTGGTCATACTTTCGTTTTTGATATGTACTTGATAGTTCAGATGAGTAGGAATCTTATGACTTACTTTTCCTAAAATATCTTCGCGTACGATAACCAAGGTAACCCCTGCAGCTCCTATATTCTTCTGAGCGCCCGCATAGATTAGGGCAAACTTGTCCATAGGCATTTCCTTGGAGAAAATATCTGAGCTCATATCAGCTACTAAGGGAACTTCTACTTCAGGATAGTGGGAGTATTCGGTACCATATATAGTGTTGTTGGTGGTGATGTGGAGGTAATCAGTATCTAGAGGTAGGGCGAAGTCGGTTGGAATATTTCGGTATCCGTTCTCACGAGAAGAAGCTACCACTGAAGTAGCTCCAACAAACTGAGCCTCGGTAAGAGCTTTGTGCGACCAAGTACCAGTATCGATATATGCCCCTTTTCGCTCTAATAGGTTCAGCGCTGAAGCATAGAAGTGTAGGCTCGCTCCTCCATGGAGAAATAAGGCTTGGTAGCCCTTACCAGTAAGACCCGAGAGTTCCAAGGCCAAGGCTCTAGCTTCTTCCATGATCGCGACAAACTCTTTGCTACGGTGGGACATCTCCAAGATTGAGAGTCCTGTATTACCCAATTCCAATACAGCCTGTGAGGCTTTCTCAAAAACAGAAGCGGGAAGAATAGAAGGTCCTGCACTAAAATTATGTTTTTTCATAAGTTGTTGCATTTTACTTAATTATAATTAGTTGAATTGAAATAAAGTACAAATATATCTACTAATAAATACATTATTTCAAAAAACGTTGCAAAAGTAGGACGAAAAAATAAGGTGCGCAAATTAATTAATACTATTTAAGAAAGCTAAGGTATCCACTCCATCGGCATAATCGGTCAGCGATGGTACTTGGGTTTGTCCAAAAGGAATAGCTTCAGGGATTTCCTTAGAGCCAACAACACATTGCAAGAGTTCACGTTCCTTCTCAAGTCGCCGGCTGAGAATAGTAAGGTCATCATACCTCTCATAGAAAAGAGTAGCAATAGGAGACGCATATTTCTCGTCTTCTTTGAGTAAGAGAAAACCATTTTCCAAGAGTGGACACAAGCTCATGAGATATACTGCCTTGTTATAATCATAGTTATTGATATACTTTTGGTGATCTAAGAGTGTGTGATAAGGGTAGATAGCCTCGAAGAAAGGGGCAAAATCATAATCCCTTGGAACAAAAAGTTTGGAGACACTGCGACACCCCAAACCGAAGTACCTAAAGATGTCTTCGCCTAATCGATATAGCTCCTTAGGGGTCTCCTTGCCGGTAAGTATAGCTACCGAATTACGGTTTCTGCGAATGATATGAGGCTTCCCTGTGAAATAATATTCGAAATAGCGGGCAGTATTGTTGCTCCCTGTAGCGATGACAGCTTCGAAATCGGTGAGTCTTTCCTGAGTAAAGGAGATAAATTCCTCCATCTCTGGGGCTATCTCAGTGAGCTCTTGGGCGATAAAGGGCAGCAATACTGTATCATGAGAGGAGAGCTTAACCACGGCTTTATTGCCAGATAAAATTACACAAAGTAGGTCGTGAAAGCCTACCATAGGGATATTTCCAGCCAAGATCAGAGCAACACGCTTAGGGGTTTTCCCTTCAAAGGAATAAGCTGAAAGCCACCTCTGAAGCTGCTCTTGAGTTAGGCATTCCGCCCAATGTTGAAGTGCAAAGAGACAATTATCTCGGTCAAACCACGCATTGTGTAGGGAGGCTCTCTCAAGAGCAGCTTCCATGCGAGGGTATATTGGAGCTTTTTCTCCTAGTGAAAAATATTCTTTCAATCGTGTACCTAAAGCGGTGAAGGCTTGTATTTTGGACATTTTTTTAATGATTAATGATCAATGTTTATTCCTCTAACTCACGAAGGGGGAACTGCGCATCGGTCACTGAAAAACGTTGCAAAGATACAATTTTTCCTGCAAAAATCAAGAATGTTTTTTAGTGAAGAGAGAAGAATGAGTAGGAGTGTTGTGTCACTTGTGTAGGGGCAAAGTTCGCGAGATAATGCAGTGGAGTATTTGTACAATTTACTCTTTTATGTGATCCAATTTATCCCTACCTTCCTAAGGGAAATTATTACCTATTACCTAATGAAACATATTACTTTAAAAAAAATGCTACTTTGTTTTGCATAGTACCAAAAAAAGTTGTAACTTTGCAGCGTCAAAACAAATGTTTATGGAAGCGATTAATTTAGAGAAAATCAAAACCCAAATGCGTAAGGGTGTTTTGGAGATGTGTATCCTTTCGATTATCCACAAGAGAGAAGAAGCCTATGCATCAGACATTATGGAAGCACTCAAGCAGGCGGATATGATCGTGGTAGAGGGGACGCTATACCCTCTGATGACACGACTTAAGAATGCTGCCTTGCTCAACTATTCTTGGCGGGAATCCACCGCAGGCCCCCCTAGAAAGTATTATACACTTACTGACAAGGGAAATGACTTTCTTCGAGAAGCCCTTGCCTCTTGGAATGAATTACAAACAATGATAACCAAACTTATTTGATCATGGACCAAACACATAATATCAGTTTAGGCGGTTTCTCTTTCGTGATAGAGAACAATGCCGCTAAGGAACTTTCTTCCTATTTGGCTAAGGTACGCCAATTCTTAGGGGAATCTCCCGATACGGACGAGATCCTCACCGATGTAGAACAACGCATGGCAGAGCTCCTCAGAGTACGTATGCAAAATACTGAGGTAGTGACTTCCTCCGATGTGGCTTATCTCATACAAGTGATGGGACAACCTGAACAATATGTAGATACAGAGACTCAGGAGGACATCCCCTCAAAAAAGGCTAAATTCTCATTCTCAGGGAGAAGGCTCTATCGAGATGGTGAGGATGAGAAAATAGCAGGGGTACTCTCTGGGGTGAGTCATTATTTCCAAATAGATGTGACTCTCTTGAGAATCATTTACTTATTGCTCTTAGTGGCCAATGGTATACTCTTTTTGCCGTCAGCATCTTTTTGGGTGTTGCTCTATATCATCTTTTGGGTAGTGGTACCTAAGGCCAATACTACTACGGAGAAGCTTGAGATGAAGGGTGTCGAAGCTAATTTGGATACAATTTCTTCCTTCAAGACACAATCTCCCCTCAAGCAGCAATGGTGTAGGAGCCAGACAGATAAAAAGATAGCAGGGGTCTTGGGCGGATTGGCTGTATATTATGGTATAGGCAGTACACCGCTAAGGATAGGATACCTCCTTTTCTGTTTGCTTTTGGTGGCTACCAGAAGTGTAGGCATGCTTTTCCCTATACTACTTTACCTTGTCCTATGGTATTTGCTTAAGAAAGAAAAGGGAGACGAAGAGAAAGAAGAAGAACGTGATCTTGTAAGGGAAAAAGAGGTGAAACCTCATAAAAAATCCTTCTTTTGGAGCTTTTTCGGTATACTATTTAAAGTAATAGGATATTTTATCGCCACTATCTTCTTTGTTTGTCTCTTTTTAATATTAGTAACAGGGTTACTTAGTATATTTGGAGTAGGAGTTGCTGGTGGAATTACTTCAGTATTTCTCTTGGACTATCTTCCATTTGTTTTTTCTCCTATAGAGCAAGTTCTTTTCTATGTGATTTGGGGAATGGTCTTTGTACTTTTCTTTTCTGTATTGGTACTTTTCTGCTACAAGATTTTTTCCAAGGGACATTACAACACGCCAAAGGCTTGGTTCTTAGCTAACGTCTTACTATTTGTCTTGCCACTATTAGGGGGAATTGCCTTTGCTTCCAGTGTAGGTAGAAAATTTGTCTCTAATAATACCGTAGAAAATAAAATAGTGATAGATTCGGATACAGATACTCTTTTTCTTAATGAAAAAAAGACAGCTTCCTTCTCCACTATGAATATAGATAGTGCAGGAAATGGGGTAAGCGGAGAGGTACACTTTATAGGTATATACCCCACCCAAGAGGCACATCCTTTTCTACTGATAAGCACTTCTTCCCAAGGGAAAAATACAGATGATGCCCAGCTACATGCTCAAAATATAGATTTTCCTTTGGAGATTAAGGATAACCAATTGTGGATTCCTGATGGTTATTTTCTGCAAAAAGGAAAACCTTATCGATTTCAAAGGGTGAATATAAGGCTCTTCGTTCCTAAAGGGAAGAAGGTGGTAAGTTATTCTATGATTTCTAAGAGGAAAGGTCTGGGTCTTCCTAATGGAACTTTTCAAGTAGAAAATGATAGTATCATAAAATTATAAAAAGGAAAATATTTCTTCTGTTTTTTTAAAGGGAATAGATATATTTGATTAGATGAAAAAGAGATACTTAGAAGTATCTCTTTTTTTTATTATTGATTTAAGTTCCGTAGGTTATTTTTAGGTTATAATTGGATTTATAATTAGTTAATAATCAGTATATTGAAAAATAAACCTCCCCTCACATACTCCGTTCCATGTATTCACGGACTATCCCCTCCTAGAGGGGGAATAAATTCGTTGAAAAAGATAAAAATTGTCTATTCAATCTGGAAAAAGTCCTCTCTCTAACTTCTTGAGAATCATAAACTATCTCATTCCCCCTTTGGAGGAAGTCGCGAGAGCGAGTATGTGAAGAGGTGGAGGTTTCTGAATATCAATAATTTACAGAACTTGCGAAACTTAAATTATTGATTGTTATCATTTATCAGCACAAGCTACCAATAATTATAAGGAATAAAAATATTCATTTTTTCCTATCATTTTTTAGGTTTATTCACTCTATAAAATCAAGTTATAATAGTCATTACTCTTACCTAAGGCAAGTGAATCTTCTGTTCTCTTATTTTTAAAAGTCTCAATTTTATAAGGATTTTAAGGGTTAAGTCTTAGTCTTCCGAAAACTCAAAAATTCAAAACTCAAAAATTCAAAAAAAAGTATTATTTTTGCACTTTGTAAATAAGAAAAGTATGTTAGCACGCTTAGATATTGTAAAGCAACGATTTGACGAGGTTTCAGACCTGATTATCCAACCCAATATCATCGCTGACCAGAAGCGATATGTACAGCTCACCAAGGAATATAAGGAGCTCAAACAGCTTATGGACAAGCGTCAGGAGTATATCACTGTAACGGGGAATATCACCGAAGCAGAGGAGATTATCAAGGAAAATATAGATCCTGAGATGACTGAAATGGCACGTTTGCAGCTGGAGGAAGCTAAGGAAAGACTTCCACAACTGGAGGAGGAAATCAAGTTCTTACTTATTCCGAAAGACCCTGAAGATAGTAAGAATGCAGTGATGGAAATTCGTGCTGGAACGGGAGGGGATGAGGCTTCTATCTTTGCTGGTGACTTATATCGTATGTATAGCAAATACTGTCAGGATAAGGGATGGAGCGTGTCAGTAATGGATATGAATGAGGGTACCTCTGGTGGGTTCAAGGAGATTATCCTAGAAGTCAATGGGGAGGATGTGTATGGTACGCTCAAGTTCGAAGCGGGGGTACATCGAGTACAACGAGTGCCACAAACCGAGACTCAGGGGCGTGTACACACTTCTGCGGCAACAGTCATGGTACTCCCTGAAGCTGAAGAGTTCGATGTAGAGTTGAATATGGAGGATGTCAAGATTATCCGTACCACCTCCACTGGCCCTGGAGGACAATCGGTCAATACTACCTATTCTGCTATCCAATTGCAGCACATCCCCACAGGGATAGAAGTGCGTTGTCAGGATGAGAAGTCTCAACATAAGAACCTTGACAAAGCACTGAAGGTACTACGTTCTCGCCTCTATGAGATGGAACTGGCCAAGAAGATGGAAGCAGATTCTGCACGTCGTAAGAGCATGGTATCCAGTGGAGATAGAAGTGCTAAGATACGTACTTATAACTACCCACAAGGGCGTGTAACTGATCACCGTATTGGATTGACCCTCTATGACTTGGGTAATATCATGAATGGGGATATTCAGCGCCTTATCGATGAACTTCAATTGGCTGAAAATACCGAAAAACTAAAAGAAGGAGACATTTTTTAATGATCAATGCCTAATAACTATTGTTTCATGTTATTAGCCATTAGTCAATATAACGTTCAAGCGCTGGTGCGATTCGCACCAGCGCTTAAATATTTAATCATCGAACATTCATTATCAAAGGATATTGAGCACTTGTTCCTTTATTTTCTCCAATTCATTTTTCATTAGTACAACGATTTGTTGCATCGCGGCATGGTTGGCTTTGGAGCCTAAGGTGTTGATTTCACGCCCCATCTCCTGCGCGATGAATCCAAGTTTGCGTCCGTTGGACTGTGTTTCTTCCAAGGTAGCAAGAAAGTAATTCAAATGGTTGGTCAAGCGTACCTTTTCTTCGGTAATATCCAACTTTTCGAGGTAGAAAATTAGCTCTTGTTCGAAGCGGTTTTCATCCACACGCTCTCTTATTTCGTCAATAGCCCGCTCCATACGGCTACGTATGGCCTGGAATCGTTCTTCATCAAGCACTTCCACCTGCTGTAAGAGCTCTTGTATATTGGAGATACGAAGCGAGAAATCCTTCTTGAGGATAGCCCCTTCTTTAGATCGAAAGTCTTGCAAATGTTCCAGAGCTATAAGTAGTTGCTTTTCTATCAGAGCAAATTCCTCTTCGTCCACCTCTTCCAGTGGAGTTGATATAGCCTCGGGGAGACGCATGGCTATTCCAAGGAGATCTACAGAAGAAGCCTCAGGAGTTATTGTCTGTAGCTGCTCCATATATCCTCGTACAACAGCTGTATTGATCAGGGTAGCACTTGACTGAGAGGTATTCTCCACTGTGAGGGTAAAGTCAATTTTACCCCTCTCCAAGCGATCGGAAATCACTTTCCTTAGCAACAATTCCTTCTCTCTATAAGCCTGAGGGATACGGACATTCAGGTCAATAGCCTTACTATTGAGAGACTTTATCTCAAGAGTGATTTTTTTGTTTTCCAGCTGAAGGGTACTTTTCCCAAAGCCGGTCATAGACTGTATCATTGTTGGTGTGTTTTCTAAGGGCAAAGATAGTAAATATATTTTTAAAGCAGGTAAAAAATCCTTTAAAATTGTGTATTGTAAATTTATTTTGTACATTTGCAACGTTTTTTATTTTAAAGGAAATCCATCACATGGACATTCAATCTGTTAAACAACGTTTTGGCATAATAGGCAATGACCCTAAGCTGAACTTGGCAATAGAAAAAGCCATTCGTATAGCTCCCACCGATGTTTCGGTACTTATCACTGGCGAGAGTGGGGTAGGGAAGGAAGCCTTTGCCCGTATCATACATACCCTATCGAGCCGTAAACATGGCAAATATATCGCCATCAACTGTGGAGCTATTCCCGAGGGTACTATAGATTCTGAGCTCTTTGGATTCAAGGCGGGGAGCTTTACCCATGCTGGTAAGGAGGATAAAAAGGGGTATTTCGAAGAAGCGAATGGAGGAACTATTTTTCTGGATGAAGTAGGTGAACTTCCTCTTTCGGCTCAGGTTAGGCTCTTAAGAGTCTTGGAAAATGGCGAGTTTATTCGAGTGGGAGACTCCACCCCTCGCAAGACCGATGTACGTATTGTTGCTGCTACCAATGTCAAAATGCAGGAGGCTCTCAAGAAGGGACGCTTCAGGGAAGATCTATATTATAGGCTCAATACGGTAGAGATATACCTGCCGCCACTTAGGGATAGAAAGGAGGATATTCATCTGTTATTCAGGAAATTTGCTTCTGATTTTGCTCAGAAATATCGCATGCCTACCCTACAACTCTCCGACGGGGCTGTGAGGGAGCTTTTGCGTTATCGTTGGCCGGGGAATATTCGCCAGCTAAGGAATATAGCGGAGCAAATCTCCGTGGTAGAACCTAAAAGAGATATTTCAGCCGAGACCTTACTTTCATATTTGCCTCAAGAGGGGGGAAGCCACCTGCCAGCTACTGTAGTACAAGCTAAGGGAGAAACTGACTTTGCCTCCGAGAGGGAAATTCTCTACAAGGTTCTCTTCGATATGCGCAATGACTTGAATGATCTCAAACAGCTGACTTTTAAGCTCATCCAAGAAGGAAATACCCCCAAAGTACAGGAGGAAAATCAAAATCTAATACATAAAATATATGGTTCTCAGCCAGTTACCTATTCTTCGGAGGAGAATGAACCTGCTATGATGCTTCTCTCTCCAGAGAAAACGACTGTTTCTCGTGGACACAATGCCTATGATTTTGCTGAAGAAATCCAAGAAGAAGAACCTATCTCATTGCAAGATAAGGAATTAGAGCTTATCCAAAAATCTTTAGAGAGACATAAAGGTAAGCGACGAGAGGCTGCCAAGGAGTTGGGAATTTCCGAAAGAACACTTTATCGCAAAATAAAACAGTATGATTTGGAGTGATTTTTTACTTCATTATGAGAAAAATATCATATTTTATTCTATAAAAAAATAAATAGACTAATATAAAATAATAAAAAGGATTATCGGATGTAATATTAGGTAGAAATATTTGTTTATTTCAAAAAAAAAAGGTATTTTTGCTAAACAATTAATTCTATTACAAAATGAAAAAAATGATAATCCTTGTGGCCTTACTACTGACAGTGTTGGTACAGGCTCAAAGCTATGATGCTTACTTCACTAAGGAGGCATTGCGATTGGATTTTTACCTTTATGGTACCAAGAGTACAACCTATGCTTCTCTTAAAGGAATGAAGAAAGAACCCCTTTTTGGTGGTTCTCATACCCACCTGATACATCCCAACCAAGGGGAGTACAGAGTACAAGTATTGGAAATAGGCTCTGGAAAAGTGCTCTTCTCCAAGGGAATGGTTACCCTCATGGAAGAGTGGCAGGGCATGGAGACCGATGCTACTAAGACTGAGTTTTTTGAAATACCTTGCCAAACCCCTTTTCCTAAGGGACCAGTAGAGGTAACCTTTGAGAGAAGGACTAAGGAAGGAAATTTCCAAAAGATTTTTACCACTAAGGTAGATCCCACAGACTACAGAATAGTCAAGGAAGCTCCAGTGAAATATCCTATCAAACCTATTTTGCAGAATGGTTCCCCACAGAAGAAGGTGGATATAGCTGTGATCCCAGAAGGGTATACTCAAGAGCAAATGGACAAGTTTGTCGCCGATGTCAAGAGGCTCTTTGACTACCTTTTTGCAACTCCTCCTTATAACAAACACAAGAAGGACTTCAATATTCAAGCTATCTTAGCACCTTCTCAGGAGAGCGGAACAGATATGGAGGGCAGTCCTACTACTTATAAGAATACGTTACTTGATTCTCATTTCTATTCGTTCGGCATGGACAGATACCTCACTTGCCCATCCTTATTCAAGGCTGCCGATGTAGCCGCAGCAGTGCCTTATGACCAACTCTTTGTAGTGGTTAATACCAAAGAATATGGAGGAGGAGCTTTCTATAATGTAATCAATCTGAATGTATCAGACAACAAATACGCAGAAAAGACCTTTGTACATGAGTTTGGACATGGCTTTGTGGGCTTGGCCGACGAGTACTATTATGAAGGTGAAGAAGGTATGGCCGACCGCTACAATCTCAAGGTAGAACCTTGGGAAGCTAATATCACTACTTTGGTTAATTTCCAAAGCAAATGGAAGGATTTGGTTGAAAAACAAACACCTATTCCTACACCACGTACCGAGCAATACAAGAATAAGGTAGGTGCTTTCGAAGGAGGAGGATATCTATTCAAGGGGATGTACAGCCCTATGGAAGATTGTAGAATGAAGTCCATACAAAGCAATGAGTTCTGTCCTGTATGTAGCCGTGCTATAGAGAGAATGATACAGTTCTATACAGAATAATTAAGAAAACGCAGGAAAAGTATGATTAAAGGTTTTTCTAAACTCACTAAAGAAGAAAAACGGCAATGGATATGCCAACAATATCTTAGCGATCCGTCCCAGGCAGAGGTCTTTACCTCCTATGACCTTAGAGACGAGAATCTACAGAAGCTACATGATGACTTCATAGAGAATACAATAGGGAATTATATATTGCCTTTTGCAGTAGCCCCTAATTTTCTCATTGATGGACATTACTATACAGTACCTATGGTACTGGAGGAGAGTTCTGTAGTGGCAGCTGTGAGCAAAGCTGCCAAATTCTGGTCAGAACAGGGAGGATTCCTCTGTCAGGTACGCAGTATGGAGAAGGTAGGGCATATCCATTTGTTCTTCGAAGGAGACAAGCAGGAGCTATTCCAGTTCTTTAGTACTATAGAGCCTTTGTTGTATGAACAAACACAAGGAATTACTGAGAATATGCGTAAGAGGGGAGGGGGAATATCTTCTATTATACTCAAGGATATGACAGATTCTTTGGAGCATTATTATCAAGTCTTTGTCACCTTTCTCACAGGCGATGCGATGGGAGCTAACTTTATCAATTCCTGCTTGGAGAAAATGTCTCAGACTATTGAGCAAGAGGCTATTACTCATCTTTCTCATGGGGCTTTGGAGGTGCTCATGAGCATTCTCTCGAACTATACCCCCCAGTGCTTAGTCAGGGCGGAGGTCTCAGCTCCAGTGAGTAGGATGTCCTTCAATGATATAGAAGGTAAGGTCTTTGCTACCGATTTCACTCGTGCAATAGCTGTGGCCAATGCGGATGTATACAGAGCGGTGACACATAACAAAGGGGTGATGAACGGAATCGATGCGGTGGTGATTGCCACAGGGAATGATTTTCGTGCTGTAGAGGCTGCTGTACATGCCTATGCAGCTAAGGAAGGACGCTATAAGAGCTTGACACAAGCCTATATAAAAGAAGATATCTTCCATTTTAGCATAGAGATTCCTTTGGCTATAGGAACAGTAGGAGGGCTAACCAAGCTTCATCCTATGGTGAAAACAGCCCTACAGATTCTGGA
Source organism: Capnocytophaga gingivalis (assembly GCF_002302415.1). Lineage (NCBI taxonomy): Bacteria > Pseudomonadati > Bacteroidota > Flavobacteriia > Flavobacteriales > Flavobacteriaceae > Capnocytophaga > Capnocytophaga gingivalis. The sequence goes on along the minus strand of NZ_CP022386.1, from coordinate 269,339 downwards.
AAATCCTTCTGCAGAAACCCTAATGAAGGTGATCGCTTGTGTAGGTTTGGCTCAGAACTTTGCTGCGGTGAGTTCCTTGGTAACCTATGGCATCCAGAAAGGACATATGAAGATGCACTTGGCCAATATCCTCAACCAATTAGGGGCTACCCCAGCACAGAAACAGGAGATCATCGCTTACTTCAAGGACAAAACAGTCTCCCATAGTGAGGTAGTACAAGCCTTTAATAAGGTAGCAGGAGTAGTGCCTCATGAATAGAACTCAGTGAATACTCATTGGTATTTCAACTCTTTATTTGCATTGTTGCCTAACTAATTGTCATTATGATCATTTCCTTGAGTATATCATAATAGGAGATAGAGCCACTTTCTACCCCCTTGCTTTTGAGATCAGCATTCTTGACAGTCTCCATACAGAAGCTAATTTTCTTTAGGGGATAATTGGCAGCGGCTTGGCGATAATCCTTGAGAAAATAAGGATTGACTCCCATCATTCGGGCGAGTTCGCTCTCTCCCTTACTGGTATTAGTGGCAAAAATAAATAGATTCTTGAAATACCTATATAAGTTTTCTGTGATCATAGCAATAGGATTATCTTTTTGATTCTCATTGAAGTACTTGATAATCTGCATAGCCTTGGCAAAATCCTTTTTACCTAAGGCATTCTGTAGTTCAAATACATTGAAATCTTTGCTGATACCTATATTTTGTTCTATATGTAAGGGGATGATTTTTGTTCCTTTAGGTAGGATTATTTTGAGTTTGTTCAGTTCATTAGCGATACGACTAAGGTCGGTCCCTAAGAAATTGATTAATAGTTGAGCGGCTACTGGCTCTATGGAATAGCCAAAGCCTTTGAGATAGCTATCTACCCACTTGAGAGTCTCACTCTCATAGAGTTTTTTGCTCTCAAGACATACATATTTTTTCAGTTCCTTAGCAAGCTTGGTCTTGCCATCTATCTTACCATATTTGTAGCAGAGGACAAGAATAGTTGTCTGAGAAGGATTTTCTACATAAGGGAGTAGTTGGGAGATGGTGCGACTCAGATCTTGAGCTTCCTTGACGATGATCACCCTTCTGGCAGCCATCATAGGGTACTCACGAGCATAATGGATAATGGTATCTACAGAAATATCTTTTCCATAGACAATCTGTTGGTTGAAGGCTTTTTCATCCTCTCGTAGCACCTCTTGTTCTATATAGTTGCTGATTAGGTCAATAAAAAAAGGTTCTTCTCCTGCCAAGTAATAGATGGGGCTATATTTTTGAGCCTGAAGATCAGCTAAAATTTTTTCTGCTTCGTTCATATGAGTTTGTACTATTTTTGTATATTTGCCCTATGCAAACATTGAATTTCCCGCTATGCGAATTTCGGTTCAAAAGTAGTGAAAATAAACGATATATTTTCGATATTATTCGAAAAAAATTTGTGGTACTCACACCTGAGGAATGGGTCAGACAACATACTATACACTTTCTACTCAAGGAGAAGCACTATCCTCAGTCCCTTATGAGCGTAGAGAAGCGTATCTATATCAATCACTTAACCAAGCGGTACGATATAGTCATCTACCGCTCCGATGGGAGTATTTTTCTTGTAGTAGAGTGTAAGGCGCCACAGGTAGCTATCACCCAAGAGGTGTTTGACCAAATAGCAAGATATAACATGCAACTTCAGGCAGAAAACCTAATGATTACCAATGGTCTGCAACATATTTTCTACCAAGTAGATCTCCTCAAGCAAGCCTATGTCTTTCTCAAGGAGCTGCCAGAATTTTAATTAATGAAATAAAAAATTAATCATTAATCATTAGAAAAATAATCATTAATTTTTCGTATCTTTGCCGCCTAAAAGACAAGTTATACCTTATGAAGTTATCACATGCCAGCCTTATCATTCTATTGATATTAATTGCCGATCAGGCAAGTAAGATATATATAAAAACCCATTTTATGCTTGACCAATCTATAAATGTATTTGATTGGTTTCATATCCGCTTTGTCGAAAACCCTGGGGCGGCATGGGGGATAGGTATCCCAGGAAAGTACGGAAAACTGATCTTAACCTTATTTAGAATGGTAGCCATTGTGGGAATAGGGTATTGGTTATGGGATACTATAAGAAAAAAAGGTTCAAAGATACTTATCATCTCTATAGCGCTGATTTTTGCTGGTGCTTTAGGGAATATCATTGACTCGGTATTCTATGGAGTGCTTTTTGATCACAGTATGAACAATGTGGCTACCTTCCTAAGTGACCATCCTTATGGCTCTCTTTTTCATGGAAAGGTAGTGGATATGCTCTATTTCCCACTTATAGATACTACACTTCCTGACTGGATACCCTTTTATGGTGGACATAGATTTACTTTTTTTGATCCTATTTTCAATATTGCCGATACTTCTATCAGTGTAGCTGTTGGATTGTTGATAATTTTTAATAAGCAAGCATTCAAAAAATAAATTAATAAAAGAATAAAGAATGTCTTATTTTTATAATGAAAATACTGCTTTTGTTATGAATTATTATTGATAAATGCATGTTTTTAACTTTTTAATTTAATGTTTAAAAAGAAGAGAAAAAGGCGAAAAAGAGAAAAATGAAAAAATAAGAAAAAAAAGTAGTAAAAAATTTTTAAATAAGAAAAAAGTTTATACCTTTGTGCGAAAATTAAGCAAGTAAATTAAAGTAAATAGTAATTTTATGGATACAAATTTATTCGAAACGTATGTAAAAGCTATGCACCAAGAAGTGCCAGGTTTTATTTCTATCACTGTGGTAAGTACAAATGATGGTAACACCATTGCTTATGAAGCAGGCTCCAATGTAGATAACCGCTTATCAAGTGCTTTTCAAGTAGAAATCTTGAGACAAGCTACTAAAGCATTAGGATATGTGGAAGGGCTTAATGATAAAAATATAGATCGTATTGAAATCGCCCTTAAGGAACAGCTACATGTATTGTTCTCTTCAAGCAATCGCCAGTTCTTAGTTCACCTAATCCTTGATGGTACTAAGTATAATATTGCTATTACTAAAATGTTACATGAGAAATTCTTCAGAAGTGTAGAAGAAAGTTATGTACCATCTGCAGAAGAACAACAAACAGTGAGAAGAAGATTGTTCTTCTAATCAATGTATTACCCCAATAACAAATTGCTCTTCTAAGTGAAGGGCTTTTTGTGTTGTTACTCTAAAAAACACATTATATCATGAAGTATTTTGTATTGTCAGCAATGCTGTGGGGACTTGTAAGTTGTGGAAATTCGAATCCTAAAGCGACCGATACCCCTTCTCCAGCTCCCCAAAAAGAAACAGTAGCCAAGGAAAACTTGGAAGAGGTAACCCTCAAAATAGAAGGAATGACCTGTGCACATGGTTGTGCGGCTACCATTGAGAAAAATCTCAATAATACCGACGGAGTACAAAAGGCAACCGTTGATTTCGATAGCCAGACAGCCGTAGTTTCTTTCGATAAAGCCAAACTTTCCAAAGCATCCATTATCTCTGTCATAGAAGAGAGCAATGGGGGAGAGGCTTATAAAGTAATCTCTCAATAGGAGACCTATAATATAGTAGTAAAGTAAAATAGTTAAAAATGTTATCAAATTCTAGCAAATATGCTATCAATGCGGTGCTTTATTTAGCCATAAATTCCTCTGTAGATCGCAAAAAAGGTGTCAAGGAAATATCCGAAGCGCTGCATATTCCCACTGCTTTTTTGGCCAAACTATTACAGATATTGGCTAAAAAGAAAGCCATATGTTCAGCTAAAGGTCCTGGAGGAGGCTTTTATATCACTCCAGAAAACCTCAAAGCTCCTTTGGCTGATATAGTCCGCTATATAGATGGCGGGGACAAGTTCTCTATCTGCCTACTTGGGATTAGATCCTGCTCGGAGGAAACACCTTGTCCTATGCACTATGCAGTAAAACCCTTCAGAGATGAGTTCCTACAAGAATTAGAACGACATAATATAGAATATTTTGCTGATAAGATAAAAAGAGGAGAGGCCTATTTGATCATATAATGATCATAGGCCTCTGGCTTTTTTAGAAATGAAAGTTTAGCTGAATATTTCCTATCTTCGCCAACCGACTCTCCCACCACTGCTCCTTTGCATTGGGGTCAAAACTGTTGTTGTCTTTGCGAAGATTATACTTGATGAAAAATCCAGGTTCTGTGGAGATAGAAAAATTCTTATTTAGCTGATATTGTATACCGAGGAATGGATTTATAGCGATACTGGTAAAGTGTTGTTTCCTATCCTTATAATATAGATATCTCCCCCATAGGTCTATTCCATAGTAGAATTTCCAACTCTTATAATCCTTAAAGAGCTTATCCATTCCTACCTTTAGTGCTATCTCATAGGTACTATCTTTGTTGGATTCTGCTCGGTAATCTCCAGCTATACGATATGCTATGGTAGGACATTTCAGATAGCGATATTCCAATAGAAAGCTATTGCTATCAGTAGGAAAAGCAGAGTTAACGAACCGAGAAATTCCTATTCCTATCTGATGAGGGTAGAAAGTCTTCGTTTTTAGGGAGTCTGTCTTTAGGGAGTCTCTACTAAAAACAACATTGCTCTCTTGAGCGAGAGCAATGTTCATAAATAATACGATTAAAAAATATTTTTGCATGTAATTATTTGTCAAATCGTTTGAAAATCTCAGTTACTCTTTTTTCAAAATCAGAGACATATTGTTCAGCTTTTTCTCGACTTCCATCAGAGTATATAAAGTAGATTACTCCTTTGCCATTTTCTTTTTCATATTTTACATCAGCAATTTTACTATTACCTCTGTATAGATTGGCTTTTACAAAAGTATTGATTTCATCAGGAGTAAGTTCGTGATTTTGATCTTTTGTTATCTTATTGATACTTTTTGCATCTACCACTCCTTTAATCTGTAATTCGCCCTGAGTAGCTACAAAAGAAATATGGTCAACTACTTCCATACCAGTAAGATTTTCATAATCAGCTGTATTGAGTTTCACATCAGCATGCAAAGCAGTAGTACAACCCTCTGCAGAAGTGAAAGCAAAGTCAAAAGCAAAATTACCAGCTCCTTGTTCTCTGAACTTAATTGTGGTAGTGAAAGGATTGGTAAAGATAGAAAGGCTTACTTCTGTAGGCATGGTGAAGTTAGTACCCTTCTTATAAGAAGCCTTGTTGAGGGTTACTTCGAATACTTTGGTACCATCTACAGTAATAACCCCATGAGCCTTGGTAGGAAGAAAAGATTCTTCTCCTTCATAAGATACAGAAGTATCTTCATATTGGTCTATGATAAGTAGTCCATTATTGGTAGTAGCTTCTTTGGTAGCAGGGAATTTTAGAGTAATATTAGCACTATTGGCTGTCTTTTCCCATAGTTCCTTGTTTTTACTCCATACATAAGTACCTTTGAGTGCTTCAAACTTGAATTTGTTAGTTCCATCTCGTAGGGCATCTGCATAGTGTTGGTTGTCAAATTTTTCTCCTAAGATATTGAACCATGTCTCCTCTCCATTAGGATTATTTCTGTCGAATCCTTTGAAAAGACCATCATAGAAGAAGTTAGCAAAGCCTCCATCATTGGCTTTTTTAAGGCAGTTGTAGAAGTTGTCCATAGTACTTTTTACTATGGCTTTGGATTCTTCAGGAGTATATACTTTATCTCCCTCATCGTCTTTTCCACAAGTAGCGAAAAGAATACTACCTAAAAAGGCAATAGCAATGTTTCTTAATTTCATGTTTAATTTTCTTTAGAAATTCGTTGCAAATGTATAATTTTATAAATATATGTACAAATAATTTAACATTTTATTCAATTTCCTAGCAGGTGTCTGATTTTCATACTAATAACTCCAAAGACGGCTTCTCTAATGATTGAGAGGTTCATCTTTGACTTTCCGCGTAGGCGATCGGTAAAGACGATGGAGATTTCTCGAAGGCTGAATTTCTTTACATAGGCTTTGTACTTCATTTCTATTTGGAAAGCATAGCCTACAAACTTGATTTTGTCGAAGTCAATATGTTCCAATACTTCTCTTCGATAGCAGATAAAGCCTGCTGTGGGGTCTTGTATTTTCATTCCTGTAATAAGCTTTACATAGAAAGAAGCCCCATAAGAAAGTAGAATACGCCTTAGTGGCCAATTGACTACATTCACTCCCTTGATATACCGAGAGCCTATGGCCATATCGGCATGTTCATCCTTGCAGGCTCTGTATAGGCGGATGAGGTCTGCTGGGTTGTGCGAGAAGTCGGCATCCATCTCGAAGAGGTAAGCGTACCGTTTCTCACTCTGAAGTCCCCAAAGAAAGCCATGTATATATGCTGTACCTAAGCCTGATTTTTCTTGCCTTACTGTAAGGAATAAGCGATCAGGGAACTCCTTTTGGAGCTCCCTTACCTTATCAGCGGTACCATCGGGGGAATTATCGTCTACGATAAGTATATCGAAATGAGGTGCTTGTAGGAGCGTTACTCGTATAATACTCTCTATATTCTCTATCTCATTGTAGGTGGGAATAATCACCAAGCTGTCTGAAAATATTTCTACTAATGAAGTAGTCAATTTTAATAATTAATTATTAATGTTCAATGATTACTATTTTCTCGTTAAAATTGATAGTCCTTGAATCTATTAAAGAACTTACAATTAAATGTTTATCAATTCAAAAGTGTTTCTATTTTCATAGACCAATTTTTGATTAATGTACTCATCTGTTAATTAATCATTGAACATTAATCATTATTTAATATGCTTTTGCGAATAATACACGTCCTTTGGAAGGTTTGCCTGAATAGATACAAGTACCTGCTTCCTCTTTTTGGTCTAAAGGAATACAGCGAATGGTCGCTTGTGTCTCTTCTTTGATCTTTGCTTCCGTCTCAGGAGTACCATCCCAGTGGGCAGAAAGAAAACCTCCTTTGCTCTCAAGTATTTCTTTGAACTCCTCATAGCTATTAACTTCAGTGATATGACTATCACGGTAAGCTAAAGCTTTTTGGAAGATATTCTCTTGTATATCCTTAAGGAGTTGTTCTATGTGTGCAATGATGTTATCTCCAGATACACTCTCTTTAGTTAGGGTATCACGACGGGAAACCTCGTAGGTATTGTTTTCTAAGTCACGTTGTCCAATAGCTAAGCGTACAGGTACTCCTTTGAGTTCGTATTCATGGAACTTGAATCCTGGTTTTTGAGTGTCATCATCGTCGAATTTTACACTGATATTACGTTCCTTGAGAGCCTTCATTAGTGGGGTAATTCGCTCACGGATGGCTTGTAGCTGCTCTTCTCCCTTGTATATAGGTACAATGACCACCTGTATAGGAGCCAAAAGTGGAGGTAGTACTAAGCCATTGTCATCACTATGACTCATGATCAAGGCCCCCATAAGTCGGGTAGAGACACCCCAAGAGCTTGCCCATACGTAATCCAAGACTCCTTCTTTGTTGGCAAACTTTACTTCGAAGGCCTTGGCAAAATTCTGCCCCAAGAAGTGAGATGTACCAGCCTGCAAAGCTTTTCCATCCTGCATGAGGGCTTCTATACAATAAGTATCATCAGCCCCAGCAAAGCGTTCACTCTCAGTTTTATGTCCACGAATCACAGGGACACCCATATATTTTTCTACAAAGGTAGCATATACATCGTTCATTTTTTGGGCTTCTTCCACAGCTTCCTCACGTGTGGCATGGGCGGTATGTCCTTCTTGCCAAAGAAACTCAGCGGTACGTAGGAAGAGGCGAGTGCGCATCTCCCAACGCACAACATTTGCCCATTGGTTAATGAGCAAGGGAAGGTCACGGTAGGACTGTATCCAGTTCTTATAGGTATTCCAAATAATGGCCTCACTGGTGGGGCGAACAATAAGCTCTTCCTCCAGTTTTGCCTCTGGATCTACCATAAGTTTTCCTTTTTGGTTAGGGTCTGTCTTGAGACGATAGTGCGTTACTACAGCACACTCTTTGGCAAAGCCTTCGGCATTTTTTTCCTCCGCCTCGAAATAACTTTTGGGGACGAAAATAGGAAAATAAGCGTTTTGGTGTCCTGTATCCTTGAACATTTTGTCTAAAATGTCCTTCATTTTCTCCCAAATGGCATATCCGTAAGGCTTGATAACCATGCAACCACGCACGCCTGAATTTTCGGCAAGCCCTGCTTTTACTACTAATTCGTTATACCACTTAGAGTAGTCTTCTGCTCTTGATGTTAAATTTTTACTCATGCTACTATGTTTGGCACAAAAATTGTATATTTGTGCAAAAGTACAAAATAATTTTGATACTGTGTTCTCTTTGGAAATGATATTTTTTAAGAAATAACACAAGTTGTTGAAAACAAATGTTTTAAATTACATCACTATGAAAAAGACGACAATTATTAATTATGGTGTAGGAGCTTTGATAGCTCTTACAGGCCTTACCTCTTGCGCAGGGGTATATACCGGTATGGGATATGATGATGGTATTTATGGGGATAAAGCACCTCGCCCTTCCTATGAGAGGGACGACTATGAGCGTGCTCCACGTACTTATCGCGAACAACTAAATCAGAAGATAGCTGAGTATAAGGACTTTGAACATCAGGTACAGCGTCCATCTCCTTCCTATACTCCTTTGACTAATGTAGATGGTTATCGCACAGATAGTTCCTCTCAGGCCCCTACTTACAATTCCTATGGCAGTTGGGGAGAGAATGCGCGCCCCTCTCAGGTGAATGTCTATAACTACAGCGGTTGGGGCTCTCCTTACTATTGGGGCTCTGGCGCTTGGGGAGGTTATTATTCTTCCTCCTACTACTACCCTCGTAGTGGCTGGAGCTGGGGTATCTCTCTAGGTTCTTATGATCCTTATTGGAGCTGGCGCTACTATGACAGTTATTACTATCCTTATTATTACGGGTATAACTACTATTACCCTTACTATTATGGATATAATTATTACTATCCTTACTATGGGTATAACTACTATTACCCTTATTATGGATATGGCTATTATTATCCTTCTTATCGCTATGATAGGGAAAATAATAATTACTATTACCAAGACCCTTATGGAAATACTTCTCGTAGGTACTCACCTACTAATGGACGTCGAGGAGATAGTAATCGTTATGACAACTATAACTATGATCGAGGTACTACCCGTTCTTATGACAACTCTTCCCGATCTTATCATGAGAATTATAACAATTCCTCAAGAGGGTATAACTATGGCAACTATAACAATAATAGTTATAACAATTCATATGATAATTCTTCCCGCTCTTATCATGAAAGCAGTAGCTATGGAGGAGGAAATAGTGGAAACAGCGGGAATAGTGGAAATAGTGGCTACCAAGGTACAAGAAGAGATTATTAATCAATTATAAGTAAAAATAAATAGAAAATGAAAAAAAATATACTAACCATAGGTTTTTGTTTAGCAACTACCTTTGCCTTTGCCCAAAATCATACTGATGGATTGCGTTATTCTATGGAGGAACTCTCCGGAACAGCACGTTTTAAGGGGATGAGTGGGGCTTTTTCCTCCTTGGGAGGTGATTTTTCCTCTATCTCACAGAATCCTGCAGGGAGTTCTATTTTTACCAGAACAGAGTTGTCTTTTTCTGCAGGGACAGCCTTTACTGATAATAAGGCCACTCTCTTAGGCGGCACAGCGAATGGAAAAAATAGCATTTCTTCCAATGATGTGTATCTCGGCCAGTTCGGGATCGTATTTCCTATTCCTTTAGGTGATGAAGGATGGCGAAATATGACTTTTGCTTTTAACTATCAACAAACGAATAATTTCAACCCTAATGATTGGGGATATACCTATACTCCTGATAAAAACATGGGGGATTATTTTGTAAATAGAGCCAATGGTATCACCCAGCAGAATCTTTTCCTGAATAACTACTATAAGTCAGGAGGTCAATGGGTAAGAGAGTTTCAGGGATTGAACAATATCTATAGTCGCATGGGGAGAGCTCCTCAGCCTGAAAAATATCGTGATGCCTTGCTTGGATATACTGCTGGCTTGATTGGTCCTAAGACAGCTCCAGATGGAATCCCTCCAACAGCAACGGATTCAGAGGCTAATGCAGCTTTGAACGAAAGAGAATATAAGAAAAATATCTCCGATGGGGCTACTACGATGCGAACTATCAATCAATATAGCGAAGGAGGGGTAAACAAATACAATTTTAACTTTGGGGCACGCTATGATTTCTTTTCCTTTGGGATCAATCTTAACTCTCATAGGGTAGACTATAGGGTAGTTTCTGAGCAAAGAGAAGAATATCTTAACAATACTGCTAATATACGCTCGGCTGTTTTCCAAAATGACCTTAAAACTACAGGGAGTGGATTCTCTATGCAGTTGGGAGCTATCGCTGAGGTATATGAGGGAGTGCGTATAGGGCTTAGCTATACTTCTCCTACTTGGTATACGCTACAAGATGAGACCTCACAGGCTCTGTGGACAAATACCTCTGACAATAGAACCTATCCCGCTACACCAAATGTAACTAATATTTACGAAAAATACCAATTCCGTACCCCTGGGGCTTGGACAGTGGGGCTTAGCTGGGTTTGGAACAAGCAGCTGATCGTAAGTGGGGATTATACCTATAAGGGGTATGGAAATATGCGCTTTACCACCGATGATCTCAGGTCAGAAAACACTGTGATCCAAGATCTATTGGGCGATACTTCTTCCTTGCGTTTTGGAGCGGAATACCGCTTACCAGTAGGTAAAACAACTCATTTGTTCTTCAGAGCAGGAACACGCTATGAACAAAGTCCTTATAAAAAAAGTTATTTCAAAAATCTCGGTCAGGATCGTCCTATGGATGACCTCTATGGATTCTCTGGGGGGCTTGGCTTATCGTTCTCTGGATTGCGCTTTGACCTCTCCTATGACCGTGCTACACGAACCCACCAACAAGGACTTTACTATGCGACCAATAGTGATAGGGTAAAGGTAGACAATACTTTGGATAACCTTTTACTCACCGTATCTTTTAAGCTTTTTTAATTTGTTGATGTAATAGATGAAAAAGAGGCTACCCTTTTTTAGGTAGCCTCTTTTATGCTTTTTTTTATTATTCTTTGCCTCCAAAAGCTTTTACATCTTTTATAGTGACATCTCCTTCGGAGAGGATTAGCAGGCGTTCCACTACATTTCTCAACTCTCGAATGTTCCCTGTCCAATCATATTGCTGGAGCTGTTCTATAGCCTTGGGTTGGAATTTTTTGCTGGTGGCTTGTTCCTCATTGATTTTATCTGTGAAATAGCTAACTAATAATGGAATATCATCTCGCCGCTGGTTCAGTGAAGGTACTTCCAAAAGAATAACAGCCAAGCGGTGGTACAAGTCCTCTCGGAAGCGTCCTTGAGCAATTTCCTGTTTGAGGTCTTTGTTGGTAGCAGCAATTACTCGTACATCTACTGAAATATCCTTTTCACTTCCTACTTTGGTGATTTTCTTCTCCTGTAGGGCACGTAGCACCTTGGCTTGTGCCGAGAGGCTCATATCACCAATCTCGTCCAAGAAGATGGTACCCTTGTCTGCTGCTTCGAACTTACCTACTCGGTCTTTTACAGCCGAAGTGAAAGAGCCTTTGATATGTCCAAAGAGTTCACTTTCTATTAGTTCAGAAGGGATGGCGGCACAATTGACCTCTACCATAGGCTGTGAGGCACGCTCACTACCTTGGTGCAGGGCACGGGCAACGAGCTCTTTACCAGAACCATTAGGACCTGTGATGAGTACTCTTACATCGGTAGGAGCTACCTTTTCGATCATTGCTTTGATCTTTTGGATAGGAGCACTTTCTCCTATCATTATATCTGTGGCAGTGGTCTTCTTGCTTGTCTTCCCTGTAGCTTTGGGCTTTTCTTCCTCTTGGGGCTGGGGTGTCATAAGGGCATTGCGTACAGTAGTGAGTAAGCGATTCAGGTCAGGTGGCTTGGCTATATAGTCAAAAGCTCCCATTTTCATCGCTTGTACAGCTGTTTCCAAGTCGCCATGTCCAGAGATCATCACTACCCTAAGGGTAGGGTAGAGCGCTTTAGCTTCCAATAGTACTTCTAAGCCATCTTTCTTAGGCATTTTGATATCACAGAGCACCAAGTCATAGGCTGTTTCGCGGATTCTCTCCATGGCTTCCTGACCATTGCTGGCCTCTGTTACCTCATAACTCTTGTCCTCCTCACTCAGGATACTGCCCAATACCCGTCGGATAGAAGCCTCATCTTCTACTAGTAGTATTTTAGGCATAGGTTTTTATTTTACATCAATCACCAGGGGAAGTACAAACTCAGAGGATACATTTACTTGATTCTTCTTAGCTGGAATAATAGGAGGGAACTTTTCTGTTTCACTCCTTAACAAGTCTTCTAAGGAAGGAAGAAGTTCTTTGGTTTTCTCGGACATTTCGACTTCTTTTACACTAATCATACCTTCGTTGTTGATCAGTAGGGTTACTTTAACCGTATCAGAAAGTGCATCACCGATGGCCAATTTTTGGCTGTTGAGCATTTCTTGGTAAAGCTTGGAGAGGTTTCCAGTGAAGCACTTGAGTTTTTCGTCCTTAGTGGCAATGTCCTCACACTCTTTGAAGGATGGATTTTCGTCCAGATCCTTTCCTAAGGCCTCAAAACGTTCTGCCGCCATTTTTTGTTCTTGCTCTTCCTGAGTCACTTCGGGTTCTGCGGGCTTACTCTCTTGGCAAGCATAGAGACTTACGCAGAGTATGGATAATAATATTTTTTTCATAAAGCTATCTTTTTAGGGGGTAAAAATACAATTTTTTTCTTTATATATTTTGTATGTTGAAAAAAGGTTTATCTGTAACCTATACTATTTTATAACTAATTAAAAATCAATGCCTCCATTATCTTTTCCATCTCCTGTATTGGAAGTATCACCATTGGGGAGGGTTGCGTCGGGGTTGGAGGCATCGAAGCCATTACCACAGACTATATCTATTTTGGAGTTTTCCAAGAGCTTATCTCCTGCATAGAGTACTTTTTTCCCGTCCTTATCGAGGGTTCTGGGTTTTACTTCTTTTCCCCTATAGAACATCTGGAGCACCATATCCTTACCTATATTATTGACATAGGTAATCTTTCCCACTTGGAACTTAGCGGATTTTAGGTTATCCTCAGCGGTAGAGAGTGGCATTTGTATCACATTGGGCACAGTGATCTTGCGATAATTGGCAGGATTGAGTGTTAGGTATATTTTTCTATCTTTTTTTACTTTTTCATTGGGTTCAGGGGTTTGGCTTACCACAGCATATTTGGGAAGATTTGGATCATAAGCCGCTGAATCAATCACTTCATAGCGTAAGTGATTTTTTTCTAACAGTTCCTGTGCTTCACTTAGGGTAAGGACTTTCTCTACTTTCCCTCCTTTTTCACTCATCTTGGGTGTTAGGTCAGGCACCACGACAAACTCGCCATGCCTTGTCCAGCTATCAAGCGAGAGAAGGGCAATATATATAAGCCCAAAGATCAGCAAGAAAGCTAAAAAAAGTTGAAATCCCCAGAAGCGAACATTCTTGTTCTGCATCAAAGAGGAGAGATAGGCTTTTATTTTTTCCATAATAGGTATTTTTACGTTTTTGATAAATTCTTTAGTTAAGCAAATGGTCAATACACTCATGTACCTTGTCACTATTCCAACGGGTGTTGCCAAATCCCTGAGCGACAACTTTATTATTTTGATCTATAATATACCCCGAAGGAATTTTTTCTGGGTCAAAAGGCATTTTCACGTCTTGAATAAGGTAAGTGACCTTGAAAGTGAACTTTCGATCCTGTTGTTTCTGCTCTACAGGCTCAGGAAGCTCGTTAGTAATGATATAGAAATCAACCTTTTGGTGATATTTATTATAGAGTTTTTGTACCCCAATAAGGTCAGCTATACTCATAGCTCGCCATGAGGAAAAGAAATAAACAAACTTCACCTTACCATTTGAGCGAGTGAAGGGAAACTGCTTGTTATCCCTATCCTTGAGAGTCCAATCAGGGTCTATACTATATTGTTTGTCCTTGGGTAAAATCTCTACAGAGGATGCAAACAATCTCTGTAAGAGGATCTTGGATTCATAACCTAAGTTGGTTACAAAGAAGGACGCAATAAAAGCAAAAAGCAATAAATTCAAAACGGTACGTTTCTTCATCAGTTATCGTTGTTTTTAGGGGCAAAGGTACATAAAAAAAATGGTACAGAGGCAAAAGATGTTAATCTTTTATAGGAATTTGTTTTGCAAAGGGGTGCTTTCTCAGGTAATATTCCAAAAGATGTGCTTTCTCTGGCGTGTGCTCGATAGGGAGAATGAGTTTTTGGAGGATTTTTTTCGAGAGCTGATAGTTCAGTTCTATGAATCCGTACCCTCTCAAGCGCCCTTCTTCTATGTAGATAACACTGCGCTCCTGAACACTACGCCCTTTATCCATGATGACAAAAGTTCTTCCTGCAAGTGTATAATGCTCAAGGGCTTGATGTACTCTTTGGTTGTAATCCTCTACAGCTTCGTCGCCCATACAAGCCCCTGCACACTTACCTATAGAGTGGTTGTAACAATAGGTACGTGCCTGAGAAAAGCCATTAAGCTTGGTGCAGAGCTCATAGCGTTCGGTCATCTCAAAGAGTAGGTTAAGCCCCTCTTCCTGACTTTCAAAGATAGCCAAAGCCTCTTGTTTAGGCGTCCTTAATTCCACCGAAAGGCATAAGTAACCCCGCTTATCCTTATGAGAGACCAAGGCAAAGGGAAAGGTTTTTTTCTTCTTCTTTGTTTTGAAATGAACGGTTATGTGTTTGTGTTCTTCCTCCTGCTTGAGGGTTGCTATTAGGTCTGTCCCTGTAAGTTCATACATGACCTTTCCTACTTGCTGTTGTAGAAAAATATCTCTCTTTCCCTCACCTGTAAAGTGTTCATTGACACGTTTGCGGATATTCTTACTTTTGGACATATACAAGAGCTTTCCCTTCTTATCATATAGGTAATAGATTCCTAATTGGTTGGGTAGTCCATCGAGCATGGAAAGCAGATGCATGGGTAGGGGAGAGAGGTCTTGCTTGACAAACTCACTGAGGGCTATCTTTTGCGTATCCCTATCCAAAAGGAGCTTGAAAAGGTGTACTGTAGCCATAGCATCTCCATTGGCACGATGCCTATTGAGTAAAGGAATTCCTAAAGATCGGGAGAGCTTTCCCAGACTGTAAGAAGGTTCTTCGGGCAGTAGTCGCTGGGACATCTCCACTGTACAGAGAGTACTACGCTGATAATCAAAACCTAACCTACGAAACTCTAAACTCAGTACTCGATAATCAAAAGAAGCATTGTGGGCAACCAAAATGCAATCTTCGGTAATCTCCACAATACGCTTGGCTACCTCATAGAACTTAGGTGCCTGGCGCACTGTTTTGTTGGAAATCCCTGTGAGTCGTACCACAAAATCGTCTATTTTTTTCTCTGGATTGATCAGTGAGATGAAGCGGTCGGTCACCTTTTGTCCATCAAAACGATAGATAGCAATCTCCGTAATAGCCTCTTCTCCCATCTTTCCTCCAGTGGTCTCTATATCTATAATTGCGTACAAAGCTGTTTTTTTAGCGAGGGCAAAGTTAGTAAATACCTATCGTAAAAACAAATTATTCCTCAGAAATAAAAAATATAAAAAAAAGTATTATTATATGACAAAAAAATCATACCTTTGTAGCTTTAAAAAAATATTTATGCTAATTAAGATACTTGATAAGGAGTTCCGTCCCTATCTCTCAGCTCAGAGAATAGCTACAGAGGTAGAAAGGCTTGCCAAGGAGGTAGAGGAACAAATGCAAGGGAAAACACCCCTTTTCATCTCTATCCTCAATGGATCATTTATGTTTGCTTCGGATTTTATTCGCGCTTACCAAGGGGATTGCCAGGTGTCTTTTGTACGTTTTTCCTCCTATGAGGGACTACAAAGCACCCACAAAGTAAAGCAACTCTTTGGGCTTCCTTTTGACATAGAAGGGCGTGATGTAGTGGTCATAGAAGATATTGTAGATACCGGAAATACCTTGGAGGAAATATATAACTTCTTTGCGGACAAGAAGGTAGCATCCTTACGGATAGTAACTCTTTTCTTCAAGCCTGAGGCTTATAAGAAGGATTTGGCAGTACATCATATAGGATTTTCTATCCCAAACCGATTTATCGTAGGATATGGATTGGATTATGATGAACTGGGACGAAATCTCCCTGAAATATATCAATTAAATATAGAAAACATGAAGAATTTGGTTTTGTTTGGCAAACCAGGAGCTGGAAAGGGGACACAAGCCGCTTTCCTAAAAGAAAAATACGGATTGGTACACATCTCCACAGGGGATTTGTTCCGCCACCACTTAAAGAATGGTACCGAGTTGGGGGTATTAGCTCAATCCTATATGGACAAAGGTCAGTTGGTTCCTGATGAGGTAACCATCAAAATACTTCAAGAAGAAATAGAAAAGAATCCTAATGCAGGAGGCTTTATCTTTGATGGTTTCCCTCGTACCATTGCTCAAGCAGAAGCCTTGGATACTTTCTTAGCCTCCAAACAAATGTCCATCAGTGCTACCCTTGCCCTCGATGCGGACGATGAGGAGCTTATCAAAAGATTAGTAGAGCGCGGTAAAGTAAGCGGTCGCTCCGATGACCAAGACGAAGGTAAAATCCGCAATCGTTTTGTCGAATACAACCAAAAAACTGCTCCACTTATTGATTTTTATAAAAAACAAGGCAAATACCATCCTATCAATGGTATTGGCTCTATTGAGGAAATCACCCAACGCCTCTCCAATGTGATAGATGTGTTGTAAGAAATATCTATAAAAACAAATCTCTAACCTTAATGGTTAGGGATTTTTTTATTGTATATTTGTATAATTTATTGTATATTTGCCACTTGTTGACAAGCTACAAGAAATGTATTAGAGTGTGGTACGAGTGCTAAAATGAAATGTAAGAAATAGTCTTATGAGTTATTATATAATAAAAAGTTACAGTAAAGATATTACGGAAGAGAATTTTATGTTGGAAATGATGGATCTTAAGGATAATCGTTGGTTAATCAATTATGGAATCCAATTAGAAGAATCCTTTGATTACATTAATTTTAAGATGTATGGAGAAGAAAAATTATTCTTTGATCAAGATATTATGACTCCTTATTTTGGGATTTACTTGTTAAGTGAAAGATTCCAAGATGTTATTTTGCAAAATTCTAAGATAAGTGAGGGGATACAATTATTGTCTTTTAAGCTCTTTAATACTGATGACAAAGAGATAAAACACAATTATAAGATTATCAACTTCCTACAAACAGAAGAATGTATTAATTGGGAGAAATCATACTTTAAGATAAGAGATGAAGCGAAGAAGAGTTATATTTTTCTTGATACTGTTTTTGATCCTTTGAAAATAGCTACACTTACCAAAGATTTGCTCTGTGTGGATAGTGAAAAGAGTATTTTTGTTTGTGAAGAAATAAAAAAGGAATGGCAGAAAATGAATTTGAGTGGTCTTACTTTTTCGCCAGTAAGTTAGTTAAATAGGGGTGATATGTAGAATAGGTTATTAAAGTATCAACTCTTTATCGATCAATGTAATAGAAAAGAATTGGGACTTAATTGATAGAGGATGCTAAAAACAAAATAAGCCAGTAGGGAATAATGTTAAAAAGTAGAAATTTAAATCAAGGAAAAACAACTTGTAACAATGAATAGAATAGATTTTAATAATATTCAGGAGAAAGATTATCTTTATAATTCTTGTAGTTTATTTTATGATAAATATTTCACCTCCAATGACAAAGAAAATTTAAAATCTTTTGAGAGGGAAATATGGATGATTGGATCTGAACTCATTGATAATATAAGAAAAACAAGAACAAAAAAGAAAATTCTTACAGATATTTTGTTAGAAGAGTTGTTGAAAATTGTAAGAGAGTATAAGTTCGGAAGAGGTACAGAAAGTTTTGTAATGCTACTTCATTACTTTAAAAACAATCCTAAAGTAGTGTCTTCTTTGGCGGAACTATTGGATGATGAGCAATTATATGCTTTTGCTATAGATGAATTAACTAAACTAAAAATTTTTAAATATGTAGATAAAGTACAGAATT
Source organism: Capnocytophaga gingivalis (assembly GCF_002302415.1). Taxonomy (NCBI): domain Bacteria; kingdom Pseudomonadati; phylum Bacteroidota; class Flavobacteriia; order Flavobacteriales; family Flavobacteriaceae; genus Capnocytophaga; species Capnocytophaga gingivalis. The sequence goes on along the minus strand of NZ_CP022386.1, from coordinate 251,184 downwards.
TCTTACTTGAAGAAAAGATTTCTTGGAGAAGAAAAGTAGAAAAGAGATATATTGAAAAATCAAGCAATATTTGAAATTTCTTCTTGAAATCTCAACGATCTACCAATCTATAAATACAAAAACACCAAAGATTAATTGATAGAGGTGTGAAGCATGAGCCATGCGGGAAGGAGGAAAGAGTATGATTATATAAAGCCAAATTTAGAATATATGAAACCAAATGATTTTTAAAATCATAAAAAATTGTAGTAATAGGGGATAGGAATATGAATAATATTGATGTAAAGTTCGGAGGGTATCATAAAGAATTTGCAATTCTTACTCCTGAGAATTATGAAAAACTTCCTGCTTATATGCAGGAGAAAAGGATAAAGAAATTACAGATAAAAGATGATAGTTATGGTTGGAATAGAGATTATATGCCATCATTAAAGTCATTTGATTTTATTGATGAGTTATTTGTCTTTTGGACAGGAATAGATGATATCTCTGAGATACAATGTCTTCATAACCTCAAAAAACTTTACTTGGATAATGGAGACAAAACAAAAATTGATTTTTCCAATTTCCCTTTTTTAGAAGTGTTATTGTCTTGGGACAGGAAAAATATTGAAACAGCTTGGGACATACCTTTTCTAAAAGAATTAAAGCTCTATGGTTTAAAAAAGAAACAGTATAAAGAGGGGGAATCATTGAAATCTTTATTGTCATTAGACTTAAGAAGTACAGCAGTAGAAGACCTTTCCTTTCTTGCTCAATGTAAAAACCTAAGCAAATTGTGTTTGTATTATATGAAACAACTGAAAGATATTAGCTTCTTAAAAAATTTAGAGCAGCTTGAATACTTAAGTATTGAAGGAAATAAAATCGAGAATTTCAGTGTCGTATCATTCTTAGGAAATTTAAAAAAATGCAGTTTGGATAGTAGAATAGCAACAGCTGATAGTAATGATTTTATACATCTAAAAAAATTAGAATCTTTTGGTTTATTTGGAAATAATCAACTGCTAAAAGTGAGCAAAGAAGTAAGAGAGTTGTTAAAAATTGATAAAAACTAGCTTATTATAGCAATCTGTTTATTTGGATATATTAATAACATCCTTAACCCGTTGTGCATTTCAAATAATAGAGGCTTTTAGATTGAGAGTTTCTCTATATAATATAAACTTATTCATGTGTTGTATCAATGTTAAAGATGTTATCTTGCTGATATCATTGTTTTAAATCCTTCAAAATAATTTTGCATAATTGAAAATTAAAAATATGAAAAATCTCAATATAAATATAAGATGTAATATTTATATAGTTCTCCTACTATTTTTATGTTATAATAGTGTATTGGCTACAACAGCTTTTGTTGCGATGCCTGGTACAGGAGGGTTTAGTATTTCTACCCCGCATTATATAATTGCTTTTTTTAGAGCAATTCCATATTCATTGGCACAATCTCTGTTTTTTGAAGACATAGATATTCCTTTTCTATTCAAGACCTATTTTTATATTTCTATATTGTTATATATCCTTATTCCTTATTTTTTGTATAAGGAAAAGAAAGGGAAACCCTATTTTTATCATTATGATATAGAAGATAAAACCTATTTTATATTAATAGATGTAATAATGCTTCTTTTATATGCTCCTTTGTTACTTATAGGGTGTATGATGTTTTCTTTTTTTTCTTTATTCAATATCATTCCTTTATTTTTATTTGTTTTAGGGGTAAGAATATACCAATATAGAAAGAAATTAAACTTTATAGTAAAGTTCAATTTCTTTCAAAAGCATAGAAGATAATATTTTGGGAGGTACTTTTAGAAATCAATAGGACAATCCTACAGCTTTAAGAATGACATTAGCATTGCGATAGGTGATTTGGATTACACGAGGGACGGTAACTTTAGGGTAATTGGAAGGATTGAGAGTTAGGTTTTCTATCTTTTTTACTTTTTCATTAGGTTCTGGACTTTAACTGAATTTTCAAAGGAAAGAATATTTATTCCTATTAGAGATAGTATTGATATTGATAAGTAGAATAAAGATTACAAAGAAGATCCCCACAAGTATATATGAGTTGCTTGTGGGGATTTGCTTTAGTTATACCTCGTATTTGAGGTTATTGATGATAAAATCTTGGCGTTCGGGAGTGTTGTTCCCCATATAGAAATCTAATAATTTCTCTATATTCATGGCCTTATCCATCATCACAGGGTCAAGGCGCATATCCTGACCAATAAAGTGCTTGAACTCATCAGGAGAAATCTCTCCCAATCCCTTGAATCGAGTGATCTCTGGGTTTTTGAGTTTTTCTATGGCAGCAATACGTTCTTCTTCTGAATAACAGTAGATAGTTTCTTTGCTATTGCGTACACGGAATAGGGGTGTTTGTAGTATATATACATGTCCTTCCTTAATCAGTTCGGGGAAGAACTGAAGGAAAAAGGTGATGAGTAGCAGGCGAATGTGCATCCCATCTACATCGGCATCGGTCGCAAGAACGATATTGTTGTACCGCAGATTTTCTATGGAATCTTCTATATCCAAGGCCGCTTGTAGGAGGTTGAACTCTTCATTCTCATAGACAATTTTTTTGGTTTTTCCAAAAGAGTTTAGCGGCTTTCCACGTAGGGAGAATACTGCTTGAGTATTAGCATCGCGCGAGGTGGTGATAGATCCCGATGCAGAGTTTCCCTCAGTAATAAAGAGGGTACTCTCAAGGGCTTTTTCATGCTTACTATCAGTGAGATGAATACGGCAGTCACGTAACTTTTTGTTATGCAGGCTTACTTTTTTAGCTCGATCACGAGCAAGTTTGCGAATGCCGGAAAGCTCCTTACGCTCTCGCTCTGCTTGAAGGATTTTCTTCTGGATTTCTTCGGCAATCTCGGGCTGCTTGTGTAGGTAGTCATCCAAGTGCTTTTGTACGAAATTAGTGATATAGGTACGCACCGTAGGCAAGCCATCTCCCATTTCAGTGGAACCGAGTTTTGTCTTAGTTTGACTCTCAAAAACAGGTTCCATTACCTTGATAGAGATAGCCCCAATGATAGACTTACGAATATCCGAGGCATCGTACGGTTTGTTGTAATAGTTGCGCAAGGTAGCTACAATAGCTTCACGGTAGGCAGCTAAGTGAGTACCTCCTTGAGTGGTATTCTGTCCGTTGACAAATGAGTAATATTGTTCGCTGTATTGGCTTTGGCTATGAGTAAGAGCAATTTCAATATCTTCCCCTCTGAGGTGGATAATAGGGTAAGCAAAGTCTTCCTCATTGTTATCCTCCAAAAGTAGGTCTTTTAGTCCATTCTCAGAGAAGAATTTTTCTCCATTGTATACGATTACCAGTCCTGGATTCAGGTAGGTGTAGTTTTTGAGCATTCTCACTACATACTCTGAGCGGAATTTGTAGTTCTTGAAGATGGTGCCATCAGGGACAAACTCTACCAAGGTACCTCGTCTTTCATTGGAGGCTTCCAAGGGAGATTCTTCCTGTAGGACTCCTAAGGAGAAGGATGCACTTTTCTTCTGTCCATCGCGCACAGAAGCCACATAGAAGTAGGACGAAAGCGCATTGACTGCTTTGGTACCTACCCCATTGAGCCCAACCGACTTTTTGAAAGCGCGAGAGTCATATTTTCCTCCTGTATTCATTTTTGAGACTACATCTACTACCTTGCCTAAGGGAATACCTCGCCCAAAGTCACGTACAGAAACCTTGTTGTCCTCTATACGTACCTCTATCTGCTTGCCAGCCCCCATGACAAATTCGTCAATGGAGTTGTCAATGACCTCTTTCAGTAGGATATAGATCCCGTCATCAGCAGAGGAACCATCGCCGAGCTTGCCTATATACATTCCAGGGCGCATACGTACATGCTCCTGCCACTCGAGGGTTTGTATATTATCGTCTCCGTATTCGGTATTGGGTTTGTTAAAATCTATGGGTTCCATGTGTGTTTTTCTATGGTTTTTTATAATTGTCCTATTTTAGCTAATTCAAAACTCTTGGTATGTAGGTTCACTACAAAATCATAATCAATGAAAGATACTCTGTCTCTTATATTCTTGAAGGAAGTATAGGTTATTTTTTGTTCGAACTCTCGCTTTCTCTCTGAGGCACTAAGAATGTAGAACTTACTATAAAAATCTTGTAAATCATTGAATTTGAGTAATGAATTTTGTATATCTGTAGTGTGTTCTACTTCAAAAAAAGCATGTGGAAATTTTCGCTCATTGAACCAGATCACGTCTACTGTTTTGGCTCTTTTGATTACTTCAGGGTAGGTAAAATCTAATATCTGATCCAAGGAAGATACACTACCTAATTTTCTGTCAAGGAATAATTTGTTCTTATCCTGAGGAGGAATATAAGTATGATATCCCTTGAGGTTTCCGATTTCAATCAACAATCCTTGAAAGTAAGAATGAGAAAAATCCTGTTCTTTCTTAGTGGATACTTCTAATTCAAATTTCTCTAAAAGCTGCTCTTTATGACTTTTCAGTGCCCATAGTCCTGCTTTCATTTTGAAAAAGAAGCGTTCGTCCTGAACAATTCGCCTTATGGTGGCAAAGGGTGTTTTAGTTTTCCACCCAGAGGTATCTACCTTATGATAGAGAAAACCAAGGGTTGCCCACCCTCCATTTTCTTCCAAAACCTTGATGACTTCTTCGTGTTGTTTCATCGTTTGGCGTTATTTCTTCTTATATCCCAACTTGTACCCTACACCAATGGAGATCAGCGAGAGAGAAAAGCCCATACTTTCACTAAAATCAACCCCACGAACTAGATGGCCTGTGATAGGAGTAAGATTCCAGGACATACGCATATCGGCGGTGATCATTACTCGCTTGATGTCCCAGAGCACACCGCCCCCTACTTGCCCTGTAAGAACAAGTCGGTTAAAATGAGGGGTTACATTCTCATCAGGGGCATTAAACCAACCATTAGTATAGGAGGCATGGGTTAAGAATTTGAGAGAAAAACCTGCTTGTAGGTATCCTCTAAACATACGCTTGCCTTCCCATTGTAGCAGACAAGGAGCATCTATATATTGGAGGGAAAAATGTCTTTTTTCTTCATAGAGGCTTTCTCTATAATAAGGCCCCCTATCCTTATCGGGAACATCAAAGCCACTGAGATGAGTTCCCTCATTCTTATATAGAAGTTCAGTATGTAATACCCAATGCTTTTCTTTGAGAGGAATCCGAGCAAAGACGCCTGAATTGAAAACGCCCCAATTCCCATAGGTGTTGAATTTTTTCCCATCTTCATTATATAAGGGAGAAATAGAAGAACCATAGACTAATGGATTATTGAGCCTTATCCCAACAGCAATTTGTGCCATACTCACAGTGCAAGAGAGCAATAGCAATAGTAAAGTAATATATTTTTTCACGATATTGGAAATTATTGTTTAGGCAGCAAAGATATAATTTTTTCTTTTTTTCACCAAATAAATATTCTCATATATTTTCCGTATATTTGCACCAAAATTAACCATGATGAAAATACAAGTAAAGAACGAGACGAATCGCCTACGAGCGGTTGTCTTGGGTACCGCTCAGAGCAATGGTCCTACCCCTACTGCCCAGGAGGCATATGACCCTAAGTCCTTAGAACACATACTTGCGGGTACTTATCCGGTTGAGGCTGATATGGTTACTGAAATGGAGGCTTTTGCTCAAGTACTCACAAAGTATGGGGTAGAGGTATATCGCCCTGAACTTATAGAGGACTGTAACCAGATTTTTACCCGTGATATTGGCTTTGTCATAGAAGACAAATTCATCAAGGCTAATATCCTTCCAGAACGTGAAAATGAGTTCCAAGCCATTGAGTACATCATAAAGCAAATCCCAGCAGCTTCCTATGTAGTACCTCCTACACAGGTACATATAGAAGGGGGTGATGTGATGCCTTGGAATGACCATATTTTAGTAGGAACTTACAAAGGATCTGATTATCAAGAATATAAAACTGCTCGTACCAATATGGCTGGGGTGGAATTTCTCAAAGAGTTGTTCCCCAACAAGATAGTCAAAGAGTTTGACTTAGTCAAGTCCAAAGATCCTCGAGACAATGCTCTTCACTTGGATTGTTGTTTCCAACCAGTAGGTACTCACCAAGGGATTATTTACAAGGGAGGTTTCCGTCAGGAGGCGGACTATGAGTATCTGGTAGAACTTTTTGGGCGTGAAAATCTCTTTCATATAGAACGAGAAGAAATGTATCAGATGTTCAGCAATGTCTTCTCCATAGCACCAGATGTAGTGGTGACAGAACGAAACTTTACTCGCTTGAATGAGTGGCTTCAGGCCAATGGGTTCACTGTAGAGCGAATTCCATATGCAGAAATCTCTAAGCAGGAGGGACTTCTACGTTGTTCCACTCTGCCACTATTAAGAGATTAACCCATACATTCTAATCTCACTTATATTATGGAAATAAAGCATTTTTGGTACAAACTCTATGCTAAACAAGGGCTACTATACAAGCTCTTTTTGGCAATAGTTGTAGTGGCTGTGATTGTCCTTCTTCTGCCCAAAGGGAGCAAGTTCTCCTATGAGTTCCAAGCGGGCAAACCATGGCTACACCCTTCTTTATATGCTCCCTTCGACTTTACCCTAAAGAAGACCAATGAGGAATTGGCTCGAGAAAAAGAACTAATTAAGGAGCAATCGCCTACTTATTTCTTTAAGGATACCACCCTTCTGGGGGCTGCTCGGAAGAATTACTACCAGAAAGCACTTTCTTATTTCGCTACAGTGGAGGCTCCTCAGCGAGAAAAACTCTTACAAAAAGGGGAAGATTTCTTAAAAAAGGCCTATCATCATGGGGTTTTCTACTCCTCTCAGGAGGTTACTGATAAGAAGATATTCTTGGTAGAGGGAAATGAGGTGTTTACTTTTAGTATACATGATTTCTTCTTTCTCAATCAGACCAAGGAGGAAATTCATAACTATTTTAAGGGGGCATTTTACCAAGAGCATTTGGATACTTATTATGCTATCTTCTCGGAAGTGATCCTGCCAAATATATTCGTAGATGAGCATTTTACGCAGCGAGCACTGGAGGAGAACCTCAAGAGGATTGTCCATTCGCGTGGGGTGGTAAAGCAAGGACAGCTCATTATAGAAAAGGGACAACTTGTCACAGAAGATAGGCTCACGATGCTTGTCTCTTTACAGAAAGAATATGCACTAAATAGTTCGGAGAATCTTACAATATTCTCTCTTATGGGGTATGTCCTTATTGTGGCTATGCTGGTGAGTATGATCTTGCTTTATTTGTATCACTTCAAAGAGGAAATGTTCACCAACAATAATATAGTGACGCTTATATTCACCACTGTATTGCTTTTTGTAGCAGGTGTTTCGTGGACAGCAAGGATCAATGCAGATTATATCAATGCATTGCCTATATGTATTTTTCCTATAGTGATGAAAGCCTTTTTTGACCAGCGTGTAGGAATGTTCCTATACATAATCACGTTGATTCTTATTGGCTTTATTGTACCTAATAGCTTCCAATTTATCTATACCAATGTGGTTGTAGCAGGCGTACTTCTGCTTGATACTAAGGGGATGCATTATAGAATCAATCTTTTTATGATGATTACCTATATAGTGGTAGCTTATATAGTGACATATCTATGCCAACTGATGATCTCTACCGGTAGCTTACGGGATATTCATTACCCTACCTTGGGGCTTTTTATTCTTAATGGTTTCTTGACGCTCTTCGTACAGCCTCTCACATATCTGTATGAAAAAATATTTGGTTTGGTATCCAATGTCTCTCTGCTGGAGCTTTCCGATACCCATAATAAGTTATTGAGGGAGCTTTCAGAAAAGGCACCTGGCTCATTCCAACATTCTTTGCAGGTGTCCAACTTAGCCGAGGCCAGTGCATTGGCGATTGGTGCTAATGCGATGCTGGTGAGGGTAGGGGCTCTTTATCACGATATAGGAAAGATGAAAAATCCTCTCTACTTTACTGAAAATCAGAAAACATCTGTCAATCCCCATGATGAACTCACACCTATAGAGAGTGCCAAGATCATCAAAAACCATGTCATAGATGGGATAGAAATGGCTCGGGCGAATAATATTCCTGATCGTATCATCGATTTTATCCGTACTCATCATGGCAATAGCTTGATTTATTATTTCTACAAAAAGCAAATAGACTCTGGAGAATCTTTTGCTGAGGAAGATTTTCGCTATTCAGGACCTATTCCTTTCTCTAAGGAAACGGCTATTCTGATGATGGCTGATTCGGTGGAGGCCGCCTCTAAGAGTTTAGTCAATCCTACCACTGATGCCATTGATACCCTAGTGGAGAATATCGTAAAAAGACAGATAGAAGAACGTCAGTTTCTCAATGCAGATATTACTTTCAAGGATATTGAGAAGATCAAGAAAGTTCTTAAGGAAAAACTCTTTAATATATACCACTTAAGAATTGCTTATCCTAAGTAGTTTTACAGAAAAAAGAAGAACGAAGAGAGAAGAATGAAAAACAATGAGTGTTTTCTTGGGTACATTTTTCACTTTTCATTCTTCATTAAAAAAAACAAGAGGCTGTCCCCAAAAAACAGCCTCTTGTTTTATTTTTGTATTTACTCATTCGAAGTAATGATAATGGCGAACAATATTCATCTCTTTGTCCAAAGGCTTTCCTTCTTCTATAAAGTCATAGAGGGCTGTAGCTGTATAAGGAGCTAAGAGAGCTCCATGTGTTCCCAATCCGTTAAGTATGAATAAATTTTTATACCTGGGGTGTACTCCTACTAAAGGACGGCGATCCCTTACAGTAGGGCGAATTCCAGCTACTTGTCCTGTAATATGATAGGGGCAGGAAATGAGCTGGCGTAGTTTCTGTTCTAGGATTTCTCTACCTCCAGAAGTAGGGGAGGGGTCTTTGTCATCATTGTCATAGGTAGTGCCTATTTTGAAGGCATTTCCTCCTAAGGGAGCAATAAAGCCATCGGACTTCACTACACCCTCCAATTGTAGCATATCGGCTTCAAAATTTAACAATTCTCCTTTACTGCCAACCATAGGTAAGGCCCTAAAGAAAGGGTTTTCTACCATACCATATCCTTCGCAGAAGACAATACGCTTGGCTGTAATTCCTCTATATCGTACCCCTTCTTCTAAAAATTCTAAGGCATCATAATCAAATTTTTCTTCTAAAAGTTTCTCTTCCTTGAGTAGCTTTTCCCTATAGGCAGGAATCAAAATTCGGGTATTAACCATGCCTGTATGTAGGACTTCTCCTACACCAAAAGGAGTTTTTATGTAAGGAGATACCTCTTGTAAAATATCTGTGGAGAGGTATTCTGAGAGAATAGGCTTATCAGAGGCTACAAACCAATTATTTTTTTCTTCGACAGAGGTGAATTTTCTCAACACGCGTACCTTATAGAGAAAAGAGGTCTGTAATTTTTTCTCTATTTCACGGAAGAAAGGTAAGAGTAAGGTCATCTGCTCCTGAGCTTTCCATACAGGAGTGAAGCGCTTGAGAATTATAGGATTGAACATAGCTCCTGCAACGGTGGTTACAGGAGCAGGATTATCATTGAATACAACAAAGGATTTCTGGTTTTTCTCAAGCAAGTGTACCAAAGAGCTACCTGCAAAACCGAATCCTACAATAATATAATCTTTCATTATTGATTTTGAGGTTGGTATTTATTTGATTTTTTTGTGAAGTAGATGATATTCCACCAATCCGTCTATAGGCTTACGAAGTATTTTACCTATCTTGAGGTTGTTCTGAGCAAATACTTCTTTTACAATTTCTTGTAGATAGAAAGCAATACTTCCTACAAAATTGATAGGTACTTCCTTACGAGCTTCATATTGTACCACCCAGTGATCAATGAAGAGTTGCAGTCCTTCGCGGATAATTTTCTGACAATAACCATCATTCTTGTTCTCTACCAAGAAGCGTGCAAAAGTAGCTAGATAGCTATTAGGATTAGGTAATTTGTATAGATGAGACTTGATTACATCAGAGTTGAGCTCATATTCATGTTCGAACTTGTTTCTGAGGTGCTCTGGCATAATTTTGAAATAATAGTCTACAATTAGCCTCTTTCCAAAGAAGTTCCCACTACATTCGTCCATAAGGGAATAGCCCAAAGAATCCACTGCTTGGTGGAGTTTTTTTCCATCCCAGTAAGAACAGTTAGCTCCTGTTCCTAAGATTCCTACAATGGCCTTTTCTCCGTCAGCAGTGGTAGCATGTACAGCGGCATAAGTATCCTCCTTAACTACAATGGTAGCATTGGAGAAAAAGCGTTGTAAAATAGCGTGAAGGAAGGTACACAAGCGCTCTGTACCACACCCCGCTCCATAGAAATATACATGGCGGGCACGCTTACGGTTATCATTGAGTTGCTCATTAGTAGTGAGTCGCTCCATAACAATTTCCTCGGTAAGTACCTCTGGGTTAAGACCAAGAGTCTGGGTGCCAAACTCTTTCATTCCTTTTTCGTTCAGTGCTGTCCAATCGGCTTTGGTAGCACCACTATCTACTATAAAAATCATTTTTAAAAGTATTTAGTTAATTATATCTTATTTGATTTAAAAAAAGACGCATGTTTTTTTCTTGAAAGCATACGTCTTTTTTAATAAATTATAGAGAAGCTACATGTTGAGCTAAATCTACCAATTTGTTAGAATAGCCAGCTTCGTTATCATACCAAGAAACTACCTTGAAGAAGTGATCGTTAAGCTCGATACCTGCTTTTGCATCATAGATAGAGGTGTTGGTACAGCCTACAAAATCTTGAGATACTACAAGCTCTTCAGTATAACCTAAGATATTTTTAAGTTCTCCTTCGGAAGCTTTCTTCATAGCTTCGTTGATTTCTTTAAGAGAAGTTGCTTTTTTAGTCTTCACGGTCAAATCCACTACAGAGACATCGGCAGTAGGTACACGGAAGGCCATACCAGTGAGCTTACCATTGAGTTCAGGGATTACTTTACCTACCGCTTTGGCTGCACCTGTAGAAGAAGGGATAATGTTGATAAGAGCAGAGCGTCCTCCTCTCCAGTCTTTTTTAGAAGGGCCATCTACAGTAAGCTGAGTAGCAGTAGTAGCATGAACAGTAGTCATAAGAGCTTCTTCTATACCAAAACTGTCATTGATAACTTTGGCAATAGGAGCCAAACAGTTGGTAGTACAAGAAGCGTTGGATACGATAGTATCGGTAGCTTTTGCGCTCTTATGGTTTACTCCCATTACGAACATAGGTGCATCAGCAGAAGGAGCAGAGATTACCACTTTCTTAGCTCCTGCATTCAGGTGTGCTTGCGCTTTTTCCAATGTAGTGAAAAGTCCTGTACATTCGAGAACTACATCTACTCCTAATTCATTCCATTTTAGGTTGTTAGGATCTTTTTCAGCAGTGATACGAATGGTTTTTCCATCTACTACAAGGTTTCCATTTTCTGTTTTTACTTCTGAAGGGAAAGTACCATGAACAGAATCATACTTAAGCAAATAGGCAATATAATCTACTTCTTGTAGGTCATTGATTCCTACTACTTCTACATTGGCACGTTTTGAAATAGCTCTGAAAGCTAAGCGGCCAATACGTCCGAATCCGTTGATTCCAATTTTTAATACTGACATAAATTTTAGTTTTTTAATTATTATAAACGATTAACTTATTTGTGTTCTCTTGAGGATAATTTCTTGGACAACATATAGATACCTATCACCACGAGGATAAGCCCTGCCATGAGTACATATTGTTCTTGAAAGTATCGATATTCCTTTTTGGACTGTAGGTAAAGCAGTGTCACACCTATAATCATCAGGGTATAAGCAACGGTATTTGTTTTCTTTAAAAAGCTCATATTTTTCTCTTATGAGTGAATGCGTAATAACTCCTTAGCCAATTCTATCATTCGTGGGTCTCCAGTATGTTTCTTGGGTTCATCCGATAGCTTAACGGTCTTGACCCACTCGTGGTCGGAGGTAAGTACTTCGGTCAGCTTCATGACAATATTCATAGGGCGCAAACCTACATCATTGGTAAGGTTGGTGCCTATTCCAAAGGAGAAGCCTATTTTACCTCGGCAAGCCTTGGTGATGGCCTCTACCTTTTCAGGAGTGAGTCCATCAGAGAAAATGATATATTTGGAAAGGGGGTTGATGCCAAACTTCTTATAGTGCTCTATGGTCTTATTGGCAAATTCTATAGGATCTCCACTATCGTGGCGAACGCCATCGAAGAGCTTGGCGAACTTAGTGTCGAATTGTTTGAAGAAGACGTCCGTAGTGTAAGTATCAGATAGAGCTACTCCTAAGTCTCCTCTGTAGACATCCACCCAATGCTCTAAGGACATTGCATTGGACATTTTGAAGCCATATTCGGCGGCATGGAACATGAACCATTCGTGGGCGTGGGTACCAATAGGTTTTACTTGGTACTTCATAGCAAAGTGTACATTGCTACTTCCGGAAAAGTTGTGTCTGTGTGATTTGGTTAGAGTACGCATCACTACATCGTGTACATGATACGAATGCCTTCTTCGCGTGCCGAACTCAGCAAAAATAACATCCAAGGATTCATAATCATGTATCTTGTGGGAGGTCACCTCCTCTATCTTCTGATCGTCCCAAGCTACTGCATGAGTGAGCTTATAGTAGAGCTCACTGATAGTTGCCAAAAGAGGAACTTCCCAGAGAATAGTCCTATACCAATATCCCTCTACACTTACTTTAAGCTCAGTTCCTTCCTGTGAAATATGCACTTCAGAAGGGTCATACCTATATCCTTCCAAAAAGTCAATATAAGCAGGATTCAGGTAAGGACAAGAGGCTTTTAAGAATTTTTTTTCTTCCTTAGAGAGTTTTAGCTGGCTCATATGATTGACCGCTTCTTGCATGGCTTTGGCAAAACCCTCGGGAAACTCATGCCCTCCTCGATTGATAAACTCATACCGCCCTTTTACTGCAGGAAAAAGTTTTACTACTGCACACTGCATGGTGAACTTGTAGAAATCATTATCTAAAATAGAATTGAATATAGTGAAAAAGTCTGTTACTCCCATAATTGTCAATTATTTTTTACTTTTAAAACCATACAAAGTTAAGCATTTATTTTTGAATAAAAAAACATTTTCCTAAAATATTTTTTCTATACATTTGTAATATGTTGAAAATCAATTTAATAAATAAAATAGTAAAAAAATCATGCAAAAAAGTAAGATTTTTCTTTGTAGTGTATAGAAAATGTTGTATCTTTGCACCCGAATTCAACAACAGGTTGGTTCATTTGGAGAAATGGCAGAGCGGTCGAATGCGGCGGTCTTGAAAACCGTTGAGGGTAACACCTCCGGGGGTTCGAATCCCTCTTTCTCCGCATAGTGCATAATGTTTAGTAACAAAAAGAGGTTGTCCAAAAAGCAATCTCTTTTTTTATTGCCTTAGGATAGGCTAAGCTACTTAGTACTCCCTAAAAATAAAACAGCCTGAGAGGATTCTCTTCTCAGGCTGTATAGTTTTAGTAAAGCTTATTTTACTTTTTATCAAGGATATTTTTAATTCTCTTATAGTTTTCTATATCATTGATAGCTAAGTATATATTTTTGAGATTTTCTAAAACTTCCTTGTTAGGATTTTTAGCATTGTTCTTGACATACTCATTGAGGGATTCAGCTGCTAATCTGAATAGATTGTCTTTGTTGTCCTTCAGCTCATTGTATCGCTTGATGTCTTCTGCTGTATTTCCAAGAGCATTCATTTGGTCTACTAAGCCATTGGCTTCTTCGGTATAAGTGAAAGCGTAGTTCAGTGCAGCATCGGCATTATCAGGAGCCAATTTGAGTGTTTTTTGGAAAAATTTTCTTGCCTCAGCAGGTTTTCCCTGTTGTAGACTCATCACCCCGATATTATATTGTACATAAGGATTCTCAGGCTGAAGGTCAGCAGCTTCTCTCATAAGAGATTCGAACTTAGCATGATCTCCTAATTGGTAGTGTACATTGGCCTCCTGTATGATTAGTTCAGGATCCTTAGGGTAGTTCTTACGAGCAAAAGCAAAAGCCTTGAGTGCTTCTTCTTTGTTGCCTTGTTCTACATATAGGTAAGCAATCTTACGGATAATTTCTCCTTTTTTAGAAGGTACTTTCTCTTGAGATGGATTGGTGTAGTTCCCTGTCTTCATCTTCATATCACGAGTGTTCTTATCTACCGATTTTTCTACCAATCCTGTCTCTTTGTTTTTAGCTGTATAGAGTGTTTCTGCACCATCATATTTAAGGTCTTTTAGCTCTAAGAAAAACTGTAGAGCCATCTCGTTTTCTTTTGCTTGAGTAGCATATTCTGCTGCATTGTATAGGAATAGGGTATCCTTAGGGCTAAAACGATATACCTGTTCAAAGGCAATAGCTGCATTCTTGAAGTCGTTCTTTTGGTAGTATTCTTGCCCTTTATCTGCAGCCAAACGAGCTACATTAGCTGTTAGGCTTTCTAATTCAGCAGGAGTCTTTTTCTCTATCTTTCTTGCTTCAGCCAAAGCCTCGGATGCCTCTTTGAGAGAAGTAGCTACATTTTTTCCAGCAAGCGCTTTTTTGATTCCTAATTCTCCCTTTAAGTAATAGTACTCTGCAGTGCTTTTTTTAGTAGAGAGAGCAACTCTTTTGTTGCTTTCTAATAGGCGTTCTGCTTCTGAGAAATTATCCTTTTCAATGGCTTTCTTTATCTCTTTAAGCTCTTTCTTCTGAGCAAAAGAAGTAGCCACCAAAAGTGATGATGCTATTAATAAAACACTTTTTTTCATTGTAACTTAATTTTTATATTTAACTTATAATTATTTATTCTTCTGTTGGGTTTTCTATCTCTTCGGTAGTATTTTCATCTTCATCTTCTTTCATAACCTTTGCTACTGCCGCAATAGAGTCATTTCCTTTGATATTGATAAGGCGTACTCCTTGAGTAGCACGTCCCATCACACGGAGTCCACTTACAGGGAGGCGAATAGCCATACCCGACTTATTGATAATCATCAGATCGTCTTCTTCCAAAACTGACTTGATCGCAACCAGATTACCAGTTTTCTCTGTGATAGAAATAGTCTTGACTCCTTTTCCTCCACGGTTGGTAATACGATATACCGCTTCTCCTGTCTCTGGTTCATCGATAAAGGTACGCTTACCATAACCATTCTCGGAAACTACCAATACGGTTTCTTCCAAAGGATTTTCTATGGCAATCATTCCGATTACCTCATCTTTGTCACTATCCAAAGAGATACCTCGTACTCCAGAGCCACTACGCCCTACAGCTCTCACCTTGTCCTCTGGGAAGCGAATAGCCTTTCCAGACTTGACAGCTAGCATGATTTGGCTGTTGCCTGAGGTAAGACGTGCTTCTAATAGCTCATCATCTTCTTTGATAGTGATGGCAACGATACCATTCTGGCGTGGACGTGAATATTGTTCTAAGCTGGTTTTCTTAATAATCCCTTTTTTAGTAGCCATGATGACATAGTGACTATTGGTATAGTCTTTTTCCTTGAGGTCATGGGTACAGATGACTGCCTTAACAAGGTCATCGGGTTCGATATTGATAAGGTTCTGTATGGCGCGTCCTTTGGTATTTTTACCTCCTTCTGGAATCTCATACACCCTGAGCCAAAAACACTTACCTTTCTCTGTAAAGAACAGCATATACTGGTGGTTGGTACCTATGAACAGATGCTCTATGAAGTCCTTATCACGAGTAGCAGAGGCTTTTTGTCCTACACCACCACGTGCTTGGGTTTTGTATTCATTGACAGAAGTACGCTTTATGTAACCTGCGTTGGAAATGGTAATAACCACTTGCTCATCAGGGATAATATCCTCAATGGAGATATCACCCCCTGCATATTCTATGACAGAACGACGTTCGTCTCCATATTTGGATTTTATTTCCAAGAGTTCTTCTTTGATAATCTCGGTACGGCGTTCTTTGCGAGCAAGGATATCTTCCAAATCAATAATTTGTGCTAATAATTGCTCATATTCTTCTTTGGTTTGAAGGATTAATAGCTTATTGATACGACGTAGCTGTAAGGCTAAGATAGCTTCAGCTTGTATTTCGGTAAGCTCAAACTCGGTCATCAAATCCTCTTTGGGCTTGTCATGAAAACGGATGATTTCAATAGCTTTGCCCATAGTGTCTTCTGTGGCCATCACCTTCATGAACCCTTCCAAGATATGGATACGTTCTTTGGCTTTTTTGAGTTCGTACTCAGTACGTCTGTATACTACATCGTGGCGATGTTCTACAAAGTGATATATTAAGTCCTTGAGGTTCAGCTGCTGAGGGCGTCCATTGACCAAGGCGATATTATTGACACTGAAGGAGGATTGTAATGCTGTGTGTTTGAAGAGGTTATTCAGCACTACGTTGGGAATAGCATCTTTTTTGAGTTCATATACGATGCGCATTCCTCCTTTACCTGTTTGATCTACGATGTCAGCTAGACCTTCGAGTTTGCCTTCTTTGACAAGGTTTGAAGTCTGTTCACGCATCGTCTCTGGGTTCACTTGATAGGGAACTTCAGTTACGACAATACAGTCACGACCATTAACTTCTTCAAAATGAGCCTTGGCGCGGATTACTACACGTCCACGTCCGGCCTTGAAGGCTTCTCTTACTCCATCATAGCCATAGATGATTCCACCTGTAGGGAAGTCAGGAGCCTTGATATATTCCATAAGTTCATCGATGGTAATATCTTGATTTTCAAGATAAGCAATTATACCATCAACTACTTCAGCAAGATTATGAGGTGGCATATTAGTAGCCATACCTACAGCAATACCCGAAGACCCATTCACCAGTAGGTTAGGGATACGGGTAGGCAATACAGTAGGTTCGAGTAGGGTATCGTCAAAGTTCAGACTGTGATCTACTGTTTCTTTCTCGATATCTATCAGCATATCCTCGGCCATTTTTCTCATTCTCGCCTCGGTATAACGCATAGCTGCCGGAGAGTCTCCATCGATAGAACCAAAGTTACCTTGCCCATCTACAAGCATATAGCGCATGTTCCACCATTGTGCCATACGTACCATTGTGTCATATACGGAAAAATCGCCGTGTGGATGGTACTTACCGAGTACTTCCCCTACGATACGGGCTGATTTCTTATGAGCGGTGTTGCTACGTACGCCAAGCTCGTGCATTCCAAAGAGTACACGACGATGTACAGGCTTCAGCCCATCGCGTACATCGGGCAAAGCTCTTGAGACAATCACTGACATTGAATAGTCAATGTAGGCTGTCTTCATCTGGTCTTCTATGTTAATAGGAATGAGTTTTTCTCCTTCAACCATTGTAAAATTTACTTTTTATTTCAAGGTGCTAATTTACGACCTTTTTTTGATATGAAAAAATAAAAACAAGAAAATAATGCTAAAAATAAATTTTTAACATTATTTTACAATTTATAAAACGAATTATCTAATCTACTCTCCTGATGCGGACTTTGCCCCTATAGGATGAGGGTTTCATCACGGACAATCTTCTGTTGGGTGTTTTGGGCAAACTGTTCTAAGAGTATTTCTTTGTCCTGCCCTAAGAAGTCAAAACTATCTTGCTGGGCATGGCGTACGGTGTATAGGACTACATTCTCAGTACAACTGACCTTGAAGCGCTTACTTAGATCTTCCAATAGGAAGGAAAGATTTTTATACTTGTCTTCTATACACAGGTTGAAACTAATAGCTGAGTTTTGTAACAGACTTACTTTGATCTGATAAGTAGCTAAAAGATTGAAAATAAAACTGATATTCTCTTCTGCGATAAAAGAAAAATCCAAGGAGGAGAGCGATAGTAAGTGCTGGTACTGCTTGCGAATGTAGCAAGGAATCTTAGGAGATAGCTCCTTGACATTGCATACAGAACTCCCTGCTTGCTCAGGGTGTAGGAACGAACGCACATTCAGCGGAATATCCAACCTTTGGAGAGGTTGTAGGGTTTTGGGATGAATTACAGAAGCCCCATAGAAGGCCAGTTCTATAGCTTCCTGATAGGGAATTTTCTCCAATAGCTGGGTCTGTGAAAAGTATCTCGGATCGGCATTGAGCACTCCTGCCACATCCTTCCAGATAGTGACATTTTCTCCCTTGAGGCAATAGGCAAAGATAGCTGCAGAATAATCAGATCCTTCTCTTCCTAAGGTTGTGGTGAAATAGTTGGGGTCACTGCCTATGAATCCTTGGGTGACATACATCAGTGAAGGGTTGATGCTCTCTCGAATGCTACGTTCTGTCTCTTGCCAATCCACTTCTCCTTCTTGGTAATTACTATTGGTTTTTACTAGGTTACGCGCATCAAGCCAAGTGTTACGTATGCCCTTGTCATTGAGGTAATGGCTGATGATCTGAGTGGAGATTAGCTCTCCGAAGCTTACAATTTGGTCATATACAAAGCTATATTTAGGAGATTTGTTTCTCTCCAAAAAAGAGGAAATCTCTCCAAAAAGCCCGTCTATTTTCCAGTAAATAGGGTGATTTTTGTTTTCAAAAAGTGTGTTGATGATTTGGTAATGGAAATCCTTTACTTTGTCAATACTTTGAGCAAGACCTTCCTGATTCTGTTGGAAATAATTTTCTACGACTTCCTCTAAAGCATTGGTAGTCTTTCCCATGGCGGAGATGACAATAAGTATATCTTTTCTTGGGTTCTTTTCAAGAATGGATGCCACATTGCGGATACTATCGGCATCTTTTACAGAAGCGCCTCCAAATTTGTATATCTGCATAAAAAAAGAATTATAATAATTAGGAATAAGGACAAAAAAAGCTATCTTACAAAGACAGCTTTTGATGATAAGAGTGTGCTATTATGCATTGGAAAGCATAGTAGGCATCACGAGCATGTATATTTTTTCACCTTCATCCAATCCGTCGGCAGGAGTTAGGATTCCAGGTCGGTTGGAGTAGGACATTTCTAAAAGAATTTCATCGGAAGAGAGATTGCTTAGCATTTCTATAAAAAACTTAGAATTGAATCCTATTTCCATATCATCTCCTTCATAATTACAAGGAATTGTCTCATTAGCTCTATTGTTGTACTCTATATCTTCAGCAAAGATTTGTAGAGAGTTCCCAACAATTTTGATACGCATCTGATGTGTTGCCTTGCTGGCAAAGTTAGAAATACGTTTGGTAGAGTTTAGAATTAGGTTTCTGTTGACAATCAGTTTGTTAGGATTTTCCTTAGGGATTACCGCTTCATAGTTAGGGTAAGTACCATCAATCAAGCGACATACATAATCCAACTGGTCAAAGGAGAACTTCGCATTGCTTTCGTTGTATTCGATAGTTACTTGTGTCTCACTGCCTGCCAAAATTCCTTTTAGCAAGTTCAATGGTTTTTTAGGAATTACGAAAGCGGCAGGTTGGTCTGATTTGATATCCTGACGCTCATATTTTACCAATTTATGTGCATCTGTAGCCGCAAAAATAAGTCCTTCCTCAGTAAAATTGAAGAATACCCCATTCATAATAGGGCGAAGATCGTCATTTCCTGTAGCAAAGAAGGTACTTTGTATAGCAGTAGCCAAGATATCCCCCATAAGGGTCACCTGTGAGGCGTTCTCTATCTCCACTACCGAAGGAAATTCATTGCTGTCCAAATAGGCAAGAGTATACTTACCATTGTTAGAAACTATATCAATGGTATTGTTATCATTGATAATAAAAGTAAGTGCTTGTTCAGAAAAAGTCTTAAGAGTATCAATCAAGATTTTGTAAGGAACAGCAATACTGATACTGTCAGTACTTTCTACCTCTATCACACCCTTGATTGTTGTCTCTAAGTCAGAGGCTGATACAACTAATTTGTTTTCGGATAATTCAAAGAGAAAATTTTCCAAAATGGGCATAGTGTTATTACTATTAATAACCCCGCCTATGATTTGGAGCTTTTTCAACAAATACGAACTCGATACTATAAATCTCATGATGGTTGTTTGCGTTAGTAAAAATATGTGCAAAGGTATTTCAAAAAAAGCAAACTATAAAATTTTTCACGAAATATTAAGAAAAATGTTTCCTATACCAAAATCTCAATCCTATTCCTATAACACTGAGTAGTACGAGAGGAACGATGAAAGCTATTAGTTTCCAATAAGTTATTTCCTTTTCTAACGTTTTTTTGTTCAAAAAAGGGAGGGTTACTTTCTTATTTCTCAGTTGCAGAAATGCGGTATCGTCCAAGAGGTAATTGACACAATTCTGCAAGAAAGCCTTATTGTCAAAGAACTGATTTGTCCACTTGTCATATCCCAATTCTATGGGTTCTCCCTGTTGGACATCATTACGGATAATATCGCCATCGGAGACCACAATCATTTTAGTAGGAACACTCTCATCCTTTTCCTTGAGCTGTGGAATGGGTTTTACCCTATTTTTGTAGACAGAAGTGAAACTCCCTTCCAAGAGTACTGCTACAGGGAAATTTCCTTTGTCATATCCTTGGGTAGTTTTCTCGGGAAAGTCCAAGACAATTTCTTTAGGGGTTCCTTCTTGTTTGGATAGGGGAGAGGAACTCAAGAGTACCTGTTTTTTGATGCCATTGCTTAGGGTATCTATACTGCTGACAAATTGCATACGAATACCATCTAAGTTTTTGTTGATCAAGTGATTATTACTCGATAGTATCATAGGAGAATATACCCAAGGAATAGGGGTATATTGGGTCTGGCTTCCACTACCTTGTGCTACAACGATTTGGGTAAAGTACCAATCATTGATCAGGTCATAGTTCAAGCGAACTCCATACTTGAAGAGTATATCTGTCAGGTTTAGATCTTGTGGCATGGCCATGGTATGTCCTTGTTGCCTGAAGATATCTTCCATGGAGGCAATTACAGGATCCAATAACCAAAGTACACGCCCACCATTCATGATATATTGGTCAAGGACTTGCTTTTGTTCATCAGTGAATCTCTCTGTAGGTTTGGCGATAATACACAAGTTGAAGTCAGATAGTTGCTTGAGAGTCTTCTCCGGCGAGGTAGCCACAGAGTCCAAGACAAAAGGAGCTATGTGGTAGTAGTCTTGCTCAAAACGAAGAAAGTCAGCGATTTGTATATCTGGTAGGGTACCATTACTTCGGATAATAGCTATTTTTTTCTGCTTTTCTAAGAGTATCTTGTACAGAGCATCGGAGAAGGCATATTCCAGATTTTGTACGGAGAATTGTACTTTCTCTTGAGAAGATGCCCCTAATTTGTTGCGCAGTAGGGAAACGCGTTCTTGCTTGTCTCCTTGTGTGAGAATTGCCCATGGTAGGATATATTCCTCGGAGGTTTTTCCTTGTGAAGAAGAGGTAATCATAAGAGGAGTGAAGCCCTCCATACTTAGCTTTTGTAACTGCTCATCCGGATTTTTTCCTTCCAAAGGGTTGAGAAATTCAAAATGGATATTCTTATTTTTTGCCTTGTATTCCTCTAATAGTTGTAATGTTTCTACCTGCAAGCGCTTGTATTCTACAGGAATATTCCCTTTGAGTAATACCTTTATATTCACTGGGGTTTTCACTTGCGAAAGTACTTGTAGGGTAGTAGGGGAGAGGGTATAGCGCTTGTCCGCAGTGAGGTCAAATCTCTTATAGAGAATTTGACTCAAAAAGAGCACTGCTGCCAAGACAATCACCACTAAAGAAAGAGAAAGAGTATATTTTTTTAGGGATTTCATTTTTTTTCAGCTTGTAAAAAGAGTTGGGTTACATATAAGAAAAACAAGGTTATACAGAGAAAATATAGAATATTTCTCGTGTCAATCACTCCTCGACTGATATCTTCAAAATGTGCCTTGAAACCTACTGAGAAAAGTAAGTTGTCACTGAAGAGGGTTATGATCTCGTCCAATCCAAAAAAGAGGAAAAAATTAAGAAAAGTAGCAATTACAAAAGCAATAATCTGGCTTTGGCTTAGGGCAGAGGATAGCATCCCCACGGCCACAAAAGTAGCTCCTAATAAGAAAAGGGCTATATAAGACCCTATGGTACTGGCCATATCCATATTGCCTTTGGGTATACCTAATTGCCATACCATATATACATAGATACCTGAAAAAAGTAACAGGACGAAGATGAAAAAAAGTACAGAAAGGTATTTGGCAAGTACAATCTTCCAAGTGGAAATAGGATAGGTAAAGAGCAAGGGAAGCATCCCACTGCGCTTCTCCTCGGAGATAATACGCATGGTTAGCGCTGGGGTAAGAAAAACAAATATCCATGCTGAGAGCAGAAAAAAGGGTTGCAGGGAGGCAAACCCACTCTCAAAGATATTATAATCTCCTGAGAGAATCCATAGAAATAGATTGTTGAAAAGCAAAAAGGCAGCTATCACAACATAGCCTATGGAAGAGGTGAAAAAATATCGAATTTCTTTTTTGAATAAAGCCTTCATTCTTGAAAATGAGTTAACGAAATTTGGGTCAAAAGTACAACTATTTTTTTTCCTGACAAAGATTTTTCTATTTTTTGATATAATGACTTTTTTATAGGAAGAAATACCCGAAGAATGGTCTTACAAAAAAGTTTTTTACAAAATTCATATATTTAGTGAGTGATAAAGAGTAATTTGGCATAATTATTGCATACCAGAGCACTTGTAAATCAAGAAATATAATTAAATATACAATGGAAATGAAAAAAATCTTTTTATTTATTTTTGCTTTTACAATATCTTTTTCTCAAGCACAGAATGCTGATAAGGCAAAAGCTTACTTAGATGAGGTATATAAAAAAGTGACTTCATATAAGAATATCTATATAGATTTTCGCTATTCGTTCGAGAACTCCAAAGAACGTATCAAACAGGATACTCGGGGAAATGTAACCCTCAGTGGGGAAAAGTATTTACTGAACTATATGGGAGTGACCAAAATCTTTGATGGGAAAAAAATATATACTATCATTCCTGAAAACGAAGAGGTTACCATAGAGGGAGCTGAGAATAAGGATGAGCAAATGATCATGCCTTCTCAGATGCTGACTTTTTACAAAAAGGATTTTTCCTATAAGTGGGATATAGTACAGCAGGTCAAAGGACGTAAGATCCAGTATATAGAGCTTAAGCCTACCAAACAGGCCTCTGATATCAAGCTTATTCTTTTAGGAATAGATACCACTACTAAGCACATTTATAACCTTATCCAGATAGGGAAAAATGAAGCAAAAACGACTATTACCATCAATGAGTTCAAAACTAATCAGCCTCTGAGTGGTAATGAGTTTATTTTCAATGAAGCTAAATACAAAAAATTAGGTTACTATATCAACAAATAGTCCTATTATAGAAAAATTCTATCTTACATGAAGATATTAGACCGCTACATATTATCCCGTTTTATTTTTAACTTCATCAGTTCTTTCCTTATCATCATGGTGATTTTCATCTTCCAGACGATATGGCTCTATGTGGATGAACTGGTGGGGCGAGGGCTGAGTTTTCTTGTGGTGATAAAATTTATCGCCTTGATGTTACCCAACCTCATTCCGCTAATTCTTCCTCTTACGGTGGTACTTTCTTCTATCATGACCTTAGGTGCCTTTGGGGAGAGTTATGAGTTGGCTGCTATGAAGGCCTCTGGGGTATCTTTGCTCAAGGCTACCCGTATGCTGATTCTTTTCATGGTGCTTCTCAGTATAGGGGTTTTCTTTACTTTCAACAATCTACAACCTTGGTCTAATAGGAAGTTTGTAGCCCTTAGGGATAGTATCAAGAACAAACAACCTTCGCTGGCCATCAGTCAGGGAATCTTTAACAATGTACAGGATTTTTCTATCAAAGTAGCTAAGAAAACAGGGGAGAATGAACAATATTTACACGATATTGTTATCCATAAAGTAGGGATAAACGGGGATACTCGTACGGTCATAAAAGCTAAAAATGGAGAACTCTCAGGACATAAAAAAGGTTCGGATGTACTGCAACTGATTCTCAAAGATGGGTCCTATTATGAAGATGTATATAATGATAAAAGTGATATCACTTTTCCTTTTGTTAAGGCCAAGTTTGAAACTCATGTTCTCAATATAGATATTAGTGCTCTCAATGCCGATATTACTTATGATGAGAATGCAGAGAGGGATTATTATAAGACAATGAATATCAGTCAACTCTCTCATGCTCTGGATTCTATTGTACAGAACTACCAACAAGAAACTAAGGATTTTGGGGAAAACTTTTATCGCCGAACAGGAATTGCTTATATAGCTGAAAAACCAGAAAAAGAAGTCATTCCCTCAGCTCCTATCACGGATATGCAGCAACTAAAAGAGGCTTATAAAACTAAAGGAAGCCTACCTCAGCTATATAGCTTAGCTAAGGATAATATTACTTCGCTGGTCAATAGTTTGGATAATAACAAGGATAATGTAGAATATCAGCAAAAGCTCATCAATGTATATCGTCTTACTCTAAGTGATAAGATAGCTTTGGCAATCACTTGTTTTGTACTTTTCTTTGTAGCAGCTCCTCTGGGAGCTATCATAAGGAAAGGAGGGATAGGTATGCCCTTGGTAGTGGCCATAGGCTTGTTTTTATCTTACTATTTTTCAGGGTTATTGACTAAAAATATGGCAACTAATGGGAATATAAACCCTTATATAGCCCCTTGGGTGCCTACTTTCTTCTTGTTGCCTTTGGGGGTATACCTTACTATTCTTGTCAATGAGGACAAGCCTATAGGTAATATCGCTGGATTATTCCATTGGATTAAGCAAAAGGTTTTCAGAAAAAGTTAGCTATTATTTCACCAACTAATCACGTTACTGACTATGCTTGATTTATTAGGCCGTTCCTTATTAGATTATCAAAACGGAGATCGATCTTCGGATGTATATGTACAAACAAATATTTCCCATAGAGAGTATCTCTCTCGAGCTCATTTTTTTCGTTCTTTCTCTCAGATGATTCCTATAGAGCAACAAGCACTTACTCTTTCTCAAGGTCGTACTTTGGATGTGGGAGCAGGTACAGGCTCTCATGTGCTATACTTACAAGAGAAGGGAATAGAAGCAATAGCTTTAGATATCTCTCCTTCGGCCATTGAGATATGTAAGCAAAGAGGGGTGAGGGTGGCTATCTGCTGTGATATATTGCAGTATGAGGGACAAGCTGATACTATCCTGATGCTAATGAATGGCATTGGATTATGTCAGAAACTTTCTCTTTTGGATACATATTTGCAAAAATTAAAGACACTACTAACTCCTGACGGACAAATATTGCTGACCTCTACTGATATTATCTATATGTTCGACCAAGACGAGGATGGTAGTTACTTAGTACCTGTCTTTGAGGATACGGATTACTATGGGGAGCTCACCTATACTATTACTTATAAGGGGGAGAAGGAGTCCTTCCCTTGGCTTTTTATAGATTATAATACCTTGCAAAATGCCGCTCATCACAACGGACTTCTCTGTGAACTTATCGCCGAAGGAGAGGCCTATAACTATCTAGCTCGCCTTAGGCGGGAGGCATAACCTTATTGGTTAAGATTATGCTTCGCCTTTTTACTTCCTTCATAGATAGAATAATTCACCAAGCGACTCTCTAACTTCCCATTGAATAGTTTTATCTTGTGCGAAGGGCGTAGCCCTACATGCTTGAGAGCCTCTAAGTTAGAGGTGATAAACCAAGCTTCTGTATTAGGATAGTGTTGCTTGAGGGTGTTGCCTATTTGACTGTAAAATAGTTGAGGGTTGATCTCAAGACGCTCTCCATAAGGCGGGTTGAAAGCCATGAATAGAGAAGTTTCTTTCTCCTTTTTTGTTTTGAAGAAATCCTGTTGGCTTACTGTTATATATTCTGTAAGTCGAGCATTTTTTATATTTTCTTTGGCTTTAGTAACAGCGGAAGGGGCCTTGTCGTATCCATATAAGTGATAGTTGAACTCTTTGGCCTTGGCGAGGGAACTGTCAAAGATAGTTTCAAAAAGGTCTACATCATAGTCTGCCCACTTCTCAAAGGCAAATTCTTTTCGGTGGAGTGAAGCTGGTATATTACAAGCTATCATAGCAGCTTCTATAAGGAAGGTTCCACTACCACACATAGGATCTAAGAAATCACTCTGTCCTTTCCAACCACTCAGCAATAAGATGCCAGCAGCCAATACTTCATTGATAGGAGCAATATTGGTTTGGGTACGATACCCTCTGTGGTGAAGTGAAGCACCAGAGGTATCCAAGGATACAATCACTTGGTTATCACTTTGTATATGTATAAATAACTGCATATCAGGATGTAGTGTATCTACATTGGGGCGTTTCCCGGTGGTAGCTCTTAGTTTATCTACTATAGCATCTTTGGCTCTGAGGGTCATATATTGGGAATGATGAAACAGATCAGTGGCCAAAGTAACTTCTACAGCAAAGGTCTGGGTAGGGGAGAGCAGCTGCTCCCAATCATACTGATAGAGCTTTTGATAATAATCCTTTTCATTACGTACACGGAACGAATGGATGGGCTTGAGTATCTTCAGGGCTGTACGTAAGCATAAGTTAGCTTTGTACATGAAGCCTTTATCTCCTGAGAAGGAGACACTACGTACTCCTTTTTGTATCTGGGTGGCACCCAAGATCTGTAGCTCTTTTTCTAAAATCTCTTCAAAGCCAAAGAAAGTCTTGGCTACCATAGGGAAATTTTCCATAAAATATAGGGTATTTGCAATTTTATCTTTTAAATATAGGTAGAGTATAGTAGGCGCCAATAGCTATGCGATGTAGCTGCTCATTATCCTTCCTTAGGGCTTGGTCATAGTGAAGGGTATTGCCTACATAGGCCACATAGAATCGTAAGTCTTGGCTCAGTAGGGGAGCATATTGACCTGCTAAGAAATAGATATAGTTGGTACGTAGGGATTCACTTAGTTCTTTTCGGCTTCCTGTAGTCTCTATTCCTATCTTGGTGGTAGCACTCCATCTGTCAGTGATTTGGTAATCATAGCGAGAGACGGCACATTTGTAGACTATATTCTTATGCATGAGGTATGCTTCTTTTGCGAGGCCTTTGTGAATACTTAACAATTTTGATGAGGTTAGTCCAAAATCGGCTCCCATGTACGAATATACCAAATCCAAATAGGCAGTATGTTTGCCTATTTGTAGCTTGTTACCTAAGGAAACAGAATGGGTATAGTATCCTTTGGCAAACTGGGACAGGTTATAGGAATACTTGGTCTTGAATTTTCCATCCCATAGAGAGCTATTCCAATACAAATACCCTCCTATAGGTGCTTTGGAAGCAGTAAACCCTTCGGTGGTGAAGAGGTTATTTTCCAAATGCTTAGCAAAAGACTCATTTAGGGTATTGTGGAGTTGTATTCCTACTTTGTGCTGGGGGGTAAGCTGATAGGAAAGTTGTAGGCCAGCCAAGAATATATTGGCATAGACTCCGTTGAGGTAGTCGGTAAAGATGTATTCGTATAGTGGGTTGATATCCTGTTCGAAGGAGCCCATAACCGAAAGTTGTTTCCCTATTGTGGCCTCCCAGCGATGCTCCTGATCAAAACGATAGGTTATATATGCATAATCTAACGCATCGGAAGCATTGTCCTGAGAAGTCGGAGAAAAGGCTTTGTTCAATCGAAAACGTACTCTATAGGAGAGGAACTCATTGTAGTCTCCTTGCACATTGATCCGAGCATTGTCTATCTTGAAATGAGAACCTGAGAGAGCTTCTTGACTATGATAATCAGAGATAGCTCCTCCTCTGAAATAAAGTTCTACATTAAGTTTTTTTGCAGAAAGAGACTCAGAGAGACTGTCTTTCTCCTCTTTTGCAAACAAAACCTGTCCTAAGAGGAATAGAAGAAAGAACAGGTTTCTTATTTTCTTTGTCATGATAGTGTATTATACTAATTTCTATTATTTCTTATAAAGGGGTAGGGTATAGGCCATTCCTAAGGCAATACGATGGAGTTGTTCTAATGGGATATTGAGTTCTTTTTTATAATCAATAGTATTGCCTATATAAGCCACATAGAAGCGGAAATCTTCTGTCCTAAAGGGCTCATATTGCCCTGCACAAGAGTAGATATAATTGGTACGATGGTGTTCACTTAGGATATTTTGATTGCCAGAGAACTCTACTCCTACCTTGGCTGCTATACTCCAATGATCCGTGAATTGATATTGGTAACGAGAGATGAGTCCCTTGTATACCATATTCTTGCGCATGGTATAGTTCGCAGGGACTACCTGTTCGAATTGGTTTAGGGTTTTGGAGCCCAAAAGGGCATAATCAGCTCCCATATGTGAGTATATAAGGTCTAAGTATGCTGAGTGATTTCCTATTGTCAGTTGATTGCCTAAGGAAATAGAATGGGTGTAATATCCTTGGACAAATTGGGAGAAGTCATAAGAGTAATAGGTGTGAAGTTTGTTCTCGAAGAAAGTTCCCATCCAGTATAGATAAACTCCCAAAGGAGTCTTTGAGGCCTTGAAATCTCCAGGAACAAACCCATTATTGGCAAGGTGTGTGCCAAAGGATTCATTCAGAGTATTGTGCCCTTGTATACCTATCTGATGTCGGTTATTGATTCTGTACCCTGCTTGCAGCACAGTTACAAAACCATTGACAACATAGTTCAGATGGTCTGAGAAGATATATTCATATAAGGGGTTGATATCCAATTCGTAAGAACCTATCATGCCATAGGCTCTTCCTATACGCATTTCCCATTGATGCTCTTTTCCAAAGGTATAGGTAAGAAAAGCAAAATCCAATCCTACAGAGGCGTTGTCTGAAGAAGTAGGAGTGAAAGGGCGATTCAGGCGCATACGTATGCGATAGGATAGGTTATCATCATAGGAGCCTTGTAGGTTGAGCCGAGCATCTTCTATACGAAAAGCGGCCGATGAAGGTATATGAGTGTGTTTCTCCGCACTGAAATTACTATTGATATAGAAGTTGAATAATAGTTTTTGAGCAGACGAAGGAGCGGAAAGTGTATCTGTCTCTTCTGTGTGGGAGACTCGTGCAAAGCTAAAAAAACTAACTAAAAAAAATATAAATAATAAGTACTTCCTCATAAGGAAAATTAAAAAATATAAAAACAAACTGCCTTACGAGGCTGTCCGATGTTTTTCAGTCCCATTATAGGAGTTATTCATTTACTAAAAATCAGGATACTTCGAACAGCCCCATAGAGCAGTCCCCTAAAAAATTAAAAAAACGAAACCAAAAATTATAGTTTGATAGTGAGTACCGGCTTTTGAGAATGGTTCACTATATCTTCACTAATACTTCCATTGAACAGATGCATAAGCACACTCTGTCGTGCAGGGAACATACAGATCAGGTCACTCTGATGATCTTCAGCAAAATGGATAATACCTTCTTCTATAGAGAAATCACTGTACATATGGATATTATGGGATAGTATTTCCTTGTGTTCGGTAGAAAAACTGTCAATGAGTACTTTTATCTCTCTGCTTGAATTGAAGTGGTAAGGAGTATTAATATATACAAAATCAATCTTAGCGCCTAATACTTGGGCAAAAGATATTGCTTTCTGGAAAGCATCTATGTATTTCTGAGAGAAATCACAGGCGAAAACAATCTTTTTCACCTCATTGATATTTGTCTTGTCCTTAATCACTAAAACAGGTACAGAAGAAGTGCGAACGATTTTCTCGGCATTAGATCCTAAGAAAAGTTCCTTAGATCCAGTAGCTCCTGTGGAGCCCATGACGATAAAATCAATGGATTCTTTTTCCAAAAGGGTTTTTACGGAATTGGTAAGAGTGCTGGTTTCTACCACAGTCTTCACTTCTACTCCTTTGGCTTGGAGCTCTAAGGAGAGCTTCTTTACATTATTCGAAGCCTCTCTCATGAAGAAGAGTTCTTCAGGAAGTACAGAAGTAGATTCTGTAACGAATCGCTGGGGTAGCTCTACACAATGTAATAGAAAAATGGTAGCTCCATTCTTCTTGGCCAAATCTACAGCCACATCTACCGCATAGATAGAATGTTCCGAAAAATCAGTGGGTACGAGAATGTTTTTCATGATAATAACAGTTTTATATTAGACAATCTTTGAATTATTTTACGCCGTAAAATTACGTTTTTATTTCACAAAAAACAAATTTCGCTCACACTTTTTTTCTAAATAATAAAAAAATAAATATTAATAAATATAAAAATAAAAGATGATAACTCACAAATTATCCCAATTTTGTTAGAGTGCCGCTTTTAATATGTATTTTTGCACAAGATTTAATCTCTATTAATTAGTAATTTTTATACACGTGTTAGATTTTTTATACCCTATAGAGGATTTCTTTACTCAAAAAAACTATATTCCACAAACCATTGGCGGTAGAATACTTAAGCATACCCGCAAGGAAGGATTGCCCTCATTGGAAGGGGTACAAATCGCTGTTTTTTCTCTCTCTAATAGTGAGAATATACTCAAAAATTCTTTTAGAGAGTATTTCTACAGTCTTTATTATGGAAATTGGGATCTTGTGTTGGCTGATTTGGGCAATATCCCCGAGGGAACTACACAAGAGGATACTTTTATAGCTATTCGCGAGACGGTTTCCTTTCTGATGAAACAGGGTATTATTCCTGTCTTCTTAGCCTCAGGGGTGGAGAATACTTATGCACTTTATCGTGCCTTTGACTCCATGGAGCAAATGGTCAATCTCGCTTGTGTGAGCCCACTTTTTGGTTTTGGGGATGAGTATGAAATCTTCTCAGAGGATAGTTATATGAGCCGTATCCTGATGGAGACGCCTACACATCTGAACCACTTTTCCAACATAGGTTATCAAACTTACTACAACCCTCAGGAATCTAAGGACTTATTGGATAAAATGTTTTTCGAGAGCTATCGCTTGGGAGAAATTACTTCTTATATGGAGCAGGTAGAGCCTATCTTGCGCAATACAGACTTGGTAAGTATCGATATGGCTGGAGTACAGGCCGCAGATATTGATATGTCTCAAGGGTATGTCAATGGTTTCTCGGCACGTGAGATCTGTGCCATTAGTCGCTATGCAGGGCTTAGCTCTCAGACAGCTGTACTGGGGCTATTCAATGTACCTACTTCTGTCAGGGGTCGCATGCTTATAGGTGAGGTGATCTGGTACTTTATCGAAGGGGTTAATTACCGTATCAAGGAGTTCCCTACTATAGAGGATAAGAATTACACCAAGCATATCGTTCTCTTGGATGATTTTACCATTGAGTTCTATAAAAGTAACCGCACTGGTCGCTGGTGGATACTCCCCAGTGAGGCTTCCAAAGGAGCATTTATGCTGCCTTGTACAGAAAGAGATTATCAAAAAGCGCTCGAGGGAACTATCCCTCTTCGCTGGTGGAATCTTCATCAAAGATCTCTTAGCTAATAAGCGTAATAACAGACAATTATCAAAAAATAGAAGAACTAAAAGTATGCTCAGAAAACTGCTTTTTTTCCTATCTTTTTTCTTCTCAATAGGCCTTTTTGCTCAAGATAGTATTAGCTTTAAGTCTATAAGACCTAAGCCTAAGAAAAAGGATAGTATTACCCTCACTTCCCGAGATTATAAGCGTATTTCCATTTTCAGAGATACCACAGCGGTGGATACCACTCTTACGCTTAAGGCTATGTACCGACAGAATCCTATCAGAAGGGATATGTTCGCTTATGTGCCTTTTCAGAATATGGGACAGACTTATACATCGCTAGCCTATGATTATAGAAGTGTAGGGATTTCTCCTGATTTTGGTATGAGGGGGAATCGTTTCTATTTTTCTCAGGCACAGCAGATTCCTTATTTCTATCTGCCTACACCTATGATTGAGTTTTCCTTTAAGTCTGGTATCTCTCAAGGACAGATGTTGCAGTCTTTTTTCTCAGCCAATCTTACCCCTGAGTTTAATCTCTTTATTCGTTACAATGCTTTGCGTTCGCTGGGGGATTATAAGAATATTCTTTCTTCTGTGGGGAGCTTTTCAGCGGGATTCTCTTATTATTCAAAGAATAAAAAATACTTGGCTATGACACATTATGCCAATGAGGAAGTGAATCGTCAGGAGAATGGGGGCTTACTCTATCCAGAACAGTTTGGCCAAGGGGATGACCAATTCCGCAATCGTGCTAGGTTAGATGTTGCTCTATCGGGGGTCAATTCAGAGGAAAACCTAAAGCGCTATTTCTTACAACATCAGTATAATTTTTTGCCTGCTTCTCATCGGGAAGGTGGCTCGGAAATATTGCTCAAACACCAAGTAGAATACCAGAGTAGAAACTATTATCACTCTCAGTCGGAGATGGCCTCCAATGGGGTCTTAGGACAGAGTTTTACTCTAAAGAGTCTTCGGGATAAGCACTCACTTAGGGAGCTAACGAATCGCTTAGGAGCAGAGCTCTCTCTACCTTATTTAGGGAAGACTTTTCTCTATGGGAAATCTTATTTCTACAATTATTTTGCTAAGGGAATTTTCGTAGATAACAATGGAAACTTTATTCCTCACCAGATAAAGAATACGGATTATGGTATAGGGGTACAGTGGAAGAAGAATTATAAGGGATTTGCTATCAATGCTCAAGGAGAGCAAATGATCTTAGGAAAGCTCTTAGGTACAGAGATAGCAGGAGATCTTTCTTATACTTTTGATGAGAAAAACAAGGTGATTGCTGGGGTGAATGTCACTTCTAAGATGCCTAATTTCAATTTTTTGCTTTACCAAAGCGATTATAAGAATTATAATTGGTATCACTTAGATGATTTTTCTAAGGAAAATATTCAAACTATCTATGGATCGGCTTATACACAATGGGGAAATCTCTCTTTGGATATTACCAATATCAATAATTACACTTATTTCCAGCTACAGCCGGCTTCCTCTGGGGAGAAAAACCAGTCCAAGCCAGCGCAGTATACTGGAAATATTCAGTACTTGAAGCTCGTAGGGGAAAGAGAATTCCGCTTGGGTAAGTGGGGATTGGAGAATACTCTGATGTATCAACAGGTATTGCAGGACAATGCTAATGTGTTCAATGTCCCTTCGCTAACCACTCGCAATACTTTGTACTTTACTACCTTTATGTTCAAAAAGGCAATGTTCCTCCAGACAGGGTTTACTTTCAAGTATTTTACTAACTATTATGCTTATGAGTATAACCCTCTCTTGGCGGACTTTCAGCTACAAACTCAGGAGAAAATAGGAAATTATTCAGTGACTGATTTTTTCCTCAATGCCAAAGTAAGGACTATGCGTATTTTTTTCACTGTAGAGCACCTCGAGGCACTACTGGGAAAATATAATTATTACGCTGCACCCAACCAACCTTATCGCGATTGGAAAGTACGATTGGGTATTATATGGTATTTCTTCAAATAGGAATATTACTTTTTTATTTTATTTTTTTACAACTTAATTTTTCAATGTATTTAGTAACCCAAAATCTTTATTTTCCTCCAGTAGAAGAAGCTGACAAAACAGGGATACTTGCCCTAGGGGGCGATTTGTCTGTCCCAAGACTGCTCTTGGCCTACAGAAGTGGAATCTTTCCTTGGTATAATGAGGATGAACCTATCATATGGTGGGCACCGCCTAAGCGTATGGTGGTCTACCCCGAACATTATAGTATGCATAAAAGTATGCGCAATGTATTCAACCAACACAAATATACAGTAACTTTTAACAAGGCTTTCCAGCAGGTGATAATCGCTTGTAAGGATATCTATCGTAAGGACCAGCAGGGTACTTGGATTACCCAAGAAATTATCGATGCTTACACTCGTTTGTACGAATTAGGGTTGGCTCGTTCGGTAGAGGTTTGGAAGGACGACCAGCTTGTAGGAGGACTCTATGGAGTAGATATAGGCAATGGCATCTTCTGTGGAGAAAGTATGTTCACCAAGTCTTCCAACGCAAGCAAGGTGGCCTTCTATACGCTCTTGCAGGAGCTCAAGGAAAAAAACTACCTGCTCTTGGACTGTCAGGTATACAATGACCACTTAGCCAGTTTGGGGGCTTTCGAAATCCCTCGGGCAGAGTTTATGCAGATCTTATTGAAAGGAAATATCTCACTGAGAGTAAAAAAATTGAAACAGACAAAATAGTATGAAAGAAGATTTTTTACAATACCAAGCCCCTACCTCTCTATATCCTTTGGGATTGGAGGTTGCTCGTGCAGAAGGATCTTACATTTACGACACTCAGGGCAAGGCTTATTTGGACTTAGTTGCAGGTGTATCGGCGTGTACCTTAGGGCATTGTCATCCCAGGGTAGTCAAGGCTATACAGGAACAAGCAGCCAAGTATATGCATGTGATGGTTTATGGGGAGTATGCCCAGTCTCCAGCTGTGGAGTATTGCAAGCTCTTGGCCGAAAATCTTCCTAAGCCACTGGAAACTACTTATTTGGTCAATTCTGGTACGGAGGCGATTGAGGGAAGTATCAAGCTGGCTAAGCGTGCTACAGGCCGCTCTCAGATTATTGCCGCACGCAAGGCCTATCATGGCAATACACAGGGGTCACTGAGTATCATGGACTATGAGCTGCGCAAACAGCCTTTTCGTCCTTTGATACCTGATGTGGCTTGGATTGAATTCAATAATGAGGCAGAGCTACAGAAGATTACCCACCGTACAGCGGGGGTTGTACTGGAAACTATACAAGGAGGAGCAGGCTTTATCACTCCAGAGAATGACTATTTGGCAAAGGTAAAAAAGCGCTGTGAGGAGGTTGGGGCACTGCTTATCTTGGATGAGATACAACCAGGATTTGGACGTACTGGTACACTCTTTGGGTTCCAAAACTACAATGTAGTCCCCGATATCATTGCCATTGGCAAAGGAATGGCCAGTGGTTTGCCTTGTGGAGCTTTTGTGGCTTCTTATGAGCTGATGCACCTTTTGGCAGATAAGCCTAAGATGTCGCATATCACTACCTTTGGCGGTAATCCAGTGGTGGCAGCGGCTTCCTTGGCCACTCTTAGGGAACTACTCTCTACAGACCTTATGGCACAGATTCTGGAGAAGGAGCAGCTCTTCCGCAAGCTCTTGAGACATCCTAAGATAAAAGCTGTCCATGGCAAGGGGCTCATGCTGGCAGCCATTATGGAAGATGAAGATTTGGCCAATCATGTAATTCTCTATGCTCATGAGCATGGGTGTATATTCTTTTGGTTGCTTTTTGAACTCAGAGCAGTGAGAATCTCTCCTCCTTTGACCATTAGCTATGAGGAGATAGAAAAGGCTTGTGCTATGATTATAGAGGCTATTGAGTGTTATCAAAAATAACCTTTTTTTATAGATTCCAACCTAATTTTTTTCCTATAATAATTTTTAAGCTATTGTAGGTAACTACCTCTTGCAATTCCTCCATAGGATCTTCTCCTTGGGATTCTATGGAGGCTACTTTTTCACGAAGTTCTTCTATTTTTTTATTGATGAGCATCTTGCGGAAGTTCAGTATAAGCGAATTGATAGCCACAGCCAAGTCCTCTTCTATGCTTTTGACAACCACATCTTTTCTGCCCCAGTTGTGCAAACGTATTTTTTCTTCTTCCGCTTGGAAGGTCGCTACCAATGAGGCCATCTGTGGGGAAAGTTCGTGGACGATCTTCGAAAAATCTTCCAATCCTTCTTGGTATTTTCGGATGAAAAAGTCGTAAAACTCCTTGAACTCAGGTGTGGTAAGCTCTATCTCATCGGCTTGCAACTCCAAAAAGAGCTTTTCATATACCTTCATCCTTTGGGAGAGCTCTTGGTTTTTTTCTTCCCCTGTTTCCTTGTCATAATACAAGAAATTTTCATAGAAAACACATTCCTTAGTACCATAGAGTAGAAGATACTTGATTAATTCCCTTTCCAAGACCATGATAGGGGAGACTCTTTCTACGGGTTGTACTGGGGCTAAGGCTGTTTCTTTCTTTGCTTTCTTGAGCTCTTGTTGTGCTTTGATAAGCTCTCGTTGGTTGATTTGTGAAAGCGAAGCAAAGAGTACATCCTCCGAAATTTCCATGATCTGAGCACACTCTCTTACATAGATTTCGCTCTTGATAGGGTCAGTGATCTTCGAGATACTCTCTATCATATCGCGAATGGTATCGGCGCGCTTTAGAGGGTCATCCTTGGTTTCGGACATGAGCAAGGAAGCCTTAAAGCGGATAAAGTCCTGAGTGTTTGTTTTAAAATATTCTTGGATCTCTTCCAAAGAATTGCTTTTGGCAAAGCTATCGGGGTCTTCTCCTTCGGGAAAGGTACAGATACGAACATTCATTCCTTCGGCAAGGATCATATCCACACCTCGAATAGCGGCTCTAAGACCTGCCGAATCTCCATCGTAGAGTATGGTGATATTTTGGGTAAGGCGGCGGATAAGCCGTATCTGTTCTTGGGTGAGGGCTGTACCACTGGAGGCCACTACATTCTTAATACCTCGTTGGTAGAGCTGTATCACATCGGTATACCCTTCTACTAAGTAGCAACTGTCTTCCTTGGCGATAAAAGGCTTAGCTTGGAAGATACCATATAGTATCTGGCTCTTATGGTAGATATCACTCTCTGGAGAGTTCAGGTATTTAGCTTCCTTTTGTTTTTCCTTGGAGAGGATACGCCCACCGAAACCCAATACACGTCCGCTCATGGAGAGAATGGGGAACATCACTCGCCCTCTGAAGCGGTCTATTTTACGATTATCTTCCTTTACAATTGTCAGCCCTGTTTTTTCTAAATGGCTCAGATTCATCCCTTTTTCTAGGGCTTCATCGGTGAAGGCACTCCAGCTATCGGGAGAGTAGCCCAGTTGGAAAACCTCAATCATCTCTGGGGTAAAACCACGTTCCTTGAAGTAAGTTCCTCCTATGGCCTTGCCCTCTTCGGATTCTAAAAGAGTCTTATGGAAATAGTCACGAGCATATTCACTGACAAAGTACAATCCTTCTTTTTCATTGGCTTTGCTTTTCTCTTCCTCACTTTGCTGGGTCTCTTCTAATTCTATATTGTATTTTTTGGCCAAATAACGGATGGCCTCCACATAGGAAAAATGTTCGTGTTCCATAAGAAAAGCAATAGCATTCCCTCCCTTTCCGCTACTGAAGTCCTTCCAAATCTGTTTGGCTGGGGATACGGAAAAGCTCGGGGTACGCTCATTGGTGAAGGGGCTTAGGCCTTTGTATCCAGAACCTGAACGCTTGAGCTGGATAAAATCGCCTATGACTTCTTCTACACGAATGGCATCATATACTTTGTCTATGCTTTCTTTGGTAATCACTTAATTGATTGTTTATTTATTCTATATTTCATATAATTCTATCGGAAAGCTATCGGGATCTTCCAAAAAGGTAAAGCGCTTACCGGTGTACTCATCGGTGCGAATAGGCTCACACACGACCCCTTGACTTTCCAAGTAAGTAATGGACGTTTCTAAATCCTTAACGGCCAATGCCAGATGCCTTCCTCCACAAGCCTCAGGATGGCTCAGACGCTTAGGCGGGGTAGGGAAGGAGAACAATTCCAAGATATACTCTCCGTTGAGACACAAATCCAATTTGTAGGATTGCCTCTCTGCTCTATAATGTTCTGCCTGTACCGTAAAAGGTAAGATTTCTGTGTAGAAATACTTAGATTTCTCATAATTACTACAGATAATCGCTATATGATGTATTTTTTCTATTTCCATTTTAGACTTTAATAAGGGAGCATTAATCATTGAGGATTAATCATTAATAAATGATCTCTTCCAAGAACAGCGCATGTCCAGGTACGGAATAGCCTGCTTTAGAACGGTTTTTGCTCAGAAGAATCTGTTGAAGGTCTTTCAAAGATAACCTTCCTCGCCCGATCTCTATCATTGTTCCAACAATAGCACGAACCATGTTGCGTAGAAACCTATCCGCAGTAATCCTGAAAATAAGCAAGTTCCCTTCCTTCCGCCAATAAGCTTCCTTTAGCTGACAGTTATAGGTCTTTACATCGGTATTTACTTTCGAAAAACATTGAAAGTCTGTATGTTGTAATAGTATTTCGCCTGCCTTATTCATCAGGGAGAGATCCAGAGGGAAATGTATATAGTAACTCTGTTCATATAGAAAAGGATTTTTCTCAAGAGCTATGAAATACTGATAGGTACGAGAGCAGGCATCAAACCGCGCATGTGCATCGTTCTTGACTGGAAATATCTGCTTTATGGCAATTTCCTTAGGCAGAAAGGAATTGAGTTTTTCCACTAAGCGATCAGGTAGGGGAGAATCACTATCGAAATGGGCATAATAATCCCTAGCGTGTACTCCCGTATCGGTACGTCCTGCTCCTACCAGAGCTATTTCTTTTTTGAGAAGCATGGACATAGCTTCCTCTAATTCCTCCTGTACAGAAGGGGAATGGGGCTGCCGCTGCCAGCCACAGTAGTTTTTTCCGTTATAGGATAGTTGTATGAAATAACGCACGAGTCTGTCTATATAGTTTGCTACCAAAGTCCCTCTATACTGCCCTTTCCTTGGCGAATAAGCTCAGGCACTCCTGAGGAAAGGTCGATCACAGTGGAGGCTACATTATCTCCATATCCTCCATCTATGACTATATCCACCTTGTCTTGCCATTTTTCAAAGATAAGCTCGGGGTCAGTGGTATATTCCAAGACCTCATCCTCATCATAAATGGACGAGGAGACTATAGG
Source organism: Capnocytophaga gingivalis (assembly GCF_002302415.1). Taxonomy (NCBI): domain Bacteria; kingdom Pseudomonadati; phylum Bacteroidota; class Flavobacteriia; order Flavobacteriales; family Flavobacteriaceae; genus Capnocytophaga; species Capnocytophaga gingivalis. The sequence continues at coordinate 212,526 of NZ_CP022386.1, read as the reverse complement.
GTTGCCCAATTTCTCTACCAAAGTACGTGCAATGGTATTGTCAGGAATACGAATCCCCACTGTTTTTTTCTTCTTGAACTCCTTGGGTAGGTTGTTGCTCCCTGGTAGGATAAAGGTATAAGCTCCCGGCAAGGCTCGCTTAAGGAGCTTGAAGGTAGTGGTATCTATTTGTTTTACATAGTCCGAAAGGTTGCTCAAATCGGCACAGATAAAGGAAAAATTGGCTTTGTCAAGTTTTATTCCCTTGAGCTGTGCAATGCGCTCCAAGGCTTTGCTGTGGGTGATATCGCAGCCCAAACCATATACCGTATCGGTAGGATAGATGATCACGCCTCCTTCTCTGAGACAGTCTACCACTTTCTGTATCTCCCTCTCATTAGGGTTCTCTGGATATATTTTTATAAACTTAGCCATTCTTAGGTGTTAGGTTTTAAGGGTTAGATATTAGAATTAAGGGTTAATTCATTAGGGCGTAATAAATTGTATCTCTACGGATGAATACACTTATCTGTAGTTATCTTAGTCAGCGTTAGGGTAGAAACGCAATTTATTGCATCTTAGAAAGTTCGCGAACTTCTTAAGGACGAATTATTCATATACTTCGTAAGGGTGAATTATTCATATACTTTATGAGGGCAAATTGCAATTCGCCCCTATACATGTGTCTCAAAATATATTAAATATTAAGGACATTCTTCATTTTTTATTTCTCCCTCTTTGCCCGCAAAAATACAATAAAATAATGAAAATCACACTATTTCCTTCTATAAAAAAATGTATTCTTAATAAAAGTTAAATTTTGTATACCGTAAATTATTGTAAATCAATTTTTTAAAATGATATTTTAATATTATCTTGAAATATTTAGATAAAAAATAAATAGTGAAGTCATGAATAATAGATAAAAAGTCGTACTTTTGCCGAAATTTTCGTAAATGGTAACTATAGAGCAACTTAAAGAACTTAGCCAGCGAGTAGAGAATTTAGAGAAATACCTCCAGATTGACAAGAAAAAAATAGAGATTGCCAATGAGGAGGAGAAGACGTTGGCTCCTGATTTTTGGGATAGTCCTAAGCAGGCACAGCTATTGGTTCAGAAGCTCCAATCCCAGAAAAAATGGGTGACTGATTACGAAAAATCGGCTGAGATGGTCGAAGAACTCCAGATCATGCTGGACTTCTACAAGGAGAATGCTATTTCCGCCGAGGAAGTAGAGGATTTCTATGGGCAGACATTGCTTCATATAGAGAACTTGGAGTTTCGCAACATGCTTTCTGATGAAGGGGATGCTCTTAGTGCTGTGCTACAGATCACCGCAGGAGCAGGAGGTACTGAGAGTTGTGACTGGGCTTCTATGCTTATGCGTATGTATATGATGTGGGCTAACAGACAGGGATTTTCTGTCAAGGAACTCAACTTCCAAGAGGGGGATGTAGCAGGGGTGAAGACTGTAACTTTAGAGATAGATGGCGAATTTGCCTTTGGCTATCTCAAGGGGGAGAATGGTGTACATCGCTTGGTGCGTATCTCGCCTTTTGATAGCAATGCTAAGCGACATACCTCTTTTGCTTCGGTGTATGTGTACCCCTTGGCAGATGATACTATAGAGATAGAGATCAACCCAGCTGATATTTCCTTCGAGACCATGCGCTCTAGTGGGGCTGGAGGACAGAATGTCAATAAGGTAGAAACGGCTGTACGTCTCCGTCACCACCCTACAGGCATTATCATAGAAAACTCTGAAACCCGCAGCCAGTTGGACAACAAGAATAAGGCTCTCCAATTGCTCAAATCACAACTTTATGAAATAGAGCTTAAAAAACGCCAAGCCAAGCGTGACGAGATTGAGGCTAATAAAATGAAGATAGAATGGGGTAGTCAGATACGTAACTATGTCATGCATCCTTATAAATTGGTCAAAGACGTACGCTCTGGCTATGAAACTACCAATGTAGATGCAGTTATGAATGGTGAATTGGACGATTTCCTAAAAGCATATCTTATGCTTATGGGACAACAAAATAATGATCAATGATCAATTGTCAATGCTTAATAGTTAGTCTTTCTAACTTATACTCTTTTTCGAAAAAGGGCATAAGTATTATTAGGATCGAGATTGTCCGGAAATAAAAAATAAATTAACTAAAACACTAAATATCAACTATATAAAACATAGATAACTTAGAAAATTAATAATTAACAATTGACAATTAACAATTAATAAAGATGGCGAAAAATTTAGTAATTGTAGAGTCTCCTGCCAAGGCAAAAACTATTGAGAAGTTTTTGGGCAGTGATTACAAGGTGATGTCCAGTTACGGACATATAGCCGACCTCCCTGATAAGGAATTAGGGGTCGATGTAGCACATGGATTCAAGCCTCAGTACTTGGTCGCTGTCGATAAAAGAAACCTTGTAAAAGCCCTCAAAGAAGAAGTGAAGAAAGCCGATACTGTATGGTTGGCTTCCGATGAAGACCGTGAGGGAGAAGCCATAGCTTGGCATTTGTCTGAAGAGCTTAAACTCTCTCAAGAAAAGACCAAGCGTATTGTCTTCAACTCCATTACTAAGTCCGCCATAGAGCATGCTATAAAGAACCCTCGAGGAATTGACTATAATTTGGTCAATGCCCAGCAGGCACGCCGTGTACTTGACCGCTTGGTAGGGTATGAACTATCCCCTGTATTGTGGAAGAAAATCCGTAAAGGGCTCTCCGCAGGGCGTGTACAGTCCGTATCGGTACGCCTTATTGTAGAGCGCGAACGCGAGATACAGGATTTCCAAAGTGAAGTCTCTTATAAGATCACTGCTGAGTTCCTTACTAAGGAAGGAAAGCTGATCAAGACCTATACTCATAAGTCCTTTCCTACCCAAGAGGCAGCCAAAGCTTTCTTAGAGAAGAATATAGGTGCTACTTTTTCTGTGGGAAGTCTCGAGACCAAGCCTGCTAAGAAATCTCCAGCACCTCCCTTTACTACCTCTACCCTACAGCAGGAAGCCGCCCGCAAGCTCCACTTCTCTGTATCCAAAACCATGCAACTGGCACAACGCCTTTACGAATCAGGGCTTATCACCTATATGCGTACCGATAGTGTAAATCTATCCCCTGAGGCACTCTCTGCTGCCAAGCAGGAGATTGTCAAGTCTTATGGAGAAGCTTACAGTAAGACCCGCCAATATACCTCCCACTCCAAGGGGGCTCAGGAAGCCCATGAGGCTATCCGCCCTACCGATATGGCCGCGCATACTGTAAGAGCAGAAGCTGATCAAGTACGCCTATACGAACTAATATGGAAACGTACCATTGCCTCTCAGATGAGTGATGCCTCTTTGGAACGTACTCAGGTGAAGGTCAATGCTTCTACCCACACAGAGCCTTTTATAGGTAGTGGCGAGGTGATCGTATTTGACGGATTCCTCAAGGTATATCTCGAGGGTAAGGACGACGAAGAGGAGGAAGACGAAGGCATGCTACCTGCTATGAAAGTAGGGGAGTCCCTCACGAGCAAACATATTACAGCTACCCAGCGCTTTACCCGTCCGCCCTTCCGCTATACAGAAGCCTCCTTGGTCAAGAAGTTGGAAGAGCTGGGTATTGGCCGTCCTTCTACCTATGCGGCTACCATCTCTACCATACAGAACCGAGGCTATGTAGAGCGTAGTAGCTTGGAGGGCGAAAGCCGTCCTTACTTACAGCTCTCCTTGATCAAAAATGAAATCAAGGAAAAGAAACTCACAGAGAATGTAGGTGCTGATAAGGGTAAACTCATTCCTACCGATATAGGTATGATCGTCAATGACTTTTTGATCACCCACTTTGCTACCATTGTGGATTACAATTTTACAGCCAAAGTCGAAGAAGAGTTCGATGATATTGCCTCAGGCAAAGAAGACTGGGCAAAAATGGTTGGCCGTTTTTACGATACTTTTCATCCTACGGTAGCCCATGTAGAGCAAAATGCAGTGCGCGAGACCGGAGAGCGTATCTTAGGTACCGATCCTGCCACTGGTAAGCCTGTGAGTGTACGCCTTGGTCGCTATGGTGCTATGGTGCAGATTGGTACTGTGGAGGATGAGGAAAAACCACGCTTTGCTAGCCTCTTGCCTCACCAGACCATTGATAGTATCACCTTCGAGGAAGCTATGAAGCTCTTCGAACTCCCCCGTAAGTTGGGCGTATATCAGGGTAAGGAAGTAGAATCCAACATAGGCCGCTTTGGCCCTTATATCCGCTTTGGTGATACCTTTATTTCCTTGGATAAGTCCTTGGATGTCTTTTCCATAACCTTTGACGAGGCTAAGGAAGTTATCGACCAAAAACAGAAAGCCGATGCCCCCATCTCTGTATACGATGGTAAGGAAGTTACCAAGGGAACAGGGCGTTTTGGCCCTTTTATCAAGTGGAACAATATGTTCATCAGCGTAAGCAAGAAGTATGATTTTGAGCACCTCTCCCAGAGTGATATCATCTTTTTGATAGAGGAGAAACTCAAGAAAGAATCCGAGAAAGTAGTCAAGGAATGGCCAGAGGAAGGTATCCATATAGAAAAAGCCCGCTGGGGGCGCTACCACCTCCTTAAAGGAAAGACCAAAGTAGAGCTCAGCAAGGATACAGATATAGAAGCCTTTACCTTAGCCGAAGCCCAAAGCCTTTTGGCCACTAAGGAAAAACCTAAGAAAGCCCCTGCTACTAAGAAGGCGACCACTGCCAAGAAAGCCCCCGCCAAAGCCTCTAAGACTGTTGCAAAGAAAACAGTGAAGAAATAATTTAAAATTTAACAAATAGAATTAGTGTACTATCATAATTTTTACTATCTTTGCTGTAGCAAATAAGATAATAAAATTATGAATATTTTAAGAGTTAAACGCAACGCAACGCAACGCAACGCAACGCAACGCAACGCAACGCAAGCTCTTATTATGTCTTAGCTTAAGCAATTCGTATATAAAAATATTTGAGAAAAGCAAGCCTGCTTACGAAATTTTTTCGTGAGTAGGTTTGCTTTTTTGTTATGTTAAAATAACAATTCGGTCGTAGCTTGACCACTCTGCACTTTAACTTTGCAGTCAGAAATAAAACAGCTATCCGAAGGGCTGTGTTTATATAAGGCGAAACCCGAAAAGCCTGTAATAGAGTAGGGAAGAAGATTAATTTTTTAAATTATGTTTAAATCACCTTTTTCATTTAAAGGACGTATAGGTATGTTAGAATATTTTATTAGTGTTTTAATCTATATTGCCTATCTTTTATTGATTAGAAACTATCTAATTGATTATCTCTTTCAATCTTTTGAAGATGTAGGAACCGCTTTCTTAGTACTTTTATTAAGCTTAATTCCTGCTATATATTTTGCTCTCGCACAAGGAGCAAAAAGGAATCACGATATAGGAAATTCTGGATGGTTCATTCTTCTTCCTTTTAATAATTTTATTATTCTATTTGTTCCGAGTGAGAAAGCGAATAATAAATATGGTGAATACTTAGATTAATCTGATAAAGATATTGAAAATTACTTTATATAGTGGAGTATCAATTAATATACTCCACTTTACTTAAAATATTAAAAAAATGAAAAAAATAATATTACTTACAAGCTTATTATTACAAATAGCTTGTGGACAATCCTTTCAACAAGGAAATGGAAAACAAACAGAAGATTTGCGAGAATATGAACTAAAAGGGAATGTAAAGTCCCTTGAATATGCTACCTATGAAGCCATAGATAAATCAGGAGAAATTGTAGCTAATGAAGGAAAATTCTGTGCTACTAGAAAATTTAGTTATAAAGGAAAAATTCTATTTGACAAAAATGGAAATATGATAGAAATAACTACCTCTGAACCACTCCCTGGAAGAGAGTTTAACACTAAAACTATCTATATATATGATGGAAAAAAGCTTATAAAAGAAGAGTATGAACAATATTATACAGATAATAAATCAGCTGTAAAAAGAAAATCTTTTATTTATGAATATGATAATAAAGGATACAAAACTAAGAAAAAAATAATTTTACCCAATGGAAAAATAAGAGATGAAATTATTTATAAATACAATTCTAACGGACAACTAATTCGAATAGAAAAAAATATAGGTGGAGAAGATGCTATTTTCTCGGAAGAAAATTATGAATACGATGCAAGAGGTAATATTATAGTTATAGGATATGATGGATATAAAAATATAGCTAATGTATATCTTAAATATAATGATAGGAATCAGTTAATAGAACTTAGAGGGCCTATTATAAGTGATGAATATAGTGGAGATCCTATCCCTGATGTAAAAGTAGGAGAAAATATATCTTATTATGAATACGATAGCAAAGGAAATCTTATTGGAGAACGATATACTACTACAAAAAGAGAAATGAAATGGATAGATTCAGAATACATACGATATGAATCGGATGATAAAGGGAATTGGATAAAAAGTATTAGATTTCAAGATACAGATCCTATATCTATCACTCTAAGAACCATAGAATATTACTAAAGTATAACCAAAATTAAAATATCAAAAACGATGAGAAAATATTTTTATTATTTCTATTGTGTTCTTTTCCTATTTTTGCACAACAGAAAACGGCTTATCAAAAAAAGATAGAAGAAATTCAAAATAAATATTTACAAAAATATGGAGTTTCTCTCTCTCGAATCAACCAATTAAGAAAAGATAAAGAATTAGGAAATGCTGCTGTAGAGGCTTTACTATACGAAAAGATACAAAACTATGGTAAAACTCATGGAAATGTAGATGCTGGTCTTATTTTAATTAAGATATTAAAAGAGATGAATGCTGCTGAAAAACTTAAAACGCCAGCTGAACTAAAGAAAGAAAAAGAGGAAATCGAAAAAAGAATAGCTCAGCAAAAAAAAGAAAAACAGCAGAGGGAAATTATGGAAAAGAAAAAGAGAGAGGAAGATATAGAAAAAACATCTGATATTGTTAGAACAAAAGTAAGAATCAAAGATAGTTTTATAAAATGGGCTCAGAGAGGAGAATTTGAGACTACAAATGAATTTAATAAAAGACTATCAGAAGAAAGTAGAAATCAATTACAAAAGATTAGTTTTTATGAAATTGATTATATATTTGATAATGAATTAAAATTTGATATTAAATTAGGAATGTATGATGCGGATAATGAAATATATCCTATGATTATAGAAAAAAAGATTGGATTTTATAGTTATAAAACAGAAGAGGAACTTTATAAAAAATTAGTATATAAAAACTATACAGGAGATTATAATTTTAATAATCCAAAAATTTCAATAGTAACTGAAGCTAAAATAGAAAGAGAAAAAGCTATTAAATTAAAAGAAATATGCGAAGAACATAGTGAAAGTATTCATGCATATGGTAATCCTCAATTTTCAAGAAATATAGAAGAATGGATACTTAAAGATGGATATTTTTTTCCAATAACTATTAAAATAGGTTCTTATAACGATGCTAAAGGAGAACTAGAGGACATAGAGATAGTAAATTTGAATAAAAAAGGATATTCTCTTATCTCAGAAATAGGCTTTAATACATCGGATTTAGGATTATCTGGATATTTTCCTGAAAATTATACATTTAAACTTAACAATAATCATATAGAGAATATAGAAGAAAATTAACCTATTTAAACACTAATAAAAATGGATATCAAAAAATCATTCTTTATGCACGATGAGAATGGAACCTCTAAAAAGGAAAGTTTAGTGGATTTCTTTCTCTCTTGGACACTTCGTTGTATTACCCATAAGGAAAGGGATTACCAAAATCCTAAGTTAGAGGTTTATTGCAAACGTATAACCTCCCTATTACTTTTCGGAGATGTAGAGAAACTTAATCAGTATGAAGTCCAACAAGTGAAAACGTGGCTCCAATGGAAGCGAGTAGACCTCTGTGCGGAATTTTACTTGCTCAACAAAGAAACTCAAAAGGAGGAAAAGTATGCACTTCTTTTGGAAAATAAGGTATATACTTCTATACACGACAATCAATTGGAAAACTATAAGCAACTTTTCCAACAGGATTATGAGGGAGAAGACACTTTCTTAGAATATGTATATTTCTCTTGTAAGGATACTCTAAGTGATTGGGAAAAAGAACAATGTGCTGCCGCTGGTTATAGAGCTTATACTATGAATGAAGTTCTTGACTTAGTGCAGGGCGATCAAACTTGGGATTTTACAGGTAACGCCTTATTTGATGAGTTTTGGCTTAGCAATTGGGGATAGGAAGAATGAAATAATAGAAAATATCACCTCTATAAAGTACTAATGAATTTTATAGTCTTTGTAGAGGTGCTTTTTATAGTGAAAAGAGAAGTTATTAAATCAGTTAGATTTCGGCAATAAAACAAATAAATTGCCAAAATCTAATTATTTTTATAGCAACAAAAAAAGCGAAATTTTGAGAAAAATTTCGCTTTCTTTATTATTGATCATTGCTCATTATCTTGAATAATTCGGAGCTTCTTTAGTGATAGTCACATTGTGTGGATGGCTCTCTGCAATACCACTGGCGGTGATACGGACAAACTTACCCGTTTCCTTGAGTGTGGCGATGTCCTTAGCACCACAATAGCCCATACCAGCGCGTAAGCCTCCGATAAACTGGTGCATACTTTCCTGTAGCTCTCCCTTATAGGGTACACGCCCTACGATGCCCTCTGGGACAAGCTTCTTGATATCGTCTTCTACATCTTGGAAATAGCGATCCTTGCTACCATGTTGCATGGCTTCCACAGAGCCCATACCACGGTAGGACTTGAATTTTCTTCCTTCGAAGATGATCGTTTCCCCTGGGGATTCCTTGATACCTGCCAGTAGGGAACCGAGCATCACGCAATCAGCTCCTGCCGCTATAGCTTTTACAATATCTCCTGTGTATCGGATACCTCCATCTGCAATCACTGGGATGGAAATATTTTGTTGCTTAAGTGCCGCTGCTACTTGCATCACGGCAGAAAGCTGAGGATAACCTACTCCTGCCACTACTCGGGTGGTACAGATAGAGCCTGGACCTATTCCCACTTTCACAGCGTCGGCTCCTGCTTTTGCCAAATATAAAGCGGCTTCCGCTGTGGCTATATTTCCTACTACCACATCAAGCTGAGGGAAGTGTTCTTTGACTTTCTTCAGTACGGAAACTACCCCTCGGGTATGTCCATGCGCGGTATCTATCACCACGGCATCCACTCCGGCGTGTACTAAGGCTTCTGCTCGTTCTACGGCGTCAACCGTTACTCCAAGGGCGGCGGCTACACGTAGGCGACCGATGTTGTCTTTGTTGGAAATGGATTTGCTTTGTAGGTTGGCTATATCGCGGAAGGTAATTAGCCCTACAAGTTTGTGGTCTTTGTTTACCACAGGAAGTTTTTCTATCTTATTTTTTTCCAGTATCTTCTCAGCATCTTTCATAGAGACTCCCTCAGGGGCTGTGACTAAGTTCTCATGGGTCATCACTTGGGTGATAGGGCGAGTGTTGTCACGCTCAAAACGCAAATCGCGGTTGGTGACAATCCCTTTGAGAATTCCTTGTTCATCTACAATGGGGATTCCTCCTATACTGTGTTCTTTCATACAGTGCTTGGCATCACCTACTGTAGAGGTAAGAGAGAGGGTCACTGGGTCTATGATCATACCACTTTCAGCACGTTTTACCTTTCTCACTTGTAGCGCTTGTTCCTCTATAGTCATATTCTTGTGTAGTACCCCTATTCCTCCTTCTCGTGCGATAGCTATTGCCATAGCCGATTCGGTAACAGTATCCATTGCTGCTGAGACAATAGGTACATTCAGCGGAATATTTCTACTAAAAAAAGATTGAATAGAGACTTCGCGGGGAAGCACTTCTGAGTAGTGAGGAACGAGCAATACATCATCATAGGTAAGCCCTTCACTGATAATTTTTGGATTGTGGGAATTCATAAATGATACGTTTTGGAATAAGGACACAAAGTTACATTTTTAAAAATAAAATCTCTGATTTTTAACATTAATTTTTAATTAGAGAACGGAGATTAAGGGATAAAGAATAGACAACAAGAGACAGAGAAAACCAGCGTAGAGATCACTAACGACTGACAACTGACGACTGCCCTCTGATCTCTGCTTACTGCCCTCTGTTCATTATTCCCCTCTCCGGTCAATGAATTTTACGGGTTTACGACTGCCCTTGGGGTAGAGTTGTTCTTCTATAGTATCCACAGGGTAAAACTCTATCTTGGGGACTACTCGCATTTTAGCGCGAAAGTGATTGGCTATTTCTTCTTTTAGTGCTTCAGAGGGTTCACAGGTGCCTATCTTGATCAGAATCTCATCAGTGAGGATCTCATTGCTACTAATTTCTATAATATAGTTCTCTACCTGGGCAAATTCGGTGAGTAAGTCCATCAGTGCTGGTGGATATAGGGTAGTTCCCTTGTACTTGATCATCTGCTGTTTTCTCCCCACCACAGGGCTTACCCTGAGGGTATTTCTTCCACAAGAACAAGGAGTATCATGTAGGGTCACCATATCTCCAGTACGGAAGCGCAACAGAGGCATTCCCTCTACTCCAAGGGTGGTAATGGTCAGCTCTCCCAATTGTCCATAGGGGAGGGGATTCCCCTCATCATCCAATACCTCAGTGATGATGAGCTCCGGATGATGATGCCCCCCCTGCAGAGCATCACACTCAGTAAAGGTGGTACTCATCTCTGTAGAGGCATAGGTGGAGTATAGCCTAAGTTCAGGCCATTTTTCCATAATCTTATCAGTCAGTAAGTTAGGTGAGAAATCTTGCTGACGAAGAGTCTCTCCTATACACACCACACCTTTCACTGATGAATGGCGGTAGTCTATGCCATTCTTCTCGGCATATTCTATGAGCTTGAGCAAGAAGGAAGGTACTGCAATGAGGTAGGTTGGGTGATAGGATAGGATAGAGTCCCATTGTAGTTCTGGGATACCTGCTCCTATACGTACAATACTTGCTCCTAAGTGGCGTATTCCTAAGAAATAGGCCAATCCTGCCATAAAGCGACGATCTATAGTGGTCATCAGTTGTACTACATCTCCCTGAGAAATACCTGCACAGGAGAGGGAAATTGCCTCGTTGTAAGCCAAGCGATCTAAGTCCCTATCAGTAAGCCCAAAGGTAACAGGCTTGCCCAAGGTCCCTGAGGTAGAGGCATAGTCTACTATCGCTTCCTTAGGTACGCAGAGAAAGTCATCATTGTAGCGCTGAAGGTCATCCTTGGAGGTTGTTGGCAATCTCTGAAGGTCTTCCAGATGCTGTATTTGTGTGATATCTATGTTGTTTTCTCGAAATAGACGCTGGTAATAAGGGGATTTTTCTTTCAGATATTGCAAGAGTTCTCGGAGTTTTTCCTCTTGAAAAAGGCGAATAGCATCTTTACTTTGTGTTTCTATAACAGGAATAGGAAAGGACATAACAGAATTAGGCTTTCAGGGATTGGTTAATAGTTTCTATATAGGAGAGGAGGTCTTCCTTTCCCAGTCTATTTTCTGAAGAAGTGATAAAATAAGGGGGCATTTCCTCCCATTGCTGTAGGAGGATTTCACTATAAGAGGCTACATGCTCTTGAATTTGTTTTTCAGTAAGCTTATCGGCTTTGGTAAAGACAATAGCAAAAGGAATGGCATTCTCACCCAACCACTGCATGAACTCTAAATCTATTTTCTGAGGCTCGTGACGTATATCCACCAAGACAAAGGCACAGACAAGCTCTCGACGCTTTTTGAAATAGTCGATGATAAACTGTTGGAAGGTTTTTTTGGATTGCTTGGATACTTTCGCATAGCCATAGCCAGGTAGGTCTACCAAGTACCATTCTTTGTTGATAAGGAAATGGTTGATCAGCTGTGTTTTCCCTGGTTTTGAGGAGGTTTTGGCCAATCCTTTGTGATTGGTCAACATATTGATTAGGGAAGATTTTCCTACATTAGAGCGACCAATAAAAGCGTATTCAGGTAGCTTGTGCGTAGGGCACTTAGCTACCTGAGTATTACTTACTACAAATGTGGCTTGTTTGATTTCCATGCTACAAGTCTTTGTCTGTGAGCCAGTTATTTAGTATTTTGTTGAACTCTTCAGGATGTTCCATCATGGGGGCATGCCCACACTTATCTATCCAGTACAGAGTAGCATTAGGGAACAACTCATTGAATTCCTCAGCTACTCTCGGAGGAGTTACAGGGTCGTTCTTTCCCCAGATAAGACAAACTGGCAGGGTCATCTTAGGTAAGTCCTTGGCCATATTATGGCGGATAGCACTCTTGGCAATAGCAAGGGTCTTGATAACTTTAGTACGGTCATTGACTATTGCAAAGACTTCATCGACCAATTCCTTGGTTGCAGTCTTAGGGTCATAGAATACATCTTGGCATTTCTTTTCGATGAACTCATAACTACCACGCTTGGGGTAGCTATCCCCCATAGCACTTTCGTACAACCCAGAACTTCCAGTAAGGATGAGTGCTTTCACCTTTTTCGGATGAAGCTTGGTATAGAGCAGACCTATGTGTCCTCCTAAGGAATTTCCCAAGAGAATTACTTGGTCAAATCCTTTGTAGGTGATAAAGCGCGCCAACCAATTGGTCAGACTCTTTACAGTACTGGAGAGCAAAGGAAGATCATAGATAGGGAGCTCGGGAGCCACCACTTTGTATTTTTTTGAGAAAAAATCAATGGTACTCTCAAAGTTGCTCAATGCTCCCATTAGCCCATGTAAGAGGATGATAGGAGTGCCTTCGCCCTTTTCTATATAGGAAAATTTGTCTTCTTTTTTACGAAAAAGATTTATCATTTTATATCCAATTCTTGCGACTACAAAAATAATAAATATTTATCACATAGTAGTCATTATCACTAATTTTTTTTGCGAAAAATTATTTATTTGTAAGTAATTAAGTAACAGTACGTTATTCCACAATAAGAATCCATACATCTTTCACCTTCTGCAATTCAGGGTTTTGGCTCTTCGCACTATTGATTTCACGCTGTTTCTTTAGTGCCGTTTCATAGTCTGTTACATAGGCCGCATAGGCATAGTGGAGGTTCTTAGCCGGATATAGGAAGGAGCCTTCTGCACGCATACCTTTCTGGCGTAATCCGAATATATACTTATCTGCATTTTGCTTGTTTGAGTATACTCCTAGAATTAGGTAGAATCCTTTTTTGACATTCTCTGCATTGATCTTACGCACATTGTCGGGTACTCCAGCAGTAGGTTGTGTAGCAGCCACTTGTCCTTGTGAAGTGGTCGTATTCTGCCCACCTTGAATAGGTATAGTAGTTGTTTTTCCTTGGGCAGCAGCCACTTGCCCTTGAGGAGTGGTCACATTTTGTCCACTTTGAACAGGTGTAGTAGTTGTTTTTCCTTGGGTAGCAGCCACTTGTCCCTGAGGAGTGGTTGTAGCTTGTCCTGTGACAGCTGTTTGTGGTTTTATTGCTGTTTTTTTTCCTAAAAGCTTATCTACTTCGGCATCGCGAAGGGTGGTATTTTCTTCGGTATTTATCGCCAATCCTAAAAGAAAAGCATAATAAGTATCTGTAGTAGAGGAGAAGTTGACCCTTAAGTACTCATTACCTACAGGAAAGACTTCAAAATCATAGTTAGGTACCACAATAGAGAAGATGTCAAAGCCTAAGGTATTCTTACTATTAGGCTTTCTTTCCTTGACATAGTCTTCCAAATAAGTGATAGAGCTATTGAAGAAGTTCTTTACACTTCGGGTTTTGGTTTCTGCATAGAAGCCTACTTTTTCAGAGAAGATACCCAACTTGTTTTCTCCTTGATTAAAATCCGCATCGAGTACGCCACCTACTAATCGAGGGAAGGCCTCTTTTACAGAAGGGATTTTATAGTTAGTAAAGCTAATATTTTTACTTCCTTTTACTGAAAGAAAACCATCTTTGATATCTATTTTTCGCAAGGGTTCCTGAGGGTTTTCATAAGCAATCACCAAAGTCCATCCTCCACAAGAACCTCCTTCTATAGCACCTCCTGCAGCTCTTACATTAGCTACAGTATATTCTCCATCTTTGCGCTTAGCATCTTGTAGGAGTTTGGTCACATCGGCAAACATTACATAGGGAGCATTCTTGCCCATATAGCGGGAATCAGTACTACCATCAAAGACAAATTCTCCTTTTATAGGAACATACTTTTCCTTAGGGAGCTTTAGAAGTACTTCCTCTACTGATTCACGTTTGTCATCCTTCACTACGATCTTGCCTCCGCTGCTCTCTCCCAATTCAAAAGGATAGGTAGCTGCCCAGTAGAGCCCCGCAAAGAGGATTCTGCTGTTCTTAGGTAGGGATACCCCTGCACTACTGGAGGAAAATGTTTTTTTATCTTTGTCAATATCAATATATTGCATATTCTGGCTATCGTTGAGCTTGTCACCTCCCACCAGATCGTTAAAGGGAGTATTAGAATTGTTTTTCCCTTCCTGACGGCTCAAAATATTATTCCCCGTAATAAAGATATTTCCTTTGGAAAGTACCTTGTAACGGGTCGTTAGCGTATCACTATCTTGTGCCATAAGAGGGCTTACCAAGGTGAGTGAGAATAGTAGGCTACAAAGAATTCTCATAAGCTTAGTTTGATAAAAATTTCGGTGGCAAATGTACGGAAAAAAAATAAATTCTCCCAGAAATAGCGCTATATTTTTGTTAAAAAGCATTCCAGCCACGTGCTTTTAGGGGGATCGCCTCATTGGCACGGGTGATAAGGTTACACCCTAAGCTCTCATCGGTGATATATCCAATGACTGTGAGGTTTGGATTTCCTTTAATCTTATCGTAATCAGCCGGAGCAATAGTCATCAACAGTTCATAGTCCTCACCTCCGCTGAGGGCTACCATGGTACTACTTAGGGCAAATTCCTCACATACATTGATTAGGGTAGGATCCAAGGGGATTTTGTCCTCCATTAGGCGGCATCCTACATGGGATTGCTTACATATATGTAATAATTCGGAGGATAAGCCATCGCTGATATCCATCATGGAGGTAGGACGTACCTCTAAGGCTTCAAGTAGGGAGATAATATCCTTACGTGCTTCAGGCTTGAGCTGTCGCTCGATAAGGTATTGATAAGGCTCTAAGTCGGGCTGAAGGTTTGGATTTACTTTGAAAACCTCATTTTCTCTTTCAAGTATCTGAAGCCCCATATAAGCTGCTCCTAAGTCGCCCGTAACGACAATAAGATCATTCTCTTTGGCGCCATTTCGGTAGACAATTTTCTCTAAGGGAGCCTTGCCTAGAGCTGTAACTGAGAGGATAAGCCCACGAGTGGAAGAGGTTGTATCGCCCCCGACAAGGTCTACCTTATAGATATCACAGGCTAGGCGTATGCCTTCGTATAGCTCCTGTAAAGCCTCTACCGGAAAACGGTTGGAAACAGCCAAGGAGACAGTCACCTGCGTAGGAAGGGCATTCATCGCACAGATGTCTGAGAGATTGACCATGATAGCCTTGTACCCCAAGTGCTTTAGAGGCATATAAGCTAAGTTGAAGTGTACGCCTTCGATAAGCAAATCGGTGGAAACAACTGCCTTTTCCTCCCCGAAGTCTATCACTGCTGCATCATCACCTATTCCCTTGAGCGAAGAGGGATTATGAAGCGGAAAATCACGAGTAAGCAGGTCTATCAAGCCAAACTCTCCCAACTGAGAGAGGTCTGTTCTATGGGTGTTTTTATCTTCTAACATACTTTGTTGGGTATACTAATTCCGCGCAAAGATACGAATTTTTTATCTAGAAAAATCAAGATTGACAAAGAGGATAATTCCTCTTTTTTCACTTTTCTTTGGAGGAGGCTCTTTCAGTTAATAAATTTTCGTTAATCCCCTGTTTTTTGCTTAAAAAGAAGTATATTTGCACCCAATAAATTTTTATAGTGTCTTTTTCAAGAAAAATAGAGAAATATGAGTATAGAGAAATTCAAAGAAGTGATAGAGGCGGGATATACCGTTTCTGGAAAATATATCACCTTAGGTGGTGCTATGTATGAAGGCAAGGCCATTGCTAATTTGTTTGTCAATATTCCCTTGAAAAATCTTAACCGTCATGGGCTTATTGCAGGAGCAACGGGAACAGGGAAAACCAAGACCTTACAAGCCCTCACCGAGAATCTCTCCAAGGAGGGAGTACCTACCCTTCTGATGGATCTCAAGGGTGACCTCAGTGGAATTGCAGCCATAGGAGAAGAAAAATCTTTTATCAAAGAGCGTCACACTCAGATGAACCTACCTTATACACCAGAGGCATTCCCCGTGGAGCTTCTGACCATATCCAAACAAGATGGAGTGCGTATGCGTGCCACTGTCTCTGAGTTTGGATCCGTATTGCTCTCTCGTATCTTAGACCTCTCCGATGTACAAGAAGGGGTACTGGCTGTAGTATTCAAGTATTGTGATGACCACCAATATCCTCTTTTAGACCTCAAAGACCTCAAGAAAGTACTACAATACGCTACCGAAGAGGGCAAAAGTGAGTTCGAATCAGAGTACGGACGTGTAGCCGCTTCTTCCACCAGTGCTATTTTGCGCAAGATTGTAGAGCTGGAGAACCAAGGAGCTGAACTCTTCTTTGGAGAAAGAAGTTTTGAAACCGAAGACCTCCTTCACACTGATGAAAAGGGTAGGGGAGTGGTCAATATCATCCGCCTTACCGACATACAGGATCGTCCTAAGATGTTCTCTACCTTCATGCTCTGTCTCTTGGCTGAGATATACAATACCTTTCCTGAGATAGGAGACCAGGAGAAACCTAAGTTGGTCATTTTCATAGATGAAGCTCACTTGATATTCAACCAAGCCTCCAAAGCCTTGCTCAATCAATTGGAGAATATTGTCAAGCTCATACGCTCCAAGGGAGTGGGACTGATCTTCTGTACTCAGACTCCTACCGATGTTCCTGATGCTGTACTCTCCCAGTTGGGACTCAAGATACAACATGCTTTGCGTGCCTTTACAGCCAAAGACCGTCAAGCCATCAAACTCACCGCACAGAACTACCCTGAGACAAGCTTTTACAATGTTCCAGAATACCTCACTTCCCTAGGTACAGGTGAGGCTTTTGTTACCGCTCTGGACAGTAAGGGACGCCCTACCCCTTTGGTAGCTACTATGATGCGTGCCCCTATGAGCCGTATGGATATTCTTACAGATACCGAGATCAAAGCTCTTTTAGACAAATCCGTCCTCAAGGCAAAATACAACGAAGTCATAGACCGAGAAAGTGCCTATGAGATACTCAATGCTAAGATTGCAAATGAAGCTCCTAAGGAAGATGCTTCTAAGAAAACAGAAACCAAAAGCACTGCTCCCAAGACCTCTTCTGCTCCCAAAAAGAGTACCGCACAAAATCCTATTATAAAGATGCTCACCAGTGCTACCTTTGTACGTGGGGTATTTGGAGTTCTTAGCAAGCTAATGAAAAAATAGAAATGTAATGAAACTGAAAAAACATATATTCCCCCCTGCTTTTTTCTTGGCAGGTATAACTTCTTTATTGGTAGGATGCTCTCAAGTTGATAAAAAATTCCTTATCACAGATAGTAGTGTAGGGCTACTTACCCGTGGAACAAAAATAACCCAGTTGGATTCCCTCTATCAGAAAGATTCCTTGGTGAAAACCTCTTTAGAAGGAGAGTTTCGCTATATCAGTGAGGAACGTTTCCTTATCTATGAGCGGGGTAAGGAGAAAAAGCAACTTTTGGAGCTAACACCCAATATTCCTTTGGATGGAAGCCCTCAGTATATACAGGGAGTACAAGTCTTGGACGATCGCTATACTACCAAGGAAGGGATATCTCTCAATAGTACTTTTGGGGATATAAAGAAAGTGTACAAAGAATTTGATTTTGAGCAACTACTCTCCACAGTTATTGTCATGCCAAAAGGGAGCAATCTCTATTTTGCATTTGATCAAAAAGAACTCTTGCCCGCTCTGGACGACACCTATACTATAGAGAGTATTCCTGATACGGCTAAGGTAAAGCGTTTATTGCTCAATTGGGCTGAGGGGACCTCTCCTACTCAATAGTTTTTTTGTAAGTAGCTCTACGGGAGAAAGTGGTTGGGTTGAAGTTTTTCCATAGCTTCTGTACTAGGATATTATCCTCCAACTCGGGAGTGATGATACACTGCTCAACTCCTTTCTCTTTGAAGAGCAGATAGCAATCCCTAAAGAGCATAGCAGGAATACCTTTAGACTGATATTCAGGACTGATTCCAATAAGGTAGAACTCTAATACTTTGGGGTTTCTTCGAGCTTTCCATAGGTGATAGAACCCAAAGGGAAACAGTTTTCCTTTGGCCTTCTGTAGCGCCTCTGAGAAAGATGGAATCATGATAGCAAAGCAAATAATCTTTCCCTCTTTGTCTAAAATGAATTTAATAAATTCAGGCAAGACAAAAGGGATATATTTTTTCTTAAAGTATTCCTTTTGCTTATCTGATACAGGGATAAAGGAGGAAAGATTCGCATAAGAAGTATTGAAAAGATCGAACATTTCATCTACATAAGGGAGAATGTCCTTATTGGTCTTGATAGGAGCATAGCTAAGGCCATAACGGCGCTCTACTACATCACCTGCCTTTTTATAAGGTTCGAAATCAACATCTTTAAGATAGAAAAAGGATTCTATATAACCTTTTTCCTTGACCCAACCAAGTTTTTCTAAATGTTGTGCATAGTAGGGATAGTTAGTCCAAGTAGCCATACCTCCGATATGCTCAAAACCGAAAGTTTGTATCCCTACCTTATCCATATTAGAAAAGCCCATAGGACCTTCTACATACAAAAGTCCCAGTTCGTGTGCTTTGTCCAAAGCTTTTTTTAGCAAGGCATCAGTAACCTTCAGATCATCAATCATGTCCAACCATCCAAAACGTACTTTGCGTACTCCACGATTGATTTCATAATGATTAATAATGACAGCAATACGCCCTACTATAGTTCCTTTTTCGTTATAAGCCAAGAAAAAAGTGGCTTCACAATTCTCAAAAGCAGGATTTTTTTTAGGGTCAAAGGTAGCCAACTCCTCTGAAATCAAAGGAGGTACCCAAGTTTTACTATCTTTATATAAGAAAAAAGGGAACTTCACAAAGTCAAGCATTCCCTTGGTATTATCTACTCTTTTTACAGTAATCATTCGTGATGTGTTAATCGCTTGCAAAAATACGAAATAAAGACTAAAGAAAGAATGATTAATAATTAATTAACATTTTAGAAAAGATTGGAATAAAATTGATTGATTATCACTATTTTTTTGTACATTTGCGCTTTATTTCAGTGAACAGTTGTCTGAGAATAGTAATGCGGTAAGCAGTTGTCAGTGAACAATGAGCAGTAGTTAGGATTCCTTAATAATATTAATCATTAAAATTGAGCGCTTTTCATTCCTTAAGATTTCGTATTTTTGTGAGCCTTATTGGTATTACAATACTATCCTTTATCACCATAGCGATAGTAACTATCTACCAATATCGCAATCAGTCGCGCATATATCACAATGAGCGCTTATTACGTAAGGAACAACAATTGGCTATGCAACTGCGATATGTATTTTCTCAGACTACTTTTCCTGTGGAAGATAAGTATATCCCAGTAATTTTCAGAGAAGAAATATATCGTATTGCCGATATAGAGAATATCAATTTCAATCTATATACTATCAATGGTACATTCCTGATCAGCTCTCAAGCAGGACTAAGAGAAAACAAGGAACTACATTGTATTCCTGATAGTATCCTCACTGCCTTATCCTCATCTGTGGATAAGCGCTTGGTCTTCCAGGCTCCAGAGGAGGGGGGAAGCTATCAATATTCTTATTCGTATGTCAATGATCTACAATATAAGCCTTTGCTTATTGTACATATCCCTCATTTTGAGAATGATACCTTCAACGAAGGGTTTCTTCAGGACTCATTGTATAACTTAGGAAGTGCCTATGGAGCCATATTATTACTCACAATAGTAGTTGCCTTGGTCATTTCTCGTTATATCACCCGATCACTCAAGGAGATACAACATAGGCTAAGAACCACTCATTTCTTAGGGAAGAATGAAAAAATAAATGTGAAGAATACCACTACTGAGATAGGAGAATTGATCTTTTCCTATAATGAAATGGTGGATGAGATAGAGAAGAGCAAGAAAGCCTTGGCTAAAATAGAGCGGGAGAAGATGTGGAAGGATATGGCCAAACAAATCGCTCATGAAATAAAGAACCCACTTACCCCAATGCGACTGAGTGTGCAGAACTTTGAGCGCAGATTCACCCCTGAGGATCCTCAATGTAGGGAAAAAGTGGCCAATTTTACCCAGATGCTCCTACAGCACATTGACACCCTTTCGGATATATCCGATGCGTTTTCCTCTTTTGT
The DNA here is from genome assembly GCF_002302415.1 of Capnocytophaga gingivalis. Classification (NCBI taxonomy): domain Bacteria; kingdom Pseudomonadati; phylum Bacteroidota; class Flavobacteriia; order Flavobacteriales; family Flavobacteriaceae; genus Capnocytophaga; species Capnocytophaga gingivalis. Next base: position 192,118 of record NZ_CP022386.1, on the reverse strand, counting down.
TTCGATGCCAGCTCAGAAGAAGGAGCTATCCGACATCAATGCAATTATTCGTCGCACTATAGCGGTCTTTGACCTACCTTATATCCATTTTGAGAGCTCGCAAGAGACTATTGAACTCTGTGTGGACAGAAACCAGATGAATCGCATGCTTACTAATTTACTCAAGAATGCACTTTATGCTACCGATAGCACCCCTACTCCTTTGATAGAAGTAACTTCCTTCATCGAAGGAAATTATGCTTATATTGTAGTGAAGGACAATGGTTCAGGGGTGCCTATAGAACTTCAGGAACGTATTTTCGAACCTAAGTTTACCACTAAGAATACAGCAGGATCTGGCCTTGGTCTAGCGATGGTTAAGCATATCGTTAGTGCTCATGCTGGGAAGATAACTCTTAGCTCTGAAGTAGGAAAAGGAGCCTCTTTCACAATTAAGCTGTCAGGGGTTGGACAAGAAACTAATCTCTAAAAACCGAAAACCTAACAAATTCAAAACTTAAAAATATTACAATGGAAAGAAGAAATTTTTTGAAGAATTCTCTTTTAGCAGGCTTGGGCTCCCTATTGGTTCCCTCTGTGGCACAAGCTCAAGCTTCTGAGTCTTTTGGTCGTAAAAGAGCCAAAAACATCATTTACTTGGTTAGTGATGGAATGAGTATTGGTACCTTAGTAATGGCCGATCTATATTCTAAGCGTATTTTAGGGCGTAGTAGTGCTTGGTTTAGCCTTTATGAACAGAAATTGGCAGTGAAAGCCTCTATGGATATGCAGTCTGCCAGTTCTGTAGTTACGGACTCTTCAGCAGCCAGCTCCTCATGGGGATCTGGACACCGTATCATCAATGGTATGATCAATGTAGGGGTTAATGGAGAACAATATACCCCTATCTTACAGAAATTCAAAAAAGCAGGCAAAAAAGTAGGCTGTGTAACTACGGTACCTATCACCCATGCCACTCCCGCAGGCTTCTGTACCAATAGCAAAGAGCGAAAAGCACAGCCTAAAATAGCAGAAAACTACCTTGACCTTCGCTTTGATGTCATGATGGGGGGAGGAGATAACTATTTCAATGCAGGAAAGCGCAAGGACAAACAGGATATGTATGTCAAATATCTGGAAAAAGGCTTTACTGTAGTGAAAAATGTAAGCCAAATGAATGCCGCCCCTAAGAATGTTCCCCTACTTGGAGTGTTTGACAAAGACGCATTGCCCTATACCCTTGATGAAAATAACACAACGAAGAATGCAACCATACCTACCTTAGCACAGATGACTCAAAAGGCCATTGATATGATGGCAGACCACAAACAAGGTTTTGTACTACAAGTAGAAGGTGGAAAGGTAGACTGGGCTGCTCATGGCAATGATATAGGTGCTTTGCTCTTTGACCAATTAGCTTTTGATGATGCTGTACGTGTAGCAATAGACTTTGCCAAAAAAGATGGCAACACTTTGGTTGTTATTACCTCCGATCATGGCAATGCAAACCCTGGGCTTATCTACGGAAAAGAATGTAATAAGAACTTTGACAATTTGGCTCATTTTCTCCATACCAATGACTTTACTTTGCAGAGTATTAACCTGACAGACTCAGTATCACAAGTGAGAGACTTGCTTACACATAATTTTGGAAATATTCCTTTTTCTCAGGAAGAAGCCAAGGAAATCCTCTCTTTCTATACCGAAGGTAAGCAAGAAGATGGACTCTACAACTACAAGAAACTCCCTTATCGTCTTTTAGCTGAGATACAGAAGAAACATACTTCAGTAGGCTGGATCAGTATGGATCACTCCTCTGATTATACTGAACTGGCTATGTATGGTCCTGGAAGCCAAAACCTGCCTCCTTTTATAGAAAACTATAAAATGCACAACTTCCTACTCGAAGCCGCAGAGGTGGATATGTTGGAGAAATATTAATAGCATACGAATCAATCAGGTTATGGCTTATAAAATTCTCTTTTCGGATATAGATGGCACCCTGCTGGATGCTGAGCGAACTCTCTCAGAGAAGACCATTAAGGTACTCTCTCACCTAAAGTATCAGTTTCCTATAGTGCTGATATCCTCACGTATGCCTATACAGATGCATTATTTACAAGAGAAAGCAGGTATATTGGGGATGCCCTTGATTGCCTACAATGGTGCCTTAGTTATAGATAAAGATAGGAAAGTACTTCGCTCTACAGAAATACCTTTTTCTCTTTGTCAGCAGATTGTGGCACTCAACCAACAATATACAGGAGGAAATTTACATATCAGTTTCTATCATTTCGATGAGTGGTATGTTCCCAAAGCAGACCAGTGGGCACAGCGTGAAGAGCGAAATACCTGCACCACCCCTATGGTAAAAACCAACCAAGAGGTGCTTTCCTTATGGGGTTTCCAGAACAGAGGTGCTCACAAGCTTATGCTCATGGGCGAAGAGGAGTTGGTAGAGGCAATGTGGCAAGTGCTGCAAAGGGAAATGACAGGACAACTCCAGCTCTATAGAGCAAAGAATACCTATATAGAAATCACTCTACAGGGTGTTTCCAAGCTCACAGGTATAGAGGCTTTTTTAGCTCACCAAAAGGGAATAAGCCTAGGAGATGCTATTGCTTTTGGGGATAATTATAATGACCAAGAAATGCTTCAGGCCGTTGGTCTGGGGGTAGCTGTAGCCAATGCCCGTGACGAGGTAAAAGCTGTAGCCAATGATACTACCCATCACCACAAGGAAGACGGGGTAGCTCGCTACTTGGCTAAAATGTTCGATATAGAATTATAATGATATATGGTAAAGATAGGTAATGTTACCTTAGGGGAATTTCCCTTACTTTTGGCTCCTATGGAAGATGTAAGTGATCCTCCTTTTCGCCGATTGTGTAAAAAGTATGGAGCGGATATGCTTTATAGTGAGTTTATCTCTTCCGAGGGGCTAATTCGCGATGCAATAAAAAGCCGTAAAAAACTCGATATCTTCGATGATGAGCGCCCAGTAGGTATACAAATATTTGGTGGTGATGAGGAAGCTATGGCACTTTCGGCTCGTATAGTGGAGACTGTTTCCCCCGATGTAGTGGATATTAATTTTGGCTGTCCAGTCAAGAAAGTAGTAGCCAAGGGGGCTGGAGCTGCAGTGCTCAAGGACATAGACCTGATGGTACGCCTTACGCAAGCGGTAGTGAAGAGCACTCACCTTCCTGTAACAGTCAAAACGCGATTGGGTTGGGATAGTGAGACAATTAACATAGAAGAGGTAGCCGAGCGCCTACAGGATGTGGGTATACAAGCCCTCTCTATTCATGCCCGTACTCGTGTACAGATGTACAAAGGTCATTCCGACTGGTCGTATATAGCCAAGGTTAAGAACAACCCTCGTATCCATATTCCTATTTTTGGTAATGGAGATATAGATTCTCCCGAGAAAGCCCTAGAGTACAAGGAACGATATGGAGTAGATGGTATCATGATAGGTCGTGCCGCTATAGGCTATCCTTGGATTTTCCAAGAGATCAAGCACTACATGGCTACAAGGGAGCTATTACCCCCTCTTACATTATCCGAAAGAGCTGAAGCAGCCCTACAACACCTACTCTGGGCAGTAGAGTGGAAGGGAGAGCGCTTGGGAATCCTTGAGACACGTCGTCATTACAGCAACTACTTCAAGGGGATTCCTCACTTCAAGGAGTACAAACAACAATTAGTTACCCTTGACGATCTCGAAGCTCTCAAAGAAATCCTTATTAAAGTGAAAAGTGAAGAATGAAGAGTAAGATAGTTTAAAATAATGATCAATGATTAATGATGATACTAACACAAGTATCTATTAATCATTGATCATTATTTTTTAATCTTTAATAATTGATCATTATTGCATATCCTCCACCACGAGCGGCTTTCAGGGTTAGCTTGGTTTTAGCATTAACTTTTTTCTTAGTGATTGTATAGGCTTTGGCATTGTTTTGGAAGTCAGCCTCAGGAGCATCTGCATAGATCGTAGCCTCATATACATGTCCTTTGTCCAAGAAATCTAAAGAAATTACAGATGTATGTCCATTCTCATTACTAGTATTGCCTACAAACCAATTATTACTATGCTTATCCTTACGAGCAATGGTAATATATTGTCCTGGTTCAGCTTCTAGATAAAGACTTTTCTGCCAATCTACAGGTACTTTTTTAATAAACTCGAAAGCATCTAAGAATTTTTCATAGTTTTCAGGAAGATCTGCGGCCATCTGTAAGGGACTATACATGGTTACATATAAGCCTAATTGCTTAGCCAAAGTGCTACTGAGCTTATGAGGGTTTTGGGGATTGACCTTGGAGATATCTGTTTCGAAGATACCAGGAGTATAATCCATAGGGCCTCCTTGCAGACGAGTAAAAGGAAGGATAGTTGTATGGAAAGGCTTTATAGTTTCTAAAGCTTCATACTCTGTACCACGAGCGGATTCGTTGCCTATGAGGTTAGGGTAAGTACGGCATAGCCCTGTAGGACGTATAGCCTCATGAGCATTGACCATTATTTTATGTTTGGCAGCCTCTTTAATGGCATAAAGGTAGTGATTTACAGCCCATTGTCCATAGTGGTATTCTCCACGAGGGATGATACTGCCTACATAACCACTTTTTACAGAATTATACCCATAATCATTCATGAGTTGATAGGCTTTTTCCATGTGGCGTTCGTAGTTGCGTAAGGAAGCTGAGGTTTCATGGTGCATCATCAGTTTTACGCCTTTACTATGAGCATAAGCATTGAGCCCTTTGAGGTCGAAGTCAGGATAAGGAGTCACAAAGTCAAAGACATAATCCTTGGAATTGTCGAACCAATCCTCCCAACCTATATTCCAGCCCTCTACAAGGACTTGGTCAAACCCATGTTGGGAAGCAAAGTCAATATAGCGACGTACTTTCTCATTATTAGCAGCATGGGTGCCATTGGGACGGGCTTTGGTGTAATTCACCTTGTCTAAATCAATAGTAGGAAAATCATTGGTATAAGCCCAAGAAGACTTACCTGTAATCATTTCCCACCATACCCCTATATATTTAACAGGTTTTATCCAAGAAGTGTCGGAGAGTGCACAAGGGTCATTGAGGTTCAGGATAAGGCGGGAGGCTAAGATCTCACGAGCATCATCACTGACCATTATAGTACGCCAAGGGGTATGACAGGGAGTGTACAGATACCCCTTATCTCCCTTAGCATCAGGGGTAAGGTGTGATTGGAAGATTAGGTGTTGCTCGTCTAAGTTCAGGTGCATACAGGGATAATTCACCAGAGCTGCCTCATGTAGGTTGATATACAAACCATCTTGGCTCTTGAGCATGAGTGATGTCTGCACTCCAGTAGGGGAGAAGGGAGTCTGACATACATTCTTAATCACTGCCTGAGGCATAAGACTACGTATCTGGGAGAGCTTACTCTGGGTATAGTCATACTCTTGGGTATCGTAATCTCCTGGAATCCACCAAGCGGTATGGTCACCTGCCATGGCAAACTGACTTAGTTCCTCAGCAATCACAAAGTAGGTGAGCTCCTTTTGCTCAGGAAATTCATAGCGGAAACCAACTCCGTCATTGTATACACGAAAGCGTAGATTCATCTTTCGGTGAGTAGTGTTTTGTTCCAGAAAGACACATAACTCATTGTAGTGATTGAGGATATCACTTTCCTCCCCCCACACGGGGCGCCATGTTTCCTTGAAAGTAGTTCTTTTACTATCAACTACCTTAAAATGAGCGTTGAGAGATTCCCCCTTTTTCAAGAGAAAACCTAAAGTGCTTTCCTTGATTACAGATTTGTTCTTATAGCTAATCTTATAAGAAGGAGTACCTTCTTTAGTAAGAGAGAAGGAAAGAACTACTTTTCCATTGGGAGAAGCCAACTCCTGTGCTTTCACAGGAGAAAATGTATAGGCAAATAGCCATACAGACAAAGTTAAAATAAATGATTTCATGTTAGTTTTGAATTTTTCGTTTATCCTATAACCAAGTTTCCTCACTTGGTTGCATTTTTTGCTTTTCACTCTTCATTTTTCACTTCCTTAATTTTCTCTATCTCTTCGTTCGTTACTTTTCTCTCTTCGTCTTTAACAGAGATAAAGTACAGACAACTTACAGCCCATCCCAACCAGAAGAGATAGAAACCAAAGTGAAACTTAGCTTTCATCACTTTGTGCATAGTGTGGGAGAAATCCCAATAGGTAGCCCCCGCCCCTAAAATTCCAACAAGGAGCAATATCCAAGCCACTTTTTTAGCAGAGGAAAGGCTCATTGCCTTGCGTACTCCATAGAGTAGTGCTAAAAGTAGGCACTGTACAGCAAAAAGCAATAAGGCAGTCTTCCACCAAGAACGGAATACTAAGAACTGTCGGTACATAGTATGAATACCAATACGTCCCAACAATGACATTTGGGTAATAAGAATACCAGAGACTACCGAAATAAGCCCTTGAAAGAGCAATATGGAGGTACTTTTTTTCATTTTCTAAGGAAAAAGATTTATAAAATTACTAGGAATAAAGGGTTACTTAGAGAGTGTCCATCCCTCTTTTTCCCGATATTTGGCTTTATACTTCTTCTGAATAAAATCCTGTCCACCTGCTTTTTTGTTAAGAAAGCTAAAAGGAGTTTCTTTTTTCAATAATGTAGCCGTAATGGTAGCTGTTTTCTCTCCTTTTTGTTCTACAGTCACCTCGTCGGAAAGCGTGTACTCAAGGGTTTTCACCTTGGCACGTGTTTCTTTCAGTTCTATGATGTAAGGGAGTGCCTTATCTGTACACTTGATATTGACTACCCACACGCTATCATTGGAGAGCCATTTCTTTTTCATCTTTATTTCTTCCAGAGAAAGATAGTCCTCGTCCTCCAAACGTTTAATTTGTTTAATTTTCTCTCCATCTTTTTGGGTACGCAGCTTCACCTCTCCCAGAGTGATGTAAGCAGTTTCATACAGAGGTTTGCCCTCAAGAGATTCCTCTACCAAGTCCTTAGCTTGAGAGGGAGTAAGCTTGCCATCAGAGCAAGCCGTAAGGCTTAAAAAAGCCACTAAAAGAATAATGTATTTTCTCATTGAACTTTAATTTAGGTGTTAGGAGTTAGGAACTGAATATGAGAGGAAGACACCTTTCATTCTTCACTTTCCTTTACTCAACTACTTGGGTATCATAGTAATTTCGATATTGTTCATTCTCTTGGTATAGTTTGGCATGGGTACCTTCACCTATGAGTTGTCCTTGGTCTAAAAATAGGATATAATCAGCATTTCGAGCTACCGATACACGGTGGCTAACAATAATACGAGTGGTTTGCTGGGCTACTTGTGAGAGATTCTGAAGAATCTTTTCCTCCGTATCAGTATCTACCGCTGAGAGACAGTCATCAAAGAGGTATATCTGAGCTTCCTTGAGCAAAGCTCTGGCTATGGATACTCGTTGACGCTGACCACCACTAAGGGTAATACCTCTCTCTCCCAGTACTGTTTGGTAATTATCCTTAAAATCCATGATATTGTCATGTACTTGTGCCAGCTTGGCCACTTGAATAACTTCGGCTTCACTTGCTTGAGGTTTGCCAAACTTAATATTGTGTGCTATCGTATCCGAGAAAAGGAAACAATCCTGAGGAACGACAGAGATGGACTTTCTCAAATCATTAAGATTCAGCTCTTTAATATTTCTTTCATCTATAAGAATCTGTCCCTGTTCTACATCATACATACGAGTAATTAGCTCTAATATAGTTGATTTTCCAGAGCCTGTACGCCCTATAATAGCGATACTTTTTCCCTTAGGAATATGAAAAGAAATATCCTTAAGTGCTGTCACTTGGGTATCGGGATAAGTGAAAGTGACATGATCAAAACGTATATCTCCAAAAATAGGAGTAGAAGAGAGGCAAGTATTTTCTATATGAGGCTTCTCCTGTAGAAACTCGTTGATACGTCCTTGTGAGGCTTCCGCTTGTTGGACAATATTACTTACCCAACCTACCGTAGCCACTGGCCAAGTAAGCATCATTACATAAATGGTAAACTCGGTAATAACCCCGATAGAATCAATCTCTCCCTTGATATACAAGCGTCCTCCTATAAAAATAACAAAAATGACACTAATACCAATAAGAAAAATCATAATAGGAAAAAACCAAGCTTGTATCCTCAATAGTTGCAAATTCTTCTTACGTCCCTCCCTACTGAGTGCTTTCATACGTTCTTGGGTAGGAGTTTCCAAAGCAAAAGCTTTGATCGTCTGAATCCCAGAAAAAGTCTCCTGAGAGAAAGAAGAAATATCCGATAGAAAGCGCTGTACCTCAAGGGTTTTTACATTGATTTTTCGGCTAATAAAGTATACCAATACTGCTAATATAGGCAAAGGTAACAATGCATAAGAAGCCAAAGTAGGGGAGGTATAGAACATCAGCGGAATACTACATAAAAAGAGAGTAATTGTCTGTACACTATACATCAGTGCAGGGCCAGTATACATACGTACCTTTCCTACATCTTCACTGATACGGTTCATCAGATCACCAGTGCGATGTTGCTTATAGAACTGCTGAGAGAGCACTTGATATTTCTGATATACCTCATTCTTCATGTCATACTCTATATAACGAGATACATTGATAATAAGCTGTCTCATCCAAAAGGTAAAAAAACCTGAAAGTAGGGTAGCTCCTATGATAACCAAACAATATAGTAGGAGATCACTCCCTATACTTTTTTCAGAAGTAGGCGAAGCGAGATAATCCTCTACTGCTTTAATGGCATATTGCACACTTTTAGGCATGACCAAAGAAAAAAGTCGCGCAATAATGGTAATGAGTACCCCCCAGATAAGCTGCTTGCGGTATTTGTAAAAATATTTGTTTATGTAGGTTAAGTGTTTCATTCTTATAGTTCTTTTCTAAGACGCGCCACCGGTATATCCAATTGTTCTCGGTACTTGGCAATAGTGCGGCGTGCGATGGGGTAGCCCTCCTGCTTGAGTAGCTCCATGAGCTTATCATCGGTGTAGGGCTTGCGCTTATCCTCTCCTTCAATAATAGTTTGGAGAATCTTCTTGACTTCATGGGTAGAGATATCCTCACCTTCGTCATTCTTAATTGCTTCTGAGAAGAAAGCTTTGACAGGCTTGGTACCATAGGGTGTACTGACAAATTTGCTATTAGCCACACGTGATACAGTGGATATATCCATACCTATACTCTCAGCTATATCTTTGAGAATAAGAGGCTTTATCTTAGTCTCATCACCAGTTAGGAAATATTCCTTCTGGTGGAGCATGATGGCATTCATAGTGACCAATAGGGTATTCTGTCGTTGCTTGATAGCATCGATAAACCACTTAGCTGCATCGAGTTTTTGTTTGATAAACTCAACCGCTTCTTTCTGTTTTTGTTTGTCCTTCTCTGCTGAATCACGATAAGTTTTGAACATTTCAGTATATTCCTGAGAGATATGCAACTGGGGGGTGTTACGACCATTCAGGGACAGTTCCAATTGACCATCATTGACCGTAATAGTAAAGTCAGGTACTATCTGTTCAGAATATTTTCCTCCTTCAGAATAAGAACTCCCGGGCTTGGGATTGAGCTTCTCTATCTCTTGAATAACCTCTTTGAGGTATTCTTCAGAGATATCATACCGCTGAGTGAGCTTATCATAATGCTTCTTACTGAAGAGATCAAAATTTTCCTCAAGAATACGAATGGCCAATTCAGTAATAGCTGTTTGAGGCTTGTGCTTGAGCTGAATAATAAGACATTCTTGTAGGCTACGGGCGCCAATACCTGCGGGTTCCATTTGGAAAATGACTGTCTTCAGTACACGCTCAACCTCTTCTTCTGTAGTATATAAGTTTTGGGTAAAAGCCAAGTCATCAGCTATATCACGCATAGAACGGCGTATATATCCGTTGTCATTGATACTCCCGATAAGGAATTCGGCTATATCATGCTGCCGTTCATCCAGACGGAAAGTACTGAGCTGATCTAAGAGGTACTGATGGAAAGAGAGTTCCTCACGATAGGGCTGCCCATATTCCTCATCAGAATTGTTATAACTATTGGAGTAGAGACGATAATCAGGTATCTCATCATCACTGAGATACTCATCTACATTGATAGCGTCTGCCTGTATGATCTGACTATCCTCAAAAGCCTCTTCACCTGTGTCAAAAGGATCTTCATAATCTTCTTCTTCGTCCCAATTCTCGTTGTCAGAAGGCTCCAAGGCAGGATTCTCATCTAACTCCTCTTTCACTCGTTGTTCAAAAGCTACAGTAGGGAGCTGTACGAGCTTCATGAGCTGTATCTGTTGTGGGGATAGTTTTTGGGTAAGCTTGAGTTGTAACTGTTGTTTTAACATAATTTGTTTTAAGAAAACGGTAGATTACAAGTACTGTAAACAGATGGTATTGTCCTTACAGTAGTCTATATTGATAGCTATAATCTCGTTTTTATCATTTACGACAATAGGAAAACGCACTAAAAAACGCTTGTATCGGGGCAAATACACATAGAACACTACTCCTTTTTCAGAAGTGAGTATATCTGAAGCCCTATAATTCCCAGTCTCTCGACTGATGAGATCCAAGGCCTCTTCGGAAGAATAGATTACAAAATCATGATTTTGCAACTGATTCTTTAGAACAGAGAACACCTGGCTGAGCTTAGCCATACCTCCTTCTTCGGGGGGTATGATCTTAGAAATCTTGAGCATAGGATATAGTACAGGATAATCTTCCTCGGAGGTATTGATCACAGCCTCTATAAATCGTTGAGCTGAGGCTTTCTGAGCTTCTTGTGCTTGTAGAGCGAAGCAAAACAATATACTGACTAAGGTGAAAAAATTTTTCATATAACAGTACTATTACGATTAATAATGCGCAAGTTACTGCTTTTTTTTAAATAAACAAGAAAAAAAGTGAAATTTAACATTCTTAATAAGTAGACTAAATGTCCTTTTGTTTCCAAGAGTATTCGCTCTACAAAAAATCCGATAGGCATCAGGAACACCTATCGGAAAAATCAAATAATTATGAAAAACTTAAATCTTTATGAATAAAGCACTTTTCTATTCTTCTTCTAACTCTTTGATATACTCTTTAATATCTCCAAGGGAGGAAAAACTGTTAAAGGTAAGTTTCACGTCATTAGCTTCGACTTCTTCAATAAGGGAGCTCAAAAGACGCAAAGGAGCTTCTTCATAGCCAAACAGAGTACTGTCAAAGTCTATACCAGCTACTATATCCTCCTGAGCCATACCTAAGCACCAATTTTCCATAAATTCAGCTAAAGGAATCTCACTAAGGTGATACCCCTCCCATTCTTCTTGTTTGCAGTTTTCGGCACCTTCTTTGTCTGACCAGAAAGCAAGGACTCCTACTTCTTCATCATCCTCTGTGGTAAACTGAGAGGATATACAAGAAGCAACATATTCTTTCTCATCCTTAAGACAATAGACAACACCTTTGGCTACTACCTCTCTTACAAAATGATAGTAACTATCTATTAATTCTTGTTGCATTTTTTATTACGTTTTGAATTTTATGTTTTAACTTTTGAATTTTACATTCTTGGCATGGATTGCATCATGCGCATCATTTGTTTGGCTCCTCCTCCTTGCATCATTTTCATCATTTTACTCATTTGGTCAAACTGCTTGAGAAGCTGATTTACCTCACTTATATTACGTCCACTTCCCTTAGCAATACGATTTTTGCGAGAAGTATTGATAATAGCAGGGTTGCTACGCTCCTCTGGGGTCATCGAATAGATAATCGCCTCAATATACTTAAAAGCATCATCGCTGATATCCAAATCCTTGACAGCCTTACCTACTCCTGGAATCATTCCCAAGAGGTCTTTCATGCTCCCCATTTTCTTAATCTGCTGTATCTGAGAAAGGAAGTCATCAAAACCAAATTGGTTCTTAGCGATTTTCTTCTGTAGTTTTCGTGCTTGCTCCTCGTCAAACTGCTCTTGAGCTCGCTCTACCAAGGAAACCACGTCGCCCATTCCTAAGATACGATCTGCCATACGTGAGGGATAGAAGATGTCAATAGCATCCATTTTCTCCCCAGTACCGACGAACTTGATAGGCTTGTTCACTACCGATTTGATAGAGATGGCTGCCCCTCCACGAGTATCCCCATCGAGCTTGGTAAGCACTACTCCATCGAAGTTCAAAACATCATTGAAGGCTTTGGCTGTATTCACAGCATCCTGTCCAGTCATGGCATCAACCACGAAGAGTGTTTCCTGAGGAGTTACAGCATGGTGTATGTCCGCAATCTCCTTCATCATGTGCTCATCTACAGCCAAGCGCCCTGCAGTATCTATGATTACCACATTGTAGCCGTTACTTTTGGCATAAGCCAATCCTTTTTGAGCAATATCCACTGGGTTACGGTTCTCCTTCTCTGAGAAAACTTCGACACCGATTTGTTGCCCTACAATATGTAGCTGGTCAATCGCTGCTGGACGATATACGTCACAGGCTACCAACAGAGGTTTTTTATTTTTTTTATTTTTGAAAAAATTGGCTAACTTTCCAGAGAAAGTTGTCTTACCAGACCCCTGTAAGCCCGACATAAGAATCACAGAGGGATTTCCACTGAGATTTACTCCTGTAGCGTCGCCCCCCATCAGTTCAGTAAGTTCATCATGAACTATTTTGACCATCAACTGTCCAGGCTGTAGGGTAGTTAGTACGTTGGACCCCAAGGCTTTGGCTTTCACCTTGGCTGTGAACTCCTTAGCTATAGTATAGTTCACGTCGGCATCCAAGAGGGCACGGCGTACCTCCTTGAGAGTCTCAGCGACATTGATTTCAGTAATCTGACCATGCCCTTTGAGGACATGTAGCGCTTTCTCTAATTTGTTACTTAAGTTATCAAACATTTTAGTTATTGTTGTAGAGACGAATCTCCTAATTATTGTAAGGGCGAATAATTATTCGCCCTTACAGATTAAAATTAAAATAAATTTTTTACAGCATCGATACCTTTTTGAAGGAGACCTTCTGTATTACCAGAAAGAAGTTCATTGAAAGCCTTTTTAGCTTCTTCCCACTTATCTTCTGGAACACTTTTTAGGGCTTCAAACTTCTCTGTAAGCGCACTTTTGTTCTCAAGAAGTTTGTTAATTTCCTCTTGAGCTTTCGCCTTAAGGTCGCCACTTTGTAGTCCTAAGGACTCTGTTAAAGAGCTGATTTTCTCGGTAAGGGCACTGATCTTATCTTGTGCATCCTTTAGGAATTGTTCTTTATCCATAATCTATCTAAATATTATATTTTTAAAACGTGCAAAAATACACTGTTTTCACGAAATAAAACGCCAAATAATTGTTAATTGTTAATACCAATAACAAGGAGTAGGGAAGACACTCTTAACTTTTCACTTTTTCAAAGCTGAATTCCTTAGCATCTTTTACTTTTTCTTGTGTCACAGCCAGTTGCAGTACTTCCTGCATGTCTGTAACATAGTGAAAGGTAAGTCCTTCCAAGTACTGGGTTTTTATCTCATTGATATCTTTTTCGTTTTCCTTACAAAGGATAATTTCCTTGATACCGGCGCGCTTAGCCGCAAGTATTTTCTCCTTGAGTCCTCCGACAGGGAGTACTTTCCCTCTGAGGGTAATCTCTCCAGTCATGGCCAAGTTCTTCTTTACTTTCCTTTGGGTAAGTACAGAGAAAATAGAGGTAAGCATCGCGATTCCTGCACTGGGACCATCCTTAGGTGTTGCTCCTTCTGGAATGTGCATATGTATCTTGTATTGTTCGAAAATACGCGTATCCAAGCCAAACTGTTGAGCATGTGATTTGATATATTCCAAGGCTATTGTTGCTGATTCCTTCATCACAGTTCCTATATTTCCCGTGATAGAAAGATCTCCACTACCTTTGGAGAAAGTTGATTCTATAAAGAGAATATCTCCCCCTACACTTGTCCATGCCAATCCAGTAACTACTCCTGCTACTTCATTGTCCTCATACTTGTCATGTTCGGAAGGGATACCGAGTATCTTACGGATATCCTCAAGAGATATCTTAGGGTTATATTCTTCCTTCATCGCAATGGCACGGGCTATATAGCGCACTATCTTAGCGATTTGTTTTTCCAGATTACGCACCCCCGACTCTCGGGTATATCCCTCGATAATACGTTCTATCTCTTTCTTACCCAGTTGAATATGTTTGTCTATCATGCCATGTTCTTTAAGCACTTTAGGAAGAAGAAAATGTCGGGCTATTTCTACTTTTTCTTCGATGGTATATCCAGAGATATTGATAATCTCCATTCTGTCCTTCAGAGCAGGCTGTATGGTACTAAGATCATTAGCTGTAGCGATAAACATCACTTTGGAGAGGTCGTAACCAATCTCCAAAAAATTATCGTAGAACTCATTATTTTGTTCAGGATCGAGCACTTCCAGCATAGCTGAAGAGGGATCTCCTCCATAGCCAATGCTAAGCTTGTCGAGTTCGTCAAGGACAAAAACTGGATTAGAAGTGCCTGCCTTTTTGATTAGCTGGAGGATACGCCCAGGCATCGCTCCAATATAAGTTTTGCGGTGTCCACGTATCTCAGCTTCATCGCGCAAGCCTCCTAAAGCCATACGCACATACTCACGACCTAAAGCCTTGGCAATGGAGCGACCTAAGGAGGTTTTTCCCACACCAGGAGGTCCATAGAGACATAGAATAGGTGACTTCATATCATTGCGGAGTTTCAGTACTGCCAAATATTCTATGATACGGCGCTTAACATCTTCCAAACCATAATGGTCTTTGTCCAAGATCTTTTGGGCTTTTTTCAGATCAAACTTATCCTTGGAGTACACTCCCCAAGGCAAGTCTAAAAGTAAATCAATATAGTTACGCTGGATAGCATAGTCAGGCATCTGAGGATTTAGGCGCTGAAGTTTGGCCAATTCCTTATCAAAATGTTTTTGTACTTTCTCATTCCATTTCTTTTCCTTGGCCTGCTGTTTGAATTTTTCTATATCTGCCTCAAAAGACTCATTGCCCAATTCCTTTTGAATGGTCTGTATCTGCTGGTGAAGGAAATAATCCCGTTGTTGTTTGTCAAAGTCTATATGTACTTTCTTCTGTATCTCCTTTCTCAAAGAAGCCTTCTGTAGCTCTACTCCAAGATATTTGATAATAGTCCAAGCACGGGTAAGTAGACTATCCTGTTCTAAAATTTCCTGTTTTTCTGTCACAGATAAAGGAAAGGAAGAGGCTACATAGTTGAGTAAAAAGTAGTTGTTTTCTATATTCTGTATAGTAAAAGCTATCTCCTGATTTCCCTCAGGGAGTTCTTTGGCTAATTTTAAGGAAATATCCTTGACTACTTCTACCGAGGAGAGAAACTCTTGATCATCTTCCTTAGGAACGATTTCAGGAACTTCCTTTATCTTAGCTACTATATAAGGGGTGGTAGCTGTGAAAGATTCTATTTGGAAACGATCACGCCCTTGTACCAATATATGGGTTGTCCCCTCAGGGGTTTTCAATACCTTAATTATATGTGCTACTACTCCTATAGAATAGAGATTCTCTGGAGTGGCTTCTTCCTCATTGCTACGCTGACTGACTACCCCAATCAAGCGAGAATCACGGGCATCGTTAATCAACTCAAGAGCACTATCCCTGCGAATAGTGATAGAGGAGAGTGCTCCAGGGAAAAGTACCATATTCTTAACAGGAAGAATCGGGAGCTGCTCTGGGAAAGGATCTTCTTCCTCCTCGCTCTCCTCTTGGTCTTTGGAAACATCCTTAGCCATTTCTGACAAAGAGATAGGAATTACTTCCATGTGTATTTCAGGTTCTTCTTCCGAAGAAAAAATGTCAAAATTTCCTATTTTCATAAGTTTAGTTCCTTATTATTATGCAATACTGTCAGTTTGTCATACTCTCTCTATTTTTTTTACTACAAGAAAAAATTAACCTATTGGTTTTTAGTTATGTAGGTATTCGGGACAAACCGACCTGAGATATATAGGCAAGATGTATGCCAAAAATTAATGAGCTGTGAACAGTTTCCTCTTTTTTGGAATTAAGAGATAGTAATTCTCCATATCTTGGTACTTCACTCAATTTTGGTATAGTAAATTCTGCTTTTAGTATAGAAAACACCTTTTATTCTTCTTATAACTCCTTTTCTCTATACTTTTGCCACTGTAATACTTTAATCTTCATTACAGTGAAAGAAATATTTACCTTTATAACCCTCTTTTTGGGAGTGAATTCTTTTGCGCAAATTAGCGTAAAAACGGAATACATCAGCAATTCCAAATTCTACGATGCGGTAAGTGATAGCAATATAGGCGACGGCTCAGCGATGATTTACTCAGTAGGAGCTTTGGTGCCCCTTTCGATGAAAGCCCCTGAGGAAGACGACCCTTACCAGCGACCTACCCTGTGGGGCGTAGGGCTTAATGGTTCTTTTGTACAGATGTACAACCATCACTTCCCTATGGGAAAAGAACTTCCCTCGCAGGTGATGAACCTTGGGGCTACATTCCTGCATTTGCGTCCGTTAAAAGAACGTTGGTCTATGCTGATGGCACTCGGTGCAGGAAGTTATACCCCTGAAAATCGTCTTTCGTCTATTCATATGGGTGAAAATGTGGTAGCTAATGGCGCTTTTGTGCTTGTATGGCACTGGCGACCTAATATCGAAATAGGTGGTGGGGTGGCGCTGAACAATACTTTTGGGTATCCTATGGTGTTCCCTGCATTTTATTTTAAATACAACGGTGCTTTTAGCGATAAATTTACTATTGAAGTGGGGAGTATTGATGGGCTAAAAGTAGCCTTAGGGTATAACTACCGCGAAAACCTCGACTTTAAATTAATAGCTAATATGGGAGGTTATTCCGCTTACCTCAGGCGCAATGGAGAAAAGGAAATATTCAGTCAGCAGACTTTTGTTGTAGGATTGCAACCTGAGTTCAAGATAGGTAAACACGTGAGTATTCCACTTACTGTAGGAGGAAGTTTTATCCGTTCAGGGCGTTATAGAGAGCGCAAACTCAGTGCTATGTTTGCCTCAGAAGCTAAAAATGAAGACGGCAGTTCTCGCTCCAGTCAGTTCAATCCTGCTTTGTATTTTGCTGCTGGAGTCACAATTAAATAATTAACAATTAACAATTATTGAGTAAGTAAATTAGAGATTCCCTGAAAGCCCTGAGCTTCTCAGAGTTTCTCATAACTAATAAACAAATAAAAACAAATGAAAAAAATTATTATCTTAACAGCCTTAATAGCATTCACTGCTACGGCTACAGCACAAGTGAAATTTGGAGTGCGTGGAGGCTATACTTTGAGCCTCGTGAGTAAAAGTATTCACACCGACCGTTATGAAAACCAAGCTCATAGCGAATCAGCGAGTAGTTGTGGGTCGGCTTATGCAGGACTTACCGCTGAAGTGTCAGCCTCTGAAAAATGGTTCTTAGATATAGGACTTATCTATATCAATCAAGTAACCATAGGCGAAGGAAGTACTATGTTGCACAATATCAATTTGCCTATTGCAGTGAAATACGATATTTCGGGCTTCCGGCCTAAAGTAGGAATCTACGCCAGCTATATCCCTGGAGTTACTTCTTTTGAAGATGAGCATCGTTCACTTACTAAAAACGACCTTAAAAAATTCGACTGTGGGGCTACTTTTGGTTTGGAATACAACTTCTTTGATAGATTTTTTATAGAAGCTAATTTCAACTTAGGACTTGCCAATCTCCTAAAAGAAGACCCACGCCACAGTAGTGACTATTTGCGCACACGCTCTATCCTTGTAGGAGTAGGATATAGATTCAATTAACAATGAACAATGAATAATTAACAAAGTGTAGCAACAATAAGTACCTCTTTTGCGGATAGTCCCCCTTCGGGGTTGTCGGCAATTGCCGAGTAAGTGAGTCGGGGCTACTAACAATTAACAATCGGAGATTCCCTGAAAGCCCTGAGCTTCTCAGAGTTTCTCACAACTCAAGAGTCATAATTAAATAATTAACAATTAGAAATTCCCTGAAAGCCCTGAGCTTCTCAGAGTTTCTCATAACTAATAAATATATAAAAAAATGAAAAAAATTATTACCTTTGTAGCCTTGATAGCACTCACTGCTACAGCTACAGCACAAAATGAAAGTATGGGTTTTGGTATTCGTGGTGGAGGAAGCATCACCGGATACAATGGAAAAACAGAAGCCAATTATACCAATGTAAAATACAAAGCAGGGTATTACGTAGGTATTTTTAGTGATTCTCAGTTGCTTCCTTTCCTCGACTTGCGCACTGAACTACTTTTCAGTAGTTATGGAGCAAAATGGGAATTTACACAAGGAAATGAGAAATATTCCAACACCCTTCATACGCAATATATCAACCTACCTATCTTGGCGCGCCTTAAAATAGGTAATTTAGGTATTTTGGCAGGAGTTCAAGGGGGTATTTTGGTAAACAAACCTTCTCTTGAAAACACTTTCAACGGTCGTACTGTAAAACTCGACAGAAGTGATTTTGCTAAATTTGATTTTGGAGCAGTGGTAGGAGCTGAATTTAATGTAACCGACCATTTCCTTATTGATATTCGTTTCAATCAAGGATTGGTCAACGCACTTAATTCCTCTAATTCCTCTGTGAGAAACCTTAACATAAGCAGTAACAATAACTTTTTGAACGTTTCTTATACCTTAGGAGTGGGATACAGATTTTAATGAACAATAAACAATGAATAATTAACAATCGGAGATTCCCTGAAAGCCCTGAGCTTCTCGGAGTTTCTCATCACTAATAAACACATATAAAAAATGAAAAAAATTATTACAATTATAGCCTTAATAGCACTCACCGCTACGGCTACAGCACAAGTAAAATTTGGCGTCCATGCGGGTGCTGGAATTGGATTGATGAGCAAAGATGTTCACGACGACCGATATGAAGGACAAAACAAAACGGACAAAGAGCCTTTTAGCACCTCTTCTTATGGTGGTTTCTTTGTTGAAATCCCTGCTTCTGAGAAATTATTGTTAGATCTTGGGGCAATGTATACCAATTATTCCACTATAGGAAAGGGAAAAACAATGCTTCACAGAATTGATGTGCCTCTGGCTATCAAATACGATATCAGTGGGTTACGTCCTAAAGTAGGAGGCTATGTGAGTTATATACCTGGGGTTACTTCTTTTGAAAACAAATACCGTTCATTAACCAGAAAGGATATTGAAAAATTTGACTATGGGGCGCTCTTCGGTTTGGAATACAACTTCAATGAAAAGTACTTTATAGAAACCAATTTCTATTTAGGATTAGCCAATCTCCTCACCAAAGATCCTCGCCACAGTAGTGACTATTTGCGCACACGCTCTATCCTTATAGGAGTAGGATACAGATTTTAATGAATAATGATTAATGGTTAATGAATGAAAATCCATACATATTTTTAAAGAATAATTTCTTCTTGCAGTTCCTTATTGCCGATAGATTTCGTATCTATCGGCATATTGTGGCTTGTAGCTCATTATTGCTATTTTTCATACTGGGCAGACAATGGGGTGATTACGAAGGAATGATAGATTATTGGGATTGGATAGAGAAATGGCTGGGGATTACTGCTACTTTTTACCTAAATATGTATGTGCTCATTCCGCGCTTTTTCTTCAAAGGGAAGCTCGCTACCTATATCATCCTCCTTACGCTATGGGTACTTTTTATGTTGGGCTCTACCTATTATCTCAATTTTGTACTATGGAAAGACTATATGATTGGGAAAGAAATCAAAATAGCATCAGAAATTCCTGTTTCTGTAGCAATTTTTTCTAGTATGGTATATATAGTACCCTTTATAATGACTTCTACGCTTATCAAAATCTTTCAAGTATGGGTAAAAGATAGCGAAAGAATGCAAGAATTGGAGCGACAAGCCACCGAAAGTGAACTGCAAGCCCTAAGAAGCCAAATACAACCGCATTTTTTGTTCAATATGCTCAACAGTATCAACACGTTGTTGTATATCGACCCCGAAAAAGCCTCTTATACCATTACAAAACTATCCGATTTCTTGCGACATTTGCTGTATCAAACGCACGAAGAACAGGTTTTTCTCAGTTCGGAACTGCGTTTTTTAAACGATTATCTCTCTTTGGAAGCAATGCGTCGCGATGATTTTACTTATGAGCTTACTTACAGCGAAAAAAACCTACAAGGCATACAAATCCCCCCTAATATTCTGCTTATCTTAGCTGAAAATGCCGTAAAACACAGTGTTGACACCCTCTCCCCTACTTATATTTATATGAAATGTGAGGAAAAAGAAGGGCTTCTACACTTTTCAGTACGCAATTCGGTACCTTTAGAGCCTCATCGCAAACACAAGTGTAGTGGCATAGGCTTACCCAACCTAAATCGGCGATTGGAATTGCTCTATGGCGAGCGTTTTAGCTTGTCGCAAGAGCGTTTGCCACAAGAATATATAGTAACCTTAACTTTGCCCTTATGAATTGTTTGATTATAGACGACGAACCTTTGGCGCGTATCGGGATGGAGCGCCTCATCAGGCAATACAGCAACTTGAAGGTAGTAGGCACTTTTAAGAATGCGGTAGGTGTTACCGATTTTTTGAAAAAGAACGAAGTGCACTTGCTTTTTTTAGATATCGAGATGCCAGGAATCAACGGTTTGGAACTGGCTAAAATCCTACCCGAGCAAACACTCGTTATCTTCACCACAGCCTACAGTCAGTATGCTTTAGAGAGTTATGAGGTAGATGCCCTTGATTATTTAGTAAAACCCATCACCCCTGAGCGTTTCAAAAAGGCTGTTGCCAAAGCCGAAAGTTATCACCAGTTGCTCTCTGAGCAAAAAACTGACTTAGAAGCGACCGATGCCCAATATATCAGCATTCGTGCGAACCGGCGCAATTATCGTATTGCACACAGCGATATCCTCTATATAGAAGCATTAAAAGATTATGTGATTATCCACACCTTCACCGACCGCTACATCACGTGGATTAATCTAAAAAACATACATAGCCAGCTTCCTGAATCGGTATTTGTACGCGTCAATAAGAGTTATGTAGTGAATACACAACACATTACTTCTTACACCCACCAGTTTGTATATATAGGGGATACCGAAATTCCTATCGGTAGAACGTATGAGGTTATTGAGAAATTAACACATTAATTATTAAGAAATCATGTCTTCTATTTCTTTATTACTCTGTAGAGCCCTTATGATAGAATTTGTAGTTATTCTCCTCTCTTTATTGGGAGTAGGCTCATTATTTTTTGGTATAGAAGCCTTGGGTATTATAATAAACTTTTTTATCTTTATACTTGTAGGGGCTATCTGTTGTATTCCTATAGCTATAGGGATAGGAGAATACTTGAGTCGCAGTAACAAATTTCTTATCAAAAAACTCCCATTAGGGATTCTCCTGATGCTTTTTTTCTACTCCTTTGGAGTCTTTTCAAGTATTACTATAATTTCTATTGGACAAGGAAAAGGTTTTGTATCTATGGAAGAACTCTTAGAAGTGATTGCCTTTTCTCTTCTTTTAGGTGCTTTTCCAAGCTTTGGAGTAGGGATATGGTTGGATGGAAAACTACTTGCTATGATTAAGCCTCCAGAGGAATAGCCGTAGGGCAGGGGAGAGCGCTTATGCCTTGCTTAAGAGTTGAGTCTCTATCCTTTCAATGATTTTTCCTCTGTCTTCCTTATAGTCAAACCACTGAATATCCTCAGATTTCTTAAACCAAGTAAGCTGTCGCTTGGCAAAGCGGCGGGTATTCATTTTGGCATTCTCTATAGCCTCGGCAAGGGAGACCTTTCCCTCCCAAAAATCAAAGAACTCCCGATACCCCACTGTCTGTAGGGCGTTGAGATGACGGTAGGGAAGAAGGCGCTCTATCTCCTGCAGGAGACCTGCCTGAAGCATCACTTCCATACGCTGATTGATACGCTCATAGATCACCTCCCGCTCAGCAGTAAGACCTATGGAAATCACTGAAAAATCCCGCTGAGTGCTTTTCTGTTGTAAGTAGTAGGAATAAGGATAGTCTCCACTGAGGCATACCTCCAAAGCACGTATGATACGCTGAGGATTTTGCATATCTACCTTAAGGCAATAGGTAGGGTCTAGTGCCCTTAATTGTTCTTGTAGTACCCCTATTCCTTTTTCCTTATATAAAGCATTGAGAGATTCTCTCACTCCCTCTTTGATGGGTGGAAATTCATCCAATCCTTTGAGGATTACATCGTTGTATAATCCACTACCCCCAACCATGATCACAAGTTTTCTCCGAGCAAAGAGCTTAGGAAGCAGCTCCATAACCTCTCTTTCGAAATCACCTACAGAATAAGTGTCAAAAATACTCTTATGCTGAATAAAGTGATGTGGCGCTGTGGCCAATTCCTCACGTGAGGGGACGGCTGTACCTATGGACATCTCTCGGTAGAACTGTCGGGAATCACAGGAGAGTATTTCTGTCTTGAAGTGTCGGGCTAAGACAATAGCCAAGGCTGTTTTTCCTATGGCAGTAGTCCCTACTATATTGATTAAGAGATTCATGAATATATGCTTTCCAAGGCAGCAAAGGTATAAAATACATTCCTTATAAGCAAGGGGTAAAAGGAACAACCATCCTTATATAATTTCTTTCATTTTCCCTTAGCAGAAAACAAGAAAAGAAACAAATTTTTGTTAATAATGAGGGGTAAGTATTTTTATTGAGAAAAAAATAGTATTTTTGCCGTTGGAATAAAATATAACATAGAAAAAATGACAAAAAGAATGTTTATCATTTCTCTTGGGCTTTTAGCTCCTTTTTTTGCTACTGCTCAGGAAGAACAAACTACTCAACAGACTCCTCAAGAAAACGAAAAACAATATCCTGCTACCATAGAAGGGCAGTATGATCAACTGGTAGAAAAAGCAGGAAATTGGGAAAAGTATAAGCTTATCAAGAAGGAAAGTATCTACTCTTTCAAGCGCTTTATGCTCGATAGTCTCAAGGCTCAAAAACAGGTACTCCGAGAAAAGCTTGACACCATCAGCAGCCAATCCTCTCAGATAAAACAGCTCAACCAAAAAATCACTTCTTTGGAGAGTGACTTGGACAAAGAAAAAAATCGTAATAACAGTATAGAGTTCTTAGGAATGACCATTGAAAAGGGCTTGTATTCTGCTGTTGTATGGGGGATTATTATTATATTAGCAATATTCTTAGCTGTATTCGTATCCCGATTCTCTCGTTCTAATAGTATCACCCGTGGAGCACTAAAGGATTTAGAATCTCTACAAAACGAATATGAGGAATATCGCACCAAAGCTATAGAGCGCGAGCAAAAGGTTCGTCGCCAATTGCAGGACGAAATCAACAAACATCGTTCGTAAGATGCGTATTGACATTATAGCCGTTGTTCCCGAACTTCTCCAAAGCCCTTTCGAGCACTCTATTTTCAAGCGTGCAGTAGAAAAGGGCTTAGCTACTGTACACTTTCATGACCTCCGCCAGTATGGCTTGGGCAATTACAAACAGATAGATGATTACAGTTTTGGAGGAGGAGCAGGCATGGTACTGATGATAGAGCCTATAGACGCTTGCATTTCGGCTCTGAAGGCTGAGCGTACCTACGATGAGGTGATCTACCTTACCCCCGATGGTGAGACCCTAAGCCAGCCAATGGCCAATGCACTCTCTCTCAAGGAGAATATTATCATTCTCTGTGGCCACTACAAGGGGGTAGATCAGCGAGTGAGAGACCACTTTGTCACTAAGGAAATTTCCATAGGGGATTATGTTCTCTCCGGAGGCGAACTGGCCGCAGCAGTACTTTCCGATGCTATCGTACGCCTGATCCCAGGGGTACTCTCCGATGAGACTTCAGCGCTTACGGATTCCTTTCAGGACAATCTCTTAGCGCCTCCTATATATACCCGTCCGGCCGAATACAAAGGGTGGAAAGTCCCTGATATACTCCTCAGTGGCAACACTCCTTTGATAGAAAATTGGCGGGAAGAACAGGCTTATAAACGTACTGAGGAGCGCCGCCCCGACTTATTACAATAATTAGTGAAAAGATAATTAATGAAGATTTTAGAATCCAAATATTATAGAGCAATCAATATACTTCGTGTAAATGGAGATGATGAGATACAGCTCTATGACAAACACCGTTTTGCTAGTTATCGAAATCCTTATCGTATATTACTCAGTGATATACTCTGTGATATTTATTTGGAGGACGATGACCTTATCATATACAGAGATCAGTTACAACATTTCGAAAAATGTTCTGATTTTTACACTCTTAGCTATGCTTCCAAGAGTAACCGACTCTATGAGGATGAGGAATGCTATTACCACCCAGAATTGGAGGTTTTCTTACTCATATCCTACAATCTATCCAATGATTATGATAACGAACTATTCGAAGAGGGGATTTGTAAGGTGAACTATGTATATTATGAAAATAAAAATCCCAAAGCAAAGGAACATCTTACCACTCTTTTTGCAGAATACCTCCAGAAACACCAGTCTAAAAAGGCAAAAGTCTCTATTCTGCTAAAGAACCAGAACGGATTCGATCTCAAAACTCATATGATCAAGCCTTTTCGTATTGATTTCGAGCGAATGTATAATGATGATTTCTTGGAAATACACAATAGAGTAAAGAAGAGCATCACTGATGAAAACAAAGGGGTGGTTCTTTTCCATGGGATAGCAGGATCAGGCAAGACCAACTATATCAAGTGGCTCACTAGTCAGGTACCTAATAAAAAATTTATCTTTGTGCCTACCTCTATGATTGCTTCTCTGACGGATCCTTCCTTCATGGGAGTATTGATAGATCACAAAAACTCAGTCTTGGTTTTGGAGGATTGTGAAAACTATATAGCTGAGCGTACCGCTTACAATAGCAATACCGATGTAGTATCCTCCATACTCAACATTGCCGATGGTATGCTCTCCGACGTATTGGAGTGCCAACTGATCTGTACCTTCAACTCGGATATATCCAAGATTGATTCCGCCCTACTGAGAAAGGGACGACTCATAGCCGAATACAAGTTCAAGGAACTTACAGTAGAGAAATGTAACAGTTATCTCCGTTCTATAGGCAAAGAGCCCAACATAACCTCGCCTTGTTCCTTGGCTGAACTGACCAATATGGAAACAAAGGCTCTGAAAGAAGATACTAACAGCCCTAAAATAGGCTTCAAATAATAGACTATGAACTTTTTCAAGAAATTATTTTCCTCCGACAAGAAAGAAACCTTAGATAAGGGCTTGGAGAAA
Organism: Capnocytophaga gingivalis; assembly: GCF_002302415.1. NCBI lineage: Bacteria > Pseudomonadati > Bacteroidota > Flavobacteriia > Flavobacteriales > Flavobacteriaceae > Capnocytophaga > Capnocytophaga gingivalis. The sequence goes on along the minus strand of NZ_CP022386.1, from coordinate 166,807 downwards.
TCAAAGACATCTTTTTTTGACAAACTCACCCGTGCTATTGCAGGAAAATCCAAGGTAGATGATGATATCCTTGATGAGTTAGAAGGGGTCTTGGTCAGTAGTGATGTAGGAGTAGATACCACCCTGAAGATCATCGAGCGTATAGAAAAGCGTGTAGCCCAAGAGAAATACTTAGGTACCAGCGAGCTCAATCGAATCCTTCGAGAAGAAATAGCTGCTCTACTTTCCCAGACTCAGCGTGGGGAGGAAGTGGACTTTTCTGTCCCCTCGAACAAGAAGCCCTATGTGATTATGGTCGTAGGGGTCAATGGAGCAGGGAAGACGACCACTATAGGAAAATTGGCTTATCAATTCAAGAAAAAAGGACTTAAGGTAGTCTTAGGGGCTGCCGATACTTTCCGTGCCGCAGCCATTGACCAGCTACAGGTATGGGCAGAACGTGTAGGTGTCCCTCTTGTAAAACAACAAACAGGAAGCGATCCTGCTTCTGTGGCCTATGATACCCTTTCCTCTGCTCTTTCCCAAGGGGCTGATGTGGTGATTATCGATACAGCTGGGCGCTTGCACAATAAGGTAAACCTTATGAACGAGCTAAGCAAGGTGAAGCGTGTGATGCAAAAGCTCCTGCCTGAGACTCCCGATGAGATTCTCTTGGTACTGGATGGCTCTACAGGACAAAATGCCTTTGAACAAGCCAAACAATTCACCTTGGCTACAGAGGTCAACGCTCTGGCTATTACTAAGTTGGATGGAACAGCCAAAGGAGGCGTGGTCATAGGTATTTCTGACCAATTCCAGATCCCTGTCAAGTACATAGGAGTGGGAGAGGGCATAGAAGACCTACAAGTATTCAACAAATACGAATTTGTCGATTCCTTCTTCAAATAAAAATCTTTCATGAGAAAAAGAGCGCATATAAGCCTTATCTGTCTCTCTTGTATGGTACTACTTAGTGCCATACGTGGGGGGCTTTTTTTCTCTTATTACCTTCTTTCTCCTAAGGAGTTTACAGCTCTTTTCTGTGAAAACAAAGCTAATGTACAAAAACATTGTGATGGGAAGTGCTTCTTAGCCAAAGTATCTTCGGACAACACTCAGGAACAGACCAATATCAAATTTGATTTTACAAAACACCAAGCTGAGGTTTTTTGTATGGAAATTCCTACATTTGAACCACTTTACCTTCCTGTTACTGAAAAGTCACTTATTTTTTATTATCATTTTTCTACTTATGAGACTATAGATAGTGAAACACTCAGACCGCCAGTTAACTGTTAATTATCAATTGTTAATGGTTAATTATTAGTGGTTAGGTATAACCCCTATATTCTTAAATTAGTAAAAAAATGAAAACTATACATATATTCCTTATATTCATAGCTATAGGGTTGTCCTCTTGTACAGTAGAGAAAACTCCTTTTGGCAATCGGCTCAACTTTACTTCTCGTGGAGAGCTACAAGAAGTGGGCTACTTCAAGAAAAATAATCACCTTATCAGCATAGAAGCTCCTGATGGCGAATTTCTCCGTGGTTACAATAAAATAGCGGTAAAGATTTCCACCTCCAATGAACAAGATGTTATCTCTGAGGTGACTTTTTCCCCTTCTCATAAGGACACAGAAGGCAATACCAAGTCTGTGCCTCATAGTCCTATACTTACTCCTTCTACAAAAAACAGATCCTTTGAAGGATTTGCCGTTTTTGATACTCCTAAGGATTATTCTGTGCTCAATGCCACCCATTCGGGAATCAAAACCCCTTGGGATATAGTCCTTACTTACAAAGTAAATGGTACAACTTATTCCTTAGAAACAAGCATAGAGGTCTTGGACACCCGCAACCCCAACCTGAATATGACCCAGTTTGTAGGGCGTGATGGCAAGCAATACTATATAGCTCTAACAGCTCCTGAAGTTCCTAAGGTGGCTGTCAACGAATTGATTGCAGGTATCTGGGTACAACAGTCCGATAGTACCTATACTGTGGCCAATGGCTATCTTTTGGAGCTTGACCCACGTATGCCTGGAGAGGATATGGGGAACCACTCTTCTCCTAACAACCAAGACCTACGCCAAGGAGCAGATGGCTTCTACCATGGGAAAGTAAATTATACCATGGAGGGCTATTGGACTCTGAACTTTATTCTCAAAGATGCCACTGGTCAGGTGATAAAAGGCACTCAAGTATCTCAAAGGGTACAAATGGGGGTCTTCGGTGAGCAAAGTGAACTTCATATCGATATTCTTTTCTAAAAAACACAATGAAAAATACCATATATTATATACTTCCTCTCTTACCTCTTTCTTTCTATGGACAAACAAAGAGTAATGATAGTATCATCAAACTCAAGGAGGTAGTAGTTGCTGAGAAATTTCGCAAAAAACAAATCCAGTCGGAAGTAAAACTCTCTTGTACAGTGGACGAATACCTTTCCACTTCTGACAATATCAGTTTTATCAAGCGGGGGGCTTATGCCTGGGAACCTATGCTCAACAATATGAATACTGAGCGCTCCTCTGTCACTATTGATGGTATGCATGTATTTGGTGCATGTACGGACAAGATGGATCCAGTAACCTCTTATGTGGAGACCAACAACCTCTCCAAAGTGGATATACACTCCGGACAACAAGGAGGTATGCATGGGGCTACCATAGCCGGAGGTATAGACCTACAACGCAAGCGAGTAGCCTTCTCTGAGACTCCTGATTGGGGAGGAAGCACTCAGGTAGGCTTCCAGCACAACAATGCCCACCGATTTGCCTTGGCCGACCTATACTACTCCTCCCAAAGGTTCGTCGCTGATGGTACTGCCGCTTATCGCAAGGCTGAAAGCTATAAGGACGGACAAGGGGAGAAGGTTAAGCACTCTCAGTTTGAGAAGTACAATACCTCCTTAGGATTGGCTTACAAGACTTCAGAGCTTTCCGCCCTGAAGGCCGATGCCATCTTTGACGTAGCCAAGAATGTAGGCTACCCAGCCCTCCCTATGGATACTTGGCTGGCTCGTGCCTTGATTACCTCTCTTTCCTTCAAACAACTCTTCGAGGAAGGAATACTCAAGGTATGGGACACCAAAGCCTACTTCAATGCTATAGAACACTACATGGATGATACTACCCGCCCTGAAAACCTTGTACATATGGATATGCCAGGGTGGAGTACTACCTATGGGCTAACCTCCAAGATACTACTCAAGAAAAATAACTACACTGCTGATATTCAGCTCAATGGATACTCTAACTACTCCCTTGCGGAGATGACCATGTATCCCAAGGACCGAAGCAAGGTCAAGGGATTTGCCTTTACTTGGCCAGGGGTTACCACCAATTATGGAGGACTATCCCTCTCCAACCAATGGGAGCTGAGTGATAAGGAACAACTTACTCTGGGTGGAACCCTAGGGCTACACCACAACCATATAGAGTACTTGGATTTTATTCGTGTATTCAACCAGAATACAGCCGATTCTCCCCAAGAGAGAACCCGCTTTCTACCTAGCATGCACGCTTCTTACCAAGCAAAAGTAAACCCTCTGACCTTCTCTTTAGGAATGGGATATGGTCACAGAGCACCCTCCGTATCCGAGGCTTATGGTTACTATATTTATAACAGTTTTGACCGCTATGACTATATAGGCACCCCAAACCTAAAAAACGAAATTTCCTATGAACTCAATGGAAGTGTGAGCTTCGAGAACAATGCTCTTATTGCTGAGGTAAAAGCTAATTATTTTTATATAGAAAACTATATACTGGGAAAAATCCTTCGTGTAGCTTTCCCGATGAATGCTGCTTCGGTAGGGGTTAAAAAGTATGAGGCCTTGGAATATGCTAAGATATTCAATACCTCACTACACTTAAGTTATCACTTCTTAGACCATTACCGATGGAAGGGAAGTCTCAACTATGCCCAAGGTGTAGACCATCAGGGAGAAAATCTCCCCTTTATCCGTCCGTTGAGCTATCAGAGCTCTTTGCAATACCTCAGGGAACGCTTAGCCGTGACTTTTGCGGTCAATGGAGACTTTACCCAAACAGCCTATGCCCCCCAGTACGGAGAAGACCGTACCCCCGCCTATATAGTATATAACCTTTCAGCCAATTACCTTTTCCCTTTAGGAAAGAACAGTCTCAGATGGGAAGTAGGGGTCGAAAACCTATTGAATACCTATTATAGTACCTATGCCGATTGGGGGAATATCCCACGTATGGGACGCAATATTTTTACCAGTGTAAGCATCTCTTTTTAGTGAAAAATTGTATATTTGCCCCATTAAAAGCAACAACGTATGAAAAAATTATTGTTATTTTACGCTGCATTATTCTCATTATCAACAACCTATGGGCAGAGAGCTCATTTTGGAGTGCGAGCAGGTTTTACGGTTTCTGACCTTATTATTGATGGTAGGGGGTTCGATACCCACAATCGCTATTCCAATAGTAGTAGGGTAGAGTATGTAACGGATTACCTATATACAGGACATGTAGGCTTCTTGGTAGAGATACCTCTTGCCAAAAAATTCTACCTCGAACCAGGAGCTCAACTCACCTTTTTAGGTACCGAGTATAGGAATGTAAAGCGCTTCTATAGTAGAGATTCCGATTACTCTCGAGACTATTATTACGAAGGAGACAAGGTACACATTACCCAGCTGAACCTTCCTTTATGGTTCAAGTTCAATGCTGTAGCAGGCCTTCGTCCTAAAGTGGGGGCCTATGTGGGTTACTTGGCTTCCGTAAGAGAACGACGAAGAGGCACTTCCTCCAAAATAGAAGGTAGGTACCTGAATTCCGACTTTGATTTTGGCTTGGGAGCAGGAGTTGAATACCATTTCCGTACCGGATTTTTCTTGGATACCAATATCAATATAGGATTGGCAAACCTTTCCGCCAGAGGAGAAGTACAGAATATTTTCTTACAGACGGGAGTAGGGTATAAGTTTTAAAATAAGGCATTGAGGAAAAAAGATAAAATTTTTGTGTAAAATAGTTGTTTGTTACAGAAAAAAGTTGTACCTTTGTGGGACACAAAATCCCAACAAGTGGATTACTTTTTAACTGATTATTTTATAATTAAAAATTTTATCTATGAGTACAAAAAATCTTTCCGTAGAAAAATACGGGATTAAAGATGCTAATGTGCGCTACCAACTCACTGCAGATGAGTTACATGCTGAAACCCTTGCCAAAGGCTTAGGTAAAGAAGCTTCCTCAGGAGCTTTGGCTGTGAACACAGGTAAGTTCACAGGACGTTCTCCTCAAGACCGTTTTATTGTTGAAGACAGTATCACCAAAGATCGTGTATGGTGGGGAAAAATCAACATCCCTTTCTCATCTGAGAAGTTTGACGCATTGTATGAAAAAGTAGTAGCATTTCTCTCTAAAAAGGAAGTATACGTACATGATGGTTATGTATGTGCCGATCCTAAATACCGTACAAATGTACGTACAATTACAGAACTCCCTTGGAGTAACCTCTTCGCCAACAATATGTTTCTTCGTATAGATGACAGTGAGTTGGCTGGGTTCAAAGAAGATTGGTTAGTGATCAACGCTCCCAGCTTCTTGGCCAACCCTGAAGTAGATGGTACACGCCAAGGGAATTTTGCTATTCTGAACTTTACTCGTAAGATTGCGCTTATCGGAGGTACTGGATATACTGGAGAGATCAAAAAAGGAATCTTCTCGGCTATGAACTTTGAGCTTCCTGTATTCCGCAACACTATGCCTATGCACTGCTCTGCCAACGTAGGTAAAGATGGTGATACAGCTATTTTCTTTGGTCTTTCTGGAACAGGTAAGACTACCCTTTCTGCCGATCCTAACCGTCACCTTATCGGCGACGACGAACATGGTTGGACTCCTGAAAATACAGTATTCAACTTCGAGGGAGGTTGCTATGCCAAGGTAATTGACCTTACTGCCGAAAAAGAACCTGAAATCTTTGGAGCTATCAAAAAAGGCGCTATCCTCGAGAATGTAATTATGGATGATAAGGGAGTCGTGGATTTCTCTCGTACCGATATTACTGAGAACACCCGCGTATCCTATCCTATCTATCACATTGCCAATATCCAACCAGGCTCTATAGGACACAATCCTAAGAATATCTTCTTCCTTACCTTCGATGCTTATGGGGTATTACCTCCTATTTCTAAGCTTACACCTAACCAAGCTGCTTACCAATTCATCTCTGGATATACTTCTAAGGTAGCAGGTACTGAAGTAGGTATCACCACTCCACAGAAGACTTTCTCTGCTTGCTTTGGTGCTGCTTTCATGCCTTTGCACCCAGCTGAATATGGAAAAATGTTGGCTGCCAAAATCAAAGAATCTGGCGTGAATGTATGGCTTGTCAATACTGGATACAATGGAAAAATGAAACGTTGCAGCCTAAAAGATACCCGTGCTCTTATCACTGCAGCGCTCACAGGAGCTCTCAACCAAGTAGAATACAAAGAGCTTCCTATCTTCGGATTCCAAGTACCTCAATCTTGTGCTACTATATCTGATCAAGGTATTCTTAATCCTGAAAATACTTGGGATGACAAAGCTCAATTTGCAGCCAAATCCAAAGAATTGGCAGAAGCCTTCATCGAAAACTTCAAGAAGTTCGAAGCAGGTGCTGATGCTGAAGTACTCAAAGGTGCTCCCAAATTGTAATAGTTTGTTGCCTTAATATTAGATGTTAATTTGAGAGGCTAATTGTTTTTCTTCAGTTAGCCTCTTTTTTCTGTAGAGAACACTCTATAAATGTCTTGAGAATGGGGAGCTGGCAATAATTCACTTCCTTGCTCGCCGTAAGAAGTGTCACACAAGGATACTCCTTTACCTGTTGGAGAAAATCTGCTGCATGAGGATTTTTGGAAAGCTCATCAAGGTATTTCTTCGAGAAAGACTCAAAATTATTCTCAAGATGGAACTTCTTGCGCAACTCCTCAGAGGGAGCTATTTCCTTGTCCCATAGGTCTACCTGTAAGTCTTCTTTTTTGATGCCTCGAGGATAGAGCCTATCAACCAAGATACGAAAGCCATCAGCTTCTTCCTTTGGCTCATAGATACGTTTTAGCTTAATTTCCATAAGATAAAAATTTTAAGTATAGCAAAAATAAGATTATTTTCAATAATCACCAAAGAAAAAATGCAAAAAATACTTTTATATCATTATTTTTTTATACCTTTGCCCCATCATTAAAAAACAAACGCATATGAAACATTTGTTGATACTATTAGCTATGGCTATGGCTCCTGTGGCTATGAACGCTCAGGACAATAGCAAACAAGTACAGCCAGAGAAAGCAACTACCAAGGCTTGCTGCAGCAAAGATAAAAAAGAAGGTGCTGCTTGTCACAAAGATGGTAAAAATGATGAAAAAGTTTGTGACAAAGATAGCAAAGAAGCTAAGGCTTGCTGCAAAGACGGCAAAGGAGACAAGGCTTGCTGCAAAGAAGACAAAAAAGATGGTATGGCTTCTGACAGCGAGAAAAAAGAATGTAAAAAGACTGGTAAAAAAGGTTGCTGCTCTGCAAAGAAAGCTGCCTAATCTCTCTTTTATGCAAAAAACAAGAGCTATCCTATATGGGTAGCTTTTCTTTTATTGAATAACTATCTATAAACCAATATACTATAAATGATTTCTACTTATCAACAACTTTTACAAGAAGCTACCCTTACCCATAAGCAACTCTCAAGGAAAACCCAGATGATAGGCTCCTTACGCCTTATAGTTGCCGTGGTGCTTTTGGGAGCTATCTACTTTGCTTTTAGTGCTCAGAGGTGGATTATTGATCTTGTAATCTTGCTTTTGCTTGTTCTTTTCTTATATTTGGTCTCTTTGCACAAGAAAACCAATCTTTTGCGCCAAATAGCTCAGGCAAAAATTATCCTCAATGAAAAGGAGATAGCCTTCTTGGAAAAAAATGAGTTTTTCACCGCTGATGGAAAGGAATTTCAAGACGATTCCCATCCGTATTCTTATGATTTAGATATCTTTGGTTCCCATTCTCTCTATCAGTATATCAACCGCACTCATACTTTTCTGGGACGCCAAGTATTGGCTGATCATTTTCTAAATCCTAAGACTGATGATATTACTACTTTACAGAAAGCTATAGAAGAACTTTCCCAAGAGAAGCACCTTAGGTGGCGTCAGGAGTTTATGGCAACGACCTCACAGATAGAAGATACTCAAGACTTCTACCAACAGATGGAGCAATGGGCAAAAGAGCAGGAACACACCTTTCCCCGTGCCTTACCACCACTACTATGGGGGCTCTCTTTCCTTGCAATTCTTAGTGTAATAGTAGGATATGGCTGGGAGCAAGAGCTCTTCCAGATACTATTCAAGAGCTTGATAGTGGTCAATCTGTTAGTGTTCTTTTCCTTTGTTGGCAAAATGCAAAAGAGCAAACTTGGGTTTGAGAATACCTATCGCCTGTTGCATGCTTTCCAAAGGAGCATCACCCAAATAGAGCAAGCCTCTGGATTAGGTTCTTCTCGGTTTGTCTCCCTACAGAAACAGCTTTCAGCAGAACAATCTTCTGCCAGCAAGAGCATCTCTCGGCTCTCCCGCCTGTTGGACGACTTGGATAGTGTAGGCAATATATTGGTTTCTATCCCTCTGAATATCTTCACCTTCTATCACCTACACGCCTATAGAAAGCTCTTGGATTGGAAGCGAACCCATGCCCAACACATCACCCCTTGGCTTACTGTCATTGCTGAAATGGAGGTACTACACAGTTTTGCTACTTTTGCCTATAACAATCCTACCTTTGCCTATCCTTCGCTGAATGACCAGCAACTAATCTCCTTCGAAGGTTTAGGCCATCCACTGATTCCTGCTAAGGATCGTATTGACAATAGTATTTCCTTTGCTCCTCATCGCTTTGTGATCCTAACAGGCTCCAATATGTCCGGCAAGAGCACCTTCCTCAGAGCCTTAGGTGTGAATATGTTACTGGCAAGTATGGGACTACCCGTCTGTGCACAAAAAGCAACCATACACCCGATGCCGCTATTGGTATCCATGCGACTATCCGATTCACTAAGCGATGGTAAGTCATACTTCTTTGCCGAAATCAATCGTCTGCGTTCTATCATGGAAACTTTAGCTCAAGCTCCTTGTTTTGTACTTTTGGATGAACTGCTCCGCGGTACCAACTCCCAAGACAAGCAGTCTGGCACCTTCAAGATTATAGAGAAAATGGTCTTACTCAAGGCCATTGGTGTAATTGCTACCCATGACTTAGAGGTATGTGCCTTGAGTGAAAAATATCCAGAGGTACTGCAAAATAAGTGTTTCGAATCTCAGATAGTAGATGGAGAGCTCTATTTTGATTACACCCTCAAGGAAGGTATCTGCCAAAATAAAAATGCTACCTTCCTTATGGAAAAAATGGGCATCATCTGATGGAAAAATCCAAAAAAATATGTATCTTTGCCCCTTAATCAGTAGTCTGTACAAACTACTAATGACTAACAAGTAAAAAGAACGAATGAAAAATATACGTAATTTCTGCATTATTGCACATATCGACCACGGCAAGAGTACTTTAGCCGACCGTTTGCTCGACTTTACCCAAACCGTTTCCGAACGCGAAAAACAAGACCAATTGTTGGACAATATGGACTTGGAGCGTGAGCGTGGGATTACCATCAAGAGTCACGCTATCCAAATGGAATATATGTACAAAGGCGAGAAATATATCCTTAACCTTATTGATACCCCAGGTCACGTGGATTTCTCTTACGAGGTATCTCGCTCCATCGCTGCTTGTGAGGGGGCACTCCTGATCGTAGATGCTGCCCAAAGCATTCAGGCACAGACGATTTCTAACCTCTACTTGGCTCTGGAAAATAATCTCGAAATTATACCTGTACTCAACAAAATAGACCTGCCGAGCGCCAACCCCGAAGAGGTGAAAGACGACATAGTAGACCTTCTCGGTTGTTCGCCCGATGAGATTATCCCAGCCAGTGGAAAGACCGGCTTGGGCGTGGAGGCTATTTTGGAAGCGATTATTGAGCGTATTCCTGCGCCTACTGGCGACCCTAAGGCTCCCCTACAAGCCTTAATTTTCGACTCGGTGTACAACTCTTTCCGCGGGGTGGAAACCTACTTCCGTGTGATGAATGGAGAGATACGCAAAGGACAGAAAATCAAGTTCATGTCCAATGGCAAAACCTATGATGCCGACGAGGTGGGTACCCTCAAGCTCAACCAAGTCCCCAAGCCCGTGATCTCCACAGGCGATGTGGGTTACCTTATCACAGGTATCAAGGATGCACGCGAGGTAAAAGTAGGGGATACCATTACCTCGGCTGTAGATGGGTGTACTGAAGCTATTGACGGCTTTGAGAACGTAAAACCGATGGTTTTTGCTGGTATCTACCCCGTAGATACGGAAGATTATGAAGAGCTGCGCGCTTCCATGGAAAAGCTCCAACTGAATGATGCTTCGCTTGTCTTTACTCCTGAGAGTTCAGCTGCTTTGGGCTTTGGCTTCCGTTGCGGTTTCTTGGGTATGCTCCACTTAGAAATCGTACAAGAGCGCCTGGAGCGCGAGTTTGGTATGACCGTAATTACCACCGTGCCCAACGTAAGTTACCATGCCTTTACGAAGAAAGAACCCGAAAAACCGATCATCGTCAATAACCCTTCTGATCTACCTGATCCTTCGAAAATAGACCGAGTAGAGGAACCCTATATCAAGGCAAGTATCATCACCAAAGCCGATTTTGTGGGTCAAGTGATGTCGCTATGTATTGAAAAACGCGGGATCATCACCAACCAGCACTACCTGACCCCTGAGCGTGTAGAGCTGAACTTTGATATGCCTTTGGCCGAAATCGTATTCGACTTCTACGACCGACTAAAAACGGTGAGCAAAGGCTATGCTTCATTTGACTATTCGCCTATTGGGATGCGCGCTTCTAACCTTGTGAAGGTGGATATCCTTATCAACTCCCAATCGGTAGATGCACTCTCTGCCCTTATACACGCTGATAATGCTTATAATATAGGTAAGAAGATGTGCGAGAAACTCCGTGAACTGATCCCACGTCAGCAGTTTGACATTCCTATCCAAGCCGCTATTGGGGCTAAAATCATCTCGCGCGAGACTATTAAAGCGCTCCGTAAGGATGTTACTGCCAAGTGTTATGGAGGGGATATTTCCCGTAAGCGCAAGCTCTTAGAGAAGCAGAAAGCCGGCAAGAAACGTATGCGCCAAGTAGGTAACGTAGAGATACCACAGAGTGCGTTTATGGCGGTATTGAAGCTGAATGACTGATGAAAAATAAAGTATTATGGCAACTTGGAAACCCTATAGAATATCTGATATAGTTACAGAAATAGATGAAGAGAAGTTTGTACTTCCTGTTATTCAGCGTTCATTAGTTTGGACTGAAGAAAAGATTGAATTGCTCTATGATACTGTCTTAAAAGGAAACAGCTTTGGAGGAATAATGGTCATAGAAGAAGAAAAGGGAACAAGACCATTATTTAGCTATAGACCATTTACTAAGGATGGTAATTTTATAGAATCAAAGGAAGTAGAAAAACTCAGACAGCAACAATCTTTTGTCATTGATGGACAACAAAGATTACAATCTTTTTATATAGGCTTAAAAGGATCTATTAATGGCAAAGAACTATATTTCGATTTATTCAGTGATTATAACTCTCTATTTGAATTTAAGTTTGAAAAGAATGAAAAAGATTTACCTAAGACTTCAAAAGAGATAGAAGATAGAGTAATTACTAAATACTTTTGGTATCCTGCAAAAGAACTTTTGAGAATGTTAAAAGACACTGATGATGAAGAAATAGTTGCAGATGAGATTATTTTAAATAATGACATAGAAGAGAAAAATGAAAAAGATCATATAGGTAAAAATATAAAAGCTTTTTATAAGAATATTATTTCTTCTGAATCATTGGGAATTTCAAAAGTAACTATTAATAAAAAGTTACCAGAAATAGATAATCGTCAAAGAATTGTAGAACTATTTAGAAGATTGAATGATGGAGGAACAAAACTATCTTCATTTGATTTAGTGGCTTCTATTTTAAAAGGTTTTTCTTGGGAAATGGAAAGTTTTTTAAGAGAAATGCTTCAAGATAATGAAGACATAGGACTATCTCAGGAAAATTTGATTAAGTTAATATTCCTGCTACAAGATAATTATAATAAAGAAATGGCTTCTATTGAGGCTTCTGATGCTCAGTTTGCTATAGCTAATAAGGAAAGGATTAGAATTGTAATTAAAGCATTAAAAGATTTTCTCAAAAGAACTTATTTATATGACTATTACAAAGATGAGAATCGCTCATTTATTCCTCTATTTTTTATAGCTTATCATTTATTTCATAAAGATATTAGCAATAAAGAGGTGGAAAGATATTTTGATAATTATGACACTTCAAATGAAGATTTTCCTTTGATGAAAGATTGGATACTTCATTCATTACTTAATGGAGTTTTTCGCAGTAAAGGGGCTGGTTGGATACCTTATTCAACAGGAATTAGAAAAATACTTAATGTAGTAAAAGAGCATAAAAATAAATTATTTCCTACAGATAAACTATTTAGTATATACAGGGAGCATCCAATAATATTTACAAAAGATTACCTCATAGATAATGATTATGATAGATTAGAAGATTTGGATAAATCTCTCATTTTCTATTTAATATATGGAAAAATTATTCGGACAAGTGACGTAGACCATATAATGCCTAAAAATATTTTGCTTAAGAAAGGATATGATTTAGAAGAGATTAATAGTATAAAGAATTTTCAACTATTAGACTCACGAACAAATCAATTTGATAAAAATGGTAAATCTTTCTTTGATTGGGTTTCTAACCCGATATATGTTAAAGACTTGAATGGGTATTTAAAAATTCATTTAATTCCTTCAAATGAAGCTCTTTGGAAAGAAGAAAATTTTAGAGAATTTATAGAGGAAAGAAGAAAGTTAATTCTAAAAAAAATAAGAACTTTTTGTTCCAAAATAATACAATCTGTATTGTCATCTATTCCTGAAAAGAGAGATAGTGTCAAAAGTAATTATGAAAATTATAAAGAAAAAACAAAAGCAATATATCCCAATGCCTATGAGAAATGGACAGAAGAAGATGATAAAAAATTAGCTTCTCTCTATGCTGAAAAAAAATCTATTAAGGAATTGTGTGATATTTTTGGTAGAAATGAAGGAGGAATACAATCTCGAATTGAAAAATTGGGATTAGAAGGAAAATATAATTAACATATTTTATTGTAGGAAGGTCTTTTTACAACTATTGAATCATATTATAAAAACCATTTGTACAAACTACTCACTATGAAACAAAAACTCCGAAAGTTAGTACATAAGGACAAGGAATATTTGTATCGGGTAGATACTGTTTATAATAGAAAAGGGGATCATAACTCGCTACTTTTGGTGCGTATTTTCTTAAGTGGTGAGAAGAATACCCCCTTATGTGTTGATTTTATCACCGTTGAAGATGATTTTATGGGGCAACCCCTTAATGGAAATATCAAATTGCTCAACAAAATTACACTAACCGAGGATCTCATCAACCTCAATGAACCTAAATACATCCCCAAACTTATAGATTGGGCAGAAATAAAAGGTTGGACAGGTACTCAAAAAATAGCTGCCCTTAATGGATTGCTCTTTTTGCAATCATTGGGGTATGATACCCTCCCTATAGAAACTCAAAACTAAGAACTCAAAACTCAAAACTATACTTATGGACTTTTTAACAGGAAAACCGCTATCAGATACTATTTCGGATACCCTTTTCAAAGCTGAAAAGGAACTTATTATCATCTCTCCTTATATTCAGATAAGTAGTTATCTGAGAGAAAATATATTTAAACGGCATTTAAACAATCCTAAACTGCATATTATCATAGGTTTTAAAAGTTATAAGGATGATAATATATTTGGATTTAGGGGGAGTGGATTGGAGTATTTTTTGAATTTTCCTAACCTTACTTTGGTCTATATACCTCAACTTAACGCTAAATACTATGCTAATGAACGCCAATCAATTATTACTTCAATGAGTTTATCTAGTTATCCTATAGTAAATAGTATTGATTTAGGTGTATTTATTAATAAAAAATCTAATCTTATTGTTAAAGATAGTCTTTATGAGACATCTAAAAATACAATTATGGATATGATTGATAGTGGTTATACTGTTTTTGTAAAACGACCTAACTATGGCTCAAATTTTTTAGGCTTCGGAAAAAAATATATAGGTGATACTGTATATCTGAATCTGTTGGATGATGTGATAGCTAATAGAAATATCGAACTTATAAGATACTCTCTATTAACATCAGAAATCCTAAGGTAGCCTTTTATTTGCTTGATATAAAAAAATAAGATATCTTTGCTCTTATGAAAACATGGAATAACTAGAAAGTAAATGGTATGAAACAAAAATTCCACAAATTATACAATCAATCTCAACGAACCTAAATATATTCCCAAACTCATCGATTGGGCAGAAACAAAAGGTTGGACAGGCTCTCAAAAAATAACTCCCCTCAATGGATTGCTCTTTTTACAATCATTGGGGTATGATACCCTCCCTATAGAAACTCAAAACTAAGAACTCAAAACTCAAAACTATACTTATGGACTTTTTAACAGGAAAAACGCTATCGGATACTATTTACGATACTCTTTTTAAGGCGGAAAAAGAACTTATCATCATTTCACCTTATATTCAGCTGGGTGATTACCTCAAAGACAATATCTTTAAGCAACACCTCCATAACTCCAAACTGCATATACTCATTGGGTTTGGTAAAAACGAGCGCAACAAAGAGCGCAGTTTCAAAAGGGAGGAAATAGAATACTTTTTGAGCTTCCCGAATATTACTATTGTTTACATCCCCGAATTGCACGGCAAGTATTATGCTAACGAAAAACAATCGGTCATTACCTCGATGAACCTCATGGACTATTCCTTGGTAAACAATGTAGAGTTTGGTGTACTTGCCGAAAAAGCCCTCACCGACCTTGTGAACAAAAACAACTTCTTCGAGACTTCTAAAAATACCATTATGAGTGTGCTCGACAGTGGTTACACTATCTTTGCCAAACGCCCTAACTACAACAAGAAGTTTTTAGGTCTGGCAAAAGACTACGTAGGCTCTACTGTACATTTGGATTTAGTAGACGATATACTCTGCAACAGAGAGGTAAAGCCTATCCGTTACTCTTCTTTTGTGCCCGAAAACTATGTAAATGCGGAAAACAGACAACGTACAGAAAGAGAGCCTGCACCTGAAAAGGTAGTACAAGAGGAGGCTCCACAAGCTACAACACAAGAAACAGTACAACCTATTGCACAAGCGACCCCACAAGAGAAAAAAGGACATTGCATACGTTGTAATACCGAAATACCATTTAATCCTTTGATGCCTTTGTGTGAAAGTTGCTACCCTATATGGGCGAAGTATGGCAATCGTTTTTATGAAGAAAAGTACTGCCATTGTTGTGGTGAAGAGAAAAAAGTAACCGTAGCGACGCCTTTGTGTTATAGTTGCTATGCCAAACAATCATAAAATAAAACAAATGTCCCAATTCATTACTCAAAAAGACCAAATCATCACGAAAATGCGCGCGGAACTCTCAACAACTATTGAGGAAGACCGCTATTATACAGAAGAAAATATCACCGATTGTAACACATATTTGGAGGCTTTCTTGGCTAAATTAGAAAAAGCTGACCAAGCCACAGACAAACAGACTTACCTCGCAGAAGCTATACAAACCCTCTGCGAGCAACTCTCTACTTTTAATAACCCAGAGGAAGAAGAAATGCCTGAATTCCTTTGGGGCTTTTTGTATCTTGGCTATACCAAAGAGCTTACTGACTTTATTCGTGAGGCAGCCTTGGCGTATGGCTTTAAGCCTATCCCTACAGTAATAGATTTGTATTATTGCAGGGTGGAAATAGGTGATTTTGATTGGTTTTCAGTAGTATTAGGAGGTATAGAAGAGGAAAACTTTGCGTGTTTGGATTATGATCCTAATACACATCAATTCTATTATGATGAAAACCCTTATGGCGACCCTTTTCCTCTACCTCTTTACAATGTACAAGTAAAACCTGACTATAGCGAATTATCTTTTGAAGTGCTTTCAAGGGATAAACTTCAGCACTTCTGCTTCTTGGCACAATATCCATCGGATAAGGTGTGGATTAAAGCTATTTACGATTTGCATACTAAGCAAGTACTCTTAACCAAACGTGAAAAACACTGGAGTAGTATTACATTGGTTACCGAAAATGGAAAGCTCAAAGAACTACGCCCTGTACTATACGATGAGAACGGAGAAGAGATTGATATTTTCCAAGAAAATGGAGGATTTGATGTCTTTCCTATGGGCATCAATGAAGAAGGAGAACTACAAGGCAAACATATGATTGTCGACACCAAAATCACAGATGAAAAAGTTTTCTTTGCCGACCATCGCACCGAGTGGCAACTTTATGAGTTACAAAACATCACTATGCAAAAAGACAAAATAACCCTTACCTCTACAGAAAAACGATATACCCGCGACCAAAATGGCAAACTGCTTATCAAAAACATTACGCCTGTAAGTCTCAGTTATGAACTGAAAAACAGCGAGTTTGTATTGAACTTTATCCAAGAAGTAATCAATACAACCAACCCATAAACTATGGAAGGGATTAAAAAAATAGCCGTCCTAATAGATGCAGACAATGCCCAAGCGGAATACCTTTCTCAATCTATAGAAGAGGTAAAGCTCTATGGAGATCCTATTCTCAAATGGGCTTTTGGAGACTGGACAACTCCACAATTGAGTTCTTGGGGACAATACATTGCTTCCTTTGCTATCAAACCTATGCAGAGTTTTGCTCATAGTAAAGGGAAAAATAGCACCGATATATCCTTGGTAATCAGTGCTATGGAGATACTCTATACCTATCCATATATTACTGGTTTTTGTATAATCTCCAGTGACAGTGATTTTACAGAATTGGTAGTAAAACTCAAAGAAAACAACAAGTTTGTCATGGGGATAGGTAAAAGGTAAACACCTCCTGCCTTTGTCAAAGCTTGTCACAAGTTCAAATATACAGATGATTACAACTACACTACTCCTACAGTCCCTATTGTTCCAGAACTTCCTACCTCTTCTACTATTATAGCAAAAGAGCCCAAGATAATAGTGATAACTCCCCAAAAAACAACCACAACTCCACCAGCAGGAAAGCCTGCTAATAAGATCGATGCAAAACTCATACTGTTAAAAGAAGCAGTGACCAATACGGCAGAAGCCGATGGAACTGCCCCACTTAGCAAGGTAGTCAACGAACTGAGAAGATTAGCTCCGAAATTTTCCCCTAAAGACTATGGACATAGTAATTATATAAAGATTTTCAAATCCTTACCTACTCATTTTCAAGTAAATAAAAACGATAAATCCAATTATTATATCAAGATAAAAAGATAGGGAAGAAGTGATTACTCCCTCCCTATTTGTTCTAATATTCTATAAGTGATCAGGTAAGTAGGTTTCACTCCTATAAGTCCTAACCCTCCTGAGGCTAAAGTACTCCCTGTCTCCAAGGGGTTATCGGAGGCGTAGTAGGCATAGCGTACCTTTACATCTCGGCGGATACTCTTACGAATTTTGGAGGCCGATTGTATGGCTTTCTGATAGTGTGCTCCCTCCATCTCCAAGCCTATAACATTCCAAGTGGATTTATGAAAGTAGGTAAGTACATCCTTATTCTGCAAGGAAGTCCCTAAGACAGTTACCATAGTGCCTTCGAATACTCTAAGGCCATTCCCTTCAAAATCGGATGTAGACAATTCATTCTCAAACGGATAGTTATCAGCAGTTCCTTCAAATATATGAGCTGTAGGAATCATGATATCTCCCTTTTCTCCTTCTAAGATTCCTGCTTTTCCCATGATAGATACAGAAACTACATTAAGAAAATGGCTCTTTCCCTCTGTTTTATAAGGCTTTAACAGCTCATCTATTGTTTCATAGGCTTGTTCTCCGAAGGCATAATCCATCACCAAGAGTACAGGTGCTTTGTCTACACTTGTCTTCTTAAAGAAATCATTTTCAGGGATAAGGGCTGTATCTACAATCTGTACGTCTATATTGGTTCCAGATTTATCTTTGATAAAAATCATTCCGTGCTGTAGTGCATAATCCATTACTTTTTCCCTTTGGGAGTGATTCCTCTCTTCGCTTAGTGAGGCGTAAGTATCCCATGGAGAATCTTCTTTACCCTTGATAGCGAGGACTTTTTTAGCAAAAAGTGCATTCATCACACTATGCATATTGGCACTGATGATATGTAGGGGACGCTCTAAGAGGTTGTGTTCCTTGAGGGTTTTCTTGAGGGTATTTGCCCATATCTCTCCATAAATATGATGTCCCAAGCGTTCTCTTAGGATAGGGGAGAAGGTAATCACCCGCTTATTGTCAGAGAGTATTTCTTCCAAAGCAATTTTACCCAACCAATAAATCACTTGTATAAAACGCTCAGGGTTCTTCTCCGAAGAAAGCTGATGATACGCAGGGAGTATTTCCTCAAAGGTACGACCTAATACCTTTCCTATATGAATTAGTGCCAATTCACGTTCGGCCTGAGTGAGTTTCTTCTTTTGGGCAAGTAGCTCTATTTTCTCCCAATCGCGACTAATCTTATCGCTTTCTTCATCCAAAACACTATGAGCTATCTTATGAGATTCTATAAAAAGAAACGTTAGGTGTGTGAGTATATCATAAATATCCGAACGCCCACGAGTGATTTCTATATTCATCTGCTCCTCATCGATACGATAACAGTTTCTGCGGCGCTTAGGAGGAATAATGGGTTCAAAGTGCGACTGACGATACCCCTCATCGGAGATCATATTGATAAACCTACATTGTTCTATCCCTATGGGCAAGCGCTCAAGTACATAGAGCAACCCATTGAGTTCTGTTTGTCGTTGGGCAATGGTACCATATATCTCAGGACGTAGCAATAGAAGCGACTCCCGGAGACTTTCTCCAGATACTCCCATTGGCTTATAGAATCCTCTGTTGAAAAGGTGTCGCATAGTGGTATAGAGTTTTTCTATAGCATCTGTGGACTCCTGTGCACGACTTCTTTGTATTTGCATAGTATATATTTTTAAAATCCTAAAATAATTTTGGCAATCATAAAATAAATAAGTATTCCTAAAATATCATTGCTAGTAGTGATAAAAGGACCGGTAGCCACAGCTGGGTCTACGCCTCTTTTGTCTAAGAAGATAGGGATAAAAGTACCCACCACAGCTGCATTGATAATCACTGTTACCAAGGCTATACATACAGTAGCCGATTCCCAGTAAGAGCTACCAAAGATAAAGTGGCTCATAATCAATACCAAGAAAGCCAGTGCCAGACCGTTGATCAACCCCAGCAGAAATTCCTTGAACAAGCGCCCCAATAATGCTCCATCGATACTCTTATTGGCTAAGCCTTGTACGACAATAGCCGAAGACTGTACCCCTACATTCCCTGCTGTGGATTGTATCAGAGGGATAAAGAGTAGTAGTACAGGGTAGGAGGTGAGTCCTTCCTGAAAGCCATTAATGATACTGGCAGCTCCTATTCCTCCCACCATTCCGATCAACAGCCAAGGAAGGCGTGCGCGGGTGAGTTTCCAGATGGTATCGTCAGCCTCCACATCCTCGGTGATCCCGGCCGCTAATTGGTAGTCGTGCTCAGCTTCTTCCTTGATGACATCCACAATGTCATCAATGGTAATACGCCCCACAAGGCGATGCATCTTGTCCACTACAGGAATGGCTTCTAGGTTATACTTCTGCATGACATGTGCCACCTCTTCAGGGGTATCATGGACAAAAACAAAATCCACTTTAGGAATATAGATATCTCGTATATGTGCCTCAGGAGGAGCCGTGAGCAGATCCTTAAGCGAAAGACGCCCTTTGAGTACCTCATCGTCATCTACTACATAGATGGAATGCACCCGAGTGACATGCTGTCCTTGTTCGCGTATCTCAGCTACACAAGTATCTACCCCCCAGTTTTCATTGACCTTGACAAGCTCCTTAGCCATAAGTCCTCCCGCGGTATCAGCATCATAGCGGAGAAGGTCTACGATATCCTGTGCGTGTTCCTTGTCCTCAATATGAGAGAGAATTTGCGTTTGTCGCTCCTCGGGAAGTTCGGCAATCAGGTAGGCTGCATCGTCCGTATCCAACTCTTGCAAGTCACGGGCTATCTCCTCGTTGGAGAGGTTTTCGAGAATGTGCTCCAAGACCTCTTCATCCACCTCGGTAAGGGTCTCAGACGCCTTTTCACGATTGAGCAAACTCACCAGGTAAGCTGCTTCTTCCAGTTCCAATTCGCTGGTGATTTCGGCAATATCGGCAAAGTGAAGGCTCTCAAGGTATTCCTTGAGCTCTTGCTTTTGATCAGAGGCTATTAGCTCTCGGATATGGGTGATAACCTCTTCGGTGAGTTTGAATGTGTGCATCTTTTTTTAATGATTAATGATTAATGATCAATGACATTGTTCACTGACCACTGTTCACTGAATAGCGTGCAAAGATACAACATTTAAGAAGAAAAGTCAAGAGAAAGAAACAAGGTAAAGTGCTAAAAATACAATAAAAAAACTGCTCTTTCTTGAGCAGTTTTTGGTTTATTCTTTGGTATAGGTTTCTTCTACTTCTCCATTAGGATTAAGCCAACCTATCTGAGTATCTGATATTTTTCTGAAAGTACCCCCTATCACAGTAGTAGTATTTTCAACTAATTGCATCTTGATAAAATAATTATTAGCATCAATTCTCTTTTGTACGACCCCTTTAGCATAACCTTTAGTTGTACTACAGTTTCTCAATCCTATTTTAGGTTTTACACAAAAGCGATCTTTTTCAAAAACATAGCTTACATATTCTCCTTTCCAAGTACCTATAATCCAATCAGGAGGACTGTAGGTAGTAGTCTCTTGTGTATCAATATTTTCTGTTCCATTATTACCTTTATCATCAGAACTTTTACTACAAGAAATTATCCCTACTAAGGCTACTACAAATAAAAAAATCTTTTTCATTCTACACATTTTTTAATTTTCACAAGGCAAAAATAGTACTTTCTATTTATATAGATAATATTTTAACGAATATTTATGTAAAATAAAATAAGGAAGAATTGGCTTAAAATAGATACATGATAAATAGACGCTATAAATTGCTTCTTTAAAAAAATAAATAAAAAACTGCTCTTTTGGAGCAGTTTTATGGGTTATTTTTGTTTGATATAGACATCATTTAGACTACCTCTATTGGTAGTTTTTATTTTTCCACCTTCTAATCGTTCAAAAACATAAGAAAATTCAGTGGAAGCTACTTTAAAAGTAAAAGAGAAACTTTTATTAGTTGCTTTACTCTCTGTGACAGTTACATAAGGCCCCTCTAAAAAGCAATTAGAAGTTCCTCCCGCTACTTGACAAAAGTCTTTTGAAGTAAATTTGAATCCTATACTATTGCTTCCATCCATCCAAGTACCAATAATCCAATCAGGAGGATTGTATCCGGCTACACTTCCGCCTCCTCCATTATCAGAGCTTCCACTATCACTTTTACTACAAGCTACAATGCCTACAAGGGCAATCAAAAATAAAAAAATTTTTTTCATCTTTCTTTAGTTTTTTATTATTAATGGGGCAAAGGTAAGTCATTTCAATAAAGTAGTACTACTTTTTAAAAAAAATTTAACTCAGTGGATAAAATTTACTTTTCTTTTTACTCTTTGGCACGGAAATTGTAATGTCCCTTGGAAATAAAAATATATTATCACATGAAAAAAATGTTAGTAGCAGGAGTAGCCTTAGTCTTGGCCTCTTGCGGGCAAAGTTCTTCGTATGAAGGCACTTACACAGGTACTTTCCCTTGTGCAGATTGCAGTGGAATCAATGTAACTCTCACTCTTAACAAAGATGGGTATACCTCCGAAGAGGTAATGGAGGATCTCACTACTAAGGATAAGGGTAGTGTCGCTTATGATGCTCAAAAGAAAGTACTTACCCTTACTAGTACTGAGGAAAAAGAAAAGAAGCAGCAATATAAGGTAAAAGAAGATGGTTCTATTGCTTTCTTGCAAGAAGGTCAAGAAGTGGAAGGGGAATTAGCGTCTTTCTATGTTCTTAAGAAAAAATAATAATCTCTAACTAAAAAAGAGCGGTTATTCTTTGGTAGAATAACCGCTCTTGGTTTATAGACAAGTAACAACAATATACTATAGTTCTAAGGCCTTCTTTAGGTCGTTGTCCATAAGGAGCTCTACTGGGTTCTCGAGGGCATTCTTCACCTCTACCAAGAAACCTACCGATTCACGTCCGTCAATGATACGGTGGTCGTAGGAGAGAGCTATATACATCACAGGAGCCACAACGATCTGCCCATTGCGTACGATAGCACGGTCTACCACATTGTGCATACCCAAGATGGCAGATTGTGGAGGGTTGATGATAGGAGTAGAGAGCATACTACCGAATACCCCTCCATTGGTAATAGTGAAGGTTCCTCCAGTCATCTCATCTACAGTGATTTGACCTTCACGAGCACGGATAGCCAAGCGCTTTACTTCGGCTTCTACGCCACGGAAAGATAGGTTTTCTGCATTGCGGATCACTGGTACCATGAGCCCTTTAGGTCCGGAAACGGCAATAGAGATATCACAATATTCGTAAGTGATTTTTTCCTTATCATCGATCATAGAGTTGACATCAGGGAAGAGCTTGAGGGCACGCACTACAGCCAAAGTGAAGAAGGACATGAATCCTAAGCTTACATTGTGGCGCTCTTTGAAGGCATCCTTATATTCGTTGCGAATCTCATAGATGGCCGACATATCCACTTCATTGAAGGTGGTAAGCATAGCTGTTTCGTTCTTTACAGATACCAATCGCTCAGCTACTTTACGTCGTAGCATGGAGAGTTTGGTACGTTTTTCTCCTCTCTTGCCAAAGGTAGGAGTTCCCATACTATGGCGAGCAGGCTGTGCATTGAGAGCATCTTCCTTAGTAATACGTCCGCCTTTGCCAGTACCCTTAACTTCATTAGCAGGGATTTCTTTTTCGGCAAGAATTTTCTTCGCCGCTGGGGAGGCTTCTCCAGTAGCATAGCTATTAGAAGCTGCTGGTGCCACTGGGGCAGCAGGAGTAGCTACAGAGGCTGGGGCTACAGGAGCCACTACAGCAGCAGGAGCTTCTGCTTTAGGAACTTCAGCCACTGGAACTGCACTTTGGGCTGGAGCTGCAGCATCGGTATCAATAAGACAAACTACTTGTCCTACTGCTACAGAATCGCCTTCTTTTGCTTTAAGGGTAATCACCCCACTGGCTTCCGCTGGTAGCTCAAGAGTAGCTTTGTCGGAATCCACTTCAGCTATGGCTTGATCTTTCTTTACATAATCGCCATCCTTCACAAGCCAAGTGGCGATTTCTACTTCGGTGATTGATTCCCCTGGCGAAGGGACTTTCATTTCTAAGATCATAAATTTTTTATTTTTTATCTAACTAAATTATATTATAACCCATGCTCACTGACTCAGTGAAACACATGCACAAAGATAGTAAAAAAAAATGAAACTCCCAATAAAAAATGAGTTTTTTATCAGGAGTTTTCTAACTGTATATCTTTCAGTAGTTTAGAAAATAATTCTGGTAGAGGCGCAACAATATGCAGGGGTTCTTTTCTTACAGGGTGCAATAGTTCCAAAGCGCGTGCATGTAGGGAAATGCTCCCATCGGGATTGCTTCGCTTAGCTCCATACTTTAGATCCCCCTTGAGAGGACATCCTAAGGCGGCAAACTGGGCACGTATCTGATGATGACGACCTGTAAGTAGCGTGATTTCTACCAACAAGTAGTGGGTAAGTGTCGCCAATACTTTATAGGTAAGCACTGCCTTCTGAGACTGTGGCTTTTCTTCGGGATAAGCATAGGACTTATTTTGCGAGGTATTACGTACCAAAAAGTGGGTCAAAGTGCCTTGATGAGGAATCGCTTTTTTCTCTACCAAAGCCCAATACTGTTTGTTTACCTCTTCCTTGGTGGCAAAGGCTGCATTCAAGCGTGGGAGTGCCTTGGAGGTCTTGGCAAAGACAACGACTCCTGTGGTGGGTCTGTCCAAGCGGTGTACTACCCCAAGGTAGGCTTCTCCTGGCTTATGGTACTTCTCCACCAAATAGGATTTGACGATCTCACTCAGGGGAATATCGCCTGTTTTATCTCCTTGAACTATATCCCCTGCTCGTTTGTTGATAGCTATCAAGTGATTATCCTCATAGAGCACTTGTAGGTTCTGGGCGTTTGTCTTCATCCCTTAGTACTGTTCGCTCTCGTTGGGGAAGGTTTGTGCTTTTACATCAGTAATATATTGACTTACTGCCCCTGTCATTAGCTCGTGTAGGTTGAGGTACTGGCGTACAAACTTAGGTTTGTAATCCACAAACATACCAAAAAAATCTTGGGAAACAAGTACTTGTCCGTCTACCTCATGACCTGCTCCTATCCCAATAGTCGGCACTGATAGGTTTTGAGTCACCTCTTTGGCCAAAGCTGAAGGGATTTTCTCCAAAACGATAGCAGAGCATCCTAATTCCTGTAAGTAGCGGGCATCGTCCTTGAGCTTTTGGGCTTCAGATTGTTCTTTGGCGCGGAGACCGTAGCCTCCAAACTTATTGATAGACTGAGGAGTAAGTCCTAAGTGACCTATCACAGGGATTCCTGCTTCCAAGATACGGCGGATTCCCTCACCGATTTCTCGCCCACCTTCAAGCTTCACAGCCTGCGCTCCACTTTCCTTCATCATGCGAATAGCTGAATCTAAAGCACGCTGAGGGTCGGACTGGTAAGTACCAAAAGGCAAATCTGCCACTACCAAGGCACGAGAGCAGGCTCGTACTACTGCCGAAGCGTGGTATATCATAGCCTCTAATGTCATAGGGAGTGTTGTCTCATATCCAGCCATGACATTGGCAGCGGAATCACCTACCAAAATGATGTCGATACCCGCTCCATCAATGATTTTAGCCATGGTATAATCATAGGCCGTAAGCATGGTGATTTTCTCTCCTTTGGCCTTCATAGCCTGTAGCGTTTGTACCGTTACACGCTTGGTTTCTTTTTTTGAAATGGACATTTCTTTAGTTTTTAGTTCTTAGTTTTTAGTTTCTCCCTTTTCAGGGTTCAGAAAAAAAGAAAAAGCTGCCAGAGTGCTGACAGCTTTAGAGCCGGTAGAGGGATTCGAACCCACGACCCCGAGATTACAAATCACGTGCTCTGGCCAACTGAGCTATACCGGCGATTTTGCGGGTGCAAAGTTACAACTTTTTTCTAAACCTACAAAAGATTTCTTTCGTTTTTTTAGATTTTAGAGACATAAGCTACAAACTCGCGCCAACATAAGAACATTATTCATTTATCATTAATCATTAAACATTATTCATCGAATTGTGAAAGACGACAGCCTTTGCCATTGGCCAAATCTTCTATAAAGGAAAGCGTCTCTATACCTTGTCCTGCATAGATCTTATGTAGCTCCGCGAGAATACGTTCGGCTACTGCACGGGATTCAGCCAGTGCAAAAACAGAAGGTCCTGATCCTGAGATCCCAAAGGTAATCCCTCCTACAGAGAGGGTAGCCTCTTTCATCTCATCAAAATAAGGAATGAGAATCTTACGGGAAGGCTCCACTAAAAAATCCTTTGCTGCTTTTCTTAGCAAGTCATAATCCTCTTGGTATAAACCACTTACAAAGGCCCCCATGGCTGATACCTGTTTGGAGACAATGTCCAAAGACACATGTCGAGAGACGATGCTACGAGCCGAAGCAGTATTGACTTCTATATTTGGAAAAAAGGAAACAGCGTGTAACCCCTTAGGCAATGGCAAACGAATAGGTTTGTTCTGATACAGAAGTACAATTCCCCCCAGAATTGCAGGAGATACATTGTCATAATGAGCGGAACCACAAGCGGCTCTTTCTCCTTCTGCAGCAAAAGGGAGAAGTTCCTCCAAGGTAAAAGGATTACCCATCAGGGTATTGTAGGCAAAGGCTGCTGCTGCACTACTGGCACTGCTGGAGCCCAAGCCACTACCTGAAGCAAAGCCTTTGCGAATACGTACGTCGACATACAAAGGGTTTTCCAGCTGTGCTTGCATGGCACTTATCACCACTGTACAAGAGTTTTTCTCAGCTGCATAGGGTAGGGGAGTGGCACTCTCAATGAAAGTAATTTTATTCTCACCACTGCCATTGGGGGCCACTTCCACTCGATCTCCTACAGAGGAAAGAGAGATTCCTAAGACATCAAAACCTACATTGACATTGGCAATGGTAGCAGGGGCAAAACCACAAATGGTTTCTTGTATAGGGTTTGCTTTTCTAAGCGATTGATTCATAGTTTTTTGTATTATTTCTGTTTGTTAGCAACATACATGACATCGGAGAGAACACCACTGGCAGTTACCTTGGCTCCTGCTCCTGCTCCTTTGATTACAAGGGGTTCGGTAGGATACATATCGGTATAGAAGGCCACAATATTGTCCTTGCCATCCAGCTGGTAGAACGGAGAAGAAGCAGGGATTTCTTGTAGAGAAACCTTGATATCTCCCTCTAAGAGTTGAGCAACTACATTGAGCTTGGCGCCTTTTTGTTGTGCTCGGTGATATAGGTCTTGGAAAAAGGCTTCATTTTCTTCCAATACTTTATAAAAGGCCTCCACCGATGGGGTCTCCAAGGATTTCTCAGGGAGGAAACTTTCAAAAACTACTTCGCTCATCTCTTTGCGATAACCCGCCTCTCGGGAGAGAATTAGGATCTTTCGGATCACATCCAAGCCACTGAGGTCTATACGTGGATCAGGTTCGGTATATCCTTCTTTTTGCGCCTGCTTGACAATCTCCACAAAAGGTGTAGTAGCATTGTAGTGGTTGAAGATAAAATTTAGACTTCCAGAGACTACTGCATCAATACGGTGGATAGTATCCCCACTGAGGCGCAGGTTCTGAAGGGTCTTGATAATAGGGAGTGCTGCTCCTACCGAGGTTTCATATTGGAAATCACAGTTTTGATTCTTAACCAATTCCATCAGAGCAGTGTATTGTTCCAAGGGGGCACTACCAGCAATCTTGTTGCAGGTAACCACCGATATGGACTTGCGTATCAGCTGTGGGTAGATCGCTGCCACCTGAGCTGAAGCGGTATTGTCCACCACGATACTGTTGCGCCTGTTGGTAGCGATAATTAGTTCGGCCAAAGCCTCTGCTGAAACATAAGTAGTCGCCCCTGATGTAGAAAGTAGAGAAAGTGCCTCTTGGGATAAACCTTCATCCGCAAATACATATTGACGAGAATTGGCCACCATCACCACCCTGAGATCTACCTTGTATTGTTGGCGGAAATATTCTTGTTGTTTGTAGACAATATCAATAAACTGTCCCCCTACATTACCTGCACCAATGATAAAAAGGTGCACCCGCTTGATAACTTCTTGGAAGAGGCGCTCGTGTACCACATTGACTGCCTTGTGCTCGTCATGGGCATCAATCACCACCGAGATATTGCGTTCAGATGCTCCCTGTGCGATGGCTTGGATATTGACCCCATTGGCTCCTAAGGCACTGAACACCTTACCGCTAAGACCCGTTTGGTGATTCATATTGTCCCCAATAAGGGCTAAGATCACATGATTGTCCGTACGCTCTATAGGATTAATAAGTGATCCTATCTCTTGAGCAAATTCACGTTCCAAGGCCTCTTTAGCACTCTGGGCATCACTGGTTTTGATCCCAAAACAGATACTCTGCTCGGAACAACTTTGAGTGATAAGAATTACATTGACATCGGCCTGCTCCAGCGCTTGGAAAACACGCCGAGCACTACCCTTAGTGCCTGCCAGACCTATTCCCGAAATGGTGATCATACTGATATCACTTAGGGTAGAAACTCCCAACACCTTATCTGTATGCCCTTGGGTAGCCACATGAATGCGGGTACCTTTTTCCTCAGGTGCTAAGGTATTGAGTAGTAGTACTGGAATCTTCTTTTCCATAGCCGGACGAATGGCAGGAGGGTAGATTACCTTAGCTCCAAAATAAGCCATCTCGAAAGCCTCTTCATAACTCATTTGAGAGATCACCTTAGTATTCTTGACCAACTTAGGGTTGGCATTCTGCATACCATTGACATCACTCCAGAGCTCCACCTGTTTAGCTCCTAAGCAATAGGCATAGATAGAAGCGGTATAGTCCGAGCCTCCTCTACCCAATACGACCAATTCCCCCGCAGGGTTAGCTGCAATATAACCAGGAGCAATATAGGAAGCCTCTGTATCAATCTGTTGCATACGCAACTGCGTCTGAGAGAAATCCACTACAGCATTCAGCGGGTCTCCCTGAGCTACAATATAGTCCTCAGAAGGCAAGTAGCTGACATTTACCCCCTCTTGGTTGAGGTATTCACCGATGATAAAGGAAGAAAGCAGCTCTCCCTGAGCCATGATACGTGCCTGAGTACGCTCGGAGAGTTCCCCCAAGGTACTGATACTATTACACAGATTCTCAAGAGCAAGTGTCGTCTTACCAATATGTACTAATGCATTGGTTTGTCTATGGATAGGTAAGAGAGATTTAGCCATCGTGAAATGCCTTTCTTTAAGTGCTTCAAGGATAGGCTGATGCGTGTTCTTCAAAGCATTCTCTCCTAAGGATTGCAAGGTATTGGTTACCCCAGAAAAGGCAGAGACCACCATGATAAAAGGCTCTGTCTGCTTTTTTACAATCTGCACCACACGTTGCAAATTCTCTACTGACCCCACCGAGGAGCCTCCAAACTTAATTAGTAACATATATTTATCTTGGTATAATTTTTTATTGATTGGTTGCTTTTTTCTTTACAAAACGAGTGAAATCACTTTCAAGGACGAATTGCCTCACATACTTACTTATGCGACTTTGCCCCTACAGCTGCTCATACTAAATTTCTGATGGGCTATAATAGACTTAAAAAAATCTTTTCCTTCAAAGAAAACACGACCTAAATCATCTTTGATAGCAATTTCATCTCCAATGAATGGATTTTTAAATATTTTAATCACTATTCCAAAAATCCATTTTTTTAAATAAAATAAGTTCTGGTAACACTTCCACAATATCCTCTACCTTAAAATTTTCTTTGGTATTTTCTTTTTTTAGAATAACATATTTTGAGGGCAAAGATACAACTTTTTAATAACAAATGTCAAGAGATTAATGACAATTTTTTGAAAGTAACGAATCAAAAGTGATAACTTAGAATTTAACTTACATTTACCACAAACGTCAATAAAAAATAATAATTAATCATTAATGATTAATTTTGTATATTTGTGGCTTTATAGAATCTTATTAAGAAGAATTTTCTTTGTTATGTACAAAATAGCTACTTGGAATGTAGAACGTCCCAAAAAAGGAACCGAGAAAACAGCTCTTGTTATAGAAAAGATTAAGGATGTAAATGCAGATATCTTAGTACTTACTGAAAGTGCTTTCAGTATATCACTGACTGAATTATATCCTTTTTCTGTGCATTCATTAGCCTATGAAAGGACTCCAGAAGAACACTGGGTTTCTATTTTTTCTAAATGGGAAATTACTAAACAAATAGAGACTTTTGATAATTTTCGAACAGCTTGTGCTGTTGTAGAAACTCCTTTTGGAAAAGTAATTGTATTTGGGACTATTATTCCCTATCATCAAGCTGGAGTATCGGGAGTGAGGTATGGATGTTTGGGCTACAAACAATGGGAATATCATGAAAAAGATTTGCATCAACAAGCTAAAGAATGGGGGCGTATTCTTGAGCAAGAGGGCTTGCCTATACTTGTAATGGGAGATTTCAATCAAAGTAGATATAATAACCAAGGATATGGTACTGAAAAAGTAAGACAAATACTTTCTGACTACCTTAGCCAATTGGATTTGACTTGTATAACAGAGTGTGATCTTTCTTCTTTCTTACATATTGACCCTATCAAACATAAGGTGAGAAACAATATTGATCATATTTGCATCTCCAACACTTTTATAAGGAAGGTAAAAGGATATCAGGTAGGTGCTTGGGATCACTTCACTGAACAAGGCAAGTATATGTCCGATCATAATGGAGTCTTTGTTAGTTTTGAAATTTGAGATAAGAATCATAAATATTATGATAGCTAAGCTCTCATAAGATAAAAAAGAAACTACCTGAATAGTATAGAACATTGTTTTCGAAGTGATATTATTTTGTGTGATAATTAGAGTTTTCTTCTCTTTATATCCTACAACAAGTTTTTCTCACTTAATTTTTGTAGGTAATTAATTTTGTTTCTCAAAAAATAGTCTGTATAGACAGTATAATCCCCTGTATCACAGAAATGTAGCATTCCTGTATAATAAACATTAATATCCTCATTGTTTGTAGAAAAAATAGGTATGATATCCTCATTCATTAAAGCTACACTTTCTACTAATCTTGCCATTCTTTTATTTCCTTGTATAAAAGGTTGTAATTTAGCTAAGTTGCAATGTAAATAGATAGCTTTTTCCAAAGGATTAGAGATATCTTTTTGAGTATCTATTATTTCATTTAACTTATCTTCTATTTCAAATTCTGACTGAGAAGATGTATAATCTGTTTCCATAATAGGAAAAAATCTTCTTCTTATGATACCTTTTTCTTTATTATCTATCAAATCTGAAATAAGGGTTGAATATATCTTTAAAAGAAATTCTTTATCTATGACCTCTTTATTTCCATTTTTTATATATTGTACTTCAGCTATAAAGGTATTATATAAGTTCTTCAACATTTTTGCTTCTTCATATCTCTTAGCAGAGGTAATATTATCTTTAAGTAAAGTCTCTGTTTCAACAAAGCTATAGGTATTTCCTTCTATTCTTCCTGAATAATAAGACCATATTAGAGCTAACTCCTTTATTTCTTTAGAATATAATTCATTCAAAGGAGAAATATGATTGTTTTCTAATATAATATCTGCCAATTTTTCTTGTTCGGAAGTAAATATAGATTTCATTTTATCTATCTTTTAGTATTCTATTTCATATCACGTAAATGATGTGCAAAAGATACAATTTTTTAATAACAAATGTCAAGAGATTAATCACAATTTTTTGAAAGTAAGCAGATTATTGCCTATCTTTATTCCAATCCCAATCAGGATATTTAAGTAAAAAACTATAAAGTTCTCGATCACTATAAAGAGTATCTCCCATATCAATATAGAGGGAACCGGGAGGGTTTGTTTGTAGATAGCGCTGGAGGAAATGGGTAAATACCTCTTTGCCAAAATCAGCATTGCTATATTCTACTAAGAAGCATTCAGGTTTCTCTAAGGGAATATCTGCACACTCTTCCTTGGAGAGGGCTCTTAAAAGGCGATTGTTTCTGACAAATTGTGTCCAGTGACGAGTTCCTTTTTTGTGAAATGTATGAATGGTAATGTGGCGATAACTCCCATAGAAATCAAGTCCTTCAAGATAGGAAGTAATATTGATTTCTTTCTCTTGAAAGAAGAGCATGATTGAAGGTTTTAAAGGAGTATCCGTCTGTGGGAGTTGTAGCTGTTCTTTCCATCTGCGTAAGATTTTGAGTAGTAGTGCTCTGTTCTTTCTGAGCTTGACAAAAGTAGGTAGTTTAGCTACCATAGTCATGCCTTCTCGTTCACGTAGATCTGAAGAAATATAGTCCTCCATCACATTCAAATGGGTAAGATTCTTTGCCCAGAAGAGGTTGCCTCGTACATTCTCTTGAAAATAGTAAGGTAATCCAAAGATATCATCGCACCAAAGGCCACTATCCTCAGAGGGAAAAGGTTCATAATAGGTCTCATAACGTGGCTTTACTTCATGTGTTTGATGGCAATGGGTACACTCTACCATTACCAATTTCCTTTTCTCTTTAAGTCGTTTCTGTGAGTACTTGATAGGAGTACCACAATTAGGACAATTAAGAGCGGCAATTGCCTCAAAATATTGCAAATCCTTTTGAATGGTATGGAAAGAGCAATTAGTACATTGTACCTCTGCTCCCTCTTGGGTATAGGTGATATGTGCTATTCCCTGACATTTAGGGCACCTCACCCACAAGGAGTCTTTCCATATAGAAATATATTTTTCGGTGTAACGTTTCATTAGTAGATAAAAAGTAAAATAAACAAGTATTATTACTGATTTTATTATAGAAATTACATAAAGAAAGAAAAATGCATCATTTCTTTTCCTGTCCAAGCCGACAATATAGAAATTCTACATACCTTTTCTCCATCTCTTTCTTCCCAAAAGGTACGAATTTCATCAATATCTTCATTAAGATAATTTTCAAAAGATAATTGAAAGATATTTAGGAAAGAATAGGTTACTATTTTTTCTTGGTAATCCTTTAAAGTTAGTTTTAGTACATTATTTTGATAAAATAATTCAAATATTTGCCCATCTGTATAGGTCGGAAATCTATCAATACCTAAAAATAAAGAATCCATTTTTCATTCTATTAAAAAATTATAAATCAAACACAGAACTGCGCTTTCTTCTAATAAGGTCTTTGATCTTCAGGGCAAAAGCAAAAGCAAAGTATAGGCCAAAACCAGCACCAAAGATAAAACTTATATAGATAAAAAACAAGCGGACATACTTGACTCTTAAGCCCAGACGTTCGGCCAAGCGAGTGGAAACATTGAAACCATTGCGCTCAAAGAAAATACGTATTTTAGTAAAGGTCGTGTTCATAGGTTACTTTTTTAGGAGGACTTGCCCTACTTGGCAAGCCATACAAGCATGTTTGTTACAATATTTTTTATACAATTGGAGAATGGCTTGACTCTCCATGGCATTGGTATTAGGTAGAAGAAGTCCTTCCCAGCGCTCCAATATACTGTTGTGTTCGGCTGGGGTAGCACGTAGCTTCGCTTTGCACTCGGCCAAGGTATTCTTGCCTCGAGAACGAGCATAGGCATACTGCATAGGAACAATGGTATTGATCCAAAGGTTTGCTATCAGCATAGGGGAGAGGTGTTTGTGGCTCTCCTTGCTCTCCTTGCCAAAAGAAAAATGATTTTTCCAATAAGGCGACGGGCTCACTTTTCCAAAAAATTCCAAAGCTTGTTCATAGGAGGCTAAGGTCATACATCGGTCAAAAAGTGACCGCTCTTGGTGGTATAGCGCAGCTATCTGTGCCAAGCGAATAGTGGGAAAGTTGGGCGGACGCAGTTTGGTGAACTGTACTCTAAAACAGGGGGTCACAAGAGCGTACTTATGGGCTAAATACTGGTATTCCTCTTGTAGGGAACGATAGTAAGGACAGCTCAAATCGGTTGCCTCCAAGAGGCTCAACTGCCCCATAAGCAGGGCTTCGAGCTGAGAAAGATCCTGCATCTGCTTGCGAATAACCGAAAAAGGCAGCTGCTTTGCGGCCTGCTCAAAAGCATCTCCATTGATATTGCCTCCAAAACTACCCAGTAGCTTCAAGAAAAAAACGGCTTCCCAATCCTGCTGACTTTCTTGCAAAAGTGTTACAATAGCCTGGGTCTTCTCCTCAAGCCGCTCTGTATAAAGCCTGTCCAACCAATTGGTAATGAGCCCTTCAGAAAGAGAAGAAATTTCTCTCTCACAAGGTATAAAAGTAGACTTAGCTTGCTGTAACTGAGTGTATTTCTCCACCAAATCATTAGAAATCAATGATTTAAGCTCTAAAGTAGGAATAATATTTTGTTGAAAATCAAATACTTCTACATCATGTTCCCAAACTACATGGAGAATTACATTGCCATAAGCAGGATCCTGCTCATGATGATGGGCATACCATAAGGAAGAAGCGGTGTGCATCTCCACATTGCCAGCCCACTGAAGGGATCCGATACGCAGGCGTGCATTGAAGAAATCCGGTCCTCCGTAGGGATTGGCCTCCCCATAGGAAAGGATATCCAAGACCTCTCCAGTGGAGAGCTTTAAGGGGGCTGTAGGAATAAGATGCGCTCCCCAGAGGTATTGTATGAAATCTTCACGTATCATTTGGATAGTTCTTCTGCTAAGAGTGCCACCAGTTCACTATCAGTATTATAAGGGACAAACTCACTATTGTTGATATAGGATACTTTTCCAGTCTCCTCGGAGACTACTAAGGCCAAAGCATCGGTTTTCTCAGTAATAGAAACTGCTGCACGGTGTCTTAGTCCATATTCCTTAGGGATCACACTTTGTCCTACCACGGGGAGAATCACACGAGTAGCCACAATAAAACCGTCCTGAATAACTATAGCCCCATCATGCAAAGGGCTGTTTTTATAGAAAATACTCTCTAAAATAGGTTGGTTCAGTTCAATATTCATCTTGTCGCCCGTGGCACGAACAAACTCCAAAGACTGGTTGCGCTCCAAAATAATAAGGGCTCCAGTACGCTCGGATCCCATCTTACGACAAGCCGAGACAAGGGTCTCACACATCTGGACAATGGCAGTATCCTCCGAGGTTTTCTTCAAGGATAGCTTCCTTAGGAGGTTCTTGCTATTAAGTACATTGGTAGAACCCAACACCAAAAGGAACTTTCGAATCTCCTGCTGGAAAACGACAATGAGGGCAAAGAATCCCACATTGATAAACTGACCTAAGATACTGCTAACCAGCTCCATCTTGACAATTACTGTGAGCTTCCAAAAGAGAAAGATGATCACAATACCCGAAAAGATACTAATGGCCACCGTTCCCTTGAGCAGGCGATATATGTAGTATAACATCAGTCCTACCAGAACGATGTCCAAGAAATCTACAAATTTGAAATTTAGAAAGTCAAACACTTTTATAATGGTTAATGGTTAATGAACAATGATTGATGGCTAATGGTAAGGTACTGTTATATACAAATTGAACATTAAATATTAGTTGTTAATTATTATTCTTGAGATAATTCCATCATCTTGCTGATGTAATCCTGTATAATAAATATCTACAAATTGCTGAAAAGTCATAGAACCGCTAAAGATCCAAACATAAAATACATTTTTATACGTTCCAAACTTATTCCAAGGTGTTTTTTCTCCTTTATCTTCCTTAAGGCGAAAACCATCAGGATATACATATATAGGTGTATTCCCATATTCGGACATCTTCAAAGGGTCGTAGGGAAGAAGGGTGAGGTTTGTTACATCCATAAAACCTAAGCGCTTATGGGGTATATCCGCCAAAGAAATATAAAGATGAGCATCGGGGTTGCTATGAGGGTTGCGAGGATTTGTCCGCTTCTCTTGTAGCCTGCTAAAGTGCTGGGCTACCTCACTCAATTTGTTTCTTTTATCAATATGAAAAATCCAATTGGTAGAACTGATGAGACCATTGGCATTGAGCTTTCCCTGACCTGTCTCAGGGTCATAAGGGAGGTATACTTGAGAATAATCCTCTACAGAGGTAATTTTAGTATCCTCTACCTGTGGAAGTTGCATTTGCTTTTTCTGACATCCCCATAGTAACAATGCCATTATAGTAATGATATACCGATTCATGCTAATTATTTTTTCTTTACTTTTTCTACCAATTCCAATTGTGCTAATGCAGTGAGTGTAGTAAAAAGACCATAATTAATCAGCGCCTTATCTTTTTCTATTTTATCAATAACCCCTACTGATTTACTATCTTTTATGCGTACCCGATCTCCCACTTTTAGTGATTGTATCTGGGTGAGTTTTTCCTGTCTTTCAGAATGTTCTCGCGCTTTCTTTTCTATTTTTTTCTGTTGGCGTACAGCCTCTATCTCCTTGTGTAGCTGCTCTTGGGCGATTTTCTTTTGGGCTTCTTCGGCCTGCTTTTCTTTTTTGCTCTTGGCCTTTCTCTTACTATTTTCCGTCTCTACAATTTTGAGAAATTCTGCAATGAGTGGGCGACGCTTCTTGTCCTCAAAATAGCGCTCAGCTATTTCATTGATCTTGTTACCGAGATAGATAAACTTCTGATTTTGGTCATAGAGTTCCTGATAGGAAGTAAGTTTACTTTGTATCTTATTGTTAAGTGTCTCCAGTCTCTTGGCTTCTTCTCTGGTTTTCTCCTCTTCCTCCTTGAGCGATGAAGTAGTTTTTTCCATCTGAGAACGTTCTTTCTGGAGCTTAGCTATGGTAGCATCGAAACGTATCTTGCCTTTTTCTATACGTTTCTTGGCACGATTAATCAGGCTGTAAGGAATACCATTTTTCTGTGCAACCTCAAAGGTAAAAGAGCTACCAGCTTCTCCCACAATGAGCTTGTAGATAGGCTCCAAGGTCTTATCATTGAAGAGCATATTAGCATTGGTTGCATAAGGGAGCTCATTGGCCAATATTTTTAGATTAGCATAGTGAGTGGTAATCACTCCAAAAGCCTTACGATGATAGAACTCTTCTAAAAAAATTTCCGCTAAGGCACCCCCAAGCTCTGGATCACTTCCTGTTCCAAACTCATCAATGAGAAAAAGAGTTGTCTCATTGCATTTTCTTAGAAAATAGTTCATGTTCTTGAGGCGATAGCTATAGGTACTTAAGTGATTTTCAATGGATTGGTTATCGCCTATATCAGTAAGAATCTGAGAGAAAATAGGCACTTTACTCAGGCGATGTACCGGAAGAAGTAGTCCCGTTTGGAACATCAGTTGCAGCAGACCAATGGTCTTAAGGGTAATACTTTTCCCTCCTGCATTAGGTCCTGAGATAACAATAATCCGTTGCTCATCGTCCAAGCGAATGGTCTGTGGGAAGGTTTGTTTGCCTTTTTTAGTATTGCTCAGATAGAGCAATGGATGGTAGGCATCCCGAAGCTCCAATACCCGCTCTTGGGTCAGCTCTGGCAGGAGTGCATGGGTTTCTTTGGCAAAGTAGGCCTTGGCGGCAATCACATCTATGGCTACTAAGTAGTCCTGCTCTTGGGAGAGTAGCGCTGCAAAGGGACGTAAGGTATTGGTGAGTCTCAGCAAGATACGCCTGATCTCCTCTCTTTCCTCATGGAGTAAGTGAGAGAGTTCTCGGGAATATTGCTCAGTCACCAATGGCTCTATATAGATGATACTTCCTGTCTTAGAGCTGCCCAGTACTGTACCTCTTACCTTGCGCTTATAGGTAGCCTTAACCGCCAGCACACGCCTATTTTCGACAACTGTCTCACGAATGTCATCCAAATAGTCTAAAGCATTGTACTCGGAAAGGGCTCGAGAGAAACTCTGATTGATTTTTCCTTTGAGGGTACCTATCTGAGTTCGTACTTCGGAGAGTTTCTCTGAGGCTTCTGACTTGATCTCACCGAACTTGTCCAAGACACTGTCTATAGCCCTGACAATCTGTTCTGTATAGGGAATATCCTGAGAAAGTACGGCAATAGTAGGATAATAGTCATGGAATTTCTTAAAAAACAACAGATGTGCATTGACTGTTTGGCTCAATGTACGTATTTTAGCAAACGAATGTGGCTCCAAGAGACTATTTTCTATCCCCAGAAAACGTATTTCGTGATCTACTTCATCAAAAGTATGGGAAGGAATATAGTTCTGTGTCTCCAAGGACGTCAAGTACTCATTAGTCTGGAATAGGAGAGAGGTGATGGTTTCCCTATGTGTCAAAGGTTTTAGCGCCAGCACCCTTTCCTTCCCTTTGGGAGTGTGGGTGTGCGCAGCTACTAAGGATAAAAGGGCTGGAAACTCTAAGTCCTCTAAAGTCTTTTTCATTTAAGTAATTAGGTAATAGTGATCAATGATCTGTGAACAGTGAACAGATTGAGCATTGATCATTAATCATTTGCAAAAGTATAAATTTTATAGGATATAATAAAATTTTTCATCCTTTTTTTTCTTTATAAAGAAAAAGTTGTAACTTTGTCACTTGAATTTTTAAGAATCCCAGAAAAACATGTATATCAAAAATGGTTTCTCAGTCAAAAACAAATGGTTTTACTGCCTTCCTATTTCACTATTTATCTTACTGAACCTCAATGCGTTTTTCTCTCCACCACAGGATTATTCTGCCTTGGTAGCGCATATCGGAGAGTTACCTTTTTTCACTTTCAATCTGCTGGTTTTCTTATTCCTCTTAGGGGTTTTGCTCCTTATTGTTGTGGCTGTACATGCCCAACCTATAAGAGCTCTTACCACAGGGAGAAAGAAAATCGACTATAAGCGTATCTTCTTTAGCTTCTTCCTATGGGGAAGTATTATCTCGCTACAGACCTTAGTGAGTTATTGGCTAACTCCTTCTGATTACTTGTGGAATTTTGATCCTGTTCCTTTCTTTCTCCTGGTATTAATTGCCTTATTACTCATTCCTTTTCAGGCAAGTTTCGAAGAATATTTCTTCCGTGGCTACTTCCTACAAGCTACGGCCTTGGTCAGTAAGTACAAATGGGTTCCCTTGGTACTGAGCTCTGTGTTCTTTGGCTTAGTACATGTTGCCAACCCAGAGATTGCTAAGCTGGGCTACGGGTTCCTTTTCTTTTATATCAGTTTAGGACTTTTTTTAGGAATAATCACCCTAATGGACAATGGCTTAGAGCTTTCTATGGGCTTTCATATTGCCAATAATTTTTTTATAGCCTTTCTCTCTTCCTCTTCTTGGAGTGTCTTTCAGACACCTTCTCTGCTCAAAGAGGTGAGCGAACCGGTTATTACTCCTTCGTATATTCTGCTTTTCTACCTACCTTTGGTAGTTGTACTCTTTATTTTTGCTAAGAAATACCAATGGAGCAACTGGAAGGAAAAACTTTTGGGTAAGATAGAAGAAAAAGATATATAACATGCATCCACTTGTGGCGACATATTGCCATCCTTTAGCCAAAATCAACGGATACTCTTGCTATAGCAAGGGGCTTATATCTCTTATTGCGCTATGGACAGAAAGCAATGAAGTACATTTGCAAAAAACAGCTGCCTTTCTCTCTCAATGGCTCGATGAGAATGATACCCTCACCCTACATACTTCGGGAACTACGGGAGTGCCAAAGGAGATTTCAGTGAAGAAAGAGCACATGATCCATTCGGCTCAGCTCACTGGAGCTTTTTTACAACTCCAAGTAGGCGATCGTGCCCTCTGTGCACTGCCTACCGACTATATAGCTGGAAAGATGATGCTTGTTCGCACCTTGGTCTTAGGGCTTTCTCTGGAGGTAGTAGCCCCCAGCAGCACGCCTTTTGCCTCTATAGATGGAGAAGTGGACTTTGTTGCCCTCACTCCTATGCAAGCCTTCAAGTCCTTAGAACAACTACACCGAGCCCGAAAAATCATCTTGGGGGGCGCCCCTATCTCTCTGTCTATGGAAACGGCTTTTCAGGAGGTTCCTTCTCAGATCTATGCCACCTATGGCATGACTGAGACCGTCTCTCATATAGCCCTACGACCCATCGCTCCTAAGGAGCAGCACAGCCTTCGTTACACTACTATAGGAGCAATTACTATAAGGCAGGACTCACAAGGTTGTTTGGTCATTGATTGTCCTGAAGTGGCTGATATGCCTATATATACCCATGATGTGGTTACTCTCTATAATGATAGGAGCTTCCAATGGCAGGGACGTCTGGACAATATCATCAATTCAGCAGGAGTGAAAATATTCCCTGAATCGGTTGAGGAGAGGCTTGCAACATTCATTACTGATCGGTTTTTTATTTGGAAAGAACCCGATGCCCTTTTAGGAGAAAAAGTAATCCTTCTGATAGAGGGTAGGGAAGAGGCTTACAGAGATTTACTTATGAATTTACAAAAAGAAACAGTTTTCTCTAAGTACGAACTCCCTAAAAAAATATACTATCTACCTCATTTTAAGACTACTGAATCCGGAAAAATACAAAGAGAGATTACAGCAAAGTTAGTTTTGTAAACACTCTCTAAAACGAATTTCTTTATAGTCAGGCTCCACATGTATCAGTACAGAAGCGATTGAAGGGAGCTGTCGCTGTAGGGTATCCTTGAGCTTATGGGCAATATCATGACCTTCCTTCACTGTGATATTACCATTGACAATCAGGTGAATATCCACACAATAGGCCATACCCGTCTTGCGAATATGGCACTTCTCTATAGCCATAACGCCAGGAACTTCTCTCGCTACTTCTTTGATTTTTAGTGATATATCTTCATACATATCCTCATCCAATATTTCTCCCAATGCTGGACGGAAGATTTTATAAGCATTGTATAGAATAATCCCAGAGGCTAACAGTGCTGCCCAATCATCGGCTGTCTCATAACCTTCTCCCATACACAGAGCAATACTAATTCCTATAAATGCGGCTACAGAGGTAATTGCATCTGCTCGATGATGCCAAGCATCAGCCTTGAGGGAAGAACTTCCTGTGAGTTTGCTATTTCTAAGTACAATACGATAGCTCAGCTCCTTCCATAGGATAATCCCACCCAATAGTAATAATGTCCAAGCCTTAGGCGCTTGGTGGGGAGTGAGGATATTTTGGTAACTCTGGTAGGCAATCAGTAGGGAAGAGGCGATAAGAAAGCCCACAATGACAAAGGTTACCAAGGGTTCTATCTTCCCATGACCATAAGGATGGTTCTTATCAGCTGGCTTTTGTGCATACCTGAGCCCTACCAGTACCAATATAGAGGAAAAAACATCGGATACAGATTCTATCCCATCAGCTACCAAGGCATACGAATTTCCCAAAATACCTGCAGCTATTTTGACTACAGCCAAGAGTATATTTCCCAAAATGCTAAAACCAATGGTTCTATAAGGAAGATTTTTTTCCATCAGAGAATAGATTTTTCTGCTTAGAGTTATTTTTATTTGCACGCAAAATTACACAAAAAAATACTATTCTCATAGCATTAATTATATGTATTATATAAAAATATGATTATAATATAATTATAATATAATATATAAACTAAAAAACAAATATATTTTACAATTAATTAAAATATTAATATATAATATTGAATACATTATTATAAATACAATTATCTAATTATCAGATATTTATAAAAAATATATTACAAATTATTTCATTTTTTACTTTATATAAAGTAATTTAAATAATTAATATTCAATATATTATTAAATAATTAATCATAATAAGAAAGTGAAATATGACATTAAGCTGGAGGAGTTTTTTACTCTTGAGAAAAATGCTAAAAATGGGAACTAAAAAGTTTGGCATTATTTTTGATAGATATC
The DNA here is from genome assembly GCF_002302415.1 of Capnocytophaga gingivalis. Lineage (NCBI taxonomy): Bacteria > Pseudomonadati > Bacteroidota > Flavobacteriia > Flavobacteriales > Flavobacteriaceae > Capnocytophaga > Capnocytophaga gingivalis. Next base: position 125,535 of record NZ_CP022386.1, on the reverse strand, counting down.
GTTCTGTAATTAAAAAAAGAAATTTTCAATGAAAAAAATTTTTTCGATATTCCTTATGTTGGTGGCTGTAGTGGCTTCCGCTCAGGAGATCAAGTGGATGAGCATGAATGATGCTTTAGCTGCTCAAAAGAAAACTCCTAAAAAGATATTTATGGATGTATACACTACATGGTGTGGTCCTTGTAGATTGCTCTCTGAAAAAACTTTCAAGAACAAAGACTTGGTCAAATACATCAATGATAATTTCTATGCTGTAAAGTTCAATGCTGAAGGCAACGAGGAGGTAGTATACAATGGAACTACTTATAAAAACAACAACTACGATCCAGCCAAGGCCAACACACGCAATGGTATGCATGATTTTGCAGGAGCTTTGGGTGTAAGTGCTTACCCTACGATGCTCATTTTTGATGAGAAAGGTACTCCTGTATTTCCTATCACAGGCTACCTTACTGCCACCCAGCTGGAACCTCACATCAAGTTCGTAGGGAACAATACTTATCTTACAGTAACCACTCAGGAGGCTTATGATAAGTACTTAAAAACCTTCAAAGGCACCTTTAAAAATTAATTTTTCATATTTATTACATTTTTAATTTTATCATCTCAAAAAATTTCTTTTGAGATGATTTTTTTATTTAGCAAAAGTTTTTCATTAGAAAATTTGGTAGGTTATAAGAAAAAATGTACTTTTGACGAAAATTTTGAATTATGATACAACAAGCCTCTTTTATGGACTTTTTAGGAGGACTCTTCTCTGTCCTTATTATATTTGTTATTGGTTTTTGGCTCCTTGCTCTCTTAGTACCTACCTTTTTGCGCTTCTGGATAGGTAGAAAAGTAGATGCCTTTCAAAGGCAATTCAACCAAGAGATGAAAGAAGAACAGAGAAATACCCAGCAGAGATATTACAACTCCTCTACCAATTATACTGGGCAAACAGGTCATTCTCAACAATCCAAACAATCCAAAGAGAAAAAAATTGTAGGAGAATACATAGATTACGAAGAAATAGAATAGTATGAAGATAAAAATCCAACAGCTACTCCCTCATGGGGTGTGCTTGCTCCTTTTCATGGGGATTGCAATGGCTTTCTTTTACCCTCTCTTACAGGGCAAGGAAATGCAACAGAGTGATATTATACAGTACATAGGCATGTCCAAAGAGCGCAATGACTTCAGATCCGTTAGGGAGAGTTATTGGACTAATAGTGCCTTTGGAGGAATGCCTACTTATCAGTTAGGCGCTGAATATCCTCATAACTATATAAAGAAATTAGATAAGGTCATACGCTTCTTACCTCGCCCTGCCGATTATCTATTTCTTTATTTTGTTGGCTTTTACCTCTTTCTGTTGGTGGTAAAAGTCCCTTACCGATATGCCTTCTTAGGGTCTTTGGCTTTTGGATTCTCCACTTATCTGATCATCATACTCACAGTAGGCCACAATGCCAAAGCACATGCTATAGGTTATTTTGGGTTTGTCTTAGCTGGTATATTTCTGGCCTTTCAGCGAAAGTACTTGTGGGGTTTTCTGCTCACTACATTGGCTTTAGCTTTGGAGATCAATGCCAACCACTTCCAAATGACCTACTATCTCCTCCTATTAGTCTTACTTCTGGGGGGAATCAAGCTCTATCATGCTTGGAAGGGAGGGACACTAAGACCTTTCTTCAAGGGGGTAGGTGCCCTTTCAGTAGCGGCTCTTTTGGCTGTACTGATGAATGCTACCCTGCTTTTGACTACCAAAGAGTATGAACGTTTTAGTACCCGAGGCAACTCGGAACTGACCCTCACTGCTGAAGGTACACCCAAGACTAATACTCATGGGCTTTCTAAGGAATATATTACTGAGTATAGCTATGGAGTCTATGAGAGCCTAAACCTAATTGTTCCTCGCCTATTGGGAGGCTCTAACCATGAAAATATAGGAGAAAAATCCGCTACTTATAGCTTCTTAGTGGCACAGGGATATGACCCTATTGTCGTAGGACAATTCACCCGTCAGCTACCTACCTACTGGGGCGATCAGCCTATTGTAGCAGCTCCTGCTTACATAGGGGTAGTAGTCTTCTTTTTCTTTGTATTAGCACTTTTCGTGGTCAAACGACGTATCAAGTGGTGGCTCCTATCTGGGGTAATCCTCTCCTTGCTGCTCTCGTGGGGAAAGAATTTTGCCCTGCTCACTGACCTAATGATCGACTATTTCCCTTTGTACAACAAGTTCCGTGCGGTCTCTTCTGTACAGACTATCTTAGAATTCTGTATGCCTGCCTTGGCTATTTTGGGGCTTTACCAATACTTAGTCCACTATAAGAAAGAGATCTACTCTCGCTATCTGTATTACACTGCAGGTATTGTGGGAGGGACACTTTTACTTTTATGGCTTGCCAAGGGAGGGCTTTCCTTTGAAGCTCCTAATGATGCCTACTATGCACAAGCATATGGGGAAGATCTTATCCGCCTTATCCGCCAGGATAGGGAAAGTATTTATACAACTGATATCCTAAGGAGTTTGCTCTATGTAGGGGCTACTTTCGCTATCGTATACCTCTTTTCTATAGGGAAAATCAACGAAAAGATTACTTTTGCCTTAGTCTCCTTGACTTTGGTAACCGATATAGGAAGTGTTACTTATCGCTATTTAAGTGAAGAAAACTATTGGCTTCCTTCTCAGACCGCAGACTACTTCCTCCCTTCTAAAGAAGAAACGAAAATTCTCGAGGACAAAGGGTATTTCCGCGTATTCTCACTAAGCGAAGCGCTCAATGGTGCCCGTACCTCCTACTTCTTTCACTCTCCTGGGGGGTATCATGCAGCCAAACCCAGAAGAATACAGGAACTCTTTGACTATCAGTTTTATAGAAATAAAAATGCACAAATACTTAACCTACTGAATGTCAAGTATATACTCCAGAATGAAAAGAATGGGATGGTTGTGATGGAGAATCCTGATGCTCTGGGCAGTGCATGGTTTGTCAAAAAACTTTCCAAAGTGAGCAATGCTGATCAGGCAATGCAAGGGATGAGTACTTTTGATCCTAAAGCTGAGGCCATCACCTATGATTCGTCACTTAGCAATAAGACATATCAGGTAGATAGCACAGCTACTATCCAGCTCAGAAGTTATGAGCCGGACAGGCTCGTTTACTCCACTGACAACCCTCAGGAGGGCTTGGCAGTCTTCTCCGAAATCTATTACCCACATGGCTGGAAAGCTGTCCTTGATGGTTCCCAAGAACTCACTATTCATCAGGTAGACTATACCTTCAGAGGAGTTGAGATTCCCTCCGGTAAGCATACCATTGAGTTTGTCTTTGCTCCTACGATTGTCAAAACAGGTGGGTGGATCAGCCTTTCGGCATCCTTAGCCTTTGTTGTAATCGCTGTAGGGAGTGTTTTTGTACATAGAAAAAAAGAAAAAGCATGAAAATCATCAAGATATTATCCTTAGTAACCCTCTTTGCCAGCTGTGATACTCCACTTTTCACTCCTGAGGAGGACTTTATCACTCCTTTTGAGCTTACTGATGGGGGAGGGGGGACATCCTATGAGGAGACTATCGATTTTTATAAGAAATTAGCTACCAATTACAGTTCTGTTTCTCTGAAAACTATGTCCACTACCGATAGCGGTTTACCATTGTACTTGGTCATCTTCAACAGCGATGGTATTTTTGACTTCAACCGTATTCGAAAAAACAAGATGATTCTTTTCATCACCAACGGAATGAATGAAAAAGCACGTGAAGGGGTTGATGCTACTATGCAGCTGATGAGAAACTTAGCGCAGAAACAAATAGAAATTCCCGCTCATACAGTAGTCGTAACAATTCCCATCATGAACTACTTAGGACAGATGGAGCAGGAAGCTCTCTTCAAGGGACAGATCAACACTTTTTTGGAGCGAAATCTCAACGAGGATTTCATAGAAAATAAAAGTCTCAATACCCGCTCATTTGTGGAGATTTTCCATCAGGTAAACCCACACTTTTTGGTGGATACATATTCCTTGGCTGGAGATGTGCCCTCACAAAGCCTTTTTTACCAGACCATTATTCCTGAAAAATTAGGCAAAGTAAAGTACTATTTGGAAGAAAATTTCATACCTCAGCTTAGTGATTCTTTGGCCAAGCGCTCTGTGGAGGATAGCCTTGGCAGAGCCTCCAGAAAACTACTGGCTTATCCTTCAGCACAGTCTTTTGCCTCTACAGCCTCCATCGTTGGGTATGCATCCCTATGGAACACTATAGGAATACAAGTGGCCAGCCGCATGAAAAATCCTTATAAAAACCGTGTGGAAGATATGTACAATGCACTGAAAAACATCCTCTTGCTTGTCGATTCTCACAAAGAACTGATAGAGAACCTACAGGATTTGGAAGGTAAGGAAATGATCAAGCAACAAAAGTATATCCTATCCTACAGGCTTGTCTCCGCCAAAGATAGCTTGCCTATAGAAAAAACACTCTATGAACCTAAGGATACTATTGCCATTGCAAAAAGCTATGTAATTCCTCAGCTGCTGACAAAAGTTATCGATAATCTCAAGCGAAATCATATAGAATTGCATCGTTTTGAGAAAGATTCGCTACTAAGTGTATATGCCTATACCCTAAAAGCTCCCAAAGATAGCTTATCTGTCCTTACTAAGGAAGCTATAGAGAAAAAAATGACCCTAAAAAAACAAAAAATAGCCATTCGCAAAGGAGATATATGGGTGCTTACTGGGCAGAAAGGAAGAAAATACCTATTGGAAACCCTCGAACCCTATTCAGAAAATGGGTTTATGAAGACCAATATGCTCCCTTTGCTCCCAACCCCTAAGGACAGTCTTTGGATATATCCCATATTTAGTATAGAAAAATAAACATTGTTTCCTTCAGACCTAAACCACCTCATGAGATTACTATATTTTTTTTCACTTTTATTCCTACTTTCCTGTACTTCTACGCCTGAGAAACCTAAGGCGAAAAAACCACATCCGGACCTAAAAAGGGATACCCTACAGGGAAGTATCAGAACACAGACACAGGTGAACTATATTTTTATAGAAGATACCCTTACTAAGAAGACTCTTCAGCAAAAAGCCTATGAGCTCTCCATCACTTACGACCCTCAGGGATATCTGATAGAAAACTCCTATCAGGACGACTCCTTACAGGAACAAACACGCTTCTACTATGATGAAGAACACAGAGTGATTGTCGAAAACTACATGCATAAGGCACTGAAAAATAATGAAATAAAAATGACTCTTACCCACTATCAGTACGATACCTTAGGGTATGAGGTCTCTCGCTTTCGGTATGATTACTCTGATTCCTTACCTAAGGTTACTCGCTTCGATACCGAGTATGACAAGGATGGAAATATACAAAGTATAGTCAAGTCTGTTTTCGAACAAAACGATTGGCAACTCTCCGATAGGGAGGTATACAAATACAATACCAAGGGATACGAACAGGAAAAAGAATCTTACTATTATTATAGAGCCCTGTGGATGCTGCAGGAAAAAAAGATTTCTCGATATGAAAAAGATAGCCTATTGGTAGAAAAACTCTTCTATAACTATAAGCTACACAACCTACCCAGTCGTGTGATCTATCGCTACAAAGGACTATTACAGGAAGTAACCTATATCAACCCTAAGGATAGTATCACCTCCATGGTCTCTTTTGAGTACAATCCCCAAGGGGAAATCACCAAGTATGTAGAGTATACCCCTGAAGGATTCGAAAAAAAACGTATATTTCACCTATATACTCCCTTCAGAGAGCGTTTGGAGGATGTCACTTACAAGAACAATACCGAAGACGAACGCACCCTCTACCGATATGGTGTCAAGGGAAATCTTACTGAGAAAATAACCTATCGAGATCAAAAAATCACCTCGAAAACAGAGGTGAAATATACCTATTATGAGGCAATACCTCCTGTAAAATAACCTTAACTGTTCACATAGTGTGATGAGAAAAATCTTATATTTGCACGGCTTAGATAGCTATCTACACACCGATAGGGAAGAGGTACTTGCACCTTATGGGGAAATACTTGCACCTGTATTTGATTACAAAAATAGCCCTGAGTTATTCACTCATTTATGTGAGGAGTACCAAAATATTGATGTGATTATCGGCTCCAGTGCAGGGGGACTTATTGGCTATTTTTTAGCCCAAAAACTACAAAAACCTTGTGCATTGTTCAATCCTGCACTGAATTATCAGCACGAAATGCCCTTTGCCCCTTTTTGGGATAAGCAGTATAAGGAGTATATGCTCCTTGTCATAGGTATGCAGGATGAGGTGATTCCCTATAAGGAGAGTCTGCCTATAGCTTTAACAGACAAAGCCCCTGAACAACAAGTGGATATACATCTTATACAAAATATGGCGCATAGTTATCCTGTCGAGATTTTCTCTCAAGAATTGAAATTTTTCTTTGACAGGGTATGTAGGGGCGAATTGCAATTCGCCCTATAAATAAGGCAATTCCTAAGCTGGCGCGAGTCACATGCTCGCTTCCAAGTATTCAGCGACTTTAGCTCGTGCCTACTTATGGATAGAGCTTGCAGCTCTTTATTTATAAAAAGCTTAAACTCAAAATTTAAAACTAAAAAATAATGAATAAGGAAAACATCATCCATGAAATCCTAACAGGGGTAGCTACTGCTTTTGACGAATTAGACCTTCCTAAAAAGCCCTATGGCAGAAATGAACTCTGGGAAGGTATCACCGATTATTTCAAAATAAAACAGAGAAAGAACAAAATAGAGTTTCATAATAATGAGGAAGAATATACTTGTCCTTCTATTACCATTAAAGACTTTGAGCAGCTTCCAGACGATTTTATAGACAATGAGTTGCTTCCTGCTTTGGAAGAACAATTTACTCAAATGTTCTTCAATCCTGAGTTGTATTATCGCTTTCAGTACAAACTTGCCTTAGTACTTGATTTTCTTTCTGCCTCAGGTCATCACGCTCGCAAACAAGTACGATTGGAACACCCCGAGCGCAAAGCAGAACTCAAAGAGCGTTTGGATACCTATGTGCAAAAGGTAATCTATGAGGCTACTGAGAAAATGAAAGAGAAGGAAGTGCATAGCTTCTTTGATAAGCTCTTCGATTTTGAACTCACAGGTTATAGTGAGGACAAGGTAATTGAAATCCTCGATAAAGGGATTACCCTCATAGATCCTAAGTGGAAAAAGACTTTAGAAGAATATCAATGGAGCTTGCTTTACCATACACGAGAGTGGAAAGAAAAGGTTTTTATGAAACTATATTACAAAGTAGAAGGAAGTGATTGGTCAAAGAAATATACACTCAAGGAAGGTTTGCAAGCAAAAGATATAGATAACGCCAAATTAAACCTATTTGTGGCACAAGCCCTTTGGCGTATCAAATACAAAAAATATAGTTGGGATGTAGAGTTTGCTTGTGAGGATTTAGAGCGTGCCGCTAAGGAATTAGGCTCTAAAAAAGCAGCGATGTACCTCAAAGAGGGGACAGGTATCTTGCCTAACGAACTTATCCATTACAAGGATAGTGAAGTGGAATGTGATGCCAATGATGTTTTTGCTCAGATCAGTGTGAAAATCAAACAAGAGTCAGCCACGGCTTATGACAAGGCTTTAGATTTTATCATTGCTCTGCTCAAAGCCGATTTCCCTGCGAGTTACTATATCAAGTTCAGCAGTAAAGCCCCTAAACAGTTTTTAGATATCAAAGGCATTGCCAAATCGCCTACTCATCGCTTCTTTGCCCAAGCACTGCAATACAAGGAGTTGCGCCCTAAATTAGTAGCTTATGCTGAGGTGGCTATGAAAGAATTTCAGTGGTATAATGATGTAGAAGAAGGCGAGAAAAGCTGTATGCCGGGTAGTTATGCAGTCTTTGGTTTAGGCTTGATAGGGGAGGAGTACTTTCCTTTGGTGAGCCAATATTTTTCGCTGTTGGATGACGAGCACCAAATGGTACATAAATACTTTGTGAGCGCCCTTATCGACCGTTATGGAGTGAATGAAAAATCCTTACCACTTATCTGCCAAGGAATCACTTCTGCACAGTATGATATGGTGTTTAAGAATTTGGAAAAAGAAATGGAAAAGCCAGAGAACAAGGAGTTACTGGCGAAATTCCTCAAAGAAAAAGAAGCCTTCTTTATTGCCAACAAAGAACCAGGTTTTTACAAATATTACGAAGAAGATATCTATTACGCCATCTATGGCAAGCAATGGAAGAAAAAGATAAAAGATTAGCCCTGAGATGAAAAAAATCCTTATTCATATACTCATTATAGCAAGTGCTGTTTATATTTCTTTTGTTTTTTATAGAACAATAGCTATTTATAGCCAAATAGAAACTATGAAAAAGACAACAGCTTTGGTAAATACTTGTTATAAGCAAGGAGTTATACTAAAGGCATATCTTGAAAAAATAGATGGTGTAAAACAAAAATATAAAATTACGTTTTTATACAGAGCTACAGGATTGTTTTCTATCAGACAAGTTCCTCAAATAAACGACGAGGAAGAAATTACTTATTATGAGATAGAAAAATGCTATTTTAATAAAGATGATGTTTTTAGTACTACCAACAAAGTAGGGATTTCCACTGAAAAATACCAAAGAAGTGATTTTCAATTGTTTCTGGATATTTTTAGTTACTATAAAAATGTACTGTTCTATGCCTTATTTTTTCTTAATTGCGCCTTTTACTGTTATGTAGATAGTAGTAATAAGAGTATAAAATTTTTCTGTAACATTTATACGATTATTTTTCTATTTATTTGAGAAACACCATTAATAATAAACCATTAATAATTAAAAATGAAAGTAAGTAAATTAATCTTCCTTTTCCTCATGGGAATCATGTTAGGAAAAGCACAAACCAAAAAACAAATGAATGACCAAACGATTTACCAATTTGAAGTAGAGGACATTACAGGGAAAGCGTTCCCATTGTCAAGCCTACAAGGCAAGAAAGTAATGATTGTCAATACCGCTTCCAAGTGCGGACTGACCCCTCAGTATAAGGAGTTAGAGGCACTGTACCAGCAGTATAAGGACAAGGATTTTGTCATTATAGGCTTTCCAGCGAATAATTTCCTCAAGCAAGAGCCAGGAACCAATGAGGAAATAGCCACATTCTGCCAGGTGAATTATGGAGTAAGTTTTCCTATGATGAGTAAGATCTCTGTCAAGGGCAAGGATATGCACCCTCTGTATCAGTTTCTTACACAGAAGTCCAAGAATGGTGTCATGGATTCAAAAGTGAGCTGGAACTTCCAAAAATATCTCATTGGTAAGGATGGCCACTTAGAGAAAGTCATTGCTCCGAAAACCTTACCTAATGATACCGAAGTCATAGAATGGATCAATAAGTAATGATTAAGACTGAATGCCAATAATGATTAATGAACAAGAAAGATATCTATCACAGATCATTATTGGCATTAATCATTATTATTCTATTTTACATAATATAAATTATAGGTATTTCAAAAACTTTCAAAAGAAGAGAGGCTAACCACTATTTTATGGTCGCCTCTCAACACGTTAATTCTAAGTATTATGTGGAGGTTATTTCAATACTTCTTTTACTTTCTCACCAATCTTTGCTGGTGAATCTACTACATGGATACCACATTCGCGCATAATACGTTTTTTGGCCTCAGCAGTATCCTCACTACCACCTACAATAGCTCCAGCATGTCCCATAGTACGCCCCTTAGGTGCTGTTTCTCCAGCGATAAAGCCTACTACAGGTTTCTTGTTGCCTGTTTCCTTAATCCAGCGAGCTGCTTCTACTTCTAGCTGACCACCAATCTCACCGATCATCACGATAAGTTCTGTTTCAGGATCATTCATGAAGAGTTCTACCGCCTCTTTGGTAGTAGTTCCTATGATAGGATCTCCTCCGATACCTATAGCGGTAGAAATACCTAATCCTTGACGTACTACTTGATCCGCTGCTTCATAAGTCAAAGTACCTGACTTGGAGACGATACCTACTTTTCCTTTTTTGAATACAAAACCAGGCATGATCCCTACTTTCGCCTCTTCTGGAGTGATCACTCCTGGACAGTTAGGCCCAATGAGGCGACAATCTTTATCTTTTATATAAGCGGCTACCTTTACCATATCAGCCACAGGAATCCCTTCGGTAATGGTAATAATCACTTTAATTCCTGCTTCGGCAGCTTCCATAATGGCATCCGCAGCAAATGCAGGTGGAACAAAGATAATAGAAGTATCCGCTCCTACTTTCTCTACCGCTTCCTTAACAGAGTTGAAAACAGGTTTTCCTAAGTGTGTTTGTCCTCCTTTGTTCGGAGTTACTCCTCCTACTACATTGGTTCCATATTGAATCATCTGTCCGGCATGGAAAGTCCCTTCACTCCCTGTAAAGCCTTGTACAAGGATTTTTGAATTTTTATTTACTAATACACTCATTGGTTTGAATTTTTTAGAGCACAAAGTTACTTATTTTTTTTCAAATTTCCAAAGGAAAAATGAAAATAATGTTTAATGATTAATGTTCAATGATTAATATCACAAATCATTAATCAATTAAGTTTCGCAAGTCGTTTTTAGAATATAATTGAGATTATAACTATTTATAAATCAATATATTAAAAATAAAACCTCCTCCTTACCCCCTCCGAGAGGGGGAATAAGGACTAAGTTATATAACTTACGAAACTTAAATTAATCATTATTGGCATTAATCATTATTAAAAGCTTTCCCTCCCCCAAAAGAAAGGCGGCTCTATTTGCAAGGCTCTCAGGTAAGTATAGCCCTGTCCCCTATGATGACTTTCGTTTTCTATGGCATAGAGTATCCATTGAGCAAAACTAAAAGTCATTTGGTAAATAGTAAGTGACTGGGTAAAGTTCCCTATTTCCTTCCATTCACGATCAATGATCTCTGTAACTTTGTCCCACAAGGCCAATACCCCTTCTTTGGTAGTAGGAAATTGTCCTTCAGTATAGAAGGGTGTATGTTTCTCGTGTAAGGTTTCTCTAAAAATATAATTGGTTATCATCAGAAACTCCTCTACCATCCCTGAAAAAGGACGTAGATTAGCGATGTTAAACTCAAAAAGGTCTTTCTCTGGGAAAGCCTCTATGACCTTGCGAGTAAGGACACGTACATCCTTAAAATTGGTCAATAGTGCCTCTGGTGTAAGTAATTCTTTCATTGTTGTTATATTTAAAATTCGGCGCAAAGATAATCATTTTTCTTATCATTTAAGATACATTGGTACCTCTCCCCTATTTTTTCTTCTCCCAATCTTTTCCATACAAGGCATAATACATCGCCTCTTGATAGTAATCCTCTTTATCTTTCAAAAAGTCATTGAGCAGTGCTTTATTTTCAGGGTTTTTCATCGACTCTGTAAGCGATTTGAATATCACCTCATCTTGTGAAGAAATCACTCCCTCATATATCATAGGCAAGGTCTCTGCACTAAATCCATACTGCTCTATCAGTGCAATCACAAAATTTTTGTGTACCATCTGGTGCTCATCATCTACTAACTTAAAGTATTCTATAACCAAAGGAAAATACTTCTTGTCAGTGAGTCCCAAGCCAAATACAGCATAGCTCCCTGGCATACAGCTCTTCTCCCCTTCTTCCACATCGGTATACCATTCAAACTCTTTCATCGCTACCTTCGCATATTTCTCTAATTTAGGATGTAAGGTTTCATATTGCAATGCCTGTGCAAAAAAGCGATGAGTGCTTGATTTTGCAAGACCTTTTATATCCAAAAAGTGCTTAGGTGCTTTAGAACTGAATCTTATCTGATAACTATGTGGAAAACCTGCTTTGAGTAGTGCAATGATAAAGTCTAATGCTTTGCCATAAGCCTCAGCGGTCTCTTGCTTTATTTTAAGGCTAATAGTAGCAAATACATCATTGGCATCAGCTTCCAATTCGCTATCTTTGTAATGAATAAGATTATCGGGTAACTCGCCCGTACCTTTTTTAAGGTATTGCTTAGCTTTCTCCGAACCCAGTTCATTGGCTGCTCGTTCTAAATCTTCTTGAGCAGACTTTACATCCCAACTGTATTGTTTGTATTTGATTTTCCAAAGAGCTTGTTGTATATAGAGGGTTAGCTTATCAGTATCAATCTTTTCGGGGGTGATGCCTTCTTTGAGCGTATATTCAATATTCCATTGAGGTCTTTTTTCATCATAGTACAATGGATAGAAAACTTCATACTTCCAATATTTAGCCTTAAAAGTAAGCCATCTTGCATTTTCTTTTAGCCAATCTTTTTTACCAGCATAAAGTTTTAATGTTTTTTCAGCAATAGCTATGATTTGGATCGCTGTATAGCCATTGAGCTCTGTATCAAATAACTTATCTAAAAAGCTAACTATCTCCCCATCTTCCATTTCTCTACTGGGGTGGTTGATTACCTCTTCCATAAAAGTATCAAAACGATTCTTAAGCTCTGCTTTGCGTGCTTCGTGTACCAGTTTGAACTGTAGTGTATAATCTTCAAATTCAATATTTACCGATGTTTTGTACTGAAACTTTCCAAAAAAAGCTTCTGTAAAAAATATCTTAGTAATTTTCTCCTGCAAAGTATTAGCAATAGTTTTCTTTTCTTCTTTAGAAAGTGTAGAGAAATTGAGAATGACTATTTCTTTAGGGCTACTATACCTTTTGAGTGAAGTATAAAAGAGGATGCTATTATCACGATTTTCATCTTGCTCAATTAAAATATAGTTAGCAAAGCCTTCCACAAGATAGCGATACTGATAAGGAGTTTCCGTTCCACTTCCTATCTTTTCTAATATGCCTTGTAGAATTTCTTCAGCGTATTTTTCTATTGTATTCTTTTCTTTTATTTTAGCAAATGTACATTTTTATAAAGTTTTCTAATCTCATCTCTCACTTCCATTAGCGCAAAGCCCAAGAGGTTTTTGCCACGCCACGAGGCGATGTTATGTGCTTTCTCGTTGTCCTTGCCTAAGCCTATCCCCCAAATGGTATCCATCGGACTTGCTTCTACCAGTACCTTATCGCCTGTAGAGAGCAAAAAGTCCATCATTTCCTTATTCTGAGTGAATTTGTAGTAATTTCCATTCAGTACAATACTGTATTTGAGTTTGTCCCACACCTCAGGGTCAAAGTTGCGCACTTTCCTTCCCAAGGCTTTCATCAGTTTAGGGTCAGAAGTGTTTATTATCTCCTTTTCTACTTCTTCATCACCAAACAAACGCGCTTTTTCAGCCATCATATACTGTTCAGCACAAGAATAGTGATAAGCATTCACCTGAAAAGGAGAAGGTTGCCATTGCGAAAAACAAGATTCATCTATCACCTGAGCATTAGGTTTCCAAAAGAATAGAAAATTGAGTTCTTTTGCTAAGTTTAAAAAAAATGTCAGAGAGTATCTGTAGGTTCCTTTAGCCTGCCAAAAGGGAATACGATTATCCCCATAATAGTAATCATTCTCCCCAGAACTTAATTCTTCTATCGTAACTCTTGGCTTCCAAGTATTTAAATGCCAAAAGCAAGGACGAGGATATAGCTCTTGATACTCTTGCTGTTGTGCAGGGGTAAGTGCCCTATACCATTTCCAAAAATCATAAGCATAGGCTTCACCATAGCCCATGCGCCAGCCTATGGTAAACTCTGAAAGTTCTGGAAACTTAATCCAAGGAGGGGTCTTAAGTTCAAATGTAGGTTTCATTTTTTCTTCTCCCAATTTTTGCCATATACGGCATAATACATCGCCTCTTGGTAGTAATCCTCTTTATCTTTCAAAAAGTCATTGAGGAGTGCTTTGTTTTCTACATTTTGCATTGCCTCTGTAAGCGACTTGAATATCACATCATCTTGTGAAGAAATCACTCCCTCATATATCACAGGCAAGGTCTCTACGCTAAACCCATACTGCTCTATTAGCGCACTCACAAAGTTTTTGTGTACCATCTGGTGCTCATCATCTACTAACTTAAAGTATTCTATAACCAAAGGAAAATACTTCTTGTCAGTGAGTCCCAAGCCAAATACAGCATAGCTCCCTGGCATACAGCTCTTCTCCCCTTCTTCCACATCGGTATACCATTCAAACTCTTTCATCGCTACCTTCGCATATTTCTCTAATTTAGGATGCAAGGTCTCATATTGCAATGCCTGTGCAAAAAAGCGATGAGTGCTTGATTTTGCAAGACCTTTTATATCCAAAAAGTGTTTAGGGGCTTTAGAACTGAATTTTATCTGATAACTATGTGAGAAACCTGCTTTGAGTAGTGCAATGATAAAGCCTAATGCTTTGCCATAAGCCTCAGCGGTCTCTTGCTTTATTTTAAGGTTAATGGTAGCAAATACATCATTAGCATCAGCTTCCAAGTCGCTATCTTTGTAGTGAATTAGGTTATCGGGTAGCTCGCCCGTACCTTTTTTAAGGTATTGCTTAGCTTTCTCGGAAGCCAGTTCATTGGCAGCTCGTTCCAAGTCTTCACAAGCAAACTTCACATCCCAACTGTATTGTTTGTATTTGATTTTCCAAAGAGCCTGCTGTACAAATAGTTTTAATTTCTCCGCATCAACCTTTTCAGGGGCAATTTCTGCCTTCAGAATGTATTCTTTATCCCATTTTTCATTCCCTTTCACTTGGTAATAAAGTGGCATAAACACCGCCTTTTTCCACTTTCCAGCCCGATGAATCAATGAACTCCGATACTCTTTAAGATACTTTTTATCCCCCATAGCCTCTATACTTTTCATATACTTTTCAGCCACTGTTATGATTTGGCTTTCAGTGTATTGAGTAAGATTTGTGTCGAATAACTTGTCTAAAAAACTAATCCATTCATTTTCTATCACCTTCCTACTACCATCAATAGTAGTTTCCTGCACATACCTATCAAAGCGCTGTTTGAGTTCTGCTTTGCGAGGATCGTTCACCAAATAGAACTCCTTATTAGCGTGCCTAAAATTTAGTATTGTTGTCAGTTGGTATTCAAATTTTCCCAAATGTACTTCATCAAAGAACATTTCAGTAATTTTCTTTTCTACAATACTGAGAATTTCCTCTATTTCCTCCCCCGAGAGGCTTTCTATACCTTCTATTTTAGTAGTTACAGTGCCAAAACCATCTCTATCTAAAGAGACTTCTATTTTGTTATTACTTTGATTGACAATGATATAATCAGCTAATCCTTCATCAAGATACCACTTTTGATAAGGAGGTTTCACTATGTATTTACCAAATCCTTTTTCTATCCCTTGTAGAATTTCTTCAGCGTATTTTTCTGTTGTATTCATTTCTTTTATTTTAGCAAATGTACATTTTGATATACCTTTCTTATCTCGTCTCTTACTTCCATGAGCGCAAAGCCCAAGAGGTTCTTGCCACGCCACGAAGCGATATTATGTGCTTTCTCATTGTCTTTTCCCAAGCCTATCCCCCAAATGGTATCGAGCGGACTCGCTTCTACTAGTATTTTATCACCGGTAGAGAGCAAAAAGTCCATCATTTCCTTATTCTGAGTGAATTTGTAGTAATTCCCATTCAGTACGATGCTGTATTTGGCTTTGTCCCACACCTGAGGGTCAAAGTTGCGCACTTTTCTTCCCAAGGCTTTCATCAGTTTAGGGTCGAAGGTGTTCATTATTTCTTCCTCCACCTCTTCATCACCAAACAAACGCGCTTTTTCAGCCATCATATACTGCTCAGCACAATAATATTTATCACCATCTACAGAAAAAGGTGAGGGTTGCCATTGTGAAAAACAAGATTCATCTACTACCTCTGCATTGGGCTTCCAAAAGAAAACAAACTTGAGCTTCTTTGCCGAATGGATAAAGGTCGCTTTAGAGTATTTATAAGCACCTTTAGGTTGCCAAACAGGAATTCCTTCGTAGTAATAATCCTCCTCGTCATCTATATCTTGGTCATCTTCTTCCCATCTGTTGTAATGCCAAAAACAAGGATACGGGAAAAGTGCTTGGTACTCTTTTTGTTGTGCTGGGGTAAGTGACTCATACCAGTCCCAAAACTTGGATTTATAATCTTCGCCAGCGCCCATACGCCAGCCTATCGTAAATTCAGTATAAGCAGGGAATGCAATCCACTGCGGTGCCATAAGTTCAAATGTAGGTTTCATTATCGTGTATTTTTAAGAGACAAAAGTAATATTTTTCTAAGAATATCACAAATTATTTATATTTTTGGATTATTACCCACCTTCTTTTTTTAGCCCACTAAGAAATAAATCAATATCTGAATAGATAGGGAAAACATCCAAATTAAGTGAGAAAAGCTTTGTAGTTTGTCATTGCTTTATTAGGGTATTTTTCGTAAGTATATATTTCTTAGGAGTAGTGCCAAACTTCTTTTTAAAGGCAGCTATAAAGTGGCTGGGCATACTATAGCCGAGCTTTAGGGAGAGCTCATTGACATTGTACTGCTCGGTGGTCAGCCACTTACGCGCCAGCTCCATCTTGTAATCAAAGAGAAAGCTATAGACGGACTCTCCATAGATCTGCTTAAAACCACTCTTGAGCTTCTTCAGGGGCAATCCCACCTCTTTGGAGAGTTCCTGTAAAGAAGGGGGCGAGGTCATACGACTAAGAAGGAGCTCCTTAGCCTGACGAATTTTTTGTACATTATCCTCATTGGAAAGAAATGGACAAGCCTCTCCCTCATTATCTTGACTCTTATTAAAATATAAGCTCAGGAGTTCATACACCTTTGCCCTAAGATATAGTAAGTGAAGGCTTTTAGGTAGGTGTACTGTACGTATCTGATGTAGAATCACCGACAGATGAGGCGATATAGTCCCTGTGGTATAGTACTTCTCATGTTGGCGCCCAGGAGAGAGAAAATCTATCAAACCGGACTCTTCCAAAAATAGTGAATGGAACTTTCCTATGGTAATAAATAACGAAAATAGAGCCGCTCCTGGTGCTAATCTTACCTGCAAGGGCAATATTTCCTTGGGATTATACAGCAAAAGACTCTCCATCTCCTTCAGCGGAAAAGAGTAGTTTCCTCCATGGAATACAAAGGCTACCTCTGCCCTATCACAGAAATGAAACTGGATAAAATGTTGCTTAATCTCTTGACTAACTATCTTATAATCATCACTTTCATTCTCCTTGTGTAGGATAAAAACTCCCTCTTCTACTTCCTGAAAAAGAGAGGCACTTCGGGCGATATTTTCTTCTCTCATAATCGAATATATTTTATATTTCTTATTTAGACTTTTTCTATATTTTACATAAAGAAATATAGTAAAATATTGGTTTTCAATAAAAAATAAATCTGAGTGCAAAGATAGTACTTTTAGAGTAAAAAAAAGAACTTTTAGCGATATTTTTTTTCATAATATAGCTGTATTTTTGCATTCGTTTTATGGATATGCAGATGACTCAAAATACGACTCAAAAAGAAACTCATTTTTATACCATCGGAATTAGTTACAAGAAGGCAGATGCAGATATGCGCGGGCTTTTTAGCCTTGATGCTGAGCATCAAGAGCGTATTCTCTCCCTCTCTCAGCAGGAGGGTATGGAGGGACTGGCGATCCTCTCTACTTGTAATCGAACAGAACTCTATGGCTTTGCCCAGCATCCTTTCCAACTGATTCAAAAACTATGTGCCCACTCCAAGGCAACTCTTGAAGACTTCGAAAAGGTAGGATATATCTACAAAAATAAAGAGGCTATTAACCACCTCTTCAGTGTGGGTACAGGATTGGATAGCCAGATTCTGGGTGACTTTGAGGTGATTAGCCAGCTGAAGAAATCTTTCTCCTTAGCCAAAAAATACAACCTAATCAACGCCTTCATGGACCGCTTGCTCAACTGTGTAATCCAAGCGAGCAAACGCATCAAAAATGAAACAGAACTTTCCTCTGGCGCTACTTCTGTCTCTTTCGCTTCGGTACAGTATATACTACAAAATGTAGTGGATATTTCTCAGAAAAATATTCTCCTTTTCGGTACGGGGAAGATTGGACGAAATACCTGTGAAAACCTCATCAAGCATACCCAAAATGAGCATATCACCTTGATCAATCGCACCAAGGAGAAAGCTCAAGAGATTGCAGGAAGGTTCAATGTTTTGGTAAAAGATTTTGCGCTGCTCAAAGAAGAACTTATCCAAACAGATGTTTTAGTTGTGGCTACAGGTAGCAAGACTCCTACGATTACCAAGGAAATGCTTCCTTCCGACAAAGAAATGCTTATCCTTGATCTATCCATTCCTAAGAATGTTGCCACAGATGTAGAAGAACTTAGTAAGGTAAGGCTTATCCATATGGACTATCTCTCCCAAATGACAGATGATACTCTGGAGCGTAGAAAGGCTTTTATACCTCAAGCTCAGCAAATTATAGAAGAAATAAAGGAAGAGTTCGACCAATGGCTACAGAACCGACGTTTTGCCCCTGCTATACAAGCACTCAAGCAATCCTTAGAAACTCTCAAAGAAGGAGAAATTGATTTCCATCGCAAAAAAATAACTGACTTCAACGAACTTCAAGCCAGTATCATTAGTGATAGAATCATTCAAAAAATCACTACCAAATTCATCAATCACCTAAAGGAAAGCAGTACCCCCGAGGAAAGCCTTCTCTTTATGAAACAGGTATTTGAGTTATAGTTATTCAAGGGGAGAATGAAGAAATAAAGGGCTAAAGGATTTTTGCAAAAAACCTATAGCCCTATATTTTTCTTTAATCCTAAAATTATTGCTTTCTCTTTTGGTTTTTATTAATGATGGAAGCCACTGCATAAGTAAGCATAAGGCAAACCAAAGCAAAAAGCAGAATCATCATGGTTCCATTGGTATGATTGTACAATGGGATAAAGGATAACATATTCATATTCTTTCTTTTTACAAAATTCTTTCTACAACTCTTTAAATACGGTGTGTAACAAACGTTTCTTATCACTGATACTCTCCTCCATAGAAATCATACTCTCTGTACGGTAGACTCCCTGAATGTCATCAATCATAAAGATAATTTCCTTAGCATGCTTGGTATCACGGGCTCGTATCTTACAAAGGATATTATACTTCCCACTGATGATACTGGCTTGGGTAATGTAAGGAATCTCAGTGAGTCGCTCTATGACAAACTGAGTTTGATGGTTTTTTTCCAAGAAAATACCTACATAAGCTACAAAAGTATACCCTATCTTATCATAATCTACCGTAAGGGTGGAGCTTTTGATAATCCCTGATTCCTCCATTTTTCTCACTCGTATATGAATAGTCCCTGCTGATACATCCAAAGCCTTGGCTATATCTGTAAAGGGCATACGAGTATTTTCGATAAGCATATCGAGAATTTTGTGGTCAATTTCGTCTAATTTAAATCGTGAAGCCATACTTTTATTTTTGTGCGCAAAGGTATAACTTTTTTTGCAATAAAAATAAGAAAAACAGCAAAAAAATTATATTTTCTCTACTTCTTTTCGAATATACTCCAAAATAT
This sequence comes from Capnocytophaga gingivalis, assembly GCF_002302415.1. Lineage (NCBI taxonomy): Bacteria > Pseudomonadati > Bacteroidota > Flavobacteriia > Flavobacteriales > Flavobacteriaceae > Capnocytophaga > Capnocytophaga gingivalis. The sequence goes on along the minus strand of NZ_CP022386.1, from coordinate 106,055 downwards.
CAGGAATCATTGTATATATATCATTATTAGGGTATCGACAAATTTCTGAGAATTTATAGGTTGTATGGGCGTAGAATTCCTCACCCTCACTCTTGTCCACTACTTTAGGAACAAAAACAATCCTTCCCTCTGATAGCTGTTCTTCCAATTGTACATACACCCTTCGAGTAGGTTCTTTATCATCTACAATACAGTAATCTCTAAAAGATTTCTTATTCTCAGGAATATCAAAATAAGGGGCATATCCTTCTCCTGTTACTTCTGTATCATTGATATATTCTATCCCTCTGAAAATCGCCTCTGCTACATACCTGCGGGTCTGCTCACGTATGTAATCCTCTGGGTAAAACCCAGATTCTATTAGAATAGTAGGAGTCCCTAATAGTGAATACTGATCTCCAGTACAGTTGGGATTAAAACTATCATCAAATCGACCTATTTGCTCAGGTATTAACAATCGTAAACTATTGTTTATTTTTGTAACAATCTGCATAGCTTTCTTTCTTACAGGAGTAATACTTCTGGTCACATCTACCGAAGGGGCTAAGAAAGATACTGTAGCAGGCTTCTGCCCTACTCCAAAGATAGTACGTTGGTCGTGTAAGTTAAAACAAAAATCTGGCTTTACTTCTTGGTATACTTTTCGTAAAAAAATACTTTCTTTTTGAGAGAGATTTACAGCATCTCGATTAAGGTCTACTCCTCGGGCATTCTCTCTGGTATATAAGTCAGATCCATCGGGATTGAGCATAGGGATGATATACAATTGACAGTTGGCAAAGGGATAGCCCTCGGTAGCAAAGAGCTTAAAGAGATCTATAAGCGCCCGAGTAGTAGTACTTTCATTGCCATGCATCTGTGACCATAGTAGTATCCGCTTACTCCCCTCACCTATTCTATACAAGGGGATAGGCTGCCCTTTCTCTGAGGTTCCTTCTTGGTATTTCCATAGATTATAATTGTGGAGTATCTGATGGAGCTTTCCACTATAGAGATATTTCCCTTTGATTCTTGTATCGGGTGTATATACGAAATTCATATCTATATATTTTTCACAAAAGTAAATATAATATAATTCACGTTTGTAAAATATTACAAATTTATTTCTGTAAAATAATTTGGAGATTATTAAAATAATAATTACTTTTGTAATCTTGAAACTTCTATACATTTTACTTATGTTCGACCAACAGAAATTCATAGCCCGCCTACAGAAGATCATGAATTATTACGAAATCAACGCTTCTACTTTGGCGGATAGTTTAGGGGTTTTGCGCTCCAGTATTTCACATTTATTATCCGAGAGGAACAAGCCTAGTTTGGATTTTGTGCTCAAGATTACAGAAAAATATCCAGAAATAGACCTCTATTGGTTACTTTATGGAAAGGGCTCTTTCCCCAAAGAAGAACCTCGTGAAGAACCTAAAGAGAAATTACCTCCTAAAAAAGTAACTCCTATTGCGCCTCCTGAGATTCCTTTTCCTCCTATAGAACCCCTTCAAGAAAAGCCTATAGAGAAAAACATTCCTCTGAAGGATATTCCTAAAAAAGAAGTACAGAAAATTATTTTCTTCTATAAAGATAATTCTTTTGAGATATTTGAAAATTTGTAGTATATTTGCTTTTTAATAAAGTATAAAATAGTTTACATTTGTAAAATAAATATTTTGGTTTATGATAGAACACTTATTCACTGCCGATGCTATGATCGCTCTGCTGACCCTTACGTTTTTGGAAATCGTATTAGGGATTGACAATGTTATATTTATCTCTATTGTCACTGGCAAGCTCCCTGAGCAACAACGAAAGAAAGCTACTCGTGTAGGGCTCTTCTTGGCTATGTTCATCCGTATCCTTCTGCTCTTATGTATCTCTTGGCTAGTTCAACTTAAGGAGCCTTGGATCAGTTTTGATTATGGTTGGTGCCGAGCGGACTTTAATGGACAGGCACTTATCCTACTGGTGGGAGGAATCTTTCTTCTCTACAAGTCCACTCACGAGATTCACTCCAAGGTAAACCATATAGAACACATTACCGATTCATCCCAGGCGGAGAAATCTCGTAGGAGTTCTTTTTGGGGAACTATTGTTCAGATTCTTATGATTGATATCATTTTCTCTTTGGACAGTATCCTTACGGCTGTGGGGATGACCAATGGCTTAGAAGGTGCCCTACTGATAATGATCATCGCGGTTATCCTCTCGGTAGGTATTATGATGCTCTTTGCTGTACCTGTGGGCAACTTTGTCAATCGTAACCCTTCTATCCAGATCTTAGCTCTATCCTTTTTGATTCTTATTGGCTTCATGCTTCTAACCGAAAGTATGCACTTATCTCATGCGGTTATCTTTGGCAAAGAGGTAGGCGCTATTCCTAAAGGATACTTATACTTTGCTATTGCTTTTTCTTTGGGCATAGAGTTCCTCAATATGCGCATGCGAAAAAAATCATAACCTCAAAAACTTTTATACTATGAGTACCAATTATGCTTACACCCATGGGGCTTCTTCTATTCCTTTGTTAGGAGAAACCATCGATGAAAATTTGAAAAAAACGATTGAGAAATATCCTGACCAAGAGGCACTTATCTGTGCTCACCAGAACTATAGGGCTACCTATAGGGAGTTCTATGAGCAGGTCATACAAGTCGCCAAAGGACTAATCGCCTTAGGCGTAAAGCGTGGCGACCGTGTAGGAGTATGGTCACCCAACTGCTACCAATGGACACTCTTGCAGTATGCTACGGCCAAGATTGGAGCAATTTTGGTAAATATCAACCCAGCCTATCGTACCAGTGAGTTGATCTATGTAATCAATCAATCGGGCTTATCGGTCATGTTCTCCGCACTTCAGTTCAAGAGTAGCAACTACAAGAAGATGATGGAAGATGCACGTGAGTTCACCGATACGATCCGAAAGACTATTTTTTGGGATAAAAGCTGGGATCATTTTCTCAAGGAAGGGGAACGCATCTCCGATGAGACCCTGCGCAAGCGTGAGGAAAAGGTTCAGTTCGACGATCCTGTCAATATCCAATACACTTCGGGTACTACAGGTAATCCCAAGGGGGTAACTCTCTCTCACCATAATATATTGAACAATGCTTATTTCATAGGAATACGTATGAACTATAGTCATGTGGATAGAGTTTGTATTCCTGTACCCTTTTACCATTGTTTTGGTATGGTCATAGGCAACTTAGCTTGTACTGTTCATGGGGCTACTATGGTAGTCCCCAACGATAGCTTTGATCCTGTAAAAACCTTGGAGACGGTGGAGCGTGAGCACTGTACCTCTCTCTATGGAGTGCCTACCATGTTCATAGCTGAACTGCAAGAAATGGAACAGAAGACCTACGACCTTTCCTCCCTCCGTACTGGGGTAATGGCTGGCTCCTTGTGCCCACCTGAGATCATGAAGAAGGTCAAGGAACAGATGAATATGCACGAGATTACCATCTGTTATGGGATGACTGAGACTTCGCCTGTCTCTACCCAAACAAAGATTGGAGCACCTTTCGAAAAACAAATCTACTCGGTAGGGACCATACATGACCACTTAGAAATCAAGATTATAGATCCAGAGACCAAAGCTACTCTCAAGCGTGGAGAAAGTGGGGAACTCTGTACTCGTGGCTATTCGGTGATGCTCAAGTACTGGAACAGTCCCGATGCTACCCATCAGGTATTGGACGAGCAGCGCTGGATGCATACTGGTGACTTGGCTATGATGGATGAAGAGGGATATTTGCACATCTCTGGCCGTATCAAAGACCTTATCATACGTGGCGGGGAAAATATCTCTCCAAAAGAAATCGAGGACTTCCTCTATACATACAAAGGCGTGATGGATGCCCAAGTGATAGGAGTCCCCAGTGAGAAATATGGAGAGGAAATCATGGCATGGATCAAGCCCAAGGAAGGGGTTACCATCACCGAAGAAGAAATCCGTGACTTCTGTAAGGATAGAATTGCTCACTATAAAATACCTAAATATTGGAAATTCGTTAGCGAATTCCCTATGACTATTTCTGGAAAAATCCGCAAAGTGGAAATGCGTGAGATTGCCGCACGTGAATTAGGTCTCGAACCTGAAGAGTAAAAATTTATTTTATAAAAATAGTTTATATATAAAATATTTTTCTTACCTTTGCATGTGAGTTTTTTCTTTTCTTAGACTAAAAAAATAGAACCAGTGAATTTTGAATAAAATAGAAAAAATACAAATAGATTATGGATAATCAAAATGAAGAAAAAATATTTTTTCAACAAAACAATGTATTAGTTTCTCAATCACGATTAGTGATAGGAGATAAAACTTATGTTTTACGGAATATTTCATCAGTTTCAACAGCATCTAATTGTTCAATAAAAAAGCCGAGCAAAACTTTTTATAAAATATTAGTAGGTATTGCTTCTATATTATTATTTCAAAAAATAATAACTATTGGACTCTATTTAGAAGTAAATAAAGAAGTTCCTTTCTCTGATTATGTTAAAGTAGTTTTATATATTGGCTTGATTATTTTTTCTATATACACAATGTCCAAACTCAAAACCCAATATTTTTATTCCTATTTCGTAAGAATTAGTAGTAATTCCGGAACTTCTGATGTACTAAATTCACCTGATAAGTCATATATACAAAAAGTAGTTGACGCTCTAAATCAAGCTATTATCTACAATGGTTAATTTTTATCTAAAAAATAAGTTCTAATGAATCATACCTCCTTAAAAATATTCAACTCCCTTACAGGAGAAAAAGAAATCTTTGTCCCCCTACATGCTAATAATGTAGGTATGTATGTATGTGGCCCTACAGTGTATAGTAATGTACACTTGGGCAATGTACGTACCTTTATGTCTTTTGACTTTATCTATCGTGCACTCAAGTTCTTAGGTTACAAAGTGCGTTATGTTCGCAATATCACCGATGCTGGTCACCTCACCGATGATGGCGATGTGAACAACGACCGTTTCGTAAAGCAATCTCGCCTCGAAAAGCTTGAGCCTATGGAGATTGTTCAGAAATATACTGTGGATTTCCACAAGGTTTTGGAAATCTTCAACCTACTCCCCCCTACTATCGAGCCTACTGCTACAGGACATATCTTGGAACAGATACAGCTAACTGAAAAACTCTTAAAAGATGGTTTTGCTTACGAAAGCAACGGTTCTGTATATTTTGACGTACTCGAATACAACAGGCGAGGACTGAACTATGGGGAACTTTCTCGTCGCAATATAGAGGAGCTCTTTGCCAATACCCGTGACCTCGACGGACAGGGAGAAAAACGCAATCCTCAGGATTTTGCCTTGTGGAAGAAGGCTTCTCCTGCTCATATCATGCGCTGGGCTTCTCCTTGGGGGGATGGCTTCCCCGGCTGGCACTTAGAGTGTACTGTGATGAGTACCAAATACCTCGGTGACCAATTCGATATCCACGGAGGGGGGATGGATCTGAAATTCCCTCATCACGAATGTGAAATAGCTCAAGGCAAGGCCGGACATGGCCAGAGCCCTGTACGCTACTGGATGCATGCCAATATGCTTACCATGAACGGACAGCGTATGAGCAAATCTACCGGAAACTATATCCTCCCGATGCAGCTTATCACTGGGGATAACACTTTCTTTGAAAAACCATTCGCTCCTTCGGTAATTCGTTTTTGCTTTATGCAAGCACACTACCGTAGCGTATTGGACATCTCCAACGAGGCTATGCTCGCCGCTGAAAAGGGCTTCAACAGACTGATGGAGGCTGTAAAAATCCTCAATGAGCTAACCTCTGAGATAGAACACCCAGGACCTCTTTCCTCTGAGATAGAACAATGGAAACAAAAGTGTTACGATGCTCTCTTGGACGATTTCAATGCGCCTATTCTCATTGCTCACCTCTTTGAAGCTGTTAAGTGGATCTTCCAAGTGAAAAGCGGGGAAGAAAAAATCTCCATCCAAGAACTTGAAGAGCTTCGCAGCCTTGTCAATGCCTTTGTTTTTGATGTCTTAGGACTAAAAAATGAAGAGCTAAATGCCGCAAATAATGACAGACTCGATGGCGTACTCCAGTTGCTGATCGATATGCGTATGGAAGCCCGTGCCAACAAGGATTTTGCCCTCTCCGACAAGATTCGCGATGAACTCTTAGCACTCGGTATCCAGCTCAAGGACGGCAAGGAAGGAACCTCTTATAGTCTTAACTAAGAAATTAGCTTACTATGAGAAAGTTAGTAGTCCCCTTTCTGCTATTCTGTCAATTTGTCGTGGCTCAAGTTATAGAAGGAGGAGCCTTTGCGGTAATCAATGACAAAGATGGTTATGTAAATGTACGAAAAGAAAAAAGTGTCCACAGCAAAGTGCTTAAAAAACTTGACAACAATACCCTTATTTTTGTTCTTGAATATGATAAGGCTTACTATGGCAATTGGATTCATCCTGATTATGAAGGATATATTTACAATGACAGGGTTAAGTGGATACATAATTTTCCTCAAATAGCTAAGGGTATTGCTAAAGGAAATACTATTGTTTTTGAAGGAAAAGAAATTCAGGTCGTTCTCTCTACTGAAAAGTTTGACAAAAGCAAGCATTCCTTCAAGTATCATAAAGAATATCGTGATGTAATAGAAAAAATAGATGGAAAACTTTTCTGGGGAACAGATGGTAATATGCCAAAGAGAGAATATAAGAGTATTGAGGTAAAGATTCGTGGAAAACAAGTCTCCATTCCTCAAAGTGCCTATAATGATTTGTATGAATCTTATTTATATACAGAATTCAATTCTGTACATTATGATAAAGACAATGATATTCTCTATATAGTAGCAAACAATGGTGACGGAGCAGGGGCTTATATGGTTTGTTGGCAGATTGAAAAGGGTGTCTACAAGGGAAGAAAAGTAGGTATTCCTTTCTAAAATATAGATAACATCTCTTAGACTATACTTTTTATAGTCCTAACTAAAAACCTATTATTATGAAGAAACTATTCTTAACTTTTCTGTTTTTTTGTCAGTTTGCTTTTGTTCATGCTCAGGAAGAAGCCTTTGGGGTAATCTATGACAAAGATGGTTATGTAAATGTACGAAAAGGAAAAAGTGCCCAAAGCAAAGTGCTCAAAAGGCTCAATAACAAAACCATTGTTTTTGCGTATAACTATGATAAGGCAACTAATGGTAATTGGATTTACACCGATGAGGAGGGGTTTATTTATAATGATAGGGTCAAGTGGATACATGAATTCCCTATAATAGCCAAAGGCATTGCCAAAGGAAATACTATTGTCTTTGAAGGAAAAGAAATTCAAGTTGTTCTTACTTCTGGAAAGTTCGACAAGAGTAAACATTCTTTTGAATACTACAAAGACTCACCAAGTGGAGTAGAAGTAATAGATGATAAGCTTCCCTATGGTACTGATGGAAAAATGCCAACTACAGAATATAAAAGTATTGTGATAAACATTCGTGGAAAACAAGTGTCCCTCCCCAAGGATGCTTATAGCGATTTGTATGAACCTTCTTTTTCTATAGACCATAATTCTGTCCATTATGACAAGGAAAACGATATACTTTATATAGTAGCAAATAATAATTATGCTGAACGTCCTTATAAAGTATGTTGGCAGATCGAAAAAGGGGTCTACAAAGAAAGAAAAGTAGGTGATTTGGTCTACTAATCCATTATTTTTTGAATGTAATACAACTCTATGTCTTACAAATATTTTCTATTTATATCGCTGATTTTCTGTAATTTATCTTACGGACAGATAAGACCTACCCTTATTCCTGTCCAGCGGGACACCCTTGCTCCTTCTCTATCTAAAGCCCCCCTTGCCCTCTCCCCTACCAAGGACACCCTTTCTATAGTAGCAGTAGGTGATGTGATGATTGGCTCGGCCTTTCCCCTTGGGTATCTTCCCAAGGACGATGCTATAGAGAGTTTCAAGCAGGTAAAGCCTTACCTAAAGGGAGACATTGTTTTTGGCAATTTAGAAGGGGCTATCCTGGACGAAGGAGATTCTGATAAGTGCAAGGATAAGGAAGAAGGTTCTTGCTATGCCTTTCGCATGCCTGATCGCTATGGGACTATCTTAAAGGAGGCGGGCTTCAACCTGATGAGCACTGCCAACAACCATGCCAATGACTTTGGAGAAAAAGGTCGCCTGAATACTGCTCGAGTACTCAATGAAGTAGGCATCTATCATGCAGGACCTGTGGAGAATAAGTCGGTTGTATTTGAGAAAGAAGGTATCAAGTATGGTTTTTGTGCCTTTTCACCCAATAGCCACATGATCTCTATCAATGCAACAGAAAAGGTAATAAATCTCATCCAAGAGCTTCGACCTCAGGTCGATATTCTAATCGTCTCCTTCCATGGTGGCGCCGAGGGGGCTTCTTATACCAGAGTAACACGCCAAAAGGAAACTTTCTATGGGGAGAACCGAGGCAACGTGTATGAGTTTGCCCACACAGCTATCGACAATGGAGCTGATATAGTATTGGGACACGGCCCACACGTGACACGTGCCGTAGAGGTATACAAAGGAAAATTCATTGCCTATAGTATGGGGAACTTCAATACTTATGGGCGCTTTAGCTTGGCCGGGCCTAACGGAATAGCTCCCTTATTTGATATAAAAATCAATCGCAAAGGCGATTTTCTCTTCGCCAATGTTCTTTCAGTAAAGCAGACCAAAGCCAAAGGGTTGGAATTGGACAACAATTGTAAGGTATACGAAGAGCTCAAAAGGCTTACCCAATTGGATTTTCCTGAGACACCCTTATCCTTTGAGCAAGATGGCATCTACCTAAAAGAAGTAGTACCCACTACTGCGATTCAAGCCATTGAGTAATCAGTGAAAAGAGTCGTTCTATCTCTGCCTGACTATTGAAACTGTGCAGGCAAATCCTTAGGCGCTCTTCTCCTTTGGGTACTGTAGGTGCATAAATAGGCTTGATACCCAATCCCTGAGTTTGTAGCAAGGAGGAAAGATTTCTCAGCCTTTGTGTATCCTTGACTATGAGTCCTTGTATAGAAGATTGAGAATCCATAAAATAAACCTGTTCTGTTGAAGGAAAAAAGGGTATCTTCTCCCTAAAGAAAGCGATACGCTCTTGTAACACTTTCCTTTCCTTCAGCTCAGGCAAAAGCTTATAGGAAGCCATTACTGAGGCTATACTCTCTGGCGAAGGGGCTGTGGTATAGATGAACGAACGAGCAAAATTTATCAAATAGTCTATTACTGGCTCCTGAGCCAGTGCAATAGCTCCATGTGCTCCAATCCCTTTACCAAAGGTAATCAAGCGAAGAAAGACCTCATCGGCTATACCTAAGTGCTGGCAGAGCCCCTCTCCCCTCTCTCCAAATACTCCTACTGAGTGCGCCTCATCTACTATCAGATAGGCTTGATATTGTTTGGACAGGGCAACCATCTCCTTTAGGTTAGGTATGTCTCCATCCATGGAGAAAACCGCTTCGGTAGCTATATAAATGGTGATATACTTCCCTGAAAATCTTTCCAATTTTTCCCTAAGATCCTCCAAAGAATTGTGTTTGAACTTAAAGCTCTGAGCATTTGTCAATTGTAACCCATCTCGGATGGAGGCATGTATATATTGGTCATATAGCACCACATCCCCCTTGAGAGGAATTGAGGAGAAAATCCCCACATTGGCATCATAACCTGAGTTGAATATCAATCCCTTAGGAGCCTGATGAAAGGCAGCCAACTGCTCCTCAGCTTTCTCTATCAAAGGGTAGTTCCCTGATAGCAGGCGAGAACCTGTACTCCCATTGTACTGAGGCTCTCGGGAGAGCAAAGCCTGCGCATACTCCTTTTGTTGGGGATTATGCGCAAGCCCTAAGTAATCATTTGAATAAAAGTCTACTATATAATTTTTAAGTGAGAGACTACGAAAAGCATCTTCTTTTTTTCTCTGGTCTATTGCCTTGAGCAAAGAAGAAGGAAGGATAAGAGACATTATTTTTTTGATTTAACAATTGTTTTTTCTATTAGTACAGTCGTAACCCATGCCCAGAAAGCAGGAAACAACCACGAAACTCCATATTCGTGTAGGGGAAAAGGCACTTCGAAGAAGTGGTAACCCAATTGTTCTAAGAACAAAGGGATAGTAGTAACAAAAGTAACCAATGAAACCACTTTGAAGACCGTTTTGGAAGCCAAATAAGAAGGCAACAGATGTAAAAAGACCAAAACGATTACCACTGGATAGAATAACACCAGTACAGGATAGGCTATCTTGATGATATACTCCACTCCATAAGGGGCTACAATCACACAATATACACAGAGAATAGTTACAAATATTCTATAAGTACGCTCATTTCCTTTGGTAATTTCTTTGAAAAAATCAGCTCCTCCAGTGATAATACCTACAGCTGTAGTAAAACAAGAAATACCCACGGCTATACTTAGGAGCAATCCTCCTACCCCTCCCAATACATGCTTGGTAATAGCCACCAATAGTGGTACTCGCTCAACAATAGCTGGGAAATACCCTCCCTGAGAAGCTCCCGCATAGATAAATCCTGTATAGGTGATAAAAAGCAAAATTCCACTCCCTATCCCTGAATAAATAGTCAAGCGCTTCACTTGGCTCTTATCCAATGAATTATCCATAAACAAAGAAGCACTAATTACCCCTCCTATGATGATAGAGGACATAGCATCATAGGTCTGATATCCTTCCTTAAGCCCCTCTGCTAAAGGTTTTTGGAAAGAGGATATCTCTATATCACTTATAGAAAAAATAGCTTTTAGGATAAGAAGGAAGATAATCCCTACCATAATAGGAGTCAGATACTTGCCCAATACATCCAGGACCTTGTTGCGCTGATAGCACAAATATCCTACTAAAAGAAAATAGACTATATAAAAAAAGTACTTAGCCCAAGCAGGAATGGTACCTGTAAAAGAAGCGGATACCATCTCATAACTTACCGAAGCGGTACGTGGCATAGGGAAAGCCAGACACATCCCATAGAGCAAACAACCTAAGATAAGTGCCACTATGGGGCTTACTTTTTTACCAAAATCTAATACCGAGCCCTGCAAGCGTGCTTGTACTAAAATTCCTGCAATAGGAATCAATACTGCCGAAAGACAGAAACCAATCGCCACTAATAACCAGTGATCCCCTGCTTGTTGCCCCAAGCGTGGAGGAAGTATAAAGTTTCCTGCTCCAAAAAAGATGGAAAACATCGCAAACGAAGTAACTATAACTCGCAAAAGGGTAATTTTCTTTTTCATTATATTCATTTTTAATTATACAAAGGTTCCCCATTAGCATCTGTGGTGAGTGCTTGGGTCATAAAGTCATAAAAAGGTAGCATGGCTACAAAAGTATCTACCACTTCTTGGAAAAAGGAGTCTGCAAGCACTTGATCCAAGGTGAAATCCCGCTTGAGCAAAAACTGTTTCTTACGCAAGAAATCAATCATAGGATCGTCCTTATCGAATCCCTTGGGAGTGGTCTTTACCTCCTGACCCCATAACTGCCCTGAGAAATAACTCCTGATAGGCTCTGAATTCATTATCTGAGAAAAGTGTTCCCCTTCCTGAGCTATTTCCTGACGAATACGCAAGAGATCCTTAGGCTCAGGATTGAAAAATCCCCCACCTACAAAACTCTGTTCAGGACTTAAATGAAGGTAATAACCACCCCTATACTTAGGCTGCAATCTGCCAAAATACAGTCCAAAATGCGTCTTATAAGGTGGCTTATCCTTGGCAAAACGCAAGTCATTATATATACGATATATCTTGATTGCTCCTAAGTGATCTTTCTCTTGGATAGCCGCATATACTGCCCTAAAGAAACTATCTGCTTGACTTTTTGCTTTTTCATAATCTTTTTTGTTATCAGAAAACCATTCTCGATTATTGTTCTGAGACAAAGAAGAAAGAAAAGAAAAGATACTATTTGTTAATTTTGTTAATTTCTCCATATTCATTATAGTGTATACGTGAATTTGTTTATGAAAGTGCAAAGATACAATTTTTATAATACAAACCTACAATTATTCGCAAATTATTTTTATCTTTGCATCGTTTTATGTATTTATAGCATTTATGGAGACCAATCGACAAAAGAAAATAGCAGGACTTCTGCAACAAGATCTGGGAGATATTTTAGGCCGTGCCGTACAAAATGGTGGACTCACCAACCTTATCCTATCAGTGACAAAAGTAGCCATCACGGTCGATCTAACCCTGGCTAAAGTATACATCAGTGTATTTCCCAGTGAGCAAGGCAAAGAAATCCTTAAGGCCATACAGTCCAACAGCTTCCAGATAAAGCATGAAGTGGCACAGCGAGTGAGACATCAACTGAGAAAAATGCCAGATTTGAGTTTTTTCTTGGACGATTCCCTAGAATACCTCTCCCAGATAGAGCACTCTCTCAAGGGAGAAGAAAACCCTATAGAGAATCCTGAATTGCTTATCAAACGTAAAAAATCTTAACCCCTCTTGAAAGCCTCTCTCTTTATAGCTTGGCGGTATGTACGCTCAAAAAGCTCGCAGAACGTGATTAATATTATCAACTGGATGTCCATCTTTGTGCTTATCATAGGTGGTGCCTCCCTGATGATTGTTCTGGCGGGCTTCTCAGGGCTGAGGACTTTCAGTATGTCGTTTTCCAATTATTTCGATCCTGACCTGAAAGTACTCCCAAAGAGTGGGAAAATCTTTTCCCTTACCGCCCAACAAGAGAAAGCCCTATCTCAAGAGAAGACGGTAGCTCACTATAGCAAGATCTTGGAGGAACGTGTATTCCTCAATAGCCAAGGCAAAAACTATATCGCTTATATCAAGGGAGTAGATGAAAACTATCCGAAAGTCAATGCTGTAGATAGTATCTTAGTGCTAAGCCCCAAAGAGTGGCTACTTAGCGATGATTATGTAGTGGTGGGTAATATCATTGCCGAAACACTGAACTTAGGCCTCTTTACCAGCACTACTCCACTACAGATTATAGTGCCTAAGGCAGGCAAAGGAAGTATCACCTCTACCAGCACCCCCTATCGCGAGGAAACAGTGTTACTATCTGACTATTACCAAGTTACAGAGGATTTGGACAGCAAGTATGTCTTTACTACCCTATCACTTTCTCAGCGATTATTAGGCGTAAAAGAGAATGATGTATCCGCCATAGAGATAAAATTGACCAAGGGTATTTCTTCTGAAGAAGGAAAAAAACGACTTCTTTCAGTCTTGGGGAGTGATTTTGTCATCAAAGACCGTATGGAGCTTAACGAAGACTTGTACAAAATGTTCCAAACGGAGAACCTCGCCACTTACCTCATCTTTACTTTAGTACTTATTGTGGCGCTATTCAACCTTGTTGGAGCAATCATTATGATGATTTTAGACAAACAGAAGAACCTATATACTCTCTTTGCCATGGGGATGACCCTTAGTCAGATAAGGCGTATTTTCTTCCTACAAGGAGCTATTATCTCCCTATTAGGCGCCATTTTTGGGATCGGCTTAGGTGTGGGTATCGCTTGGCTTCAAAAAGCCTATCCTATGCTATATATCAACCCTAATGCAATGATCCCTATTCCCTACCCTATAGACATTCGTTGGTCTGAGATTGTAGTGGTCTTCCTTACTATACTGATTCTGGGAATCATGGCCTCTGCCATAGGAGCAAGTAGAACGAAAATTAATGATTAACGATTAATGATTATTTTTAATGGATTTTTGTTGTTGTATCTTAATTTTTCTTATCTTTTATATCCTTTTTCTTTGAATAGAATTCTATAGCCACATATAATAAGGTTTACCACAGGGTAAACGCATCAAAATTCTTTAATTAACAAGGAGTTTAGAAGGGGAAGAATAGCCACATAGTTTTCGGGTACGGTTCATACTAATTCCTCTTTGTTTACTTATCTCTTTTATTATAAAAAGTGCTAATAAGCTCATTATGTGGAAGTTCTCAACCACATTATGATTACTTTTTTGACTATGGTCTTCATTGAGCAGCACATCTAATGACCTATGTAGATTATTTTCTATTCCCCAATGTGCTCGTATAGCGCGATTTATCTCTTTTGGATCTATCAAATTCGTTATGTAATAAACGGTTTCTATGCGGGTACTTTTATCTGCTTTCTTATATACCTCACGAACTATCTTCACCAAAGTTTTTACCCCCTTCCACTTTTGCATACAGCCATCTATATCATCGTCTGTTTTTATTTCTGTAATACAATAAACCGTTCGCTTCTCAACCCTCCCATGTCCTATATCTTCTTGTGTATCAGCAGATACTGTATTTCCCCGATATTCTCTAAATTCCTTTTCTATGAACTCTAATAGTTTTTTCTGATTACCTTTTACTGGCAAGACAAAGTTACCTCCTTTTGAGAGAATCATCTCAATAACTTCAACATAAGTACCTGCTGCATCAATAGTTACCGTATTATTTTCAAGAAATAATAGCTTTATAAGATCCAGTATTGAGGATAATTCGTGTCCTTTGACTTCACTATTTATATGGTCTATAACAAAATGATGGTCAGTACAATAGGCTGAAACAATATGAGAAGGATGTGAGTTTGCTGTTTGTTTTATTCCTCTTTGTATTTTTCCATCAATGGCGATAGTTTTACCTGTAAGAGTTTCGTAAATTGATATTATAAATTTTTTGTAAACCTCTAAAAATTCTTTGGGGTCAATTACCTGAAATACACGATTAAAGGTATCGTGAGTAGGCATTCTGCTAACCTTCAATTCTTTCCCAGAAAGTTTAATATATAGATTTCTTAAGTCTTCGCTATGGATATTAGCATAATCTTCAATTTGCTCCCAATCATCACATCCTGATATAGTTGCATATAAGCTTACCAATAATATCAACCCTAAAGGATAATCAATTCTTCCTTGAACTCGTGGGTCTTTTACAACTGCAATAGCATTCCAAATTTCTGCACTCATAAATTTATTCCTATTTTTTTAGCAAAGATAAGAATAATTATGATAATCAGATGATTAATTTAAATTTTGATGAGTTTGACCTAATAAAAAACAGCAAAGAGGGGCTTCTCTCAAAATAAATGCTTACCTTTGCCGCACATAGCAAAACACTCTATGAAATACATATCCAAAATACAAATAGCACTTTTCCTGTCTTGCTTGATGATAAACTGCTCTCAAAGACCAGAACCTTCCAATCCTTTCTCCGATTGGGAAAAAGAGCATCTTCGCGGCAGAGTAAAACAACTCATCACTTATCAGCAATACAGAAATGATACCTTGCCTATCATCTCAGAGTACGATACCTTAGGGCGTCTTACCTTCCGCCAAGATCACTTCAATGATGTGTTCTTTACTAAAGAAACCTTCATCTATCAGTTCCCTATATGTATCTGGGATCCTCCCTCTTATTCGAAAGATTCCCTCACAGGCCAAGACCAGATGGAATACCACGAAACTTACGTTAAAGATTTCTTAGATACACCCCTGCAAGGCAGCTTAGATGTGTTTTTCTTGTCTGAAAATCGTATCATCACCCGTAATGATGACGGACAAATAAGCCATATTGCCAATCAAGAGGGCAAAATCGTTTATTTTAATTACCAAACCAAGAACGGTAAACAATACTGCACCGAAGTCTTCTTTAATAATGGTGAAGAGGTGGTCTTCTCCCTGAAAATTGATTATGACGACAAAGGTAACCTGCAGCGCTTGCGTTCTTTTGGCGAGAAGAATACCTTAAGCTTAGAAATATACTACACTCCCGATAGGCAGATCAAAAGCATTGCTAACTACGATAAAAACCAACTAAAAGAAGGAGAACTAAAAGAAGAAAAACTATATCACTATAATGATAAAGGACAATTAATCAAGGAAATAAAATATGGTCACCTTATAATAGAATATCAATACAACGATAAAAACCAAGTCGTTGAAGAAACTGAATACAACACCAAGTTCCCTCTAGATCAAGCTGAAAAATACCGCTATCAATACACCCCACAAGGCGATATAAGTCGCAGAGAATTAAGCTACAAAAAAGAAGACAATACCACAGCAACCTCCGTAACTACCTACCGCTACAAGTACGACACTCAAGGTAACTGGACCCTAAAACAAACCTACAGGAATGGCAAATATATCGAACACCAAAGTAGAAAAATAGTATATTATTAGCAATGAAAAAACTTTTCTTGTTAGACGCCTATGCGCTCATCTTCAGAAGTATGCCATCCGTAGGGTTTTAGCGACACAAAGTTTGAACTAAAAAAATCTCCACCTTCACTTCGTGCGATCGCACGAAGTGAAGGTGGAGATTTTTTCAGCACATCTAAATTCTCTCCTTTACCCTTGCCCTCCCTTGATGATGTTTAAAGCGGCATCTATCAGTCGCACGTTTGAAAGCGTGTCAGTCTTCTGACGCCGTTTGTTAAGCCATAAGTTGCCGTCAAAAAACGATTGTAGATAGTTCTTTCTAAGATTCTGAATGTCAACAAAGGCAAACCTCGTCAGACATCTGTCTTTGGGTTGATAAGCTATTATAGTCAAAAAGAAATGGTTTGCGAATTTATCAAACGGAAATTGAGAGTTAGAAGTGACTCTAACTCCTTTTTATAAGTATGTATATTATCAAAGAAATTCCTTATAGCATCTCGGAATTCTGTCTTGTTTCGATAGAAACCCGTATTGATTACTTTTTTTCGTAAGAATTTCCACAAGCGCTCTATTAAATTGAGGTTCGGAGAGTATGGAGGCAAGAAAAATTTGCTTGATTCTATTATCTTCTACCCAGTTTTGAAGTTCTTTATTGTGATAGTAGCGAGCATTATCGGATATAATATAAATATTTTTAGCGTTTGGATGCTTTTTAAGAGCTAATTCGTAAAGTTCTTTTGTTGATTCTGCATTAACGCATTCACAATCAAGAGCTATTACATCTATAACATCATAAGCATTAAGTAAACCATTGATATTCAATCTATCACGCCCACTAACTGTTGGTTGTTGAAACTCTTTACCTTTCTCTATCCAAGCATAAGTGGAACGGCTGTTGTGCGTAGGATGAATACCACCGGCAAAATACACCACATCCCCTTCTTCCTTTTCTTGAAGAATTTTAGAGAGTGCTTCAACAAATAGTTTTTGTTTTAAAGGATCTGCCTCACAAGGCACTTCGGTTGTTTTCTTGTAGGAAAAACCAATTCTGTTAAGTAAATCAGCCATCCCTTGTGGAGTATAGGTAACTTCAAAAGTGTCTTTAACCCATTGAGATACTTGTTTTGCATCTGTATAAAGATGTGTGCGTAACTCTTGTTTTAAGGATTCTATTTGAAAAATATTAAGCAGACCTTGATAACCTCTATAACGATTCTCAAGGAGTTTATCTAGTCCTCCTTCAAGATATAAGGAACGATAACGATAAATAGTAGAAATATCTATACCTAAGCAATCAGCAACAAAAATAGGAGTATTGCCCATAGAAAGCATCAAAATACAAGTAACTCGGGCATAATCCGAGCGACCTTGCAAGTTGCGTTGGAGCTTTCTAAGTTCCTCTATTTCTGTTGGTTACAGTCTTAGTTCCATAGACAGTGCAAAAATAATAAATTTTTTATTTATTCGCAATCTAAATTTGTTTGACTATAGATAAAAGATATAGAAGATAATTTAGTGTATTACCACCTGTTTTAAAGAAGAAATGATGAAAAAGATAAAAGTTACTTTAGAATGGGAAGATATCAGTATTTATTTTACAAACTATACCTTTTTTTAAAAGACAAAACAATTTTTAAGGAGTGGATTTTTATCTCCGAATCACACCCCCTCGAGATAAAGCTGAGTTTACTACAACTCTATGCTTCCTTCCAGCCTGTAAAACAGCCATTTTCACCTTTGCTATACTGCTTTAGGCTTTCATTTACATCCTTAAAAAGTTGAAGAATGTCACGACCTTCTTCAGTGAGTATACTATGCCCACCAGCTTTTCCTCCGGCTTCTTTAGCAACTATCTCAAAAGAAGAGTCTCTGTTCATTTCTTGTATCATTCCCCAAGCACGGCGATAAGGCATATTGAGCACCTTTGCCGCTTCTGAGATAGAGCCTAATACATCTATCTGTTCCAAAAGTAATGCTTTGGCAGCATTGATCTCCAGGCCTGTATCGGTTTCTATCCAAATGTTTCCTTTTATTTTTAGATTATTTTCCATATGTTCTTATGCTAATTTGGTTTTTTAATAACTACTTTTAGCTGATAATCAAAGATTATCTTATCGTTAAAATTCACTGCAAAGGTACATATTTTATTTGGAAAAAACAATTGCTTTTTTGATTATTATTGCGAAAAAATGTTATATAATTCTTTATAAACATTAATAAGCCCTTTCCTTATTCCCTTCATAGAAGTTGATATAGGCTTGATTGACCACCCGATTACCGCCTACAGTTGGGTAATCTCCTGTAAAGTACCAGTCTCCTAAGTTCTTAGGGCAGGCATTATGGAGATTTTCTACACTTTGAAAGATAATATCCAACTGACAGGTCATAGTCTCAGGGCGCAATAGTTGGACAATCTTCTGGGCGAGCTCTTCTGAGGTGAAGGGCGCATATAATTCCTTTACATAGTTGACTATCTCACTATCAGGCTTATGTTTCTGAGCTATACACTTGTGGTAGATCTGTGCCACTATATCATAGGTGCCTCTATCTTTGTGTAGTTCCAAGGCAGCATCGAAGGCGATCAAGTCCTCCAAACGCGCCATATCTATTCCATAGCAGTCTGGATAGCGGATCTCTGGAGCGGAAGAAAGTACTACAATTTTCTTAGGCTCTAAGCGGCTGAGAATATTAAGAATACTCTTCTTCAGGGTGGTACCACGTACTATACTATCGTCAATAATTACTAAATTATCTTCATTGCGACGTACAGCTCCATAGGTAATGTCGTATACATGGGCAACCATGTCCTCTCTTCCAGAATCTTCAGTGATAAAGGTACGCAGCTTTACGTCCTTAACCGCGACTTTTTCTATACGAGGACGCACAGAGAGAATTTGGGTCAGCTGGGACTCACTAAGAGTATTACCCGCCTGGAGTATTTGCTGTTTTTTTTGTTGGTTAAGATGCTCTGATACAGCTTCTATGAGTCCATAGAAGGAGGTTTCTGCAGTATTGGGTATATAGGAGAATACAGTATTGGTAAGGTCGTTCTCAATGGATTTGAGTACTTTAGGAAGCAATAGGGCTCCTAATTTCTTTCTCTCTCTGTAGATTTCTTGATCACTACCACGGGAAAAGTATATACGCTCAAAGGAACATGCCTTGCGTTCTGTAGCTGGGAGTATTTGTGCTATTTGGGTTGTAGCATCATGCTTGATAAGGATAGCTGCCCCTGGAGAGAGTTCTTCTACTCGTTCAAAAGGTACATTAAAAGCTGTTTGTATCACCGCTCGTTCGGAGGCTACTACAACTATTTCCTCATCCTTATAATAGTAAGCAGGTCGTATTCCTGCTGGGTCTCGGATCACAAAGGCATCTCCATGTCCTACAATCCCAGCCATGGCATATCCTCCATCCCAGCGAGTAGCTGCTCTTTGGAGTACTCTGATCATATCAAGCTCCTGAGCTATCAGTACTGAAGCTTCTTTTTTACTAATTCCTTCTGCCTTGAGCTTTTGGTAACATTCCTCTACTTCTGTATCAAGGAAGTGCCCTATACGCTCCATCACAGTAATGGTATCTGTCTTAGCTATAGGATGTTGCCCTAATTCTACTAATTTATTAAAGAGTTCATTAACATTCGTAAGATTGAAGTTTCCTGCTAAGATAAGGTTGCGATAGTTCCAGTTGTTTTCTCTAAGGAAGGGATGTACATTTTCTATACTATTCTTACCAAAGGTACCATAGCGTACATGTCCTAAATATACTTCTCCCAGATAAGGGACAATCCGTTTTAGTTGGTCTACATCTCCCTTAAGGGTTGGGTTTTTCTCTAAAAGGTCGTTGATATGTTGGTTTATCTGCTTGAAGATATCTTGTATAGGCTGAGCATCATTGGAGCGCACACGTGCAATATAGCGCTCTCCTGGCTGCATTTGTAGCTTGACAGTAGCAATTCCTGCCCCATCTTGCCCTCGGTTATGCTGTTTCTCCAAGAGAAGGTACATTTTGTGTATCGCGTAGAAGGGGGTACCATATTTTTCTTGGTAGTAGGATAAGGGTTTTAACAAACGAAGTAGCGCGATTCCACACTCGTGCTTGATAGCATCACTCATAGGTTAGACAACTTTTATATCAAATTGGGTTAGTTCCTTTAGGGAGAAGAGGCGGCGTAGCACTTCTTCTTTATTGATGGTCAATAGCTTAGAGGCACCCACCTCTTCCACACAGAAAGAGGCCAAGACGGTAGCATAGACCAATCCATTTTTCATATTTTCGAAAGAAATATCTCCCGTTTGTGCCATATAACCTACAAAGCCCCCTGCAAAAGTATCCCCTGCCCCTGTGGGGTCACATACTTTGCACAATGGTAAAGCGGGGGTATAGAAGCTCTTATCCTCATGAAAGAGCATTGCTCCATGTTCTCCTCTTTTGATGATGATATAAGTAGCCCCCATTTGCTGTAGTTTTTCTACAGCTTTGAGCAAGACTTTCTCTTGGGTAATGGCAAAGGCTTCTTGGTCACTTACGGTAAGCACATCTGTCTTTTGGATGACTTCTCTAAGTTGTTCAAAGCTATGGTCTATCCAATAGTTCATTGTATCGGAAACGATCAGACTTGGAGGAGCGACAAACTGATCTAAGACCTCAAGTTGCAACTGTGGATGTTGGTTTCCTAAGAGAACAAAAGAAGCATCCAAAAAGTGTGATGGTAGTTTAGGAATATAATCCTGTAAGACACCATCCTGTGTCTCAAGGGTCTCCCTTTCATTCATATTTTCATAATAGCG
Source organism: Capnocytophaga gingivalis (assembly GCF_002302415.1). NCBI lineage: Bacteria > Pseudomonadati > Bacteroidota > Flavobacteriia > Flavobacteriales > Flavobacteriaceae > Capnocytophaga > Capnocytophaga gingivalis. Next base: position 85,106 of record NZ_CP022386.1, on the reverse strand, counting down.
TCCGCTCCAAAAGAAAGTCTTCTTCCCTACTCTCTTCTCCACTTGAGTAATATCTATCTCTCTCTCTGAAAGTATTTGCAAGAAAGAAGCTGGATAGTCCTCTCCCACCACGGAGACTACGGCTTGTTCTATATCGAAAATAGCACTTGCTAAAGCGCTGTAGTTAGCGGCTCCTCCCATAGTGCGTTCTACCCTGACAAAAGGGGTCTCTATAGTATCAAAAGCCAATGTTCCTACTGTAAGTAGCTTGTTGTTCATTTCCTGAAAAAATCCATTTTCTAAATAAGGTACAAAGATACTACTTATTTTTGAAATAGCAATCTTTTTAATGTGTTTTTAGTTTTTGAATTTTCAGCTACCCAACTCACAACTATTCTTTTATAACTTTCTGTACAATAAGTGCTACAGCACCATCTCCTGTCACATTACAAGCTGTACCAAAGCTATCCATAGCTACATATAGGGCAATCATCAGACCCTGTTGTACCTCTGAGAAACCTAACATTGAGGAGAGAATTCCTAAGGAAGCCATGATAGCGCCTCCTGGTACTCCTGGAGCTGCTATCATAATGATACCAAGCATTGGAATAAAGCCTGCAAAAAGTTCTATATCAAAGGGCATACCTTCCATAAGCATCAAGGCTATAGCACAAGCGGTGATTTTCATTGTACTCCCAGAGAGGTGTATGGTGGCACATAGGGGGATGACAAAGCCTGCTACTCGCTCGGATATGCCTAATTGCATTGCCTGACGCATCGTAATGGGAATAGTCGCTGCCGAGGACTGTGTGCCCAAGGCTGTCGCATAGGCTGGCAACATGGTCATCAGAGCTTTTATAGGATTCTTTTTGGTGATACTCCCTGCTATAGCAAACTGAAGGAGAAGCAGCACCACATGCATCACAAAGAGAATCCCTATGAGCTTGAAGAATACTCCCATCACAGCTACTACCTTACCCTCAAAAGTGATCTGGGCAAAGATACTCATGATATAGTAGGGTAATATAGGGATTATCGCTTTGGCTATTAGCCAACTGACAACCTCTCCAAATTCCTTGATGACTTCTACAAATACAGAGTGTTCTCTTATAGACAGACCTATACCTATAACAAAAGAGAGCAACAGAGCGGTCATCACATCCATCACAGGGGGCATAGGAACAGTAAAGTAAGGAAGTGCTAATATGCCTTCTCCTATATCATCCATCTTTTGCCCTTCTAAAAGAGAAGGAAAGAGCGCATCGGAGACAAAATAGGTGGAAAAACCTGAAAAAAGAGTAAAGGAATAGGCTATAGCTACCGTAACCAAGAGCATCTTTCCAGCACTCTTGCCCAAGGCACTGATGGAGGGCATTACCAGTCCCATGATGATCAGGGGTATCGCAAAGCCTAAAAAATTCCCAAAGATTCCTTTGAAGGTAAGTAGTATCCTATAGAACCACTCTGGGGCTATCTTTCCTACAAGTATCCCCAATACAATCCCACAGAAGACCCTGAATAATAAGTTTTTGTATATTTTTTTCATTTAGGTAAAAGTAAGCTATTATTAACATTTGTATTATCTCTATACACCAGCAAAAGTCTCTTTAATTATAAAATAAGGTAAAAGGTGTAGAAAAAATTCTACTCCCTTTTTATACCTTATCAAAAATATCAATCAAACATAATTATTACATGTTACATTTGGTTAAAATACTGTTGTATTTGTTGCCAATCCTTAGTTTTGGTAAGGGCTAACATAAGGAGTACACGTGCTTTCTGAGGATTAAGTCCCTGAGAGGCTACAAAGTGATATTTAGCATCATCTACTTCGGCATCCTCAGTGGTAGCCCCAGTAGGTACACGGGAAGAACGTACTATCTGAATACCTTTTTGTTGTGCTTTGACAGCCAAATCGAAAATAGTATGATAGAAGTTTCCATTTCCTACTCCAGCATGTACAATACCATCGAACTTAGCATCGATAAAAGCTTTCATAGGAAGTTCGGATGCATTGGAATAGCTGTATACGATACCTACTTTAGGAAGCACTTTTAGGTTGTCTACATAGAAAGGAGACTCTGTGGTATGTTTGTTGGTAGGGGTACGACCAAAGAATACTTTCCCATTGTGGATATAAGCCAAAGGTCCATAAATAGATCCTTTAAAAGTGTCTACTGAAGTTGTATTGCTCTTGATTACATACTTCGCATCCAAAACAAGGTCATTCATACATACCATAACTCCATGTCCCTGAGCATTCTTATCCGCCGCTACAGCTACTGCATTGTATAGGTTCAAAGGTCCATCGGCACTCATACCTGTGGCAGGACGCATAGCTCCCACCAATACTACTGGCTTAGCACTGTGCACTGTAAGGTTTAGAAAATAAGCAGTCTCTTCCATAGTATCGGTACCATGGGTGATTACCACTCCATCATATCCCTCTTTGTTGAGCAACTCATTGATACGCTTAGCCAATTTGAGCCATACGTCATCATTCATATCTTGAGAGCCTATTTTTACGATTTGTTCTCCTGACACATCAGCCAAATCTCTCACTTGAGGAACAGCTTGCAGAAGTTGATTAATTCCAAGTTCCCCTGCTTTGTAGTTAGTTTCTGTTGCTGACTTACTTACTCCTGCTATAGTCCCTCCTGTAGCAAGAATACGCACCTTTGGCTTTTGTGCCAAAGCTACCACTGACATCATTACCAATAATGTAAGGGCAATTTTTCTAAATGTTTTTCGCATCTTGTATATTAATTAATTATTTATTTACTTATTTGATAATCAATATAATTATGATTAAAATCAACCATCAAATCCCTCCATTTTTTCCTCTTAAACAAGGACAAAGATACACTTTCCCCTTGGATTACACAAAAAGAAAAATACTTTTTTTCATTTTTTCTAAAATATTTTTTCATTACAACTGAAACTGAATTAGTTAAATAAACAATATTTTTTATCTTATTCTCTTCTATATATGAAAAATAAATGTTAAATAAATATATTTACCTTATAACTATTTTTTTGGTACAATTTTTGATATGGCAAAAGGTTTATGGGAAGTGAAAAACAAAATTAGTAAATAGTGAATAATGAAATAATAGTGAATAATGAAATAAAGTTCACTTGTTTTTTTGATTTCCATAATAAATAACTCAAAACTTGACAAATGTCTTTATTAGAAAAAACGGCACTGCCTTATCAGGCTCCTTATTTCTCTCAAATAAAAAGTGAGGATTTTTCTCCTGCGTTACTTGAGGCTATGGCCTTACAACAGCAGGCTATTACGGCTATTGTTCAGCAAACAGCTCCACCAAACTTTGACAATACTGTCCTTGCCTTGGAAAAAAGTGGAGAAGCGCTGCTGCGTGTAGCGAATCTTTTCTTTGCCCTTGCAGGAGCTGATACTAATGAAGTATTGCAACAAACCGAAAAAGAGATCCTACCCCTATTGGCGGCTAATGAAGATAGCATCTATCTCAATGACAAGCTCTTTGAGCGTATAGAGGTATTGTATCAACAACGTGCCTCTCTGTCACTCGATAGTGAGTCCCTTAAGCTCTTAGAGCACTATTATGATCTTTTCTACTTACGAGGTGCTAACCTTTCTCCTGAGAAGAAAGAAGCTCTCAAAGAGATTAATAATCGATTAGCTTCTCTGGAGAATGATTTTAACTATAATACCTTACAAGCACGCCACCAAGCAGCTCTTTCTATAGAAAAAGAAGAAGACTTGGTTGGACTTTCTCCAGAGGAACAAAAGATACTTCTTCAGGAAGATGGTTCTTGGAAAATCGCCTTGACCAATACCACTCAGCAGCCTTTGCTCTCTCAACTGGAAAAGGAAGAAACGCGTGTCCGCCTCTTCCAACAGTCGTGGAATAGGGCTTCTCAAGGGGCTTTCTCTACTGAAAATATTGTATTGGAAATCATTGCGTTGCGTCAGAAGAAAGCAACACTCTTAGGTTATGATAACTATGCACAATGGTCTTTGCAAAAGAGTGTAGCCAAGACTCCCCAGACGGTTATGAATTTCTTCGAAAGACTCCTAAAACCTACCTTTGAAAAAGTAGCTAAGGAGGTAGCTTGTCTCAAAGACTTTTCTGGACAAGATCAAATAGCACCTCATAACTGGGATTACTATGCTGAAAAGGTACGCAAAGCGCAATACGACTTGGATGAGAACCAACTCAAGCCTTATTTTGAACTTTTCAATGTATTGGAAAAAGGGGTTTTCCATGCTGCTACTGAGCTCTATGGAATTACCTTCAAGCGCCGCATGGATCTTCCGATATACCACCCTGATGTGGTTGTATATGAACTCTTTGAGGCCGATGGATCTCCTTTAGGACTCTATTATGGAGATTTCTATACTCGTGAAAGCAAGCGGGGAGGTGCTTGGATGAGTGAGCTGGTAACTCCCTCCAAACTCTTTGGACAGAAACCTGTGATATATAATGTATGTAACTATACCCCTCCTACTGAGCAGCTTCCTTGTCTGCTTTCCTTCTCTGAGGTAGAAACACTTTTCCATGAGTTTGGCCATGCACTACATGCTTTCTTTGCTGATCAGCAATATGCTACCCTTGCCGGTACTGCTGTAGCTAGGGATTTTGTAGAATTTCCTTCTCAGTTCAATGAGTATTGGGCACTCCACCCCGAAGTACTTCCTCACTATGCTCGTCATTATCTTTCACAGGAAGTCATCACCTCTTCACTGATAGAGAAGTTAAAGGCTTCTCGCGAGTTCAATCGTGGGTATGCTTTTTGCGAGGTCTTGGCTTCTGCTTATTTGGATATGCAGTGGCATACCCTTCCTGCCTTGGCTCAAGTTACCGAGGTGGCTGCTTTTGAAAATGAGGCCGTTAAGCGTTTCCCTAAGGAAGTGCCTGTACGTTATCGTTCATTCTATTTCTCTCATATCTTCGGTGGAGGCTATGCCGCAGGCTATTATGCATATCAGTATTCGGAGATATTAGCCGAAGATACCTATCACTGGTTCGAGTCACATGGAGGTCTTACCCGCCAGAATGGGGATCGCTTCCGATCACTAATCCTCTCCAGAGGAAATACTATGGACTATCAAGAAATGATGAAACTAATGATTAATGATTAATTGTCAATGGTTAATGGTTAATTCTTGTAAAAACTGACAACTGACCTCTGACAACTGACAACTGATCACTGACAACTGAAAATTAATAATTAATAATTGACAATTAAAAAGTGTCCTTAGAACAAGAAATTAGCAAGCGCCGTACTTTCGGCATCATCTCGCACCCTGATGCGGGAAAAACGACCCTGACCGAGAAGCTGCTCCTCTTCGGGGGAGCTATCCAGGAAGCAGGAGCAGTCAAGTCCAACAAGATCAAGAAAGGAGCTACTTCCGACTTTATGGAAATAGAGCGCCAAAGGGGAATCTCTGTAGCTACCTCTGTCTTGGCTTTCACTTACAAAGATCATAAGATAAACATCTTGGACACCCCCGGTCACAAGGACTTCGCCGAGGATACCTTCCGTACGCTTACTGCAGTGGATAGTGTCATCGTAGTAATCGATGTGGCCAAAGGGGTTGAGGAACAAACAGAAAAACTCGTAGAGGTATGTCGTATGCGCAATATTCCTATGATTGTTTTTATCAATAAGCTCGACCGCGAAGGTAAGGACGCCTTTGATCTCTTGGACGAAGTGGAACAGAAGCTGGGGCTTCGTGTAACTCCCTTGAGCTTTCCTATCGGAATGGGATATGACTTCAAGGGAATCTATAATATATGGGAGAAGAACATCAATCTCTTCTCTGGAGATAGCCGCAAGAATATCGAGGAAACTATTGCTTTTGATGACGTCTCCAGCCCTGAACTGGAGGAGCTTATCTCCTCTCAATCCGCACAGCGCCTACGTGAAGACTTGGAACTGGTGTATGAGGTTTACCCTTCCTTCGATCGCCAAGCCTATCTCAATGGCTCCCAACAGCCTGTTTTCTTTGGCTCTGCTCTGAACAACTTTGGAGTAAGAGAACTCTTGGATTGTTTTGTAGAAATAGCTCCCTCTCCCCTACCCAAGGCTAGCGATGTACGGATAGTACAGCCCAATGAGAAGGGGTTTACAGGCTTTGTATTCAAGATACATGCCAATATGGACCCCAACCACCGTGACCGCTTGGCTTTTGTCAAAATCGTATCAGGTACCTTTGAGCGCAATAAACCTTACCTACATACACGTTTGGGCAAAAAACTCAAGTTCTCCAGCCCTAATGCTTTCTTTGCTGAAAAGAAAGAGGTTGTGGATATTTCCTACGCTGGAGACATTGTTGGGCTACACGATACCGGCAATTTCAAGATTGGGGACACCCTTACCGAGGGGGAAGTGTTGCATTTCAAGGGTATTCCAAGCTTCTCTCCTGAGCATTTCCGATATATCAACAATGCCGATCCGCTCAAGTCCAAACAGTTGGAGAAAGGAATTGACCAACTTATGGACGAAGGGGTAGCACAGCTCTTTACCTTGGACTTCAACGGAAGAAAAGTCATTGGTACCGTAGGAGCGCTCCAGTATGAGGTGATCCAGTACCGCTTGGAACACGAATATGGGGCCAAGTGTAGTTATGAGAATTTCCCTATTTTCAAGGCTTGTTGGGTCGAAGAACCTGAAAACCCCAAAGACCCTGATTATCTCGACTTCCTCCGCGTAAAACAAAAGTACTTGGCTCGTGATAAACAGGGACAATTGGTCTTCTTGGCCGATTCCGCTTTCTCTATCGAAATGGTCAAGCAAAAATATCCTCAACTCAAGCTACACTTCACTAGTGAGTTTGATAAGTAGTAATTGGACTCTAACACCTTAAACCTTAAAAAATAAAAAAATGAAGAAAATTGTTTTATTAGTAAGCAGTCTTTTCTGCCTCAATAGCTGCGCTGACTTGCAGTCTATTATGAACAACACTCAACAAACAGGAGCTTTGTCCTCTTTAGATATTTCTAATGGACTCAAACAAGCCTTGGAACTAGGTATCTCCCAAGGAGTGGATTTGCTTAGCCAAAAAGATGGTTATTATGGCAGTTCTTTGGCCAAAATTCTTTTCCCTGAACCACTCCAAAAGGTGGACAAAACCCTAAGAAGCATTGGGCTAGGAAGCCTTGCCGATGAGGGAGTAAAGCTACTGAACCGTGCTGCTGAGGATGCAGTAACTCAGGCAAAACCTATCTTTATTAATGCTGTAAAGAATCTTTCTTTCTCCGATGCTACAGCCATCCTTACTGGCGGAAAAAATGCTGCTACTGAGTATCTGAAAAATACCACTACTCAATCTTTAGTACAGGCTTTCTCTCCTAAAATTGAAGCCTCTCTAAGCAAAGTAGGTGCTGACCAAGTATGGAACAATATCATTACTAAGTATAACTCCATTCCTTTGGTAACCAAAGTGGAACCTAACCTCACAAGCTATGTGACTGAAAAGGCTATCGATGGACTTTTCTTACAAATTGCTCAAAAAGAGGAGGATATACGTACTAATATCAGCTCAAGAACGACACCTTTATTACAAAAAGTTTTTGCTAAACAATAAACACAAGTAAAGAGTGAAGAGTGAAAAATTTTTCACTCTTCATTTTTCACTCTTCATTTTTCACTCTTGATTTTTTCACTCAATTTATTTTCGTTTTGTTTCCCGAGATTCCCTTAGCCCAACAGATACTCCTTGCCTGCAAGGCAAAAGGTATCCGACATATAGTCCTCTCGCCTGGTTCACGCAATGCCCCACTGACTATTGGCTTTGCCAGTGATGCTTTTTTCACCACTTATAGTATAGTGGATGAGCGCTGTGCGGCCTTCTTTGCCCTAGGCTTAGCCCAACAGCTCCGAGAACCAGTAGTAGTGGCCTGTACCTCTGGTTCAGCATTGCTCAACTATTATCCTGCGGTAAGTGAGGCCTTTTATAGTAATATCCCTTTAGTGGTCATTAGTGCCGACCGTCCTGCCTCCAAAATAGATATAGGCGATGGACAAACCATTCATCAGCCTCATGCTCTAGCGGCTCATACCGCTTACAATGCCAATCTATCTGAGGAGAATAAGGCGCTTTCCTTCAACGAATATCTGCTCAATGAGGCGCTGAATACCGCTGCTCTCAAACTCTTGCCTGTACATATCAACGCTCCTTTTGAAGAGCCTCTATACCGAACCCTACCCGCTCCTACAGTGACTTTTCACAATGAGATAGGAATAAAAAAACAAATACCCCTAAATTGTGAAAAATTACTCCAATTCACCAAAGACTGGATCTACCCTAAGAAAATGGTACTCATAGGAGTATTGCCTCCTGGTACTATGGCTCAAAAATGGATCGATTGGCTCCAGAAGGATCCTTCTATCTTAGTCCTTACCGAAAGTACGGCTAATGTAGTAGCGCAATCGTTTGTTGGGATGATTGATACTTTCCTTTCTCCTATACAAAAGAGAAATCTCCAAGAACTATTGCAGCCTGATGTGCTTATCTCTATAGGGGGGATGGTGGTTTCTAAGAAAATAAAAGAGTTTTTACGCCAGTACCCTCCCAGAGCTCACTATTATATAGATGAGCAGGTGGGCTATGATACTTTTTTTGCCCTTACCCATCATTTCAAAACGGATATCAATACTTTCTTAGAGGCTGTCACCCCTGAGCTTCCTCTTGTTAGCTTTGATTACAAGGGTGTTTGGCTACCTATCTATAAGGAAACTCTTGCCAAGCGTTCTGCTTTCTTAGCCCAAATACCTTTCTCGGATATGGCCGTATATCAAGCTATTCTTGAGCAAATCCCTACTCCCTATCATATACAAATTAGTAATAGTGCCCCTATTCGCTATGTGCAACTTTTCCCCGCCAAGGACGGATGGGAAATCTTTTGCAATCGTGGTACTAGTGGAATCGATGGCAGTACTTCCACTGCCATAGGCGCTAGTGTGGTACAATCCTTACCTACTTTATTGATTACAGGCGATTTAAGTTTTTTCTACAATAGCAATGCTTTATGGTGCAACTATATTCCTAAAACCCTAAAAATCATCATCGTAAACAATGGGGGTGGGGGCATCTTCCGCATCTTACCAACAGATAAGGAAACGCCTTTCTTTGAGACTTTTCAAGAAACAACTCACTCTCTTACCGCTGAGTATCTCTGTCGTATGTATGGGATTACTTACCTACAAGCAGAAAACAAAGAATCCCTTACTGAAGGCTTAAAAATACTCTTTTCTGATCATGAAAATCCTATCCTCTTGGAGGTTTTTACTCCTCGAATGCTCAATGATACCATACTCAAAGATTATTTTAACACTTTATCATGACTGAAATAGAATACATAAAAGCTGATGCTACCCTACCTCAAAGTGAGGGAAATATCATTATCACACATATATGCAATGACAAAGGAGGCTGGGGAAAAGGCTTTGTCCTTGCTCTATCCAAGCGATGGAAAGCTCCTGAAGAGCAGTATCGAAAGTGGTATCAAGATAAAGATGGCTTCGCCTTAGGTGCTGTCCAGTTTGTACAAGTGGAAGAGCTTATATGGGTGGCCAATATCATTGGACAGCATAAGATAAGAAAAGATGAAAAAGGACTCCCTCCTATTCGTTATGAGGCCGTCAGAGAAGCTCTGACTAAGGTCGCCATCTTTGCCAAAGAAAAACAAGCTCATGTACAGATGCCTCGTATAGGTTGTGGCTTGGCAGGAGGCTCTTGGGAAGAAATAGCTCTTATCATTGAAGATACCCTTCTGGCAAAGGATATTCCAGTGACTGTATGTGATTTCTAATTCTACAAGCTCGCGCCAGTGTGGACATCGTTCTCCGTAGAGGCGCATTTCATTGCGTCTTATTGTAGAGATACAATGCATTGTGTCTTGACTGGATCGTTTCTTACAGTTCATACCAGCATCTCACTGTTCCCTATTCCTAATTAAATCTTTATCGTCAGTTTATCATATGCCAAATATACATTTTTAGGGAGTTCCTTCTGTACTTTGGCATGGAAGCCCATTGTCTGGCTGATGTGAGTAAAGAATGCCTGCCTAGGGTGTACCTCTTTGACAATCTCCATGGCTTCTGCTATATTCAGATGAGTAGGATGAGGTGCCTTACGCAGGGCATTGAGTACTAAGGTATCCACCTTATAAAGTTTTGAGAGTTCTGCCTCTTGGATATGTTTTGCATCGGTGATATAGGCTAATTTCCCTATACGATAGCCCAAGATAGGCAAGGAACCATGTTCCACCGCAATAGGAATTACCTCCTGTCCAAAGAGTGTAAAAGGAGTAGAAGCATCGACCTCAGTCACTCTCACCGAGGGAGCTCCCTCATAGCGATTCTCGGTAGCAAAGATATAAGCAAAGCGTATTCTCAGTTGCTCTATCACTCGGGGCAACCCATAGATGGGCATATCCCCTTGCTTGAGTACAAAAGGGCGTATATCATCTAGTCCTGCTGTATGGTCTGCATGTTCATGGGTAAAGAGAATAGCCTCTAAGTGCTGTACCTTATGGGAAAGCATCTGTTGGCGAAAATCTGGAGAACAGTCTATAGCCACATTAACTCCTCCCCATGAAAGTAGGGCGGAAGTACGTAAGCGCTTATCTCGCTTATCGCGGCTATGTGCCACAGGGGTATTCATACCTATTACAGGTACCCCCTGTGAGGTACCTGTACCTAAAAAGGTGAGTTTCATTATATATTTTTTGGTCTTTTGCCTTTTCTCTATTGGCAAATACAATACTTGCGCAAAGGTACAATTTTTTCCTCTAATATCTTTTGAAACTACCAAAAAATATGTACCTTTGCACCTTAAAAACACTATCTGATGAAAATTGTAATTGGAAATGATCATGCAGGTACTGAGTATAAGAATTTGATTCTTCAGTACTTATTATCAAAAGATTACCAAGTAACCAATGTAGGAGCAGATACTTCCCAAAGTGTAGATTATCCTGATTTTGCACACCCTGTAGGTGAAATGATTGACAAAGGAGAAGCCGACTGGGGAATTGTCATTTGTGGTAGCGGTAATGGGGTCGCCATGACAGTCAACAAGCACCCTAAAGTACGATGCGCCTTATGCTGGAACAAGGAAATAGCTGCCTTGGCTCGAGCACATAACAATGCTAATGTCTTAGCCATCCCTGCCCGATTTACAGCCGCTGAACAAGCCTTGGAAATGGTCAAGACTTTCTTGGAAACGCCTTTCGAAGGAGGCAGACACCAGCGCCGTGTAGAGAAAATTCAACTATGCTAACATAAAAAATCTCCCATGATTAATAAAATAAAAGAACATATAGCTCGTGTAGAGGCTTTTGCTACAGAAAAAAAAGAAGAATTAGAACAATTCCGTATAGAATACTTTGGTAAAAAGGGATTGCTCAATGACTTTTTTGCGCAGTTCAAGGAAGTACCCAAAGAAGAAAAAAAGGATTTCGGACAAATAATCAACGAACTCAAAAGCAAAGCTGAGGCAAAGATTAATGAACTTAAAGAAAAACTCAGTGGACAGAATGTGACTACCCAAAGTCTCAATGACCTTACACGTCCGGCTTTCCCTATCGAAATAGGAAGCCGTCATCCTGTCTCCCTGATCAAGAATAGAATCATTGAGGTATTTGCTAATATTGGTTTCAACATAGCCGAAGGTCCTGAGATAGAGGATGATTGGCACAACTTCACTGCACTGAACTTACCCGAATATCATCCTGCCAGAGACATGCAGGATACTTTCTTTATCCAGACTCGTCCAGATATTCTGCTACATACACATACCAGTTCTGTAGAGGTTCGCTACATGGAGCAGCACCAACCGCCTATTCGTATTATTGCTCCTGGCAGGGTGTATCGCAATGAGGACATCTCGGCACGCTCTCACTGTCTCTTCCACCAAATAGAAGGGCTATATATTGATACCAATGTCTCTTTTGCTGACCTTAAACAAACGCTTTTATACTTTACTAAGGAGATGTTTGGAAAGTCCAAAATACGTTTGCGTCCTTCCTATTTCCCTTTCACTGAGCCCAGTGCTGAATTGGACATCTATTGGGGATTGAACAATGAGATTGACTACCGCATTACCAAGGGTACAGGTTGGCTTGAGATTATGGGTTGTGGAATGACTGACCCCAATGTATTGACCAACTGTAAAATAGACCCTCAAAAATACTCCGGTTTTGCCTTTGGCATCGGACTAGAAAGGGTGGCTATGCTTTTGTATCAGATAGGAGATATCCGCGCTTTCTATGAAAATGATGTGCGCTTCTTAGAACAATTCAGAAGCTCTATTTAAGATTCTTAACCCCTTTCTTGACTTAGGCTCATGTTCAGACATCAAGGAAAAAAGCGTTCTGCAAAGAACAATCTACAAATAGCTGTTGTTCTCTCTTTCGTAGCTGGCATGGTCAATGTTGTTGGCTTCCTCTTCTTGGGGCGGCTTACTACCAATGTCACTGGACACTTCGCTTTTTTCATTCATGATATGTCCATCGCTGAGTTCTGGAAGGGGACTATTTACCTTTTTTACATAGTATGCTTCCTCTTAGGTTCCTTCTCTTCTGGCTGGCTTATTGAGGAAGCCAACTATCACAAGCGGCAGAATAAGTACTTCCGTCCTACCATTTTGGAGTGTATTGTATTGGGCTTAGTCATTCTCCTCAATAGGATTTCTTTAGATTTTCCTCATGAAGCTACTACTTTTATGCTCCTCTATGCTATGGGATTGCAGAACTCCTTTGTGACCAAGATTTCCAATGCTACTGTACGCACCACACACCTCACTGGTCTCTTTACAGACTTAGGCATTGAACTCTCTCAACTATTTTATCTCAAGAGAAATAACTATCAAGAACAAGAAAAGAAAATCAAAAATAGTATTCACTTACGCCTATCCATCGTCTTGTTTTTCTTTTTAGGAGGCTTCTTTGCAGGATTTGCTTTCGTAGAACTTGGACTAAAGCTCAAAACACTTTTCTTCGCCATAGGAATCCTACTCTCTGGCCTTTACTATGACGACTTACGTTTTAGATACCTCACCAAAAAAAGAAAACATAGGGGGCATAGACATCATTCTAAACAGACTACACCTCACGCCTGATAAGTACAACTGCCATTTTGTCACTATTTTAAGTTTGGCAATACTTTTGATAGGGGTAGCTAAATAGTAATTAATAGTAATACAAAAATTATAAACCTATGAATACAGGACATAACCATCATCAAGGAGATTTCCATACAGATGATATACAGGACGCTGAATTTCAAGATGCTGAAATTATTGATGAAATACATGAGCAGGAAGCTCCAAAGTCTCATCATCAAGCGACTGCACAGGATTCTCTTGATGTAGAGATAGAAGATGAAACAAAAGATGAACTCCCTGAGATTATTATCAAAAAAAATCCTGAGCAGAAGTCTGAAGAAAAACAAACTGAGAAATCCAATAACAATCAGTCAAATAACTCTTCTGAAGCTGATGAGGCTATCTCTATATTAGAGGCTGAACTACATAAAGAAAAAGATAAATTCACTCGTCTGTTTGCCGAATTTGAAAATTACAAAAGAAGAACTGCCAAGGAAAGGCTTGAATTGCTCACCTCAGCAGGACAAGATGTCATACTTTCTATGCTCCCAGTCCTTGATGACTTTGATCGTGCTCTTGTGGAAATATCCAAATCTGAGGATGAAAACCTCCTTCGTGGAGTGGAACTCATCCATAGCAAATTCCTTAATACACTAAGATCTAAAGGATTAGAACAGATCCAGGTTGACACTGGCGATCCTTTTGATAGTGATATTCATGAGGCTATTACTCAGACCACTGCTCCTACCGAAGACCTTCGTGGAAAAGTATTAGATGTAGTAGAAAAAGGATACAAGTTGGGTGACAAAATTATTCGTTATCCAAAGGTTGTTGTAGGACAATAAGTTCTTGTTCTTAGTATTAAAAATGAAAAAAGATTATTACGAAATATTAGGTGTTAGCAAAAATGCTACTGCCGCTGAAATAAAAAAAGCTTATCGAAAAAAAGCCTTAGAATACCACCCTGATAAAAATCCTGGTGACAAAGAGGCTGAAGAAAAATTCAAAGAGGCAGCTCAGGCCTATGAGATTCTTGGTGACGAACAAAAGCGTGCTCAGTATGATCAGTATGGTCATGCTGCCTTCGAAGGGGGTGCTGGTGGTGGATATAGTACCATGGAGGATATATTCCGTAACTTCGGGGATATATTCGGTGGGCACTTTAGCGGATTCTCTGGTTTCGGAGGATTCGGAGGAGGTAATTCTCATTCCTATCGTGTAAAGGGAGGGGATTTGCGTATCCGTGTAAAGCTCAACTTAGCCGATATTGCTACAGGTACTGAGAAAAAAGTAAAAGTACAACGAAAAATAAAAGCAGAAGGTGCCACTTATAAGAGTTGTGCCACCTGTCATGGTCATGGTAGTATCGTCCGTGAGGTCAATACTATGCTTGGTCGTATGCAAACCTCTTCTCCTTGTCCTACTTGTGGAGGAAGTGGTGAGATTATTGACAAAAGACCTGATGGGGCTGACTCTCAAGGCCTCAAGAGCATAGAAGAGACTGTATCAATCAAGATTCCTGCTGGAGTCATGGAAGGAATGCAACTAAAAGTCTCTGGAAAAGGAAATGAAGCGCCTGGAAACAACAGTATTCCAGGGGATCTCTTAGTACTTATCGAAGAGATTGAGCATGAGACTCTCAAGCGTGAAGGGGAAAACCTTCACTTGGATCTCTATATAAGTATGCCTGAAGCTGTTCTAGGCACTTCCAAAGATATAGAAACAGCCACTGGAAAGGTTCGTATCAAGCTCGAAGAAGGAATCCAATCTGGAAAAATCCTTCGCCTAAAGAACAAAGGATTGCCCAATATCAACGGGTATGACACTGGGGATCTCTTAGTACATGTCAATGTATGGACTCCTAAGACCTTGACTAAAGAACAAAAGAACTTTTTCCAGAAAATGTTAGAAGATGAGAATTTTACCCCCAATCCGGACAAATCGGAAAAAACTTTCTTTGAGAAGGTAAAGGATATGTTCTCTTGAATGATTCATTGGTTGTTCTCTAAGCTATCATGAAAAATAATTCTAATTATATATATCATGAGAAGAATCACTCTAATACTTACATTGTTTATGGTGTATAGTACATTCGCACAACAGCCGCTTACTCCCGAAAAGTTATGGGAGCTGCATAGGGTTAGTGGCATCGGACTGACAGCCGACAAGAACCATGTACTCATAGGGGTTACCACTCCTAATGTCAAAAATAATTCCTTTGACAAAGAGTATTACAAGCTCGCTATCAAAGATGGAAAAACGGTATCCATCACTAAGGAACAGTTGGAACTGCTTACAGAAAAACTTAATAACAATAAGTCTCTTAAGCTCATCCACAAGGAGGTAAAACTCACTCCTGTTCTTGCTAAGGATTTCCATAAGGATTTGGACAAATCTTCTGGAAAAATCTATCAAGGACTTGATCATCGCCACTGGGATAAGTGGAATGAAGGCTCTTATAATCATGTATTTATAGAAAATATTGCCTCTGGAGCTCTTACCGATATTATGCAGGGACTTCCCTATTATTGTCCTCAAGAACCTCATGGAGGAGAAGAGGATTATATATGGAGCCCTGATGGCAAAAAGGTACTCTATGTAACCAAAGCCAAGGTAGGTACTCAGTATGTAGTAAGCACCAATACCGATATTTATCAGTATGACATCGCTACCAAAACTACAACCAACCTCACCGAGGGTATGATGGGGTATGATACCAATCCTTCTTTTAGCAAAGAAGGGGTATTGGCTTGGTTAAGCATGAAGGAAGATGGCAACGAAGCGGATAAGAACGACTTATACATCCTTCACAATGGTCAGAAGATTAATCTTACTGCCACTTGGGACAATACAGTTTTTAGCTACCTATGGAGTGATGATGGCAAGAAAATTTATTTTATCGCCGCTACCAATGGTACTCAACAACTCTTTGAGATAGAGCCTTTTGCCAAAAACCCTACTGTAAAACAGCTTACCAAAGGAATTTTTGACATCAACAATATCATAGGGCAATCTGGAGACCTTTTAGTGGTGACTCGTAATGATATGAACAGAGCTCCTGAGATCTATACAGTGAACCTCAAAGGAAGAAAAACTCCCTTAGAAGTAAAACAGCTCTCTCATATCAACGACTATTTGTATAAGAATATAGCTAAGTGTCCTGTAAAGGAACGCACTATCAAAACTACTGATGGCAAGGATATGCTCGCTTGGGTGATCTATCCTCCTGATTTCAATCCTAAGAAGAAGTATCCTACCCTTCTCTATTGTCAGGGAGGACCTCAATCGGCGCTCACTCAGTTCTATAGCTTCCGCTGGAACCTCCAGCTGATGGCCTCCCAAGGCTATATCGTCATCGCTCCTAACCGTCGTGGTATGCCAGGACATGGGGTAGAATGGAATGCTCAGATCAGTGGAGATTGGGGAGGACAGGTTATGAAGGATTACCTCGCTGCTATTGATGATATTGCCAAAGAACCTTATGTAGATAGTAACCGATTAGGGGCTGTGGGAGCTAGTTATGGCGGCTATTCAGTATATAACTTAGCTGGTATCCATAATAAGCGTTTTAAGACTTTTATCGCTCACTGTGGAGTATTCAATACCCAAAGTATGTTCGGTACTACTGAAGAGACTTTCTTCAACAATCATGAGTTTGCTGGCCCTTATTGGGAAAAAAACAATGCTCTAGCTCAGAAAGCTTATACCGAATTCAACCCCATTGAGAAGGTAGCCGCTTGGGATACACCTATCCTTATCATTCATGGTGGAAAAGACTACCGTGTGCCTGAGGAACAAGGATTCCAAGCCTTCACTGCAGCTCAGCTCAGGGGAATCAAGAGCAAATTGCTCTACTTCCCTGATGAAAATCACTGGGTATTACAACCTCAGAACGCTTTACTATGGCAAAGAACCTTCTTTGATTGGCTAAAGGAAACCCTACAATAAGCTGATTATTTTGGATAAAGAAGAAGCCAAAATTCCTGAGGAATTTTGGCTTCTTGTTTTCTAACTTTTTTAAAATTAATATTGTTCCAAAAGATACTTGATAAGGTCTGTAGTGGTAAGCATGCCCACCAAGTTGCCGTTATCGGTAACGGGAAGTGCATGGAAAGTTTGCTCAGCAAGAATCTCAGCGGCTTCCTTGATAGTTGTATCAGGAGAGATAGCCAAAGGTACTTTAGCCATCACCTGTGGAATGGTGAACATATCATACACCACACTATCCACATGCTTTTCATCGTCAGAGAGATCAGCAAAACTGATGCGAAGCAAGTCTGTAAGACTTAGCACACCAATGAGTTTGTGCCCCTCTACCACGGGAATATGGCGAATGTGGTGTTTTTTGAATAAGGCCTCTGCTTCATACAATGTCTGAGTAGGGCTTAGAGTAACTATGTCTTTGGACATAATCTGGGAAACGGGAACTCTTTGTTTCATATCCTTAAAAATTATATAGATTACTGCTTATTTTCCCTACAAAGTTACTGAAAAAAAATCAAAAAACCTACACTTTTTTCTGTTTTTTTTCTATTTTTTCGCCTCTTTTTCCCGTTTGTCTCTGTTCATTGTTCTCTGACTGCTACTCACTGCTTTCTCCTGACTTGCGTATCCTCCAACATAGGTACAAAGCCAAAGGTGCCATATTCCTCTTTGCTGAACTCTGTGGGAGAGAGTCGTACAAAAACCGTCATGATCTGTGCACCCCGACCTATAGGAATCACAAGCCTCCCTCCTACTTTGAGTTGTGCTAACAACTCCTTGGGCACCTCTGGTGCACCTGCTGTTACCAAAATACGATCATAAGGGGCTTGTTCTACATATCCCTTATATCCATCCCCAAAAATCATCTTTCGGGGCATATAGCCCATTTTATCAAGTAATAACTTTGTTTTTTTGAAGAGTTCCTGTTGGCGCTCTATGGTGTAAAGCTCTACATTGAGTGCTACCAATACAGCTGACTGATAGCCACTCCCAGTGCCTATCTCTAGTACTTTTTGCCCAGCATTCACCTGTAATAATTCTGTCTGGAAAGCAACCGTATGAGGACGAGAAATCGTCTGTCCTGCTCCTATAGGAAAAGCAATATCTTGATAGGCTTTTTCTTCAAAAATACTATCTAAGAACAAATGACGTGGAATCATTCTTATCGCTTGTAATACTTTTTCATCAGAAATAGGATATTCTTTGCGCTCAGTAAGCTGTCGAGCCAAAAGATTGCGCATTCCCTGATGCCTTACTGTATCTTTCATTTGTTTTATTTTTCCTCTATCTATCTCTTTGTGCGGCGTCTTACTTCCTCTGGAGAGAGGATAAGACTATCATTATTAAACAATTCATAATTATTAGTATAGATTTCCCTATAATTTCCCATTGTATCATATACTCTATACTGAATATAATCTTTTTCTCTGCGATCATTGTGATAATACTTCTCTTGGATGAGCTTACCCCCCTTATAGAAAAATGCTGTACCCACTCGTGTATGAGCGGCTATATCGGGACAAGAAAAATTTCCTTCACAGATTTTTTCTTTTATATTTCCTTCTAGATCATACTTGATAAATAAGGACTCACATCTGACAGTATCCCGATCATAGATAAGGCTGTCTTTCTTAGGAAAATAAATAGTTTCTGTACTCAACTTTCCTTGTCTGATAAAGTATGTTCGCAGGGTGTGCTTTTCTATATAATGAGAATTTTTACGTGGTTTTTCTCCTTTGTAGTATCCTATATAATCTTTTGTTATAAGCTGTTCTTCAGGATAATGATAAATTTGTAAATGGGTTACCACTGCAGTATCTTTTCCTCGGATAATAAGACTATCTTTAGGAAGGATCTGCTCTCGTGGATTTGTACTTTTATACAAACTCTCTTCATAATCATTGTAGATAGAATCCATGTACTGTATGGTTCTGAGGTAGATTTGCTCTCCCTTAAAAAGAAATTCAAAATGTTCTCCATGCTGTATGAGTACAGAACTAAGAGTATCTTTTATATAAGGCTCTTTTTCAAAAATAAGACGAGAGGCTATATCATCCATCTTTTTCAAAGTAAAAAATCCTTTTTCATCTGTAAAAGTATACTGCTGACTCTCCAATTCTGTAACTTTTACTCCTGCCAAGGGCTTTTTAGTAGCAGCATCACATACATATCCTGTATAATGAGTCCTATTCAGAAGGCAACTTTGGACTATTATAAGAATAACTAAAAATACTAAAAATCTCATAATCAATGACAAATGATGAATAATGAATAACAAATAATTTTAGTAAAAAGACGTGTGTTTTAAAAAAATCACACGTCTTTCCTCAATGATTAATAAGCACATTAATCATTAATCATTGAACCTTACAATCATTGCTCATTATTATTTTTCTTTTTAAAGAGACCATCCAAGAGGTTATTTACAGCTTTTTTGGTTTGCTCCTTAGGAGTAGTCTTAGTAGTATCCGTAGCTGAGGTTTTTCCTCCTATGAGCTTACCTAAAGCATCTGTAGCCTTATTTACAGCTTCACCTCCTACTTTTTCAGTGATTTTGTTAGTCACCTCTTTACCTACTTTGTCCATCACCTTATCCGTAAGCTGGTTTGCTTGCGCTTTGGCTACCTGTAGCGCAAGGTTATTGACAACTTGTTTCATATCGGTCGATACCTGAGGTTTGGTAAAGTTACCCCCCATATTCACATTGACAGGAATATCCCCTAACTTCTGTTGTTCGGTTACTGTAAGCTTAGCCAATAGGGCTGAAGCATCCTGACCAAGCATTTTAGCAGGGACATTGAAAGTAAGTTTGTAATCCATGGTTTGGTCAAACCCATGTGTTCCTGCTACATTGATAGTACTACCATTCCATTTGATAGCAAAAGGTTTTACCACCACACGGCCATTTTCAAAGGTTACATTAGCCTTGAGATCCTTGAGGTTTAGCTTGGAAAGATTCAACTGATTGAACTGAGCATCCAAAGCTGAAACTAAGGGAGAAGCCTCTTTTACATGGCTATCCAATAGGGCAGCAGAAAGACTTCCTGAGATAGAATTGATATCAGGGGTAAGTTCTGGAGTGAGCTTTCCTTTTACATTAATCTTAGAACTAAAGAAACCTTCTACTACTTTGGCAATAGGCATAATTTTCTTAAGCATTTCTATCTGAGAGAAAGACTCCATAACGTTAAGTTTGTTCATGTCCAAATCTACAGAAAAAGTGGAGGTATCCCCTTTGGTAGATACACTTCCTGTAACGGCGGTTTTCCCACCAAAGATATCGGTTTGCAGGTTCTGTAGGGTTACTTTTTCATCCTTGATAATAAGTTTTCCTGATACATTAGTCAAATTGAGCTTATCATAAAGTACACTCTTGGCCTTGGCATCAAGACTACAATCTAGAAAAGCAGGAATTTTGATAGAAGCATTTGTCTTGGAAGTAGGTTTAGTTTCTGTAGGCTTTTCTTCTTGCTTATCTTGCTTAGGAGTTTCCGCAGGTGTATCGGTTTGCATAAAATCACCTACATCTATATGATTGGAAGCGAGGGTGAAATTCCCTTTGAGCACCTCATTACGAAGTGTAAACCCATAGAAATTTTCTAAAGTCCCCTTAATATTGAAATCAGTCTTACCTGTCTTAGCATCCAGTTCTGTAAGTTCTATCTTAGCATTATTGAAAGAAATTCCCGCCTTATTGATATGGAAAGGCTGCAAGAAGCCGGCTCCTGAATAGACAAATTTCTCCAAAGAAGCGTGTCCTGAGTTTTGAATACGTTCGTAAGCCTTCTTTTCTACTGAAGCCATATCGAAAGCTGTAGAGATGTCCGCCTTGAGAATACCTTTCAGATCCAAATCCATCTTCACAGGATAAGCTTTTTGGATATTCTCCAAATTGATCACTCCTTTCAGATCCGCATTCACCAACATATTTTTAGTAAGATTTCTGAGCAAGGCCTTTACAGAAAAAGCATCTTGGTCTATAGTAAAGGCAAAACGATTGATATTCACATAAGTATCCTCCAATTTTTCTGTTTCATTTCCTATTTTTACATCTATATCAATATTTTTGACAGACTTAGGTAAGGAAGGATACTTGAATGACGCATTATTCGAGAGCATACGAATATCCAGCTTAGGAATAGTGGTAGGAGTATACTTACCATCTACCTTACCATTGATAGTAAATTCACCAGTGGTCTGTACTCCTTCTATACTCTTGGTATAGGCAGCAGGGATCAGATCCAAGAAATTCTTGAAGGTTGTCTTAGGTGTTTTAAAAGATAGATTATAGAGTTGTCCATCTTCCAAAAGCTGTACAAATCCGTCAAAATTAAGTTCCAAAGCATTCAACTTCAATGTATTGTCCTTGAGTGTATACTTCTGTTGGTTTAGGTCGATTCCTAAGACAGCATCCAGGGTAACTACATTATTGCGTAGGAAAGCTGTTCCATCAGAAGCAAAAGAAACCTTAGTAGCTGTAGTTGTCTCTAAATCAAGTACTTGATTAGCGAAATTTCCTTTTCCTTTATGATAAAGACTATCAAGGATAACACTCATTTTAGAGGTATCGTCCCTGAATGTAAAGCGTAGGTTCTCTATGCTATACTCCTTGAGATCAAGAGAGAAATTGTTGGGTTCTTCATCAGTAGTATCAGAAGTACTTTTGGCAATATCGAAGTTACCTTTCCCCTCCTCATTCATGTGTACATTCACTACAGCATCTGATAGGGAGAATCCTAAGAGCTTGTAAGGATCCTTATCCCCTTTGAAAAGGATATCCTTAAGGTTCACCTTCGCAGAGAAATTCCCCACATAAGCCAAAGTGTCTCCAGCAAAAGGAGCATTGTTAATGACCTTTAGTCCTTCGAGTTCTACTGTTGCATTGGGAAAGTTCTTGAAGACACTCAGAGAAAAGTCAGTAAAACTAATCTGAGCATTCACACTTTCATTTACTTTCTCCATGATTTTATCCTTTATAGTATTCTTAAAGAGAAAAGGTATGGAAACAAGTAATAGTATCAATACTAAAACAATGATACCAAAAATTTTAAAAAACTTCTTCATGTTTTTTAGGTATTAGGTGTTAGGTATTGGGAGGCTAAGAGCAGAGAATAGCTTCCCTTTTCATTTTTTATTTTGAGGTTCTCCATTTTTATTGAGGAGCTTGTACTCTTCATAACATTGGGTAAGAGCATCCAAGAATTGTAAGTCGTTAGAATTCTTGATAAAATCTTTTGAATAATTGCAATGACGAAGCAATTCTTCGAGTTTGTCCTTGGATATACCTAAAATTTCGGCCAGAGCTTCTCGGTCATATTTTCCATTGAGCATACTACGGATTTCATCACTCTGCTTCATCTTTTTGAGTTTGCGTAAATCCTTAGCCCTACTACTAAAAGCCTTATAAAGCAGTCCTGCGGGATTTAGTACAGAGGTAACGACCTCTTCCGTTTTATTCTTATCCCGTGTTCTGGGCTCATATCCTAAGTCTAATCCAGAGATACTATACTGTCTATTGGTATTGACAGGCATATACTTTGCATCAATATCCAAATAACCTGTCAGGCGATAAGGAGAGATTACTACCTCTTCCAAGGCATAGGCCAGTTCGGTCATTCCTATACGCGTTCCAGGGAAACGAATCATATCCTGAGTTACTCTTATTTTGATAGACTTGAAGCCAAGATAAGAAAAGTGTAAAGTATCATTCACGGCTACCCGTATTGAGAAATCTCCCTTAATATTGGTAACTGTTCCCTTTACTTGATTGATATTGAGCACATTCACATTATCTAAAGGCAAGTTTGTCTTGGTATTGAACACACTTCCTCGCATAAGAGTCTCCTCCTGTGCGTACCCCAAGAATGAACAGATACATAAAAAAATTAGAAGAATATTTCTCATAAAATATTTATTTTCAATACTTTAAAAATATTATTAGGAAGATTTAAAATCTGCCGTAAAAATAGAAAAAATATAGGAAAGACACAATCTTTTGATAATTTTATTTTTGGGTATACCTACAATTTTTGTTCCCCCATTAATACCCTACTTTCTTATTCTTTATAAAGTAGCTATAAGCTATTGATTTTATTGAGTAATACTGTTTTAGTATAGGATTTTTCCGCTTGTGATAAAAATGAAAAAAGTACTTATAGAAAGCAAAATGCGCCCTAAGAATAGCCCAAGTATAGCTTGGCTTTCCCTGAAAGAAAAAACGTATCCCAGCAATGCCATCCAGAACCATTCTCAAAAAAATCGTGGAAAACCAAGTCCCTTTAGGCAAGTTTTTCAAGAGCATAAAAAGACTATTGCGAAAGTTAAGGAACACCTTTTGTATACTTCCTTGCTCAAGTGTTGCTCCTCCTAAGTGATATATCTGAGACAAGGGAGTATAATACACCTTATACCCCTCATTTTGCGCACGCCAACAGAGATCTATCTCCTCCTGATGGGCAAAAAAATCCTCATCAAAACCACCAAGATGCTCAAAAGTGGATGCTCTAATAAAAAAACATGCCCCAGAAGCCCAAAAAATAGGCGTTTGTTCCTCATATTGTCCTGTATCCTCCTCTATTGTATCAAAGACACGCCCTCTACAATAGGGAAAACCGTATTTGTCTATATATCCTCCAGCAGCTCCTGCATATTCGAAATAGTTTTTCTGTTTATAAGACTTTATCTTAGGCTGTAATATACTGATTTGAGGCTCATGGGCAAAGATATGAATAGGAGCTTTGAGCCAATGAGGGGTGACCTCGACATCGGAGTTGAGCAGGCAATACACATCGGCAGGGATATGCTTTAATCCTTCGTTGTATCCTCTGGCATACCCATAGTTTTCAGTATTTTGGACAATCTTTATCTGGGGATAGTACTCTTGTAAGAACAAAACACTTCCATCGGTAGAGGCATTGTCTATCACATAAAGCCCTACCCCTGAGGAATAGCGTACCACAGAGGGAAGAAACTGCTCTAATAGATGCTTTCCATTCCAATTAAGTATAACTATAACCATAATCAATGATTAATACTATAATAGTCAAAAGCCTCCTTTATAAGAGAGGAAGGAACCTCTATATCCCACTTAGGTTTTCCGATCTCCTCCAACAATACAAAATATATACGTCCGTAAGCATTCTTTTTATCATACTTGAGTAGCTGCTGTATGGCTTCTCTCTCTTGTGAGGTGAAGTTCTCTTGAGGGAAATATTCTAAAAGAGTTGTTTTGATTTCCTCCACCTTATCCCAAGGGAACTGTAGCACCTTATGAGAGATATAAGCAGCCAAGATCATTCCTATAGCGACAGCCTCTCCATGTAATAAGCGCTTTTCTCGGTGAGATAGTGCATAGGACTCAATAGCATGCCCCAGAGTATGGCCAAAGTTGAGTATCTTGCGCAATCCTTGTTCCTTAGGATCCTCAGATACCACTTGATACTTAATCACTACCGATTGATAAATAATTTCTTCCAAATCATCGGTAGTCAAGGTCGAGAGATGTCTCATCTTTTCCCAATAAGCAGGAGATTGTATGAGTCCATGCTTAAACATCTCGGCCAAACCGCTACGAAATTCCTCTTTGGGTAAGGTATTAAGATAATTGACATCAATAAGAAGAAGCTTAGGGTTCTCTATCACGCCTATTTGGTTTTTGAGGGTTCCTAAATCGACCCCTGTCTTCCCTCCAATAGAAGCATCCACCATCGCCAAGAGAGAAGTAGGAATATTGATAAAATCAATTCCTCGCTTGAAAGTAGATGCCACGAATCCTCCCATATCAGTAACCACCCCTCCACCTACATTGATCAGCAAGCTCTTTCTATCCGCCTCTAAATCAGAGAGGGTCTGCCAAAGAGAAAGACAGGTATCCAAGGTTTTGTACTCCTCTCCAGCCTCTACTTCTATGATTTCCACTTCAAAAGGGAATTTCTGTAAGAAAGTATATACACAACACTCATGGGTATGTGTATCGGAAAGAACAAATATCTTTGAATATTTCTTTTCTTTTATATAGTCTGCTAAGTATTTATAGCCCTCTTCTGCGAAGTAGATGGTATAGGCTCCTGTATCTATCTGATTGTATTTCATAACTCTTTATTTAAACTAAAATCTTCTGAAAGGCCTCACGTTTTCCATCACGTACCTGAATGATACCACAGTAAGTATAGCCTTCTTTTTCAAAAATATGTTTCATGACCTGATTATCAAAGTTAGTATCCACTCGTACAGAACGTATTCCATGAATAATAGCTATTTTTTCAGCTTCTCGTATCATAAAAGATCCCAATCCCTTACCTCGTCCCTTCTTCCCTACTACCATTCTGTGCCCTACTATATAGGGCTCCTGGTTAAGCCAAGCTCCCTCTATCTTTTGATAGGTAGGCTCTCCATCCCTACTGATGGCTACATAAGCGATAACCTCACCTGCCTCTTCCACTACATAAGCATAGTGATGAACTATATCTTGCTCAATAGTTTCCTTAAAGGGATAACCATCCTGCCACTGGTGGGTTCCTCTTTGTCGCATGGTTTCTTTGGCATAGAGAAAGAGTGGCCATATAGCCTCTAAATCTTCTATTTTCGCCTGTCGAAAAAAGAATTGTTTCATAATATATTTTCAAATGTAAATTAATTAGCTATAAAATCACTTTACATAAAAGAGTAAAATTCCATTTTATGATTAGAGGTTTTCTGAAAAATTCTTGTTTTTGAGGGATAAATTGCAATCCTCCCTATTATTCTCATTAATCATTGACTACCTCTCTATTGCTAAGGTAGTTACGCCATTTTTCTATACATTGTTGCATATCCTGAGGTATTTCGCTATCAAAGCGGAGCATCTGCCCTGTGGAGGGTTTCTCCACCCCTAAGGTTTTGGCATGAAGCGCTTGACGAGGGAGAATCTTAAAACAGTTTTCGACAAACTGCTTATACTTAGCTGAAGTTGTTCCCTTGAGTATCTTATCCCCACCATAGCGCTCGTCATTGAAAAGCGGGTGTCCTATATAGGTAAAATGGGCTCGAATCTGGTGTGTGCGCCCTGTTTCCAAGCGACAAGAAACTAAGGTTACATAGCCAAAACGCTCCAAGACCTTGTAATGAGTGATGGCCTCCTTACCTTCACTTCCATCAGGGAAAACGGTCATCTGGAGGCGGTTCTTAGGATGCCTTCCGATATGCCCTATGATAGTTCCCTCGTCCTGAGCGAGGTTGCCCCACACCAAAGCTACATACTCCCTCTCACTGGTTTTGTTGAAAAACTGCTTAGCCAAGTGATTCATAGCCTCTTCCGTTTTAGCCACAACCAATAAGCCACTGGTATCTTTGTCGATTCTATGTACCAAGCCAGGTCGGTCGGAACTGTTCATAGGCAGGTGCTGAAAATGGTAAATTAGTCCATTGATGAGAGTTCCTTGATAATTGCCATGCCCTGGATGTACTACCAAACCGGCAGGCTTATTGATGATGATTAGTTCCTCATCCTCATAGACAATATCCAAGGGAATAGGCTCAGGTACCAAGAGATATTCGTGAGGAGGATGGGCAAACATAACCTTGACTTCATCATTGGCCTTGACCCTGTGGTTAGCCTTCACGGCTACTCCATTGACAAATATATTGCCGTCCTTAGCCGCCTGTTGTACCTTATTTCGAGAGGCATTCTCCACGAAGTTCATCAGGAACTTATCTACTCGTAGTGGTTCTTGTCCCTTTCCTGCCTTAAAACTATAGTGTTCGTACAGCTCATCGTCTGTAATCAAATCGTCGTCTGCCATCTATTTAGTTTTGAGTTTTGAGTTTTGAATTATTTATGTGTAAATTACCCCTATGCATAGCATTTTTGCAAACTATCGCTAATTGACGATAATCATTTTTCGCCAGCGTTTTCTTGTATTTATATAGTTTTCCAATTCTTTTTTGGCATTTTTTTCTAATGCATGCGCTTCATATTCCTGCATCACCTCCTTTTGATATCTTGTTTTGAGTTTTACAGAGGGTTCTTGGTATGTAAATCTATGCTTTCCCTCTGAAATCACAATAGTATCGCACTTAAACGCTCCTTCTTTAGTATTGTTTTCCAACAGGAATTGAAAGAAAGCATCTTTGCGCTTACCTTTTAGGTTTCCTTCGAAGAAAGTCATAAAGAAAATACGACCTTTCCCCTTTTTTCGTTCTCCGAAAAAGAGACTTATCTGTGTATTTTTATCTTTCGTAGGGATACTTTGCAGCATTTTATCATATATGGATTCTAATAAGGCTACTTTTAAACTATCCCTTACCACAGGATTTTTGGCAATGTCCTCGAAATCCTTAGTACAGAAAGCATATACAAAATCGGTAAGCACATTTTCCCTATATGCCCACTGTTTTTCGCCCTCTACATAGAGCTTATAAGTCTGTTGTGCAAAAGTTACAGAGGTAAAGGCCAAGAAAAGAAATAAGAATAGCTTCTTCATAGTAATATATGCAAAAAACACCAATTGCATTGTGAACAAATGTAATTGGTGTAAAACAAAAAAAGTAATTTCTTTTTAGCTCAAAGCATTGATCTTTGCTACAATAGCATTGACTTCTTCTTCGAAATTCTTAAGCAGTTGTTTGTAGAAAGCCCCTTTGTTTTCACTTGGATTATTAATTTGTCCGAGATACTTATCATAAGCGGCGTAGATTTCCTCTACCACAGCTTGAGAAGCCTCATTTTTTTTATCAGTTACCAATTCCCAAATGATAAGAGTATCTACTAACTCTCCTAAGACAGAAGCAATATTCTTTTTTAAACGTCTTACGCTTGCCATAAAATTTATTTTTACAAATGATTAAATTTATTTTTCGAATAGGACATCTTTCATAGAAAAGACACCTTTTTTCCCCTGTATCCACTCTGCAGCTAAAACAGCCCCTAAGGCAAAACCATCACGGCTGTGAGCGGTATGTTTGATCTCAATGGTATCCACTTGACTACTATAAGTAACTATATGAGTACCAGGAGTATTCTCTATACGCTTGGCTGTAATGGGGATCTTATCTTCGGAGGTTTCCCCCAACTGCCAACCAACTTTGTCGGTCTGTTCAATAATATCCTGTGCTAAGGTAATGGCGGTACCACTGGGTGCATCCAGTTTTTGAGTGTGATGTATTTCTTCAATAGCAATGGCATACTGAGGATACTTCTGCATGAGCTTTGCTAAGACCTTATTAATCTCAAAGAAAACATTGACTCCTATACTAAAGTTGGAAGCATAGAGAAAGGCTGTATCATGCACCCTGCATAAGGCTTCCGCCTTTGGGTAATTCTCAAGCCAACCCGTAGTACCAGCTATGGTTGGTATACCTGCGGAAAGCGCCTTGCTAATATTAGCAAAAGCACTCTGAGGGGTACTAAACTCAATGGCCACTTGAGCTACTGAGAGATCATACTCCCCTGGAGCATCCACCCTGAGAACAATCTCATGACCACGCTCAAGGGCAATACGCTCAATGGTTTTACCCATTTTCCCATAACCTAATAGTGCTATTTTCATTCTCTTTGTGGTATTATTTTAATACAGCGCAAAAGTAAAGAAAAAATCAGTATACAGCAAATTTTCTTATCAACAATTCAGAATTTTTTCTTGATATTTCTCCAGCGGTAAGCCCGTATCCACTTTCCTTCCTCAGGAGTTACTAAAAAATCTTGTTTTTCCTTCTTAGCCTTGAAGTATCCCTTTATATAATCCCAAAACAAGTGAAAACTTTGCTTTTTGTAAGCAAGCTTAGCACTTGCCAAAAAAGAGAGAATCATCCCATATCGCAAGCGGTAGAACATCCCCCCCTGCATATACTGAGCCTGAGAGTTGTAACGGCTTGCGGTAGGGCGCAAGTGCTTTACCAGCAAGGTATTGTCCACTAAGACCTCCCAGCCATAGTACTGAGCCAATAGCTCATCCACAGTATCCCAACCCATGGCCTGTCTAAGCCCAGAGATATCCTCAAAACATTCTCGACGATAGCTCTTTAGTGCTCCTCGGAGGTGATTTTTATCAGTAAGTTCTTCCCTTAGCCATTTCCCTTGTTTTTCTATACTACAGACTCCACCACACATCCCCAACTTAGGGTGTTGTGTATAATACTGGTGTAGCTTCTGGAGGTAATCTGGAGGAAAGATCAGATCAGCATCGAACTTACAAATGACCTCTACCTGTTCCAGTAGAGGGAGCCCCGCATAGAAAGCCTGAACGATCTTTGCCCCTGGCAAGCGATGAGCAGAGGAGCTCCTATAGAGCTGTTTCACCTGTGGATACTTGGCACAATAAGCGGCCAACACCTTGGCTGTATTGTCCGAGGAATTGTCATCCACCACAATAATCTGATGGGCAGGATAGTGCTGATTGAGGAGCGAGTCCAAGGTCAGCGCCAAGATATCCCCTTCGTTGTGAGCAGGAATGACAATACCAAATCGCATTTGTTGTCTTTCTTTCAAATCTTCTTAAGGTAATAAAGTAAAATTGGGATGCTTGATAAGTTCCTCTTTTTGCTGCTGAAAATGTTCCTTGCTAATGGCACGGGTACAATGCTCATGTAAGAATACCCTATAGCCTAGGTCAAGCGCATCCACCATAGAATAATAGACACAATAGTCCGCTGCCAAGCCTGCAAAATGGAGTTCCTCAATAGACAATCCCTTGAGATACCCATCCAGTCCTGTACTCTTTAACTTTTGGTTATCAAAGAAAGCACTATAGCTATCTATATTAGGGTCTGTTCCCTTACGGAATATAGTATTGATGAATTGGGTATGCAGTTCTGGGAAGAACTCTGCTCCTTTGCTTTCCTGCACACAATGAGGAGGCCAAAGCGTCTGTAGGAAGTCCCCTTGAGGGATGGATTCAAAAGCCTTTTTCCCCTCATGTAAGGTAAAAAAGCTAAAGTGATTGTTGGGATGCCAGTCCTGAGTAGCAATCACATGATCAAACTGAGGAATAAGATGATTGACAGGATCTACAATAGCCCTGCCATCAGGAACAGGAAGCTCTCCTGTAATAAAGTCATTCTGAATATCAACAAGTATAAGCACTCTATTCATATATAATAGATTTTATTTGATTTCAAATACAACAAGAAATTACATTTACAATTCTATTTAGAAGAAAAATCTGCGAGATAGTCCCTTAGTGTACTCTTATAAAGAGGTTTGGGAGTTGTGGCTAATTTCCTTGTCATGATATAAGGGAGGTAATACAACTTTAAAGAGTGAATTAAGGGGCGAATTGTCATTCGCCCCCTACAGAGAATATTAACGAGTTTCTTTGTATTTTTTCAAGAATCTTTCGATAGGATTTACGCAAGAATCCACTCCTTCTTCAAAGGATTTGAATTGTTTTTTGACCACAAAACTATCTCCGGGTACATTTATTTTAATTTCCACTATTTTATTTTCTTTGGCAGTGGTATTGTCTAACTTCAAATAGACTTCAGCGTCAATCACCTTATCATAGAAAAGGTCTAATTTGTCCATTTTTTTTTGAATAAAATCGACCAATTTTTGATCCACTGTAAAACCGACATTGTGTAAATTTACTTTCATAATCTAAAAATTTTAAATTAATACTCTTTATTAGTCATCCTCGGATGCGCATTTTTATATTGGTTTTTGAGCTCTGCGATACTACTATGTGTATAGACCTGAGTAGCAGCGAGCCCTGCGTGCCCCAATAATTCCTTGACAGCATTGAGGTCAGCCCCATTGTCTAAAAGGTGTGTAGCGAAAGAATGCCTCAGTACATGAGGGCTTTTCTTTAGCTTTGTTGTGGCAGTGCTAAAGTACGAATTTATTATATTATACACAAGTTTTGGGTACATTTTTTTTCCTTTATCCGTCAAAAATAGAAATACCTCATTGGTTTCTACCCCTTTACGTAAGGTTAAATATTTCTCAAGAGTCTCCACCACTGTATGAATCAGAGGGATTATTCGCTCTTTGTTGCGCTTACCCAATACCTTTACTGTTTTCTGAGAAAAATCTATATCGCTTATTTTCAAATCGATAAGCTCTGCTCTACGCATTCCTGTTGCATAAAAGAGTTCTATAATCGTCTTATTACGCATTTGGGTATAAGAATCTTCAACAATGGGTTGAGAGAGAACCGAGTCTATCTCCCTGGAAGAGAAAGGAATAGATATTTTTTTAGGTGCTTTCAGAGGGATATGAGGGACAAAAGGAGAGGCTTTGATAGCCAATGTACGCACTAAAAAAGCGTAATAAGCCTTGAGCGAGGCTAATTTTCTATTGATAGATCTATTGGTAATTCCTCTCTCTACTAAGTGGATAATCCATGAACGAATAAGAGAATAGTTCACTTGGGGAAGGAGCATTGTAGGCTCTACCTCAGTGAGATAAGCAGCAAACTCTTGCACATCGGCAAGATAAGCTGTCACCGTGTGAGAGGAGTATTTTTTCTCCAAAGAGAGATAATTCTCAAAAGCCTCTATCATTTTTTTATTTTAGAATAGAAAACCTCCATTGCGAATAGTACTTCCCAATATAAGCAAAGTTACCGCAATAAGTGTTACACATAAGATATGAACCGCCATTTCAGGAAGTTTTTTGATTTGTCCCTTCGCCAACTTAGGCAATACCCTTGTCTGAGCACTGATAGCAAAACAAATAGAGGTAAGAAGACCAATAATCTTGAGCGACACGACCGTTTCTATCCCTGTGGCAAAAGAGAACCACGAAGGCAGTGGCGCATTCAAGTCATAAGCCATCCAAATACCTGTGACAACTAAAAGAAGCAGAGAAGGCATCCCTATAGGCTCATAAGTCTTCTCAAAACGAGAGATAAAATCAAAATTTTTATGCTTGAGTGCCTTAGGTAAAAAACCCAAAAGCAAGATCAAATGACCACCTACCCAGATAGTTGCACTGATAAGATGGATAATTAGTAAGATATGATGTCTATCCATAGTATCTTATATTATTATTTCTTCTCTATAGAAGAGCAAAAGTACAAAATAATTTAGGATAAATGAAACTTTTACTTAAAAAAATCTTTTATTTAGTAGGTCAAATATTTATATCTTTTTTGTATATTTGTCCCTTACAATTAAATAAAATTGCTGTAATATTTTGATATTCAAATATTTATATTTAATTTTGCGCCGTGGTTGTGTCAATATCGTGACACGTATTCAATAGGAATTATTTTAGGACTATTCTCATAGCCCTAAATAAAAAAATGCCTAAAAACAACAAACAATCTTCCATTATACCCATGGTGGCATTTAAGCCTGCTGAGCTCCGTATAGGCACTGATTGGCTAATTGTGTATTATGCTAAGGATCCTCAATCGGACAAGCTGGTTAGGTTTCGCAATAGGGTGCCTAAAATGAGCAACAAAAAAGAACGCTTGCGCTTTGCTCAAAAGATGATAGACACACTTAACGAGCAACTGTATTCGGGCTGGTCTCCATACATGGGCAACCTTACAGAGGTAAAAACAATTGATTACTGTTTTGATTATTACCTAAAAACACTCTCCAAGGAACTTTCGGACGGGGTGAAAAGAAAATCTACTTGCAATAATTACAAACACTTTATTACGGCTTTTACTGAATATTTATCCATATACCAGAAAAATGCCAAGTTTATATCTGATATTTCTACGCTTATATGTGATCATTTCTTGGATAGAATCTATATAGAGAAAGAAAAAAGCGCAAGAACTTACAACTTTTACCTTACGTGTATGCGAACTTTTTTCAACTT
Organism: Capnocytophaga gingivalis; assembly: GCF_002302415.1. NCBI lineage: Bacteria > Pseudomonadati > Bacteroidota > Flavobacteriia > Flavobacteriales > Flavobacteriaceae > Capnocytophaga > Capnocytophaga gingivalis. The sequence goes on along the minus strand of NZ_CP022386.1, from coordinate 52,296 downwards.
CTGTTTGTCGAAGGGGTTTATAAAAGAAAGTCCAGTAAAAAACACAAAGACAAAGTCTATAAAAGAGAAAACAAGGGTAGTACTCAATGAGAAAGAAAAAGCTAAATTAGCTCTCTTAAAAGGGGAGAATTTCCATTTTTACGTATTCTGTATGACTACCTATTACTGTTTTATTCGTCCTAATGAGCTTAAAAAACTAAAGGTGGAACACGTAAACATTGAAAAGAGTTACATAACCATACCCAGCAGTATTTCCAAAAATAGAAAGACGGAGAATGTAACCATTCCAAATATATTCATAGAGGAGTTGAAAGAACATATTGGCAAAGCCTCCAAAGACCTATTTTTGTTTGGAAAGAAGTTTGTACCAGGGAAGCAAGCAATTACAAATTTATTCTATCATTGGGAGAATGTGCGCAAAAAATACCACTTTAGAAAGGAGGTACAGTTTTATTCGCTCAAGGACACAGGTATAACAGATATGCTTAACGCTGGCGTTCCTGCTATTAAGGTGAGGGATCAAGCGCGCCACTCGGATCTGAAGATAACGGAGATATACACCGCTCGCAACAACTCCGCTGATGAAACAGTCAAAAATATTCATTACTGATAATTCTACGCAACGAGAGTAGGGCGGAGTAGCCGTTTTTTTGGAAACTTTGGAAACTAAGAAGCCTATTGCTGATTTTCAATAAGTTACAAAATGACTCGAAAATCACCTTACAGAGCTATATATCGTTATAAACTATTTATTTTCACATAGTTACATTGTATTTATATAAGTTTCCAAATCTTTATTATTTTTGGAAACCAAAGGGGAAAATTTTTGGAAACCGAGCCTATTTTTGGAAACCAAGTATAAAAAACCTCCCCCACGTGTGTCTTGCGGGGGAGGAAAATGTAAAAAAATTGTACCAAACAAAAAATCCCTAACCTTACGGGGGTAGGGATTTGTACTCAAGGGTTAGCGCTTACGAGTTTTCTTCGTGGTTGCTTTCTTCGCTTTCACAATACGTCCGTTCTCGTTGTAACGGAAACCTTTCTTGAGCCGTCCATTGGCTTTCAAGCCGACTTTCTTTGTTGCCATAAAATTAAATATTTAATTAAAATCTGTTGTTTTTGATTCTTCCTCGTAAAGAGCTAATCTTTTTTCTAAGATATTAGCATAAGCTGTCATCGTGTCATACTGCATTCTTAGTAAATAGGCTTGTGTCTTGTCTATTTGTTTAATTTTCTCGCTTTTCAAGAAATCTCTTAACTTACCTATTTTTTCTCTAAGTTCGTCATTTTCTACACGAACTCGCTCAAATACTTGTTGTTTTTCTTTGTTCATACATTATTCTTTTATAATTGTTTTACTTCTCTTGAAAGAAAATGTTGTACAGTATTGCGTACAGCGCTTTTCTTGGACATATTCTTTCCTTTTTTGGAATGAGAGGCACTTTCTTTTGTGCTTTCTATAAATATATGCTCGTGGATTATAGGAAATCCCAACACATCTACACCTGTTCTATAAGAGATTATTTCTACTTTCATTGTGGCTTAGGATAATAAGATTGTAACCTGATCCAGTCAAGCTGCCCGTTAATATCATTCAATTCTCTTTCCAGCTGGGCAAATTCAGCTGTCTTCTCTGCCTTTGAGTTGGAAATTAGAAAAGTACTCAAGACATTAGCACCTACAGCTCCTCCTATTCCTGCTAAAGGTCTGATATACCATTTCTGCTTAGTCTTCCAAGCCCAAACTACACCAGCAATAAAGCCCACTGATTGAAAGGCTAACACCCTATAAGCGACAGGGGAAAGTTCTTTTCTTAATTGACTGATTCTCCTCTCAATCTCATTTTTTCTTGCTTCTAATTGTTCTTTATTCATATCTTTATATTATAACACTTCAAAATTCAGTTCTTCGCTTTCCGTAGGCTCATAGTGAGCGGGTAGGGCGGGCACTTCGGGAGCCGTGGCGAGCATACGTTGTTCGTATATACTATATTGTAGCTCGGTAGCGGGCCGCTTGTTGTAGCGGTTTTTGTCGGGATATACATAGTTCTCGCGGTAATCGGGAAAGGTCTCTGTAAAGAGAATAATATCGCCGTCAAACTGGCTCTTGCTACCTCCTCGCATTTTGCCGTCTGCTGTTTGCTGGAAAATCACTAAAAACAGCTTGCCGTCATACTTCTTGCGCAAGTCCTTGTCAATCTCAAAATGAGGTGCCAGCTCACGCATTTTCTGAAAGGAATCTATCACTATTACTTCGTTGGTGCGTATCATTGTATCCAACTCTTCCAAAGAACGAACGTCCTGAGCTGTGATATGCTCCAAGGCTGTATCGTTTAGGTACTGATAGGCTTTTTCCTCGTACAGCACGCTTTCGGGGTGCTCCTCGATAGAGGCGTGTCCTACTCGATAGCGTTGCGCCAGGGCATTCATAAACTGAAAGGCAAAGCGCGTTTTTCCGCTACCTTGCTTACCGGTGAGGGTGATCACAAGGCTGTCCTTTGTCTTTTTCTCCAAGGCCCCAAGGAAAAGGCTCATTTGCTCGTCGGCCACTAAGAAACTTTCTCGCGCTTCGGGGCGTGTTGCCAACTGCTGGGCGAGGGTTTGCCTTGGAACAGGCAAGGAGGTTACAGGGGGTTCGGACGCATTGAGACCAAAATTTTCTTCTTTTTTCTTGCGGGATAAAGATTTTTTTGTACCTTTGCCCTCAGAAAGCGAGCTATCTCTTAGGCTTTCAGTTACCCACGGGGCTGGAATAGAGGTAGCTTGCTTTTTCTTTTTAGGATTAGCACCTACTTCAAAGGTTTTAAACCGAAACTTTCTATCTCTATCAACTGCAATAGAAATACGTACGTGCCGTTTCTCTCCATCAATAGTAACTTTCGCTTTAAAATTTAGGTAACCTATGATATTAGGCGGGCTACTTTCTTTTCTATTTCCCCAATTATTGTAGGTAGAATTTTTAATAAGCGATTCTAAATGCTCCAAAACAGCTACTTTTTCTTTGTAAATAGGTTTTTGTAGTTTTTTTCCTGCTGTATTAAAAAACTCTATATGGATATCCTCTTCTTTAAAGAATTTTTTGGAAAGGCTCTTTCCTCCATAATTTTCAAGGTAATATTCCAATGTATATTCCCTTAACTCAGGAACAGACATTTTTTTAAACCTTTCGGTAGAGACTTCTGGAACAGAGGGAGCATTTAAGCCATATTTTTTATTTATTTTTTTGATATCTCCCCTTACTTTTTTACCTTCTTTATTTAAAAAAGAATCTATTTCAGAGATAATATTGTATCCTAAATCAGTTAAATTGTAACGCCTAAGTGTTTCATAATTTTCTAAACGAGTGAATAGTTTATTTTTGTTTGAGAAATATTTATCAAAAACTTTTAGCTGAGTTTCATTATAAGGATTTGTTTCATCTATTGTAAAGAATTTAGTAGGTTTTTCTCCAAAATTGAAAGCCCAATAAAATATCTCTACTGCTTTATAATTCTTAAAATATTTTTTGTATTTCTGGGATAGAGATTTAAAAAAATCTTTTAAATTATCTTGTAATTGTATATTTTCTTCAAAACCTTTTCGTTTTCTTTTCTCATTTTGTTCAAAAGCTCGGCTATTCAATTCATCAGAAGCAACCTTATATTCATAAGCAAACTCTCTTTCTAAAGGGTGATATTTTCCTTTTGGGTCAATAATCCCGTAATCTTGGAAGTACCAACCTTTTTTAAGTTTCCCTTTTTCTGTAAGCGCTTCCTTGAGAATACCTTCGTGGCGAGGGGCATTGAGACCTATATCTCCAAAAAGCCCTTGGGAGTAGTCCACGCAGGAAAGGCCTTTTTCTTCCTTGCGGTTTTGGGTGAAATGCAATTGGATAGGGGCAATTCTTAGCGGGCTTATCACATCATAATTACTACGATCCCCTATATATACAGCCATCGTCACCACTATATTTCCATTGTCTGTTTCTATATTTAATTTTTCATCTAACTTATTGGTATATAACCTTATTTTTTTAGCTCCATTGCTTTGTAAGATTTGTAAGTCATTTAATAGATATTTCAGATTGTAATGACCCTCTCCTACATTAGAAGTAATCTTAACCACATAAACCTTTTTCCAATCATAAATCTTTCTTATCACCTCAAGTCCAGATTTCAAATGTTGTATAATAGGCTCTATAGCTACCCAGTCGGAAGTATATACGGGATTTTCGGTCAATATAGGTTTATAATTAGGGAATACATAATCTAAAATTCTGTAATAATCCTCCTTTGAACAGCCTCCTATTTTGGTACATTTGTAATTAGGATCATACAGAGCACCTGTTTTCAGCCCGTCATTCTTAGAACGATTCAAAAGGATTATATTATACAAGTCTGTAGCCACATAGCGATCGGCTTCTATGAGTACACATTCTAAGGTAGGACGATTTTTGTCTTTTACAACGATTGTTTTAAGGCTATCAATACCTGTAATTTTTGAAATAGTAGGACTTACGGGGAAATCTTCTGTATTGATAAAGCCACGAGGCTCTTCCTTAAGATTCTGTTTTTTTAAATCCTTTAAAGTCTCCTTTAAAAAGTCAGCTCCCACAGCTCCTTGCTTGTCGGCAGACTTTTTGTAATAGGCTTGGTTTTTCTCGTCTTCAAACTCAAGAAACACCTTAGTAGGCTCCTGCAATAGGGTGAAATTAGCCTCGTTTTCGACTTTTCCTTTCCTTGATTTTAGGGACTTTGTAGCCTTATTGGGGGCTTTTTCTACTTTTTTTTTAGACGAATCTTGGACATTTTCCTTTTTTGTATAGGCTTTTCTATCTTCCAAAAAATTAGAAAGTTTGTGTATCCCTGCGATATAGCCAAGGTCATAAGTCTTTTTTATACGTTCTACCCCTTTATGGAATTTCTCCAATAGCTCATACCCACGAGGGGTAAGCTCATAGGCACGCATTTTAGCAGAGGGATTCTGCAAACGAGTAAGGAGGGGGTGTTTTTTATATTGTAGCACGGCTTCTGTAGGCCTCTTCCCTGGTGTATTCCAAAAACGAAAGACTGTTTTTCCTTCTTCAAAGGCGTCTGTGAAATTGTAGAGGAAATCCAAGACTTCACCTTCAGGAATATCAGCATTTTCAGCGAGTAGTTGCGCCTGCAAATCATCAAAGGCTTCAAAATCTTTTACCTTGGGGCCTGATACTTCCTTAGTGGTTTCTTCCTTCTGTGGTGCTTTCTCCTTCTTTGGTTTAGCTTCTTTTTTAGGTTTTTCTACCAATGAAATAGCCTTGTTTCTGCCTCCGTCTTTTTCAATGCTAAAATAGATAAAGTCTTTTCCTTCTATATATTTTTCCTCAATATGTTTTTTAGCCTTTTCAAAAGGATAAGGTCCCATGCCGAAAGCGTAATTTCTAAGCCCCTCTTCCGTAGTTTCATAATATTTCCCTTCACTATTTTTCCAAAAACGTTCACTTAATTCTTCTATATTAGGATTTGTATAAGAGAACACTGCGATTACACGGCTGTGGCGATCGTCTGTTATGACAACAAACCTATACTTTTTGTCTTTTTTAGTATCCTTCTGTGGTGCTTTCTCCTTCTTTGGTTTAGCTTCTTTTTTAGGTTTTTCCTCTACCTTTACCACGTTGCCCTTGACGAACTTCCAGCCCTTGCGTAGGCGGCCACAATCGTCCAAGGCTTCGCGGTAGTCGCCTGTATGCTGCACGCCTGAAAGCCCCACAGAGCTATCATAGTGAGTAATGGTAATCTCAAAATGAGTAGCTTCGGGGCTATCATTGAGCACGCGGCTCAATCGGTATATAATAGCAGTGTTATTCTCGGCTTTTGCTTGGGTCAAGACTTGTTCTACTTCCTTACGGGAGACTTCTCGGTTATCTAAGGCGTTAAAGGCTTCAAGTGCTGTCATAGTTGGTTACTTCTTTTGGTTATAAAAATATACACCTGCTCCAAATAGTAAAAACAGGATCACGATATTGGTTGGAGTAAAGAAACCTTTTTTGGGAGCTTCTGTCTTAGGGGTTCCTTCCGGAGAAACCTCTTTTTTCTCTGTTGGTGCTAAGGAGGTTTCCCCTGTATTACTATCCTTTACCTTGGGGCCGCCTTCTGTGTTTTTTTCGCTTATAGTAGGCGTGGTGTTTGTGAGGGGAGCTTGGGTCACAGGTGGCGTTGATGAAGGAATGAGCGTATTAGTTGGGGGCGTCTGAGCAGGTGGATCCAAGGGCTTCTCAGAAGGAATTACCTTGTTTTTCTTTAATTCCGATTCATAATTAGCCAAAAGAGACTTCATGTCGGATATAAGCGAATCTATACTTGCATATAAAGAAGGGAAGACATCAATTACCCAATCTTCCATTTCTTCATTTTTTATAGTATTCAATTCTGCTAATATCCCACTATAATACTCTATCGCAAGAGTATAAGTAAGGGCAACATCATTGTTAATAATGAAAGGCGGAATTTTCTTTTTATACTTATCTAATGTTTCTTTCTCTTGAGTTACCTTTTGCCAGAGTTCGTTAAAACCTTTTGTGGTTGCATATATAGAGGCCATATTTTTATTGTTTAGAATTTTGTTTATCGTGCTTAATTGCCAAATGTACTTGATACCCTGCTAAGAAAACAGCGGCGGCGGAAAGAGAAAGGGCAAGTATATCCTTTAGGTGAAACTGGTTTACACTTGTACTTTTTTGAGTTGTCTTTTTTTGTGCCATAGTCTGGGGTTATAATATTTATAAAGGCAAAAGGCAGCCCCCGCAACGAGGGCTATACCTATGATTCCTATTCGTTTTTTTTTTCAACAGAAGGTATGTAGCTTATATTGCCCATCAAGGAAAAGGCTTTTTCATAAGCACTATACGGCACCAATGATTGAGCTGCGGCCGCTCCGTTTTCCATCTCTGTAATAGCTTTGGCTAAGGAAATAAAAAACTTACGATCCAGTTTTTTAAACGGCTGGTTTTTTGCGATCTGCATTTGTGCTGCTACATAGTCTATATATTTTCCTGTTTTGTTCTCATGAGGGGGAGCCCAAACAGTAATAAGTTTTTCCAAGGTGTTTTTTCCTCTCTGTATCCATGTATAAGCATTCTTCATCAGAGCACGCAACCCATATTCCAAGCTCTCGAACTGTTCAAAGGCTTTGTTGGTGTCCGTATTAAATTCCTTGGAGATTTTACCTTGCCAAGCGGTGTCGCTCATTCGAATATTTCCAGGGTTATTATTTCTCAGTCCACGAATTGTGGTAAGTCTTCTTAAATCAGTCATATCTATTGGTTTATAGGTTATTTTTTCTTTCCTTTTTGTGCATAGTGATCATACAGCAGGTATCCACCCGTTCCGACCACTATAGCTACACCTACCCATAGGAATACGTTGCTACCTTGGCCGCTATTGGGATCAGAGGGGTAGGGATTTTGTAGGTTAGGATCTGTAAGATTGTCCCCTCCTTGTTGGGTATTCCCTTGTTGGTTTCCTCCTTGTTGAGGGGTACTATCCCCTTGTTTGTTGCCTCCGTTTTGTTGAGTATTTCCGCCACTGGGTTTATTGGGGGGTGTATTGGCAGGTTTTTTGTTCTCTGGCATTACAGGATTTCCTCCACTGGTCATATTTATTCCCATATAGATATAAGCAGTATCATAGGCGTCCTCAGGAATAAGGTGTGCACTGCTCCCCATTTCTATACTGGCAATTGCCTTAGCCATCTTTATATAAAAATCTTTGGTAAATGCCGTAATTCTCTTGTTTTTGTCTACTCCCAAAGCCTTGGACAGGGTAGATTGATATAGTGCTACCTTTTGGGTACCTGCTGCGGGGTGGAAGCGGTGAGAAAATTCCAATATGGTATTTCTCTTTCCCTTATCCATGATTGTACGAATATTGATCATTAAGGCACGCAATCCGTATTCTACAGTGATAAATTCTTCATACTTATCATTACCTTTTCTAAGTGCTTTTGGCACTTTACCTCCCCAATCTTCCCCTTTGTTGGGAAGGTTACCAGGGTTATTTTGGTATAGGGGACTGTTTTTGTATTCGTTTGTTGTAAAAGTTCTCATGTTTACAGCTTTAATGTTATGAAAAAGATTGTTTTAGTGTGTATATTTGTCCGAATCCGTCAATATCTATTTCAAAGGATAGTTTGTTAATAATATCAGTGTATTTTATCCAATCCTTTTTGTTTTGGGCAATCATATCCCATATTTCTCCAGCTAAGGAAATTCCATTAAGCTCTATATATACATCTTCTATATAGGCAGTACCTCCTGCACGCAAGTTTAGTTTGTAAAATTCGGGAAGGGTGGCATAACCTATCTGTTTGCCTTTGAGATAAACCCTCATGACCTTGAGCTGAATAGAGCCGTTGGTATCTATAAAAAAGTCCTCAGCTGTGGGATTGGTCAAAGCAAAGTCCAACCTTAGCCATATTTTGTTCTGAAAGAGTTTAGCTCCTGAATCTCGGTATCTGTGGAAAGAGAACATGATTTTTTCAAAAAGGCGCTTTGCCTGCCCCGCTTTTGCTCTTGCCATGCCGTATATGGCGATTCCCAAGCCAAAAAGGCCTAAGAGTACAATTGATCTTGTTTTCATAATCTTATTTTTTCCTTTATTCTAAAGCCTATCCAAAACACACCAAAGAGGATAGTTCCTCCTCCGATAAAAGCTAATATTTTAACGAGCTTTGGAACATAATACTGTTTGACTATCTTTGTTTGTTCTACAGCTTTCGTATGAGAATATCCTGAAAACTGTCCTTGGTAGGTGCTTTGTCGCGCACCGATATTCTGATATACTACTAACTGCCCTTTGTACCTATTGTAATAGACCCCTTGGCTGTCTTCTCCTTGTTGCCTATTGACAGAGATTTGTTGCATGATCTTGCGTACCTCCTCGTTACACAAGCTGTCACATTCGGGCTTTATGGTTCGTATTTCAGGGATATTGATATACACTGTATCTCGCAAAGGCACTTGTTTTTCTACAAAAATGCTGTCTATACGTGTCCTTTGGGTAACCTCTTGGCTCTGTTGTGTCTCCTTAACCGATTTACAAGCAACTGCAAGGAGAGAAAGTAAAAGGGATAGTAAAATATTTTTCATTTGGTTAGGGCATTAAGGCGTTCTTCTAATTCTTTTATCTTCTGCCGTAGGAATTCGTTTTCTTTAACAAGTTCCTCATATCTTTTTTTGTAGTCTTCGACAAAGTGGCCATACGATGATTGTATTTTTTCTATTACATCAGCTTCTATGGCATCGGTTTCGGCACGTCGCTTGCGGCGCTCAAATAAAATTCCTAATAAACCTCCTCCGATGAGGGAGGAGAGTATTGTTACTACATGTTCAAGGGCTATCATAATTGTTTTTGTCTTTAGTTTTTTACTGTTGTAGTGCTTGGAGGTGACCTGTAAATTTGTATTTTATGATTACATCTCCATACCCAGCACTTTTATCCTTGTGATATAGGTTCCACTCTCCTTCGGGAGCGGTACCTAAGGCTGTAGACATGTACTCAACTCCTGGTGAATCATCAAGTTTTTGAAGCAACTCAGCGCCTGTTATATTGGGATTATCCAACATCTCCAAATCGGTCGCTTGGTGAGGATAGTTTTGTTTCCATGCCCCCTCTAACCTAAAGCCAGGCAAGGACGCCCATACGACTACATTTTTCACCCCTCCGTCGAAAACAGGAAGAAATAGCTCTATCTCTTGGAGGGTAGGTAGCTTGGGATCAAAAACAATCTCCTTGGTAGTGATCTTTCCTTCCTTAGAATCCGCTCCTGATAGCAGCACAGCTGCATATAGCGTTACTTTCTTAGGTGCCTGATTATTCCCTTGGTTATTCCCTTGATTGTTTCCCTGATTGTTACAGTTACAAATCATTCTATGAGGTATGCCGATCATAAGTTTACTTTTTTGCTTACTTTTTGGGTTTGTGAGTTGTTAAGTGTAGCTATAAGCAAACCAAATAGAAGTATTCCCCCGCCTAACATTAGTAGTTTTGCGTCCTTTAGGTTTTGGTTATAGCTATTCTTTTGAGTTATTGTTGTTTGTGGGTTAAAATATTTTTGTATAGGGTTTTCTTTCTTCGGCTGGGTAGGGGGGAGATTCTTTTCGGGCTCCTTCTTGGGAGCGGTAAAGGTAAGCTCGTCCAATTCCTCGGCAACCTCCCTGAGTACCACTGTAGGAAACTTGCTGGAAGTTTTGGTAATTGGCGAGGATTCCATGGTTTGCCTACCTATAAAAGAAAATACCAATTGGCTCCCTACAGGTGCTGTGAGCTTGTATATACCGTGACTATCTGTGGCTGTTCCCTGTATAGGTTGGCTGTTCTTGACAACTACATTGACCCCTAAGAGTGGTTCCCCTTTTTCATCGGTAACCTTACCGGTTATAAATCGTGTTTCTGTCTTCATCGTTAAAAAAGATTAGGGTATCTGTCCTTGACTTGCTGGTATTGGCTTTCGTCTAATTCTTCCTTAAACCATTCCTTGAGGGTGAGCATTTTTCCGTTAGAGGTTTTTATTTTACCAAACAAACGGTTATAGTAGGCCCTTTTACCAAAGCGATCCGATACTATTTTCATTTGTGTTTCGTCTAAATTACTCATTACCTCCAAGATTTTATTAAAATCAGTACCTGTGTCCTTCATGGCATTGTGTAGCTGTTGGGCATACTCAGAGACCAATTCGCGATTGTTGGCAAAGTCCGCAATAAACGCCCTATAATCAGGGTCATTGAGCTTGTTGTAATACTTACCATAAGCGCCTCCACCATTGGGGATTGCAGGCTTTTTTTTCAGTAGTAAAGAAAGAGTGATGGTAATGACCCCAACGCCGAAAGCACTCCAGAGTATATATTTCTTTTTCATAGTTATCTGTTTTAAAAAAATGCGCTGCCTACTTGTGCTCTTAGGGCGGCTAATTTGTCTCCGCTAAACTGATCTTGTAGCCACTGGCTCAAGTCCATATCGTTTTTGTTTCCCATAGAAAAGCTCGTCGCTGGGGTACGCTTACCAAAAGCATTGTAAATAGCTACATAGTTATTGTGTCCCATGCCGCGCAAGGCATTATATACTGTGTTGTAGTTAGCCCCTATGCCATGCAGCGCCCTATAGATCATATCCGCCTTGCTTTTGGCCAGACCTGCGCTAATAGTAGCCGGCTTTTGGTTAGGGTCATAGTCCATCTTTCTAAATCTGTTTTTCCAATACAAGTTGTAGAACAACGCCCCGCCTATGCTTATTACTGTAAAGCTGATTAGGACAAGCCCTACATTGACAGCAGTTTTTGCCTTGCGCCCCGCAGCCTCTATCGCTTCGGGGTGATTATCTAAGTATTTACCAACAGAAGTAGCTGCAACAGTGGTAGCTACTCCCTTGAGGGCTGTTGTTTTCTTTCGTGGCATGGTTATACAAATTTTCTAAGAAGTTTTTCGTTGGCTACAAATTTTTTACGAAACTTTTCGTTAGTAGCGATTTCGTGGAAAAGCGCTAATGTCTTATCGTCCAAAAGCGCAATGGCTTGTAACTTTGCTTGGCGCGCTTGTGCGTCAATAGGATTGTTACTGTTAATTTTTATCGTTATTTCCATTTTTACTTGTTATTTAGTTTCATATTTACTTACTAATTTGCTTACTTCTTCGTAAAACTCTTTGCTTTCGAATACTAAATGTAGTATTTTGAGCATAAAGCTGTCTACCTCTGGGGAGGTCTGAGCAAATTCCTGAATAATGACCCCTTTTCCTTCGGGTACTTGGGGCAGCTCTCCGTCGGCCCCTTGGAGACCTGTAGGAGCGCCCCCCTTGAAAGCACCCATAAGCATAGGGAGATTTTGAACAATACCCAAGAGCATTTCGTTATTACCCTTGGCTTTTGCTTCGCTGAATTTGTCGGCTAAGCGTTCTTCCTTGAGGGCGGCAATCTCTTGTTCTAACTTTTCGTTTTTCTCTTTCAAAAACTTATTTTCTACCTCCAAGCGTCCTTGATCATGAGCTTTCACATGCAAGTCCATCATCTGAGGAAAACTAAGCCCCATCAGTCCCATTTGCCCCATGGGCTGTTGTTGAAGGGGGGCAGGGGAAACGGTGGCGGGCATAACTTCGGGGGTATCTTGTGGTGGAGTTTCTTCTTCCTTGGGGCCAAGTATAAAAGTTTTTGGGGTGGAAAAGCTCCTTGTTGTATTGCCGAGTTTTCGTCTTTCCTCGACGATAATTTGGCTAATTCCCTCCGATACTAAGGAGTTAAAAAAGGCTTCCACGCTGCCATATTTCTCTACAAAGCGATCTGCCGAGAAAGAACGCACCAAAGGCTGCCCCGTTTCCTTATTAATGACTGAGATAAGGATACTGGGAGAGTTTTTAAGTCTGTTAATAATATCAATGAGTTCTTTTTTCATTCTGTTCTACATTTTTGTAAGGCACGATAATCCAAGATGGCTTCCCCTCTGCCATTTTCAAAAGAGATTTCTAAATCAATATCAGAGGCAGTTCCATCACCTTCCAAAAGGTAATAATCACCCTTTTCTAATGTTCTCTCACGGAAATATACCTTACTTTCTCCTGAATTGTAGAGGGTAAGGGAGGTAACACCTTTTAAGAAAAATGAGGTGTTGGAGTATATTTTCTGAGTGTTCCACTTGCTTTTATTCATTGCCGCAGTTGTTAAAACGAGTATCTTCGTATATAAGGATCAGTTGGCCTTTAAAATCTTTGTTGGCCACAGGCTCCTCTGTAGTGATTTCCAAGGTGTAGGTTTTTCCTTGTGTCTGAAAGTCCACGGGCTTACAGCCTGTAAAGTAGCAACTCTCACGGGAGCGATAGTTGCGAATATGCTGCATTTTGGAAATGTAAGTGCCATCATCTGCTTTTAGTCCAGCGTTGGCCACAAATTCATCGCCTTTGTTGTGGTAGATGAGTAAGCCAATCACACGGCCTGCTACAGGAGTGATAAAGATGTTGTTTCCTTTCTCTCCTACCTTGATGTCTATGTTATATACTTCTTCTTTGGTGTGCATGATTTTTCTTTTTAGTGAGTTAGGGAATAATTATCAAAAAAGCCTTGCCTTAGCGACAAGGCCTTTTCATTGATAATTATTAAGAGAAAAATTAGTTTGTGAAAAACTCAAATCCTCTTAGCTCGATACGTACGAACTGTGTTTGTGAGCTTGGTACGCTGGCTCCTTGTGGGAACTGCCAAGAGATGTTGATTTCCTTTTCAGGAACGATCACAGGAGCAGAGGCAATGCTACGGAAGCCGTTGTCTTCTCCTTCGGAGATCTTGGTATATACCAAGTCTGATACAGGCAATACCAACAAATCTTCGTCCTGAGAGATCTTTAGCTCAGAGTTGAGAATTGCGGAGTTAGGCGCTCCTTTCCAATCTGATTCATGCAAGGAAGTAGCCTTGTCTTCTATGAGAACACGGATCCCGTCGATAACAAAGTAGCGACCTTTGTTGAACTTGTTGGCGTCGAAAGAGGTATCCCCTACGAGCTTTTTGGTGTTACTGTCGATGAGCAACACTACAGAGCTTTTTCCCTTTCCATCGAAGGTAAGGTACTGAGTTCTGTCCATCACTTTTGCGTTGCGGGTATCTACACCCATTGCAGTAAGAACGTGGTTGGAACGTTCTAATTGAACTTGTCTATTGTCCATTTTTAATCTATTTTAAAAGGTGAATCATTCAGTTATACATAGGATTCGCGAGGGGTGAATCCTGCCAAGGGGTTACGCCCTTGTGTGCTTTCTTGAGCTTGGGAGGTGCTGTCATAGGCAGAATAATCTACCTGATCATACACTGGGGTAAACCATTCAGGCTGGTCTACATAGCCCAAGCCTTCTTGTTGTTCTTGACAAGGGCAACCAAGGCCTAAAGCACGTTTTACTGTTGTGCCAGCAGTCGCTGAGGTAAATTCGCGCGCTAAGGAAATTCCTTGTGCTCCTGCCATACCTACAAAGGCACCACGCAAAGCGTTAGCCGATGTGTCATTGCCATCTACACAAGCCAATCCCAAAAGGGCAGCCGCTACGGCACCTCCTTTGACCAATTGGCGCTTGGACTTGTCTTTCTTTTCGTCGCCAGAAGGCTTTTTAGTAAGCTCGGCTACAAGCAGGTTAGAGGCAGCTGCTCCTGCCACTGCGGAACCTCCTGTTACAAGGGCTCCTGTCAGATTTTCCATTTTAGGTTTCTTAAAGTTCATTTTTAAGCCTTTTTAGAATTAGAGGAGGCAAGAGCGTAACCAGCTACAAAAGCTATGGCTACATGCCACCATTTCAGTTTATAATTAATTGTTTGTTGTTCGTTTTCTTCTTTTTGGCTCCGCTGAGGCACCGCAATATAAATTACTTTTGGCGGCTCTTGGGGCGCTGGTATGTCTACTTTTTCCACTTTCTTCGCGGGGGTAGGCCTTGGCATACATGGGTGCATAATCATTCGTTTTTGGGTTATAGCTGTGGCAAATAGCGAATACCTGTATTAAAGTTGAACAAGTCATTAACCCCTTTGTTCACTAATAGTACATGGTTCGTACGTGCCTTGGTCTCATAGTACAATAGCTTTTCCATTAGGTTTGGCTGTAGCATATTGCTACGCTGGGTTAGCTCTTTGCCTGTGGTCATTGTCTTGAGGTCTACCCCTATAGAGAATGGGCGCTTTTCCTTTTCTAAGAGGGCGAGCCCTTCTTGTATCTCAGCGTCCGAAAGCTCTGGTACTTGCAAAATCTCTGTAGAAGGAATGGAAAACCTACTGAGACGCTCTTCAAAAGTTCCCTGTAGGGACTGCTTCTTAAAGCGTGCGTAATAGTCACATACAGGCGATGTTGTTTGTCCTCCTCCTATGAGTACCTTTCCACCGAAAGCGGGGTCGCCTTCGCGCCCTGATGGGTCAAAATTCAATGAAATATTCTTAGCAAAGAAATTCCAAAAGCGCGCAATCACACATTCCTCAGAGAGTGTATAAAAATCCTTCTTGGAGAACACAAAGTAATTGCTTACATTGCCGGCATTCTTTAGCGGTTGGCTATGTGCAATCTGTCTGTTATTGAGACAGAAGTAATGATAAAATATCACACTTAGTCGCTCCTGACGGGTCTGATATGGATTATCACTGCCTACTCCTGCCGCGAAAGGTATTCGAGTACCTCCGCTGTTTACGGTGCTTAATCTCTCTGCCAAAGAGGTATCTATTCCTATAGAGTGATCAAAGCCAATAAAAGTAGAGGTCATCACGCCGCTTTCTGTTCTCTTCTTCTGAGCAAAGCGCATAGGCTCCACTGTTAGGGCATTGGTGCCATGAAAAGGTTTTGCCTTATAAAAATCGACAAACTCAGGGCGTGGGTAATACAATAGGTTCACCCCTTGGCCAATTCTATATAAAAAAGGAACAGAGAGCGCATAGGTCAAGCCATAGGCAAACTCGCTTCGCATGACATTGTATACACTATTGATATTCCTGCCGTTCTGCTGAGGCGCATTGTCCGAAAAATTCTTTTTCCAATACCAAAAATGAAAATTGGCAAAAGAGGCTATCTGATTAGCAATACTCCAAAGAAGGGTAGTAGCTGCTATAGGCTTGAGGGCTCCTGCGGCTTTCATGGCCGATTCTACCCCTTGGGGGAGCCTTCCGGTGGCTAAGGCCTCGCGCTTGATACTCTCCAAGTCGCCAAAGCCTTTGCAACGCTCAAAGAAAGCCGCATTGTAGGAGTTCATCACTGTATGGACATTCTTAATAAGCGCCCGCAAGCGAGGGGTAAACTCATACTTTAGGTACTGAAAATCTCCTTGAAATTCTATATTTACATTAGCCATTTTCTTTCTTTTTAGGTTGTTGATCCTTCAACATATAATAGCCAGTTCCTATGGCCAAGATCCAAAGCCACCAGAGGCTTTTTTTCTTAGGCGCTTGTTTCTGTGGGGTCTTATTCTCCGCCTGTAGGGTATTGGCAGGCGCTGAGGGTTTCACAGGTGCGGGAGCTGTGGGCGTATTCGGCGCGGGCTGTGGCTTGGGCTGCTCAGGTGTGGCATTAGGCGCAAGCGGCGCAGGTGCCGGAGCTGGCGGCGTGGCCTTCGGTACAGGCGCTTTTACACGCTCATCGGTGTAGCCATTAGGGACTTCCACTCCAGGAATTGGCCTATTAGACCTCGTGTCTGTTTCCCCAATAGCGTTGGTAAAGGCAGAGGGGCGTTCGATTTTCTTTAGGTTGAAATCCTCGTCATAATCATTGAGGTTAATCTCAAACTTTTTCAGTGCATAGGCAGCTCCAGGAGAGCCCCCACGGGCTACACTCTTACAGAATCCTGATCCAGGTTTTCCCTTATACTGCTTATCATGGTGCGCCTTGGCGTCCTTGAGTACCTTAATCACATCTTGCGCGGTAGCATTCTGGTAAGGGGGTACTTTGTTGGCAAAGTCCTGTAATACCCTATCCATTCCCTGACATTTTTGGGAGAGGTAATCCCCTTCCGTTAGGTTTCTGTTCTGAGCCGCTTTAGGGTCAAACGGCATGTTCCAGTTATAGCTATACTCTGCCTTGTCATAGGCAGGGGCTGTATTCATCCAGTTTTTGAACAAAAGGCGATCGGCTTCATCAGTCGTTAAGTATCCGTCAAGTTTTAGCGTCGAAATTTGTTGTTTTCCCAGTTCAAACAGACCCTTTACTTCGTTGGGGTCATTAAGGACTTTTTCAAGAAAAGAGGCCTTGGGGGAGGCAGCGTCCTTGAAATCAGAAAAGGTAATGCCTGCGCCTTCGTATTCAGGCTTACGCTTGAGCTTTATGGCTATCAGTTCAAAAGTAACATCGGTGAAAGGATCTTGTAAATCTATAGGAGCCTGCCTTACTTTTAGATCATGGAGGTCTCCACTGAAAAGGCTATCTCCGAGATTTACAGGTATTTTTTGATATTCTATGTTATATACCCGTTCGTAAGTTTTTATTTTTCCTAAGAAATTACTTTTGAGAGCTTGTCCGAGGTCTCTTAGCTGATCCAAGTTTGCTTTGGTTTCCTTGCTGCTCCAATCTTTGCTCCTTTCCTTTAGAAAAACAGCCTCATAGATACAAAGTCCCTTTAGCGCTGTATTCATCATAGTTTGTACAGTCTCATCCAAAAAATGAGTAGAGGAAAGCATGGAGGCTAAACCTCCTCGGTGCTTAGGCCTTCCTTGTTCGTCTGTCTCTCCTGTTCTCTCTCCTAATACACTATACTCGTAATAATTGCTGATCTCATTCCAAGCACCCTCGGCACGATCCTTGTCCCAAGCGGATTTTTCATTGAACACTTTTAGTTCCACCAATACCCTAATGACTAAGGCAACAGCGGCCAACACCCACCCTACAGGGTTCCATGCATTGGAGAGCGCTCCTACAGTAATGAGCCCTACCACAAGGGCTGACATCTTTTCATGGACTGACATGGCCAGCTGGGCATGTTCCTGTAGATTGTTTTCATACTCCGCAAAAGTCATATTGATTACAGGGTCATAATCGGTCTCCACAATCTCGGCCCTGCCAGGAGGGGCATTAAGTCCCTGTTGTTTTTCTTCTTGAGGAAATAAATGTACTCCCTTCATGGCTTTTATTTTTTGTTAGACATTATCACTATTGCCAAGATTCCTAATAATCCCAAACCTCCTGCCACATACAGAATAGTATTATCTTTTGGTTTGTTAGGCTCATTGTAGTTATTTCCATTTGGATAATATCCCTGAGTTCGGCGCTCGGCGTCTGCTATTCGACGCTCGGCGTCTGCTATTCGGCGTTCGTATTCCTCTTTTTCCATTCTCAATTTCTCAGCTTCCTGACTCTTGCCTATTTTGGCCAAGCGATCAGCTTCTGCTTGCAAAGCCGCACTAAATTCGGCCTGTTGTCGGCGGATCACATCCGAATTGTCACTATAGACAGGGGGAGGGGCGGCGTCGGTGCGCCCAGAGCCATTCCCAAAATATTTTTTGTATCCTTCGTATAATGACCCTGTAAAATTCAATAGGTCATTACCAACTTTATTAGCTGTGCCTATTCCCTTATGAAACTTTCCGTCTTCATAATTCTTTCCATTGCCAATTGCTCTTAGCCCCTTAGCGTGAGTAAATCCAAAAAGCGCATTCTGCGCGCCGTTAAGTCCTATATGTTTCATAGCTGTTACTATTTCGTCTGCTTTTTCGGAAAATAAGGTTTCTTGCATAGTAGGTATGGTGCCATCTATGACATAATACCCTTTGTGTAAATCATTGTCTTTCTGAGAGGCAGGCACCAATAAGTATACATGCGAATACTCGTCGGGGTATTGACTAAAAGGCTGCTTGATCTGCCTTACATAGCTATTGTACCCCATGGCTTTAAGTATTGCCCCTGCCAGTATGGTGTAGCTCTTGCAGTCAATGCCTGAAAAGCGCTGCGCCCACGAGCAGGCAGGAGAGCGCAACTGCTGTACTTCATCATCGGCCTTGTATTGGAAATGATGGTACAGAAAGTTGTGCACATTCCTACAGGTGATGGCCAGAGTACGCCCTTTGAGCGCTTTGGCTATCTTATCACACTGAGAGTAATAGGTGTCAATAGTTGTTACTATCTGCCTTACAGAAAAGAACGTATCGCCATCGCCCAATACAGTACGCTTACAAGCCACTTTCGGGAATATATCCTGCGGATAGTCCGAACGTACTTTGCGGTGAAGCGCTTGGTTTATATTGGGCATAGGCGAAATGATTTTATTGTTACTTTGTTTATCAGCCACAAAGATAAAACAGCCCACAAGGAAAAAGGCAGGATTGGGCACTTTTGGGCAGGATTGGGAAGTCTTGGGCAGTCTTCGTGTTAATATATTCTTAATTTCACGAAGTAAGGGGACAAAAAAACCTCCCCCGTGCGTGTCTTGCGGAGGAGGAAAATGTAAAAAAAAATTGCCTGAGTTTATACGGTTTTATATCTAAAGGTATAGATAAGCCAGCCAAAGAGGTACAAACGTTCCTCGGTATAGAGGAGCTCGCCGCTGGGGCTTATGTAGTGACATTTCTTTGTTCTCATGATTTTAGTTTTTTAAAGGTACAACAGCAAATTCATCACCAGCTAAGGCGTTTAAAAGGTCTTCCTTGGAGGAAAAAAGCTCTTTTTCATCAACATTAAGGGCTGCAAAAAACTTATCTCTAACCAAATAACGGGTTTCAAAATGATCTATTCCTCCTCGATCAGATACTGTGAGGTATATTTCCTTTATCTCAACTTCTTCTATTACTCCCAATTGTGCAAAAAACACACGTTGTCCTACAAAATATAATGTTCTTAAGTCCATAGCTTATAGATTTTGATTAGTGAAATAAGGGTTAAGCGCCTCGGAAAGACCATTGAGGTAATCGTATGCTTGTAGCACTTCCTCGGAGAGTTCGCCGGAGGCTGTGTCGCAATAGCGCAAGTGCAGGCGGGTAGTTTCGTAGATTAGTATACGCATATAGCGGGTAAATTCCCGTACGTGGATCTCCTCGGCGAAGAATTGATTGACCGCTTCCACGTCAAAGCAGTAAGTGCTGGGGCTACTGTTATTCACCACAGCGGGATTGGTTTCTTGTGATAACATAAGATATAAAAATAAGGTATCCGTGAGTGGGTGCTGTTATCACAAGGGCTTACGCTCATTGCTGTATAGCATTACTGCTATACGACACCTTCACGGATATATCGTAAAAAATATATTTTGCAACTTTAAACAAGTGTTGCCCTCGTGATAACGGTGCAAAGGTACAACTAATTTTGGAATAAACAAGGGAAAAACAAAAAAACTTTTACGTGAGGGGTGAAAGTTTTTGTAAAATATTGTGTATGAATATTTTATTTTTTTTCTTTGGAAAAATTGTAAGCTGGTAGTATAAAAGGAGGAATACCTGCGTTGATAGTAAATGTAGAGAGAAAAGAACGCATAAACGGAAACGCTATTGCTAAGGAATTCACCTCTACAAGGTCAGAGGTTTTAAACTCTTCATCAATAGGCGCTTCTGTACCAAAAACAGCTACAAATTGCAAGCTCAAATCAAACAAACTATTTTCAAATTTTCCATCAAACATAACCATATAAACCTGCTCCTGCTCATCATCAAAATTTACATAAGGAGAAATACTTACTTCTGTTTCTAATGTTGGTTCATTACTATGCTTACGCTTAAAGGAAAGATTTTGTACAAAGGTCTCTTTTAAAGATATTTTAAGTTGTCGCTTCATAATTTACGCTGCTTTTATAGTATTTTTAAGTTCTGCTTGTGTATTATTTTTAAATTCTACTTGTGTATTATTGTTGTTATAAGTATAATTTATTTCTTGGGCACAAGTAATAGCCTTAGCATTAGGAAAATTATCTGCCAATATAAGTAAATTATCTGCTAATGTAAGTACTGAATTTGAATTATTAAAAAAGACAGGTTTAGGAACTTCATTACCTGTAATAACTGTATCAGAAAAGCAAATTTTTCCCTCCATCAAGTCCAAAAATTCGCCTACAGTTAGCTCATTTTCATCTTGTGGCTCAGCTTCTATCTCTCTAAGAAGTTTTAAAAATTCTTCTCTGTCTATATTTTTTAAACTTTCTTTGAAAGCCTGTAAATGATTATTATGTGTCATAACTGTATATTTTTCTTGAACCAAAATCTATTTTATTTTTAAAAAAGTAAAAATAAACACCTCCTAAGTAGGTAAAATTCTTTTTAGTTGAGACAAACCTAAAAACTTCTTGTCTTCCTCTTGAAAAGCATTCATCTTTGACCTTAATTGCTTTGTAGTTAAAAGTGATTTTGCTTCGGTATATTACCTTAAAGATCTTACTTAAAGGTAATTTCCTCAGATTTACCAAAAGCTCTGTTTGTATATTTTTTATGATTTCAAAAAGCGCTTTCTGCCCCTCTCTTTCATTTAAGTTTAAAATATCTTCCTCCTCTATATCACATTCAAATTCAACAACAAAGTAAGAGTTTTTATAATGAACTTTTCCCCAGAGTTTTGCTTGTTCTATATCATCTTCCCAAAGATAATATCCAGGACCTAAGAATTGATATTTTTTATTTTGTGGGTTATCCTCCGCCAAAAAAGGAGCGTTTGCCAATACAGAAGCCTCTCCATTTTTTCGGCTACAAGTATGATGTAACACCACTTTTTTCATATTTGATCAAACAAAGTTATTATATTTCGGGGGCAAAGATACAAATTATTTTCCATATAGCAATACAAAAATTGTACCAAAGCGCAATAGTTATTAATAGGTATTGCAATAGAGGTTAATAGTTGTTTATTAACTATTGTCTAAACAGACAACGGTTGAAGCGGTTACACTTTTAGTGTCCTTGTCTTTATCTCATTTTGGAGTTCTTCCGAGAGGGTGTAGCCATTGGGCAAGCCGTAGAGTTCTACAAAGGTCAGAAACTCCTGACGGCTTACGTTCTTACAGTAGGCATTGGCTTTAGGTCTGTACTGCTGGATAATATCGTTGATATAGGCACGTATGTTCTTCTCACTGTACTGGGAGAGGTACAGGGAGAAGAGATCTTTTTTTGTTTTTATGGGTTTGAGAATTTTCATTTAGTTGTTTAGTTTTGAGCGTGCAAGTTACTCATTTTCTTGTAAATATGCAAATAAATTTCGTATATTTTTAGCTGAGCTTCTTCATTGGTATAATACTCTTTGCCACGCTGAATCTTGCCGTTATCGTTCACCTCAACGTATAGCGTATTGATACGGTTAGGAATCGCACCTGCATAGACAAACACTCCATGATCAACACAAAAGCGGTGAGCGTCAAGGTAAAGTTGCATATTGCGGTTAAACTCCGCTCTACTTAGCATAGGCTTCAAATATAGCTTGGTTATCGTACCTATTGCCAATGACCTCAATATCATTCTTAAAACGCTCCCACCAACTGAAAGAGAATTGATATAGATTGTACAGAAAAGGATCGTTCCAATCCTCCAAATGAGCCAAGCAAAAGCCCATTACGTCCTCGTTGTAGCATACCAAGCGTATTTTGTACCCCTCAGATAGATTGATTTTCAGAAAATCCCCCTCGTAGATTTCTTCCCCATGGCAGTCATGTAGGCCTGTGAACTGGGTGAGGGTGTCCCTATCAATCTCTGTAAGATCAAAGACAGAGAAAGGAACTAAAGGAGCTAAGTTATATATCCACTCCCCGTTTTTTGTTTTAGCACGGAATTTTATGGTTTTCATATTTCTATATTTTTTCTAAATTGTTTACATTTACTACAACTTTAGATCCACAAACTTCCACATTGTAACTTAAAGATTCATAACTAATGTAAGCAATACTAATAATTATACCCTCCTTATTCAGATTGATTATTCTTACTTTATCGCCTCTTTGAAAGTAAATACTTCTATCTTTTTTTTCCATTGTTCTATAAATTTTAATCGTTTAGCAATCATTGTTACTATATCCACGGTTACGGCGTTACCTATGAGCTTGTATCGTTGTGTCTTTGAAATGCGCCTTATTTTTCCGTTATAATCGCCATATTGTGTCCAGTTGTCGGGAAAACCTTGCAGGCGTTCACATTCGATTTCCGTGAGGCGGCGCACGCCATTAAGTAAATTATTCTCTTGAAAGGCGTTACTCGATATGGTAGGGCAAATAGTGAGGTCAGCACCTTTATTTTTTCCTCGCGAACGTTGCTTTATAATAAAGGCAGAATTGTGTCTCGTTAAAGCTGGACTTATTCCCCTTACATCAAACACTCTATTCTGTTGATAGGGTTGTCTGCCGTTGGATTCAGTAGAAGGGTTTATCTGTATCACGGTCATATCGGAATGTAAGCCTCCTGAGTGTCCGCCGCCTGTGAGTGTGGCTGCAACCTTGGGGACTATATAAGTATCATTACTCCCCATCTTGGAGTAGCGGGCTGTTATTGTTCGTGCAAGTGAAGTTTTGAAATTTCTACCTCTCCAACCTTTTTCCCTTGCCTTTCTGTCAAGTAATTTATCATTTTTTCCGATAGGAAATACTCCTGGGACACTTCGTCCTGTAAGATGTCCGACAAGGTATATCCGCTCTCTATTTTGGGGTAGTACCCAGCTTGTATTAAGCAATTGCCATTCGATTGTATAACCCCCAATGTTGGCAAGCGCTTGGAGAATTGCCCAAAAGTCTGCGCGAGCGTTTGAGGAGAATGCTCCCTTAACATTTTCCCAGATAAAAATACTTGGTCTGAGCTGAGCAATGAGGGCAATTGCTTTTTTGATAAGGCTACTTTTGGCTCCTGCGAGCCCTGCACGTTTTCCAGCAAGTGAGAAATCGACGCAAGGCGAACCGAAAGTGATAATGTCAATGTCTGTAAAGTCTCCTCCGTGAAGAGTGGTAATGTCTCCGAGGTTTTTTGCATGTGGAAAATTGTATTTATAGTTAGCAATAGCGTGTTTGTCGATCTCACTAAAATAGTGCTCTGTGAATTGGTAACCTGCTCTCTGGAAGCCCAGAGCAAAGCCCCCAATTCCGCTAAAAAGGTCAATAATTTTCATATCTAAAAATCTATTTCTTGACTTAGGTTATCAGTTATATGTGGAGCGGGAGAGGGCGAAGGTTGCGTAGGCTCTTCTATAGCGGGTATATCCCCCAGCTGCTTACTATCTATATAAAAATGCTCTAAGGAATTGCCATTTTCGGTTTTGCGCTTAGCCTTCTGTAACTCCCATTTATGGATATTACAATACTCTTGTAACTTCTTGTACACTTGGTAGGGGGTGTATTTGTTCCCCAGCTCACCGATTGCCTCTCGGACAAATTCAGGTTTGTTAATCCAGTGATTGAGTTTTGCCTCATCGGCGAAATAATCATTGAAGAAGTTCAAGCAATTATCCCCAATAGAAAGCAACGCACGTCTGTTCTGTAAGGCTTCCAAAGGTGCCATAATAGGCTGGTCGCATGATAGGTAAAACTGCAAGCAGTTGAACAGAAAATTATAATCAGTATTCCACTCCTCCGCACTGTAATCACTATTCATTATATCACGCCCGCCAAAGTCATCGGAAATCTTTCGTGAAAAGAGGTAATCATTCTTAGGGGTTTTGGCGTGGTAATAGTCTCCATTTTGGTAAAACAACAAGCGGCGCACCAAAGAACTTTCCTCAAAGTCGGGAACATAGTTAGTGGTAGCTGCCATTTTAGGGCTTCGCTCAAAGGGAATGTAATAGATCTTTCCTCCCTTGTGGTTGGCTTCAAAGTCCCCAGTTACTTTATTGTAAAAGTCTCGGAAATCCTGATTGAAATTCATATCGTCCAAGAAAACCAAACGTGTCTTTTCGGTTACCTTATCGTAAGGGAACTTGTTATTGCCGAGTGTTTTCCCGTCAATGTATTTACTCTTTAGCATTTTGCGAATGCCATTGACCAAAAAAGACTTTCCCGTACCTCCGTAGGAACCATTTACGCTGTTTCCTCCCTTGTAGTCAGTGCCTATTACGATAAAGCTCTCTGATTCTCGCTTGTGCTGGTGTAACATATAGCCCACACAGTATATTTTATTCATTAGGTGCAATTCCTGTTCGTAGTTTTCTGCTTCGGTAAGGTTTTCGCTGGCTATTCCAAAAGGGTTTAAGTCCTTATGTTCTTCGTTAGCGTCCCTCTCCCAATAGATACGACTGGAATTAATCAATACTTTGAAATAATTGCTATCCTTATTAAGTATCTTGATACGTGTACGCCCCTGCTCATCGGTGTATTTTTCAAAAAAGGGAGTTAGTAGGGATATGTTATGGTTGATGATCTCATCTTTCCAAAATTGCACCTTGAGCGCTCCCGAATATTTGTAGGAAGCAATACTGTCCTTCTGTATCTTTATGGCTTCGTTGGCAAAGAAATACCACTGATACGAACGCCCGTAGTTAGTAATGTCTTTGTCAAATATAGGAAGCATTTTAAGGTGTGAAGGTTGGAAAGCTGCTGCCGAAAACACTCGGTTGCGCACCTGCTCATTATATACCTTGTTGTCAATCCATTCCAATACATATTTCTTAATATCTGTACTGAGTATTTTTTCTAATTTGCCCTGCTTGAGGCTGACAAATTCGCATTCGTCCTCTTTTTGCTCAGAATAGTTGGAAGCAAAGGTATAAAAGCCCTTGAGGTGTAGAAAGTGAATGATTTTAGTAGGATTGAACTGTACAGTACCCTTGTCAGAGAACGTCCAAAAACGGAAGTTAAGCGCCTGATTGAGCATTTTGGCGAAGATAGCTTGAAGAATCTCCTTGCCTGCATTCTTCTCACGGCGCAACCAGTCGGCAAAGTCTTTTTTCTTGGAGTATTTCAGATCCTTGGGCAGCCAAACCAGCTTTATATCTAAGAAGCTATCGGCTATCTGTACCGCTTGCTTAACGCCTGTTTCGTCCAAATCGGGTATGTAATAGATATTTTTGGCTATTTGGGAAAGCTCGTAATACTCCTGACTATTGATTACCTCCGTTTCGGAGTTGAACCAAATCACATCATACCCCAGAGAGGCAATATTAATGCCGTCCGTGCCTCCTGTAGCGATGATTACTGTTTCCAACTTTAGTTTGTCCAATTGAGCCAAAAGATCCTTTTTCGTCTCACTATTTCTTACTGTTTTCAGATCCTTGATAACTTGCTGTATCGTTTCATATTCTACCTTTTCAAAGAGCCGATCCCAGCCATATATGATACGTTTGCCGCTTTTATCCCCAACAAACGAATGTTTGTGTATAAAAGCGTCTCCTTTAGGGGCATAAGGTTGGTATATCTTTACATAATCCCCTTTGTCATAACCAAAAATAGGAAAATCAGCATTGGCAATAGTTGTTTTTTTGTATTTGTTACCCTTTTCATTAACTCCGACAGTCTGGTAGCTCTCTATTTCCTTAAAAACATATTCCTTTAAAAGCTCCTCTGTATAGAAAGGGAACAAGCGTTGTAGTAGTTTCTTGTTTTTGTAAGAAGAAGAAAAATTGACTGTCCAAAAACCTTCGTCCTCCTCCACATTAGAGGAAAATTCCACCGTGGGAGTTACCTTATTACCCTCAGGAAGTGGCACCCCATATTGGCTACATAGTTTTTTCAGAGCCTCCCAAAAGGTACAATGATCACGCTTTACCACGTAATCAATCGCATTCATACCTTTATTTTCTACCCCGAAATCTGTAAAGGTATAAGGGGCAGGGCCTTTATCACTTGTTTTTTGGTTAATATGGCAGGAACCAGTCTTATCCTCAGTACGTACGGCAAAACCTTTGAGGCGTCCACGATTGCGCGCTATTTCAGAGGCAAATTCGTCCTCAAAAAACTGACGGCCGTAATCGGTTGCATTCCAAAGTTCCTGTTTGAGTTGTTCTAAGTTGATGTCCATTGCTACCCGTTTTTAATAGCCACTGAAAAAGAAAGCCGTGCCTATATTGCGCAGAAGAACACGGCTTTTCAGTAGCTAATGGATTAGTGTTTATTGCAAAATATATTTATAAAATCATCTATGAAAAAAGCGGCTTTCACCAGTTGTAGACGCTCAAAATAACGCT
Source organism: Capnocytophaga gingivalis (assembly GCF_002302415.1). NCBI lineage: Bacteria > Pseudomonadati > Bacteroidota > Flavobacteriia > Flavobacteriales > Flavobacteriaceae > Capnocytophaga > Capnocytophaga gingivalis. The sequence continues at coordinate 25,795 of NZ_CP022386.1, read as the reverse complement.
CCAAGTCAGATTGTTTGTAAGAGAGATAACAGATATTATGAGATCCTACAATAAATAAAAACCAATCCTCAGGCATTTTCTGCTTTAAATCGTCTAATACCTTGTAAGATTCAAAGATAAAAGAAAAATGCACCTGCGTTTTCACTATTCGCTGGGTGATATAGGTAATACCTTCTGTATTAGAGAGTATTTCCACCAATTCGTTTATATGTTCTTGCATGTTATTCTGTATCATAAAACAATCTTATAAGTAAAAAAAGAATACAACTCCAGTAAAATATAGCTATTAACATCTATCAATGTTTATCAATTGGTCTATAGGAAGCTGTAATAATTCACTCAAAGCCAGTAAAAAGGAATAATGAGTAAGTTTTTCACTATCTTTTTTGAGCCAATCCTTTATTGTGCGATACTTTTCACTTGTTTTTAGGGACAAATTGGTGATAACAATATCATTAATCTTTTCCTTTATAGAAGGCTTTAGGGTAACTATTACTTTCTGCGATTTTATCATTTTCAATATTATATTATCGGAGTTATTGTAAAGGTGTCAAACTTTACTACATCATCATCAGTCTTTAATATCCTTTGCGAAAAGGCTATCTTATATCCATTTTCAGAAGCAAATTGTACAAGGATATTCTTAAAAAAGACTTTTGTTAAATTTAAATCAATCTCTCCAAGTACCTTTAGATACTCTTCGTCAAAAAGGGTTTCTTTACCTTCCAAACGGTTAACGTTATTCTTTAACCATTTTGTAATTTTTTTCTTATTCATTTTTTTCTTGTTTAATAAATATTTACGTATATTTGCACTTAATAACCGTACGTAATTAAGTACGTTTTTTTAGGTCTGTTTCGTTGGGCAAATTTACGAGAGATTTTTAAATAAAACAAATTATTATGAGAGAATTTTCATTTGTAAAGCAAAATATTTTGTATTTTATTAAAAAACAGAATATTAGCAAATATGAATTATATCAAAAAACAGGTATTTCTAACGGTGTTTTGTCTCAAAAGGGAGGAATGAGTGAAGAAAATACGATTAAATTTCTCTCTTTTTATACAGAAGTTTCAGCAGATTGGTTATTAACTGGTAAAGGAGAAATGCTTAAAACTTCCACGCAGAGTATTACACAAAATGGGAATACCAATGTAAATAATGGGCATAATGTATCTGGACAAGGAAACATTATAAAGCAAACCAATGATGAGCTTATGGAGATCATTCGCGAGAAAGACAAGCAAATCGCAGAGAAGGACAAACAAATCGCAATGCTCATTGAGAAGATAAGTAAATAAAATATTTTAATTATGAATAAAGAAGAAGTTTTTGCTTATAATAGCATAAGAAATCACAGAAAACTAACAGATAGAGAACTAATGGAACAAGTATATGAATTGCTTGTTGCTCTACATATGAAAATAGACAAGTTAGGACTTCAAAAATATAAGGAAATGGAAATTGAAGATGGAGATATATGGCAATTTACGAGACCTTTCAGTGATGAATTCATCTCTAAAGATGACAAAACTGACAATTTAGAAGAAACACTAACAGATACTAAAGAATTCTTTCAAGAGCTTTTCAAGGTTCCAGAAGATTAATATCACTTGGTTTCCAAAGTTTCCAAAGTCAAATAAGCGAAAATTTTTGGAAACCATTTTTGGAAACCACTTTACCCCCTTTTATTATACCCTTTTCTCTCTTTATAATATATTGATATATAATAATATAGAGAGAAAGAATAAAGATAACAAACACGCCCTTTTCGCTCTGGTTTCCAAAGTTTCCAAAAATATTAGAAGTTTGAAGGGGGTGTATAGGGGAAGCGGGGGGATGCGCCAAAGTCGTACCCTTCGGGGATCTTTTTAAAGCGGTATAGGGCTGCGCCCTATGGCATTTTTTTGGCAGCCAGAGGCTGCAACTGCGAACGGCTTTAAAACTGCGAAGGGAGGAGGAAAAACCGCAATTTCTTTAAATTTCAGCGATTTACAGAAACAACTAAAACAACGATACTGTGTCAAATCTGTGTCAAAAAACTTATATATAACTCAAATAGTCCTTAAATAATTTATTGATAATCAGGAACAAAAATTAAAAATAATGATTAATCTTTGTCCCTTAATAAGGAAACCTTCAGATCTATGAATAAATATTTATCTTTTCTACTCCTAATTATCCACACTTGGACAAGTACTGCCAATATGGCAAAGACTTCTATAGATGGGACATTTCATTCCTCCCTCATTCTCACCAATGATTGTACAGTCTCTTATGAAAAAATTACCGCTCAAATTCTTAAAAATCCTCACAAAGAAGTTCTTTATAAATACATCATTTTATTCAAGATAAAATATAAGATTAACGCCCCTGCTAACGAGGCTATGCCTCTGGTATTTATGGCTTCCAATTATCTACAAGACCATAAAATTTTTGTCAATGGAGAAGAACTCACTTCCATTCCTATAGATGAAAAACAAAACTATCCTTTCCTGAGGAAGGAGGTTATTACAGACACACTACAGCAGAGCAATTCCTCTGTAGAATTCCACACTTATACCAACTACTATATCACCTATGATAGTAAGGAGAAAAAAAAAGTGGAGCTTTCTGACCTTATTCATTTTATAGCTCCTCTTAAAAAAGGTGAGAATACCATAGAGGTCAGTTATACTGCCTTTCCTGAGGTACTACGAGATGATTTTCTACCTCTGTATGACCTTGAATATAGCACCTACCCATCTAAGTTTTGGAAAACTTTTCCTGAAATAGAAGTTGAAATCCATTTCCCCAAGGAATTAGAATTCGAGCAATCCTCTATGGAAAAAGAGGAATATAGAGTAAGTGACCAACTTTTTCAAGGAAAGATCAAGGATATTACCTATGGTAACCACTATTGGCGATTTTCTCCTAAACCTTCTTGGTTTGGTCGTATCGTCCTTACAATAAACCCTTTAGGATTCGGGGCTATTCTCTTTTTAGTTGCCGCAGGACTGCACATTTATACTATCAGAAAAAAAAGCAAATGGGGCTTATGGTTAGGTGTATTCTTAGCACCCCTGCTTTTCTATGTAGGATTTTTTGCTGCAATCCCTTTTATTGAATGGGTTTTAGGCCGTTCAAGCAATCAGGGATATGTTTTTCTTATAGCTTTCACTTATCCTATTTTTCTTATATTCTATGGGATATTCACTTTTATTTACTACCATCTAAAGAAATCCAAGGGATTTTAGTAATTTTGCCCATAAAAATAAACCTATGAAAAATTTTTTATTTTTCCCATTTCTATTACTCTTAGTCGCTTGTCCCAAGAAACAAGCACCACCCCAATTATTAGAGGAGACAGTCCCTCCCCCTGTAGAAGATACTCTCCATTCTCTGTGTAAAATTCCTAAAAATATTGCCTCTTATATAGAAGCCAACCAAGATACTTTTACTCCTATTGACATAGAAAAACGGTTTTCTAAAGAATTTTGGGAATATTACCAAATTCATCAAGGTGAAGGGTGTCCTATTATTTGTTATGGAGATTTTAATACTGACGGTCAGCAAGATGCTGCTCTTATGGTTGATTACAAGGGAGTCGGAGACAGAACATACCCTGACAATACCCCCTTTTTAGCAATCTTCCACAGCTATGAGACCAAGGTAGAAGATCCTGTTATCATCTATCAGTTAGATAGTTATAAAAAGCATAATCACTCTGTCATCTATGAGCAACCAGAAGGAATTGAATGCTATATAGAAAAAGGCAAGAGAAATGGAAAAGATATTATCAATCTGATACTACCTGAGAAGTCAGGCTTTCTAATATACTGGAATGAAGATACTTATAGATACCGATATGTAAATGTCTTAGATGAAATAGAAAACCCTTTTCCAAAAACCACCATTACTCCAGAGGTAGAGGAGAATTTGTATCAACTCCTTAAATGCGGTCATTTCTCGTGGAGAGAAGGATATTATCAAATTCCTGATTATGGCTGTTGGAGTCAAATTCAGCAATTAGGGATGGCAAATGTCATCCTAATTCCACGGACATCTGCCTTTGACACCCATCTTGCTTGGGAGAAAGATCATCAGAAAGAAGGATATATCGAGGCTTTAGAGAATAGAATTGAGTCCCTATCTCTTGAAGAAATCAAAAAGCACTTTTGCGCTGTTGTCTTTCTGACCAATTCCTACTATTTGGACTATACCCCCTACTTGGATAGTTCCTACAATCCCACTTACCCCTATTATGAAGAAACTTTCCTACTAACCAATGGAAAATGGAGTAAAGAAAAGACTTATCTGATAACCAAAGATACAGATACTCAAATATACAAGCAACAAGAAAAATATATAGATAGCTTATCTAAAAAATACCAACCAAAAATAACAAAATAAATATAGAAAATATATGTCATTAATCAAATCTATTTCAGGTATCCGTGGTACCATAGGAGGCAAGGTAGATGAGAACCTCACCCCTATTGATGCCGTCAAATTCGCCGCTGCTTATGGCTCTTGGCTCAAGGGACAAGTAGGCAAAGAACACGTCAAAGTAGTCATCGGGCGAGATGCACGCATCTCTGGCGAAATGATTCAAAATTTAGTGCAATACACCCTTATTGGCTTGGGAATTGATGTGGTCAATATAGGTCTTAGTACCACCCCTACTGTAGAAGTAGCTGTCCCTTTGGAAAAGGCCGACGGAGGTATTATCCTTACTGCCAGCCATAATCCTAAGGAGTGGAACGCTCTAAAACTCCTTAATGATAAAGGAGAATTTGTCTCTGACCAAGATGGTAAAGCTATCTTGAAAATCGCTCAAGAAAATGATTTTTCTTTTGCTACAGTCGATCACTTAGGCAAGCTCACCCATAATGATCGATATATTGACCTTCATATAGAAAAGGTGCTTGCCCTCCCCTTAGTTACTCCCGAAGCTATCCAGAAAAAGAAATTCCGCGTGGTAGTGGATGCCGTCAATTCCACCGGTGGGATAGCCATTCCAAGACTCTTGGAGCGATTGGGCGTGGAGGTTGTCAAACTCTATTGTGAGCCTAATGGACACTTCCCACACAACCCTGAACCGCTAAAAGAACACTTGGGGGACATTTGCAAAAAAGTCGTAGAAGAGAAAGCTGATTTTGGTATCGTAGTAGATCCTGATGTAGATCGCTTGGCCTTTATTACTGACCAAGGAGAGATGTTCGGCGAAGAATACACCTTGGTGGCTTGTGCGGATTATGTACTGAGCAAAGCCAAAGGTAATGTAGTTTCCAACCTTTCCTCCTCCCGTGCCCTACGTGACATTGCTCAGAAGTATGGGGTAACTTACTCAGCAGCAGCGGTGGGAGAAGTGAATGTCGTTACCGAAATGAAGCGCATAGAAGCCATCATCGGTGGAGAAGGTAATGGAGGCATCATCTACCCAGAGCTACACTATGGGCGCGATGCCTTGGTGGGGGTAGCCTTATTCCTATCCCTTTTGGCCGAGAGAGGCGGCAGTGTGCAGCAACTTAGAGAAAGCTATCCCGCTTACTTTATGAGTAAGAACAAGATACAACTGACGGAGCAGATAAATCCTGACCAAATTCTCAAGGCAATGGAACAGAAATATGCTCATGAACAGACTACCACTATTGATGGTCTTAAAATAGACTTTGCCGATAGCTGGGTACACCTAAGAAAATCCAATACAGAGCCAATTATTCGTATCTATACCGAGGCAAAAAGCCAAAAAGAAGCCGATGCCTTAGCACAACGCTTTATAGAGGAGATGCGAGCGCTTATCTAACCCCAATCCTTGTGCCTATGAATATGTATATTACCTTAGCAATCCTTGTGATCGCCTCCGCTTTCTTTATGATGGGAAAGATTCGTTCAGACTTAGTAGCTCTCTCTTCTCTACTGTTATTAGTCCTTTTTGGTATCCTTACTCCTGAGGAAGCCCTATCAGGATTTTCCAACACAGTAGTGGTGATGATGATAGGACTTTTCGTAGTAGGAGGTGCTATTTTCCAGACAGGATTGGCAAAAATGATTAGTAACAAGCTACTCAAGCTCGCAGGAAAGAGTGAGCTCAAGCTCTTCGTGCTGGTAATCTTGGCAACCTCCTTCATAGGTGCCTTTGTGAGCAATACAGGAACCGTAGCCCTGATGCTCCCTATTGTGGTGAGTATGGCCATGAGTGCAAACATCAATTCATCACGACTGTTGATGCCACTGGCTTTTGCCAGTAGCTTGGGAGGTATGATGACCCTTATAGGTACCCCGCCGAACCTTATCATCAATGAAGAGCTAATCAAGCATGGTTTTTCCTCCCTGACCTTCTTCTCCTTTACTCCTGTAGGACTGATAGCCCTTACTGTGGGATTGTTATACCTTATCCCAGTGAGCAAACGCTTTTTGAACAAGACAGATCCCCATCAGGAAAGTAAGAAAGACGGCAAATCCCTTTCAGACCTTATGGAAGAATACCAACTATCCAAGGATATACATCTGGTAATGATAGGCAAGAATGCTCCCTTTGTAGGTCAAACCCTCCTTGAAAGCCATATAGCCGATAAATACGAAGTCAATGTAACCGAAATCCTACGCAAGCCAAGCCTAAACAGTTCTATTTTCCAGAATCCCAATCGAGAATTAGCACAAGCCAGTACAATTCTCCATGAAGGCGACATCCTTTTTGTACAAGGAGATATTCGTAAGATAGAAGCTATGGCATGGGAGAAATCCCTAAGCCTGATAGAGGATAGGTTCACCTCCCAAGAAGAGTTGATGAACTCGCAGAAACACGGCATAGCAGAAGTACTGATTACCTCCACCTCGCGCCTGGTGAACCTGCCCATCAAAAAATCACGTTTCAGAGAACAGTTTTCCCTAAATATCTTAGGAATGCAACGCAATGAAAGCTATATCCTGAAGAACCTAAAAGACCAGCGTATCCACTCTGGAGATATTCTCTTGGTACAGGGCTCTTGGAAGGACATAGCCAGGCTCAATGAGCAACAGCGACACCTGATCGTGCTGGGACAACCTCTGAGAGAAGCTTCGAAGGTAACCCTTACCCACAAGGCACCTATAGCAGGGATTATCATGTTACTGATGGTAGTGAGTATGATGTTCGATTTTATTCCAATACAGCCTATAACTGCCGTATTGGTTGCCTCGCTACTGATGGTTTTCTCAGGAGCACTACCCAATGTAGAAGCCGCTTACAAGACTATCAATTGGGAGAGTGTAGTCCTGATTGCTGCGATGCTTCCTATGGCCTTAGCCTTAGAAAAAACGGGAGCTTCGACATGGGTATCCCAGATGCTTGTAGGCAAGTTAGGGGGCTATAGTCCCTATATCCTTTTGGCGAGTATCTACTTTACGACCTCCCTACTTACCATGTTCATCAGCAATACAGCTACGGCCATTCTTATAGCCCCTATAGCGATGAGTGCCGCCACAAGTATGGGCATCAACCCCTTGCCGCTGCTCATAGCCGTATCGGTAGGAGCGAGTATGTGCTTTGCCTCTCCCTTCTCTACCCCACCCAATGCCTTAGTAATGTCAGCCGGACGTTATACCTTTATGGACTATGTGAAAGTAGGACTTCCCTTGCAGATACTCATGGGAATTGTCATGGTATTAGCTCTGCCTTTGCTCTTTCCTTTCTAAGATAAAAGATATTTGGGGGATAAGACACGAAATGTATTTTGGAGATAAGACGCAATGAATTGCAGTCTCTACCTTGATGTTGACCAAGTCTTTTTCACCTGCTTGAGAGCTTATGGCTTTCTTGTAAGGAGCTAAAAGCTCCCTTATGATAGACTCAAGCGAAACGCTGCTTGTAATAAGGATAAAAACTTATATAAAAAAAGAGGCTGTCCAAAAAGGGTAGCCTCTTTTCTTTTAGGAAAGATTGAATTACTTAATATCTTCGAAATCATCAATAGTAAATGATGAAGAACCATCGTTCTTTTCTCTTCCTTCTGCATAGAAGTTCTTTTTGAAATCCTTTTGATGTTTTTCAGAAATAACTTCTTCTCCTTTTTCTTCAAAGACATAAGAGGTCATCTCGTCAAGAATTTCTCTGAAAGCATTAAAATCCTCTTTGTAGAGATAAATCTTATGTTTTTGATAATGCGAGGACCCATCCTCATGAGTGAACTTTTTACTTTCTGTAATAGTCAGATAATAATCGCCAGCCTTAGTGCCGCGTATATCAAAGAAATAAGTTCGTTGTCCTGCTCTTAGAGCCTTTGAGAAAATTTCATTGTTTTCTCCTTCATTTTCATACATATATTCTATATTTTAAGTGTACAAATTATTTATTTTATTGTATCATATTCAATAATAAAGATATCCTCATTTTCCTTTTTGAAATAATAATTTTCTCTACCAAATTTTTCCCTACCTTCGGCAGTATTAATCTCCCTTATGATATCCCTATCCTTGACTATTTCCTTTTGTAGGAATTCTTTTTGGCGCTTGAGTACTTCTATTTCCTTATTGAGCTTTCGGTGGGAGAGCCAAGAATTGGAATCAAAGAACAGCATCCATATAGCAAAGACAACAATACCAATAAGATAGGCGTATTTTTTGATATAAAACTGAAAATCTATCATTGGGTTTGGTGCATAATTCGATTGTGAACAATAGCCTTGACAATATCAATAGCAACCTTGTTATGGCGGTTATTAGGAATAATGATATCGGCATACTCCTTGGTAGGTTCTATGAACTCTTGGTGCATAGGTTTCAGAGTAGTCTGATATCGATTGAGTACTTCCTGAATATCCCTTCCACGCTCGGTAGTATCCCTTTTGATACGGCGAATGAGCCGCTCATCAGAATCGGCATGTACAAATATTTTAATATCGAATAAATCTCTCAAGTCGGGATGAGAGAGAATAAGGATACCCTCTACAATCAGTACTGAACAGGGAGCAATAGGCACTATCTGAGGAGTACGATTGTGCTCTACGAAGGAATAGGTAGGTTGCATAATAGTCTTTCCAGCCTTAAGCTGAGAGAGGTGCTCCTTAAGCAACTCGAAGTCCAAAGACTTAGGATGGTCGAAATTCACCTTGGTTCTTTCCTCAAAGCTCAAGTGTGACAGATCTTTATAGTAGGAATCTTGAGAAATGACACTGACCGCCCCTTGAGGTAACTCCTTGATTATCTGATTCACGACTGTAGTTTTTCCACATCCCGTGCCTCCAGTTATTCCTATAAGTAACATCTACTAAAATTTCCGCAAAAGTAGTTATTTTTCTTGACTTGAAAAAATTGTTTTTCTTAAAATATACCTCCTTATATGGTTAAAATCTTCTTTGAAAAAGTCCTGATATTCCTCCCAAAAAGTCTCAATTTGCAACATCCGCTTGTGTAGAAAGATCATAGTCTGCTGCCAAGTTTCCTTATTATGAATAGAAACTTGAGATTTTTCTACCCATATACGGGAAATCTCCTTTCCATTTTCTAAGAAATAATGTTCTTGATATGTATTTTCTGGAAATATCTCTATCAAAATCCCCTTAAGAGAACACATTTTCTCGAAACATTCCCTTCTTTCCTCTTCACTACCCTCTATATCAATACATACCATTGCTTTTTTGGTATCAAAATAAAACCTAAAAGAGAGATTTTTCACTCCTGTCTTGTACAAAGTCCATTTGTAAGGGAAAGATTTACCGAAAGAGATCCAAAATTCCTGTCTAAGCTTAGCTGCTTCCTCCTTGCTATACATTATTGGTGATGATAAGGTTCGTTATTCAATATAGTAAAAGCCCTATAGAGCTGTTCTACGAAGAAAAGGCGTACCATCTGGTGAGAGAAAGTCATTTTTGAGAGCGCACAAGAGTGATTTGCCCTTTGATATACCTCAGAAGAGAAACCATAAGCCCCCCCTATAGCGAATACACACTGCTTAACCCCTGTATTGAGCACCTTTTGGATATACTGAGCAAATTCTACAGAGGTATACTCCTTTCCTCTCTCATCCAGCAGGACAAGTATATCATTCTCCGCCACTTCTTTTAGTAATAGAGCCCCTTCCTTACTTTTTTGTTCTTGCTGAGAGATATTTTTCACGTTTTTCAGATCAGCAATTATTTTGATATCTATCTTAACATAAAATCCTATCCTTTTTTTGTACTCCTCTATAAGTTTTTCTAAGGGAGAGGCATCTGTTTTTCCTATTACTAATAGCTTAATCGTCATATTATTTTGTTAGTTTCTTCTCATCATCATCCAAAATACGCTTAATAGCATATAGACTATGAGTTATTTTTTGGGTATCCACATCATAAATTCCTTCAGGTTCTATGCGATCCACCCTTACTTTTCCATAAGCATGAATAAGATACCCCGATTGGATAAGAATCCCTACATGAACTATTCGCCCTACATTATTGGTGAAGAAAAGCAAATCCCCTACTTCAGCCTCCTGCAAAGAATTTACATCATTCTTTATAGAATCATATTGCAAAGAGACTTCCCGCTGAAGCCTTATTCCGATGAGCTTATAGACCATTTGGACAAGCCCTGCGCTATCAATTCCGAAAGGAGATTTGCCTCCCCAGAGATAGGGTGCATTGAGGTATCTTAGGGCTATCTCCACTATATTCTTGCGCAATACTTTTCGTTGCACTTCACCTGCAAAGAGGTGCCCCATGAAAGGAGCGTTGCTTACTGTAGCTCCTATACATATAGGCAACAAGTCGTATTCTTTATCACTAACCTGCACATAATCAACCATATCCGAAGCATATCGAGGAAGAATCTTTTTTGTTTCTTCATAGATAGCCTCGCTCATAGGGGTAAGCTGCCTTGCTTCCACCCAGCCTTCATAATCATCAAAATCGGTACGTATATAGCACCAATCATCCTCTTTCTTGATAATAAAGCACAGCTCTCCATACAACAGTTGAGAGATCTGCTCGCTCTTATGAGAGGACTCTTCACGTATAGGCACTATACTCAAATGGCATATAGCATACATAATTCAATCCTAAATAAAGTACAATATTACGACATTTTTTTTACATAAACAAGTTTTATTGACATTATAAAAGAAAAGAGGCATATAAAGACATGCCTCTTTGTCAATAAACTATGAAAAATTGTATGATTACTATGCTAACATAGTAACAGGATTTTCAATATATGCTTTCAAAGTCTGCAAGAATTGAGCTCCTGTAGCACCATCTATAGTACGGTGGTCACAAGCTAAACAAAGCTTCATGGTATGGCCTACTACGATTTGTCCATTCTTCACTACAGGTTTTTCGATGATAGCCCCTACAGAAAGAATAGCTGAGTTAGGCTGGTTGATGATAGAAGTGAATTGTTCTACCCCGAACATACCTAAGTTAGAGACAGTGAAAGTACTACCCTCCATTTCGGCTGGAGTTAGCTTTTTGTTACGTGCTTTTCCTGCCAAGTCTTTTACTAATACTCCTATCTGAGAAAGGCTCATATTATCAGCAAACTTAAGTACAGGTACTACCAAACCATCTTCTATAGCTACAGCAACCCCTATATGTACATGCTTATTGTATACAGTGACATCACCTTTCCAAGAAGTGTTTACCTGAGGATGCTTTCTCAGCGCCATAGCACAAGCCTTAACTACCATATCATTGAAAGACACCTTAGTATCAGGCAAGTTGTTGATCTGAGTACGAGATTCCATAGCATTATCCATATCTACCTCGATAGTAAGGTAGTAATGAGGAGCTGTGAATTTGGATTCAGAAAGGCGTTTGGCAATAGTCTTACGCATTTGAGAATTTTTCACTTCTTCAGTAACCTCTTCTCCAACAGGGATATAAGGAGCTGGAGCTACAGATTTTTCAGCAGGAGCAGCGGCAGCAGTTGCAGGTTTTGCAGAAGGAGTGAATCCTTCGACATCCTTACGTACGATACGACCATTTTCTCCGGTTCCTTTTACTTGGCTTAGGTCGATACCCTTATCTTGGGCGATCTTCTTAGCCAAAGGAGAAGCAAATACACGAGAATCCGCGGCGGCAGGAGCAGCGGTGGCAGGAGCTTCAGCAGCCTTAGGAGCCTCAGCGGCAGCAGGAGTTGCAGGAGCAGCAGAAGCGCCACCCTTAGCGGCAGCAAGAACAGCATTTACATCGGTTCCTGCAGGGCCTATGATTGCCAAAAGTGAATCAATAGGAGCAGATTCTCCTTCCTTGATGCCTATATATAATAAGGTACCTGCATAGAAAGATTCGAATTCCATGGTAGCCTTATCTGTTTCAATTTCAGCGAGTATATCACCTTCTTTTACAGTATCACCAACCTTTTTAAGCCAAGAAGCTACAGTTCCTTCAGTCATAGTATCACTAAGGCGAGGCATGGTAACTATCTGAACTCCTGCAGGCATAGCCGCTGGAGCAGCAGCAGGAGCGGTAGCAGCTGGGGCAGCAGGAGCTGCTTCCTTAGCAGGAGCAGGAGCAGGAGCTCCTCCACCTATAAGAGCAGATATATCTTCTCCTTTTTCCCCTATAATAGCCAAAAGAGTATCTACGGGAGCAGTTTCACCTTCTTTTAAACCAATGTATAATAAAGTTCCAGAGTAGAAGGATTCAAATTCCATAGTCGCCTTATCTGTTTCAATTTCAGCGAGAATATCACCTTCTTTTACAGTATCACCTACTTTTTTGAGCCATTTTGCAACGACTCCTTCTTCCATTGTGTCGCTTAATCGCGGCATATTTACTATTTCTGCCATTTTTTTTATAATTTATGAGGTAAAAAAGGATAATTTTCTTGTTCGTATACTACATCATACATTACATTCTTTTCAGGGAATGGAGATTCGTTAGCGAATTTTTCACACTCTGCTACTAAATCTTTCACGCGCTTGTCAATAGCTTCAATTTCTGCATCGGTTGCATATTTTTTAGCCTTAATCACGTCAAGTACCTGAGTAATAGGGTCTATTTTTTTATATTCTTCGACTTCTTCTTTGGTACGATAGTGTTGCGCATCGGACATAGAGTGTCCACGATAACGGTATGTACGAATATCCAAGAAAGTAGGGCCATCTCCACGACGAGCACGTTCTACTGCTTCATATACTTTTTCAGCCACAGAGACAGGATTCATACCATCGACAGGTTCGCAAGGCATTTCATACCCCAAACCTAACTTCCATATATCAGGGTGATTGGCGGTTCTCTCTACAGAAGTTCCCATCGCATAGTGATTGTTTTCACAGATGAATACAACAGGAAGTTTCCAATTCATTGCCATATTGAAAGTCTCGTGAAGAGTACCTTGGCGAGTAGCCCCATCCCCCATAAAAGTAAGGACAACCCCCCCAGTTTCATTGTACTTTTCAGCGAAAGCTAATCCAGCACCTAAGGCGATTTGTCCTCCTACAATTCCATGACCTCCGAAGAAGTTATGTTCTTTTGAAAAAATGTGCATAGAACCTCCCAATCCGTGAGATGTTCCAGTTCCTTTACCAAAAAGTTCAGCCATAATTCTACGTGGATCTACCCCTAAAGCGATAGGATGCACGTGGTTACGATACGCTGTAATCATTTTGTCTTTCTTAGGGTCAATCACATGCATACACCCTGCTACGATTGCCTCTTGTCCATTGTACAAATGTAAAAATCCTCTTACTTTCTGTTGGATATAAGCAGAAGCCAATTTGTCCTCAAACTTTCTCCAGAAGAGCATTTCTTCATACCATTGTAAGTACGTCTTTTTATCTATTTTTTTCATTATCACAAATGAATTAATATTTCTATTTAAAGTTCTTTTTCAAGTTGCAAATTTACGAATTTTTTAATTCTTTGCAAAGGTACAAAAACTTTTTTTCATCACAATATCTTTTTTTGATTTTCTTCTCTTTTTATCAATGATATGGCAAAACACACCTCCAAAAAAAGCGCTACAAAGAAGGCAAACATAAAGGAAAGTATATCCCAATCATCTACCTTTCTCTCCTTCATATAAAGAGCAGGAAATAGGAAGGCTATGCAAAAAATCATCTGTAAGAAAGTTAGAGCTACAAAACGGTAAGCTATATAAATCTTTCCTATAGGGAGGGACAACACTCCACACACCACGATAGCACAGAGTGTATGAAATAAATAAACCTTTGGTAGAGAATAAAATAAAATCCTATCACAGTATATTTCAACAATAAAAATATGTAATAAGAGCAATCCTCCCATCCAAAGAAATATCCTGAGCAGATGTCCTAAATAGAATAAAGAGGGCTTAGAACCCTCTTTGTTTTTGAATACTATCATACGCCTCTTGTATACGTTTGAATTTTTCCTCAGCCCCTTTTCGAATAGCTACATCATCAGTATTTATGCGATCAGGGTGATATTTTTTAACCATATCACGATAAGCCTTCTTGATATCTGCTTCGGAAGCATCTTTGCTTATTCCTAGTATAGCATAGTCGTCATCTTTTTCTTGACGGAACATAGCCTTTACACTCTCAAAATCAGAAGAGTCTATATTCAAGTTCTTATTAATTCGCTCCAATAAAGCCATTTCAGCCTCCTTGATACGCCCATCAAGACTGGCAATGTCAAACAAGAAGTGGATAATAGAGAGGCGTGCTTCATAATTGGTACGAGCCCTGATATACAAGCAAATGCGAGTAACAGGAACTTCTGCTTGTTTTATCTGATTGAAGGCACGGAATATCTCATTGGCTTTTTCCTTTCCATAGAGCGATACGAACTTGTAGCGCACATAATCCAGTTCTTTTTGAGTAGGGCCTGTACCATCAGCTTTAATCACCAAGGCACAAAGTGATAATAAGTTCAGTTCAAAATCAGTAGGATTAAATCCTCCTTCTAATGCTCTCTGAGGATTTAAGTTTACTTGGTTACTTCCCCTACCTTTGAAGAGGGTTAGACGAAGTAACAAGCCCAAACATAGAACCGCTATAGCTATCCATATATTTCTGGTAATCACACCAATAACCACAGCTACAATATACTCTAAGTATTTTTCTACAATTCTTGACATAATTCTTTATTTTTGGAGGGCAAAGGTAAAGATTATATTTTTTATATACAAATGATATTCTAAAAATTTTTAAATTTTTATCCAATTTCTTTTTAAAATACCTTTGATATAATCTGAATAATATTTTCGGATTTTCCCATAGAATAATAATGGAGAGAAGGTACTCCTGCCTGCTTAAGCTCCTTGCTCTGAGCGATAGCCCATTCTATTCCTACTTGCTTCACCTCATTATTATTCTTACATTTTTCTATTTCCTTGACCAGTTCCTCTGGGAAATCCAAGAAGAACGCCTGAGGTATGATATTCAGATGTCTCCTGACACTGATGGGCTTAATCCCTGGTATTATAGGGACATTGATCCCCATTTGGCGGGCTTTTTCTACAAAATCAAAATACTGTTTGTTGTCAAAGAACATTTGAGTAACCACATAATCAGCCCCATTATCAACCTTTTCTTTGAGTTTTTCTAAGTCAAAAGTTTTTGAAGGAGCCTCTATATGTTTTTCAGGATATCCTGCTACCCCTATACAGAAATCCATTCCTGTATTATTCTCCAAGGTATCATGTAGATAGATCCCTTTTCTGAGATCATTTATCTGTTTTACCAAGTCCAATGCATATACATTTCCATTTTTGGTAGGACGAAAATACTTTTCCTCCTTCATGGCATCACCACGAAGAGCCATGATATTATCAATTCCAAGATAGAAACAATCCACCAAGAGATCTTCGGTCTCCTCGCGGGTAAAGCCTCCACAGAGTACATGAGGGACTGTATCTACATTGTATTTGTGCTGTATGGCTGAACAAATTCCCACTGTTCCGGGGCGCATACGAACAATCTTCTTTTCCAACAAACCATTGGGATGTTCTTTGTAGTAAAACTCCTCACGAGAGGTAGTTACATCGATAAATGGAGGTTTGAACTCCAATAAAGGTTCTATATTTTTATAGAGTTCCTCTATGCTATTTCCCTTCTTAGGAGGGACAATTTCAAAAGAGAACAAGGTCTTTCCTTGAGCCTTAGCTATATGTTCTGTTACTTTCATTTCTTTTTCGAAACACTTAATTAAAAATTCTAATAATACTCTATCACACGCTCTGTGATTTCCACAGGGGTTCTATTCTTATATTGAGTGCGCTCAGTCCAGTTACCTCTTTCATCAAAAGTATAGATATAGGTCTTTTTCTCATCCAAAATACCCTTGCGATAGATTTCTTCTTCCAAGATACTGCCATTTTTACCTCTACTATAGCGAATATCCCAAGCATCTCCTCCATTTTTATGTTTCTCCTCTATCAACTGATGATTCTTATCATATATATAAGTTATTTCTACATCTCCCAGATAGTATGAAGTCATATTACCAGAGTCATCATAGGAGGCTTTTTGCTCAAACTGTGTATTATTCTGGAACAAATATCCACCTGTGATATATCCTTTGTCGTCATAAGTAGATACTAAATAATCGGACTCATTGATCAACATCTTTCCTTCTGTACGATAACCCTTATCATTATACTGATAAGAAAATTTTTTCTCATAAGAATAGATATTATCCTTATCATAATAAGTGATGCGAGTCAAATAGCCTTCTTTGGAGAAAATGGTAAGAGTATTTTGACCCTTATCCTTCTGTTTGTGGTTTTGAGCATTGTATGTTCTTAGCCTGAGTGTCTTGACTGCTCCTTTGAGTTCCTGAGCTGTCCAGTCATTCTTAACACTTACAGTATAGTTAAACTTCTTCTGAGGAGCAGTATCCATCTGAGCGACAGGTTGTCGCTGTTCCTTCGCCCCTACCCCATACTCAATTTCTCTTTCGGTAAGGTAGATAGCCTTACCATTGAGATATTCTATTCGCTGAGTCCAGTTTTTTCTTTTATCAAAGGAATAAGTATAGGTATGATTGGCTAAGATTTTCCCATTTTTATCATACTTTTTTCTCTCCAACATATTTTTATTCTCATCATAGGAATAGGTATATCTATTTTTGAGTTCTCCTGAAGGAGTATAGAGGTTGCTTTCTATACAAAGACCTTTTTCATCATATATATTAATCTGCTTTTGTTCGAGTTCACCCTTACCATTGTAAGTATCTTCCTCAAGAGGGTTTTGTTTTTCATCATAGGTACGTTTCTCTTTTTGGAGGAAGATGCCATCTCCGCTATAAGTATTTATCTCAGTTCTATTTCCCTTATCATCATAGGTATAGATGTATCTTTTTTTGAGAGTACCATCATCCAAAGTCTCATTGACCAGCGCTCGATTGCCCTTCATGTCATAGAGATAGGTATAGATTCTTGTAGGCTTATCTGTAGGAGAAAAAAGCGTTTTTTCTACCTGATTTCCTTTCTCATTGAAGGTTAATAAAGTATTTTCCCTTTCAGTTGTTTTGCTTTTTTTCTCAATCTGGTCAAACTTCTCCAAGACTGTATAGGAAGAAGTCCTTATCTGCTTGATCTCCCCCTGTAGATAGAGTTGTTGTAAATCATTTCTAAGCTCTTTCCTACCACAAGCGATAAGAAAAAGATTCACAACAAAGAAAAAGAATAAAAACCTTCTCATCTTACTATATTTTTGAGGGCAAAAATACGCTTTTTTTTGCTATTTAACTAATATTTCTCCTGATAAAAGAAAAATTATTTTTGTGATTCCTACTTAAAAAAATACAATCATAAAACTCAATAAAAATAAATTATTGATTTACAGACAATTAAATATATAATTAGAATTTAAAAGGATTTATATTCTTTACTCTAAAATTTTTTGGCATGATTTTTTCTATTCAATAAAGCAAATGTGAATAGAAAATGTTGCCTATGTAAAAAATAAGAGGTACATTTGTCGCAAAATTTTAAGTAATAAAAAATGATTTTTATGAGGAAAATTTTTTTAGTAGCCATTCTTAGTTTTATGGCAATCCCTTGTTTTTCACAAGCTGAAAGTGCCTTTCAGGAAGGAGAATATCTCAAGTTTCGTGTTCGCTATGGTATCTTCAATGCCAGCTATGCTTCGCTAACGCTCAAGAACAAGACCTATCAAGGAAAGACTGTTTATCATGCCTTAGGCAAAGGAGAGACAACAGGACTTGCGAAACTTTTCTTCAAAGTAGATGATACCTATGAGAGTTATTTTGACAAAGAGACAGGAAAACCCTATTTTTTCAATCGAGATATCTACGAAGGAGGATATACCAAGAAGCTCAACTTCCTCTTTAATTTTGATAGTAACAATGTAAAGATCAAAAACTTAGAGAATGGTGAAGAAAAAAATATGTCTGTACAGCCTGATATCAAGGATGTTATCTCTACCCTATACTATCTTCGTAACAACCCCAAGATGAACAACCTCAAGAAAAATGATGAAGTGAGCATGGATATGATTTTTGATGATGATGAGGTGTACAAATTCCGCTTAAGATTCTTGGGAAAAGAAAAGGTAGATACCCCCTTAGGAGAAATCAACACCTTGATATTCCGCCCATTAGTACAAGATGGGCGTGTATTCAAGGAACAAGAAAGCTTGACCCTTTGGATCAGTGATGATGAGAATAAAATTCCTGTAAAAATAAAAGCCAGTCTCAGGGTAGGCTCCTTAGTAGGAGAGATCATTCACTACAATGGGCTGAAACATCCTACTGTGCTAAAAAAGAAATAACTATGGAAAAAGATTTAAGCAACTTACGCCTTGTCTATGAGAGAGGACACCTCTTAGAGACTGAGGTGCGGGAGAACCCAATGGAGCAATTTCAGCAATGGTTCCTACAGGCACAAGAATCCGAATCCGAGAAAGAGCCCAATGCTATGTCGGTGGCTACTATTGGATTAGACGGTTTTCCAAAAACACGTGTGGTGCTGCTAAAGAAGTTCACCGATGAAGGATTTATCTTCTATACCAATTATAATAGTGAGAAAGGAAAAGCCATTGCTGCCAACCCACATGTGTGTTTGTCATTCTTCTGGTCAGCACTGGAGCGACAGGTAATCATCAAAGGAGTTGCGGAGAAATTAGCCCGAAACCTCTCAGAAGGATACTTTGAGTCCCGCCCAAGAGGCAGTCAATTAGGTTCTATGTCCTCAGCACAGAGTCAGGTAGTTCCCTCGCGAGCTTACTTAGAAGAACAGCTTGCTGCCTTGGAAAAAGAATATGAAGGAAAAAGCCTGAAATGTCCTGAACATTGGGGAGGATTTTTGGTCAGACCCCACTCTTTAGAGTTCTGGCAAGGACGTCCTAACCGTCTCCACGATCGCCTTCGCTACACCCTTGAGGAGGATTACGACTGGAAAATAGAGCGTCTAAGTCCTTAAAAATGGTTAAAAAAAACTAAAATACATGAGTAAATAAATATATTTATCAACAAATCAGTATTTTTTTTTCTTGTGTAATGAAAATTGTGTACTTTTGTGCCGAAAAAATCTAAGATTTGTAATATTCAGAACGTATGAAAAATTTAGATACCTATATAGAAGACTTGTTATTCAAGCATCAATGTGTTATCATACCAGAATTTGGCGCCTTTGTATCCAACAGAAAAGCGGCAGAACTGGCTGCAGACAAGTCTTTTTCTCCACCACAGAAGGAATTGACCTTTAATTCACGCCTTACCTATAATGATGGATTGGTGGCCAAGCATATCTCAGAGGTGGAACGTTCTTCCTACGAAGAAGCCCAAGAATATATAAAGTCCGTAGTTACTCGCTGGAAACAGGAGCTTAGCTTAGGACAAGAGGTAAGATTGGCCAATATAGGGAAGTTTACCAAAGGTACGGATAACAATATCATTTTCACCTCTTTATCCAAAGAAAACTATCTCACAGATTCCTTTGGAATGTCCCCAGTAACTACCAAAGAAGTAAGCAAGGGAGAGACAGGAGTAGAGGTAGCCAATCCCATCTACAATGATCAGAATAACAAGCCCGGCTTGGTAGAGAACCCTAGTGTAACTCCAGAGGAGGCCGCTGCTGGCAAGCCTAAGCCTAAGATGCCACTTCCTATCAAATACGCTGCTGTGGCTATTGTAGGACTTTCTGCCATTGGGTATGCAGTATATTCTCTGATGACCAATCAGGAAAACCCTACTGTAGTACAGGTAGAGCCAGATCCTGCTAAGGTAGAAGAGCTTGTCAATCAGGAAGTAGCTAAGGCTACTTATGTACCTGAAATAGAGCTTACAGCAACAGCTATCAAAGTAACCAAAGACCCTATACTTGTAAAGAAACGCAAGGAAGAATTAAAAAAACAAGCTGCTCTTGAGGCACAAAGGGAAAAGGAAAGACAAAAAGCGCAAGTTGCTGGTACAACAGATACACCCAGCACTACAACCAATACGACTACCAGTGAACCTACAACTCCCAAAAGTACAAATACTACCCGTACTTCTTCTAGTGGAGGTAGCACTTCTGGATCGACAAAAGCTTCAGGTAGTTTCTTCCTCATAGCAGGCGCTTTCAGTTCAGAGAGCAACGCACAAAACCGTGTAAGACAGCTTAAAAATAGTGGATACAGCACTGCTGGAATGGTAGGACAAAATGAAAAGGGCTATTACTTAGTAGCTTATCGAGGATTTTCCACAAGAGCACAAGCAGAGAGCTATATGCCTGAAATCAAAAACAAAGGATTGAGTACTTGGATTTATCCACCTGCAAAATAGTTTATTATTAATACCTTAAGGCCTCTTGTATAGAGGCCTTTTTTACTAATAAATTAGATGCCGTAAGTGTTCCCTCTACGGATGAATTAGCAAATATAGGAAGAGAAACATGTTTAAAGCAACACTAACAAAGTGAAATAAACATTTCCAGAAACAATATCTATATAATCATAAATAATACCATGATGAAACAAATATTTATATTGATAGTCCTATGCCATTTACTTGCTTGTGAGAATAAGACTACTGAAAGCTAACAAGAGGAGTTCAATTTCGAAAATAAGATTTTTCTCAGTACTCTAAAAAATCAATTAAAAACAGGAGCTATGGGAGAAATGTATGAAACAGACTATCCTATATATGAATATTCTTTAAGTGATTTGGAAACTATTGAAGAAATAATAGATAAAGAGTTAGAAAGAAAAGGATATATTAAGCCAACAGAGGAAGAATTTGCCTCGAAAATAAACAATATCTTTGGAAGAATTATCAATTATACATCAGATAAAGATTTCTTATTAATTAATTTCTCTGATAAATGTTCAAAAGAGCTTATGTTTTTAAGAAATGAAGACTCTGGCTTATACAGCACTTATATTTTCAAAAGAGGTCTATTTATTTCAGATTTATATAGTGTCCCTGAAGTATTTGATTATTCAAAATATCCCCAATTTGTAAAGTTTGAAGATTCTGTAATACAGAATAGAAAAGATAAGGATTTAAAAATCTATTACTGGAAAGATGTTGTCAATTCAAAGCAACGCAAGGAAAATACAGACAAGTTAGTATACCGTAACAAGTTTTTATTTAATGATAATCGCTCAAGTTTTCGCTGGCTTTGTCTTAACGATGAGTTCTTCTTAACTTCATTGGTCTTGACATTTGGTTATGTAGAGGATAAAGAATTAAATAAATATGTTTTAGAAAAACAATTGGCTGGAGAAATATCAGAATTTGGGAAGGCTTTTTGGCATCAAGGCTGTGATGGGAAGTTGTTTTTCCACAATCAAATGATAGACATTATCAAGCAATTTTCCATAGAAAAACAAAAAGAATATTTAAAAGCAATATCTTCATATATTCGTTTTCTTGTAAATGATAAAAATTTACCTTTTTCTCAAAAGGCTGAGATATTAGGAAAATTGTGTTATTATGCTGAGAAGATAGGGAAACCTATAGATATGGGATTTAAGTATTTTTACATATTAGAAACAGAAAGCAGTGGAGATATTTATGAAGAAGAGTTTAAGAAAAAAGAATACTATAATATTCCAGATTTTAAAAAAGTTTGGGAATATACACGTACTATAATCCCTCATTCTAAAAATAATGAAATTCTTTTTTCTAAGAAAGTAGATATAAATAAAGATGGCATTGAGGATAGAATTATTGCTTATAATCCAGAAAATGATCTTTTTGCAACAATAAAAATAGTTTTAAGTGATAAAGGAAAAGAAAAGCTATTTTTTAATACTAAGATGCTTAGTAATAACATTACAAGTGAGGAAGGATTTAGAAATATCTCTTTTAAAGGGCATTTTTTCACTATAGAAGAAAATGTATCCTCAGATATATTACAATATACTACTTTTTCAATAGATAGTAAAACGAATAATATTTTTCTGTACAAATTAGAATATTCGAATATTTCTGATAATGGATATGATGATGAATATAGTGATTTAATCTATACACAAAAGGATTTTGGAAAAGTCTCTTTTGAAAATTATGACCCTGAAACGTTAAGGTTATTTAATTTTTGATAGATAATCAATTAAAAATCCTCTATCCGTTCCCATCCTACTTGTCTGCCTCGTCCGACTTGTCTGACATTTTTTTTACTTATGAAAAGAATTATTATCATATTTATTTTAATAGCTTTTATTAGTTGTAGAGATAAGAAGAACGCTAATAACGTTGCTACTGAACCTACACCTACAGATACAGAAGTTGCTATAGCAACTTTAAAAGCTTTTTATTCATCTGTTTATAATGGTTCGTTAGATAACCAAGAAGAACTTTTTAAGCAATATGTTTCCAAGCAATTGTTGGAAAAGATTGATGAACTATCTGCTGATATGACATTAGATTACGACCCTTTTATAAAGGGACAAGATTTTTTTGCTGATGTTCTCAATAGTACATTAAAAATAACACCTTTAGAAAACAAAAATGAATACAGATGTTGTTTTTTACTATTTGGAAACACTTATGAAAAAGAAACTTGTGTAGACTATTTATTAGAAAAAGATAAGGACGGGCATTTTGTAATTTCTAAAATATTAAATGATGATATTTTAGCGGGGAAAAGGGATGTAATGCCTACTGATATTCGAGAAACAACTATAGACTATAAAGGGCTGATTCAACTTTTAAAATTAGAATGTAATGTCTCCAACAAAGAAGAATTTTATAAGTTGAATTGCCAAAATGTAAGGGTTGCAAATGAAATAGAAGAAGGTAAAAATAGTATATCTGAAATAATTACAGTAACTGTTGGTAAGGATGCTAGAAAAATCATCAGAAAGAAAGAGCCTAATGATTTACTTACTTCAAGCCCTTTTGTTTATTTGGATGAGGAGAACAAAACGTACATCTTATTTTTTCCTTTGGTTGGCGAGTATAATTTTGGTTGGGAACTATATCGTTATAAGGATAACAAAATCTTTCCTTTAGGACAGAGAATAACCTATTGGAAAGCAGAGTATGAAGAGTCTAAAACTACTTATGGTGATTTTGTGAAAATATATAGATCCGAAGGAAAATATATTGTTGCTATGCCTAAAAAATATATTTCAGCAGAGGATAGTGAATACAATGATTATCCTGATTATTTAGAAGGAACTCTCGTTAAAGATAAAAATATATATTATTTTGAGTTTCCTTATACGGAACTTCCTTATTACAAGAAATATATGAATGGTGATAAAAAAGGAGATTACGAAGAGTTTTTGAAAAACGATTTTGCCACTCCTGAGGACATCGTCATAACAGAAGAGGGGATCATTCAAAATGATAGCGGGGAGATGATTCAATTTAAAAATATTTCTGAGGTCATCAATCGCATACAAAAATCTAAGCTCTTTACGCTGAAAAAAATGTATCAACACGACCTCAATCAAGATGGTGATAAAGATATCTTTCTTGTTTTTAAAAATAACAACGATTTAAAGTCTGATGACCATAAGACTTTGGTTGCCCCTGTTATTTTGTTAATTCATCAAGGAGGTGATAAGTACAAATTCTTTCACAATGAAAAAATCTATCCAAGTATGGAAGGTTTTTTCTTCAAAAGAATTGCTTTTAAAGACAATTTTTTCACCATTGAATTAGATACTGAAGTACCTGATGAATATACCGCTGAAAAGTATATCACTTTTAAATATAGTAAAAATAAGATTGTTCTACACCGATTTGGAAAAATCACCAATTGGTGGGATGAGAGAAAGCCTTTCAATGCTCAACTAACGCAAAAAGACTTTGGAGAAATCCTTTTCGAAGATTATGATCCTGAAAAAATAAACGAGATAATATATCATAAATAGAGTTTCTATAATAGTATCTCATAAAGGATATAAACTTTCGGAAAATTCTTGAGAAATAACAAAGCACCTAAGCCGAATCTCCTTCGAAAATAGAAATTATAGTCAAAGTAGGTTATCATAAAAAAGAGATTGCTGAGCAATCTCTTTTTTATGATAACTAAACTACCGATTGTTTATTTTTGTAGTAAGGTCAGATAAGAATTTTCTGAACTGTTTATCTGTTTCATTGAGGTTATCTACTGTTTTACAAGCATGCAATACAGTAGCATGGTCTCTTTTCCCTATTGACTTTCCTATATTGGCTAAAGAGAGCTTGGTATACTTCTTGGCAAAGAACATAGCCAACTGGCGCG
Source organism: Capnocytophaga gingivalis (assembly GCF_002302415.1). Classification (NCBI taxonomy): domain Bacteria; kingdom Pseudomonadati; phylum Bacteroidota; class Flavobacteriia; order Flavobacteriales; family Flavobacteriaceae; genus Capnocytophaga; species Capnocytophaga gingivalis. Next base: position 1,246 of record NZ_CP022386.1, on the reverse strand, counting down.
CTTGTACGACATGGCGTTTTCTAGTCTTTGATTGTAACTCTTCTATACTGAGTTGGAAGTATTCCGATACTATTTCCTGAATATATTCTACAGTGATTTCCTTTTTGATATTCTTAACAATCTTATCGACTGCTTTTTTAGCCAAATCCAGTGTAATTTCCTTTTTATTGAAGAGTGCTTCTGCCATAAGAGAGGTATTTACCCCTTCCAATTCACGGATATTTGTCTTGACATTCTGAGCGATATAATCAACAATCTCCTCACTCATCTCGACTCCATCGCGATAGAGAATTGCCTGAAGAATACGTTTTCTCATCTGATAGTCAGGAGCTTGCAATTCAGCAGAAAGCCCCCACTTGAATCGAGAAAGTAATCGCTGTTCTACGTCCTGAATATCGACAGGTGCCTTGTCAGAAGTAAGAATGAGCTGTTTTCCATTCTGATGTAAATGATTGAATATCTGGAAGAACACATCCTGAGTTCCCGGCTTAGAAGCAAAGAACTGTACGTTATCTATGATAAGCACATCTATCTGCTGATAGAAATGAATAAAGTCAGTACGATTATTGTTTTTAGCGGCTACTGAGTATTGTTTGGTAAAATCCTCAGCTTCAATATATAAAATTCTTTTCTTAGGATGTTTTTCTTGTATTTCGTTACCTATTGCATGAGCTAAATGCGTTTTTCCAAGTCCTACCCCACCGAATATAAATAGAGGGTTGAAGGAAGTACCTCCAGGTCTCTCTGTAATAGCCTTTCCAGCAGAGCGTGCCAATCGATTGCTTTCTCCCTCAATGAACGTATCAAAGTTCTTATTAGGATTCAGCTGAGAGTCTACCTTTACCTCTTCTATTTCGACAAGCCCTGGTACGACATAAGGATTGTAGGATTGTTGTGGTTTTTGTTTGTACCCCAACACCTCCATACTCGTTGCCTTACGGTTAGAACTAGGAAGTTGCTCTGTAGCTTGCTCTGTCTTATTAGGATTGTTCTCCATCTTAATATTATAGATAAGCTTAGGGCGGGCTCCCAATTCTTTGGTCAAGGCACTCCATATTAGGTTAATATAATGATCCTCAATCCATTCCATAAAGAACATACTTGGAACCATTATGACCAAGGTGTTATCTGATGTTAGCTCTACTGGTTCTATGGGCTTGAACCAAACATCATAGACATCTGTTGTTACATTATCCTTTATAAAGGACAAACAATTTTCCCAAATATTCCGTACATCGGTATTCAT